>NZ_JAHWXH010000001.1:0-2035525 GCF_031625015.1 Microbacterium aurantiacum
GGTGCGACGGACGCGTCTCCGCGAGCATCCGCAACGCCCGCTCACGCATCTCCGGCGAATACTTCCTGTTCATCGTGTTCCATCCTTACTTGAAGAACGGAACGAAAGTCAGGCCGATTCAGGCCAGTGCCAGAGGTACAGCGAGTAGGAGACGTTTCCGAGCCATTGGATGGGGCGGCGGGCCGTGATGGCGGAATGCCACAGGTCGTCGTTCCGCGTTCCGGCGGCGATGATGGCGGCCGTTCCGAGAACCGGGATCAGAGCCGCCGAACCGGGGAATGCCGTCGAGTCGTCATAGACGAACGCACTCCAGAGGATGGCGATGAAGCCGGCGATCGCGAGCATGTTGGCGATTCGGCGCCGCAGACGCCACGCCGTCGGGGCCAGCGCGATCAACGCTCCGACGCCGAATTCCCATGCTCGCGTGAACGTCGCGAAGTACGCGGCGCTCGGCGCGGCGGCCGTGAAGAGCACGCTCGCGAAGAGACTGGCGCCTACGACAACGCTCACGACGACGACGAGGATCCGACCGGCATTCACGCTTCGAAGGAACCGGCGGGCCCCCAGGGCAGCGGCGAGGATCAGCAACGGCCACAGGATGTAGAACTGCTCCTCGACCGAGAGGGACCAGTAATGCTGCGCGACGCTCGCAGCAGCGTTGGCGGCGGAGTAGTCCACCGACAGCGCCGCGAGAGCCCAGTTCTCGACATACCCCGCGCTCGCTGCGATCTCCGCGGCGTTCCGAAGCCAGCGGGGGTACGGAAGGAAGATCGCGACCAGGACAGCCGAGACAGCGAGGACGAAGAGCGCCGCGGGAAGCAGACGTCGGATGCGGCGCGCGTAGAAGCGCCCGAGCCGGATGCTGCCCGTGCGGGCGAACTCCCCGAGGAGGTGCGCGGTGATCAGGTATCCGGAGATCACGAAGAAGACATCGACGCCGACGTAGCCGCCGGTGAGGCGGGTGGGCCAGAGGTGGTTCAGAACCACGACGGCGATCGCGAGCGCGCGAAGCGCCTGGATGTCGGTGCGAAATCGAGTGCGCTTGTCGCGACCGACCGTTGAAACGCCCGTGCGACCAGCTACGACGGACATACCGGCTCCCTGCGCAACCGCTCACGACGACACGAAAAGCGGACACACGACCATCTGTGAACGAACCGCGACAGTCAGTGTGAGACTCCGTGCCGCAGAGCCTTCTCAGCCCGAAGTCTGTTCGGACTCGAGAAGCTTAAGGTAGCGGGCGAGTGAATCTTCGACCGGCACGGGCGCGAATCCGACCGATTCGATCCTGCTCAGGTCCAGGACACTGTATGGGGGCCGGACAGCGACGGGCGCAACTGCTCCCGAGAAATACTCTTCCGTCGTGACGCCTGTCACTCGCTCCGGATCGTGACCGAGAAAAGAGAACACGCGACGTGCTACCGACGCCCACGACAGCGGCTCGCCCGAGCCCGTCAGGTTGTACACCCCATACGGCGCGTCGCGGGAGAGCAGATGCCGGATGCCGCGGGCGAGGTCGTCGGTGAACGTGAGCCTTCCGACTTGGTCATTGACCACGCGGGGGTTCTTGCCCCTCGTGGCGAGGTCAGCCATGGTGCGGACAAAGTTGCTCCCATCCCCGATCACCCATGACGTGCGGATGATGAAGTGGCGGGGCACCGTCGAGACCACAGCATCGCCGGCAGCCTTAGTCTGCCCGTAGACGCCAAGCGGAGAGACCGGATCGCTCTCGTGGTACGGCCGGTCCGACTTGCCGTCGAACACGTAATCGCTCGAAACATGCACAAGCACGAGATCGTTCTCGGAGGCGATCCGAGCGAGCGCCGCCACGCCACCGACGTTGGCAGCCCAAGCGGCAGCGCGACCCTCACTTGTTTCGGCCGCATCCACCGCCGTGTAGGCAGCCGCATTAACAACAGCGCCGTAGTCCCTCCACCGACGGGAGCTCGCGAGATCAGCCTCAGCGAGATCGAGATCCGTTCTGGACGCGAACTCTACGGCGGTGTCGTCGGCATAGACGCGGCGGAGTGCTCTGCCGAGCTGCCCGTCCGCGCCCAAGACCAGCGTCTTCCTCGGCGGCACCGGTGTAACGTCGGCGAGCCGAGGATGCGCCAGGTCCTTCTCTGATACGCCCGCCTGCTGGAGTGGCATCGGCCAGGCCACGGCGGCGGTCTCGTCCGCGAGGTTCAAGAACGTGTAGGACGCCGATGGCGACCAGTGATCGTTCACGAGGTAGACATAGGCGGTGTCACGCTCGAGAGTCTGGTACGCGTTGCCGACCCCCCGCGGTACGAAGATCGCTCGATCCGGGCCGATCTCGGCCGTGAAGACCGCACCGAATCCAGGGCCCTGCCGAAGGTCGACCCAGGCGCCGAAGATTCGCCCCGTCGCCACTGAGACCCACTTGTCCCATGGCTCCGCGTGAATACCGCGGGTTATCCCGATCTCGTCGTTGAACGACACGTTGTTCTGCACGGGTCGAAAGTCGGGGAGCCCCGCCGCGACCATCTTCTCTCGCTGCCAGTTCTCTTTGAACCAGCCGCGACTGTCTCCGTGAACGGGAAGGTCCCACAGGACCAGTCCCGGAATCGACGTCTCTCGCGGGGTCGGCTTTTCGGATGAGGCCGACATCATTGACCCTTTGCAGCATAGAAGGCTTCGGTGGCGTCCTTTGCCGGCGACCACCACTGCTCGTTGTCTCGATACCAGTCGACAGTCGACGCGAGACCCGCCTCGAAGTTGCGGAACTTCGGCTCCCAGCCAAGCTCGACCCGAAGCTTGGACGAGTCGATCGCGTACCTCAGGTCATGCCCAGGGCGATCCATGACGTGATCGTACGCGTCATGAGGTTGGCCCATCAGCGTTAGAAGGAGCTCCACAACCTCCCGGTTGTTCTTCTCCCCATCTGCCCCAATGAGATAGGTCTCACCGATTGACCCGCGGTCGAGAATCGTAAGGACGGCGGAGGAATGATCGTCGGCGTGGATCCAGTCCCGTACATTCAAGCCTGCACCGTACAGACGTGGACGCTGCCCACGAAGGATGTTCGTGATCTGGCGCGGGATGAACTTCTCGACATGCTGGTAGGGACCGTAGTTGTTCGAGCAATTAGATATGGTCGCGCGCACTCCGAAGGAGCGCACCCAGGCCCGCACCAGAAGGTCGCTCCCTGCTTTCGTCGACGAGTATGGCGAGGAGGGGTTGTACGGGGTCGACTCAGTGAAGCGTGCCGGGTCATCGAGTTCGAGGTCCCCGTAGACCTCGTCGGTCGAGATGTGGTGGAAACGGACATCGTGGCGCCTGACCGCTTCAAGGAGCACGAAAGTGCCGACGACGTTGGTGTCGAGAAACGGGCGCGGGTCGTGAAGCGAATTGTCATTATGAGACTCCGCTGCGTAGTGCACGACCGCGTCAGCCGCCGCCACGAGCTCATCCACAACCGCTTCGTCGGTGATGTCGCCTTCGACGAAACTGATCCTGTCTTCAGGGATGTCGTTCAGGGAGTTGATGTTCCCTGCGTAGGTCAGCGCATCCAGCACCGTTACATGGTGGTCAGTATGAGCGACGACATGGTGGACGAAGTTGGAGCCGATGAATCCTGCGCCACCAGTTACGAGCAACCGCATCAGCGCCCCCTCTCGAGAATCTCAAGGAGGTACGTGCCGTACCCGGACTTGACTAAGGTATCGGCCCGCTCTCTCAGCCCGGTGTCAGACAGGAGACCCTGCCTCCAAGCGACTTCTTCGGGTACCCCGATGCTAAGCCCGGTCCGTCGCTGAACGGTCCGTACATACTCGGCCGCGTCTGTCATCTGGTCGAATGTCCCGGTGTCAAGCCAAGCGGTCCCGCGGGGTAGGACCTCGACCTTTAGCTTCCCGCGGTCAAGATAGGCGCGGTTGACATCAGTGATCTCGTACTCTCCTCGCGCAGAGGGAGACAGGCTTCGTGCGATTTCGACAACATCATTGTCGTAGAAGTACAGACCGGGCACGGCGTAGTTGCTTTTCGGACTAGAAGGCTTCTCCTCGAGCGACACCGCTGAGCCGGCAGCGTCGAACTCAACCACCCCATACGCGGAAGGCTCGGCAACCCAGTAGGCGAAGACCGCTCCACCATCAACGTTCCGGAAGCGCTTTAGTTGGCTGCCGAGGCCGGGCCCGTAGAGCAGGTTATCTCCGAGCACGAGGGCGACCTTGTCGTCACCAATAAAGTCAGCACCAATGGTGAAAGCCTGCGCAAGACCATCCGGAGATGGCTGTTGCGCGAACTCGATCCGAACTCCGAACTGGGACCCGTCACCCAGGAGTCGTTCGAAGAACGGCGCGTCGTGCGGTGTCGTGATCACGAGTATTTCGTCTATCCCGGCAAGCATCAGCGTGGACAGCGGATAGTAGATCATCGGCTTGTCGTAAACAGGTATCAACTGTTTTGACACACCGAGAGTGATCGGATGGAGTCGAGTTCCGCTACCGCCAGCAAGGATGATCCCCTTCACGGTTCCGATTGTCTCACGTCCGCTCCCAGAGCCCCGACGCTCACCCACGGGGCACTCTCAGGCACGACTACCACTCCGCTCTACAATCGAGTGCGATCCACGAACGGAGCCCCGACCCCCCATGCCGAAGCCTCGCCGATGCCGAACGCCCTATCCCACGTCATGGGCGGCGACCACATGACCACTTCGTCGGGGTCGACCTCTCCCGAAATCCTCGTTGTTCTTCCCACGCTGGGCGACCGTCTCGACTTCCTGGCTGAAACCCTCGAGTCTGTCGCTGCCCAACGCCGGACCGTGCCGCTCAGCCTGGTCGTTGTGTCACCGCCGACGGCGGAAGCAGCGAGGGAATTGGCGCTCTCGTACGGTGCAACCCTCATCGATGACCCCCGCTCGGGAATCTCCGCCGCGATCAACTGCGGCTTGCGGGCACGGACCAATGAGCGTTACTACGCGTGGATCGGCGACGACGACCTGTTCTTGGAAGACGGTCTGAGCCTTCTCAAGCGCATGTTGGACTCAACTCCGGAGGCCGTGGTCGCTTACGGCGGTTGCGACTACATCGATCCCGACGGTCGGCTTCTCTGGCGGAGTGCCGCGGGCCGCCTTGCACAGGTCCTTCTGCCGTGGGGTCCTGACCTCATCCCCAATCCCTCTGCGATGATCCGGCTTGACGCGTTGGAAGAGATCGGCGGCTTCGACGAGGACCTGAGATTCGCGATGGACCTCGACGCCTTCCTATCCCTTCGCAAGCTCGGCCCTTTTCTATCGACGAGGACCTCTGTCTCGGCATTCCGCTGGCACCCAGACTCTCTGACGGTTTCGGACCGATCCGGCTCGAGCAAGGAGTCCGAGGCCGTGAAACGTCGTCATCTGCCGCGGGCCCTCCGCCCGCTAAGTCCGCTGTGGGATTCGCCGGTTCGGTGGGCCTCGAGACGCGCGGCGGCGAGGATCACCGGGCGAGCCCAAGCGGCCTCCGGAGGGTAGCGAATGTCTCGAGAAGTATGCAGCGAGCACCGAGAAGCGCGCTCGACCTGGCGCGTCGCTGTTCAGCGTGAGACCGGAGAGCCAAACGTGAGCACCATGGACGTGACATCGTGAACTGGGTTCTGCTTGGAGTGGCTGCCAGCGTGGCGACACTGGTTCTCCTCACACTGGGATACCCCCTCGCAAGAATCGTGGGCATTCGCGGGTTCGCGGCTGTCGGCGTGGCGCCCGCGTTCGCGATGACGGTCATTTGCGGCGCCTCGGTCGTGCTGCCCTGGGCGGGAATCGCGTGGTCTTCACTACCCGTTCTGGTCTTCGCAGCGGTGATCGCGGCGATCCTCGGCATAGGCGCATGGCTCACAAGACACCTTCGGCCCTCCGCATCCGAGGGTTCTCGCTTCGACGGTGCGCTCCTAATCGCCCTGGTCCTGGTTTCGGGGCTGATCGCCTGGCGCACGGTGAGCGTGATCCAGGCCCCGGATGCCATCTCTCAAACGTTCGACAACGTCTTCCATCTGAACGCGCTGCGATGGATCCTCGACACAGGGTCCGCGTCAGCTCTCGAGATCGGCTACATGACCAATCCCGAGGGGCCTCCTACGTTCTACCCGTCTGGTTGGCATGCGTTCGTCACGCTGGTCATCCAGATCACGGGCGCACCCCTCACAATCGCCTTGAACGGCTCCGTCCTCGCAATCACCGCGGTCGTATGGCCGCTCGGAGCCATCCTGCTCAGCAGGACTCTCTTCGGGCGATCAGCCGCGGTTTCGTTCGGGACTGGAGTCCTCGCCGCATCCCTCCCCAGCTTTCCGCTGCTTCCGATGGATTACGGAGTTCTCTACCCCTTCCAACTCGGGCTGGCCCTACTCCCTGCGGTTCTGGCCGTGACTGCCCGATTCCTCGGACTGACCGCAGTCCGCGACGACGTCGGAACCCTTTGGTGGGGAATCGCCCTTCTGGGCTGCCTCCCAGGCCTTGCGTTAGTGCATCCCGGGGCCCTGATGGCCTGGCTCGCGCTCTCCGCACCCCTCGCCGCGGTTCGCGGCGTGGTCGCGTGGCGCGAAAGAAGCTCGATGCGTTCCAGAATCAAGGTCGTTGCGGTCGCAGCGCTCTATCTGGGTGCCGCGGCCGCCATGGTGTACGTCCTGCGCCCGCCCGCGAGTGCGCGGAGTTGGCAGCCGGAGATGAGTTACGGGGAAGCGTTGATCGCCTTGGCGTCTACCTCCCCCTGGTACGCGTCCGCGGCTGTTTTAGGTAGCGTGAGCATCCTCGCCGGCGCGGCGTGGGCGCTGATCAGCCGGACAAGCGTGGCCATCGCCGCGCTTGGCATTTACCTCACCGCCGGCTTCCTCTTCGTCGTAGTGGCGGCTGCCCCATTCCCCTTCCGGGATGTCTTCACAGCTCCCTGGTACAACAACATCCCGCGAATCGCCGCGATCCTGGCGATCGCAGTTGTGCCCCTGGGCACGTTCGGGATTCAGAAGACGTGGAGCATGGTCGCTGCGCGTGCGCACCGCGCAGGGTGGTCCGGGCCGATCGTCCGCAACGTCGGCATGGCCGGGGTCGGCGTTCTCGTCGTGATCTCACAGGTCGGCCCCACCTCGGCCATGCCTGACGCCGAACGAGTCGCGTCTGCGTCTTTCGCCCTCACGCCGGACTCACCGCTTCTCGACAGCGACGAGGCAGCGCTCGTTTCACGGCTCCCGGAGGTCGTGGAGGAGGGGTATGCGATCGCGGGGAGTCCCTGGACGGGGGCGTCTGTCGCGTACGCGCTGACCGGCGCGACCGTCTTGATGCCGCACATTCAAATGGAGATCTCGGAGAATCTCGACAGCGTGAATCAGGGGCTCGCAGATGCTGAGCCTGGCTCCGAGGTGTGCGAGGCGATCAGCGCCCTCGGTGTCGGGTACGTCTTGGACTTCGGTACCCGGGAGGTACACGGTGCGTCCCACGTCTTCCCTGGACTCGAAGACCTTGATGAATCCAGCGCCGTTGAACTGATCGATGCTGAAGGAAGCGCCAGACTCTACCAGGTGACGGGGTGCACCGAATGAGTCAAGACGCGCGAGGCGACCATCTTAGGGTGTTAGGTGTGAATGAGCGAGATCATCCCACTCTGATAGTCGTTCCGGCGTGGAACGAGGAACGCAACGTCGGACATACCGTGAGCGAGATTCTCGCAGCCCGACCAGAGTATGACGTGGTCGTCATCGACGATGGATCGACTGACAGTACAGCCGCGGTAGCTCGATCTGCGGGAGCAGCGGTGATTCAGCTTCCCTTCAATCTGGGCGTGGGTGGCGCGATGCGCACGGGGTTCACCTATGCGTTGCGGCACGGCTACACGCGTGCGATCCAGGTTGACGCGGACGGCCAGCACAACCCGGCCGACATCGACTCTGTGCTGGAGGGTCTCGAGCGCGCAGACATCTCAATCGGGGCGCGCTTCGCCGAGGTAGGCGATTACGACGTCAAGGGCCCTCGCCGCTGGGCGATGATCGTGCTCGCGCGGGTCATGTCCCGCGTCGCAGGCACGAAACTCACGGATGCGACGAGCGGCTTCCGCGCTGCCGGCCCGTCCGCCATCGCGCAGTACGTTCGCTACTACCCCGCCGAGTACTTCGGCGACACATTGGACTCCCTGGTCGCTGCATGCCACGCGGGCCTCACTGTCACACAAGTTCCGGTGGCCATGCGGCCGCGCATGCACGGTACTTCAACGCAGGGCACCTTCGGAGCGCTGGTCTATCTGCTGCGAGCAGTCTTCGCTCTCGGGCTCGCAGTCGTACGCCCCCACCGCGCTATTGGCGCCGTCGCACGAACGGAGGAGCCCGCATGATCGTGCTTCTCGGCGTGGGGCTCGCGCTCGTCATCCTGATCATCGTGGTGTGGATGCTGTTGACCCGGACGCTTCGCGAGAAGTACGCCGTGATGTGGTTGGTTATCGCTCTCGCGGTGCTCGTCCTGGGGCTCTTCCCGCAACTTCTGTCCTCGATGACCAACGCCCTGGGCGTGCAGCTGCCCTCGAACCTCCTCTTCGCGATCGCGATCGTGCTTCTCCTCGGAGTTGCCCTGCATCTCTCGTGGGAACTCTCACAGGCGGAGAACGAGATTCGTCGACTCGCGGAGGAGTCTGCTATCGCACGAACGGAGATCGACAGGCTTTCGGATCGCGTCCGCTCGATCGAGGCCGACCGCCGTCACGACGATGAGTTCTGACGCTCTCAATCCCGTGTGGGCAGTAGTCAGCTCGTACAGACCCGGCTCGGGGCTGGCCGATGTGGTGTCCAGCGTGATGGCGCAGGTTACGGGAGTCGTGGTCGTCGATGACGGTAGCGGTCCAGTAGCAGACATGGCGCTGGACAACGCTGAGACGCTCGGCGCCGTAGTTCTGCGGTTGAGCAAGAACTCGGGAATCGCAGCAGCTTTGAATCACGGCGTCGAGCATGCGATCGCAAGCGGCGCACGCGCGTTCGTCACCCTGGACCAAGATTCGGAACTGCCCTCAGGATTTGTCGACGCTCTCCTTGCGCTGCACGCGAGCATTTCACGATCGGAGCTTCTGCCCGGGCCCGTCGTGCCAGAGATCTTTGCCGGAGTTCGGCAGGCGGGTCCCGATCCGTCGAGCGGGCTTCTTGTCGCTCGCAACGCCATCCAGTCGGGCATGCTCATCAGCCGGGACGTCCTCGATGCCGTCGGCCGATTCCGTGAGGACTTCTTCATTGATCTCGTCGATACGGAGTTCGAGCTCCGGTGTGCGGCGGCGGGGTACGTGACGTATGCCGCCCCCGGGTTGAGCCTAGGACATCAGCTTGGTACCAGGTATTCGGTAGGTGGCCCCCTGGGCGTCGCACTTCGGTCACACGCAGTCACGCTGAGTTCGCCGTTGCGGTACTACTACCGCGCGCGCAATCGCGTCCGCCTCGAGAAGATGTACGGCTCACGCTACCGCTGGAGATTGACCCGAGATGGCTTTGTCGAACGGGTTCACTTCTTGCTCGCGTTCTTGATCGCCAAACCGCATCGGCCGATGTGGGGCGTCCTGAGGGCTGGCCTCCGGTCTGGACGGCGTGACGGAGCCGGCCGCGCACCGGATGAAGTCGAGATGCTCGCGGCCCGGGTCACGTGGAACGCTCGCCAGATCTGAATCTCTGGTCAGGCGAGCGCTCGCGGCAGCCTTCGAAACTCCGAGAGTGCCGGGAGCGCGAGCACCGCGAGTGCGACAATCTCAGATGTGGCAACCCCGGCGGCCACGACGACCTCCGAGCCGATCCAGGAGCCGAACAGCATCACCGAGACTCCAGCCGCAGCTGCACAGATCGTCGCCGCGAGAACGGTCTTGTAGCGCCCCGCTGGTACAAGAAGATTGCGAATCAGCGGGGTCGCGAGACAGATCGCGAAGAATGCAACGCCGAATAGCAGGCTCGGGACGGGGCGCGCGGCGACATCTGTACCGAACACGAGACCCGTCGCCCAGGGACCTAGGACTGCGATGGCGACGCCGCCGAGCAAGGCGAGCGTCGCGTGAACGCCGAGCGCGGCGAGGTGACGTCTGCGAGGGTTGCCCGGCACCGGCTCGAGCACCCACGCCTGGAAAGCGTTAGCTACGGCGACGACTGCGAGCGTCCCGATACGGTACGCGCGATCTGCGGACGCGAATGCGCTCGCATCTGTGGGTTCAAGCCCGGCCGTCGCAATCGGAATAGCGGTAGATCCATACGCATTCCCTGTCGCATCGATAGCTGCAGTCGGAAGCAAGGATCGCATGACGTGGCGAAGCGCCCGAGGTGCTTCGTGCGGAACAGGATGCCTCTTCAGGGTCTTCCAGGCGTGCGCCGCGAAACTGGGTAGCGTGACGATCGCGAGGACGATGGGATACCAGAGGACCTGTCCGGAAAGCGCCAGTATCGGGAACGCAACGGCCGAGGCAGTGAGTTTCGGAAGCGCGTCATAGAGCATTACACCTCGCGGATTTCCCTCGCCAATGCAGTACCAGGCCGGCGATAGGCCGGCCGTAGCCATCGCGACCGCGACCGCGACCGACTCGACCCGGTACGCGTCCGTGCACACGATCCAAGTCACGATCGCGACGACCGGAATCGCCACGAGCGACAGAAGAAGGCGGGATCTCAGACTCTCCCGAAGAATCGCAACACGAGACGACTTGTCGCGCGCACGGGCCACGCGTACCGGCCCAATTACCCCCCACCCGAAGAGGATGGCCACCATCCCGAGGATGCCGATCGATTGCCCGGCCGAGAAGTTGGCCCAGCCGGCGTCTCCCACGATGCGCGACACGACCGGAAGTATGATGAATGGCGCCAGAGCGGAGAGGATTGGCGCGCTGGTGAACCCCGCGAACCTGAGAAAAAGCGACCTCACCGCAGCAAGCTTACGGGTGTCATGGCGCCCAACACGTCGTATGAGAGGCCGCCCTTGAGCATCAACGTCAGTGTCTGTATGGCCACGTACAACGGCGCCGCTTACGTCAAAGAGCAGTTGGAGAGCATCCTGGCGGACATCGACGAGAACGACGAAGTCGTGATCGTCGACGACGCGAGCACCGACTCCACTCTCACCGTGATCGAGTCGATCGGCGACTCACGCATCCGCCTTCTGCGCCAGCCAGCGAATCGAGGCTACGTTCGCACATTCGAGCAGGCGATGCTCGAAGCTCGTGGGCAGGTTCTTCTCCTCGCGGATCAGGACGACGTCTGGGTGGAGGGACGCACGAAGGTCCTCGCTCGCGCGGTCCAAGTGAATGGTGTCGCCGCTTCCAACCTCAGACTGTTGGACTCGGGCGCGCCCCTTCGTTCGCCACTCTCCGGCCGCCCCTGGGTGCTGCGGAAGGCGGATTCCCACCGTCGACTGCGAAACGAGATCAAAATCCTGATGGGCGATATGCCCTACTTCGGATGCGCGATGGGGGTGACCAGGGACGTCCTCGCGAGAGTTACGCCGTTCCCGTCCTTCCTGACGGAGTCGCACGATCTGTGGATCGCTACTGTCGCGAATCGCCACGGTCTGATGTCCCACGTAGAGGACTTCACAATCGAGCGGCGGGTTCACGATTCGAACGCTTCGACGCCGCGGCCGCGGGGCATCCGGAAGGTCTTGAGGGCGCGCTGGATGCTCGTGCGCGCGTACATCGAAGCGGGGAGTCGCTGAGGCCCACGATCTTCCGATCCCACCGCGACCGAAGTCAAAGCCTCAATCTCGGCGGAGGGCGTCGCCGTACAAGCGCGCGGCCAGATCCACCTTTTGGGCCGTCAGTTCAATCCGGCGGGCTGGGAAGGTGGGAGCGACAGCCGGAGCGAGGTCCTCGATCGAAGAGTTCACCTCACCGAGCGTCCATCCAGTTCCGACGTCCGCCAGAGAGCCGTGTTTGACTCCGTAATAGTCGGGGCGTAGGGAAATCGCTGTACCTTCCGCGCCCGCAGCTGCGGCGAGGAGATGAAAATGAAAGCGTGTGCTGAGCCACACCTGCCCGGGTCGAGCAGGGAAACCTCCTTGCCAGAGCTTGAGGAACGGGTACTGCTCGACCTCTATACCGCGTTCCCGAAGGCCCCACGCGCTCCAGGAATCATCCGGAGGAATGGACTCGATCAACGCGACCCGTTCGCCGCGCCCGTACGTCAGAACAAACGACTCCACCGTGTCCAAGACCCGCGTAGCGGCGTCGGCACTTAGGAAGTCTCCTTGCACGACAAGAACGGTGTCGGGGATCTCTTCGGCGGGGGCTCCATCCTCGGCGTCGGCGTAGATCTTACGAGCGTTCGCGAATCCAAGGAAAGCATCATCGATCCCCGCGAACGCACCCACGGTAGTGGCGCTACTGACGTCTCTCGTCTCGAACACGTCGAATGCAGGAACCCACGCGCGCACCTGCTCCTTTAGTTCATCGGAAAGCGGGAGTAGCCCCTGGCCAGTCGCGTAGATCGGAATGCCGAACTCTTCTTTGAGAGCGACAAGCGCCGGCAGAAGCAGTAGATGGTTCTGCCACACCGTGTTCATATAGCCGCCGCCGAGGAGATGGATGGACGCCATCCCTCGAAGCTCGATCAGCCCCAGGTCGAATCGCGGGGATCCAAGCTCCCGGACTACACGATCAGCCCTGGCTACGCCTTCCGAGAATGTCATCTCGGCGGCGCCGAAAGCCAAGTGCCACAGAGTGTTGGTTGTCTTCAGTGCCGGGTGCGTGTCACGAAACAAGTGGTTGGCGCGGCCGGGCTCAGGGCAGTCCAACCAGACTGGAACATCCGGATGGTTATGTGCGAGCCAGTCGAGCCAGACGCGCGTGAGAAACTCGTCCCCGTAGTTTGGGAGCCCCGCCGCCGACACCAGATAGATCGGCTTTGGTTCCGGCCTCGCAGCGCGCCGTCGGAAACGCTCGAACATCGATCACTCACTTCCGGGCCCCTCGGGATCGAAACCCGCACCTAATCTATTCGACTCGCCCCGGCCGTGGCGGTCGAGGGCTGACCACCCGTTGCGCTTCAAGGGGTGAGCAGCCGGTCGAGGCGGTGCAGGAAGGCGGCCATGACGTCGCGCGTGACGGGCGCGCCTGGACGATAGTCCGAGACGCCCTCGGAAACCACCCATCCCGCACTGATCTCGGCGGCTGCCAGCCACGAGATCTCACGGTAGAAGGGGTGGTCAAGCCCGACATCGCGGAACGCAGAGGTCGTCGGTGGGTCGAACGCCGGGCTCCCCGCGAAACGGTAGAGGAACGCCGCCATCACATCGCGCGTCACCGCTGCCCCAGGCCGATACTCCCATCGGTCTCCGGCCGGCCACCCCGCGCTGATGTCCGTCGAGGCGAGCCAGGAGATCTCCTTATAGAAGGGATAGCTCACCGGGACGTCGATGAACGGAGACCCGGCGGGAGGCGTGTATTCAGGCTGACCGGCGAGGCGGTACAGGAATGCCGCCATCACGTCGCGGGTCACCGGCGACACCGGCCGGTACTCCTTCGACCCGTCGGGGAGGACCCACCCGCCCGATACGCCCTGTTGCGCTATCCAGGCGATGTCTTTGGCGAAGACGCTGAACCCGCGGGCCCCAGACACGGACGAAACATCCACGAAGGGATCAAGGTAGGTCCGAGACCGCTGGAGGAAGGCGGCCATCACGTCCCGCGTCACGGAGATACCAGGTCGGTACTCCGTCGCACCGCCCGCACCAGACCAGCCTGCACTGATCTGAGCCTCCGCCAGCCACGAGATCTCGGCGTAGAAGGGGTGATCTGTACCGACATCTCGGAACGAAGACGTCGTCGGAGGCGTGAAGGACGGACTGCCCGCGAACCGGTAGATGAACGCAGCCATCACGTCGCGCGTCACAGAAGCTCCAGGCCGGAACTCCCAGCGGTCTCCTACCTGCCACCCCTCGCTCACCCCCGTCGAGGCGAGCCAGGCGATCTCTTTGTAGAAGGGATAAGTCACCGCCACATCGACGAACGGCGACTGCGCGGGCGGCGTGTATGCAGGCTGACCGGCGAGGCGGTAGAGGAACGCCGCCATGACGTCGCGAGTGACTGCTGCTGTCGGCCTGTACTCCTTCGCGCCGTCATTCAGTGCCCAGCCTGCTGAGATCCCCTGCTCGGCCACCCAGACGATCTCTTTCGCGAACACGTTGAACACTCGGGACTGAGGCGACGAGGAGACGTCGACGAACGGAGTGTCCGTGGCCGGATACTGGGTCGAACCGAACCAATCGGTGAAGTAGTTGTAGAAGTTCCGATTCCCGTACGCAGAACACGGGTCACTCGACGCCGCGTATCCCGCGCGAAGCGCCGCCGCGTTCGGCTGGTACGGCGTGTAGTAGTAGAGGTTCGCGGTCGCCTGGTTCTCCACGAAGACAGGTGAGGAACCGCAGGACACCTCGGGGTTGTATCGAATGTTCCATGTCTTACCGGGTGCGTACCAGGTGAAATAGGCACTGGTGCCCGGCGGATTCGCGTAGCGCTTCATCTGCCACGCGGCACCGTAGACCTGGTTGAAGAAGCCGTAGTAGCGCTGGTCGCATGCCGCGGTATCGGGGCACCCCTGCCCCATCGCAATGGTGTAGCGCCAGTCGCTCGGCCACGTGTGTGTGACCAGTCCCTGCTCTTTCTGCAGAGTGACGAGAATGACTCGCGGGTTTATCCCGCACGCCTGCGCGACCTTGTAGATGATGCGAGAGGCGCGCTCGTTCGCCGCACCGGGGTAGGCGCCGCACATCGCGTCCGCCGATGTCGACCGCGATGTGTCGAGCTTGTCCTTCAGGCAGGTGTACCCCGACTGGCAAGAGGGCACACGGGCCTCGAGGAAGGCCTGGATGTCCTGCTCCGTCATCGCCGACGAGTCGAAGAAGACGCTGTCGCTGATGATGTTTCCCGGTCGGAAGCGGGTGAGGTCCGCGAGCGGCCGGCTCTCCGTATCCACGACGGGGGCGTGAGCGGATCGGGCAGTGGCGGGCAGAGTCGCCGCTGCAGGAGCACCACCGACAAGCAACCCCATGGCCAGAGACACGAGAGCCACCGACGCGGCGACCGCTGACTTCCACGAACGTGGCGCGCGCGCCTTCAACCCTTGCGTCATGGGGATAGTGTGACGGATGAGGCAGATGAGTACAACGTGAAACCTGATAACACGGTGCGACACGCCCGTGGCCCGGGGATTTCAGAGACAAGAACGGCAGCCCTGATTCGCCGCCGGGTCGAGGTGCGGCATCCGTACGGCGGTGTCCCAGTAAGTGCTGGCAGGCGTCCCATACAATGACTCGTCGTGCCCGCCGATCGCGGGCGTCATCGGTCATTACGAGGTTTCCCACTGTGTCATCGCCCCGCGAACGCGTGAGCATCGTCATGCGCACAAAAGACCGCGAACAGCTTCTCGGCCGCGCGCTTGATGACGTCCTGAACCAGAGCCTGCCGGAGTGGCGACTCTTCCTCATCAATGACGGCGGCCGAGAGGCCCCTGTCGACGCGCTCATGAAGGAGCGCGAGGCGGCATTCAACGGGCGCGCACATGTCATCCATGTCGACGGCGGCACAGGATCGATGGAGGCGGCCGCGAATCTCGGTGTCGAACGCGCCAACGGAGACTTCGTCGTCGTCCACGACGACGACGACACCTGGAACCGCGATTTCCTCCTCACGCTCGTCGCAGCACTCGACGAGGACGCGGAGGCTGTCGCAGCTGCCGGCCGAACCGAGATCGTCTACGAGCGACTCGACGGAAGCACGGTCACCGAACTCGGGCGTGCTCCCTTCGTCCCGCCTGGCGAGATGATCACCATGTACGACATGCTCCAAGCGAACCGCGTCGTGCCGATTGCACTTCTCGTCCGACGCCGCGTATACGACGAGATAGGGCTCTACGACCCTGCGCTTCTCGCTGTAGGCGACTGGGAGTTCAACTTGCGCCTCGTGCGCCACGGGCGGGTCATTTTCGTCGGCGACAAGCCGCTGGCCTTCTGGCACCAGCGCCCCAGCGCGTCCGGTGCCGCTTCGAACAGCGTGTTCGCGGGGAACCTCGGGCACATGCAATTCGATCGGTTGGTGCGCGACCGAGCCATCAACGAGTACGTCGAACGCAACGGTATGGGCGGATTGCTCTACCTGTCGAAGTACATCGAAGAAACCGCCCGGTATTACTCCTTGCAGCAGACGCTGCGACGCGCCTGGGATCGCGGTCTTTCGAAGATCCGCGTCGGCCGCCGTCGTCATCGCTGAACCCGCCGCCGAGTCAACAGAGAGCAGACCCCTTGTCGCAGCGCGCCGCCGCCGTCATCGTCACCTACAACCGTCTGGACAAGTTGAAGACCGTCCTGGAGAGCGTGTTCGGCCAGACCGCGCCTCCCGAGTGGGTCGTCGTCGTGGACAACGCATCCATGGATGGGACCGCGGAGTATCTTCGCTCGCGGACGGAGACCACTCTCGACGTGACGTATCTGAGCGAGAACACCGGTGGAGCCGGAGGTTTCGCGACAGGCATGAAGCGCGCCTACGATCTCGGCGCGGAGTATTTCTGGCTCATGGACGACGACTGCTACCCGGCGGAGGATTCGCTGGAGAAGCTGATTGCAGGCCACGACGAGGCCATGGTGACGATGCCGGGCGGGGTCCCGTTCGCTTGCTCCCTCGTGTATTTCGACGACACGGAGATCGCCGAGATGAACATCGCGGCTCCTGACTGGAAATGGGCGAAGCTCTGGGGCAAGGGCCAACGCTCGGTCCTCGTCGAGACATGCTCCTTCGTGTCCGCCCTGTACACGCGGGCCACGGTCGAGCGGATCGGCCTTCCGTTCCGTGAGTATTTCATCTGGTTCGATGACGCCGCCTACGCGCTCCTTGCCGGACGTGGCATCGGTCCGGGTGTGTGCGTGTTGGACAGCAAGGCCATCCACGACACGCCGACCAACATCGCCGGCGACTTCTCACGCATCGACGATCAGAACGTCTGGAAGTTCGCCTACGGTGCGCGCAATGAAGCGTCGTTCCACCTTCACCACGGATCAGTGCTGGCATATCTCCGATTCGTCGCCAGAACCACGATCCTCATGCACCGCGGACGCGTGTCCTGGAAGCTCCGCCGGCGAATTTTCGGGCGCCTGATGGCAGCCCTGACGTTCAATCCCACCGCTGAACGCGTGAACGCGCGCTGAGGCCCAGATGGTGCGAAGATCCGGTAACACTCCGACCCACCGTGAACCCGGTGCCGGTCTCGGACTCATCGGCGTACTCCAGCAGCGATATCTCCTTGGTCTGCTCGTCCGCAAAGAGGTGCAGATCCGCTACCGCGGCTCCGTTCTCGGCTGGGTGTGGTCGTACATCAAGCCGCTCGTGCAGTTCGTGGTGTTCTTCGTCGCGATCGGCATTTTCCTCGGCCTGAATGAGCGGGTCGAGTTCTTCCCGGTCTACCTTCTCGCCGGCATCACGATCGTCACGTTCTTCAACGAGGCTTTCTCCAATGCGACCCGTTCACTCGTCGACAACGCCGCGTTGATCAAGAAGGTTTACCTCCCGCGAGAGATGTTCCCGGTCTCGAGCATGCTCGTGGCAGCGGTCAACACCCTCCCGCAGATCCTGGTGGTTGTGATCATCGCTGCCTTCTTCGGCTGGGCGCCGTCGGCACTGCATCTCGCGGCACTGGTTCTTGCGTTCGCGCTCATCGCCCTCCTGTCCACCGGTCTCGGGCTGCTCTTCGGCGCAGTGAACGTGACTTTCCGCGACGCGCAGAGCTTCGTCGAGATCATCACCATGGTCGCCGTATGGGCATCGCCCGTGATGTATCAGTGGGAGATGGTTCGTGACGCCGCGCCATCGTGGGTCTTCCTGCTGTATCGGCTGAACCCGGTCACGATGGCGGTTGAGCTTTTCCACTACGGAATATGGTTTCCGCTCGATCCTGCGGGCGCGGAACTGATCCCGAACATGTGGGCCTTCAGTGGTATCGCGTTCGTCACTGCTCTGCTGATCCTCGTGATCGGACAGGCAGTGTTCCGCAGACTGGAGGGGCGCTTTGCCCAAGACCTCTGATTCGCCCACGTCGACAGCCAGTATCGTCCTGAATGACGTGGAGAAGAGCTTCACTCTCCGTCACACGCATTCGGTCAAGGAGACCGTGGTCGCCGCGGTTCGCGGTAAAGCGCTCACGACGTCATTCCGCGCGCTCGACGGGGTGTCCTTGTCAATCGGGGAAGGCGAAGCAGTCGCCCTGCTCGGGTTCAACGGTTCTGGAAAGTCGACCACGCTGAAGATGATCTCGGGGGTTCTGCGACCCGATTCCGGCCAGGTCCGAACCCGCGGTCGGGTTGCAGGACTGATCGAGGTCGGAGCCGGATTCCATCCGGACCTATCCGGCCGCGAGAACATCTACCTGAACGCGGCGATCCTCGGGATGACCCGGAAGGAAACGGAAGAACGCTTCGACGACATCGTCGCATTCAGCGAGATCGAGAAGTTCATCGACACCGAGGTCAAGCATTACTCGTCTGGGATGTTCCTCCGCCTCGCATTCTCGGTCGCGATCCACACCGAGGTCGATATCCTCCTGATCGACGAGATCCTGTCCGTGGGGGACGAGCCGTTTCAGAGAAAGTGCATCGCGCGCATCCGGGAGCTCCATGAAGCCGGAAAGACCCTCGTCGTCGTTTCGCACGATCTGAATATGGTGTCGCGGCTGTGCCAACGCGGAGTCGTCCTGCAGAACGGACGAATCGTGTACGACGGCCCCTCCCTTGACGCGGTGCGGCACCTGCGATCACTGAGCGCCTCTCCCTTCGTCGATGTGGAACGCGATCATCCGCTCTTCGACGACATCGTCCGCGTCACCGAATCGGCGCTCCGCCCGCACCCCCATGACAGTGGCCGGAGCGAGTTCCGCTTCGCCGAAGGAGTGACGCCGGTGGAGATGCGGGCATCCTTCGCCGCTGTCGTTGGACGTCCCGCTCCGAGCGTGGCTGACGAGGCGGTCACGCTCGACAGCGCGACCGCCTCGAGGGCGGATATCGCGCATCTTCTGCACCGCGCAGCGGGGCGACCGGAGGGCTATCCGTCGTCCCCGTTCCGCGACGTCGACGAGACGCATCCGGCGTTCCAGGCGATCAGCTGGATGCACCGCTCCGGGATCGCTCGGGGATGGGAAAGCGACATGGATCTGCCCGAGTATCGCCCTGACGAGGTGCTTTCACGGGATGCGCTCGTCGTGATGCTCACGCGCTATCGCGATGGCGTTCCCCAAGACTGAGGTGCCGTCCTCAACGGAGGTGTCCCGGAACGCCCGTGACGATTCCCCGCCGTTGCCGGGGTTGGCTACGCTTCTCATGCGGCCTGTCGCGAGCACGAATGTCCGCAACGCGGTCCCCCAGGACCGCCTTCTTCATCGACTGACAAGAGGCTGGAACGTTGACTAAGCGCGCACTGATTACTGGTATCACGGGTCAGGATGGCTCGTATCTTGCGGAGCTGCTGCTTCGGAAGGGGTATGAGGTTCATGGTCTGATTCGTCGGGCGTCGACGTTCAACACGCATCGGATCGATCACTTGTATGTGGATCCGCATGACCCGTCGGCGAAGCTGTTCCTTCACTACGGTGACCTGTCCGATGGTGCCCGGATGGTGACGTTGATGAGTGAGATCAACCCGGATGAGGTGTACAACCTGGCGGCGCAGTCGCATGTGCGGGTGTCGTTCGATGAGCCGGAGCACACCGCGGACACCACCGGTACGGGTACGGTGCGTTTGCTCGAAGCGGTGCGGTTGTCGGGGATCAAGACCCGGTTCTACCAGGCCTCCACGTCGGAGCTGTATGGGGCGACTCCGCCGCCGCAGAACGAGGACACTCCGTTCTACCCCCGCTCCCCCTATGGGGTTGCGAAGCTGTATTCGTACTGGATCACGAAGAATTACCGTGAGGCGTACGACATGTTCGCCGTGAACGGGATCCTGTTCAACCACGAGTCCCCCCGTCGTGGGGAGACGTTCGTGACCCGGAAGATCACCCGTGCGGTCGCGCGGATCAAGGCGGGTGTGCAGAAGGACATCTACCTCGGAAACCTCGACTCGATCCGCGACTGGGGGTACGCGCCGGAGTATGCCGAGGGAATGTGGCGGATGTTGCAGGCCGACGAGCCGGAGGATTTCGTTCTGGCCACGGGTGTGCCGAACACGATCCGGGACTTCCTGGAGACCTCGTTCGGTCATGTCGGGTTGGATTGGCAGGAGTACGTCAAGTTCGACGAACGCTACCTGCGTCCCACCGAGGTCGACGCGCTGATCGGCGACCCGGCCAAGGCCGCCGACAAGCTCGGGTGGGTTCCCACCATCGACGGCAAGGAACTCGCGAAACTGATGGTTGATGCGGACATCGAAGCCCTGGAGAAGGGCTCCGAATGGATCGACACCGTCAAGCTCGCCTCCTGGGGAACCGCGTGACCGCCACCGACGGTGTGACCTACACCCCGGGGGAACTCGACCGGGACGCGACGTTCTACGTCGCCGGACACCGCGGCCTCGTGGGGTCCGCAATCGTCCGCCGGCTCGAATCCGCCGGATTCGACCGCGTCGTGGGAAAACCCTCCTCCGAGCTGGACCTGAAGGACCGGGACGCGGTCTTCGCGTACATGGGGGAGATCAAACCCAAGTACGTGGTGTTGGCTGCAGCGAAGGTCGGGGGGATCCTGGCGAACTCCACCTACCCCGTCGACTTCCTCAGCGACAACATGCGCATCCAGACGAACGTCCTGGACGCGGCGGTCGCGAACGACGTGGAGCGGGTGCTGTTCCTCGGGTCCTCCTGCATCTACCCGAAGTTCGCGGAGCAGCCCATCCGGGAAGACTCGTTGTTGACGGGGCATCTGGAACCGACAAACGATGCCTACGCGATCGCCAAGATCGCCGGCATCCTGCACACCCAAGCCGTGCGCCGCCAGTACGGGCTCCCTTGGATCTCCGCGATGCCGACGAACCTGTACGGGCCGAACGACAACTTCTCCCCCAAGGGCTCACACGTCCTCCCGGCCCTGATCCGCCGGTACGACGAAGCAGCCTCATCGGGGGCGGCGTCAGTGACGAATTGGGGCACCGGAACACCGCGGCGGGAGTTCCTCCACGCCGACGACATGGCCGACGCGTGCCTGCACCTCCTGGAGCACTACGACGGCCCCGCACAAGTCAACGTCGGCACCGGGACAGACGTCACCATCCGCGAAATCGCCGACACCATCGCGGACGTCGTCGGATTCCACGGCGAGACGAAGTGGGACACCACCAAACCTGACGGGACCCCGCAGAAACTCCTCGACGTGTCGCAGCTCGCTGAAGCAGGGTGGACCGCGCAGATCTCCCTCCAAGAGGGCCTGGAACGCACCGTGGCCTGGTACCGCGACCACGCCGACGCCCTCCGCCAGTAACGAGCGCCGCGAATGACCTATCGACACATCGTGCTCTTCCGGATCCACGACGATGTCGACGACCACCGAGTGACCGAAGCCATCCACCGGCTCCGGTCACTCGGCGTTCTACCCGGCATCCTGTCATGGCACATCGAACTGTCCCTCGACACCCGCAAAGGACGCATCATCATCGAAGACGCCACCTTCACCGACACGGCGGCATTCCACTTGTTCCAGGAACACCCCGAACACACGGAGACCGCGCAGAGCACGGCCGACATCTCCGACTGGTGGATCGGAGACTACGAGACCCGCTGACGCCTCAGAGTTCTGCGTGCAGGTGCCAGACCTTGTCGGCCGCTTCGCTCCATGAGAAGGCGCGACCTCGGTCGTCGGCCATCACGGCGAGACGCTCAGCCGCTTGCGTCGAGCCCAGCGCCCGCGAGAGGGCGTCGCCGAACGCGTCGCCGGCGGCTGCGGCATCCGTCACGTCGATGAGCTCTCCCCCGTCGGCGATGACGTCGCGATGCACCGCGGTGTCCGCCGCGAGGACGGGCACCCCGAGCGCCAGAGCGTCGAGGACGCGCCAGGGGAACGCCGTGCGCGTGGCCGGAGCGACGAACGCCAGCGCCGCGCCGAACACGGCAGCGCGGTCGGCGGTGTCGAGGGATCCGCGCACGTGGACGCGGCGTTCCGGAACCCCGGCGGCCTCGGCGATCTCGGCGACGGCGGGCTCTTGACCCTCGGGCACATCGATGACGACGACCGGATGATCGACACCGGATGCCGCGATCCCCGCGAACCCGGTCGAAAGGCCCGTCGAGGCGTGGGTGTCGCCGCTCAGCAGCACAAAGCCCTCGGGAAGGTCCATCTCGCGCCGCCGGCCGATGTCATCGGTGGGGACGGCGAAACCCGCAGGCGCGGAGCCCGCGATGACCCGCACGCGATCGCCGAGCTTGGCAAGCGACCGCAGGCGCTCCGCCATGGAGTGGGTGGGGGCGACGATGGCGTCGGCGTGCTTCGCAGCGCGCTTCAGCATCGCCTTCTGCCAGCCGACCGCGAGGCGGGAGAGCTCATCCGGCGCCTCCCACGCCCGCAGGTCCCACACCGTGACGACCGTCTGGTCACCGTCGTGCGTGCGGTCGTGCTTCACGAGCGGCGCGAAGAGCGTCGGCGCGTGGATCATGCCGCCGCCGATCCCGGTCGGCGCGCCCAGCTGCAGAGCAGTCGCGAGCTCGCGGCGGGGCAGTCCCACGCGCCGCACATCGGCGAGGCCGGCGACGACCGCGGAGTCGGCATCCGCTCCGCCGGGCACGATGCCCTCGACGACGCAGCCGCTCGGCGCACCGTCGACGAGCGCCCGCGCGAGTTCGCGCGACGCCTCGGCCAGCACCGGGGAGGTGGGCGCGACGACCTGGTCGAGCATGACGCGTAGGGTGGCCACCATCGCTCAGCCCTCCGGCGTCGGGGTCGGAGTCGGCGGATACAGCGCCTGCTGGATCAGCTCGCGGATGTAGGGATAGTCCGGGTTGTACTCGTCGATGCCACCATCGGGTGTCAGCTCGATCGTCGTGACCGGGAGCTCCCGCGCCTTCAGCGCCAACTCCGACAGCGTCGGCAGCAGCTGGTCGGGGATGTCGGTCTCGACGAGATCCGCCCCGGCGGCGGCCAGTTGCTGGAAGTTCGCCAGTACCGTCTGCGGCGTGAACTGAGCGAGGATCGCCTGCTGGAGGATGCGCTGGCGCTCCATGCGGTCGAAGTCGCTCGTGGTGTAGCGCGAGCGGGCGTACCACTGCGCGGTATCGCCGTCCATGCGCTGCAGGCCCGGTTCGATCCAGCCGATCGCCCACTCGTCGGCGGGCTGACCGTCGTAGGCCGGACCGCCGCCCTTCGGCAGACGTTCGGCGACATCGATCTCGACGCCGCCGAGGGCGTCGACGAGCGACGCGAACCCGTGCATGTCGACGAAGACGTAGTAGGGGATCTCGATGCCGAGGATGCCTTCCGCGGCATCCTTCGTCGCCTCAATACCGGGAGCCGAGCCGTTGTCCACGGCATCCGGATACAGCAGAGCGCCGTCCTGGCAGACCTCCACCTCGGTACGGAGCTGGTTGATGCCGCTCCCCCAGCCGCAGGTCGGGTGCGCGAAACCCTCGTGTCCGTTCGGGTACTTGTCCTGCATCGGACCGGGGGCGAACGGGAAGTTCGGCATGTCCCGCGGGATGCCGGTGATCGTCGTCGCGCCGGTCTCGGCGTTGACCGAGACGACCGAGATGCTGTCGAAGCGCATGGAGTCGCGCCCCTCACCCGAGTCGGCGCCGAGCAGAAGGATGTTGTAGTAGCCGTTCGACGGCGGGACGACCGGGCCGCTCTGCCCGAAGATGTCGCCCAGCGTGGTGCGCGTGGTGCCTGCCAGCGTCGCGCCGTAGGCGGCGGTGCCACCCGAGACGACCAGGAGGACGATCGCGAGCACCGCGATCCCCACACGGGCGAACGGCGCCGTCTTCACGAGGCGGACGAGCCGCAGCGTGTCGACGGTGAGGATCGCCCAGAGGATCGCGTAGCCGGCGAGGAGCACCTGGGCGGCAAGCAGGAAGAGGGGGTTCGTGCCGAGGACGAACAGGACGCCGGGCCAGAGCACCGCGGTGGCGACACCGGCGATGACGAGCAGCCACATCGCGAGGGTCGCACCGAGGCCGATGCGCGCGAGGCGGCGTCCGCCCGCCACGGCTTGCGCCGAGCCGGGGATGAGGAAGTTGAGCCCCACGAGCCACCAGCCGCGGCGCGACATCAGCGCGCGCGAACGGGTGTCGGGGAAGCGCATCGGGCGCTCCTGGATGAGCCGCGTGCGGGTCGCCCCGGCGCGAGGACGGGTGATGTCGGCGACGCTCACAGGGACTCCTTGAGCCGCCGGTTCTTCTCCTCGACCTGCGCTTCCAGCGATCGGGCGTAGTCCTCGAGCGCGTCGGCCACCGCGGGGTCGACCGCGCCGAGGACGCGCGCGGCGAGGAGACCGGCGTTCTTCGCGCCGTTGATCGACACCGTGGCCACGGGGATGCCGGCGGGCATCTGCACGATGCTGAGGAGCGAGTCGAGACCGTCCAGCGTCGCCAGCTGCACGGGCACGCCGATGACGGGCAGCGGGGTGACCGAGGCGAGCATGCCCGGAAGGTGCGCCGCCCCGCCGGCACCGGCGATGATCGCCTTGAGCCCGCGGGCGCGCGCCGAACGGCCGTACGACATGAGCTTGTCGGGGGTGCGATGGGCCGAGACCACCTCCACCTCGTGACGGATGCCGAGATCGGTGAGGATCTGCGAGGCATCGCTCATCACGCGCCAGTCGGAATCGGATCCCATGACGACGCCGACCAGCGGCTCGTCGGAAGAGTGCAGCGGCCGGGTCACCCGTCAAGGCTAGGGCGAGAGGCTGGACAATCCCCGCAACGGCGCGGAAGACCGGCGAACCCGGGGAAGAATCCGACCCGCGGCGGCGTTGGCCCGTCGAGTGCCCCGTCCCATCCCCCGACCGCAGGAGCGCCCGTGACCCCGGCCACCACCACTGACACCGACGTGAACGCCCTGCTGCGCGCCCGCTACGGCGACGCCGCTCCCGCGCTGACCGAGGCCGCCCTCCTGGATTCGCCGGTGCTCGCGCAGCTGCTCCAGCACCGCTCCGTCCGCCGGTTCACCACCGAGCCGGTGACGCCCGAGACGGTCACCGCTCTCGTGGCCGCTGCGCAGTCGGCCGCGACGTCGTCGAACAACCAGGTGTGGAGCGTCGTGGAGGTCCGCGATGAGACCGCCCGGACCCGGCTGGTGCACGAGGCCGGTGGGTCGACCTTCGTGGCGGATGCCCCGGTGATCCTCCTGTTCGTCGCCGACTGGGCGCGCGCGGCGGCGATCGCCGACCGCCACGGCGAGCCTGCGGAGGCCGCGGACTACCTCGAGTCGACCCTCGTGGGCTTCGTGGACGCCGCCCTCGCCGCGCAGAACGCCGTCGTCGCCGCCGAGGCCCTCGGGCTCGGCACCTGCTACCTCGGATCGCTCCGCAACCACCCGGAGGTCACGGCGGAGATCGCGGGGCTCCCGCCACGCGCCGTCGTCGCGTTCGGCGTCGCGGTCGGGCATCCCGACCCGACCGACCGCGCCGGCATCAAGCCGCGTCTCGCCCCGCACGTCGTACACGGCGTGGAGACCTACCGGCCGGTGGAGCCGACGGATGTCGAGGCCTACGAGCGCGAACTCGCGGCGTACAACGCCACCCAGGGCCGGGCATCCGGCTGGGTGCGTGCGGTCGTCGGGCGCGTCAGCCGCGTCGCCGGCCTGCACGGGCGCGAGCCGATGCGCGCGTGGCTCGAGGCCCGCGGGCTCCCCTCGCGCTGACGCGCCGCGCGTCGGCGGTCAGTCGTCGAGGAAGTGGGATGCCGCCGCCCGCGCCTGGTAGGCGACGTCGTCGAGGTCGGCGCCGATCGCGGTGACGTGACCGACCTTGCGGCCCGGGCGCGGGTCCTTGCCGTAGGTGTGGACCTTCGCCGTCGGATGCTCGCGCATCGCCGTCGGGAAACGCTCGACCAGTCCTCCCTCGCGGGGTCCGCCGAGGATGTTCACCATCACCGACCACGGCGCGATCGGATCGGTCGCGCCCAGCGGCAGGTCGAGGACCGCCCGCAGGTGCTGCTCGAATTGACCGGTCACCGCACCGTCCTGCGACCAGTGGCCGCTGTTGTGCGGGCGCATGGCGAGCTCGTTGACGAGGATGCGGTCGTCGGTGGTCTCGAACAGCTCGACCGCGAGCATGCCGGTGACACCCAGGCCTTCGGCGATGTCGACGCCGACGCGGGCGGCGACCTGCGACATCCGCTCTCCGGCATGGGGCGCCGGGGCGAGGACCTCCGCGCACACGCCGCCGCGCTGGATCGTCTCGACGACCGGGTACACCGCGACCTCGCCGGACGGGCGCCGCGCCACCTGCTGGGCGAGCTCCCGCGAGAAGTCGACGAGCTCTTCGACGAGGAGCTCTCCACCCCGGGCGTCCTCGGCGAGCGCCGTGAACCAGTCGTCGGCCTCGGTCGCGGCCGAGACGACGCGGACACCCTTGCCGTCGTACCCGCCGCGCGGGGTCTTCACCACCGCGCGACCGCCGTGGGCGTCGAGGAAGTCCTGAAGCCCGGCGCGATCCGACACCGCGGCCCAGTCCGGCTGCGGCATCCCGAGCTCGGCGAGCCGGGCGCGCATGTGCAGCTTGTCCTGGGCGAACCGCAGCGCGTCGGGTCCCGGGTGCACTGCGACGCCGGCGTCGACGAGAGCGGCGAGGACGTCTTGCGGCACGTGCTCGTGATCGAAGGTGAGCACGTCGACCTCGCGGGCGAACGCGCGAACGGTCTCGACGTCGCGGTAATCGCCCACCGCGGTCGCGGCGAGCGCGGCGGACATCCCCTCGGCCTCGGCGAGGACCCGGATCTCGACGCCCAGCTCGATCGCCGGAGCGATCATCATGCGCGCCAGCTGTCCGCCGCCGACGACTCCCACACGCAGAACCATGCCCGACCTCCTCGATGCTCGGCGCGCCCGGAGGCCGCCCGTGTCCGGGGTCCATCTTTCCGCACCGTCGGAGCGGATTCGACCGTCAGCGGCGCGGGAGTGGCGGAGGCGGTCCGGGCGGGAGCGGCTGCGCGTCACGGTGCGCGAGGATCTGGTTCACCTCGACCTGATCCACGAGCACCTCGTGCACCAGCGCGGCGCTCGGGACGTTCACCAGACGCAGGGGCGCATCCACCCCGTTCGAGAGTGTGAGGGTGCCCGCACCCCACATCCGCTGCAGGATGCCGCGGCGCATGCCGATCGTGTATCCACGGACGTGGCTCAGCTCGCGCCGGCGGGCGACGAAGATCCCGGTGCGTTCGATGACGCGACGCGTCGTGATCGTGTAGACGTGCGTCCACCACGCCAGGAACGGCAGGAGCGCGAAGAGGAACACCACCGCGCTGGCCGCCGCCACCAGCATCCAGTTCTCGAAACCCGCAGGGAGATTGTCGAAGAAGTACCCGGTCGCACCGGCGACGGCGATGACGACGAGCGCCGACCAGACCAGCCGCCGCGCGTGCGGACGGAAGCGCGCGACGCGCAGCTCCGGCGTCGGCGCACCGGGCGCCGGCATCAGGGGCCGCCCCCCGTAGCTGGCCGTCGGCTGCGTCATGCCTCCCATTGTGGGGGACGCCGGCGGGCACACGGCGGCGCCTCGCGGGCGACGGCGGGTCTCAGACGTCGCTCGCGCAGGGTCAGCGGACGTGGGGGGTCAGCGGACGTGGGGGTCAGCGGACGTGGACGACGTCGCCGGCCGAGACCGCGGTGGCCGATCCGTCGTCGCGCTGCACCAGGAGCCGCCCGTCCGTGTCGAGCCGGGTCGCGACGCCCTCGAGAGCGGACCCGTCGGGAAGGGCCACGCGTACGCGGCTGCCGATCGTCGTGCAGAGCTCTTCGATCTTCTCGTGCAGGCTCGCACCGGCCGCGCTCCCGCCCGCCTTCGTCAGCGCCTGCACCTGCTCGTCGAGATCGCGGAGGAAGTCAGCGAGGAGTCGGTCGTCGTCGCACTCGAGGCCGAGCGCCTCGAAGGAGGTCGCCGTCGACACCGGGAGATCGACGGCCGCCATGCGGGTGTTCACCCCGGCACCCACCACGACGGCATCCGGATCCGAGTGAGCGACCTCGGCGAGGATGCCGCAGATCTTGCCGCCGTCCACCTGCACGTCGTTCGGCCACTTCAGCCCCACCGCGTGGGTGTCCGACGGCATCTGCGCCGCGACGGCGCGCGTCATCGCGGCACCCGCGAGGAGCGGGATCCAGCCGCGCGCGGTGACCGGGAGATCGCGCACCCGCA
Organism: Microbacterium aurantiacum; assembly: GCF_031625015.1. Lineage (NCBI taxonomy): Bacteria > Bacillati > Actinomycetota > Actinomycetes > Micrococcales > Microbacteriaceae > Microbacterium > Microbacterium aurantiacum. Next base: position 28,236 of record NZ_JAHWXH010000001.1, read on the forward strand.
GCACCACCGACACCGCGAGGGCCGTCTCGGGGGGAGCGGTCCACGAGCGGTCCATCCGGCCGCGTCCGTGACGCTGATCGGTGGTCAGCAGCACCGAGAGGTGCGGCCACTCCGCGGACTCCTCCTTCAGGTGATGCAGGACGTCGGCGTTCGTGGAGTCGGTCTTCTCGACGACCTGGACGCGCGGGCTGACGGCGGCGGTGAGCGGGTACCCCTCGGCGGGAATCGGCATGCGGCCACCCTATGCGCTCACACTCCGCCGGGAACCGATGGTTCGCGCGGGTGGAGGAATCCGCCGGTCCTTTGTACGAACCCTCCAAGCTCGGCAGGCATCCCGCCGATAGGGTGGATGCCGTGACCGACCAGCCCGATCTCCATACGACCGCCGGCAAGATCGCCGACCTTCGCGCGCGCTACCAGGAAGCGGTCGTGGACGCCGAGCAGAAGGCCCAGGACAAGCAGCACGCCAAGGGCAAGATGACGGCCCGTGAGCGCATCGCGCTGCTGGTCGACCCGGGCAGCTTCGTCGAGCTCGACGAGTACGTCCGCCACCGCACCACCGCCTTCGGCATGGAGCGCTCCCGCCCCTACGGCGACTCCGTCGTCACCGGCACCGCGACCATCCACGGTCGGAACGTCGCCGTCTACGCGCAGGACTTCTCCACCTTCGGCGGGTCGCTCGGCGAAGTGGCCGGCGACAAGATCATCAAGGTCATGGAGCTCGCCCTGCGCAGCGGTATCCCGATCGTCGGCATGCTGGATTCCGGCGGGGCCCGCATCCAGGAGGGCGTCGTCGCCCTGGGCAAGTACGGCGAGATCTTCCGACTCAACACCGCGGCATCCGGTGTCATCCCGCAGATCTCGATCATCATGGGGCCCGCCGCCGGCGGTGCGGTGTACTCCCCCGCGCTGACGGACTTCGTGGTGATGGTCGATAAGACCAGCCAGATGTTCGTCACCGGCCCCGACGTCATCAAGACCGTGACCGGCGAAGACGTCGGCATGGAAGAGCTCGGCGGTGCGCACACGCACAACACCCGGTCGGGTGTCGCCCACTACCTCGCCGAGGACGAAGACGACGCGCTGGACTACGTCCGGACGCTGCTCGGGTTCCTGCCCGACAACAACATGTCCGACATCCCGCTGTACGAGCACGAATTCGAGTTCGAGACGACGGATGCCGATCGGGCGCTGAACACGATCATCCCCGACTCGCCCAACCAGCCGTACGACATCCACGAGGTCATCCGCGGGATCGTCGACCACGAGGACTTCCTCGAGGTGCAGCCGCTCTTCGCGCCGAACATCGTCATCGGCTTCGGCCGGATCGAGGGCCGCTCGGTCGGCATCATCGCCAACCAGCCCTCGCAGATGGCCGGAACGCTCAACATCGAAGCGGGCGAGAAGGCGAGCCGCTTCGTCCGGTTCTGCGACGCGTTCTCGATCCCGATCGTCACCCTCGTCGACGTTCCCGGCTACCTTCCCGGCACCGACCAGGAGTGGACCGGCGTCATCCGCCGCGGCGCGAAGCTGCTCTACGCCTACGCCGAGGCCACCGTCCCGCTCGTGACCGTGATCCTCCGCAAGGCCTACGGCGGCGCGTACATCGTGATGGGCTCCAAACAGCTCGGCGCCGATGTGAACCTCGCCTGGCCGACCGCCGAGATCGCCGTGATGGGCGGTCAGGGTGCGGTGAACATCCTCTACCGCGGCGAGATCAAGAAGGCGGAGGAGGCCGGTGAGGACGTCGCCGCCGTCCGCACCCGCCTCGCCAACGAGTACACCTACAACGTCGCCTCCCCCTTCCTCGCCGCCGAGCGGGGCGAGCTCGACGGGATCATCGAGCCCGCGCAGACCCGTGTGTCGATCGCCAAGGCGCTGCGCGCCCTCCGCGGCAAGCGTGCGAGCCTGCCACCGAAGAAGCACGGCAACATCCCGCTATGACCGGTGAGATCCCCCGCGAGGACATCACGATCGACGTGCGCCGCGGCAATCCCACGGAGGAGGAGCTCGCGGCGCTGATCGCCGTGGTCAGCGAGGCATACGCGACCGAAGCGGCCACAGCCGTGGTCGCGGAGGAGCCCTGTCGTTCGGCCTGGGCGGTTTCGCAGCGCGGCCTGCGGACTCCCCTTCCGCGCGTCGGATGGTGACCGCGCGGGCACTCTGACCCGTGGTCTTGTCCCCCGAAATACCTACAGACAGGTCGTCCGAAGGCGTCGGATACTGAAGGAGCTGGAACGCTTCTGCGTTCGGTCGGCCCGCTTTCGCCTCGCGAATGCCCAGGGTTCGGCCATGCGGTCTGTTTTCGGGTAACGGATCGCGTGAGGCGGGGGGCGTGCGTTTCGCCGCTCCCCGCCTCCTCTCACTCTCTCCGCCCCGGCACTCTCCTCCCCCGCCGGGGCGGGGAGGAGTGCCGCGGCACGGCCGCCGTACCGCCGTACCGCCGTACCTAACTCCTCTGATTCGGGCCGGAAGGGCGGGTGTGTGCGCACACACGCGCCCGCCGGCGCCGAAACTGAGGAGTTCGGCCCGGGCGCGGGAGGGGCCGGGGCGGGTCAGCCGGCGTCGACGGAAGCGCGCCCGGGGAGCGGGATCTCGCGCCACAGATCGACGGCGTCCTCGTCGGACGGCCCGGACGCGCGGCCGTCCACCGGCATCGAGCGTCCGACAACGGTCACCGCCACCGTCTCGTGCGGCGACGTGCGGATGTACAGGCGATCCGACCCGGCCGAGCGCAGCGTCTCGGCCAGCTGCGCGCGGATGGCGGCCAGCTCGTGCTCCTCGAGCGCGTCCAGGCCCCCCTCGTCGAGGACGGTGACGGTTGCACCCCGCCGGCGCGCCCGCTCCAGCTCGGCGCGGACGTCGTCGTCGAGCAGCCGCGGACCGCGCAGTTCGTCGCGCAGACGCCCCTCCGCCAGCCGCGCCTCGAGGCGTTCGTCCTCGGTCAGCGCACCCCCCGAGGCCACGGTGCGCGTCAGCACGGGACCGGCGACCTGCAGCGCCCGCTGCACCTGGACGCGACGTTCCCGCTGGCGCACGAGCTGCGAGGCCTGCCACCCGGATGCTGCGCGCTGCAGCTGCGCGAGACGATCGGTGTCGCGGGCTGCGCGGTCCATCGAGAGCACCAGGAGCTGGGCGGCGAGCACCCAGACGACCGAACCGACGAGTCCCTGCGCCAGAGCGTTCGCCGGCCCCATCCACGTCATCGACCCGGCCGCGAGCATGCCGATGCCGATCCAGGCGGCCCACGGCCGGCGGCGCGCCATCACCACGGTCATGAGCGCCCCGATGCCGCCGAGGTACCAGGTTCCGTACGACTGCAGGCGGCTCTCCTCGCCGACGGCGATCGCGATCGCGGTGGGGACGATCGCCGCGGCGGCGAGCGCGAGCCCCTGGGCGAGGCCGGGGAGCTTTCCGGCGCCGCGTTCGGAACCGCCGGACGCGGCATCCGTCTTGGGCCACCAGAAGATACACAGCCACGTCGTGGCGAGGTACAGCACGAGGGTCGCGACGGCGAGGATGGGGTAGTCGACGGGGCCTCGCCACCACAGACCCGTCGCGGCAAGGTAGGCGGTCATCGCGAAGGCCAGCGCCAGCAGGACCGAACGGACCCGGATCATGCCGCCCCCTCCTGCCAGGTGAGGCGCACGAGGGTTCCCCAGTCGCCGCTGTCGATGTCGGCGCTGCCGCCGACGGCGGCGACGCGCGCGATGATCGACGCGCGGATTCCCAGGCGATCCGCCGGAACCGCGCCGAGGTCGAACCCGCCGCCCGCGTCACGGACTTCGATGCGGATGCCGTCGTCGTCGGCCGCGAGCTCGGCGACGAGTCCTTCCCCGCCGGCGTGCTGCAGCGCGTTCGCCACGGCTTGCGCGGCGGCGAGCGCGAGCGCCCGCGCCACGCGCCCCGGAACCGGGCGGGCCAAGGCATTCACCCGCCGGTGCACGCTGAGCGTCTCGCCGAGTTCCATGGCGGCCGCTTCGATGTCGTAGGCGATGGTCTCGGCATCCCGCGGCTCGTCGCTGCCCTCGTGGGCGTCCTGCTCGGTGTTCGCGAGCCGGGTGAGGGCCTCGCGCGCCATGGCCGCGGCGAGGATCCCCTCGCGAGGCGTCACCGCGCGCTCGGCGGCGATGAGCGCCGCGAGCACGCTGTCGTGCATGAGGGCGGCGACCGCCATCCGCTCCTGCTCGGACGCGTCGGATGCCGCCGCCTTGGCGTACGACGACACGGCCCGGGTGCGGGTCTCGTCGACGTTGGCGGCGATCTTGCGGAACAGCCAGCCGAGGGTCAGGATGACCCCGCCGAGGATGACGCCGAACGTGGCGTCCAGCGCGACGGCGAACCAGAAGTCCGGGGCGAAGTCGCCCTGGATGAGGCGGCCGTACCCGTACAGGATCGGCGCGAACAGGGTCACGCCGACCTGGATCGCGAAGGGGAACGCCAGCACCGCGGCCAGGGTCGCGATGTTGACGAGGTACCAGATCCAGGGCTGGTCGCGGGTTCCGGTCGGCAGCCCCGCCGTGGCAAGCGGCCAGAAGGCGAGCCCGATCAGGTACACGACGGCGAACGTACCGGCGGCGACGCGGACCCCCTTGCCCCACAGGCACGCGACGATCATGAGCGCGAGGGTGCCGAAGATGACGACCTTGTAGGGCAGGTCCCAGCCGGGCAGCGTCACCGGCGGTCCGAGTGCGCTGACGAGCGCCTGGGCGCCGAGGATCATCGAGCCGAGGCCGGCGACGAGGGCCATGATGCGCTCGACCCGGGTGCGGGTGAACGAGCCGATGCCGGACGTGGATTCCCGCGAGGACGGGATCTGCCCCCACGCGTTGTCCAGGACGGTCGACGACGCCTCAGCGCTCACCGTCGCCTCCCGTGGTCACGGTCTCGGCTTCGAGGCCCGTGGGCGAGACGATGCCGTCCTCCATCGCACGGCGGAGCAGGTCGACCTTCGTGGGCGCGGGGCGTCCGACGTCGACGTACTTCACACGGATGCGGGTGATGTTCTCCTTCGCCGTGGAGTACGCGACCCCGAGGCGCTCGGCGACGACCTTCAGCGGGAGTCCCGCGGCGTAGAGGCGCAGGACGTCGCGCTCGCGGGCCGACAGCTGCGCGTCGGCGAAGTCGCGATCACCCTCCACCGCGCTCGCCCACTCGACGTTGTTGAGCTGCTCGCCGCGCGAGACGGTGTGGATGGCGCAGATCACGTCGTCGATGCGCGAGGACTTGCTCACCACTCCCGCAGCCCCCGCGGCGAGCGCCTCCCGCACGGCGGCGGGACGGTCGGCGACGCTGTGGATGATGACGCTCGAGCCGTCCCGGACGAGGCGCGAGACGTTCTCCGTCACGGTGGTGCCGTCACCGAGGGTGAGGTCGAGCACGACGACGTCGGCGGGCGGTGAGGAGCTGAAGGTACGCCAGTCGAGGTAGGACGTCACGGTGCTGCCCGAGAACACGACCTCCTGGTCGTCCGCGCGTGCGCACGCGCCCTGCAGACCCAATCGCACCGATTCGTGGTCGTCGATCAGGGCCACGCGCGTCATGCCGCAACTCTATCCGCGCGCGTCGCTCCGGGAGAGCGTCGCCACCGCTTCGAGGTGGTGGGAGTTCGGGAAGAGGTCGATCGGCGTCAGCGAGGTCGCCTCGTACCCCGCGTCCCGGAAGGCCCCCAGGTCGCGGGCGAGGGCGACCGGATCGCAGGCGACGTACACGACCGTCCGCGGCGAGAGCGCGGCGATGTCGGCCACGACGCCCGTACCGGCGCCCGCACGCGGCGGATCCAGGAGCACCACGCCGCGCTGGAGCCGCTCCCGCTCCGCCGGCGACGCCTCGGCGCGGAGGCGTCGGATCCACCGGTCGACGCGGTCGGTCTCGGCGCGGGCGCCGATCCACTCCACGAGGTTCTCCCCCGCGTGTTCGGTGGCCCGGGCATCCGATTCCACACTCGTCACGCGCGTGGCGGGGCCGCCGATGTCGGCGAGCGCGGCGGCGAAGAGGCCGACACCGCCGTAGAGGTCGAGATGCCAGGCATCCGGGTCGACTCCCGGCGCCCCGTCGGCGGTCGTGAGGGCGTCGGTGACGGCGCGCGTGAGGGTTGCCGCCGCCTGCCGGTGAACCTGCCAGAACCCACCGGCGTCGACGCGGAACTCGCGGTCGCCGACGCGCTCGCGGATCGTCTCGTTCTCGGGGGCACCGCGACGGGGACCGTCGGATGCCGCGCCCGCCGGCCGCCGCCCCCGACCGCGACCCCGCGGGGAGGCCGGCTCGGGCCGGTGCAGGATGCGGACCCGTCCGTCGGCCGGCTGCACGAGGTCGATGCGTCCCGCGTCGCCACCGCGGAGGGCGAGGGCCGCACGCTCGATCGACGCCGTGGCCAGCGGCAGCTCGGAGACCTCGATCACGCGGTGGGAGCGGGCGGCGTACGGTCCCACCCGGCCGGCGTCGTCGACGTGGAGAGACACCCGCGTGCGCCACCGGATGCCGTCGGCATCGGCATCCGCATCGTCAGCGCCCTCGCCCTGACCCAGGATCTCGGCCACCGTCCGTACGGGCTCCGCGGCCAGGGATGCCGCATCCAGCCGGCCGATGCGCGCGAGGGCGTCCACGAGCACCCGGTGCTTCAGCTCGCGCTGGTGCGCGGGGTCGATGTGCCCGAAGTCGGCACCCCCCGGGCGGGCTTCCGGCGCCACATCGACGTCGGCCTGCGCCCACACGTGCGGACGACGTTCGGGTGCGGCATCCAGGACCTCGAGCACCTCGCCGCGCCAGAACGACGACTTGCGGGTGTCGGTCAGCCGCACGCGCACGCGCTCGCCGGGGAGCGTGTCGGGGATGAACACGACGCGTCCCTCGTGTCGCGCGACGAAGACGCCACCGTGGGCGACGCCGGAGACGTCGAGGTCGAGAAGATCACCGGGTTGCATGCTTCGATGGTTCCACACGCGCTCGCCCCGCACGCGCTCGCCCACGCGGGCGCCGCCTACCCTGGGGGCATGCGCGTGTGCCTCGCCTCGACCTCCCCCGCCCGCCTGATGCTGCTGCAGCAGTTCGGCATCCGTCCGCTGACCGTTGCGCCCGACGTCGACGAAGACGCGGTGGTGGCCGCCGTCGCCGCGGGCGAAGGCCGCGAGCTCGCCCCCGACGAGCACGTCCTGCTCCTCGCGCGGCGCAAGGCCGCCGACGTCGCCGCGCGCCTCGCCGACGACATCCCCGAATTCGACGGGATCGTCATCGGCGGCGACTCGATGTTCGAGATCGACGGCGCCGTCCTCGGGAAGCCCTACACGCCGGAGAACGCCACCGCCCGCTGGCACGCGATGCGGGGGCGCACCGGGGTGCTGCACTCCGGGCACGCCGTGGTGCGGGTGTCGCCGGGCGCGCCGTCGCGCGAGGTCCACGCCGTGGCCGAGGCATCGGTCACTTTCGCCGACGACATCACGGATGCCGAGATCGACGCGTACGTCGCCACCGGCGAACCGCTGCACGTCGCCGGCGCGTTCACCGTGGACAGCCTCGGCGGGGCGTTCATCCGCCGCATCGACGGCGACCCGTCGACGGTCGTGGGGATGTCGGTGTCGACGCTGCGGTCGCTCATCCGCGAGGTCGGCGGCGACTGGACGGCCCTCTGGCACACCGTCGACCCCTCCCTCACCGCTCCCGCCCCCTGATCCGCCTCCCGCGCCCGTTCACTTGTCGCCTGTTGCGGGTCGCGCGCCCGCGCACCCGCAACAGGCGACAAGTGAACGGAACGGGTCCCCCGCGGGGTTGTGGAGGGAGTGACACGAATCGCGGCGGTTCTTGTACGAGTTGGTCAAAAGGGGGCACCTCGGCCTGGGTAGGCTGACATCCATGCCTCAGATCGCCAAGGTCCTCGTCGCCAACCGCGGTGAGATCGCCGTCCGCGTCATCCGTGCCGCTCGGGATGCCGGCAAGGCATCCGTCGCCGTGTACGCCGACCAGGACCGCGACGCCCTCCACGCCCGACTCGCCGACGAGGCCTACGCGCTCGACGGCTCCACGAGCGCCGAGACGTACCTCTCGATCGAGAAGATCCTCTCCGTCGCACGCCGCTCCGGCGCCGACGCGGTGCACCCCGGCTACGGGTTCCTCGCCGAGAACGCCGACTTCGCCCGCGCGGTCGTCGACGCGGGCCTCATCTGGATCGGCCCCTCGCCGGAGGCCATCGAAGCGCTCGGCGACAAGGTGACCGCCCGCGCCGTCGCCGAGAAGGTCGGCGCGCCGCTCGCCCCGGGAACCCCCGGCCCGGTCACCGGCGCCGACGAGGTCATCGCCTTCGCCGAGCAGGTGGGCCTCCCCATCGCCATCAAGGCCGCATACGGCGGCGGCGGACGCGGCCTCAAGGTCGCGCGCGAGCTCGGCGAGGTCGCCGAGCTGTTCGAGTCGGCCACGCGCGAGGCGATCACGGCGTTCGGCCGCGGCGAGTGCTTCGTGGAGAAGTACCTCGACAAGCCGCGCCACGTCGAGACCCAGTGCCTGGCGGATGCCGCCGGCAACGTCGTCGTGGTCTCCACGCGCGACTGCTCGCTCCAGCGCCGCCACCAGAAGCTCGTCGAGGAGGCCCCCGCGCCGTTCCTCACCGACGAGCAGAACCGCATCCTCTACGACTCCTCCAAGGCGATCCTCCGCGAGGTCGGCTACCAGGGGGCGGGAACGTGCGAGTTCCTCATCGGCGCCGACGGCACCATCTCCTTCCTCGAGGTCAACACGCGTCTCCAGGTCGAGCACCCGGTCTCGGAGGAGGTCACCGGCCTCGACCTCGTCCGCGAGCAGTTCCGCCTCGCCGAGGGCGAGGAGCTGGGCTACGACGATCCCGCGCCCGTCGGCCACTCGATCGAGTTCCGCATCAACGGAGAGGATGCCGGTCGCGGCTTCCTCCCCCAGCCCGGCCCCATCCACGTCTTCAAGACTTTCGGCGGGCCCGGCATCCGTCTCGACTCCGGTGTGACCGCCGGCGACAGCGTCTCGGGCGCGTTCGACTCGCTCCTGGCGAAGATCATCGTGACCGGACGCGACCGCGACGAGGCCCTCGAGCGCGCGCGCCGCGCCCTCGACGAGTTCGAGGTCGCCGGCATGCCGACGGTGCTGCCCTTCCACCGCAAGGTCGTCCGCGACCCCGCCTTCACCGCCGAGGACGGCACGTTCGGCGTCTACACGCGGTGGATCGAGACCGAGTTCGTCAACGACATCGCACCGTGGGACGGCGAGCTGGAGGCGCCCGGCGCCGAGGCCGCGCGCCACACCGTGGTCGTCGAGGTCGGCGGAAAGCGGCTGGAGGTCAGCCTCCCCGACCGCATCGCGGTTTCGCCGAGCACCGTGGGCCGCCCCGCCGCCGTTCCCCCGTCGCGCCGCTCGCACGCCACGACGGTCATGGCCGGCGCATCCGGTGATGCGGTGAAGGCCCCGATGCAGGCGACGATCGTCAAGGTCGCCGTCGAGGAGGGCCAGCAGGTCGTCAAGGGCGATCTCGTCGTCGTCCTCGAGGCGATGAAGATGGAGCAGCCCATCCAGGCCCACAAGGACGGCCAGATCGGGGCGATCAACGCCGACCCGGGCAGCACCGTCTCGGCCGGGCACCAGCTCCTCACCATCAGCTGAGCCGGGACTCTTCCGGCCTGGCGGCACCGCGCCGCGGCACGACGCCACGGGACACCGCGCCCGGGACAGGGCGGCGCCCGGGATCACTCCCCGTAGACGGTGTGATCCACCACGTGCATGGCCCGTGCGGCGTCGGTGATGCTGCCCGAGAGCGACGGGTAAACGGCGAACACCCGCGAGACCTGGTCGACGGTGAGGCGGCGTTCGACGGCGATCGCGATCGGGTAGATGAGCTCGGATGCCCGGGGCCCGACGATGACGCCGCCGATGACGGTGCCCGAGCCCTGGCGGGCGATGAGCTTGACGAAGCCGTCCTTGATGCTCATCATCTTCGCTCGCGCGTTGGCCGCGAGAGGCATCTTGTGGACGACTCCGTCGATGACGCCGGCGTCGATGTCGCGCTCCTGCCATCCGACCGTCGCGATCTCTGGCGCGGTGAAGATGTTCGACGCGATGCGGCGGCGATCGAGCGGAATGACGACGTCGCCGAGGGCGTGGAAGATCGCCGTGCGCCCCTGCATCGACGCGACCGAGGCGAGCGGGATGAAGGTCGTGCAGTCGCCGGCGGCGTAGATGTTCGGCACCGAGGTGCGCGCGGCGCGGTTGACCTGGATGTGGCCCGACTCGGTCATCTGGACGCCGGCGGCCTCCAGACCGATCCCCGCGGTGTTGGGGATCGATCCGACCGCCATGAGGCAGTGGCTGCCCTCGACGGTGCGCCCGTCGGAGAGGGTGACCACGACCCCGTCGCCCTGGCGCTGGACGTGCTCGGCGCGAGACTTCGACAGAACCGTCATCCCGCCGCGGGTGAACACGCGCTCGAGGACGGCGGCGGCATCGGCATCCTCACCGGGGAGGACCTGATCGCGGCTGGAGATCAGCGTCACCTTCGAGCCGAGGTTCATGTAGGCGCCGGCGAACTCGGCACCGGTGACCCCGGAGCCGACGACGATCAGGTGCTCGGGGAGCGCCTTCATGTCGTACAGCTGGGTCCAGGTGAGGATGCGCTCCCCGTCCGGCGGGGCGCTCGGCAGCTCGCGCGGGGAGGCGCCGACCGACACGACCAGGGTGTCGGCCTCGACGCGGTCGAAGTCGGTGCCGCCGGGGCCCGTGGACACCACGACGGCGTTGTCGCCCTCGAGACGCCCGTGGCCGGAGATCAGTCGGACGCCGGCCTCGGCGAGCGAGGCGCGCATGTCGTCGGACTGCTGCCGCGCCAGCGCGAGGAGGCGTCGGTTGACGGCGGCGAGGTTGATCGCGATCTGCGGCTTCAGCGGCCTCTCGTCGTCGCCGCGGGCGTAGAGCTGCACTCCCAGGTCGCTCGCCCCCGCGATCGCGACGGCGGCGTCTGCCGTCGCGATCAGCGACTTCGACGGGACGACGTCGGTGATGACGGCGGATCCGCCGATCCCGGCACGCTCGACGACGGTCACCTCGGCTCCGAGCTGGGCGGCAGCCAGCGCCGCCTCGTAGCCTCCGGGCCCGCCACCGAGGATGGCGACCCGCTGAGTGCGCTCGAAGCTCACAGACATGTCCTCCATTCTGTCTCCTCCGGGGCGGCCCTCACGACTCGAACGCCCATGTGGCCCGGTGCCCCGCCGGGAATCTAAGGTGGGGTCCATGTCACAGACCATCGCCCACCCCCTCGATGACCCCGCCGCCGACCCCTTCGAGGTCGCCCGCGTCGCCGCCGAGGACATCGCTCGCCTCACCGGCGTCGAGCAGCACGACATCGCCCTGACCCTCGGCAGCGGCTGGGGCAAGGCTGCGGAACTCATCGGCGAGACCACCGCATCCTTCCCCGCCACCGAGGTCACCGGCTTCAGCGCCCCCGCCCTCGCCGGACACGCCGGCACGATCCGCAGCATCCTGACCCCGAAGGGCCGCCGCGTCCTGGTCATCGGCGCGCGCACCCACTTCTACGAGGGCCACGGCGTGCGCCGGGTCGTGCACAGCGTGCGGACGGCCGCGGCGACGGGCGTGAAGACCATGGTCCTCACCAACGGCGCCGGCGGCGTCAAGGCCGGCTGGAAGGCGGGTCAGCCTGTCCTCATCAGCGATCACATCAACCTCACCGCCGCGTCGCCCCTGGAGGGCGCGACCTTCATCGACCTCACCGATCTGTACTCCGCGCGCCTGCGCGAGGTGGCCCGCTCGGTCGACCCCACGCTCGACGAGGGCGTGTACTGCCAGTTCCGCGGACCCCACTACGAGACCCCCGCCGAGGTGCGGATGGCCCGCGCGATCGGCGGCGACATCGTCGGCATGTCCACGGCGCTCGAAGCGATCGCGGCCCGTCAGGCCGGTATGGAGATCCTCGGCTTCTCGCTCATCACGAACCTCGCCGCCGGCATCCAGACCACCCCGCTCAGCCATCAGGAGGTCATCGATGCCGGCCGCGAGGCCGAGCCGGTGATCTCGTCGCTGCTGGCCCGTGTGATCGAGGCGCTGTGAGCACCGCCGAGGGCGCTGTCGCAGCCGCCCGCGCCTGGCTCGCGCAGGATCCCGACCCCGAGACCCGCGCCGAGCTCGAGCAGCTCCTCGCGGCGGCCGACGACGGAGACGCGGATGCCGCAGCCGACCTCGCCGACCGCTTCGGCGCGCGCCTGGCCTTCGGGACCGCGGGGCTGCGGGGAGAGCTCGGGGCCGGCAGCAACCGCATGAACCGGGTGCTCGTGGCGCAGGCCGCCGCCGGATTCGCGGCCTTCCTCCGCGAGCGGGCGGGCCTCGGCGAGACCGACCCGGCCGACGGCGACACCGACGCGGACGCCGAGCCGGCCCGTGTCCCCACGGTGGTCGTGGGATACGACGGGCGCCGCAACTCGCGCGTGTTCGCCGAGGACTCCGCCCAGATCTTCGCCGGCGCGGGACTCCGCGCGATCCTCCTCCCCCGCCTCCTCCCCACCCCGGTGCTGGCCTTCGCCGTCCGTCACCTGGATGCGGATGCCGGAGTCATGGTGACCGCGAGCCACAACCCGCCGAACGACAACGGGTACAAGGTCTATCTCGGAGGCGCCGACGAGGGTGCGCAGATCGTCGCGCCGGTGGACGCCGAGATCGCCGCGCACATCGACCGCATCGCCGCGGAGGCGGATGCGGCCGCCCTCCCCCGGTCCCTCGCGTTCGAGACGGCACCCGAGTCGGTCGTCGAGGCGTACGTCGAGGCGACCGCCGCCGTGGCCCCCGCATCCGCCGGGGCTGAGGGACTCCGGTGGGTGTACACCGCCATGCACGGCGTCGGGTGGGAGACAGTACAGCGCATCGTCGAGCGCGCCGGGTATCCGGCCCCGATCACCGTCGACGCCCAGCGCGACCCCGACGGCACCTTCCCGACGGTCTCCTTCCCCAACCCGGAGGAGCCCGGCGCGATGGACCTCGCGTTCGCCACGGCCCGCGAACACGGCGCCGACCTCGTCATTGCCAACGATCCGGACGCCGACCGCCTGGCCGTCGCCGTCCCCGACGAGGATGCGGAGGGCGGCTGGCGTCGCCTCACGGGCAACCAGATCGGGCTGCTGCTCGGCTGGCGCGCGGCCCGCCTCGCGGCGGAGTCCGGCGTCACCGACGGCACGCTCGCGTGCTCGCTGGTGTCCTCTCCCGGTCTGCAGACGGTCGCCGAGCACTTCGGTCTGCGCTCGGCGGCGACCCTGACGGGATTCAAGTGGATCTCCCGCGCGCCCGGGATCGTCTTCGGGTTCGAGGAGGCGCTCGGGTACCTCGTCAACCCCGAGACCGTGCGCGACAAGGACGGCATCTCCGCCGCCGTGGCCTTCCTCGGGATGGTGTCGGATGCCCGGACCGAGGGCCGCGGCATCCGTGACCTGCTGAACGAGTTCGACGAGACGTTCGGCTTCTTCGCCAGCGACCAGATCTCGGTGCGCGTGGACGACCTGAGCGTCATCGGACGCGTCATGAGCGCCCTGCGCGCCGACCCGCCGGCGCGCATCGGCGAGGTCGAGGTCGACCGCGTGGACGACCTGCTGACGGGCGTCGACGAGCTGCCTCCCGGAGACGTGCTGCGGTACTGGCTCGCTGACGGCTCGCGCGTCATCGTGCGTCCGAGCGGGACCGAGCCGAAGCTGAAGGTGTACCTCGATGTCCGCGGCGACTCGGCCGACGACGCCGCGGCACGCATCCACGCCGTGACCACGGCGATGCGCGATCTCGTGGACGCGCTCTCGGCCTGAGGCGACCGTCGAGGATCACATGACCGAGGAGGACAGCCCCGAGAGCACCCCGGATGCGGATGCGGCGCCGGGCGCGGATGCCGCAGTGGACGATCCGCCGCACTGGCTGCGGAAGGTCGTGCTGTTCCTCAGCGGGCAGACGGTGAGCCTCCTCGGCTCGATGCTCGTGCAGTACGCCGTGTTCTGGTACCTCACCATCACCTACCAATCCGGCGTGATCATGGCGCTGGCGGCGGTGTTCGGGTTCCTCCCGCAGGCGATCGTGTCGATCTTCGGCGGGGTGTGGGCCGACCGGCACAACCGCAAGCTCCTCATCATCGCGGCGGACGCGTCCATCGCGCTGGCGACGCTCGCCCTGGCGGTGATCCTCCTCAGCGGCTACGACGCAGTGTGGATCATCTTCGCCGCCCTCGCCGTGCGCTCGGCGGGTACCGGCATCCAGATGCCCGCCGTCTCGGCGCTGATCCCGCAGATCACCCCGACCCGACACCTGTTGCGGGTCAACGGCATCAACGGGACGATCCAGTCGGCGATGGCCCTGCTCGCGCCCGCCGGTGCCGGGGCGATCTTCGCGTGGTCCTCGGCGGTGAACGGCGGAAGTGCGGCCTCCCTGATTCCGATCTTCCTGATCGACGTGGTCACCGCGGTGATCGGGATCGCCATCCTCGCGACGATCGCCGTCCCCACGATCCGCCGGGTGGGCGCCGAGACGCCGGGGTACTTCGCCGACCTCGTCGACGGCATCCGCTACATCGCGCACCACGCGTTCGTCCGGTGGCTGCTGGTCGTGTTCGCCATCATCTTCCTGCTGACCGTGGCGCCGTCGAACCTGACGCCGCTGATGCTCGTGCGCTCCTTCCCCGCCGGCACCGAGCAGGATGTCGTGAACCTCGCGGTCCTGGAGGTGAGCTTCAGCATCGGCATGGTGCTCGGCGGCATACTCGTGGCGAGCTTCTTCGCGCGCCGCAGCCGGATCGGCATGATCATCGTCTCGTCGCTGAGCTTCGGTGCGCTGTCGATCGGTCTCGGGCTCTCGGCGAACATCTGGGTGTTCTTCGCCTTCATGTTCCTCGTCGGCCTCGCCGTGCCGTTCTTCTCCACCCCGTCGATGACGCTCCTGCAGGAGACGGTGGAGCCCGAACGGCAGGGACGCGTGTTCGGATTCGTCGGGATCGTGATGGCGGTGGCGATGCCGATCGGCATGACCGTCTTCGGGCCCCTCGCCGACATCGTCGCGATCGAGGTGCTGCTGGTGGCCGCGGGCCTGCTGACCTTCACCGTGATCGGAGCGGCGGTGTGGCTCCCGGCCGGACGACGCGCGGTGGCGGCGGCGCGCACGGCGACGGCATCCGTGCGCTGACGGCGGCGACCGTGCGCGGACGGCGGCTGACGGCGGCGACCGTGCGCGCCTACGGTGGAGGGGTGCTGCTGAGAGAGCCCGTCACCCTCGCCGACGACCACGTGCGTCTGGAACCGCTGTCACCCGACCACGCGCCCGATCTCGCCGAGGCCGCGCGAGGTCTGGAGCACGCCTGGTACACGCAGGTGCCGCATCCGCACGAGGTCGAGGACGACATCCGTCAGCGTCTCGCCTGGCGCGACGAGGGGACGATGAACCCGTGGGCCGTGCGGCGGCTCGAGACCGGACGCGTGGTCGGGGTGACGACGTTCTGCAACATCGACCAGCCGAATCGGCACGTCGAGATCGGGCACACGTGGATCGGCGTCGACGCCCAGCGGACGGCGGTGAACACCGCGGCGAAGCTGCTGCTGCTCGCCCACGCGTTCGAGGACTGCGACGCGATCGCGGTGGAGTTCCGCACCCACTGGCACAACCGCCAGTCGCGCGCGGCGATCGCCCGGCTCGGAGCCAAGCAGGACGGCGTGCTGCGAAACCACCGCCTCGGACCCGACGGAACCCTCCGCGACACCGTCGTGTTCTCGATCCTCCCGCACGAGTGGCCCGCCGTGCAGATGGGCCTCCGCGCCCGCCTCACCCGCTGATCGCGCGGGTGTTTCGCCGTTCGGGTGGCAGTCGCCGCCGCCTCGAGCTCGACGAGGCGGCCACGACCGCCACCTGAGCGGCGGTGAGCCGCCCCGGGAGCGCTTACCCGTCGATGACGGCGACGAGCTCGTCCAGGAAACCGCCGAAATCGACCGCGCGGCGGACGATGCGCTGCACGCTGTCGCGCTCGGAGAACACCTCGACGAACTGCTCGAAGACCGTCTGGAACGCCTCGCGATCGGTCTCGGAGAAGGCGACGAGCGCCACGACCTGCACACGTCCGTCGCCCCACGGGATCGACGGGTCGGCGATCCCGATCGCGATCGCGGTGCGCGTCGCCGTCATCCCGATCGCGTGCGGGACCGCGAGCGCGTCGGTGAACGCCGTCGACGACAGTTCCTCGCGCTGGATCGTCCGCTCGATGTAGTCCTCGTCGATGACCCCCTGCGCGACGAGCGTCGCCCCGAGCCTTCGGATGACGGATGCCGCGTTCCCGGCGTCCTCGTGCGCGTCGGCGAAGCCGCGGACGAACGCGTCGGGAGAGAAGTAGCGCTCGAGCTCGGTGCGCAGGCGCGCGAGGCGACGGCCGCGGCGGACGCGGCCCGCCGCGGTCTGCACACGCTCCACGTCGGCATCCGTGAGGAAGGGCTGGATGCGCACGAACCGGTCCCCCGGCATCGGCGGATCGATCGTGGTCAGCACGAGATCGCTGTCGATCGCCACCCAGTCGGGGTCGACGCGGGTCTCGACACCGACGACCTCGATCGCCTGCCCGAGGGAGCGGTCGACGCTCGAACGCAGCAGCTCGTGCAGCTCGTAGTAGCCGGGGCAGACGATCGTCGCCGTCAGCAGCTGGTCGGCCCGGCGGCTGCGCTCGAGCCGACCGCCCACGTGCATGGCGATGTAGGCGATCTCGTCGTCCATCAGCGGGATGCCGAGCTGCTCGTGCAGGCCGTTGGCGATGAAGACCGCGACGTCGAAGATCATCGGATAGGTCGCCTTGAGCGAGCGGGTCAGGGGGTTCCGCGACCACGCCTGTTCGCGCGCCCGCAGGCGCAGGTTCTGCACGTGCAGGGCGAGGCGGAGGATGAAGTCCTCGTGGGCGATGTCGACGAGGAACTCCGCGGCCGCCTGCTGCACCACCGAGCGGACCGCGCGCTCTACCTCGGGCTCCACCCGGTCGCGGGCGCCCTCGCGGGCGGTGTCGAGATCCGATCCGCTGCCGGGCGCGCCGGGGGCGACGATGCGTGTGAGGACGAGGGTGGCCAGGTGCTGCTGATCGCCCGCGCCGAGCCGGACGCCGAGGTGCCGCTCGGCGAGCTCGGCCAGGATCCGCTCGACCTCCGCATGGGAGTCTCCGGATGCGGCTCCCGTACCCTCGAGGGCCCGCCCCTGGGCGACGCGATCGGCGGCGATCGCGATGTGCATGACGACATCCGCCATGCCGAGCTCGTTGACGAACCACCCGCGCTCGCCGAGGCGCGAGACGAGCTCGGTCTTGAACGGGCCGAAGGCGTTCTGGCCGACCGATTCCTCGCCGAGCGTGCGGCGCAGGGCCTGCAGGTCGAACGATCCGGCATCCATCTCGTCGTGGGCGAGCCGGCTCAGCAGCCGCCGCTGCGCCGCCTCGGTTCCGCGCAGGCGTGCCGTCGACGCCGAGCGTTCGAGCGTGAGCTCCGTGCCGCCGAGGAGCCCCCGGACACGCGCGAGATCGGCGTCGAGCGTGGCGGAACTGACGTGGAGGGCATCGGCGGTCTCGAACACGTCGACGCCGTCGGGGGTGTCCAGGAGCGCCCGCACGAGGCGGTGCAGGCGGTCCCGCGGCGTGCCGCTCTCGGTGCCCGCGCGCACCGCGATCCCGGCGTCCGGACCCGCCCGATAGCCGTGCGGACCCGACTCGACGGCGATGCCGGGGGCCACGCGCGCGTTCACCGCCGTGACGTAGGAGCGGATGCTGCGCGGGGTGACCCCGAGCGCGTCGGCGAGGGTCGCGGCGGTGGACCAGTCGCCGTCGCGGACGAGGAGGCTGAGCAACCGGTCCTGTCGCGCCCGTGTCACCGACTCACCCCCGCCCTCGTCTCGCGTCGATGCGTGCCAGTCAACCACGTCGGACACGCGCTTTCCGCCCCCGCGGAAGAAGGACTGGTTGTCCCGCTCCCAGCGTTCTCACAAGATGGGATCGAAGGAGGCGGGTCGATGAGGATCCTGATCGTCTGCGGTGCGGGTGCGTCCAGCACCTTCGTCGCGCAGCGCGTGCGACGTGCAGCGGATGAGCAGGGGCTGTCATGGTCCGCCTTCGCCGGCACCGAGCAGTCGTTCCCGATCGACGTCGATGCCGCCGATGTCGTCCTGCTCGGACCGCATCTCGCTCCCGCGCTGTCGCGTTTCGAGCGGGACTCGGCCGAGCGGAACATCCCGGTGGTCCTGCTGCCGGAAGACATCTTCACCGACCGGGACGGCACGCGGACCCTCGCGCTCGTCCAGGCCGCCGCCTCGCCCTGACACCCGCTCCACCCCGCCACACCCGCGTCACCCGCCAGACCCGCCGTACCGACAGAGAGGTCACCCCATGCCCCCGATCACCCGAACCGTGCGCGTCGGTTCGTCGCATGGGCTGCACGCCCGCCCCGCGAAGCTGTTCGCGCAGGCGGCGAAGGACGCCGGCATCCCCATCACCATCGCGAAGGATGCCGGATCCCCCGTGAACGCGGCCAGCATCCTCGGAGTGATCGCGCTCGGCATCGAGCACGGCGACTACGTCACCCTCACGGCCGAGGGCGACACGGCGGAGAAGACCATCGACACGCTCAGCGAACTGCTGACCACCGACCACGACGCGGAGGCATGATGACGGAGATCAGAGGAGTCGGAATCGGGCTCGGAGTCGCCCAGGGGCCCGTGGCCCGCATGGCAGAACCGCTGCCCGCACCGCTGGACGAGCCGAGCGCCCTCACCCCCGACGAGGAGACCGCGCGCGTGACGGATGCCGTCGCCGCCGTCGCCCGCGAGTTGGAGGAGCGCGGGGCGCAGGCCGGCGGCGCCGCGCGCGACGTGCTCGAAGCGCAGGCGATGATGGCCGAGGACCCGACCCTCGCCGACGAGGTCGGCACCCGCATCCGCGCGGGGAAGACCGGCGAGTTCGCCGTCCACGATGCCTTCGCGTCCTTCCGGGAGCAGCTCACCGCCCTCGGCGGGTACCTCGGCGAGCGCGCTGCCGACCTCGACGACGTGGCGCAGCGGGTGATCGCGCGGCTGCGCGGCGTCGCCGCTCCCGGCGTGCCCGACCCCGGGCATCCGTTCGTCCTGGTCGCCAAGGACCTCGCCCCCGCCGACACCGCGCTGCTCGACCTCGACAAGGTCCTCGCGCTCGTCACCACCGAGGGCGGGCCGACCTCGCACACGGCGATCCTCGCGCGGGAGAAGTCGATCGTCGCGATCGTCGGCGCGGGTGCGGCGAAGGACCTCGTGGACGGCGAGACGGTCATCGTCGACGCCGCCAAGGGCGTCGTGACCACCGACCCCACCGACGAGGAGCGGGCCCAGGCGCAGCACCGGGCCGACGCCCGCGCGTCCGCGGCATCCGCTCCGATCACCGACGGCGCCCTCGCCGACGGGACCGCGGTGCCGCTGCTGGCGAACCTCGGGAACCCGGCCGCGGCGGCCGAGGCGGTCGCGCTCGGCGCGGAGGGCGTGGGCCTGTTCCGCACCGAGTTCCTCTTCCTCTCGTCCGCGCAGGCCCCGACCGTCGAGCAGCAGCGCGAGGCGTACACGCAGCTGCTGCAGGCCTTCCCCGGTAAAAAGGTGGTCGTCCGGGTGCTCGATGCCGGCGCCGACAAGCCCCTCCCCTTCCTCAACGACGCGCACGAGGAGAACCCCGCGCTGGGCCTCCGGGGCCTGCGCGCCCTCCGCGCGAGCGAGGACATCCTCCGCGAGCAGCTGACGGCTCTCGCCGAGGCGGACGCCGCGACGGATGCCGACCTCTGGGTGATGGCGCCGATGGTGTCCACGGTCGAGGAGACGGAGTACTTCACCGCCGTCGCGCGGGAGTACGGAGTGAAGACCGCGGGCGTCATGGTGGAGGTGCCCTCCTCGGCGCTCCTGGCCGACCACATCCTCGCGTCGGCCGACTTCGCCTCCATCGGCACGAACGACCTCACCCAGTACACCCTCGCCGCCGACCGCCTCCTCGGCTCGGTCGCGTCGTTCCAGGACCCCTGGCACCCCGCCGTCCTCCGCCTCATCCGCGAGGTCGGGCGGGCCGGTGCCGAACGCGGCAAGCCCGTCGGCATCTGCGGCGAGGCCGCCGCCGACCCGCTGCTCGCGGTGGTCCTGGTGGGGCTCGGCGCGACCTCCCTGTCGATGGCCCCCACCGCTCTCGCCGACGTTCGGGCGACCCTGCTCGAGCACACCCTCGACGATGCCCGAGTCATCGCCGACGCCACCCTCGCCGCGACGGACGCGGCGACCGCACGAGCCGCGGCGATGACCGCCGCGGCGAGGACCCACCAGAAGGAGACACAGCAATGACAACGGCGTCCGCACCCACGACGGGCGGATCCAAGGCGCAGGTGCACGTCCAGCGCTTCGGAACCTTCCTCTCCGGCATGATCATGCCGAACATCCCCGCGCTCATCGCATGGGGCATCTTCACGGCGTTCTTCATCGACGTGGGCTGGACGCCCAACGCCGACCTCGCCACCATCGTCGGTCCCTTCATCCACTACCTGCTGCCGATCCTCATCGCCTACACGGGCGGCACGATGGTCTACGGCATCCGCGGTGGCGTCGTCGGATCGATCGCGACGATGGGCGCCATCGCCGGGTCCGACCTCATCGTGGCGAACATCAACGCCGCGCTCCCGGAGGGCGCGTCCGAGCTCGGTCAGGTCCACATGTTCATCGGCGCGATGATCCTGGGACCCCTCGGCGCCTGGACGATGAAGAAGATCGACTCCATCTGGGAGGGCAAGATCAAGGCGGGCTTCGAGATGCTCGTCAACATGTTCTCGGCCGGCATCTGGGGCTTCGTGATGGCCGTCGTCGGCTTCTACCCCGTCGCATGGGTGGTCAACGGCATCATGCAGGCCCTCAGCACCGCGGTGAACTGGCTGGTGGAGATGAACCTCCTGCCGCTGACCAGCATCATCATCGAGCCGGCGAAGGTGTTCTTCCTGAACAACGCCATCAACCACGGTGTGCTGACCCCGCTCGGCGTCACCCAGGCCGCCGAGACCGGTTCCTCGATCCTGTTCCTCCTCGAGGCCAACCCCGGCCCCGGTGTGGGCTTGCTGCTGGCGTTCACCATCTTCGGTCTGGGTGCTGCGCGCGCCTCGGCTCCCGGAGCCGCGGTGATCCAGTTCTTCGGCGGCATCCACGAGGTGTACTTCCCGTACGCCCTCATGAAGCCGGTCCTGATCGTCGCCCTGATCGCCGGTGGTATGACCGGTGTCACCACCAACATGCTCCTCGGCGGCGCCCTCCGTGCACCCGCCGCACCCGGCAGCATCATCGCCGTCATGCTGCAGACGGCTCAGGGGGCGTACTTCGCGGTGATCCTCTCCGTCGTCCTCTCGGCGACGGTGACGTTCGTCATCTCCGCCGTGATCCTCCGGGCCTCCCGCAAGCGCGACCTCGAGTCGATGGCGGCCACGGACGACGCGTTCGGCGCGGCCATCACCCAGACCGAGGCGGCCAAGGGGAAGTCCTCCGACCACCTCGGCGGCCTCCGCGGCGGCGCGGCGACCGGGGCAGGCGGAGCGGCGGGAGCCGCGGCCACCGCCACCGAGCGGGAGGTGAAGAACATCGTCTTCGCCTGCGACGCCGGGATGGGATCGTCGGCGATGGGCGCGAGCGTCCTCCGCAACAAGTTCAAGAAGGCAGGCGTCGAGAACGTCACAGTCGTCAACAAAGCGATCGCGAGCCTCGACTCCTCCGCCGACCTCGTGATCACGCAGAACCAGCTCACCGACCGGGCCCGGCAGCAGACGCCGGACGCGATCCACATCTCGGTGGACAACTTCATGAACTCCCCGAAGTACGACGAGGTCGTAGACCTCGTCCGTGCACAGCACGAGGATGGGGTGTAGGCATCCCCGCGGCCGCGGGGTCGGGCAGGCGTGATGCCCCCGGCCCCGCGGCTTTTCCGGACACCGGATGCCGCGGCATCCGTTCGGGAGATCATCCGACACGCAGGAATCGAGCATCCGCTCGCGACGAAAGGCGACGACATGGCACGTGACGTTCTCGGCACCGGACAGGTGCGCATCCACTCCGGCAGCGCGACCCGCGAGGAGGCGATGCGCGAAGCCGCCGACATCCTCCAGTCGGTCGGCGCCGTCACCGGCGCCTACTTCGACGCCATGCAGCAGCGCGAGGAGACCGTGTCAACCTACATGGGCAACGAGCTCGCCATCCCCCACGGCACGAATGAGACGAAGGACGCCATCCTCGAGTCGGCCCTGTCGGTCGTCCGCTACGACGGCGGCGTGGACTGGGGCGGAGAGCACGTGAGCTTCGTCGTCGGCATCGCCGGCAAGGGCGACGAGCACCTCGAGATCCTCTCGCAGATCGCCATCCTGTTCTCCGAGGAGGACGAGGTCGCCAAGCTCAAGGCCGCGCAGACCCCCGAAGAGCTCTACGCGCTCGTCTCGGCGGCGGGCGTCGGATGAAGGCCGTCCACTTCGGCGCCGGCAACATCGGTCGCGGCTTCGTCGGCCTCCTCCTCCACGAGGGCGGGTACGAGCTGGTCTTCTCGGACGTCGCGGCGCCGCTCGTCGATGCGATCAACGCCGTCGACCGCTACACGGTGCGCGAGGTGGGTCCGGGAGGTGTCGACACTGTCGTCACGGGGTTCCGCGCGATCAACTCGGCCGAGAACGCCGAAGAGCTGATCGACGAGATCGCGGGCGCGAACGTGGTCACCACCGCCGTCGGCCCGACCGTGCTGCGCTTCGTCGCGCCGCACATCGTCGCGGGGCTCGCGCTGCGTGACCCCTCGTCGCCGCCGCTGCAGATCATGGCGTGCGAGAACGCGATCAACGCCACCGACGTCCTCCGGGAGGAGATGAAGGTCGCCGCGGGCGGCGCGTGGGACGCACTCGAGGGCCGCGCCGTGTTCGCCAACACCGCGGTGGATCGCATCGTCCCCGCCCAGCCCGAGGGCGGCGGAGTCGACGTCACCGTCGAGCCGTTCTTCGAGTGGGCGATCGAGCGGGGGCCCTTCGGCGTCGAGCCGCCGGTCATCCCCCGGGCGCACTTCGTCGACGACCTCGCGCCGTACATCGAGCGGAAGCTCTTCACGGTGAACACCGGGCACGCCACCGCCGCCTACTTCGGTGCCGCCGCGGGATCCGACACGATCGCCGCGGCGCTCGCCGACGACACCATCGCCGGACGCGTGGATGCCGCGCTCCGCGAAACGTCGGCGCTGCTGGCGGTCAAGCACGGGCTCGACGCCGAGGAGCTCGCGGGCTACCGCGCGACGATCCTCGATCGGTTCCGCAACGACGTCCTCCCGGACACGGTGTGGCGCGTCGGACGTCAGCCGCTGCGGAAACTCTCCCGGCACGAGCGGTTCATCGGTCCCGCCGCGCAGGCGATCGAGCGTGGGCTCGGCGTGGACGGGCTCCTCGACGCGATCTCGGCGGCGCTCGCGTTCGACGACGACGAAGACGCCCAGTCCGTCGACCTCCAGCGGATGCTGCGCACCCAGGATGCGGCATCCGTCACCGCGGAGGTGACCGGACTGGAAGCCGACCATCCCCTGTTCGCGCGGGTCGAGGCGGTCGTCGCGGCGCGGCAGCGGGACCTCGGAGCAGGTGCCGACGCGTAGCCTGGAGGGGTGAACTCCGCACCGGATGAGACCCCTGGCGCTGGATTGACGGGCGGCGCCGACGCGTCGGCCAACGCGTCAGCGCGGAAGACGCCGCGTCGCCGCGGGTTGCGCGTCCTGTGGTGGATCCTCGGGTCGATCGGGGCGCTGATCGTCGCGGCCGTCGTGGCGTTCCTCGTCTGGGCGAATGTGGGGGTCATGGCTGCGGAGCCGGAGGCTCTCGCCGCGGTCGAGTCCGACCCCGCCGTCACGCTGACCGACGAAGGGTCCGCGTGGGTGCTCGCGCCCGCCGAGGGCGGGTCCGACACCGGGCTGGTGTTCATCCCCGGCGCGAAGGTCGAAGCCGACGCGTACGCGGCGACGCTCGTCGGGGCGGTGCAGGACGGCGCGACCGTCGTCATCACCAAGCCGACCCTGAACCTCGCGTTCTTCGATCTCCGGCCGCTGTCCGACTTCACCGCCCTGGCTCCGGACGTCTCGGTGTGGGCTGTCGGCGGGCACTCGCTCGGCGGTGTGCGCGCGTGCCAGCTGGCCGAGGACGCCGATGCGCTGGTGCTCTTCGCGAGCTACTGCGCGAACGACCTGTCGGCATCGGACCTGCCGGTGCTCAGCATCGCGGGCAGCGAGGACGGCCTGTCCACGCCCGAGAAGATCGCCGAATCGGCACCCCTCCTCCCGGCCGACACAGAGTTCGTCGAGATCGACGGCGGCAACCACGCCGGGTTCGGCGCGTACGGCCCGCAGGCGGGCGACAACCCCGCGACGATCTCCGACGAACAGATCCGCGCCGATATCACCGCCGCCCTCGCCCCGTTCCTCCTCGCCCTGTAACCGGGCCCGGCCCGGCCGGGTGCTCGCACCGGGGCGCGGGCGGGCCCCGAGCGGGCCGCGGGCCGAACTCCTCCGATCCGGCGCCGAAATAGCGGATCCCGCCCAGCTCATCCCCCGACCCCGCAGATCTGAGGAGTTCGGTACAGCTCCCCCCGGGTTGCCCGGCCACGACGCGGCGTCGTCCCCGACGCGGCGCGGCCACCAGGCGGCGCGGCCACGGTCGCGGCCTCACGCCGCCGGCGCGGCCCCGCGCGGGCGCCGCGTACCGAACTCCTCCGATCCGTCGCCGGAACGGCGGATCCGCCCCTCCCGCGACCTGCCGACCGCAGATCTGAGGAGTTGGGTACGCCCCAGCGCTAGGCCCGGGTCGTCCCGCGGCGAGTTCCGGAAGGCGCTCTCACGCCGCCGGCGCCGCCGCCCGACGTACCGAACTCCTCCGATCCGACACCGAAACGCGGGATGCAGCCCTCCGCGCGCGCCCGCCGCGCAAATCTGAGGAGTTGGGTACGCGCCCGCGACCGACCCCGCCCGTCGCGACAATGTCCCGCAGCTGCCCGAACACGTCGTCGGCGTGGAACAGCACGTCTTCCGCCAGCGGACGAATCGTGGTGAAACCCAGCGCAGCGGTAGCCAGGTCGCGACGCCGGTCTCTGCGTTGCTGGTCCCAGCCGGCATGGTGCGCCTCGCTGTCGCACTCGATGATCAGCCATCCGTCGACGATGAAATCAACGCGGCCGACGCCCCGGATCTCGACCTGCACGTCGACGGTGCACCCGAGCATCCGCAGCATGAGGCGCACGAGGGTCTCCGGGCCCGACTCGCACCGACCGTCGATGAGTCCGCGGATTGAACGGAACCGCACCGGAAGTCGCGCGAACACCTCGCCGAGACCGTCGTCGTCGATGAGCCCGAGATGCAGCGCGCTGTCGAGAGTCGCGATCGCCGAGCGCGTCGGCTGACATCGGCACGCCTGCGCCAGGGCTTCGACGATCGGCACGCACAGATCGCTGTCGGCCGCCTCCGAGTCGCGCCAATGCCGACAACTCGCCGGACCGGGCGCGGGGAGGCGGCTCGCGCCCGGCGTGATCTGGATATGCGAACCGGACCCGTGGTGCACGAAGACCCCGAGCAGGGCGAGGAGGGACACGCAGTCGAGGCGGCCGCCGAGCCGTACGGCCTCCGTGATCGCCGCGGGTGTGTCGAAGGCGACGTACTGACCTCGCCGCACTCTCAGTAGACCGCCGGTCGCGACGATGTGCGCCAGCGAGCGACGGGAGATGCCTTCGGCACGCAGTTCCGCCGTCGTCCACAGACGCGGCGCGGAACGCTGAGCAGAAGCGGGCTGTGGGGTGCGCATGAGGTCACCTTGGCCGCCCGTGCGCACGCGGCAGCCGTCGTCACGGCGATGTGTGGAGAGTCCGCCGGACTCCGGCGCTGGGGAGGAGCCGCGGCGGGCCGTACCGGACTCCTCAGATCCACGCGCCGATCGGCCGGAAACACGCCCCTCGGACGCCGCCGGGCCGGGTCGGAGGAGTTCGGCCCGCGGCAGGCGGGCGTCCGGGGCTGACGCCGCACCGGAAGCCCACCCGCGGGTGCCGCCTGCCGGGCGAGCCGAACTCCTCAGACCCGGGCCGAACCTGCGCGAAAACGGCTCGGGCGGGCGGAACCGGGCCGGATCGGAGGAGTTACGCCCGCCCGAGCGGACCGGACCCGACCCGACCCAAACCCGGGTCAGGCCTCGAAGCCCTCGGCGATCAGCTCGATGAGCTCCTCGCGCTCCTCGACGGCGAGGAAGGCCCCGGCGGCGGCGTTCAGCTGGAAGGCCTCGAGGTCGTCCAGTCCGTAGTCGAACGTCGCGGCGAGGAGCGCGAGCTCCCGCGTCAGAGACGTGCGGCTCATCGTGCGGTTGTCGACGTTGACCGTCACGGCGAAGCCGAGCTGGTACAGGAAGTCGAACGGGTGGTCCTCCATCGTCGTGCCCCAACGCTCGATGGCGCCGGTCTGCAGGTTGGACGACGGCGACAGCTCGAGCGGGATCTCGCGGTCGCGCACCCAGCGGGCGAGGTCGCCGAACTGCACGAGCACCTCTTCGCCCTCTCGGGAGATGACCTCGAGGTCCTCGGCCAGACGCACACCATGGCCGAGACGCAGCGCGCGCCCGTCGATGAGGGCCGAGCGGATCGAGTCCAGACCCGCCGCCTCACCGGCGTGCACGGTCACCGGGAAGAACTGCGCGGCGAGGTAGTCGAACGCCGCGCGGTGCTTCGACGGCGGGAACCCGTCCTCCGGGCCGGCGATGTCGAATCCGACGGCGCCCCGCTCGCGCCAGTCCACCGCGAGCTTGGCGATCTCGAGCGATCGGTCGGTGTGCCGCATCGCGGTGATGAGCTGCCCTACACGGATGTCGTGCCCTCGACTGTCGGCGAGGTCCTCGCCCTCCTCGATGCCCTCCTGCACTGCGTCGACGACCTCTTCCAGCGACAGCCCGCCGGCGAGGTGCTGCTCGGGCGCCCACCGGACCTCGCCGTAGATGACGCCGTCGGCGGCGAGATCCTCGACGAACTCCCGCGCCACGCGGGTGAGTCCCTCACGGGTCTGCATCACCGCGGTGGTGAGGTCGAAGGTCTTCAGGTACTCGACGAGCGATCCGGAGTCGCTCTTCTCGGCGAACCAGTCGCCGAGCGCGTCGGCGTCGTCCTCGGGCACGTCGACACCGGCGGCGTCGGCGAGTTCGAGGATCGTCGCCGGGCGGAGCGCGCCGTCGAGGTGATCGTGAAGCGAGATCTTGGGCAGTCCGCGAACGGAGAGCCCCTCGATGACGGTGTCGCCGTGCTGGTCGATCGACATGGTGTGTCTCCTGGAGGTGGGGGCTTGGGGGGATCGTGGATGCCGGAGCGTCAGGCCGTGATGCGCTCGAGGACGAGCGGGGCGGCCGGGGGCTGCTGCCCGCCGATCTCCCACGCGCCCTCGAGGGCGTCCAGTGCCCGCTCGAAGCGGGAGTCATCGTGCCCGAGCAAGGTGAACAGGGGCTGACCGGCGGTGACCGTGTCTCCCGGCTTGACGTGCAGGTCGATTCCCGCAGCGTGCAGGACCGGGTCCTCCGCGCGGGCGCGACCGGCTCCGAGCCGCCATGCCGCGATGCCGAAAGGCAGCGCGTCGAGACGCGACAGGATGCCGGCGGTCGGCGCCGCGATCGTGTGCGCCTCGCGGGGGGTGGGGAGAGCGGCATCCGGGTCGCCGTCCTGCGCGCGGATCATCGCGCGCCAGACGTCCATGGCGCGTCCGTCCTTCAGCGCTGCCTCGACGTCGGCATCCGGCTGCCCGGCGAGGGCCAGCATCTCCCGCGCCAGCGCGACGGTGAGCTCGACCACGTCGGCCGGCCCGCCGCCGGCGAGCACCTCGACGGACTCGCGCACCTCGTTGGCGTTTCCGATCGTGAGCCCCAGCGGGGTGTTCATGTCGGTGAGGAGGGCCGTGGTAGACACCCCGGAGTCCTCTCCCAGCGCAACCATCGTGCGGGCGAGCTCGCGGGCCCGGTCGACGTCCTGCATGAACGCGCCCGAGCCGAACTTCACGTCGAGGACGAGCGCGTCGGTGCCCTCGGCGATCTTCTTCGACATGATGCTGGACGCGATGAGCGGGATCGCCTCGACGGTGCCGGTGACATCCCGCAGCGCGTACAGGCGCTTGTCGGCGGGCGCGAGCCCGGAGCCTGCGGCGCAGATGACCGCGCCGGGATCGCCGAGCTGCGCCAGCATCTCCTCGTTCGACAGCGCCGCGCGCCATCCGGGGATCGACTCGAGCTTGTCGAGCGTTCCCCCGGTGTGTCCGAGCCCGCGGCCCGACAGCTGCGGCACCGCCACGCCGAACGCGGCGACGAGCGGCGCGAGCGGCAGCGTGATCTTGTCGCCGACGCCGCCGGTCGAGTGCTTGTCGACCGTGGGCTTGCCGAGCGAGGCGAAGCTCATCCGCTCCCCGGAGGCGATCATCGCGTCGGTGAGGACCCGGATCTCGGACCGCTCCATGCCGTTCAGCAGGATCGCCATGGCGAACGCGGCCATCTGCGAGTCCGCGACGTATCCGCGCGTGTACGCGTCGACCATCCACCGCAGCGCATCGTCGGGGACGGTGCCCCCGTCGCGCTTGATGCGGATGACGTCGACGGCGTCGAAGGGCTCGACGCTCATCGGCCCGCCTCCTCGAGATCTCGGGGCCCGAACGCGTCGGGAAGGACTTCATCGATGGTGCGGATGCCGGAGACGGTCTCGAGCAGCATCCCGGGCAGGGCGAATTCGTACAGCAGCTGACGGCAGCGCCCGCACGGCATGATCGTGTCGCCGTGACCGTTGACGCACACGAAGGCGACGAGCTGGCCGCCTCCGGACATCTGCAGGTCGCTGACCAGGCCGCACTCGGCGCAGAGGCCCACGCCGTAGGACGCGTTCTCGACGTTGCAGCCGGTCACGATCCTCCCGTCGGAGACGAGGGCCGCGGCCCCCACCTTGTAGCGCGAGTAGGGCGCGTAGGCGCGCTCCATGGCGTCGGTGGCGGCTGCGCGCAGCTCGTCCCAGTGGATGTCGGTCACACTCACCCCTTGATGTACGGCTTGCCCGCGGCGGCGGGGCCCTTGATCTGACCCGCGAAGCCGGCGACCGCGAGGATCGTCACGACGTACGGCAGCATCAGCATGAATTCGCTGGGGATCGGGGTCCGCAGCACGGTCAGGAGGTTCTGCAGGTTCGTCACGAAGCCGAACAGCAGCGCGGCCAGGCTCGCCCGGATCGGATCCCAGCGGCCGAAGATGACGGCGGCGAGGGCGATGAAGCCGAGGCCGGCGGTCATCTCCTTGCCGAACTGCGGCACCGACACGAGCGTGAAGTATGCGCCGCCGATGCCGGCGATCGCGCCCGCGAGCGAGACGTTCCAGAACCGCGTCGGGTTCACCCGGATGCCGACCGTGTCGGCCGCCTGCGGGTGCTCGCCGACGGCGCGCAGACGCAGGCCCCAGCGGGTGCGGTACAGGCCCCACGACACCACGGCGACCGCGATGAACATGAGATAGACGATGAAGGTCTGGTTGAACAGCACGGGCCCGAGGATCGGGATGTCGCCGAGGACGGGGATCTTGATGCGCTCGAAGACCACGGGGCGGTTCAGCTCGGTCTCGTTCGGCACGAGGAGCGCCCCGTAGAGGAACCCGGTGAGGCCGGTGACGAGGACGTTGAGGACGACACCGACGATCACCTGCTCCACCAGGTACTTGATCGCGAAGGCCGCGAGCACGAAGGCGACCAGGACGCCGCCGATCATCGCCCCGATGAGGCCGACGAAGGGGTTCTGGGTGATGCTCGACAGCAGCGCCGCCGAGAACGCGCCGAGCAGGAACTGACCCTCGATCGCGACGTTGACCACACCCGCGCGCTCGCCGATCACGCCGCCGAGGGCGCCGAAGACGAGGGGCACCGACAGCGACACGGCGCCGACGAGGAGGCTCGAGACCGGCACGAGGCCGCCCGCTCCGGCCCACACGAGGAACGCGAAGACGCCGAACGATCCGAACGCCACGGTCAGCCACAGGGGTGTCCGCTCGTAGTTCCACGCGAGCCACGCCGAGTAGGCGGTGAGGAGGGCGAGCAGCACCACGATCACCCAGGAGGTGAGTGCGGTGCTCAGCACCACGTCCGGAAGAGCGATGGCCGAGGAGGAGTCGCGGAGGCGGAAGGTGCTCTCGCCCGACCGCGGCACGAAGAGGAACAGGGCCGCGAGCAGCACCGTCACCCCCCCGAGGACGATCGGGACCTTGAAGCTGCGCACCTTCACCGTGGCGAGGTGGATCGTGCCGTCATCGGCCGTCGAGGCTGCGAGCGCGCTCATGCCGACACCGCCTTTCCGCGGGTGTCCTCGGGTCGACGCTTGGCGGCCTTGGCGCGTGCCTTGGCGGCCTTCTCGGCATCCGACTTGGGGAGGAAGAAGATGGTGCGCAGCAGCGGCGGCGCGGCGATGAAGAGGACGATCAGCGACTGCACGACCAGGACGATGTCGACCGGGATGCCCTGCGCCTGCATGGCGAAGGATCCCGACTTCAGGACGCCGAACAGGATGCCGGCCGCGAACGTGCCCCACGCCCGGCTGCGGCCGAGGAGGGCGACGGTGATCGCGTCGAACCCGATGCCGGCGTCGATCGTGCCGGAGAATCCGGTCGTCACCGACCCCTGGATCTGGTTCATCGCCGCCATGCCCGCGAGGCCCCCCGCGAACAGCATCGCGTAGACGTAGATGCGCTTGACGTTGATGCCCGCCGCGAGCGCCGCGTGCGGGTTCTCCCCCACCGCGCGGATGCGCAGACCCAGGCTGGAGCGCTCGAGGATCCACCACACGAGCACCGTGATCGCCACGACGATGAGGAAGCCCCAGTCCAGCGCCGGGAAGGCGGGTCCCAGCAGATTCGGGAACTGCGCGGATGCCGGCGTCGGCGCCGTGATCGGCTGGTTGGTGCCTTCGCGCTGGAGGAGACCGGGGGTCCGGATCATCCACAGCAGCAGATAGAAGGCGATGTAGTTCGTCATGATCGTGAGGATGACCTCGTGCGCCCCCGTCACGGCCTTGATGAGACCGACGAGACCGCCCCACAGCGCTCCGCCGACGATGCCGGCGAGCATGGTGGTGGGGAGGTGGATCCACATCGGCAGATCGAGGTTGAAGGTGAAGAACGCCGCGAAGATCGCGCCCATGAGCATCTGACCGCGGGCGCCGATGTTGAACAGGCCGGCGCGGAACGCCAGCGCCACACCGAGGCCGGCCGCGATGAGCGGGGCGGCGAAGCCGAGCGAGTTCGTCAGCGGACGGATCTGCCCGACGAAGTCGTCGGCGCGGGCGTTGAAGATCGAGCCGCGGACGAGCGCCTCGTATCCGCCGTACACCGCGTTCCAGATCGCCGCGAGCGTGTCACCGGGCCGGGCGAAGAAGTACGCCGACGACTCCTGGACGTCCTCGTCCGTCAGGGCGATGAGGATGCCGCCGACGATCATCGCCAGCACGATCGCGAGGATCGTGGTCACTGCGCTTCCGCGCAGGATCTCTTTCATCAGGACGTTCGCGCGGGGTGGTTCGGGCGCCTCCTGCCCGGTGAGGGGGCCGCTCGCGCGGGGCAGCTGCTCGCCGGGACGCGCGGCGTCCTCGGCTCCGGGGGTGGTGCCGCTCATGCCGCTGCCTCCGCTTCGCTCGCGCCGGCCATCATGAGCCCGAGCACGTCGCGCGGGGTGTCCCCCGGCACGATTCCGACGATCTGACCGCGGTACATCACGGCGATGCGGTCGGCGAGGGCGGTCACCTCGTCGAGCTCGGTGGAGACGACGATGACCGGGATGCCGGCATCCCGCGTCTGGACGATGCGCTTGTGGATGAACTCGATCGAGCCGACGTCGACGCCGCGGGTGGGCTGAGCGGCGACGAACAGGCGGAGGTCGCGGCTCATCTCGCGGGCGATGACGACCTTCTGCTGGTTGCCGCCGGAGAGCGCCCCCGCGGGGGACTCCGGGCCCTGCGTGCGGATGTCGTATTCGGTGATCCGCTCGCGGGCGAAGGTGTCGACCGCGTGGCGGCGGATCGTGCCCGCGCGCACGAACTCGGGGTCGCTGGAGCGGTCGAGGATGAGGTTCTCGGCGACGGAGAAGTTCCCGACGAGGCCGTCCTCCTTGCGGTCCTCCGGCACGAACCCGACGCCGGCGTCGAGGATGCCGCGCACGCTCTTGCCGACGAGCTGGGTGCCGTCGAGCTCGATCGAGCCCTCGACGCGCGCGGCGAGGCCCACGATGGCCTCGACGAGTTCGGTCTGGCCGTTGCCCTGGACGCCGGCGACGGCGAGGATCTCGCCGGGGCGGACGTCGAACGAGATGTCGTCGACGACGACGGCTCCCGTCGGCGTGAGGACCCGGAGGTCCTTCACGCGCAACCCGCCGTCGCCCAGACGCGGCGCGTCCTTGTGCACGGTGAGCTCGACCGCGCGGCCGACCATCAGCGAGGCCAGCTCGGTGTTGCTGGCGGTCGGCGAGGCCTCGCCGACGACTTTCCCGAGACGGATGACGGTGATCGCGTCCGCGACTTCGCGGACCTCGCGGAGCTTGTGGGTGATGAAGACGATGGAGGTGCCCTCGTCGCGGAGCTGGCGCATGATCGCCATCAGCTCGTCGGTCTCCTGGGGCGTGAGGACCGCGGTCGGCTCGTCGAAGACGAGGACGCGGGCGTCGCGGGACAGGGCCTTGATGATCTCGACACGCTGCTGCACACCGACGGGCAGATCGCCGACGAGCGCGTCGGGGTCGATCTGGAACCCGAAGCGGTCGGCGACCTCGCGCACGTGCCGCCGGGCGGCGGCGAGGTCGAGGACGCCGAGGCCCTTGGTGTTCTCGTGTCCGAGCATGACGTTCTCGGCGACGGTGAAGACCGGGATCAGCATGAAGTGCTGATGGACCATGCCGATGCCCGCGTTCATCGCGTCTCCGGGACCCCGGAAGTGCTGGACGACGTCGTCCAGCAGGATGTCGCCTTCGTCGGCTTGGTAGAGGCCGTAGAGCACGTTCATCAGCGTGCTCTTTCCGGCCCCGTTCTCACCGAGCAGGGCATGGATCTGACCCGGTTCGATGACGAGATCGATGTGGTCGTTGGCGACCAGGGAGCCGAATCTCTTCGTGATCCCCCGCAGCTCCAGCTTCATAAATGCACCCTACCTGTGGCCGCTCCGCAGGGCGGAGGGCGGAAAAAGTTCTTTGACACCCAGCGGGGCGAGCAGCGTCATCCGCTGCTCGCCCCGAGTGGTGATGTCAGATCACGGGGAGTTCGGCGACTCCACGACGATCTCGCCGGAGACGATCTGCTCCTGCAGCGCCATCAGCTCGTCCATGAGGCCCTCGGGCAGCTCGGACTCGAACGCGCCGAAGCTGGAGAGCTTGACGCCCTCGTTCTCGAGCGTGCCGATGTAGGGGGCGACGTCGAAGTCGCCACCGGCGGCGGCCACGGTCGCGTCGTAGACGGCGACGTCGATCGCCTTCATGATCGACACGAGCGTGATGTCGGCGACGTCCGGGTCGGCGACGGCGAGGTCGCTGTCCACACCGAGCATCGCGACGTCGGAGCCGCCCTCGGCGATGGCCGCGGCCGCGCTGACGTAGATCGGTCCGCCGACGGGGAGGATGACGTCAACGCCCTGGTCGAGGACACCCTGGGCGGTCTGCTTGGCGGTGTCATTGGCCGCGAAGCCACCGGTGAACGAACCCTCCTGGGCGGCGGTGTCCCATCCGAAGACCTCGACGTTCGCGCCGTTGTCCTCGTTGTACTTCTGCACGCCCAGCTCGTAGCCGTCCATGAAGACCGCGACGGAGGGGATCTGCATGCCACCGAAGGTGCCGACCTTGTTCACGCCGCTCTCGGCGGACCAGGCTGCCGCGGCGTAGCCGCCGAGGTAGGCCGCCTGAGCGGTGTCGAAGACGAGGGGCTTGATGTTCGGGGCATCCGTCGTGCCGTCGAAGTCGGTGTCGGCGTAGTCGTCGATGATCGCGTAGTTGATCTCGGGGTTGGCCGTAGCCGACTCCACGGTCGCGGCGGCGAGGTTGAAGCCGACCGAGACGATCAGTGTGCAGCCTTCAGCGACCAGCTGCTCGAGGTTGGGGCCGTAGTCGTTCGGGGTGGTCGACTCGAGCTCGATTCCCTCGACGCCCAGCTCGTCGATGGCACGGTCCATGCCCTCCTTGGCGGACTGGTTGAAGGAGCGGTCGTTCCAGCCGCCCTCGTCGGAGATGAGGCAGGGGATGAAGTCGTCGGCCGCTTCGGGTGCGGCGCTGTCGGACGTGTCGGCCTCGGGGGCCGCGCCGCAGCCGGCGAGGAATGCGACGATGCCCGCGGCGGCTGTGACACCGACGAGCTTCTTGGTGCGTGAGATGGTCAACTCAGCCTCCACATGATCGGCCCCGAGACTTTCACGGGGACTGCACAAAGTTACCTACTGCGACGCCCCGGTTGCAGTGGTGCGAGGCTTGTGAGAGCGAAAGGTTACAAAGACGCAATCTCTCGTTACACAGGACGCGATCCCACACCGGTCCCCGGTGGTGGTGCGCGAGGTCAGAGGACGTCGCCGCGCCCGGTGAGCTTCAGTGCGTCGACGACGCCCTTCACGCGCTGGGCGTGCTCGCTCGTGGTCACCAGCAGGGCGTCGTCGGTGTCGACCACCACGATGTCGCGGACGCCGATGAGGCTGATCACGCGCGAGGTCTGGCTGACGACGATGCCGCTGGCGGCATCCGAGAGGATCCGGGCGTTCTCGCCGAGGATCGCCAGATCGTTCTTGCGCCCGTGGGAGTTGAGCTTCGCGAGGCTCGCGAAATCCCCCACGTCGTCCCAGTCGAAGTGGCCGGGGATCACCGCGAGACGACCGCGCTCGGCGGCGGGCTCGGCGACGGCGTAGTCGATGGCGATCTTCGTCAGGGTCGGCCAGACCCGATCGACGACGGGACCACGGCGGTCGCGGTCGTCCCAGGCCTCGGCGAGGTCCACGAGGCCCGCGTAGAGCTCGGGCTGGTTCTCGGCGATCTCGCCGAGCAGCACGTCCGCGCGGGAGATGAACATGCCCGCGTTCCACAGGTACGACCGGTCGGCGAAGTACTCCTTGGCCAGCTCCAGGTCGGGCTTCTCCACGAAGCTGTCCACGAGCGCCGCCTCCGGGGCGCCGTCCACGACCAGCTCGCTGCCCTTCCGGATGTACCCGAAGCCGACGGACGGCTCGGACGGCTGGATGCCGATCGTGCAGATGTATCCCTCGCGCGCGGTCGCGACGGCCTGGCGCACGGCCCACTCGAACAGGTGCGGCACGCGGATGACGTGGTCGGCGGCGAACGAGCCGATGATCACGTCCGGATCCCGCCGCGAGAGGATCGCGGCGGCCAGACCGATGGCCGCGGCGGAGTCGCGCGGCTCGGACTCGAGGAAGACGTTGTGGTCCGGGATGCCGGGCAGTTCCTTCTCGACCGCGGCACGGTGCGCGCGACCGGTGACCACGGCGATGCGGTCGGGGCCGGAGAGCGGCTCGAGCCGGTTCCAGGTGTCCCGGAGCAGGGTGTGGCCCGAACCGGTGAGGTCGTGCAGGAACTTCGGCGCGTCGGCACGCGACAGCGGCCACAGCCTGCTCCCGATGCCTCCCGCGGGGATGACGGCGTAGAAGTCCTCGATCGGCTCTGGCATGAGACCCAGGGTAACGAGCGGTGTCTCGCGCCCATGACGAGGACGTGTCCGGCGCGTGTCGCGCCGAGGAGCGAAAGAAGCGCCGATCTTCGCGTCCGGGCAGGATCCCCCCGGAATGGAGGAGGCGAATCCCGCCGCCGTCGCCCCCGCCCTTCTGACGGGAATAGGATGAAGTCAGCACCGTCAGGGTGCCGGTTCCGCGATTCGGCCACGAGCGCCGGGTTCATGCGGACCGCTCGCTCGATCCAGGGAGGACGGCCGTGTCTGCACCAGCACGCGTCACACCGCCGGCGTCCGCGACCACGTCGAAGGTGCCGCGGGGGACGCTCTACCGCGGCAACGAAGGCATGTGGTCGTGGGTGCTGCATCGCATCACCGGAATCGCCATCTTCTTCTTCCTGCTGGTCCACATCCTGGACACGGCGCTGATCCGGGTCTCGCCCGAGGCGTACGACGCGGTCATGAGCACGTACAAGAACCCGCTCATGGGCATCGGCGAGGTCGTCCTCGTCGCCGCGGTCGTGTACCACGCCTTCAACGGGCTGCGCATCATCCTGGTCGACTTCTGGGCTTGGGCCACCCGCCACCAGCGCCAGCTGTGGTGGGGGGTGCTGGGCCTGTGGGCGGTGACGATGATCCCGTTCACGGTCCGCCACCTCATGTTCGTCTTCTCCGAGGTCGGAGGGGGGAACTGATGACCGCCGACACCATCGCCGCCCCGCGCTCTCCGCGCACCCCCGCCCGTAAGAGCGGACCCAACCTGGAGAAGTGGGGTTGGATCTACATGCGCGTCTCCGGCGTCGCGCTGATCATCCTCATCTTCGGCCACCTGTTCGTGAACCTCATGCTCGGCGAGGGCATCAGCGGCATCGACTTCGCGTTCGTCGCCGGCAAGTTCGCCAGCCCGTTCTGGCAGTGGTGGGACGTGCTGATGCTCTGGCTCGCGCTCATCCACGGCGCCAACGGCATGCGCACGATCGTGAACGACTATGTCACCCACGAGACCACCCGCCGCGTGCTGGTGTGGGCCCTGTGGCTCTCGGCCGGATTCCTCATCCTCCTCGGCACGCTGGTCGTGTTCACCTTCGACCCGTGCCTGGGCATCGAGAGCTCCAGCACCGACTGGCTGATCGAGACGTGCGCGGCCCTGTGACCGGCGCGCTGATCGCCCCCTCCTTCCCGACGACGCAGCAGCACGAAACGAAGGCATCTTCCCTGTGAGCACCCAGAGCACCCAGACCGCTGACAGCTACGTCAAGGACGGCGTCCACTACCACCAGTTCGACATCGTCATCGTCGGCGCCGGCGGCGCCGGGATGCGGGCGGCCATCGAGGCCGGTCCCGGCGCCAAGACCGCCGTGATCAGCAAGCTGTACCCGACGCGTTCCCACACGGGTGCCGCGCAGGGCGGCATGGCCGCGGCCCTCGCGAACGTCGAAGAGGACTCGTGGGAGTGGCACACCTTCGACACGGTCAAGGGCGGCGACTACCTCGTCGACCAGGACGCGGCCGAGATCCTCGCCAAGGAGGCGATCGACGCGGTCATCGACCTCGAGAACATGGGTCTGCCGTTCAACCGCACCCCGGACGGCAAGATCGACCAGCGCCGCTTCGGCGGCCACACCGCCGAGCACGGCAAGTCGCCGGTGCGCCGCGCGTGCTACGCCGCCGACCGCACGGGTCACATGATCCTGCAGACGCTGTTCCAGAACTGCGTGAAGCTCGGCATCAACTTCTTCAACGAGTTCTACGTGCTCGACCTCATCACGGTGAAGGATGCCGCGGGCAAGACCCAGATCGCCGGCGTCGTCGCCTACGAGCTCTCCACCGGCGAGCTGCACGTCTTCCAGTCCAAGGCCGTCATCTTCGCCACGGGCGGTTTCGGCAAGATCTACAAGACCACCTCCAACGCCCACACCCTCACCGGTGACGGCGTCGGGATCATCTGGCGCAAGGGCCTGCCCCTGGAGGACATGGAGTTCTTCCAGTTCCACCCGACCGGGCTCGCCGGCCTCGGCATCCTGCTCACCGAAGGCGCGCGCGGCGAGGGGGCGATCCTGCGCAACGTCTCCGGCGAACGCTTCATGGAGCGCTACGCCCCCACCATCAAGGACCTCGCCCCGCGCGACATCGTCTCGCGATGCATGGTGCAAGAGGTGGCCGAAGGCCGCGGCGCGGGCCCCCACCGCGACTACGTGCTGCTGGACTGCACCCACCTCGGCGCCGAGGTGCTCGAGACCAAGCTCCCCGACATCACCGAGTTCGCCCGCACCTACCTGGGCGTCGACCCGGTCGTGGAGCCCGTGCCGGTCATGCCGACCGCGCACTACGCGATGGGCGGCATCCCGACCAACATCAAGGCGGAGGTCCTCGCCGACAACGACACCGTCGTCCCGGGCCTGTACGCCGCCGGCGAGTGCGCGTGCGTGTCGGTGCACGGCTCCAACCGCCTCGGCACCAACTCGCTGCTCGACATCAACGTCTTCGGCAAGCGCGCCGGCCGCTACGCGGTCGAGTACGTCAAGGACGCCGACTTCGTCGCCCTGCCGGAGGACCCCGCCAAGGAGGTCCGCGAGATGATCGAGGGTCTGCGGGCCGGCACCGGCACCGAGCGCATCGCCGTCCTCCGCAAGAAGCTGCAGGACGAGATGGACTTCAAGGCCCAGGTGTTCCGCACCGAGGAGTCCCTCACCGACATGCTCGGCACCATCGAGGAACTGCGCGAGCGGTTCAAGAACATCCACGTCGACGACAAGGGCAAGCGGTACAACACCGACCTGCTCGAGGCCGTCGAGCTCGGCTTCCTCCTCGACATCGCCGAGGTCGTCGTCGTCGCCGCACGCAATCGCAAGGAGAGCCGCGGCGGACACATGCGCGACGACTACCCGAAGCGCGACGACGAGAACTTCATGCAGCACACGATGACCTACCTGTCCGGCGACCCGCACTCCTCGAAGGCGGACGACCACATCCGCCTCGACTGGAAACCGGTCGTGATCACGCGTTACCAGCCCATGGAGAGGAAGTACTGATGGCCAGCCTCGCCGTCGTCGACGAGACCACCGAAGCTCCCGCAGCCCCGGAGGAAGCCGGCGACACCGGCATCCAGTCGTTCCTCGTCACCTTCATCGTGCGCCGCTTCGACCCCGAAGCCGACACCGAGCCGCGCTGGGTCGACTACGACGTGGAGCTGTACTCCACCGACCGCGTGCTCGACGCCCTCCACAAGATCAAGTGGGAGGTCGACGGCTCGCTCTCCTTCCGCCGCTCGTGCGCACACGGTATCTGCGGGTCCGATGCCATGCGCATCAACGGCCGCAACCGGCTCGCCTGCAAGACGCTGATCAAGGACCTGGACATCTCCAAGCCGATCTACGTCGAGGCGATCAAGGGTCTGCCGCTGGAGAAGGACCTCATCGTCGACATGGAGCCGTTCTTCGCCTCCTACCGCGAGGTCCAGCCGTTCCTCATTGCAAACTCCACCCCGGAGAAGGGCAAGGAGCGCGTGCAGTCGATCGTCGACCGCGAGGTCTTCGACGACACGACCAAGTGCATCCTCTGCGCCGCCTGCACCTCGTCGTGCCCGGTGTTCTGGACCGACGGGCAGTACTTCGGCCCCGCCGCGATCGTCAACGCGCACCGCTTCATCTTCGACTCGCGCGACGACGCCGGCGACGTGCGTCTGGACATCCTCAACGACAAGGAGGGCGTGTGGCGCTGCCGCACGACCTTCAACTGCACCGAGGCGTGCCCCCGCGGCATCGAGGTGACCAAGGCGATCGCCGAGGTCAAGCAGGCGGTCCTCAGCGGTCGCTAGTCTGCTGAGGTGAGTTCCGCTCCTCGCCGCGTCGACGGCTCCCGCGCCGCGGCCGCCGAGGCTGCGGCGGCCGCGGCGCACGAGCAGACGCTCCGTGCGCGGTGGGAGATGACGCAGGAGCAGTTGCGCGAGCGCCTCGACGAGCCGATCAGCCGGGCGACGGAGCTCACCCAACGGACGCTGGCCTGGTTCCCGGTGCGGGTCTGGCGTCACTTCCTGCAGCACAACGGGTTCCTCCTCGCCGCGGGCGTGAGCTACCAGGCGCTGTTCGCGACCTTCGCGGGGATCTACGTGGCCTTCGCCGTCCTGGGGCTCTGGCTCGGGGGCAATCAGGACGTCGTGAACGCGATGATCAGCGCGATCAACTCCTACATCCCCGGGCTCATCTCCGACGAGGGACTCTTCACCCCCGACCAGGTGACGGCGATCGCCACCGGATCGACCAGCCTGCTGTCCATCACCGGCGCCATCGCGTTCGGAACGCTGCTGTGGACCGCCATCGGCTTCGTCACCTTCACCCGCCGCGCCGTGCGCGACATCTTCGGGCTCCGTCCCGACCTCCGCAGCTACTTCATGTTGAAGAGCCGCGACCTGTTCGGGGCGGTGCTGTTCGCGGTGGCGCTCATCCTCGGGTTCGCCGCGACGTCGTTCGGCACATGGGCGCTGCAGCTGATCTTCTCCCTCTTCGGTTGGACCGAGGCGACCGGGTGGTACGAGGTCGCGGTGCGCCTGGGATCGATCGCGATCTCGTTCCTCGTCTTCTCCGCCGCCCTCGCGGCCCTCATCCGCTTCCTCACCGGCACGTCGCTCCGGTGGCGGCGGATCGTTCCCGGCGCCCTCCTCGGCGGTGGCGCGATCACCGTCCTGCAGCTGTTCACCGGCTGGCTCTTCCTCTACACCCCTTCGAATCCGCTCCTGGCGACCTTCGCGATCTTCGTGGGGCTCCTGCTGTGGTTCCGCATCATCGGGATCATCATCCTCACCGCGGCCGCGTGGATCGCCGTCGCGGCATCCGACGATGACGTCCCGCTCATCGAGCTCTCCGAGGAGGAGCGCCTCGCGCTCGAGCACCGGGCGCTGCTGACCGCCGCGCACGTGCGCCTGCGGACGGCCGAGGAGGCGCACACCGGGGCACCCTGGTACCGCCGGCCGATCACCGCACGGCACCTCCGCGCGGCGCGGGCCGAGCTCGCCGAGGTCGAGGCGTCGACCCCCGCTGCTCCCGTGACGCGCGGTCACGCCGCCCACGTGGCGCACGTGCACTCGCTGAGCGCCGAGCACGAGTCCTGAGATCGGGTGTCCTGACCCGCGGTTAGGCTGTCCGTCGTGCCTCGCCGCCTTCGCATCGCCTCGGTCAATGTCAACGGCATCCGTGCCGCCGCCCGGAAGGGCATGCACGAGTGGCTCGACGCCGCCGACGTCGACGTCCTGACCCTGCAGGAGGTGCGCGCGACCGAGGCCGAGCTGCGGGCCGCGCTGCCGGGGTGGGAGACCGTCAGCGACGAGGCGCTGGCGAAGGGCCGCGCCGGTGTGGCGATCGCCACCCGCACCCCGGTGACCGCCGCGCGCGCCCGCTTCTCCGACGACACCGTCGACGCCGCGGGGCGCTGGATCGAGGCCGACATCACCGTCGGGGCGGAGGTCGTCACGGTCGTGAGCGCCTACGTCCACACGGGCGAGGCCGACACTCCCCGCCAGGACGCGAAGTACGCCTTCCTCGACGCGATGGAGAAGCGGATGCCGGAGATGACCGCCGCCACCCCGCTCGCCCTGGTCACCGGCGACCTCAACGTCGGCCACCGCGAGCTCGACATCCGCAACTGGAAGGGCAACCGCAGGAAGGCCGGATTCCTCCCCCGAGAGCGGGCGTACTTCGACCGCTTCCTCGCGCCGGACGGGGTCGAGGTCGACACGGCCGACGGCGAGCGCGGGACGGGTCTCGGATGGGTCGACGTCGGTCGACGGGCCGCCGGCGAGGTCGAGGGCCCCTACACGTGGTGGTCGATGCGGGGCCGCGCCTTCGACACCGACACCGGATGGCGGATCGACTACCACCTCGCCAGCCCCGCCCTCGCCGACCGCGTCACCGACTACCGCGTCGAGCGTGCGGCATCCTGGGACGCCCGCTGGAGCGACCACTCCCCCGTCATCGTCGACTACACCGTCGGCTGACCGGTCGGGTCGGCGGCGCCGGTCGCGCCTAGGATTGACAGGTGACCAAGCCCCGCCTGTACTCCGGTATGCAGCCCTCCGCCGACTCGCTTCAGGTCGGCAACTACATCGGGGCCCTCATGCAGTGGCGCGACCTGCAGGAGTCCTACGATGCGTTCTTCTCCGTCGTCGACCTGCACGCGCTGACGCAGCCGAACGACCCCGCCGAGCTCCGCGAGAAGACGCGCCGCACCGCCGCGCAGTACATCGCCGCCGGGATCGAGCCGTCGAAGTCGACGCTGTACGTGCAGTCGCACGTACCCGCCCACGCCGAGCTCGCGTGGATCCTGTCCACCCTCACCGGCTTCGGCGAGGCCGGGCGGATGACGCAGTTCAAGGACAAGTCCCAGCGCTACGGGACCGATGTGACCTCGGTCGGCCTGTTCACCTACCCGGTGCTCATGGCGGCCGACATCCTGCTGTATCAGACCGACATCGTGCCCGTCGGCGACGACCAGAAGCAGCACGTCGAGCTGACGCGTGATCTCGCCGAGCGCTTCAAC
The DNA here is from genome assembly GCF_031625015.1 of Microbacterium aurantiacum. Lineage (NCBI taxonomy): Bacteria > Bacillati > Actinomycetota > Actinomycetes > Micrococcales > Microbacteriaceae > Microbacterium > Microbacterium aurantiacum. The sequence goes on from NZ_JAHWXH010000001.1 coordinate 70,465, forward strand.
TCGCGCTACGGGCAGACGTTCCGCGTGCCCATGCCGGTCATCCAGCAGGAGACCGCGCGCATCTACGACCTGCAGAACCCGACCGCGAAGATGTCGAAGTCGGCGGAGTCGGATGCCGGCGTGCTGTGGCTGCTGGATGACCCGGCCAAGAGCGCGAAGAAGATCATGCGCGCCGTGACCGACTCCGAGGGCGCGGTCCGCTACGACCGCGAGCAGAAGCCCGGCGTATCGAACCTGCTGGTGATCTACGCGGCGCTGACGGGTCGGCAGATCCCCGCGATCGAGGACGAGTACGCGGGTCGCGGCTACGGCGACTTCAAGAAGGGCCTCGCCGAGGTCGTCGTGAACGAGTTCGGCCCCGTGCGCGCCCGCGCGCTGGAGATGCTCGACGACCCCGCCGAGCTCGACCGGGTGCTGGCGGCCAACGCCGACCGCGCCGCCGAGGTCGCCGGGCGCACCCTGGGCGACGTGTACGACAAGATCGGCCTGCTCCGCCGCCGCTGACCCCAGGCCCGGCGGGGCGTGTGGCTCGGCTTCGGCCCCGGCGGGCGCGTACCGAACTCCTCCGATTCGGGCACCCCGGAGCGACGGGCGCGGCGTGTCGCGCCAGTCGCCCCCGGATCTGAGGAGTTGCGCACGGCGCCCGGGGCCCGGGGCAGCGCGTCAACCCCGCGACAGCCTGCCGGCGCCGTGCCAGGATGGCCGCATGCCGGAGATGCCCGAGGTTCAGGGACTGGTCGATGTCCTGAGGGGACGCCTGACCGGGCACCGGATCACGCGAGCGACCGTCTCTGCGATCGCGGCGCTGAAGACCTTCGATCCTCCGGTCGACGCCCTCGCGGGCCAGACCGTCACCGGCGCCGAGCGTTCCGGCAAGTTCGTCGTCCTCTCCACCACCGGTCCTCACCTGGTCTTCCACCTCGCCAAGGCCGGGTGGCTCCGGTGGTACGACGAGGTGCCCGCGACGGTGATCCGCCCGGGGAAGACGCCGATCGCGCTCCGGGTCGTGTTCGACGACGGTTTCGGGTTCGACCTCACCGAGGCGGGTACCAAGAAGTCCCTCGCGGTCTACGTCGTGAACGATCCGCAGGAGGTCCCCGGCATCGCCCGCCTCGGACCCGATCCCCTCGACCCGTCGTTCACGCGCGACGTCTTCGCCGGCCTCCTCGCCGGACGCCGCACCCAGATCAAGGGTGTGCTGCGCGACCAGTCGGTCATCGCGGGGATCGGCAACGCCTACTCCGACGAGATCCTCCACGTCGCGCGGATGTCGCCCTACGCACTGGCCGCCGGCCTCGACGACGGCGAAGTCGACCGCCTCTTCACCGCGCTCACCGAGACGCTGACGGATGCCGTGGCCGCGGCATCCGGAAAGCTGCCCGCCGAACTCAAGGACGCCAAGCGTCGCGGCATGCGCGTGCACGGCCGCCGGGGCGAGCCCTGCCCCGTGTGCGGCGACGAAGTGCGCAGCGTCTTCTTCGCCGACAACTCCCTGGAGTACTGCGCGACCTGTCAGACCGGCGGCAAGATCCTCGCCGACCGACGCCTGTCCCGCCTGCTCAAATGACAGAAGCGACCGGCGCCGGGGAACGCCGCTGAGCGATGTTCCCCGGCGCCGGTCGCGCCCTCTGCGGGAGTGGGGTCAGGAGACGTCCTCGTCGACCCAGTCGAAGGTCTTGGTGACGGCCTTCCTCCAGTTGCGGAGCAGGCGCTCGCGGTCGGCCTCCTCCATGCGCGGCTCCCAGCGGCGGTCCTCCTGCCAGTTCTTGGACAGGTCATCGAGTCCCGACCAGAATCCGACGGCGAGACCCGCGGCGTAGGCGGCACCGAGTGCCGTCGTCTCGGCGACGACGGGGCGCACCACCGGGACACCCAGGATGTCGGCCTGGAACTGCATGAGCACGTCGTTCGCGGTCATTCCGCCGTCGACCTTGAGCTCGGTCAGCGGCACACCCGAGTCGGCGTTGACCGCGTCGAGCACCTCGCGGGTCTGGTACGCCGTCGACTCCAGCACGGCGCGCGCGATGTGCCCTTTGTTGACGTAGCGGGTGAGTCCGACGAGCGCACCGCGCGCGTCCGAGCGCCAGTACGGTGCGAACAGGCCCGAGAAGGCAGGCACGAAGTAGGCCCCGCCGTTGTCCTCCACCGTCTCGGCGAGGGTCTGGACCTCGGATGCCGAGGAGATGATGCCGAGGTTGTCGCGCAGCCACTGCACGAGCGATCCGGTGACGGCGATCGATCCCTCGAGCGCGTAGTGCGCGGGCTCGTCGCCCAGCTTGTATCCGACGGTGGTGAGCAGCCCGTTCTGCGAGCGGACGATCTCGGTGTCGGTGTTGAAGATGAGGAAGTTGCCGGTGCCGTAGGTGTTCTTGGCCTCGCCCTGTTCGAAGGCCGCCTGCCCGAAGGTCGCCGCCTGCTGGTCACCCAGGATGCCGGCGATCGGCGTCTCCCGGAGGAGGCTCGAGGATTCCGCGTGTCCGTAGACCTCGGAGGAGCTGCGGATCTCGGGCATCATCGAGCGCGGAACCCCGAATGCCTCGAGGATGTCGTCGCGCCACGACAGCGTCTCCAGGTCCATGAACATCGTGCGGGACGCGTTGGTCACGTCGGTCGCGTGCACGCCGCCGTCGACGCCACCGGTGAGGTTCCACAGCACCCACGAGTCGGTGGTGCCGAAGAGGAGGTCACCGGCCTCGGCGCGTTCGCGCGCACCTTCGACGTTGTCGAGGATCCAGACGATCTTCGTGCCGGAGAAGTAGGTCGCCAGCGGAAGGCCGACGATGTCCTTGAACCGGTCGGGGCCGTCGTCGCCCGCCAGCTTGTCGACGATCGACTGGGTGCGCGTGTCCTGCCAGACGATGGCGTTGTAGACAGGCTTGCCGGTCTTCTTGTCCCACACCACGGCGGTCTCGCGCTGGTTGGTGATGCCGATCGCGGCGATGTCGTGGCGGGTGAGGTCGGCCTTGGAGAGGGCGAGGCCGATGACCTCGCGGGTGTTGTTCCAGATCTCCATGGGGTCGTGCTCGACCCACCCGGCCTTCGGGAAGATCTGGCGGTGCTCGAGCTGCCCGCTGTCGATGATCGATCCGCTCTTGTCGAAGATGATCGCGCGGGTGGACGTGGTGCCCTGGTCGATGGCGAGTACGTAGTCGGCCATTGTCGATACTCCTTTGTGGTCGTGAATGGTGATGATGGTGTTCAGGATGCCTCAGCCGAGGATCGGCATGAGGGGGATGGCGGCGAGTCCCGCGGCGACACCGCCGATGATGGGACCGACGATCGGCACCCACGAGTAGCTCCAGTCGCTGGAGCCCTTGCCCTTGATGGGGAGGAAGGCGTGCGCCAGACGCGGTCCGAGGTCACGGGCCGGGTTGATGGCGTAGCCCGTCGGACCACCGAGCGACGCGCCAATGCCGACCACGAGGAGGGCGACCGGGAGGGCTCCGAGCGCGGCGAGGCCCGACGGGTCTCCGTTGCGGCCGAAGCCGATGACGACGAACACGAGAACGAACGTACCGACGATCTCTGTGACGAGGTTCCAGCCGGTGGAGCGGATGGCGGGGCCGGTGGCGAAGACGCCGAGCTTGGTCGCCGGGTCCTCCTCGGCGTCGAAGTGCTTCTTGTACGCCGCCCAGGCCACGACCGCACCGATGGTCGCACCGATCAGCTGCGCGCCGATGTAGGTGAGGACGGAGAGGACGTTCACCGGAACGCCCTCGACGAATTCGGTGGTGCCGTTGGCGACGAGGCCCAGGGTGACGGCGGGGTTCAGGTGTGCGCCGGAGACGTAGGCCACGGTCACACCGGCGAAGACCGCGAGGCCCCAGCCGAAGTTGACCATGAGGGTGCCGCCGCCGAGGCCCTTGCTGCGTGCCAGGGCGACGTTGGCGACGACTCCGCATCCGAGCAGTGTCAGCAGTGATGTGCCGATCAGCTCGGAGATGAAGACGATCCCGAGATTGTCCACGTTGACCTACTTTCTTTCCACGGCGTCGGTGCCGCGATCGGGGGAAGGGGATGCCGGAGGGCACGACGAACAGCGCCTCCCGGCGGGGACCTCGCCCGCCGGGGGACGGGCGAGGGGTCTTATGCCAGGACGCTGTCCTCGCTGAGCTCGACGCCGTGCCGCTCGCGGAGGATGCGGGCGGTCTCGGCGACCTCCTCGTCGCGGGTCGCGGCATCCCATCCGAGGACGTCGCCGGCGACGTCGGCGAGTTCCCGCAGGGCAGGGAGGGAGGTCTTGCCCACGAACGCGACACTGGTGCGTCGCAGGAGCACATCGATGAGGTGCACGACGTACTCGGTCTCGACGAGGTAGCGGATCTCGCCGGTGCTGTAGTCGGGCAGGCTCGCGAGCGGTGCGTCGCTGTCGTCGAGGCTCTCGATCAGCGCGGCGGCACGCGTCCCGTAGCGCTCGAGCAGCTGGTCGACCCGGGCGTGGTCGCGTCCGTCGGCGTGGTCGGAGACCCACGCCGAGCGGGCCCGCTGCGTCCGCGGGTAGCCGAGCGCACCGCCGATCATGAGACCCTGCGTCGACCGGGTGCGCGAGCGCCCGAGGTGCTCGAGGACACGGTCCGACAGCTGCTCGCCGAGGGCGCGGAACGTCGTCCACTTTCCGCCGACCAGGCTGAGCACCGTGGTGCCGGGGCGGCCCGCGGCCGGTGCCTCCTCGATGCGGTAATCGCGGGAGACGAAGCCCGGCTGGGTGTCGTCGTGTCGCGGCAGCGGGCGGACGCCGGAGAACCGGTAGACGATCTGCTCGCGGTCGACGCGGATGTCGGGGAAGACGTGCCCGACGAGGTCGAAGAAGTAGTCGATCTCGTCCTCGGTGCATACCGCGGGCTCGCGCATGTCGTGGTCGAGGTCGGTCGTGCCGACCATGACCCGACCCTTCAGCGGGTAGATGAGGACGATGCGGCCGTCCTCGTGCTCGAAGAAGATCTCCCGGCCGCCGGTCGCCTCCAGCAGCTCCGGGTTGTCCAGCACGATGTGCGAGCCCTTCGTGCCGCCCATGTAGGTGGTGGGCTTGCCGAGCTGTTCGTTCGTGAGGTCCGTCCACGGACCGGAGGCGTTGACGATGACCGGCGCGGTGAGGTCGAACTCCTCGCCGCTCACGCGGTCGCGGACCCGGAGACCTCCCTCGCCCATCCCGACGGCCTCGAGGTAGTTGGCGGCGCGGGCGTTGTCACCGGCATCCAGTCCGTCGTAGAGGACGTCGAGCGCGAGGCGCTCGGGGTCGTGCATGCTCGCGTCGAAGTAGGTGGCGGTGTACTTCACGCGGTCGTTGAGCGCGGGCAGCTCGCTGAGCGTGCGGGCACGCCCGTGGAAGCGGTGCCGGGGCACGGCGCCGCCGTCGCGCGAGAAGAAGTCGTAGATGACCAGGCCCACTTTGATGAGCAGGGCACCGCGCTCGGTGTGCTTCCCCTGCTTGTGGGTGAGGAAGCGCAGGGGCGCGGAGAGGATGCCGGAGAAGGTCGAGAAGATCGGAACCGTCGTCGGCAGCGGGCGGACGTAGTGCGGCGCGGTCTTGACGAGGGCGTTGCGCTCGACCACGGATTCGCGGACGAGGCGGAACTCGCCGTTCTCCAGATATCGGATGCCGCCGTGGATCATGTGCGATGACGCGCTGGACGCTCCGGCGACGAAGTCGTCACGCTCGACGAGGATCACCTTGACACCCTGGAGGGCCAGATCGCGGAACGTCGCAATCCCGTTGATGCCTCCACCGACGATGATGACGTCGGCACTCGGATCCGCGGCGATCGCCTGAACGGCGTCGCGCGTGCGGGACTCGGGGGTGGTGGGGGTGACCTCGCTCATGGCTTCTCCTTCGCCGGCGACGCCCCTTGCGCTGCGTCGCACCATGTGGATGAATACATCCTGAAGCGCTCGGAACAGACTTTCAAGCGATCTGCACATATGTGCAGATCCAGTGAGGAGAGAGATGACGGCGTCCCCGACACGCGAGGCGATCCCCGCCAAGACCCGCGACGCCCTCCGCGCCGCACAGCTCTACTACATGCAGGACCTCACGATGGAGGCCATCGCCGCCGAGCTGAAGACCTCTCGCTCCTCGGTGTCGCGGCTGCTGAGCCACGCGCGCGACAGCGGTCTGGTGGAGATCCTCATCCACTCCCCCCTCGAGGGCCCCGAGCGTCTCGAGCAGCAGATCCGCGAACGCCACGGCGTGACCGCCCACGTCGTCCCCGTCCCCGATCACACCAGCGACGTCGAACGTCTCGAGCGCGTGGCCCTCACCGCCGCGCGCATCCTCGCGGGATTCGTCGACTCCAACCAGCGGATCGGCATCGCGTGGGGATCGACGATCGGGGCGGTCGGCCGGCACCTCCCCCACCGGACGACCCACAACACCGATGTGGTCCAGCTCAACGGTGCCGGCAACATGCGCACGACCGGGATCATGTACGCCAGCGAGCTGCTGACCCGCTTCGGCGCCGCCTTCGAGGCGCAGGTGCATCAGTTCCCGGTTCCGGCGTTCTTCGACGATCCGCGAACCAAACAGGCGTTCTGGCGGGAGCGCTCGATCCGGCGCGTGCTGGAGCTGCAGGGCGGACTCGACCTCGCGGTCTTCGGCGTCGGGTCGCCGTTCGCCGAGGTGCCGAGCCACGTCTACCAGGGCGGATATCTGGATGCCGCCGACTACGCCGCCCTCAGCCGCGAGGACGTCGTCGGCGACGTCGCGACCGTCTTCTACCGGGCGGACGGGAGCACCGACGGCATCCCGCTGAACGACCGCGCGACGGGGCCGACGTTCGCCGTCCTCCGCCGCGCCCCGCGGCGGGTGTGCATCGTCGCGGGGCGTGCGAAGGTCCCGAGCCTGCGCGGCGCGCTCCGCGCCGGCCTCATCACCGACCTCATCCTCGACGAGTCCACCGCGCGCGAGCTCGCCGGAGGCCCCGAACCGACGCCGTGAGTCGCCGCGTGTCGTGCGGGGTCACGGGAATGATCCGCGCCGGGGCACGTTGACTACACTCGAGAAAGATCAACGTGCTCCGGGGTCGGTGAGAATCCGAACCGGCGGTGACAGTCCGCGAACCCGCGCCCCCTTCCCCCCGGGAAGAGGACCCGGGCCGATCCGGTGGAATTCCGGAACCGACGGTGATGCGAGGCCGAGGCCTCGCGAGTCCGGATAGGAGGCAGCACGAGGGTGGGCGATGCGCGCTCTCCCTCGGTCGCCCCCGTTCCCCGAGCACCGCGACGGTGAAGGGGAAACGAGATGACGGCGACCACCATCGAGCACGACGCCATGAGGCGCGCGCTCGACATCGCCCGCAACGGACCGCGCGGCATCAATCCGCAGGTCGGGGCCGTCCTCCTCTCGCCCGAGGGCGACATCATCGCCGAAGGGTGGCACCGCGGCGCCGGGACGCCGCACGCGGAGGTCGACGCACTGTCCCAGCTGCCCCCCGGCGCAGCCCACGGCGCCACCGCCGTGGTGACCCTCGAGCCCTGCAACCACACCGGTCGGACGGGTCCCTGCAGCGAGGCCCTCCTCGAGGCCGGGGTGGCCCGCGTCGTCTACGCCGTGGCCGACCCCAACCCGCGCTCCGCGGGGGGCGGGGAGCGCCTGCGCGCCGTGGGCGTCGAGGTCGCGCAGGGCGTCTGCCACGACGAGGCCGCCGACCTCCTCGCGTCGTGGTTCACGGTCCAGCGCCTCGGGCGCCCCCACGTCACGGTGAAGTGGGCGCAGAGTCTGGACGGGCGCGCCGCCGCCGAGGACGGGACGAGCCAGTGGATCACCGGCACGGATGCCCGGGCCGACGTGCACCGGCGACGCGGGCGCGCCGACGCGATCGTCGTGGGCACCGGCACGGCCCTCGCCGACGACCCGTCCCTGACCGCCCGCGAGGAGGACGGCGGACTCCGACCGCATCAGCCGATCCCGGTGGTCCTCGGGCGCTCCGAGGTCCCGGCGGATGCCGCGGTCCGACGGCATCCGCACTCCCTCCTGCAGTACGACGGCGACCTCCACGCGGCGCTGGCCGACCTCCGCGAGCGGGGCGTGCACCGCGTGTTCGTCGAGGGCGGTCCGACCATCGCCAGCGCCTTCCTGCGCGCCGGGCTCGCCGACGAGGTGCTGGTGTACCTCGCGCCGGTCCTCCTCGGCGGACCGCGCCTCGCGCTCACCGATCTCGGCGTTCCCTCCATCGACGATGCGCGCCGACTGGACGTGGCGCGCATCGAACGCCTCGGCGACGACCTCCTGATCGTCGCCCGCCCGCACGACACCCGCACCCCCGAGGGAGAAGAGTCCTGATGTTCACCGGAATCGTCGAGGAGATCGGTGAGGTCGTCGCCGTGGAGCCCGCTGGGGACGGCGTGCGTGTGCGCGTGCGCGGCCCTCGTGCCGTGTCGGATGCCGGGCACGGCGATTCGATCTCGGTGAGCGGCGTGTGCCTGACCGTCGTCGACCGCGGAGAGGACTGGTTCACCGCCGATGTCATGCAGCAGACGCTCGTGATGTCGACACTCGCGGGCGTCGCCGAGGGGCGTCCGGTGAACCTCGAGCGCGCGACCGCCGCCCACGGGCGTCTCGGCGGGCACATCGTGCAGGGGCACATCGACGGGACCGGCGAACTGCTCGAGGTGCGTCCGGGCGCCGAGTGGCGGGTGCTGCGCATCGCGCTTCCGCGGCATCTCGCGCCCCTCGTGGTCGACAAAGGATCGATTGCCGTCGACGGTGTGTCGCTGACCGTCAGCGCGGTCTCTGCGCCCGGCGCGTCGCCCGACTGGTTCGAGGTCTCCCTGATCCCCGAGACACTGTCCGCGACCACGCTCGGCGACCGCGCGGTCGGTGACCGCGTGAACCTCGAGACCGACATCCTGGCCCGTCACGTCCAGCGCCTCATGGCCTTCGCCGCCCCGGCGGCCCCCGACTCCGCGGCATCGCCCGCACCCACGGAAGGAGGCTCCGCATGAGCCTTGCCACCATCCCCGACGCGCTCGAGGCCCTGCGGGCCGGGCGCCCCGTCATCGTCGCGGACGACGAGGATCGCGAGAACGAGGGCGACGTCATCATCTCCGCCCAGCTGGCGACACCCGAGTGGATCGCCTGGACCGTGCGCTGGTCCAGCGGATTCCTCTGCGCGCCGATGCCGGCCGAGTGGGCCGACCGCCTCGACCTCCCGCCCATGGTGGAGGTCAACCAGGACGCGCGCGGCACCGCCTACACCGTCAGCGTCGATGCCGCCGATCGCGTCTCGACCGGCATCAGCGCATCCGATCGCGCGCACACCCTCAACGTGCTCGCCGATCCGGAATCGGTGCCCACGAGTCTCATCCGCCCGGGCCATGTGCTGCCGCTCCGCGCGGTCGAGGGCGGCGTCCGCGAGCGCGCCGGCCACACCGAGGCCGCCGTCGAGCTCATGCGCCTGGCGGGGCTGTCCCCCGTCGGCGCGATCGCGGAGGTCGTCGCCGAAGACGGCTCCATGATGCGGATGCCGGGGCTCGAGGAGCTCGGCGAGCGCGACGGCGTGCCGGTGATCACGATCGAGCAGCTCGTGGCCTACCTCGACGAGCACGAGCCTCGCGACGGCCCGGTCGCCCCGGCGCACCGTCGACGCGTGAGCCTCCGTGCCGAGGCGAAGGTCCCCACCTCGCACGGCGAGTTCCGCTTCCTCGCGTACAAGGACCGGGTCACCGGCACCGACCACCTCGCGGTCGTCTCCGGCGACATCGACGACGCACCTCTCGTCCGCGTGCACTCCGAGTGCCTCACCGGCGAGGCCTTCGGCTCGTCGAAGTGCGAGTGCGGTCCGCAGCTGGATGCGGCGCTCGATCGCATCGACCGCGACGGCGGCATCGTGATCTACATGCGCGGACACGAGGGGCGCGGCATCGGTCTGATCAACAAGCTCCGCGCGTACAGCCTGCAGGAGCGGGGACTGGACACCGTGGACGCCAACCTCGCCCTCGGGCTCCCCGCCGACGCGCGCGACTACGCCGCGGCCGCGGGCATCCTCACCGATCTGGGCGTGGAGCGGGTGCGCCTGCTCACCAACAACACCGACAAGGTCGCGCAGCTGCGCGAGCTGGGTCTCGAGATCGTCGAGCAGGTTCCGCTGCTCGTCGGGGTCGGCCCGAACAACCACCAGTACCTCGAGACCAAGCGCGACCGGATGGGGCACGTGATCGCCGACGGCGACCTCGCCGACGCACTGGCGCAGATGCACGAAGGAGCACAGCGATGAGTGGAAAGGGTGCACCCGAGAGCACCGGAACGATCGACGCCACGGGCCTGCGGGTGACCGTCGTCGCCGGCACGTGGCACACCGAGATCTCCGACGGCCTGATCGCCGGGGCCGCACGGGTGCTCGACGCCTCCGGCGCGGAGTGGTCCCTCGTGCGCGTTCCGGGTTCGTTCGAGCTGCCGGTCGTGGCGCGCGCCGCCCTCGAGTCCGGCGCCGACGCGGTGGTCGCCCTCGGGGTGATCATCCGCGGCGGCACACCGCATTTCGAGTTCGTCTCCTCCGCCGCCACCGACGGCCTCACCCGCGTCGCCCTCGACACCGGCAAGCCCGTCGGATTCGGCGTGCTCACGCTCGACGACGAGGCGCAGGGACTCGACCGCGCGGGCCTTCCCGGCTCACGCGAGGACAAGGGCCACGAAGCAGCGGATGCCGCGCTGCGCACCGCCCTGGTCCTGCGCGACATCCGCGCCACCGCCGGCTGAGGTCCGCCTTGGTGGCGCCCGAGTGACGCGGGCAATACGGTGACGGGTATGGAGACTCTTCGTCACGTCGTCGTGCTCGTCCACCTCGTCGGTTTCGCGCTGCTGTTCGGCGCGTGGGCTGTGGAGGCGGTGAACCGCCGCCTGAAGATCACCCGGCTGATGAACTGGGGGCTTCTCGTCGCCGGTGTCGCCGGTCTCGCGCTCGCCGCCCCCTGGGGCGTGTCGTACGAGATGAACTACACCAAGATCGCCGTGAAGCTCGTGATCCTGCTGGTGATCGGCGCGCTCCTGGGCATCGGGTCCGCCCGTCAGCGCAAGGGAACCGGCGTCCCCGCGGCGGTCTTCTGGCTCATCGGCATCCTGACGTTCGTCAACGCCGCACTCGCGGTCCTCTGGCGCTGACCGACCGGCGAAACCTCGGTCCGGCGCGGGCGTAGACTCGTCGCCCGTGCCGGACACCTCTCCCTCCTCCCCGCAGACCGCCGCTCCCGCCAATCCCCGCTCGCGTGTCATCACCGCGAGCCTGATCGGCACCACGATCGAGTTCTACGACTTCTACGTCTACGCCACCGCGGCGGTGCTCGTCTTCCCGATCCTGTTCTTCCCCACCGGGAACGACACCACGGCGCTCCTCGCATCCTTCGGCGTCTTCGGTGCGGCGATGGTCGCCCGCCCGCTCGGCGCCGTGATCTTCGGCCACTTCGGCGATCGGTTCGGCCGGAAGGCGACCCTCGTCGGATCGCTCTTGACGATGGGCATCGCGACGTTCCTCATCGGATGCCTTCCCACGTTCAACGACATCGGCTGGTGGGCCGCCCTCCTCCTCCTGGTGCTGCGCCTCGCCCAGGGCTTCGCCCTCGGCGGCGAGTGGTCGGGCGCGGCGCTCGTGGCCACAGAGAACGCCCCCGCCGGCAAGCGCGCCTGGTACGGCACCTTCCCGCAGCTCGGCGCCCCGCTCGGCTTCATCATCGCCAACTCGATCTTCCTGGCGATCTACTTCCTGCTCCCCCACCCCGACGGCCCCGCACAGCGCTCGGAGGAGTTCCTCGCCTGGGGCTGGCGCGTGCCGTTCCTCTTCTCCGCGGTCATGGTGATCGTGGGACTCTGGGTGCGTCTGCGCCTGGTCGAATCGCAGACGTTCGTGAAGGCCGAGTCCGCCGGCGCGATCCGGAAGTTCCCGCTGGGGACCGTCATCCGTCGTCACGGGAAGCACCTGGTCCTCGGCACGTTCATCATGCTGGCGACCTACGTGCTGTTCTACCTGATGACGAGCTTCACCCTCTCGTACGGCACGACCGCGACGACCGAGGGGGCGCGCGCGGCCGCCGAAGCCGCCGGGACCCCGTTCGACGCGAGCTCCTACGTGCCGGGCCTCGGGTTCGGGTACACCGATTTCGTCATCATGCAGATCATCGGCGTGGTGTTCTTCGGCATCTTCACGATGCTCTCGGGGCCCGTCGCCGACGCGATCGGCCGCCGGCGCCTGCTCCTGGGCGTCACCGCGCTCATCATCGTGTTCGGCTTCACCTTCACCGTGTTCCTCTCCCCCGAGTCCGACCCGAAGTTCACCGGCGCCCTGGTCCAGGCGTTCCTGGTGTTCGGCTTCATGCTGATGGGCGTGACCTTCGGGCCGATGGGCGCGGTGCTCCCCGAGCTCTTCCCGACGAACGTGCGGTACTCGGGGTCGGCGATCTCGTACAACCTGTCCTCCATCCTCGGCGCGGCCCTCGCCCCGCTCATCGCCGTCGCCCTGTGGGCCGCGGCCGACGGCAGTCCCGTGCTGGTCGGGCTCTACCTGTCGGCGATGGGGGTGCTCACCTTCATCGCCCTCGTGCTCTCCCCCGAGACGAAGGACCTGGACTACACCGACGACATCGGGGCCTCTCACTAGCCCACCGTCGCCCGTGTGGCGCGTGCAGAATCACGGAGATGCGCACGATCGCGGACGGCGCCGCCGCGAGGCATCCGTCATCGTGCACATCTCCGCGATCGTGCGCACGGGATGCGCGCGAGCGTCAGTCGAGGAACAGCGTACGCAGGCGCTTCGTGGTGAAGAGCAGCCCGAGCGCGATCATCACGAGGTAGTACCCCACGTGGGCGAGCATCACCGGGCTCAGGATGCCGGTCGTCAGGCCTCGGATGAGCTCGACCCCGTGCCACAGCGGGAAGGCCATGACGATGCCCTGCACCCACTCGGGATACACGGTGATCGGGTAGAACGTCGCCGAGAAGAGGAACATCGGCAGCAGCACGAGGTTGATCCAGTCCATGTGCTGGAACGTCTTCATGTAGCTGGTGACGGCCATGCCGACACTGGCGAATCCGAAGGCGATCAGCACCACCGCGGGCAGGGCGAGGATCGCGGTCGGGGCGAGGTTGAGCCCCAGCACCTGCATGACGATCATGAACCCGGTGGCGTAGACGAGGCCGCGCAGCAACGCGTAGAGGATCTCGCCGAGGGCGACGTCGAGCGGCCCGAGCGAAGTGGCCAGCATCCCCTCGTAGAGCTTGCCGTAGTTGAGCTTGAAGAAGACGTTCCACGTCGAGTCGTAGATCGCCCCGTTCATCGCCGAGACCGCCAGCAGCGCCGGCGCGATGAACGCGGCGTAGGGCACCTCGGTGCCGCCGCTGGTCTGCACGTCGCCGATGAGGACGCCGAGCCCGATGCCGAGCGAGAGCAGATAGAAGACCGGCTCGAAGAACCCCGAGAGCACGACCGCCCAGCTGGAGGAGCGGGCGGCGAGGAGCCCCCGCTGCACGACCGCCTGTGGGTTCCCGGCCCACAGGGCCCGCACCCCGCCGCCCCGCATCCGTGCGGTCGGCTCGGCCTGGAGGGTCGCCGCGCGCGACGCCGGCGCGCTCATCGGGCGAGCCTCCGCTCGAACAGCACGCGGGCCAGGAGAAGCCCCGCGACGCTCAGCACGACGAGGTAGCCGATGTGCACCCCGGCCATCGCCGCGCTCATCTCCTTGCCGTAGGTGACCGCGCGGCCGAGCTCGGTGGCATGCCAGAGCGGCGAGATCCACGCGACCCACTGAAGCGGCGCGGGCGAGATCGCGATCGGATAGAACGTGCCGGAGAAGAGGAACATCGGCATGAAGATGAACCGCTGGACGAGGGCGAACTGCCCCTTGTCGTCGACGATCGACGCGGCGTAGGCCATGAGCGGTGCGCCGAACGACAGGCCCGCGAGCAGGCCGATCGGGATGGCGAGCCACGCCGTCTGCGGCACGAGGTCACCGGGCTGGAGCACCGCGAAGAAGAGTGCGATGAAGGCGAAGTACAGAGTGACGGTGACGATCATGCGCGCGGCCGCGCCCATCGCCACGCCCCCGGCGATCTGCCCGGCCGACAGCGGCGACGCGCTGAACCCGAAGAAGTAGCGGCGCCATTTGAACCCCGACATCACCGGGTAGGTGAACTCCTCGGTCGCCACCGAGATCGCCGCGGTCATGAGCAGCGCCGGCGCGACGAAGACGAGATACGGCACCGTCTGCCCGGCATCCTCCACCGGCGCTTCGATGATCGCCGCGAGCCCCAGCGCGAGGCCGAGGAGATACAGGATCGGCTGCCCGAGGGCGCCGACGATGATCGTCCAGCCGTAGGCGCGCATCGCCCGCACCATGTGCTCGGTGACGTACCAGAGGCCGCGGCGACGGGGCCGGCGCCCCCACGCCAGGGCCTCCGCACGGAGCTCGTCGAGGGTGGGCGCGGTCGTCTCGGCGGCGCCGGTGGTGGTCTCGCTCATTCGATCAGCGACCGCCCGGTCAGGCGGAGGAAGACGTCCTCCAGGCTCGAGCGCCGCACGAGCGAGGTGATCGGATGCAGGCCCCGCGCGGTGACCGCCTCCAGCGCCGCCTCGCCGTCGGCGGCGTAGACGAGGATCCGGTCGGGGAGCACCTCGACGCGCTCGCCGATCCCCGCGAGTGATGCCGCGACCTGCTCGTTGCGGTCCGACCCGAAGCGCACCTCGAGGACCTCGCGGCTCGAGTGCTCGCGGATGAGGGAGGCAGGGGTTCCCTCGGCCATGATCCGTCCCTTGTCGACGACGACGAGGCGATCGCACAGCTGCTCGGCCTCGTCCATGTAGTGAGTGGTGAGGACGAGGGTCGTGCCGCGCTCCTTGAGGCGGAACAGGCGGTCCCACAGCACGTGCCGGGCCTGCGGGTCCAGGCCCGTGGTCGGCTCGTCCAGGAGCAGGATGCGGGGATCGTTGATGAGCCCGCGAGCGATGGTGAGTCGGCGCTTCATGCCGCCGGAGAGCTGATCGACCTTGCTGGTCGCCTTGTCCTCCAGCTGCGCGAACGACAGCAGCTCCTCCGCCTTCTCGCGGCAGACGCGGCCCGGCAGGCCGAAGTAGCGGCCGTAGATGTAGAGGTTCTCGCGCGCGTTCAGTTCGCCGTCGAGGTTGTCCTGCTGCGGCACGACGCCGAGGCGGGAGCGGATCTCGGGCCCGTGCCGGTCGGGGTCGAGTCCGAGGATCGACAGCGACCCGCCCGTCCGCGACGAGACCGCGCCGATCATCTTCATCGTCGTGGACTTGCCCGCTCCGTTCGGGCCGAGGAGACCGAAGGACTCGCCCGGGGCGACCTCGAAGCTCAGCCCGTCGACGGCGACGAAATCGGGCTTGCCCTTCACCCGGTAGGACTTCGCGAGGTCGCGGGCTTCGATGACGGCTTCTGGCACCGGACCACCCTAGTCCCGGTCGCGGACATCGGAGCGAGCGGTGGCCGAGACGAAGTACGGTCGATGCAGACGCCCCCACGAACGAGGTTCCCCCATGTCCGCCCCCGACAGCCCCACCGCCCCCGAGATCCCGGCCCGCAGCCGACGCCGCGGACGCCGCGCCCCCGAGGGTCCGCGCGCGACGTTCCGCCAGCTCCTGCCCTTCCTCTTCGAGCACAAGCGCACCCTGGTGGTCGTGGCGATCCTCAGCGTCCTCGGGGCGGGCGCGACGCTCGCCCAGCCGCTGCTGGTCGGACAGGTCATCCAGCGCGTCCAGATCGGCGAGACCCTCGGCATCCTGGTGTGGCTGCTGGTCGCGTTCGTCGTGATCGCGTCGGTCATCTCGGGCTACCAGCACTACCTGCTGCAGCGCACGGGCACGGCGGTCGTCTACTCGAGCAGGCGCAAGCTCATCGCCCGGATCCTCCGCCTGCCGATCAGCGAATTCGACGCCCGCCGCACGGGCGACCTCGTGTCGCGTGTCGGCACCGACACGACGCTGCTGTACGCGGTCCTCACCCAGGGACTGGCGGATGCCGTCGGGAACTCCCTCATCTTCCTCGGCGCCCTCATCGCGATGGCGGTGATCGACCCCGCGCTGCTCGGTCTCATCGTCATCGTCATCGGCGTCTCCGTCGTCGTGGTCGTGCTCCTCAGCGGCCGGATCCGCACCGCCTCCACCGAGCAGCAGGTGAAGGTGGGCGAGCTCTCCTCGGGCGTCGAGCGGGCCGTCGGATCCATCCGCACCGTGCGCGCGTCCGGCGCCACCGAGCGAGAGATCACCGCGGTGAGCGCGATGGCCTCCGACGCCTACGCGGTGGGGGTCCGGATCGCGAAGGTCTCGGCCCTCGTCGTGCCCGTCGCCGGTATCGCCCTGCAGCTGTCCCTCCTGGTCGTGCTCGGGGTCGGCGGGTTCCGCGTCGCGAGCGGTGCGATCACCATCGCGGCGCTGGTGTCGTTCATCCTCTTCCTCTTCCTCCTCATCCAGCCGCTCGCCTCCACGTTCGGGGCGATCACCTCGGTGAACCAGGCGCTCGGCGCGCTCGGCCGCATCCAGGAGGTCCTCGACCTGCCGGATGAGACCGACCGCGACGCCGAGATCGCCGCCGCCGCGCGGGCCAAGGCTGTTCCCGCCGATGCGGCGCGGGACGCGGCATCCGCTCCGGCGATCGAGTTCTGCGACGTGCACTTCTCCTACCCCGAGACGGTGGTCCGCGCCCGTCGCGCCGCCGAGACCGAGGCCCTCGCCGTGCTCGAGAGCGCCGGCGTGGACGACGCGGCACGGGCGCTCGCCGAGGCCGGGGACGACGCCGACGACAGCGGCGGCGCGGCGGGGCCCGACGTCGGCGTCGTGCTGCGCGGGGTGTCGTTCGCGGTTCCGCGGGGCGCGCGGGTCGCGCTCGTCGGGCCGTCGGGGGCGGGCAAGTCCACCACGCTCGCCCTGATCGAGCGGTTCTACGACCCGACGGCGGGGGCGATCCTCCTCGATGGTGTCGATGTGCGCACCGTCGCCCGCGACGCGCTGCGCGCCCAGCTCGGGTACGTCGAGCAGGATGCCCCGACCCTCGCCGGCACCATCGGCGACAATCTGCGGCTGGCCTCGCCCGCGGCATCCGACGCGGACTGCGAGCGCGTGCTCCGCGCGGTGAACCTCGGCGATGTGCTCGATCGGAGTCCGGAAGGGCTGGATGCCGCGGTCGGCGAGTCAGGCGTCATGCTCTCGGGCGGCGAGCGCCAGCGGCTCGCCATCGCACGGGCGCTCTTGGCGGCCCCGCCGATCCTGCTTCTGGACGAGTCCACCTCGTCGCTCGATGGCCTGAACGAGCAGCGGATGCGGGAGGCGATCGACGCGGTCGCGGCCGGTCGCACCCTCATCGTCATCGCCCACCGCCTCTCGACCGTCGTCGACAGCGACCTCATCGTCGTGATGGACCACGGCCGGGTCGTCGGGCAGGGGACGCACTCCGAGCTGGTGGCCTCGACGCCGCTGTACCGCGACCTCGCGAAGCACCAGCTCCTGGTCTGACCCCGGAGTGAAAGAGGGCGCCCGGCCCCTCTGCCAAGAAGAGGGCCGGGCGCCGGTCGGGTGGCGCGCTCGGGTCAGGCGCGCTGCAGGCGGTACCGGAGGGCGGCGAGCTCGGCCCACAGGGGCGCGGGGACGCGGCCCTCGAAGGTGCGGTAGAACTCCTCCGTGAGGTCCGCCTCGCGCAGCCACGACTCCGTGTCGATCGCGAAGAGCTCGTCGAGGTCCTCCTGCGGCACGTGGATGCCGTCGAGGTTCAGGTCCTCGGTCCGGGGCAGCCGTCCGATGGGGCTCGGCACGGCATCCACCGTCCCGTCCAGACGACGGACGATCCAGTCGATCACCCGGGCGTTGTCGCCGAAACCGGGCCACAGGAACCGGCCGTCGGCGCCCTTGCGGAACCAGTTGACCTGGAAGATGCGCGGGGCGCGGTCGAAGCGCAGCGCCTGCCCGACCTTGAGCCAGTGCCCGAAGTAGTCGGCCATGTTGTATCCGCAGAACGGCAGCATCGCGAACGGATCCCGGCGGAGCTCCCCGACCGTGCCCTCGGCCGCGGCCGTCCGCTCGGAGGAGATGTTCGATCCGAGGAAGACACCGTGGGTCCAGTCGGTCGCCTCCAGCACGAGCGGGACGTTCGTCGCACGGCGCCCGCCGAAGAGGATCGCGTCCAGGGGCACACCCTCCGCGGCATCCCAGTCCTCTGCGATCTGCGGGCACTGCGCCGCGGCGACGGTGAAGCGCGAGTTGGGGTGCGCCGCCGGACGACCGGACGCCGGCGTCCAGGGGTTGCCCTCCCAGTCGGTCAGCTCCGCCGGCGGGGTGTCGGTGAGACCCTCCCACCACACGTCGCCGTCGGGACGGAGCGCGACGTTGGTGAAGATCGTGTTGCCCCAGAGGGTCTCCACGGCGGCGACGTTGGTCGACTCGCCGGTCCCGGGGGCCACGCCGAAGAAGCCGGCCTCGGGGTTGATCGCCCACATGCGGCCGTCCTCTCCCGGACGCAGCCACGCGATGTCGTCACCGAGGGTCTCCACGCGCCATCCGGGGATGGTGGGGCGCAGCATCGCGAGGTTGGTCTTGCCGCACGCCGACGGGAATGCGGCGGCCACGTGGTACTTCTTCCCCTTCGGGTCGATCACGCGGATGAGGAGCATGTGCTCGGCGAGCCAGCCCTCGTCGCGCCCGATGACCGAGGCGATGCGCAGCGCGAAGCACTTCTTCGCCAGGATCGCGTTGCCGCCGTAGCCGGAGCCGAACGACCAGACTTCGAGGGTGTCGGGGAAGTGGACGATGTACTTCTCGTCGTTGCAGGGCCACGCGACATCGGCCTGACCGGGCTCGAGGGGCGCACCCACGGAGTGCACGGTCTTCACCCACGGCGCACCGCCCGCGATCTCACGGAGGACCTCGGTGCCCACGCGGGTCATGATGCCGATGGAGGTGACGGCGTAGGCGCTGTCGGTGATCTGCACGCCGATGTGCGAGAGCGGTCCGCCCACCGCGCCCATCGAGAACGGCACGACGTACATCGTGCGCCCGCGCATGCTGCCCGCGAAGAGCGGGGTGATGGTCGCACGGATGTCGTCGGGGGCCGCCCAGTTGTTCGTGGGACCGGCATCCTCTTCCCGCTCGGAGGCGATGAAGGTGCGCGCCTCCGTCCGGGCGACGTCGCTCGGGTGCGAGCGGGCGAGGTAGGAGCCGGGGCGCCACTCGGGGTTGAGCTTGATGAGCTTGCCCTCGTCGACCATCTCGCGCAGCAGGGCGTCGTTCTCGGCGCGGGATCCGTCGACCCAGTGGATGCGGTCGGGCGTGGTGAGCGCGGCGATCTCGTCCACCCACGCGACCAGGGCGCGCATGCCGGCGCCGTCGATCCGCGGCATCCCGCCGTAGGTCTCGGAGGCGCGACGCGGGGCGAGGGAGGTGGGGCGGGTGAAGGTGTCGGCGAGAGCCATGGGTGTCGCTCCTGTGCGATCGGTGGTGCCGGATCGGGGTCTCCTTTCACTTTCCGCCTCTGTCGCCTGCTTTTCCACCCGAAACCGATGGCAAGAGTTGCATTTCTTTCGCTATTCTCAAACAATGGCCGCCACCGCACTCGAACTGTCCACTCTCGGACACCGCATCCGTCACGAGCGCCTCGCCCACGGCTTCACCCTCGACGACCTCGGCGAGCGCGTCGGGGTGGCGGGCAGCCAGCTGAGTCTCATCGAGAACGGCAAGCGCGAGCCGAAGCTCTCCCTCCTCCAAGCCATCGCCGCCGCAACGGGAGTGGACGTCACCGACCTCCTCTCCCCCGAACCGCCCAACCGGCGCGCGGCGCTGGAGATCGAGCTCGAGCGGGCGCAGTCCGGTGCGGTGTTCCGACGTCTCGGGATCGCGCCGGTGCGCGTCACCAAGAGCATGAGCGACGAGACGATCGAGTCGATCCTGGGTCTTCATCGCGAGCTGCAGCGCCGCGAACGGGAGACGATCGCCACGCCCGAGGAGGCCCGGCGGGCCAACACCGAGCTGCGCCTGCGGATGCGCGAGAAGGGCAACTACCTCGCCGACATCGAGCGTCTCGCCGAGAAGCAGCTGAAGGCCGCCGGGCACACGACCGGCGCGCTCACCCACCGCACCGTCAGCATCATGGCCGAGCAGCTCGGCTTCGAGCTGCTCTACGTCAACGACCTCCCCCACTCCGCGCGGTCGGTCACCGACCTCGAGAACGGTCGGATCTACCTGCCGCCGGCGTCCATCCCCGGCGGGCACGGGCTCCGCTCCATGGCGCTGCAGGCGATGGCGCACCGCCTCCTCGGGCACCAGCGCCCCGTCGACTACGCCGACTTCCTCCAGCAGCGCCTGGAGATCAACTACTACGCCGCGTGCTGCCTCATGCCCGAGACGGCATCCGTCGCCTTCCTCCAGCAGGCGAAGAAGGACCGGAATCTCGCAGTCGAGGACTTCCGCGACGCGTTCGGGGTCACCCACGAAGCCGCCGGGATGCGGATGACGAACCTGCTGACGGCGCACCTCGGCATCCGTCTGCATTTCCTGCGGGTGGACGGATCGGGGGCGATCTCGCGCGTCTACGAGAACGACGACCTACCCCTGCCGATGGACGTCACCGGCGCGATCGAGGGCCAGGTCGTCTGCCGCCATTTCTCGGCGCGCTCGGCGTTCGAGGAGCAGAACCGCACCACCGAGCACTACCAGTACACCGACACCCCCGCCGGGACCTTCTGGTGCTCGACCCAGACGGGGACGACGACGGACGGGGAGTTCTCGATCACCGTCGGCGTGCCCTTCGACGACGCGCGCTGGTTCCGCGGGCGCGAGACGGCGAGCCGGGCCTCCTCGACCTGCCCGGACGAATCGTGCTGCCGTCGCCCGCCCGCCGAGATCGCCGCCCGCTGGGAGGGCAAGGCCTGGCCGAGCGCGCGCGTGCACATGCAGATGTTCTCGCCGCTCCCCCGCGGGACGTTCCCCGGGGTCGAGGAGGCGGAGGTCTACGCCTTCCTCGACCGGCACGCCGAGGGCTGAGCCGCCGAGGCGCGATCCTCAGCCGAGTCCACCGTCGAGAACGCGGGAGCATCGAGCCTCCCGCAGCCTCGGGAGGGCGCCGGAGGCCGTTCCGTCACGCGTTCTCGACCGGGGTGCCCACCGCCCAGAGGGGCTGCGGGAGCCGGTCGTGCACCTCGTACTCGCCGATCCACCGGTCCTTGAAGAGCACCGGGTTGTGACTGGAGACGGTGCGGGCGTTCCGCCAGTGCCGGTCGAGCCCCGTGCCGCGCGCGGTCGCGGAGGCGCCCAGCGCGTCGAAGATGCGCGAGGTGAGCTGCTGGACGGCCCGTGTCGCGAAGGACTGGGCCTGCGCGGTGCGGATCTCGGCGAGGCCGGCAGCTGCGAGCGCCTCGGCACGCGTGGCCTCGCTCGGCGCCTGGGCCGCAGCGCGCGCCGCACGATAGGCGCGCTCGAGGTCGTCCGCAACCGCGACGACGGTGCGCTGCACGGCGAAGGCGACCGCCGACTGCTCCCCCAACAGGCCGAGGATCTGCGGGTCGTCGGCCGTCCGCGCCGCTGAACCGTGACTGTACGACCGGGTGCGCGCTCGCACCGCGGCGGCGGCATCCTCCACGGCGGTCCGGGCGATGCCGGCGAGCACGGCGAGAAGGACGAACTGATAGAGCGCGGTCTGGTAGGGGAAGCGCGCGGCCACCGGGACGGCGTCCTGCGCGTCCACGGATGCTCCGTCGAAGACGATCGTGCCCGTCCCGGTCAGCCGCTGGCCGATGCCGTCCCAATCGTCGCTCACGGTCACGCTCGGCTGATCGAGCCGCACCAGCACGGCGACGTCGGTCGCGTCCGAGACCCGGTGGGCCACGACATCCGTCCATTCGGCGAAGAGACTGCCCGTCGTGTAGAACTTCCGGCCGTGCACCCGCAGCGCGCCGGCGTCGTCCTCGACGAGCTCGGTTCCGGCCCGCGCGTGCGTGGATCCCGACGGCTCGCTCCACGCATTGCCTGAGATCTGCCCGGCGCCGATGCGGCCGAGCCAGCGCTCTCGGAACGCGGCGTCGTCCGTCGTGAGGGTCTGCTCGACGAGCGCGACGTGTCCGCGCAGGATCTGCGGCAGGTTGGGGTCGGCCGCCGCGACCTCGATCAGAAGACGACCGAACTGCGGCCAGTCCAGCCCCAGCCCGCCGCGGTCGCGCGGGAGCCGCGCGACCGGCAACCCGGCGTCGCGCAGTGCGCGCAGCGCTTCGAAAGGCAGCACGCGGTCCCGGTCGCGATCGGCGGAACCGTCTCGGATGCCCTCGAGAAGGCGCGCGAAACGGTCGACGACGTCATCGGGGAGCTCGTCCCGGAGGCGATCGTGAGCGCTCGCCTCCGGGATGCTCACGTCCACAGCGCCCGCATCCACAGCGCTCACGTGTAGAGGGAGATCGGCTGTACGACGCCGGTGAGGAAGTGCGCTCCCACCTCCAGCTTCTTGTAGTCGACCGGGTCGTGGAGGGAATGGGTGCGCACGTTCCGCCAATGCAGATCGAGACCGACCTTCGATGCGGTCGAGCTGGCTCCCGTCGCTTCGTACACGCGATTGGCGACGTCCACGGCGGTGTCGCTGGAGACAACCTTGAGCTGTGCGATGCGGTACGCGAGATCGGCGCGATCCTCGGCGGTGACCTCGCCACCCCGGCCGATCGCCAGGTCGAATTCGCGCCCCACCACGTCGGCGAGTGCCTCCACCGCAGCGACGCGCGAGACGAGCTCCCCGTACAGGCGGCGGACGAAGGGATCGTCGGCGTAGGTCGGCACCCCGGAGAGGAACCAGGCGTTCGGGCGGGCGACGGTGAGTGCCCTCGCCTGCTCCAGCGCGCCCTCGGCGATCCCGAGGTAGAGATTCGCGAACACGAGCTGGATGCCGGGGGTGACGAAGCTCTGCAACGGCTCGTCGGTGCCGAACCCGAGCACATGAGCCGGCTTGACGCGCACGTCGTGGTACCGCACCGTGTTGCTCGCGGAGAGTCGCTGACCGAGATGGTCCCAATCGTCGACGAGTTCGACGCCGGGGTGCCCGAACGGGAGAACGAGGTAGGCGAACTCCCCGTCGCGGTCGCCGCCCTTGACGACGGCGTTGACCAGCAGTGCCTCCCCGACGCCGGACCCGGTGGAGAACCGTTTGAAGCCGTCGAGGCGGAAGCCTTCGCCGTCCTCGGTCAGGGTGAGGTTGGGGTCGACGGGATTGACGGAGTCGCCCCACAGCCAGCGCTCGGCGATCGAGGCGCGGAACCAGCGCCCGCGCTCGGCGGGTGGAGCGATGAGCGCGATGTTGGCGGAGTTGATGTAGTGATAGCCGAGGAGCTGCGCGATGGAGGCGTCACGGCGGGCGATGATGCGCACGGCGCGGTAGGCACTCTCCCAGTGAGCGCCACCCCCGCCCAGTTCCGCGGGATCGAGCAGGGTGGTGAGCCCCGATTCCTGCAGGAGTCGCTTCTCCGCGAAGGGCTGCGCGTTCGCGCGATCGCGGGCCAGGGCGTCGACGGCGAGCTGATCCGCAACGCCCTCGGCCACGGCATCCCACTGCGCGCGCTCGGCGGCGTCCGCCGTGCCCGTCCAGTGCGTCCGAGCGGTGTCGGTGTCGGCGATGGTCATCTCTCTCCTCCAGCGGGGACGGTCGTGAGGGCAGCGCCGCCGTCGGCGGCGCTGCGGGCACCGGCGTAAGCGCCGCGGTACGGGTGGGCGGGGTGCCATTCCGGCACCGTGGGCCGCCCGGAGAGGCGGTCGCGAAGGGTGCCCTCCGGGTAGCGATCCCACACCCGGCCCCGACGGCGCAGCTCGGGGATGAGGTGGGTCACGATGTCTTCGAACGTCCCCGGCGAGACGACGTAGGCGAAGTTGAACCCGTCGACACCGCCGACCTCGACCCAGCGTTCGAGCTCGTCCGCGACGGTCGTGGCGCTGCCGACGATGACCGCACCGATCCCCCCGATGCCGACGTAGTCGGCGATGTCCCGTGGCGTCCACTGCCGCGTGGGGTCGGCTTTGGTGAAGATCGACAGGGCCGAGCGCGCCGCGTCGGTGTCGACGTAGGCGAGCGGCTCATCGGGGTCGAGCGTCGACAGGTCCACCCCCGACCATCCCCCGTAGAGCGCCAGCGCACCCTCCAGCGACACGTAGGCGCGGTACTCGTCGTACCGCGCGTACGCCTCTTCGTCCGTCTCAGCGACGATCACGGTGGCGAGGGTCAGGATCTTGACGCTGTCCGCGGGGCGACCGATGGCGGCGGCTTTCGCGCGGATCGAGTCGGTGGTGCGCCGAGTGAGCTCCGGGGTCAGCCCGTTGATGAAGATCGCCTCCCCGTGGCGGGCGGCGAACTCCTGCCCGCGAGGCGACGCCCCGGCCTGGAAGATGACCGGGGTCCGTTGTGGCGAGGGCTCGGCGAGATGGATGCCGGGCACGTCGAAGTGCGTGCCGTGGTGGGCGATCGGGTGCACTCTGGCCGGGTCGGTGAAGACGCCCGCGTCGCGATCCCGACGCACGGCGTCGTCCTCCCACGATCCCTCCCACAGCTTGTAGGTGACGTCGAGGAACTCGTCCGCGATGCCGTAGCGGTCGTCGTGGGCGATCTGGGTCCCGAGCCCCAGGTTGCGCGCGGCGCTGTCGAGGTACGACGTCACGACGTTCCAGCCGATTCGGCCGTCGGTGAAGTGATCGAGCGTCGACAGGGTGCGCGCCAGGGCGTACGGCTGGGCATAGGTCGAGGCGATCGTCACGCCGAATCCGAGATGATCGGTCACCGCGGCCATGGCGGGCACCTGCAGAAGGGGGTCCCCGACCGGGATCTGCGCGGCATCCTGCAGGGCCGGTGCGGCGGAATCGCGGTAGACGTCGTAGACCCCGACGACATCGGCGATGAACATCGCGTCGAAGGTGCCCCGCTCCAGCAGTTGAGCGAGCTCGGTCCAGTACGACAGGCGGTTGTACTCGTCCGCGCGGTTGTCCGGATGCCGCCAGAGCCCGGGCGCCTGGTGCGTGACGCAGCTCATCTCGAACGCGTTGATGATGATGCGCGAAGCCATGGAGCTCCTTCCGGTCGCGCCGCGCCCGGTGAGGGGACACGGTCGTCCGGAACCGTAGCAACGGAGTGGGGCCGGCCCCCTCCTGCGCGTCACACCCCGTCATCCTCCGTCACACAGGGCGCCTTTCATGACGCCGCGTGTCGATGCGTGACGGCGGGGCGTGCAGGCGAGGCGCCACTGCGCGAACAATGACGATCCGCGGCACTGCACCGTCGCGCCCCGTCACCCGAGAGGTCCCTCCGATGTCCGCAGCCTTCCCGCGCCGCCTCGCCGTCGTCTCCGTCGGCGCCGCCGCCGCCCTCGCCCTCACGTCCTGCGCGTCCGCCGCCGGCTCCGCCGACGGTGGAAGCGGGGATCAATCGCTCACCGTCCTCCTCATCACCTCGCACCAGGGCGCGGCGGACCTGCTCGCCGCACGCTACGAGGAGGAGACGGGTGTGCGCATCGATCCGGTGATCGTGCCCTACGACGAGATCGGCAACACCCTGGCCCTCGACCAGCAGTCCGGGGCGAACACGATCGACGTCGCCGCGCCGTGGTACGTCTCGATCGGCGACCTCGCCAGCGCCGGCGCCATCCAGGACCTGACGGACTGGATCGACGACACCCCCGAGCTGGAGACCGACGACTTCATCCCGTCGATCTATGACGCCTACACGCTCTACGACGGCAAGCGGTGGGGGCTGCCCTTCGACGGCGACACCCACGTCCTCTTTTCCAACGACGAGATCCTCGCGCGGAACGGGATCACCACCCCGCCCACCACGTGGGAGGAGTACGACGCCGTCTCGGCCACCATCACGGATGCCGAGAACGCCGACGGCGTTTACGGCAACGTGATCTTCGGGCAGAAGTCCCCGCTCATCCTGGGCGCGAGCTTCGCCAACCGCCTCGCGGGGTTCGGCGGCGAGTTCGTGGACGAGGACGGCGCACCCGTCATCAATTCCCCGGAGGCCGTCGCCGCGGCCGAGTCGCTCGCCGCGTCGCTGGACTCCGCGTACCCGACCCCCGCCGAGACCGCCTTCGGCGAGGGCAACTCCGCCTGGTATGCCGGCAACGCCGGATTCATCGAGAACTGGACCGACCTCGGCGTCGGCTCGCAGATCAACCCTGACTCCACCGTAGCCGACAGCTGGAGCGTCTCCCTGCTTCCCGTCGGCGGCGAGAACACCCAGCCGCGCGCCTCGCTGGTGGCCGGCTTCACCTGGGTGATCGCGGAGAACACCGACAAAACCGAGCTCGCGCAGGACTTCATCGCCTGGGCGGCCTCGAGCGAGGTCAACGAGGAGCTGCTCGTCGCCGACCCGCAGACCGGCATCGACCCCAACCGCATCTCGTCGCTAGAGAGCGCCGCCTACGGCGAGAAGTATCCCGAGCTGCAGCGCGTGAACCGTGCGACGCTCGACGGCGCCCTCGCCTGGCCGACGGGCAAGAACGCCACGCGCGCCGCCGAGATCCTCACCGACGAACTTGCCAAGCTGGTCGCGGGAGAGGTGACCGCGCAGGAAGCGCTCGACGCCACGCAGGCCGAGTGGGAGGGCATCCTTGGCTGACGCCCCGGCGTCCACGCGCCCGGCTCGATCCCCGCGGGGACCGGTCCGGGCGCGTCGCCTGTTCGTCGCCCCGAGCGTTCTGGCGCTGCTGGTCCTCGGCCTGTACCCGCTGATCTTCATCGCCGCGGCATCCGTCACGGAATCCTCGCTCGGGAAACCCTTCCAGGACTTCGTCGGCGCCGAGACGTTCGCAGCGATCCTCGGGGACGACGACATCGTCGCCTCTCTCGGGCGTTCGGCCGTGTACGCGGTCGCGGTGGCGGCGGCCAGCCTCGCGCTCGGGGTCGTCGCCGCTCTCGCCCTGCACGGCGCGGTGCGTCGCGGGTCGCTCGTGATGACGCTGCTGCTGCTCCCGCTCCTGACGCCGCCCGTCGTGGTCGGCACCCTCTGGAAGCTCATCTACAACCCCGGCGGCGGGCTCCTCGCCGTCGTCCTGGGCGTCTTCGGCCTGCCTCGCGACGCGATCGCGCCGCTGTCATCGACCACCTGGGCCCTGCCGGGCGTCGCAGTGGCGGACGTCTGGCAGTGGACGCCACTGATCGCACTGCTGGTCTTCACCGCGCTCCTCGGCCAAGACCCGGAGATCATCGAGGCTGCCCGGCTGGACGGCGCACACGGGTGGCGCCTGTTCCGCTCGATCACCCTGCCGGCGATCGCCGGCGTGGTGGCAGCCGCCTTCTTCATCCGACTCGTTCTGGCGTTCAAGGTGTTCGACCTGGTCTTCATGATGACCTCCGGCGGGCCGGGCCAATCCACCACGCTCGCGTCGTACGTCATCTACCAATCCGCCCTCCGCGAATTCGACGTCGGCCGCGCCGCCGTCGTGACCCTGCTGCTCGCCGTGCTCGTCACCGTCGTCACCCTGCCCGTCGTCGCCCTCACCCGAAAGCTCCAGCGCACCCATGAGTGACCGCATCGCACTCCCTCGGCCTCGCCCACGTCTCGATCACCGCAGTGCGGTGGCGACGATCATCCTGACCGCGCTCGTGCTGTTCTTCACCGTGCCCCTGCTGTACCTGGTATCGGTGTCCCTCATGGGGCGGGACGAGACCGGCCAGGGCATCCTCGTGCCCACGGTTCCGCAGTGGTCGAACTGGAGCGACGTCGTGGTCGGCACCGACCTGCTGCGCGGCATCCTGAACTCCCTCGTCGCCGCCATCGGCGGCTCGCTCCTGACCCTCGCCGCAGCCCTTCCCGCCGCGTGGTCGATCGTCCGCTACCGCACCGGCGGGAAGACCCTCGGGGCCACCCTCATGAGCCCGTGGCTGCTGCCGCCGATCGTGGCGGTCGTCCCGCTGTTCACGCTCCTGCGCGTGCTCGGGCTCAACAACACCCTCGGCGGACTCACGCTCGTCTACGCCCTCGTCAACATCCCGGTCGCCATCTGGCTGCTGGAGGGCTTCATCCGCCGACTCCCGATCGAGATCGAGGAGGCGGCGAACATCGACGGTGCCGGCTCGGCGCGACTGCTCGTCTCCATCGTCGGTCCGCTCCTCGCCCCCGCTCTCATCGCCGTGGGGATCATCGTCGCGGTGCTGAACTACAACGAATTCCTGCTGGCGACCTTCCTGACCCAGAGTCCGGACGCGCAGACCCTCCCCGTCGTCCTGTCGCTCTTCTACGGCGACCGTACGCCTCACTACGGGCGCATCGCCGCCGCATCCGTCATCGGGGTGCTGCCCGTCTTCGCCGTGGCCGTCTTCCTGCAGCGGTGGCTCGTCGGCGGACTCACCGTCGGCGCCGTGCGCTGACGTCCGACGGCAACCTCGTCAGGCGTACGGGTTGGCGGTGAGCGTGTACTTGGTCTGCAGGTACTCGTGGATGCCCTCGGCACCGCCCTCCCGGCCGAGACCGGACATCTTCCACCCGCCGAAGGGTGCCGCGGCGTTGGAGACGACCCCGACGTTCAGGCCCATCATGCCGGTCTCGAGCCTGTCGATCATGCGCTGACCGCGCGAGAGCGACTCGGTGAAGACGTAGGAGACGAGCCCGTACTCGGTGTCGTTCGCGATCGCGACCGCTTCGTCCTCGGTGTCGAACGGGACGATCGCCAGCACCGGGCCGAAGATCTCCTCGCGGAGGATGTCACTTCCCGGCTGGACGTCGGTGACGACGGTCGGCTCGTAGAAGGTGCCGGGGCCGTCCAGCGCGGTCCCGCCGGTGCGGACCTGCGCGCCGCGCGAGACGGCCTCCTTGACCAGCGTGTCGGCCTTGGCGACCGCGCGGTCGTCGATGAGCGGACCGATCACGACACCCTCCTCGGTTCCGCGACCGATCTTCATCCCCTGCACGCGCTCGGTGACGCGACGGGCGAACTCGTCGGCGACCGAGCGGTGGACGATGAAGCGGTTGGCCGCCGTGCACGCCTGGCCGATGTTGCGGAACTTCGCCAGCATCGCGCCGTCGACGGCCTTGTCGAGGTCTGCATCCTCGAAGACCACGAACGGCGCGTTCCCGCCGAGCTCCATCGAGGTGCGGAGGACCCCCTGCGCAGCCTGCTCGAGCAGCTTCTGCCCGACCGCGGTGGACCCGGTGAAGGAGAGCTTCCGCAGACGCGGGTCGCGGATGATCGGCTCCGACACGGCCCCGGAGGTGGAGGTGGTGAAGACGTTCACGACCCCGTCGGGGACGCCGGCGTCCTGCAGCAGCTTGGCGAAGTACAGAGTGGTGAGAGGGGTGAGCTCGGCGGGCTTGATGACCACCGTGCAGCCCGCGGCGAGCGCGGGGGCGATCTTGCGGGTCGCCATGGCGAGCGGGAAGTTCCACGGGGTGATGAGGAAGCACGGGCCCACCGGATGCTGCGACACGATCATCCGGCCGGTGCCCTCGGGGTTCGCCCCGTAACGCCCCTGCACCCGCGCGGTCTCCTCGCTGAACCAGCGCAGGAACTCCCCGCCGTAGCCGACCTCACCGCGCGCCTCGGCGAGCGGCTTTCCCATCTCGATCGTCATGAGCAGCGCGAAGTCCTCCTTGCGCTCCTGCAGCAGGTCGAATGCGCGGCGCAGGATCTCCGCACGCTCCCGCGCCGGAGTCTTGGACCACGCCGGGAACGCCTCGACGGCGGCATCCATCGCGGCCTTGCCGTCCTCGGGAGACGCATCGGCGATCGTCTTCACCACCCGCCCGGTCGCGGGGTCGAAGACGCGCAGCTGCTTGTCCTCGCTCGCTGCACGCCATTCGCCGCCGATGAACAGGCCGTCGGGGACGTCAGCCAGCAGCGCGGACTCGCGGTTCTCGGTCATCGGGGCTCCTTCGTGCTCAGGGTTCACGTGTCATTCTGGTCGGGACTCGGCGCCGGGACGATGTACACCGTGTACAGAGCTGCCCGGCGACCTCGCCGCGCAGGCGGGTCAGCGGAGGGGCGCGGGCGCGGACTGCGGAAGCAGCGCCGTCTCGAAGAACCCGGCGAGCGCCTCGGTCGCGGCCAGCGGGAAGACCCCGGCGACGTACTGATCCGGGCGGACCACCACCACTACCCCGTCATCGGAGAGACCACGCTCGGCGAAGATGTCGGCATCCGTCC
Organism: Microbacterium aurantiacum; assembly: GCF_031625015.1. Classification (NCBI taxonomy): domain Bacteria; kingdom Bacillati; phylum Actinomycetota; class Actinomycetes; order Micrococcales; family Microbacteriaceae; genus Microbacterium; species Microbacterium aurantiacum. The sequence continues at coordinate 100,541 of NZ_JAHWXH010000001.1, forward strand.
AGGCGCTCGGGCCGGCGGCGTACACCTTCTCCCAGTCCGTCAGGGCGAGCGGCCCGGTGCGCGGGAGGAACAGCTCGGGCACCCGGGTGATGTCGATCTTCTCGAACGGATGCCGGTAGATCGCCTTCACATCGAACACGGCGTCCACGTCGGCGCCGTCGGGAGTGAACCGGGCGATCGTCGAGGCGACCGCGTCCGCCCACGTGTGCAGCGCCGTCGCGTCGCCGGCCGGCGCGAACGCGTACACGCGCCAACGGCCGTCCGCTCTCGCGTGGTGGCCGAGGTGGACGACGTTGCCGTCGCACACGCGGACGACCTCGACGCTCTTGAACCGCTTGCCGAGGGGGAAGCCGGCGGCGAGCTCCTGGTGGCCCGCATCCGTCACGATCGCCGAGGGGCCGTACTGCGTCATGAAGCCGGAGGGGAACTCCGCGGTGCCGAGGTAGAACGTCGCGAGCTCGGTCGGATCCGAGATCTCCTCGGGCTTGCGTGCCATGAGCGAGGACCACTCGCGGTCGAAGTCGATCAGCTGCTGCGCGACGGGCTGACGCTCCGCCGAATAGGTCGACAGCAACGACGCGGGCGCGAGTCCGGTCAGCACGTGCCCGAGCTTCCAGCCGAGATTGAAGCCGTCCTGCATCGAGACGTTCATGCCCTGCCCCGCCTTGGCGCTGTGGGTGTGGCACGCGTCGCCGGTGAGGAACACCCGCGGCGCCCGGCCGCTCTCGTCGGCGGCGTCGTCGAAGTGATCCGTCACGCGGTGGCCGACTTCGTAGACGCTGCTCCAGGCGACCTGCTTCACGTCGATCGAGTAGGGGTGGAGGATCTCGTTCGCACGGCGGATGATCTCCTCCACCGGCGTCTGCCGCACACGTCGATCGTCGGCGGCGGCGACCTCTCCGAGGTCGATGTACATGCGGCTGAGATACCCGCCCTCGCGCGGGATGTGCAGGATGTTGCCCGCCTCGGAATTGATCGCGCACTTCGTGCGCCAATCGGGGAAGTCGGTGTTGACGAGGACGTCCATGACCCCCCACGCGTGTGCGGCGAACGCGCCCACGTGGGTGCGACCGATCGCCTCGCGCACGCCGCTGCGCGCGCCGTCGCTGCCGACGACGTACTTCGCGCGCACCGTGCGCTCCACGCCGGCGGTGCGGACGCGGACCTCGACCGGGGACTCCCCCTCATCGTCGACGGTGAGGCCGACGAACTCGACGCCGTAGTCGGGCACGATGCGTCCGGGACCGTGGGCCGCCGCCTCGGCGAAGTAGTCGAGCACCCGGGCCTGGTTCACGATCAGGTGCGGGAACTCGCTGATCTTGAACGCGTAGTCCTCTGTGCGGGCGGTGCGGACGATGTTGCGGGGGTTCTCCGGATCAGGACCCCAGAAGTTCATGTAGGCGATGTTGTAGGCCTCGGCGACGATCCGCTCGGCGAATCCGAACGCCTGGAAGGTCTCGACGCTGCGCGGTTGGATGCCGTCCGCCTGACCGAGGACGAGGCGGCCGTCGCGGCGTTCGATGATGCGGGTGGTCACATCCGGGAACTGCGACATCTGCGCCGCGAGGAGCATGCCGGCAGGTCCCGACCCGACGATGAGCACATCCATCTCGTCCGGCAGCTCGGCCGGACGGTCGACACCGGCACCGGCGGGCTCCTGGACACGCGGATCGGCCGAGACGTACCCGTGGTGATGGAACTGCATCGTGTCCTCCTCGGACGGCGGTGTCGAGGTCTCACGTCTTGCGTGAGCATCCAGCGCGTTCTATATTCGAACACACCGTTCTACTGATGAACAGATCGTATACGTTCCGCCCCACACCGACAAGGGAGAGATCGATGCCGGATGCCGCGACCGCACCGTCGCAGACCCTCAGCCGCGGCATCCGGATCCTGGAGATCCTCGCCGACGCCCGCGAGCCCCTGTCGATCGACGAGGTCGCGCGGCGGCTCGCGGTGCATCGGTCGGTCGCGTACCGCCTGCTGCGCACGCTCGAAGACCACGGGCTCACCGCGCGGGATGCCGCCGGCCGGGTCGTGCTCGGCTCACGGCTCGCCGCCCTCGCCGCCGGCGTCGCGCACGATCTGCAGGCCGAAGCCCTCCCCGAACTCACCGCCGTGGCGAACGAGCTCGGGATGACGTGCTTCCTCTCGGTGCGCGACCACGACGACGCGATCACCCTTGCGAGCGTCGAGCCCCGACATGCGGTGGCCTCCGTCGCGCAGCGCCCCGGCACGCGGCATCCCGTCACGGTCGGCGCGCCGGGGAAGGCGATCCTGTCGCTCCTGCCGGAGGGACGCTGGCCGGCCGGCACGTCGGACGAGGTGCGCGCGGCGGCGACGTCCGTGGCGACGGACGGGTATGCGACGAGTCACGACGAGGTCATCCCGAGCCTGCACGCGGTCGCCGTCCCGCTCGCCCTGCGCGGGCGCGAGCCGGCGGCGATCGCGGTCGTGTATCTCGCGACCGCGCACGACCCCGCCCGCATCGCCGAACGCCTGAACCGGTCCGCCGCGCTCATCCGAGAGGCGCTCGGCGGCTGAACGCCCCATCGCCCCACGGGGCGCGGAGGCGACTCCGGGAATCCGGGTCAGACGATGCTGTCGACGAGGCGCACGGTGTACTCCGCGACCCGCTGGGGCACGCCGTCGAAGGCCTCGGCGCGCGCGGCCGAGGCCATGTAGATGCGCTCGCGCTCGAGGAAAGCCTCCTGATCACCCTCGGCGCTGACCGCCCACACGAACTCGTTCGTCTCGGGGATGCCGTAGGCGACGTCGATGCGGAAGCCCGCCTCGGAACGCACGCGGGGCATCCACTCGTTCCACCAGGACAGGAACGCGTCGTACTCTCCGTCGACGAGGGTGTACCGGCGCAGCTGAACTGTTCTCATCCCTCCAGCTTGGCACTGCGGATGCCTATACTCGTGCTGTCCGGCCGCGACAGCGCCGCCGGTGCTCGGAAAATGGGCACGCAGCCACCATGACGGTGCGCGAGACACATACGGATCCTGTTCCCTCCGTCCCGTCTCGAGGTTCTGTCATGCCCACCGTCTCCGCCCACGTCGCCGCCGCCCTCGCCGACCACATCGACCACGTCTTCGGGGTGATGGGCAACGGCAACGCCTATTTCCTCGACGCCCTCGAGCGCTCCACCGAGGTCGGCTTCACCGCCGTCCGACACGAGGCGGGCGGGGTCGTCGCCGCCGACGCCCACCACCGCGCCGGCGGCGGCCTCGCCGCCGCGACGGCGACGTACGGCGCGGGGTTCACCAACACCCTCACCGCGCTCGCGGAGGCCGTGCAGGCGCACGTGCCCCTCGTGCTCGTGGTCGGCGACGAGCCGACGTCGGGCCGTCGCCCCTGGGGCGTCGACCAGATCGCTCTCGCCTCCGCCGTCGGCGCGCGCACCTACACGGTGGGACGCACGGATGCCGCGGCCACGGCCGCCATCGCGATCGAGCACGCCCTGACCTACCGGGTGCCGACGGTTCTTGCCATCCCCTACGACGTCGCGTCGCTCGAGGCGGGTCCGGTGCCGGACGCCCCCGCCCCGCGCCTTCCCAGCCCCCTGGCTCCCGCCGGGCCTTTCGCCGCCCGGGCGATCCGTGACGCTGCGGCGGCCCTCGCGGCAGCGTCACGCCCGTTGCTGATCGCCGGACGCGGCGCGTGGCTCGCGGACGCGGGCGACGCGCTCGGTGCCGTCGCCGACGCCACGGGCGCCCTCACGGCCTCGACCGCGCTCGGCCGCGGCATCTTCCCCCGACCCGAGTTCGACCTCGGCGTGACGGGCGGCTTCGGCGCCGAGGCCGCGATGGACCTCGTCGCCCAGGCCGACGTCGCCGTGGTCTTCGGCGCGTCGCTCAATCCCTTCACGATGCGCTTCGGCGCGCTCTTCGCTCCGGGCACCCACGTCGTGCAGGTCGATCTCGCGGCGACCGCCAGCCATCCGCACGTCGGGGCGTACATCCGCGCGGATGCCGGACTCGTCGCGCGTGCGATCGCCGACGAACTGACGGCGATCGGTGCCGCACCGAGCGGATGGCGGGAGCGCGTGGACGTGGCATCCGCCCGGTCCTACGACGCCGGCGACGACGTCGCGCCCGACGGTCGGCTCGACCCGCGGTCGGCGGCGCGCCGGATCGGCGAGCTGCTGCCGGAGGACCGCGTCGTCGTCTCGGACGGCGGCCACTTCATCGGCTGGGCGAACATGTACTGGCCGGTCGCCTCCCCCGACCGCATGGTGATGATCGGCACGGCGTTCCAGTCGATCGGACTCGGTTTCCCGAGCGTCGCGGGCGCGGCGCGGGCGCGGCCGGACGCGACGATCGTGCTCACCACCGGCGACGGCGGCGGCCTCATGGCCCTCGCGGACCTCGAATCCGCCGTGCGGGTCGCGGGTGGGCGCGGCCTCGCCGTGGTCTGGAACGACGCCGCGTACGGCGCGGAGGTGAACCTGTACGGACTGAAGGGCCTCGCCGAGGAGCCGATGCTGATCCCCGAGGTCGATTTCGCCGCCGTCGCCCGCGGATTCGGTGCGGAGGGTGTCGTGGTGCGAACCCTGGCCGACCTCGACCGGCTCGCGGAGTGGGCGCGGATGCCGGCATACGACCGCCCGTTCCTGCTGCTGGACCTGCGCGTGTCGGGCCGGGTGATCGCGCCCTACCAGCACGAGATCATCCGCGTGAACTCCTGAGCCCCGCACCGATCGGCACGGGGCTCAGGAGCGCGGAGGTCAGACCTTCACGAACCCGCGGATGGGCGAGACGGACTGCTCGGCCTCGTGGTCTGGTCCGAGGGGGATGCCGGACCGGTCGCGGAGCACCAGCGTTGCCACCAGTCCGATGAGGGTCATCCCGGCGAGGTACCACGTCACGGCCATCGTCGAGCCGGTCGCCTGGACGAGCGCGGTGGCGATGGTCGGAGCGAACGCCCCGCCGAGGATCGCGCCGATCGCGTACGAGATCGACACGCCGGAGAAGCGGATCGACGCCGGGAACAGCTCGGAGTACAGCGCGGCCTGCGGGCCGTAGGTGAGGCCCAGGCCGATGGTGAGGATCGCCAGCCCCGCGAAGAGCAGCCCGATGTCACCGGTGTTCACCAACGGGAAGAGCGTGAACACGCCCGCCAGCTGCAGGATCCAGCCGATGATGTACGTCGTGCGCCGGCCGATGCGGTCGGAGAGGAATCCGGCGGCCAGGGTCGACAGCAGCCAGGTGACGGCGGAGCCCGCGACCGCCCAGAGCACCGGACCGCGCTCCAGCGCGAGCGGCCCGTCCGGGTTCGTGGCGTAGCCCTGGATGTAGCCGCCGGTGGTCATGTAGCCGACGGCGTTGTTGCCGGCGAAGACGAGAGCGGCGATGACCACGAGGAGGAGGTGCTTGCGGAACAGCGTGACGATCGGCATCCGCGCCTTCTCTTTGCGCTCGGCGAGCTCGGCGAACACCGGGCTCTCCTCGACGCGGCGGCGGACGTAGTAGCCGACGAGGATCAGCACGACGCTGAGGAGGAAGGGCACACGCCATCCCCACTCCAGGAATGCATCGCCCGGCGCGATCATGGCCATCAGCGCCATGACTCCGGAGGCGAGGAGGAGTCCGAGCGGCACGCCGATCTGCGGGGCCGCACCGAAGGCGCCGCGACGCGGGCGAGGAGCGTGCTCGACCGCCATGAGGACGGCGCCGCCCCACTCGCCACCGGCGGAGATCCCCTGCAGGATGCGCAGAAGCACGAGCAGGATCGGTGCCGTGAGGCCGATCGCCTCGTAGGTCGGCAGCACGCCGATGAGCGCGGTGGCCACACCCATGAGGATGAGGGTCCACATCAGGACGACCTTGCGGCCGTACTTGTCGCCGAAGTGCCCGGCGAGGAAGGCTCCGAGCGGGCGGAAGAGGAAGCTGACGCCGACCGTGGCGAAGGCGACGAGGGCGCTGTTGGCCCCGAGCGGGGCGAAGAAGAGCTGCCCGAAGACCAGCCCGACGGCGGTCGCGTAGATGAAGAAGTCGTACCACTCCACGGTGGTGCCGACGACGGTCGCGAAGATCACGCGACGGCGGTCTCGAGCGGTGGCGATGGTGCCGGTGGGGGTGAACCCTGCCGGTGTGCGTGTGGACATGAAGGACTCCAGTGTCGATCGTCGGCGCGTGATGCTCGTCCGCCGGGGACGTGCATTGCGAGGATGCCAGCGATCATATACGATTTCGAATACGACGCAAGAGCGAGGGAGCTCATGACACTTTCGACGGATGCCGACGCCGCGCGCTTCGGGCCACTCCCGAACCGGCCGGGGAAGATCATCGCCGTTCACCTCAGCTACGCCTCGCGCGCCGACCAGCGCGGACGGCGCCCGGCGACGCCCTCGTACTTCTTCAAGCCGTCGAGCTCGGTCGCGGCGTCCGGCGGCACGATCGAGCGCCCCGCGGGGACGGAGCTGCTCGCGTTCGAGGGCGAGATCGCCCTCGTCCTCGGCTCCCCCGCCCGCCGCGTCACCGTCGCGGACGCATGGGGCCACGTCGCCTGGGTCACGGCGGCCGATGATTTCGGGCTCTACGACCTGCGCGCGAACGACAAGGGGTCCAACGTGCGCTCGAAGGGCGGCGACGGCTTCACCCCGATCGGCCCGGAGCTCATCGACGCCCGCACGGTCGATCCGGGAGCTCTGCGCGTGCGCACGTGGGTCAACGGCACCCTCGCCCAGGACGACACCACGGCGGGTCTCATCTTCCCGCTCCCCCAGCTCGTCGCCGACCTGTCGCAGCACTTCACGCTCGAGCCCGGCGACGTCATCCTCACCGGCACGCCGGCGGGGTCCTCGGTCGTCGTTCCCGGTGACGTGGTGGAGGTCGAGGTCGACGCCCCCGGCACCAGACTGTCCTCCGGCCGCCTCGTCACGACGGTGGCGCAGGGCACGGCATCCTTCGATCCGATGATCGGGTCGCTCCCCTCCGTCGACGACACCCAGCGGGCGGAGGCCTGGGGCTCCGCGGAGGCTGCGGGGCTCTCTTCCGCCGAATCGCCTGTGCTGGACCCGGTTCTCCGCGACAAGCTGCTGCGGGTACCGGTCGCGGGCCTCTCGGCGCAGCTGCGCAAGCGGGGCCTGAACAACGTGACGATCGACGGGGTACAGCCGATGCACCCCGGCACCAAGATCGTCGGCACCGCCAAGACGCTGCGCTTCGTGCCGGGACGTGAAGACCTCTTCCAGAGCCACGGCGGCGGCTACAACGCGCAGAAGCGCGCGTTCGACACCGTCGGGGAGGGCGAGATCATCGTGATCGAGGCGCGCGGCGAGACCGGATCCGGCACGCTCGGCGACGTCCTCGCGCTCCGCGCGCTCACGCGGAAGGCCGCGGGGATCGTCACCGACGGCGGCGTCCGCGACCACGACGCGGTCGCCGAGATCGGCATCCCCGTCTTCTCCGCCGGCGCCCACCCGGCCGTGCTCGGCCGCAAGCACGTGCCGTGGGAGCACGACGTGACGATCGGCTGCGGCGGCACGACCGTCCAGCCCGGCGACATCATCGTCGGCGACGGCGACGGCGTGATCGTCCTGCCGCCGGCCCTCGCCGCAGAGGTCGCCGACGCGGCACTCGCCCAGGAGGACGAGGACGCGTACGTGGCCGAGCAGGTGCGTGCCGGGCATCCGGTCGACGGTCTCTTCCCGATGAACGCCGAATGGAAGGCGAGGTACGACGCATGGCGCCGGACGCGATGAACACGACGGATGCGGCAGGGCTCGCCGCCGGCGGCACCGCGGCGGCCGGCACGCAGAGCAAGTCGCAGCGCGCGTACCACTGGATCAAGGGACGCATCGCGAACCAGGACTTCACCCCCGGTTACCGCCTCGTGCTGGGATCGATCGCGAAGGAGCTCGACATGAGCGTCGTGCCCGTGCGCGAGGCGATCCGCCAGCTGGAGGCGGAAGGGCTGGTGACGTTCGAACGCAACGTCGGCGCGCACGTGTCAATGGTCGACGACTCGCAGTACCGCTTCAGCATGCAGGCGCTGAGCATCCTCGAGGGCGCCGCGACCGCGCTCGCCGCCCGCCGCTTGACCGCCGACGACCTGCGCCGTGCGCGCGATGTCAACGCGCTGATGGTCGAGACCCTCGACCACTTCGACCCGCAGTCGTTCACGGCGCTGAATCAGGAGTTCCACGCGATCCTCTTCGCCCGATGCGCGAACCCGCGCATGCTCGAACTCGTCGAAGCGGAATGGGCGCGTCTCGGACACCTCCGCGACTCGACGTTCAGCTTCGTCCCGGGTCGTGCAGCCCAGTCCGTCCAGGAGCACGCCGAGATCGTCGCCCTCATCGAGCACGGCGCGCCGCTGAGCGAGATCGAGACCGCCGCGCGGCGACACCGTGCAGCGACCCTCGACGCCTACCTGATCCACGAGCACCCCGACGAGACGCTCGGGATGCCCGCCATCTGACCCTCCGTCGTCCGACCCACCCTCCGATCCGAAGGACCGCCATGACAGAGCATCGCCCGCCGGCCGACCTCCCGCCCCGCATCCGGCACTACATCGACGGCGCGTTCGTCGACTCGATCGACGGCGGCACGTTCGACGTGCTCGATCCGGTCACGAACGAGACGTACGTGCAGGCCGCCGCCGGCACCGCGGCCGACATCGATCGCGCCGTCGCGGCGGCGCGGCGGGCGTTCACCGACGGTCCCTGGCCTCGGATGCTCCCCCGCGAGCGCTCGCGGGTGCTCCACCGCATCGCCGACATCGTCGAGTCCCGCGACGCGCGCCTGGCCGAGCTCGAGAGCTTCGACAGCGGTCTGCCGATCACGCAGGCGCTCGGACAGGCCCGGCGCGCGGCCGAGAACTTCCGCTTCTTCGCCGACCTGATCGTCGCCCAGGCCGACGACGCCTACAAGGTGCCGGGGAAGCAGCTCAACTACGTCAATCGCACGCCGATCGGGGTGGCGGGCCTCATCACCCCGTGGAACACCCCCTTCATGCTCGAATCGTGGAAGCTCGGACCGGCCCTCGCGACCGGAAACACCGTCGTCCTCAAGCCCGCCGAGTTCACGCCGCTGTCGGCCTCGCTCTGGGCCGGCATCTTCGAGGAGGCGGGCCTGCCGCAGGGGGTGTTCAACCTCGTCAACGGGCTCGGCGAGCAGGCCGGAGACGCCCTCGTGAAGCACCCCGACGTGCCGCTCATCTCCTTCACCGGCGAGAGCTCGACCGGACAGCTGATCTTCGGCAACGCCGCCCCGCACCTCAAGGGCCTCTCGATGGAGCTCGGCGGCAAGTCCCCCGCGATCGTGTTCGCCGATGCCGACCTGGACACCGCGATCGACGCGACGATCTTCGGCGTCTTCTCGCTCAACGGCGAGCGCTGCACCGCGGGCAGCCGCATCCTCGTCCAGCGGGAGGTCTACGACGACTTCGTCGACCGCTACGCCGCGCAGGCATCGCGTGTGCGCGTCGGGCTCCCGAGCGATCCGTCGACCGAGGTCGGCGCCCTCGTGCATCCCGAGCACTACGCCAAGGTCATGTCCTACCTCGAGATCGGCAAGACGGAGGGGCGTCTCGTCGCCGGCGGAGGCCGACCCGACGGATTCGAGACCGGCAATTTCGTGCAGCCGACGGTCTTCGCCGACGTCGCCCCCGACGCCCGGATCTTCCAGGAGGAGATCTTCGGCCCGGTCGTTGCGATCACGCCCTTCGACACCGACGAAGAGGCCCTCGCGCTCGCGAACGACACCAGATACGGCCTCGCCGCCTATGTCTGGACGAGCGACCTGCGCCGGGCGCACACCTTCGCGCAGTCCGTCGAGGCGGGCATGGTGTGGCTGAACTCCAACAACGTGCGCGACCTCCGCACGCCCTTCGGCGGCGTGAAGGCCTCCGGCCTCGGGCATGAGGGCGGCTACCGCTCGATCGACTTCTACACCAACCAGCAGGCCGTGCACATCACCCTCGGTGCACCGCACAACCCCACCTTCGGCAAGGAAGCCTGACATGACCGACAAGACCCTCACCTCCTCGGGATTCTTCGTCTCCCAGGAGGCGCCCATCCACTCCGACAACCCGATCCCGACCCCCTCCGCGCCCGCGCCCGACATCCTCCGCTGCGCGTACATGGAGCTCGTCGTCACCGATCTCGCGGCATCCCGCGTCTTCTACGTCGACGTGCTGGGCCTGTACGTCACGGAGGAGGACGAGAACGAGATCTACCTCCGCTCGACCGAGGAGTTCATCCACCACAACCTCGTTCTCCGTCAGGGGCCGGTCGCCGCCGTCGCGGCGTTCTCGTACCGCGTACGCACGCCCGAGGACCTCGATCGCGCCGTCGCGTTCTACGAGGAGCTCGGATGCCGCCTCGAGCGCCGCGCCGAGGGCTTCGTGAAGGGGATCGGGGACGCGGTGCGCGTGACCGACCCGCTGGGCTTCCCGTACGAGTTCTTCTTCCAGACCGAGCACGTCGAGCGCCTGTCGTGGCGCTACGACCTGCACACCCCCGGGGAGCTCGTGCGCCTCGACCACTTCAACCAGGTGACCCCCGACGTGCCGCGCGCCGTGAACTTCATGCAGTCGCTCGGATTCCGCGTGACCGAGGACATCCAGGACGACGAGGGCACGGTCTACGCGGCGTGGATGCGACGCAAGCCCACCGTGCACGACACGGCGATGACCGGCGGCGACGGCCCGCGGATGCACCATGTCGCGTTCGCCACGCACTCGACGCACAACATCCTCGCGATCTGCGACAAGCTCGGGGCGCTCCGCCGCTCGGACGCGATCGAGCGCGGGCCGGGCCGCCACGGCGTGAGCAACGCGTTCTACCTCTACCTCCGCGACCCCGACGGCCACCGCGTGGAGATCTACACGCAGGACTACTACACCGGCGACCCGGACAACCCCGTCATCACGTGGGACGTACACGACAACCAGCGTCGCGACTGGTGGGGAAACCCCGTGGTGCCGTCCTGGTACACCGAGGCCTCGCTCGTGCTGGACCTCGACGGCAATCCGCAGCCCGTGGTCGCCCGGACGGACAGCTCGGAGATGGCGGTCACGATCGGCGCCGACGGGTTCTCCTACACCCGTCCGGCCGAGGGCGCGGCATCCATGCCCGAGTACAAGCTCGGAAACCAGCTGTGAGCCTCGCCCCCGAGGTCATCGCGCAGCTCGCGGAGGAGCTCGCCGAGGCCGACCGCACGCGCACGCTCATCCCCCGCATCACCGCGCGGCACCCCGACGCGACCGTCGAGGACTCCTACGCGATCCAGGGGGTGTGGCGCGACCGCATGATCGCCGAGGGGCGCCGACTCGTCGGCCGGAAGATCGGCCTCACCTCGAAGGCGATGCAGCAGGCGACGGGGATCACCGAACCGGACTACGGCGTGATGTTCGACGACACCGTGTACGGCTCGGGCGACGAGATCCCCGTCGAGCGGTTCTCGAACGTCCGCATAGAGGTCGAGCTCGCCTTCGTGCTCGGCCGCCCCCTCGAGGGTCCCGACTGCACGCTCGAGGACGCCCTCGCCGCGATCGAATCGGTCGTGCCCGCCCTCGAGGTCCTCAACTCCCACATCGAGCTCGAGGGACGGACGATCGTCGACACGATCAGCGACAACGCGGCGTACGGCGCCATGGTGCTCGGCCCCCGGCGCGTCGCGCCCGGCGAGGTCGACCTGCCCTGGGTGCCCGGCGTGCTCAGCCGCAACGGCGAGATCGAGGAGACCGGGGTCGCCGCCGGCGTCCTCGGGCACCCGGCGCGGGGCGTGGCGTGGCTGGCGAACAAGTTCCACCAGCACGGCGCGCGCCTCGAGGCAGGAGAGATCATCCTCGCCGGCTCCTTCACCCGCCCGATGTGGGTGCAGGCGGGCGATAGCGTCGAGTGCGACTTCGGACCCCTGGGAGTGATCGCATGCCGCTTCGTCTGAACCCCACCTTCCGCGACGCGCTGGCCGCCGCGTCCCGCCCGCTGGCGGGGATCTGGGTCTGCTCCGGCTCGCCCCTGGCCGCCGAGATCTGCGCGGGATCGGGCCTGGACTGGACGCTCATCGACATGGAGCACTCCTCGCACAGCCTGGACTCGGTGCTCGCGCAGCTGCAGGCGGTCGCGGCCTACCCGATCACGCCGGTCGTCCGCGTGCCGATCGGCGACGTCGTCGTCATCAAGCAGGTGCTCGACCTCGGGGCGCAGAACATCCTGGTGCCGATGGTCTCGTCCGTGACGGATGCCGAGCGGGCGGTGTCCGCGGTGCGCTACCCCCCGCGCGGCATCCGGGGGGTGGGATCCGCCCTCGCCCGGTCCGCCCGTTGGAACCGCGTGGACGGGTACCTCGACGACGCCGACCGGCACGTGTCGCTCTTCGTGCAGATCGAGACGGCCGACGGCGTGGAGGCTGCCGCCGAGATCGCCGCCGTCGACGGGGTGGACGGGGTGTTCGTCGGACCGTCCGACCTCGCCGCGTCGATGGGGCTGCTCGGTCAGCAGACGCATCCGGAGGTCCGCGCCGCGGTCCTGCGCGCCTTCGACGCGGTGCGGGCGACGGGAAATCCCGTCGGCGTGAACGCATTCGACCCCGACGTCGCCGACGGATACCTCGCCGCCGGGGCGTCCTTCGTCCTCGTCGGGGCGGACGTCGCCCTCCTCGCGCGCGGCTCCGAGGCCCTCGCCGCCCGCTTCGTCACCGACGCCTGACACGCCTTGGAGCGCGGACTTGGCATGCTGGTCTGCCGCGCGGATCCCGTCGATCGGGCTCGGCTTCCCGAGCGTCGCGGGCGCCGCACGGGCCCGGCCCGACGCGACGATCGTGCCCACCACCGGTGACGGCGGAGGCTCATGGGACTCGCCGACCTCGTGAACTCCTAGTCGTCGGCGGACGCGGGTTCTTCTGGAACGACCCGCCACTCGCTGATGAATTCCGCGACGTCCTTCGTGGCGAGATCGCGCCGAACACGCAGGAGCAGGGCATCGGCCTCCTGGGCACCGCCGGCGGTCACCCTCAGCACCTCTCCCCCGGACTCACGGCGGGAGACGACCAGATCGATCGCGGAGGGGCCCGCCTCCACGTCGTTCGTGAGGAGGCTCGCGGCGATGCTCGCGGCGGTGCGGAGCGCCTTGACCAGAGGAGTCCCACGGCGGGGAACGAGGGCGGCATCCAGGTACGTGGACGCCGGTTCGAACGGCGTGTTCCGGTGCTGGCCCATCCTTCCAGTCTGCCCCACACGATCCGCCTCGCCGGGCAGGCGAGAGGGGCGCGGACGTGCCATGCTGGCGGGCATGAAGAGAGATGTCGCGAGCCGGATCGAGCTGGACGTCACCGAACCGGCGGAGCTGGTCTTCTCCACGGCGGTCAGCGGCCACCACACCCCGGTCACCGAGCACGTGTCATTCACGGTCGACGGCGAGGCCGTCGCGTTCGAGCGGATCCCCGATGCGCACGGCACGCGCCTGTTCACCGTGGCGACTCCCGCCGGACGCCTGGTCGCCTCGTACGACGCCTCCCTCGACGGACTCGCCTCCTCCGCCGTCGCCACCGCGACGGACCTCATCACCTACCGCCGCCCCAGCCGATACGCCGAATCGGATGCGCTCGGACCGACGGCGTTCGCCGAGTTCGGCGCGATCACGGATCCGGCCGAGCTCCTCGCCGCCGTCTCGTCGTGGGTGGGCACCCGCCTCGCGTACGTCAGCGGTTCGAGCCTCCCCACCGACGGCGCGGTCCGCACCCTTCTCGGCCGCCAGGGCGTGTGCCGCGACTACGCGCACCTGACCGTCGCGCTGCTGCGCGCGCTCAATGTGCCGGCACGCCTCGTGTCGGTCTACGCCCCGGGCCTGCATCCGATGGATTTCCACGCCGTGGCCGAAGCGTGGGTCGAAGGCGGCTGGCACGTCGTGGACGCGACGACCCTCGCGCCGCGTTCGACGCTCGTGCGCATCGCCACCGGGCGGGACGCCGCCGACACCGCGTTCCTGACCGTGGTCTCGGGCCGGGTGGACCTGGTCGACATGACCGTCACGGCGGTCGCGGACGCCCTCCCCGACGATGATCTGAACACCCTGACGCAGATCAACTGACCCTCCGACGTGTGAAGAACCTGTAACAGAGCGTCTCGCGCGTGCGCCGGATGCCCGTGGGACAGGGAAGATGGAGGGTGGGCTCGGCGCCGACAGCACGGCCCGCCCACCCCGATCTGGAGGCCCCCATGCACCGTCGTCGCTCCCTGTCCGCCGCCCTGGCGGGTGTCGCGCTCACCGCTCTCGCCCTGACCGGCTGCGCCGGCGGAACGGATGCCGGGGCAGGCGGTGACGAGACCCCCGCCGCCGACGAGGGCTACCTCACGCCGGGCAAGCTCACCATCGCCACGGGCGAGATCGCCTACGAGCCGTACGTGGTCGACGACGACCCGGCTTCGGGAGAGGGATTCGAGGCCGCCATCGCCTACGCGATCGCTGACGAGCTCGGCTTCGCGCCCGAGGACGTCGAGTGGGTGCGGACGAGCTTCGAGGCGGCGATCGCCCCCGGGCCGAAGAACTTCGACTTCAACATCCAGCAGTACACGATCACCGATGAGCGCAAGCAGGCCGTGGACTTCTCCTCGCCCTACTACTCCGCGAGCCAGGCCGTCGTCGGCATCAACGGCGGCGCCGCCGACGGCGTCGACTCGATCGATGGCCTCAAGGACCTGACCCTCGGCGCGATGGCGGGTTCCACGAGCGCGCAGACGATCGAAGACGTCATCCAGCCGAACGTGGACCCCCTCCTCTACGGTTCGAACGAGGACGCCGTCGCCGCCTTTAACGCCGGCCAGTTCGACGCGTTCGTGATCGATCTGCCGACGGCGTACCTCGCGACCGCGATCTACATCGACGACTCGTTCATCGTCGGCGAGCTCCCCGCCGGCGGCGTGGCCGACGAGTGGGGCGTCGTCCTCGGCAAGGACTCGCCGCTGACCGACCGCGTGTCCGCGGCCATCGACACGCTGCGCGACAACGGCACGCTCGCCGAGATCACCGACGAGTGGCTCGGCGCGGGCCAGGGCGTCACACTGTTGCAGTGACGCACACCCCCAGCGCTCTCGAGCTCGAACGGCGGGCCTTCCGGGCACGGCAGTCCCAACGGTCGGTCCTGGTGGCGATCGCGTCGTCACTGGCGTTCGCCGCGATCGTCTGGCTGACGGTGGTGAACACGCCCGGATGGGCCGCCGTCCAGCAGTCGTTCTTCAACCTCGAGATCGCCCTGGCGTCCCTTCCGCAGGTGTGGGAGGGGTTCCTGCTCAACCTCCAGGTGCTCGGTTGGTCGCTGGTGACGGTGTCCATCGTCGCGGTCACGATCGCGGTGATCCGGACGCTCCCGGGGCCCGTCTTCCTGCCGTTGCGCGTGCTCGCGGCGGGGTACACGGACATCTTCCGCGGGCTGCCGTTCATCATCGTGCTCTACCTCGTGGGGTTCGGCATCCCCACCCTCATGAACGAGCGCCTCAACCTGATCTTCCTCGGCACGCTCGCCGTGACGCTGACCTACTCGGCGTACGTCGCCGAGGTGATCCGCGCGGGCATCGAGGCGGTGCATCCGTCGCAGCGGCTCGCCGCCCGCGCGCTGGGGCTCGGGTACACCCAGACCCTGCGCCGCGTCGTCCTCCCCCAGGCCCTCCGGAAGATCACCCCGCCCCTCATGAACGACTTCGTCGCGATGCAGAAGGACGTCGGGCTCATCTCGATCCTCGGCATCACCGACGCGGTCCTCGCTGCGCGCATCGAGTCGTCGCAGACGTACAACTTCACCCCCTACGTGGTGGCCGGCATCCTGTTCATCCTTCTGGCGATCCCCACAATCCGCCTGACCGACTGGTACGCGGCGAAGCTGCGCGCCCGCGAGCAGAGCGGAGCGATCGTATGAGCACGGTTCTGCGGGCCACCGGCATCTGGAAGGCCTTCGGCGAGCGCGAGGTGCTGCGCGGCGTCGACGTGGAGCTTGCCGCGCACGAGGTGGTCGCCCTCATCGGCGCGTCCGGCTCGGGGAAGTCGACGCTCCTCCGGTGCCTGAACCTCCTCGAACCGATCGACGACGGGCAGATCTTCCTCGGCGACGAGGACATCTCCGACCCGCGGGTGAACGCCAACCGCATCCGCGCGCGCCTCGGGGCGGTGTTCCAGAGCTACAACCTGTTTCCGCACCTGTCGGTGCTCGACAACGTCACCCTCGCCACGCGCGTCGTCCACCGCACCGGCAAGCGTCAGGCGGAGGAGCGCGCGCTGGCACTGCTGGAGCGCGTCGGCCTCGCCGACAAGGCGCGCGACCATCCCGACCGGCTCTCCGGCGGGCAGCAGCAGCGCGCTGCGATCGTCCGCGCCATCGCGACGGATCCCGAGGTGCTACTCCTCGACGAGATCACCTCGGCACTGGATCCCGAGCTCGTCGGCGAAGTACTCGAGCTCGTCCGCCAGCTCGCCGCCGAGGGCACGACGATCCTCATGGCGACGCACGAGATGGCCTTCGCGCGGGACGTCGCGCACCGCGTGGTGTTCCTCGACGCCGGCACGATCGTCGAGGAGGGGCCGCCCGCGGACGTCTTCCGCGCGCCGCGAGAGGCGCGCACGCGCGCATTCCTGTCCCGCTTCACCGCCTGAGCGCGGCCCGGCGACGCGGACCCGCCGACGGATGCCGGGGCCCGCGCCGCAGGATCGGATCAGGCCGAGGCGGCGGTGACGGCGCGCTCGGCGGCCTCGACGACGTTGGTCATGAGGAGCGCCACGGTCATGGGCCCCACCCCGCCGGGGTTCGGCGAGACGAAGCCGGCGACGTCGGCGACATCCGGTGCGACATCGCCGAAGACCTTGGCCTTCCCCGTCTCGGGGTCGTCCTCCCGGGTGACGCCGACGTCGAGGACGGCGGCTCCGGGCTTCACGTCCGCGGCGGTGATGAGGTGCTTCACGCCCGCCGCGGCGACGATGACGTCCGCCTGACGGAGATACTGCCCGGCATCCTTCGTCCCGGTGTGGACGAGGGTGACCGTCGCGTTGTACTCGCGGCGCGTGAGGAGGAGGCCGATCGAGCGGCCGATCGTCACGCCGCGGCCGACGACGACGACGTGCGCGCCGTCGAGGTCGTAGCCGTTGCGGACGAGGAGCTCGATGACACCGCGCGGCGTGCACGGCAGGGGCGTCGTGATCGGCGCATTGACGTTCAGCACCAGTCGGCCGAGGTTGGTCGGGTGCAGCCCGTCGGCATCCTTCGCCGGGTCGATGCGCTCGAGGATCGCATCGGTGTCGAGGTGCTTCGGCAGCGGCAGCTGCACGATGTACCCGTGGCAGGTCGGGTCGGCGTTGAGCTCGTCGATGACGGCCTCGACCTCGGCCTGGGTGGCGTCGGCGGGCAGCTCGCGCTGGATCGAGTTCATGCCGATCGCCTCGGACTGGCGGTGCTTCATCCCCACGTACAGCTGCGACGCCGGGTCCGCCCCGACGAGCACCGTGGCGATGCCGGGGACCACGCCCTGCGCGCGGAGTGCGGCGACCCGCTCGGTCAGCTCGGACTTGATGGCCGCGGCCGCGGCCTTCCCGTCCAGGACCGTCGCGGTCACTGCTGCAGGCCCGGGTAGAGCGGGAAGGCCTCGGTGAGCACCGCGACGCGCGCGCGGAGCGCCTCGACGTCCGCGCCCGGGAGGAGGGCCTGGGCGATGATGTCGGCCACCTCGGTGAACTCGGCGTCGCCGAACCCGCGGGTCGCGAGCGCGGGCGTGCCGATGCGCAGGCCCGAGGTCACCATCGGCGGCCGCGGGTCGTTCGGCACCGCGTTGCGGTTCACGGTGATCCGGATGTCGTGCAGGAGGTCTTCGGCCTGCTTGCCGTCGATCGCGGCCTCGCGGAGGTCGACGAGCACGAGGTGCACGTCGGTGCCGCCCGAGCGGACCGAGATCCCGGCGGCGGCGACATCGGGCTGCGTGAGGCGGTCGGCGAGGAGCTTCGCGCCGCGGAGGGTGCGCTCCTGGCGGTCGCGGAACTCCGGCGTCGCGGCGAGCTTGAACGCCGTGGCCTTCGCCGCGATGACGTGCATGAGCGGTCCGCCCTGCTGGCCGGGGAAGACGGCGGTGTTGAGCTTCTTGGCGAGGTCGGCGTCGTTGGTGAGGATGATGCCCGACCGGGGGCCGCCGATGGTCTTGTGCACCGTCGAGGAGACGACGTGCGCGTGCGGCACCGGCGAGGGGTGGACACCGGCGGCGACGAGACCGGCGAAGTGCGCCATGTCGACCCACAGGTACGCGCCGACCTCGTCGGCGATCGCGCGGAAGGCGGCGAAGTCGAGCTGACGGGGGTACGCCGACCAACCGGCCACGATGACCTTGGGACGGTGCTCGCGCGCCAGGCGACGGACCTCGTCCATGTCGATCAGCGAGGTCTCGGCATCCACCCCGTAGGCGACGATGTCGTAGAGGCGGCCGGAGAAGTTGATCTTCATGCCGTGCGTGAGGTGACCGCCGTGGTCGAGCGACAGCCCGAGCAGCGTGTCGCCCGGACGGGCGAGGGCGTGCAGCACCGCGGCGTTGGCCGTGGCACCCGAATGGGGCTGGACGTTGGCGAACGCGGCGCCGAAGAGCGACTTCGCCCGCTCGATCGCGAGCTCCTCGGCGACGTCGACCTCTTCGCAGCCGCCGTAGTACCGACGGCCGGGGTAGCCCTCGGCGTACTTGTTGGTGAGGACGGACCCCTGCGACTGCAGCACCGAGACGGGCACGAAGTTCTCAGAGGCGATCATCTCGAGGAAGCCCTGCTGACGGGCGAGCTCCCGGTCGAGGACGGCGGCGATCTCGGGATCGACCTCGGAGAGGGGGGCGGTGAAGGACGGATCGGTCATGGCGAACTCCTGACGACGGTGGGCGTGTGTCGAGGGCCGTCGCGGGGCGACGGCGATCGAGGCCCGGCCCAGGCGTGCGGTCGATGCCGTGTCGGTCGCTCCCCGGTGGGTACCCACCTCAACGCCAGTCGCGACGCCCACGAGCATAACGGATGCCGCGGGCCCCGGGCTCCTCGCTAGGGTTCCTCCATGCACGTCGAGCTGCCCGGGTGCCCGTGAACGTCCTCGTCCGCGACGTGCGCCTGGTCGACCACGACGAGGTCGTCGAAGACGCGTGGGTCCGCTTCGCCGACGGACGCGTCACCGCGACGGGCCGCGGGACCCCCCGTGATCCCGGTCCCGGGGTGCGCGTCGTCGACGGCGACGGCGGTGTCCTCACTCCGGGGTTCATCGACATCCACGGCCACGGCGGCGGAGGCGCCGCCTACGACGACGGGCGCACCGCCGCGGCGCGCGCCCGTGCGTTCCATCGCGGGCACGGGACGACGCGCGCCGTCCTCTCCCTCGTCACCGCGCCGCTCCCGCGCCTGGTCGAACGCGTGGCGACGGTGGCCGACCTCGCCGCGAGCGACGAGACGATCCTCGGAAGCCACCTCGAGGGCCCGTTCCTCGACCCCGGTCACCACGGCGCGCACGACCCCGCCCTCCTCCGCCTCCCGAGCCGGGCGGACATCGACAGGCTCCTCGTCGCCGGCAGGGGCACCATCCGCCAGGTGACCCTGGCCCCCGAACTCCCCGGAGCGGAGGCCGCCCTCGCACAGTTCCGCGCCGCGGGCGTCGTCGTCGCCGTGGGGCACACCGACGCCGACGCGGTCACCGCCGCGCGCGCGTTCGACGCCGGCGCACGGATCCTCACCCACGCCTTCAACGCGATGCGCGGCATCCATCACCGCCATCCGGGTCCGGTCGTCGCCGCACTCCGGGACGACCGCGTCGTGCTCGAGGTCATCGCCGACGGAGTGCACGTGCATCCCGACGTCGTCGCCCTCCTCGTGACCGCCGCGCCCGGACGCATCGCACTCGTCACGGACGCCACCGCCGCCGCCGGGACGGGCGACGGCCCCTCCGCCCTCGGCTCGCTCGCGATCGAGGTGCGCGAGGGCGTCGCGCGTGTGCGGGGCACCGACACGATCGCGGGATCGACGCTGACGCAGGATGCCGCCCTCCGGCGGGCGGTCGCGGCCGGAGTCCCCCTGCCCGCCGTCGTCACGGCGCTCACCTCCACACCGGCGCGCGCGATCGGACGCCCGGATCTCGGGCACCTCGACGCGGGATCGCCCGCCGACGCGGTCCTCCTCGACTCCGACCTGCGCGTGCGGAGGGTGTGGATCGCGGGCGTCGAGGAGCGACCGGACGACTCCGGGATCGGCGACGGCACCGCGCCGTAGACTGGTGGGCATGTCGGATGCCGCTCGCCCCTCGGTCCCCGCGCAGCCGGAACCCGCTCCCGCGGCCGCCTCGCCCGCGGCCCCCGCGACGGCGCGACCCGTGCAGCCGCAGCCGCAGCCGCCCGCGGCCCCGGAGCTCCCGGCCGGTACGCGCGCACCCCTGTCGGCGGTGGATCTCCTCGCCTTCGTGTGCGAGCTGTTCGCGTTCGTCACCCTCGCCATCTGGGGTTTCGCGATGTGGCCGCTGCCGTGGAACATCGTCGTCGGGATCGGCGCACCCGTCGCCGCGATCCTCGTCTGGGCGCTCTTCGTCTCGCCGCGCGCGGTCATCCCTGTGCACCCGTTCGTCCGCGGCTTCGTCGAGCTCCTCGTGTACGCCTCGGCCACCGTGGCGTGGTGGGGCATGGGCCAGCCCTGGGTGGGTGTGATCTTCGCCGTGATCGCGGTCACCGTGGGCGTGATCTCCGGACGCCGCCGCCTGGCATGAGCACCCCCGACGCCCGGGCCCCCCGACCCGCGGATGTCGTCGCCCTCCTGCAGAGCGCGCTCGGCGAGCGCGTCGACACCGACCCCGCCGTCCTCCGCTCCGTACGTGCGGACAAATCCGGGCACGCCGCCGCGGGCACACCGCTCGCGGTCGTCCACGCTGAGAGTGTCGCCGACGTCCAGGAGACCCTGCGCATCGCCTCCGCCACCGCCACGCCCGTCGTCACGCGCGGGGCCGGGACGGGCCTCGCGGGTGGAGCGAACGCGGGTGCCGGCGAGATCGCCCTCTCGGTGCGCCGCATGGACCGCATCCTGGACATCCGTCCCGACGACCTCGTCGCGGTGGTCGAGCCGGGCATCATCAACGCCGACCTGAACGCCGCGCTCCTCCCCCACGGGCTCTGGTGGGCGCCGGATCCGGCGAGTCGGGCGATCTCGACCGTCGGCGGCAACATCGCCACCGGCGCCGGCGGCCTCCTCTGCGCGAAGTACGGCGTCGTGCGCGACGCGGTCCTCGGCGTCGACGTCGTCCTCGCCGACGGCCGCCTCCTCCGCCTCGGCCGCGGCACCGTCAAGGGGGTCACGGGCCTCGATCTCACCGCGCTGATGATCGGCTCGGAGGGGACGCTGGGCGTCATCGTGGGGGCGACGCTGAAGCTGCGCCGCGTCGTTCCCGGCGAGACGCGGACCCTCGCGGCGACCTTCACGCGGGTCGGAGACGCCGCGCGCGCCTCCGCCGCGGTCACCGCCGCCGGTCTCCAGCCCGCCGTCATGGAGCTGATGGATGCCGCCGCCCTCGCCGCGGTGCACGATCTCCTCGCCCTCCCCGCACCGACACACGGCGCCGCGCAGCTCACGGTGCAGACCGACGGGCCGGCGGCGGATGAGGAGGCGCGGGCGATCGCGGAGGTGCTGCGCACGCGCGGCGGAACCGTCGTCGTCGCCGTGGACGCCGCGGAGGGCGAACGCCTCCTCGCGATCCGCCGGTCGCTGCACCCGGCGATGGAGCGCCTCGGCACGACCCTGATCGAAGACGTCTGCGTGCCGCGGAGCGCCCTGCCGGCGATGTTCGACGAGATCGCGCGAATCGAGCGCGAACGGGACCTGCGGATCCCCACGGTCGCCCACGCGGGCGACGGCAACCTGCATCCCAACTTCATCTTCGACGTCGCGCCCGGGCCGGACGGGGTCGTGGAGGTGCCGGCCGCCATCTGGGAGGCGGCGGACGAGCTGTTCCGGGCGGCGTTGCGGCTCGGGGGCACCCTCACGGGCGAGCACGGCGTCGGTGTGCTCAAGCGCCGGTGGCTGGCCGACGAGCTCGGCGAGGACCAGTGGCGCCTGCAGCGGGAGATCACCGCGGTCTTCGATCCCGCCGGCATCCTCAATCCGGGGAAGGTCTTCGCCCCTTCAGCACCGTGATCTCGCCGTAACCTGCCGTCCCTTACCATGGAACGACACTGCGCGCAGAACCGGGGGGTGAATGACGTGACAGATCTCACGACCAGGACCGACACGGACGACTCCGTCGACCGCGTCGCATCGGACCAGACCGAGCCGATCGACGACCGTCCGTCGACCCCGCCCCCGGACGGCTCCGGCGGCGACGCCGATGCGCCGGTCTACGCGTGGGCCCCCGCCGAACCCGCGCCCCGCAAGCGTCGTACCGGCCTGTGGATCGGGGTCGGTGCCGCCGTCGCTGCGGTCGGTCTCGTCGTCTCCTCGATCTTCCTCGTCGCCCCCGGCGCCGCCGTCGGCGGCGTGGGCGTGGGACTGCACACCCCGGGTGCGGCCGTCGACGCCGTCAACCAGCGCCTCGCCGAGACCACCGTCGTCCTCACCGGAGCGGGCGGAGACGTCGAGGTCACCGGAGCCGATCTCGGGGCATCCGTCGACGCCGCGGCGCTCGTCGACGCCGCGTACTCCGCCTCCCCGGCCTGGAACCCGACCGCCTGGTTCCCGGCATCCGTCGACGCTCCCGTCGAGATCGACCCGATCGCGGCGACCGCGGCCCTTCGCGAGGCCGTCCCCGAGCTGTACACCGATCCGGTCGAGGCGACCCTCGCCTTCGACGCCGGATCGACCTCCTACGTCACCACCCCCTCCGCGGAAGGCGCCGGCATCGACGTCGAGACGGTCCGCGTCGCCCTGCAGGACGCCTTCGCGGCCGGTGAGACCAGCGTCGATGTCGAGGCCGTCACGGCCCCCGTGGACGCGATCACCACCACCGCGGCGGCCGACGAGGTCGCCGCGCGCCTGAACGGCATCCTCGACACCGCCGGCTTCTACGTCGGCGAGGAGCGCGTCGTCCCCGTCGACCGCGCCGTCGCCGCCTCGTGGCTCACCGTCACCCCCGACGACAGCGGATCGTTCGCGATCTCCGCCGACGCGGCGGCGATCGAGGGCATGATCGGCGGCCTGCCGGAAGCCGTCAACCGCGCCGCCGTCGACGCCCGCGTCATCACCAACTCGCGCGGCGACGTCCTGCGCGAAGAGATCGTCGGCGTCACCGGACGCGAGCTCGGCGACACCACCGGGATCGCCGAGGACTACGCGGCGCAGCTCGCCGCGGGCGAGGGCGCCTTCGCCCTGCCGGTCACCGAGACGGAGTTCGCGACGACGGCGATCGCCCGCACCATCGAGGTCAACCTCAGCTCGCAGATGACCTACATGTTCGAGAACGGCGAGGTCGTCCGATCGTTCCCGATCTCGTCGGGTCTGCCGGGAACCCCCACCCCCACCGGTCGCTTCGAGGTCTTCGCGCACGTGTCCATGCAGGACATGGGCTGCTTCGAGGGCGCCGAGTACTGCACCGAGAACGTGCCGTGGGTCGTGTACTTCTCCCCCGACATCGCCTTCCACGGCGCGTACTGGCACAACAACTTCGGCCAGCAGATGAGCCACGGCTGCGTCAACCTGCCGGTCGCGACCGCCAAGTATCTCTTCGACTGGACCCCCACCGGCACCGAGGTCTGGGTGCACTATTGACCCCTAGAGTGGCGGGGTGCCCCGATTCGACCTGCCGCTCGACGAGCTCCAGTCCTACCGCCCCGACATCCCCGAGCCGTCGGATTTCGACGCGTTCTGGACGGACACGCTGACCGCCGCACGCAGCCATGACGGGCCCGCGACGATCACACCCCACGTGACGCCGCTGACGCAGCTCGAGGTCTTCGACGTCACCTTCCCCGGATTCGCCGGCGACCCCGTCCGCGCGTGGCTGACCGTTCCGGCGGGTGCCGAGGAACCATTGCCGGCTGTCGTGGAGTTCAACGGCTACGGCGGAGGACGCGGGCTTCCCGTCGAGCGCCTCGCCTGGTCGGCATCCGGGTACGCCCACCTGTTCATGGACACCCGCGGTCAGGGAAGCGGCTGGGGCACCGGGGGCGACACCCCCGACCCGCACGGCACCGGCCCCTCCGGATCCGGCTTCATGACCCGCGGGATCGATGACCCCGCCGACTACTACTACCGCCGCGTCTTCACGGACGGCGTCCGGGCCGTCGACGCCGCCCGCGCGCTCCCGCAGATCGATGCAACGCGCGTCGCCGTGACGGGAGGAAGCCAGGGCGGCGGCATCGCCTTGGCGGTCGCGGGCCTCAGCTCGGACCTTCGCGCCTGCATGCCGGATGTGCCGTTCCTGTGTCACTTCTCGCGCGCGGTGGGGCTCACCGATCACGACCCGTACCAGGAGATCGTCCGCTATCTCGCCGTGCATCGCGGCGCGGAGGAGCGCGTCTTCCGCACCCTGTCCTACTTCGACGGCGCGGCGTTCGCCGCCCGGGCCACGGCGCCGGCGCTGTTCTCCGCGGCGCTGATGGACCTCACCTGTCCCCCCTCGACGGTGTTCGCCGCGTACAACCGGTACGGGGCATCCGACAAGGAGATCCGCGTGTACCCCTTCAACGACCACGAGGGCGGTCAGAGCCGTCAGTGGTGGGAGCAGGCGGAATTCCTCGCGGCGAGGATCTGACCGGCGCCGATCGATCGACCAAGACGTGGAAACGGTCGCCCACGAAATGCGAGCGACCGTTTCCACGTCCTGTGGACGCGATGCTCAGGCGAGCGCGTCGATGATGCCGTTGAACGTGTGCGACGGACGCATCACGATGTCCACGCGCGCGGTGTCGGGACGGTAGTAGCCGCCGATGTCGGCCGGCTGCCCCTGGACGGCGGCCAGCTCGGCGACGATCGTCTCCTCGTTCGCGGCCAGCTCCTCGGCGACGGGCGCGAAGATCGCGGCGAGGTCGGCATCCGCCGTCTGCCGCGCCAGCTCCTGAGCCCAGTAGAGCGTCAGATAGAAGTGGCTGCCGCGGTTGTCGATCGACCCGAGCTTGCGGCCCGGCGACTTGTCGTTCTCGAGGAACGTCCCCGTCGCCGCATCCAGCGTGTCGGCGAGCACCTGGGCGCGCGCGTTGCCGGTCGTCGTGGCGAGGTGCTCGAGCGACGCGGCCAGGGCGAAGAACTCCCCCAGCGAATCCCAGCGGAGGTAGTTCTCCTCCACGAGCTGCTGCACGTGCTTGGGCGCGGATCCGCCGGCACCGGTCTCGAACAGGCCGCCGCCCGCGAGCAGCGGGACGATCGAGAGCATCTTGGCGCTCGTCCCCACTTCGAGGATCGGGAACAGGTCGGTGAGGTAGTCGCGGAGCACGTTCCCGGTGACGGAGATGGTGTCCTCGCCGCGGCGCATGCGCTCCAGGGTGTACTTCGTCGCCTCGTCCGGGGGCAGGATCACGATCTCCACGCCGGCGGTGTCCAGCAGCGCGAGGCCCTGGTGGACCTTGGCGATGAGCTGGGCGTCGTGCGCGCGGTTGACGTCGAGCCAGAAGACCGCGGGCACCCCGGTCGCGCGGGCGCGCGTGACGGCGAGCTTCACCCAGTCCATGACGGGGATGTGCTTGGTCTGCGTGGCGCGCCAGATGTCTCCGGCGCCGACGACGTGCTCGAGGAGGACGGTGCCCTCCGAGTCGAGGACCTGGACGGTTCCGGGTGCGGCGATCTCGAAGGTC
Organism: Microbacterium aurantiacum; assembly: GCF_031625015.1. NCBI lineage: Bacteria > Bacillati > Actinomycetota > Actinomycetes > Micrococcales > Microbacteriaceae > Microbacterium > Microbacterium aurantiacum. The sequence goes on from NZ_JAHWXH010000001.1 coordinate 126,242, forward strand.
TTGTCGTGGCTGCCGTACTCCTCGGCCTTCTGCGCCATGAGGCCCACGTTGGGGACGGTGCCGATCGTGGCGGGGTCCAGCGGGCCGTGCGCGATGACGTCCTCGATGACGGCCTGGTAGACGCCGGCGTAGGAGGAGTCGGGGATGACGGCGATGGTGTCGTCCTCGCCGCCGTCGGCACCCCAGAGCTTGCCGCCGTTGCGGACGAGCGCGGGCATCGAGGCGTCGACGATCACGTCGCTCGGGACGTGGAGGTTGGTGATGCCCTTGTCGGAGTTCACGTACGACAGGCGCGGACCCTCGGCCATGGCGGCCTCGATCGCTGCGACGATCTCGTCGCCGCCCTCGACGGTCGCGAGACCCGACAGGATGCCGCCCAGACCGTTGTTGGGCGTGAGGCCGGCCTCGGCGATGCGGTCGCCGAACCGGTCGAAGACGTCGGCGAAGTAGGCCTTGACGACGTGCCCGAAGATGATCGGGTCGCTGACCTTCATCATCGTGGCCTTGAGGTGCACCGAGTACAGGACGTCGTCAGCGGATGCCGCGGCGAGCGTCTCGGCGAGGAAGGCGTCCAGCGCCGCCGCCGACAGGAACGTCGCGTCGATGATCTCGCGCGGCAGGACCTTCAGGCCCTCCTTGAGCACGGTCTCGGTGCCGTCCTCGGCGATGTGGCGGATGGTCAGGACGTCGTCGTGCGCGGCGACCCAGGACTTCTCGTTGCTCTTGAAGTCATCGTGGCCCATCGTCGCGACGCGGGTCTTGGATCCCTCGGCGAACGGCTTGTTGCGGTGCGGGTGCTTCTTGGCGTAGTTCTTCACCGCGAGCGGGGCCCGCCGGTCGCTGTTGCCCTCACGGAGCACCGGGTTCACGGCGGAGCCCTTGATGCGGTCGTAGCGGGCGCGGATGTCCTTGTCCTCGACGCTCTGCGGGTCGTCCGGGTAGTCGGGGATGTCGTATCCGAGCGCCTGGAGCTCCGCGATGGCGGCCTTCAGCTGCGGGATGGACGCCGAGATGTTCGGCAGCTTGATGATGTTCGCCTCGGGCAGGGTGGCAAGGCCCCCGAGCTCGGCGAGGGCGTCGCCGACCTGCTGCTCCGGAGTGAGCTTCTGGGGGAACGCGGCGAGGATGCGGCCGCCGAGCGAGATGTCGCGGATCTCCACGTCGACGCCCGCCTGACCGGTCACGGCCTGGATGATGGGGAGGAACGATGCCGTCGCCAGCGCCGGCGCCTCGTCGGTGTACGTGTAGATGATGGTCGAGTCAGTCACCTGTGTCGTCCTTCTTTCAGTCCCGGCCACCTTATCGCACCGACCTCAAAGTATCTCGACGTCGAGATATCTCGGGTGTCGCCGGCTCGCGCGTGTGACGCGCTTTGCACATCCGCGCGTGACCCCGACGGGCATTGCCGTTAGCCTGGGGCCATGGGTGAACTGCGACTTGAGGAACTGTCCGCTTCGACGATCGTCGCCGTCAACAACATGTCCCTCAAGCCCGGGCAGGAGGAGTTCCTCTCCCCCGTCAGCTACGGCATCGCCGCCACCGTGGTGAACCCGCAGACCTCGTGGCAGCGCGTCGTCCTCGACGGCGACGACGTCGTCGGCTTCATCAGCGGCAACTTCGACCCCGACTTCCCCCAGGAGCACTTCCGCTCGGTCCTGTGGCGCATCAACGTCGACGCCGACGACCAGGGGCGCGGCGTGGGCCGCTTCGCCGTCGAGGGTCTGCTCGGCGAGGCCCGCGAGCGCGGCATGTCGCACGTGAACGTCATCTACGAAGCCGGTGAGGGTGGGCCCCAGGCCTTCTTCCACCGTGTCGGCTTCGAGCCGGTGGGCGAGACGGAGTACGGCGAGGTCATTGCCGAGACCCGTCTCTGACCTCCGCGCAAACCGGCGGCGGGGCCTCGGATACCCCTCCCCCATCGGGGCCTCGCCGTCTTCGTCCCCCCCCCACTCCCCACAGAAGCCGCCGTCATCAGACGGCGGCTTCTGTCACGCTCGGTCCCGCTGGCCCGAGCAGGATTGCGGAGATGTGCACGATCGCGGACGGGGTGCCCACGAGGCATCCGTCATCGTGCACATCTCCGCAATCGTGCGCACGGGATGCGCACGCAGAGTCAGACGAGCGACTCCCTCCACGCCGCATGGAGCTGGGCGAACTTGCCCGATCCCTCGATGAGCGCGCGGGGCTCGTCGTCCTCGATGATGCGCCCGTGCTCCATCACGAGCACCCGGTCGGCGATCGCGACGGTGGACAGCCGGTGCGCGATGATGATCGCCGTGCGGTCGGCGAGCAGCGTCTGCAGGGCCTGCTGGATCTGCCGCTCGGAGGGGATGTCGAGCGACGCCGTCGCCTCGTCGAGGATCAACACCGCGGGGTCGGCGAGGAACGCGCGCGCGAATGAGATCAGCTGCCGCTGACCGGCCGACACGCGACCGCCGCGCTTGTTCACGTCGGTGGCGTACCCGTCGGGGAGCGCCTCGATGAACGCGTGCGCGCCGACGGCGCGGGCGGCATCCTTGATCTCCTCGAGGGTCGCGTCGGGCTTGCCGAGCGCGATGTTGTCGGCGACCGTGCCGCTGAAGAGGTACGCCTCCTGCGTGACCATGACGATCGCCCGGCGGAGGTCCTTCGGATGCAGTCGGCGAAGGTCGACGCCGTCGAGGGTGACCGCGCCCACGCTCGGGTCGTAGAAGCGGGAGACGAGCTTGGCCAGCGTCGATTTGCCCGCCCCGGTCGTCCCGACCAGGGCGATGGTCTGCCCCGCGGGGATGTCGAGCGAGAAGTGCGGCAGGATCGTCGGCCCGTCGGCGTACCCGAAGGTGACGTCGCGGAACTCCACGTGCCCGCGCGCGGCCCACAGGTCGACCGGCTCGTCCGGGTCCGGAACGGTCGGTTCCTCGTCGAGGACGCCGGAGACCTTCTCGAGCGCCGCCGTGGCCGACTGGTACGAGTTCAGGAAGAACGCGACCTCCTGCAGCGGTGAGAAGAAGTTCCGGACGTACAGGACGGCCGCCGTGAGGACGCCGACCGCGATCGCGCCGTCGGCGACACGGATGCCGCCCCACAGCACGATGAGGGCGAGCGAAACGGTGGCGATCGCCATGAGTCCGGGCTCGAAGGTTCCGAACAGGCGGATCGAGCGCATGTTCACGTCGCGGTAGTGCTCGGCGAGACCGCCGAACTCCTCGTCGTTGCGGGGCTCCTTGCGGAACGCCTTGACGGCGCGGATGCCGGTCATCGACTCGACGAACTTGACGATCACCGACGCGCTCACCACCCGCGACTCGCGGTACACCCGCTGCGAGCGCAAGTAGAACCAGCGCATCAACAGGAACAGCGGGATGCCCATGACGGCAAGGATCACGCCCGACTGCCAGTCGAGCAGCAGGAGGGCGACGAGGGTGAACAGGCCGAACATCACCCCGGAGACGAGTTCGTTGAGGCCCCCGTCGAGGAGCTCGCGGATGGTGTCGAGGTCGCTGGTCTGCCGCGAGATGATCCGGCCCGACGTGTACGACTCGTGGAACTCCAGACTGAGCCGTTGAGTGTGCAGGAAGATGCGCTTGCGGAGGTCCAGCATGATCGCCTGCGTGAGGCGGGCCGCGACGACGACGTACCACCCGATGAGGGCGGCGCCGCTGACAGCGGTGAGGAGGTAGAGCCCGACGACGCCGATCGTCGGCATCCAGTCCATCTCGTCGAGGACCGCCGGGAGAGCGCTGTCGATGCCGAACGCGATGAGGGCGGGGCCGATCACCCGGAGGGCCGTGGAGACGACGAGCACGATGCCGGCGAGGATCAGCTGGCCCCGCACGGGCGAGATGAGCGAGCCGAGGAGCCGCAGCGAGCGCCGCCGGATCGCCCGGCTCTCCTCGCGGGTGTAGTCCGAGCGGTCCTCGCCGCTCGTGCCGGAGACGGTGGTGGGGGTCACGGGTTCGCCTCCTCGAGGCTGGAGATGACGTGCCGGTAGTGCTCGCTCTCGCGGAGGAGCTCCGAGTGGGTGCCGACGGCGGTGACGCGACCGGCTTCGAGCAGCGCCACCCGGTCGGCGAGGGTCACCGTCGACGGGCGGTGGGCGACCACGAGTGCTGTAGTGGAGTGGAGGACCTCGCGGAGCGCGTCCTCGACCAGCTTCTCGGTGTCGACGTCGAGCGCGGACAGCGGGTCGTCGAGGACCAGGACGGCGGGGCGCGCCGCGACCGCACGCGCGAGCGCGAGGCGCTGACGCTGCCCTCCGGAGAGGGAGAGCCCCTCCTCACCGATGACGGTGTCGACGCCGTCGGGGAGGTCGTCGACGAAGTGCGCCTGCGCGACGGCGAGCGCCTCCCGCATGATCGCCTCCCCCTCCGGCGAGGCCGGATCGAGGTCCTCACGGCCGAGGAGGACGTTCTCGCGCACGGTCTGCGAGAACAGCGTCGCGTCCTCGAACGCCATCCCGATGTGGGTGCGGAGTTCGCGCAGCGACAGGTCGCGGATGTCGACGCCGTCGAGCGTCACGCGCCCACCGGTGACGTCGTAGAGGCGGGTGGGCAGCGTCGTCAGCGTCGTCTTCCCCGACCCGGTGAGGCCGACGAGAGCCATCGTCTCCCCCGGCCGCAGCTGCAGGTCGATGCCGTCGAGGAGGTCGCGCTCGTGCGGCGCGGCATCCTGATACCGGAAGTGGACGCCCTCGAACGCGAGCTCTCCGCGCGGGGCGGCGAGGGTGGCCGGCGCGGCGGGGTCGGTGATGGTGTTCTCCTCATCGAAGACCTCGAAGATGCGGTCGGTGGCCGTGCGCGCATCGAGGGTGAAGGAGAAGAGGAACCCGATCGACTCCATCGGCCAGCGGAGGACCACGGCCATGGCGAAGAACGCCACGAGCTCGGCCGTCTCCAGCTGACCGAGCTGGACGAGGAAGATGCCGAGTCCGAGGCACAGGGCGAAGGCGATGTCGGGAAGGAGCACCAGCCAGAACCAGATCCACCCGACGGCCCGGGCCTTGTCGAGCTCGGTCTCGCGGAGGGTCTCGGCCTGGCGAGCGAACTTGCGGAGGGCGTGCGTGCCGCGCCCGAACGCCTTCAGGACACGGATGCCGTGGACGCTCTCCTCGACGCTCGTGGCGAGGTCGCCGGCCTGGTCCTGGCTCTGCCGCGCGAGGGTGCCGTAGGTCTTCTCGAAGCGGTAGCCGGCGTACCACAGCGGTGCCGAGACGAGGAGGAAGAGCGTGCCGAGCGCCCAGTGCCAGCGGAAGAGCAGGGCGGTGCCGACGAGAATCGTCAGAGTGTTCACGACCAGGAGCACGACACCGAACGCCATCCAGCGCCGCAGCATGCTGATGTCCTGCATCATGCGGCTGAGGAGCTGGCCGGACTGCCAGCGGTCGTGGAACGAGACGGGGAGGCGCTGGAGGCGGGCGTAGAAGCTCGTGCGCAGCCCGTACTCGACCTTCGTCGACGGGCCGAGGACGAACCATCGGCGCAGCCACACCATGAGCGCCTCGGTCAGGCCGAGACCGAGGATCGCCGCGGCGCCCCACGCGATCAGGGCGATGTCGCCGGAGGCGAGCGGACCCGCGACCACCTGCTCGAGGACGAGCGGGATCGCCAGGGCCAGCAGGCTCGCGACCAACGCGCTGGCGGCGCCGAGGGCGAGGCGCGGCAGCACCGGGCGTGCAAAGGGGAGGAGGCGCGCGAGCGCGCGCGGAGTGGAGACGGTCGGCCGTTTCGGGCTGGCGGTAGCGGTCATGATCCTTGTGGGGAGGTGGAGCGGGCCCGGATCGGGCGAGGTGGGCGCGGGCGAGCGCGGGAGCGGAGTCCCCCAGAGGAGAACGCCGAAGTGAGCGGGTTATGCCCGCGGGCGGGAGAGCCGGGGAGGGCCTAGCGGCCGGAGCCCGGTCCGTACGCGGGGGCACCCGCGGGGAGGAGGGCGGCGGTCTTCGCGACGTCGGCGGCCTGGATCATGGCGTCCTCCTCAGGTGAGCGGGCAGAGCCCGAGCGCGCCCGGAGCGGACGCGACAGCCTTCTACCGTACGCCCGCGGCGACAGTCTGCGCAAGCGCTTTCTCACGCGCGAGGAGGCTCTGCTTCACCGCGACGCCCCATGCGAAGCCGCCGAGGGACCCGTCGGCGCGGAGCACCCGGTGGCACGGCACGAAGAGCGCCGGGGCGTTCCGCGCGCAGATGGAGGCCGCCGCCCGCACCGCCCGCGGGGCGCCGAGGGCCGCCGCGAGTCCGGTGTAGGTCAGAGGAGCGCCGGGATCGATGCGGCGGAGGGCGTCCCACCCGGACCGCTGGAGCGGCGTCCCCCACGCGCGGACGGCCACCCCGTCGATCGCGCGGAGGTCGCCGGCGTAGTAGTCGGCGACGGCGGTCGCGGCATCCGTCACACCGTCGTGGATCGCGACCGGACGGTGAGCCGGCGACAGGCGCGCGACGAGGGCCTCGCGGTCGTCGGTCCACCCGGAGGCGAGGACGGCCCCGTCGACGGCGTCCGCGAGGAGGGCGAACGGGCCGTCGGCGGTGTCGACGACCTGGAACAGGGCGGAGGTCATGCGGGTGCTCCTTGGGGGACGGGATCGGCGGTCGCGACGCGGGCGGGTGCGGCGGCGGGTGCGGCGGCGGGTGCGGCCGCGGCGGGTGCGGGCGGGACGGGGACGGGCGCGCGCCAGGAGCGCGTCACGGGCGCGGCGTACCAGAAGTGGGCCATCGCGTAGCTGCGCCAGGGGGCGGTGCGCCCGGCCCACGCGGTGAACCCCGCCGGATCGGAGGGGAGCCCGAGGTGCCCGGCGCCGGTGCGGGCGGCGACGTCGCCGGGCAGCAGCACGTCGGGGTCACCGAGGACCCGCATACGGACGTAGTCCGCGGTCCATGGACCGACGCCGCGGAGGGCGAGGAGCCGCGCGCGCTGCTCGACAGGGTCGTCGCCGGGACCGAGCGCGAGGGTGCCGTCGGCGAGCGCCGCGGCGGTGTCGATGATCGCGCGGATGCGGGCACCGGGGCCGCGCAGGACCTCGGCGCCGCGATCGGCGATCACCGCCGGGTCGGGGAAGAGGATCGACGCCTCCTCCCCCGTCTCGATCCGATCGCCGAGCGCCGCCGCGAGCCGCCCCTGGAGGGTGCGGGCGGAGGCGACGCTGATCTGCTGGCCGATCATCGCCCGGAGGAGCATCTCGGGAGCGTCGATCGCGCCGGGGACGCGGACACCGGGGATCTCGGCCACCGCGGGTGCGAGCTCCGGATGCCGCGCAAGAGCCTCGTCGACGGCGAGCGGATCGGCGTCCAGGTCGAACAGCCGCCGCACCCGCGCCAGGAGCGGCGCGAGGTCGGCGAGCACCGCAGGTCGCGCCCGAAGGCGGAGTCGGCCGTCGGCGGTCTCGTGCACCTGGAACCAGGCGGGCCCACCCGCGAGTCGCACCGTGCGCGAGAAGCTCGTCGTATCGCCGTGCTCGACCCCGGGGACGGCGTGCGCACGCATCCACCCGAAGAGCCCGGCGGTGTCGATGGGGTCGCGCCGCGGCAGAGTCAGGTCGATCGTGCCCGCGACCGGAGTCTCGGTCGCTGCACGCGGGCGCCGGGCGCGCAACTCGGTGGGCGGCATCCCGAACACCTCGCCGATGGTCTCGGTGAACTGCCGGATGCTGGAGAATCCGGCCGAGAAGGCCACCTCGGCGGCGGAGAGCTCGGTGCCGACGAGGAGCGTGCGCGCGGTGTGCGCCCGCTGCGCGCGGGCCAGGGCGAGGGGACCGGCGCCGAGCTCGCTCGTGAGGAGTCGGGTCAGATGCCGCGGCGAGTACCCGAGGCGCCGCGCGAGACCCGGCACGCCCTCGCGGTCGACGACCCCGTCGGCGATCAGTCGCATGGCGCGGGCCGCGGCATCCGACCGGAGATCCCACGCGGGAGACCCGGGAGCCGCCTCGGGCAGGCAGCGCTTGCAGGCGCGGTACCCGGCCTCGTGCGCGGCGGCCGACGTCGGATAGAACGTCACGTTGTCGGCGCGGGGCGTGCGGGCGGGGCAGCTCGGCCGACAGTAGATGCCGGTCGTGCGCACCGCGGTGACGAACTGCCCGTCGAAGCGGCGGTCGCGCGCGTGGATCGCGCGGTACCGCTCGTCGAAGGTCATTCCGGGGTGCACTCCCCCAGCCTGACACGCCCCGCCGACACCGGCTGGCGGAAATCGGACACGACGGTGGCCGCCGCCCCGGGGGTCAGTGGAAGAAGTGGCGCTCCCCGGTGAAGAACATCGTCACGCCGGCCTGGCGAGCCGCCTCGATGACCTCGGCGTCGCGCACCGATCCGCCGGGCTGCACGATCGCCGACACCCCGGCATCCAGCAGCACCTGCGGTCCGTCGGCGAATGGGAAGAAGGCATCGGATGCCGCGACCGCTCCCCGCACACGATCACCGGCGCGCTCGACGGCGAGGCGGCACGAGTCCACCCGGTTCACCTGGCCCATGCCGATGCCCACGGTGGCGGAGTTCTTCGCCAGGACGATCGCGTTGGACTTCACCGCGCGGCAGGCCTTCCAGGCGAAGATGAGGTTCGTCATCTCCTCGGCGTCGGGGCGCTCGCCGGAGACCAGCTCCCAGTTCTCCGCGACCGACTCGATGTCGTCGGGGAAGCGGTCGGCGTCCTGCAGCAGGAGGCCGCCCGAGACGAGCCGGACGTCCATGCGCTCCTGCTGCCAGTCCGCCGGCAGCTGCAGGACGCGCAGGTTCTGCTTGAGGCGGAAGACCTCCAGGGCCTCCGGCTCGAAGGCGGGTGCGACGATGACCTCGGTGAAGATGTCGCGGAGGTTCTCGGCCATCTTCAGCGTCACGGTGCGGTTGGCCGCGATCACCCCGCCGAAGGCCGAGACCGGGTCGCACTCGTGCGCGCGCAGATGCGCGGAGGCGATCGGGTCGAGAGCGTTCGGCGCGGTCACGGCGATGCCGCACGGGTTCGCGTGCTTGATGATCGCCACGGCCGGCTTGACCATGTCGAACGCCGCGCGGAGGGCGGCGTCGGCGTCGACGTAGTTGTTGTACGACATCGCCTTGCCCTGGAGCTGCGTCGCCTGCGCGATGCCGTGCCCGCCGACGCGGGTGTAGATCGCGGCGCGCTGGTGCGAGTTCTCGCCGTAGCGCAGGGTCTCCAACCGCTCGGCGGTGATCGTCAGGTGGTTCGGCAGGCCTTCGCCGGCGAGCGTCTCCTCCGCGAACCAGGTCGCCACGGCGCGGTCGTACTCGCTCGTGTGGGCGAAGGCGCGCGCGGCGAGGTCGCGACGCTGATCGAGGTTCGTACCGCCCGCGCGGACGGCGTCGATGATCGCGGGGTAGCTCTCGGGCGAGACGGCGATCGCGACGTTGGCGTAGTTCTTCGCCGACGCACGCACCATCGCGGGGCCCCCGATGTCGATCTGCTCGACGACCGCGTCGCCCTCGGCGCCCGAGCGCACCGTCTCGACGAACGGGTAGAGGTTCACCACGACGAGTTCGAAGGGCTGGATGCCGAGCTCGCCGAGCTGTGCGCGGTGGTTGTCCAGACGGAGATCGGCGAGGAGGCCCGCGTGGACGCCGGGGTGCAGGGTCTTCACGCGGCCGTCGAGCGACTCGGGGAAGCCCGTGACGGCCGAGACGTCGGTGACGTCGTGCCCGGCATCCCGGATCGTCGCCGCCGTCGAGCCGGTCGAGACGATCTCGACGCCGGCTTCGGCGAGGGCCGCGGCGAGCACGAGCAGATCGGTCTTGTCACTCACCGACAGCAGCGCGCGACGGATGGGGACCACGTCGCGGGGGGTGTAGAGGGCGGGGTCGTGCGTGGGGCCTGCCATGGCGGTCTCCTCGGAGGATCGGACGGGAGGTCAGGATGCCGACGCCCGGGCGGCGGCGGCGAGGTCGAGGTCGCCCGTCGCGACGCGGCGGACCACGTCGATCAGAAGGCGGCGTTCGACGGGCTTGATGCGGTCGTGGAGGGCGTGCTCGTCGTCGCCCGGGAGTACCGGGACGCGCTCCTGCGCGAGGATCGGCCCGGAGTCGACACCGGCGTCGACGAGGATGACGCTCGCGCCGGTCTGATCGACGCCCGCGGCCAGGGCGTCGCGCACGCCGTGGGCGCCGGGGAACTCCGGCAGATAGGCCGGGTGGGTGTTGATGATCCGCGGACTCCACGCGGCGACGAGATCAGCGGGGAGGAGCCGCATCAGCCCGCTGAGCACGACGAGATCCGGCTGCCAGACCGCGAGCTGCGCGCCGAGCTCGGCGCCCCACGCCTCGCGGGAGTCGAACTGCTCGAACGGGACGAGGAAGGTCGGGATGCCGAAGTACTCGGCGTGCCCGAAGCCGTCGGCCTCGCGGTCGGCGCCGACGACGATCACGCGCGCGGGGAAATCCGGTTCGGCCGCCGCTTCCAGCAGAGCCCGCAGATTCGACCCGGCGCCCGAGATGAGGACGGCGACGGTGAGCACCGGGCAAGTCTAGCGGGGAGGGTCCTCGCCGCCCGATCCGCGGAGATCGGAGAGATCCTCCGTGACGTCGTCCGCGGGATCGGGCGCGGGGTCGGCGAACTCCACCGGGGCGGGCGCACGGTCGAACGCGCCGCGATCCTCGTCACGGTACGCCTCGACCGTCTCGTCGCCGTCGAGCCCGCGCGGGGAGAGCAGGAGGATCGCCGCGCCGACGACCACTTCGAGTCCGAGGACGAGGGCGAGGGGTCCCGGTTCCGGTCCCACCCGCTCGAAACGGCCCGGGCCGATGCCGCCGGAGGTGACGACGGCGAGGAGAGCGCCGATGCCGGCGGCGAGGAGACCGAGCACCCCGGTGACGATCACGCGGGTGGCGACGGGGGCGTCCTCCACCGCGCCGTCGCGCAGACGGCGGCGCACGATGAGCCCCGCGAGGGCGCCGACCCCCACGGGGAGGAGACCGAGGAGGAGCAGCCACGGCGACGTGCCCGAGGGGAGCAGCCCGAGGATCGGGATGCCCGGCACGATTCCGGCATCCGTTCCGCCCGGTGCGATCGCCGTCCCCTCCCCCAGCGTGAAGCCCGGGCCCGCGGCGAAGGCGACCCCCCAGCCCCAGAGCGTGGGGAGGTAGAGGAAGGACCCGAGGGCGAGCACCAGCGATCCGACCAGATCGACGCCGGCGGCCTGGGTGAGCGAGATGACCTCCCCCATCCCGGCGATGACGGCGGCGACGACCACGAGGCCGCCGAGCCCGACGACACCGGCCGCGATGACGGCGAGACCGGCGGCGGTCGCGCGCACCGCCTCTTCCGCGCGAGCACGCTCGAGGCGGTCGCGGACGACGGCGACGGGTCCGGCATCCGCGTCGTCCCACTGCGCCACGATCGCCGCGACGACGGCGGGAACGGCGAAGACGAGCGCGGGCAGGACGATCGCGAGCGCGGGGTCGGCCACCGCGACGTCGGTGCGGGCGCTCAGGGCCACGAGGGTCGCGATGGCGGCGAACACGACGCTGCCGGCGCTCGCACCGACCAGCCCCGAGCCGGCGTCGGCGGCCCGGCGCCCGGATCGTGCCGCGAATACCGCGGTGAACCCCGCGAAGGCGAGCGGGGCGAGCGAGAGCGGGAAGGATGCCGCGGCGGGGTCGACGCCGATCGCCGCGACGTACTCCGGCGGCAGGGTGATCGCCAGCGGAACGAGGTGCCCCAGCTGCCACACCGTCCCCGCGGCGGGCCACAGCGTCCCGAGGTCGGGAAGGCCGTCGAAGCCGAACACCCACAGAAGGGTCAACGGCGCGAGGGATGCGGCAAGGCCCACGACGGCGGCGATGACGGCGTCGAAGGCGGCGAGGAGGACGATGGTGAGGCGATACATGCCCGATCGACCCTACCCACGGGCGTGCCGCTCACGGTGCGGCGCGCCACGCTCCGGATGCCGGGAGGTCGCCGTCGAAGAGCTGGGTGATCGTCGCGGTGGAGAAGCCGCGGTCGCGGAGGCCGGAGACGATGGCGGGCGTCGCCGACACGGACCGCTCCTGGGTGTCGTGCAGGAGGATGATCCCGCCGACCGTCGCCCCCTCCACCGACCGCGCGATGATCTCGGACTCCGCCGGCCCCGCCCAGTCGCGCGTGTCGACGGTCCAGATCATCGCCGGCTCCCCCGCGGCCGCGAGCACCTCCGCGGTGAACTCGCCGTAGGGCGGACGGAAGGTCGCCACCGGCTGACCCGAGAGCGAGCGGAGGAGCGTCGTCGTCCGCCCCAGCTGGTCGCGGACCTGTTCCGCCGTGAGCGAGGGCAGCGACGGGTGGTTCCAGGTGTGGTTGCCGATCTCGTGGCCTTCGGCGGCGGCGCGGCGCACCGTGTCCGGGGCACCCGCCGCGTACTGACCGAGGACGTAGAGCGTCGCGCTCGCGCGGAGCTCGGCGAGCTCGTCGAGCAGTCGCGGCGTGTGCACGGTCGGCCCGTCGTCGTAGGTGAGGGCGACGCACGGGACGAGGGCGCAGTCGAGGCGGTCGAACCCGGCGGGAACGGCGGGAGGGCCGGCGTACGGCTGACCGACCGCGGCGAGCACGGCGGACCCGAGCGGGGTCACGAGCGCGGCGGCGCGGTCGGCGGGAACGGCGACGGTGAGCGGCTCGGAGGTCTCCGCCGCGCCGAGCGAGGCGAGTTCGGGAGCGCGGAAGCCCGCGGGGATCGTGAACGCGAGCCCGCCGTCCGGCCCCGGCACCGTCGTCGCGAGGGCCGTGCGCAGCACCTCTCGCTGCTCATCGCCCTCGAACGTCGCCGCCGCGAGGCTCAGCGCCCCGGCATCGCGCCGCAGCGCGTCGACGATGTCGGCACCGAGCGCATCGAGCGCGTCGTCCTGCCAGAGTCCGGACGCGGGCGACACCTCTCCCGTCGCGGTGTCGACGTAGAGGAGTTCGATGCGGTCGGCGGCGACCGCATCCGCGGTACCCGAGACGACCCGCATCCGCTGGGCGAAGATCGACCCCGCCGCCACGACGACGTCGCAGACGACGGCCGTCCCCGATCCGCCGTCCGGGCCGAGCGCGGGGTCGGCGAGGATCTCGGCCCCGGTGCGCGTGGTGGATCCGGCGACGCACGTGCGGTCTTCCAGCCCGGCCCCTTCGGGGTGCGCGGCGGGCCGGTAGGCGACTCCGGCCGTCGCGCTCTGCGCGGCCACCGCGTCGCGGACGATCGCCTCGACGGCATCGTTGAAGCGGTCGACGACGGCGCTCCGGCCGGGGAGCTGCGACCAGCGCGCCTGGATGCCGACGGCGTCGTTGCGGATGCGCTGCGCCGTGAGGGATGCCGCCACCGCGGTCGTGTCGATGTCGACGACGTCGGGCTCGGCGACGACCCGGACCGTCGCCGCGCTCCAGTCCGGGGGCGCCCATCGGGGGTCGCCGACGGGGGCGCACCCCGCGAGGAGAAGCGCCGCGATCGTGAGGGCGAGCACTCCACGTCCGGCGGGGCGCGTCACGGGCGCACCCCGTCGAGGAGCTGGGCGAGCGCGGCGCGGTAGCGCGCAGGATCGACATCGTCGCGGATGCGCGTCTCGACCACGACGCTTTCGCGCGCCTCGGCGGACGCCGCGACGGCCGCGACGGTGACGGACGGGTCGACGTCGACGTGGACCGCGAACGTCCCCGAGGCGAGGATTTCGCGTCGCTCCGCGCCCGGCGCCGCCCCGATCTCGTCGGCGATGCCGGGCACCGCGGCGGCGAGCGCCTCCTCCGCCGGGACGGATGCGGGACGCACGCGCGCCTCGAGGGCGGCGTCGGGCGTGCGGACGAGGATCTCCTCCTCGCTCTCGCGCACGACGATCCAGCCGGCCGGAACGACGACCGCGGCCCCGGCGTCCGCGCCCAGCGGCTCGGCGGCCACCCCGTCCGAGGTGGAGCTGGCGAGGTTGGCCACGGAGGGCGGCACGGCGATGAGAGCCCCCACGGCGACGACTGCGGCCACCAGCAGAGCGCCGACGATCGCTACGCCCATCGCCCACCCGGGCGACGGACGGAGGGGCCTCGCCGGGCCGGTGGCGGCGGGCGCGGCATCCGTCATCGATGCCTTCGCGCCTCCGCCCATGGGGGGAAGTGTAGGGGCTGGTGCGGACGCCCGGACGGATACCGGGCGGACCGTGATCAGTCCGTGAAGGGCTCCAGGAGGAAGATCGGGATGCGGCGCTCGGTGCGCGCCTGGTAGGCGTCGTAGTCCGGCCATACGGCGGTCGCGCGCTGCCACCACTCGTCGCGCTCGGCACCGTCGAGCTCGCGGGCGAGGTAGTCGCGTTTGTCGGCCCCGTCCTGCAGCTCGACGTGCGGGTTCTTCACAACGTTGTGGTACCACGCGGGGTGTTCGGGTGCGCCGCCCTTGGAGGCCACGACGAGGTAGCGCCCCTCGTGCTCGACACGCATGAGCGCCGTCTTGCGCAGGCCGCCGGTCTTCGCCCCGACCGTCGTCAGCACGATGATGGGGACGCCCCGCAGGAGATTGTCCTCGGTGCCGCCCGACGCCTCGTAGCGCTCGGCCTGTGTGCGGGCCCATTCGGACGTGGACGGCTTGTACTCTCCGGTCAGCGGCATGGCCCCCACGTTACCCGCGCGGATGCCGCGGCGGAACGGCGAACGCCCCGCCGGCCGGAGCCGAACGGGGCGTTCGCGCGGTGTCCGCAGGTTCGCGGATCAGAGGGATTCGATGATCTCCCGCATGAGCGACGCGGTCTCGGACGGGGTCTTCCCGACCTTGACGCCGGCGGCCTCGAGGGCCTCCTTCTTCGCCTGGGCGGTGCCCGCCGAGCCCGACACGATGGCGCCGGCGTGGCCCATGGTCTTGCCCTCGGGGGCGGTGAAGCCCGCGACGTAGCCGACGACCGGCTTGGTGACGTTGGCCTTGATGAACTCGGCCGCGCGCTCCTCGGCGTCGCCGCCGATCTCACCGATCATGACGATGGCCTTGGTCTCGGGGTCGGCCTCGAACGCCGCGAGCGCGTCGATGTGCGTGGTGCCGATGATCGGGTCGCCGCCGATGCCGATCGCGGTGGAGAAACCGAGATCGCGCAGCTCGAACATCATCTGGTAGGTCAGGGTGCCCGACTTCGACACCAGGCCGATCGGGCCCTTGCCGGTGATGTTGGCGGGGGTGATGCCCACGAGCGCCTCGCCGGGCGTGATGATGCCCGGGCAGTTGGGCCCGATGATGCGGGTCTTCTCGCCCTTGCTCTTCGTGTACGCCCAGGCCTCGGCGGTGTCACCGACGGGCACGCCCTCGGTGATGACCACGAGGAGCGGGATCTCGGCGTCGATGGCCTCGATCATCGCGTCTTTCGTGAAGGCCGGGGGCACGAACGCGATCGAGACGTCGGCTCCGGTCTTCTCCATCGCCTCGGCGACGGAGGCGAAGACGGGGAGCTCGACGGTGTTCCCGGCGGCGTCGACGTGCGAGACGGTGGTGCCGGCCTTGCGGGCGTTGACACCGCCGACGACGTTCGTGCCGGCCTTGAGCATCAGCGCGGTGTGCTTGGTGCCTTCACCGCCGGTGATGCCCTGAACGATGACCTTGGAGTCCTTGGTGAGGTAGATCGACATGTTCTGGTCCTTTTCGTGGTGACGCTCAGGCGGCGGCCAGCTCGGCGGCCTTGTCGGCGCCCTCGTCCATACCGGCGGCGAGGGTGACCAGGGGGTGGTTGGCGCCGGCGAGGATCTCGCGGCCCTCCTCGACCTGGTTGCCGTCGAGGCGGACGACGATCGGCTTGGTGGCGGTGTCGCCGAGGATCTCGAGGGCCTTCACGATGCCTTCGGCGACCGCGACGCAGGAGGTGATGCCACCGAAGACGTTGACGAAGACGCTCTTGACCTGCGGGTCGCCGAGGATGACGTCCAGGCCCGCGGCCATGACCGTCGCCGAGGCGCCGCCGCCGATGTCGAGGAAGTTCGCCGGCTTGACGCCGTTGTGGTTCTCGCCGGCGTAGGCGACGACGTCGAGCGTGGACATGACCAGGCCCGCACCGTTGCCGATGATGCCGACCTCGCCGTCGAGCTTGACGTAGTTGAGACCGGAGGCCTTCGCCTTCGCCTCGAGCGGGTCGGCGGCATCCTTGTCTTCGAGCTCTTCGTGCTCGGGGTGACGGACCTCCGAGGCGTTCTCGTCGAGGGTGACCTTGCCGTCGAGGGCGACGATGTTGCCGTCGCCGTCGAGGATGAGCGGGTTCACCTCGACGAGGGTCGCGCCCTCGCCGGTGTAGACCTCGTAGAGCTTGACGAAGACGTCGGCGACCTTCGGAGCCAGCTCGTCACTGAAGCGCGCGGCGCGGGCGATCTCGAGGGCCTTTGCCTCGTCGATGCCGGTGAGCGGGTCGACCTCGACGCGCGCGAGCGCCTCGGGCTTCTCGACCGCGAGCTGCTCGATCTCCATGCCGCCCTCGACGCTCGCGAGCGCGAGGTAGGAGCGGTTGGCGCGGTCGAGCAGAACCGAGAAGTAGTACTCCTCCTCGATGCGGGCGCCCGCGGCGACCATCACGCGCTTGACGATGTGGCCCTTGATGTCGAGGCCGAGGATCGCCTTCGCGGCCTCGTACGCCTCGTCGGGGGTCTTGGCGACCTTGACGCCGCCGGCCTTGCCGCGACCGCCGGTCTTGACCTGGGCCTTGACGACGACGACGCCACCGAGCTTCTCGGCGGCCGCTTTCACCTCCTCGGGGGTGTCCGCGACGATGCCGGCAAGAACCGGCACCCCGTACTTCTCGAAGAGGTCTCGTGCCTGGTACTCGTACAGATCCACAGTGCAGTCCTTCGGTGGGGCGAATGTGGGTGGGTGACGCCGAAAGAATCTCGATGTCGAGAGATCGACAGGTCTCCCAGCCTACTACCGCGCGCAGACGGGTCCGTCCCGCCGGGATCGGGCGGACGGCGGCCCCGGCGCTATGCTCACTGCATGATCGAGATGCCACCGGCGGGTGGCGCGAGTCACGATGTCGTGGCTGCCGCGCTGGACCTCTTCGCACGCCAGGGCTTCGACCAGACCTCCGTGGAGCAGATCGCCCAGGCCGCCGGTGTCTCGCGATCGACCTTCTTTCGCCAGTTCGGCGGTAAGGACGACGTGGTCTTCGCCGACCACGAGCTCCTGCTCGCGCAGGTGCGCGATTTCCTCGCCGGACCGCACGACGATCCGTGGGACGCGGTGTGCGAGGCCTCGCTCCTGGTCTACTCCCACTTCGCCGGCGACCCCGAGCTCGCGCGTCGGCGGTACACCGTCGTGCGCGGGGTGCCGGCGCTCCGCGATCGCGAAATCGTGACGGTCTTCCGCTACGAGCGCCTGTTCGACGAGTACCTGCGCGCGGCGATCCCCGGGCTCGACCCGCTGGATGCCGTCGGCTTCTCCGCCGTCGTCACCGCCGTGCACAACCACGTGCTGCGGCAGCTGCTGCGCGGATCCAAGCGTGTGCCGGCATCCGTCCTCCGCGGTGCCCTCGACGACGCCCGCCGCCGGTTCGGCGTGCACCCGGACGCCGAGGCCGCCCCCGACGACCTGGTCGTCGCCGCGTTCCCCCGCACGATGCCGCGCGCCGAGATCGCGCGCCGCCTCGCCGCCCGCCTCGACGGCTGACTCCCTTCCCGCCGCTCCCTCGGCGTGGCCGCCTGCCCGCGCGCGACGCAGGGCACCCGCCCTCCGTGTGAAGAACGCGGGAGAAACCGACGCCCGCGCGGCGTGTCGGGGCCGGAAACGTCGATATCGCCCCGGCGTCTCACCGCACCCGGATGCGCCCACCTCGGTGCGCGCGAAAGCGCGGCACTCAGTCCACAACTCACTGAGACTCGGTACCACTAGACTGGTCAGCGCCCGCCGACCCCAGGAGTCCCCCGCATGAGCGACGAATTCCAGCCCCGCCCCGGACAGAGCGTTCCCGGTTACGACCTCGCCGAACGTCTGGACACCGACTACTACGCCGTGTTCACCGACATCCCCGCGGCCGACCGCGAGGTGTGGAACCGCGCGAAGGCCTTCGTCGACGGCCTCGGCGACCGGATGCAGCGCGCCTGGGATGCCGCGGAGTACCCGCTGGATCTCGCCATGAGCCTCGGCGCGCACGATCTCTTCAACGACGGCATCGAGCACCCCGACCTCACCTTCTTCTCCCCGCTGGCCGCGGGTCTGGTGAACATGGAGATCTCCCGCGGAGACGGCTCGCTCGGAACCGTCGTCGCCGTCCAGGGCGGCCTCGCCCTCCGCACCCTCGCGGCCTATGGCAGCGCCGAGCAGCAGGCGCGCTGGCTCTCCCCCCTCGCCCGCGGCGAGGTGCCCGGCGCCTTCGCCCTCACCGAACCGGACCACGGCTCCGACTCGGTGGGCCTTGCCACCACCGCGCGGCGCGAGGGCGACGAGTGGGTGCTCGACGGCGCGAAGAAGTGGATCGGCAACGGCGCGTCCGGCGGCGTCACCTTCGTCTGGGCGCGCGTCGACGACCCCGATGCCCCCGAGCACGACGCCGTCCGCTGCTTCCTCGTCGAGCAGTCGGTGCCCGGGTACACCGGCACCGTCATCGGCGGCAAGGCGTCGCTGCGCGGCATCCATCAGGCCCTCATCACCCTCGACGGCGTGCGCCTGCCCGCGGACGCCGTCCTCCCGGGCGCGCGGAGCTTCAAGGACGCCTCGCGCGTGCTGTACGCCACCCGCTCGGGGGTGGCGTGGTCGGCGCTCGGTCACGCGACGGCCTGCTACGAGGCGGCGCTGTCGTACGCGCAGCAGCGCACGCAGTTCGGCAAGCCCCTCGCCCGGTTCCAGATGGTGCAGGAGCGGCTCGCGCAGATGCTCGAGGAGCTCACCGCGATGCAGCTGTACTGCCGCCACCTCGCCGACCTCGAGCGGTCGGGCGGACTCCGCCCGACCCAGGCGTCGCTGGCGAAGTACCACAACACCCGCGCCGCGCGGCGGATCGCGCAGACCGCCCGCGACCTGCTCGGCGGCAACGGCATCCTCATCGAGTACGGCGTGATGACCCACATGGCCGACATCGAGGCGATCCACACCTACGAGGGCACCGAGTCGATCCAGGCCCTCCTCATCGGTCGGGACATCACCGGGATGAGCGCCTTCGCCTGAGGCTGTGGCGCGACGGCGTCGGTACGATTCGGGCATGGTCCTGCCGTTGCGCACCGAGCGCCTGACGTTGTCGGTGCTGACGGCGGCCGATCGCGCGGCGTTCGTCCGGTATCGCCGGGATCCGGATGTCGCGCGGTGGCAGTCGTGGAGCACGACGTACAGCGACGACGACGCCGACGCCCTCCTCGCGGATCAGCCCGCCGGGATCGAGGCCGGGTCGGGACGGTGGGTGCAGATCGCGATCCACGACGCCGGAGGCACCCTGCAGGGGGACGTCGCCGTGCGAGCGCTGGCCGACCAGCCCGACACCTGGGCCAGGCTCCGACGCGACCGGTGAACCCGGTCGCGGGCCCCGGCGACCTATCACCGGGCACCGGGTGCGGCAAGCCGTCGAGGCGGATCCGGCGCGGCCGCTAATCTCGCACCCATGGGCCTGTTCCGTGGTGAGCCGAAGACCGTCCGCATCGAGAGCGAGGGCGTCGAGCTGAAGGCGTCGCAGCCGCCGTTGCGCCAGTGGGCCGACGGCTTCGGCATCCTCGCGACCCGCGCGCTGCAGGTCATCCTCGTCGTCGCCGTCGCGGCGGGGATCATCTTCGCGATCCAACAGCTCACCCTGGTGACGATCCCTCTGGTGATCGCCCTGATCCTCGCGAGCGCGTTCGCCCCGGTGATGCGATGGATGCGGATGCGCGGAGTCCCCTCGCTCCTCGCGACGATCCTGGCTCTCCTGGCGATCGTCCTCCTCCTCACGGGCGTCGGCTGGCTCATCGTGTGGGCGGTGCTGAATCAGTGGGATGACCTGTACGCGCAGGCCGAAGACGGCTTGCAGTCCGTCGTCGACTGGGCTCAGCAGCTGCCGATCGCGCCCACGCAGGACCAGCTCGACGAGTGGCTGGCGACGCTCACGGACTTCGTCACCAGCGCGCAGTTCGGCTCGGGCGCCCTCGCCGGCGTCAGCGCCGTGGCGAGCTTCGTCACGGGTCTGGTCCTCATGGTGGTGACCCTCTTCTTCTTCCTCAAGGACGGCCCCCAGCTGTGGGAGTTCCTCCTCCGCCCGTTCCGCGGCGAGCACTACGCCCGCGGTCGTCGCATCGGCGACAAGACGGTCACGGTCCTCGGCTCGTACGTCCGCGGCACGGCGACGGTCGCCCTCGTCGACTCGATCGGCATCCTGATCGGCCTGCTGATCCTCGATGTGCCGCTCGCCGTGCCCCTGGCGGTGCTGGTGTTCCTCCTGGCGTTCATCCCGATCGTCGGCGCGACGCTGGCGGGGACCCTCGCCGCGCTCGTGGCCCTCGTCGCCAACGGCTGGGTCAACGCCCTCCTTGTGGTGGGTGTGGTCGTGCTGGTGAACCAGCTGGAGGGCAACTTCCTGCAGCCGGTGCTGATGAGCCGGGCGATGAAGCTGCACGCGTTCGTCGTCCTGATCGCTCTGACCGTCGGCACGGTCCTCGGCGGCATCGTCGGCGCGATCCTCGCGGTGCCCATCACCGCCGCGGTGTGGGGCGTCATCCAGGTGTGGGACGGCCCGAACCGCCCCGCACGCTGGGCGCGGCCGAAGAAGACCGTCGACGCCTGACCGACCCGGTCACCGACCCCCTACCGGGCGCGCGACACCGCGGGCAGGATGAGGGGATGCCGTACGACATCCCGCCGCCGATGCTCGCCAAGGCCGTTCCGGCGGTCCCGGACCCGGCGAAGACCGCGGGCGGGCTGAGCTTCGAACCGAAGTGGGACGGCTTCCGCGCCCTCGTGTCGTGGGACGGCACGGACGTCGAGATCGGATCCCGCGGCGCGAAGCCGTTGACACGGTACTTTCCGGAGCTCGTCGCGGCGTTCCGAGACCTCCTCCCGGCGCCGTGCCTCATCGACGGGGAGATCGTGGTGCCGACGGGCCCGGCGGGAGCCCAGCGTCTGGACTGGGAGGCGCTCAGCCAGCGCATCCACCCCGCCGCATCGCGGGTCGCGACGCTCGCCGCCGAGACCCCGGCGATGTTCATCGGCTTCGACCTGCTCGCCCGGGAGGATGCCGACCTCACGAGGCATCCGTTCGCCGAGCGTCGCGCCGCGCTGGTCGATCTGCTCTCGGATGTCCCGCACCCGGTGCACGTCACCCGGACCACCGACGATCCGTCCGTCGCCGAACGATGGCTGAGGGAGTTCGAGGGCGCCGGCCTCGACGGTGTCATCGCGAAGCCCCTGGCCTCCGCCTACGCGCCCGGAAAGCGCGCGATGTTCAAGGTCAAGCACGCCCGCACCGCCGATGTCGTGCTCCTCGGCTACCGCATCCATCGCTCGGGCTCCGGCGTCGGCTCGCTCCTCCTCGGGCTGTACGACGCCGCGGGCGAACTGGTCTCGGTCGGCGGCGCGTCCGCGTTCACCGACCGGCGCCGACGCGAGCTCGTGACCGAACTCGAACCGTGGGTCGAGCGAGACGCCGACGGCGCGGCGGTGACCGCCGAGTCCGACCGCTCCCGCTTCAGTGGCTCGAAGGACGTGTCGTTCGTGCGCCTGCGCCCGGAGCGGGTGCTCGAGGTGCGGTACGACCAGCTCGAGGGGCGGCGGTTCCGGCACACGGTGCAGTTCGACCGGTGGCGACCCGATCGCGACCCCCGCTCGTGCACCTACGACCAGCTCGAGAGCGTGGCCGCCTACGACCTCGCCGACGTCCTGGTCTGAGACCGATACGGCACCGAGCGCCCGTCAGCTCACTCCGCATCCGGGGTGCGGGCGCGCGAGGGCTGGACCCGCGGCGGCTCCCCCGGCATCTTCGGGAACTCGGGCGGGAACGGCAGTTCCCCGAGGCCGTCGGCGAGGTCGCGCTCCCACCACTCCAGGAGCGTGTCGATGCGTCCGGGGGCCGCGAACATCGTCGCCCACGGGTCGCCGCGCTCGGCGAGGCGACCCGGCACCGTGCGGACGGTGAAGTCGGCGGGGTCGACGTCGGCGAGCTCGTCCCACTCCAGCGGCGTGGACACGCGCGCATCCGGCAGCGCCCGCGGACTGTAGGCACCCGCCATCGTGCGGTCGCGGTTGGCCTGGTTGAAATCGATGAAGACGCGCTCCCCCCGCTCCTCCTTCCACCACGCGGTGGTCACGCGGTCCGGCATCCGGCGCTCGACCTCGCGTCCGGCGGCGATCACCGCGTGACGGACGTCGAGGAACTCGTGGGTGGGCTCGATCGGACAGAACACGTGGAGTCCCCGGTTGCCGCTCGTCTTCACGAACGCGGTCAGCCCCGCCTCCGCGAGGACGTCGCGCAGCACCGGCGCCACCAGCGCGGCATCCGCGAAGTTCGTGCCCGGCTGCGGGTCGAGGTCGATGCGCAGCTCGACCGGGTCATCGGTGTCGGCGGCTCGGGACGCCCAGGGGTGGAAGACGACGGTGTTCATCTGCACCGCCCAGACCGCCGCGGCCGCCTCGGTGAGGACCAGCTGCGGGTGCCGGCGCCCGCTGTTGTAGGTCACGGTCACCGTCTCGACGAACGACGGCGCGCCCTTCGGCGGGTTCTTCGAGTAGAAGCGCTCCCCCTCGATCCCCTCCGGGAAGCGCTCGAGCGACACCGGGCGGTCGCCGTTGGCGGCGAGGAACGGCTCCTGCACCGCGATGATGTACTCCGCCAGCTCGCGTTTGGTGATCGCGAGCGCGGGCCACAGCACGCGGTTCGGGCTCGAGAGTCCCACCTCACGGTCGCCGTGGGGTCCCGCAACGGTCAGGGTGATGCGCTCGGACGCCATGGTCCGACCCTAGGACGTGCGGATGCCGGGCACAGCCCCGTCGCGGAATCGACCACGCGGTGCGCCCGAGCCGTCACCTCAGCCGGCGTCGGGGGCGGGCGCAGCCGAGCCGGGAGCGGGCGTCTCGTCCGGAAGCGCGAGCACCGGGGCGAGGTCGTCGCGTCGCAGTCGGATCCACGGGCCGGCCGGGTCGATCACGACGCCGGCGAGCTGGGTGTCGCGGCGGAGGGCCGCGGCGAGCTGCGCGCCCGTGACGGGGGCCGCACGGTCCTTGCGCTGCAGCACGGCGAGCTCGAGCGGGTGCGAGAAGAGCTCGAGGAACCGCTCGCCCTCGCCCGATCGCGCCTCCGCGAGGCCGGGGCGTCCGTCCGGGGTCTGGCCGACCGCAACCCACAGCGGCGCGCGGGTGAGCGCGTCGGCGACGGCGGACGGCGTCTGGTCGGTGCGCGCACCGGCCAGCAGCGTCTTGACCGCGGCATCCGCGTCGTGAGTCTCGAGGGCCTTGGTGAGGAGCTCGACGGGGATCACGGCGCGGGCGGGGGCGGAGT
Organism: Microbacterium aurantiacum; assembly: GCF_031625015.1. Classification (NCBI taxonomy): domain Bacteria; kingdom Bacillati; phylum Actinomycetota; class Actinomycetes; order Micrococcales; family Microbacteriaceae; genus Microbacterium; species Microbacterium aurantiacum. The sequence continues at coordinate 149,541 of NZ_JAHWXH010000001.1, forward strand.
AGTTGTCGACGATGAGGCCGTCGTAGCCCTGCGCGAGCACATGCCGGAGGATGCTGAGCGAGGGCTGCGCGAGAGCCGATGTCTCGGCGTCGCCGTCGGCCTGGATGCTGGCCTGCAGCGCGGCGCCCGACGAATAGGCCATGACGAATCGGCGCTCTCCGACGGTCGCGACGGCGAGCGGGATCTCGCGCCCCTCGGACAGGATGGCGCGCGCGTCGCCCTTCACGCGCAGGAAGAGGTGCCCCTGCATGAGCTGACGCGCGACCTGCAGCAGCTCGGTGGCGGCGGGCGGCGTGCTGAGGTCGGTCAGCGCCGTGCGCACGAGGATGTTATCGCGCAGCCCGGGAACGGATTCGACGCCCTCGGTGGGCGCCGTCTCGGGCCCGAGCACACGCTTGGTCGCTCCCTCGGGGGCGGCCGGAGGGGCTGCCGGCGGCGGAGTCGCGGGGCCGGAGCCGAGTCCCCCGAACGACGTCATCGAGATCGACACCGACGGCGCGGGCTCGGCCGTGAGTGCCTCCGCCGAGGCGTCGCCGGACGGCGTCGCGCCGGTCGCGTCGCTGTCCGCAGTCACGGCATCGTCGGCCGGGACGGCGGCGTCGTCGTCGGGAGTGGGGTCTTTGGGTCGGCGCGAGAAGAGAGCCATCGCTCGAGCCTAACGGTCCCGTCCTGTCCCCGCGGTTCCGTTCCCCCTCCGTTCACCTGTCCGCGCCCGGGGCGGGGTCAGAGCTTGGTGATCGGGGCGATCTTGATGAGGAGCTTCTTCATGCCCGCGCCGTCGAACCGGACGTGCGCGACGCGCTTGGCCCCCTCGCCGGTGACGGCGTCCACGCGGCCCTCGCCGAAGTCGTCGTGACGGATGCGGTCGCCCTGCGCCAGCTCGAGGTCGCCGTTGTCGCGCACCTTGGCCGGGATCCGGTTGGCGAACTTGTCGATCGATCCGCCCGAGCCCGACGGTGAGCGCTTCGCGAGCGGGACCAGGTCGTCGCCGTAGCGTTGGCCGGTCCCGAAGCCCGAGCCCCCGCCGGGTCGGCGCGCATTGAGTGCGCGCGACTGCGTTCCTCCCCGACTGTTGACGTCTCCGGGCGACTGACGCCACTCCAGCAGATCCGACGGGATCTCCTGGAGGAACCGACTCGGCATCGCCACGGTGACCTCGCCGAACTGCGCGCGGGTCATCGCGAGCGAGAGGTACAGGCGCTTCCGGGCGCGCGTGATGCCGACGTAGAAGAGGCGTCGCTCCTCCTGGGGACCACCCGGCTCCCCCGCCGAGATCCGGTGCGGGATGAGGTCTTCCTCGACGCCGGTGAGGAACACCGCGTCGTACTCCAGCCCCTTGGCGGTGTGCAGGGTCATGAGCGAGACCGAGCCCGAGGCGTCCTCGAGGTCGTCGGCATCCGAGACGAGTGCGACCTCGGTGAGGAAGTCCAGCAGCGTCCCCTCGGGGTTGTTGCGCGCGAACTCCCGCGTCACCGCGACGAGCTCGTCGAGGTTCTCCACGCGCGCCTCATCCTGCGGGTCCTTGCTGGCGCGGAGGGCGTCGTAGTAGCCGCTCTTGTTCAGCAGCAGCTGCAGTCCTTCCGCGACGGCGGTCGGCGGGGCCAGCTCACCGGATGCCGGGAGCATGATCTCCGCCGCTTCGGCGAGCACGGCATCCAGTCGGGAGATCGCCTGCTGGATCTTGGGCCCGACCCCGATCGCCGAGGCGTTCGCGAGTGCGTCGCGGAACGTGATCTGCTCGCTCTGGGCGTAGCGCGCGATGGTCTCGATCGTGACGTCGCCGATGCCGCGCCGCGGCCGGTTGATGATGCGGCGCAGCGCCATCTCGTCGGCGGGGTTGGCGATCGCGACGAGATAGGCCAGCGCGTCCTTGATCTCGGCGCGCTCGTAGAACTTCGTGCCGCCCATGATCTTGTAGGGCACCGCGGCGCGGATGAAGATCTCCTCCAGAGCGCGGGACTGCGAGTTCGTCCGGTAGAACACCGCGATCTGGTTGTAGTCGACCCCGGCGCGATGCAGCGTCTCGATCTCGTCGGCGATGAACTGGGCCTCGTCGTGCTGCGAGTAGCCGGTGAAGCCGACGATCGGCTCGCCCGCCCCCACATCGGTCCAGAGCTTCTTGTCCTTCCGATCGAAGTTGTGGCTGATGACGGCATTCGCGGCGGAGAGGATGTTCTGCGTCGACCGGTAGTTCTGCTCGAGCAGCACCACCTTCGCGCCCGGGTAGTCCTTCTCGAACTCGGCGATGTTGCGGATGTCGGCGCCGCGGAAGGCGTAGATCGACTGGTCGGAGTCACCCACCACGGTGAGCGACGCGGGCTCGGGAGCATCGGCGGCCGGCGCGTCGAAGATCATCATTCCGCTGTCGGCATACTCGTCGCCGCCGCCGCTCGACACCGGTCGCGTCAGCTCGTGGATGAGCGCGTACTGCGCGTGGTTGGTGTCCTGGTACTCGTCCACCATGATGTGCCGGAACCGCCGCCGGTAGACGTCGGCGACGTGCGGGAACGCACGGAACAGGAACACGGTCTGCCCGATGAGGTCGTCGAAGTCGAAGGCGTTGGCGCGCTGCAGTTCGCGCTGGTAGGCGCTGAAGACCTCGACGAACACGCGCTCGGCGGGGTCGCTCATGTTCGCCGACCGGGCGTAGGACTCGGCATCCGCCAGTTCGTTCTTGAGCTTGGAGATCCGCCCCTGCGTCGCCGCCGGCGTGAGCCCGTAGGCGTCGGCCTCGTGCTCTTTCACGAGCCGCTTGATGAGGGCGCGGGAGTCGCCCGAGTCGTAGATGGTGAACGACGTGGTGAACCCGAACTGGGCAGCTTCCCGACGAAGGATCCGCACGCACGCCGAGTGGAACGTCGAGATCCACATGCCGCGCGCGCTCTCACCGATCAGCTGCCCGACGCGCTCGCGCATCTCGCCGGCGGCCTTGTTCGTGAACGTGATGGCGAGGATCTGGCTCGGCCACGCCTCGCGGGTGCGCAGGAGCGACGCCACACGCCGCGTCAGCACGCTCGTCTTGCCCGACCCGGCACCCGCGACGATGAGCAGGGCGGGTCCGCGGTAGGTGACCGCCTCGCGCTGCTGCGGGTTCAGCCCCTCGAGCAGGTCGTCGTCGGGTCGCGGTCCGCTCCCGGGAGCGGCGCCCCCCGTGCGCGGGGAACGGTCGTCGCCGACCACGAGAACAGGGGCGGATGCCGCGCGAGGCGCGGGCGCAGAGGCGTCGGTCATGTCGGTCCCAGTGTAGGCGCGGGCTCCGACACCACCCTGGGGATCACGGAAGGGTTGTGAGCAGGCACTGCGGGACGCCGCCTCCGCCCTGACCGGCGTCGACGGCGCCGGGTCCGCGATGTCCGGCCTCGCGGAGGAGTGGGACGGGCACGGCGCGCGGATCGCATCGCTCGTGCACGCGGGTGTGTCCGCGGTGGGCGCGAACCTCGTGACCTACATCGACGCCGACGAGACGATGGCGTCATCGACCGGATCCGCGGACACGGCATCCGCCTCCGCCGCCCTCCCCGCGCCCCCGCTCCCCGGCCGCGGCTTCGGCCCACTCGGGTCCACCGGTCCGCAGAGGTCGCTGCGATGAGCGCGGGCGCGACGATCGCGCTGGTCGGCGTGAGCATGATCCCCGACCTCCCGGCAGATCCCGCGAGCGTCGCGGCCGCCGCGACGGCCGTCCGCGCCTCCGTCGACGGCGTCGCGGACGCCGGTCGCGACGCGGTCCGCCGCTGGGGAGGCTTGGTCGAGGTGCACGAGACACCGGAGACCGCCACCGCCGTCGCGCGCCTCTCGCCGGTCGACGACGCCGCCGCCGAATGGGCCACCGCGGCCACCGCGATCGCCCGCGCGCTCGAGGACTACGCCGAGATCCTGGAGCAGCAGAAACGGGAGATCGACCAGCTGCACCGCGAGATCCCCGGCTTCCTCGCGGGGCTCCGCTCCTTCCAGCGCTCCCAGCGCGAACAGTTCGCGCCCGACGGCGAGGATCTGCCGAGCCACCTGCTGTTCGACCCGTCGCACCTGGTCTACAACGATGACCTCCGCGCGCGCTGCCAGCACGTTGCGGCGATGCTCGACATCGCCGCTGAGACCTGCCGAAGCGACCTCGGCGCCGTGTCAGGCCCGACCACCTCCCTCCCGCCCGCATCCGTTCCCGCGCCGCTGTCGACGCTCGGACCGACCGGCATCGCGACTCTCGACGACCGGGTGACGGCGGCGATCCTCGACGCGCTCGTACGCGCCGCCGGAACGGATGCCGACGCCGACGCGGTCGCCGCTCTCCTCGCCGCGCACCCCGACTACCTCGACGTCCTCGCCGCCGGCACCGCCGATCCGGCCGCGGTGGCCGCGTGGTGGGAGTCTGACGTCGTCCCCGGCTCGGCGCTCGCCGCGGCGCTCATCACCGGCGCATCCCTCGCGGTGGGCGGCCTGAACGGAATCCCCGCCCCCGCGCGGGTGGCCGCCAATCGCGAGACGGCCGCACGGCGGCTCGCCGCGGCCCGTGCCGAGCTCGAGGACACCCCCGCCTACATCCACCAGGGACGCACCCTGCGTTCGAACGCGTCAGAGCGGGCGGCGCTGGAGGCCGAGATCGCCTATCTCGAACGGGTCGCCGCCGGCGAGCGGTCGCTCTACCTCTACGACCCGCGGCGGGAGCGGATCATCGAGATGATCGGAGACCCGTCACGCGCGGCCTACTCGATCACGTACGTCCCGGGAACGGGCACCGACATGGCGAGCTACTACTCCGGCGGCGTGCAGTCCGTCGCGCAGTACCTGGTCGAGCAGGACACCACCGGTCGCTCCGTCGCCTTCGTGTACACGGACGGGCCGTGGGCGTCGTGGGGCCTGCCCTTCCAGGAGACCAGCAACGCCAACCGCGATTTCGCGAGGGACGAGGGCGCTCAACTCGCGCGGTTCGAAGACGGGCTGCGCAGCGACGCGCAGCTCGCCTCGGCGACCCGCGTCGGCATCGCCCACAGCGCCGGGATGAGCGTCCTGTCGAGCGCGGAAGTCGCGGGAGCCGAGTACGACCAGGTGAAATCCCTCGCCGGGTCCTGGCTCCAGGACGGGTGGAGCGCACGCGAGGGCACGGATTACGCTCATCACCAGTACGGATTCGACGCCATCAACTACCTGAACCCGTTCTACGACACCCCGCAGGAATCGTCCGCGTTCGTACAGCACGAGTACGCTCCGTCGACCTTCCTCGGCATCCAGAACGAGCTCGACAACCACGTGCGGGTGGACGAGGGGCCGCGGCGCAACAGCGAGGTCCTCCGCGACCTCTACAGGGAGATCCATGAATAGGCGGGTGACCCTCGTCGCGGCGGCGGCCGTGCTGATCGCGACGCTGACCGCCTGTCAGCAGCCCACGGAAGGCACATCCATGACCCTCGATGAAGCGAAGTCCGAGTACCTGGCGGCGCAGGCGGACCTGCGGTCGTCGATTCCCGCGGATGTCGCGCTCGAGGATCTCGGGACCGTCGAGACGGCCACCCTGCTGCCGTGCGACACCGATCCGGAGCGGTTCATCTGGCCCGGCGCGATGACGGTGTCGATCGCCCCGGACACCGACACGGATGCCGTGCTCGACGGGATCGCCGACGAGTGGGCCGCGAAGGGGGGCTGGACCCCCGAGCGGGGTGCGACGTCCGGCGGGGCACCCACGCTCGATCTCGCCCACGAGGACGGACTCTCGATCGGCATCGCCGCCCTCGAGGGCAACACGGTCCTGCAGATCTCGGGCTTCAGCGCCTGCTTCGCCCTGGACGAGTACGACCCGCTCGAGAAGTACTGACGCCCCACGGGCACCCAGCCGGGTGTCGGGAGCGCCTGGCACAATGAGCGCGTGCGCACCCTCCTGAACATCATCTGGCTGATCTTCGCCGGTTTCTGGCTCTTCGTCGGCTACATGGTCGCGGGGGTGCTCCTGTGCATCCTCATCGTCACCATCCCTTGGGGCATCGCCTCGTTCCGGGTCGGCCTGTACGCACTGTGGCCGTTCGGCCGCGAGGTCGTCTCCAAGCCGACCGCGGGCGTCGGGTCCTTCCTGGGCAACGTCGTCTGGGTCATCCTGGCCGGATGGTGGCTCGCGCTCGGCCACATCATCTCGGGGATCGCCCTGTGCATCACGATCATCGGCATCCCGCTCGGGATCGCCGACTTCAAACTCGTCCCGGTGTCCCTCATGCCGCTCGGCAAAGACATCGTCTCGACCCGCCGCGGCGCGTTCGACCGCACCCTCACCGCGCGCTGACGTCGGCGAGCGCCGGCGGTCCGGACCTCACGGGACGGGGAGGCGCTCCGGCTCCGGCATCCGTGCGAGCAGCACGCCGACCGCGGCCGTCACGACGGCGGCACCCGCCGCAATCCAGGGCGCACCGCCGGGGAGCAGGGCGATCGCGTCGAGGACGCGGGCAAGCCCGGCGGGGAGGAGCTCGACGTCGGCCGCGGTGGCGGCGGCGAAGCGGATGCCGACGAATCCGAGGATCACGGCCGGCACGGCGAGGCCCGCGCCGAACGCCGCGAGGACGGCGCCGGCCGCGCGGCGCGCGCCGATCTGCACCTCGATCGCCCACCCGGTGGCGATGAACAGCCACCCGAACAGCGCAACGCCCACGGCGACGACCAGGGTCGAGGTCGCGGGCGCGGCCCACACGACCGTCCACGCGACCTCCGGTCCGGCGACGGCGATCACGGCGAGCTCGACCACGCACTGGAGGACGACCACGCCGCCCGCCGCCGCGATGGCCGGCCACGGGGAGCGCCGCCAGATGAACAGTCGCAGCACCACGGCGAAGGGGATCAGGGCCGCGGCGGTGAGGACGAGCGGCATCCAGAGCACGAAGGACGCTTCGATGAGCCGCGTGCCGATGAGGAGCGCCAGCGGCACGGCGAACATCAGCCAGCGGTCGAGCTCGAGCATGCCGAGCGTCGACTCCCGCGCCCGCCACGGTCGGGTCGCTGCGAGCCACGAGGCTCGGGCGGCCGCCGCACCGGGGCGCGCGACGAGCCGCGTGCGGGCGGCGAGCATGCCGATGACGACCCAGGCGAGGGCGAGCACGAGCACGCCGCGGGCGAACCAGGCCATGAGCGTGTTGCGCTCGGGGTCGCGCAGACCCACGGGCTCAGACACGGTCGGCGCGAACGCGCCCGCCGCGAGGACACCGAGGAACAGGCCCACGCCGAGGAGGAAACCGGCAGTGGCGACAGCGAGGATGATCCGCTGTGTCGCCCGCGCCATGGGTCAAAGCTACTCCGATCGAACCTGTGCGTTGACCGGGGAGACGATCCGGACCGCAACGGTTCGGCAACAGCGCTAGATTCGGCGTATGTTCGAGGCCGCCACGATCCTGTCCCTCATCGACGAGGAGGAGCGCGAGCTCGTCTTCCCCCGCTTCGATCTGGAGGATGCCTGGATCCTCGGTTCCGCCCTCCGGGAGAGCGCCCGGGAACGCGGACTTCCCGTCGTGATCGGGATCTCCCTCGGCGAGGCGCGGGTGTTCCACACCGCACTCCCCGGCTCGTCGTCCGACAACGACGAATGGCTCGAGCGGAAAGCCCGGGTCGCCCGGAGGTACGGGCGGTCGTCGTACGGCGTGGGCATGCTCTTCCGCAGCCGGGATCAGGACTTCGACACGCACTCGCGACTGGACCCGAGCGTCTTCGCCGCGGCGGGCGGGGTCTTCCCGATCCTCATCGCCGGCGTCGGCATGGTCGGCACCGTCGGCGTCTCCGGCCTCCCCCAGGCCGACGACCACGCCCTCGTCGTGGAGCACCTGCGCGCGCACCTCGCCTCGCGACGCTGAGCGGCCGACGTCGTCCGCGTGACGTCCCGTGACCGATCGTGACGACGGATGACGCGCCGACCGCGACCCCCTGGCCACCGTCGGCGACCCGGGTTAGCGTGGAGGACATCGCGGCGATCCGGGTGGTCCCGGACCCCGGCTCATACCCGGCGGTGTTGCGGGTTCGACTCCCGCCGTCGCGTCGACACAGGCTCGTCACCATGCGCACATGCTCTTAGGCTGGAGCCGTGACAGATCCGACGACTCCCCTCTGGGCGATGCTCGTCACCGTCGTGGGTCTCGGAGCCGCAGGTGTGGCGCTCGTCATCCTGGCGCGCCGGAGCCGCGACGGTCGCCTGCCGCGCAATCAGATCGCCGGCATCCGGACGGCGCTGACGCTGTCGTCGGATGCCGCGTGGTACGCCGCGCAGAGGGCATCCGCTTCGGCGAATGAGATCGCAGGATGGGGCACACTCATCGGCGCCGCCGTACTCGTCGCCATCGTCGCCGCGCCGCTCCCGTCCGGGGTGGCGTTGCCGACGACCGTCGTGGTCGTGCTCGGGACGGCGGCGTGGATGCTGGTCTGGGTCCTGATCGGCGCTGCTCGTGGTCAGCGCGCCGCGCACGCGCACCGCTGAGCGCGGGTCAGTCCGCGGCGTCGAGCTCGGCGAGCGCATCCTCGGCGCGCCGGCGGCGGTCCGCGAGCGTCATCTCCCACCATGGGTCGCCGCGCTCGCCCAGACCGTGCTTCGCGAGCCCCACCCGTCGGCGGGCGAGAGCGACGGCATCGTCGTCGCCGGCGGACTTCGCCGCGCGCACTCCGGACCGCCCGCGACCGAGGTGGGAGGTGAGCGCACGCACGGTCTCCTCGGCGAGCTCGGGGTCGGTGCGGCGCCAACGGCGGCCGTTCACGACGAGCCAGCGTTCGTCGTCGACGCTCATCCCCCCGTCGCCTCACGGGAGACGGGGATGAGCGTCACGTCGCGCAGGACGCCGGCATCCGCCACCGCGGTCATGATCGTGCACTCCGGCTGCCTGCGGCGATCGGTGGGCGAACCGGGGTTCAGCAGCCGGAGGCCGGCGGGCGTTCGCGAGTCCCACGGGATGTGCGAATGACCGAACACCAGGACGTCGGCGTCGGGGAAGGCGGCGTCCATCCGCGCCTCCCGCCCCGACGCTGCGCCGGTCTCGTGCACGACCGCGATCCGCACACCCTCGATGTCGCGACGGGCGATCTCGGGGAGCCGGGCACGGAGATCCGGACCGTCGTTGTTGCCCCAGACCCCGAGGACCTCGCCGTGCTGCGCGAGGTCGTCGAGCACGGACTCTCTGACCCAGTCGCCGGCGTGGACGATGAGGTCGGCGGCATCCGCGGCCCTCCGCACCGCATCCGGGAGGGAGCGCGCCCGCGCCGGGATGTGGGTGTCGGCGATGAGGAGAAGACGAGTGGCCACGCGCGCACCGCTCGCGTCAGGCGATGCGCGTGCCGGGCGGCAGACGGCGCGCGGGTGTGTCGGTGCGGCGCCACACCCACCACAGCAGCAAAGCCGCGAGCGCGATCTGCAGCGCGAGGCCGACGAACCAGCTCGGGGTCGACCCGGCGATGATCTGCTCCGGCGTCTGCTGGTCGGTCGGAGCCGGCGGCGCACAGTCGTCCCAGCCCGTCTCGGTCTCGGGCGTCTGCTGAGCGGAGCGGATGCCGAGCTTGATCTGCCCGAACAGGTCGACCGGGTACCCCGACGCGTCGAACGTCGTGGGGGTGGCGTCGGCGAGGATCACGAAGGGGTTCGCCGACAGCATCCACCACACCGTGTCGAAGCGCGGGGCCTCGTACGTGCTCGTCTGCCAGGGTCCGCAGGTGATCTCCGCCTCCTCGTCGCACGGGTAGCCCGGCGACGAGCTCTCCCCGGGGAAGCACGGCGGGATGCCGTCCGGATCCACCGAGGTGTACTCGAAGGAGCGGTAAGAGTTCGTCACCTCGGTCCGGACGGAGGCGCCGACGAGGAGGAAGGCGACGAGCGTGCCGATCACCAGGGCAGCGACGACGAGATAGGTCGTCGCCACCGAGAAGAGCGGACGCGCCAGGATGCCGCTCACGGCCACCCCGATCGCCGCGACGACGCCGATCTCGACGATGAGGACGGCGAGCGCCACCAGCATCGTCGCCGCCGACGTGCCGCCGGCCAGGGTGGCGATGAGGAGGAACGGGATCGAGACCGCCACGAACGCGAGTCCCGTGATCCAGGCGGTGAGGAACTTCCCCATCAGGATCTCGCCGGTCGTGGCGAGGGTCACCTGCACCGGCGCGAGCGTCGCGGCCTCCCGGTCGCCGTTGATCGCATTGCCGCTGAGGGTCGGTGAGACGAGCACCACCAGCAGCAGCGTGATGTAGACGATGGTCGAGAAGACCCCGGACCCGGCGTCCCGCGGCACGACGCCCCACGCGAGGAACGACAGCGCCGTCACGAGCACGAGCACGAGGGCGAAGACGCCGAGCAGTACGTACCAGGCGACGCTCCGCGTCCGCTGCATCAGCTCGAGGCGGACGATCGTGCCGAGTCGCTGCGCGTTCATGCCGTCTCTCCGTCCGTGCCGGAGTCCCCGACCGGTTTGGTCCGCTGCGCCTCGTCGCTCGTGGTCCCGAGGTCGAGGAAGGTGCGCTCGAGGCTTCCCTGCGCGGCGGCGAACTCCACGACGGGGACGTCGGCGGAGACGAGGGTGCGAAGGGCCGCGGCGGCCTCGGACTCCGACGCGAAGGGGACGAGGAGATCCCGCCGGTCGACCGTGATCGTCTCCGGGTCGCGTCCGAGGACGTCGGCGATCCAGGCGACACTGTTCGCCGCGGCGGCCTCGGCACCGGCGGCATCCCCGGCGATCCGGAGACGCCAGGGCCGTGTGCGGGCGGATGCGGCCGCGACGCGGTCGGCGTCGACGCTCCGCCCCTCAACGAGGAACACGGCGTCGTCGACGACTTCCTCGAGCTCGGACAGGATGTGGCTGGAGACCAGGATCGTCCGCCCCTCGGCGGCCATGCGGCGCAGGAGCACGCGCAGCTCCACCCGCGCCTGGGGGTCCAGGCCCGAGGCCGGTTCGTCGAGGAGGAGGATCCGCGGGTCGTGCACGAGCGCGCGAGCGAGGCCCAGGCGCTGCTTCTGCCCGCGGGAGAACACGCGCGCGGGGGCGTCGGCGAGCGGGACGAGCCCCACCTCGCGCAGGAGCACCTCGGCGCGGGTCGCGGCATCCGTCTTCGTGAGTCCGTAGAGGCGCCCGGTCATCACCAGCGTCTCGCGGGCGGTGAGGGTCCCCCACGCACCGAGTGCGTCCGGCATCCACCCGGTGCGAGCGCGCGCGGCGTGCGGGTCGGCGATCGGATCGACGCCATCGAGCCGGATCTCGCCCGCGTCGGGGGCCAGGAGCGAGGCGAGCATCAGCAGGAGCGTCGTCTTCCCCGAGCCGTTCGGGCCGACGAGGCCGGTCACGGCTCCCGGTCGGGCGTGCAGGGTGACGTCCTGAACGGCGTGCACCGATCCGAAGGACCGGCGCACCCCCGTCACGACGATCCCCTCGGCGACGGGACTCTCGACGATTCCGGCGCTGGTCATGCGCTCACCCTAGGCGGCGGTCCTCGCCGTCGTCGGCGTCCGCGCCGAAGAATCGCACTCCGAGATCGGCGTGGTCGACGAAGACCCCGTCGATGCCGGATGCCGCCAGCAGCGCCCACTCCCCCTCCCAGTCGCCGAACGCGGCCTTGCCGCCGCGCGTGCGGAACTGCGGGATCAGGAAGGCGTTCTCGCACCGCGCCGTCCACGTGAAGACGCGGAGGCCCCGTACGTGGGCGTCGGCGACGATCGGCGACGGTCCCGTCGCGCGACCGAGCCGGTCGGGCGCGAGGATCATGCGCTTGTCGACGCTGATGCCGTCGACGGTGCCGACGAGGGCGTCGAGACCGGAGGGCGCCGCTGTCTGCGCGTAGGTGGGCGCCGCCTTCCCCTGCGCGGCGACGAGATCGAACGGACTCCCCGACGCCTCGAGGAGGTAGATGTAGGTGGCCGACACCGCGCGGGCGCGGAGGTCGGCGAGCACGGTCGATTCGAACGACTCGATCGTGAGCGGCAGCTGCCCCGCTCCCCATCCCGCCGCGTGCAGCTCGTCGGCCACGAGACGCGCGACGTCCCATCCGAGGGCGGCGAAGTACGTGGGGTGCTTGATCTCGAGCACCACGCCGATCTCGCGCCCCGCCTCGAGCGACCCGCGCCGCACCAGGTCGAGGACGTCGCGCAGGAGCAGCACCGGCTGGGTGTCGTCGAAGGTCGCGCTGGTGGAACGGATGCCGGGGATCCGCTCACGGCACCGAAGGCTCTGCAGCTCGGCGGCGGTGAAGTCCTCGGTGAACCACCCCTCGAGCTCCTCCCCGTCCACGCGCTTGCGCGTGCGACGGTCGGCGAACTCGGGCCGGTCGGCGACATCGGTGGTCCCGGAGATCTCGTTCTCGTGCCGGACCACCAGCGCCCCGTCGCGCGTGACCACGACGTCGGGCTCGACGGCATCCACCCCCATCGCGAGGGCGAGGTCGTACGAGGACCGCGAGTGCTCGGGGCGGTACCCCGGGGCACCCCGATGGCCGATGACGAGCGGGCGGGATCGTCGCGACACGGTCACACAGTACCCGCGAGCGGGCCGCGTCGAGCGCACTCCCAGCGGGAACAAAGGCGTTCCGAGCGACGTTCGGATATCGTGGATCCACAGCACAGCGCTGTGAGAAAATCCCGACTTTGGAGTGTGAGAGCAGTGGCCCTCAACAACCCCGCGTTCAACAACCCCGCGTTCCAGGATCCGAAGGCCGTGCAGACCTATCCCGGTGGTGCGCAGGCGGCGAACCTGGGTGGTCCCACGCAGTTCGCCACCGCGCAGCGCGCGGGAACGGATGCCGCGGCCAACGCCCGCCTCGAGGGCATGTACGCCGCCCCCACCGCCGGTGCGACCGAGACCGACCGGATGACCGTCGAGGACACCGTCATGAAGACGGTCGGCCTCTTCGCGATCCTCCTCGTCACCGCCGCCGTCGGCTGGGTCTGGACCCTCGGCGGCCTCACGATCACCGGTGACACCGCGCAGCAGATCTCGATGGCCCCGTGGCTCATCGGCCTCGCCGGCGGCTTCATCCTGTCGATGGTCGTCATCTTCACCTCGCGCAAGAAGGTGCGTCCCGCGCTCATCTGGGCGTATGCCGCGTTCGAGGGCCTCTTCATCGGTGGCATCTCGGCGTTCTTCGAGGTCCTCTACCCCGGCATCGTCATGCAGGCGACCCTCGCGACCTTCGCGGTGGTCGGCGTCACCCTCGCCCTCTTCGCCAGCGGCAAGGTCCGCGCGTCGAAGAAGGCCACGAAGATCTTCATGATCGCGATGATCGGCTACATGGTCTTCGCACTGCTGAACCTGGTCCTCATGTGGACCGGCGTCCTGCCCGCCGATCAGGCCTTCGGCCTCTACAGCGCCTCGATCATGGGCATCCCGCTGGGCCTCATCATCGGTGTCTTCGTCGTGATCCTCGCCGCGTACTCGCTGGTGCTCGACTTCGACATGATCCAGCGCGGTGTCCGCAACCGCGCCCCGCGCCAGTACGCATGGCTCGGCGCCTTCGGCATCATGGTCACCGTCGTCTGGCTGTACGTCGAGATCCTCCGCATGATCGCGATCATCCGCGGCAGCAACTGACATCCCTCGCGATCCTCGGGTCGCGAGAACGAGGGGGTCGTCCATCCGGGCGGCCCCCTCGTCGTCCGCCCGCGTCCTTCGGTGCGGCCGGCGCTGGTTAGAGTGTCAGAATGGCCGCGTTGCTGCGCACCACCGTCGCTCTGACCCTTCTGGTCCTCGGTGGCGCGCCCGCGGCATCCGCGGCCGCGGCGACACCGGCCGCCGAGACGGTCGCCGCACCCACCGCCGTCACGGAGGAGCTCGACGAGGTCCGCTGCCCGGTGCCCGTCCCGAACGGGCAGGGCGCACGCCTCACGTGCGGCGTCCTGACCGTGCCCGAACGGGGTGCCGGCGACCCGGAGAACACCGTCGCGCTGCCGATCATTGTCATCGACAGCGTGAGCGAGTCGCCGTCGGACGACCCGCTGGTCGTGCCCGTCCTCGGCGATGCCGATGCCTTCGCCCAGGCGCTCCGGACCTTCACCGGCGCGGGGTGGACCGGCGACCGCGACGTCATCCTCGTGGGGCACCGCGGCACCGAGCTGTCACGTCCGACCCTGGACTGCCCCGAGATCGGGCGCGGCCTGGTGGTCGAGGACGGCCGTCTGCTCACCGGAGCCGAGGCGACGCCGCAGCGGATCGCGGAGATCACCGCGTGCCGTGAGCGCCTGACGGAGGAGGGGATCGACATCGCGGCGTACTCGACGCGCGCGATGGTGGACGATCTCGCGGAGCTGCGGGCGACCCTCGGCTACGACCGCTGGAACCTCTTCGCGTCCGACCGGGCGACGCGTCTGGCGCTGTCGACGATGCGTTTCGCCCCGGACGGACTCCGCTCCGTCGTCCTCGACGGCACCGTGCCGCCCGGGGTCGACGCCCTGGCCGAAGAATCCACGGCCTTCCGCGCCGCCGCGAGCAGCGTCATCGAGGCCTGCGGCGCCGAACCGGAGTGCCGCGAACGCGCTCCCGGTCTGGAGGCGGCGCTGACCTCGGTGCTCTCGAGCGCCGCATCCGACCCCGCCACCGTCACCGCCGTCTCCCCCGGGGACGGCGGACGCCTGGACGTCGTCCTCGATGAGGCCGAGGTCGCACGGACGCTCGCATGGGCCACCGCCGACGCGGCGACGGTCCGGGCGGTGCCGTTCGTCATCGACCAGCTCGCCTCCGGCAACGCCGAGGCGATCGTCCCGCTCCTGCAGCGTCGGCTGGACGCCCTGACGGTCACCGGCGCCGGGCTCGGCCTCACGCGTGTCTGCGCCGAGCAGGTGCCGTTCACCGCCGCCGAGGGGCTTGCCCTCACGGCCGAGTGCGAGGCCTGGGGTGTCCCCGCACGGGACGGCAGCGAAGCGGAGCGGGTGACGAGCGGCATCCCGACGCTCCTTCTGACCGGCACGTACGACTCCGTCGCGGCACCCGCCTGGTCGGATGCCGCGGCGGAGGGCCTCGAGCGCGGAACGGTCGTGCGCGTCCCCCACGCCGGGCACGGCATCCTCACCGGATCCGGAACGCGCGCGGACTCCCTGGCCCGCAGCTGCGCCGCCCGCGTGGCCGCGGATTTCCTCCGGGACCCCGCCGAGGTGCCGGATGCGGAGTGCACCGTGTCGCTGCGGCCGCCCGCCTTCCTCACCACCGCGCAGATCGATCCGACGACGGCGCTGTTCCGGGCCGATCGCGACCTCGTGCAGCAGCGCGCGCCGCTGCCGCTGGCGATCCTCGGCGCCGCCCTCCTCGCGAGCGTCGGGACGCTGGTCTACGCCGCCCTGTACGTCCTCCGCGGCGCCGCACGCCGGTCGGGCGACGCCCCTCCGGGGACCATCCTCGCCGCGAGCGCGGCGGCCGGCGGGAACCTCCTGTACGCCGGCATCCTCGCCCTGATCGCCGCGAACGCGGACCCGCTCGCCCTCGCCTTCGGCCTCCCTCCGGCGGTCTGGCCGGTCCTGCTCATCCCCTTCGTCGCCGCGGGCGCGGGCATCCTCTTGGCGGTGCTCGTCGTGCGCGCGTGGATCCTCGAGGAGGGCACCCGAGCGCACCGGATCGCGGTCACCGCGTCGGCGGTCGCCTCGCTGGGATTCACACTGTGGCTGCTGGCCCGCGGGCTGCTGATGCTCTGAGGCGCGTGCGTCGCGCCGGCACTCAGGCGCTCGTGTCGTAGCGCCCGTGGTACCCGAGGAGCACCGGGTGCGGCAGCTCCGCGCGGGCGATCTCGGTGAAACCCTCGGCGTCGAGCACCAGGAGGAAGGAGGTGCCGCGCTCGGAGTCCAGGACGACCGAGAGCACGACGCCGTCGTCTTCGCGCTCGCGTCCGGGGCGGCCCGCGAACACGCCCTCCCCCGGGTAGCATCCGGGCTCTGACCAGATCTTCGTCGACCGGCCACTCCCGTCGGCGGCACCGGTGTCGATCTTGACGAGCCGGTCGTAGAACCCGCGCTCCCCGCTCAGGCCCACGCCGTAGACGTAGCGCTGGTCGGGGCGGGTGTTCATCCGGTCGTAGTCGAGGCTCGGCAGCTCGATCCCCGTGGGCGAGAGCTCCTCGCCGGTCACGGTGCCGTCGCCCCCTCGCACGGGAAGGCGGAACCGACGGAGCGTCCCCGGCGGGATCCGCGCATCCGGCTCCTCCAGGCGGTGGAGGTAGAACGCGCCGATGATGTCGGCATCGTCGTAGCCCACGAGGTCGACGACCACGTCGTCGCCGTCGTCGTACGCGTTGACGTGGTGGAACGCGAAGAACGCCGGGGCACGCAGGGTCCGCACGTGCGCGCCCGTCTCGCGGTCGAACAGGTGGAAGCGGGCGCCGCGGCGGGGCTCCCACCGGAAGTTCTCGATGTAGGGACGGAGCCACAGCAGGAGCGAGATCGGGTTGACCACGAGCGGGAATTCCGCCAGCACCAGGTAGCGCCCCGACATCCCGAACGAGTGGATGTACGACGGCTTGGCGACCCGCCGGGTGGCGAGATCGGTGCCCTCCAGCGCCCCGCCCTCGGCGAGGTCCACCTGACGGAAGACGTATTGGCTGGAGGCGCCGTAGCGGACCACGAGGTTCACGGCTTCGCCGCGGTCGCCATCGACGTGGGGGTGCACCGTCGTCATCCGCCCGAAGGTGGAGGTGTCCCAGCTGTCGACACCGACGGTCTTCAGGGTCTGCGGGTCGAACTCCACCTGCACCGGCGTCTCCGCCAGCGCCAGGTAGCGCTCGGCGAGGCGGGTGATGTTGACCTTGGCGCTGTCGGTGACCTGCGGGTCGAACACCGCCATCGCGCGGGCGAAGAGCGACCGGCACGGGTCGGTGGCGAACTCGGGGTACGCGATGCGTCCGTCGTCGCGGGCGGCGGAGTAGGCCTTCGTCTCGAGGAACCGGTTCGCGTACGACACGCGGCCGCCCTGGAGGGTGAAGCGGTGCAGCATCGCGAGTCCGTCGAACCAGTGCCGGTAGCGGCGCTCCCCCACCTGGAACGTTCCGGGTCCGTTGCGCAGCAGCGTGCCCTCGAGCCAGTCCGGCAGGATGCCGCGCACGGGCACGTCGTCGAGCTCGACCTCGGGGCTGTCGCCGAAACCGTGGGTGAGGAAATCCGGGGTGGTCACGAGGCGCTCCGAGCGGATCGGGCCGAACGGGCGGAGGTGCCCGCGCCCGTGCGCTCGGCGATGAGGGTCGCGGCGATCTTGCCGGAGGCGAGGACCGCGGGGACGCCGGCGCCCGGGTGGGTGCCCGCGCCGACGAGATACAGACCGTCCACCTTCGGCGAGCGGTTGTGCGGTCGGAACCATCCGGACTGGAACAGCGTCGGCCGCAGGGAGAACGCCGCCCCGCGCGGGGTGTTCAAGACGTCGCGGAAGTGCTCGGGGCCGATGGCGTGTTCGACGACGAGATGGTCACGCAAGCCCGGGAGGTAGCCGGCCTCGAGCACGTCGAGCACGCGGTCGCGGACCCGGGCGTCGACGGCGGCGGCGACATCCGGACCCTCGGGTCGGGACGGGAGCGGCGGCGACGCGACGAGCACGTAGAGCGCCTCGCACCCGGGCGGGGCGATGCTCGCGTCGGTGCGCGTCGGGACGTGGACGTAGAGGAAAAGGTCGTCGGTGGCGTCGGGGGCCGCGCGGCGGCCGCTGCCCGAGCGACCGAACACCCGCCGGAGTGCCCGGTCGGGATCGCCGCGGAAGAGCAGGTTGTGGTGGTGGAGCGGCGACGCGGGCCACGTGCGATCGGCGCCGAAGTAGAGGACGTGCAGCGACATGCTCGGCTCGACGGGGCGACGCGACGACGGGCGACGCGCGGCCGAGGCCGGCGCCTTCTGCAGCAGCTCACCATAGGTGTAACCCGGGTCGGCGTTGGAGACGACGACATCCGCCTCCCATTCCCGCCCGTCCCGCGCGCGGACACCCCGCACCGCACCGTCGTCGACGAGGATACGCTCGACGTCGACGTCGCAGACGATCGTGCCGCCGAGGCGGGTGAAGAGGTCTCCGAGGGCGTCGACGAGCGCGCCGGTCCCCCCGACGGCGTAGTGCACGCCCCAGCGGCGTTCGAACTCGGCGATGAGTTCGTACAGCGCCGGAGTGGATGCCGGGTCGCCGCCGATCAGGAGCGGGTGGAAGGAGAGCGTGCGGCGGAGGAACGGGTCGCGGATGCAGCGGTCGACCACGCGCCGCACCCCGAGCGCGGCGCCGTGGCGGAGGAGGTACGGCAGCATCCGGACCATGGCGCGCAGCTGCATCAGCGGCCGCTCCGTGTACGGGTAGAACACGTCGAAGATCCGGCGGATGTGCTCCTGGAGCCTCCGGAATCCGGCGGCATCGCGCGGGCTGCGGCGAGCCACCTCGGCCTGGAGCGCGTCGTCGTCGGCGTGGAAGTCGAACGGCGCACCGTCACCGTCGAAAGCCCGGTAGAAGGGATCGAGCGGCACGAGGGTCACGTGGTCGGCGAGGGTCTCCCCCGCGAGCGCGAACAGCTCCTCGAACATGAACGGCGCGGTGAGCACCGTCGGTCCGGCGTCGAACCGGAAGCCTTCGAGCTCGTACTGGTACGCCCTTCCGCCGATGCGGTCGCGCTTCTCGAGGATCGTCACGTCGTGACCCGCGGCGGACAGCCGGATGGCGGCGGCAAGACCACCGAATCCGGACCCGACGACGACCGCCCGCATGAGGGAATGCTAGTGGCGGAATCCGCACCCCGGGGCGGCCGCAGGAAAACCCCAGGGGAACCGACGCGATCCTCCGGGCATAGGGGATCAGCCCCGGAGCCTCCGTGCGGGGTGCGCGAGCGCCAGGGCGCACGCCGCGGCGAGGGCGGCGGCGGCGTGGGCGGGGTCGACTGCGCGCGCCGACGGCACCGCCTCCGCCGACAGCCGATCGCGGAGCGCGGCATCCCGAAGCACGCCGATGAGCGTCTCGGCGAGCGCGTGCTCATCGCCGTCGGGCACGAGCACGCCGCCTCCCCGCGCGAGGAGTTCGCGCGGGCCGTACGGGGCGTCGTAGGAGACCACCGGGCATCCGGTCGCCAGCGCCTCGGCGAGGGCGAGGCCCTGCCCTTCATACGCGGAGGTCGACAGGAATACGGCGGCCTCGGCGAGGATGCCGACGGGGTCGTCGGTGCGCCCCCGGAGGCGCACGGCCTCCGCGAGACCGAGCTCGTCGATGAGGTGCTCCAGTGCCGCGTGCTCGGCCCCCTCGCCGTAGACGTCGAGGGTGGCGTGCGGCACCGCCGCCCGCACGTCCGCGAACGCCCGGATCGCGTGGTCGACGCGTTTGCCGGGGGCGAGACGGTTCAGCATCACGACGCGGCCCGCGTGTCCGGTCGATCCGGGCGCGGGGATCGCGGTCGCGGGGATCTCAACTCCGTGCGGCGCGACGACCGACCCGGGGGCGTCTCCGAACCGGCGCGCGACGTCCGAGCGCTGTGCCTCGGTCGGCCACAGGATCGCGTCGAACCGGTCGGCGACGGCGAACCACCGGCTCCACAGCGCGTTGATCGGGGCGTCCGGGGTGTAGGGCGGCTCGAGGTGGATGGTGTGGATCGCGTGGACGATGCGCGCCCCGGGATCGGACCACGGCACGAGGAGCTCGCCGAGCTGACGCGACTCGCACACGACGACGACCGGCCGCGGGCCAAGGGGTGCGATCGCGCGTTCTCCCGCCACGACGTGGTCGAGCCACGCCCGGTACAGGGCGCCGAAACCGGCGAGCGTGCCGACGACGGAGCCGTTCCGCCCGTGCACCCGCACGGCGGCGGTCGAGGTGTGCCAGTCGGGGTCACCGGCGATGACCGGCAGCCCGATCACCGGAGCCCCGTCGACGCCGGTGAGCGTGCGGTAGTCCGGCGCGTCGACGGGAGCCGCGGCATCCGCGTCGGTCTCGCGGGCGACCGCCGCCTCCCGAAGCCATGCGGCCGCGCCCCCGTCCGGGTCGGCGGCCTCGTCGAAGAGGTTCCGCATCCGCTCCGGATGCCGCACGAGACCGCGCTCGGCGAAGATCGCTCGGTGCCGCGCGTGATCGGCCGGCGTCCCCGGATCCACCGTCAGCAGGAGCGGACCGGCGCCGCCGGCGACACCGGCATCCGCCATCTGCCGTGCCCGTGCGAGGGTCGCCAGGGTGAACCCCCCGTCGAGATCGGGGATGAGCCGGCTTGACAGCACCAGGTACGCGGCATCCGGGAATGTCGCGTGCGGGGCCGGATCCTGCGGGGGGATCACTCCCACTCGATGGTGCCCGGGGGCTTGGAGGTCACATCCAGCACGACGCGGTTGACGTCGCGGACCTCGTTGGTGATGCGGTTGGAGATCTTCGACAGCACGTCGTAGGGCAGACGCGTCCAGTCGGCCGTCATGGCGTCTTCGCTCGAGACCGGGCGCAGCACGATCGGGTGGCCGTACGTGCGGCCGTCGCCCTGGACGCCCACCGAGCGGACGTCCGCGAGGAGCACGACCGGGCACTGCCAGATCTCGTTGTCCAGGCCCGCCGCCGTCAGCTCCGCGCGGGCGATGGCGTCGGCCTCACGCAGGATCTCGAGACGGTCAGCGGTGACCTCACCCACGATCCGGATGCCGAGGCCGGGCCCCGGAAACGGCTGGCGACCCACGATCGCCTCGGGAAGGCCCAGCTGGCGACCGATCGCACGGACCTCGTCCTTGAAGAGGGTCCGCAACGGCTCGACGAGCTCGAACTGGAGGTCTTCGGGGAGTCCGCCGACGTTGTGGTGGCTCTTGATGTTCGCCGTCCCGCTCCCGCCGCCGGACTCGACGACGTCGGGGTACAGGGTCCCCTGCACGAGGAAGCGGATCGGGTCGCCCTCGGCCGCGGCGTCGGCGATGAGGTCGGCCTGCACCTTCTCGAATGCGCGGATGAACTCGCGCCCGATGATCTTGCGCTTCTCCTCGGGGTCGCTGACGCCGGCGAGGGCGTTCAGGAACGTCTCGCGCGCGTCGACGGTGATGAGGCGCACGCCGGTGGAGGCGACGTAGTCGTTCTCGACCTGCTCGCGCTCGCCCTTGCGCAGCAGTCCGTGGTCGATGAAGACCGCGGTGAGCTGGTCGCCGACGGCTTCGTGCACGAGCGCGGTGGAGACGGCGGAATCGACGCCGCCGGACAGCGCCGACAGCACGCGGCCGGACCCCACCTGCGCGCGGATCTTCTCGACCTGCTCGGCGATGACGTTGCCGCTGTTCCAGTCGGCGGGAAGACCCGCGGCCTTATGGAGGAAGTTCTCCAGCACCTGCTGACCGTGGTCGGAGTGCTTGACCTCGGGGTGCCACTGCACGCCGTAGAGCCGGCGCTCGTCGTTCGCGAAGGCCGCCACCGCGGTCGCAGCCGTGCGCGCGAGGACCGTGAATCCCGCGGGGGCCTCGGAGACCTGGTCGCCGTGACTCATCCACACGTTCTGCTCGACCGGCTGGCCCTCCAGCAGCACGCTGTCGGTGATGATCGTGGCGTCGGTCGCGCCGTACTCGCGGAGACCGGTGTTGGCGACCTCTCCCCCGAGGGTTCGGGCCATGACCTGGAAGCCGTAGCAGATGCCGAGCGTGGGGACCCCGAGCTCGAAAACGCCGGGGTCGAGGCGCGGCGCCCCCTCTTCGTACACCGACGACGGCCCCCCGGAGAGGACGATGCCGACGGGGTTCCGCGCCGAGATCTCCTCGGCCGAGACGGTGTGCGGGACGATCTCGCTGTACACCCCCGCCTCGCGGACGCGACGTGCGATCAGCTGCGCGTACTGCGCGCCGAAGTCGACGACGAGGACGGGACGTTGGGACGTCTCGGTCTGTTCGGTCACCGGGTGCCTTCCGAAGCGGGGACGGTGGACGATGCGGATGCCGCGGCTGCGGCCTCGCGGTCGGCGAGGTAGCGGCGGACCTCACGGGCCACCCGCGCCTCCATGAAGAACGACAGCAGCGGCACGACGCCGCCGAGGGCCAGGGTGATGAAGCGCAGGAACGGCCAGCGCATGAGGCTCCAGATGCGGAAGCACGCGAACAGGTACACGACGTAGAACCAGCCGTGCGCGACGAGGATGAACAGCGAGATGTTGAATCCGTCGCCGGTGGAGATCATCTCGCAGGAGTTCGTGCTCGGGAGGAACAGCGACCACCACTCGCAGTCGGCGCCGGCGATGACCGGGGCGAACCACAGGAACCCGCCCGTTCCCCCGAGGAAGAGCTCGATGTGCATCGGGGTGTACTTCAGGATCATCTCCGCCACGAGGAGGAGCAGACCGACACCGGTGATGATCGAGGCGATCTGATAGAACTTCAGCGCACCGCGGATGGCAGGGAAAGACGCGAGTTTGGGGGCGCGGGGCATGCCCCCCAGTGTAATCGCGCGCGCGTATCGCCCCGCCCCCGCGGGGGCTCCTCCCGTTCAGTGGCGCCGAGGTGCGGGTGCGGCGGGCTCGGACCCGCCGGAAGGCGCCACTGAAACCGCGGCCACCGTCGCGCCCCCGCGGGGATGGGGCGATGCGCGTCGGTCCGATGCGCGCGGCGACGATTCCCCCGTCGACAATCGCGAAAGCGTCGGCGTTGCCGGGAGTCAGGCCCTGCGCGTGTTCAGTCGTCCCGACATGCGGGTGCGGAGGCCTCAGACCCGCCGGAGGCGACAAGTGAACCGGATGGGGAAGAGGCGCGTTTGGGGGGCGCGGGGCGTGCCCTCCGGTCTCATCGCGCGCGCGTATCGCCCCGCCCCCGCGGGGGACGGGGCGATACGCGCCGGCTCACTCCGCGGCGGGGAGGGTGATGCTCACGAGCCCCACGGGATAGCGGTCCCGCGCCGAGACGAACAGCGTCCGGCGCTCGGCATCCACCGAGACGCCGTAGACCTTGTTGCCGTACTCGTGCGCCGACAGGCGGACGACCTCCGTGAGATCCTCCGCGCGGTAGACGCTCACGCCGGACTGCTCGAACAGATCGGTCTGGCGTCCGACGACCACGAGCCCACCCGGAGCGTCGACGGCGATGGAGCGGAAGTCCGCGTCGGCGAACGGCATCCGCTGCACGAGCGTGTAGTCCGTCCCCGCGTAGACGCGGATCCCGTCGGTGGAGCCCGTGGCGTCACTCGTCGAGACGTAGATGCGGTCGGATGCCGCGTCGTACGCCACGCCGTGCGTGCGCCACGCGCCCCCGTCGGCGGGTCCACTCACCTGCTGGATGAGGTCACCCGTCACCATGTCGCGGACCTCGAAGCCGTCGCCGCGCGTGGCGCCGAACACGCGGCCGCCCGCGACGTCGACATCCATTCCGCGGATGCCGCCGGAGAACGCGAACGGACCCGCGAGCTTCGCTCCCGTGGCGGCGTCCATCTCGACCCAGTTGCTGCCGAAGGCGACGAACAACCGGCCGCCCTCGGGGTCCAGGGCGATGTCGCGCATGCCGTCCTGGACCGGATCGATGCTCGGCACCGTCATCACGCGCACGACGCGATCCTCGGCGGGATCGATGACGTGCACGCGCGCCGGACGCATCTCATCGGCCACGTAGACGAAGCCCGTCGCGGGATCGACGACCGACCCGACCGCGCGGACCTCCGCCGCACCCTCGGGGGTCTCGGTGGGGATCGCGGCGAGCGCCGTCGCGACCCACGGCTCGGCCGGAGCCGGGTCCACGGGGTCCGTCGGGTCCGTCGGGTCCGTGGGATCGGTCGGGTCCGTGGGATCGGTCGGGTCCGTGGGATCGGTCGGGTCCGTGGGATCGACCGGTTCGGCGTCGAGGACACGCGTGCTGACCGTCACCGCGGCGGCCGTCATCTCCTCGCCCGGAGGGTTCAGACGGAAGTCGCGGTTGGCGACGAACACGCGCTGGCGCTCCTCGTCGACGGTGATGCCGTACCCGTCCTTGCCGTAGTCGGGACCCACCATGTCGACCAGCTCCTGACCGGTCTGGAGGTCGTGCACGGAGAACCCGCCCGCGGAGGCCGAGGTGCCCGTGTACCCGATGTACAGCAGACCGTTCGTGCTGTCGATGTCGACCTGTCGGGCACCGGCACGGGCCTCCCGCTCCCAGATGCGCGCGAACCCACGCGTGGAGTCGAACGCCTGGATGCCGATCGCCCCGGCGACCGAGTAGAACTTCGTCGTGACGATGATGCCCGTCTCGGGGTCCGCCGCGACGTAGTACGCGTCGGCGGTGCCGTTGACGACGCCGAGCGATTCCCCCGTCGACGCGCGGAACACCTCGACGCCGCGCGCCGGGACGGCGACGTAGACGAAGTCGTTGACCGGGTCAACATCCAGCGAGCGGTTGGACTCGATGATCGGGTACGACCCGCGCAGCACCTGGCCGAAGTCCTCGTCGGCGATTGAGACGACGACCCAGTTGCGGTTCTGCTGCCCCACGTACAGGAGCTGGCGCTCCTCATCGACACCCAGGTCGCGGATGTTCTCCGGCAGGGTCATCGAGCGGAGCACCGCATCCGTCTCGGGATCGATCTCGAAGATCGTGCGGCCGTTCTGGTCGCCGAGGTAGAGCAGATCGCGCTCCTGGTGGTACGCCACACCCGCGGGGAGCGCCGCGTTGGAGCGGTTGACCGAGAGCAGGTCCTTCGTGCGCTCGTAGACGTACGACTCGCTCGGGTCGCCGGGGTCGGTCGGATCCGTGGGATCGGTCGGTCCGGGATCAGGATTCGGCTCGCAACCCAGGCACGGGGCCGGGGTTCCCGGGTCGATGATCTGCGGCTCGACGCCGTCGACGACGAGCTTCTGCCCCTCGGACTTGGTGATCGTGAAGCCGTCGAGGACGGCCCCGTCGGCCGTCCGCGCCTCGAAGCGCATCGTGCCGCCCGAGACGTCGATGACCTGGTAAGTCTGCACACCTGTCACGAGGCGGCGCAGGTGCGCGTCGTTCTCGTTCCAGTGCCGCGGACCCGCCTCGTAGAACTTCGTGCCGACGCTCGCGCTGACGTAGACCGGTCCGGTCTGGCTGAGCTCGGCATCCGCTCCCGCCGGAAGGTCGGTCTCGTTCGCACGGAGGTTGCCGCGCCCGTAGGCGTGGTCGTGGCCGCTCAGGACGAGGTCGACGTCGTGCTCCTCGAGGATCGGGCCCCACGACTGACGGATGCCGAGGTTGTTCCGGCCCTCGTCGAGCGAGTACACGGGGTGGTGGAAGAACACCACACTCCACGGGTTCGGGTTCTCGGTCAGCACCTCGTCGAGCCAGGCGGCCTGCACCTCGAGTCCCTCGGTGTCGACCACGTTGCTGTTGAGCGCGACGAAGCGCACCCCCTCGTGGTCGGTGTAGTACACCGTGCCGTCGAGGCGGTCGTAGATCTCACCCTCGCCCTCGGGACCGTTGTCGGCGTAGGGGAACTGGCTGCTGAACTGCGCCGACAGCCCGCCCTCGTACTCGTGGTTGCCCGGAGTGGTGAGCATGTTCTGGGTGCCCAGGGTGTACGAGAACGCGTCGTAAAGCTCGCCCCACTGGTCGTCCGCCTCGGCGTCGTTGACCAGATCGCCGATCTGCACGACGAGGTCGGCGTTCGGCCGGTCGCGGAAGGCGTTCCGCACCACGCGGGAGCCGTCGCTCAGGATGCCGTTCTGGATGTCGCCGAGGTAGACGAACGAGAACCGGTCGGAGGTCGCCGAGGAGGTCTCGAAGTCCTGCCATTCACTGAAGGTCGTGCCGTCGCCCACGCGGTACATGTACGCCACACCCGGCTCGAGGCCGGTCAGGGTCGCCGAGTGCACGGCCTGGGTGTATCCGAGACCGGTGGTCTGCTCGATGCGCCGGGCAGCCGTCGCGGTCAGGATGCCGCCCGGGTACGGCTCGGGAGTGACCGCGCGGTACTGCACCACGCCCTCGGTCACCTGGGTGGACGAGCGCCACGTGATGGTCTGCTCGGTGGTCGGATCCGCCCCCGGGGTGAGGGTGATCCGGTCGGGTTGGCGAAGCGGCGCGTACCGCTCCGCCGCGGAATCGGTCGCGGCGGAAGCGGCGGGGGCCAGGACGATGCCGCCGGTTGCGGCGATGCCGAGGGTGACCGCGGTGGCGATCAGGCGCTGTCGTGCGCGTCGAGCGCGGGAGGGAGCCATGGCTCAGGAGGCCTTTCGGTTGCGGGAGAACGAGCGGAGGAGGACCGTGGCGCCGCCGGCGGTCAGGAGTGCGCCGAGGGCGATGAAGCCGACGGGAGCCGCAGCGCCCGTGACCGCGAGGTCGCCGGATGCCGGAGCCGCGGAGGGCGTCGGGGTCGGCGACGGAGAGACGGGCACGTCGACCGGCGCGGACGAGGTCGGCGACGGAGTCGGGGTGGCGCCGCCGTCGTCAGGGTCGGTCGGATCGGTCGGGTCGGTCGGGTCCGTCGGGTCGGTGGGGTCCGTGGGGTCGGTCGGGTCCGTCGGGTCGGTGGGGTCCGTGGGATCGGTCGGGTCCGTCGGGAGGGCCGGAGCGGCCACGCCCTCGCGGGTCGACCCCGGGCCACCGAGCCACGCCTCGTCGGTCGAGACGACCTTGCCGTCGGCATCCTTCGTGATCGTGAACGCGTCGAAGAGCGCACCGTCGACCGTCCGCGCTTCGACGTGCATACGCCCGTCGTCGGTGACGTCGACCGTCTGGAAGAACTGCAGGTCACGGGCCATCGCGCGCAGGTTCGCGCCGTTGACCGTCCAGTTGTTGTTCGTCGGCGGGTCCGGCACGTACATCTTCGGCCCGGCGACCGTGACGAGGTACACCGGCCCGGTGTGGCTGTCGGCGGCATCCGTTCCCTCGGGAAGGTCCGCCTCGTTCGCGACGAGATTGCCGCGGCCGTAGGCGTGGTCATGTCCCGAGACGACGAGGTCGACGTCGTACTCCTCGAGGAGCGGCAGCCACGCCTCGCGGATGGTGGCGTTGTCGCGCCCGCTCGTGACCGAGAAGAGCGGGTGGTGGAAGGTCACGACGGTCCAGGCGTTGTCGTTGTCGCGCAGCTGCTCCTCAAGCCACGCGGTCTGCTGCTCCAGCAGGGCGCCCGATGCCCGCATCGAGTTCAGGCTGAGGAAGCGCACGCCCTGGTAGTCGACGCGGTAGACCGTTTCGTCGAGGATGTCGGCCTCGGGACCGTTGAGCGGGAACGCGAACTGGGTGCGCCAGTACGGCGCCAGGTCGGGCCCAGGGTAGTACTCGTGGTTGCCGGGGGTGGCGATGAGGTTCATGTGCTGGTTCGCCAGCGCACCCGCCTCGTTCCACTCGCCCCACTCGGCGTCGCTCGTGTCGGTGTCGATGAGGTCGCCGACGTGGAGGGCGAGCTTGGCGTAGGGGCGCGCCTCGAACGCCGCCCGGAAGGCCCGGGACGTGTACGCGCGGTTGTCGTTCTGCGCGTCGCCCTGGATGAGGAAGCTGAACCCGCCGTCGTCGGTTGCGGCGGTGCGGAACTCCAGCCACTCGCTCCAGGTCTCGCCGTCGCCGACGCGGTACAGGTAGGCCGTATCGGGCTCGAGCCCGGTGAGCGTCGCCGTGTGGAACCGCACCTCGTAGCCGAGGTCCGCCGTGTGCGCGGTGGTCTCCGCGTCGACCGAACCTGCGGCGGTCGCAGGACCGGCGGTGGGGACGGCCCACTCGACCCGCGGGGTGGTGACGGCATCCGAGGTCCGCCAGGTCACCGACTGCGTCGTGGCCGGGTCGGCCGACGGGGTGAGCATGATGCGGTCGGGCGCGGCGAGCGGGCGGTGGATGGTGGCGGGGTCGGCAGGCGGCGGGGCGAGGCCCCCACCGGCGGCGACGGCGACGCCGCCGGCCATGCTGCTCAGACCGACGCAGGCGGCGACGATTCCCGCCGTGATCAGCGTGGAGTGTCCGATTTTGGGCACGCGAAAGGGCCTTTCCAGAGAGCCGGCTTCGGGAGGCCGGGCGAGGGGAGCGCTGGGGGCGCGAGCCCCGTGGCGGGGCCCGCGGTCAGTCTGGCGGCCCGCTTTCGCCGAAATCGGTGGGTTAGCGCGAACTTCGCCGTCTGTTCACCGATGTCCCGCGTGCGACATCCGTTCGCGCCCGGTCCGCACCCAGTCTTCTCTGCGCCGTCGGCTTGACGTGCACATGGTGTCGCCGCCCGTTCACCCCCGCGTCATCCGCGTCTGGACTTCACTTCGCGCAGCCCAGCCCCGTTCACTCGCGCCTTGGTGCCGGTGCGGGGGCCTCCGACCCGCCAGAGACGACAGGCGACCCGCGCCTATCCCGTTCAGTCGCGCCTTGGTGCGGGTGCAACGGGCTCGGGCCCACCGGACGGCGCCACCGAAGCGTCATCCTCGGGGTCCGCGGGAGCGTCGGGGTCGTCCTCGAGGTCTTCGAGCTCCTTCTCCCACTGGTCGCGGGCGAGGCGGTACCAGAGGTAGAACGCGAAGCCGGCGAAGATCGCCCACTCCAGCGCGTAGAAGATGTTCAGCCAGTTGACGGGCGAGGACGCCTCGGGCGCGGGCGAGTCGATCTCGACGAGCCCGGGCGCGGCGGCGTCGTCGACGATGAACGAGCGGAAGACCTCGAGTCCGTCGGTGTCGCTCCACTGCGCGAGGAGCGCGGGCGGCGACATCCGGGTGATGGTCTGTGGGTCATCACCGCTGTCGGGAAGGGCCGGGCCCTCGTCGGAGATGAGGCGTCCCGTGATGTCGACGACCTCCCCCTCGGATGCCGCGGCGGCGGCGTTCAGGTCGTCCACCGCGTCTTGCGCGACGACGGCGTCCGCCGCCCAGCCGACCGCCACCGCGATCGAGGTGGGGACGGCCGCGTCGGCGAGCCGGAGCTGCCCGGTCACCCAGTACCCCTCGACGCCGCCGTTGAAGCGGGAGGAGACGATGAGGAAGTCGCCGGGCACCCACGACCCGCGCGTCTCGACGCGCTGACCGACGAACGGCTCGGGGAGGTACTCGCCCGGCTGGGTGATCTCCTCGAGCGGCTGGACCTGCTCGGTCGCACCGGGCGGCGGCGGGTCGGTGTCGATCGCACGCGAGAGCTGCCACTGTCCGAGCCACGCGAAGATCCCCGCGATCACGAGGCACAGCGCGAGGAGCGCGATCCATTGCGGACGCAGCATCACCTCGCGCAGGGTCGGGGGGAACACCTCCGCGTCGTCCGGCTCCGCGGGCGGGGCGTCCGGGGTGCGGGTCGTGCTCATCCGGTTCCGTAGGGGGCGACGACGACCTCGACGCGCTGGAATTCCTTCAGGTCGGAGTAGCCGGTCGTGGCCATCGACTTCTTCAGCGCACCGATCAGGTTCGCGGTGCCGTCGGCGACGGGGGCGGGGCCGTAGAGGATCTCCTCCAGCGGCGCGACCTGGTCGACCTTCACACGGCGGCCGCGCGGGAGCTTGGGGTGATGGGCCTCGGGGCCCCAGTGGTAGCCCTGGCCGGGGGCGTCGGTCGCCCGGGCGAGCGCGACGCCGAGCATGACGGCATCCGCCCCCATGGCGAGGGCCTTGACGATGTCGCCGGACGTGCCGACGCCGCCGTCGGCGATGACGTGCACGTAGCGTCCGCCGGACTCGTCGAGGTAGTCACGGCGGGCCCCGGCGACGTCGGCGACGGCGGTCGCCATCGGCGCGTGGAGGCCGAGAGTCGCTCGGGTGGTGGATGCTGCTCCGCCGCCGAAGCCGACGAGGACGCCCGCGGCGCCCGTCCGCATGAGGTGGAGGGCGGCGGTGTAGGTGGCGGCGCCGCCGACGATGACCGGGACGTCGAGGTCGTAGATGAACTTCTTGAGGTTCAGCGGCTCGTCGACGCTCGAGACGTGTTCGGCGGACACCGTGGTGCCGCGGATGACGAAAAGGTCGACCCCGGCGGCGACGACGGTCTCGTACAGCTCCTGCGTGCGCTGGGGCGTGAGGGATCCGGCGACGGTGACGCCGGCGGCGCGGATCTCGGCGAGACGGTCGCGGACCAGCTCCGGACGCACGGGCTGGGCGTACAGCTCCTGCATGCGGCGGGTCGCGGCGGACTTCTCCATGCCGGCGATCTCGGCCAGCAGCGGCTCCGGGTCGTCGTACCGGGTCCACAGCCCTTCGAGGTCGAGGACGCCGAGACCGCCGAGCTGCCCCAGCATGATGGCGGTGCGCGGACTGACGACCGAGTCCATGGGGGCGCCGAGCACCGGGATGTCGAACTGGAAGGCGTCGATCGACCATGCCGTCGAGACGTCCTCCGGGTTGCGCGTGCGCCGGGAGGGCACCACGGCGATGTCGTCGAACGTGTACGCGCGACGGGCGCGCTTGGCGCGGCCGATCTCGATCTCCATGGTCACGCCCTCCAGCCTACCCGGCGCCTGCGACGGGGAACCGGCGTTCGGTCCGACGCGCGAACACGCGCGAGAGCGCCGGATCCAGGGCGAAGAGGAGGAAGGCGATGGAGCCGATCCACGGCGCGGCGACGAGCACGACGGCGCTCAGGGTGAGCGCGCTGGCCGAATCGGCCCCCATGACGGCGGCCTCGCGGCCGGTGACATCCGGCATCAGCTCCTCGCGCCGCCGCCGCGCCCACACGAACTGCAGCCGGCTGAACAGCACCGCGCCGAAGAACACCACCGGCATCGCCAGGCGCCCCGCGAACCACTCCGAGTACTCGGTGGTGACATTGGTGGCGAACGGGACGAGGACGACGAACAGCAGGCGGCCGTTGTTGAGCCACAGCATGACCGCGTCTACCCGCGCGATGTATTCGAACTGCGAGACGTGCACCATCCACAGCAGGCACAGCAGGACGAAGCTGAGCACGAAGTTGAACACCTGCGCGGTCATCCCGGACAGCGCGGACCACATTCCGGCGTCGGAGGTGACGGCCCCGAGGGAGTATGAGGTGAGGTCGAGCACCAGCAGGGTCGCGGCGATCGCGAACACCCCGTCGGTGAAGGCCTCCAGGCGCGTGGTGCGTTGCGTGGACTCCGGATGCCGCCGCGACCTGATCACGCGACCAGGGTAGCGTCCGACCCGCGGGCGTCGAGGGCTACCGCTTGTAGTTCGGCGCCTCCACGACGATCTGTACATCGTGGGGGTGCGACTCCTTCAGGCCCGCGGGGGTGATCCGCACGAACTTGCCCTTCGCCTTCAGCTCGTCGATCGTGCGCGCGCCGACGTAGAACATCGACTGCCGCAGTCCCCCGACGAGCTGGTAGGCGACCGCCGAGACGGGGCCGCGGTACGCGACCTGCCCCTCGATGCCCTCGGGGATGAGCTTGTCGTCGCTGGGCACGTCGGCCTGGAAGTACCGGTCCTTGGAGTAGGAGGTCTTCTTGCCGCGGGTCTGCAGCGCCCCGAGCGAGCCCATCCCGCGGTACAGCTTGAACTGCTTGCCACCCTGGAAGACGATCTCCCCCGGCGACTCGTCGGTGCCGGCGAGGAGCGAGCCGAGCATCACGGTGTCGGCTCCGGCCACCAGCGCCTTGGCGATGTCGCCCGAGTACTGCAGTCCACCGTCGGCGATGACTGGGATGCCGGCCTCGCGGGCGGCCTGGAACGCCTCCCAGATCGCGGTGACCTGGGGCACGCCGACACCGGCGACGATGCGGGTCGTGCAGATCGAGCCGGGCCCGACGCCCACCTTGACGGCATCCACGCCCGCATCGATGAGCGCCTGCGCACCCTCGCGGGTGGCGACGTTGCCGCCGATGACGTCGATGTGTTCGAACGACGCGTCGGCCTTGATGCGACGGACCATGTCGATGACGCCGGCGGACTGCCCGTTCGCGGTGTCGACCACGAGGACGTCGACACCGGCGTCGCGGAGCGCCTCGGCACGCTCCCACGCGTCGCCGAAGAAGCCGATGGCGGCCCCGACGCGGAGTCGTCCGTGCTCGTCCTTGGTGGCGAGCGGGTACTTCTCGCTCTTGTCGAAGTCCTTGATGGTGATGAGTCCGGCGAGCTTGCCGTCGTCGTCGATGAGCGGCAGCTTCTCCACGCGGTGCCGCGCGAACAGGGCGATCACCTCGTTGGCGCCGATGCCCACGCGTCCGGTGATGAGACCCTCGCGGGTCATGACGTCGCGGACCTTCGTCGTCTGGCGCTCGAACCCGGAGACGAAGCGCATGTCGCGGTTCGTGATGATGCCGAGGAGGATGCCGTCCTCGTCCACGACCGGAAGCCCCGAGATGCGGTACGTCGCGCACAGCGCGTCGACCTCTTCGATGGTCGCGTCGGGCGTGGTGGTGATCGGGTCGGTGATCATGCCCGACTCGCTGCGCTTGACGCGGTCGACCATGGACGCCTGCTCGGCGATCGCGAGGTTGCGGTGGATGATGCCGAGGCCGCCCTCGCGGGCGATCGCGATCGCCATGCGCGCCTCGGTCACGGTGTCCATGGCGCTGGAGATCAGCGGGGTGGCCACGGTGATGCGGCGCGTGACCCGCGACGAGGTGTCGGCTTCACTCGGGATCACGTCGGTGTGCCCGGGGAGGAGCAGCACGTCGTCGTAGGTGAGACCGACGAAGCCGAAGGGGTCGTGCTGATCCATGGTTCTCCTGCGCTCGGGGGTATCGCGGGCACGATCGCGCGCGTGCGCGGGTCGTGCTGACGATTCTAACGTCGGCACCCCGCCGCTACTCCCGGCGAGTCGCGGCCATGCACTCTGCCCGTGCGGCACCGCTCCCAGATCACATCTCGGTATCCGCATCGATCGGAAAGTAGGCGAAACACCGACGAAACAGTAACCTCATACCGTCGTTCATCACGGCCGATGCGACCCGGACTTCGGCGTGCGCGTGGTGCTGAACTGGAGGTTTCGTGGGTCCTACGACTGTGACCGCAAAGCAGCTGTCGCGCGGTCGACCACTGCATCGGGTGGTGATCATGGCCGGTGCACTGATGGCGGCGGCCATGATGCTGCTGGCCACCCCCACCGGAGCGAATGCTGCTCCTCCCGCATCCGCCGACGCCGTCGCGTCCGCCGACACCGAGACGGCACTCGTCGCTCCCGATGAACCGGGCGGCGACCAGGAGCAGACGCAGTTCTACTTCTCGGGACTCATCAACTTCGAGGACGACCCCGTCCCCGGTGTCGAGGTCTCGATCGAGGGCGGCGGATTCGACGCCACGACCGTGACCGACGCCGACGGCCGCTGGCGCCTGTACGTGCCGGAAAAGGACACCTACACCTTCATCGTCGACGAGGACACGCTCCCGGAGGGCGTCATCGTCGACCCGACCCTCCTGCCCGAGGGCATCGCGCCGGTGCAGGGCACCTCGGCGTCGTTCGAGGTGGAGTTCGGACTCACCAACTCTCGCGTATTGAACCTCTTCCTCGGCGAGGGAACCCGCGTCACCACGTCGTTCGTCGACCAGTTCACCGAACGGATCGTCAACGGCATCAACTTCGGCCTGCTCCTCGCCCTCGCCGCCGTCGGCGTCTCGCTCATCTTCGGAACGACGGGCCTGACGAACTTCGCGCACGCCGAGATGCTGACCTTCGGCGCGGTGATGGCTCTGCTCTTCGCAGGGTTCGGCTTACCCATGTGGATCGTGATCCCCCTGGTCCTCGTCGCCGGCGTCGCCCTGGGATGGGGATTGGATGCCGGGCTCTGGAAACCGCTGCGACGGCGCGGCATCGGGCTCGTGCAGCTGATGATCGTCAGCATCGGTCTGTCGCTGGCCGGCCGCTACGTCTTCCAGTTCTTCATCGGCGGCGGCACCTACCAGTTGCCCGGCGCCGGCTCGCCGAAGATCGACCTGATCGGCCCGATCAGCCTCTCCGTCATCGACATGTGGTCGATGGGCATCAGCGTCCTCGCGCTGGCCGGGGTGGCGTACTGGCTGCTGCGCACCCGCATCGGCAAGGCGACGCGGGCCATCTCGGACAACCCGGGACTGGCCGCGGCATCCGGCATCAACGTCGACCGGGTCATCCGGGTCGTGTGGATGCTCTCCGCATCGCTCGCAGCGATCGCCGGCGTGCTGTGGGCCTACTTCCGCCCGGGCGTGAAGTGGGACATGGGCATGCAGGTGCTGCTGCTCATCTTCGCCGCGGTGACCCTCGGCGGTCTCGGGACGGCGTTCGGCGCCCTGATCGGTTCGCTGATCGTCGGCATCCTGGTGGAAGTGTCCACCCTCTGGATCCCGTCGGACCTCAAGTACGTGGGGGCCCTCGTGGTACTGATCCTCATCCTGCTGGTGAGACCTCAGGGAATCCTGGGTCGCAAAGAGAGACTCGGGTAGGGGCCGACCGTGGACTTCGGACAGATCATCAACCTCAGCCTCGGCTACATCTTCAGCCCGGTCACCATCGCGTACGCGCTGGCGGCGGTGGGCCTGGCGGTGCACTTCGGCTACGCGGGCCTGCTCAACTTCGGCATGGCCGGCTTCATGGCCATCGGCGCCTACGGGTACGCCATCTCGATCCTCAGCTTCGGCCTCCCCTGGTGGGTGGGCATCCTCATCGGCTGC
Source organism: Microbacterium aurantiacum (assembly GCF_031625015.1). Lineage (NCBI taxonomy): Bacteria > Bacillati > Actinomycetota > Actinomycetes > Micrococcales > Microbacteriaceae > Microbacterium > Microbacterium aurantiacum. The sequence continues at coordinate 183,821 of NZ_JAHWXH010000001.1, forward strand.
GTGGGCGCGATGATCTTCGCGTTCATCCTCGGCATCCCGACGCTGAGACTGCGGGCGGACTACCTCGCCATCGTGACGATCGCCGCGGCCGAGATCGTGCGCCTCCTCTTCACGACGCAGGTCTTCGACGAGTACACCAACTCCGCCGACGGTCTGGGCGGCTACCACGCAGGCTTCCGCGGCGCGAACCCCTTCCCGCCGGGAACGTACGGCTTCGGCCCGTTCACCTACTCGGCCGACCAGCTGTGGGTGCGCGTGTTCGGCCTCGTCCTCCTCGGCATCGCGGTCTATCTCGTCTGGGCGCTCATGCGCAGCCCCTGGGGTCGCGTCCTCAAGGGCATCCGCGAAGACGAGGACGCCGTCCGCTCGCTCGGGAAGAACATCTTCGCCTACAAGATGCAGGCCCTCATGATCGGTGGCGTCTTCGGTGCCCTCGGCGGTGTGGTCTTCGCCCTCCCGTCGGCGGTGGTCCCCGCGGTCTACCAGACGTCGCTGACCTTCTTCATCTGGACGATCCTGCTCCTCGGCGGCGCCGCGACCGTGTTCGGTCCGGTCGTCGGCGCAGTCATCTTCTGGGTGCTGATGGCGTTCCTCGACGCCTTCCTCCCCGCCCTCGCCGCGGTCGGCGTCCTGCCGATCACCTCGATCCAGGCGGCGACTCTGCGATTCATCCTGGTCGGTGTGGCGCTCATGCTCATCGTGATCTTCCGCCCCCAGGGCATCTTCGGAAACAAGAGGGAGCTGACCTTTGTCAAGTAACCCGTCATCCAGCCCGGCGCCGGGCGCGCGTCGCCCGAAGACCACGGGCCTCGCCACCGGCGAGGCGGTCCCCGGCGTCGCCAAGACCGATCCGATCATGGTCATCGACCACGTCACGCGACGCTTCGGCGGCCTCACCGCCGTCGACGTGGAGCACCTCGAGATCCCACGCCATGCGATCACGGCCCTCATCGGGCCGAACGGCGCCGGAAAGACGACGCTGTTCAACCTGCTGTGCGGCTTCGACAAGCCGAACTCGGGCACCTGGTCGTACGACGGGAAGCAGCTCTCCGGCATCCCGTCGTTCAAGGTGGCCCGCATGGGTCAGGTGCGCACCTTCCAGCTGACGAAGGCGCTGTCGCTGCTGACGGTGCTCGAGAACATGAAGCTCGGTGCCGCGCATCAGAAGGGCGAGAGCCTCTGGGCGAGCATCATCCCCGCGATCTGGCGGAAGCAGGAGACCGACATCGAGGCGAAGGCGCGCGAGCTCCTCGCCCGCTTCAAGCTCGACGCCAAGTCGGATGACTACGCGGCTTCCCTCTCGGGCGGGCAGCGCAAGCTCCTCGAGATGGCGCGCGCGCTCATGAGCGACCCGCAGCTGGTCATGCTGGACGAGCCGATGGCGGGCGTGAACCCGGCGCTCACGCAGTCGCTGCTCGACCACATCCTCGACCTCAAGGACCTCGGCATGACCGTGCTGTTCGTCGAGCACGACATGCACATGGTCCGCCACATCGCCGACTGGGTCGTCGTCATGGCCGAAGGCCGCGTCGTCGCCGAGGGCCCGCCGGACACGGTCATGAACGACAAGGCCGTCATCGACGCCTATCTCGGCAGCCATCAGGATGTCGACCTCGGCGTGGTGACCGGTCGTGTCGCCGGCGAGATGAACACCGAGGCGATCCAGCTGATGGAAGAGATCAAGGAGGCCGAGGAGGCCGCCGTGCACGAGGCCGAAGAGGAGCAGAAATGACCGCCGATCCCACCGCCTCCCCCACTCCACCCGCCGCATCGACGGCGACGGAGGACCTGGTCGTCAACGTCAAGGACCTCTATGCGGGGTACCTTCCGGGCATCAACATCATCAACGGTGCGAACCTCACCGCCCGTAAGGGCGAGCTGATCGGGATCATCGGCCCGAACGGCGCCGGCAAGTCCACGCTGCTCAAGGCGATCTTCGGCATGGTCAAGGTGCGCGAGGGCGAGATCACCGTCGACGGCAAGAGCGTCGTGGGGCTGAAGTCCGACAAGCTCGTCGCCCGGGGCATCGGCTTCGTGCCGCAGAACAACAACGTGTTCCCGTCGCTCTCGATCGAAGAGAACCTGCAGATGGGGCTCTACCAGAATCCGAAAGCCTACGCCGAGCGCCTGGAGTTCGTCACGGGCATCTTCGCGGAGCTCGGCAAGCGCCTCAAGCAGCGTGCCGGGTCGCTCTCAGGCGGCGAGCGCCAGATGGTGGCGATGTCGCGCGCCCTCATGATGGACCCCTCGGTGCTGCTTCTCGACGAGCCGTCCGCGGGTCTGTCCCCCGTGCGCCAGGACGACGCCTTCATCCGCGTCTCCGACATCAACAAGGCCGGCGTCACCACGATCATGGTCGAGCAGAACGCCCGCCGGTGCCTGCAGATCTGCGATCGCGGGTACGTCCTCGACCAGGGTCGTGACGCCTACGAGGGCACCGGCCGCGAGCTGCTGAACGATCCGAAGGTCATCGGCCTCTACCTCGGCACGCTCGGGTCCGAAGAGGACTGAGCGCACACGCACACGACACAAGAGAGGAGCCCCCGGGATGATTCCCGGGGGCTCCTCTCTTCCTGCGTGAGTGAGACTCAGAGGTCGATGCGGTTGAACATGTTGTCCGCGTCGAACTCGAAGATGCCGATCGTGGCACCCGTCGGGTCGCCGTTCTCGTCGAACGAGATCGGTCCGGAGTAGCCGTCGTAGTCGGCCACGCCGCCACCGAGGATGATGTCGGCGCACTCCTCGTACGTGGTGCAGGTCTCGCCGTCACCGGTGCCACCGGAGACCTCCTGGAGCTTGCCGGCGATGTCGGCGGCATCCGTGGAGTTCGCGGCGAGGGCCGCGAGGGCGAGCAGCACGACGGCGTCGTAGGACTCGTTGGCGTACGCGAACTCGGCGAGATCCGAGTTGCCCTCGCCGACCCACCACTCGTTCAGGCGCTCCTGGAAGTCCTCCGGCGTGTTCGGGCCGGCGGGCGTGGTGCCCTTGGCGCCCTCGAGGCTCGCGCCCTCGGGCCAGTCCGCCGACTCGCCGAACTGGGCGAGGTTGCCGTCGACGAAGTACAGGTCCGAACCGGGGAAGCCGGCGTTGATCAGCGCCGGGGCGATCGTGTAGACCTCGTCGAAGGTGATCAGGACGATCGCGTCGGGGTCCTCGGCGAGGACGGCCGAGATCTGCGCGTCGAACGTGGTGTCACCGGCGTTGAACGACTCGGACGCCACGACGGTGCCGCCGGCGGCGGTGAACGCGTCGGTGAAGAACTGGTTGAGGCCGGTTCCGTACGAGTCGTTGAGGTAGATCGTGGCGACGTTCTGGCGGCCGTCTTCGGCGACCAGGTTGCCGAGCACCTCACCCTGGAGCACGTCCGAGGGAGCGGTGCGCCAGTACAGGCCGTTGTCGTCCCACGTGGTGAACTCGGCCGAGGTGTTCGCCGGCGAGAAGGTGATGACGCCCGCGGCGACGTGGTCGTCGAGGAACAGCTTGGTCACACCGGAGGATGCCGCACCGATGGCCGCGGTCACGCCCTCGGAGATGAGGCGCGGGCTCGTGGTCTGCCAGGCGTTGTTCGCCGCGTCGCCCGAGTCGCCCCAGACGATGTCGTCGATGGTGAGGCCGGTCGTCTCGGAGTACGCGTTGACGTCGGCGGCGGCGAGGCCGACACCCGCCTCCTCGGGCGGGCCGAGGAAGGCCAGCGCACCGGTCTGCGGGAGGATCGTGCCGATCTTGAGGGTGAGGTCGCGCGTGTCGACGGGCTCGCTGGTGGCTCCGCCGCCCGAGTCGCCACCGGCGCAGCCGGCGAGGACGAGGGCGCTGGCGCCGGCGAGCGCGATGCCGCCGAAGGCTGCTTTGCGCGAGCGGGTGAAGACGCTCATCTTGCTCCTTGTGGGTTGTGATCGCGGGAACGGCTCGGGCGCCGACCCAGTGCCCTAAACCTAGTGCGGGCCCCGCGTCGGGAATGTTGCCATTCGTTAACGATGTGTAACGCACCCGAATCGTTACTTCGCGGGCCGAGATTGTGCAGATCGCTCGATTCCCGCACCCGATACCCAGGAGGGGTATACGATGGTGCGTTGTACCCCCTCCCGTATTCCTCACGAAGGAGTCCACCGATGACCCAGACCTCCACGTACCAGGTGACCGGTATGACCTGCGGCCACTGCGAAGCGGCCGTACGCACCGAAGTGACGAAGATCGACGGCGTGCGCGACGTGGCCGTCGACGCCGGCACCGGTGTCCTCGCGATCACCAGCGACGCGCCCCTGACCGACGACAACGTCCTCGCCGCCGTGGACGAGGCCGGCTACGAGGCGGTCCGCTCCTCGTGAGCGTCGTCCCGCCCGACAGCCTCACCGAGCCGCGCGCCCGGATCGGGCTCGACATCGGCGGGATGACGTGCGCCTCGTGCGCCGCGCGGATCGAGAAGCGCCTGAACCGGATGCCGGGGGTCTCGGCGTCCGTCAACTTCGCCACCGAGCGCGCCGTCGTCACGGCCCCGGTCGATCTCGACCCGGCCGACCTCGTCGCTGAGGTCGGCCGGACCGGATACTCCGCCACGCTCCCCGCCCCCTCCGGCGACTCCGCGGCGGCGGCGCCCGGGGCGGATGCCGGCGACACGGCTCCGCGCGAGGGCGCCGAGCTCCGCGCGCTCCGGCAGCGCCTCATCGGCGCCGTCGTCCTGTCGGTGCCGGTGATCGTGCTCGCGATGGTGCCCGCGCTGCAGTTCACGTACTGGCAGTGGGCGAGCCTCGCCCTCGCGGCCCCCGTGGTGGTGTGGGGCGCGTGGCCGTTCCACCGGGCGGCGGCGATCAATCTGCGCCACGGCGCAGCGACCATGGACACCCTCATCTCGATGGGTGTGACGGCGGCGTTCCTGTGGTCGCTGTACGCCCTCTTCCTCGGACACGCGGGGATGCCGGGCATGACGCATTCCTTCGAGTGGACCGTCCAGCCGAGCGACGGCGCCGGCGACATCTACCTCGAGGTCGCCGCGGGGGTCACCACGTTCGTCCTCGCCGGCCGCTACATCGAGATGCGCGCGAAGCGTCGCGCCGGGGCCGCACTCCGCGCGCTCCTTGATCTCGGTGCGAAGGACGCCGCGGTCCTCCGACCGGATGCCGAGGGCGTCCTGGTCGAGTCCCGCGTGCCGATCGCGACCCTCGCCGTCGGCGACCGCTTCATCGTGCGCCCGGGCGAGAAGGTCGCCACCGACGGAGTCGTGGAGGCGGGCACCTCCGCGGTCGACGTCTCCATGGTCACGGGCGAGTCGGTCCCCCGCGACGTCGCGCCGGGCGACGCCGTCGTCGGCGCGACGGTGAACACCGCCGGCCGCCTCGTGGTGCGCGCCACCCGGGTGGGCGCCGACACCCAGCTCGCCCAGATGGCGCGGCTCGTCGACGAGGCCCAGTCCGGCAAGGCCCGCATCCAGCGCCTCGCCGACCGGATCTCGGGCGTCTTCGTCCCGATCGTGCTGGTGCTCTCCGCCCTGACCCTGACCACCTGGCTCGTGCTCGGCGCCCCCGCGTCGTTCGCCTTCACCGCCGCGGTGACGGTGCTGATCATCGCGTGCCCGTGCGCGCTGGGTCTCGCGACCCCCATCGCGCTCCTCGTCGGCACGGGCCGCGGCGCGCGGCTCGGCATCCTGATCAAGGGTCCGGAGGTGCTCGAGTCCACGCGACGCGTGGACACCGTGGTGCTCGACAAGACCGGGACGGTGACGACCGGGCGGATGTCGGTCACCGAGGTCCGCGCTTTCTCCCCCGCCACCGAGGCCGACCTTCTCCGTGCCGCCGCGGCGCTCGAGGACTCCTCGGAGCATCCGATCGCGCGTGCGATCGCCGCGGCCGCCTCCGGGGAGACTCCGCTGCCTGCGGTCGAGGCGTTCCAGAACATCCCGGGGCTCGGCGTCTCGGGACAGGTCGAGGGCCGGGCGGTGCTCGTCGGACGCGCCGCCCTGCTGCGGGAGTGGGCCGTCGCCGTACCGGACGAGCTCCTGGAAGCGCAGACGGCGGCCGAGGCCGCCGGACGAACGGCCGTGCTGGTCGCCCTCGACGGGGTCGCGGCGGGACTGATCGTCGTCGCCGACACGCCGAAGCCCGACGCGCGTCAGGCCGTCGCCGACCTCCGCGCCCTCGGGCTCACTCCGATCCTCCTCACCGGCGACAACGCCGGGGCGGCTCAGGCGGTGGCCCGCGAGGTCGGGATCGACGAGGTCGTCTCCGACGTCCTCCCCGCCGACAAGGTCGACGTGGTCCGGAAGCTCCAAGAGTCCGGTCGCGTGGTGGCGATGGTCGGCGATGGCGTGAACGACGCCGCCGCCCTGGCGCAGGCCGACCTCGGCATCGCGATAGGAACGGGAACGGATGCCGCGATCGAGGCGTCGGACCTGACGCTCGTCCGCGGTGACCTGCGCAGCGCCGCCGACGCCATCCGCCTCTCGCGCGCCACGCTCCGCACCATCAAGACCAACCTCTTCTGGGCCTTCGCGTACAACGTCGCCGCGCTGCCGTTGGCGGCTCTGGGATTGTTGAACCCGATGATCGCCGGGGCCGCCATGGCGCTGTCCTCGACGTTCGTCGTCGCGAACAGTGCACGGCTCCGCTCGTTCCGGGCGCTGCCCGCCGTCCCGTCACCCACCGTCTCGAACGCTCCCTCCCCCTCGCCCGCTCCGATGAAGGAGTCCTCGTGACCGACGCCCACGACCCCGCGCCCGACCACGCCCATCACGGGTACATCACCGACAAGGAGAAGTACCTCGCGCGCCTCAAGCGCATCGAGGGGCAGGCGCGAGGGGTCCACCGCATGGTGGACGAGGAGAAGTACTGCATCGACATCCTGACGCAGATCAGTGCGCTCACGAGCGCGCTCGAGGCGGTCGCCGTCGGGCTCCTCGAGGATCACCTGCGCCACTGCGTCGTCGACGCCGCGCGACTGGGTGGCCCCGAGGCCGACGAGAAGATCACCGAGGCGACACAGGCGATCGCGCGACTGGTCCGCTGAGCGCGCCTCGTCCGCTGACGAACCCTAGTTCGCCCGCCGATCAGGTCAGCTCGGCGACATCCGAGACTCCCCGTCGACGCGCGTTGACGAGCGAATCGACGGTGAGGACGGCGAGCGCGACCCAGACCAGGGCGAATCCGACCCACCGCTCCACCGGCATCGGCTCCTGGAGGACCCAGACGCCGATGAGGAACTGCAGGATCGGCGCGACGAACTGCAGCAGGCCGATGACGGTGAGCGGGACGCGTCGCGCGCCGGCGGCGAAGAAGAGCAGCGGCACCGCGGTGACGGCACCGACGCCGACCAGGAGCACGGTGTGCAGGGTCCCGGCGGTGCCGAGGGTGAGGCCGGTCGTCGTACCGACAACGGTGAGGAGCACCGCGGCCACCGGCATCAGCCACGCCGATTCGAGCGTGAGACCGCTGACGGCATCCACCGTCGGTCCGACCCGCTTCTTGACCAGCCCGTAGAGGCTGAAGCTCGCCGCGAGGGTCAGCGCGATCCAGGGGAAGCTCCCGTACCCGACGATGATCACGACCACCGCGACGGCGGCGAGGCCGATCGCGATCCACTGCGTGATCCGCAGCCGCTCGTGCAAGACGAGGACGCCGAGGAGCACGGTCGCGATCGGGTTGATGAAGTAGCCGAGGCTCGTCTCGATCACGTGCCCGGTGAGGGCGCCGATGATGAAGACCTGCCAGTTGACGTAGATGAGCCCGCCCGCGAGCGCCGTGAGCCCGAGGAGCCGCGGCTGTCGGACGATCCGTGCGAGTCGCCCCCACGACCGCGTCACCGACAGCAGCAGCGCGCAGAAGACGAGCGAGAACACGATCCGCCAGGCGACGAGCTCCCACGGCCCGGTGGGGACGAGCAGGACGAAGTAGAGCGGCAGGAACCCCCACAGCAGGTACGCGCTGAAGGCGTAGATCCCGCCGACGGTGCGTTCGCGCGGGGTGTCGCTCGGGGCGGCGTCCCGCGCGCCGGGCCGAGCCGATTCCGCGTTCACCGGATCAGCCTAGGCGCTGTGCTGCTCACGCCGAGCCGCTCCAGGGCGCGGGGACGATGACCCACAGGGCGACCGCCGGCTCCCCGCCCTCGACACGCCACGTGTGCGGCTCGCGCCCCGGGAAGGTGAGGGCGTCGCCGGCGGTCATCGTGATCGTGCGATCGGTGAAGCGGACGCTGACGGTGCCCGACACGACGTGCAGGGTCTCGACCTCGCAGGTGATCGTGTAGAGGTCCGCGCCGCCGTGGGCGTCGGGCGCGAGGTCGGAGCGCAGCAGCTGCACCCGCTGCTCCCCGCGCGGCGAGAGCAGACGCTCGTCGGCGTTCACCCCGCCGAGATTGATCCGCGGCGCATCCGCGAGCGTGACGTGCTGGACGTCGGGCGCGGCGAAGAGGGCGCCGACGGGCAGGGAGAGCACCTGGCAGAGCTGGACGAGGGTCGCGACGCTCGGCGAGGTCTCGTCGCGCTCGACCCGGCTGAGGAACCCCTTGCTGAGCCCGGTGGTCTGCGCGACCTGCGCGAGCGACATCCCCTGCGCGGTCCGCGCCGCGCGGAGCTTGGCGCCGATGGGGGTCTGCGCCGCGTCGGCGGCGGGGTGGATGGCGCGCACGGAACTCCTGAACGGGTTGACGGCGGTGGCGCACCGCGCGTACGGTGAACGCGATAGTTGACCATAGAGTATCGAAGGTTGCCAAATATGCAACACCCCTCCTCGTCGGACGCGTCCACACCGATCGGCCCGGTGGACGCCAGCGTCGTGCCCCGGTTCGCCGGGATCGCCACCTTCGCGCGCCTGCCCCGGATCGAGGATGTCGCGCACGCCGACATCGCCGTCGTCGGCGTCCCCTTCGACAGCGGCGTCAGCTACCGCCCGGGTGCCCGCTTCGGTCCGGCGCACGTCCGTGAGGCCTCGCGCCTCCTCCGTCCCTACAACCCGGCGCAGGACGTCTTCCCCTTCGGCAGCCAGCAGGTCGCGGATGCCGGAGACATCGCCGCGAACCCGTTCGACATCACCGAGGCCGTCGCCGCCGTCGAGGCCGGTGCCCGCGCGCTCCGCACCCGCGCCGACCGCCTCGTGACCATCGGCGGCGACCACACGATCGCCCTACCGCTCCTGCGAGCCGTCCACGCCGAGCACGGCCCCGTCGCCGTCCTCCACTTCGACGCGCACCTGGACACGTGGGACACGTACTTCGGCGCCCCGACGACCCACGGCACCCCCTTCCGCCGCGCGTCAGAGGAGGGCCTCATCGACATGACGGCGAGCATGCACGTCGGCATCCGCGGCCCGCTGTACTCGAAGGGCGACCTGGAGGACGACGCGCGGCTCGGGTTCGCCGTCGTCACCTGCGAGGACGTCGAGGAGCGCGGGCTCGATGCTGCGATCGAGCGCATCCGCGCGCGCATCGGAGACGCGCCGCTCTACATCTCGATCGACATCGACGTCCTCGACCCCGCGCACGCCCCCGGCACCGGCACCCCCGAAGCCGGCGGGCTCACCAGCCGCGAGCTGCTGCGGATGATCCGCGCCCTCAGCGACCGGCGGATCGTCGGCGCCGACGTCGTGGAGGTCGCGCCCGCGTACGACCACGCGCAGCTGACGGCGGTGTCAGCGAGCCACGTCGTCTACGAGCTGCTGAGCGCCATGGCTCCCCGCGGCGGTGCGCGATGACCGCGGCGGGGCTTCCGGCCCCGACCGAGGACGACGTGCGCGCGGCCGCCGAGGCCATCGTCCGCGCGTTCGCCGCGAACGACGGCGACACCTACTTCTCGCTGTTCAGCGAGGACGCCACCTTCGTCTTCCACACCGAACCCGCGCGCCTCGACATCCGCTCGGCGTACGAGGATCTCTGGCGCGCCTGGATCGCAGAGGGCTGGCGGGTCGCGTCCTGCCGCTCGAGCGACGCCCGCGTGCAGACCTTCCCCGGCGGTGCGGTCTTCACCCACACGGTCCACACCACCGTCGACACCGCCGAGGGGCCGGAGTCCTCGATCGAGCGGGAGACCATCGTCTTCCGGACGACGGATGCCGGGCGACTCGTCGCCGTCCACGAACACCTCTCCCCCCAGCCCTGACCTCTCGCCGACCCGACCCGATTCCCTGAGGAGCCCCGAAGATGTCGCTCTACTCCCGACTGGAGACCCGCCTCCAGAGCAACGCCGATGATGCCGGCCCGGTGCGGGGGACCTCCTCCACCGGCCGGATCCTGATGATCTGGCTCGCCGCGAACCTCGTGGTGACGACGCTCCTGACCGGCACCCTGTTCGTCCCCGACGTGTCGTACCCGCTCGTCATCGGGCTCATCGTCGCCGGTACGGTGCTCGGCGCCGGTGTCCTGGTGACGATCGGCGCGATCGGCACCCGCACGGGCCTTCCGACCATGGCCCTGACGCGCGGGCCTTTCGGCATCCGCGGGAGCCTCCTCGCCGTCGCGGCGAACGTCGTCATCCTCATGGGGTGGAGCTGGGTGCAGGCGATGCTCGCCGGCATCGCCCTCAACTTCCTCGTGGCGACCCTCACAGGTTTCTCGAGCCCCGTCCTCTTCGCGGTGCTGTGCCAGACGATCGTGGTGATCCTCGCGATCTTCGGCCACGCCGGCGTCGCCCGCGTCGAGCCGTGGTTCGCCGCGGCGATCCTCGCCCTCGCCGCCTACATCTTCGTCGTCGCGTTCACCACGTACGCCCCGGCGGACTTCGCCTCCCTCGCCGCCCCGACGGAGCCGTTCTACACGCCGGGTCTCGCGTTCGACGTGGTGCTCGCGACCGCGATCTCGTGGACGGTGCTCTCGGCCGACTTCAACCGCTTCGCCCGCTCGCCGCGACGCGGGGTCATCGGCTCGGGAATCGGCTATACCCTGTCCACCGTCATCGCCATGACCCTCGGGGCCACGGCGATCGGCTACGTCGCCCTGCAGGGGCTGGAGGTCATCCCCTTCGACCCGGTCACGATCATCGAGCCCTTCGGCGCACCGCTGGCGGTCGCGATCTTCCTGTCGGTGATGGCCACGAACACGATGGTCGTCTACGGGATGGTCACGAGCGTCGTCAACGCCCTGCCGGGGAAGCGGGTCCGCTTCCTTCCGACCGCGCTCGTGCTCGGCGTGATCTCGGTGATCGGGGCGACCTTCTTCGGGCTCCTCGACCAGTTCACGACCTTCCTCGTGACGATCAGCGCGCTGTTCGCGCCGGTGTTCGCGATCATGATCGTCGACTACTACGTGATCCGGCGCGGCCGCTACGGCGCCGACATCCTCTCCGCCCGCGGCGGGTCGTTCTGGTACACCGGCGGCGTGAACGTCTGGGCCGTGCTGTCGTGGGTCGTCGGCGCGACCTCGGCCTACGTCTGGGCGTACGTGTGGCCGCTGCCCTTCGGCGCGACCGTGCCCGCGTTCATCCTCACCTTCGTCGTCTATCTGCTCGTCTCCCTCCCCCGCCGGTCGGCTGAGCCGTTCGGGCCGGCCGTCCATCTCGCGGATGCCGTCGAGGCGGCGTCGGAATCGGAGCCGGAGCCGGGCCCGCGACGGGCGGCGAAGCGTGCGTGACCTGTCGCACCCGGTCCGTGCGGGGATGACGGTCTACCCGGGCGACCCCGCGGTGTCGTCGGAGGAGGCACTGACGCTGTCGCGCGACGGGGTCGCGGTGACGTCGTGGCACCTGGGGTCGCACGCGGGGACGCACGTGGACGCGCCCGCGCACACCGTCGCCGGTGGCCGCACGATGGCGGAGGTGGCGCTGGACGAACTCGTCGGCGACGCGGTCGTCCTGCGGGCGCCCGGACTCCGTGCGGGGCAGCGCTACGGGCTGGCGGAGCTGGAGGCCGCGGGGCCGCTGCCCGCCGACGTCCCGCCGATCGTGATCATCGACACCGGCTGGGCAGCCCACTTCGCCGAGGACGCCGCGGTGCGGCATCCGTTCCTGGATCCGGATGCCGCGCGGGAGCTGCGTGCGCGCGGCATGCGCGTGCTCGCCGTCGACACCCTGAGCCCCGACCCGACGGAGCCGGCGACGGAGACGTTCCCGGTGCACGAGGTCGTGCTGGGCGCGGACGGGCTGATCGTGGAGAACGTCTGCGGCCTGGAGGGGCTGCCCGCACGCCTGCGCGTCGGATTCTTCCCCCTGCGGATCGACGGCGACGGCGCGCCCGTCCGCGCGGTCGCCTTCCTCCCCTGACGCGATTCTTCTTCGGTTCACTTGTCGCCTCTTGCGGGTCGCTGGCGCGAACACCCGCAAGAGGCGACAAGTGAACCGGGGGGGTAGACGAACGAGAGAGGGCCGGATGCCGAAGCATCCGACCCTCTCTGCGAGAAACGCGAAGAACGCGGTTCAGCGGACGACGACCGCCAGGACGTCGCGCGCCGACAGGACGAGGAACTCGTCCGCACCGAACTTGACCTCGGTGCCGCCGTACTTGCTGTAGATCACGCGGTCGCCGACGGCGACGTCGAGCGGGACGCGGTTGCCGTTGTCGTCGATGCGACCGGGGCCCACCGCGACGACCTCGCCCTCCTGGGGCTTCTCCTTCGCGGTGTCGGGAATGACCAGACCGCTGGACGTGGTCTGCTCGGCCTCGACCTGCTTGATGACGATGCGGTCCTCGAGCGGCTTGATGGAAACCGACACGGGTCTACCTCTGCTTTCCTGTGAGACTCAAGACTCGTTAGCAACCTCACGGTGAGAGTGCTAACGCAAGTGTAGGCAAACCGCTGGCACTCATGCAACGTGAGTGCCAACTTCATGACGCCGGGTATCAGGCGCGGCCACCGAGCCTCCTCCCTTTGCGAGAGGCCTCCCTCTCCCATGTCGATCGGTGACGAAAGAATCCGATCGGGCCTCGCGCGGACGGGGCAGGCGTGGTAGACAGTTCCCGGGGGAGGCCGACGCCGAATCGTCATGGGGGACGAAATGCCGAGGCCCTACATATTGGCTGTCGACGCGGGCACAAGCCGCACCGCAGCCGCAATATCGCACACAACAGAAGATGAGGGGAAACCGCAGGTACACATCCTGCCTCTGGGGAGGCATGCTGATGCGGCACCGAGTTCGATCTACGTCTCCGCCGGGGACGTGCTCTTCGGCGATGCCGCAGAACGCAGAGGACTCGTGCAGCCGGAACGTCTCGTCCGCGAGGTCAAGCGCCGCGTGGGCGACGAGGTTCCGGTCAACGTCGGCGGGCGCACCTTCGCGCCCGAAGACCTGCTCGCCCTCCTCGTCGACTGGGTCTCGACGGTGGCGACGGAGCGCTTCGGGCGCCTGCCGTCGTCGGTCGTCGTGACCGTCCCGGTCGCCTGGGGCACATACCGCACCGACCTCATCCGCGCCGCCCTCGTGCGCGCCGGCATCGGCCAGGTCGAGATCATCGCCGAGCCGGTCGCGGCAGCGCGCCACTATGAGGCGACCAATCCGCTGGCGCCCGGGTCGACGCTCGCCGTCTACGACTTCGGCGGCGGCACCTTCGACGCCGTCCTGCTCCGCAAGACCGCATCCGGTTCGTTGACGATCATCGGCTCGCCGACCGGCATCGAAGACCTCGGCGGCGCCGACTTCGACGATGCGGTCCTCCGCCACGTCCTGTCCGCCGCGCGGCTGGACGTCACAACCCTCCTCGGCGACGCCGACGCACGGGTCGCCCTCGCGGGGCTCCGGCGCGAATGCGTCGAGGCCAAGGAAGCGCTCTCCTTCGACTCCGAGGCCACGGTCCCCGTGCTCCTCGGCGGCACTTCGACCGCCGTCCGCCTGACGCGCGACGAGTTCGAGGCGATGATCGAGAACGACATCGAGCGCACCATCGAGGTGCTCGGCGATGCGATGGAAGCCGCCGCGGTGGAGGCATCCGATCTCGACGCGATCCTCCTCACCGGCGGGTCCTCCCGGATCCCCCGCGTGGCGCAGCTGCTCTCGGAGCGGTTCGACCGGCCGATCGCCGTCGACACCGACCCGAAGGCGGTCATCGCCCTCGGCGCCGCCCTGGAGGCCGCCGACGCGGCGATCGTCTCCGCAGCGGATGCCGCGGCCGAGACCGAAGCCTCCGAGGCAGCGGCCGCCGCCGCCGCGGAGGACGAGGCACCGCCGGCTCGCCCGCGCCGCCCGTGGCTCCGCCGCGTGCCCGCGGCCGCCTACGTCTCGGGCGGAGCGGTCGCCCTCGCGGCCGTGGTCGCCGTCAGCGGCGCCGCGGCGGTCTACGCCCCGGAGGTCTTCGGCGGCAACGCGCAGCTCGCGAGCGAGAACGGCCTCGACCGCGGCGGGTACAGCATCGGCGCGCCGCTCCCCACGAGCGACGCCCTCGCCGCTCCCCTCCGCATCGACGGTGCGCTCTTCACGGGCGACACGACGGATGCCGAGAAGAAGGCCGAGGCGGCGAAGCCCGTCGAGAAGGTCGAGGTTCCGGCGCCGCTCGCACCGGTCGTCGAGTCGCCGTTCCGTCGGGTCGACCCGCCTCGGGAGCGCGCCAACCCGCGCGCGACGCCCTTCCAGGGCCGCGGAGTGACTCCGAGCGCCGCTCCGCGCGGCGGCTCGTCGTCATCGCCGTCGAAGAGCCCGTCGTCCCAGCCGACGAAGAAGCCGTCGGCATCCGCGTCGCCGAAGCCGAGCACGTCGTCCTCTCCGAAGCCGAGCACCCCGGCCCCCGCGCCGAGCACGCCTGCGCCGACGACGAACCCGGATCCCACCACCGATCCGGAGCCCACGACCGATCCGGAACCGACGACGAACCCCGAGCCCCCGGCTCCGAGCGACCCGCCGCCGCCCGCACCGGAGCCCGACCCCGAGCCGCCGGCTCCCGAGCCCGAGCCCGAGCCCGAGCCGGAGCCCGAGCCTCAGCCGACGTCGGAGCCCACCTCCGAACCATCGGGCACGCCCGACGCCACGCCCGGCGCCGAGTAAGGGACGGGCGATGAGCATCACTCTCCACTCGCGCTCCGTCGCGCCCGCGACCGTCACTCCGCTCCCGCGCCTCGTGCGCCGCCAGGTCGACGACCTCCTCGCCGACGCCGACCAGACGCCCGTGCGGGCCCTCATCCTCGGGCCCGCCGGATCCGGTCGGTCCTCGCTCGTGCGCTCGGTGTCGGCCGCACTCCGGGAGGACGGCATCCGTGTCGTCGACCTGGGCGCGGCGGGACCTCTCGACGACGTGCCCGCCGACACGGTCGTGGTCGTCGATGATGCGCACCTCCTCGACGACGCGACTCTGCGGGCCGTGCGCGGACGGGCGGCGCGAACGGATGCCGCGCTCGTGGTCGCGGTGCGGCCGGACCCCACGCGGTCCGAGCTCGCGGCCCTGACGCAGGAGCTCGAGCGGTCGCACCCGCCGCTCGTCCTCGGCACGATCCGCGTCGAGGACGTGCTGGCAGACCCCGCGTCCGCGCACTTCCCCCGCGCGTGCGTCCAGGCGATGGTCGATCGGGCCGGCGGACTCGCCTGGCTCGTGTCGACCTCCCTCGCCCTCCACGACGACGACTGCGCGGGCCCCGCGGGTCACCACGGGATCGACGAGGCCCTCGCCGACGCCATCGCGCACCGCGCGGCATCCCTCGACGACGACGTCCGGGCGTTCCTCGAGGCGGCATGCTTCGCCGACGCGCCCCTCGGCGGCGACGAGCTCATCGAGCGCGGGCACGCCGCGGGGCTCCTCCGTCGGAACGGTACGCCGCCGCCGACGGTCAAGGCCGCCGTGTGCGCGAGCGCCCCCGCCGAGCGCGTGCTGGCGGGGTGGCACGGCGACACCGCCGACGGAGAGATGGGCGAAGCTCTCGCCGGCGTCGGCGACGAGCGCGTGGCCGCGTTCCTCCTCGACCGGGCCCAGTCCATGCTGCCGACCGATCCGCAGCGCGCCATCGGGCTCTTCCGTGACGCGCAGGCCGCGCACGCCCCGCTCGCGGCGACGAGCCGCGGCATCCTCGTCGCCCACCACCTGCTCGGCGACCTCGACGCGGTGAGCGCAGGCCTGGATGCCGCGCTCGGCGATCCCGACGAGACGGTGACCGACCTCGCCGCCGCGCACTGGATGGCGCGGGGCATGGCGGCACAGGCCGACGCGACGTATCGGACACGTCCGCCGCAGTCGTTCGGCGGCCGCGTCCAGGCCGCTCTGGCGGCTCTCGCCCTCGGCGACCGCTCGGCGCTGGACGCGCTGACCGCCGAGCAGGCGCCCGCATCGCTCTCGACCGCCGACACCGCGGCGCAGTTCTTGCTGCGAGGCCTCGCCGCGACGCTCGGCGATACTCCCGCCGCGGCGCTCGGAGACCTCGCCCGCGCCTCGGACCTCTGCACGGCAGCCGGATGCGGACGGTTCCTGCCGGAGCTCCCGGCCGTCATCGCCGCACAGTGCGCGATCAACGTCGGCGAGCTCGACGTCGCGCGCTCGGTCCTCGCGGACGCGCTCCGCGGCGGGCAGGGCGGCATCGCCGGGCGTGACCGTCTGCGCCTGTGGTCGGCGTGGGTGGCGCTCCAGCGCGAGCGGCCGCACGACGCCGAGGCGTTCCTCGCCGACGCCGTCGGGTCGACCCGCCCGCTCGACCCGCGCGACCGTCTCCTGGCCGACGCGCTGCGTCTGGCGACCGCGCGTCGGTACGGCGACGCGACCGACCTCACGATCGCATGGAACGCCGCGCGCGACGACCTCCTGCGCACCTCTTTCGACCTGTTCAGCCTGCTGCCGCTGACGGAGTTCGTCGTCGCCTCCGCGCGTGTGAAGGACCCGGCTCGCGTCGCGGGCTTCTTCACCGACGCCGAGGCTCTCATCGACGGGCTCGGAGCGCCGATCGGCTGGGGCGTGCACCTGCACTGGGCGGGCATCCAGCGCGGCATCCTCTCGAGCAAGCCCGACGATCTGCCGCCGCACGCGCGGGTCCTCGTCGCCGCTGCGGCACGCAACCGCATCGCGGCGATGATGGCGCACGCCGGACGGGTGTGGATCGCCGTCCTCGCCGGCCAGGTGGATGCCGATGCCGTGGAGTCGGCGGCGATGGGGTTGGCGTCCGTGGGACTGGCGTGGGACGGGGCACGGATGGCCGGCCACGGTGCGCGCCGGACCGACGACAAGCGGATCGCCGCCCGTCTGCTCGCCTGCGCCCGTCAGCTGCACCCGCGCGAGGAGCACGGCCCGGTCGAGACGGGTTCGACCCAGGCACCGGCGGCGAGCACCGCCGTCGAGCCGAACGGACCGCTGTCGCCGCGCGAACGTGAAGTCGCCGAACTCGTGCTCCAGGGCAAGACGTACACCGAGATCGGGGCGACGATCTTCATCTCCCCCCGGACGGCGGAGCACCACATCGCGCGCATCCGCCGGCGGCTCGGGGCAACCTCCCGCTCGGACCTGCTGGCCAAGCTCCGGGCGGCCCTCGCCGGGGAGGACGCGAGCAGCGCACTCTACCCCGCGGACGACGAATCCGACACCCGTTCGGACCGAACCCCGTCGATCCCCGGATCCCCCTCCCCGCACCCCCTAGTGGGGGAGGACGGACGAGGGGACATCCACCGACGCGGTGAGAGCCGTACCCGTCTTACTGTCTAAATCAGACCAATATCGAAGGAGCCAACCATGAGTATGACGCTCGCGACGGTGGCAGACGCCCTGATCGAGTTCATCCTCAGCCTGCTGCGCGACCCCGCGCTGTCGGATGAGTTCGATGAAGATCCCGAGGCGACGCTGGCCAGCAATGGTCTGAGTGGCGTGACGGCCGAGGATGTGTGCGCCGTGGCGCCCATCATCGCCGACCGCCCGCAGGTCGCGCCCAAGCCGGCGCCCGACCACCCGATGCCCGGACCGCCGAAGCCTCCCGGACCCCCGGAGCCGCCGGCCGTCCACGAGATCATCAACATCAAGAACAACCTCACGTGGATCGACGACCGCGACACGATCGTCGACCAGTCCGTCAACCAGAACATCTGGGCGGGCGGCGACGTGACACAGGTCTTCGACAACGAGGCCATCGTGGCCTCGGGTGACGAGTCGATCGCCGCCGGCGACGACGTCGACGCCTCGACGAACCTCGACGCCTCGACCAACATCGGCAACGGTGCGGAAGGCGACGTGAACGTCGGCAACGAGACCGACGTCGTGGTCATCGACGACTCTTTCAACGACGAGTCCGACAACTCGACCAACACCGAGAACAACGCCGACATCGACGTGGAGGACTCGTTCAACGAGAGCACCGAGACGACGAACACCGAGGGGTCGTACAACGACACCGCGGTCGTCGACACCACGGTGAACTCGGCCGAAACGACCGTCGTGGTCGACAACTCCAGCGAGGTCGCGGTCTCCGCGGAGAGCGACGCCGCCGTCTTCGAGACCGACGACAGCGCCATGACCCAGGAGTACGTCGCGGATGACGAGTTCTGACGTCACGGGACCCCGCGACAGCCCCGCGAAAGCGTCAGGCGCCACCGAACCCGCCGAGAGCACGGACATCGTGCCCTCGGCGGGTTCGCCCGCGCCGGCGCCCGTGGTGAAGGTGACGCCGGCGCGTCCCCCGTTTGCGGCGCCCACACGCGATGCACCCCTCCGCCCGGCCCTTTACAACAAGGAGGGCATGCCGGTCCTCGTCAAGATGCCGCCGCCCGCCTCGGTGCGGCTGGCGATGGTCTGCTGGATCCTGAGCCTCGTCGCCGGGGCCGCAGGCGCCGGGTATCTGTTCATCATCCGCATCCCGCAGCTCCCCGAGATCGCCGACGTCTTCCGCGAGGTCGAACCCGACCGGGCGGACGAGACCTACGAGCTCGCAGCGGACATCGTCTTTTGGACTGTGTTCGCCGTCCTGGTGACCGTCCTGCTCATCCAGATCACGCTCCTGGTGGCGTTCTCGAACCGTCGGCCGCGCATGCGGTGGTGGATCTTCGGCAGCACCATCCTGCTCGGCATCGTGTTCGTGCTCTCCCGCGAGATCATCATGGTCACCGAGCGCGGTGTCCCGCTCGAACGGATCCTGCTCATCCAGCTCGCACTGCTGGTGCTCGGCATCCTGCTGAGCATCCTGCCGGGTGCTCTACGCTGGACCGCCCGCAAGCACGACGTCCGGCGCGGATCGGAGCTTTCCTCGGGCGGCGAGTTCTGACGCCACCCCCTCGATGCTGCGGACGACCGTCCGACACGCCTCGGCGGTGGCGCGGGTGGCCAGCGGCGACTCCCCCAGGGTGCGCCACCGCGCGAGGAGCTCCTCCACGCGCGCGGCCATGTCGGGACCGTCGGCGGTCTCGGGGAGCCCCAGCCGCGTGAGCGCGTCGGTGCCGGAGCCGCCCACGATCCGCTCCGCCTCGGGGATGTCGGATGCCGGCAGCACTCCGCTGCTCGTGCGGAGCCCGGCGAGCAGTGTCAGCTCGCGCAGCTCGTGCGTGGCGGCGATCTGCCGTTCGATGCCCGCGAGGAGCTCGGCGTCGCCGTCTCGGCGGCGGGCACGGATGAGCGCATCGAGCCCTGTCAGGACTCCACGGCTCTTCAGGGCGGCGGCGCGGGCGCGGAACTGCGCGGTGATGAAGCGCTGCACCTCGAGGAGACCGCTCTGCTGCACCAGGCGCTCGGCGAGATCGGTGGACGTCGTTGCACCGGCGCGGATGAGGGCCGCCGACAGGCGCACCCCGAACAGCCCGAAGCGCTGCAGGAGGCGCCGCCGGTCGGGCACGCTGACGCCCACCTCGTCGGAGCGTCGACAGAATCGATCGACCGAGATCAGGAGTCGCTCGCGGACGTCGCGGTCCAGGTCCGCGATCTGGCGCAGGGCGGCGAATTCGCTCTCACGCAGCGTCCGCGCTCCCTCGGCGAGGAGACCCGCCACCGGGATGACGTCCAGGGCGAGGGACTGCAGCTCGCCGTCGCGGCGGTAGCGGTCGGCGATCCGGGACGCTGAAAGGAGCGAGTCGATGCGGGCGGAGCCGATCTCATCAGCCCGCGAGAGGACGGCGAGCGCGTTGACGGTCTGCGACGGCCCGGCAGCGGTGTCACGGAACGCCTCGAGGAACCCGAGGTCTTCGGCGTGCACGTGTCGCAGCAGGTACACGATGGCGTCGGCGACGCTCGGAGCGTCCTGCGGGAGGAAGAAGTCGGTCGAGCGCTGCGAGGTCTGCGTCGACAGGGACGCGATGCCGGGGGTGTCGATCAGCACCGTCTGCCGAAGGTGCTCGGAGGGCCATTCGATGTCGATCCAGGCGACCTCGTCCGCCGTCCGCTTCCCGAGATCGAGGCTGAGGCGCCCGTCCACGCGGCGCACCGGCATCCGCACGGGCTCTCCTTCGTGCAGGTGCACCGTGATCTTCGGCGTGCGTCCGTACCGGTACCAGGTGATGGTGCGCGTGCACTCGCCCGCGTCGGTGGGTGCGATCTGCTCGCCGATGAGCGCGTTGAGGAGCGTGGACTTCCCCGCCTTGACGATGCCGGCGAGGGCGAGCCGCAGGGGTTCGCGCATGCGCTGGTCGTAGGCATCGAGGATGTCCATCGCCTCCGGGTCGTCGGCGTAGAGCTCGCGGGCCCGATCGACGAGCCCCGCCACATCGGCGATGTCGCTCCGGCTCATCGCCGGTCCTGACCCGCCTCGACCGCCTTCGCGGTCGGCGTGGCGCGCAGTTCCGCGGCGGGGACGTCACGCGAGCCGGGGACGTCTGCGCGGATGGCCTGAATGCGCTCGATCTGCGCGCGCAGCTGGCGGACGCGGGCGTCGCGGTCGTTCTCGTACATCGCCGCCGCGCGTTTGGCCGCGAGCACCGAGTCAGAGAGCGAGCGGTGCAACTCTTCGGCGAGCGCGCCGAAGTGATCGCGCGAGGCGCGCTGCACGAACCGCAGGCGGTCCTTCAGCTGCTTGCCGACCTGGAAGACGACGTCTTCGATGTGCCGGCGGACGATGTTCTTCGCCTCCATCTGGCGGCGCGCGAGCCGCGAGGACATGTCCTCCTTGTAAGCGCGGCGCCCGACGAGGACACCGGCGAGGAGCGAGAGGGGGTTCAGAAGGGTCAGGCCCACGACGCTCGTCGCGAGGCCGACCATCAGTACGCCGCCGTAGGAGCCGCGGACGCCGATGTAGATCTTCTCGGCGGCCGACAGGCGTCCCTCGTCGAGCCCACGGATGTCTTCGACGGGATCGAGGACCCCGTCCATCGCGGAGACCTCGATGGCGGGGATCTCGAGCTCGCCGGCGGCGAACTCCTGCGCGACCTGCTCGGCGAGCCACGTGGATCGCTCGTCGGTCCACACGAACGTCTCGGAGACGGCCGCGGCGACCCGCTGATCGAGCCACTCGGCGATCTGCTCCCAGATCGGACCGGGGTCACCCTCGTCGATGGAAGTCTCCGCCTCGCGCTGCACCTTGCGGAGGCGATCGCGAAGGTCGTGCTCGGTGTCGGAGATGAGGTCGGCGATGCCGTCGCTCAGGGTCACCTGCCAGCGGGAGGAGCGACCGCGGAACTCGTCCGCGCGCTCCTTGGCGTACTCGAGCTGGGCGATGAGGTGCGGCGTCTCCTCCGGGTGGAGGAGGGCGTTGAGCTCGGTGGACAGCGAGAGTGTGAGCTGGTCGACGACCGAGAGGAGGTCGTGGGAGGCCGCGCGCTGCTGGATGACCTCGGCACGGCCGACGACGTCGCGCCGCAGGTGCGCCACGAGCGCGGGGAATCCGGACTCCTCGTTGAGCTCGCGATCCTGGTGACCCGCGGCGAGGAGGCGGAGATCGCTCGAGATGGAGAAGAGGGGGATCTTGCCGACCTCGCCGAGGTGGCTCCGGTCGATCTGCTCGATCTCCCGCCACTGCGGGTACACGTCGGTCTTGGACAGCACCGCCGCGACGTTCGGGGAGATCCGCATCGCGTGCTTGAGGAACTGCACCTCGGGCTCGGTGTACTCCTGCGAGGCATCCGAGACGAGGAGCACCGCGTGCGCTCCGGAGAGCGCCGCGAGGGTGCTGAGGGATCGGGTGGACTCGAGTCCGCCGACGCCCGGGGAGTCGACGACCCGGAGGCCCCCCTTGAGGATCTCGCGCGGGAGCGACACCTCGGCGCCGACGACGTGCTGGCCGTCCTTCGGCTCCTGGTGCTCGGCGAGGAAGCGCTGCAGGTCGTCAATCGGCACGGGGACGCGGTCGACGACGACATCCTCACCGGACTCCGTCTTGACCACCACGAACGCTTCGGGTTCTTCGCCGTAGCCGACGGCGGTCGGGACGCTGGTGGCGACGTCATCGTCGACGGCGCAGATGGGGGCGTTGATGAGGGCGTTGACGAGCTTGCTCTTGCCCTGCTTGAACTGGCCCACCACGATGACGCGGATGTCGGGGTCGAGCAGACGCGCCTTCGTGTGATCGAGGCGCTGGGCGAGGTCGCCGCGCCCGATCTGCTCCGAGACGAGCTTCGTACGCTCGACGATCGTGACCAACGCGGAGGGATCGGTAGCGCCGCCGGTCGGAACGGCGAGGGGTCCGGGGTTCGATCGTGGGGAAGACGTCACGGCAGCGGCAGGTCCTGATCAGTGTCGGCGGAGGAAGGCCCGGTGTCGTCTGCGCCCCAGATGAGGTCGGCGTCGACGGTCCAGTCGCCGGCGTCGATGCCGGCGAGTTCTTCCGCGAAAGGGTCGGTGGTGAAGAGGTCCGACGTGAAGACGTCGGAGAAGACGGCGTCAGCGGCCGGAACATCGTCGAACGAGCCGTCAGCGAGCGGGTCGCGCGGGTCGTCGATATCCATGGCGTCGGTCACTTTCGGGTCGGGGGGAGTCTACGCCGAGAGGGCGGGAGACGGGAGGGGCCCGCTCAGCGAATGGGGTTCGCTGAGCGGGCCTCTTCGTGCCGGGGAGGGCTCGAATCAGAAGTCGATGATGTCGTCTCCGGCAACGTTGATGTTGTTGACGATGTCCGTCACATCGATGTCGGTGTTCAGCTCCGTGAAGGTGAGGTCAGCGGTGTTGAACGAGTCGGCGACGTCGAGGTTGGCTTCCCAGGTGTTGAACGAGTCGTCGATGTCGACGTCGATCGAGTTGAGCGTGTTCACCGAGTTGTCCGAGAAGTCGTTGAACGAGCCGACGATGTTCTGGGTGTAGGTCTCGTTGCCCACGTTGACGTCACCGTCGGAGAAGTTTCCGATGTTGGTCGACTGGTCCAGGTTCACCGACGCGTCGACGTCACCGCCGGCAGCGACAGCACCTTCGGCCGACG
Organism: Microbacterium aurantiacum; assembly: GCF_031625015.1. NCBI lineage: Bacteria > Bacillati > Actinomycetota > Actinomycetes > Micrococcales > Microbacteriaceae > Microbacterium > Microbacterium aurantiacum. Next base: position 206,945 of record NZ_JAHWXH010000001.1, read on the forward strand.
CGACGACGGCCGAGGACGCCGAGCCGACAGCCACGTCGTCGCCCGCGACGATGTTGCTGTTGACCGACTGGTCGACGATCGTCGAGTTCGACGTGACGTGCGCGGCGCCGGTCGCGGCGGCAGCGGCGCCGCCGTCGAAGTTCACACCGGTGTTGTACTGACGGACACCCGCGTTGATCGAGTCGTCGTTCACCGAGTTGTCCGAGTTGTCGGTCCACGAGTTGTCGTTGAACGAGTCCGTGATGTCGAGGTTGTCGGAGTAGTCGTTGAACGAGTCCTCGGCGTTGTTCGAGTTGTCCGTCGCGTCGATGTCCACGATCGTGTTCGTCGAGTTGTCCGAGTTGTCGTTGCCCGAGTCGGCGACGTTGGTGGAGTTGTCGGAGTTGTCCGTGGCGTCGAGGTCGACGTTGGTGGAGCTGTCGTTCGTCGAGTTGTCATTGCCCGAGTCCGCGACGTTGGTGGAGTTGTCCGAGTTGTCGGTCGCGTCGACGTCGATGCCGACAGCGGTGTTGGTCGAGCTGTCGGAGTTGAACGAGTCGGTTGCGGAGTTGCCCGAGGCGACGTTGCCCGAGTCGGCGATGCCGACGGCGGTGTTGACGGAGTTGTCGGAGTTGTCCTGAGCAACGAGGGACTCGTTGACGAAACCAATGTCGTTGGCCATGAGAGTGTCCTTTGTTCCCGGGGTTCACGGCCCCGATGTGTGGTTGGTAGCTACAAGGTACGTCCGGCCCCTCACCCCCCACATCGGGGATGCCTACGGGGATCCCCCGGGGCACCCCCGGGGTTTCGGGGTACGGGGTGCGGGGTGGGAGGGGGATCGGAAATCCCCCGACGAACCGCGGAGCCTAGGGTGGGACGGGTGGACATGGCCGAACTCACCGCCCTGCTGACCCCCGAAGGTCTGCGCCTCCTCGACGAGATCCCGGCCGTCGGATCGGCCGACGATGTGGCGCGGACCGTGTCTCGGCTGCGGGCCGCCGGCCACTCCCCCGACCTGGTCTCGGCGGTCGTCGGGCAGGCGCGGCTCCGCGCGCGGGCGAAGACGAAGTTCGGTGACTTCGCCTCACGCATGCTCTTCACCCGCGCGGGGCTCGAGCAGGCCACGCGTCTGTCGATCGCGGCCGCGCACGCCGGACGCTTCCAGGATGCCGGCATCCGTCACGTGTTCGATCTCGGGTGCGGGATCGGCGGTGACGCGCTCGGGCTCGCCGCGCTCGGGATGACGGTCGACGCCGTCGACGCGGACGAGGTCACGACGGCGATCGCGGCGTACAACCTCGCCCCGTTCGGTGCGGACGTCCGGGTGCGGCACGCGCGCGCCGAGGACGAGGTCGCCGAGTGGGGGCCGGACGTGCCGGCCGCGACGGCGGTGTGGCTGGACCCGGCACGACGGACGGCCGGGCACTCCGAGACGTCGCGCACCCGGCCCGAAGACTGGTCACCGTCGCTGGAGTGGGCGTTCGACCTCGCCGCGCGGGTGCCCGCCGGGATCAAGCTCGGTCCGGGCCTGGACCGAGCGCTGATCCCCGACGACGTCGAGGCGCAGTGGGTGAGCGTCGACGGGTCGACCGTGGAACTGATCCTCTGGTCGGGCGCGCTCGCCCGGGACGGTGTGCGTCGCGCAGCGCTGGTGTTCCGCGGGAAGACGGTGAACGAGATCCGGGCCGCGGAGGACTCCCCGGACGAGCCCGCGCGGGAGCTCGGCGCGTTTCTGCACGAACCGGACGGCGCGGTGATCCGCGCGCGGCTGATCGGCGATGTCGCGCGGTCGCTCGAAGCCGGGATGCTCGACCCGCAGATCGCGTACCTCACGTCGGACGCGGCGCTGACGAGTCCGTTCGTGCAGTCGTTCCGGGTGCGGGAGGAGCTGCCGACGGATGCGAAGGCGCTCGCGCGGGCGCTCCGCGAGCGCGGGATCGGGACGCTGGAGATCAAGAAGCGCGGCGTCGACGTCGATCCCGCCGCCCTCCGGACGAAACTGAAGCTCCACGGCGACGAGTCCGCGACCCTCCTGCTGACCCGGGTCGGCACCAAGCGTTGCGCCATCCTCGCCGACCGCGTCTGATCGTCAGCCGGGCTCACACGGGTTCCGCGTCGAAAACGCGGGACGACACGCGACGCCGGGGCCCCGCCCGGGTCCGGCGCGCCGAAATCTCCCGCGTTCTCGACCGGGCGGGGCCCGGGGCGGCCGCCTGCCGCAACGTCAGTCGAAGAGGTTGGTCTGGGTGGCGGCGAAGTACAGCCAACCGCCGCTGTAGACCAGCGACAGGGCGGCGAGGCCGATCGCCCACCAGGCCAGCGCCGTGCTCTCGAGCGCGCGACGGAGGGCCAGGAGTCCCGCAACGATCGCGACAAGCCCGAGCGGGAAACCGAAACCGACGAAGAGCGACACGACGAGTCCCAGGAGGGCGAAGACCAGCGCCCAGGCCGCGAGGCCACGACGAGGCGGTGCGGGCGAGGCCATGAGCCACTGCGCGGTCACGGTCGGGGTGGGCCCGGACTCGGTGCCCGGCTCTCGGGGCGCGATCTGCTCGGTGATGCCGACCGGCGCGGTCGGGAGTCGGTGGAATCCGCCCCGGTGCGCGCCGGGGAGAGGCGATGCTTCATCGGCGAGCGCGACGTCGGGCGACGGCGGCTCGACCACGGCGGAGACAGCGGGAGGGATGCCGGGCGGCAGCGGCGGGACCGGCGGGCGCGCGGGGATCGGCGCGGCGGGTGCGGCGGGCACCATCGGCGCGCCCGGCGCACCGGGCGCGGCCGCCGGAATCGGACCGGTCGGCAGCGGCGGGATCGGGCCGGTCACGAGCGGGGGAAGCGAGGGCACGGGCGTCGGCTGCGCGCCGCGGGAGCGGCGGCGGAGGGGCGGGTCGCCGGCATCCGTCACGGGTGCGCCTCGGCGGCTTCGCGCGCAGCGACCTGGATCTCGGTCACGGGGAGCGTGGAGTCCGCCCCGAAATCGAGAGTGGATGCCGGTCGCCCCGAGCGGATGAGCTCGGCGGCGAGCGCCGCGATCATCGCGCCGTTGTCGGTGCAGAGCGACAGCGGCGGGATCCGCACGGCGACGCCCGCCTCGGCGGCGCGCTCGAGCGCGACCTCGCGGAGACGCCGGTTGGCGATGACTCCCCCGCCGAGCAGCAGGCGCGGAACGCCGTGGTCACGGCACGCGGCGAGCGCTTTCGTCACCAGGACGTCGACGACCGCCTCCCGGAAGGATGCCGCGACATCGGCCACCGGCACCTCCTCGCCTGCCGCCTCGCGCTGCTCGACCCACCGGGCGACGGCGGTCTTGAGGCCCGAGAAGGAGAAGTCGTAGCGGTGCGCAGCCATGTCCGACGCACGCGACAGCCCGCGCGGGAACGGAATCGCACGGGGGTCGCCCGACGCCGCCGCGCGATCGATCTCGGGTCCGCCGGGGTAGGCGAGGCCGAGGATCCGGGCGATCTTGTCGAATGCCTCGCCCGCCGCGTCGTCCATCGTCTCGCCGAGCATCTCGACGTCGGAGGTGAGGTCGCGCACGAGGAGGAGCGAGGTGTGCCCGCCGGAGACCAGCAGGGCGACGGTCGGGTACTCCACCGGCGCGGCATCCGTCTCCGGAGCACTGTCGCCGATCGGACGCAGGATGTCGGCGGCGATGTGTCCGACGAGGTGGTTGACGGCGTAGAGGGGTTTGTCGAGCGCGACGGCAAGGGCTTTCGCGGCGCCGACGCCGACCATGAGCGCCCCGGCGAGGCCCGGTCCGCTGGTGACGGCGATGGCGTCGAGGTCGGCGAGCGAGACTCCGGCCTCGGCGAGCGCGGCGTCGATCGCCGACTGCAGGGCTTCGAGGTGCGCGCGGGCGGCGACCTCGGGCACGACGCCGCCGTAGCGGGCGTGCTCGTCCATCGAGCTCGCGATGGTGTTCGACAGCAGCGTCCGCCCGCGGACGATGCCGATCCCGGTCTCGTCGCAGCTCGTCTCGATACCGAGGACGAGGGGCTCGCGCGCCACGCCCGCGCCGGCGTCCCCGCTCATGAGCACGCCCCCTGGGTCGCGCCGGCACCGGCGCCCGCACCCGCCCCCTGCACCGTCCAGCCGGCGAGGTCGAGTCGCATGATGATCGCGTCCACGTCGTCGGGCTGGTAGTACCGGGGGCGGCGTCCCATCTCGACGAACCCCTCGCTGCGGTAGAGCTCCTGGGCGATCGGGTTGTCGGCGCGCACCTCGAGGAACACCGTCCGCGCCCCGCGTTCGTCGGCGGTGCGGAGGAGTTCGCGCAGCATCGTCCGGCCGCGCCCTCGTCGGCGCGCCGTCCCGTCGACGGTGATGGTCTGGATGTCGGCATCCGCCGCTCCGGAGACCGCGCGCAGGCCCGCGTACCCGACCACCCGGCCGGCTTCTTCGTCGACGATGTAGCGTCCGTGCGGCGAGACCAGCTCGGCGCGCATCATCTCGGCGCTCCACGCGTCGGAAGGGAAGGACGCCCGCTCGAGCGCCATGATCGCGTCGAGATCGGATGCCTCGGCGGTGCGGATGCTCACGCGATCACCTTCTTGCGGGGTGCGGGCAGGGTCACATCGGGCGAGCGGAGGTACAGCGCGTCGTCCGGTCCGATCACGCGCCCGGCGGCCACGGCGCGGGCGGCGGCGACAGCGAGGAGGGAGGCGGGGATCCGTTCGGCATCCCGTCGCAGGATGCCGCCGGCGGCGAGCAGCCCGTCGATCTCGGTGCGGAGGGCGAGCGCCGGTTCGGCGAGTCGGCGCGGGAGGCCGTCTTCGTCGAGGCCGCGGTAGACCGTGTACGCGACCTCGCGGCGGCGGGCGTCGGTGACGACGGCGAACGCCTCGTCGTCAGCGTCGTCGAGTCCGCCGGTGAGCGCACTGTGAAGGAGGAGTTCGAGGGCGACGGCGTCGTGGCTCACGACCGGGACCACACGGATGCCGCGCCCGCGGTCACCGCCGAGGGCGAAGGCGCGCGCGGCGGCGATGCCGACCCGGAGGCCGGTGAAGGGCCCGGGACCCATGCCCGCGGCGACGCGGGTGATGTCGGCGGAGACCGCGCCGGCCTCGGCGAGGACCCGCTCGAGGAGCGAGCCGATGACCTCGGCGTGACCGCGCGGATCGACGCTCTCGACCTCGGCGCGGACGTGCCCGTCGTCGTCGATCACCGCGACGGCGGTGCCGAGGGAGGTGTCGATGCCGAGGATCACGGTTCCCAGGGTAGTCGGGGTGCCCGCGGCGGTGCGCTCAGGACCGCTGGTCAGGGCCGCCGGGTCACCGTCACGAGCCGCGGGGCGGCCGCGTCGAGTTCGTCCTCGCGCCCGATCGTGCCGCACGCGTTGTCGACACCGTGTCCGTGCCACTCGCGACCGATCTCCACGTCCCACCACGTGTCGCGGAGGCCCTCGACCATCCCGCGTCCCCACTCGACGATCGTGACCGAACCGTCGAGGTCGAGGTCGAGGTCGTCCAGCTCGGCGGGCGAGCCGAGCCGGTAGGCGTCGACGTGGATGAGCGGCATCCGTCCGACGAGGGACGGGTGCGTCCGCGCGATGACGAACGTGGGGCTCTGGATCGGACCGCGGACGCCGAGGGCCTCCGCGATGCCGCGGGTGAGGGTCGTCTTCCCCGCGCCGAGGGGGCCGGTGAGGACGACGAGGTCGCCGGGTCCGAGGAGGGCGCCGATCTCGCGCCCGAGGTCTTCCATCGCTTCCGGAGACGCGATCTCGCGTTCTCCGATCAGCGCGTCGAGTCCGGTCATGGTGCGCTCCTTCCCCGGGCCCGGCGTCACGCTGTCGCCGGTCACGACGTCACCGGCGTGCGGACGACGCGCGGTCCGACGCGCGTGACGATCTCGTAGTTGATGGTGTCGGCGGCGCGCGCCCACTCGTCGGCGGACGGCATCCCGAGCGTGGGATCGCCGAAGAGCACCGCCTCGTCGCCGACCGCGACGGGGTGGTCGCCGACGTCGACGACGAACTGGTCCATGGCGATCCGGCCGCTCACGGCGAAGCGGTGTCCGCCGATGACCACCGGTCCGGCGTTCGACGCCTGCCGCGGGACGCCGTCGGCGTAGCCGAGGGGCACGAGCGCGAGGGTGGTCTCGGCATCCGTGCGGTGGGTGTAGCCGTACGAGACGCCGGTGCCGGCCGGCACGCGCCGGACCGCCGCGACCGGCGCGCGGAGGGTCATCGCGGGGCGGAGGCCCAGGTCGGCGGACGTCTTGTCGTCGAACGGGGACAGCCCGTAGATCGACACCCCGAGGCGCACGCAGCCGAACCGCGCCTCGGGGAGCGCGATGGCCGCGTGCGAGGCCGCGAGGTGCCGGAGGGGCGGGGCGAGACCGGCGACCGCCGCGGCGCCGAGGCCCTCTTCGAACCGGCGGAGGGCTGCCCGGTCGTCGTCGACGGAGGTGTTGGAGAGGTGCGAGAAGATCCCGCGGACGCGCAGGTGTCCGATGCGCTCGAGCCGTGCGGCTTCGGCGAAGAGGACCCGCCAGTCGGCCGGGGCGACCCCGTTGCGCGAGAGGCCCGTCTCGAGCTTCAGGTGCACGGCGACGGGATGATCGGCGGATGCCGCGGCCGCGGCCTGCTGCAGCTGCTCGTAGCGCGAGATGCCGAGCTCGATGCCGTGGGCGGCGGCCTCGCGGAAGTCCTCGCCGGGTGCGTGCAGCCACGCGAGGATCGGGGCGTCGATGCCGCCGCGGCGGAGCGCGAGGGCCTCGCCGATGTCGGCGACGCCGAGCCGGGCGGCACCGCCCGCGAGCGCGGCGGCGGCGGAGCGCACGGCGCCGTGCCCGTACCCGTCGGCCTTCACCACGGCGATGACCTCCGACCCGGTGAGGGCGCGGAGGTGCCGGACGTTGTGCTCGATCGCCGAGACGTCGACGAGTGCTTCGCGGAAGCGCGGCGTGACCGGGAGGCTCATGCGGGCTCCCCCGGAACGGTCGGCGGAGCGTGCCCGGCTTCGGCGACGACGTAGGCGGTGGCGAGGTTCGCGTCGTGCGACATCGACAGGTGCAGCGTCGTGATCCCGCGGGCGGCGACGACCTCGGCGGTCGACCCGGTGAGGGTGAACCACGGACGCCCCGACGCTTCGGGGGTGATCTCGATCTCGGTCCAGTGGACGCCGTCCGAACCGCCGAGAGCCTTGATGAGCGCTTCCTTGGCGGCGTAGCGGGCGGCGAGCGAGCGGGGCTTGCGCTCGCGCTCGGATGCCGAGAACAGGCGCTCGGCGAGGCGCGGGGTCCGCGCGAGGGTGCGCTCGAAACGGTCGATGTCGACCAGGTCGATGCCGATCCCGACGATCACCGGGGCCTCCCTCCGCGCCGCGGCGCGGCATCCGCCACTTTATCGCGCGCCGTGCCCCGAGCCTTCGGCGCGGAGTCGGTGAAAGCGCGGGCGACCGGCTCGCGCGTCGAAAACGCGGGAGATCGGGGCCTCGGGGCCGACCGCCGGGGCCGGCGACCGCGTGTCGTCCCGCGTTTTCGACGCGAGACCGCGGTGCCGGCCTCCGGGGTGTCCGCCTCAGGCGGCGCGACGGCGGATGACCAGCAGCGCCCCCAGGGCGAGGAGGAGCAGCGCCCCGCCCGCGGCGAGCCCGAGCACGAGCCCGTCTGTGCCGGTGGCGGGGAGCGTCCCCGGCCCGGCGGCGTTCCCGGAGTCGGCGGGCGCGCCGGTCACGGGCGGGTCGACCGGGTCGATCGGGGCCTCGCCGGCGGCGGGGAGGACCTCCAGGCCCGCCCAGCCGAGGACGCCGTCCGCGGTCTGCACCACGAGGGTGTGCTCACCGGTGGCGGTAGCGGCCGGGATCACGGCCCAGACGGTGCCGTCGGCGCCGACCTGGGTCCACGTCCCGAGCGCGACCGGGTCGGAGTGCAGCCACAGCTGGACCCAGGTCCCGGCGAGCGCAGCATCCATGCGGACGGTGAACGGGTCGCCGATGCGGACGGCATCCGGCACCGTGACGGCGCCCTCGAGCGCGGGGTCGATGTCGTCGAGCGCGACCGGAACCGACGGGGTCTGCGGACGCCCGTCGCCGGGTCCCTCGCCGTCACCGGGCCCCTCACCGTCGCCCGGGCCCTCACCGTCGCCCGGCCCTTCGGCCGCCTCGACGATCAGCGTCCGCACCTCGGAATCGGCCGTCGCCCCGTAAGGGTCCACCGAGGTCAGGTACCAGCCGTGCGTGCCGAGACCCGGCTGCCACGCGGCGGTGGCATCCGCACCGCTCTCGACGTCGGCGAGCTCCGCGATCGGCGTCGAGGTCAGGATGTCGGCCCGGAACGCGTCGGTGGCCAGCACCTTCTGCATCGGCTGGATGCCGAGCCCGGCATACGGCATCGAGAACTCCTGGTGCTCGAGCTCCAGGGTCGGGTCGTCGGCGTTGTAGTCGGCGAGTGACGGGCTGTAGGTGCGCGAGATGACCTGCTGCCCGGCGTTGTCGAAGTGCATCAGACGGAGGTAGCCCATGCCTCCCTCGGCGAGCCCCTGGTAGTCGAAGAGGATCTGGTAGACCTCGCGCTCCTCGATGCCGTCACCGTCGTCGTCGAACGTGTCGATGCGCGTGAAGGCGTCGTGGTAGTGGCCGGAGAACACCGTCCGGACGTTGGGATTCGGCGCGACGACCTCCTCGAGGATCCGCTGCGGCATGGGCCCGAGTCCACCGGTGGTCAGCATGTACTCGTGCAGGTTCAGCATGACCGTGCGCTCGGGGTACTGGGCGATGATCTCGTTCAGCCACTCGATCTCGGCATCCGCCGGACCCCAGCCCATGTAGAGCATGAGGAAGTCGATGCCGCCGGCGGTGATGAGGTCGTAGTGTCCGCGGTTGTCGAGGTAGTCGCCGCCCCACCAGGGGTTGTCCTGGAACCGCGCCGCCCCGAAGTACCGGCTGTAGTTGTCGTAGTTCGCGTCGAATGCGCCCACGTCGTGGTTGCCGGCGAGGACGCCGTAGGGCAGTCCCGCCTCGTCGAGCATGGCGTAGGCGGGGTCGGCCCGCTCCCACTGCGCCAGGTCTTCGGCGACGTTGACGACGTCGCCGGTGTGGAAGAGGTACTGCAGGTTCAGGTCGGCCCGTTCCGCCAGCAGGTACTCGTGCATGGCGAGCTGGTGGTGGTAGAAGGTCTCGTTGTAGTACTGCGTGTCGGACTCCCACGCGAAGGTGAAGTCGTACTCCGCGCGCGGGGTGTCCTCCGGGTGGTTCGGCTCGATCGCGCTGTCGCGCGCGGAGAGGTTCTCCCCGGCGAAGCCCTCCGAGTGCTGCACGAGCACGGTCACGACCCCGTCGGCGACGTGGCCGGCGACCGGCACCATCGCCTCGAGCGTGAACGCGGTGGGCGCACCGCCGGTGGTCAGCGCGCGGTCGAACTCGTGCCACGCCCCGTCGGTGCCGAGGACGTACAGGAGCACCTTCGCGTCGGCGTTGGCCGAGCCGTCCCAGCGCACGCGCACGCGGGCGTCATCGCCGGACTCGGCCGGGACCTCCACCTCGAACAGCTGGTACGGGAACGCGGTGTCCGACGTCTGGGTCGCGGCATCCTCGTCCCAGCGGCCGATCTGCGCGGCCTCCTCGGTGGTCAGCGCGCGTGCGGCCGTGCGGTCGGTCGACAGCGCCGTGCCGGTCTCGCCGGTGAAGGCCTGGATGCCCTCGCCGATCGCGGGACGATACGCCTCGCGGAACGCCACGTCCAACACGTCGCCGGTCGGGTCGGTCGCGCGGGCGGTGAGGTCGATCTCCTCGTCCTCGGTGAAGACGGCCCCGTCCTCCGGCGAGAGGAGCTCGTTGCCGGGCTCCTCGACCGGGGTCGCGAACACGACGGTGCGTTCGGCGACGTTGCCCGCGGCATCCGTCGCCCGGAACAGCACCGTGTGGTCGCCGTCGCCGAGTGAGAGGGACCCGGTCCGGTACGGCAGCTCGATCGCGCGCCCGTCGAGGGTGGCGGAGAGCGCGGTGACGCCGGCGCCGGCATCCGTCGCCTGACCGTCGATGACGAACTCGCCCTGGTAGAGGCGGCCCTCCTCGAGATCGGTGGTGATCTCGGGCGCGGTGTTGTCGACGTTCACGCCGACCTCGACCGTGTTCTCTCCGGATGCCGCAGCCACGCGGTGCGGGCCGTCGGCGACGGTCGTGGTGTCCCACGTGTAGCCGACCGCGGTGCGCGCGTCCGCGGGGATCGTGAACGTGCCGTCGAAGTTGTCGAGGCGCCCCGTGCTGTCGCCCATCGGCAGGATGCGGGTGGGGTCGTCGTAGCCGGCCGGGGTGAGGGTGCGACCGTCGGGCAGGATCAGGCGGACGCCGCGGATCGAGAAGTCGTCGTTGTTCTCGTTCAGGTCGATGCCGGGCTTGGCCTTCGTGCCCGCCCACACCCCGATCGTGACCTCGTCGCCTTCCAGGTACGAGACCGGGACCTCGACCGAGATCGTCTCCCAGTTCGCGTAGGTGCCGCGCTCGAAGACGTGCAGGATGTCGTCGCCGATGAGCACGCCGTTGCGGAAGAGGTTGTCGGTGCCGCTCGCCTCGAACGCGAACACGGCGGGGCGCTCGATGCGCGGATCGGCCGCGACCTCGGTGCCGTCGATCGAGAGGCGGAGGTCGGTCGGGTAGGTGGTGCCGCCGGCGGCGACGTCCACCTGTCCGGCGAGCCACTGGCCGTCCTCGAGCTGCAGGCGCACCGGGGAGGTGTCGACGCCGGCGACGGCCACGCGGGTGGTCTCGCCCTCGGTCTGGTTGCGGCCGTCCCGCGCCATGACGCGGTACTCGAACCACGCCTTGCCGGTCAGGTCGACCGCGGGGATGACGTAGCGGTACGTCTGGCCGTCGCGTTCGGCGAGGAGGTCGAAGCGGATCGGGGCCTCGTCGAGGTTGCTCTTCACCTCGAGCGTGACCGTCCGCACCTGCGTGTCGTCGGTGATGGTGTGGACGATCGGGAAGTCCGCACCGGGCGCGATCTCGGCGGCCGTGGTGTCGGTGACGGTCGGCGCCGTGGAGTCGGCGGGGGCGACCATGAGGCCGGGCTCGACCTGTTCGGCGTAGACGGCGCCGGGCGTTGCGGCGGCGGTGCCGAGCTTCGTCTGCATCGTGAGGTCGTCGCGTCCCGCGGCGTACTGCACGGGCTGGTCGGCGGTCGTGTCGTCGACGCCGCCGAGGTTGTAGTAGGCGCGGTTGACGCTGAAGCCGGTGTTGGTGACGATCTCGAGGCCCCGGGGAGAGCCGTTGGCCATGCCGCCGGAGGCGATCTCGAAGAGCGACTCGTCGGCGATGAGGGTGCTGCCGAAGTGGGTGTTGAAGTCGGCGGCGGTCAGGGCGTCGTTCGCGCCGTTCTTGATCCAGAAGACGATCGTGCCGCCGGAGGGGATGACGGCGTTCCGGTTCGTCGCGGGCCAGAGCACCGCGTTGGAGTTCGTGAGGTCCTCGAGCGGATACAGGTACTTCAGGCTGTAGTCGCGGAAGTCGATCGCCTCGGTCGTGGCGTTGTAGACCTCGATGAACTCGAACGCGTCGGCGCCGGCCATGTTCGCGGTGTCGGGCGCGACCTCGGTGATCTGCAGCGGCGCCGTGACGAGGTCCGGATCGGGGTCGCGGACGATCGGGGCCGGGACCAGCGCCTCGGGGTCGACGATGCCCGCGGACGCCGGGGCGAGCTCGCGGAGGGTCGCCATGGCGGTGGACGCGCCGTCGGAGGGCAGACGGTAGTCGACGCCGAGGCCGTTGCCGACCTGGGCCGCGAGGTAGCGCGCCTCGCTCAGGACGGTGTCGCCGGCCTGGAGACGGATGCCGCGCTCGACGCTGTTGGCGAAGCCGGCCTGGCCCGTGACCGGGATGACGGTGTAGGAGACCTCCGAGGAGTAGAAGGCGCGGAAGTCCTCGTCGGTGAGACCGTCGGTGTTCGGGGAGTACTGCAGCCACAGGACCGCCACTCCCCCCGCGGGGACCACGGCGCCGGCGGGGTAGGCGAGGTCCTTCTCGGCGGTGAGGTAGTCGTAGACGACGCGGACCCCGGCATCCGTCAGGTCGATGTCGCGCGCGGTGGTGTTGACGATCTCGACGTACTCGTAGGCGTCGGTGCCGACGTTGTTCGGCGCGAACTCGGTGACGAGGAGGTCGCGGGCGACGAGCGGCTCGGCGACGGGCTCCTCGGGCTCTTCGGGGGCGGGCGGGGTGAGCGTGCCGTCGTTCAGGATGCCGGGGGTCGGCGCCGCGAGGGTCTGCAGGACTGCGGCGCTCGTGCCAGACGCGGGGGCGCGGAAGGTCGTGCCCATGTCGGTCGCGAACCCGCCGGAGGGGACGAAGGAGCGGCTGATCTCGGCATCCGTCGAGGCGATGCGGATGCCGCGATTGCCGCCGTTGGCGATACCCGCCTGGCCCTCGACGCGCACGACGTCGTACGCGGCATCCGGCTGGGTGGCGGCGAAGTGCGCGCGGAAATCATCGACCGAGCGCGCGAAGCTGTCGACGGTGGTCGTGGAGTAGCTGAGCCAGAACACCACGGTCTCGCCCGCGTCGATCGTCGTGCCCGACGGGACGGTGAGGCGGACGTCGGAACCGCGGTCGTCGGCGTCGCCGAAGATGTACGAGAAGCCCACGCCTTCGGCATCCAGGTCGATCGTCCGCGCGGAGGAGTTGTGCACCTCGAAGAACTCGTAGTCGTCGTAGCCGACGTTGTCGCCGACGATCTCGGTGACGAGGAGGTCGGGAAGGGCGGCCGGTTCGGCCGCGGCCGCGCCTGCCGGGACGGAGAGCCCGACGAGGCCGAGGACGAGGGCCGGGGCGAGAGTGACGGACAGGATCGAGCGGGCGGAGCGGGAACGCAGGCGTGACATGAATCGCTTTCGTGTGGGGGGTTCCCCGTCACGCTAGGGATCCCGTCCACCGAGAGCGGTCGGCGCGGTGAACCGCCGGTGAACGCCCCGCCAACGTCACGTGCGCGGCCTCGACAACGTCGCGTCCGCCGGCTCGCGTGTCGAAAACGCGGGAGATCCGAGCCTCTGGGCCGGCCGCCGGGGCCGACGGCCGCGTGTCATCCCGCGTTTTCGACGCGTGACCGCGGTGCCGGTTCGTCGCGACACACGGTGAAACGCCGGGGTGAAATCGACGTTTCCAGCGGCGACGAGGCCCGGAGAGGTCGATTTCACCCCGGCGTTTGACGGGGAGCGCGCGTTACTCGACGGTGACGGACTTGGCGAGGTTGCGCGGCTGGTCGACGTCCAGGCCCTTGGCCGTGGCGAGTCCCATCGCGAAGATGTGGAGCGGCACGACGGCGAGCAGCGACTGCGTGATGGCGCCGGTCAGCGGGATGCGCAGGACCTCGTCCGAGATCGGCAGGACCGCGGCATCCCCTTCCTCCGCCACCGCGATGACACGGGCGCCACGGGCGTGGATCTCGCGGATGTTCGACACGACCTTCGAGTGCAGCACCGGCGACTCGCGCGGCGACGGCACGACGACGAAGACGGGCTGGCCGGGCTCGATGAGCGCGATCGGTCCGTGCTTGAGCTCGCCCGCGGCGAAGCCCTCGGCGTGGATGTACGAGATCTCCTTGAGCTTCAGCGCACCCTCGAGGGCGATCGGGTACCCGACGTGGCGACCGAGGAAGAGCACCGAGCGGGTGTCGGCCATCCAGTGCGCGAACTGCTCGATGTGCGGCTGCTCGTCGTCGAGGATGTGCTGGATCTTCGCGGGGATCTGCTCGAGCTCGGCGACCTGCTCCGCGACCTGATCGGCGGAGAGCTCGCCGCGCACCGTGGCGATGTGGAGGGCGAGGAGGTTCAGCGCGGTGATCTGCGCGACGAAGGCTTTCGTCGAGGCGACGGCGACCTCGGGTCCGGCGTGCGTGTAGACGATCGCGTCGGACTCGCGCGGGATCGTCGCGCCCTGCGTGTTGCAGATCGACAGCGTCTTCGCGCCGCGCTCCCGGGCGTACTTGACCGCCATGAGGGTGTCCATCGTCTCGCCGGACTGGCTGATGGAGATGACCAGCGTGTCGGGGCCGATGACGGGGTTGCGGTAGTGGAACTCGTGCGCGAGGTCGACGTCGACCGGCACGCGCGCCCACTCTTCGAGGGCGTACTTGCCGACCATGCCGGCATAGGCGGCGGTTCCGGCGGCGATGATGACGATGCGTGAGATCCCGCGGAAGAGGTCGTCGAGCCCGTCGAGCTCGGTGATCGCCACGGCGCCGTCACGGATGCGGCCGCGCAGCGTGTTCGCGACGGCCTCGGGCTCCTCGGAGACCTCCTTGGCCATGAAGCTCGACCAGCCGCCCTTCTCGGCGGCAGAGGCGTCCCACGTCACCTCGAACGGCTCGACCTCGACGGCGTCGCCCGCGAAGTCGGTCACGGTCACGCCCTCGGGAGTGATCGCGACGATCTGGTCCTGGCCGATCGCGAGGGCGTTGCGGGTGTGCTCGACGAAGGCCGCGACATCCGATCCGAGGAAGTTCTCGCCCTCGCCGAGGCCGATCACGAGCGGGGAGTTGCGGCGCGCACCGACGACGAGGCCGGGGTGGTCGGTGTGGACGGCGAGGAGGGTGAAGGCTCCTTCGAGACGCCCGACGGTCGCGCGGAAGGCGGCCTCGAGGTCGCCGTCATGGGCGCGGTACTCACGGGCGAGGAGCGCGGCGGCCACCTCGGTGTCGGTCTCGCTGAGGAAGGTGTGCCCCTCTTCGAGGAGCTCCTCCTTCAGCGGGGCGTAGTTCTCCACGATGCCGTTGTGGATGACGGCGAGCTTGTCGTCGTCGGCGAGGTGGGGGTGGGCGTTGGCGTCGGTGGGTCCGCCGTGGGTGGCCCAGCGGGTGTGGCCGATGCCGGTGGTGCCGGCGGGCAGCGGATGGGACTCGAGGTCGTCGCGGAGGACGGCGAGCTTGCCGGCCTTCTTGCGCATACCGAGGTCGCCGCCGTCATCGATCACGGCGATGCCGGCGGAGTCGTAGCCCCGGTACTCCAGGCGCGACAGACCCGCGAGGAGGATGGGCTGGCTGGGCCGCGGGCCCACATAACCGACGATTCCGCACATGGGCTCAATCCTAGATCTGACCAGGTTGGGAGCTTGCCCCATGCCCGCGCGCGTGGCCCGGGTACCCCGTGCGTAACTCCCCCGATCCGGCGCGCGCAGCCCCGAAACCGGCCGATACCGGCGCATCGCGCGCGGATCGAAGGAGTTACGCACGCCCCGGCGGGGTCAGAGCTTGCGGAGCAGCACCCGCTCGACGGTGTGGTCGGCGGCCTTCTGCAGCACCAGCGACGCACGGTGCCGGGTCGGCAGGACGTTCTCGACGAGGTTCGGCAGGTTGATCGAGTTCCAGAACCCCAGGGCCGTGGACTCGGCCTCAGCGTCATCGAGCTCGGCGTAGACGTTGAAGTACGAGTTGGGGTTCGCGAACGCGCCGCTGCGCAGCTTCATGAAGCGCTCCACGTACCACTGGGCGATGTGGGCGGGATCGGCGTCGACGTACACCGAGAAGTCGAACAGCTCGCTGACGGCGACGTCGTTCGGGGCGGGCGGCGGCTGGAGCACGTTGAGCCCCTCGACGATGACGACGTCCGGACGACGCACCGTGATCGAGGCATTCGGCACGATGTCGTACTGCATGTGCGAGTAGAACGGCGCGCGCACCTCGTCCGCCCCGCTCTTGACGTCGGTGAGGAAGGAGACCAGCGCGCGCCGGTCGTACGACTCCGGGAAGCCCTTGCGCGACATCAGCCCGCGCCGTTCGAGCTCTTCGTTCGGGTAGAGGAACCCGTCTGTGGTGACGAGGGCGACCCGCGGGGTTCCCGGCCACCGGCTCATGAGCTCGCGCAGCAGGCGCGCGATCGTGGACTTCCCGACCGCCACCGATCCGGCGACGCCGACGACGAACGGCGTGGTGGTGTCGGGCTCGCGGAGGAACTCGGACGTGTCGGCCCCGAGTCGCTTCGTCGTCTCTGCGTAGAGCGATAGCAGGCGACTCAGCGGCAGGTAGACGTGCTTGACCTCGTCGAGATCGAGGCGGTCGCCGAGCCCGCGGATCTGGAGGAGCTCGGTCTCGGAGAGCGGCTGCGCCATCCCCGCGGCCAGCCGCGCCCAGTCGTCCCGGGCGATCTCGCGGTACAGCGACAGCGCCGTGGGCGCGGGGGCGCTCGCGAGCGCGTCTTCTGTCGACATCGCGCCCATCGTAGTCGCGCGGCTACGGATGCCGGATCACGACGGCCCCCGGCCCCCGGCCCCCCCGGCACCGGACCGGCGACGGATGCCGCGCCCACTACGCTGAAGCGCGTGCGCCTGGGAGTCCTCGACATCGGCTCGAACACCGTCCATCTGCTCGTCGCCGACGTCCGGCCCGGTGGACGGCCGCTCGCCACGACCAGTCAGCGGACGGTCCTGCGCCTGATGCGGTACCTCGGTCCGGACGGCGAGATCGTCGAGGAGGGGGTCGCCGCCCTCGAGCGCGCGGTCGCCGAGGCCCGCGCCACCGCGACGAAAGAGGGGGTGGACGAGCTCCTCGCCACCGCCACCAGCGCCGTGCGGGAAGCCGCCAACGGCGTCGAGGTCATCGCGCGCATCGAGGCCGCACTCGGCCAGCCCCTGCAGGTGCTCGGCGGCGAGACCGAGGCCCGCTACACGTTCCTCGCCGTCCGTCGCTGGTTCGGATGGTCGGCGGGGCAGATTCTCCTGTTCGACATCGGCGGCGGGTCGCTCGAGATCGCCGCGGGGGCGGATGAACTCCCGGATGCCGCGATGTCGGTCCCGCTCGGCGCGGGGCGCATGACCGTAGAGTTCCTGCCGTCCGACCCGCCCGATTTGGACGACATCCAGCGCCTGCGCGAGCACGCGGCGACCACCCTCGCGCCGGTGGTCGACATGCTCCGTGACCACCCGCGACCGGATCACGTCGTGGGATCGTCGAAGGCGATCCGCTCGCTCGCGAAGCTCGCGGGATTCCCGATGCCCGGCTGGTCGGGCATCGAGCGCATGGTGCTGCCGCGTAAAGAACTGAAGGCATGGATTCCGCGCCTCGCGCGCATCCCCGCCGAGGCGCGGCAGGAACTCCCCGGAATCACGGCCGATCGCACCTTCCAGATCGTTGCCGGCGCGGTGGTGCTGCATCAGGCCATGAAGGCACTCGACATCGACGAGCTCGAGACCTCACCCTGGGCGCTGCGCGAAGGGGTGCTGCTGCGGTACATCGAGTCGCTGTCGTGGCACCCGGCATCCTGATCCGCGACCTCAACACCTGAACGCAGGGGCCTCGGCGTCTCCCGCACCACACGACGGTCGCCGTCACCACCCCCTGATGCGCGCGGGCGGATGGTCTTAGGATGGGTCATCCGCGTGACGACTCCGCCCACGGTTCCATCGAGACACAATCCAGCAGAGGACCGCATGCACATTTCTTCTTCGTCCCGCCGTATCGATGGCTGAGTCGGCGCCGGCCGCCGCCGGCCGTCCCCGCGCCGCGCGCATCCCGCAGGAGGAGCTGCGCGAGCGGCTCCTCGCCGAAGCCGAGCGGATGCTCGACGGCCGAGGCCTCGGCGTCAACGCCTACCCGCTGAACATGGAGGACCTCATCCGCCAGGTGGGGGTTCCGCGCAGCTCCGCGTTCCATGCGTTCGGCAGCAAGGAGAACCTTTTCTTCCAGCTCGCCCTGCGCCTCCTCTCCCCCTCGAGCCCCCTGGCCATGCGGTTCGCGGCCCTTTTGACCGAGAGTGCCGACGCCGTCGTCGCCGAGCACGAGACGCTGATGACGGATGCCGCGGGCCGGCGCGCCCTGCTGCGGGAGAGTGTGCGACGCGCGCTCCCGCCGATGCACGAGACCCTCGTGCGCGCTCCGCGGTGGCGGACGTTCCGCGCGCTGTCGATGTCGCTGGACAGCTTCCCGGAGGCCGAGCGGGACGAGCTCCGCGCACGCCTCGGGACGATCCAGGCCATCTATCTCGACACGATGTCGCGCGCCTACGAGGCGACGTTCGAGCGCTTCGGCGTGCGGATGCGGCCCGGCCTGTCGATCACGCACTTCGTCACCGCGGCCTCCTCGACGCTCGAGGGTGTGGCGACGGGTCCGGCCTTCGGGCAGCCGCTCGCCGCGGAGTGGGTGGCCCTCCCCGGCATCGGCGGCGCCGAGGTGCAGTGGCACCTGTCCGCGGTCGCCCTGATGGCGCTCGTGGACGGCATGACCGAGGCGGTCTGATTCCGCGCAGACGGATGCCGCGACGGGGGCTGGCCCGGCATCCACTCCCCAGAGAACACCGGACCAGCCGCTCATGAGTCTTACTCCCCAGCGTGCCCGGGACTCCACATCGGGGGTCGGGCGCGACTCACGGCTCGTTGAGAGTAGGTGACCCGGGCACCTCGGGGCAATGGTGCGGCGCCGACCTGGGGGAAATCTTGTGCCGGCACTCAGGTCCGGCGGGACGAAGGCCTCCCGCGAGGTATCACCCGGGTGCCACAATGCTCCTCAACGGCGAGGCTGCCACGGCGCCGAACCTCGCCGCACCCCGCCGAATCAGGAGCCCTCATGCGATCACCCGACCCGCTCGCCCGTTCCGTCGCCCGCCCCCGCCCCGCGCGTCTTCTCGTCGCCGCGACGGCGGTGGCGGCATCCGTTCTCGTCCTCGCCGGATGCACCAACCCCATCGACCAGCTCGTGCAGGGCGGGGTCCAGGACGGTGTGGAGCGCATCATCGAGGAGCAGACCGGGTCCGACATCGAAGTCAACACCGGCGGAGGCGCGTCGCTCCCCGAGGGGTGGCCCGCCGAGATCCCGGTTCCGGACGGCAGCCCGATGTTCTCCATGGCCGCCGAGGGCGGCTACCAGGCGACCTTCGAGGTGGCCGATGCCGCGGAGGGCGAGCGGATCAAGGATCAGCTCGTCGCCGACGGCTATGTCATGGAGGGCGAGACCGACATGGGGCAGATGAAGATCTGGATCCTCGCGGGGCCCGAGTGGCGGGTGTCGCTGTCCGCGATCCTGCCGGAGGAGGGCGACACCAGCACGTCGCCGAGCCTGACCTACCTGGTTTCGCCGGTCGCCGGCTGACCCGCCGGCCGGTAGGCCGGCCGCGTTCGCACAGAGACAGCTGACCCGGCGCGATGGCCCCCCGGTCATCACGCCGGGTCAGCAACGCGGCCGAATACTCACCCCCAGGCCTACGCGTCGAATTCGACCGCGTAGACAGCAAACACCGGCAGAGACGAGACTAGACGAAGAACCGCCCCGATTCAAGACTTTGGATTCACAGTCCATACTTACATGACGTCGGGTTACGGTTCTCGTACCGCGGGCGACCCGAAACCCCCGCGGAACGCCCTCGCCCGACGTTCCACGCACCCGAATCGAATCCACCGAATGGTCTCTTCCGCGTCCCCCCGCGCACCCCGCACGTCCACCACCGACCGGCCCGCCCGCGCCGAACGCCCACCACGTATGAGCCGCGAGGAACTGCGCACCCGCGTCCTCGCCGCCGCTCACGACATGCTCGGCGACGACGGTCTCACCGTCGGCCTGCACCACCTCAACATGGAGGAGCTCATCCGCCGCGTGGGGGTGCCGCGCAGTTCCGCGTTCGCCGCGTTCGGCGGCAAGGAGCAGCTGATGGCCGACCTCATGGTCGACACTCTGCGCCCCCGCCTCGTCGACGGCGGCGCGCTGTCGATCGTCTCGGACGGATCCGTGGAGGAGGTGCGGCGGATCCTCATCGAGAACGCCCATCGATTGACGGATGCCGCGGGCCGACCCGACCCCGCCGGCGGCACCGTCGTGCTCCGTGAGGCGGTGCGCGTGGCCCTCGTGCGGAACTTCCACGACACCATGGCCTCGCCCGAGTGGAAGAGCTACATGGCCCTGTCGGTCTCGGTGAACAGCCTCCCCGAGGAGCGGCGTCAGGTGGTCCGCGAGACGCTGCAGCAGACCGACACCGTCTTCCTCGAGCGCATGGCGCGGTTCTACGAGCAGATCTTCGCCGTGGTCCACCGCCGTCCGCGCCCGGGCGTGACCTATCGCCAGCTGGTCACCGCCGGGGCATCCGTCGTCGAGGGGCTCGTCAGCCGCGCCCTGATCGGCTCGGAGTCGTTCTCGGACGACCGGCGCGGCCCCGGCCTCGACGGCGAGGACGTGCCCTGGTCACTGGTCGCGACGGCGTTCTGGGCGCTCGTGGAGGGCCTGAGCGAGGAGATCCCCGCCCCCGGCACCGGCGCCCCCGAGCACGATGGCGTGCTGAGCCGCTGACCCCGCGAAGGCGCCGCGGAGCACAGTTCGCTTGTCGCCTCTTGCGGGTCGCGGAGCGCGACACCCGCAAGAGGCGACGAGTGAACGGATGGGACTCGGTCCGTCAGAGGGCGAGGCGCTCGCGCACGACCGCGGCGAGGGTCTCCGCGTGCCGTGTCGCGTCGTCCTCGGACGCCGCCTCGACCATCACGCGCACGAGCGGTTCGGTGCCGGACGGACGCAGCAGCACGCGCCCGGCATCGCCGAGCTCGGCGGTGGCGGCGGCGACGGCATCCGTCACTCCCGGGTCATCCGCGACGCGCGTCCGATCGACGCCGGAGACGTTGATGAGCACCTGCGGGTACACCGTCATGACGGAGGCGAGCTCGGCGAGGGTCTTCCCCTGCCGCACCATCTCGGCCGCCAGGTGCAGACCCGTGAGGAGCCCGTCGCCGGTCGTGGCGAAGTCGCTCATGATGACGTGACCCGACTGCTCGCCGCCGAGCGAGAAGCCGCCCTCGTTCATGCGCTCGAGGACGTACCTGTCGCCGACGGCCGTCGTCTCGACACGGATGCCGCGCTCGGCCATCGCGCGATGAAGACCCAGATTGCTCATGACGGTGGTCACGAGGGTGTCGGCGACGAGGCGGCCGCGATCCTTCAGAGCCACCGCCAGGATCGCCATGATCTGGTCGCCGTCGACGATGCGCCCCTGGGCGTCCACCGCGAGGCAGCGGTCGGCGTCGCCGTCGTGGGCGATGCCGAGATCGGCCCCGGACTCGACGACCGCGCGGGCGATCTGGTCGAGGTGGGTCGACCCGACGCCGTCGTTGATGTTGAGGCCGTCGGGGTCGGCGCCGATGACGGTGACCTCGGCGCCGGCGTCGCGGAACGTCTCCGGCGACACCCCGGATGCCGCACCGTGCGCGCAGTCGAGCACGACGTGTAGACCGTCGAGGGTGTTCGGGAGCGAGCCGAGCAGGTGCACGACGTAGCGGTCTTCGGCATCCGCGAAACGACGGATGCGGCCGACGGCGGCGCCGGTCGGCTGGAGCTTCGGCTGCGTCAGCGCCTCTTCGATGCGCTTCTCCACGACATCCGGGAGCTTCACTCCCCCGCTCGCGAAGATCTTGATGCCGTTGTCGGCGGCGGGATTGTGGGAGGCGGAGATCATCACGCCGAAATCGGCGTCGACGTCACCGACGAGGAACGCCGCGGCCGGCGTCGGGAGAGTCCCGGCGTCGAGCACGTCCACACCGGACGAGGCGAGGCCCGCTTCCACGGCGGCGCTCAGGAAGTGTCCCGAGATGCGCGGATCGCGGGCGACCACGGCCGTGAGGCGCTTGCCGGCTGCCCGACGCGCCTCGGCCGTGCGGCCCTGGCCCAGGACGACAGCGGTCGCCTGGGCCAGGGTGAGTGCGAGTTCGGCGGTGAGGACCTCGCCGTTGGCGAGGCCGCGCACACCGTCCGTGCCGAAAAGAGGCATCGGAACCCGCGTGATCAGCGCTTCGAGTACTGAGGCGCCTTACGGGCCTTCTTGAGTCCGGCCTTCTTGCGCTCCTTGACGCGCGCGTCGCGCGACAGGAAGCCGGCCTTCTTCAGCGTCGGGCGGTTGTTCTCTTCGTCGATCCCGTTCAGCGAGCGGGCGATGCCGAGACGCAGCGCGCCGGCCTGGCCGGAGGGGCCGCCGCCGTGGATGCGCGCGATCACGTCGTACGCGCCCGTGAGGTTCAGGACCGTGAACGGGTCGGTGACCAGCTGCTGGTGGAGCTTGTTCGGGAAGTAGTCCTCGAACGAGCGGCCGTTGATGGTGATGGTGCCGGTGCCGGGGACCAGGCGCACGCGCGCGATGGCCTGCTTACGGCGGCCGACGGCCGCACCGGGAACCGAGAGCACGGGGCGCTCGGTCGCGACCGCGGTCTCGTCGGCCGGGGTCTCGGTCGAGAAGTTGGTGGATTCTTCGATGTTCGCCACGAGTATGTCCTTGTCTGTGCGGCGCTTACTGGGCGACCTGGTCGAGGGTGTACGTCTTGGGCTGCTGAGCCGCGTGCGGGTGCTCGGCACCGACGTAGACCTTGAGCTTCGACAGCTGCTGGCGCCCCAGGCTGTTCTTGGGGAGCATGCCGCGCACGGCCTTCTCCACGGCGCGGACGGGGTTCTTCTCGAGGAGCTCGGAGTAGGTGACCGACTTCAGGCCGCCCGGGTAGCCCGAGTGGCGGTAGGCCTTCTTCTGCTCGAGCTTCTGGCCGGTCAGGGCCACCTTGTCGGCGTTGATGATGACGACGAAGTCGCCGGTGTCGACGTGGGGAGCGAAGGTCGGCTTGTGCTTCCCGCGGAGGAGGGCGGCCGCCTGCGAGGCGAGACGTCCGAGGACGACGTCGTTCGCGTCGATGACCAGCCACTCGCGCTGGATTTCACCAGTCTTCGGGGTGTAGGTGCGCGTCACAATAGTGCTGCTTTCTTGATCGAACGGAGAGGTTCGTGAATCCCACTCCGGGGTCCTTCCCGTCGGGAAGAAAACCAGTGGAGGGCTCACGTTCGTGGTGCCGGGTCAGCTGAGCCGCACACCAAAGGTCAACCTTACGGCATCCCGGGGTGCGGGCCAAACCGCGTCGAGGCGGGCGGGCGGGCGAGGCGGGCGGGCGGGCGCGGCCCGGCGGGCGCGGCCCGGCGACCGTGTGCGGGTCGGGCGGCGTACCTAACTCCTCAAGAAGGCGGCGATCCGGGCCGGGCGGGCGCCTTGCGGCGCCTCCCGGCCCGGATCGGAGGAGTTCGGTACGGCCCGCCCGGCGCACCCGACATCGGAAAGCCCTTGCTCGATAGGGTCGGACGATGGCCATCACAGACTTCCCCGCCCTGTTCGCCACCCTCGACGACGTCGCGCGCAGCTCCGACTTCGGCGGCGTCGTCTCGATCGACGTCGACGGAGACCTCGTCGGCGCACGCGCCTACGGATTCGCCGATCGCGCCTACGGCGTCGTCAACACCGTCGACACGCGGTTCGGCGTCGCCAGCATCGCCAAGGGGTTCACCGCCGTCGCGGTGCGCGCCCTGATCCGCGACGGCGTGCTCGCCGCCGACACCACGGTGCGCGGCATCCTCCGCGACGATCTGCCCCTCATCGACGACGCCGTCACCGTCGAGCAGCTGCTCACCCACACGTCGGGGATCGGCGACTACCTCGACGAGTCCGGCGACGGTGAGATCACCGACTACGTCCTGGACGTGCCGACGCACCGCCTCGACACCACCGAGGCGTTCCTCGCGGTGCTCGACGGGCGTCCGCAGGTCTCCTCTCCCGGGACGACGTTCGCGTACAACAACAGCGGATACGTCGTGCTCGCCCTCATCGCCGAGCGGGCGAGCGGCGTCCCGTTCCATGATCTGGTCGCCGAGCGCGTGTTCGCCCCCGCCGGGATGACGCGCACCGGCTACCTCCGCATGGACACCCTCCCCGGCGACGCCGCGCGGGGCTACCTGTTCGATGACGAAGACGACCGCACCAACGTGCTGCACCTGCCCGTCCGCGGCAGCGGCGACGGCGGCGTCTACACGACCGCCGCCGACCTGAGCCGGTTCTGGCGGGCGCTCACGGACGGCACGCTGCTGCCGACGGATGCCGTTCACGACCTCGTCCGTCCGCGCGAGACCGTCGACGACGAAGACCTGCGGTACGGCGCGGGGTTCTGGCTCGACCTCGACGGGCCCGGCATCCTGCTCGAGGGATACGACGCCGGAGTCTCGGGCCGGTCCCGGTTCGACCCCGAGACGCGCGTGACGGTGTCGATCCTGGCCAACACGTCCGAGGGCGCGTGGCCCGCGATCGGACGCTACGCCGAGCTACTCGGCTGACGTCGGACGAGGTTCGCGAGGCGCTCGCGCTCCCAGGTCGGAACGCGCAGGAAGTAGTCGTGCGAGAAGAGGTCGATCGGCGCCGCGACCTCGGACTGCGTCGGATCGACGAGCTCGTATGGCAGGTCGGTCTGCGCGAAGGTCGTCCGCGACCGGGGCGGGCGGAGGCGGCTCGCGAGCGTGTCGGCGAGGACGACGAGGTCGAAACGGGTGCGCAGGACGATGACCCGATCGACGGCGCGACGGATCGTCGCCCACTCCCCCGGCATCCGTTCGACCGCCGGCACGTGCATCAAGACCAGCACCCGGATGCGTTGACCGACGGATGCCGCGTTCAGCGCGACCGTGCCGCCGTGGCTATGGGCGTAGACGACGTCGAGGGTGCCGGCATCCGTTGCGGCGGACGTCCACGCGACGAGCGCGTCGCCGGCGGCGCGGCGCGCGGAATCGGAATACTGCCCTGACCAGGTGAAGAAGCCCGGGCCGTCGTAGAGGTTGCGGCCGACGCGGGCCTCGAGGTGGTCGTGGAGCGGTGCGCCCGGGATGTACCAGCGGGAGCCGGTGTCGCCGAGCATCGCGAACGTGCCGTGGACCGTGGTGCTGACCGCGGCGCGCGAGCGGGTGGGAGCCGGTGGCGCCGGTGGCGCGGGTGCGGCCGTGGGGGCGGGTGTCCCGGGGGCGGGTGGTGCCGCGGGGGCGGCGGTCTGGGCGATCGCTCGGGCGAGCGGATCCGCGGAACGGACGAGCCGTGCCAGCGCGGCCGCCGCCCCGGGGTGATCGGGCATCATCGCGTGCAGCGCCACGGACGCCGCCGCGGCTTCGACGGGGGTGGCGGCGCGGAGGCGTCCGGCGAGCAGACGGGCGAGGGTGGTCGGGTCGCCGGTGGTGGTGACCTCCGCGTACAGCGCCGCGGCAGCCGCGAGGTCGATCGGGTCCGTCGGGGGTCGCGTCACGCGCGCAGCGGCCGGGGCGACGGCGGGCGCATTGAGCGCGTCACCCTCCGGCGCCGTCCCGCTCAGCGACGACGCCGCCATGAGGAGGTACTGCGCGGCACGCGAGGAGGCGGCGAGGTCCTCGATCGACTCGGCCGACGCTCCGGCCAGCGCCTGCACCGGTTGCACCGCGGGCACCGCGGGCACCGCGGGCACCGCCTGCACCGCGGGCACCGCGAAGGCGGCCATCCCCCGGGGAATCTGCGGTCTCATCCCCTTCCTCCCTTCCGGTCGTCAGCCTTGTACGCGGCGCCGGTGTCCTCCGCACGCCGTGCCGAACTCCTCTGATCCGAACGCAAAAACCCGAAAACCCGGTCTTCTGGCCCGCTGACCGCCGAAGAGGAGGAGTTCGGCTCGCCTCGACGCCGTGGCCGGCCGGCGAATGCGGGGAGACGGAGGCGACGCCGTCCGCCGCGACGACCCCGGGTGCGCCGAGTGGCGTGTACCGAAATCCTCCGATCCGGACCGAAAACTGCCGAAAACCGGTTCTCCGGCCCCCTCACTGTCGAGAAGGAGGAGTTCGGCTCGCCTCGGATCCGTGACTGACCGGCTCACGCGCGCCCTGCCGCAGGTCACAGCCCGTGCCGCGCCCGGACCGCGGCGATCGCGGACAGCCCGCGCTCCGTCGATGCGGGATCCGAGCCCGATCCGGGCCCGATCTGCGCAGCGAGGGCATCGAGTTGGCGGGTGAGCGCGGCGCGCACCGCGGCATCCGTGCTGAGCGTGGCGATCTCGTCGACCGCCTGCACGAACCGCGCAGCCACGGCCGGATGCTCAGCCCCGTAGTGCCGCATCGGGCTGAGCGCGGCGTCGACCTGCTCGGCCGCACCGGGCGCGATCGTCACCACGCGCGGCGAACCGTCATCCCCCGCGAGCACGCGCGGGAACGCCGGCATGTCGACGATGCGGGTCGTGATGGCGCTGAGGTGGCCGAGCGCGTGCACGGCCGTCGTCGGGTCGTTCACCCCCGGCGATAGTGCCCTCAGTCCGATGTCGAGGATCTGCTGGACCCCGTAGTCGATGTCCTCGGCGGCTGTCCGCTCGTATCCGACTCCGTACGCCGCGCGGATCGCCTCGTCGATCTCGGCCTGACGCTCCCCCGCCCGGCGCTCAGAACCTCGATTCGGCTGCGGCTCGACATCCCACCATGCCGAAAGCGGCATCCCCGCCACGATGTTCGCCCCCACGCGGGCGCGTTCCTCGATGACGAGCCCGTGCTCGCTCGCGATCTCGACCAGACGCGCGTGGTCATGACTGGTGATGAAGCCGCTCGACGTCGATTTGGTGACGTGCATCTCATCGGGACGGATGCCGGGCTCACGCGCCGCCGACGCCGCACGGTTGCGTGCCGACACGCGATCGATCGTGCGGTCGGTCTCGGCGTGGATGTCCTTGAGCATCGTCTCCACCCGCAGCTGCGCCGCCAGATGCGCGAGGAAGAACACGAGGGTGCAGACGCTCACGAGCGTCAACACGAAGGCGAGGGTGACCGCGATCCGCGGGACGAACTCGGGGATCTGCTCGGTATCGGATCGCACCGAGCGCAGGACGGTGAGCGAGTACGCGAAGGTGCCGAGGAAGGCGGCGAGCGTCCAGTGCACCTGCCGGTCGCGGGCGAACAAGCGCAGCACGCGGGGGGACGCCTGGCTGCTCGCCAGCTGCAGCGCCACGACGGTGAGGGAGAACGTCAGCGAGGTGACGGTGATGAGCGATCCCGCGATCGACGACAGGACGGTGCGGGCGGTCTCGGCTCCGCCGTTGAAGACGAGCGAATCGACGGTGTCGGGCAACGACTCGTCGACGGCGATGTCGAGCTGCGGCATCACGATGCCGAGCAGGACCGCCAGCACGACGATGGTGAACGGCACCGGCCACAGCCGCGACTCGATCGACTCGGTCACCCGCGCCCACCATCCCCTCCGCCGCGCGTCGGTTCCGGAAGTGGCGCGGGTGGAAGAGCTCATGCGTCGATCCTCTCCCGCGCCATCGACGGATGCCGCACCCTTGCGGTCGGCGGACACGAGGGGTAGCGGGGCGGGGCGGGGCGAGGTGAGGTACCGGCATCAGCCCGGGCCGAACTCCTCAGATCCGGGCATCCCGGCGCCGCAGCGCGCCTACGCGTCCCGTTTCGCTCCGAATAGGAGGAGTTCGGTACGCGCGGAGGGCGATATCGGATCGATTCCCGCACCGCGGGCCGGCCGTCCGGGCGTACAGTTCTCGCACGGAGGATGCCCGATCCTCCCGCTGGATACCCCTGGGGAGGGGGATCTGTGATGGACGACGTCGTCTCCACAGTCATCGTCATCGCCGCCGCGATCGCGCTCTGGATCGCGGCGGCGGTCATCGTCGGCATCCTGATAGGCGGCATGATCCGTCGCCGAGACCGGTGACGTGCGCGCTGCCCGCGGGGCTCCGCGTGGCCGGCAGCGCGGGCAGCGCGGGCCGAACTCCTCGAAATGCGGCGGTGGCGCGCTCGAGAGCCCTGGGAAGTGCCCCCAACACGCCGGGATGGAGGAGTTCGGCACGGGCCAGCGGGGTGACGCCGCCCGGGACCGCGCACCACAACCGTCGAGCTCGGGAACGGCGCAGCCGGATCGGATGAGCCGGGACCCGTGATCAGCCGGGCCGAACTCCTCAGAAACGTCGGCTGAGCCCGCCCAAACCCCTCGGAAGCGCCCCCGACACCCCGGGATTGAGGAGTTCGGCACGGCAGGGCGCCGGATCGGACGCCCGGCGCCGGCGCGGCACGGGGCCGGATCAGCCGGCGGGCGCCGCCCTCGGGCAAAAATGAAGCGGCCCGCGGTGGGGGGCCGCGGGCCGCTGTCCGTCCGGATGATACGAGTCGCACCCGAAGCGACGATCTGGGACGGACATGAAGAGCAGGCTGGGGTCCGTACTCTCGAGCTCCAGCCTACGCAGGCGTCACAGCCGACGTCTGTAGGCCTTTCGGGGGACAAAACACACGAAAACGGTTAGAGAACGATGAGAAGGATGCCGAGGGCGTTGAAGACGACGTGCGCGACGAGGGCGCCACCGATGCGTCCGGTGACCACCGCGAGCACCCCGCATCCGACTCCGATCCCGATGGTCCCGACCAGAAGGCCCGCCGGCGCGAACGGCCCGAGCGTGACCAGGTGTAGCACCACGAACGCCGCGGTCGACACAGCCACCGCGATGACGGCGGCGAGCGCGCGCCCCCGTCGGCCGAGCGCATCGATGAGGGCCCGCAGCATCACCCCGCGGAAGAACACCTCCTCCACGACGGGCGCCACCACCACCGCCCCCAGCACGCTGACCGCAACGACGACGGGCGGGGCACCGAACGGTCCACCCAGGGTCCCGGTCGTCGGCTCGATCACCTCGACGGCGGCGCGCACCACGAGCGCGATCGCCACGCCCACGAGGGCGTCACTCCACCGCCACGGACGGATGCCGAGCACCCGCCCGATCGCACCGCGCCCCGCCCATCGCGCGGCGACCACGGCACCCGCGGTGAGCGGGAGCGCGACGAAGGCGAGCGCGAGAAGCTGGCGTTCGAGCTCGCCGAGCATCCAGAACCAGCCGGGGCCCGTTCGGTCCGCGCCCGCACCGTCGTCGGTCCACAGCAAGAGCCCCGCGGTGACGAGCCACGCCCCCGCCGCCACGGCAAGCGCGAAAGACGGCCGGGTGTAGGCCACCCGGCCGTCTTTCGTGAGCGTTGTCACCGCGGGGTGCGCGGATTCAGCGAGGTCAGGCGCGCGATGCGCGGCGACGCGCCGCCGCGGCCGCAACCGCGATGCCGCCGACGCCGAGCGCGCCGACGCCGAGCCACAGGGCTGCACCGGGGACGTCGCCACCGGTGGCGGGCAGGCCGCCGGTGGAGCCGGTGCCGCCGGTGCCGCCGGACGCGGAGCCCTCGACGACGGTGACCGTGACCGTGTCGGTGAAGGTGCCGAACGACTCGTCACCCTGGGCGACCGTGATCGCGTAGTCGGCCGCGGTCGGCGGGGTGAAGGTCGCGGAGGTCGCGCCGCCGACGACGGGCTTGGTGACGGATGCCGTTCCGGTCGCGGCGGAAGCGGCGACGGAGGTGAGGGTCACGCCCTGCTGCACTCCGGGGCCGGTGACGCTGAACGTGGCGTCGAAGTCGTCGTTCAGACCGGTGCAGGAGATGGTGGTCGAGCCGCCGAGGGCAACCGTGGTGGGGTTGGCGACGCACTCGATGTCGACGGGGTAGGCGTGGGCCGCAGAGGCGCCGGTCAAGACGATGGCACCGGCAACTGCGACAGCCGCGAGGGATTTCTTCATGGGGAGTTCCGTATCTCTTGGGGAGTGGTTGTGTAGCGACCCTCGGGCAGGTCTATGTTCGAGCAACCATAGCGATTGTCAGGAAAAACGCAGAATCAGCGCAGTTACAAGCTGGTAACGATAGCGCGCCGTTCCCATAGCGTTCCCGCTAACATCCGCTAGGACACAACGGATGCCGCTCGCCGGCCGCGCCGCGAACTCACCCGGCCGCGCCCGGAGCCTGCCCGGCGTCGGCGAAGAACGCGACTTCGTGGCGCGACGACCTCCGGAACGCCTCGAGCATCGCCGCGCGCGTTCCTTCGTCCGCCGTCGCCGCGGCCGTCGTCACGATCTCGATCGCCCGGGCGGTGGATGCCGCGAACGCCGCGTCACCGTACGTGTCGAGCCAGGAGCGATAGGGGTGTTCGGCATGGGACAGAGCATGCAGGCGGGTTCCGACATCCTGATACAGCCAGAAGCAGGGCAGCAGCGCCGCGATCAGTACCGCGTAGTCTCCCCGCGCGGCGACGGCGAGGAGATGGTCGAGATACGCGACTGTGACGGGCGCCGGGGCGACGGCATCCGCGCGCTCCGCACCCGGTCGTCGGCCACCGCCCGGCTCCGCCAGCCAGCTCTCGTGGAGCTGCATCTCGGCGGCGAGCGCACCGTGCGCACCGAGAGCCCAGAACGCCTGCGCGTCCTGGTCAGGCGCGAGTCGGCTGGCCTCGGCGAGCACCCGCGCGTAGTCGCGGAGGTACAGCGCATCCTGCGCGAGGTAGGTCGTGAATTCCTCTCGCGCGAGCGTGCCGTCACCGAGACCACGGACGAACGGCAGCGTATCGATCGCCGCCCGCTCCGACGCGATCTCCTCCCACCACGCCGTCCGCACGGCCTCGGGCGTCGGCCGCGTCGACAGCCCGCCCCGGGCCCACAGCCCCGCGAAGTGACTGACCGGACCGTTCCCGCCGCCGACCTCGAGCGCCGCGCCGTGCCGGATGCTCTCCGCGAGCCATCGCTTGCTCTCCGTGGTCGCCGCCACCCAGTCGCCGGTCTGCGCCACACGGGTCGCGAGCGCGGCGGACAGCGAGCATCCGGTGCCGTGGGTGTTCGTCGTCTCGATGCGGACGCCCGCGACCTCGACCACGTCACCGTTCGGATGCACGAGCGCATCCGGCATCCGCTCCCCCGCCCGGGCGCGCGCGCCCGCCCCGGCGCCCGCGAGGTGGCCGCCCTTCGCGAGCACCCGCACCCCGTGCCGCTCGGCGACCCGCGCGGCCTGCGCGATCACGTCGTCCCAGCCCGTCGCCACCGGCTCCCCGGCGAGGATCGCCAGCTCCGGAATGTTCGGCGTCACCAGGTCCACCCGCGCCACGAGCGTCCGCAGCGCCTCCTCCGCCGCCCGGTCGAGCAGGCGATCACCGCTCGTCGCGATCATGACCGGGTCGAGCACGACCACCGGCGGCGTCACGCGCCCCAGCCATTCCTCGACCGCGCGGATCACCTCGACCGTGCCGAGCATCCCGATCTTCACCGCGTCGATCGCGACGTCGTCTGAGACTGCATCCAGCTGCTGCGTGAGGAATTCCACGGGCGGCATATGCACCGAGCGCACCCCGCGTGTGTTCTGCGCGACGAGGGCGGTGACCACCGCCATCCCGTAGCCGCCGTTCGCGGCGATGCTCTTCAGGTCGGCGTGGACGCCCGCGCCCCCGGTCGGGTCCGTCCCCGCGATGCTCAGCACCCGCGGCACGGCCCGCGGCACGGCCCGCGGCGCGACCCGCGGCGACGCGCTCACTCGCCGACCTCCCACGCGCGTCGCAGGTCTCGGGCAGCGGATGCCGGATCCGCCGCCGCGCACACCGCCGACACCACCGCGGCACCGGCTGCCCCGGCGGCTCGCAGCCGCGGCAGGTCGGCGACGGTCACGCCCCCGATCGCGACGGACGGCACCGCGACGGATGCCGCGAGTTCGGCGAACCGCGCATGCCCGAGCGGTGCGGGCGCATCCTTCTTCGTCTGCGTGACGTGGAGCGCGCCGATCCCGACGTAGTCGATGCGCGCCGGGCTGGAGGCAGCCTCGGCGAGCTGTGCCGGAGTCGCGGCGCTGAGTCCGAGCACGGCGTCGGCGCCGATGAGCTCGCGGACGACCGGCGCGGGGAGATCGGACTGTCCGACGTGCACGCCGTGGGCGCGGTCGGCGAACCCGCGCGGGAACGCCCGGCGCGCGGCGAGATACACGTCGACGCGGTCGTTGACGAGCAGCGCGACCTCGTCGGGCAATGCCTCGGCGAGACGGACGACGGTGTCGAGGAACCCCGCCGCCGCGGCATCCTTCTCCCGCACCTGGACCGCGGTGACACCGCCTCGCGCGGCGGCGACGGCGAGGTCGACGAGGTCGTGCCCGGCATCCGTCGCCTGCCGCGTGTCGGTCACAAGGTAGAGCGAGAGGTCGAGGCGGGTCATGACGCCGCGTCCGTCGCGTCCGTCGCGTCCGTCGCCGCGTCCGTCGCAAGGACCGCCGTGCGCCGCAGCGCGTCGCCGTCGATCTCGGCGAGCGCGTCGAGGAATCCCACCGCGAAGCTACCGGGACCGCTCGCCCGGGCCGCGGCGCGCTGCGCGGCGACCGTGTACACCGTGATCGCGGCGACGGTGGTGGCGAGGCGGTCGTCGTCCACGGCAGCGAAAGCCGCCATGACCGCGCCGAGCGCGCAGCCGCCGCCGGTGACCTGGGTCAGGAGCGGGGTCCCGTTGGAGATCCGGACGCTCTCCCGCCCGTCGGTCACGAGGTCGACCGGCCCCGAGACCGCGACGATGCCGCCGGTCCGGAGGGCGAGAGCCCGAGCGTGCGGCTCGGCGGCGGCGAGGTCGTCGGCGGCGTCGACACCGCGTCCGCCCGCACCGGCACCGCCGACAGCGATGATCTCGGACGCATTCCCCCGGATGATCGTCGGCCCGGCATCCCGCAGCTCGAACCCGAGCGGGGTCCGGACCGGAAGTGCGCCGACAGCGACCGGATCCAGGACCCACGGGGTCCCGGCATCCGTCGCCGACGCCACCGACTCGCGCATCGCGGTTCGCTGCTCGGCGGTGGGGGTCCCGAGGTTCACGAGCAGCCCGGAGGCGATGGCCGCGAAGGGCCCCGCCTCGTCGGGGATGTCGACCATCGCGGCCGACGCCCCGAGGGCGAGCAGTGCATTCGCGGTGAAGTTCACCACCACGCTGTTGGTGATGCAGTGCACGAGGGGCGCGGATCTCCGCACCTCCTGCAACGCATCGACGGAGAACTCGAGCAGGTGCTGTGGCGTGCGCGTCATGCGCGACATCCCTTCGCTAGTACGAACTAGATCAGGTTCGACGGGTGTCATCTCAGCCCCATGGGGCACCCCGTGTCACGTGTTGCGCTCCACCCTACCGATCCTCCGGATGCCGGGGGTCGGCCGGTCGGGTCATCGGCGCGCGCGGTGAAGAACGCGGGAGATTCGGTCGTTCGGGCGGGGTTTCGCACCCGAGAGGGCCGGTTTATCCCCGGCGTTTGACGCCGATCGGCGGAAACCATCGGCGACGACCAGCCGCGCCCGCCGAATCCGACGGCGACGCCGGCCGCGCCCACGCCGGGCGGCGTCGGGGTCGGTCCCGGCGGATCCGGTCACGAACGCGTGGCGAACCCGGCCCCGCGGTCCGTCCCACGCCGCGATAAGCCCGTCCACGCCGCGTTTTCGACCAGTGGGTCGCGACGCCGTCCCGCCTGCGGCCGCGTCCGGTCGCGACGCCGTCCGCCCGCGACGCCATCCGGACGAACCCACCCTGGCCCTCCGCTCCGCCCCGGGCTACTCTCGCCGCATGTCCTCTGATCCGCGCCGCCCGTCGGTGTTCGCCCGGGTCCGGCAGTTCTTTTGGCCGGCGACCGAGACCTACGACACGCGTCGGTCCGGCGGCGCCGAGCCCGGCACGCCGCCGCCGCAGCACGACCCCGCCACCGACCAGCGCCGCCACGGCAACACCGGTGGATTCGGAGGCTGAAAGCCGGCGAGGGGACGCGGCCCGCGGTGAAAGCGCGGGGCGATTCGGTCACCGCACGCGGGTTTCGGCGCCGAAGAGGCCGGTTTCTCCCCGGCTTTTCACGCCACGGCGGTCACGCCGACGCCGACGCCGACGACCGCGGCCCCGACGCCCGCGGACCCGGCCGGGTCACGGCCCATAGGGCGACTCCGGCGCCGACGCCGAGGCCCAACGCGACGAAGCCGGCGACCCGCGACAGAGTGAAGTCGAAGATCAGGCTGGAGACCCCGGCCACCAGCAGACTCACCACCACCGTGTTGGCGATGAGGTACCCGTGGGCGATCTGAACGACGTCGCCCTTCTGATGCCGCCGGAACCGAGACCGGTGCAGCACCACCGGCACGAGCCCCAGGAAGGTCGCGGCCGCCGCCAGCGCCACCAGCGTCAGGTACAGCCCGAGCTGGTACGAGTCGAGGTCTTCGAACCGGGACTGGAACGCCACGGCGAGGAGGAAACCGCTGATCAGCTGGGTTCCGGTCTGCGTCACCCGCAGTTCTTGCAGGATCTCGTTCCAGTTGCGGTCGGCCCGCTCGTTCGCCGATTCGTCGCGTCCGTCGGGCGAGACGTCGTCGCTCCGCTCGCTCATGGCCGCGATCCTAGCCACGTGCGGCGAGGGTTGTCAGTCGGCAGCGGGTCGGATGTGTCCGATTGCGGCCTCCACGAGCGACGAGCGACTAGCCTGGGAGCGGATGTTCGCGCCGGAAGGTCCTCCCCCATGCATCTCCTGCTTCGCACGCTCGTCGCCATCGTCGTCGCTGGAGCGATCGCAGTTCTCGCCGCGAGGCGCGTGTCGCTTCGTGGCGAGGCGGACGCACACCGGCAGGCCGAAATGGATGACTGGGCGACCGCCGGCGTTGCGTCGGAGCGCAGGTTGTCACGCCACGAGAGCTGACCAGACCGCCGAGAGTCGCGAGGGGGTCGGCAGAGGGCAGTGCTGCTCGAGCCACTCGGGGTCCAGGGCCTGATCCCGGGTCGCGAACTGCTCGTCCACCCGCACGTCCGCCTCGGCGGGCATCGCTCCTGTGGGGCGAGACAGCGTCACGGCGGTCGCCTGCACGATCTGCCAGTACTCGCTGATCGCGCCCATCACGATCGTGCGATCGAGCAGGACGTTGTTCGCGGCGTGCGGCTGCTCCGCGCGACCTCCCCACAGGGTGTTCTCCGCCGTGGGGACGAAGCGGTCGCCTCCGAACGGGTAGCGGCCCGCACCGCGCAAGCCTCCGATGAGAGCCGTGCCCGTGAAGCTGACATTCTCTGCGTACTCGAACTGCAGAGTCTGCGAGCTGGAGTGGAAGAAGACGCTGTCGGCGAAGGTGAGGTTGCGGATGAAACCGCCGCCGGTCGCGCTGGTTTGGAGGGTGTCGGTGTGGACGGACGAGGATGCCGCACGGTACGACGGCGCGACGTAGCAGCCACGCATCTCGATGCCCTCGATGGAGTAGCCGTTGGCGACACGGAAGGCCATGCGATCGCCGTCGAGATCGAGCTGGTCGGGAAGGACGCACTCGATCAGTTCGACGCCGGAAGTCGGATACTCGTTCGCGGTCACGTTGAGGACACCGAAGGTCGACCAGGCCAGAGCGAAGTCGTCACAGCTGCGCACGACCACCCCCTGCTGCGTGAAGTCGAACCCGACAAGAGCGACACCGTTGACACCGCGGAACGAGTACCCCTCGGATTCGTAGGCGAACACGGAGCCGGAACCGGTCACGGTCCCCCACCCGTCGCGCGGGACGACCAGGATCCGCCATGCTCGGCCGGCTCCCCCGATGCCCTGGAGGACGCCGTTCGCGGAGGACCGCGCGCCAGCACCGAGAGGCAGCTGCCCGGGTTGCACGACGATCTTGGCTTTGCCGTCGGGATGCGACGCGTGGAGCTGACGGATCGCCGCGTCTATGGCCTCCCACGTCGGTGGCACTTCGACGACGGCGTCGAAGGTGTCGTCGACGCGCGGGGTGCGGGCCGGCCAGTGCATGCCCGTCGGACCGTACGTGGCGGCCTCGGGGCCGCCGACGCCGTCGGGCAGCAACGCAACGGTCGCGCCGATTCCGAGCGGGAGCGACACGGTCAGCGAGGCATCGGGGTCGATGCCGTCCGGAAGCGCGGAGGTGATGATGTACGCCGTGAAGCTCGTGACCGGGTGGTCTTCGGGCAGGATCACCATGGCGGTGGTTGCACCGGGCGGCGCGGGCGAGGTGTATGCGCCGAGATCCGGAGAGACCACGAACACCCCGGCGGTGGGAGCGACTCCACCGGTGGCGGTGAAGAAGTACTGTCCGGAGGGCAACGGGACTCCCGCTTCGGTGGACTCGACGGCGAGAGCCGGGTACCCGTCGATCGTGGTGGCGACGGCTACAGCGGCCACCTCCACAGGCGGCGACGTCGTGCGCGCCGGCACCGCCACGGCGGAGGCGATCACGGGCGCCGCCCATGCACCGGCACGGATGAGGGTGCGGCGACTCACCGGCAGCCACATCGGGTCTGTCATTGCGATCGTCTCCCCCAGGGTCTGGCCCGACCGACGTCTCGGTCGGGTCCGATTGCGAAGCATGCTAGGGCATGGATCCTTCGCGGCGAGGGCGGCACGCGCCAACGAAACACGTCTGTCATCTTCGGATCCCTTCGGCCGCGTCGCACGGAACGACCCCCGCGCCCCCCTACCGTGAGCATGTGCGCCCCCACGTAGACCTCACTCTGCGGGCGGCCGTGCCTCTCGGCCATGCGTGGGCGCAGAGGGCGGCCGACGAGATCGGAGTTCGCATCCTGGTGATCAAGGGCCCCGTACCGGCGCTTCACGGCCTGCGTCCTCGTCGGGTCTCCGGGGATGTCGACGTCCTGGTGGAGCCGGCGGGGTTCGAGCTCTTCGTGACGGCGCTCCAGGATGCCGGCTGGCGAGAGCGTCCTGCGACATTCGCGAGCGCCCGATTCACCCTGCACTCCCGCTCCTTGATCCGAGACACATGGCCGTGTGACATCGACGTTCACTCGTGCTTTCCGGGATTTCTCGCCGATCCGGATGTGGTCTTCGAGGCGTTGTGGGCTCGTCGCGTGCGGATCGATCTCGCCCACCAGAGCTGCGATGCCCCCGATCGCCTGGGATCGGCGCTGATCCTGGCTCTCCACTGCCTCCGCGGAGGGAGCACGGACCGCCGCTACGCAGCGGAGTTGGATTTCCTGGTGAGGGCTTCCGACCTGTCCCCGTCGGAAGGGCGCGAGCTCGCCGCGCTCGCCTCGCGCACCGGGTGCGAGCAGACTCTACGGACGGTTCTGGCGCGGATGGGCATCGCTCCCGACGCCCTCCGCGCCGCTGCGGGTTCCGACCCTGACCGGGCCACAGCTCTTCGGGAGTGGGAGCGTCGGGTCGTCGCAGGTGGCGGCGCCTACTTCTGGCTCGCGGCATTTCGACGAGCGCGCGCCTCCGAGCGCTTCGCCATCGTGGCACGAGCACTGTGGCCATCTGATCGCGATCTGTTGCTCAACCACCCCGAGGTCCCGGATGCCCTCTCGCCGAAACTGGGTGCTCGGGTACGCCGTTATGGCCGCGGGCTGAAGTCGGTGCCCGCCGCCGTGCGCGCGCTCACCGTGCGTTAGGACGCCACGGGGGCTGTTTCCGCTTCGACCAGACCGGCCGCCCCCAGCTCGTCCAGGAAGGCCGTCACCCATTCGCCCGCGACACGCTGGTCCACCTGGAGCCGCAGCGCGACGGCCTCGGCCAGCTCGCGCGGCGACGCGGCGTCCGCGGATGCGGCAACCGCCGAAGCGAGCTCTCGCCAGATGACCGCGCCGGATCCCTCGATGCCGAAGGGTGCGGCTCGGCGCCACTCACCGAGCGGGAGGGCCGTGATCGTCTCCCCGTCGTCCGTCCACGCGACGTCGGCGCGGATCCTCCATCGCGGAGCCGTCTCGGAGAGGAGCCCCTCGCTCACAAGGGCATCCACCGCGGCGCGGACGCTGTCCTCGATCTCCTCCGCCGACGCTCCGGGTGGGGATCCGACGCCGGCGACGACACTCTGCACGAGCGCTGACAGGGGAGCCCCCTCCGCGTTGCGCCAGATCGCCGGGCCGATGCCGGAGAGCACGCGGACCGAGCCGTGGGCGAGGACGGCCAGCCGGTCGGGATCTGTCAAGGGGAGGACGTCGTCGACAGGACGGCGTGCGTACCGAGGCGCCGAGGTCCACCTCGAACGCGACGCGTGGCGAGCGTCGTCTTCACCGACGTCTCGCGGCGCCGGTCGCGATGTTCGCGGACGATCGAGCAACCCTCGCACGATCGGGACGAGCTGAGACGCCTCACGGTAACGGACACGGCGCACCCCGCCGACCGCCTGCGCATGGTGCCCGATCGTCCGGAGCGGCGCGCGCATCTCACCGAGATAGTTCGACTGCATGACGAGCTCGGGAAGCGCGTCGCCGAGATCGACGACGGAGACGGATGCCTCATCCTCGGCGTCCGCCCGCCGATCCAGAAGCACGATGGCAGCGACGTGGAGCCGCTCGGGGACGGGACGATCGAGTCCGAGCGTCTCCGGCGCGCGCTCGCTTTTCGGACCGCGCCGCGACTCGATCACCGAAAGCGGCTTCCGATAGGGAAGCACCGCGCCGTCCCGTGCGAGGAACACGGTTTCGTCGGTGAGATAGGCGAACTCGCGTCCGAGAACGCGAGCGGCCGTCGTCTTGCCGGCACCGGACAACCCCACCAGGACGACGACGGCACCCGTGTCGTCGGCGACGGCGGCGGCGTGCAGCATCCAGCCCTCACCCCGGCGACACTCGATCGCTTCCCGCGTCACGCTCTGCGACAGACGGGCGAGGAGCCGCACGGTGTCGGGCTGCGCGGGCACCGTCACGACCACGTCGGCCGCCTGCCCTCGGCCCACGGCGGCGCACCAGGTCTTGAGGACCACCGCGCGTTGCGAAGGATCGAGCGCGCCCAGATCGAGTCCGATCCTCGCCCCCAGCGCGTGGATCACGGCGTCGGCCTTCACACCCGCTAGTGTACGTCCAGACCGCGAGACACTCTGGGGGCCCGTGGAACTCCAAGATTACCTTCGTATCCTGCGCGCGCATTGGCTTGGAGTCCTTCTGCTCACCGCGCTCGGGTTGACCGCCGCGCTGGGGTGGAATCTCCTTCAGCCGCGGGTGTACACGGCGTCTGCGAGCGGTTACGTCTCCGGCGCATCGCTCGCGGCGGAGACCGGTTCACCGCTGGTGGGGGATCAGCTCGCGCGGAGCAAAGTCACCTCGTACCTCGACATCGGGTCGTGGCGAGCCGTCGCGGAGCACGCCATCGAGGACCTCGGGCTGAGCGCGAGCCCCGAGTCCCTCGTCGGGAACGTGACGGTCTCCAACCCTTTGGACACCGTCGTCATCCACGTCGCGGCGACAGCAGCGACGCCCGAGTCTGCACGCGACCTCGCGGAGGCGTGGATCCGCGGGATGACCGCGGCCATCGACGATATCGAGGGGACGGGCGTGGCCGGATCCGCGCCGGTGACGCTGATCCCCGGCGATTCCGCGCGGCTGCCCACCGCACCCTCCTCCCCCAACACCACGCTCAATCTCGCGCTGGGAGGCCTCGTCGGTCTCGCGCTCGGCATCGCCTACGCGGTGATGCGCAGTGTTCTGGACAGCCGGAT
The DNA here is from genome assembly GCF_031625015.1 of Microbacterium aurantiacum. Taxonomy (NCBI): domain Bacteria; kingdom Bacillati; phylum Actinomycetota; class Actinomycetes; order Micrococcales; family Microbacteriaceae; genus Microbacterium; species Microbacterium aurantiacum. The sequence goes on from NZ_JAHWXH010000001.1 coordinate 245,901, forward strand.
ACGCGAACCGCAGGACGTCGAGCGCAACACCGGCGCGTCTGTCGTCGGCGTGCTCCCCCTCGACCACGATCTCGACAACCGCCGCGAGGTCCTGTCGTTCACGGGTGCGTCGGGCAACGTCGTCCGCGGAGCGCTCACCGAGGCGATCCGCGAGCTACGCACGAACCTGCAGTTCATGGACGTCGACGACCCGCCACGCTCGATCGTCGTCACGAGCCCCCTCCCCGGGGACGGCAAGTCGACGACCGCGGCGAACCTGGCGATGAGCCTTGCGGCAGCGGGCCAGCGCGTCGTCCTCATCGACGGTGACCTGCGCCAGCCGGTCGTCGCATCACTCTTCGATCTTCCGGAGGGGGCGGGGCTCACCGACATCCTCGCCGGCCGGGCGACCACGGGTGACGTGGTGCAACCCGTGCAGGGTTCGCAGAACCTCTACATCCTGGCGTCGGGGAGGGTCCCACCGAACCCGAGCGAGGTGCTGGGGTCGCGCCGCATGCACGACCTCGTGGCGTCTCTGACCGAACACGCGCTCGTCATCGTGGACTCCCCGCCGACGCTCCTCGTCGCCGACGCCGCGGTCCTGTCCAGGGTGACCGATGGCGCACTCCTGGTGACCTCCGCGGGTCGCACCACGCAGGAGATGCTGCAGCGATCGCTCGAGAACATCGCGAAGGTCAACGGACGTCTTCTCGGAGTGGTCCTCAACAAGGCGACGCGCCGCGGGCGGCCCGATTACGGCTACGCCTACGGATCGCAGGCGTCCGCCGCGGATGACAGGCCCGCATTCGTTCAGCGATGAGCCGGAAACCCTCCTGTCATCCGCGGCGGGTACGCTCACGCCATGGGGAAATCACGCGCGCGTTCGGCGCGCACTCGCCCGGTGACCGCAGCGATCGTCACCGGTGCGGTGCTCGTGCTCGCCGCGTGCACCGCACCTGTGGATCCGGCGTCGACGCCTCCACCCTCCGTGACGGCCACTCCCCAGGCGCCCGTGGACACCACGAGCCTCCGGACGATGATCGACACCTGGGACCCGGCCGACAGCCCACCTCCTGTTCTCACCCCCGAGGGGCCGGCCGAGGCGATCGCCGGCGAAGACGCCGAGGCGGTGAGCTACCTCAGCGGTGACGTGACCGTCACCGGAGTACTGCGCACCCCCTCCGGAACCTCCGGCGACCGGCCCGCGGTGGTCGTCGTGCACGGTTCGGTCGATCCGGATACGTACGAGCCCGGCGGCGACCTCGTTCCCGAGCAGCGCGCTCTGCTGGATGCCGGCTATGTCGTGTTCGCGATCGACATGCGCGGATACGCGGAATCGGATGCGGCCGACGTCGACAGCCCCGCCGTCGATCCGGGCTTCGGGTGGACGACGACCCTGGACTGGGGCATGGTCTTGGACGTCGTGACGGCGCTCTCCGCGCTCCGCGGCGGCGACGTCGCGGGTGTCGACCCGGAACGCATCGGCCTGCTCGGTCACTCGCTGGGCGGGCTCCTCGCCCTCGACGCGGCAGTCCTCGCTCCGGGGTCCTCCGATCTCGTCGTCGCCCTGTCAGCCCCTTCCTCGGACCTCGTCGGCATGCTCGACGAGTACGCAGAGTCCGGTGCGGACGTCTTCGTGGAGGAGGATGCCGCCGCCGAGTTCGACGAGGCGTACTGGGCCGATGTCTCGCCGCGGACCTTCTTCGACCGCGCCTCGGAGCCGCTCCTCCTGATCCACGGAGGCGCGGACGACACCACGTTCGCGCAGTGGTCCCAGGAGACGGCCGATGCGTGGACAGCGGCCGGCAATCCCGCCGAGGCCATCATCCTCGAGGGCGCCGACCACCACTTCGCGCCGCGGCGTGGCGAGGTCGGGCAGATCGTCGTCGAGGCGTTCGGCACCGTCCTGGGGCCGGATTGATCTCCGCCGTGTAAATGGCGGATGCCCGGATCGAGACGATCCTGTTACGTGGTCGGGACCACGGGTCCAGACCCGATAGCGTGGAACCATCGACGTCGACCCGACGACGAAATCCGGGGGGATTGGTTTCACACATGGGATCACCACGTGTGGCGGTCATCGTGCGCTACGGCCTGAATGCGACCGCGTGGCGTGCACGGCATGAGCGAGGGGAAGTGGCGGACGAGACACCGTACGCCTACCACCTCGCCGAGCCCGACCTCACCCTCGAGTGGTCGGTGGACCGGCCGGAGGGACGCCTGGCGCATTCCTGGCGCATGTTCGTCCGCCGCGTCCTCGGGTTCGACTTCGTCCATGTCTGGCGCAACCGCGCCATCATCGCGCGCAGCGATGTGGTGTGGACCCACACCGAGCGGGAACACTTGGCGGTGGGTGCGTTGAAGGCCCTGTTCCCCCGGCGCTACCGCGCGCTCACGGTGGCACAGTCTGTCTGGCTGTGGGACATGTGGGCGCAGATGTCCGCTCCGCGGCGCGCCCTGTTCGCACGACTTCTCCGTGCCCAGGATGTCGAGGTCGTTCTGAGCCGCGTCAACCGCGATACCTCGAGCACGGCGCTTCCGGGGCGGCGGGTCGTGCGCGTGCCATTCGGAACGCATTTCGCCTCTCAGCCGGACCCCGGCGATGACCGTCCGTCCGGGCAGACCCCGGCGCGTGTGTTGGTGATCGGGAACGATCGCCACCGGGACTGGCCGCTGATGGCCCGAGTGGCCCGCCGTCTGCCGGACATGGACTTCGACATCATCTCGCTCTCTGAGGAGGCGCGCGGGGCGCACTGGCCGACGAACGTCGCCGTCCGCTCCATTCCGCAGCGGGAGATCCTCGAGCACGCGTACACCGAGGCGACGGTCGTGGCCCTCCCCCTGCGCCCGAACCTTCACGCGTCGGGATGCACCGTGGCGATCGAGGCCATCTCGGCGGGCCTTCCCGTCGTCGCCACCGACACCGGGGGGATCGACGAGTACCTCGAGGGCTCCGGCGCCGCGCTGGTGCCCGTCGGGGACGAGGACGCGTTCGTTTCGGCCCTCGCCTCGGCGAGCCGAGCGACTGCGCGACCCGATCACTCCGTCGCGTCGCGTCGCGGACTGAGCGGGGCGGACTATGTCGCGCGCCTCGCCCTGATCACGCACGCCCTGCTCGCGAACGAACAGATCCCGCCCGACGTCGAGCGCTTCGAGCCGCCGGCCTCGCGGGCGGGCTCCCCTGTCGGGCAGGTGTCGCGATGAGCACCCTCGACCTCTTGCTGCGCGCACAGCGCCTGCGCGACCTCGTGTTCACCAGGCTCGCGGCCCCCGGTTTCGCCGCCTTCGGGTCGCGGTCGCGAATCCTCCTGCCGTTCCGGGTGGGGGGCGCACGTCACATCAGCGTGGGCGCGGGCACTCTCATCGGCGCGGGATCCTGGCTCCTCGTGCCGGAGCAGCGGTCACCGGGACCGAACATCATCCTCGGCGACCGCGTGAGGATGAACACGACCTCGATCTCCGCGGTATCCCGTGTGGAGATCGAGTCCGGCGTCGGAATCGCGCGAGGCTGCTACATCTCCGATCATTCCCACGGCTTCGCGCAGAGCGATGTGCCCGTGCGCGATCAGCCTCTCGACCGGGTGGCCCCGGTGCTCATCAAGAGCGGGGCGTGGCTCGGGCAGAACGTCGTCGTGCTGCCCGGCGTCACCATCGGACGCGGAAGCGTCATCGGCGCGAACAGCGTCGTGCGTTCCGACATCCCCGACCGCGTGGTCGCCGCGGGGACCCCCGCGCGCGTCATCCGGGAGCTGCCGTGATCCTCACCGACCCGAACTCGCCGCTGCCCTCGTGGACGGACGGCCCCTCCCGCGACTTCGTCTTCACCTTCTCTTACGAGTCCTTCGCCGACGCCCAGAAGCGCGGCATGATGCGGCCGCCCGATCGGCTCGTATCGACGCTGATCGCGAGCCCGGACGTGCGCCGGCTGCTCGTGGCTGATCCCTTCCGGTCGTGGGTGACGAGCTGGGCGCGCGGCATCATCGACCACGCCCATCGCCCCCGTGTCAGCGACAAGGTCCGTCATGTCAGTCCGCGCCGCTTCAGCCGCGCCGACCCGGTGGACGTCTCCGAGATCGAAGCGGTGTACGGCAGCTACGAAAGAGCGCTGTTCCGCGCTGCCCGCGGGGCCGATCTGTCCACCCCCAAGTTCATCACAGCGAGCCCGCTCGTCGCCGGGTTCACCGAACTCGCGTGGGCGGGACCTGCGCTCTACTACGCGCGCGACGATTGGCTGAGCTCACCGGCACGGCGGCAGTATTGGCCGGCGTACCGGGAGGCGTATCGCCGCATCGCCGCGAGCGGTCGCGCGGTCGCCGCGGTGTCCCAGGAGATCATCGATCGCATCGAACCGCGCGGGCCGCACGCGGTCGTGCCGAACGGCATCGAACCGGTGGAGTGGCTGAGCGCCCAGCCCACCGCCCCCCGCTGGTTCGAGAAGATTCCGGGGCCTCGCGCCGTCTACGTCGGCACGCTGGACTCCCGTCTGGATATCGACGGGCTCGTCCGCCTCGCCCGCGCCCGCCCGGAGTTGCATCTGGTCCTGATCGGCCCCGCCCCGAGCGCGAAATTCATCGCCCCGCTCCGCGAGGAGACGAACATCCACGTCCGCGGTGAGGTCGGTCGCGCTGAAGTGGTGGCGGTGCTGCGGAATACCGAGATCACACTGCTCGCGCACCGCACAACCCCCTTGACCGAGGCGATGAGTCCCCTCAAGGTGTATGAGTACCTTGCCGCGGGCCGACCGGTGCTCGCCACAGACCTCCGACCCGTACGAGGTCTGGGCACGTCGGTGCACCTCGCTCCGACGGTCACCGATTTCATCGACCTTGTGGACGGAGCACTTGCACAAGGGATTCAAAGCGAAAGCGCGCGCGCTGACTTCGTCAGCGCCAACGCGTGGACGACCCGTCATCAGGAGATTCTGGGGCTGATCGACGGATGAGCAACAACCCGCGCGCAACCGTGTGCGGGACGCTGAAGAAAACTGGGGAGACGCAGTGGGGACTGCAGATCGAATTTTGCTGGTGTGTTCCGGGGGAGGTCACCTGCGACAGCTCGCGGGCTTCGCCGAGAGGATCGGCTATCCGCCCGAACGGCAAGTGTGGGTGACGTTCAAGAACGCGCTCAGCGAGTCGCTGTTGGAGGGGCGAACCGTCGTCTACGCGCCCTTCACTGCGCCGCGCGACCTCAAGAACTTCGCGCGCATGGCGGCGATGTCCACGGGCGTGTTCCGACGCTTCCGGATCGTCGAGGCGGTGAGCACCGGTTCGAGCCCTGCCGTCGCTTTCCTCCCTCAGGCCCGCCTGCGCGGCATCCCGACCCACTACATCGAGAGCGCCGCGCGCGCGGACGGCCCCTCCATGACGGGCCGGATCATCTCCCGCGTTCCCGGGATCCAGACGTACACGCAGTACCCCGAATGGGCAGACGAGAAGTGGGCATACCGGGGATCCATCTTCGACGAGTTCGAGGCCGGTCCCGTCGAAGAGCAAACGCGGACCCCTCGACGGGCCGTCGTGTCCGTGGGAACACAGGAGGGGTATCCGTTCACGTCGATGCTGGAGGCGGTGGTGCCGCTCCTCGCCGACATGGACGAGGTGCTCTACCAGACCGGCGATGCGGACGTGTCGGACCTCGGAATCGAGGGCCGCGAGAGCGTCCCCCATGCCGAGCTGCTGGACGCCATGCGGAACGCGGACGTCGTCATCTCGCATTCCGGAGTCGGCGCCGCCTTGAGCGCCCTCGAGGCGGGGAAGCACCCCCTCCTCATCCCCCGCACGGCGGAGCGGCACGAACACATCGACGGACACCAGATCCAGGTCGCCCGGGAACTGACCCGACGTCAGCTGGCGACCATGCGCGAACCTCACGCGCTGTCCTGGTCGGATCTCGTCGACGCGGCGAACCGCTCGGTTCACCGCACATCGCCGCCGCCCTTCACTCTCACACGAAAGCAGCCGCCTGCATGGGCCGAGCCGTCACCCGCCGGACGCTGATCTCCGGGAGCCTGGCGGCGATGACGGGCTCCGTCATCGCCGCCTGCTCACCTGCCGCGCCCGAGCCGACGTCGTCGCCCTCCGCGACGCCCTCGCCCTCACCGACACCCACGGGCAACGGAGCCGCCCCGCCCGCACCGACCTCGGCGCGCCCGGCGACGGTACGGTCATACGGGCCGAACGGCACCCATTTCCCCGCCGACCTCCCGTGGCCCGGGGAACAGGCGCCGACGGAGCTCGTCGTCGACTGCGACTGGGAGGAGATCGCCGAAAGCGTGGAGTCCCTGAGCGCCGCCGACGTGGCGCGCGGTGTCGTCGTTCGCGTGCTCCCCGGCACGCTCGGCGGAAACGGCTCCGGCTCTTCCTCGACTCCGGTGCTGTCGGCACTCGGCGACCCCTCGTGGGAGCGGAACCTCCTCATCGTCCCCCGAGACGGCTTCGGGTCGGTGAGCATCGCCGGCGAGGGGACGCGTATGGACGGATGCGCGCGACTCTCGCTGTTCGGCTTCGTCGGAACGGGCGGCTTCACCCTCACCGAGTGCACGGCGATGCAGATCGGATGGAGTCGATTCTCGGCCTTGAGTGTCACTCGTGGAGGAAGCGATCTCGCGTTCTACGAGCTGATCCTCGGCTTCCGCCAAGATCCGGAGGACACCGTCGGCATCCGTCCGACCGAGGACTTCGAGATGACGAACATCTCGCGGTTCGGTTGCGTCTTCGGCCCGTCGGTGAAGCCGGAGGGGTCCGACGCACACTGCGACACGATTCAACTCGAGGGCACGGGTTCCGGGGCGTTCGGCCCCCTCGCCAGCGTCGACTGCGTCGACTACGGCTCATCGAATGCCGCGGAACTGGTCAGCGGTCAGCTCTCGCAGGCGACCTACGAACACTGCCTGATCCTCGCGGGATTCCTCCCGTGGGAGGTCTATCCGCTCCGGCCGGGCGACTACCGCGGCGAGCCCAACGCCTTCTCCGGTGGATGCCAGGATGTGCAGCTGACGGATTCATGGGTCAGCGGAGCGATCGGCCGGGTGGGCTTCACCCGCGTCGAGAACACGACCCTGAGCTACGCACCGGTATCATCCCAGCAGCCCCGCGACGCGGGGACGTGGGATGTCGATCCCGGCATGGCGCAATGGTCCCGCGCGCAGATCATGGACCTGCAGTCCGTCGCGGACTACGAGATCTCGACCCTGCGGGGTGTGTGGGGCTGGTAACGGCCGAACCGGATCAGCGGTCGTCGCGGCGCCGGTACTGACGGCGCGTCAGCGACCCGCCCTCGGGCTCGTTGGAGCCGTCGGCCGCCACGGCGCTGCGAGGTTCGAGCACCCCTTCTTCCTCGCGCACGACGGGCTCGTCTTGCGCGACCTCGGAGAAGGTCTCCGGCTCGACCGGGGCCACGAGGGCGGCCGCCGCGCTCTCCTGCGCGGCCGTCGTCTTCGGGGGCTTGCGCATGCGCTTGACGAATTCCATCAGCTGCGCGATGTCGCCCCGGTAGGGACGGAGGAGGAAGAGCGGCCCGACGCAGATCGCGGCGGCGGCGATTCCGACGAGGATCTCGAGGATCGCGATCTCGTTCGGGAGCAGTCGCGTCATGCCGAACGCCGCACCGAACGCGACCATCGCCATGAACGCCGGCCGGAGGATCGGTCCGTAGATGTCTCGGCCCTGGACGAACGTGCCGCGGATGGCGAACGCGAATCCGGGGACGAGGAGGATGAGCGTCATCACACCGTATGTGATGACGAGACCGTAGAGCCCACCCCACCAGATGCCGAAGAAGTAGCCGGCGATGATCAGGGGCCGCGCGACGAGGTCGTAGACGAACTGTCGATGCGAGTGCCCGAGCGAGATGTAGATCCAGGTGCGCAGTCGACCGATGGCCTGCCCGAAGCCTGCGATGCCCAGCAGTGCGAAGATCGTCGCCGCGGTGGCCCAGTTCGGCCCCAGGAGGAGAGACACGAGCGGCTGCGCCACCGCCGCGGCGATGGCGTAGGTCGGCAGGGTCAGGTAGCCGATGACCAGGGCGGCGCTGCGGATGTACCGACGGTAGCGATCCCCCTGGTCGCGCAGGGTGCTCAGCACGGGGAGGGCGACCCGGCCGAGAGGACCGTTCATCTGCTGCAGCGGCAGCAGGAAGAGCGCGTAGGCACGGGAGTACTGGCCGAGCGCGGTCGGGCCCAGCTGCGCGCCGATGATGACGTTGTCGATGTTCTTCTCGGCGTATCCGAGCAGTTCCGCACCGAAGATGCTCCCGCCGGTGCCGACCAGCGCCCAGGTCTCCTTGACGATGCGGGGTGGCCCGAACTTCGGCCGCACGATCGCCCAGAGGACGACCAGCCGCACAATGAACTGCGCTCCGGCCATCGCCACGAGCGCCCAGAATCCCCACCCGATAAGGGCGGTGGTGATGCCCACGACGACGCCGAACGCCATGGTCGCCACGTCCAGGGACGCCAGCGTTCCGAACTTCAGCTCCTTCGTCGCCCGTGCCTGCAGGGGCATGACCAGACCGCTGAGGAACACGCCCGGCGCCATCAGCAGGGTGATCTCCACGAGCCGCGGCTCGTTGTAGAGCGCGGCGATCAGCGGAGCGCAGAGGGCGACCACGCCGGCCAGGAGCGCCCCGATCCCAGCCGAGAGCCAGAGCAGACTCCGCCACACCCGCTCGCTCAGATGCTGCGCCTGGATGATCGCGCCTGTCATGCCGAAATCGCGCACGAGCTCGGCGATACCCATCACGGCGCCGACCATGGCGATGAGACCGAAGTCCGCGGGGGTGAGCAGGCGGGCGAGCACGATGGTCGACGCCATCTGCAGAAGTGCCCGCCCCCACAGCCCGCCCATGGTGAGCATGATTCCCCGGGACGCCTTGTGCGCGAGGTTGTTCGTCGCGCTCATCCGCTCACCGTCCGTGTCGTCTCATCGCGGCTCCATGACACCGGGGCCCGTTCGCGCAGAAGGCGGGACGCCCGCCGCTGTGCGCGGAGGTAGACGGTCGAGTACACGACGAAGCCCACCCACAGCCCGGGACGGCGCCATACGCGCCGGACGAGCGCGCGAGCGCCGACGCCAGGCTGCGCTCCCGCAAGGTCGGGCCGCTCACGGGTGAGCTGCATGTTGCCCGCGGCGATCCGAGCGTTCCGTCCGGCCAGGGCGCTCAGGGTGGCAGGCGCCCGAACAGTGAAGGTCAGGTCCTCGGGAGTCAGCCGCTCCTCGGGGCCGAAGAGCTGTTGCACGAAACGATCGTCGGCGATGAGGTCGGGGAATTCGCCGAAGCGCCCACGTCCGGCCTTCGAGAGCATGTAGATACCCGATCCGACGTGGCCGGCGCTCCGGTAGTCCGTCAGCTCCCAGACGCGGTAGTACTGACGCACCCACCATGAGCGCGAGGGAGCAACGCGCATCCGGGGCGCGCCGACGAGCGCCGAAGGGGTGTTCTCCATTCTTCGGGCGAGCTCGAGCAGCGTCGCGCCGTCCACGATGACATCGGCATCCACATACGCCACGGGATACCTCTCCATGTGGTCGGATGCCGCGTTGAGCGCGGCGATCTTCGATGCGCGGTCGACCTCCACCACCCGCACGCGCGAGTCGGCGGCCCTCGCCCGCGCAACCGTCCGGTCGCTGCAGCCGTTCGCCACCACCAGCACTGCGAGATCCGACGACGGCGAGGAGAGCAGACGATGAACCGTCCCCTCGATCAGCGCTTCCTCGTTGTGCGCCGGGATCACCACCGTCACCGCCGTCATGCCGCCACCTTTGTGCGGCTGCGCGAGGGCGTCGGGCCCGTCCAGTCGGACGCCGGTGCGGTCATGGCCCAGGCGGCGACCCCGAGCAGCATCGACAGGAGGAGGAGCGTCTGCATGAACGCGAAGGAGTCGTAGAAGAACATCGCGGTGGCGTAGCCGACGGTGGACGTGGCCACGGCGAACGCGAGGTGCTTCCGGCGGATCGGGGCATCCGAGCGGAACGCGAAGTGCACCATCCGGATGACCGGGTAGATCAGCAGCACCACAAGCCCGATCACGCCCAGCACCCCTGCCTCGAGCAGGGTGCCGAGCCACTGGTTGTCGAGGATCTGTGCGTTGGCGTCGTCTCCGACGACCACCCGGCTGCCGACCCCGGATCCTCCGATCGGACTCTCCCCGAACTCCTGGAACGCCTCTGGCAGGTCCGCAAGCCGGCCCTGCCCGGCCATGCCGGGGCTGGTGAGCTGGGAGGCGATGACGCCCTCGATGTCGAAGAGGGACAGCACCATCGATTCGAACAGCTGCGGCAGCAGCAGGCCGACCAGGATCGCAATCGGCACGCCGATGGCCGCGAGCAGCCCGGCGAGCTTCGGCCAGAAGATCAGGACGAAGAGGAACATCGCCCCCAGGGTGACCACACCGGTCCGCGACACCGCGGAGAGCATGCCCACCATGGTCACACCCATTGCGCCGATGTAGACGAGCTTCCTGGTGAAGGAGAATCGCGGCCAGGGGCTGTACTTGATCAGGTAGATCGCGATCGGGATGATCATGCAGAACAGCACGGCGAGCGCGATCGGATGCTGGGAAGAGGCGTAGGCACGGTTCCCACCGGCCCGCAGCGACTCGGCATCATCGCGCAGGATCGTCAGCGGGAGGAAGTTGCCGAGCATCAGGAAGATGTTCTGCCGGGTCACCCGCTCGACGAAGGCGAAGAATCCGATGACGGCCCCGCCGAAGACGATCACGTTCAAGAGCACCATCGTGACGGTCTCGGTGGAGAGCATCTGACGGGTGAGGAAGATCACCGAGAGCAGGAAGCCGAGCTGGAAGATGTTCGCGAACCCACCCAGGATCGCGCCGCTTTCGGTGAGCACCACCGAGTTGATCATCAGCGAGGCGAACATCGTCCACAGGAAGATCGCCACCGGCCAGCCCCACAGATTCGGGGCGAATCCCTTTCCTCGCCGCGCGAGCAGCGCGACTCCCATCGCCACGATCAGACCGGAGATCAGGACGCGGTACGGCTCCAGGGCGAACCCGACCTCGATGGGCAGGGCGTACCGCCGGATCGGGATGAACAGGATGACCCCGGCCAGCAGGAACAGCATGGTCGTCCAGTTGAAGAACTGGCGTCGGAACACCGCAAGACCGCAGACGACCAGCAGAACTCCGCCGATGACGACCGGCTCTCCGAAGACGACCGCCGCGATGGCGATGGCCCCCACCAGAAGCCCCAGCAGGACGTCGATGACGGTCGACGATCTGCGGGCGCCGCCGGAAGGTGGAGCCGTCGTGCGCGTGGGCACGCTCATGAGGGCCTACGCGCGGTCGTTCGCGGAGGCGTCGCCCCCGATGAGGGCGGCGATGTCGTCGGCGCCGTCATCGGAAGCTCCCGGTGCCCGTCCGCGTCTCCGCGTCTGACGCGCCCCGGATCGTTCCGTTCCGACGGGGACGGCGTCCCGACGTCGCGCGGGCGCCTCGTCGGTGTCGTCATCGGCGCCGGCATCCGGAGCGGGCGTACGACGTGCTCCCTCGGTCGCGTCGTCGTCGTCCTCGTCGTCTGCCGCCCTGCGGCGGCGGTCACGGACGGCCTCGATCAACAGCGCCAGGGCGATGAACAGCAGGAACACACCGGCGGTGACCACGATCACCGGGATCGCCGGGTTGCTTCCTTCGCCCTCGTCCGCCGTGGGCGCATTGAGTTCGTCGAGGGTGAGGCGGATGTTCTCGGGGACTTCCCACTCGTCCTGCCGGGCCACGACGAGGTCGTTGAACGCGATCGTCGCCTCCGCGGCGATCAGTTCAGCGCGGTCGGCAGAGGTCGAGACGCCGGTGATGTCGATGATCGGCAGCGTCAGCCGCCCACCGAACCGCTCGTCTCCGGCGGGCTGGGTGGTGCGTCGGACGGCGGTCACGGCGTCACCGTCTTCGAACCCGCCGATGCTGGCGGAGACGACGTCCATCACCTCGTCCGAAGAAGCGAGATAGGCCAGGATGATCGCGCTCTCGCTGAGGTTGAGAGGCGTGGGCTCCCGGACCACGATCTCCTGCGGCTGGCCGCTGCCGTCCGTAGGGATCGTCTCGGTCACGCCGGGGATCTCCGTCTGGAGGATGTCCGGATCAGTCGTGGTGAGCAGCACGGTGGACGCTGCGGTGAAGGTCTTCACCACGCGTGACTGGATCTGACCGTCCACCACGGTGAAGCCCGCGAGCAGGCCGCAGGCGATGGAGACGACGGCCCCGATGATCAAAAGGACCTTCTGATTCAGAAGTCGTCGGACGTAAGTGGGCTGTTCCATGGGTACTTCTCCCCCCGAAGATGTATACGCGCATGAGCCATCCCCCAGGCTCATACCGGCGCGACGCCATGTTGAGCCGCACTGATTACTGTTTCACCGCATTGTTGCGTTCGTGTAAACAAAGTCGAAAGACGAGTCCTCAGGACGATTCCCGAGTTGCACGAACGAGCGGGTACCGCAACTCTAGTGGCGGGGAGATGCGTCGGGGGACGCATGACATCCTGCTCACGTACCTGGGGGAGGCTCGAGCATGCCGCTGCGCACCGATGGCGACGCGACCCCGCGGGGCGGGCGCCCCGCGACCGCGGCCGTCGTGATCTGCTCACGCGACCGGCCCGAGATGCTGGAGCGGGCCCTCGCGGCAGTGCAGCGCGGCGTTCCCGACGACACGGAGATCATCGTGGTCGATTCGGCATCCCGCGATGACCGGACACGCGCCGTCGCCGAACGCGCGGGGGTGCGCTACCTCCGCTCCGACATCCCCGGCCTCTCCATCGCCCGGAACATCGGGCTCCGGGCGACCGAATGCGACGTGGTGGCGTACACCGATGACGACTGCGAGGTCGCTCCCGACTTCCTTGCCGAGCTCGTCGTCCCTTTCGCCGACCCGCAGGTCCACGCGGCGACCGGACGTCTGCGCGACGCGCACTCGGCGCCGTCGACTCCCGTGACGGAGGAGGCGACGACGTTGACTCGCATCCTCGACGGCCTGGATGCCGGGCACGGCGCCTTGATGGCCGTGCGGCGCGGCCCGGCCGTGACGGCGGGAGGGTTCGACCCGATCCTGGGTGCCGGCCGCCGCTTCGGTGGAGCGGAGGACATGGACATGCTCTGCCGGCTGCTCCGCTCCGGGGGGACGGTGGCTCGCGTCCCGCGATCGATCGTGACCCACGTGTTCACGCGAGAGGACGACGACTACGTCCGGCTGAACACGAATTACGGCCTGGGGTTGGGCGCGATGTGCGCGAAGTGGCGGCGCATGGACCCCGCGGCCGGTCGCTCGCTCACGTTCCGCGTCGCCCGTCGAGGGATCTCCCGTCTGGTGCGGCGGTCACGCGACACCCGCACCCGCACCGGTCAACTGGCGTTCCTGCGCGGACTCGCCCGGGGCTTCTCTGAAGCGCGCCGCATACCTCTGGATGGCCAGAATTTCCGCGACGAGCGCCCGCCGGCGCCCGTTTCGGCCGAATCGGAAGGGATCATCGGATGAGCGGTCGACTCTCGGGCGCCGCACGCTCGTTCCTGAATCCTCGAACCTACGTGCAGGCATTCCGACTTCTGCATTTCGCCGCCTACTCGCACGTGCAGCAGGTCTCGCGTCTCCAGCGCGGTGCCGACGTCAGCTTCGCGCCCAACGTGTCCTTCCGCAACGCGGAGCGCATCACCATCGGCGCGGGAACACACATCGGCGAGCACAGCATCATCTGGGCGGGAAACAGCACCGGGCGGATCGTGTTCGGCGAGAAATGCCTCCTCGCCCCGCATGTGACGATCACGGCCTCGAACTACGCCACCGAACCCGGTGAGTTCGTCATGGACCAGCGGAAGATCGAGGAGGACATCACGATCGGCAGCGATGTGTGGCTCGGAGCGAACACGGTCGTGCTCGCCGGCGTCACCATCGGCGACGGAGCGATCGTGGCCGCGGGCGCCGTGGTGACCAAGGATGTGCCCGCGGGGGCGATCGTCGGCGGCATCCCCGCGCGGGTGATCGCGTGGCGCGACCCTCTCCTCGCCGAGACGGAGCGCACTCCGTGACCGCCGATGAGATCGTTCCGCAGATCGCCGTCGTGATCGTGAACTACAACACCGCCGACGAGACCGCGGCGAGCATCGCCAGTGTGCTCGCGATGACCCGGACACCGACGGAGATCGTCGTCGTCGACAACGGCTCCCGCGACGGCAGCGTCGAGACCCTGAGGGCGCGGTTTCCCGAGATCGCGGTCGTGGACGCGGGCGAGAACCTCGGCTTCGCGGCCGGAGTGAACCGGGGCGTCGCTCACACGACGGCGCCCTGGGTGCTGCTGCTCAACCCCGACACCGTCGTCCTCGACGGGGCGATCGACGCGCTGCTGGCCTACGCCCGGGCTCACCCCGAGCACCGCGTCTACGGGGGGCGGACGGTGCGTCCCGACGGGTCGACGGACCCGAGCTCGTGCTGGGGTGCGATGTCCCTCTGGTCGCTCGCGTGCTTCGCCACGGGCCTGTCGACCGCCTTCAAGCGGTCCCGGATCTTCGACCCGGAATCGCTCGGGTCGTGGCAGCGGGACTCCGTCCGCGAGGTGCCGATCATCACGGGATGCCTGCTGCTGATCAGCCGCGAGGACTGGACCCTGCTCGGCGGGATGGATGAGACGTATTTCCTCTACGGCGAGGACGCCGACTTCTCGGCCCGGGCCTGGGAACACGGGATGCGACCCGTCATCGTTCCTTCGGCCACGATCATTCACGCCGTCGGGGGATCCACTGCCTCGAGCGGTCGGAAGATGAGCATGGTGATGGCCGGCAAGGCGACCGTCCTGCGGCGACGCTGGCATCCCGCTGCCGCCGCGATCGGCATCGCCCTCCTCCAGGTGGGCACCGCCGTGCGGGCGCTCCCGGCGGGCGCCCGCGGACGCCGGGGCACCACCTGGCAGGTGGTGTGGGGGCACCGCCGCGCCTGGCGTACGGGATATCCCGCTTCTCGACCCGCTCTCTTCGGCGACGCGCCGGCAGAACCCACGACCCGAACAACCGACATCCCACTGGGGGGAAAATCATGACCACCGACATCCCGAACCTGGTCGCAGCGTTGCGTCAAACAGCTGAGCGCATCGGCGACGACCACGGCCTCCGCTTCTACGACACCCCCGAGCTGTCCACCTACCGGGGATACGCCGAGCTCGACCGCCGCGCCCGCGCGATCGCCGAACGCCTCCAGCGCGCCGGCCACCGCCCCGGGGAGACCGCCGTGGTCGCGCTGCAGCCCGGTTTGAACTGGGCGGATGCCGCGTACGGCGTCCTCTATGCCGGACTGGCGCTGGTGCCCGCCCCGGTCGCCGGCTACGGCGCGACCGGAACGATGGGCGAGCGGATCGCCGGGATCGCCCGCTCCGCCGAGGCGACCGTGATGATCACCGAGGCGTCTGTCGCCGAGGCGATCGGCGGCGACCTGCCCGGTGTCGAGGTCGCCGCCTACCTGTTCGAGGATCTCGTCTCCGAGGGGAACGCCGACGGATGGATCGAGCCGGAGCTGACGGCCGACTCGCTGGCGTTCCTGCTCTTCACCTCCGGCTCGACCGGAGATCCGAAGGGCGTGATCGGAACGCACGGCACGTTCCTCGCGACAATCTGGGCATGCGGCGAGCTGTTCGGAATGGACGAGGATTCGGTGCTCGTCGGTTGGTCCCCGCTGCACCACATCATGGGCCTGATGCTCCAGGTCCTGAATCCCGCGACGCTCGGCGCTCAGGCGGTGATCACCGCGACCGCCCAGTTCCAGCGTCGCCCCGTCTTCTGGCTGCAGCTGATCAGCAAGCACCGCGGCACCGTCAGCGTCGCGGGCAACTTCGCCTTCGCGCTGGTCACGCAGCTGGCCACCGCGGATCAGATCGAAGAGCTGGATCTGTCGAGCCTCGAGGTGCTCTTCTCCGGAAGCGAGCCGGTGCGCTCGGAGACCGTCAATGCCTTCCTCTCGCGATTCGCGACGACGGGCCTGAACCCCGCCTCGATCGCCCCGGTGATGGGGATGACGGAAGCGATGCTCATCAGCGCCAAGTTCCCCGGCGACGAGCTGGTGCTTCGACGCTTCGACTCCGCCCGCCTCGAGGACGGCGAACTCGTCCCCGCGGACGGCGAGGGCAGTGTCGAGATGGTCTCGTGCGGCCGTCCGAGCAGCCGGACCAGCGTCGTCATCGTCGATCCCGACACGTTCGAGCCCGTCCCCGACGGCACGATCGGCGAGATCTGGGTGGCCTCCGACATGGTCTCCCCGGGATACTTCCGCCGTCCCGATGCCACCGCCGAGACCTTCGGTCACGAGCTCGCCGGCCACGACGGTGCCCACATGCGAACCGGGGACCTCGCGGCGATCCTCGACGGCGAGCTGTACGTCACCGGCCGCCTCAAGGAGATGATCATCATCCGCGGGCGCAACATCTACCCGCAGGACCTCGAGGCGCGCGCCCAGCGGCTGCACGCCGCCGTCGGCATCGGGTCGTCCTTCGAGCTCGAAGGCCACCCCTCGGCGGTGGGGATCGTCCTCGAGCTCGACCCCGAGACGGCGCCGCCCGCGACGGACCTCGCCGATCTCGCGAACGCCGTCCGAGACGAGCTCGGCACGGCGTACTCCCTCCCGTCCGTCGCGGTCGCATTCGTCGACACCGGGAAGCTCCCCCGCACAGCCACCGGAAAGGTTCGTCGCCGGCCGACCCGCGTGCTCATCGAGGAGGGGTCGCTGGACGTCCTGCACAGCAGTGGCTTCCGCCCCGTCCTCGCCACCCACACCCACTGATCGTCTGACCCGAAAGATCTGTCATGTCAACGCCCGAAACCATTGCCGCCTCCGCCCCCAGCCCGTCCGACCTCGGCGACTGGCTCGTTGACCGAGTCCGCTTCTACGACCAGGTCGATGCCGAGTCGGTGACCCTCGATGCACCGTTGAAAGAGCTCGGATTGGACTCGATCTACGTCATGACCCTGTGCGGTGACATCGAGGACACCTACGGGGTGGAGATCGACCCGGCGTTCTTCGCCGACCACTCCGACCTGCGAGGCGTCGCCGAGGCTCTGCACACGCGCGTGACCGCGACGTGACCTTCGTCTCCGGCCACCGTCCCTCGGTCGCTTCGGTGACCGAGGGACGGTGGTCCGTCCTCGGCACGGACGTATGGTGGCGCTTCGGTCGCGTCGACGGTGAGCCGAGGCGCGTGGCGTACGCGTGGGTGGAGCACCTCGTCCGCTCGCGGGAGGGTCTCCCCTGGCGGGGGCTGCACCGCGAAAGCGTGGCCGCCAAACCACGACTCGTCGGCTCCGAGAGCGTCGACTTCTCGATCTCGCACAGCGGCGATGCCGTGCTCGTGGCGGTGGCGCGCGGTGTCCGGGTGGGAGCGGATGTCGAGGCGGCGCCGTTCACGGCCTTCGATTCGATCGCACTTCGCCGCCGCATGCTGACACCGGCAGAAGCGGAGGAGCTTCCCCGGCTGAGGCCCGAGGACGCGCGTACACACCTCGCCCGCCTGTGGACCGCGAAGGAAGCGGTGGCGAAAGCGACCGGCGAGGGGCTCGCGTCCGACTTCCGGACGCTGGCGGTCCCCGCGCCGCCGACGTGGCGCGGGCGTCCTGTCGAAGCCTGCCTGGCTGTCATCGACGACCACCCGCACCCCACAACCCGACACCTCACTCTGGAGACGTCATGACCACCACCGAACGCATCGCCGCGCCGGCGAAGACCCGCGGACCGCATGCCGAGTTCATGCAGATCTGGGAGGAGGGGTACGTTTCCAACCACATCTCGTACGAGAACATGCACACGCCCGGGATGTTCGTCGTCGACGGCGAGACGTTGCGTCGCGCGGACGGATCACTCGACCGCGAGCGCATCGTCGCTTTCGTGGCGGCCACCATGGCCAGCACCGCGCACTTCCGGTTGCGCCTGCAACGCCCGCTGTTGGGGCTGACTCCCCCCGCGTGGGTTCCCGACGAGCGATTCGACCTGTCGCGTCACATCGTGTTCGCCGACGAGCCGGCGGATGCCGCGACCGCGGACGTGCGACGACTCGCCGGCGCCGATGACGGCCTGATGCCCATCGACCACCCGCTGTGGCGCTTGCGGATCACCGATCTGACGGATGGCCGAGTGGCCGTCGGGACGATGATGCACCACGCGATGGTCGACGGCATGTCGGGCATGAAGATCATGTCGGTCATCGGTCGGAAGCGCGAGGAGTCGCTGCCTGTGCCGGTCGACCCCTTCGCCGGCGTCCGAGCCGCCCGACGGGCAGAGCTGCCGCTCCTCGCGTTGCGGCAGTGGTGGAACCGTCTTCCCGAGCGCACGCT
The DNA here is from genome assembly GCF_031625015.1 of Microbacterium aurantiacum. Taxonomy (NCBI): domain Bacteria; kingdom Bacillati; phylum Actinomycetota; class Actinomycetes; order Micrococcales; family Microbacteriaceae; genus Microbacterium; species Microbacterium aurantiacum. Next base: position 264,186 of record NZ_JAHWXH010000001.1, read on the forward strand.
GCCGGCCGCGTGGCGCGCCTACCGGACGAAGCCCTTCGCACGCCGCCTGCGCCGAGTCGCGGCTCGCACTCTGATGCCCGTGCGATTCCATGCCGGCGGTGCCGCCGCTCGAGAGGCCGCGCTCCCGCCCCGGCATTCCGCGTGGCGCCAGCTGGATGCCGCGGCGGCGGGCCGGCGCGCGCGAGAGATGGGCGGGACGCTCAGCGACCTGCTCGCCTCGGCGATCGTCGGTGCGTGGGACGGGCCGGAGCGCGTCGTGCGGTTGCGGTTCCCCGTGTCCTTCCACAACGACAAAGAGCCGCACATCCGCAATCACGTCCGCGACATGGCGGTGACGGGGAATGCCGATGCCGACCTCGCGGCGACGGTGGCGTCGATCCACGCGCAGGTCGCCGACCGGGAGTCCGCATTCGACCACGACACCGTCCCGGGATTCCCGATCGGATACAGCACGCTCCTGCCCTGGGTCTCACGCCCGCGCTACTTCTGCGGCGCGGAGGTGCTCGCCATGGTCCCCTTCCCGGCCTCCCTCGGCCGGGATCATCTCGCCGCGGCCGGCATCATGTACAACGGTTCCCTCTTCATCGGAGCGAACATGTCCACGTCTCGCGACGTCGAGAAGACCGTCGGGCGGATGTTCGAGCTGCTCACGGGCACAGCCGACCCGGGGAAGTCGTGACCGTCCCGCAGGAAGATGCGGTTCCCCGCTCGGTGTCCGTCGTCCTCCCCTCGTATCGTCGGATCGACCGCGTCTCGCCCCTCGTCGAGGAGTATCTCCGCCAGGGGGCCGATCAGGTCATCGTGATCCTGGACGGACCGCATCCCGGCTGGGAAGGATCGCTGTCGGGGATCCTCGCCTCGGAGAGGGTCACGGTCGCGGAGCTTCCGGCGAACGTGGGGCTCGCTCGAGCGCGCATCGAGGGTCTGAACCGCGCGCACGCGGACATCGTCATGGCCGTGGACGACGACGTGGAGCCTGAGACGGGGCTCCTCGACGCCCACCGCCGGTTCCACGCCCCGCTGGGCGATCGGGTACTCCAGGGCTATATGCCGGTCGCGTTGCCCGCTCGGCGGGGCGCCGACGACGCGCCGACTTTCCTGTACGCCCGCGATTACGAAGCCCAGGCACGGGTGTGGGATGCCGGCGACTCCGACCTGATCCTGGCGTCGCTGTGGGGTGGCAACGTCAGCCTCCCGCGGGGGCTGTATCAGCGTGCGGAGGAACTGAGACCCTCTGTGCGTCTGGAGTACAACGAGGACCTCGATCTCGGTATCCGCCTGCAGATGCTGGGCGCCCAGGCGACGTTCGATCGACGAGCTGCGGCGCGCCACCACCACGATCGCGGCGTCGACGCCTTTCTCGCGGAGTGCCTGGCGCGCGGCGGAGCGGTCTCGACTCTCGAGCACCGATGGGGTCGCCGCCCTCCGCAGCTGACGCCACTCGTGGAGATCTCTCCGACGTATAACCGCGCCCTCGCCCGCGTTCAGCGTGCGATCGCCGCCCGCGACGATCGCGGTGTCGTCGAAGCGGCGCTCGTCGCGCTATACCGGGTCGCCGGCCGGATGCACGCGTGGAGAGTCCAGGACGGCGTGGCGCGGGTGCTCCGCCGAGCGCTGATCATGCGGGGGTACCGACTGACAGCCACCGCGTTCCCCACGAACGTCTAGTCACTTCTAGTCACTTCAGACGCGAAACACAACGTTTACGCAGGAAAGCCTCATCCCGGGTAGGCTGATCAGAATCTCCGGGACAGGTCTCGACCGCCGACCCGTTACTCCCTTTGCAACAACCTCACTTTCGTAAACCGATGAAGTCTGGGGGGACTTTATGAAGCGCTCGCGCACGCCCATTTTCCGACGATGGGCCCTCGCCCTCGTAGCCGCAGTCGTGGCCGTCAGCGCCGCCGGGGGCGTCACCGCCGCCGTCGCCGCCTCGTCGCCCTACAGCGGCTCCGTATCCATCACCGTGGATCTCTCGTCCGGCGGACACGCCGACGTCGCGATCACGGCGACGAACACCTCGGGCATCACCGCCTGGGGCGGCGCCAAGCTCACGCACCCGGACGGCAGCTACGAGATCTTCGGGCCGCGCGAGTTCGCTCCGGGTGAGACCCACACCTGGTACGACCGCATGCACGGATGCAGCTGCGCCAACCTGCCCGCGTCCTCGGTCATCGTCGGGTTCGGCGAGTCCATCGACACGCCGCACTGGTCGTCCGGCACGATCACCGTTCCGGACCCGCGCGTCACCGTCATCGGCTGCGACGTCACCCCGACGCCGACTCCGACGCCGACCGTGACGCCCACGCCGACTCCGACGCCGACGCCGACCGTGACGCCGACTCCCGAGCCGACGCCCACGCCGACCCCGACCGACACCGTGACGCCGACCCCGGTGCCGACCGACACGGTTACACCGGCGCCGACCGACACGCCCGTGCCCGCGCCCGCCAACGGGGGACTCGCCGTCACCGGTGGCGAGTTCGCCTGGGGCATCGGCGGCCTCGTGGCCCTCGCCGCCATCGCCGCCGGAGCGACCCTGGTCATCCGCCAGCGCGCCGGCCGCCACTCGGCATCGCAGTAACGCCTGATACAACGACGATGCCCGTCGCCCCTCCGGGGGCGACGGGCATCGTCGTCGTTATCGCAGGTGGCTACGGCACCGGATCGGCCCTCAGTGGGCGCCGAGTTCGCGCAGATGCGTCGAGAGGTCACGGATCGTGGGGTAGTCCCACATGATCTCGGGGTCGAGCTCGAGTCCGTACTGATCCTCGATGTCGCCGCACAGGGTGAGCGCGTAGACGGAGTCGATCCCGATCTCGGTGAACTCGGTGTCGACCGTGAACGCGAGATCCGGTCGCTTCCCGTACGCGACGATCCGGGAGGCGACCCACGCCTGCACATCGTCTTCTGTCGAGATGATCGTCATCTTCTTCTCCTCATTCGGTCGGTCTGGTCTGTGTGCCGTCGGTCAGCCGAACACCGGCACACGGTCGAAGGTCATCGAGCGCTGTTGATCCGCACTCGCGACGACGTCGGTGATGGCACCCTCGATCATCGCGTCGGACAGCACGGCCCCGTGGCCGCGGAGACGTCGGCGGAGCCGGATCGAGGCCGCCTCCAGCCACGTCGAGGATGCGGCGGCTTCGCCGGAGGCGTGTCGTCGGTCGCACGCGTCCCACGCCAGGATCGTGGCAGCCTCGAGCGCCGACGCGACCTCGCCTCCGCCCGTGCGGCCTTCCATCCCGAGCGCCTCCCGCGCTGGGCCGAGTGCCCCGTCATCCGAGTGCACCTCCACGGCAGCGAGCGTTGCCACGGAGGTGTCCGAGGGATGCCTGCCCAGCCCCGCGAGTGCCAGCGCATCGACATCGCGGAGCAGCGTCTCGAAGACCGCGTACGGTGCGACCCGCGCATAGAAGGTCGACCCGAACAGCACGGACAGAGAGCGCATCGCATCCGTCAGAAGGCGCGGGACGAGTGCGACCACCGCCGATTCCTTCGCGGCATCCGGTTCTCCGGCATCCATCGCCTCCAGCGCCGAATCCGCCAACGCGTCGGCGATGAGGAGGTCGGTGTGCACCTCGGCGATGAGGCCCCGCGCATGGGGGATGTCGAGGACCGTGCCGCCGTAGAGTTCCCGTCCAGCGGCGTAGCGAACAGCGAGACGCAAGGACGTGTCGAGGGTCGCGATGGCCATCGCCGCCAGCACCGCGCGCGCTCGCTCCCGGCCCTGCGGGCCGTGGGGAAGGGCGAGGACCGGAGCATCCAGGGCGGTGGCGGTGGCGAACCGGGTGCCTCGGAGACCGACGGTACCTGTCGGCGGATCGAGCACGAGCGACTCCTGGGCGGGGCAGATCGCCAGCAACTCAGCGCCGTCATGGCCGACCGACGGGATGTACCAGCTCGCCGCCGTCTCCGGCGCGACGAGCAGCGGCGTCCGCCCCCGGAGGAGCCCGCCGCGCACGCGTGGAGGCTGCCGACTTTCGGCGAGCGTCGCGGCGGCGCCACCGCCCGACAGGAGCACACCGAAGGCCTCCGCGGCGACGGGATCGGAGGCGTCGACGGCGGTCGCGTGGAGCGCGAGGGGTGCGGTGACGAGCTCGAGTCCGGATGCCGGGTCACGTCGGAAGAGCGCACGACCCTCCGCCACCGCGGCGCGCATCGTCTCGCAGCTCCCCCCGACAGAACGCGGCAGGAGGAGGGAGGCGACCAGGCCGGTCGCACGGAGGGCGTCTCCGGCCTCCCCGCGGAGGCGGGAGCGCTCTTCGTCGGACACCGTCTGGGCGAAGGGCAGCAGGCCGTCGTCGAACGGGTCCCCGAGGAGGCTCTCGAGGACGGTGGCTGTCGACACGCCGGGGTTCATGTCGTTCCCCGATCGTTCCACCACCGCGGCAGGAGGGAGACCGTCTGCCCTGATTGGATGAGCGCCTCGCTGGTCGCCGCGAGCTGTCTCGCATACGACCGCTGCTCGGGTGGGGACACACCCAACCGACGGCACACGCGATGGAGCACCGCGCGAAGCCAGAGGTCGTCGTCCCACAGAGGTGTGTCCATCCGCGCGCGTGCGGCGCGATGTACGGCGAGCGCAGCCGCCCCCGCGAAGGCGAAGGCGAACCTCTCCGCCAGCGCGAACTGCTCCACGGGAGGGCGGGACGCACGCTCGGCTCCGCGAGCCTCGGCGATCATGTCGTCGAAGGCCGCAGCCAGGGCGTTGACCGCAGCGCGGATGTCGGGGGGCGTCAGGTCGTGGTCGAGCTCCGAGGCGAGCCCCGGGAGCGCGGCGAGAAGCGTCGAGCCTCGACGCGTGACGAGGCGTAGACGCGTCAGATCGAGTCCGGTGGGTCGAACATCGAAGGCGAGCGCGGCGCTGACGTCACCCGGATCGGGTGCAGGGTCGTCGGCGGCCCGCACGATGCTCGAGAATTCGCCCGCGATGACGTTGAGGTTGACCACGGAGTTGCCGTCGAAGATCGCCACGACCCGGGCGTCGCGGGCGATCTTCTGGAAGTGCGCCGTCCGCCCCGTGGTGAGGTGGGCCTCCGCTCCGAGCGCGCCCCCGATCTCGCGGACCGAGGAGTCGACGGCATCCGGAACGAGGTATTTCACGAAGGCGCTGACGAGCCCCATCTCTTCGGGTGCCGTCTGGATCGTGCGTGCACCGACGAATCCGACGACCTCGGCCAGGAGCTGATCGGCGACGGCCGTCGCCACCGCCTCCGGGTCTCGTCGCGCGATGCCGCCGCCTCCATGCGAGCCCTCCAAGACGAGGCGAAGCGCGTGATCCCCCGCGCCGAGGGAGAGCGCGGCGCACAGGGTCCGGGTCAGCTGAAGGCTCTTGAGGACCAGCTCGAGGCCGTGCCCCTCAGGACCCACCAGGCCATCGGGGTCGACCCGCGTGCCGTGGAAGTCGATGCCGCTGATGTCGGCCCCACGGATGCCGTGCAACGGCCGACGCGGGCGGTACGACAGCGTCGCGCCGTCGACCTCCTGTTTGTCGACGAGGACCAGCGAGAGAGACCGCGGCCCGGAGCGCTCGGCCGTACGCGCCAGAACGGTGATCGCCCGGCCACGGGTCGCGTTCCCGATCGGCCACTTGTGCCCGTCCACGGCGATGGAGTCAGAGCCGATTCGCGCGGTGGTGGCGGAGCGGCCGATGTCGCTGCCGCGCCCTTCCTCGGTCAAGCCCCATGACACCGGATCGCCGGCCGAGACGATCGCCGCCATCCGCTCGGCGGAGCGATCGGCCGCCGTCCACGCGCAGACCGCTCCGAGGAGCGTCTTCCCGTGGCCCACGGCGGCGGTCACATCGCGTCGGGAGACCTGCCGCATCAGCAGGAGCGTACGCAGCGCATCATCGAAGTCGCCGCCGACGGCGGTGGGGATGTAGAAGCGGTGCAGGCCCCAGTCGTTCAATGCCGCCGCAGCGGCGTCAGGAAAGCGCCGGGCATCGTCGTCGGCGAGCGTCTGCGCGTCCGGCATCCGCGCACCGGCATCGTGCGGGTCGCCGAGGAAGCGGTCGAGCTGCTCGGCGGTCTGCCAAGCGAAGGAGGTCGGCGTGTTCATCCGACCGGCGCGTCGACGTCATCGCGCCGGTCGATCGTCAGCCCGTCGGTGTGTGCCACGGTGATCTCACCCGTGAGGAGGGCGGCTCGCACGCGCCCGCGCTGGATCTTCCCGCTCGTCGTGCGGGGAAGCAGTCCCTTCCGCACGAGCGCGATCCCGATGCTCGGGAGCCCGAAGTCCCGGGCGATGGCGCGTCGCACGTCGGTGCTCATCGCCGGCAGGTCGGCGGAGGACAGGGTACGCGGATCCACTTCCACGGCGATCCCGACCTCCGACGCCTGCCCCTCGAGGGCGAACGCGGCGCTCAGACACCCGGGGTCGGTGCCGACCTCGCGGGATGCGGTGGCCTCGACGTCCTGCGGGTAGATGTTGCGTCCGTGGGAGATGATGAGGTCCTTCTGCCGGCCCGTGATGACGATCTGCCCGTCGACGATGGCCCCGAGGTCGCCGGTACGGAGGTAGGGCAGGTCGTCACCGACGATCCGGACGCCGAACGTCTCGGCTGTCTCGAGGGGCCTGTTCCAGTACCCCCGGGCGACACTCGGACCATGCACCCAGATCTCGCCGACACGCCCGTCGGGCTGCCATTCGTGCGACACGGGGTCGACGACGGCCACTGTCGATCCGGGGACAGGCGGACCGCAGAGCACCAGGTCGACCGAGCGGGCATCGACGGCAGGGAGCAGATCGCCGCTCTCGAGCGCTCCGGCGTCTGCCGAGATCGAGTGGATGCCGTCTCCCGCCGCGGCGGAGATGATGAGGGTGGTCTCGGCCATGCCGTAGGCGGGGATGAAGGCCCGGCTGTCGAATCCCGCCGCGGCGAACCGCGCCGAGAAGTCGCGGGTGGTGTCGACCTTGATCGGCTCGGCCCCGGTGACGACGTGCGTCAGCGACGACAGGTCGAGCTCGGCGAGTTGCTCGTCGGTGACGACCTGGGTGCACAGCCGGTAGGCGAAGTCGGGTGCCACGGTGAATGTGCCCCGGTGACGCGTGATGAGCCGAAGCCAGAACAGCGGACGGCGCAGGAACCTCGACGGCGAGGTGAGGACCGCGTCGGCGCCGCCGTAGATCGGGCGGAGCAGCAGGCCGATCAGCCCCATGTCGTGGTAGTGCGGAAGCCATCCCACCCAGACCGAGTTCTCGTCGTCGACGACCGCAGCGGCGATCGCCTCCTCGTTGGCGACGAGGTTGGCGTGCGTGACGGTGACACCCTTGGGCGCACCGGTGGAACCGGAGGTGTACTGCAGGAGGACGACGGAATCCCCGTCGATCCGCGGCGGCACCCACGCGTCGACGAGAGACAGGTCCGGCCCCTCGAGCAGCCGAATCTCGACCCCCGGCATCTCGGCGGCATCGACCACCGCGCGCACGGACGACTCCGTGAGCACGAGTCGGCTTCCGGCGTCCGCGGTGATCGCGGCGAGACGGGCGGCCACCGCTTCGATGTTCCGGCCGGCGGTCACCGGGACCGGCGCGATGGTCATGCCCGCGTAGATCGCCGCCCAGACGGATTCGATGAAGCCCATGCCCGGGTCGAAGGCGAGCACCGCGACGTCGCCGGGGCCGTAGCCGAGATCGGTCAGAGCGGCGGCGCGGGCGCGCGCACGCTCATCAAGCTCGGCATACCCCCAGCGCACGGATGTCGTCTCGTCGGAGTAGAAGCGGATTCCCCGCTCGTTGCCCGCGCGACGCGCGGTGGCCCGCATGGCGTCGAGATACGTCGTACTCACCATCGTTTCCCCCCAGGAAGCGAGCGTGGCAGCCGGTGGCCGCCGGGATCAGCCGAGCGACGGTGGCGACTGCGACCCGATTCTACGGGGCGGGCCCATGCACCACGAAGGCCGATGTCGAATGTTTACACAGCCGCAATACGATCGTGGAAGGGTCGGGGACAGTCAGAGGGGGACCAATGACCGCACACACGCGCGCCCGCGCCCATGCCGAGTTCATGCGGATCTGGGAAGAGGGGTACGTCGCGACCACGGCGACGTTCGACGCGATGCACATGCAGGGCGTTGCGATCCTCGACGGCGCTCCTCTGCGCGATGCAGAAGGGAGCCTGGACCGCGCACGCATCGTGCGCTGGATCGAGGATGCGACGCGCGGCATCCCTTACGCGCGGCTGCGCCTGATGCGCAGCCCGCTCGGACTGACGCCGCCCGCCTGGGTGCCGGATGCGTCGTTCGACGTGACGCACCATGTCCGCTTCGACGAGGGTGACATCCCTCTCTCTACGACCACGCTCCCCCGGCTCATCGGATGGGATGCCGGTCCGCTGACGCTCGCCCGTCCGTTGTGGCGCGTGACGTTCACGACGCTCGCGGACGGCCGGGTGGCGATGGGGCTGTTGATGCACCATTCCGGCGGCGATGCCCTGCGCACCCTGACCTTCCTCTCCGCTCTCACCGTGAGCAAGCCCAATGCCGCACCCAAGCCTGCGGCCGATCCGTTCGCGGAGGCGCGCGCGCCGCGCGTCGGCGGGGGGCTCGCCCTCCAGGCCCTGGCACAGTGGCGGGCGGAGCACGACGACCTCGGCAGCGCGCTGCGGGCGTGGGCCCGCCGGCCTCTGCTCCGGCGTGTGCGGCGCACCGCCGCGCGCATCCTCCGCCCCGTGCGGAACCGGAGTCGTGGCCACCGGCCGCCGGCCACGCATTCCGCCTTCCGGACGATCGCTGCGGGCGTCGTGCAGGACCACGCGCGGGCGGCGAACGCGTCCATGAACGAGATGATCGTCGCGTCCGTGCTGCGCGTCGCCGCGGGGAGCGACCTCGTGCAGGTGCGCGTGCCCGTGCTGCGCCGCCGTACCGAGGAGAGCCGGAACCGCATCAGCGACGTGCTCATCCGATCTGTTCCCACGCATCCGATCGCGGACGTCGCCGTCGATGTGCGCGGTCAGCTGGAGGCGGCCAAGGAGGATGGCGGAGCCGTGCGTCCCGCCGAGGACTCACCCGCGCGCGAGATCGGGTACGCCACCCTCGTGCCGTGGCTGTCACGGCCCCGGTATCTCAACGGAGCACGGGTCGAGGACCTCATCGTGCTGCCCGCGGCCCTCCCCGACGACGAACTGTCGATGTTCGCGATCCTGTATGCGGACAAGATCACCGTCACCGCGACCGCGCCGCGGAGCTCCGACGTCGAGCGAACCGTCGACCGGCTCGTCCAGGAGCTGGCGGGCTGAGCCGCCGGCTCCTGGACCCCCCAAGCGTGACCGGTCAGGCCACCGCCAGCGACGACCAGACAGCGTGTAGCCGGCCGGGGGTCGGGTACGGTGCGAGCGCGTCGAGCACGTCGTCGGGGAGCACGGTGGCCTGCGTGCCGTAGGACGTCGTATCAAGGGTGAAGGCCCCCGGGGGCGAGGTGCGGTTGGCGATCAGGGTGTCCTCGACCGCCGTGAAGCGCCATGACGAGCTCGCAGAGCCGAGCACGAGGGTGTCGGTGGCGACGACGTTGCTCGCGCTCCCCCACAGAGTGTTCTGCCCCACCATGACGTGGCGGTCCGGCGCGAGCGGGTAGCGCCCGGTGCCGCGCAGGCCGCCGACGAACAGCGAGTGATCGAGCGTGACCCCGCTGGTGTTGGCGAACTGCAGGATCTGCGAGCTGGACTGGAAGAAGACCGAGTCCTCGAAGACGAGGTTCGAGATCGTTCCACTGCCGCTGGTCTGCAGCGAGTCGGCGTGCGCCGAGCTCCCCGCTGCCTTGTAGGACGGGGCGACGTAGCAGCCGATCATCCGGACACCCGAGATCGGGCGGTTGTCACCGACCCGGAAGGCCATGCGGTCTTCGGTGTCGCTGGAGGAGAAGTTCAGCGCGTCGGGGATGACGCACTCCACCAACTCGACGTTGCGCACCTCGCGGATGCTCCCGGCGGCGCCGGCGGTGTTGGCGGTGATGTTCAGCGAGCTGAACGTCGACCACGCGAAGGCGACGTCCTGGCAGTTGCGCAGGAGGACGATCTTGTTGGAGAAGTCGAAGCCGGCGAACGTCGTCTTCCGTAGGCCGACGATGGAGTAGCCGCTGCTGGTGCGCGCGTCACCGGCGGCGGTGACACTCCCCCACCCCTGGGCGGGGACGATGAGGATGTTGGAGGTACGGCCCGCGGGCACTTCGACCATGGGACCGCCGGCGCTGGAGCCGGCGCCCCATCCATCGCCGAGGACACCGGGGGCGACCTCGATCTTCACCTTGCTGGTGACGGGCAGTCGGGCGGCCTGGTACATCGCGGCGCCGATGGCGTCCCAGTTCGCCGCGACGCGGTAGACGCGGTCGAACGCGTCCGTCGGCCGCGGGGTGTTCAGGGGCCAGTGGGTTCCGTCGGGGCCGGCGGAGCTCCATGCCTGGCCGAACGGCGCGATCGCGGAGGCTTGAGCGGGACCGCGCAGAGGAGCCGCCACGGCGGCCGTCGGAGCCGCGCTGGCGAGCAGCATGGCGGGGACCGACCACGCGCCGAGGCGGAGGATCGATCGCCGGTCGATACCGCGGGACGGTGTCGGGGAGGGAGACGAGGGGTGGGGGGAGGAGTGCATCATGCCGCCTTGCGTCGGGGGAGGAACCCAATACGGATGGTGTTGCTTGTGTGCATGGTAGGGCACACGTATATCTGCGTGACAGATGTGACGGACATTTTCTTTGGACGGAAATGCGGCGAAACAAAGGACGCCCCGGGATGATCCCGGGGCGTCCTTCAGTGAAATACGACGTCAGCTCTGGACGGATCCTGCGCGGCGTCGGGCCACAGCCGCGGTGACCGCGATCCCGCCGACGCCGATGATGCCGATGCCCAGCCACGCCATCTCGGCCGAGAAGACGCCACCGGTGACGGCCAGGCCGCCACCCGAGGCCGAGCCACCGGTGCCCGTGCCGGACGCGGCCGGAAGGGTCTCGGAAGCAACGGTCGCGCCCTCGGCGTCGACGACCGTGATCGTGTACGCGGCGGTCTGCGGCGGGGTGAAGGCGGCCGACACGGCACCGTCTTCGCCGGCGGTCTTGGTGACCGACGTGGAACCGGATGCCGACGCCGAGGCGACGGAGGCCAGAACGCCGGGGACGACCCCGGGGCCGGTGACCGAGAAGACGGTGGGGCCGGTGGGAAGGCCGACGCAGGCGATGGTGGAGGGGACGCCCGCGGTGAACGCGGCGGGCGAGACCGTGCACCCGGGGGCCGGGGCGACGGGGTAGGCGAATGCCGGGGTTGCGGAGCCGAGCGCGATGACGCCGGCGACCGCAAGAGCGGCGGCTGTCTTCTTGAGCATGGGACTCCTCTGAGTCTCGAGAGTGCTGATTGCTGGGGAGGTGTACTTCGATAATCAGTACGGTCGGGACAACGGCGGCCCACGCCCAACCTTAGCGAAAGCTGTATGCCGCCTGTGTTACATGTCGGTAAACAACACCCGATGCCGGGGAACTCTCAGCCGAAGAGCGTGCCGACCAGCGCCAGCGCGACGAAGACGGCGTTGTAGGTGATGTGCAGGAGCACCGCAGCCCAGATGCGGCCGGTGAGGAGCACGAGGGCGCCGCCGACGCCGGCGACGAGCACGAGGCCGACGATCGCGTCGACGCCGAGGGTTCCGGCAAGACCGTGGACGAGCACGAACGCCCCCGTCGTGACGAGCAGCGCGCCGATGCCGGCGGCGAGCTTCCCGACCGGGCGTCGGAGCACGGTGTAGAGGGCGACGAGCAGCACGCCGTGGAAGAAGAACTCCTCGAGCACCGGGGCGATGAGCACCGCGCCGAAGCCGTCGACGATCAGCCAGGTCGAGGGCAGCTGCCCGTCGAACACGGCATAGGAGGGGAATGCGGTGTCTCCCCCGCTCGCGGCGACGCCGCCCTGGATGAACCGGATCAGCACGCCGAGGACGACGCCGAACAGGAGGTCGACGGCGCGGAAGCGCAGCAGCCCCGCCGGACGCGACCGCGCGAAGCCCCACACGATCGGGACGGCGAGCGCGATCCACAGCACGACCGCAGCGAGCACGGCGGCGCCGGGAAGGACGACCCCGATCGCGGCCGAGCCGAGCAGGCCCGCGCCGAGCGAGAAGAGCGCGATCGCGAGAAGGCTTTCGCGCCAGCGCGCGACGCTCGATCCGCCCTGCCGCCAGTCGTTGCGACGCACACGACGTCGCCGCGAGCGCGAGGCCCCGGCATCCGTCTCCGCGTCGATGCCCGCATCCACGGCGGTGTCGGTCTCGGTCGCCTCGCTAGTCTGGTCCGGCACGCGCCCACGCTACCCTGCCCCGGAGACCCCGCCATGTTCGAGATCCTCACGGTGTGCACCGGCAACATCTGCCGCTCGCCCCTCGCGCAGCTCCTGCTCGACGCGCAGCTCGCCCCGCTCGGCGGGCGCGTCTCGAGCGCCGGCACCCGCGGAGCCGCCGGCGCGACCATGACCCCCGAGGCCGTGCAGCTGGCGACGGATGCCGGAATCCCCCTCGATTCCGCGACCGCCCACCGGGCCCGCTACCTGACCGAGCCGATGGCGGGCGAGCCCGATCTGCTCCTCGCGATGACGCGCGAGCACCGCCGCACCCTCGCCGAGTACGCACCCGGACGGCTCCGTCACTCGTTCACCGTGCGCGAGTTCGCGCGCCTGGCCGCCGCGGCGAACGACGACGACATCCGCGCCGCCGCCGACGAGGCCGGGCCGGATCCCCGGGCGCGGGTGCGCGCGATGGCCGCGGCCGTCGCGTCGTACCGCGGGGTGGCCGAGCCGCTCGCCGACCCCGCCGACGACGACGTCGTCGACCCGTACCGCCGGTCGTGGCAGACCTACCAGCTGTCCGCCCAGCAGCTGACGCCCGCGGTCGCCGAGGTCGTCCGCGCCGTCCGCCTGGCCGTCGCCCCCGCCTGACCCGCCCCGGCGGGGAAAAATCTGCTCCCGAAAAACATCGAGGCCCTGTTCATGGGAGTCGGCGCGCTGGTCGGACGCTTCGCCTCCGGCAAGGTCGATGTCCGCGGACTGACCGATGCCCTGACCGGACGCCGGTCGTCATGAGCGGGGCCGCCCCGGGCCGGATCGTCGTCCGTGACCGGGTGACTCAGAAGGTCACCGAGGCGGTTGCCGCATCGATCATCGGCGTGGACCGGGATCAGGTCAGCGCCACCGTGAGCGGCTCCCGCGGAGCCCTCGGGGTGCAGCTGCGGTCCCCGTTCCCGGTCCCGCCGCTCGACGACACCGCTGCGATCGCCGCCGCCGGCCCGGTCCTCGACCGGGCGGCGGACGTGCAGACGGATGTCGCGCATCGCCTCGCCGAGATCCTCGGCCGCAACGTCGTCCGGGTCGACGTCACCATCACCGGCGCCGTCACCCCCATCAGAAGGAGAGTCCGATGAGCAGTCCCGTCCTCCGACGGGTCGTGCGCCGCGAGACCCACTCGCCCCGTACGGTCGCGATGATCGTCGCGGTGATCGTGGTGATCCTCGCGCTCGTCTACGTCGGCACCGAGATCGTCCTGAGCGTCCTCGGTCAGCCCGCGCTGCTCCTCGGCCCGGCGGCCGCGTTCACGGGTGTCGTGGGTCTTCCCACCGACGTCCCGGCGGGCATCAGATCGGCACCACCATGGGATTCATCGGATTCCTCATCCTCGGACTTCTCGCCGGCGCGATCGCCAAGCTCATCCTCCCGGGCAAGCAGGGCGGCGGCTGGTTCATCACGCTGATCCTCGGCGTCGTCGGAGCCCTCCTCGGCGGATGGCTCGGCGGGCTCATCTTCGGGGTCAACCTGAACGAGTTCTTCTCGCTCTCCACCTGGGCGCTCGCGATCGGTGGATCGATCATCGTCCTGCTGATCTACGGCCTCATCTTCGGCCGCAAGAAGGCCTGACACACACCCGCAGTCATGCCGCGCCGCGCGGGGGCGATATCCGAACGGATGCCGCCCGCGCGCGGTTTTCGCGTCCCCGGTACCGTCCACCTACCTCCTGGATGCCCCCGCGTCAAGACGCAACACCGACCCGCGCAGACTGCGATTCTGTTCTCCGAAGCTTCCGCACCCGCACCCCTGCGCGGCCGAGGCCGAGCTTGAGGTTGAACTCACCATGACGCGAACCGCCGAGATGTCCGACGCCCTCCAGGGCGCGGTCGACCGTGGCGAGATGGTGCCGTGGTTCCAGCCGCAGTACGACCTCCGCACGTACCGTCTGGTGGGCGCGGAGGTGCTGTGCCGCTGGGATCACCCGGAGTGGGGCCTCATCCGACCGAATGACTTCATCCCGCTCGCCGAAGAGACGGGCATCATCGACGAGATCGGGCAGTGCATGACCGAGCACGCCCTCACCGCGATCGGCGAGTGGCGCATCGACATCTCGGTGAACGTCTCTCCGGTACAGCTGCAGGATGCCGAGTTCACCTCCTGGCTCGAAGCCGCCCTGTCCCGCGCCCGGCACCCCGCGAAGCGACTGACGGTGGAGATCACCGAGGGCCGCGACCTCGGCAACGTCCCGCCGCTGGTCGCCCGCCTCGATCGCCTGCGGAGCCACGGTGTCGGCATCGCCATCGACGACTTCGGTGCCGGTCACGCCTCGCTCGCCCAGGCTCGCCGCCTGCACGCGACCGAGCTGAAGATCGATCGCCACCTGACCGGCGACGACTCCCCCGAGACCACGGCGCAGATCGCGAAGGCCGTCGCCTTCGCCCGCGACGCCGAGCTCCGCACCGTCGCCGAGGGTGTCGAGACGACCGCGCAGCTGCACCGCGTGCGGCAGCTCGGCTGCGACCGCGGACAGGGGTATCTGTGGAGCCGGCCCGTCCCGCACGACGAGATGGCCCGGATGATCGCCGCGTCCTGACACGCGACGGTCAGGTGGCACCGCGTACAGTGAATCCCACGTGACCCGTCGGACGCAGCGTGCGTCTCTCCGAGTTGGGTAGAGAGACGATCGTCATGACCATCACCGAAGTCGACTTCACCTCCGCAGCGCCCAGCGGCGATCCCCTTCTCCGCAACAATGTCACCGTCAGCGGCGACATGACCGGCCCGACCATCGTGTTCGCGCACGGGTTCGGCTGCAGCCAGGAGACGTGGAATCTCGTCGCCCCGCAGTTCGAGGCCGACCACCGGGTCGTCGTCTTCGACCACGTCGGCGCCGGCAGCTCCGACTGGAACGCGTACGACCGGGTGAAGTACAACTCCCTCGAGGGCTACGCCGCCGACGTCGTCGAGATCCTCGAGGCCCTCGATGTGACCGACGTCACCTTCGTCGGCCACTCCGTCGGGTCGATCATCGGCGTTCTCGCCGCCAACCGCGCGCCCGAGCGGTTTCGCCGACTCGTCCTCGTGAGCCCCTCACCGTGCTATCTCAACGACGACTCCTACCAGGGCGGGTTCGAACCGCACGACATCACCGCGCTCCTGGAATCGCTCGAGGCGAACCACCTCGACTGGTCGCGGCAGACCGCGCCGATGATCATGGGCACGCCCGACCGCCCGGCGCTCGGCGACCGGCTCACCGACAGCTTCTGCCGCGTCGACCCGAAGATCGCCGCCCACTTCGCGCGCGTGACCTTCACCTCCGACAACCGCGATGACCTCGATCGTGTGTCGGTCCCGACCCTCGTGCTGCAGACTCGGCAAGACGCCATCGCGCCGCCAGCCGTCGGCCGCTATGTCCACGAATCGATCCCCGCGAGCCGGTACGTTGAACTGGACACGACCGGTCACGTGCCGGTCCTCTCCGCCCCCGACCAGGTGGTCCGCAGCATCCGGGAGTTCATGACATGAGCACGACGGATGCCGCGTGGTACGACCAGGCACCCTGCGGCCTGCTCTCGACCCACCTCGACGGAACCATCGTCGACGTCAACGAGACCCTGCTCCGGTGGACCGGGCACGAGCGCACCCAGCTGATCGGCCAGCCGTTCACCCTGTTGCTCGACCGCGGCGGGCAGATGTTCTTCGAGACCCGGCACCGCCAGCTCCTGCACCTCCAGGGTGCGGTGGATGAGGTGTCGCTGACCATCCGCACGACGGCCGGCGCGGACCTCCCCGTGCTCGTGAACGCCGCCCGGGACGAGGATGCCGCGCTGATCCGTTTCGCGATCCTCAACGCGACCGGGCGCGTGCAGTACGAGCGCGAGCTCGTCACCGCCCGCCGGATCGCCGAGGAGTCCGCGCAGCGCGTGCGGATCCTGCAGGAGGTGTCGACGGCGTTCGGGGTGAGCGCCACCGACGAGGACGTCGCGCTGACCTTCGCGGCCGTCGCGCGCGAGGCGTTCGCGGCCCGCGAGACCGGGGTGTTCCTCCTCGACGACGCCGGCGAGCTGGCGCTGGTCGCCGGCGCCAACCCCCTCGAGGGCAAGGTCGCGCCCGTCCGGGAGCTCCGCGAGACCACCCTCGTTACCGTCGTCCACGACGATGACGCGCTGTTTCCCGACGTCGCCCGCGCGCTGCGCGAGGAGGACCTGTCGAGCCTCAGCGTCATGCCGCTGTCGGCGGAGGGCGAGCGCCTGGGCGTGCTCGTGTGCTTCTTCGCCACCCGCTCCGATTTCGACGCGCACTTCTTCGACTTGCAGCAGGCGCTGGGGCGTCAGGCTTCGCAGACGCTGCAGCGCGTGCGCCTGCAGCGTCGCCTCGCGGTGCTGGCCCTCCACGACCAGCTCACCGGCGTCGCGAACCGCCAGCTGCTGCAGCTCACGCTCGACGAGGCCCTGGTCACTGCGACGACGGCGGGCGTTCCGCTCGCGGTGCTGTTCCTCGACATCGACGATTTCAAGAGCATCAACGACTCGTTCGGGCACGCCACCGGCGACATGGTCCTGATCGAGCTCGCCACGCGTCTGCGCGAGGGTGTCCGCGCCGGCGACGTGGTGGGCCGCATCGGCGGCGACGAGTTCGTCGCGCTCTGCCCGGGCACCGACGCGATCGCGGCCGAAGCGATCGCCGAGCGGATCCTCGCCGTCTGCCGGAAGCCCATCGAGGTGCCGAACGGTGTCATCTCGGCATCCGTCAGCGTGGGCCTGTCACTCTTCGACCCCGACATCGACGCGCCCGAGACCGGAGCGCAACTGCTCGTCCGCGCGGATGCCGCGATGTACGACGCGAAGCGGGCCGGCAAGGACCGCGTGACCGTCAGCGCCGCGTAGCAAACCAGAACTATCTGTCGCGCTATTTCCACTTGTATCCTGTAAAGGGAAACAATGGAGCCGACATGACGGGCTACGGCGCCGAAACGAATGATTGGCCCTCGCACGGTCATGACGTCGTTCCCTGGCGCCAGGAGCGCCGTGGAGGAAGTCGCGAGGACCGCACCCTCACCGAGGTGACAACCTCCGTTCCGCCGTTCATCGCCGAGCTCGACTACACCGTCCCCGCCGACCTCACACGACTGAGCGAGCGCGCCCTCGTGGCTCTCGGCGCCATGGACGGCGAGGCCGCGAGTCAGCCGGCAGCCATGGCGCGATTCATGATCCGCAGCGAGTCGGTCGCCTCCTCCCGGATCGAGCGCGTCTCGGCGACTGTCGAGGACTTCGCGCGCGCCCTGGCCGGCCAGAAGTCGAATTCGTCGGCGGTCAGCATGGTCGCCGCCAGCTCCGCCCTCTCGTCGATGATCGCGGCAGCGGGCACCCACGGCGCAATCACTCGCGACGACATCCTCCGCGCCCACGAGGCGCTGATGCGGGATGACCCGAGCGAAGGGCCCTACGCGGGAAAGCTGCGAGACAGCCAGAACTGGATCGGTGGCAGCGACCACAGCCCTCTCACCGCGCTCTACGTCCCCCCCGATCACGCGCGCGTGCCCGCGCTGCTCGACGACCTGCTCGCGTTCGCGAACAGGGACGATCTGCCGACGCTCGCGCAGGCGACGATCGCGCACGCGCAGTTCGAGTCGATCCATCCCTTCGGGGACGGCAACGGTCGAACGGGTCGCGCCCTGATCGGTGCGATACTCCGGCGACGGGGCATCACCGCGCGGACGGTGGTGCCCGTGGCCAGCGGCCTGCTCGCCCGACGCGACGAGTACTTCGACGCGCTCGGGAGCTACCGACGCGGGAGCGTGCGGCCACTGATCGAGCTGATGCTCCGCTCGACGGTCGTCGCGGCAGAGGAGGGGCGCGTGTCGATGCAGAGGATCGCACGCCTCCCCGGGCGGTGGGAGGTGCAGGCCGATGCCCGGCGGGGATCGATGGCGGCCCGGCTGATTCCCGCTTTCTTCGACAACCCGGTGATGGGCGTCGCCGAGATCGAACGCATCGCGGGCCCGGTATCGCCTCGGCTCTACTCCGCCCTCGATCGCCTGGAAGGAGTGGGGGTTGTCCAGGAGATCACCGGACGCAAGCGGGACCGCGTTTGGGCGGCCGTCGATCTCATGGCCGAGCTCGACGATCTCGACGCGCGCATCGCCGCCGCGATGCAGCCCCGGTGACAGGCCGGCGGTGACTGCTCCCTCGAGCAGCCACCACCGTCCTTCCCGCACGCGCGCCGGCAAGGACCGCGTCACCGTCAGCGCCGCGTAGACCCGCGGACCGGGCGGCGGCGGAACACCGGCTCGGCCTCGGCCTCCTCCTCCGGGGTGGCGATGCGGAAGGCACCGGCCGCCTCCGTCTCGATGGCGCGTCGCCCCTGTCCGCGGGTGGCGCGGAGGCTCACCACGATCGAGACCGTGATGATCGTCGCGACGACGGCGAGGCTGACGGTGGTGGGGATGTAGAGCACGTCCAGGAGCAGCATCTTGATGCCCACCCAGATCAGCACGAACGACAGACCGACCTTCAGGTACACGAACCGGTGGATGAGGTCGGCGAGGAGGAAGTACATCGCGCGGAGTCCGAGGATCGCGAACGCGTTCGCGGTGAAGACGAGGAACGGCTCGGAGGTCACGGCGAAGATCGCCGGGATGGAGTCGACCGCGAAGACGATGTCGGTGATCTCGACGAGCACGAGGACCGCCAGCAGCGGGGTCGCCACGACCACGCCAGCCTTGCGGATGAGGAACTTCTGCCCGTGGTAGGCATCCGTCATCGGCAAGAACCGACGGAAGAGCTTCAGCACCCGCGACTTCTCGGGGTGGACGTGCTCGTTCCGCGAGCGGAACATCCGCCACCCCGTGTAGATGAGGAAGGCGGCGAAGACGTAGAGCACCCAGGAGAAGTTCTCGATGAGCGCGGCGCCGGCGGCGATGAAGATGCCGCGGAAGACGAGGGCGCCGAGGACGCCGAGGAAGAGCACCCGGTGCTGGAACTCACGGGGCACGGCGAAGGCGGCGAAGATGATCGCCCAGACGAAGACGTTGTCGACTGCGAGCGACTTCTCGATGAGGTAGCCGGCGAAGTACTGCTGGCCGAACTCGGCACCCCAGATCGACCAGATCACCACGCCGAAGGCGACGCCGAGGGTGACCCACACGACCGACCAGATCGCCGCTTCCCGCACGCCGATGACGTGGGCTTTGCGGTGCGCGACGAGGTCGACGACCAGCATGGCGAGGATGACTCCGAGGACGGCGAACCACGCCCACAACGGAACAGACATGACAAAGACCTCCGCATGATTGCGAAGGTCTCATCGGCCGTTCGGCCCTGCGCACCGGGTCCCACCGAGGGACCGTAATGACGATGCGGAGCGAGGATTACTCCCCTTCTGCGGGATAGATAACACGACATCGGTGTCGTGTGTCAAGCCGGATGCTCGGAATCCTCGGCGGGGTTGCCGGCGAATGCCTCGAGGAGCTCGCCGATGTGGTGCCCCTTATCGAGCGGATGCCGGAGCGGTCGGTCCGGGTTGAGGCGGTAGACGTTGCGGCGGCCGATGCGCTCGCGTGCGAGGTAACCCTCGGCCTCGAGTTCGCCGACGATGCGGAGCGCGGCCCGCTCGGTGATCCCGACGAGGGCGGCGACGTCTTTCAGGAGGATCTCCGGATTCGCCGCCACGCACAGCAGCACGTGCGCGTGGTTGGTCAGGAAGGTCCACTGCGCCATCCGCTCAGACTACCCGCGCGCCCTCCGAGACCGGATGGTGAAAACATGACTAATGAAACCTGCTATGTTTTTCGTGTTTTGAGTATCCGGTCATGAAAGGCGTCTGATGGAACTGGTGCTGATCGTCGTCGCGCTGGCCACCCCCTGGGTGGGCGCGATCCTGGCCGCCGCCCTTCGCCCGGCCGACCTCGGGGCACGTGCCGCCGCGTGGGCCGCCGGCGTCGGAACGCTCGCCGCCGTCGCGGCCGGGCTCGCCGCCGCCCTCGGCCTCACCTCCCCCGCGGGGCCGGCCGATGCGCTCGCCCACGTGATGCTGATCCTTGTGCTGGGCCTGAGCGCCCTCATCCAGGCGTATGCCCTGCGCTTCCTCCGGGGCGACCTGCGGCAGCGGTGGTTCGCCGTGTGGGCCGGGGCGCTGACCGGCAGCACCGCGGTGCTCGTCACGGCGCAGACGGTCGTGGTCTTCACCCTCGCCTGGGTCGCCGCGGGTATCACCCTCGTGCTGCTGCTCGCCACCTACCGCTCACTCCCGCAAGCGCGCCAGGGCGTGCGGCGCGCGGCGTGGAGCTTCGCGATCGCCGATGCCCCGCTCGTGATCGCGGCCGTCGTGCTCGTGATCGCCGCGGGAGGCGACGCCCGCCTCGACGACCTCGCCACCGTCGCGGCCGCCCTTCCGGACGCCACCGCGGTGATCCTCGCGCTCCTCGTGGTCGTCGCCGCTCTCGGTCGGTCGGCGCAGATGCCCTTCCACCGGTGGCTGCCGGCGACGCTGTCGGCGCCGACGCCCGTCTCCGCTCTCCTGCACGCCGGGGTGGTGAACGCCGGCGCGACCCTCCTCATCCGCTTCTCACCTCTGGTCGCCCCGGCGGCGGTGGCGATGGCGGTGGTCTTCGTCGCCGGCGCGGCGACGCTCGTCTACGCCACGGTGGTGCGGCTGGTGAAGACCGACGTGAAGGGGCGGCTGGTCCACTCCACCGCGGGGCAGATGGGCTTCATGATGATGGCCGTCGGGCTCGGCGCGTTCGCCGCGGCGGTGTTCCACCTCGTCGCGCACGGTCTGTACAAGTCGACCCTGTTCCTCTCCGCCGGCACCGGTGTGGCCGCGGGTGCCGAGAAGCGCGCGTGGCCGGCCCCGTCCCCCGCATCCGCGAAGACCACCACCGCGGCCGTCCTCATCGGCTCCGCGCTGACGATCGGCGTGCTGGTGGCGGGTAAGGCGCTGATCGCTCCCGCGACGACCCCGGTGAGCCTCGCCCTGCTCGCCTTCCTCGCGTGCACCGCGATCGTCGCGGTCGCCGCGGGACTCCGGCGACGGATGTCGCTGCGCACCGTCGCCGCGGCGGCCGTGGTCGTGGCGGCCCTCGGTCTGTCGTACATCGCCGCCGTCGGATGGTTCGAGCAGCTGATCCCCACCCCGTCCGGGACGCAGGCGCCGTCGCCGTGGCTGCTCGTCATCCCCGCGGTGCTCCTCATCGCCATCGAGCTGATGAGTCGCTCACCGCGGTTCGCCCCGGCCCTCTCCTCCGCGGTGTACGCCCGCGCCCTCGCCGCATCCACCGTCCCCACCCCCGACCCGGGCGGCGCGACCCGCCCGCGCACCCCGCCACTCACGAAGGAGGTCGCACGATGACCCTGCTCATCCACGCGCAGGTGGCCCAGGCCGCCCGCGACACCGTCGCCGGTTGGCCCATCGCCTCGTTCATCGCCACGAACCCGCTCGCGCCCTACGAGGCGACGCGGTTCGATCACGCCGCGGCGCCCGGCACGCACCTCACCCTCCCCACGGAGTCGTACCGCGCCGCGTTCGCCTCCGGACGCATCACGCGGGACGGCCTCGTCCTGGCCCTCCGGGCACGCGGGGCAGAGCTGCGGGAGGTGCCCCCGTTCACCGGCGCCCTCGCCCATCTTTCGCCCGACGACGTCCTGATCGAGGACATGCTCCACGCCGACGTCCCTACCACGCCGGCGCCCGCGACCCCGACCGACCCGGTCGCCGACCTCGTCGTCCCGTGGCTTGCCGCCTTCCTCGACCCCGACCCGCAGTGGCAGCTCCCCGAGCGCGACCGGGGCTTCTACGCCGCGTGGCGCGCGCTCGCGACCCACGACCCGCGGATGTCGCGGCCCGCGCGTCGTCGGCTGCGGGATGCCCCCGAGCAGGCCTCGGCGGCGATCGCCGCATGCTTCACCGCGTGGGGCACGCGCGACGCCGACCGCGTCGCGCTGCTGACGGCGGAGCTCGCCGCCCTCCCCGGGTGGACGGGATACCTCAAGTGGCGCGGCGAGCACGACGGCGACATCGACCTCACCGAGTACCTCGCGGTGCGGCTCACCGTCCGCCTCCTCCTCGACCTCCCGCCGGCCACCGAACGGCCCGACCCCGACGCCGCCACCACCGAGCCCACGCCGACTCCCGGCGCCGAGGTTCTCGCCCGCGCCGTGCGCCTCGCCGACACGCTCGCCCCCGGGGCGACACCCGCCGACGTCGCGACGCTCGCGCGGCTCCTCGCGCTGCATCCGCTCGACGACCACCCGTTCACATGGCAGGCGGCGTACGAGGGGCACTACCGGCGCGACCTCCTCGCGTCGCTGACCCCGCACCCCCTCGCGCCCGCCGCCCCGCACACGCAGGTGGTGCTGTGCATCGACCCGCGGTCGGAGGGACTCCGGCGGCACCTCGAGACGGATGCCGGCGTCGAGACGTTCGGGTTCGCCGGGTTCTTCGGCGTCCCCATCCGCTTCGCGACCTACGAGGGCCGCGGCTCGATCGACTCGCTCCCGGCGCTGCTCCAGCCGAAGCACGCCGTCACCGAGGCTCCCGCGGACCCCGACCGGGCGCGCGCCCGCACGCGCGGACTCCGGGCGCTGGATGCCGCATCCCACTCGCTGCACGTGACCGAGAACGCCACGGCCACACCGTTCGCGCTCGCGGAGGCGACGGGGTTCCTGTTCGGGGTGTCGTCGGTCGTCCGCACCCTCGCTCCGTCGCTGCACCACACGCTCACGCGCCGGTGGCGGGACCGCATCGCCCCACCGGTCGACTCCCGCGTCACGATCGCGTCGGCGTTCTCCGTCGAAGAGCGCGCGACGCTCGCCGAGGCGGGGCTGCGGATGATGGGACTCGGCCGGTTCGCGCCGCTGGTCGTCCTCGCCGGACACGGCTCGGTGAGCACGAACAACCTGTACCAGGCGGCTCTCGACTGCGGCGCATGCGGCGGCAACCCCGGGGCGGTGAACGCCCGGGCGGCGGCCGAGATCTTCAACGACCCCGACGTGCGCGCGATCCTCGCCGCGCGGGGCCTCGAGATCCCCGCGGGCACCCGCTTCGTCGCGGCGCTCCACGACACCGTCGCCGATCGGGTCACGATCCTCGACCCGCACCTCATCCCCGACTCGCACGCGCCACTCGTCGCCCAATTCACCGCCCGGGCGGATGCCGCGGCCGACGGCCTCGTCCGCGAGCGCGCCGTCGATCTCCCCGGCGCCGACCCGATGGACTCGCTCGCGAAGCTCCGGGCGCGCGCCCACGACTGGGCGGAGGTGTATCCCGAGCTCGGTCTCGCTGGGAACGCGGCGATGATCATCGGCCCGCGCGAGATGTCCCGCGGCGCGAACCTGCGCCGGCGGGTGTTCCTGCACTCGTACGAGGCCGCCCTCGACCCGGAGGGTGCGGGACTCGAGACAATCCTCACCGCGCCGGTCGTGGTGGCCCAGTGGATCAACCACCAGTACTACTTCTCGACTCTGAACCCCGACATCCTGGGTGCCGGCACGAAGACGATCCACAACGCCATCGGCGGCATCGGTGTGCTCGCCGGGCACAGCGGCGACCTGCAGCGCGGGCTCCCCCGCCAGTCCGTCGCCGTGGGCGACGAGCTGCTGCACGAGCCCCTCCGTCTGAGCGTCATCGTCCAGGCCCCGATCGACCGGATATCGGCGATCGTGTCGGGTAACCAGGTGCTCCGCGACCTGTTCGACAACGAGTGGATCAGCCTCACCGCGCGCTCCTCGTCCGCCGACCCCTGGTGGACCTACACCGCCCTCGGCTGGGCTCCGACGCCCACCACGACCCCCACCCCGACGCCCGCCGCGCCCCCCACCCTCACGAGAACGGAGACCCCGTGATGCACGGACTCACCAAGATGATCAAAGTCGAGATCGTCGTGCCCGGAAAGGATGCCGCCCCCATCCGCTCGCTGATCACCGCGTCGGGTGCGACGGGGTACACGGCGGTGTCCGGAGTGTCGGGTCTCGGCCACCACGGCCCGCACTCCGGGGCGCTGCTGTTCAACGACTACGACACCCTGACGATGTTGATCACCGTCCTCCCGCCCGAGCGCGCGGACGACCTCATCGGCGCGGCGAAGGAGCTTCTCACCACCCGGAGCGGGGTGATGTTCGTCACCGAGACCTTCGTGAGCAGGCCCGAGTACTTCCAGTGACGGCGTCGCCGTACCTCGGTGAGGTCGTCGCCTTCGCGACCATGCACGGCAAGGAGCGCCTGGCCCGCGAGGCGTTCCACGACGTGCTCGGCGCGCGGGTCCTCGCGCCCGCCGGGCTCGACACCGACGCCTTCGGCAGCTTCTCCGGCGAGGTTCCGCGCACGCGGAGCCCGCTCGACACCGCCCGCGCGAAGGCACGGCTCGCGCTCGCCAGGAGCAACGCGAGCGCCGCACTCGCGAGCGAGGGGAGCTTCCGTTCCGACTTCGGATGGCTGACCCGACACCAGGAGCTCCTGGTGTTCGTCGACGACGTGCGGCGGATCGAGCTCGTCGAGGTGTTCACCGGGCCGGTCGACCTCCCGCCCGCTCGCGACGTCACGACCGGCGAGCGTGCCGTCGCGTTCGCGGAGACGATGGGCTTCCCGCGGCAGGGCGTCATGGTGCACGCCGACCGCGCGCAGGGGACGGAGGTGGCGAAGGACCTGCGGACGCCCACCGCGCTCGCCGAGCATGTCGACCGCCTCGCGCGCGAGGGCGCGTCGCTCACGATCACTCCCGACTACCGCGCGCACCGCTCCCCCGCACGCTCCGACGTGATCCGCCGCCTCTGCGTCCGGATGGCCGAGCGCCTCGCGACCCCCTGCCCCGCGTGCGCGGCGCCCGGGTACGGCCGCACCGACGTGCGCCGCGGGCTCCCGTGCCAGGGCTGCGGCGAGCCCACAGAACTCCCGATCGCCGACGTCCACGGCTGCGCCTCCTGCGACGCGACCCACCTCGTGCCCCGCACCCCACCGCTCGCCGAGCCCCGGTGGTGCGACGGCTGCAACCCCTGACGCTCGCGCGTTTCCTCCGGCGCCATATGCGCGACTCCTGAGCGAAACATGAGCTGTGAGAGGATGTGCGGACTGGGGCTGTGACCACAGACGCAACACGAGAGGTGGGCATGGAGCTCACGGATTACATACGCATCCTGCGCAAGAACTGGCTGATCATCGTCCTGGCGACCGTTCTCGGCGTCGGCGCAGCAGCCGGTTATTCGCTCACCCGCACCCCGATGTACGAGGCGCAGAGCACCGTCTTCGTGTCGTCGCAGGCCGGCACCTCAATTGGCGAGTTGCAGCAAGGTTCGAACTTCACGCAGGGTCGCGTCGCCACCTATACCAATCTGGTGTCGACCCCGCTCGTGATGAACCCCGTCATTGCCGAGCTCGGCCTCGGCACCACTGCTGGCGGCCTCGCCGGAATGGTGTCGGCTTCCAGCCCCCTGAACACCACTCTGATTACGATCACGGTCGAGAACGCCGACCCGATCCTCGCGGCGAACATCGCCAACGCGATGGCGGCGAGCCTCACCTCCGCGGTCGAGGCGATCGAGACCCCGAACGGCACCGACACCAGCCCGGTCCGCCTCACGCGGGTGAAAGACGCGATCCCGCCGCTCAGCCCCTCGAGCCCGAACGTTCCCCTGAACATCGCCCTCGGCGCCCTTGTGGGCCTCGCCCTCGGCGTCGGCGTCGCCGTGCTCCGCGCGGTGCTCGACACCAAGGTCCGTTCGCCCCGCGACGTCGAGCTGGTCACCGACCGGCCGATGATCGGCGCGATCGCGTACGACCCGAAGGCCAAGGAACGCCCGCTCATCGTGCACGCCGACCCGCTCAGCCCACGGGCCGAGTCGTTCCGCGCGCTGCGCACGAACCTGCAGTTCCTCGACATGGGCGGCCGCGCGTCGTTCGTGGTCACCTCGAGCCTCCCGAGCGAAGGCAAGTCGACGACCGCGATCAACCTCGCCATCGCCCTGGCCGATGCCGGCAAGCGCGTGGCCTTGCTCGACACCGACCTCCGCAAGCCCAAGGTCGCCGAGTACCTCGGCATCGAGGGCGGCGCGGGCCTCACCGACGTGCTGATCGGTCGCACCCGCGTGGGCGACGTCATGCTCCCGTGGGGTCAGCGGAGCCTCTTCGTCCTCCCCGCCGGCAAAATCCCGCCGAACCCGAGCGAGCTGCTCGGGTCACCCCAGATGCACACGCTGCTCGAGGTTCTCGAGCGCGACTTCGACGTCGTCATCTGCGATGCTCCCCCGCTTCTTCCCGTGACGGATGCCGCGATCCTCGCTAAGGCGACCAGCGGCGCGATCCTCGTCGTGTCGTCCGGCCGCCCGACCCGCCACCAGCTCGGCGGCGCGATCGACGCCCTCGAGACGGTCGATGCGAAGGTCGCCGGCATCGTCATGTCGATGGTCCCCACCCGCGGTCCCGACTCGTACGCCTACGGCTACGGGTATGGCTACGGCTATGGCTACATGCAGGAGCCCGCGAAGAAGGCCAAGGCACCGAAGCCCGCGAAGGGCCCGAAGCAGGCCCGCCGCGGCCAGCGCGCCGCCGCGCCGGTGCAGAACGACCCCGCCATGGCCGCACAGCTCGGCTTCGGCGACACTCCCCCGCAGATGACGGATGCCGCACCGCCGACACCGGCGCTGCGTTCCGAACGCTCCTGACCCGACGGCGTGCGCTCCCCAGCTACTCCCTCGTCAGCGCGATGGCTTGCCATCGCGCTGACCGGCGTCCTCGCGGTCGGTGTCGGCGTACTCGCGGTCGCGGCCTACCAGCATGCGAATCCCGACCTCTCCGATCTCTCGGCGGAGCCTGCTCCGACGTTCGACCTCGGCG
Source organism: Microbacterium aurantiacum (assembly GCF_031625015.1). Taxonomy (NCBI): domain Bacteria; kingdom Bacillati; phylum Actinomycetota; class Actinomycetes; order Micrococcales; family Microbacteriaceae; genus Microbacterium; species Microbacterium aurantiacum. Next base: position 291,259 of record NZ_JAHWXH010000001.1, read on the forward strand.
TCGAGACGACCGAGCCGACACCCGAGGTGACGCAGACCGCCGAGGCGATCGCGCGCTCTGAGGAGCGCTTCTTCGCGATCGGTGACGGAGCGTGGTGGCGCGCGACCGCCGGATCGTGCGGCACCACCGAGCCGCTCATCGAACGCTCGACGGATGCCGGTGCCACCTGGACCGACGTCACCCCCCGCTACCGTGCCATCGGCCAGATCGCGAGCCTCGACTCGCTCGCCGGCACCGAGGCCGAGATGGTCAGCGCGATGGGTGAGGCGTGCGAGACGCAGGCGCTTCGCACGTACACGCAGGGCACTTACTGGGACTCGTACCCCGACGTCCTCCCCGCGATCCGCTACATCGACCCGGTCGACCCCGCCGTCGTCCACATCGGAGGCGGCCAGACCACCGACGCCCCGTGCGCGAACCCCACGGGCCTTCGCGCGAGCGGCGACGTCGTCGCCCTGATCTGCGACGGCACCGCCCACCGCTGGACTGACGGAGCCTGGCAGCCGGTCGAGGTCGCGGGGGCGACCGCGCTCGCTGCCACTCCCCCGTCGCTCCTGGTCGCGCACACGGATGCCGCGTGCCCCGGCGTCGCCATCACCGAGGTCGCCGACACCACGGCGCTGGTGGGTTGCCTGCCCGAGGCCGATCCGTCCGCGCCGCTGGCGCTCACGCGTGACGGCGGGGCAGTACGAGCGTGGTCGGGCGAAACCGTGAGCGAGGTTGCAGCGCCATGAGCGAGCCGGGGGGCATCGGGGAAGTGAACAGTCGGGAACGTCGCGTAACCGACGTCGTCACGCAACAGAGCGGTAACAGCGCGCGTAGTAACCTGCAAGAAGGCTGGGAGCCAGAAAGGCAGGTGCGGGTGACGTCTGACACACGCGTCGCCGAAGCAACGTCCGCTTCGAGCACCACGAGCGAAGATTCGATTCCTGCACCGGCCATCGCCGCACCGCCTCTCAGCGCGCGCGGCGACGCCGCCGGTTGGCGCCGCACCTACAGCCGTATCCTCTGGTTCAGCGACCTGTTCGTCCTCGTGTGGGCCGTATACGGGTCGCAGCTGCTGTGGTTCGGCTTCGGCAACGTCGAAGTGGCGATCCGCGCCGACTCTCGCATCACCGAGTTCTCTTACTGGTTGTTCTCGGGTGGCCTAGTTCTTGCCTGGATGTGGGTTCTGGCACTCGTCGATTCACGAAGCCATCGCACCGTGGGAACCGGCAACGCGGAATACGTCCGCGTTGTCGATTCGAGCTTGCGGCTCTTCGGCGCGATCGCGATCATCGCGTTCCTCGCCCGCGTAGACGTGGCGCGGGGCTACCTCCTGATCGCGCTTCCCCTCGGCATCGTCGCGCTGCTGCTCACCCGGTGGCTCTGGCGCCAGTGGCTCATCGCGCAGCGCATGCGCGGGAACTACTCCGCGAGAATGATCCTGGTCGGATCCGTCGATTCGGTAACCCAGGTCGCGCGCGAACTCCAGCGCGCTCCGCGCGCCGGCTACACCGTCGTAGGCGCCTGCACGCCGAGCGGGACTGTGGGCGACGTCGTCCCCGGGACGTCTATTCCCATGATGGGGAGCGTCAACGCGGTCGATCGCGCAATGGAACTGACTGGCGCCGACACTGTCGCCGTGACCAGCACCGACGAGCTGCCTCCGGACAAGGTCAAGCAGATCTCGTGGGGCCTACAGGCGGGGCGCCAGCACCTCGTCCTCGCGCCCAGCATCATCGACATTGCGGGCCCGCGTCTTCACACGCGACCGGTCGCCGGCCTCCCTCTCATTCACGTCGAGACGCCTCGTTTCAGCAAGGGCCAGCTCTTCCTGAAGCGGATGCTGGACTGCTGCGCGACGGTGGTCGGTGTGATTCTCCTGAGCCCCCTCCTCGCCTTCCTCGCGATCAGCATTCGACTCTCGTCCGAGGGCCCCGTGCTGTTCCGGCAGACGCGCATCGGCCGCGGCGGCAAAGAATTCACCATGCTGAAGTTCCGCTCCATGGTGACGAACGCCGAAGAGCTACTTGAGAAACTCCAGCGCGAGCGCGAAAAGCAGGGTATCGACTCGGGCAACGAGGTCATGTTCAAGATGAAGAACGACCCGCGCGTCACGCCTATCGGCCGAATCATGCGTCGCTACAGCCTGGATGAGTTGCCCCAGCTATTCAACGTCCTCGGAGGATCGATGTCACTTGTCGGCCCCCGACCTCCGCTTCCGAAAGAAGTGGAGCAGTACGCATCACACGTGCACCGGCGTTTCCTGGTCAAGCCAGGCATCACAGGCCTCTGGCAGGTCAGCGGCCGGTCGACTCTGTCGTGGGAGGACACAGTCCGACTGGATCTTTCGTACGTAGAGAACTGGACGATGGTCGGGGACCTGACCATCCTGGCCAAGACAGCGAAAGCCGCCCTCGCCCCAGGTGAGTCTGCACATTAGAAGCCCAACTCACCCGAAGACTTCGCAGTGAACGGGGCAGGAAAACAGATATGTCACAGGCAGTCTGCGGGCATCGCGTTCGACCCGCATTCGAGAAGACGGACGAATGACTAGCGCACGATCCAACGGCTTGTGGGCCGTTTCGCAACAGCTCATCACCGTCGGCCTGTCTGGCATTTTCAGCATTGCCTTGATCAGGGTTCTCCCGGTGTCAGAGTTTGGCATCTTCTCCTACGCCACAACACTCGCAGCACTAGGCGTGTCAATTATGACCGGCGGTATGCAGGCGCTCGCGGTTCGCGAACTCCGAGGCCAAAAGCACGACCGCAGGATCGTGCTCGGCGCAGTCTTCTTTATTCGTGAAGCGATAGCTCTCGTCGTCTACGCCCTTTTTGTGATTTATTCCTCCGCGTTCGTGGGAGGCGGAGTAGCACTCCCCGCGGCGTTTGCTTGCCTCGCAGTGCTCGCACGCGTGGTCGATGCACCAGAGTTGGTCTTTCAAGCTGATCTGAGAACCAAAACGCCGGCTCTGATTCGCAGCCTCGTCGGCATCGGTTTCTTTGCAATCAGAATGATCGCCATCTTCACATGGCCCTCGCTCGAGCTCTTCATCGGCCTGTTCGTGCTTGAACAGCTGATCGCGGGACTTACGATTCTGCTGGCCTACTCACGTGCTTACGGCCCGAATCCATTCAGCTGGCCGGAGGTGGACTACACCCGAACTATGGCTAAGCACTCTGCGCCGCTGTCACTCTCTGGGATTGCAAACCAAGTCAACCTGCGTGCAGACGTGGTGATATTGCAAACCCTCTCAGGGTCCATCAGCGTTGCGCTCTACTCCGCCGCCGCGCGACTGAGCGAGCTCTTGTATGTGATCCCTACTGCCTACATGTCCGCGACATTTCCCAGCCTGCTCGACCTGAAGAACCACAACAAGACAGCTGAGTACCGCAGAGCGCTCGAGGTAGGATTCTCCGGAGCCTTTTACCTTGGCGTCAGCGTTGCAGTAGCAATATGGTTCAGCGCAGACTGGATCGTATCGCTGCTGTTTGGCCCCGATTACGCCCAGTCCGCCCGAGTCCTTCAAATACACGTTTTAGCGTGTCCCTTTGTGTTCATGGCCGCAGTTTTGAGCAAATGGATCGTAGCCGAGGGCCTTCTCTGGATCTCATTCCTTCGTCACGCTATCGGCGCAACGCTCGCAGTCACGTTAAACCTTGCCCTGATCCCAACGTACGGAATCGACGGTGCCGCGTGGGCGACGGTCGCGTCCTACAGTGCGGCATCGTACCTTTTCTGCTTTTTCTCGCGGCCCACCTTCGGGATCGCCCTCACGATGACCCGCGCACCTCTGGTGCCGCTACTCCATTTCACTTCCCGACTGAGAGGCAAGAGCTAATCCATGCTCATCCGAGGAAAGCTACGTCAAAACCTGAAAGTGATGCGAGACAGCCTCCGGGAGGCGACCTATTCGGCCGGGAGTGGCCGGCTTCACTATCGATTCATGAGTCGGTCCTTCGACCGCGAGACAGCGGCTGTGTTTGCTGGCATCAAGGAACATCGGAAACGCACCAGAGTCGGTTCGGAAATCTTCGAGTTGCGCCGCCGCATCCACATGATTGAAAAGGGCCTGACGATGCGACCGCGAAGAGACACGTTCGCCGTCGCTTACATCGGGATGACGATAGATCGATTGTCTCGAGCTATCGACGCCGGAGCCCTAGACAACGTCACCATTGCTTGGGCGCGAGACGTACTCGACGCGTACTTCGTCGCGACGTCGACTAGCTCCAGCCGCGCCATTGCTGACGCACAACGCCGCTACGCGCAGCTCGATGTCTCGTCAGAAGCGCCATACGGAGGACCCGCTCCCTTAGGGGAACCGACACGAAGCGTTGCGTACAGGGACCTCGCACAACTTGCCGCAAGCCGGCGCTCAGTTCGCTGGTACACCGATGCAAGTGTCGATCGCGAGATCGTCGATCGCGCGATCGAAGTCGCGATGGAGGCGCCGACAGCCTGCAATCGCGTCCCTTACCGATTCCGGGTCTTTGACTCGCCCGATGATGCTCGCACTATCGCCACGATCGCGGGCGGGACCGCCGGGTATGTGCACAATTTGCAGTCGATCGTGGTCGTGGTGGGCGATCTCGCTGCCTACGTCGAGGAGCGTGACCGCCACCTTATTTACATCGACAGCAGCCTTGCGGCAATGTCCTTCTTGCTCGCCATGCAAAGCCAAGGCGTGGCGACCTGCTGCATCAACTGGCCGGACATCACCGCCCCCGAGAAGAAGCTCACGGACCTGATCGGACTGCGCCGTCACGAACGCGTCGTCATGTTGATTGCCTACGGCTATGGCGACCCGACCGGGCTGGCGCCAATTTCACCAAAGTTTCCCCTTCCGCGCGCACGCACCTTTGAAAGGCTCGGAGAATGAAGGCAAACATCGCACTGGTCCGCGGAGTAGGTTCCCACAACGGAGGCGCGGAACTTCTACTTCGCGCTGCCTCTGGCCATCTGAGCGACCACTGGACGGTAATAGCCGACCGGCGCAAGGTGTCTCACACCGTCAGGCACGAATGGCAGATCGGGAACTTCTTGGAGGTACCCCGGTTCGGGGCGCTCCGATCACTCGGATGGAATGCTGCGCCCCGCTCGCTCGCGCGTGCAATGAACAATTATTCGGAGCGACACGTTGATGCGCTTTTCGACGCTTCCGGATTCTTCCTAGGGGACCAGTGGAGCTCCAGCTCGATCTCTCGGGATGGACAGGGGTTCGAGTACCTCGCGAAGAGGCAACGCCCAATAGTGATGCTGCCGCAGGCATTCGGCCCTTTCGAGAAAACGGAGGTGGCAACCAGCTCCCGACTCATCCTCGACCGTGCGGAACTCATCTACGCGCGGGATCGGGTCTCTCTCGAGTACATCAAGGAACTCCTCGATGACGATTCAAGAGTGCGGCTTGCACCCGACATAACTATCGCGCTCGAAACGAATGCCGCGACGTCAAAGACGGATCATGTGGCGATCGTACCTAATGTCAACATCCCGGCACGAGCCAAGGACCCGAGCGCGCGCGAGCGCTACGTTCAATCGCTGGCGTCCATAGCGAGAGGGATTTCGGGGATCGGGCTTGAGCCGGTGCTTCTCGCCCATTCAGCACACGGTGATCCCATCCTCGTGAATGAGATACGTAAACTCGTGCCACAGGTACGGGAGAGGAAGCCCGAGAACGGTCTCGCCGCGAAGCAGTTCATCGGGACGTGCCACGGCGTTATTGCGGGTCGCTACCATGCGATTGTCAGCGCCCTCGCGCAGGGGGTGCCCGCTGTGGCACATTCCTGGTCGCACAAGTATGGCGAACTTTTGGAAGATTTCGGGGTTTCCGACGGCCTAGCAGATCCCTATGCGCCCACTGATTCGGTCGATTTGCTCGCGGGACTGATTGAGAGTGACTCATACAACGCCTCGCTTCGCGCCAACAAGCCCCTATTGGTCAATCGAATCGAGCGCATGTGGGAAGAAGTTGACCACGCGACGTCAGGAATGCAATGACACTTCACTTGAACCACACACAGCCCGTCGGCGGAGTACCTTTCTCAGTAGCTACCCCTCAACAGGCAGCCCAGTGGGTCGCCGAAACCTCCCTCAAGCTCAAGTCGGGCATCCACATTCACCTGGCGAACGCCTACACGGTGGCCCTCGCCGACAAGAGCGCTGAGTACCGCGAAACGCTGACCGCAGGCGCTGTGAATTTTCCAGATGGTAAACCCGTCGGCGCCGTATCTGCGCTCCGCCGCGATCGCCCCCGCTTGCACCAAGTACGTGGCCCGCAACTTATGCTCGACACCCTGGCCGCTACCCAGAAATCTGGCGCTAGAAGCTACTTCTTGGGCTCGACGAGCGAGGTGCTGACCGCTCTCGAACGAAACGTTAGAGCCGCATACCCGCACGCAAAGATAGTCGGCATCGAGAGCCCACCGTTCCGTGCCCTTAGCGAGCGCGAGAGAGCCGACCAGATTGAAAGAATCCGGGCCTCGGGCGCGAACATTGTGTGGGTAGGCCTTGGCACCCCTAAGCAGGATGTGGTTGCGCGCGAACTTGCGGCAGAGCTTCCCGTCGCAGCGGTTGCAGTAGGGGCGGCCTTCGACTTCGCAGCGGGGACTCTCAAGCCCTCACCACAATGGGTTCGATCGGTCGGTTTGGAATGGGCCCATCGGCTCTATCTCGAACCGAGGCGCTTGTGGCGTAGGTATCTCTTCGGCAACTCCCGCTTCCTGCTGGCCGCGATCCGTTGGGGACGTCGTGAGGACTGACTCACAGGGGCTGAGAGGGCTGCGCGTGCTCGTCATCAGCCAGCTGCCACCTCCGGTCCATGGATCAACGCTAATGACCCAGACCCTCATCGGGGTCCTCGAAGAAAGTGGCGCGACTGTTCTCCTCGCTGACCGACGCTTTAGCACCGAGGTCGGCGAGATTGGTCGGATGTCGGTGAAGAAGATTCTCTCGGCGTTCGGACTGGCCAAGCGCGTACACGGCCTGGCTCGAAGCGCCGATGCCTGCATCTTCTTTGTAACCAATCGCACAGGTTCTTTTCTTGTCGATTGTCTATTGGGCGTTGTACTGCGGCGTCGGAGAATTGCAGTGGTTTCATACATTCATACCAACGGATACACGATGCTCGCCTCGCGATCCCGCTTTTGGTTTCGCGCCGTCAAGAATCTCTTTCACGACAATACCGCAGTTGTCTGCCTCGGCGATTCGTTGCATCAAGATGTACTCCGGTTCCTCCCCGAGAAGACTCGCCTAGTTTCTATACCGAACACCGCGCCCGAGGCACTCGACCCCGCTTCCATGCATCGAGACAATCGCGTTGTCTACTTTTCAAACCTGATTCCAGAAAAGGGGATTGAAGACTTCTTGGAGCTGGCCCGCAGATTCGAGAAGGAGTCCGATACTCGGTTTGTTGCGGCCGGGAGGCCGGTGTCACAAGTGCAACTTTCAGATCTGACGTCGAAGGCACCACCTAACGCAGAAGTGATTGGCGGGGTTTACGGCGCGGAGAAAGTTGACCTGTTCGCGTCAGCGTCGATGCTCGTGTTTCCAAGTACGTATCGATTTGAAGCCCAGCCGCTCACCATACTTGAAGCTCTGTCAGGAGGGGTTCCCGTCGTTGCATATGACGTCGGAGGGATCGCCGACCTTATACGGCATGGAGAGAACGGCCTGCTCGTGCCCGCGGGGGATGTGAGCCGACTTCAGGACGCCGTTCAGGGACTCCTGCACGACTCGAAACGCCTTGCAGCCATGTCAGAAAGCGCTCGACGGTTGTACCAGGAGAGATTCAGTCGAGACGCGTACCGAAACGCTTGGGAGAAGGAATTGAGGATGTCGTGTGCTTGATCTGACAGTTATCATCCCTGCGTTTAATGCGCAGTCAACGATTGCAGGAGCCGTCAGGAGCGCCGTCCGCGCCGGAGCCAGGCAGGTAATTGTGGTAGACGATGGGTCCTCCGACAAGACCAGCGAAATCGCGACCAGCGAGGGTGCATATGTCATCAGCCAGACAAATCAGGGCGCGGCAGCGGCTCGGAGAGCAGGGGCACAGTCTGCGCGGTTCGAATACGTCGCGCTCTTGGATGCGGACGACCGACTCCTTCCTGAGGGGGTTAAAGCTTCGGTAGATGTGCTGGTTGAGCACAACGACTGTGTGCTCGCTGGCGGGCGCACAGTTGGCGTCGGCCGTGGCGGCTTGGAGCGGCGTCTTTCGTTGTGGCCCGAGCGGGTGACGACTGACTCGCTGTTGCGACGCGGTCACGCGCCTGGCCCTCCCGGGGCCTTTGTCTGGCGGAGATCGACTCTGCGCGCTGTGTTGGATGACAGCCCTGCAGGATTGTGGCCGCGATTCGCGGAGGACTACGAGTTCCTGATTCGCGCATCTCTTCTCGGGAACATCGTTATGCACGACGCCGATTCGTGTCGCTATGAGTGGGTAGGGGGAAAGTCGAGCAGGAGTCCGGAGTCAAGTATCCGGGACGCCGACGCCATCAGGCTGCATTACGCGCGCTTCGCCAGTGTGCAGGTCGAGCCCAGATCTCCGCAAGCCATAAAAAGAATGGTCTATATGCGGCAGTCGTCAGAATTCGCCCCGCGTCGACACTTTACCCATTGGGCTTCACTAACCGCACGCGCCGTCTGGTCCGAACCCCAATTCTTCGTCAAGAAGGTCCTCGATCGCGCAGGCCGGCGCACATCCCTCGCTCCGAGGTCTGTGCCTTTACTGAGCACAATCGCGAGGGATTGGACTGCTAATCCTCGAGACCCGAAGGCACGAATGATTCTGTTGTTCTTTAGGCTGAGCCAGGCGGCCATGGGCAACTCACCGGTGCGCCGCATTGTGGCAGCCCCGCTCGAGGTTCTCTATCGGGTGACCACCGAAGGTCTCCTCGGGCTCGAACTGCGCCCACGGACGAAAGTGGGCCCGGGGCTTTCGATCTTTCATGGCTTCGGAATTGTCGTCAATGATCAGGCGAAAATTGGCAGGGACGTGCAGATTCGCAACGGAGTGACGATCGGACATCAAGTGCCGGGCGGCCGCTGTCCGATCATTGGAGACAGAGTTTCCATCGGCGCCGGTGCGATTCTCTTGGGAGACATCGAGATCGGCGCAGGTGCCACAATCGGCGCGGGCGCCGTTGTCGTCAAGTCCGTGCCAGCTGGCGATGTAGTAGCCGGGAACCCCGCGCGATCCCTACGCGCGCTCAACAACCACGGCGCGGGACGAAATGTCTCACGCGACCAGAACGGAGCAAATAATGACTAAACGCGCACTCATTACCGGAATCACGGGTCAGGACGGTTCCTACCTCGCCGAACTCCTCCTCAAAAAGGGGTACGAGGTCCACGGACTGATCCGCCGGGCGTCTACGTTCAACACTCACCGCATCGACCACCTCTACGTCGACCCGCACGAGCCGGACGCCAAGCTCTTCTTGCACTATGGGGACCTCTCCGATGGCGCCCGCATGGTGACGTTGATGAGTGAGATCAACCCGGATGAGGTGTACAACCTGGCCGCGCAGTCGCACGTGCGGGTGTCGTTCGATGAGCCCGAGCACACCGCAGATACCACGGGTACCGGCACGATCCGTCTCCTTGAGGCGGTGCGGCTGTCCGGGATCAAGACGCGGTTCTACCAGGCTTCCACCTCTGAGCTGTACGGGGCGACCCCTCCACCGCAGAATGAGGAGACCCCGTTCTACCCCCGCTCCCCGTACGGGGTCGCAAAGCTGTACTCGTACTGGATCACGAAGAACTACCGCGAGGCGTACGACATGTTCGCCGTCAACGGGATCCTGTTCAACCACGAATCCCCCCGTCGCGGGGAGACGTTCGTGACCCGCAAGATCACCCGTGCAGTGGCACGCATCAAGGCGGGTGTGCAGAAGGACATCTACCTCGGAAACCTCGACTCGATCCGTGACTGGGGGTACGCCGCGGAGTACGTCGAGGGCATGTGGCGGATGCTGCAGGTCGACGAACCCGAAGACTTCGTCCTCGCCACCGGTGTCGGCTACACGATCCGCGACTTCCTGGAAACCTCGTTCGGGCAGGTCGGGTTGGAATGGCAGGAGTACGTCAAGTTCGACGAACGCTACCTGCGTCCCACCGAGGTCGACGCGCTCATCGGCGACCCGGCCAAGGCCGCCGACAAGCTCGGGTGGGTTCCCACGATCGATGGGAAGGAACTCGCCAAGCTGATGGTCGATGCCGACATCGAAGCCCTGGAGAAGGGCCCGGAGTGGATCGACACCGTCAAGCTCGCTTCCTGGGGTACCGCGGACACGGTGGCGGCGCGATGACCACCGCCACCGACGGTGTGGACTACACCCCGGGGGAACTCGACCGGGACGCGACGTTCTACGTCGCCGGCCACCGGGGACTCGTGGGGTCCGCGATCGTCCGCCGGCTGGAGTCTGCCGGGTTCGAGCGGGTCGTGGGGAAACCCTCCGCGGAGCTGGACCTGAAGAACCGGGACGCGGTGTTCGCGTACATGGGCGAGATCAAACCCAAGTACGTGGTGCTGGCCGCAGCGAAAGTCGGCGGGATCCTCGCGAACTCCACCTACCCCGTCGACTTCTTGAGCGACAACATGCGCATCCAGACGAACGTGCTGGACGCCGCGGTCGCGAACGATGTGGAGCGGGTGCTGTTCCTCGGGTCGTCCTGCATCTACCCGAAGTTCGCCGAACAACCCATCCGCGAAGACTCATTGTTGACCGGGCACCTCGAGCCGACGAACGACGCGTACGCGATCGCCAAGATCGCCGGCATCCTGCACACGCAAGCGGTGCGCCGGCAATACGGCCTGCCGTGGATCTCGGCCATGCCGACGAACCTCTACGGGCCGAACGACAACTTCTCCCCCAAGGGCTCACACGTCCTGCCTGCGCTGATTCGCCGGTACGACGAGGCGGCCTCCTCGGGGGCAGCGTCGGTGACGAACTGGGGCACGGGCACACCGCGTCGAGAATTCCTCCACGCCGACGATATGGCAGACGCATGCCTCCACTTGATGGAGCACTACGACGGCCCCGCACAGGTCAACGTCGGCACCGGGTCCGACGTCACCATCCGCGAAATCGCCGACACCATCGCATCCGTCGTCGGGTTCGAGGGTGCCACCGAATGGGACACCACCAAACCCGACGGGACACCGCAGAAGCTCCTCGACGTGTCCCAGCTCGCCGAGGCGGGGTGGACCGCTCAGATCTCCCTCCAGGAGGGGTTGGAGCGAACCGTCTCCTGGTACCGCGACCACGCGGACGCGCTGCGGCAGTAGTCGCACGGTTCTAAGCAGACACGCGTGACCTATCGGCATATCGTGCTCTTCCGAGTTCACGACGACGTCGACGACGCCCGAGTGACCGAAGCCATCAGCCGGCTTCGGTCACTCGACGTTCTGCCCGGCATCCTGTCCTGGCGAGTCGAGCAGTCCCTCGATGCACGCAAGGGGCGAGTCATCATCGAAGACGCGACGTTCGTCGATGCGCTTGCGTTTGATGCCTTTCGGGCGGATGCGCGGCACACGGAGATTGCGTCGGAGATGGCCCGTATCTCGGACTGGTGGGTCGGGGATTATTGTGCGTGATGCGGCGCTTGACCCCTGATCTTGGACACGCTGATTCCAGCACAGCGCTGGGGAAGCGAGAATCCAAGGGATGGCAAGGAAGAACTACACGGACGAGTTCCGGCAGCGGGCGGTGGACTTGTATGAGTCCACGCCGGGCGCGACGTTGAAGGGCATCGCGGCGGATCTGGGGATCACCCGGGGTGCGCTGCGGGAGTGGGTCGAGAAGTTCGGCTCCGGGACCACGACCGCCGGGACGGGGCCGATGCCGGCGGCGGGGCGGGCCGAGTCTCAGGCGTCGCGGATCGCGCGCCTGGAGGCGGAGCTGGCCGAATCGCAGGCGGAGAAGCTGAAGCTGGAGACAGAGCGGGACATCCTCCGTCAGGCGGCGAAGTATTTCGCCGGGGAGACGAACTGGTGAACCGCTTCCAGTTCGTCGAGGACCACAAGGACGCCTATGGCGTGAAGCGGTTGTGCGAGGTCGTCGAGATCGCGAGGTCGTCGTTCTACGCCTGGCTCGCGGCGGCCCCGGGGAGGGCGGCGAGGGCGGCGGAGGATGCGGTGCTGGCGGCGCGGATCCGGGTGCTGCAGGACCCGGCGCAGGGTGGTGACCGCGCCTACGGGGCACCGCGGATCACGGCTGACCTCAACGATGGCGTCCCCGTCGCCGGACGGGTGAATCACAAGCGGGTCGCGCGGGTGATGCGGGAACACGCGCTTGCGGGGATCCGGTTGCGGCGACGGGTGAAGACCACGATCCCGGACCAGACCGGACGCAAGTACCCCGACCTGATCGGGCGGGACTTCTCCATCGGGGAGCCGAACCGCCGGTATGTCGGAGACATCACCTACCTCCCGATCGCGGACGGCAGCAACCTCTACCTCGCGACCTGCATCGACCTCGGGTCGCGGAAGCTCGCGGGTTGGCAGGTCGCCGACCATATGCGCACGGAGCTCGTCGAGGACGCCCTGCGTGCGGCGGCCCGGAACCGCGGATCGCTGGCCGGCACCGTGTTCCACAGCGACCAAGGCTCGGTCTACGCCTCGAAGGCCTACGCCGCCCTCTGCGAGCAGCTCAAGGTGACCCAGTCCATGGGTGCGGTGGGATCGAGCGCCGACAACTCACTGGCGGAGAGCGTGAACGCGACGCTCAAGCGGGAGCTCCTCGAGGGCCGGCCAGCGTTCCCCGACCAGGCCACCGCCTACCGGGCCGTGTTCCGGTGGGCGAACCGCTACAACACCCGCCGACGCCACTCCGCGCTCGGCCAGATCACCCCGAACAGCTACGAGACCGCCTACACCGCGACCACGTCCGCTACCCTCGCGGAAGCGGCATAACCGAAACGACACCGTGTCCACGATCGCGGGTCAAGGCCCTGCAACTATCGCGGGCGCTTCGTGCACTGTGACCGCCCCGTAACCTGCTCATTGCAGGATCGATTCTCAGGGGGCATGCTCCGGTCAGGCTCCGAACGCACGTGAACCAGGCGGGGCCCGACCACATCACACACAGAGTGGTCGGACAGGTCACCGCATGGTCCAACGCGAGCTTGGCATTGGGCTGGTCACCGTTGCGCCGCCGAGCAGGGTCCAGCCAGCGCCGCCATCCTCCGCGGTGAAATCCGCAGGGGCCAGAGTCGCGCCCGCGCCATCGAGCAGGACCAACGACCGCAGGTAGCCACCCGGGCGCAGGAGCGCGACCGGGTAGATGCGAGAAGGCACCCCGTCGTTCCTGAACCGACCGTCTCGGTCTCCGCCAGCGTCCTCGCCGCAGCGTCGGTGAGGTCGGTCCCGTCGACCGCCGTGTACGCCGAGTATGTACGTGTGGTGGAGTCCACGTCGAAGCGGAGACGAATCTGCGATCCGAGCACGAAGGTGGGCATCGTCCTGTCTTGCTCAACCGCTCCCACCTACAGCGGCGGTCAGCTACGATCATGCGCATAGCGGAGACCTTCATCGACCGGATGGCGCATTGGATCCGTGAGCGGCGAGATCGCCCACAGCTGTGCGCGTACGGCAACACGACCATTGTTGCCGGTGTCCGCTGCCCCGAGATCGTCGACCCGTGGGTCAGCAAGGCGATGGGGCACCCCGCTTCTGCTCCATCGAGCATCATGTTGCCTCGACAGAGGACGCGCTCTTCTAGTCGCATGGCACCGAAAGATACGCCGTTCGAGGGATGCTCGATGCTTTTCGCAGGGGGGCGTAGCGTCAAGGACAGGGTTCGTTCCGCGGCTTGGATCGGCGTTGTTTCGATGGCGATCGGAGGCGTCAACATCTGGATCGCCCCGACAGCTGAAGGCCGGGCAGTGCGGGCTTGGCCCGTCGGCTGAGAACCTTCTAAACCGTCTGGGACCCCACAAGCTGTCTCTCACGACGCCGCGCCTTGACGATGCGGCCGACCTTAACGGTCACCCAGACCGCTCCAACGAACGCGCACGAGACCGCTAGCGCGATCGGCGCGTTCGGCGCGACAAATCCAAGCCCGATGATGAGATTCAGCGCCACGTTCCCGCCGCCGAACGCGAGCAGCGACGAGCTACCGAAAGGCCCAGGAGGGCGATTTCGCGTGATTCCGAACCGCTCGACAACGAGGTAGGTGATCGCTAGGACAAGAACCGCGGCCACAAATCCCAGGACGAAGTATGCCCAGTGGTTCGTCTGTCGGAACTCCGAGATGTCGAGCCAACGTCGCACAGTCTCGGCGAGGCCAAACTGCACCAGGACGATGGCCGCGCCGACTACAGCGACTCCAACAACCGCAGCGGCAGGCGCGAGCTGGCGAATGCTCAACCTGCTGTTGAGCATCGCCCGGACGACCTGACCGATAACCATTCCACCTGCGACCAGTGCCAAGCCGTGGAACATGGATGGGCCGGCGCCCTCGCCGATACCGAGGACCCTGGGAAGAAAATAGGACCCGCTTGAATCAACGGTCGCGTCAATCATCGCCTCAATCGGCCACCAGGCTATGCAGACGATGAGCACGCCCACGGCACCGATCTTCAGTCGAAGCGGCACGAGCACAAGGCACGCGAGGCAGGCAAACGCGTAGAAGGACAGTACGGTCCCGTTGGGTACCTCACGCAATAGGAGCAGCCCCGGAACAAGTTCGGCGATCGGCAGTTCCCCGCCGATGACCGCGGCTACCGCGACGAGCGCGAAAGCGAGGTAGCACTGGGCTGCGCGCTTGGTAAGCGCCCGGCGAACCTGCTTTCCGCCCCCCGCCTGCCAGCGCTGCACGTGCACGAGCTCGATGGCGACTCCGAATATGACGAAGAACGTTGGAGTGCCAACACGGATGATCAGGGCAAGAATCCCCCAAAACCCATCCGGCGCCTCGGTCTCCCACCCGTCGAACGCGTTCATCGCGTGCGAGAAGAGCACTATCGCAATCACGGCGCCTCGCGCGCGATCGACATACTCAGCGCGTCGGCGCACCGCCGGACCGCGACCCCCAGAATCAGTCACGATCCGAAAGACTACCCACACTTAGAGAGGTGGTTGGGCCCTGTGACGGCTTACAGGCTAGGTGATTCGGGCGGCCGCGCGCCTCGTAAGACGAGACCGCGTGACTGGCAATTTCGAACTGAGCGAGTCCAGCCTGGCTCGGGACGCCATGATTAGACCCGCCGCCCAGAAGAACGGGATGGCTCCGAACGGGGCTTCGAGGACCACGCCTAGCGTCGCGACAGGGATGATGGCGAGTACGGTGAGCGAGGCCACGGCGAGGAGGTCGTCTGCTCCCACCTTCTGTCGCGTCTGCCACATGATAAGCATGAGCTGGCCGACCCAAAGCACCGCGAGAGCGAGTCCGATGATCCCTAGTCGGGCGTAGATCCCGACAAACCAGTTGTGGGGGCTTCTCACATTCGTGTACGTCGTGCCCTCGAGGAACGCTTTCGTGCCAGACTCCTGCAGGAAGTCATTGCCAAACCCGGAACCGAAGAGTGCCCGGGCCGGCTGCTCGTTAGTCCACGTGATGACCATGTCCCACGTCATCTCGCGAGCACGCTGCGTTCCTTGCGCGTTGAGCTGGCCGTCGGTGTTTGCACTTAGCTGGGGAGCGACAGTCGCAATTAGGCGCTCACCGGCGGAGGTGGTTGGGAGAACGATGAGCGTCGCCGCCAGTAGCGCTGGCACCAAGAACGCCATTGCCAGGCGGCGGCCCTGAGCTTGGCGGGAAGCGGCGTAGGTGAAGGCGAATGCCGCGGCGAGGCAGATCACGAGCGAGATCTGCCCAGCGCGGGTTCCGGTCGTGGTGAAGACCACTAGCAGGGCGAGCGTCATTCCTGCAAGGTTCCAGAACCGGCGGCGACCGAGAAGCACCTGCCGGAAGCATGCTCCCGCCGCGACGCCGATGATCGCGACGTCGATGTCGGGACGCACTTGGAGGACCGGGGCTGCGGAAAGCGGGCCGAGTACGTCGAATCCGCCGCTGTTGTCTGTGAGCGCAACGCAAGCGACCCAGAGAAGGTGGATGGTGAGCGCCCAGCGAAGGACCCTTGCAGTCGCGGCGCGTGTGACCGATGTCGAAGTTCGCAGCCCATATGCGGCGAGAAACGCGAGGATCGCGTACAGGAATGGGATGGAGTCTCTGAGCCAGTCCAACATATTGGCCTGTCCGAGGGAAAGCAGGACGCGGGTGCCGATGAAGGCGAAGAACACAACGAACAGCGGCGTCACACCGCGCGCTCGCGAGTCCGTGCTGAGCGGGCCCCTAAAACCGCGGCTGACCCATAGGTGCACTACCGACAGGGCGATAAGCGCGTCGCTGATGAACAGCGGACTGATCCCGATGTTCGTGCCCCACCGGGAGAACGCGAGAACGAACGCGACGACGATTGTTCCGACGATCAGACGGGGCGCGGTGGCCTCCCGCACACGCGCATCTGCCATGTACGGGAGGCTACCAGCCGCCTGTTTCGGATCGATCACACGGGACGGATGACGACGTTGTCGATCACCGCGTCCAGGCAGGAGCCTGCCGAGCCGAGTCCGACATATTCGCCGGCCGTGAAGGACGCCTTTTCGTCGACATCGGAAACGCGCAGCTCACCGTCGACGAAGAACGACACGTTCGATCCTCCAACGCGGAACCCTAGGCGCTGACCAGGGGCGTGAGGAACGAATCAGTGTCAAGTTGACCTGTCACCAGTTCGTTCCTCACGCCCGGCGGCGTCTCCTTGGTTGACCAGCGTGCGTACGTCGGGGTCAGGGTGGCGCGCGTGGACCTCATCGACGGTGGTCTGCGCGTGGGCCTTGGTCGGAGCCTGCAGGCCGTAGGGCATCGGGACGTACGCGAGATTCACGTCCATGGAGGTCGGCGCCGGCACCCACGTCGACACGGCCGTCAGCGGTTCACCAAGACGCATCGCCTCGCGGCGGCGAATGGGAGGGCGCGGTGGAAGACGTCGGAGCCGTCGACTCCGACGACGACACCGGAGCGTCCCTCCGCCGCGCGCGCGTACGGAGACGACGACGGCCGGGCGAGACCGTAGCCATGACCTTAAACTGCTCGAGATGGTTTCGATCGCCGGAGAGGGCGATGCCAGCGGACCGCGACGGTGACTGCTGTCGCGTTCTCGAGGACTGCGGTGCTGGTCGAGCCGAGGAAGAGGCGGGCGAGGCCGCTGCGGCCGTGCGTGCCGACCACCGTCAGCAGCGCGGAGGTCGAAGCGGCGGTGATCTCGGTGGCGGCGTCTCCCTCGACGACGTGGAGACGCACCTCGAGGTTCGGATAGCGCGTACGCGCCTCGTCGATGAGCGTCTGCGCGAGGGCCTCGGTCGGAGCCTGGAGGTCATAGGGCATCGGGTCGTAGGCCAGGTTGACGTCAAGGGAGGCAGGAACCGGCAACCAGGTCGACACCACCGTCAGCGGTTCACCTAGGCGCGTGGCCTCGTCGGCGGCGAACGCGAGGGCGCGGTGGGAGACGTCGGAGCCGTCGACTCCGACGACGACACCGGAGCGTCCCTCCCGGGCGAGGTCGGTCCGCCAGCTCGACGCCGTCGCCTCCCGGGTCCTGCAGGGCCTGACCTCTCAGGCTCCGCTCCTGCAGACCCGCGTTGGTGAGCGGGTGATGGTCGATCTGGACGACACCATCATCGAGGTCCACGGGTATCAGAAGCGGGGCGCCGGGTTCGGATACTCCGGAGTCCGCGGACTGAATGCCCTCCTCGCCACGGCCTCCACGAGCGCGTCCGCTCCGGTGATCCTCAGCCAGCGGCTGCGGCAGGGGAGGACTGGCTCCCCGAAGGGCGCGGCGAGGATCGTCGGCGATGCCCTCGCGACCCTGCGCCGCGCCCGCGCCGGGGAGCGCCCGTTGCTGCGCGCGGACTCCGGGCGCAGACGTGTCGGTCACCGTCCGGATGGACCCCGCCGTGAAGGCCGCGATCACCACGATCACCGAGGATGCGTGGACCACAATCGAATACACCGACGCGATCCGCGACGAGACCACCGGGCAATGGATCTCCAAAGCGGAAGTCGCAGAGATCCCGTTCACCGCGTTCCGGTCCAGGAAGAAGTCCGAGCAGATCGCCGGCAGGTTGATCGTCCGGCGCATCCCCGACCTCAACCCGAAGAACATCGACGCGCCGACGCTGTTCGACACCTTTCGGCACCACGCGTTCTTCGCCACTACCGACAAGGACGACATGGACACCGTCGCCGCGGACAAGACCCACCGCGGTCACGCGATCATCGAGCAAGTCCACGCCGATCTCAAGAACGGCCCGCTCGCGCACCTGCCGTCAGGGGCATTCGCCGCGAACAGCGCCTGGCTCGTCCTCGCCGTCATCGCGTTCAACCTCACCCGCACCGTCGGCGTGATCGCCGACCACGCGGGACGCCTTGCCAGAGCGACGACCGCGACGATCCGCCGCACCCTCATCCACGTCCCGGCACGGCTGACGCGCTCCGCACGCCGGATCACGCTGCACCTGCCCGAGGCCTGGCCCTGACAGAACGCCTTCCACCGACTGTTCACGATCACGCACGCGCCCCCACCCGCCGCGACCCCCTGACCACCGCCGCTACCGCGGCACGACCGAGGAGCCAGTGGACGACCGGGACGCGACGCCCGGAGCTCAGCCCTGCCCTCGACACTTCACCACACGCCGATCACACCGACCCGGCCCACCCAAGTCTGACGCGCGACAACCCCACCCCACCGGTAACCGAGTCGGCCACCACCGACGGCCGCGGTCACCGTGACCGCGCGATCGGCGGCGCACGTGGGGCGGGCGTGCGCCGCAACGGCCCGCCGAGCTGGGGCCGGTCACCGGGCTGCTCAACAACACCCGGCGTCTCGATCGGCGCGGAGCCACTGAAGACGACGGAGGAGACCTGGCGCACGGTGATTGGACACGAATGTCGACGGCGTCTGGAACTCGTACGTACGCGCCGGCGCATCCCCGGTGACCACCCCGACAACTCGATTCAAGCGCGCCGTCGCGCGCACCTAGCATCGGCCCGTGCCCCATCGCCTCGTTGCCCTCTTCGACCGACGGGCACTGGCGATCTCCGGCGTCGTGCTCCTGGCCGTGACGATGCGCAGCGGCGTGGCCGCCGTCTCGCCCCTGGTCGAGCTCATCCGCGAGGACTTCGCCCTCTCCAACACGTTCCTCGCGGTGCTCGCGGCCATCCCGCCGGCGTGCTTCGCGCTGGCCGGGCTGTTCTCGACGGTGATGAGCAACCACGTGCGTCCGGAGCGGCTCGTGGTCGGCGCGATGGTCCTCGCGACGGCGAGCCTGGTGGCGCGCGGCTTCGTCACCGACAGCGTCGGCCTGCTGGTGGCGACGATCGGACTGTTCGTGGCGGTCGGGATCAGCAACATCGCTCTGCCGCCCCTAGTCAAGGAGTACTTCCCGAACCGCATCGCCGCGGCGACGGCCACGTACACGACAGTGATGGCGTGCGCGACCCTGGCACCGCCGCTGGTGGGCGGACCGCTCGCCGCGCAGCTGGGATGGCGGTTCTCGCTGGCGATCTGGGCCGTCTTCGCCGCGTTGGCGATCGTGCCGTGGGCGGTGCTGGCCGTGCAGAGCCGCACGCGCGGCGGCGCACGATCCACCCGCGGGGTCACCGCCGCCGCGCTGCGGATGTGGCGTCACCCGGTGGCGTGGGCGCTGCTGACGATCTTCACCGTGGCGGCGATCTTCGCCTACACCGCCTTCACCTGGCTGCCGACGGTGCTGGCCGAGACGGCCGGAGTGGATGCCGATGCCGCGGCGGGACTCCTGGCCCTGTACGCAGCGATCGGGCTGCCGCTCTCGCTGCTCGCACCCGCCCTGGCCCGGCGGCCCGCGGCGGTCCGGCTGATGTGCCTCCTGGCGGCCATGACCGGCGGCGCAGGTCTGGCGGGCATCCTCCTGGCGCCGGCGTTCTCGCCCGTCCTGTGGGTGCTGCTGTGGGCCCTCGCCGGGGTGATGTTCCCGCTGGCGCTGACGTTGATGAGCATGAGGGCGCGCACCGCGGCCGGGGCGGAGGGGCTGAGCATCTTCGTGCAGGGATGCGGCTATGCGACCGCTGCGGCAATGACCTTCGGCTTCGGCGCGCTGCACGAGCTGTCCGACGGGTGGGTGGTGCCGCTGCTCTTCCTCGCCGTCATCCTCGTCGCCGTAATCCCCGCCGGGATCGTGCTCGGACGCCCCACCACCGTCGAAGACCGCGGCGACCGTCGCCCGGTCCGCGGAGACTAGTCCGCGGCGAGCGCGCGTGCCGCACCCCGGCCGGCCACGCCCAGCCAGCGGGCGGGGTCAGCCATCGCGGCCTCGCCCGATCCGGCGAGATCCGTGAGGGTGGCGTACCACCCCGCCGGCTCGGCGCCCGCGGCACCGGCCACCACGGCGACGGGCGTGCCCGACGCCCGACCCAGCTCGATCACATGGCCGACCACCTTGCCGCCCAGCGACTGGCTGTCGTACCGCCCCTCGCCGGTGATCACGAGATCGGCCTCCACGACGAGGTCGGTCAGCCCCGTGAGCGCAGCGACATGCGCGGCACCGCCGGTCAGGACGGCACCCCAGCGGTGCAGGGCGAACCCCACCCCGCCGGCCGCGCCGGTACCCGGTTCGCCCGGGTCGCCGCCGAGCAGGGCCGCGGCGTCGGCGAGGCGCTCCTCCAGCAGGGCGACCTGTGCCGCATCGGCGCCCTTCTGCGGCGCGAACACCGCGGCGGCGCCGTGCGGTCCCAGCAGCGGTGCCGTCACGTCGGTCAGCACGACTGCGCCGTCGACCGGCGGGCGGCGCGATCCGAGCGCGTCGCGCACGGGAAGTCCGGCGTCGGTGGACGCGGAACCGCCGATCCCGACGATCAGTCGACGGATGCCGCTATCCAGCGCCGCCGCCATCACCTCGCCGAGACCGCGAGAGGTGGCCCCCATCGGATCGAGTTCGCCCATCAGCGGCAGGCCGCTCATCTGCGCCATCTCCACCACGCCCACCCCGCCCGGCAGCTCCAGCCACTCGCCGCGGCGCGGCGTCCCGTCGGGGCCGGTGACGCCCTCGACGACGTGCACGATCGCTCCGGGCACGCAGCGCCCGATCGCCGTGAGGGTGCCCTCGCCGCCGTCGGCCTGCGGGCACACGATCACCTCGTCGCCGGTACGCTCGTTCAGCCAGCCGTCCCGGAGCGCCTCGGCCGCGGGGCCCGCGTCGATGGTGCCCTTGAACGAGTCCGGGGCGATCACCACGCGACGAGGGCGCCCTTCGCCTGCTGCGGCTGCCGGCGCCATCCCCTCACGCATCGCGCAGCTCCGCCGGCAGGAGGTGCGCCGGGAAGCCCTGATAGGCCACGGGGCGCACGAACCGCTCGATGGCCGAGGTGCCCACCGAGGTCGTGCCCGCCGCAGTGGTCGCGGGGTACGGTCCGCCGTGCTGCTGTGCGAAGGTCACCGACACGCCCGTGGGCCACTGATTCCACAGCACCCGCCCCGCGCGGGACGCCAGGGACTCCACGAGGGGCTCGAGGTCCTCCTCATCCGCCTCGCCGATGATCGTCGCCGTCAGCTGGCCGTCCATGACGCGTGCGAGCTCCAGCAGCTGCGCGCGGTCGCGATAGGTCACCACGAGCGCGCTCGGACCGAACGACTCGGCCATCAGCCGCTCCGAGTCCGCCAGCACGGAGTCGATGTCGGTGCCGTGCAGCGAGGGCGCCGGCGGGTCGGCGAGGGCGTCGGCGGAGCCAGCGAGCACCTCGACGCCGGGATGGGCCCGCAGCGTCTGGACCGCCGCCACGTAGCCACTCTGGATCCGCGGGTTCAGCAGCGGCTGCGCCGGCCCGAGGTCAGCCGCGGCGAGCATCCCGCGGATCGCGGAGTCCTCCGGCACGACCAGCACGCCGGGTTTGGTGCACAGCTGACCCGCCGAACCGGTCATCGAGCCGATGAAGCCGGCGGCGATCGACTCGGCGCGGGCTTCGGCAGCGGCGGCGGTGACGAACACCGGGTTCACGCTGCCCAGCTCCCCGTAGAACGGGATGGGCTCGGGTCTCGAGACGGCGATGTCGAACAGGGCCCGACCGCCGGCGATCGACCCGGTGAAGGCTCCCGCCTTGATGCGGGCGTCCTGCAGCACCGCCACGCCGGCCTGCGTGCCGAACACCACCGAGAACACCCCGCCCGGGAGCCCGTGGCTCGCGATCACGCGACGGACCAGGTCGCCGGTCAGCGCGGAGAGGGCCGGATGCCCGGTGTGGGCCTTGACGACGACGGTGCACCCGGCCGCGAGCGCCGAGGCGGTGTCGCCGCCGGCCACGCTGAAGGCGAAGGGGAAGTTGCTCGCCGCGTAGACGACGACCGGTCCGAGCGGTCGCGCCGTACGACGCAGGTCGGGCCGCGGCGCACCCATGGGCCACTCGGGATCGGCCGGGTCGAGCCGCACGCCAAGATATCCGCCATCGCGCAGCACCTCGCCGAACAGCCGCAGCTGGAACGTCGTGCGCGTCAGCTCGCCGTTGAGTCTGCCCTCCGCCAGGTGGGTCTCCTCGCCGGCGATGCGCACGAGCTCGTCGCGGGCGCCCTCCAGCTCGGCGGCGATGTCCTCCAGCACGACCGCCCGCTGCTCGCGCTCCAGGCGGGACCAGACCGGGAACGCCTCGGCGGCTCGGCTGACCACGTCGATTACCTCGGCGTCCGAGGTGGGGGTGAGGACGGTCATGCGTCTGCTCCTAAGGGGGTGAGGAGGGGCGTGCGCTGCGCGTCCAGGTGGCGCAGCATCCGGGTCAGTCCGAATGTCCACGGGGGAAGCTCCTCGGCGATGCCCACGGTGGTGCGCAGGGTGCCGAGGCGGGGGCTGGAGATCTCGACTACGTCGCCCGGGTGGTGGGTGAATCCGGCACCGGGCTCGTCGCGGTCGGTGGTGGGGGCGAACATCGTGCCGGTGTACAGCGCGAAGCCGTCGGGGTACTGGTGGTGCGCTCCGACAGTGGCCGCCACGAGCTCCTCGAACGTCCGGCTGATGCGGCTCAAGGGGCTGGCGGCCTGCAGCGCGAAGCCGTCCTCGCCGTCGATGCGCAGAGTGATCTCCGCATCCCGCAGCGCGTCCAGCGCGAACCCGTCGTCGAGCATCCGCACGAACGGCCCGATGGCACTGGAGGCGTTGTTGTCCTTGGCCTTCCCCAGCAGCAAAGCCGAGCGCCCCTCCACGTCGCGGAGGTTGACGTCGTTGCCGAGGGTCGCACCGACGATCCGCCCGGTCGAGGCGACCACGAGCACCAGCTCGGGCTCGGGGTTGTTCCACGAGGAGGCCCGCGGCACGCCGACATGGGCGCCATAGCCCACGGACGAAAGCACAGGGGCCTTGGTGAACACCTCCGGGTCGGGCCCGATGCCCACCTCGAGGTACTGCGACCACAGTCCCTGCTCCCGCAGCACGTCCTTCGCGCGGGCCGCCTCCGGCGAACCGGGGCGCACGCTGGCCAGCGTGCCGCCGAGGGCATCGAGCACCCGCGTGCGCACCGCCCCCGCCCGCTCCGGATCACCGCCGACGCGCTCCTCGATGACGCGCTCGATCATGCTGTCCACGAACGTCACACCGCACGCCTTGACCACTTGGAGGTCGATCGGGGCGAGCAGGTGCGCCACGTCCTCACGATGCGCGGCGCCGGCAAGCTCGGCCAGCGACCACCGCGGCGGGTGCGCAGCGACGGCATCGATCACCGCGATCGCGTCCTCGCGCTCCATCAGCTCCGACGCGGTGCGCGTCTCGGCCGACAGGTCCACGACGCCGTCGCCGCACACGGCGACCACGCGAGGGCCGGCGATCTGCGGATCCCATATGCGTCCGACGAGGCGGGCCGCACCGGCATCCCGGGGCAGCACCCCCGCATCGGTGCCGTCAGCGCGCATCGTCGGAGCGCCAGCGGTAGGCGTCACGGGAAGCCGCGCGCATCTGCATCCCCGCGCCGGGCAGCGTCGGGGCCAGATAGCGGCCGTCGCGGATGCGCACCGGGTCGGCGAAGTGCTCGTGCAGATGGTCGACGAACTCGATCCGGCGGTCCTCGCGCGTGGCCGCGACGGCGACGAAGTCAAACATCGACAGGTGCTGCACGGCCTCGCACAGCCCCACACCGCCGGCGTGTGGGCACACCGGAACACCGAACTTCGCAGCCAGAAGCAGGTTCGCCACGTTCTCGTTGACACCGGCGACGCGCGTGGAGTCGATCTGCATCACCGAGATAGCATCCAGCTGGAGCAGCTGTTTGAAATTCATGCGGTTCGGGGAATGCTCGCCCGTCGCCACCCGGATCGGAGCGATGCCGCGGGCGATCCGCGCGTGGGCGACCACGTCGTCGGGGAACGTCGGCTCCTCGATCCAGTACGGATCGAATTCGGCCAGCGCACCGACCCAGTCGATCGCCTCCTGCGCTTCCCAGCGCTGATTCGCGTCGATCGCGATCGGGAAGTCCGGCCCGCACACCGCACGGGCGATGCCCAGCCGGCGCCGGTCGTCCGCCAGGCTGGCGCCGACCTTGAGCTTGATCAGCTCGAATCCCTCGTCCAGCGCCTCGCGGCACAGACGCTCGAGCTTCTCATCGCTGTAGCCGAGCCAGCCCGGAGAGGTCGTGTACGCGGGAAAGCCCTCGTCCAGCAGGCTCGCTTCGCGCTCGGCCCGCCCGGGCGCGGCGCGCTCGAGGATCTCGAATGCATCATCGGGGGTGAGCGCGTCACCCAGGTAGCGGAAGTCCACCAGCTCGACCAGCTCCTGCGGCGTCATCCGCGACAGGAGCTGCCACAGCGGCATCCCGGCCCGCTTGGCCTTGATGTCCCACAGCGCGTTGACGACCGCGCCGATGGCCATGTGGATGACACCCTTCTCCGGCCCCAGCCAGCGCAGCTGCGAGTCGCCGACGAGTTCACGCCACGTGTCGCCCATCCGCTCCAGGAGCGGCTCCAACTCGCGCCCGACGAGCTGCTGGGCGACCAGGTCCACCGCCGCGGTCTGCAGGTCGTTGCCCCGGCCGATCGTGAACACGAACGCGTGTCCCTCGATGCCGTCGGCGGCATCCGCGCGCAGCACGAGATAGGCCGCGGAGTAATCCGGGTCGGGGTTCATCGCGTCGGAGCCGTCGAGGGCTTCCGAGGTGGGGAAGCGGATGTCGACGGTGTCGAATCCGACGACCCGGGTCATGCCTGGCTCCGGCGGAACACGGCCGCGACGCCCTGACCGCCGCCGATGCACATCGACACCATCGCATGCTCGCCGCCGGTGCGGCGCAGACCGTGCAGCGCCCGCAGAGCGAGGATCGAGCCGGTCGCGCCGACGGGGTGGCCCCACGCGATTGCGCCGCCGAGCGGGTTCACGCGATCGGCGATCAGGCCGGCGTCGCGCTGCACCGCGACGGCCTGGGCCGCGAACGCCTCGTTCAGCTCGACCCAGTCGATGTCGGAGACCCCCAGTCCGGCACGTTCCAGGACGCGGGCGATCGCCGCGACCGGCGCGTACCCCATGACCTCGGGCGCCAGGCCCACCTTCGAGAAGGCGACGAGCTCGCCGAGCACGGACAGGCCGCGCTCCGCAGCCGTGGAGGCGCGCATCATCACGATCGCGGCGGCACCGTCGTTGATGCCCGACGAGTTGCCGGCCGTGACGGTACCCTGCTCGGAGAACGCGGCCCGCAGCCGCGAGAGCGCCTCCAGGTTGGTCTCGCGCGGGTGCTCGTCGGTGTCGACGGTCGCCGTCTGGCGCCGCTGGGCGACCTCGACCGGCACGATCTCTCCGGCGACGGCGCCCGACTCCATCGCGGCGCGGGCCTTGCGCTGACTCTCCGCGGCAAAGGCATCCTGCTCCGCCCGCGAGATGCCGTACCGTTCGGCGACGTTCTCGGCCGTGCGCCCCATGGGGTAGTCCCCCCACGGATCGGTGACCAGCGACAGGGTCCCGTCGATCTGCTGGCGGTGGCCGAGTCGGTAGCCGTCGCGCGCCGCGTAGTCCAGGAACGGCTGGCGGGTCATGTTCTCCACTCCGCCGGCCACCACGATGTCGGAGTCGCCGCGGTTCAGCTCGTCCGCCGCGGTGGCGATCGCCTGCAGGCCGGAGCCGCAGAGCCGGTTGACGGCGAACGCGGTCGAGGATTCGGCCGCACCCGCCGCGAGGGCGACCCGCCGGGCAATGAAGGCGTCGGGGCCGACCTGGCCAACGCAGCCAAGGACGAACTCGTCGACCTCGGAGATGTCGACGCCGGCTCGCCCGACAGCCGCGCTCACCGCGAGCGCTCCGAGGGTGTGGGCGGGCACGGAGGCGAAGGCGCCTCCGAAGCTGCCGACCGGGGTGCGTGCCCCGTCAACGAGGACGATCGCGTCGGTCATGATGCTGCTCCCTCTGGTGTGCGGTTGTCGAGTCCGATGGAACGGAGGGCGGCGGCAGTGTCCTCGTCGCTCTCGGCGGCGATTACCCGCCATCCGTCCGAAGTGAGGCCCAGCAGATAGTCCTCGGTGGCAAGGAACACCTCTTTGCCGTCGGCGAGGGCGGCCTGGCCGTTGAAGGTGAGGTGATCCACGGCGTCGACGAACTTGCGGTGACGTCCGCGCGACGACATCAGGAAGCAGATCCGGCGCGCTCCGCTGAGGATGTCGATGAACCCGCCGCATCCGATCAACCGGCCGCCAAGCTTGGAGACGTTCACGTCGCCGCTCATGCTCACCTGGCCGGCGCCCATGAAGGCGATATCTACGCCGCCGCCAGTGTAGAAATCGAACTGTGCGGCGTGCCCGACGATGGCCTGGGGATGCAACGCCGCCCCGAAATCGGTGCCGCCCAGCGGTACGCCGCCGTAGACACCGGACTCGATGGACATGGTCACTTGCGTCAGCATCGACGTCTCGGCCAGTGCGACGCCGATGGTGTCGCCGGGGATCCCGGTGCCGACGTTGACCACGTCGCCCGGCCGCACCAGCGCGGCGCCCCGGCGACCGATCTTCATGCGGTCCTCGGCGACGGCCCGGGTGGCGAACACCGCGGTGAGCGCCTCGTCCGAGATGACTCCGCCGACCAGCTCGGCCTTCAGGTCCGGCGAGTCGGTCGGCCGCTGGTAGCGGTCCGCGTCGGAGACCTGGACGACGTAGTCGATGAGGTTGGCGGGCACCGTGACGTCACGTGGGGCGATCTGTCCGTCGGCGACCCGATCACGCACCTGGGCGATGACGATGCCTCCCGAGTTGCGCGCGGCCTGCGCGAGCGAGAGAGCGTCCAGGCCGGCGGCCTCATCCTCCTGCGCAAGGTTGCCCGATGCGTCCATCCGCGATCCCCGCAGCACCGCGACGTCGAGGGGGAACGAGCAGTACAGCAGCGTCGGAGCCCCATTGATCTCCAGCAGCTGCACGTATTGGCTCGCGTCGATACTCGCGCGAGCGGAGGCGTTGACGCGACCTCCCTCGATGCGCGGATCCACGAACGTGCCCAGACCCACCTTGCTGAGGTTCCCAGGGCGTCCGGCGGCGATGGCGCGCAGCAACCCAGAGAGCTGCCCCTGCGGCAGGCACACCCCCTCGACGCCGTCGTCGTTAATCAAGGCGCCGAGACCGGGCGCGAGTCCCCAGTGCGGTCCGACGATGCGGGCGAGCAGACCGGGGACTGCGAAGCGCTCCAGGCCGTGCTCACGGTTGGACTGTCCGGCCGGGTGGACGACGGTGAGCGCCCGCGGCGATCCGGTCTCGACGTAGGAGTCGGCGATGGCGGCGTAGATCTCGTCGGCGACGCCCATCATGGTGAAGCCGTCCAGGCCCACCGTGGCGCCGTCAGCGATGAGGCCGGCGGCGTCGCGGGCGGTGACCTCGCGGGGGGTCATATGCGGTACCCGCCGCCCACCTCGAGCACCTGACCGGTGATATAGCTGGCGTCGTCGCTGGCGAAGAACGCCACGGCGGCGCCAACGTCACTGGGTGCGCCGGTGCGACCCATCGGGATCTTGTCCAGCTGCGCCTGGTGGATGTCGGCCGGGATGCCGCGGGTCATCTCGGTGTCGATGAAGCCGGGGCAGATGGCGTTGACGGTCACGCCGGCGCGGGCCAGCTCCCGAGCGAGGGTGAAGGTCAGGCCCAGCACGCCGGCCTTGGCGGCGGCGTAGTTAGCTTGGCCGACGTTGCCCTCCCACGAGGCGGAGGAGATGTTCACCAGGCGACCGCTCTTGCGCTCGCGCATGTGACGCGCGGCGGCGCGGCTGACGTAGAACACGCCGCTCAGGTCCACGTCCAGCACGATCTGCCATTGCTCGTCGGTCATCTTGTGGGCCATCGCGTCCCGGTTGATGCCGGCGTTGTTGACCACGACGTCGATGTGACCGAAGCGTGCGACGGCTTCCTCGAAGGCGCGGTCCACTGACGCGCTGTCTGAGACGTTCAGCTCTAGCGCCCGGTGTCCTTCACCAAGGACAGCGGCCGTGGTGGTCGCCGCATCCAGGTCTACATCGGCCGCCAGAATCCGGTAGCCCTTCTTCGCGAGCGTCTCGCAGATCCCACGCCCGATCCCACGTCCGGCGCCTGTCACCAGCGCTGTCTTTTGCTCCACGTCAGTCATCAGTGCTCTCGTTCCTCTCTGGGACATCCACATGTCCGTCCGATGCTCAGCGCATGGGGGATGCGCACACAGCTCAACGCGCTGCGACGACCCGAGATCCTGTCGATCAGGAGGTCGACGGCGCTACGCGCCATATCGACGTGCGGCTGAACGACGCCGGTAAGTCGGATCATTTCGGTGGCGCACACTTCGATGCCGTCGAATCCGGTGACCGCGATGTCTCTCGGCACATCAAGCCCTCGCGACTGCGCATGCGTCATCACTCCGAGCGCCAGCACGTCGCTGCCGCAGAGGACGAACTTCGGCGGGACTGGCAGGGCGAGCAAGTGCGCCGCAGCGGCGCGTCCGCCTTCGAGCGTCAGCGGGACGCTGACGCGGTATTCCGCCGGCAGATCCGTGCCTGCCGCACGAGCCTCGGCTACAAAGCCGCTCTCTCGATCAGCAGACGCACTGGAGGTGTGCGGACCCACTACTGTCGCGATCGGCCCACGACGATGACCGAGAGCATGCGCGGCGATCTGACGGGCGGCGGCGAGATCGTCGATGCCGACGAAGTCCGAGCTGATGCCGGTGTAGGCGCGCGAGATCTGCACGA
Source organism: Microbacterium aurantiacum (assembly GCF_031625015.1). Taxonomy (NCBI): domain Bacteria; kingdom Bacillati; phylum Actinomycetota; class Actinomycetes; order Micrococcales; family Microbacteriaceae; genus Microbacterium; species Microbacterium aurantiacum. The sequence goes on from NZ_JAHWXH010000001.1 coordinate 320,428, forward strand.
ACGGTAGCCGCGCGCGCCGCATGTCGCGCACGGCCTTCGCACTGTCGGAACGTGCCACCGCGATTGCGATACCGTCGACGCCCCGCTCGATCATCGAGCGGATGGTCCTCGAGGCGGAGTCGTCGTCGTCCCCGGTGTGCGCGAGGAAGACGCCGAATCCGCGCCTGGCGGCGGCTGCGCAGAAGGCGACCGACAGCTCTGGGTAGAACGGGTTGGCGACGTTGGAGAGGGCGAGCCCGAGCACGTCGAGGCTGCGCCGCTCGCGTGCGGGCACCGGTCGGTCGTAGCCAAGTCGCTCGGCCACCGCGCGTACGTGATCGCGGGTGGCTTGAGAGACTCCCCCGCGGGCGTTGAAGACATACGACACGGTGGCCGTGCTCACCCCAGCCTCGCGCGCCACTTCCCTTGCCGACACGACGACACGACGACCCGCGACGGGGCTCCCCGTGTCGGTGTCCGGCGTTGTGGCGGAGGTCATGTTGGGAACGCTAGAAACGCGAGTCGGAGTTCAGCAACGTTAAGCACTGCGCCATTGCGGATACGCCACCCGCGCGATCCTCGTCCGCGGTTCCAGGTCCCGCTCTGCATCATCACGCTACGTTCGCCACCTGCAGGGCATGAACCGCGGCTTCGACGGAGAATCTGTCCACGACGGCCGACGACAGCGACACGGGTATCCTCAGCGCGGAACCCCCAGTTGTCACGAACTCTTCCCTTCGAGCGGAGCGGCGGGTCCGCTCGAGTACGATCAGGCCGCCGGCTTCTGTGTCTAGGAGGCTCCCCGCTGCGGGAGCGCGGACGGGCGCGGTCACGAGCTCTGGTCCGGACGCGGAAGGGGCGCGGTCGCCGAACCAGGGGCGGCCGGAGCATCCACCGAGGACGGTCGCCCGTTCTCGGTGTCGTACGCCCCAGCCGGCGAGACGGCAGCGGCGGGGGCTGCGGGGCGCCGTGCCGCGGCCAGCGCAGCCTCCGACGGTGTCTTGCCGCCGGGAGTGAGGACGGGTTCGATTAGTGCGTCGCGGATGATGCGGCGGGGATCATACTGGCGAGGGTCGAGGCGCTTCCAGTCGACCTCGTCGAACTCCTCCCCCATCTGCTCCTTCAAGCGCCCCTGGGCGCTCTGGCCGAACTCGCGAACGCGTTTGACCAGGGCCGCCAGCTGTGCGGCCAGGCCCGGAAGCCGCTCCGGACCGATCAGCAGACCACCCACGACGGCGATCAAAATGACTTTCTCGATGGTCAGACCGAAGAACATGGCTCACCCCTCTAAGAGGACGGCGCGTCGCGACGCCCGCCGGTCGAACAGGATCGAGAGACCGGCCGCCCCCAGGAACAACAGCACGAGGATGCCGCCCAGCATCAGCATCGACACGATGTCCGCGGCCGGCGTGGCGAGCGCCGCGAACACGGTGATCACCACGATCGCAACGCGCCACCCGCGCAGGATGCTGCGGCCGGTCACCACCCCCAGGACGTTCAGTAGCACCAGTAGCACCGGCAGCAGGAACGCCACTCCCACCGCCAGTAGCAGCTTGAGGTAGAAGTCGAAGTAGGTCGCGGCGGTGAGCAGCTGGGCAGATCCGCCGGGCACGAAGCCTGCCATTAGCTCGACGGCGTGCGGCGCGATCGACAGCCCCACGGCCATCCCTGCCACGAACAACGGGATCGACACCGCGGTGAACCACAGTCCGTACCGGCGTTCGCGGCCACGCAGACCGGGCCAGACGAACAGAAACAGCTGCGAGACCCAGACGGGCATCGACGCGATCAGTCCCACAGCCAGGGCGATGCGCATGCGCATGTCGAAGGCCGCTGTGACGCTGTCGAAGTTGAGCGAGACGATCGCCTCCTGACGTTCGGCCAGGTCGTTCAGGGGTGCCGAGAGCACGCCGATGATCGCGTCCGAGAAGACGAACGCCACCACGGCGGCCACGAGGACCGATGCCGCCGCGACGGTACCGCGGCGGCGGAGCTCGCGTACGTGGTGCGAGAGAGGCATCTTTGCCCGCGCGCGCGGCGACGTTGCCATATCCGTTCTTTCCGAGGTGGTGAGTATTAGTCGCCGAGGTGTCCGGCGGGTCGGATGACGGACTCGCCCACGGACGGCTCTGCGGCCCGCTTAGTCGCGGACTCATCGCCGGCCGCACTGTCGACGATGACGACGTCCTCATCGCTCCGGATCTCGCGCTTGAAAAGCTTCGCGGACTGCCCCATGGACTTCGCCAGGGCGGGCAGACGGGACGCACCGAACAGCAGGAGGATCACGGCCAGAACGATGAGCAGGTGCCATCCGGTCATGTTTGCGAACATGTTCTCTTTCCTTTCGTTGGGTCGATCAGCACAGATCGAGGAAGGTGTCGAAGATGAGACTCCCGGCTTCGAGAGCGGCGACCGACACCCGTTCGTCGACCCCGTGGAACAACGCCGTGAAGTCCTCGGAGGGCGGGGACGGGAGCGGCACGAAGCCGTAGCAGCGGATTCCCAGGCGGTCCCAGGCTTTCGCGTCGGAGCCGCCGGAGACCAGGTAGGGGGCGACGGCGGCTTCGGGGTCGTGGATGCGCAGCGCCTCGCGCATCGCGTCCACAGCCCGTCCCTCGAAGGGATACTCGACCGCTCGATCAATGAAGGTACGGCGCACCGTAACCGTGGCCTCTTCTCCGGCCAGCCGATCCAGCTCCTCGAGGAACTGCTCCTGCTGACCGGGGAGGAACCGCCCGTCCACCGCAGCCGCCGCCGACCCGGGCACAACGTTGTGCTTGTACCCGGCGTCGAGCATCGTGACGTTCGTGTTGTTGCGGATAGCGGCCGAGAGCATGCGGGCCGTGGGACCGGTCTCCGCGAGGATCACATCGGGGTCGTCATTGTCGACGCCGCTGAGCTCACGGACGGTGTGCAGCAGCGCCTGCATGGTGGGCCCCGGATCGGCAGGCCAGCGGGTGGCCGCGACGCGACCGAGCGCCTTGACCAGGTGCTCGACGGCGTTGTCGGGCTGCCGCATCGACCCGTGACCGGCGGTTCCCTCGCTCTCGAAGTGCACCCAGGCGATGCCCTTCTCCCCCGACTCGATCAGGTAGAGCCGGCGGTCCGCGACGAACGTGGAGAACCCGCCGATCTCGCCGACGGCCTCCGTGCAGCCGTCGAACAGTGAGGAATGCTCGTCGACGAGCCAGTGCGCGCCGAACTTCCCGCCGGCCTCCTCGTCGGCGGTGAAGGCGAGGGTGATCGGCCGGTCGGGGATCCGTCCCGTGCGTGCGCGGTCGCGCACGACGGACAGCATCATCCCGAGGAAGTCCTTCATGTCGACGGCGCCGCGACCGTACAGGAAGCCGTCGTCGATCACCCCGCCGAACGGATCGAACCGCCAGTCGGCGGCTTCGGCCGGGACGACGTCGAGGTGGCCGTGCAGAAGCAGACCGCCCCGGTTCGAGGTGCGGTCACCCCAGTGCGCGACGACGCTGGTGCGCCCGGGCGCCGACTCGAAGAGCACGGGCTCGATACCCACCTCGCGCAGCAGCGCGGCCACGTGCCCCGCGGCGGCGCGCTCGCCGGGGCCGCGCCCGTCACCGTAGTTGCTGGTGTCGAATCGGATGAGGTCGGCGGCGATCTGGACCGCCTCGGCCGCGGGCCCCGGTGCGGCGCTCATGCGCGCCCCGCCCGGTGGGCGCTCAGCGCGGTGATGTGATGCGAGATCGGGGCCATGGCGCCTGCGGCGTCGAGATAAGTGCGGTAGCACTCCGCCAGCACCGCGGCGGCGCGATCGTCGGGCCGGCGCACGGCCCCCTCGCCGGACGGCGCGCGCACCGCGGCGCCCGCGAGCACGCAGGAGCCGTACGCGGCACTGCCGTCGTCGGCGATCACGACGGGGATGCCGGTAACGTCTGCAACGGTCTGCATCAGGATCGGGTTGGCCGAGCCGCCCCCGGCGGCGACGATGCGCTCGGGTCGCCGTCCGACCGTGTCGAGGATGTGGCGGAGACTGAAGGCCACCGCCTCCAGCGCAGCGCGGTAAACATGGCCTGCGGAGTGGGCGAGATCCAGGCCCAGGACCGCACCGCGCAGGTGCGGGTCCTCAACGGGCGAGCGCTCGCCGGAGAAGTAGGGGAGCACGATGACGCCATCGCTCCCGGGCCCGACGCGATCGGCTAGGGCGGTCAGCTCGGCGTGGGAGGAGCCGGTCAGCGCGGTCACCCAGGTCAGGAGTGCGCCCGCGGCGGCGGTGACCCCGCCGGTGTACCAGGTGCCGGCCACCACCCCGGGCGCGCTGCCGATGCCGGCCCCGATCACCGCGGCGTCGGTGATGAGGTTGACCGACAGGGTGGTCCCGAAGACGACCAGGCACTCCCCCGGCCGGCTGACGCCGCTGCCGATCACGTGCGCGGCGTAGTCGGTGGTCCCGGCGTGGATGGCCGTGCCGATGCGCAGGCCGGTGGCCTCGGCGGCTGCCGCGCTGATCCGGCCGATCAGCGCGTCGGGCTCGACGATCGCCGGAAGCTCGAGGTCGGGCATCCATCGCCGCACGTCCTTGGTGCGCCAGGCCGATCCGTCCGGTTCGGCCAGCGGATCCCACCAGCTCGCCGACACGCGGTCCAGGACGTAGCCGCCGCCGAGTCGGTGGGCGATGTAGTTGTGCGCGGTGAACACCCGGCGCACCCGCTCCCAGATCTCGGGCTCGTGCTCCTGGATCCACAGCAGCTTGGGGCCCACCGACTGTGTCGTGAGGCGGTCGCGGCGCACCGCGTCGTGTGCGAGCTCGGCGCGCATCGTCTCGATCTGCCGAGTGCTGCGCGTGTCGACTCCGTATAGGATTGCCGGCCGCAGCGGCCGTGCGTCCTCGTCGACGACGAGGACGCACGGCCCGAGGCCGCTCACGCTCACCGACACCACCCGGTCCGCCGCATCGCCCACGACCTCGCGCACAAGCCGCGTGATCGGCTCCCACCAGGTCGTGTCCGCGTCGTGTTCAGACTGCCCCGGAGCGGGGTGGGCGGTGCCGTGGGTCGCCGAGGCGTCGCGCAGCGGCCGACCGTTCGCGGTCGCGAGGGCGACCCTGGTGCCGGACGTGCCGATATCGATCCCGAGGATCAGCGGCGCCTGAGCGTTGGCGGCCATGTCAGCAGATCACCGCGACCTTGATGGCGTCTCCGGAGATCGCGCGATCGAGCGCCGCGTCCAGCTCGTTGAGCGGGAAGCGGTCGGTGATGTAATCGCTGAGGTCGATCCGGCCCGACTCGATGAGCTCCACGGCGTATCGGTAGTCCTCCAGGGTCGCGCCGGAGTTGCCGATCACGTCCTGCTGGCGGTAGTGAATCGTGTTCAGCGGGATGGTGCCGGTGCCATCGCCCCCGAAGCCGGCGAACAGGTTGACCAGACCGCCCTTGCGCGTAACCTCGATCGCCTCGGCGACGAGGCCGCCGTGACCGATGCAGATGATCGTCGAGTCCACGCCGATGCCGCCGGTGGCCGCGGCCACCGCCTCGGCCAGCGACTCGTTGATCGGGTCGACCGTCACGTGCGCGCCATGGCGACGGGCGAACTCGCGGCGCGAGGCGCTCGGCTCGGAGACGATGATCGTGCCCGCTCCGGCCAGCACCGCCAGCTCCAGGTGCAGCAGGCCGATCGGGCCGCCGCCGACGATGAGCACGGTCGAGCCGTCTTGGATGCGCGAGCGTGAGTGGCCGTGGTAGACGCAGGCCAGAGGCTCGGCGAGCGCGCTGATCTCGGGGGCCAGGGCGTCGGTGGTCTTCACGACCTGTCCGTTGGCCACGCCCAGGGCGGGAATCACCGTGTACTCGGCGAGCGCGCCGGAGATGCCGTAACCGAAGACCTCCATGTTGTCGCACAGGTTGGTCTCACCGGTCAGGCAGTACTCGCACACACCGCAGGTGAACCACGGAGCCAGCGACACGCGGTCGCCCGCGGCGTAGCCGGTCACGCCGTCGCCGACGGCGGCGATCTCGCCGGCGAGTTCGTGGCCGATGGTAGCGGGCCAGGCCACGCCTCCGGTCTTCTCGCCCTTCCAGACGCGCACATCCGACCCGCACAGGGTCACGGCGCGCACGCGGACGACGAGCTCGCCGGACGCGGGGGACGGCACGCCAACCTCCTTCAGTTCGAGCTCGAGGGGTTGGGGGAGCACGGTCTGGAGCATTCTTGCCTCTCTTGGGTTTGCTGCCGTCGCCTGATCAGCGATCGGTGCCGAGTTCGAATCCGTGGATGAGTCGCCGCTGAGCCATCCAGCCGATGATGATCGTGGGGACGGATGCCAGGACGCTGATCGCGGACAGCTTCGCCAGGAAGAGACCGCGGTTGGACTGGAAGCCGGAGAGGTAGACGGGGAGGGTTCCCGCGTCCACCGAGGTGAGGCTGACGGCGAGGAAGAATTCGTTCCACGCGAAGATCGCCACCAGCGCGGCGGTGGCCGCCAGGCTCGGGGCGACCATCGGCAGCGCGATGCGGAACATCTCGGTGCCCGTTCCGGCTCCGTCGATGCGCGCAGCCTCGAGGACCGACGGCGAGATCTCCAGCAGATACGCCCGCAGCAGCCACACCGCGATCGGCACGTTCATCCCGGTGTACAGCACGATCAGCAGCACGTGCGTGTCCAGCAGCCCGAGCGTGAGCGCCACGATGTACAGCGGCACCACGATGCCGCCGATGGGCATGAGCCGCGTCGAGAGAAGGAAGAACAGCACGTCGCGCCATCCGCGGATGGGCTTGACGGCGAGGGCGAACGCCAGCGGGAACGAAATCGCGATCGTCGCGATGGTGGTGATCAGCGTGATCACCACCGAGTTCGTGAGGTACCCCGCGAAGTCATCCTGAATCACGTCGGCGTAGTTCTGCAGCGTCGGCACGAAGAACAGCGCGGGCGGGGACTGCACCGCGTCCTGCTCGGTCTTGAAGCTGTTGAGCACGGTCCACAGGAACGGGGCCGTTACCACGAGCACGACGACCCAGACGGCCACGACGTGCAGGGTCGTTCGCAGCGGGTGCCTGCCGCTGCGGCGGGCGGATGTCAGAGCGGTCATCGGCCACCTCCGGACTGGAAGGATCGTGTGAACAATCGAAGGACGACGAGGGCGATCGGGATCGTCACGATCACGATGAGCACACCCATCGCCGACGACAGCCCCACGTCGAATCCACGGAACGCGGTGTTGTACAGGAGATAGGGGATCGTGGTCGTCGCGTTGCCGGGTCCGCCCTGAGTCATCAGCACGATCGGGTCGATCAGCTGCGAGATGAAGATCGCGCTGAGCAGGCCGGCGATCTCGATGTAGGGGCGCAAGTGCGGAAGCGTGATGTAGCGGAAGACCTGACCGCGGTTGGCACCGTCCAGGCGCGCCGCCTCGAGCACGGACTCGTCCTGGCTCTGCAGGCCCGCCAGGAGGATGACCATCGCGAAGGGGACCCACTGCCACGCCGAGACGACGATGACAGACAGGAGCGGCTGCTGACTGGTCCAGTCGATCGGCGCCACCCCGAAGAAGCCCAGGATGCCGTTGATGAGGCCGAACGTCGGGTGCAGCATCGAGTTCTTCCACATCAGCGCCGAGGCCGCGGCCGGGACGAGGAAGGGGATGAACAGCAGCGTCCGCGCGGCGCCGCGCGAGGGGAATTTGCCGTTGACCATAGCGGCCAGGGCGAGACCGCCGATGAGCACGATGGCCAGCGCGACCAGCGTGATCACGACGGAGTTGACGATGGCAGGCCCGAAGGAGCCGATGGTGAACACCGTCGCGTAGTTCTCGAAACCGACGAAGGCGCGGTTGCCCGGCTGCGTGAGGTTCCATCGCTGCAGGCTGTACCAGATCGTGATCAGGAACGGCACCTGCGTGATGATCACCATGAATGAGATGGCGACGATGATGAAGACCCGTAGCGGATGCTTGCGCAGTGGCACCTCATCGGGCTGGATGTCCGGCTGCCGCCGGGAGGAGCGACGAGCTTTGCTCGCCGCCCCTCCGGCGCGACGGGACTTCTGTTGGATAACAGTGGTTGTCGAGAGAGTCATGCGAGATGGGTGCTCAGCCGTTCCACAGACCGCTCTGCTTCATGGCGCTTTCTGCCGCTGCTTGAGCGGCTTCGGCTGCAGCTTGCGCCGACGAGCCGTCGGCAACGGCCGCGGTCAGGGGCGCGGTCATCTGCAGGTTGAAGTCCCACCAGTTCGGGTGGTCGAAGTACGAGACCGGGCGACCCGGCGCAGTGGGCTTCAGGATGATTTCGGACTCGGGCGCGCTGCCGAGGTCGAACGACTTCAGCGTGATGTCAGCGTTCGGGGTCGCGGCGACGTACTCCGGGATCTCGTACAGCGACTTGCGGGTTCCGGGAGGAACGGTGTTCCAGCCGGTGTCGTCGGCGACGAGTTTGAGGTAGTCCAGCGACGTCGCCCACGAGATGTAGCGCCACGTGGCCTCCTTTTGCTTCGACGAGGACAGGATCGACAGCGCCCACGACCAGAAGTTGCCGCCGAAGTTCGTTTCCGCGTGCGGAGCCAGCGCGTAGCCGAGCTTGCCTGCGACCGAGCTTTGCGACGGGTCCTCGAGGGTGGCACCGGCCACCGTCGAGTCGATCCACATGGCCGACTGGCCCTGGCTCATCGACGCGAGCGCCTCCGTGTACCCTGCCGTGGCGACACCGGGCTGGCCGGTCTCCTGCAGCAGGGTCACGTAGTCGACGATGGCAGTGAGCGTCGGCTCCTCCAGGAGCGTCGGAGCCCAGTCCGGCGCGAGGATGCGACCCCCGTAGGTTGACACCATCGGCAGGAGCGGGGTGAGAATCTCTCCGGCGATGCCGCGCATCGTGGTGCCGGTCAGCGTCTTGCCGTCGATCGACTGGCCGTTGAGCTGGCGGGCGAGGGCGAGCACCTCGGTCCACGTCGGTGCGTCCGGCACGACGATGCCCATCGAGTCGGTGAGATCCTTGCGGTACATCAGGCACGCGGACTCGCCGTAGATCGGCGCACCGTAGAGCTTGTCGTCGGCCGACAGGTACGACCGCGTCATCGGCACGAGATCGTCGAGGTCGTACGAGGAGTCGGCGGAGGCCATCTCCTCGAGCGGCTCGAGCCAGCCGTTCTTCGACCACACCGCGACCTCGTACGGGCCGATGACGACGGCGTCGAACTCGCCGGCGTTGGTGGACACGTCGCGCGTGACGCGCTGGCGCAGCTCCGTCTCGGGCAGCGTCAGGAAGTTGATCGAGACGTCGGGGTTCGCCTTCTCGAACACGCTCTTGGTGTACTGCTCGAGAGTGGTCGTCAGCGGGTTGGCGACGTTCGCGATGGTGATCGTCGTCTTGCCTCCACCGCCGGAACCCGACGGCGCGCAGGCGGCAAGGGTGGGCGCGATGGCGGCCGCGCCGCCGACGACGAGCGCGCTCTGAAGCACGGCGCGACGACTGGTGACGACGGATGACAGCTGGACCAACGGGCGATTCTGTTGAGACATCTTTGACTCCTTCGGAGTTGGTGGAGTGATTGGGAGATGAGGTGCGGTTTCTTCGGTTTCGGGTCGTTCGTTCGGTTTCTTCGGTTTCGGGTCGTTCGTTCGGTTTCGCGTCGCGTCGGGTATAGATCGGTGTGCGTCGCCGTAACGACGCGGATCCGCGGGCTGTGTGTCAGCCCGGGAGGTCTGCGGAGTGGAATAGCTCCTCGGCGCGGGCCGCATCACGATGATGCACCGCGGCCTTGAGACCCTCCACGGCTGCAACCATGTTCGGCCGGCTCCAAATGTTGCGGCCGATGGCCACGCCCAGTGCTCCCGCGTCCATCCACTCGACGATCGCCGAGCCGATTCCGCCTCCGGACTGCGGGGCGCCTCCGAGCACCCAGACGGGTAGACCCGTGTGGCTGATGATCTCGCTGAGGATCTCGGGGCGGGACGGGGCGGGCAGCTTGAGGATCGTGGCGCCCAACTCGGTAGCCTGACGAGCCGCATGACGGATCATCTCGTCGTCAACCTTCTCGAGGTGCGCGCCCCAGAAAGCGGGCTCGATCATGAAGGGCAGACCGAGCTCCTCGCACTCCGCCGCCGTGCGACCAAGCAGCGATGTCGCCTCGGCGAGCGCCTCGGTGTCGCCGAGGCCGAGCGGCAGGATCATTTTCGCCGCGACCGCTCCGTGACGTAGAACCCACTCGGGGGAGACTGCGCGACGGGCGTGGGTGAGGGGGTGGTCGACGCCGGGGAGGGCTCCGAAGGTGCCGCCGTCGAGGGTGGCGATGACACGCGGCGCACCGGGGTGGGCCAGCAGCGGGGAGAGCTGGCGCAGGAGACCGGGTCCGATGAGGATCCCGTCGATGTCGGAGACAGCGAGCGCCTCGATGATGCCGCGCGCGTCTTCGCCCCCGGGGACCATTCCGTTGAACCCATGATCGAACGCAACCACCGCGGACGTCCCGTACTCGGAATTGCGTAACTGGTTGATACGAACTGCGATGCCGCTCATTGTCCTCCTTGGCGTGCTTCCCGTCCGGGAACTGAACAACTATGGACATTTTTAGCCCTTTCTGTCCAGCCGAATCGGCCAACCGATCGTGTGAAGACCCTTAAATAGACACTCGCGAAATCTGTTACATGGTCGAAACGGACTGTAAATTGCCCGGAAACACGCCGCTCATCCGCACGAGCCGCCCTTCGTGGCGCCCGCATAACGCACTTCGATTAAGTTGCAAATATGGAAACTCTGCTTGTCTCGTCACCGACACGAAGGGATCTTTCTTGCATCGCACGGCACCGGTCGGCGACCACCCGAGGGAGGACCAGATGAAGTACGGGATCATCGAGCAGGGCTACGTCCGAAGGGACGCCGACCCGTTCGAGCGCGTGCGCCAGCTCGTGACCGAGGCTCAGCAGGCAGACAAGTACGGCTTCACCTCGTTCGCTGTGTCGGAGCAGCACTTCAAGTTCCCCACCAACTCCACCGGCGCACTCGATGTCATCCTCCCGTGGGTGGCGGCGACCACGGACCTGCGGATGCTGCCGTCGGCGGCCATCCTGTCGCTGCACCACCCGCTCGCGATCGCGGAGCGTTGGGCGACGATAGACGTGCTGTCCGAGGGACGCCTGGATTTCGCCGTCGGTCGCGGCAACACCCCGAAGACCGCCTCCGCGTTCCAGATCCCCCACGCCGAGACCAACGCCCGCACGATGGAGTCCCTAGACATCATCTTCCGCGCCTGGTCGGGCGAGGAGTTCTCCTACAAGGGCGACTTCTGGGAGTTCGAGGACATCCGGGTGCACCCGATCCCGGCGCAGCGTCCGCACCCGCGCGTCTCGCTCGCCGCGGTGAGCCCAGGATCTGCGGCCCTGGCCGGAAAGCACCAGCTCGGCTACCTGGGCGGCATGCATTGGCTGCGCTGGGCGCAGGTGCACGACCGCGTCAACGCCTACAACGAGGCGTGGGAAACCGGCACGCCGTTCGAGTACGCGCAGCCGCTGCACCACATCTCGCTGCAGGTGCCCACGCACGTGGCGAAGACCGACAAGCTCGCCCGCGAGCAGGTTGAGTTCGGCATCGTCGAGTACGCCAACCGCGCGATGAAGCAAGACATCCTCAACCACCAGCTGACCTACGGCACGGACTCCGGCATGGACACGACCGGCGAGTTCTACGACAACTTCGACGGCCTCCTCGACCTGACGTCGATGATCGTCGGAAGCCCGCAGCTCGCGATCGACAAGCTGCTGCGCGTGCACGAGGAGTACGACATCGACGAGATCATCTTCCACCTCGACTACGCGAAGCACGACGAGCTCCTCGAGTGCATCCGCCTACTCGGCGAGGAGGTCCTCCCGGTCGTGGAGAAGGAGACCGCGCGCAACCCGCGTCCGGCACGCACCCTCGCCACCAGCACGGTCGCCTCGGTCAGCTGATCATGTCCGCCCTCGACCTCTCCGCGCGGGCGCTCGTCGCCGCGACCTCTACGGGCGAACTCTCGCCCGTAGAGGTCATCGACGACCTCGCCCGCAGGGTGTCGGGGGTGGCCACCGAGCTCAATCCGTTCCTCGCGATCGACCTGGACACCGCCCGGGATACCGCGCGCTCCCTCCAGGAGCGGCCGCCGGAGGAGCGCGGAGCGCTCCACGGGCTTCCGCTTCCGCTGAAGGACCTGGAGCGCACGGCCGACCTGCCCACCACGTTCGGCCTCTCCTTCCCCCTCGCTCCCGACGCCCCCCGCACGGACGGCTCGTTCGCAGCACGAGCGCGAGCCGCCGGTGCGATTCTTTACGCCAAGACCAACACATCGGCGTTTGGGCACAAGGACGTCACCGAGAATCTCATCGTCGGCGCGACCACGAACCCGTGGGACACCACCCGCACGCCGGGCGGATCCAGCGGCGGATCAGCGGCCCTCGTGGCCGCGGGCGTTGCTCCGGTGGCGCACGGCACGGATGCCGGCGGCTCGGTGCGGTTCCCGGCCAGCATGGTGGGCGTCGTGGGTTTCAAGCCCTCCTTCGGCCGCCTCCCCCGCATTCCCGCCCCCGACCTGTGGGCTGCGCGGGGACACCACGGCTTCCTCGCCAACGACGTCGCAGACATCGCATTCTTGATGGACGCGCTGTCGGGGCAGGATCTGCGCGACCCGCTCTCCCCCGCCGGCTCGTGGCGCGCTCTGCCTGCCGCGAAGGCACCTCGGGCGCTCTACGTCGAGACCATGTTCGGCCAGGATGTCGACGTCGACGTCCGCCGGGTGATGGACGAGGCGATCGACGCCCTCGTCGAGGCGGGCGTTGACATACGCCGAGGCCGGATCGAGTGGGACGACCCGATCGCCGACGGGAACATCCCGATGGTGGCTCGGGAGTGGCGACTGCTCGGCGCGCGTGCCGAGCGCGAACCCGAGCTGTTCGACGCGTCGCACCTCGAGCAGATCCGCGCGGGCGCGGCGGTGACCGCCGACGACCTGATGCGCGCGCAGGAGTCGCGCACGAAGCTGTACGGCGCCGCGGCGGCGCTGTTCGAGGACTACGAGCTGCTGCTGATGCCCACCATGCCGCTGACGGCCTGGCGCTGGGACGACGAGCACCCTGCCATCAACGGCGTGCCCACCGAGCGCGGCCCCGGCGGCCGCTGGATGGACGTGCTCCTGGGAAACCTCACCGGGTGGCCGGCGATCTCGGTGCCGTGCGGTTGGAGCAAGGGCCTCCCCGTCGGCCTGCACATCACCGCCGCCCCCCTCCACGACTTCGCGTGCATCGATGCCGCCGCACGTTTCGAAGAGATCCTGCAGTTCACCCGCCCTGCGCTCCCCGCTCAGGCCGCGACGAAGAGATGAGGACAAGGAAGATGACAATCATGGTCGAAACCCACAGCGTCGAACTCAGCGGCCGTGCCCTGCGCGACGCCTTCGCCCAGTTCCCTAGCGGAGTGGTAGCCATCGCCGCCGAGATCGACGGCGTCGCCGTGGGCATGGCGGCGAGCACCTTCGCCCCGGTTTCGCTCGAGCCCCCGCTGGGCGGCGTGTTCATCGCCAACAGCTCGTCGACCTGGCCGAAGCTGCGGGAGGCGCGCACCCTGGGCGTCAGCATCCTTAGCTCCACCCACTCCCTGGCCGCACGCAAGCTCGCCGGGCCTGCCGTGTCGCGCTTCGACGGCGTGACCACCAGCCTCGGACACGGCGACGCCCTCTTCATCGACGAGACGCCCCTCGTGCTCGAAGTCGACATCGAGAGCGAGACGCCTGCCGGCGACCACTTTCTGGCGCTGCTGCGCATCCGTTCGGTGCAGGTGCGCGACGAGCACTCCGCGCTGCTGTTCCACCGCAGCGCCCTGACCGGCTTCACGCCCACGGTGGACGCTCCGTGATCATCACATGGGTCGGCTTCGGCGCCATGGGACTGCCGATGGCGAGCAGACTCGCCGCGGCCGGCCACATCGTCTTCGGCCGTGCATCCTCGCCGCAGAAGAAGGCCACGCTGAAAGACGCCGGGATCTCGTTGACCGACGACCTGCAGCGCTCCGTCCACGAGTCCGACCTGGTCGTATCGATGGTGCCCGGCCCGCAGGAGGTGCGAGACGTGTGGACCGGCGCCGAGGGGCTGCTGGCGCACATGAAGACGGGCGCGGTTGCGGTGGACATGTCCACCGTTGGCGCCGACACCGCCCTCGAACTGCATGCGGCTGGCGCCGACCACGGCGTGCCCGTGCTGGACTGCCCCGTCTCGGGCGGTGTCAACGGCGCCGCGAACGGCGCTTTGACGATCTTCACCGGCGGAGATCCCGACGCGGTCGCCGCCGCCGCCCCGGCGCTGGAGACGCTCGGGACCATCATCGCGTGCGGTGCGCCGGGCGCCGGCCAGCAGGCGAAGCTGGTGAATCAGGTCGTGGTCACCGCCAACACCTACGGGCTGTGCCTGGCCTACGCCCTCACCGAGCGCTCCGGGATCGACACCGAGCTGATGTTCTCCGCCCTGACCGGCGGCGCGGCGGACGGCCGACTCCTGCGGCTGGAATGGCCGCTGCTGCAGGCCAACGATCTGAGCACCGGGTTCGCCATTTCGCACATGGTGAAGGACATCTCGCTGCTGGCGCCCCTGCTGACCTCCGCGGGACTGTCGGCTACCGTCGTGGCCGGGATCGCCGATCAGTTCCGCGCCACCGGCGAGGCGCTCGGCACCCAGTCCGGCACCCAGGCGCTCGCCCGCCATCTCATTGACACCGCACACCCGACCTCGACCCGCAAGGACCTGCCATGACTGACATCGTCGGCTTCATGCCCGCCCCTTTCGCCTCCGACGACACAATCGACCGCGCGCAGCTGCGCGACCTCTCCTCTTCGCTCGCCGAGCACGGCGTGCATCCCGCCGTGCTCGGCGGGATGGGCGAGTTCTACGCGCTCGACCTCGCCGAGGCGACCGCGTGCATGGAGGCGGCGGTCGAAGGAGCGGCCGGACGCGCTCCGGTCGTCGCCGGCATTGGCCACGACACCCGCACCGCCGCGGCCCTCGGCCGTGCGGCCGCCGCCAGCGGCGTGGGCCTCATCGTCGCCAATCCGATCTACTACGCCAACCCGTCCTACCGCGGCTACGCCGAGCACATCCGCGCGATCGCGGGCGAGTCGGGCCTGCCGGTGATCATCTACAGCGCACCCAGCTATCCGGCCACCGACGAGCTCATCGGCACGATGACCGACATCGAGGGCTTCGCCGGCGTCAAGGAGGAGTTCTACGGGATCCCCGAGACAGCGGAGCGGATCACCCGTTGGGGCGACCGCCTGCTGTGGTGGGGCGTCGGCGAGCAGGTGGGCTGCGATTTCGCCGAGGTCGGTGCCTCGACCGTGACGACCTCGCTGGCCAACGTCGACCCCTCGGCCGCGGTCGCCTACATCTCTGCGAGACTGGCAGGCGAGGCGAGCGACCCGCTCGCCGAAGAACTGGTCATCGCGTGGGAGGCGTCCATGATCGCGAGCCCGGAAGGCGTTCCGTCCTTCCTCACCGAGGCGATGCGCCAGCACGCCGGATGGTCTGATGCCGTGCGCCTGCCGCTGCTTCCCGTCGCCGACGAGGGCACCCGAGCGGCGATCGCCGAGATCCTCGCGAAGAGCCGCCTGCGCACCGCACAGCTGGCGGGAGCCCTCGCATGAGCTTCGTCGACACGATGACCTTCGGGCTTGGCTCCCCCTCCCGAACGGGCGACGCCGTCACGCTGCGCGTCGCCGGTGAAGGCACCGTTCTGGCCGAGGTCACGCTCGCCAGCGTCAACGACGTCCGCACCGCCGCCCGCACCGCACGCAAGGAGCAGCGCGGATGGGCCTCAACCCCGATCGCCGAGCGCGCCGAGGTGCTCGCGCGTGCGGAGGCGCTTCTGCTCGAGCACGCCGACGAGCTGCAGGTGGGCATCGCCCGCGAGACGGGCAGCGTCTTCGGCAAAGCCCGCGTCGAGATCGACGGCAGCGTAAACGAGTTGCGTGCCGGCCGTGCCCTGGCCTCCATCCCCGACGGCGAGGTGTACCCCAGCCCGCTCGGCTCGCTCAGTTACAGCCGCCGCATCCCGGTCGGAGTGGTCGGCCTCATCACCCCGTGGAATTTCCCGGTGGCCCTCGCGATGCGCGTCATCGCTCCGGCACTGGTGCTGGGCAACGCGGTCGTGCTCAAGCCGGACACTCAGACGCCGATCTCCGGCGGAGACATGCTCGTCTCGCTGTTCCTCAAGGCGGGGCTGCCGGCCGGACTGCTGCAGTCGGTGCCCGGCGGGCCCGTCGTCGGCGAGGCGCTGGTCTCCAACCCCGACGTGGACATGATCTCCTTCACCGGCTCCACGGCTGCCGGACGCAAGGTCGGAGCCCTGGCCGGCTCTCTCCTCAAGCGCGTCAGTCTCGAGCTCGGCGGCAACAATCCGATGATCGTGCTGGACTCGGTCGACATCGACAGCGCCGCCGAGGCCGGTGCCGCGGGGTCGTTCACCCATCAGGGCCAAATCTGTATGAGCACGGGCCGCCACATCGTGCACGAGTCCGTGGCCGACGCCTACGCCACCGCGCTCGTTTCTCAGGCGGCGACTCTGCGACTCGGGGCCACCTCCGACCCCGAGACCACGATGGGCCCGATAATCAACCAGGCGCAGATCGACCGCGTCGCCGATATCGTCGACCGCTCAGTCGCGATGGGGGCGACCGTGCTGACCGGGGGCACGGCGCAGGGCCAGTACTACCCGCCGACCGTGCTGACCGGTGTGACGCCAGACATGCCCGCCTTCTCCGAGGAGATCTTCGGTCCGGTGGCCGTGGTGAGCACGTTCTCATCCGACGAGGAGGCCGTGACCCGCGCCAACTCCGGTGAGTACGGGCTGTCGGCCGCCGTGTTCGGCAGCGACCTCGCGCGCGCACGTCGTCTGGCGCTACAGCTGCGCGCCGGTATGGTGCACATCAACTCCATTACGATCACCGACACCGCCGTCACGCCCATGGGCGGCCACGGCTCGTCGGGCAACGGCGGCGCCGTGGGCGGTCTGTCCAACGTCGAGGAGTACACGCAGGTGCGCTGGTACACCGAGCAGGACAAGCCGTTCGACGCCTCGTTCTGACCGCGGACCCGGGGCTCGGGCGATCGGGCGCCCGAGCCCCGCCGATTCCAGGGAGGAGGTTCTCGTGGAGGAGACCGCACCGGCCACCGATCTGACCACCCTGCGCCGCGGGCTGCAGATCCTCGAGCTGCTGCGCAGCTCGAACCCCTCGGCGTCGATGTGGACCAACAAGGAGATCGCCGACACGCTCTCGCTGGACAAGTCCGTCGTCTCCCGCACGCTGCGGGTGCTGGTGGATCTGGGGTTCGTCGAGCGCAGCGCCGACGGCCGCACGTTCGCGCCGGGCTCGAAGGTCTACCCCCTCGGAGCGCGGTCGGTCAATCAGGATGTCCTCCGCGCGGCCGCGACCGTCGTGCGCGAGATCGTGCGGATGACGCAGGCCCGCTCGTATCTGTCCGTGCGCAGCGACATGGACGCGATGACGCTGTGGTCGGATCAGCCCGTGCGCGCCCGCCCGCGCGTGCACAGCATCGGGACCACGTTCCCCCTGGGCGTCAGCGAGGCCGGGCGGGCGCTGCTGTACGGATCCCCGCCCACCGAGATCAAGCAGGTGGCCGCGGAGATGCGCCGGATCGGCGTCGGCCACGCCGATCAGCTCGCAGGTCAGATCGAGCTCGACCGGCGCGTGGGCTACTCGTGGCGTCGCGCCGACGAGAGCGGCGTCGCCGTGCCCGTGTGGGACACCCGCAACGAGGCGGTGATCGGCGCGCTGGGCGTGGCCTCGGAGGGCCTGAGCAGCCGCGACGTGGCGGAGGCGACCGCGCAACTGCTGATGGCCGCGGCATCCAATCTGGCGCGTCGCATCCACGCGACCGAGACCCACTCGACGACGATGGCTCCGCTGCCCTTCAGCGGATGGCCGGAGATGCCCACCGACATGTTCCCGCTCTCCTCGCGCAGCCTCGACGGCGAGACTTTCCCCGAGTTCCTCGGTGATTGAGGGTCCCGGGCGCGATAGTCTGACGTGCATGATGGCACGGGGAGGGTTCACGTGAGCACAACCGCCGGCCTCGCGCGCGATCATGACGCCGTCGTCGACGCGCAGGACATCGTCTCGCGCAACAGCGCGCTGCCGCTGCACGCGCAGATCGCCACCCACTTCCGTCAGCTGATCCTCGCCGGCATGCTGCCCAACGGCTATCGGATACCGCCCGAGGGCGACCTCGCGCGCCAGTTCGAGGTGGCGCGCGGAACGGTGCGGACGGCGATGGCCACGCTCCTGGCCGAGGGGCTGATCGAGCGCGCCCAGGGCATCGGCACCTTCGTGTCCGTGCGCGCGAGGCTCCCTCAGGACGACAGCAGCACCGCGCGCCTCCTGTCCACCGGTGAGCGTCTCATCGAGCGGGGTATCGAGTTCCAGAACACGCTGCTGGAGCGGCGTCTGGTGGACGAGCACCGCTCACTCGAGGCCTTCTCCGCCCATCGCGTCATGCACATCCGGCGTCTGCGCACCCTGTTCGACGGGCCCGCGTCGGTCACCGACACACTGATCAACCTCGACCTCGTCCCCGAGGCGGCTCAGCTCACGGACGACTCGCTGGCCGCGGGTTCGCTGCACGCCACCCTGCGCTACAGCTTCGGCGTCGAGTTCACCTGGGCGGAGCGCTTTTTCAGCGCCGAACTGGCGCCCGCCGAAGTGGCCCAGTTGTTGGGCGTCGCCCCAGGCACACCGGTGCTGTGCCACGAGGAGTTCAGCTACACCCACGAGCACGACTGCATCGAGTACTCGCGCTCCTGGGTGCGCACCGATCAGCACAAGTACGCCGTGACGGTGCGCGATTCCCGAGGCTGATCCCCCGCCGCCCATCGCCCGCTCCGTCGTTGCGCATACAGTCACCGCGCGATGGCCGCTCTCATGGGTCGCTTAGATTCGAGTCGTCCCCTTGCGACGTGAAACATGATCAGCGCACTCGACCTCTTCTCTATCGGCATCGGACCCTCCTCCTCTCACACGGTGGGCCCGATGCGTGCCGCGCGCCGATTCGTCTACGATCTCGACAGCGCCGGCGACCTGCCCCGGGTCACGCGCGTCACCGCCGACCTGCTGGGATCGCTGGGCGCCACCGGCAAGGGCCACGGCAGCGACCGCGCCGTCGTGTTCGGCCTGCTCGGCGAGCGGCCCGAGAGCATCCGCCCCGACGCGCAAGCCGGCCTCTACGACACGGTGGCCGACACGGGGATACTGAGCCTGGCCGGGACCCACGAGATCCCCTTCTCCCTCACCGGTGACCTCACGCTGCACCTGCGGACCACCCACGAGTCCCACCCCAACGCGATGGTGCTGCGCGCCTTCGACGGCGCGGGCGCGCTGGTGCGCGAGCGGACGTACTTCTCGATCGGCGGAGGGTTCATCACCGAGGAGGGCGAGGATCCGGCGACCGCCGCGGACGACACCGCAGTGCCGCATCCGTTCCGGTCGGCCGCGGACGTGCTGGAGATCTGCGCCCGGGAGGGCATCTCGATGAGCGAGCTGATGCGGCGCAACGAGCTCGCCCGCCCGCACGGCCCGGAGATCGACGAGCGGATCGGCGCGATCTGGCAGGCCATGCGCGAGTGCATCGACCGCGGGATCGCCGCCCCCGACGGCTCGCAGCTGCCGGGAGGCCTGGGCGTGTGGCGCCGTGCCCCCGGGCTGCACCGCTCGCTCACCGAGACGCCCAACAAGGACGAGCTGCACGCGATGGAGTGGGTGAATCTCTTCGCGATGGCCGTGAACGAGGAGAACGCCGCCGGCGGGCGTGTCGTGACCGCCCCCACCAACGGCGCGGCCGGCATCATCCCGGCCGTGCTCGGCTACTACATGATGTTCATCCCCGGAGCGGATGCCGCGGGCGTGGTGCGCTTCCTCCTCGCTGCGGCCGCCGTCGGCACCCTCTTCAAGGCCAACGCGTCGATCGCCGGTGCCGAGGTCGGCTGCCAGGGGGAGGTCGGTTCGGCCTGTTCGATGGCGGCGGCGGGACTGGCCGAGGTGCTCGGCGGGACGCCCGCGCAGGTGGAGAACGCCGCCGAGATCGCGATCGAGCACAACCTCGGACTCACGTGCGACCCCGTCGGCGGCCTGGTGCAGGTCCCGTGCATCGAACGCAACGCCGTCGCCAGCGTCAAGGCGATCAACGCCGCGCGCATGGCTCTGCGCGGCAACGGCGTCCACCGGGTCTCGCTTGATCAGGCCATCAAGACGATGAAGGACACCGGCGCCGACATGATGGTCAAGTACAAGGAGACGTCCCTGGGCGGTCTCGCGGTCAACGTCGTCGAGTGCTGAGGAGCTGACCCGCGCGCGCCACCGCGGCAGTCAGTCCCGCCGCTGCCAGGCCGGCTTGAGCGCGTAGGTGCGGCGGCCGCGCACTATCGGGTGGTGATCGAGAAGGCCCAGCAGCTCGTCTCCAGTGAACCCGTGTCCGACGACGACGCAGACCTCCTCGGCGTCCCCCGTCGCTCCCCCGCCCTCGTGGTGCGCCGGCAGGGGAGCGATCGGAAGGGGCGCCTGGTCGAGTTCGCCGTCAGCGTCTACCGCGGCGACCGTTACGACTATCGGTTCGCGATCTCGCGCTGACCCGGCCCGTCAGCCCTTCGTGGCCCCTGCGGTGAGTCCGGCCACGATGTGCCGCTGCGCGAGCACCGCGAGCACCGCGACCGGGATCATCGTCACGACCGATGCGGCCATCAGCCCGCCCCAGTCGACGCTGGCGTAGGCGATGAAGTTGAACAGCGCCACGGGCAGGGTGCGCGTGTCGTTGCCGCCCAGCACCAGCGAGAACAGGAAGTTGTTCCAGGAGAAGATGAAGCCCAGCAGGGCGGCGGTGGCGATGCCGGGCCGTGCCAGCGGGACCGCGATGCGCCAGAAGGCGCCCGCGGGCGAGAGGCCGTCCACCTGGGCCGCCTCCTCCAACTCCGAGGGCAGGGTCTCGAAGAACCCGGTCATGATCCAGACCACCAGCGGCAGGGTCACGAACAGGTGCGCGATGATCAGCGCCCAGTACGTCCCGACGAACCCCACCTGCGCGAACAGGAAGTACCACGGCACGAGCAGCGAGATCCACGGGATGATGCGCGCGGCGAGGATAAGCATGTTCGTCCGGCCCATCGAATGCCGCGCTATCGCGTACGCGGCCGGCAGCCCCACCAGCAGCGCCAGCGCGGTCGCGGCGATCGCCACGATCGCGCTGTTGAGGATGTAGAGAAGGAAGTCGTTCTGCTCGATGAGGGTGATGTAGTTGTCCAGCGTCGGGGTGAATACGAAGGTCTGGCTCGGATCCCCGATCGACAGCGCGTTCTTCAGCGATGCCAGCACCATCCAGATGACGGGGAACGCCAGGGCGACGATCACCACCGTGATGGCGATCCCGCGGAGCGTGGTGCGGGTGCGGTTACGTGCACCGTGGCCGGCGACGATGGTCATCGGATTCGCTTTCCCTTCGACGCACGCGGAAGATCGCCGCGGCGTCGACTCAACACCAGCACCGCGCAGAACGCGACGACGAGGATGAAGAACAGCATCAGCACCGCCGAGGCGTAGCCGAACTCGCCGAACGCGAAGGTGAGCGTGTACACGAGGATGTTCAGTGTCTCGGCCTCGTGGAAGGGGCCGCCGCCCGGCCCCTTCAGCGCGTAGATCAGGTCGAACGTCTTGAGCGCATCGATTGATCGCAGCAGCACAGCCACTAGCACGGTGGGCCAGATGATCGGGAGCACCACGTGGAAGAACCGCTGCCAGGCGTTTGCGCCGTCCATCATCGCGGCCTCGACCGGCTCCTCCGGCACCGTGGTCAGCCCCGCCATGAGGATCAGCGCGATCATCGGCGTCCACTGCCAGGCGTCGATGAAGATCAGCACGGGCATGCTCTGGGCGGGATCGGACAGGAAGCCCTGAGCGGGGATGCCGAGCCACCCGAGCAGCTGATTGGCGAAGCCGATCGAGGGCTCGAAGATCAGCAGCCACATCATGCTGACCGCCACGGGCGTGGCCACCAGCGGCAGGAGGATGAGCAGCCGCACGGCGCCACGACCCCGGAACGGCTTCTGCAGGAGCAGGGCGATGCCCAGCCCCAGCACGAGCTCGATCACGACCGCGGCGATCGTGAAGACCGCGGTGCGCATGACGGCGGGCCAGAAGCGGCCCGAGTCCGTCAGCGCGGTCCAGTAGTTCTGCAGCCCGATGAAGTCCATCGGACGATTCAGCGACCCCTCCGCGCTGGTGGTGCTCAGCACGATCGTGTACACCAGCGGCACCACCAGCATGACGGCGACGAGCAGGACGGCGGGGGTTGCGAACACGAAGGGCAGTCGGCGCGCCGAGAGTACGCGGCTGCGGCGGACCGGCGGCGGGGGCGCCGGGGCCTGCGCGCGCGGGATGGTCGGCTCGCGCTCGAGCGTCGAGGGCGCGGCCACGGTCACTCCTTCTCGGACTCGATGAGCGCGGCGAGCTCCTCATCCGCCGACCGTGCCGCGGACTCGACATCCCCTCCCGAGATCGCGGTGGCCAGCACCGTGCCGACGATGTCGCGCGACTTGGAGATGTTCACGACCTGCGGCGAGGCGTAGCCGACGTAGTCGATGCCGGAATCGCCGCGCACGAGTGCGGCGACGTCGGCCGGGAAGGCCGCGGAGGCCTCGGGGTCGGCCCACGCCGACTCACGCGTCACGGGCTGCCCTGCGGCGAGCATCGTCTTGCCCATCTCGGCCGACGTGGCCCATTCGATGAACTGCCAGCCGAGGTCCGCCTTCTTCGAGGACTGCGGGATGCTGAGCGACCAGGGCGTGTAGCTGGCGACCCGGTGTCCGGCGGGCCCGGCCGGGAACGCCGCAAAACCGACGTTGTCGGCGACCCGCGACGCCTCGGGGTCCAGCACGTTCGGGAAGAGCGTGTCGGCCTCGCCGAGGAAGGCGACCTTGCCCTGGTTGAACAGGGCGACCGCCTCGGACCAGCCCATGTTCAGCGCCCCCGGAGCCCCCGAGTCGTGCAGCAGTCGCCCGTACACCGAGATGCCGTCCACGGTGGCGTCGCTGTCCAGCGACGCCTCGCCCGAGGAGTCCGTCCAGTCGCCGCCCGAACCGAACACGAAGCTCGCGGCGCCGGGGACACCCGCCGAGCCGTTGGCGCGGGTCGCATAGCCGTAGACCCCGGCAGCGGGGTCGTTGAGCTTCGCGGCGGCCTCCTCCAGCTCGGCGAAGGTGGTCGGCACCGCGATCCCGGCCTGCTCGAGCAGGTCCTTGCGGTACATCAGGATGAAGTGCTCCGACACCAGCGGCACGGCACGCACGGCACCCTCGCCGTCTGTCACCGAGCGCCGGGCGGGCTCGCTGAAGTCCTCCCAGTCCCAGTCGGCGGCGCCGGTGACGTCGTCGGAGATGTCGGCGAGCCAGCCGCTGTCGACGTAGCGGGGGAACTCCACCGACGACATGACCATCGACACATCGGCCTCCGCGGAGCCGGAGTTGAACATCACCTGGTACTGCTGGGCCAGCTGGGTGTCGCCGAGCACGGTGAGGTTCACGTCGATGCCGGTCTCGGCCTCGAACTCGGGCACGAGCGACTCGAGCTCGTCGCTCCAGGGGATCTGAGCGAGGTACACGTTGATGGACTGCGCCGAGCCGCCGGCGCTTCCTCCGCTGCAGGCGGACAGCCCCACGACGGAGGCGGCGATGGCCGCGAGAGCGAGGGTCTGGGGGATTCTACGCATGAGCATCTCCTGATCGGTGTGTAGCACGGTGGTGTTGCTTCATCTCGGATCAGGGTGAGATCCGGGGCGACGTCCATGTCGATGTGGGCGTTTATAGCAGCCGCTTGTTTCACGGGAGGACAGGTCTGGAGCGGCGTTGAAGTATCAGCAACTCTCGGTCTGATGACCCGCGTTCCGGTCGTGACGGACGTGGCGCGTGTGTAGACTCCGCCCTCGCGGGCGGCACACCGGGGGGATTCGGGGCCCTCGGACGACGAACGCCGGACCGTGCGCGCGAGGTCGCGCGCACGGTCCGGCATTGGGTTCTGCGGCCGCCCCGTCGCAGCGATCGGGATGCGGCCGAGGTCAGATCGTCGTGTAGCCGCCATCGATCACGAGGTCGTGCCCGACGACATAGGAGGCGTCGTCCGAGACCAGGAAGGCGACGGGACCGGCGATCTCATGCGGCTCTGCGAACCGGCCGAGCGGGATGTGGGCGAGCCACGCCCCGGCCTGCTCGGTCTGCCCACGGCCCTTCGCCGTCATCGGGGTGGCGGTGTACCCCGGCGAGACGGAGTTGACCCGCAGACCGCGGGGTCCCCACTCCGCGGCCATCGACCGCGTCAACTGGACGACTGCGGCCTTCGAGGCGTTGTAGGCGGAGATGTTCTGCGGGCGGTTGACGATCCGTGCCGACATGGAGGCGACGTTCACGATCGCTCCCGCGCCAACCTCCAGCATGAGCACCGCTTCGGCGCGACAGGCGTTGAAGACACCCGTGACGTTCGTCTCCATCACCCGGCTCCAGGACTCGTCGCTCATCGATTCGGCCGCGCCCGTCTCGACGACGCCGGCGCAGTTGACGGCGATGTCGAGGCGGCCTCCCGTCGCCGCCGCGGCGACGGCGCGCTGCACCGACTCCGGCCGCAGCACATCCAGCGGGGTGAAGCGCCCGCCGAAGGCCGCCGCAGCCGCCTCGCCCGCCGCGACGTTGCGGCCTCCGATCGTGACGGTCGCTCCGCGGGCCGCCAACGCGTGGGCCACGGCCAGGCCGATACCGCTGGCCCCGCCCGCGACGAACGCGGTGCGTCCCGTCAGCCCGGCACCGCCGATGCCGTTCTCGCTGTCGCTCATCCTCTGCTCACCTCGTCGATGGCGGTATTCATCCGATCAGGCTGTGGCATGGGCGCGCGCGTCCGCACGGCGGTTGCCGCATCGGCAACCGGGGAGGCGCCGGCGGCCGCAGACGCGGCTCGGTGCAGGGAAGATCGGTGTATGATTCGCGCCGTCGTCACCGTCCCCCGACGAGCGCCTCGATCACCGCCACCACGGGCGGCCGCGGCTCGTCGGCGAGCCGGGCCAAGGCGATCGGCAGCCGGATCTCGGGGTCGTTGATAGCCGCGACGCGCAGATCCGGCCACCCCTCGGCCACGGTCGAGGCGGGCACCACGGCATCGGCCACCCCGCTGCGGGCCACGGCGATGAGGCCCTCCACCGAGTTGGTCTCCACGACCGGGCGCAGCACGACCCCGACGCCGGCGCAGGCGTCATCCAGGAGCATCCGCGCGCGCAGCAGCGGGTCGAACAGGCACAGCGGCCGGTCAACGACCTCGCGCGCCGTGATGGTGGATCCTGCGGGGCGGGCGGCGGGCACGCTGGTGACGAGCACGAACAGCTCCGAGCCGAGGGGCGTGAGCGGATGGCCGTCATGATGTCCTCGCTGCTCAGCCCCAGCCGCAGCGCGATCCGCAGATCCGGGTGGGCGGCCACCGCGCGCTCGACGATGCCCGTCGCCCACGTGGTCGCCGACGGGATGACACCCAGTCGCGCGTCCCCGGACAGCGCCCCGCGGGCCGAGTGGACCGCAAAGCGCAGTGCGCTGTCCTCGGCGAGCATGCGCCGCGCCCACACGATGGCGCGCTTCCCTTCGGGAGTGAGTCCCTCGTAGGTGCGGCCGCGCCGGATGAGGGGGACCCCCAGCTCGACCTCGAGCTTGCGGATCGCCTCCGACAGCGCGGACGGGGAGACGAAGCAGGATGCCGCGGCGCGCCCGAAATGCCCTTCGCGGGCGACCGCGACGAAGTACGACAGCTGGACCGAGCCCACGAGCGCGCCGGGCACGAAGTCCAGGCCCTCCGGGGTGGGCAGCGTCTGCCCGTTCGAGTAGGCGTCGAGCACGGGGATGCCGTCGCGTGCGTAGCGCGGCGGGTAGCCGTCGATCGGGTCGGGGTACAGCACGAGCAGGACTTTCGCCACGATTTCTCCTTCGTTTCGCGCGCACAGCGCGATCGAGTCTCACCACACCCGGGGTCGCAGGGCCAGACTGCACAGCCGAACGCGCGTTCGACGCCGCCGAATCAGCGGCGGCAGGACCGCGGCCCGGACTGCCGCTGACCCCGTCTATCCTCGATCCCATGCGCATATCCGTCACCGAGAGCGGTGCAGACCTGCTCGACCCGGCCGACTTCACACGATTCCACGTCGAATCCGCCCTTCCCGCGGCGCAGATCGATGCGGCGCTGCAGGCGGCCGGCGCCGGGCGCGTGGACAACGACCACGCCTTCGTCTCGGTCGCCTTCCTCCGCTCGCACGCTCCGGCGGGCGACGAGCAGTGGAGCGACGGGCTGCAGAAAATGATCGCCTACGCGCAGTCGAAGGGCTGGGTGAGCGCGGACGGCGAGCACCTCCAGGCGCACGTCGCGGCACACGCCGACTGAGCGGATGACGGCGCCGCAGACCGGGACGCATCACGCCGACCCTGCGCCCGCCCGCATGGCATGAGCGGCGGTGTCGATGTTGATGGCGACCAGCTTCGCCATCGTCCTGTCCGAGTTCCTCCCGCCGAGCCTGCTGCCCCAGATGGCCGCGGCACTCGGTGTGAGCGAGGGGCAGGCGGGTCAGGCCGTCACCGCTACGGCGACCGCCGGGTTCGTGGCGGGGCCGAGTGCGGCCATCCTCGTCCCGCGGCTGGACCGGCGAGCGGTCGGCATGCCCGCCTCGGTGCGGATCACCTCGAGGTCCTCGAAGGGCCCAGCCGGCCCTCAGCTGACTTCTTCCACACCCGGATCTCGACGGCGGCCTCACCCAGCGCTTGGGTGAACTCGGCGACCTCGTCCTCGAGCTGCTGCTCGCGGGACGTGGGCTTCGACTTGCCCGTCTCAATCCCCGCCTTCCCGCCCTCGAGGAACTGGCGCTTCCAGTTCCCGATCGCCTGCTCGGACACCTTCTCCCGACGCGCGGCTTCCGCGATCGAGATCTCACCGTGAAGCACGCTCAACACAATGCGGATCTTCTTCTCCGCCGGGATCACCGGGGGACGACTGAGGCGCGACGCGTCGCGAACAGCCCGGTCGCCGCCCCGGCATCCGTCATCGCGTCGGAGGGGATGCCCGTCATCAATCGGGTGTAGAAGAGGAAGCATCATGGGTGCAGGACACAGCCACGCCACCGGGGACGCGACGCCCCGGAAGAAGCTCCTGATCGCGTTCTCCATCACCGCATCCGTCTTCGTGATCGAAGTCATCGGCGCGGTCATCACCGGCAGCCTCGCCCTGCTCGTCGACGCCGCGCACATGCTCACCGACGTGATCGGTCTGGCGATGGCGGTCACGGCCGCCCACCTGATGAATCGGCCTCCGTCGGAGAGGTACACCTTCGGGCTCCGGCGTGCGGAAGTGCTCGCGGCCCTCGCCCAGGCCGCGCTGCTGCTCGGAGTGGGACTCTTCGCGCTGGTCGAGGGCATCCGTCGCCTTTTCGAGCCGCCCGAGATCGCGTCCGGCAGCCTGCTGTTCTTCGGAATCGTCGGCCTGGTCGCCAACATCGCAGCGCTGCTCGTGCTGATGAGCGACCGCGCACGGAACCTGAACATGCGGGCCGCGTTCCTCGAAGTCCTCAACGACGCGCTCGGCTCGGTCGGCGTCATCGCCAGCGCCATCCTGATCGCCACCCTCGGCTGGTACCGAGCCGACGCGGTCGCCGGCATCCTGATCGCCCTGCTCATCATTCCGCGCACGATCATCCTGTTCCGCGCGTCCGGCAGCGTCCTGCTGGAAGCCACCCCGCCCGGTCTCGACCTCGCGGATGTGCGCCGCCACATCCTCGAGCTCCCCCACGTCGTCGCCGTGCACGACCTGCACGCCTCCCTGGTCTCGACCGATCTACCCATCCTGACCGCGCACGTCGTCGTCGACGACTCTCTTGCGCCGGAAGAGTCGGCTCAGCTGCTGCGGAGGCTTCAGGAATGCGTCGCCGAACACTTCCCGGTGAGCATCGAGCACGCGACGTTCCAGCTTGAAACGGGGGCGCATTGGGGGGAGGGTGCGGCGCATACGTGAGGGAGCGGGGCTGGGTTGCGAGAGGTTCGGCGGGTCTCGGTACGTCCGCTTCGCGGACACTCGACCACCGGAGGGCGGGGCGGGGGCGGGGGTGTGCGGGGGGCGGGGTGGTTGAGAGGTTCGGCGGGTCTCGGTACGTCCGCTTCGCGGACACTCGACCACCGGAGGGAGGGGTGGGGGCGGGGTGGTTGGGAGGTTCAGCGGGTCTCGATACGTCCGCTACGTGGACACTCGACCACCCGTGGCGCGGGGGTACTCGGGAGCGAGGGTCAGCTCTTGATCCCGCCCGCGAAGCCCTGGATGAATCGACGCTGGGCGAACAGATAGAAGACGAGCATGGGGATGATCGCGACGATAAGCCCCGCGAAGATGACATTCCAGCGGGTGACGTCGGCGCCGACGAAACTGTAGATCGACAGCGGCAGAGTGGTCGCATCAGACCCGCTGAGGTAGATGAGGGCAAGCTGGAAGTCGTTCCAGACGTTCATGCCCGCCAGGATGGCCACCGTCCCGGTCGCCGGCGCGAGAAGCGGGAACACGATTCGGACGAACGTCTGCAGACGACCCGCTCCGTCGACCTCGGCAGCTTCCTCGTACTCACGCGGTACGGATCGCGCGAACCCGACGTACAGGAAGATCGCCAGGGGCAGCGACAGTCCGACGTTCAAGACCACCATCCCCGCGAGGGTTCCGAGGAGACCGAGACTCCGCATCGCAACGTAGAGGGGCACCATTCCCATCTGAATCGGGAGGATGATCCCGACCAGCACGAACACGTACGCGATCGAGCTCAGCTTCCCCACACGGCGGGCGATCACATAGGCGGTGATCGAACCGATGATGATGAGAAGCAGCACGGTGCTGACCGTGACGATCACGCTGCCCAGCAGCCCCGCGAGGAGCGAACCCTCCGTCAGCGCGACAGCGAACGAGTCGAGCGAGGGTGCACCAGCAGGCACGATGGCGGGGGTGCTCACCGCTTCGACGTCGGACTTCAACGCGACGTTGATGAGCAGGTAGAACGGCAGCATCATCACGAGAGCGACGACGAGGATGCCGGCCTCCCGCGCGAGGGTGAGCGGGGTGTACCGAAACATCATTCACCCTTCCGGCGCTCGCGAAGGAGCGTGTTCTGCGTGATCGCGAGGATCAGGATCAGGACGGTGAGACACATCGCGATGGCAGAGCCATACCCGAACTCTCCCGCGACGAACGACTGCCGCCACACCTGAGTACTGAGAGTCTCGGTGGCGCCGTACGGTCCGCCACCGGTGAGCGCGATGATCTCGTCGAACACGCGCAATCCGGTGATGAGCAGGAGCGTGCACACGATGATGACCGTCGGGCGGAGCGAAGGCAGAACGATACTGACGAATCTGCGGGGCGAGGATGCGCCGTCCACGGCCGCTGCCTCCTCGAGCTCCGGAGGGACGTTTGCGAGACCCGCCAGGTAGATGACCATGACGACCCCGACGTTCTGCCAGACCATGACCAACACGATCACCCATCGGGAGACCGCGACATCGGCGAGCCACAGCATCCGGCTCTCCTCGCCCCACAGCCCGACGACAAGATCGTTCGCGGGTCCGTCGAAGGTGAAGATGAACCGCCAGATGTAGCCGACGGCGAGAGGGCTCAGCACCGCGGGCAAGAAGATCAGACTCCGCAGGAAGGACTTCGCCTTCAGCGCCCGGTTCAGACCGATCGCCAACAGCAACCCGATCGCGTTGGCCAGGATCAGGTAGAAGAACGCGAAGAACGCTGTGTTGGCCAACGCCCCGTAGGTGATCGGATCGGAGAGGATGCGGGCGAAGTTCGCGAAGCCGACGAAGTCGAAGTCCCCGATCCCGCGCCAATCGGTGAAGGCGTACATCCCCCCGAGCGCCACCGAAACGTAGTGGACGAGGAGCAGCAGCAGAAGTCCCGGGAGCGCCCACCACCAGGACAGTGCACGAGAGGCCCCCACGCGTCGCCGGGCGGGCGGAAAGGTCCGAGACCGCGGAGGGCTCTCTCGCACGAGCATCGGGTCAGCCCGCCGCACGATCCCACGCGGCGTCCATCGCGTCAAGGATCATCTCGGGCGTGGCCTGGCCGGTGAGTAGCCCCTGGAATCCACCAGCGAGCGCGTCGTAGATCTCGCCCGACGGCCAGTCGTATTGAGGAGCACTGAGCGCACGCTCCGGATCGCCGAGCGCGTCAGCCATCGGGGCGTACTGCTCCGGGAACGAACCGTTCTCGAAGTTCGACAACGGAATCTCCGCGCCACCCGCCGCATAGATCTCGTTGATCTCGGGCTGGGTGAGGTACTCCAAGAACACGGCGGCCGCGTCGGGGTTCGACGTCTCGCTGTTGATCCCGACGAGGGTACCTGCGTAGTCCACGACGGCCCGGGTCTCCGCTGTCGTCGCGGCCGGGAGCGCGCTCATCGCGAATGACATGTCGGGATTGCCTCCCGAAATCGCGGCGAGCGCCGGCGACGGTCCGGGGCGCTGCAACGCCTCGCCCGCAAGGAGCGCACCCGCAGAGTCTTCCGTTCCAGCCTGCTCGATGCCCGCGGTGAAGCAGCCGGCATCCTGGAGCGTGACCACGTGTTCGAGCGCCTCGGTCCACGCCGGTGTGCTCGCGAAAGTCGTCTCACCCGCCACCCGCTTCGCGTTCCATTCAGGGTCAGCTGCGTAGACGGTGTTGGCCGCCAGCTGGATCATGAACAGTCCCGCGTTCGCGGGATTGGTCGTCGCGACCGTCATCAGTGCGGGACCCGCCGAGTCGGCATCCGCGCATTGGTCCAGCAGCGCGTCCCATGTGGCTGGCAGCTCGAGACTGGCAGCCTCCCGCGCCGTCAGGTTGTTGACCATCCCGAGCACCGTGGCAGCCAGCGGCATCCCGTAAATCTCGCCGCTCTCATCGAAGAACAGCGCGTCGGCACCGGCGGGGACGCGGTCGGTGACGAACGCGTACTCCCCGAGCGGAAGGAGGTATCCCGCGTCCGCGTAGGGCAAGAAGGACGTAACGTCACCGCGTCCGGCCGCTCCGGTGATCACATCGGGCGCATTTCCTGCTTGCAGCTGCGTGCGCAGAAGGTTGCCGTAGTCAGCGATGGGCGTGGCCACGGTCTCGACCACGATCTCATCCTGCTCGGCGTTGAAGCGCTCGACGATCTCTTCGAAAGGCTGCGCCTCACCCGTTGCCGCCGAGCCATAGCCGAGCGTCAGCGTGACAGGCCCCTGCGCTTCGCCGTTCCCGCCGGGATCAGAGCAGCCGCTGACCGCCAGAGCGGTCGTCAGCAGGACGGCAGTGGTCGTGCCCCACCTGAGGAGGGGGTGCTGTGCGTGCGTCATCTACATCACATCCTTGTGATCGAGGTTTACGTGCAGAATGAACATATGGTGGACCAGCGCAGAAATCAAGCATTGTTTTGCGGGAAATCTTCATTAGGCTGGTTTCGCACGTAAAGGGTCAAAGGAGACACCATGACGACGAGATGGCTCGAACACGCTCAGGAGCATTCCGACATCGAAGGATTCCGCCTCATCGGCCACTCGGACCTCGGCGGCCACGGCGACGGCTTCCAGGTCATCCGTCGCGACGAGCTCCTCTACGTCGCACATCTGGGGACCAGCCCGATGGCGCTGAGCGTTCTCGATGTCTCAGACCCCGCCGACCCACGGCTCCTCCATCAGATCGAACACCCCCGCAACACGCGCTGTCACAAGGTCCAGGTCGCGGGGAACCTTCTGATCCAGAACAACGAGCTCCCGTACTGGGCGAAGGGCGCGGATCCGGCGCCGATCACGGGGCTGACCGTGTACACGCTCGACGATCCGACGCAGCCTCGACCGGTCGGCTTTCACCCCGCGAGCGGCGTGGGAACCCACCGACTCTGGTTCTCCGAACCACCTCTCGCGCACATCAGCAGCGTCCTCCCGGGCGGATCCGTCCAGAGCTACGAGATCGTTGATCTGAGCGACCCCATGAACCCGGCATCCGTCGGGTCCTGGTCGGTGCCCGGGACTTTTCCGGACGACGTCGACACGTGGACCCGCGCGGAGGATCAGCCACAGGACGGCGTGCACGGAGTCATCCCGCACGGTGACCGCGCCTACGCAGCCTGTTTCGACGCCGGGATGGCCGTGTTGGACATCTCCGACCCCTCCACGCCGCAGCTCATCAGTCATATCTCGTGGTCACCGCCCTTCGGCGGCTTCGCGCACACCACCCTGCCCCTTCCCGCGCGGGGTCTCGTCGTCGCCTCGAGCGAGGCGGTCCCCCGGACATTGCAGGGAGGCGACAAACGCATCTGGCTCATCGACGTCACCCAGGAGACACACCCCGTCACCTTCGCGACCTTCCCCGACCCGCGCCCTCCGGCTCGACACGGAGTGAGCTCGTACCACGACCTACCGGGCGTGTTCGGACCACACAACCTGCACGAGAACCGCCCCGGGAGTTACATCAGCGAGGAGACCATCTTCGCCACCTACTCCAACGCGGGTCTGCGAGTCTTCGACATCTCGGACAAGTACGCGCCGCGCGAGAAGGGGTATTTCGTGCCGCCCCCCGCGGAGGGACAGGAGTGGTCGGCTATGAACGACCTGTATGTCGACGCGGAGGGCATCGTCTTCGTGACCGACCGCCTCGGAGGCGGGCTCTACATCCTCCAGTACGTGGGTCGATAGTCTTGCTCCCGCGTGCCGATCAGAACCGGAGGCATCGATGACGTCGGATATCACCCCTCAGGATGCGGTGGTGCTCTCGCGGCTCATCCCCCTCGTCGTCGGAGGCACAGCAACCACCCGACCCGCGCTCGAGGTCGCGACTGGTCTCGGTCGGCGGGTGGTCAGCGACCGCATCCGTCAAGCGATGGATGCTGGGATCCTCGAGGACGCCGGCATCGCCGCTGTCGAGCGAGGACGAGCCCCTCGACTGCTGCGCCTCGCGGAGGGTACGGCAGTGATTCTCGCCGCTCACCTGGGTCGGGAAAGCGCCGTAGCGGTCTGCGACCTGGGGGGAAGAATCCTGCGCACGGAAAGCCTCGCCGCCACGCTGGAGGACGGTCCGCAGGCGGTGATCGCGGAGGTCGTAGACGGGTTCGAACGGGTCCTGCGGAAGACCGCGAATCGCACCGTCTGGGGCATCGGTATCGCCGTTCCGGGACCCGTGGATGTCGCGAGCCACCGGCTCGTACAGCCGGCGAGCATGCCGGGATGGGACGACGTCGACGTACGGAACCTCCTGCGGGCATCCTTCGACGCTCCCATCTGGGTCGAGAACGACGCGAACGTCATGGCACTCGCGGAGTACCGGACGGCTCCGGCACCCGATCGCGATCTGCTCTACGTCAAGGTCGGCACGAGTATCGGGAGCGGAATGATCTCGGGGGGTCGGATCCACCGGGGAGCGGGTGGCGCCGCCGGCGAGATCGGTCACGTCCGCGCCCGCAGCGGCGAGGAACGGCTGTGCCGGTGCGGTCTCGTAGGGTGCCTCGAAACCGTCGCCGCCGGATGGGCGATCGTCGAGCGGCTTACGGAACGGGCCCCCGCCGAGAGCACCTTCCTCTCGGACATCCTTCGCACGCGACCTCTGCAGATCGACGACGTTATCGGCGCCATCGATGCGGACGACGCCCTGACGTTGAGCGTCGTCGATCGCGCCGCAACCGAGGTCGCCGAGGCAGTCGCCGACATCGTGAACTTCGCCAACCCGGGAACCGTGGTGTTGGGCGGCGGCGCAACCCGTCTGCGAGGCAGATACTTCTCGACTTTCGAATCCTCCTTGCCGACGCGCATCGTTCCCCTCGCGGCGCGATCGATGACCGTGCGAGCGGCCTCACTCGACTTCCGCGAGGGACTCATCGGCGCGGCGCTCCTGGCCTCGGATCACCTGTTCGCGCGGGACGCGCTCCTCACCTGGCTTCCACACGGCTCCCCCAGCGGGCAGGCGACGCGCTTGCACCGGCTCACCGCCGCATAGAGCGGGCGGGAGCGCCGCCGACGGCGGTGTGGTCAGCGGACGGCGACGGTGACCGTGGTGGCCTGCTCGAGCACCGCGGTACTGGTCGAGCCGAGGAGGAGGCGGGCGAGACCGCTGCGGCCGTGGGTGCCGACGACGGTCAGGAGTGCGGAGGACGATGCGTCGGCGATGGCCATGGCGGCGTCTCCCTCGGCGACGAGCGTGCGGACGTCGAGGTCGGAGTGGCGGGTTCGTGCTTCGTCGACGGCCGTCTGCGCGAAGGCCTCGGTGGGGCCTGCGGGTCGTAGGGCATCGGGTCGTAGGTCATGTTCACATCGAGGGAGACCGGCACCGGCATCAGGAGTGCGTCGCCGACCACTTCCCGGTGAGCATTGAGCACGCGACGTTCCAGTTGGAGACGGAATCGCACCGTGGGGAGGATGCGGCGCATTCGTGAGGGGTGCGCGGGTCGGGGTGGCTGGGAGGTTCGGCGGGCCTCGGTACGTCCGCTACGCGGACACTCGACCATCCGGGGGTGCGGCTATGGGCGCGTAGCGCGGCGGGGCGGGTCTCGATACGTCCGCTACGCGGACACCCGACCACTCGAAGGCGGGGCGCGGGGGCGCGGGGGTCGCGGGTGCGGGGTCGGCGGAGGCTCGGCGGGTCTCTGTACGTCCGCTACGCGGACACTCGACCACCGGGGTCGGCGGGTCTCGGTACGTCCGCTACGCGGACACTCGACCACCGGGGTCGGCGGGTGGGCCGGTCAGCTGGAGAGGAGCGAGCCAGCGCGCGGCGACGAGGGCGAGGAGGGCGGTCAAGACCTTGTCGACGAGCGAGGCTCCGAGGTTGACCGCGAAGACCGACGCGATGAGGCCGAGCGACGTGGTGACCGGAAGGAACGCGCTGCTGGCGTTGGTCGACGCACCGCCGTACAGCGCGAGGTTGAGCGGAGCGGCGACGACGGAACACGCGACCGCGACCGAGACGGCGAGCGCGAGGAAGCGCAGCGGGGTGCGGGCGTAGCGGCGGAGGCCGTACCCCCACAGGAGGGCGGCGACCACACTGACGGCCGAGAAGACGACGGTCTCGGGGGTGGAGCTGACCATGCCGAACAGCCCGGTCGCCACCCCGACGGCGACGCCGTACCAGGGGCCGAGCGCGAACGCCGCGAGCGCGGTGCCGATCGTGTCGAGGAAGAGGGGGATCTCGAGGCGGAGCACGAGGGTCGTGCCGAAGAGGTTCAGCCCGAGGCACGCGACGAGGAGGACGGCGATGAGCGCGCGGCGGAGGGCCTGCGGGGGAACGAGGGGTGCGGGCGGGGTTGCTGCGGCGTCATCGGGGTGCGCGTCGAGGGCGGGGGCTGCGGGAGTGACGGTCGGTGCGGGCGCGGGCTGCCGGGTCAGGACGCAGCGCTCATGCCACTCGTCGGCCTGCGCGGCATCGAGCCCGAGGGCGAGCACGATCTCCCGGACGAGACCGGGGTTCAGCCGGCGACGACCCGGCTGGAACGCGTCGTACACCGTCGAACGGGCGACGCGGGAGGCGGCCTCCGACGCACCCTCCGACATCCGTCGCGCGACGATCCGCTGCGCGATCTCTCCGTAACTGACGGCCCCGGCATCCAGCCGCAGCTGCTGCAGGTCACGCACCAGCACCCCGAGCGGATCCGGCCTGGTGTCGGACGGCGAATCCACAGTCGTCATCCCCACCCCCCGGCCTCGCGTACGACGTCGCCATCGTAGCGAAGCCGGCGCCCTCGACATGCCGCGTCCGAGGTTGTCCGGGGTTGGCGTCCGGGCCGATGCGGCCGGGGTCGTCACCCTACGGTCGGGCGTGTGAGCCTCCCGATCCCCTCCCCCGACCCCGCGGACATCCGCCGGCGCCGCACGCTCGTCCTGAGCCTCGTGGCCGGTGCCCTCGTCATCGCCCTCATCGTGATCGCTGCCGTCATCTGGACGAGCCGCGATGCGGATGCCGAGCCGGGAGCCGTCGCCGTCACGGCGACGATCGACGGCGCACCCGCCGGGGTGGAGCCGGCCGCGCCGACCGATGCGCAGGCTGCGGCGCTGGCGGACCTCGGCGCACCCGGCTACCTCGCGCTGCATCCCTTCGCCGTGGATGCGGCATCCGTCTCCGCCGTCTCGGGCGAGCTGGTGCTGGAGCTGACGCTGCCCGCAGAGGTGCCGCCGGGCGCGTTCGTGACCTTCGCGCGGTACGCACCCGAGATCGACGCGTGGGAGCCGGTCACGACGACCCTCGCGACGGATGCGGTGACGGTGACCACCCGGGCCATGGTGCAGGGCGGGTCTGCCTCCGGAGGCGGCGTGGGCGGCATCCGTTCGGCATCGCTCTCTGCGCCGACCGTGGCGGGCGGGCTCTGGACCGCGGTCATCGGCGGCATCGACAGTGCGGTGCAGGGGGTCGAAGGGGCGCTGTCGGATGCCGGCGCGGCGGTCATCTCGATGGCCGACGGTGTCGGCGACTGGTGGGCCGACGCCTCCGCCGACTGGAGCGCCGACTTCGCCCTCGGCTCGCAGTGGGTCATGCGCGCGTCGCGCGAGCTGTACGGCACGGCCGCCGACGTGCCCGAATGCGCACCGGATGCCGAGGGCGCCGTCCCCTGGATCACCGACACCGTGATCTCGGACAACAACATGATCGCCGGGCTCGGCCTCGAAGGCGGAAACGCGGCGGTGCTGCTCTGCGCCGGACCCGACCCCGCGGATCCGGCGCTGCTGCAGGTGCGGGCGGCGGCGAACCGGGCGTACGGGTTCTCGGTCGTCTTCCCCGCCGGACTGGAACCGCGGACGGCCGGCATGGATGCGCTCGATATCTCGACCTCGGCGCTCATCGACGCCGGATACGCCGTCATCGCCAGCGGCGGCGACCTGCTCGTGAACCCGGGACGGTTCATCCTGCCGACGCAGACCTACTCGGTCACCGTCGACGAAGCCACGGTGCGGGCGTCGCAGGCGCAGACGGAGACGGGCCGGGTCATCGAGTACGCGCTGCCGACCTTCCCGCAGGCGCTCCTCTCGGGTGTGCTCGGGGTCGCGCTGGCCGAGCTCGACCCGGAGGACTTCTTCGGCGGTGCGCTCGGCGTCTTCTTCCTCGCGCGCGACTGCGACTTCGCGCAGTGGGAGGCCGGCACGCCATGGCCCGAGCTTCTGGGCGCCGTGTCGACGTGCCTGGAGACGCTCGACTCCGACGCCCTGCAGAAGGCCGCGGAGGAGGTCGCCCGTGGCGCGGCATCCGGGGAGGGGGTTGCCGGCGAGGTGGCGGAGGAGGTTGCGGAGGCGGCATCCGGCGAGGCGGCCGACCGGGCGGCGGCCTTCGTCTCGGGTGGGGCGGAGAAGGCCCGGAAGGTGATCGCGAGACTCGGGTGGCTGACCTGGTTCTCGATCTCGCAGACCGCGACCGACTACATCGCGGATGCCGGAACCGAAGAGATCAGCGACCTCCCGGCATGGTTCGTGAACGCCACCCTCGCGGCCGAGCCGCCCGCGCGATGGGAGGACGTCGAGGGCACGTGGTGCGGGATCACGTATCCGTCGTGCACCCCGATCGTGCTCGGGACGACGGTGACGGAATGGGGAACCTCGACCATCACGTTCGAAGCGGAGCTGGGCGAGTGCTTCGCGGGGATCGGCGCGGACGATCCCGGATCAGGAGCGAACATCGTCTACTGCCCCGCGGGTGCGCCGACGCCGGCGGAGGTTCCGGGCGCCGAGCCGGGGATGCCGCCGACCGATGACAACGTCGACTTCGACCGTGTCTTCATCTACCAGGGATACGGGACGGCGGCGTGGTTCCGGGAGCAGGACATCGCCGCGGTGCGGGGGTGAGGTTCTTGGGGCGAGCCGGCGGCGTGTCCGGGAATGTGCGGGATGCCGGGAACCGTCCAGACGCGGTGTCGGGGGTTCGTAGCGTCGGATCGTCGGTGGCGTGTGGTCCCGGCATCCGGATCATCGAGGAGAGCGTGCGAATGAAGAACCGTCTGACCGTCGTGGCCGTTGCCGCCGTGGCGACGCTGACGTTGTCGGGGTGTGCCGGCGGAGGGTCGGCATCCGTGGCGGCATCCGATCCGGCCGGCGCCCTCTCGGCCTACGTGGACGCGATGAACGCGGGTGACTACGAGGCGGCGCTCGGGCTGGTCGCGTCGACGGGCGATGTGGACGCGTCGAACGTGGTGGCGCTCGGTGAGACCGAGATCGGCGCACCCGAGCAGGTCGGGGCCGACCTACCGGCGGATGCCACGAGCGGGACGATCGCCTTCGCGGTCGACGGTCGGGAGGGATTCGTCGGATTCTCGCAGGTGGACGGCGCCTGGAAGCTCGACGTGCCGGTGTTCCTCGCGCCGGTGCTCGGCGAGCAGATGAGCAACGCGATCGCGTACGACCGGGAGCACCTCGGGGTGGACGTGACGCTGCCCGACGGGTCGGCCCTGACGGAGGAGCAGTGGGTCGTCGTGAGCGACGAAGCGACCGTCGCCTTTCCCGCGGAGTACTCGGGCGGCACGCGATTCGAACCGATCGCGTACGAATACGAGGTGACCTATGCGCCGGTCGACGGGTCGTTCGCGGAGGTGGAGGTCGACGCCACGGCGAGCGACGAGCTGTACGCGCCGGTCTTCACGGATGCCTACAGCGACGAGGTGATCGCCGGGCTTCCGGACCTGGTCGTCTACGAAGGAACGACCGTCGCGGGCGACGGGGTCGCGAGCGATGTCACCTACGAGGCGACCGTCGACGCGGTTGCGGAGTCGAGCCTGAACGACTGCGAGTGGTACGGGGGCACGAGCATCGCGAAGACGATGACCGTGATCTGCACCCCGACGCAGTTCACCGTCACGTTCGCGACCGACTGGCCGGGCTTCCCCGACCGATACGAGCCGGGCTCGATCGGTGCGGCGGCGCACGCCGCGGGTGAGAGCTTCACGTACACCGAGGTGCCTGAGTTGGCGACGCTGTCGCTGCAGCTCGTGGACGAGACCCACCCGGCGGACGACGGGGACGAGTCGTGGCCGAGCGCGTTCGAGTACATCGGGGACATGGGCGACCTGCCGATGCCGTGAGGGGCGGGCGCGGGGGCGGGCTTGGCGGGCGAGAGCCCGTTCGCAGTGGGACGACTGCCGATGTCTGCGCTCAGACCCGCTGCCGACGAGCGCGCGTGCCGAAGCCATCGAGCGCGGCGAGCACCTCGGGGGTGTGCCAGATGCGATTGCGCTTGTAGTTGTTCGTCTGGACGAGCACTCCGGCATCGACCATCCGGTTGATGGCACTCTGGGCCGCGACGTCGGAGACCCTGAGCGCCCTTGCCACCAGCCCCATGTTGACCACAGGGTGCTGCAGGAGCAGGGTCCGCAGGGCGACAACTGCGGAGCCACGACGCGCAGGCACAGCGTCTTCCCACCCGGCGGCGATGCTGTTCAGATCATCCACGAGCCGGCGGCCGTTGCTGACCGCTGCGAACACCGCGTCGGAGACGGCGTCGACGATCGTGTTCGGGTCGCCGTCCCGGAATGCAGTGAGGGCGTCGAAGTAGGCGCTGATGCTCTGGAGGAGGCCCGCGGACACGGGCACCGTGACGTTGCGCGTGAGGCCGCCGTGTCGCAGCATGCTGTGCAACAGTGCACGTCCCGTGCGACCGTTACCGTCGGGGAACGGGTGGATCGTCTCGAACTGCGCATGCGCGATCGCCGCATGAGCGAGCACGGGAACGTCCGTGCGCCGACTGAAGGCGACGAGATCCACCATGAGCGCAGGCACACGGTCGTGGTGTGGCGGCACGAAGGACGCCGCGTGCGGCGAGATGGCGCCGCCTCCGATCCAGACCTGCTCGTCGCGGAACTTCCCTGTGACGTGCGGTGCGCTCTCACCCAAGAGAGCGTGCTGCATCGCGATGATCGCTCCCTCGCTGATCTCATCGGCGAGCTGCAGCGCGGCCTGCATCGCCTTGACGTTCGCGACGACGAGCTTCGCATTGCCGGAGGATGACGCCGTGCTATCCAGCTCCGCGAGAGCGACCTGCTTCGCGCTCGAGGTCAGGTTCTCCACCTCCGAGCTGGATGCAGACTCCGTGCGCAGCAGGATCGAGGCGAAGGGGGCTGCGATGTGGCCGACCTCCGCGTCGAAGCGGGTGAGTTCTCGGCTCGCGTCGTCGGCGGCTGCGAGGGTCTCAGCTCTCAGCGGAACGTCGCGCTCTGCGATCATCGGCGGGACGGCTGCCTGGTAGTCGCCTGCGGCGATGTGCAGCTGACGGCGGGACGCCACTGGCCGCGCCCAGCCCATATCCCACCGTCGCGACTCGGTTGTGATGGCCGGCCAGCCGGCATCCGAGGTGGCTTTTTGGTTGGACACACGCTCATCTTACCGAAGGATGATTGCATAACCTTTGGTAAGAAGGGGATATGCGTCTCCGAACGCGCTACGCGCTCGTGTGGCGGGCGATCGCGGCCTCCAGAACGGCGATGTCTTCGTCGGTGGTCCCACCCGAGATCCCGAGGCCGAATCGCTCCCCGCTCGAGACGGTGAAGGGCGCTCCCCCACCGAAGGCGATCAGCTTGGAGCCGGAATTCACCGCAAGACCGAAGAGCGGACCGCCCGGCTGCACCTGATCCGTGAGCTCCTCTGTGGCGACGGCGAACGTGGCGGCGGTGTACGCCTTGCGAAATGCCATGTCGAGCGAGTGCATCGGCGCCCCGTCCATGCGATGCAGCAAGGCGGGATTGCCGTGGATGTCGACAACGCTGGCGACGACGGCGATCCCCACTCTGGCGGCTTCTTCTTCGGCGTAGCCGGCGATGGCCTTCAGTTCAGACAACATGCGCTTCCCTTTCCCGGGTTCTTTTGACTTCGGTGGTCTCGACCAGCGGGCGCCGGCTCAGTCCGCGGTGGTGCGGGTCACGCGCTCGAGGATGTCGACGACCGCGGTGGCTTCCTCGAGCGAGACCGGCAGGTCTCCCTCGCCGCGAACGGCCGCAGCGGCGCGCCGGTAGAACTCCGGGTAGTCGCCCCGCTCGAGGGGCACCCGCCGCCGGGAGATTCCGGCGGGGCCGTCGGTCTCCAGCCATCCGAACCCCTCCTCCGGCGTGACGCCATACTCGGCGTCCCCCGGCACCACACCCGCGGCCAGCGCGGGCTCCTGGCCATCGAGGCCGTAGGTGGTGAACGACCCGCGTGTCCCCAGAACGCGGAACCGCGGTCCCAGCCCGCGACTCACGCGGCTCATCAGCAGACGGGTTTCGACTCCGCCCGCATGCTCGATGCTCACGCGCGAGTGATCGTCGTTCCCACCGCCTCGTACGCGACGGAGCGTCGCGGACACCTCGGCCGCCGGGCCGAACAGCACCAGGGCCTGATCGATCAGATGGCTCCCGAGGTCGTACAGCACTCCACCTGCCTGTGGGATCGGCAGCTGATCTTTCCAGCCGGATGTCGCGACAGGTGCCCAGTGCTCGAACGCCGACTCGAACGAGAACACCTCACCGAGTTCTCCCTCGGCGATGAGACGTTGGATCGTGAGGAAGTCGCCGTCCCAGCGGCGATTCTGGAACACCATGAGCGGGCGCCCCGCGGCTTCGGCGGCCGACTTCAGGGCGGCGGCCTCCGCAACGGTTGCAACGAACGGCTTGTCGATGACCACCGCGGCGCCGGCGCTGAGCGCTCGCATCGCGAAGTCCACGTGCGTGTCCGGCGGGCTGGACAGGATGACGAGGTCGACACTGCGCTCTTCAGCCCACAATTTGTCGAAGGATGAATGAATGCGGGCATGGGGGTGAACTGCGCGCGCTTCGGCCTGACGAACCGCGTCCGCCGTGACGATCGCCACCACCTCGAAATTCTCGTCGCTTGCGAGAAGAGGGGCGTGAAATACCTTGCCGGACAGCCCGTAGCCGACGATCGCGGTCTTGATCGGACTCGGCACTGAGTCGTTGAGGGGGCTCATGCCACTGATGCTAGGTGCGCACGCATGTTTTGCGCAAGCATAAAATAACCCGACGAGGGGTTAGTATGGCGTCGACGACAGAGGTACCGTTCGCGCCCGCGCCGCCTCATCCCCGCGAAATGGAGAAATACTCCGACGGTGACATGGAGGCAGCAATGCAGGAACCAGAAGATCCGGCGGACCGGGAAGGGCCCCAGCGCTTTCGCACGGTGAAGGGCTCGAACCTCGATCGCCTGCGCGCGTACAACCTGTCGGCGGTTCTGACGAGCCTCCACCATGACGGCCCCCGTTCGCGCAGCGGCCTTGCCGCTGCGACCGGCCTGAATCGCTCGACGGTCACCATTCTGGTCAACGAACTGATCGATCTCGGTCTGGCTGTGGAGCCGGTGCGCTCCCCCGACGACGGAGCCAAGAAGACCGTCGGCCGGCCGAGCGTCGACGTCGACGTCAGCGATGACGTCTTCGCGATCGCGGTCGCTCCCGAGGTCGACGCCATCAGAGTCGGCGTCGTCGGGCTCGGCGGTCGCGTGCGGAAGATCATCCACTACGAGACCGGTTCCGTGTTGACGATGCGCGAGACGGTGTCGATCGCGTCCGTCATCATTCAGGGCATCCTCACCATGCTCCCGGAGAACGCGTCCGTCGTCGGAGTGGGTGTGGCCGTCCCGGGTCTGACCAACGACGAAGACGGTTCGGTATCTCTCGCACCGCAGCTGGGGTGGCGGTCGGAACCTCTCGCCTCGGAGCTGCGGGACGCGACCGGGCTGCCGGTCCGCGCCGCCAACGACGCCCACCTCGGCCTGCTTGCAGAGATCAGCTTCGGCGGAAGCTCCCATGCGGGGAGCGCCATCTATCTGTACGGCGGGGCGAATCGCATCGGCGGCGGAATCATGTCCGGTGGTCATCTCCTGAAGGGGTCGAGTGGATACGCCGGCGAACTCGGCCACTTCCGCATCCGCAGCGGCGGAGAGCGCGATTCGGCCGGCCTCCAGGGCACGCTGGAGTCCGAGGTGAATCGCGATGCACTCGTGGATAGCCTCGGTCTCGACCGACGCGACTTCCATCGGCTCGATGAAGAACTGGCACGGCGCAGAAGCCCCCGCACGCAGGCGGAGATCGATCGTCAGATCGATGCCCTCGGCACGGCTCTCGGCACCATGGTGACGATCTTCAATCCGGACCTGATCATCCTGGGCGGGTTCCTCGGCTCCCTGCTCGACGCCGAGCCGGTGCGCCTGCGCAACGTCATCGCACGCGAGTCCCTGGCGCCACAGCTGTCTGCCGTGCGCATCGTCCGCCCGACTCTCGGTACAGAGAATCTGCTGATCGGGGCTGCCGAGCTGGCATTCCAGCCGCTGCTCTCCGACCCCGGGAACACGGACTGGCTCGTGCGCGCTTCCGAGGCGGAGGCCGACGAACACATCGCCGATACGCGATAGTCCTCCCGCCGCCGACGAGGTGTCGTAGGAGCGTCACGGCGAACAACGTCGGGGGCGGTCACATCGACCGCCCCCGACGTTCTACGTCAGCGCGACGCCTCGATCAGCGCGAGGAACTCGTCTGTGGTGATGACGTCGGCATACTGCGCCTGCATGTTGCGAAGCCCTTCCCAGTACTGCCCGTACCCGTCGGGCACTTCGTGGTCGAACTCCGGGTTGCGTCCGTGCCAGTTCAGCGGGATCGCGGTACCGGAGTCAGCGACGACGATCACCTTGTAGCCCAGCTCGAACCCATCGCGCGCCGTGGTCGGAACGCAGTTACCCGTCGACGAACCGACGATCACCAGATACTCCGTGTCGGCGGTGATCAGCCAGGAGTTCAGCGGCGACTCGAAGAAGCTGCTGTTGCGGTGCTTACGGAGTACCGCCTCGCCCTCGGCCGGCACGAAGCCGTCACACAGAGCTCCATCGAACGTTCCGTGGTTGAACGGAGAATCCGGCTTCTTCCAGTCCGGGTACTTCACCCCCCACAGACCGATGTCGTAGCCGTTGGGGTCCATCCCCCACATCGACCAGTTCACGGTGAGATTGTTCTCGCGAGCGGCGTCGAGACACCGCTTCGCCTGCGTGAGGGTCTCCTCACCCGAGGGCGCGCCACCGACGCTCTGGACGTAGTCCGCGCCGCGCTTGTCGAGACACAGGTTCTGGATGTCGAGCATGTGCACTGCTGTCCGCGTCAGGTCGATCTTGTCGGGGACGAGTCGGTACGTGCGGTCGACGTACCGGTCCAGCTTCTCTGCGAAGTTCGTCATTGTCGTGTAGTTCCTCTCTCTGGGTGTCGCGTCACTGCAACGGTTCGTAGTGGAGGAGCAGGTCGCTCCAGTCCCACTTCTCGGCGAAGTACGGCGCCGTGGTGTACGAGCCGTCCATCGTGTCTTTGAGTGATTCCGGGCCGGGGAACCCGATCACCTTCCAGCCGACCCGATCCTTGTTTCCGCCGTAGACGGGATCGGCATAGAACCCCTGCCGCACGTGGAGGCACAGGGTCTCGAAGAACGGTTTGCCCTGATCGGTGTTTCCCTGAAGCCGGGAGTAGAACACCGCGTGCTCATCGAGACGCACGTGCACCGGCTTGGGCGCCCCGCTCAGCTCGACCAGCACGCTGTCCTGCGTCTCCTCGTCGGCACGGGCGAAGTCGTCCGCCCCGTACTGGCGGGCGAGCCGGTCGAGCTCGACCACGCCGTCGCGATACATGCGTTG
Source organism: Microbacterium aurantiacum (assembly GCF_031625015.1). Classification (NCBI taxonomy): domain Bacteria; kingdom Bacillati; phylum Actinomycetota; class Actinomycetes; order Micrococcales; family Microbacteriaceae; genus Microbacterium; species Microbacterium aurantiacum. The sequence goes on from NZ_JAHWXH010000001.1 coordinate 365,044, forward strand.
GAACACCGCGTTCCGGGCGCGCGCGGCGTTCGCTTCGGCACCGGCGAGCTGCAGGAACCCGCTGCCGTCGGCGGCGGCGTAGATGTAGTCGATGCCCGACAGGTACCGGTCGATGAAGACGATCACGCGGGCCTCGCGAGCACCCGGGTCGTGGTCGGTGGGAATGATCCTCGCGGCCGCGGCCTCGATCGTCTCCCACTCGTGCTCGCTGAAGAAGAGCCGCTCCTCACTGTCGGGGTCGATCCGCAGGTCGAGCTTCCGCCATTCGGACTTGGATGTCATCGCTGTACTCCTTACGTGTGTCAGTTCGATGCGCCGACGGGCTCGAGCACCAGGCGCTCGCTCCGACCGCGCAGGTAGGTGTTGGCGATGTAGTCGGCCGCGCGCCACGAGTGCGCCATGATCGTCAGCGTCGGGTTGACCCCGAGCGCCGTGGCGAATCCCGATCCGTCGAGCACGAAGAGGTTCTCCACCGAGTGCGCCTGAGCCCACTCATTGAGTACCGACTTCGCGGGGTCCGTTCCCATGCGCGCCGTGCCGTGCTGGTGGCACGCATTGCCGGTGAACTCCTCACCCAGATACACGGGCATCGTCCGCACCGCGCCGGCTGCTTCGAGGATCTCGACGTTCTTGTCGATCTGCCACCGGCTCATCGCCGTGTCGTTGGCATGCGGCTTGTTCGTGATCCGTGCCACGGGAAGGCCCCAGCGGTCTGTCACCGTGGGATCCAGATCGACGCGGTTCGTCTCCTGCGGCAGGTCCTGAAGGATCATGCCGATCTTCATCGAGTGCAGGAAGTAGTCGCGGTCGGCATCCTTCGCCGCCTCACCCCAGATCGGCTTGCCGGGAAGGATCGGGTTGATCGGCTGACCGATCTGCGTCGTCGCGATGATCCCGCCGCCGATGTGCCCACGAGACTCATCGGTCTCGTAGAAGTGCATCGAGCCTCCGCTCTGGTAATTGCCGGTGAACCCGTTGAGCGGGTCGGACACCTCCTTGTCGAACAGGCCGACGGCGAACAGGTACTCGTGGAAGGTCGCATTCTTGCCGACCAGACCCGAGTCGTTCGCGATGCCGTCCGGGAACAGCGCGGACTTCGACAGCAGCATCAGGCGCGCCGATTCGATCGCGCCGAGGGCGAGGATCACCACCCGAGCCCGCTGCTCCTCCTCCGAGCCGTCCGGGCGGACGTAGATGACGCCGGTCGCCTTGCCGTCGGGTCCGACCGTGACTTCGCGAACGAAGCTGTCGGCGCGCACCTCGAACCGGCCTGTCGCCAGCGCATCGGGGATGTAGGTCGTGGCAACCGTCGATCGCGTCTCGGTCGGGTCACCGTACTGGTTCCAGAAGCTCGTGCGGTTGACAGCCTTACGCCCGAGCTCGTTGCGCTCGGTCAGGTGGCTCATCGGCAACGGCATCGCGTTGACCCCGAGTTTGCGGCATCCCTCGTAGAACTTCTCGCCGAACTTCGTCGGCCCCAGGGGACCACTGGGGAAGCGCCGCGATCGGAAGCCCGCGCCGACCTCCGCGCCGTCGAGCCCGGAGATGCCGTAGTTCCACTCCACCTTCGTGAGGTACGGCTCGAGGTGCTCGTAGCGATAGGGCCAATCGGCCAGGCTCGCACCGTCGATATCGCCGTGCAGCGAGTGCATGATGAAGTCCGACGGTCGCGGGCGCGGGGTCCAGCCCGCCATGTGGGTCGTTCCTCCGCCGACCGCGGACGGTACCGGCGAGAAGTTGAAGATGCGGCTCTCGGAGTTCTCGTCGCGGCGCACGGTGCGCGGCATCAGGTCGACGTCAGGCCACAGGTAGCTGCGGTTCTGGAACTTCAGCTCGTCGCCGGAGTAGTGCTCGCTGTTGCGGAGCCAGGGGCCTTTGTCGAATCCGACGACGGAGTAGCCGGCTTCAGCCAGCACCTTCGCTGCGGGTCCACCGCCGGCACCGAGACCGACGATCACGACATCGACCGCGTCGAGTCGAGTCACCATTTCTTACCTCTTTCTAGTCGTGCGATGGTCGTGTCGACCGTGGGTGATCGGACGGGTGCCTTCGGGGGAGCCAGGGCACCCGTCCGGTGGTTCAGTAGCTGCCGTTGCCGGCCAGCGCGTCGGCGATGCGCCCCTGCGCCCAGTCGACGTTGCTCTCGTCGACGACGACGGTCGGGATGCGGATGAACTGCGAGACGGCCATGCCCAGCACCTCGTGCTCGAAGAGCGTGTTGATCATGGTCGTGCCCATCTCGATCGAGTTCACGTCGACCGTCGCGGTGAGCTTCCCCTCCCGGATGGAGTCCATGCCGGAGATGAGGCCGTCAGCACCGATGGTGATGATCCCGTCGGTGCCGTCCCAGTGCTTGAGGCCCGCCAGATCGATCGCCTGCGAAGCGCCCAGCGCCATGTCCTCGTTCTCTCCGTAGATCGCGTCGACCTCGGGGAACTTGGTGAGCAGATCCTGCGCGGCGGTCAAGCCCTTGTCGCGCACGTAACCGCCGTCGGCGGAGCCGACGATGGTGAGGCCGGGGAACTCCCCGATCGCCGCCTCGAATCCCTGCTGTCGCAGCTTGGTCCAGTTCGACCCCGACGGACCGAGGATCTGGATGATCTGGCCCTCTCCGCCCAGCAGGTCGGCGATGTACTGCCCGGCGACATAACCGGACTGCCACCGGTCGTCGTACCCGATGTTCGAGATGGTGAAGAGGCCACCGGTCGGGTCGTCAGCCTGCGAGGGATTGTCGAGCTCTTCCGTCGAGTTGAACTGGTAGAAATCGACGCCCGCCTCGGAGCCCTGCTCGTAGATCTCCTGCATGGTCGAGTGCGGGGCCGCCGAGCAGACGAAGACCGCGTCGAAGCCGTTGGAGATGAAGTTCTCCACGATGCCGACGGCCTCGACTCCCGAATGCGCGTCGTTGAGCGCACCCTGACGCGACCATTCCCAGCTGACGCCATAGCAGTCCTGCAGCTCCTGCATCCGGTTGTGGGCGGCCTTCTCCACCTGCGTGTAGAACTCCGACAGGATGGGCGGCGTGTAGCCGATCTTGATCGTGCGACCGTCGACTGCCGCCGTGATCGCAGCCTGCGTCTCCTCACTGCCGCAGTCGACCCCAGAGCCTCCGGATCCTCCATTGGCCGTGGTGGTGGAGGTCGCGGTCGTGCACCCTGCGAGCACGAGTGCGAGCGTGCTCACCAGGACGACGCCGCTCAGCCGCGCCGAGGCGCCGCGTCGACCGCGGATGTCGGTCTCGATGTGGTGTGACATGTGATTCCTCTCGGTTTCCGCCGGCTCTCGCCGACGATCGGGTTCTCTCAAGCCGCTCTGCTTGCGAGATGTGCGGTCCGCCTGCGTAGGACGCCCGCGCGAACTTGGTCGCTGATGAAGTTGGCGCCGACGGCGACGAGGAGAATCACGCCGATGACGATCTTCTGGAAGCTCGACGGCACACCGGCCAGGTTGATGATGTTGATCGCCAGCGCCAGAGTCAGTGCCCCGAGCACCGCACCCAGCACGCGCCCCCGACCACCCATGAGGGAGGCGCCGCCGATGATGGCCGCGGAGATCGCCTGGATCTCGTAGCCGGTGCCGAGGTCGGCGGGCACGTTGTTGTTGCGCCCGGCGAGGATGATTCCGGCGATCCCGGCGCACGTGCCGCTCACGATGTAGGCCTGCGTCTTCACCCACCGGACCGGGATGCCGGACTGACGGGCAGCGACGGCATTGCTGCCGACGGCGAAGAAGCGCGTTCCCAGGGGTGTGCTGCGCAGGAGCCATCCGATGATCAGCGCCAGGACCGCGGCGATGATCATGGGCAGGGTGATCGGACCGAGCAGCGGCTGCAGCCCTCCCACGAGTCGGAACTCGGGTGTCATGTAGCCGATGATCGGCACACCCTGCGTCCAGATGTAGAGCACGCCACTCGCGAAGCCGAGCGTGGACAGCGTTGCGATGAAGTCGGGCAGGCCGACCCGCGTCACCAGGAAGCCGTTGAGCAGGCCCGCGGCGATGCCGACGACGATTGCCGCGATGAAGGCCAGGAAGACGGGAGCGCCCAGTCGCATCGCCGAGGCTGCGGCACCGGCGGCGAGCGCCATCACCGCGCCGACGGAGAGGTCGATACCGCCCGAGATCAGTACGACCGTCACCCCGATGGCGAGGATCATCACCGTGATCGAGCTGCCGAGCAGGTTGAACAAGTTGTTGCCTGCGTAGAAGACGGGCAGCGCGATGGCGGCGAAGATCGCGAACACGATCAGGAGCACGGCTACGCCGAGGATCGGGTCGACGAGAATCTTGTCGAGGACGGCGCGGGGGTGGATGCTACGACGGGTGGTGCGTTCAGACATCAGCGGACTCCTTCCTCGGAAACACGGCGTTCGTCGACGGCGGCCGCCGTTCTCGCAAGGGCGCCGCGCAACAGCACCCGCCTCACCTGCCGGTCGAAGACGACGCCGAACACGATCGCGAGCGCCGTGACGATGCTGAAGTAGACCGGGTCGACGTTGTTCAGGCGGAGCCCCTGCTGGATGGTCAGGAGAAAGAGTCCGCCGATGAGGGCGGCCCAGACATTGCCGATGCCTCCCGCGAGCGCGATCCCACCGACGACGGCGCCGGCGATCGCGGTGAATTCGTACCCGATTCCGAGGAACGCCTGCACCGCGCCGAGGCGTGAGGCCAGCAGCACACCGGCGACGCCCGCGAGGAGGCCGCTGACCACGAACGTGAAGAGACGGACCCGAGGCACGCTCACGCCGGCGACGTTCGATGCCTCCGCAGAGACGCCGATCGCATAGAGCCGGCGACCCGTGACGGTCTTCGACAGCACGAGGTGCGCGATGAGGAACAGGCCGAGGGCGACGACGAACGAGATCGGGATGCCGAAGACGTCCCCGCGAGTGATCGTGGCGAATCCTGGCGTGGTCGCACCTTGCAGTACCGCGGCCTGCGACAGCACGACGAGCAGTCCGGCCGCAATGTTGAGCGTCGCGAGGGTGGCGATGAAGTCATCGATGCGCAGCACCGCGACGAGGAAGCCGTTGAGGAGACCGAAGAGCAGGCCCGTCAGGGCGCCCACGGCGACTCCCGCCCACAGCGGTGCGCCGCCGACAAGCGTCACCATCGTCGTGCCCGCGCTGAGGCCGGCCACGGTACCGACAGACAGGTCGATGCCGCCGCCGACGATGACGATCGCGACGCCCAGGGTCAGCAGAAGGATGGGGGCTGCGTTGGTCAGGAAGTTGTCCATCGTTCCCGGGCTGAGGAAGATCGGGTTCAGCACCTGGAAGACGATGACGGCAGCGATGAGGATGAAGGTCATCGGGATGCCGGGGATGTTCAGCATCCGGCGGACGGTGGCGGAGGGGTTCATTCGACCGCTCCCGCCGCGCTCAGCGAGAGCACGCGTGTCTTCAGCTCCGCGAAACCGCCGGCCGCGATGGTCTTGGGGATGTCCCGGATCTCGCCCACGATGCGTCCCTTCTTGAGTACGAGCACGCGATGGCTGAGCTCGAGGAGTTCTTCGAATTCCGACGCGATGAGGATCGCGGCGCCGCCGTCGGCAGAGAAATGCCGGATCAGCGCGTGGACGTCGACCTTGGCCGACACGTCGATCCCCTGGGTGGGCTCGTCGAAGATCAACAGGCGCGGCGAGGTGTTGAGGCAGCGGGCGACGACGGCCTTCTGCTGGTTGCCACCGCTGAGGTTGCCGATGCGGGTGTCGTAATCGGGGGCTTTGATGCCCAACCGCGTGCCGTACTTCTCCGCCAGCACCTTCTCGCGCCGCGCGCTCAGCCAGAACCTCGCGCGGCTCACCGTGGAGAGTTTGGAGATCGAGATGTTCGACGCGATCGACAGGTCGGCGAGGATGCCGAGCTGCTTGCGGTCCTCCGGCAGCATCGCAAGCCCTGCTCGGTATGCCGACGACGAGGATCGCGGGGCGATCCGCTTGCCGTCGAGCTCGACCGTTCCCGCTGTGCGGGGGTCGAGTCCCATCAAGGTGCGCGCGATCTCGGTTCGTCCCGCCCCGGCGAGTCCCGCAAGCCCGACGACCTCTCCCTCGTGGACATCGAACGAGATGTCACGCGCGAGCGTGCCGCGGCTGAGCCCGCGCACCGACAGGACGACCGGCGCGTCATCGAGTGGAGTGAGACGGTTCAGGTGGCGGGTGTCTCCGGCGCCGAACTCTTCTCGCTGGTCACCGAACATGTGCGTCAGCAGCTGGTCGACGCTCGTGTCGGCGATCTGAACCGTGGCCACACTGCGGCCGTCGCGGAAGATCGTTGCGCGGTCGGCGAGCCCTGACAGCTCCTCGAGGTGGTGCGTGACCCAGATGAGAGCGACGTGGCGGTCGCGGAGAGCCCGCATGTACTCGAAGAGCGACGCCCGCTCGGCATCCTCGAGGCCCGACGTGGGCTCGTCGAGGATGAGCACTTTCGGGTCGAACGCGAGCGCCTTCACGATCTCGAGCGAGCGCTTCTTCAGCGCCCCGAACTGCGACACGGGTGTGCGCAGGTCGGCATCCGAGATACCGAAGTCACCCGCAAGCTCACGGACTCGCTCCTCCATGCGCTGACGATCGGACACCAGCGGCATTCCGAGTACGCGACGCTTCTGCTCGCGGCCCAGAAAGATGTTGTCGAGGGCCGACAGCGCGGGGACGAGCGACAGCTCCTGATAGATCGTGGAGATGCCGGCCAGGATCGCGCCGTGCGGTCCGGCGACCGCCAGCGTCTCGCCGTCGAGCACGATGGTCCCGCTGTCGGGCTTGGTCGCCCCCGAGATCACCCCGATGATCGTCGACTTGCCTGCGCCATTACCGCCGAGCAGCGCGTGTATCTCGCCGCGTTGAACCGAGAGAGTTGCCCGGTCGAGGGCTGTCACGCCGTCGTAGTGCTTCGTGATCTCGCGAGCATCGAGCACCGGTGCGGTGTCGTCAAGACGATTTTGGGCGTCGTCAGCCATGCCTCAGCTCCTTTGCCGTGGGCGGTGGGGTGCGTCCCGATCGGGTAGTGGAACGCTCAAGTACAAATAATCCACACTTCAACGTAAATAGCAAGCATGGGAACGCGATCGTGACCTAGATGACGAGCCCACGCGGGCCGTTCGCCGGCGCTCATGGAACAAAAATCCCCGGTTAGAGGGCTTTCTGGCTCGGCGTGGACCCCGGAGGGTGTGCGCTCGCGGAAGTATCGACACAAGGTGAACTTTTGGTCCCGCTAACGATTTTCCCGGTGCAGCGGAGCCTTCAGCACGATGCCCCGGCATCCATGCCTGAGGCGGATTGTGCGCGGAGAAGGCGGACGCGCCCACCGGCGCGGGATCGTCGATGAGCGCCCACGCATGACGCCAACGGCATCTCGTGGACAAAGCGCGCCTGATGCCGTCCGGTCGTCCCCACCCGACACGCGAGTCGCGGCCGCGGTCACTCGATCGGGGCGCCGACCCCGGGTGACGAGTGGACTCAGATCACGCGATCGTTGCCGCCGTCAACGCTGAGGTGCGCACCTGTCGTGGCGGAAAAGGATTCGCCGAACGCGGCCCAACCGGGTTCACGCGGATTCCGTGCTCGGCCCATTCGAGTGCCGCCACTCGCGCGAGCTGAGCCGCCGCGCGGGGCGCGTGTCGAACGGTGGGCAGAAGGTGCGACGCATGACGTCATCCCTGCGACTGGAACCGCCTTCGGCAGAGCTGCTCGATGCGCTGGTTTCGCTGGGCTTCTACCTGCGGCTCGGCTTCCTTCCGACCGGCGAGGAGCTGTTCGGCGAGCGCGTCGGGCGACTGGTGCTCTGAGGGGGCTCGCGTGGGGGCCGCGCAGGGTGGCGGGGGCTCGCGTCGGGTCGTGGCCCGGAGGCGGTGCGAGTTTCGTTAGCGGACGGCGACGGTGACCGCGGTGGTGTTCTCGAGCACCGCGGTGCTGGTCGAGCCGAGGAGGAGGCGGGCGAGGCCGCTGCGGCCGTGGGTGCCGACGACGGTCAGACGTGCGGACGTCGACGCGTCGGTGATGGCGATGGCGGCGTCCCCTTCGGCGACGAGCGTGCGGACGTCGAGGCCGGGGTGACGGGTGTGCGCCTCGTCGACCGCCGTCTGCGCGAAGGCCTCGGTGGGGGCCTGCAGGTCGTAGGGCGTCGGGTCGTACGTCATGTTCACATCGAGGGAAACGGGCACCGGCATCCAGGTCGACACGATCGTCAGGGTCTCGCGCAGGCGTGCGGCCTCGTCAGCGCCGAACGCGAGAGCGCGGTGGGAGACGTCGGAACCGTCGACTCCGACGACGACACCCTCGCGTCGCTGGGCTTCGTCGAGGGAGGGGACCACGGCGACGGAGCAATGGGCGTGCGACACGAGGTGTCGGCTGAGATGCCCGCGCTCACGCCGGCTGCCCGGGACGTGGTCGGTGCCGATGACGAGGAGGGCGGCATCCGTTGCCGCATCCGGAAGGGCGCGGTCGACGTGACGGTCGTCGATGACCTCGACCGTGACGGCGAGGCCGGTCGCGCGGAGGGGGATGGCGAGGGCCTCAAGGGGTGCGATGGCAAGGGCGTCAAGGCCCTCGGCTTTCGGATCGACGACGGCCACGAGCTTCAGGTCCGCTGCGGTGGCACGGGCGCGCTCAACGGCCCAGGCGAGGGCGGGGTGGGCTTCGGTGGGTTCGGGGCGGGCTGCGCCGGGGAGCTCGGGGTCGCGCCGGACGGTGTCAGGGCGGATGCCGACGACGATGAGCGGGGACGACGGCGCCGCGGCATCCGTCTGGGGTGCAGAGGAATCCGTCATGGCGTCAGCCTAGGGGGCGAGGGTGGCTGATCTCGATCATCTGGCTGATCGTCATGTACTGGGTGATCCGGCTCGCGGTGACCGCGGCCTTGCGCACGCACGCCGAGCGGATGAAGCGCGACGCGCGGTAGAGCCGGGGCGTCGGTGTGCTCGGCCGGCGGGTGCGGGTGTGCGCAGGTGCGGCGGCGCGCGGGTCAGGCGAATGAGCCGTCGGCGGCCTCGATGATCTCGCGCATGAGGGGGACGGTGATCTCATCGCGGGTTCCGTCGACCCATTCGTGGAGCGTGAACGGGATGTTGAGACCGTCGAGGTAGTCGACCGTCTTCTCGAGGCGAGGGACGACATCGATGTGGTCGTTGCCGAAGAGGGCAGCGGTGAAGATCGGCTCGCCGGCGCGGATCGCGCGGCGCAGCTCAGGGGTGGAGCGCCGCGTGATGCGGTAGAGCGCCTGGAGGACCACGCTCGGGAAGTCGGGGGTTCCGTCGAGGGTGAGGGAGATGGCGTTCTGGGGGGCGTTCTGGGGGGCGGGCATGGGTCCATTCGACCATGAGGGGGTCGCCGGGGTCGCGGGGGCTGGCGTTGCGGGTCGTCCGGGTCGAGTCCCGTGGGTGAAAACGGCGACGAATTTTGTTTTCACTATTGATATTGAGATCATTTCCGCATGGCTACTTCATCCGTCCTGCTGCACCCGATCCGGCTGCGTATCGTGCAGACGCTCCTCGGTGTGGACGAACTGACGACGATTCGGGTGCACGAGCAGATGCCGGATGTGCCGATCGCGACGCTGTACCGGCATATGGCGCAGTTGGTGAGTCATGGCCTGCTCGAGGTGGTGTCGGAGCGCCAGATCCGCGGAGCGAGCGAGAAGACCTACCGGGTCAACCCAGGGCTGGTGAATCCGTCACAGGACGAGCTGGCGGCACTGAGCCGGGAGGATCTGCTGACGATGTTCACCGTGTTCAGCTCCGGTCTGATCCGCGATTTCGCCGCCTACGTGCAGGCAGGCGAGCCGGACCTGGCCGCTGATCGGGTGAGTTTCGCGCAGGCCGACTTCTGGGCGACCACCGCAGAGGTGGACGAGTTCTTCCGCGCCCTCATGGGGGCGCTGACGCCACTGCTCAGCAACACGGCCGGGGAGGGGCGTCGCCGCCGGAAGCTCACCACGATCCTGGTGCCACGCGCAGAGTCCGACGGACCGGGGAACGCTGAGGGGCAGGCATCCGGATGAGTGCGCACGAGCACGTCGTCACGGCGCACGCGTCGGATCTGATCGTCGGCTACGGGAAAACCGCGGTGTTGAGCTCGGTGAACTTCGAGCTGCGGCGCGGGGTCACGGCGCTGCTGGGCCGCAATGGTGGCGGCAAGACCACGCTCATGCGCACGATCTGCGGTGTCATCCCCGCCTTGGGCGGGAAATGTACCGTCCTCGGTGCACAGGTCGCCGACGGCGCAGCCGTGCGTTCACGGGTCGGGTACCTGGGGCATGAGTCTGCGCTGGCGTCCGCTTTGACCGTGCAGCAGAACCTCGAATTCTGGCGGGACATCACCAGCACCTACCCGGGCGCCATTTCGGCCCCCATCGCTGAGCTGGTGGAACGTTTCGACCTGTCACCACTGCTGAGTAAGCGAGTGAAGTCGCTGAGCCGTGGTCAGCAGCAACGCGCGGACCTCGCGCGGTTGGCGATGACCGACCCGGCATTCGTGGTCCTCGATGAGCCGTTGACCGGACTGGACCCCGTGTACGCGGCGCGCACCCGCGAACTGCTCCGAACATGGGGAGAAACCCGCACCGTGCTGTATTCCACTCACAGCGTGCCCGAAGCGCTCGAGCTCGCCCGCAACCATCTGGCCGTCACCGGCACGAGCCTCGTCGCTCTGGGCGCGGACGTGACCGAGTCGATGATCCTCGACGTGTTGGAGTCGGACCGATGAGCACCATGCAGTCCTTACCGCGCCGCAGAATCTTCGCGCTCACGAAACGCGCCTGGCTGCAGCAGCGCTCCACCGCGCTCTGGCTGGCACTGATCATCGGCGGCGTCTCCGGGGTGCTTCCCTTCGTCACCGCGGGCGGGATGAACGGGGTCACCGAGCTCTCGGACCTCATCCCCTCGCTGGCCACCGGCATGGTGTCCGTCCGCGACGCCGACGGTGAGCTTCTGACCCTCACCTCGTACATGCTGCTGATGATGCCGGTGTTCCTGGGGGTCCTGGTCGCAATGATCGCGACGCTGACACTGCCCGGCGTGGTCGCCGACGATGTCAGCGGCGGTGGCATCGAGGTGCTGCTGGCGAGCCCTGTTCCACGTCGCTCACTCTTCTCCGCCTACCTGGCCGCCGGCCTCACCCTCACCGCTGCATCCTGGATCGTCGCCCTGGTCGGTTTTGCGGTCACCGCGACAGCGACCGCAACGATTCTGGGGGTGTCGGTCACTCCCACGGTGCCGTTCATCGCCGCCCTCGTCGTGCTGTCGCTGTCCATGGGGGTCTGGTCCGCCGTCGCCACCCTGTTCGGGGCACTGCTGTATCCGGGCAGCCTGGAGTCGAAAGCCGGCATGAACGGCGGCCCGATCCGGCTGCTCGCGTTGGCCCCATCGCTGCTGACGGTCCCGTCGGTGCTGTTCCTCGCCGAATGGGTGCTTCCCGCCCTCGGCGGCGTCCTGCTGCTGACCGTCTTGGCGACCTTCCTCATGATCCGACTCACCGCCCGCGGCTTCCGCAGTGCCCGTGTCCTCGGGTCCTGACACTTTCACCGACCGAAAGAACCTCGTGAACCTCGTCAACCTCGATACAGGGCTCCTCGCCGCGTTCATGCCACCACTCATCCTCGCGGCGGCACTGATCATCCTCTGCCTGATCGATATCACCCTCAAACCACGCGTACGGCACTTCCCCAAGCTGGTCTGGGTGCTGCTCGTCGTCCTTCTGATCCCGCTCGGCGCGGTGCTGTACCTCATCGTCGGGCGTGAAAGAGGCGCTGCTCTCCGAGACGAGGACATCCGATGACCCCGCTTCGCACAACAACCGCCCGGGACCAGAACCCTTCCGATTTTGCGTTCCAGGTAGAACGCGTCAGCCGCACCTTCCTCGGCGGCGCCGGAATCCACGACATCACCTTCACCGCGAAAGACCGGGCTGTCACCGCCGTGATCGGCCCCAACGGGGCTGGGAAGACCGTGCTGTTCAGCATCATCGCCGGCCTGCTCCGCGCCGACAGCGGGCAGGTCACGTTCGGTCCCGGCCGCGGCCGGGTGGCCTACTGCCCCGACGTGCCGCAATTCGAACCCTGGCTCACCGCGCTCGAGGTCGTCGAAACGTCCCTCGCGATCGCCGGCATGCGCGGCACCTTCACCGCCCGTGAAGCACTCGAACTGTGCGGGCTCGGCAAAGTGGCGGCCCGCCGAGTGGCCGACTTCTCTCGCGGCATGCTGCAACGTCTCGGCATCGCCGCGGCGATCGTCCTCGACCCCGACGTGCTCATCCTCGACGAGCCCAACAGCGCGCTGGACCCCATCGGCCGAGCCGACATCCGGGCCCTCATCACCGAGCAGAAGCGGCACCGCTGCATCGTGCTCTCCAGCCACCTGCTCAGTGAGGTCGAACAACTCGCCGACGACGTCGTCGTCATCAGGGACGGAAGGGTGATCACGCACGGCACCACCACCGAAATCCTCACCGCCGGCCTGGAGCCGGTATGGACCATCCGACTCGGAACTCCCACCGCCACGACCATCGAAACACTCACCGCCGAGTTGCCGCACACGCAACTCGAATTCGTGACCGACACCCTCTGCACGGCCCGATTCACCAGCTTTGACACTGCCGCGACCGAACTGACGCACGCACTCACCCTGCTCCGCGCGCCCGTCATCGAAGTCACCCTGCAGGACCGAGACCTCGACGCGTCATTCGCCCGAATCATCCAGAGACAGGAACACTGATGGCTGCCTGCCTCGCCTCCGCACGCGTCGAAACCCGCCGCCTCACCCGCTCCGGACTCCTCATCGGCCTGCTGGCCACCTTCGCGTTCTTCGGGCTCTCCGGCCCCGCCCTGGCCCTCTCCATGCCGGAGATCCTCGGCTCGGCGGCGAACACCGACCAACTCACCATCCACGCCGCCCCGGCGACCCCCGACGACGGCATCACCCTGTTCAATCAGAGCGCCATGCAACTCGGACTCATCCTGGCCGTCGCCGTCGCCGTCACCTCGATGGCGTGGGACGCCCGCACCGGGTCCTCCATCTACTACCGGACCCGCGTGGCACACCTCTCCACCGTGACCATCCCTCGACTTGCGGTCACCTGGATCGCCGCGATCGTCGCCTACGCCCTCGGGCTCCTGCTCGCCGTGGTGATGACGAACCTCACCATCGGCCGAATCAGCAGTGACATGGTCGTGGGAGTGTGGGCCGGCTCCACGATCTACCTCGTCATGACAATGGCGATCGGCTTCCTTGTCATGTCGCTCGCCCGCCGCACCGCACCGGCCATCGCCGTCGCCACGATCCTGGCACTGGTCCTGCCGTTGCTCAGCCAGTTCCCGGCCCTGTCCGCCTGGACCCCCACCATGCTCCTCACCGGCTCGACCGACGGCGTCCAGCACCTCGGCCTGCCGATCCTGTCCGCACTCATCGTCACCGCGCTGTGCGTCGTCGGCGCTACCCTCATCACCGCGAACCACTCACTCAGACGCGACGCCTAAGGCGGGTTACGACCGCCCGACGTCGCGAGCCGATCGCGAGCGTGCATGTGGTCGTTGTCGAAGAGGGCTGCCGTGATGATCGGCTCGCCGGCGCGGATCGCGGGTCGTCCGGGTCTCGGCACGTCCGCGACGCGGACTCTCGACCACCCGAAAGCGGGGGCGGAGGACGGGGATGTCCGGGCGGGTGGGGTCGCGAAGGGCGTATCTAGGTTCGATATTCGTTATCCACACTGAGGATCATTCCCTTCTCAATGTCGTATTTGTGTTCTATACTTTGAGGACGGGACATCGATCGAGACGAGAAGGCATGAACGAGAATTCGGAGCCGTTGGGCGACAGCGATGATCGTGATGTCGCGGCGCGGAAGACGGGCGAATTCGTCGACGAGATCGTGGGCTGGCGTCGGCTGATGGCCGAGGCGCAGGCGGGTGAGGCTGCGGCGATGGCGAAGGCGTATGCGTACGCGCAGGAGCAGACCGCGTGTCTCGGGTCGGCGACGGCGAAGGCGCGGGAGATGCCGTTGCGGGCGATGGCGGCAGAGATCGGTGCGGCGACACGGGTGAATGACAGTACGGTGCAGAACCGGTTGTTCGAGTGCCACCGGTTGGTGACGGAGTACGCCCCGACGTTCGAGGCGTGGCGGGCGGGGCAGGTGTCGCAGGCGCACACGAAGGTCATCGTGGAGTTCGGGTCGGACCTGCCGGACCCGGGTGCGCGGGCCGCGTACGAGAAGGATGTATTGGATTACGCGGTGAAGACTGCGACGGGCCGGTTGCGTCCGTATGCGCAGCAGGTGGCCGACAAGCTCAACCCGCGGACGGTGCAGGAGCGGCACGAGGTCGCGGCGTGTAAACAGCGGGTGTTCGTCGAGGACTTGCCCGATGGGATGTCGATGCTCGGAACGATCGCGCCCACCACCTACGTCCACGGGGCGTACGACCGCGCGACCCAGGTGGCGCGGGAGATCAAGGCCGCCGACCTGCGGGCCCGGCGTGAGTACGCCGAGCGGCGGGCGCGCGGTGAAAGGGCCGAGGAACCGTGGTTTGACGAGCGCACCCTGGATCAGATCCGCGCGGATGTCGTGATGGACATGCTCCTCACCGCCGCCCCCACCATCGACCCCACCGGCGGTGGGCTCGCAGCGATCCGCGGGAGCGTGCAAGTCAGCATCCCCGCCACCACCCTCGCCGGAACCACCTCGGGTGGGGCGGAGCTCAATGGGAAGTGCGCGATCGACCCCGCCACGGTGCGGATGCTCACCGGGAACGCGCCCGGATTCGACCGGGTGTTCCTGCATCCCGTCACCGCGGAAGTGTTGACCACGGATCGGTACACCCCCACCGCAGGGATCAAGCGGTTCCTGCAAGCCCGGTACGTGCGATGCGCGTTCCCGGGATGCCGGCGGCCCGCGATGCGATCCGAGATCGACCACCACCAGGAGTACGCCAACGGTGGGAAGACCGACGGCGACAACCTCGGTCCGTGCTGCACCCGACACCATGTGACCAGGCATGCTGCGGGGTGGATCGTCGAGCAACTCCCCGGCGGGAGGCTGAAGTTCACCGCACCGTCGGGCAAGGTCTACATCGAAGACCCGCCGCCCCGAGTGATGTTCATCCCGGAACCTGATCCGGACCCTGAATCGGATCCCGGTCGCGGATCCGAATCCGAACCGGATCGCGAATCGCCTCCGATCTGTCCGCCGTTCTGATCATCGGCGTCCGCGCGTTCCTGGGATGGCTGCCGCGGGGTCGCTCCGCGACCCCTTGCCCTCGACGGGGGTAACCCACGTCGGACCGGGGAAGAGGTGTGGCTAGAGTCGTGCGGTGGACCTCAGCGATGCGACGACGTCGCTCAACGTCTTCTTGGCACTCGTCGGCATCGTCACCCTGGCGGCAGTGATCACATCGACCCGACCGGTCCGCGCATACATCGGCGAGGACACCGCGAACCTGGTCAACGTCAGCCTCGCCACCATCGCCGCACTCGGAACCGCCACCCTCGTCATCATCGAGTTCCGGACCTCCCTCGGCGGACTCGCGGGCATCATCCTGCTCGCCCTCGGGATCATCGTCGCGACAACCCTGTTCGTCCTCGCCTGGCGCGCATGCGCGCGTGGCGGAAAGCTCGTCCTCGTAATCGGCGCCGTCGTCGGCACGACCGCACTCGTGGCGATCGCGCACGCGTGGGCGTGGGGATTCGTCTGGACACTGTGGGCGATCATCCTGTTCGCACTGCTGCCGACCGTGCTCGCACGGCACCGCCCGGAACGCGAGGCCGGAACCGGAGGCGTGGTCGCGCTGCTCGCGGGAATCGTCGCGCTCGGGGTGCTCTGCGCGGTGGGACTCGAGGCGTCTGGGGTATCGGCTCCCTGGCGGTTCGCGATCCTCGCCGAACTGACGGTGTACCTCGCATGGCTCGGGACCTGGCACGCCGATCACGGGGTGGAGGCGGGGCCGGCAGCATCCGCGGCTGAGGCGGCGTCGGAGGAGCACGGCATCCGTCAGGGGTGACGACGCGGGGCTGGGCCGGGACTGGCGTTGCGGGCCGCCTGGGTCTCGATACGCCCGCTGCGCGGGCTACTCGACCACCGGAAGGCTGCGGGCTGCGCGAGCGGTGAGGGTGCCGCGCGGGTGAGGGCGGAGCGCCGGCGGGCGAGGTGGCGTGCGGGCGGGGTGGGGAAAAAGGGGGAAAAGAAAAGGGACGGGGAATTCGGGGGGAATCTGGGCGACTTGCTTTATTTTCTTTTCGGGCTATGGTGAGGGGCATGTCCGTCACCGCACCCTTTGTCAGCGCAGCGCCTTTGCGCAGCGCTCGAATCGTGCGATACGTCCTGGACATCGCCGGAGCCCGTCACGAGGTGCTTCCGCCCCGGGAGACGGGAGCGGAAGCCGGATCGCTTCCGCTCCTCACCCGTCGCGCGCCACCGTAGATGAACCCGTGTTTTCACGGCTCTTTCTCTTATCCCAGCGCGTCGCATATGCGGCGCCTTTTTTGTATCCGCACGACGGTGCCTGAATTGCACCATTATTCGTCGCGCCCACTTTCAGGAGTTCTCATGTCCGTTGACACTGCATTTTCGTCCGCACCGACCGTGGATTACACGCGTACTCGCCAGTTCCTGCAGAAGGAACTCGAGGAGCGAGAAGCGGCCATCCGCGAATCCCGCCCGACCTCCGCTCCCAACGTCGACCCCGTCTCCTGGGCGACGAGCCAGGCGACCCAGCGCGTGATCGACCAGATCACCGCCGCACTCGAGCGCATCGACGCCGGAACTTACGGCCGCTGCATCCGTTGTGGCGGACCGATCGTCGCGGCACGGCTGGAGATCATGCCGTACGCCGAGAACTGCATCGATTGCCAGCGCAGTGTCGATAAACGTTGACCCTGCGGTCGGTGTCACCGATGCGGTGACCCTCGGCACGGAACCCTCGCGAACACCATTGATCGCAGTGATCGGCGACCCGCTGCCGTGCCTGGCGGCGCTGGCCGCAGCGCCGGAAGTCGAAAACTTCCCCGGCGTCGACGCCGTGACAGGGAACCCTCGCGCGGTGGTCATCGGCATCGACATCCGTGCACTGCGCACGCGGAGACACCTGCGCTCGGCACTTCGCGACATCGAAGACCGATGCGCCACGCTCTGCGCGCGGCTGCGAGGACTCGAACACATCGTTCTCGTCCTCAACGGCTCGCCCGTCGTCTCGGAGCCGAGCGTGCTGCGGATCTGCGACAGCGCCACACGACGCATCCACACACGACTCGAGCAGGCATACGCGCGATCGGTCGTGATCACGGCCGTCCTGGCCGAACGATGCAACGACCGCGATCGCCTCGCCGAACGCGTCATCACCCGCGCACGAGAGCGCGAATCCCTCGACGCGGGAATCGCGCTGCGCTGGCAGGAGATCGCCCACACCTCGATCGGCGCCGCCGGAATGAACGAATACCTCTGACCCCACGATCTAGGAGCACACCATGTTCACCACTCCCCCGACCTCGACCGAGACCCGCGGGTGGGGACCCGCGTTCCTCCGAAGACGGAGAACGGACAGCCGCCGGGCGGTCGTCGCAGGCCGGATCGACGCAGGCCGTGTCGACGAGAGGATGCCGTCCGCGAAGTGGCTCGCGCTCGGGTAACCCCTCGAAAAGACCTCTGTGACGGATCAGCAGACCCCCGCTGATCGACGCGGGCCTCGAGAGCCCGACGACCATCAAGGAAAGGAAGCGTGCATCGCCATGTCTGGAAAGTCGCCTCGGAACGCCAACACGAAGAAGGAACCGAAGCTCAGCCTCAAGGAGAAGCGCGAAGCCAAGCGCTCGAAGGCCGCCACAGAGCCGGCGCGGCCGCGCAAGTCCCGCTGACCCGCCGTTGGTAGGTGAGGAGGGCTGACCGCCCCGACCCGGATGAGGGGTTGGGGCGGTCTTTCTGTTGCGGGAGCGGTGGGGATCAGGCCAGCTGGCCGTCGGCGGCCTCGATGAGCGCGAGGTCATGCAAGAGGCGGTTGACGAATGGAGGGTGGGGGGCATACAGTCCAAATTGGACAGACCAGTTGTCCAGTTTGCATGAATCAAAGGAGATTGAAATGCACAGCACCCGAATGCTGACTCGCGGGCTGGGCACCGTTGCCGTCGTCGCGCTCACCGCCGCGTCCGCCGTCGCCTGCGCGTCCTCCTCGCCAGGCACAGCCGACGGCGACACCGAGGGCGGCACGCTCAACGTGCTCTTCCCCCAGACCCACGCCGGCGCATCCGAGATCCTGAAAGCGGATTACGAGGCAGCCAACCCGGGCGTGACGGTTAACGTCACCCTCGTTCCTTACGACGAACTCCAGCAGAAAGCGACGCTCGACGTGCAGTCAGGCTCGGGCGAGTTCGACGTCTTCGACTCGTGGTACACCGAGATCGGCGCTCTCGCGGCGGGTGGCGTCATCGTCCCAATCGACGACATCGTCGAAGAGGCCGACCCGGACGACTTCATCAGCTCGATCTACGACCCGTACTCTCTCGTCGACGGACAGCGCTACAGCCTGCCTTTCGACGGTGACACCGAGGTGCTCTTCTACAACACCGAGATCCTCGAGCGAAATGGCGTGGAACCGCCGACGACGTGGGATGAGTACGCCGAAGCCGTTGCAACGATCACGGAGAACGAAAGCGCCAACGGCGTCTACGGCGCGGCGATCATGGGCCAGCAGACCCCCATCATCTTGATGTCCACCTACGCCAACCGCCTCGCGGGCTTCGGCGGCTCGTTCACCGATGACGCCGGCAACCCCACGCTCGACACGCCGGCAGCCATCGGCGCCGCCCAGGCCCTTCTCGACGTCACCGATGCCGCCCTTCCGACCCCGCTGGAGACGGGCTTCGACCAGGCGCTGCAGGCGTTCTTGTCGGGCAAGGTCGCATTCATGGAGTTCTGGACCGACCTCGGCACGTTCGCGCAGGATCCCGAGCAGTCCCAGATCGTCGACAAGTGGGGCGTCTCCCAGCTCCCCGTCGGCGGCGACGCCGAGTCCAGCCTCGCCGCCCTCGACGCCGGATTCACCCTGACCCTGTCGTCGCAGGCAGACAACGTGGAGCTTGCGAAGGACTTCATGCTGTGGGCGACGAGCAGCGAGGTGAACCTCAAGCTGATCACATCGTACGGCTCGGGCATCGACCCCAACCGCCTCTCAACCCTCCAGTCGGAGACGTACATCGAGTTCAACCCGCAGGTCCAGGAGGCCGCGTCCGCCTCGCTCAACGGCGCTCTCCCCTGGCCGACCACGGCCGACGCGCCCGCTCTCAACCAGGCACTCACGGACGCGTTGGCGACCATGATCGCCGATCGAGCGGACCCGCAGGAGACCATGGAGCAGGTGCAGGCCGAGTGGGAGTCGATCCTTGGCTGACACCACCCAGGTGACGAGAGGGCCCGGTCGCCGTATCGGCTGGGCCTTCTCGGCCCCGGCTCTCGTCGCGGGACTGATCGTTACGATCTATCCCCTCATCTACCTCCTGGCGTCCAGCGTCAGCCGCTCCACCCTTGGGCAGCCCTTCCAGGAAATCGTGGGCGGCGCGAACTTCAGCCGCGCATTCGGAGACACCACGTTCGTCGATGCCCTCGTGCGGACGAGCGCGTTCGCGATCGGCACCGCCGTCTTCCAGGTGGCGCTCGGCCTGATGATCGCGTTGCTGATGCGTCAGCTGACGCGAGGACAGAACGTCATCCGTACGCTCATCCTCCTTCCGCTGCTCACCCCGCCCGTCATGGCTGCGGTGGTGTGGAAACTGATCCTCGCGCCGAACGGTGGCCTGTTCAACGCCGTGCTCATGCAGCTCGGCCTCACCACCGAACCGATCTCCCTGCTGGGATCGTCATTCTGGGCGATCATCATGGTGGCCCTGGCGGACTCCTGGCAATGGACGCCTTTCGTGGCTCTCATCCTCTATGCGGGACTGCTGGCGTTGCCGCAGTCGGTGTACGAGGCAGCGCAGGTCGAAGGCGCGGGACCGTGGCAGACATTCCGCTACATCACCTTCCCCATGGTCCTTCCCACCATCACCGCGGTGCTTCTGATCAAGCTGATCATCTCGTTCAAAGTCTTCGACCTGATCTACATCCTCACCGCGGGCGGCCCGGCGGACGCCTCCATGCTGTCCGGCTTCCTGATCTTCCGCACCGCGATGCGCGAGTTCGACGTCGGTTACGCCGCCGCCCAGACGCTGATCTTCGTCATCGTCGTCACCCTCGTCACCATCCCCGTGACCATGCTCCGCAACCGCACAAGGTGGTCCTGATGTACTCGACAGACACCGCGAACGCCCCCACGACGGCACTGGTGACGACCCCCCGTGGTCGCCGCATGCCGCGGCGCCGCTCGGCCGGGCGCGCCCACGTGCGCAGCGGGTTCGGTCGGGTCGGCCGCGGCGGCCTGTGGGGCCTGGTCCTCGCCGGCACACTCCTGCCGATCATCTACCTCATCCTGCTGTCGTTCACGCCGCAGTCGCAGATCGCGACCGGGCGTATCGTTCCCGACGAACTGACGCTCGGGAACTGGACCGCCATGTGGGAACGAATGCCGATCCTGCTGTACGCGCTCAACTCGATCGTCGCGGCCGTGCTGGGGTGTGTTCTGTCGTTGGTGATCGCCACCCTGGTCGCGTTCGCCATCGCGCGCTACCGCACCGGCGGAAGCTTCCTCCCGGTCTACGTCCTGGCGAGCTTCGTCGCCCCGCCGGTCGTCGCGATCATTCCCCTCTTCTTCCTCCTCCGCTCCCTCGAGCTGACGAACAGCCCCATCGGCCTCGGTCTGATCTACGGACTGGTCAATGTCGCGGTCGCCACCGCCCTGCTGGAACCGTTCATCGAACGCATTCCGGTCGAGCTGGAGGAGGCGGCGCAGATCGACGGCGCCGGCCCCCTGCGAACGATGATCAGCGTCGTCATACCGCTCCTCGCCCCCGGACTGATCGCGACAGGGATCATCATCCTGATCCTCAACTACAACGAGCTGCTGTTCGCCCTGACCGTGCTGCAGAGCAACGAGTCCCAGACCCTGCCGGTGGCGATCTCGCTGTTCCAAGGCGATCGCGGTGTGCAATTCGGCCAGATGGCCGCCGCGTCCCTCGCCGCGATCATCCCCGTGTACATCGCCGCGGTCTTCATGCAACGGTATCTCGTCGGCGGCCTGACCAGCGGCGCGATCAAGTGAGGACGCAATGACAATCTCCGACATCACGTTCCTCGGCCTCCGCTCGCCGCTCCCCACTCCCGCCGTCTTCTCCTGGGGCTCGGCCTCGGAGCGAAACGTCGGCCTCGTGCGGGTGCGGTTGGACTCCGGCGTCGAAGGCTGGGGTGAAACGAGTGTGACCTTCCCCCTGTGGTCGCTCGAAGAACGCGCGGCGACCGTCGCGGCGCTCGCGCCGATGTTCATCGGCCTTCCCCTCGATCAGCAGGCCGACATCAGCACCGCGATCTCGGCGGCTCGCACACGCACCGAACGGCTCCGCAGCCTGTGGTCACCGGTCGGGATCAGCGCCGCGCTCGGCGCCATCGAAATGGCGCTGTGGGACGCGTACGGCAAGTCGATCGAGAAGCCGGTCTGGGAGATCCTCGGCGGAAGGCAGCTCGCCGTTCCGCTGTACGCCGTGGGCTTCGGCGGGACCCCCGCCGAGACGGCCGCGGCTGCAGCATCCGCACTCGCCGAGGGCTTCTCCAATGTGAAGGTCCGCGTCGGATTCGGCCCGGAGGTCGATGAAGAGCTCGTGCGCACCGTCTCGAAGCGAATCGGAGGAGGGCTGCTTGTCGACGCCAACATGGGCTGGTCCCGTGCCGAAGCCTCCGCGATGATCGACCGCTTCGAGCCGTACGACCTCGGCTGGCTCGAAGAGCCCCTCGTCCGCGACGACGTCGCCGGCTACGCGGAGCTGCACGAGCGGGCGACGATGCCGATCGCAGCCGGTGAGAACTGCTACTGCGAGGAGGAGCTCACCGCGTTGGCGGGTTCTGGATCCGTGGAAGTGGTCATGCCCGATCTCGCCCGAGTCGGCGGTCTCAGCGCAGCCATCGCCGGAGCGCGGGCAGCGCGCGGGGCGGACCTCACCTACAGCACGCATCATTACGCGTCGGATATCGGGTTCGCGGCGATGCTCGCGCTGTGCGCGGTGGTCGGCGAGCCCGCGCCGATACTTCGGGATGTCAGCCCGTGGCCGCTGCGGACCGAGCTGCTCTCGCAACCCTTGCAGATCAGTCCCCGCCGCGCGCTCCCCTACGAGGGGCCCGGCCTCAGTCCCGCACCACGCATGCAGGTCGTAGAGGAGTATCGAACGCTATGAGCAACGACACGCCTTACGAGCGACTGACTCCAAAGCCCCTGTGGACGGCAGCCGCTGATCAGATCAGAGAGCGAATCGAATCGGGTGACATACCCGTCGGCGCCCGTCTGCCGTCCGAGCGGGACCTGTGCGCGCAGTTCGGAATCAGCAGGATCTCGCTTCGCGAATCGCTGCGCGTTCTGCAATCCACTGGCTACGTCGAGACTCGTCCCGGTTCGGGGACGTATGCCCGGCTGCCGGAACCAATCGCCGACGGCTCGCTGGCCGCATGGATAGCGAAGGACATCCACATCCTCGAGCTGTTCGAGCTGCGGCGGGCGGTCGAGCCCGGCATCGCGGGACTGGCGGCGCTGCAGAGGAAGGAAGCGCACCTGGGACCCCTCGAAGCGACAATCACGCAGATGGCGGGAGATTCCCCTCGTGATCACCCGCGCGTCGTGGCGGCGGACGCAGAATTTCACCGACTCATCGGGCACAGCATCGGCAACCCCGCCATCTCGCGCCTGATCGACCAGATCCAAGACGAGGGCGGCGCTGAGCGGCGGCTCTCGCTCGGCGTCCCGGGTCAGACCCAACGCGCCGTCGATGACCACTCGGAGATCTTCGATGCGATCCGACGTCAAGACGAAGTCGGTGCTCGGGACGCCATGCGGGCACACCTCGACGACGCCGTCGACTGGATCGTCACCTATACGAAAGAACACCTACCCAAGGAGGAACAATGACCACGACATCGATCAGCCAGAGCACCACCCACAACGCCGCGGGGCAGCGGGTTGTGATCAGCCCGGAGGACTTCGGTTCGGGAGCACCGATGGAGGTGGGTCGCGCCGGCGTGCGGGATCGCAAGCTCATCTATCCCGAAGTCGGATTCGATGCGTCGACGCTATGCCTCGGTCTGGTCGAGATCGATCCCGGGCACCACTCCCCTCTCCACCGTCACAACTGCGAAGAGGTGTACTACGTGATCGAGGGCGAGGGATACGTCGAGCAGGAGGGCGAGAACTTCCCCCTCGCGACCGGCGACGCCGTGCTGAACAGGATCAATGTGGATCATCGGGTCTTCTGCACCGGCGACACCACCCTGCGCCTCGCCGTCATCGGCGGCATCATGCTCGTCCCGCTCCTGCCGACCTGGCCGACCGCGAGCCCCTACGAGATCCTGGAGTCGGCAGATGACGCATGATGACCTCGCGCGTGCCATCGATCTGATCGCTGACGTGCTCATCCCCGCCGAGCGTGGGCGCCCCGCACCGTCGGAGGTGCACCTCGGCGTCGACCTGCTAGGTCGGCTCCGGCCCACGGAGACCGATACGCTGCGCCTCGCGTGCGAACAGATCGGCGCACCCGATCGTTTCGGCACCCTCAACCAGGGCGCCCGCCACGATGCAGTGGCTGCCCTGGAGCAGGACTCGCCCGATCTTTTCGACGTGCTGCGGCGATGCGTGTATTTCGGCTATTACGCCCAGCCCGTCGTCATCCGGGTGCTGCGCGAGCAGGGCTACGACATCAACGAGGCGCCGCAACCACGCGGGTACAGGATGCCGCCCATGACACCGGATGTCGTCGCGAACGTCGACCGCTCGCGACGTGTGTGGATCCCGGCCGACCGCGTCGGCCTGAGTTTGAAGGAAGCATCATGACAACACCGACGGAGACCCTTCCCCCGGTACCCGTTCTCGTGATCGGAGCGGGCATGGCCGGCGGTGCGATCAGCTGCACCCTCGCCGAAGCCGGTGTGCCGGTCGTCTGCCTCGAGCAGGGACGGTGGGTGCCCGGCGGGTCCCGCCCGCATGCCGACCGCTACTACGAACTCGAACGGCAATACGCGTGGAGCACCTCTCCGAACACGCGCGGGTGGGCCGAGGACTACCCGATCGGCACCGATGCCGTGCAACCGCTCATGTTCAATGAGGTGGGTGGATCGACCGCGATCTACACCGCCGCCTGGCCACGCTTCCGCCCAACGGATTTCGTGAAGAAAGACGAGCACGGCCGCAGCGAGAACTGGCCGTATTCCTACGACGACCTCTCCCCGTTCTACGCGGAGAACGACCGGTCGATGGGAGTGAGCGGGCTCGACGGCGATCCCGCGTTCCCCGCCCACGATCCGTACCCCAACCCGCCGCTGCCGATCGGTCGCCGCGGAGAGGCCTTCGCGCGTGGCTGCGAGCAACTCGGCTGGCACTGGTGGCCGTTCCCGATGGCGGTGAACTCGCGCGAATATCGCGGCCGCGCGGCGTGCAACGCCTGCGGTGACTGTCAGAGCGGCTGCTCGATCGACGCTCTGGCCGGCTCGCACAACACCTATTGGCCCCGCGCGCTTGCGGCGGGTGTGGAGTTGCGCACCGGATCCCGCGTGGTCCGGATCGAATCCGACGACACCGGGCGCGTCACTGGAGCGACCTACGTGAGCGCGGAGACGGGAGCCCGCTACTTCCAGCCCGCGGATCGCGTCATCCTCTGCGCCAACGGCATCGGAACCCCGCGCCTGCTGCTCGCATCAGCATCCGACAGCCACCCCCAGGGGCTCGCGAACAGCTCCGACCTCGTCGGCCGGAACCTCATGTTCCACGGCCTGGCAATCGTCGAGGGGTGGACGGATGAGATGCTCGATCCGCACAAAGGCGTTATCTGCGCGGCCGCGTACTCGGCCGAGTACGCGGAGACGGACGTCGAGCGCGGGTTCATCAACGGGTTCACGCTGCTCTGCTCGGGAATGAACGGGCCGGGCTTCCAAGCCAACGGTTCACACTCGGGGAATGTCGCCCCATGGGGCGCCGATCACCACCAGTGGATGGATCAGCACCTCAACCGCGGGATGGCGGTGCTCGTTCAGACCGAGGACCTGCCCTCGCCGACCAACCGCGTCACGCTCGACCCCGATCTCGTGGACGCGGACGGCGTGCCCGCACCCTTCATTCATTATCGTCTCGACGACAACGACGAGCGCCTGCTCGAGTACGCCTGCGCCCGGGCCGTCGACATCCTGGAGGCAGCCGGCGCGCGCGAGGTGAAGGTCAATCGCTTCCGCGGCGCCGGCGGCGACTACATGCCGCCCGCGTGGCACCTCATGGGCACGGCACCGCTCGGCGATGACCCCGCGACCTCGGTGATCGATCCAGACCACCAGGCATGGGATGCGCCGGGCCTCTACATCTGCGACGGGTCGTCGATGCCGACCGGGGGCGCCGTGAACCCTACGAGCACCATCGGCGCCATGGCCCTGCGTTGCGCGACGCGCATTCTGGAACACCTCGGAAAGGAGACCCCCGCATGGGTCAGGTGATGTCCGTCGACCCCCGTTCGGGAGACGCGATCGAACGGGTCGCCGAGGAGACGAGCGATGTCGAGGTCGACCGGATCTGCGCGGCAGCCGCCGCCGGTGCCGAGGCCCTCGCCGCGACATCTCCCACGCAGCGAGCCGAGATGCTCGAGGCGATGGCCAACGACCTCGACGGTCGCCGCGAGCAGCTGGTGGCCCTGGCTGACCGTGAGTCCGCACTCGGCCACGCGCGGTTGGACGGCGAGCTCAGTCGCACGACCGGACAGCTCCGCCTGTTCGCGAAGGTGCTTCGAGACGGTGCAATGTTCGAGGTCGTCATCGACCACGCCGCCGGAGCCGCACCGGATCTTCGCCGCATGCTGATCCCGCTCGGCCCCGTCGCCGTGTTCGGCGCAAGCAACTTCCCGTTCGCATTCTCCGCAGCCGGGGGCGACACCGCCTCCGCGCTGGCGGCCGGGTGCCCGGTCGTGGTGAAGGCCCACGGGGCCCACCCAGCGCTCGACGCCGCCGTGATGGAAACGATGCGTCGCACCGCCGACGCGCACGGTCAGCCGGATGCGGTGTCTATCGTGTTCGGTCGAGACGCCGGACGTCGAGTGGTCGAGCACCCCGCGATCAGTGCCGTCGGATTCACCGGCAGCGAATCCGTCGGCCGACTCCTCATGGATCTCGCCGCGGCGCGTGAGCGGCCCATCCCGGTCTACGCGGAGATGGGTTCCTTGAATCCGCTCATCGTCCTGCCCAGCGCCGCGCGACGCCCGGGCCTGGCCCGCGACCTCGCCGGCTCGGTCACTCTCGGCGCGGGACAGTTCTGCACGAAACCGGGCCTGGTGTTCCTCCCCTCCGGCGAGGAGGGCGACGACATCGTCGATGCCCTCGTCGGCTCGCTGTCCGCGATGGATGCGGCATTCCTCCTCACCGAGGGCATCCGTGACAGCTTCGTGTCCCACGTGAGCGATGTTGCCAACGCCGGAGCGGATCTGCTGGTGGCCCCACACCCGGCCGCCGGGTCGGCGGTGACGCCGGGACTCGCTCAGATCACCGCTGCCGCTCTGCGCACCTCGCCTCGGGCGCTCGTCGAGTGCTTCGGCCCCGCCACGCTCGTGGTGCGGTACGACGGTATACCGGAACTCCTCGCCGCTCTGCGGGTCGTCCCGCCGTCGCTGACCGTCTCGGTCTTCGCTGATACCACCGCCGCAGACGCCGACGAGAAGAGCACGACCGCCTCGCTGATCACCGCGGCCGAGGCGCAGAGCGGACGAGTGATCCTCAACAGCGTCCCGACGGGCGTCGCCGTGACCTGGGCGCAGAATCACGCCGGCCCGTACCCGGCGTCATCCGCGGGCGGCATGTTCACCTCGGTGGGCGCGACCGCCGTGCGCCGCTTCCAGCGACCGGTCGCATATCAGGGGATGACCGACGAGATGCTTCCGCCGGCTCTCCGCGACGCCAACCCGTGGCACCTACCGCGCCGCGTCGACGGGGTCGAGGTGGGCGTGTGAGCAACGCTCGGCGCGGCCGCACCGCCAGCCACTGGGGCAGTTATCTCGTCGACACCGTGGATGACGAGGTGGTGGGCGTCACGCCGGTTCCGGATGATCCAGCCCCCTCGCCGATAGGGCAGAACTATCGGGGGAACCTTCGGGGCGGTCCGCGCATCACGGCACCTGCCGTGAGGAAAGGGTGGCTCGAGAACCGCTCGCGCAAGGGCCGCGGCGCCGACGAGTTCGTCGAGGTGACCGCCGACGAAGCGGTGGAACTGGTCGCGTCCGAACTCGAGCGGATCGGGCGCGAGTACGGCAACGAGAGCATCTTCGGCGGCTCCTACGGCTGGGGAAGCGCCGGGCGCTTCCACCATGCGCAGTCGCAGGTCCACCGGTTCCTCAACTCAATCGGCGGATACACGCGGTCCGTCAACACGTACTCGCACGCGGCGGACGAAGTCATCCTCCCCCACCTCGTCGGAGACCGCGCCGAGTTCCTCCGTTCCGTCCCTTCCTGGAAGGAGATCGCCGAGCACACGCAGGAATTCGTCGCCTTCGGCGGGCTCCCCGCCCGCAGCACTCAAGTGAATCCCGGCGGGGTCGGCGCCCACGTCAATCTCGCCGGCCAGGAGGCCGCCGCACAGGCGGGCGTGAGCTTCACACTGATCACTCCGGTGCGCACCGATACCGTGGAGCAGCTCGGAGGGCAGTGGGTGCCGCTCCGGCCGAACACCGACGTCGCTCTCATGCTCGGATTGGCGCACACGATCCTCGATGCGGGACTCGCCGACATCGACTTTCTCCAACGGTGCTGCGTGGGGTGGGAACGCGTCCGGGCGGAGTTGACCGGCAGCATCGACGGTCAGGCCAAGGACGCGAGGTGGGCCTCCGAGATCACCGAGGTCCCCGAATCCGTCATCATCGACCTGGCCCATCGCATCGGATCGCACCGCAGCCTGATCGCGGTGACGTGGTCGTTGCAGCGGCAGCATCACGGTGAGATGGCGTACTGGGCGGCCCTCACGCTCGCGGCGATGTCCGGATCCCTGGGTCTCCCCGGCGGCGGGTTCGGCACCGGATACTCCTCGATGCACAACGCCCACGTGTGGGATCGACTGTCCCCCGCCGCCGCGCTCCCCCAGGGGAAGAATCCCGTGAGCTCGTTCATCCCCGTGGCCCGTATCGCGGATCTGCTGCTCCACCCCGGCGAGGCCTTCGAGTACAACGGCCGCACCGCGCGGTATCCCGACATCCGCCTCGTTTACTGGGTCGGGGGAAATCCCTTTCACCATCATCAAGATCTCAACCGTCTGATGCGCGCATGGGAGAAGCCCGACACCATCGTGGTGCACGAGCCCTACTGGAACGCGCTCGCCAAGCGCGCAGACATCGTCTTCCCCGCCGCCACATCCCTCGAACGCGAGGACTTCACCATCGGCATGGCCGACAACTGGCTGAGCTGGATGGATCGGGTCGCCGACCCACCTCCCGGCGTCGTCACCGACTACGAAACGTTTGCCGCGATCACCACCCACATGGGCTTCGGAGAGACCTTCACCGAAGGCCGGAGCCCTGCGCAATGGGTCGAACGGCTGTGGGATGAGACTCGCTCGAAAGCGCGGAGCCTCGGGTTCGACCTCCCCGATCTCGAGACCTTCCGCCGGCGAGGGAGCATCCAGCTCGACATGCCGCGCGTCGCGCCGACCGCGTTCTCCTCGCTGCGGCGCAACCCCCAGGAGAACCCGCTGACCACGCCCTCGGGAAGGATCGAGTTGTACTCGGCGACGATCGACGACTTCGGGTACGCGGACTGCCCCGGATGGGCGCGGTGGATGGAACCCGCGGAATGGCTCGGCGGGGACCTCGCACGGACCTACCCGTTCCACCTCGTCTCGCCCCAGCCGGACGGCAAACTACACAGTCAGTACGACCACGGCTCGGAATCCCGTCGTCACAAGGTCGACGGGCGCACCGTGGTGCGGATCTCGCCCGAGGACGCCGCGCGACGCATGGTGACCGACGACGAGGTCGTGCGCATCTTCAACGCGCGTGGAGCGTGCCTCGCCGCCGTTCGCATCGACACCGGCATCCGTCCAGGAGTGCTCTCCCTCCCCACCGGGGCATGGTACGACCCGGTAGATCCGGCCGAAGCCGGCTCGCTCGACCGACACGGCAATCCCAACGTGCTCACCGTAGACATCGGCACATCCTCGCTGGCCCAGGGCCCGTCCGCCCATACCTGTCTCGTCGACCTCGAGCGCCTCGACGAGGTCCCGCCGTCGGTCGACGCGCATCGACCCCCCAGAATCCATCCCCGCCCTCAGACCCCGCCTCAGTCAGGAGAACCCGAATGAACGCCGCAGACAACCGGCTCGACATCACCCACAACTACATCGGCGGCGTGTGGATCGCCCCCTCCACCGCGACGACCGCGGACGTGTTCGACTCGAACACCGGGGAGGTGATGGGGTCCGCACCGCTCAGCGACGGCCGCGATGTCGAGCGGGCCGTCGCCGCCGCAGAGAACGCGCTCGAGGGCTGGCGGAACGTAAGCGGACGCGACCGCGCCCAATACCTGCGAGCCATCGCGCGAGAACTCGAGGCTCGACACGACCAGATGGCGAGCCTCATCGCGCGAGAGGTGGGAGCCAACGCGGCCATCTCCGCGGGGTCGCAGACCCTGACTCCGGTGATGAGCTTCGACATTGCAGCCGACATCGCCGAGACCTACGCGTTCACCGAATCCCTCGGAGACAACCTCATCGTGCGCGAGCCGATCGGCGTCGTCGGGGCGATCACGGCGTGGAATTTCCCGCTTCACCTCGTCACCGTCAAGGCGGCCTTCGCCATCGCGGCCGGGAACACCGTCGTGGTCAAGCCGAGCGAAGTCGCCCCCCTGACCGCCGCGGTCTTCGCCGAAGTCCTCCACACCGCGGGACTGCCGGCGGGCGTGATCAACGTCGTCTTCGGGAACGGCCCCGACGTGGGGGAACCGCTCGTCGCCCACCCCACCGTCCGGATGATCTCCTTCACCGGATCCACGCGCGCCGGGCGTCGCATCGGCGAGCTCGCCGCTCAGAAGGTCGCCAAGGTCGCACTGGAACTGGGCGGAAAGAGTCCCCTCGTGATCCTTCCCGACGCGCCGTTCGAAGAGGCCGTCCGATTCGGTGTGGAAGACCTTCTGCTGAACAACGGCCAGCGATGCGACGGCTACACCCGCATGATCGTCCCGCGCGACCGGCTCGGCGAGGTCGAGAAGCTCGCGGCAGACATGATGTCCACCCGACGGGTCGGCCCCTCCTCGAGCGAACAGAACGAGATCGGGCCGCTTGCCTCACAGGCGCAGAAGGACCGCGTCCGCTCCTACATCGAGACCGGCATCCATGAGGGCGCGAAGCTCGTGGTCGGTGGGCCCGAGGACCCGGAGCTCACGGAGGAGAACCGGGGAGGCTATTTCGTGAGGCCGACCGTGTTCTCCGAGGTAACACCCGAAATGACGATCGCGCGCGAGGAGATCTTCGGCCCCGTCCTATCGATCCAGGCCTACGACGACGTCGAAGACGCGGTCCGCCTCGCGAACGACACCGAATACGGTCTCGCCGCCGCCGTGTACAGCGGCGATCGCGACTGGGCCCTCGCCGTGGCTTCACGCATCGAAGCGGGAATGATCTCTGTCAACGGAGGCGGGATGGACATCCGCGCACCGTTCGGCGGATACAAGCAGTCCGGCTTGGGGCGCGAGTTCGGCCACTTCGGATTCGAAGAGTTCCTCGAGGTCAAAGCGGTCCGGCTGCCGGCCTGATCGCGAACACTGCCGATAACGCCGGGGGCGTCGAGTCCGCCGGTCAGGTCGCCAGAACGGGTGCCAGTTGCTCATGCCCACGGCGTTGAGCAGACGATGAGATCAAGTTTCCCGACTGGAAGACGCAGAGTTGCAGGCGGGCAGGCGCTGATCCGTGGCGTCAGGGCTGGCGCGGGACACGGCGTCCGTGGTCGGACACCGTGTCCCGCGCCGTTGGACTCCTCAGTACTTGGCGGACTGGCCACCGTCGATCGGAATGACCGTGGCGTTGACGTAGGAGGCGTCGTCGGAGAGGAGGAAGGCGACCACCGCCGCGATCTCGGGAGCCTCGCCGTAGCGCTTGGTGGGGTTCGCCTGGATGAACTGCTCGGCCGCGCCGCGGGGGTCGTCGGGGTCGAGCTGCTTCATGGAGTTCTCAACCATGGGCGTCCAGATCGCACCCGGGGCGATCGCGTTCAGGCGGACACCGAACTCGCCGTACTCGACGGCCGAGTTGCGAGTCAGACCCACGACACCGTGCTTCGCGGCGGCGTAACCGGACTGGCGACCGATGCCGCGGATACCACCGACGCTCGCGGTGTTCACGACAGCGCCGCTCCCCTGCTCACGCATGACCTTCAGGACCTTCTCGAGACCGAGGAAGACGCCACGCAGGTTGATCGAGACGACACGATCGAACTCGTCGGCACTGAAGTCCTCGGTGAGGTTCTGCTTGCCCTCGATGCCGGCGTTGTTGAAGAAGCCGTCGATGCGGCCGAAGGTCGACACTGTCTCATCGACGTAGCGCTGCGTGTCCTCCTCGCTGGAGACATCCGCGGTGACGGTGAGGAGCTTGGCGTCCGGCGCGACCTCGCGGACGGCATCCGTCGTCGCCTTCAGGCCCTCCTCGGACAGGTCGACGAGGGAGAGGTTCGCGCCCTCGGAAGCCAGGCGGACGGCGCTCGCGCGGCCGAGGCCGGAGCCGGCGCCGGTGATGAGGACGGTGCGGTCGGTGAATCGTGCAGTCATGTGTCTCTCGCCTTTCGTATCGCTGGCCCCGGGTCGGGTCCGGTTCGGGTCCGGATTCCGAGGCATGACTCCACTGTTCCACCGGGGCGTGGGACGTGTCGGCGGTTGCGTTTCGGGCGGAGCGGAGCTACACGGGCGCGGGCGGGCTCAGTCGGCGCCGGGGACAGTCAGCGCGATATCGAAAACGTCGCCGGTCACGCGCGCACCGTCGAAAACGGCATCCTCGTCCATCGTCGCGAGGACCCGTGGGTCTCGCGACGCAGCCGCCGCTCCCCGATCCCGTGCCTCACGTGAGGGCCAGACGGTAATCGATACGACGACGGACTCGGACGCACTCGCGCCGACGAGGTCGGCGAAGCTCCGGAGCTCGCCGGCCTCATACGATGTGCCCTCGGCATGGAAGTCGGCCTGATCGGGGGATGCGCTCGACTGCCAGTAGTCGGTCACGCGGAGGGCACCATGGTCGCGATAGACCGCCGCCATCCTCTTCGAGAAGTCGACATAGGCGACCCGGCGATCCGCCGGCACCGGCACGACCGTGATCTCAGCGATCGTCATGCGTCACTCCTCCTGCTCGCTCCTGGGGGAACCCTAGCCGCGACCGGCGCGGAGGATCAGAGCGGCGGCCTGGGTGC
Organism: Microbacterium aurantiacum; assembly: GCF_031625015.1. Lineage (NCBI taxonomy): Bacteria > Bacillati > Actinomycetota > Actinomycetes > Micrococcales > Microbacteriaceae > Microbacterium > Microbacterium aurantiacum. The sequence goes on from NZ_JAHWXH010000001.1 coordinate 397,536, forward strand.
GACTCTCGACGCCGAGTTTGCCGAGCACGCGACTGACATGCGTCTTCACCGTGGGAATGGAGAGGAACAGCTCGGCGGAGATCTCGGCATTCGAGGCGCCGCGCGCGACGGCCTGCGCGATCTCGAGCTCGCGCGGAGTGAGGGACGCCAGAGCCTTCTGATCGGCGGCGTCGGGGAGGCGGGTGTGGTCGGCGGCGAGACGCATCACGGTGTCGAGGACACCCGGCGCGAGGACGGGGCGGCCCTCGGCGGCGGCGCGGATCGCCGCGACGAGCTCGGACGGCGGAGCATCCTTCAGGAGGAATCCGCGGGCGCCGGCGCGGAGCGCGCGGACGACGTCCTCATCAGCATCGAAGGTCGTGAGCACGATGATCGCCTGCGACGGATCGCGCGCGATCTCGCGGGCGGTCGCGGTGAGGCCGTCGCAGCGCGGCATCCGGATGTCCATGAGGACGACATCGGGGCGGTGACGGGCGATGACCGCTTCGGCCTCGAGTCCGTCCGCCGCCTCGCCGACGACGGTGAGGGCCGCGTCGGTTCCGAGAACGAGACGCAGCGCCGATCGCACCTGCGGGTCGTCGTCGACAAGGACGACGGTGACGGCATCCGTCATGCGCTGATCGACCACGGGAGGCTCACCTCCACGCGGAACTCGTCGGGACCCGGGGTGATGTCGAGGGTGCCCTGGACGGCGCGGACGCGCTCATCGATCCCGATCAGGCCGAAGCCGGGGGTGGGGGCCTGAGCGTGTGTGGGGGTCTGGGCGTCGGCGGGCAGGGGGTTGCGGACGGTGAGGGCGAGGCGGTCGCCGACCGTGCCGGCGACCGTGAGGGTGACCGGCGCACCGGGGGCGTGACGGCGGGCATTCGTGAGGCACTCCTGCACGATGCGGTACGCGTGGCGACTGACCGTCGGGGACAGCGACGCGGTGTCGACGGCGATGCGGGTGTCGACCGAGGTGGCGGCGGTGACGGTGGCGATGAGGGCCTCGAGGTCGTCGAGGGTCGGCTGCGGGTGGTCGGACTCGGCCGACCCGGGAGCGCGGACGACGGCGAGGATGTCACGGAGCTCACCGAGCGACGCGCGGGCGTTGTCGTGGACGGTCTCGACGACCGCAGCGCGCTCGTCGGCGTCGAGATCGTCGCGGTAGCGGAGCGCACTCGCGTGCATCGCCGTCAGGGACAGGCGGTGCGCGAGCGAGTCGTGCATCTCACGGGCTATGCGGGCGCGCTCGTGGTCACGCGCGGCATCCTCGCGGAGGCGCTGCTCTTCTTCGACGAGGATCGCGCGCTCCTGGAGGGAGGCGACGAGGGCGCGGCGGGATCCGATCGAGACGCCGATGGCGATCGCGACGGCGAGGAGGAGCGCCGTGACCGCGAGGGTGATCGCGAGATCGACGGGGGCGAGCGGGGCGCCGATCAGGTCGAGGCCGAGAAGCGCGGCGGCGGCGCCGGAAACGAGCCAGACCGCGGTCGCGATGGCGATGTCACGCGTGCGGCGGTGGGTGGCGAGCGACACGAGCGCGAGCAGAGCCGCCGGAACCGCGAACGACGACAGGGCCGCCGCGACCGCCAGAAGGATCGCGGTCGTGAGCGGGACGTACCGGCGGAGCGGGACGAGACCGACGGCGAGAAGCCCGAGCAGAAGGTCGAGGAAGAAGATGCCGGCGAAGCGCAGCGCGGTGTCGTCAGCCCCGGAATCGACGCTCAGACCGAAGTTGATGATGAAGATCAGGGCACCCGCGAGGCCGACGGAGACGATCGCGGCGATCTCGCGCCCGACCCGGCGGGCACGGGTCGGGGCGGTCGCTCGTGGTTCTGCGGGAGGTGTGGGGGCCGTGGGGGTCGTGCTCGCGGTCATGGATCCAGCGTAGGAATCGGGGTCGGGCGAGGGCATCGTCCGAAAGTGTCACATCCGGGGCGGGTTGGGGGGGGAGGCGCGTCTCGGCATTAGGTTGTGGGCAATTGAGTTGCGTGCAATGCTTTTGCAATGGCAGCCACCACGCTCGACGAGTTCGTGTGCTTCGCGATGTACTCCGCGTCGCACGCGACGACGCAGGCGTACCGCGAAGTACTGAAGCCCTGGTCGCTGACGTACCCGCAGTACCTCGCGATGGTGGTCCTCGCCACCGGCGAGCGCACCGTGAGCTCCCTCGGCGAGGAACTGGCCCTCGACTCCGGCACCCTGTCGCCCCTGCTGCGCCGACTGGAAACCCGCGGACTCGTCGACCGTCGCCGTGACGATCAGGACGAGCGCGTGGTCCGGGTCTCGCTGAGCGAGGACGGGCGACGCGTGCACGGCGAAGTCATCGGCGCGGTGGGCTGCCTCGTGCCCGCCTTCGTCGACAGCGGCCGCAGCCTGCCGGAACTGCTGGAGCAGCTCACGGCCATCACGGCGAACATGCGTGCGCTCGCGAGCGGGCTGCGCGCGGCATCCTGACTCCCCTGTCTTTCCCTCGTACCCCTCCCCCGAAAGAAAGGAACTCCCCCATGGAGACTCTCTACACCGCAGAAGCGCTCGCCACCGGCGGAGGCCGTGACGGTCACGTCCGCACCGCGGACGGCATCCTCGACACCGACGTCCGCACCCCGAAGGAGCTCGGCGGCGCCGGCGGCGCACCGAACCCCGAACTGCTCTTCGCCGCCGGCTACGCGGCCTGCTTCCACAGCGCCCTCCAGAGCGTCGCGCGCGCCCAGAAGGTCTCGATCGAAGGCTCGAGCGTCGGATCCCGCGTCGCCCTCGGATCGAACGGACAGGGCGGATTCGGCCTCGCCGTCGCCCTCGAAGTGAACATCCCCGAACTCGATCACGCCGTCGCCCAGCAGCTGGCGGACGCGGCGCACCAGGTGTGCCCGTACTCCAACGCCACCCGCGGCAACATCGAGGTCACGGTCACCGTCGTCGACGACTGATCCCGCGGGGTCTGTCCACCCGGGCCTGTCAACCCCGGACCGGGTGTCGACGGGCGGGCCTACCGTCAACCCATGTCCACAACGAACCCCACCCCCGACGACGACCGCGAGATGCTCGGCGCCACCGAGCCCGATGCCGGCTCCGACAACTCCGCGGAGAAGGACCCCTCGACGTGGGTCACGGGCGACGAGCCCATGACCGGCCCGCAGCGGTCCTACCTCGACACCCTCGCGCGCGAAGCCGGGGAGCAGGTGCCCGCCGACCTCACCAAGGCGCAGGCATCCGAAGAGATCGAGCGCCTGCAGGCCGCGTCAGGACGCGGTCAGGGCTGAAGAACCCACCAGGATCGAGCGCGCTCATCCGGCGAGGTCGTCGAGCCACGACGACCGTAACCGGAGGGCGCGCTCTGTCGTGGCGAGGACGACCGCGAGGGTCACCGCGACGTTCCCGGCCGTCGACAGGCGGATCGGCGACGTGAACGTCCCGACCGTATCGACGACCTGTGGGATCTGCGTCAGCGTCTCCACGAGCTGAGGCACCGCGATGCACACCCCGACGAGCACGATGAGGGTCGCGAGAGTTCCGATCGCGCGGCTGAGCGACGGATGCCGATGGTGCAGACGCGCGCGCAGACCCTCGGCCGAACGAGGGTGCGGGTCGAGCTGACGCTCGTCGCCGGCATCCGTCACGAAATGACAGCGACGGAGCCCCGTGGTGCGCGCAGCCACCTCGATGTGCCCGCCGAGGACGGCGAAGCGGGCAGGAAGCCGCGACACTGCCGTCTGCACGCCGTCGCGGTAGAGACGCGCGCGGACCTCACCGTCGTCGCGATCGCCGAGCTGGCGAACATCGACGGCGTACGTCGTCATGACCGGGATTCCGGCAGGGCTGACGCCGGCCGGCCGATCGAGGAGGAAGAGCGACCGGGTGAGCGTGTGCCACCAGCGGTAGGGCGGAAGCGGACGACCGTCACCGGGCTTCGCGCGGCGCTCGGCGAGACGGGCTCGCCACGACGGCGCGCGGTTCGAGGGCGTGGGCATGGATCAGAGGAGGATCTGGCTGAGCGGGTGGACGAGGTAGCGCAGCGAGTACGCCTCCCAGAGCGCCCCGATCACCAGCAGCGCGAGGGCCGGAAGAGCGAGCAGACCCATGCTTCTGAGTCCCTGGAGGTACGCCCGGCGCCGGCTCGTCGCCCCGATACGGCGGGGGAAGATCCAGGCGCGGCCGAGCAGATACGCGCCGAGGAGGAACAGCACGTAGGCCTGCAGCTCGATCAGAACGGTGAGCGCATGGGGGATCATCGCGACCCACCCGACCGGGGTGGTCTGCACGAGAGTGATCCCGGTCTCCACGGCCCAGTAGCCGAAGAAGGCGAGCCCTGCGAAGGGTACGACGAGCGAGGGCAGGACGATCGTGAACAGACTCAGGCGGAACACGTTCACCGCGAAGATCACCAGCGCGAACAGCGGCGCGGACTCCGCGACCGCGCGGACGAGCTCACCGGTGCCGTCCGCCTCGAGAGCAACGGCGCGAGCGGCGGGAAGCTCGGGGAAGAGCATGCCGAGCGCGAAACCGAGGGCCACGAGACCGTAGGCGGCGAGGCTCAGGATCAGGTAGGCGCGGGCGTTCTCGCGGATGAGGCGGAAGGGCCGGCGCCAGAACGGAACGGTGGGTGGCGTGGGAATCGTTTCGAGGAGTTGCGTCGTGGGCATGCCTCCATCGCACCGGAATCGGCCGTCCGCCGGGAGTGCCGGGGCGTCACGTTCCGCTGTGACATCGGTCACGGGTGTCTCGTGCGGCCTCGACGGGCGGCGGGGACCGCAACAGGGACGAGGGCGGGGCGCTAGCGGTGATCGGGTGCCGTCTTGAGGAGGTCGCGCGCGGCGACACCGACGATCGCGGTATAGGTCGGATAGGCGAACTTCACCGCCGCGAGAGACGACACGTCCGCGCCCGCGGCCATCGCCGTGGTGACGGCCTGGATGACCTCGACGGCGTTCTCCCCCACCGCATGGGCGCCGAGGATGAGCGAGCGACGACCGTCGGCGATGAGCTTGAGGAAGCCGACGGCGCGGTCGTCGATGATCGCCCGCTCGAGCCGGTCGTAGCGCGCGAGGGCGACGACGCACTGGGGATCGCGTTCACGCGCCTGCTCCTCGGTGAGACCGACCGAGGCGTAGTCGGGATCGGTGAACGCGCCGACGGGGAGGAGATGGTGCGGGGTGGCCCGGTTCGCACCGAGGACGGCGTTCTCGGCCGCGGCCTCGGCCTCGAACTGGGCGGCCTGGACGAGCATGTCCTGTCCGGTGAGATCACCGACCGCGAAGATGTGCGGAGCGGAGGAGCGGAAGTAGCGATCGACGGCGACCGCGGAGCGCTCGATCTCGACGCCGGCCTCTTCGAGGCCGAGTCCCTCGACGTTCGCCGGCCACCCCGCCGCCATGATGACGACGTCGAAGGCCGCGGTGATCGGATCATCACCGTCGGCCTCGCGCCAGGTGAGGAGGATGGTGCCGTCGGACTGCTTCTCGAGGGAGTCCACGCCGGCGAGACCCGTGCGGACGGTGATGCCCAGGCGCGTGAACTCGCGCGTGATCGCCTCGCTCACATCGGGGTCGGAAGGCATGAGAATTCGCGGGGCGACGTCGAGGAGGGTCACCTGCACCCCGAACGAATCGAGGATCGTCGACACCTGCGCGCCGGTGTTGCCCCCGCCGATGATCGCGACCGACCGCGGCAGCTCCGTCACGGTGAGGATGTGCTCGGGAAGGAGCGCGTGCTCGGCGCCGGGGATCGGGAGGACGCGGGAGTGGCCGCCGACGCACAGGATCACCGACGAGGCGGTGACCTCGGTGGGGGCGGCGGTGCCGTCGCCGGCGCTGTCATCACGGAGGCGCAGGGTGTCGGCATCCGTGAACTCGGCCGTCGTGCTGAGGCGGACGTCGACGCCGGCCTTCTCGAGTCGGTCCAGGTCGGCCTTGCTCTCACGGACGAGACCCACCCGCTCGCGCACGAGGGTGGCGGTGGCCGACCAGTCGAGCTCGGGATCGGACACGCGGATGCCGTACGCCCCCGCCGCGCGGATCTCGCGCATCAAGCGCGCAGCCTTCGCGAGCGCGCGCGTCGGCACGCAGCCGGTGTTCACACACGTGCCGCCGACGTGATCGGCTCGCTCTATGAGGACGACGGAGGCCCCCAGCTCGGCGGCGCGGAGAGCCGCGGCGATGCCCGCAGGTCCCGCCCCGACGACGGCGACATCGAACTGCTCGGTCATTTCGTCTCCCTCGGAGGCCTCTCGGACGGGGTGGGTCGTGACCCATTCTGGCGCGGGGCGGGATGAATGAGGGCGGCGCTGCGGGTCTCGCGGGCATAGCGTGGGGTCGACGACCGATGAGGAGTGCGATGATCGCTCGGATCGAAGAACTGGACTGGCAGCCGACCCGCATGGGCGACCTGACCCTGCGGCGACGGACGGATCCCGCCACGGGAGAGCTCATCTACGAGGTGAAGCTCGGCGAGGAGTTCCTCATGTCGAGCCTCTTCACCGTCGCGGAGGAGGAGCTGTCGACGCTCGGCCTGGCCGCGGCATCCGGCGACCGTCTCGACGTGCTCGTCGGCGGACTGGGACTCGGATACACCGCGGTCACGGCGCTGGCCGACGCGCGCGTACAGCGCGTCGACGTCATCGACGCACTGCCGGCGGTCATCGACTGGCACCGACGCGAGCTTCTCCCCGTGTCGGCGACGCTCGTGCGGGACGAGCGGACGACCCTCATCCACGACGACTTCTTCGCCGTCGCGCGTCGTACGCCCGGCGCCGACGACCGGGTGTACGACGTCATCCTGCTCGACGTCGACCACTCGCCCCGCCACACGCTCGACCCGAGCCACGCCGACCTCTACACGGTCCCGGGGCTCACCGCGCTCCGCGAACATCTGCGACCCGGCGGCGTGTTCGCGCTGTGGTCGGACGATCCGACCGACGAGCCGTTCCTGCGTGACCTCGAGACGGTGTTCGGCACGGCCGCGGCTCACGAGGTGCGATTCGCCAACCGCCTCACCGGCGGGACATCGGCGAACACCGTCTACGTCGCCACGACCTCGGAGGCGTGAGGGGTCTCCGGGGATCCGATCGCGTCGGACCGTGATGTGAAACCCCGGGGAGAAATCAACGTTTTCGGGCGCGACACGCCGCCGACACGACCGAATCTCCCGCGTTCTTCACCGCGTTGCGGCTCATCACCGGCCGGGCCCCGGCAGCAGGCGTGGCAGCAACGGCGACCGAGTGGTTTCCGTCGAACCCGTGGCGCTTGGGTAGCCGGATGAGCAATCTCTACTCATTGCCGGCGTAGGGCGGGCCCGCGCAGGATCGGACCCATGCCCGAACACTCCCTCTCTCCTGCCCGCCCGCGTCGCAGCCGCGCGCTCTCGCTCCTCGTGATGAGCCCCGTCCTCCTGGCCGGACTCGTCGGATGCGCCTCACTTGTGCCGACGCCGGAGAACATCGTCGAAGGGGTGGTCGAGCAGGTCGCGGAACAGAGCGGCGAGGATCTCGACGTGGATGTCGACGCCACGGGCGACGGCGTCACGCTGCCGGCGGACTGGCCGGGACTCCCGGTGCCGGAGGGGCGCCTCTTCTCGGCGATCAAGATGGGCGACAGCTTCAGCCTGTCGGTCGAGGTCGACAGCGAAGACGCCGCGCGCGCGACCGCGGACGAACTCGCCGCGTCCGGCTTCGAGGTCCTCAGCGAGACCGACTACGGCGAGCTGAAGGGGCTGGTCCTGAAGTCCGCCGAGTGGAGCGTCGTCTACGGATGGACCGTCTCCGACGAAGGGATCACGGTCTCGTACACGATCACGCCCGTGACTTCCTGATCGCGGGCGGACCTGAGACCCGCTGAGCGCCGCCCGGGGGGGGCGGCGGCGCTCAGCGCGCAGCCGAGGGATCGTCCGCATCGAGCAGCGTCGCGAGGTCGTCGCGTCCGGAGACACCGAGCTTGCGGTAGACCCGCGCGAGGTGGTTGTCGACCGTTCGCACCGAGAGGCCGAGCTCGGCGGCGATCTCGCGACTGCGCCGTCGCATCGCCGCGGCACGCGCGATCTGCCATTCCCGGGGCGACAGCATCATCTCGTCCACGCTTCCGCCGGTGCCGGGAAGGCGCAGCGGATCCGCGGACGTGAGCGCCGCGAGGTCGGCTGCGGCGATCCGCCCCTGCGTGCGCGCCCGACCCTGCCCCGCCCGCACCCCCGCATCCTCCGCGATGCGACGCGCGACGCCGAGGAGGCCCGCGCGACGAAGCGACGGCAGAAGGTCCACGCAGCGCGCGTAATCACCCCGAGCCCGGGCGCGCGCGACATCGGCGAGAAGGACGCAGAGCGGTGCTCCGCCCGCATCGGCGGCACTCTCGAGGAGATCGACGACATCACGCGCGCGACCCAGCCGGATCGCCGTAGACGCCGTGAGCGCGGCGAGGACATGGTGGCGCTGGCGCACCCCCTCCTCCACCGCGGCGCGGAGGATCGCGACGGCCTCGTCATCGCGACCGGCACGCGCGGCCGTCCATGCGTCGGCCTCGGCGAGCTGCAGGACCGCCTTCGCCTCCGTCGGCGCGGGGCCGCCGGAGGAGTCCCGCACCGCGGACGCGTCGTCACCGCTCATGGCCGCGCAGGTGCGGGCGAGTGCTCGAGCCACGTCCACCAGACCGGTGAAATCGCGCCATTCCAGCAGTCGCACCGCGAGCCGTGCCAGATCGAACGCGTCATCGTGACGCCCCCCGTGGAGGGCGATGAGGGCGAGTGTGTAGGTCCACAGACCGGCGGCATCCGCCTCTCCGTCGAGCCGCCGCCCCTCGGCGAGCACCCGTGCACTGCCGATGTCGCCGGACCCGACGAAGACGAGGAACTGCGAGAGAGCGAGCAGGCTCTCGGCGTGCGGCAGTTCGGCGCGATGCCGGTCGGCCAGCGGCCGGCCGCGGTCGATCGCCGCCTGCGCCTGCGCGATGCTCCCGCCCATCGTCGCGAACATCGCCTCGGTGAGCACACCGCCCAGCTGCGCGAGGGAGGACTGCACGGCCGACGGCTCATAGGACGCCACGTCGCCGGCCATTGCGCGCCACTTCGCGGCTTCGGCGGCGAGGGCACCACTCGCTTCCGGATCGATGCGATCGATGACCCCGCGAGCCAAATCGGCCGCGGCATGCGGGTCGCGACGGCGGTAGGCGAGGTGCTGTCCGTGCCGCAACGCCACGATGGCACGCACCTCATCACTGTCGGCCCGGTCGGACGCCGCGACGAACGCCGCGTCGGCGGCGCGGTCGAGCGCCGAGAGCGCCACTGCGCGGACGAGAGCGGCGACAGCCGTGGGGCGGAGACGATCGGCGGCGTCGGCCAGGCGCAGTGCCGTCTCGGGGTCGCCCGCGGATGCGGCCGCCTGAGCGGCCCACTCGAGCTCTGCGGCATCCGCGTCCCCCTCAGGGAGGAGGTGGATCGCCGTGCGGCGATCGTCCTGGTCCCCGGTGGAGCGGAGCGCCTCCGCCGCGCGCCGGACGAGCTGGATGCGCCGCTCGGGATCGAGATCGGCGAGAAGCGCCTCGGTGAGGAGAGGGTGCGCGAGGCGCACCCGGCGCCGGCCGGCATCGACGGTCTCCCGAACGACGGCACGAGACACGAGGTTCCGGAGAGCCCGATCGTCGATGGCGGATGCGAGGTCCACCGTCCACGGCTGCGCCAGCGCCAGCAGTTCGGCGAGCTCCCGCTCGGACGGGGACAGCGGCGCGAGGTGCGCCCGGGCGGAGTCGAGGACGTGCGGTGCGAGTCGGACCTCCTCGATGTCCAGGCCGACCGGGGTGGGGTGAACGCGTCCCTCCCGCGAGGCGGTCATCAGCAGTTCGCGGAGCACGAGCGGATTGCCCGCACTGGCGTCCGCGAGGCGGCGAGCGGCATCCGGATGCAGAGGGTCACCGAGGTACTCCTCCGCGAGCGCGACGACCTGCGCCGGGGCCAGTGGGGGAACCTCGACGCGATCGAGCAACCCCTCGGCGTCGAGCCGCGCGACGGTCGCCGACAGCGCCCGCTCGACGCGGTCGGTGAACACGGCCGGTACCCCGAAGACGCGAACGAGCTGATAGACCACACCGGCCGTGACGTCGTCGACGAGCGAGACGTCATCGACCGCGAGGACATAGCGCGACGCACCCGCCCCAACGGTGGCGACGAAGCGGTGCACGCGATCACCGATCGTGATCGATTCGTCGTCGTCGCCGACGTTCGTCGTCAGCACAGGGGCGAGCGCTGCCGCCGGAACACCCTGCAGCTCGGCGACGCCGATGATCGGCACCACGACCCGACCCCCACACTGCACCGCGGCGACGATCGCGCGAGCAAGGGTTGTCTTCCCGACCCCCGTGCCGCCCGACAGCAGCTGGGCGCGCGAGGGGCGAGCGCTCATCCGCCGCACGACATCCTCGACGAGATCGGGGCGCGCGGCGAGCGGCCACGACGGGGTGGGGCCTTCGGCGGTCACACCCCGACGCTATCGATGTCTGGAGCACCGGGGCGCCCCTGCGGGAACAGGAGATCAGCCCAGGCCCATCCGCTCGAACAGGACGCGGCATCCGGGCCAGAGGTCGTCGGGCAGGGCATCCGTGGGGAAGAAGGCGAAGTCGAGGGCCTCCTCCTGGGGCTGCGGGTCGCCCTCGAGCGCGATCGTGAACGACAGGCCGATCGCGTGCTTGCGGGGATCGTCGCCGAAGACGGTGCCGTCCGTCGGAGCAACGGAGGGCGGAAACCACTCGTAGACGTACGCGGGCTGCGGGTTCAGCGACAGGACGGGCTCGAGGCCGAGGGTGTCGACACAGTGGCGACGGATCGCGACGGCGATCGTCTCGCCGCGCTGAATGCGACCACCCAGGTGGCACCACACGCGACCGTGCGGAGAATCGCGCAGGATGAGACCGATCTCGCGACGTCCGTCGACCTCGCGCACGGGCACGAAGTCGACGCAGGCGATGGGCATGGACTCCTCGATCCGGGCATACAGATCGGCGGGGAGGAACGTCATGCGTCGATTCTCGCGCGGATGCCGGCGGCACCCGCGTTCAGTCGTCGGCGCCCACGACGCCCAGCTCGTACGCCAGGATGACCGCCTGAACGCGACTCGGCAGATCGAGCTTCGTGAGGATCCGACCGAAATGGGCCTTCACGGTCGACTCGCTGAGATGGAGCTCCCGCGCGATCTCCGCGTTGGTCCGCCCGCGCCCGACGAGGAGGAACACGTCACACTCGCGATCGGTGAGGCTCGAGAGCCTCTCGCGCTGAGCCCGGTCGTCGCGCGGCGCGAGCCGCGGAAGCGCCACCTCGATCAGCCGCGACGTCAGCCGTGCGGACGTGACGGCATCGCCGCGCGCGACGGTGCGGATCGCCCCGACGAGTTCCGCCGGACGCGTGTTCTTGAGCAGGAACCCCGCCGCGCCCGCCCGCAGCGCCCCGAACGCCACCTCGTCGAGGTCGTACGTCGTGAGCACCAGCACCCGCACCCGCGGCAGCCGCGTCGCGAGATCACGCGTCGCGGCGATGCCGTCGGTGCCCGGCATCCGCACATCCATGAGGACGACATCGGGCGAGAGCGTCACCGCCGCGTCGACCGCCTCCGCACCGTCGGATGCCTCGCCGACCACGTCGATGTCGTCCTCGGCCTCGAGCACGAGCCGCAGCCCGTAGCGGACGAGCTCCTGATCGTCGACGATCAGGACGCGGATCCGGGCATCCTCTGCGGTCATCAGGACTCCATCCGAAGGTGCGCGAACACCCGCCACCCGCCGCCCGGGCGGGGGCCGGTCTCGACGTGACCATCGTAGAAGGCGGCCCGCTCCCGGATGCCGACGAGCCCTCGCCCGGGATCGGTGCCGGGGGGCGCGGGATCGGAGAGGTCTTCGACGAGGATCGACACGTCGTCGTCGGTGACGGCGAGGGTCACCCGCACCTCGCGCACCCCGCGCGCGTGGCGGAGCACGTTCGTCAGCGCCTCCTGCACGATCCGGTAGACGGTGAGTCCGACCACGGCGTCGGCGGCGAGCACTCCGGTCTGCTCGAAACGGATCGCCAACCCGGCCGATCGCGCCTCTTCGATCAGCGCGGGAAGCCGATCGACGCCGGGGGGCATGGTCGAGTGATGGAGGGCATCCTCGTCGTTGCGCACCGCGGTGAGCAGACGCCGCATCTCGGAGAGCGTCTGCCGACCGGTGTCGGCGATGCGACCGATCGCTCTCCGCGACTCTTCCGGACGGGAATCGACGGATGCCTGGGCGCCATCCGCGAGGGCGATCATCACCGCGAGGCTGTGGGCGATCACGTCATGCATCTCGCGCGAGATCCGCTCGCGTTCCCGGGCGGCGGCGAGATGCGATTCCTGATCCCGCTCGCGGCGCAACTGATCGGCGCGCTCGACGAGAGCAATCAGCTCGTTCCGTCGATGTCCGACGTTCAGGCCCACCAGCGTGCAGATCAGCGCGATGACGATCGCGACGGTGGTGGCGCTGAGCCAGTCGAGCGGCCAGGCGTCGCTGTCCGCGCGGGGGGCGAGGCCCAGAAGCGGCGGGCCGACGCGGACACGGAACGCCAGGATCAGCGCCGCCACCGCGGAGGATGCGATGACGAGACCGAACGCGCTCCACGCGCGTCGGGGCTGTCCGGACGCCGCGGTCGCGTACAGCGCCGCGACGACCAGAACGACCTCGGCGCCCGAGCCGGCGGCGAAGGACGCCGGCAGGAGGACCAGCGCGCCGACGACGGCGGCGACCGGATACCGCTGCGCCGCCAGGATGACCGCGAGCCCGCCGACGAACAGCAGCAGCAGCGACGAGACCGGCGTCCGCAGAGGAGATTCGAGGGAGAGGTACCCGAGGATCACCGAGATCGCCGCGTAGACGCCCAGGACCCCCAGCGATGATCTCTTCGTCATACATCTCTCGTCTTCAACACGATCGCACCGGCGACGAGGGCCACGGCAGCCCACACCGCGGCGATGAGCCAGCCGGCGCCGACACTGATGTGTCCGGTCCACAGATCGAGGAACGGTCCGCCCTCCGCCCCTATTCTGGCCATCGCATCGCCCGCGTTCCCGAGTTGCACGATACGGAGAACGCGCGACGCCAACCCGTACGGAAGCAGGGAAGCCGCGACGGGCAGCAACAGCGTCGTCAGAAAGACGATGACGGACCCCGCGGTCGTCGACCGTACGAGCGCCCCCACCCCGACACCGAACAGCGCGCACAGCCCGAGGTACATCGCCGAGCTGATCAGCGCCACGAGGACCCCGGGTGCCGTCAGCGGTGCGTCGAGCCCGAAGGGTGCATACAGCGGATACGTGATCGCCCAGGCGGTGAACACCGTGATGACGGCGACACCGGTGGATGCGGTGAACGCGACGATCGCCTTCGCGGAGAGAACACGCAACCGGTCGGGCACCGCGACGAACGTGGGCTGGACGCCGCCCGACGAATACTCGGAGCAGATGACCATCACCCCGATGACACCGGCGATGATCTGCCCGATCACGACGGTCGGGACGGTGACGTCCGCCATCGTGCGTTCGATCGAGGCGACCGAGGGCACCCCGGACGATTCGAGGGTGAGGCCGAGGAACAGGCTGCCGGACACCCCGATCAGGAAGATCCCGATCAGACTCAAGACGAACGCGGGAAGACTGAAGAGCTTGATCCACTCGGAGCGCAGAACGTCGGTGAACGGGGGGCGCCGCGTCCGCGCATCCGCCCGTCCGCGGTTCGTCGTCATCGCCATCATCGTCCTCCTCCATCCGGTGTGCGCACCGTCGCACGATATTCGGTGTCCTGCGCGGTGAGCGCAAGGTAGGCGTCCTCGAGGGATCCCTCGATGGCGGCGATCTCGAACAAGAGGATGCCCGCCGCCGCCGCCGTGCGCGCGATGCTCTGCGCGTCGAGGTCGGTGACCTCCACCGCATCGTCTGCCGTTACCGTCACGGTCACGCCCGGTCCCGCCACGGCGCGCGTGAACCGCTCGACCTCGGGCGTGCGGACACGCACGACCGAGCGGGTCGCCGACGCGACCACCTCGTGGAGCGGCCCATCGGCGAGGATCGCGCCCCGCCCGATGACGAGGAGGTGATCAGCCGTCTGCGTCATCTCGCTCATCAGGTGCGAGGACAGCAGCACCGTCCGCCCCTCCGCCGCGAGCTGGCGCAACAAGCCGCGGATCCAGAGGATCCCATCCGGGTCGAGCCCGTTGACCGGCTCGTCGAGGATGATCGTCTGCGGGTCCCCCAGCAACGCCGCGGCGATGCCGAGCCTCTGGTTCATGCCGAGGGAGAATCCGCCGACGCGTTTGCCGGCCACCGCGTCCAGGCCGGCCAGGTTGATCACCTCCCGCACGCGCGCCGCGCCGATTCCGTGCGTCGCCGCGATCGCCAGAAGGTGCTTGTACGCCGTGCGGTGCTTGTGCGCCGAGCGTGCGTCCAGCAGCACGCCGACCTCCCGCAACGGCGCGGGCAGATCCACGTAGGGGCGACCGTTGACCTCAGCCGTTCCCGCCGTCGGACGGTCCAGGCCGACCAGCATCCGCATGGTCGTGGACTTCCCGGCGCCGTTCGGTCCGAGGAAGCCCGTGACCTTCCCGGGATCGACGGCGAAGTGGATCCCATCGACCGCGACCTTCGCGCCGTAGCGCTTCGTCAGTGCGTGAACTCGAATCATCTCGTTCCTTTCGTCATCCACGACGCTACGAAGGCCGACACCCGCGCACATCGGGCCCCGGTCCACGAAACGAGGGGGCAGGCAGTACCCAGGTGCTGCCCCGCGTGAGACCTCCGTGCCCTCGCGCGGATGAGAACTGCGGGAGAAACCGCGGATTCCTTGACGCGAAACTGCGGAACGGGCCAAGATGGGACACAGCTTGGGAAACGCTTTCCTTAACTGACTCGAGGGAGATTCAGTGACTGCTCTGCGACGTACGATGAGGTTCCGCACCGCGATCGCCGCCCTGGCGGGAGGCGCGATCGTCGTCTCCGGCGGGATCGTGACGGCTCCGACATCCGCGAACGAGGAGATCGATCTGCGCTTCGACTTCGGCGGACCCGCTTCCCCTGTCGCCGAGGGGTGGACCGGCGTGCACCCCGGATCGGCCTACAGCGCAGAGCTCGGCTACGGATTCACCGTCGCACCGGGGGCGTTCCGCGACCGGGGCGGCGACGACCTCGTCGCACGCGACTTCACGATCGCCGGCAGCTCGACCTTCGCCGTCGACGTCCCCAACGGCACCTACGAGGTCACGACGTGGGCGGGCGACCTCATCGCCGGCAACCGCACGACGTTCGACATCGAAGGCACCGCGTTCTCGGGCCCGCGGACGGCGAGCGGCGACGTGCACGAGGAGTTCTTCCCCGAGATCGTCGTGGCCGACGGACAGCTCACCATATCGGCATCCGGCGACGGACGGATCAACGGCATCCTCGTGCAGACGCCCCTGCCCGCACCGCTCGCGCTGGCCACCTCCGTGAACGCCGACGTCCCCGTCGTCGCGCTCGGGTGGGAGCCGGTCGCCGGCGCCACCGGCTACACGATCTCCCGCGCGACCCCCGGCGGGGAGCTCGCCGAGATCGCCACCGTGGCGGCGCCCTTCGACGCGGCCACTCCCCCGACGTACGTCGACAGCGACGTCGAGCTCGGCGAGAGCTACGACTACGCCGTGGCGACGGTGAAGGGCGAACGGACCTCCCGCACCGGCGAGCGCGTCACGGCCTCGGTCACGGACGCCTCGGTTGCCCCACCCGCGCAGCCCTCCGGGCTGGTGACGACGTCGATCGAGCGCAACAGCGTGACCATCGCGTGGGACAGCGTCGAGGGCGCCGCGCTCTACCGGGTGTTCCGCTCCACGCGCGAGGATCTCCCCTTCACCGAGATCGCACGCGTGGGCGAGCCGACCTACACCGACACGGATGTCCTCACCACGCGCCCGTACCTCTACCGCGTGGTCGCGGTGAACGCCGGCGGTGCGTCGGAGGAGTCCGCGGTGCACGCGACGGATGCCGCCACCACCCTGGTGCGTAACGTCGAGTACCTCGACCGCTCCCCGGTCGCGGTGACGACGGAGGCCGGGGTCTACCTGGGCTGGCGCCTCCTCGGCCTCGACGACCGCGACCTCGGGTTCACCGTCTACCGCGACGGCGTGAAGATCACCGACGCCCCGATCACCGAGACCACCAACCTCGTCGACCCCGACGGCACGGCCGATTCGACTTACCTCGTCACGGCGCAGATCGGCGACCGCGAGGTCTCGGTGACCGACGAGTTCGGGGTGTGGGCATCCGGGTACCTCGACATCGCGCTGGACACCCCGGCGCCGCAGACGATGCCCGACGGCAGCACCGCGACCTACGCCCCCGGCGACGGCACGGTGGCCGATCTCGACGGCGACGGGCAGTACGAGCTGATCTTCCTCTGGAACCCCTCCAATGCGAAGGACAACTCCCAGTCCGGCTACACCGGCAACGTCTACATCGAAGCGGTGCGTCTCGACGGCACGAGCCTGTGGCGGATCGACCTCGGGCGGAACATCCGCGCCGGTGCGCACTACACCCAGCTCGAAGCGTTCGACCTCGACAGCGACGGCCGTGCCGAGATCGCCGTGAAGACCGCCGACGGCACGATCGACGGCGAGGGCACCGTCATCGGCGACCCCGACGCGGACCACCGGAACTCCGGCGGCTACATTCTCACCGGCCCCGAGTACCTCACCGTCTTCGACGGCGAGACCGGCGCCGCGATCGACACCGTCGACTACCTGCCCGGCCGAGGCAACGTCGCCGCGTGGGGTGACGGATACGGCAACCGCGTCGACCGGTTCCTCGGGGGCGTGGCCTACCTCGACGGCGAGAACCCGTCGCTGGTGATGAGCCGCGGCTATTACACCCGCAGCGTCGTCGTCGCGTGGGACCTCGTGGACGGACGGCTCGTCGAGCGCTGGACGTTCGACTCCGACGCGGCGGGCGCGCAGTACGAGGGGCAGGGCAACCACCAGTTCACCGTCGCCGACGTCGACCGCGACGGTCTCGACGAGATCGTCTTCGGCGCCCTGACGATCGATGACGACGGCACGCCGCTGTACAACTCGCGCCTCTTCCACGGCGACGCGCAGCACGTCGGCGACTTCGTCACCGACCGCCCGGGCCTGGAGGTCTACAGCGTCTTCGAGAGCCCGAGCGGCAACGGCGGCATCATCGCCGCGATGCGCGACGCCGAGACCGGCGAGATCCTCTGGGCAAACGAGGGCAGCCGCGACACCGGCCGCGGCACCGCCGCCGACATCGACCCGACCTCTCCCGGTGCGGAGGCGTGGAACATCGGCGGGGACTTCGCGTGGAACTCCCGCGTGGGTACCCTCAACGCCGCCGACGGCGCGGTGCTCTCGAACGACATCCCCGCGGCGAACTTCGTCACCTGGTGGGACGGCGACCTCACACGGGAGATCACCGACCACGACTACGACACCGCCATCTCTGCGGGGGTCCCGACGATCTCGAAATGGGACCCGGCGGCGCAGGAGGAGGTCGAGATCGCCCGCTTCGAGGGGACGCTGACGAACAACACCACCAAGGGCAATCCCGTCATCCAGGCCGACCTCTTCGGCGACTGGCGCGAGGAGGTCGCGGTGCGGCTCGCCGATGGCAGCGGCATCCGCATCCACACGACGACGGATGTCGCGGACACGCGGATCCCGACCCTCATGCACGACTCGCAGTATCGGCTGGCTGTGGCGAACCAGAACTCCGCGTACAACCAGCCGCCGAACCCGTCGTTCTTCCTCGGCGCCGGGATGGAGGAGCCGCCCGCGGCCGCCATCTCGTACGTCGGTGCGCCCGCGGCGGACGAGTCCGCGCCGGTGATCGACGGGATGCCGTCGGGCATCGTCTCAGTCGACGACCCGCTCGCCCTGGCGGTGACCGCAGACGACCCGGAGAGCGGTGTGCGGACGCTCGTCGTCACCGTCGACGGCGTCGAGGTGCCGGCATCCGGCGAGGTGGTCGTGTCGGATCTCGGGCTCGAGGGCGACGGGCGCGAGGTGGAGGTCACCGCCACCGCGGTGAACAACGCCGGGCTCGAGGCGACCGAGACCTCGACCGTGCTGCTCGTGCCCGGTGATCCGTTCACCGCCGCTCCCGGACGCGGCGCCCTCTCGAACACGAGCGGGTGGGACTACGGCCTCCACGACGGGAACTACGACGTCGTGATGAACCTGTGGTGGGGCGTGCCGGGGACGGTGTTCCGCCTGTTCGAGAACGGCGAGCTGATCGAGACCCGCGTGCTCGAGCCGACCGCGGGGATGTCGCAGACGACGGGGCTCCGCATCGAGGGCAAGCCCAACGGCCGCTACGTGTACACCGCCGAGCTCGTCAACGCGCAGGGTGTGACGGAGACGACGTCGACGACGGTCGTCGTGAACGCCGCAGCCCCGGGCAAGCCGGTCGTGTCCCACGACAACTGGGATCGGGACGGCGACTTCACGGTGACGGCGAACCTCTGGTGGGGCACCAACGCCGACGCGTACGACCTCCTGCTCGACGGCGAGGTCGTCGACTCCGGCGAGCTCGCCGCCGCGACCCCCTCGGCCCAGCGCGTGCGGGTGGAGCTCGAGGGCGTCGCGGCGGGCACCCATGAGCTCGTGGCGGTGTTCCGCAACGCCGCCGGAGAGACGGCATCCGCTCCGGTGACGGTGACCGTGCGATAGGGGGCCGTGCGGTAGGGGGACACCCCGGCTAGCGTGGGGACATGGCCGACTCCGATGACGCGACCGACAAGCGCTCGAACGGCATCGCCCTCGGGCTCGCACTGGGGCTCCCTCTCGGCGCAGTGTTCGGGCTTCTCATCCTCGACAGCATCGCGATCGGAGCGAGCCTCGGACTGCTGGCCGGGATCGTCATCGGCGTCATCGTCGATGCGCGCGGACGCGCACGAGGAAGCGACGACTAGCGGGCGGGCATCCGTCAGCGGGTGACGGCGCTTCGGCGGCGGGCGCGGTCGTGGCGGATGCGAGCTACCACCGTCGCGACGACGATGAGGACCACCGCGACGATCGCGGCGACACCGGTCGCGGGCGAGTAGGGCTCGTCGGTGAACCGCGCGACGGCGACCCACGCGACACCCCAGCTGAGCGACAGGGCCGGCGCGATGCGGCCACCGCCCCAGAAGGCGAGCGCGATGCCGATGATCGCTGCGACACCGAGCACGAGCGACGACCAGAACTCCGGCGCGATACCGAAGCCGTCGAAGCCGGTCGCGACGAGGATCGCGGTCGCGTTCGCGGCGGTGGCGATGATGACCCACCCGAGGTAGAGGCCGATGGCGCCGTCGGCGACGACGATCTCGACCTTGTTCTTCGGGGTGGTGCGGCGGAGGATCACGAAGATGCGGCAGAGGACCGCCAGCAGCGCGGCGATGACCGGAAGGCTCAGCCACAGGAGGTCGGCCTGGACGACACCGATCCAGATGGCGTTGAGAATCAGGGATGCCGCCACCCACCAGCCGATGCGCGCCTGCCGCGCATCGTTCCGCTGCGCGGGGAGGGCCTGCCAGATCGCGTACGCGAGCATGCCCGTGTAGATGACGCTCCAGATCCGGAATGCGCCGGTACCGGGCGCGATGAGCGTCGAGTCGGAGTTCAGGAACCCGCCCGCCGCCTCCTGGATCGGCGTCCCGAAGAACGCCCCCGACCCGATGAAGGCGGCGACGATCGCGAGGACGGAGCTCACGAGGATGATGATCTGCTGCGCGATCCCCCGCGAGGGGGCGGTGCCGTCGCGGCGGTCGGCGCGCGTCTTCGCTGTCGTGGACACGGGTGGCTCCTCTGGGTCGATCAGCTCGGGGCGAGCGGCGCCGTCGGGCGCGGTGGGCGAGAGTCTCTCTTATCTCTTCCTACTCGCAAGGCCGGACGGATGCAGGGGGTTGCGCGCAGCTTGACCCTGTGGTGGGAACACGGTGTTCCCTGGAGTCATGAGCGCTGACCGATCCCCCTCCGCCGAGCCGATCCCCACCGAGCCCTCCCTCGTCGAGGACGTGCTGCTGCTGCTGTTCCAACCGGATTCCGGAACCATCGCCGGGGAGAACATCCTCTACTACGTCCTCGGCGGCGCCGCCGTCGCCGACCTCGCCCTGACCGGGGCCGTCGACGTCGACGACACGCGCCTGTTCGCTCGGCCCGTCTCGACGACGGCGGACGAGCGACCGGCGGACGAGCTTCTCGCCCCGGTCTGGGACTACCTGCAGAAGAAGCCCCGCGACGTGCAGACGGTGCTCGCGGCGGTCGGGCCGAACCTGCGCGAACCGACCCTCGAGCGCCTGGTCGCGCGCGGCGAGCTGCGGGCCGAGACCCGCAGAACCCTCGGCGTCTTCTCCTCGACGCACTACACGCTCGGCGGAGATCGTCGCGCCCGGCTCCTCGATGCGGTGCGCGCGGCACTCGTCGACGGGGCGGAGCCCGACGCCCGCACCGCCGCACTCGCGGGACTCCTGTCCGCCAGCGACACCCTGCCCTGGTTCGACCGTGAGATCCCGTGGACCTCGGCCGTGTACACCCGGGGGAAGGCATTCGAGCAGGGCGACTGGGGCGCCGCCGCCGCGGCATCCGCCGTCGCCCGCACGGTCCTCGCCGGTGTCGCGAGCTCCCTCGTCATCGCGGGGGTGGTCTCGAGCCGCCCGTGAGGCGCCGGCAGGTCCGGTCAGGTGCCGCAGTACGTGACGTACGGTCCGAAGGCGTCGGGAGCGGGCTCGGCGTAGCGCTCGAGACCGAGGCGTTCGGTGAACGGCGAGCGGACGGCATCCGTCAGCCGGTGGAGCAGCGTCAGATCGCCGGTGTCGGATGCCGCGGCGAGCGCCTCCTCGACGAGGTGGTTGCGGGGGATGTAGAGCGGGTTGACGCGGTCCATCGCCTCCGGATCGGGGGCGAGGGCGAGCCAGCGCGCGAGCCACAGGTCCAGCGGACCGGGATCCGCGACGAGGTCGCGGAGGGGGTCCGTATCGCCGCGGGCGGCCGTGGCGAGGTGCCGGAAGAAGAGCGTGTAATCGGCGCGGGCGAACGCCAGGAGGTCGAAGAGGTCCGAGACGAGCGACGGCACGGCGTCCTCGTCGCGGCCCTCGTGGGCGGCGCCGAGACCGAGCTTGGCGCGGATGCCGGCCGACCACGCCGCGTTGTAGGCCGGGCGATACGCGTCGAGGGCGTCCTGGGCGACCGAGATCGCGGCATCCGTGTCGTCGGCGAGGAGCGGGAGAAGGGCTTCGGCGAGGCGGGCGAGGTTCCACTCGCCGACGCCGGGCTGGTTGCCGTACGCGTAGCGGCCCTGCCGGTCGATGGAGCTGAAGACCGCGCCGGGGTCGAAGGCGTCCAGGAACGCGCACGGGCCGTAGTCGATCGTCTCGCCCGAGAGCGTCATGTTGTCGGTGTTCATCACGCCGTGGACGAAGCCGACGAGCATCCACCGCGCGATGAGGTCGGCCTGGCGGGCGATGACGACGTCGAGGAGCGCGCGGGCGCGGTCGGTCGGGGTGGCGGCGGCTGTCTCGGGGTCGATGCCGGGGTCGTGGCGCTCGATCGCGTGGTCGACGAGGCGTTCGAGCACGTCGCGGTCGCCGGTCGCGTTCGCGAACACGACGCTGCCGACGCGGAGATGGCTGGAGGCGGTGCGGACGAGGACGGCGCCGGGGAGGATCTGCTCGCGGACGACATCCCGGCCGGTCGCGACGACCGCGAGCGCGCGCGTTGTCGGGATGCCGAGCGCGTGCATCGCCTCGCTGACGACGTATTCGCGGAGCATCGGCCCGACCGCGGCGAATCCGTCGCCGCCGCGGGCGAAGGGCGTCGGTCCGGACCCCTTCAGGTGGAGGTCGTGGGTCGCGCCGTCGCGCGCGGTGAGCTCGCCGAGGAGGAGGGCGCGCCCGTCACCGAGCCGGGGGTTGTAGCCGCCGAACTGGTGCCCGGCGTAGGCCTGCGCGACCGGCTGCGCGCCGTCGGGCAGGGCGGTGCCGGTGAGGAACCCCAGGCCCGCCGGGGTGCGGAGGAATGCCGGATCGAGGCCGAGCTCGGTCGCGAGCGCATCGTCGAGGACGAGGAGCGCCGGCGCCGGCGGTACATCCGCCCGCCACGCGACCGCCATCTCCGGCACCGCGTCGGCGAACCGGTGCGTGAGTGTCGCGGGCGCGGTCCGGGCGGTCGGGGTCATCCCTCGAGCGTACGTCGGGGCTCCGTCCCGTTGGCCGCGGGAGGGGGCGGGGGCGGGAGTCAGGCGTCGGAGAGGCGAGCGGATGCCGTGGCCATGTGGATCGCCATCGCCGAGGCCGCGGCGTCCGCGTCGTGGCGTTCGATCGCGGCGAGGACGTCAGCGTGCTCGGAGACGGCGATGCGCGCGGCATCCGTGTCGTGCACCGCCCGATCGGCGTAGACGCGCAGGAGCGAACGGACGACGTCGAGCTGATCGACGATCACGTCGTTGCCGACCGCTTCTGCGAGCGCGAGGTGGAAGTCGCGATCGGCACGCGCGAAGGCCGCGAGGTCGTCCACACCGTCGCGCATGCGCGTGACGCTCTCGCGCAGACGCTCCAGCGCCGACGCGTCGACGCGCTGCGCCGCCAACCGGGCCACGAAGATCTCGAGTCCCGAGCGCAGCTCGAGCAGCTCGGCGGTGTTGCGCTCGCCGATGAGCAGCCCCCAGCGGAGTGTCTGCGGAAGCAGCTCGCTCGCGGTGCCGCGCAGGTACGTGCCCGAACCCGGGCGCACATCGACGATGCCGAGGATCTCCAGCGCGGCGAGCGCCTCGCGCACCGCCGATCTGCCGACTTCGAGCGTCGCGGAGAGGTGCCGCTCGGGAGGGAGCCGCGCGCCGGGGGCGATCGATCCGCTGGTGAAGAGATCGAGCAGCCGCCGGGCGACCTCCGAGACCGGCGAGCCCGCCGGGACGGCGCGCAGACCCGAGGCGATCTCGGCCGAACGGTCGTCGGAGTAGGCGGGCATGCGAACAACCTACCCACAAATACCGGCATCTTCGCTTGCAATTGGTCAACCGGTTGGCCACAATGGAGCGAGCCCACCCCACCGCCCCCTGATCCGAGGAGCCGCGATGACGCGCCTGTGGAACGACCCGGCCGACTTCGCCGACGAGATGATCGACGGCTTCGTCGCCGCGAACACCCGCTCCGTGCAGCGTGTCCCGGGCGGCGTCATCCGCCGGGACGCAGTGCCCGAAGGGCAGGTCGCGGTCGTCATCGGCGGCGGATCGGGCCACTACCCGGCCTTCGGCGGACTCGTCGGCCCCGGCCTCGCGCACGGCGCCGCCATGGGCAACCTGTTCGCCTCGCCCTCCGCGCAGCAGATCCACGCGGTCGCCGCGGCCGCCCACGCCGGCGGCGGGGTCTTCTTCAGCTACGGCAACTACGCCGGCGACGTCCTCAACTTCGATGCCGCGCAGGATCGCCTGCGCGGTGAGGGCATCGACTGCGCCACGGTGGTCGTCACCGACGACGTCGCCAGCGCGCCGGCCGACCAGGCGTCCCTGCGGCGGGGCATCGCGGGCGACCTCGTCGTCTTCCGCATCGCCGCCGCCGCCGCCGAGGCCGGAGCACCGCTCGCGGAGGTCGCCCGCGTCGCCGCCCGCGCCAACGCCCGGACCCGCTCGCTCGGTGTCGCCTTCACCGGATGCACGCTCCCCGGCGCTGCCGCACCCCTCTTCACCGTGCCCGAGCGCCGCATGGCCGTCGGGCTCGGCATCCACGGCGAACCGGGCATCGACGAGACCGACATCCCGAGCGCCGACGCCCTGGCCGAGCAGCTCGTGGCCCGCCTGCTCGCGGAAATCCCCGACGGCGCCTCGGCAGCCGGGGGCCGCGTCGTCCCCGTCCTCAACGGACTCGGCTCGCTGAAGTACGAGGAGATGTTCGTCGTCTATCGCCGGATCGCGCGCGCCCTCGAGGAGGCCGGCATCGACATCGTCGACCCGCACGTCGGCGAGTACTGCACGAGCTTCGACATGGCGGGGGTCTCGCTCACCCTGTTCTGGCTCGACGACGAGCTCGCAGCGCTGTGGGACACCCCGGTGGACACGCCGGCCTACCGCCGCGGCGCGATCACACGCCTCACGGATGCCGCGCGGAACGCCTCGGGCGACGGTCGCGCGACGGCGAGCGCGGCACCCGTCGACTCCACCCCGGACGCGGACGACGCCTCGCGGCGGGTCGCGCGCACCGTGCTGCGCGCCGTGCAGGAGATGTCGCGAACGATCGACACCCACGTCGACGAGCTCGGCCGGATGGATGCCGTCGCCGGAGACGGCGACCACGGCATCGGCATGCAACGCGGCGCGCACGCGGCCCTCCGCGCCGCCGCCGAGGCCGTCGACGCCGGAGCGGGTGCCGGCACCACCCTCGCGCAGGCGGCGGACGCCTGGTCCGATCGCGCGGGCGGTACCTCGGGCGCCCTGTGGGGCGTCATCCTCGCGGCGATCGCCGCCGAACTCGGCGACACCGGGACTCCGGATGCCGCCGCCGTCGCCCGCGGAGTGCACGGCGCCGCGAAGGGTGTGGTCGCCTACGGCAAGGCCGAGATCGGCGACAAGACGATGGTGGACGCCCTCGTCCCCTTCGCCTACGCCCTTACCGAGGGGACCGCGACCCGTCCCCTCGCGGACGCGTGGATCGCCGCCGCCGCGACCGCCGGCGCCGCGGCATCCGCCACCGCCGATCTGCTGCCGCGCCGCGGACGCGCCCGTACCCACGGCGCGCACAGCCTCGGCACCCCCGACCCGGGCGCGCATTCGCTCGCCCTCATCGTCACCGCGGTGGGCTCCGTGCTCGCCGCCCCCGAGGAGGAATCATGACCGCCCCTGCTCCCCTGCGTCTCGTCATCGGCTGCGACGACGCCGGCTTCGCCTACAAGGAGACGCTGAAGCGCGACCTCGAGCAGAACGCCGGCGTCGCCTCCGTCCTCGACGTCGGTGTCGACGCCGACGGACACACGCCCTACCCGAAGGTCGCGATCGAAGCGGCGGAACTCGTCGCCCGCGGTGAGGCCGATCGCGCCCTGCTCATCTGCGGCACGGGCCTCGGGGTCGCGATCGCGGCGAACAAGGTGCCTGGCATCCGCGCCGTCACCGCCCACGACTCGTTCTCAGTCGAGCGCGGCGTGCTCTCCAACGACGCGCAGATCCTCACGATGGGGCAGCGCGTGGTCGGGATCGAACTGGCCCGCCGCCTCGTGCGCGAGTGGCTGACGTACCGGTTCGACCCGTCCTCGGCTTCCGCGGACAAGGTCGCCGTGATCGGCGCGTACGAGGAGACCGGAACCTGCTGATGTCGGCATCCTTCACCGTCGGAGTGAGCCTGAAGACCTACTTCGGCCACGCCCGGGCTCGCGCGTGGTTCGCGGAGATCGCGCCGCGGCTGCGCGCGCATCCGGCCGTCGCCGACGGGCGCGTGCGGGTGTTCGTGATCCCCACGTACCTGCAGATCGCCGACGCCGTCGCCGCGTTCGCGGGATCGCCTGTGCGCGTGGGGGCGCAGGACGTCTCGGCGTATCCGGCCGGTGCGTTCACCGGCGAAGTGACCGCCTCCGAACTCGCGGAGGTCAGCGTCACCGTCGTCGAGATCGGTCACGCCGAGCGGAGGCGCCTGTTCGACGAGACCGACCACGTCACGGCCGCGAAGGCGACGGCCGCAGTCGAGCACGGCCTCACCCCGGTGCTCTGCATCGGCGAAGCCGAGCACCTCGGGGCATCCGCCGCCGCGCTGGCGAACGTCGAGCAGCTCGCCGTGAATCTCGAGGGGGTCCCTACGGGTCCGGTGATCGTGGCGTACGAGCCGGTCTGGGCGATCGGCGCGGCCGAGCCCGCTCCGGATGCGCACATCGTCGCGGTGTGCCGGGCGCTGCGGGCGGCGCTCGACGCCGATCCCGCCCGGGCGGGAAGCACCGTCATCTACGGCGGGTCCGCCGGCCCGGGCCTTCTCGCGCGGCTCGACGGCGTCGAATCGGGCGCGGTCGACGGGCTCTTCCTCGGCCGCTTCGCGCACGACCCCGACGCCCTCCTCTCCGTCGTCGACGAGGCCGCCGCCCTCGCGGGCCGGGGGGCGCCGTGATCGGGCTCGGCACGTACGCATTCTTCTGGCAGCACTCCGAACGGATGCCGGATCCCCTCGACCTCGCCGGCGCCTTCGCCGCGACCCGCGCGGCCGGTGTCGACCTGTTCCAGATCTGCGACTACACCCCGCTCGAACGGATGCCGCACCGAGAGGTCGCCGATGCGGCGCGCGCGGCCCGCGACCTCGGCCTCACGATCGAGCTCGGCACCAAGGGCATCGAGCCCGCGCACCTGGAGCACTTCCTCGACCTCGCCGAGGCCTTCGACGCGCGCCTGGTGCGCAGCATGATCCCCGCCGCCGGCGCCTCGGGCGCCCTCGACGACGCGGCCGACCTTCTCGCCCGCGTCCTCACCGCGTACGAGGCGGCGGGCATCGACCTCGCCCTCGAGACGTACGAGCAGGTGTCCACGGCCGACCTGGTGACCCTCGTCGAGCGGGTGGGGAGCGACCGCCTCGGGATCTGCCTCGACCCGGCGAACGTCGTCGCGCGGCTGGAGTCCCCCCGCGCGTGCGTCGAGCTCTCCGCCCCGCACGTGCGGAACGTGCACGTGAAGGACTTCGCCTTCGACCGGCAGCCCGGGTGGGTCGGCTTCACCTACAGCGGCGCCCCCATGGGCGAGGGCCTGCACGACTACCCCCACCTGCTCGAGACCGTCCGACCCCGCGCGCGCGGCATCAACGAGATCGTCGAGCACTGGCTGCCCTGGCAGGGCGATCCCGAGACCACCGCCCGCACCGAGCGGGACTGGACCCGCCGCACCATCGACCACCTGAGGAGCACGACATGACCACCACCACCGAGACCTACACGATCGCCGTCATCGGCGCGGGCGGAAAGATGGGCATGCGGGTGTCGAACAACCTCGCGAACACCACGCACGACGTCCACTACGTCGAGAACTCTCCCGCCGGCCGGCAGCGGACCCTCGACGCGGGTCGCACGCTGACGGATGCCGCACCCGCGGTCGCCGACGCCGACATCGTCGTGCTCGCCGTGCCGGACCTCGCCCTCGGCCCGGTGTCGGCGGAGCTCGTGCCGCTGATGAAGCCCGGCTCGGTGGTGCTGACCCTCGACCCGGCGGCGGCGTACGCGGGACTGCTCACCACGCGCGAGGACGTCGTCCAGGCCGTCGCCCACCCGTGCCACCCGTCGGTGTTCCTCCAGCGCGAGACCCCCGAGCAGTGGGCCGACACCTTCGGCGGCATCGCCGCCCCCCAGGACGCCATCGCCGCCGTCGAGAGCGACGACCCGGCCGTCCAGGCCCTTGTGGAGGCGACCGTCCGCGCCATCTACGCACCCGTCATCGACGTGCACTGGGTGACGATCAAGCAGCTCGCCCAGCTCGAGCCGACCCTCGTCGAGACCATCGCGTGCATGATCGGCGCGCTGCTGAAGGAATCCCTCGACGAGGCGGTGAACACCATGGGGATCCCCGAGGCCGCGGCCCGCAGCATCCTGCTCGGTCACACCCAGGTCGCCCTGGCCAACAGCCTCAACGGCGACAACCCCTTCAGCGACGCGTGCCTCATCGCGATGGACTACGGCCGCGAGTCGATCATCAAGGACGACTGGAAGAAGGTCTTCCGCGACGACGAGCTCGACAAGAACCTCGCCCGCATGCTGCACCTCGACCGCATCCAGCGCTGAGCAGCCGCGCTACCCGCACGACCCCGCCATACTGAGGAGAACCATGACCCGCCTGCACGGCAAGACCGCCCTCGTCACCGGCGCCGCCCTTGGGATCGGCCTCGCCGTCGCGACCCGCTTCGCGAATGAGGGCGCGCGCGTCATCCTCGCCGATCGGAATGGCGCTGGCGCCGGCGAGGCCGCCGCCCGCCTCGGCGAGAAGGCCCGCGCGGTGACGATGGACGTCTCGGACGAGAGCGCGGTCGCCGCCGCGTTCGCCGAGGCCGAGCGCGACGGGTGGGCCCCCGACGTGGTCGTCGCCAACGCGGGGATCCAGCTGTTCGGCCAGGACGCCCCCATCGCCGACCTGGATCTCGACGTCTGGCGACGCACCCTCGACGTCAACCTCACCGGTGCGTTCCTCACCGTGAAGTACGCGGTGCGGACGATGCTCGCCCACGCCGGCGGGTCCATCATCCTCACCGGAAGCCCCACGGCCGTGAACGGCGAGGGGCGGGACTTCACCGCGTACAGCGCGTCGAAGGCGGGTATGCACGGTCTCGGTCGGACCGTCGCCGCGGCGTATGCCGATCGCGGCATCCGTGTGAACACCGTCCAGCCCGCGTACACCGAAACGCCGCTCGTGGCCGCCATCAGCGAGGACCCGGCGTCGCGGGCGGCGATCGTCAGCCGCATCCCGATCGGCCGCGCCGGAACGCCCGACGACGTCGCGGGAATCATGGTCTACCTCGCGAGCGACGAGGGCTCCTTCGCGACGGGGGCGACGTTCCAGGTCGACGGCGGGATGACGTCCCTCTGATGCACACTCCCCGCGACGCGTGGGCGGATCCCTCCCGGAGGTGGACGGACGGACGCTGGAGCGCCGACCTCCGCGACGACGAGATCGCCGATCTCGCCGTCGACGGCGTCCTAGTGCTCCGCTCGGTGCGCGCCGTCGTCCGTGACGCGGATTGGAACACCGTTCCCCTCGCGATCGCCGACGTCGTCGAGCGCGCCGGCGGCCTCACCCTCCGAGTCCGGGCGGAGCACCCGGACGCCGATCTGGTGGGCGAGGTGCGGCTGGATGCCGCAGGCGACACCATCGCGGTCGCCCTCGAGCTGCGGGCGACCGCGCCCGTCGCGACCAACCGCACCGGACTCGTCGTCCTCCATCCGCCCGCCCTCGCGGGAACCGCGCTGCGCGTCACCCACTCCGACGGCTCCACCGAGACCACTGCTTTCCCGGAGCGGATCAGCCCCCATCAGCCGGTGGTCGACATCGCGGCGCTGTCGTGGACGACGCCGGTCCACGGCATCCGGCTGGGGTTCTCGGGCGACGTGTTCGAGATGGAGGACCAGCGCAACTGGACCGACGCCTCGTTCAAGACCTACAGCCGGCCCCTCGCGCTCCCTTTCCCTTACCGCCTCGCGGCCGGGGAAGTGGTGCGGCAGGAGATCACGGTGACAGCGGGCGCGGCGGCTGCGGCGGGCACGACCTCCACGACGGATGCCGACGACCTGCTCTTCGGGGACCCCGTGACGATGCCGCTCCTCGCCGTCGCAGCCTCGACGGCACCGGACCCCGCTCCGCACCCCCTGCCCGGACCTCCCGGCGGGTGGGCGGCGACCCTGGTCGAACTCGACCTCGGCGCCCCGACCTTGCGGGCCGCCCTCGCCCGGGCTGCGGCATCCGGTCGTCCCCTCGATGTCCGGCTCGTGCTCTCCGACGAGGACCCGGCGGCGCTCGCGATCGTCGCCGCCGAGCTCGCCGGTCTCGATCTCGCGCGCGTGACCGCCTTCCAGACGCGGGGCGACGCGCGGCGGGTCGCCGATGACGACGCGCTTCGGCGCCTGCGCGCAGCGCTCCGGGATGCGGGGGTGACGACGTTCGTCACCGGCGGCGTGCGCTCGCATTTCACCGAGCTCAACCGCGAGCACCATCGGATCCCGACCGACGTCGACGGCATCGTCTTCAGCAGCACGCCCCTCTTCCACAGTCTCGGCACCGCGCAGCTGGTGGAGTCGCTCGAGATGCAGCGCCTCGTCGCCGTGCAGGCCGTCGAGATCGCCGCCGGGCGCGCGGTGCACATCGGTCCGATCTCATTGCGTCCGCACGTGAACGACGTCGCGACGACCGCCGAGCCCGTCGCAGCACGGTCGGATCTGACCGACGGCTACGGACCCGCTCTGCTCGATGCGGCCGACCCGCGCCAGGACGCACCCGAACTCGCCGCCTGGACGATCGCCTCGGCGGCCGCGTTCAGCGTTCCGGGCGTGGTCACCCTGTCCTTCTTCGAGGAGTGGGGTCCCCGCGGCGTGTTCGGGAGCGACGGCACCGCCCGCCCGGCGGCGGAGGCGATCGCTCTCCTCTCGGCACTGCAGGAACGCGACGTCACCACCGGGCACACGCCGGACGGCCGCGTGTGGGCGATCACCGTGCTCGACAGCACTGACGTCAACGGCGGCGATCTCCTCGTGGCGAACCTCGATCGCGTCGAGCGCGTCGTCCGCGCGCCGGCGGGAGATCTCGTGCGCATCCCCGCCGGCGCGTGGCGGCGCGCTCAGGCCAGGGAGACCTCGACCGGGGCGTGACCGTCGGCAGAGACGCGCACCGTGAGCGGTCCGTCGCCCGTGCGGCGGATCACCGCGAGCGCCCGGCCGTCGAACGTGGTGCACGACGGCCCCGCGAACGACTCCTCGGTGCGCGCCCGTCCGGTGCCGAGCCCGGCGATCTCGCCCGGCCCGATACGCGATCTCAAAGCGAGCGTCGAGGTCGCGCACCTTCCCGACGGGCGCGACGCCGAGCGAGCGCCCCTCGAGGAGCAGTTCGACCTCGTCCGCGTCGGCGTACCCGTCGGCATCCGTGTAATCCACGCGTCCTATCCCCGCCTCGCCGAGGTAGTCCCAGCCGGTCCAGGTGAAATCACCGATCACGTGCGGCAGCTCGGTCACCAGGCGCCACAGCTCGGCGATGCGGTCGGGGAAGGTCTCCGAGCCGACGATCACGCGGTGCGGATGATCGATCGCATCCTGCCGGTAGCGGGAGTCGGCGTAGTTGAATCCGACGACATCCAGGACGGATGCCGCCTCCTCGATCGACCGCGACACCAGGTCCGACGCGTTGGCCGCGGCCATCTGGGCGCCCATGTTCGCCATCATCGTGTTGGGATCGGTCGCGTCGTCCCCGTCATCCGTCCCCTCGCCCTCCGCCCCGCCGGTGATCTCGGCGATGGCGTCGAGATTGGCGATGATGCCGTTGATGCCGTTGGTCACGTAGCGCGTGGGGTCCAGGCGCCGGATCTCCTCGGCGAGGCGCCGGCCCCACGCGGCACCGATCGGGCGGCCGAGCTCGAGGATCTCGTTGCCGATCGAGTAGAGGATGACGCTCGGGTGGGAGCGATCCTTCGCCACGAGCGCCGCGACCTCCTCGCGCCACGTCTCGGCGAACGTGATCGACGCGTCGAACGCCGTCTTCGACGGCACGCAGCCCTCCTTCCTCGCCCAGGTGCGCGTGACACGCGACGACGGGTCGATGCGCGTCCTCGCCGCCACTGATTCCACGTGGGAGGCCGCGGACGACGGGGCCCTCGTCGACAGCGGCATCTACGCCGGAGAGCACCAGGACCTCCGGCGCAGCCCGACGACGTGGACGCCGGTGCGCGTGGGCGCGGCCGCCCGTGAGGGCTACGAGAACGTGCCCGGCCCGGAGGCGCGCATCGCCGCTCCCGTGCGGCGCATCGCCGCCCTCCCCGTCGCGGCGGTCCTCGCCTCCCCCTCCGGGGGACGCATCCTCGACTTCGGACAGAACCTAGCCGACGTCATCGACGATCGGCGCGCCTACCGCGCCCTTCTCGAGACCCTCAGCGCCCACGCGCCCGAGCGCGTCGACGCCGTCCGCACCGGCACCGTGTGGGGCGCCCGGCGTCCGCTGTCGACGGCGCTGATGTTCACGCCGCCGCCCGTCCTCGAGGCGATCGACCGCGCCGTGCGGGAGGCGACGGCCTGATCCCCGTGCTCACTCCACCGTGAGGATGACGCGCCGCCAGGACGCCAGCGGGTGCGACGGATGCCGGTCCCGCGCCTCGGCGATGACGTGCACGGTCGCGCCCGACTCCGCGTCGGCGGGAATCGACACCCGGGCGAGGCCTTCGACGGCGCCGCCTGCGGCAGGGACGGACTCGAGCACCGCGCCGGCGCAGGTGCCGGCGTCGTCGACGATCCACCACCGGAGGTCCACGGCATCCGTCGACGAGTCCGACGAAGCCGTCGCCGCCAGCGTGACGGTCTCCCCCGGGTTCACGCGTCGATCGAGGCTGTCCGCCATGTCGAGACGCGGGTGGTGGTTCGCCCCGGAGAACTCCGGCGTGACCGACCAGCGCAGCCGCGCGGCGAAGTCGGCCTGCGCATCGGCGAACCAGCGCGTGACGGAGGACTCGTCGCCCGCCTCCTCGGCGGTCGCGCCGAAGAGGCGGGCATCGGCGGTGGCCCACGTGTCGCGGCCGACGTCGGTACGGGCGGCGCGACCGCCCCAGCCCCCGAAGGAGGGATGCTCATGCGCGCGGAGCCCCGGGACGATGAGGTTCAGCATGTTCGTCGTGTCACCCTCGGAGATCCACTCGCCGGCGGGCTGCGGCGGCATCCACACCTGATAGCCGTCGGCGCGGAGCTCATCGGCCGTGCGGCCGGAGAGGTGGAAGTAGTCGGTCGGGTCGCCCGGGACCATCTGGCGCCCGTCGCCCCACACCCGATAGAGCGCGCCGATCGGCCCGACGGAGGTGACGTTCTCCCGCATCCACTCCGCCGACAGCAGCGGACGATCCGCATCGAGGATGGTCTCGCGGATGAGATAGCCCCACGCCATCGTCGCGACCTCCGTGACGCGGATGTCGGGCCAGACGGGACGGATGTAGTCGTCGTAGGTGGCGTCCTGCGACGCGAACTTGGTGATGATCGCCTTCCGCGAGACCTCGGCACGGACCCGCGGCCACGCGTCGGTCCCCGAATGACGCTCCTCGATCGACCGCAGCGCCCGCGCGACCGTGGCCGGCCCCGCCCACAGCTGGAGGTGCACGGGACGGGGGTCATCGTCCAGGAGCGTGTCGGCGATGAGGGTCGATCCCGGGGTGTCGGACGACATGTCGCCCTCGAAATCGACGTTGCCGAATCGGATCACCCCGCGCACGGCATCCGGTTCCGGGTAGCGCTCATCGTGCACGCGGAGGTTCGGGTACACCTCGGCGTACGCCTCGACGGCGTCGTGGATGAAGCGCTCGTCCGCCGCCCAGCGCCACGACGTCCGGGGTTCGGAGTACTCGCGATCCGGGAGGAAGAACTCCGTTCCCCGCCCGTCGCCGCGCCAGTGGAAACGGCTGCTCGCGTAAACGAGCCCCTGGACGTCGATCTCGTTCGTGTACAGCAGCAGACGTAGCAGCGAATTGAGGTCGTCCAGCTCGGGATCGGCGGTGACGATCGTCCGGGCGCGCGCGGTCATGACGCCGTCCCCGCCCCAGCGGCCCGCCACTCGGCGAACTCCGCGAGCTTGAGGTAGAGGTCCTCGAACATCAGACGCGTGTCGACCTGCGTGTAGACGCGCATCGGGCGGGCACCGGCGACCGCGACGTACGATCCCGTGTCGTCCAGGGCCGGCGTCGGCCGCACGACGTAGCGGCTCGACGAGGGGTCGGGTTCGAACAGGGACCGGAGCGCGGTGAGGAGCACGAGCGGGGAGTCGCCCAGCGCGTACGTCTCGGCGACGCCCCCGAGGAACGACCCCGCCATCGCCACGACCGCGGCGATCTCGCCATAGAGGTGACGCCCGAGGGCGCCGGCGGTGGCAACGCGGCGGCGGAGCTCGGCATCCGACACCAGGCACTGGCGATAGACGTCCCGGGGGATCTGCCAGATCGGCAGGGCCGAGTCGCCGAAGACGACCTGGCCGGCGACGACGTCGATGAGGAGGTTGTACTCGGTCGCCATCGCCCCCGGCGGAGGAACGGCGAGCCCCTCGTGCTCCTCGCCGCCGATCCACACCAGCGTCATCCGCGCGGCGATCGCGGGTTCGACCAGCAGCGCGGACGCGAGGTCGGTGAGGCCTCCGCCGGCGACGTAGAACAGCGGGGTGTCGTCGTCGCGCATCGCCTCGGCGATGATCGCGTCGACGGCCGGCGCGGGGCGGGGCGTGGTCCGGTCGAGCAGCGGCGCGTCGGATCCGCGCCGGATCACCTCGGTCGAGGTGAGGCCCATGCGCCCGAAGAGGTCGCGGACGACGCGCTCGGCGTTCTCCGCCGACCGCCCGGACGGGTCGAACGGATCGTCGGCACGCAGGTGCGAGGCCACGATCAGCCGGATGTCGACGCCGGGCGAGAGCAGGTGGTGGACGAGCTGGTACAGATCGTCCGGGTCGCCGGAGAAGTCGTTGTCGATGATCACGCGCATCCCGGGCCCTGCCGCCGGCGCGATCGTCTGCCACGGCGTCTCGCCGAGGCGCCACGTCGGCGCCTCGGGCTCGGTGATCCGATCGTCGGCGGGGATGCGGGTCATCGTCGGCCTCTCGCTCTCAGGGATACAGGAACTGTAACACCGGTTGACCAATTCCCTGACGCGGAGACTGCATCTTACGGCCAGGAGGCGCACAAGCGTGGGGCGTTGGCAAGCCCCTCGCGGCGGGAGCGACGGGGGTGTTCGGTGGGGACAGCAACCACTCACCCACCTTGGAGGAACGCATGAACGACGACCGGCAGCACGAGAAAGACCATGACGACGCGGCATCCGCCGGCTCGGAATCGCCCGAAGAGGGCCAGTCGGCGATGCAGGATGCCGAGGACGCCGTCGAGGGCGGTGACGCGGCCGGCGACAGCCGCTAGCGTGTGAGCAGTCGCCCGCGAACGACGGGCGCGACCCCTCGGGAGCTCGCATGAACCGTCCCCTCGGCGTCACCCTCGTCGCCATCGTCGCGTGGCTGAACGGCTTCTTCCAGATCATCGGCGCGATCTTCGTCGTCATCGGCGGACTGCTCATCACGCCGGTCGCGCTCATCGGCTGGCTGAGCCTCGCGATCGGCATCATCACGCTGGTCGTCGGCGTGGGCCTCTGGAAGGGCAACCCCACCGCCCGCACCGTCGCGATCATCGTGTTCTCGATCACGATCATCCTGGGGATCGTCAGCCTGTTCTCGGGCGAGGGATTCTGGTCGGTGCTCGCGGGATCGTTCCTGTCGATCGTCGGCCTGATCCTGCTGTCGACCCAGAACGCGCGACGCTACTTCGCGCGCTGATGGCCTGGAGCACCCGGGAACTCGCCGAGCTCGCGGGCACGACCGTCAACACCGTCCGGCACTACCACCGCCTGGGCCTGCTCGCCGAGCCGGATCGACAGTACAACGGCTACAAGCAGTACCGGTTGGAGCACCTCATCGCACTCCTGCGCATCCGTCGCCTCGTCGACCTCGGTGTCCCGCTGGCGCAGGTCGGCGATGTCGGCGCCGACAGCCTGACCGCGGCGGAGGCCCTGGCGGAGGTGGATGCCGACCTTCAGGCGAAGATCGAACGCCTCCAGGAAGCCCGCGCCGCCATCGCCACGATCCTCGAGACGGACGCACCCGCCGACACCCCGGCGGGCTTCGAGGCCGTGGGGTCGCGCCTGTCGAGCGCGGACTCCTCGATGATCCACCTCTACACGCGCCTCTACGACGAGGAGTCCCTCACCGACCTCCGTGAGATCGTCGCGCACGACGACGACCCCGTCACCGCCGAGATCGATCGACTGCCGGCGGATGCCGACGAGCAGACCCGCCGGGACCTCGCCGAGCGCCTGGCGCCGAGCCTCGCCCAGAACCTCCGCGACTACCCCTGGCTGCTCGATCCGGGAGACCGCCTCACGCGGGGCGAACAGGCCACGCGCGACACGGTCGTCGACGCGATGCGCGAGGTGTACAACCCCGCGCAGCTCGAAGTGCTGGCGCGCGCGAGCCTCCTCGCGCACAGACTCGCCGCCGAGGACTGACTTCGACTCAGCCGCTCCCGGCGCGCAGCAGCCCCTCGGACGACAGGGCGATCCCGGCGAACCTCTCCCCGATGAGCGCATGCCCCTCCGCGCTGGGATGCAGCGCATCCGGCAGAGGCACCGCCGCGGCATCCGCCTCGCCGTACAGTCGAAGGCCGTCGAGATACCGCAGCTGCGGATCGTCGCTCCGCGCCGAGACCACCTCGGCGAGCGCGTCGCGAATCACCCGCAGCGTGAGCCGGCCCGCCGCGACCTCCGCGGGGTCGCCGGTGGCGACGAACCGCATCTCACCGGTCGCCCACCCGGCCGGGTCCACCGCACCGGGTCCGGGCGTCTCCTCGTGAATGCCGCAGAAGATCGGCGACACCAGCAGCAAGGGCGTCTCCGGGTGGCCGTCTCGGATCGTGTCGAGAAACCCGTGCACCGCGGAGACGAAGCTGCGCCGCCGCATCGCGTCGAGATTCACGACGTTGATCCCGAGCTTGACGCTGATGAGGTCGGCCGGGGTGTCGCGGATCACCCTCGCGACGAACGGATCCACCAGCGCACTGCCGCCGAAGCCGAGGTTCTGCAGCCGCACCCCGGCGCGGCGGGCCGCGATGACCGGCCAGATCCGTGTCGGCGTCGTAGCGTTCGAGCCCTGGCTGATCGAGCTGCCGTGATGCAGCCAGAGCGGACCCTCGGTCGTGGCCGGGCGCAGCGGGGCGTCGGCGCGGAGCGCCACCAGCTCGACCTGCTCGTTGTGCGGCAGCCAGATCTCCACGGTCTTGTCTCCGGATCCGGTCAGCGCCACCTCGACGGTGTCCGCGGCACCCGGGACGAGCGTGCTGCCGCCGGTCTGCATGTCCAGCTCGACCGCGTCCCCCGCGCGCAGCGCCTGCGAGCCGATCAGCTCGCCGTCGACCACCACATCCACCACTCCCCGCGGTCGCGGCAGTCCGCGATAGGCGACCCGCGTCGCGTGCAGATCGAGCGCGAACGAGGTCGCACTCGTGACGACGGAGAGACGGATGCCGGAGGGCTGAGCCTCCATCATCGTCAGCTGCGGATCGGCGTCGCGCCGACGAGCGTGCGCCGGCAGGCGGTGCGGCCGCAACCCGCGGTCGGTGCGCTCGAGTTCGGCGGCGCCCAAGATCAGGTCGGGGGTCAGGTCGATCGTGTCCATGTCACGCCCATCCCAGCACAGTCACCAACCCGAGCGCCGCTGCCGCGACGAGTCCGGTCCATAGGACGATCGCCACCACCTGCCACAGGATCACCCACCCCTTGCGCACGCCGGAGGCGACGAAGAACGCCGCGGTCAGCTGCGTCGGAAGGGCGAGAGGCGCGATGAGGCTCGCGCCGGGCACCCCGAACCGCACGAGCCACGCGCTCAGGCGCCGGCGGCCCTTCGCGGTCCGCGACGGCTTCTCGCCGGCCTCGGGGGCCGGGGCGGCGGGGTCGGCGGGATCGACGGCTGCGGGGTCAGCGGGATCGCCGCCGACCCCGGCACCGGCTCCCACTCGCGCGGGCTCCGCCTTCCGCGCGCGCCGAGCGACGACGGCGTCGCGCGCGCGGGCGCCGAAGACCACGACGAGGACGACGGAGAGGATGTTGCCCGCCGCGCCGGCGATCGCGGCGACGAGCGGGTTGATGCCGACGAGGATTCCGAGCGCCGCGGAACCTTCGCCCTCGACGTACGGGATCATGCCGATCGCGGCGACGAGGAGGGGCTGGACGAACTCGGGGAACCCGGCGACGAAATCCTGGAGACCCTGGTAGGGACTGGCGGACATGGCACTCCTGCTTTCACTGACGGTTTTCGTGAGCCTTCAGTGGACACCGTGTTCTCAGAACACAGTCAAGCCGGGGTCACGCCCTAGTGTGAGCGCATGACCGCCACGCTCGTCATCGTCGACATCCAGAACGACTACTTCCCCGGCTACGCCTTCCCGCTCGTGGGAGCGGACGCCGCCGCCGCGCGCGCGAACGAGCTGCTCGCCGCGTGGCGCGATCGCGGTGCTCCGGTCGTGCACGTCCGGCACGTGTGGGAAGGACCGGATGCCGCCTTCATGCGGCCCGACACCGCAGGCTCCGAGATCCACCCGCTCGTCGCCCCGGTGGACGAGGAGACCGTCATCATCAAGGAGCATCCGAACGCATTCCGCGACACCCCGCTCGACGGCATCCTGACGCAGCTCGACACCCGGGAGCTCGTCGTCTGCGGCATGATGTCCAGCCTCTGCGTCGACGCCACCGTGCGCGCCGCCGCCGACCTCGGGTACTCCGTCATCGTCGCGCACGACGCCTGCGCGGCGCCGAACCTCGAGTTCGACGGGGAGGCGGTGCCGGGTCGGCAGGTGCACGCGGCGTTCATGTCCGCCCTCGCCGACAGCTACGCCACGATGGCCCCCGTGCGCGACCTGGTCGCGTAGCGGGCGGGCTGAGGGGCGACCTCCGCGTTAAAAACTGGGGACGAATCGACCTTTTCGTCCCCCGACGGCCCTCGAAATGCCCGAATCTCCCCGCGCTTTCACGCGGAATGGCTCAGCCGAGCTTCGCGATGACCTCGAGGGCGGCATCCGTTCCGCGGTCGTCCCGCATCCGCGTGGCGACCTCCGCGACCGCGTCGGCGTGGTGCGGCGCCCCACCGAGCGCGCGGGCGAGCCGATCGGTCGTCAGTCGGCGCGCGGGAATCGGCGCGGGTCCGAGACCGCGACGGTGCAGGAGCGCACCCCAGAACGGCTGATCAGCGATGAAGGGGACGACGACCGAGACGACGCCCGCACGGAGCGCCGCGTGAACCGTGCCGACACCACCGTGATGGATCGCGGCGGACGCGCGCGGCAGCACGAGCTCGTGCGACACGGCGTCGACGACCAGGAGGTCATCGCCGCGCAGATCGTCGGCGACCGCCAGGCCGCCGAGCCCGGTCGCGATGAGCAGGCGGTGACCGGTGCGGCGCGCAGCCTCGGCGACGATCCGACCCCGTGCGTGCGGATCTCCGGCGGCCATCGACCCGAATCCGGCGTAGACGAAGGGCCCCGCCGCGAGGAAGGCGTCGACCTCCGCGGGGAGGTGAACGGATGCCGGGGGCTGGTCGCGCCACGGTCCGGTGAGGTGGGCAGACGCCGGCCAGTCGTCCGGACGCGAGAGGAGGGCGGGGCTGACGGGAAGGAGCGTCGCCGTCGGCGGGGCCATCCGCCGCGGCATCCGGATGCCGAGAAGCGCCGAGGCTTCCCTCAGGTCGCGACGGAAGAGCGCAGCGGCGCCGGACGCCGCACGGTAGGTGAGCCGATTGAGCGGGCCGAGGTCGGCAGTCACGGTGCCGGCGGCCGCGAACGCGCGCGTCGGCGTGACGGCGGGGACCATCTCGACCAGCACGTGCGGGATGCCGAGCGCCTCGCCGATCAGCGGCGCCGAGAGCACCTTGGGGTGGGCGACGACGACGTCGGGTCGGAAGTCCCGGGCGATGCGGGCGGGCTCGACGATCACCTTCCGCATAGCGGGCTTCACCGCGCGACGATAGTTCGCGATCGCGGCGCGGACCGACACCCCCTGAGCCTGGATGAGGTGCGAGTAGTCGACGCCGAGACTCACGACGTCGACACCGTCGGCCGCCACGCCGGAGTTGTCGGGCGCGACGACGCGCACCGTGTGCCCGGCGCGTTGCGCGGCCCGGGCCAGAGCGACGAACGGCTCGACATCGCCGCGGGATCCCGCCGTCACCAGCAGCATCCTCATCGCGCGCCCTCCAGCCTGTCGTCCACCATGAACCCTCGAGTGAAGACCTCGGCGAGGGGCCCCGCGATCCGGCGGATCCCGGCATCCGTTCCCTCCGCCCACTCGTCGAGGCGTCGGCGCCACGCGAAGGGGGCAAGCCCCAGGACGACCAGCGCGACGGCCTGTCCGTCGCGGTCCCCGGTCGGCCGGACACCGCTTCCGGGATCCGCGATCGCGTCGCGAGCGAGATCGACGAGACGCGCGAAGAGCCGCCGCGCGCTGTCGGTGTCATCGTCGAGGGTGGCGGCGAGGTAGGGCCCGTACGTGTCGATCACGGCGTCGAGCGACTCACGGTCGCCGGACACCTTCGCCCCCATCGACACCTCGACCCGCGCGTCGCACTCCGCGCGCACCGCGGCCTTCGACCCGAAGTGGTGTGTCAGCAGAGCCGGGCTCACCCCCGCCGCGGCGGCGATCTGCCGCACGGACGCCGACGCGTACCCCGAGGACGTGAAGCACACGAACGCCGCGTCGACGATGCGCGCGCGGGCAGTGCGGTCGACGTCGGGGGCCGTCACGGTTGCTGTACGCATGTACAGCATTCTGTACACACGTACAGCGTTGTTCAAGTGGTGGCGCTGAGGCGCCCCGGCCTCCGCGTCAAACGCCGGGGACGAATCGACCTTTTCACCCCCGGAAGCGCCCCGAAACGCCCGAATCTCCCCGCGCTTTCACGCGGAACCGGTCAGCTGAGCTTCGCGACGATCGCGGCGATGCGGCGCGCGCGGGTCTCGGGCGCCTTGGCGCCCTCGACGTTCGCCACGTGCGCCTTCTTCGCGCTCGGCGCCAGGGCGTCGAAAGCCGCGGCGACGCCCGCTTCGGCGAGCGCGGCGGCGAGGTCGTCCGGAACCTCGACGGTCCGCGGGGCAGTATCGAGCTCCAGGTCCACGACGATCGGGTCGCCGCCGGCGAGTCCCGTCGCGGCGCGCTTGTCGGACGAGAACGGCAGGAGGTGCCGACCGCCCATCACCGCGAGGGTGCTCCGATAGGTGAACCCGTTGACGGTGACCGTCACCGCGGCCCGTTTGCCGCCGCCGAGCGCCTCCACGATCTCGGACGGCACCACGATGCCGGTGTTGT
Source organism: Microbacterium aurantiacum (assembly GCF_031625015.1). Classification (NCBI taxonomy): domain Bacteria; kingdom Bacillati; phylum Actinomycetota; class Actinomycetes; order Micrococcales; family Microbacteriaceae; genus Microbacterium; species Microbacterium aurantiacum. The sequence continues at coordinate 438,063 of NZ_JAHWXH010000001.1, forward strand.
TGCCCATCTGCGACAGCGTCGTCTCGAACCGCATGCGGCGAGTGTGCCAGAGCTGCGACATCCCGTCGAGGCCCCGTCGACGCGTCGAGAACGCGGGACGAACGCGCACGGACCAGGCCCGCGCGGTCACCAAGGCTCCGGATCTCCCGCGTTCTCGACGTCGCCGGCGCGAACTGGGGTGACGGATGCCGCGCCCGCGGAGACCGGCGGATGCCGCGCCCGCGGTCAGCGCACGCGGATGGCGCCCGGCTGCAGGGTGACCTCGAACTCGCCGGTCTTGCCGATGCCCTCACCGTCGATCTCGAACTCGCGCGGGTCGGGCAGGGTCACCCGGATGCGGCGGGCCCGGCCGTGGGTGACGGCCTCGGAGTTCGTCGCGTCGTCCTTGTTCCCGATCACGCGCCCGAGGCCGTTGTCCCACACCATCGTCTTCAGCGTCCCGAGCCATTCGCCGAGACCCTCGGCGCTCAGCAGCAGGTAGTCGAGCTCACCGTCGGAGGGATCGGCATCCGGCATGAGGGTGAGACCGCCCTGCAGGGTGCCGCAGTTGGCGATCAGGAGCGTGTGCCCCTCCTCGTCGCGACCGGGGAGGTCGTCGGCGGTGAGGTGGAACGGCACGATGTCGCTCGCGGTGAGCGCCCGCCCGAGCGACTCGACGTACGCCAGCCATCCGGCCCGGGCCTTGAGGTCTTCGTTGGTCTCGGCGATCATGTGGGCGTCGATCCCGAAGCCGATCATCACGACGAACGCGTGCCGCTCCCGCCCGTTCTCCAGCTCGACGTCGACCCAGCCCACGTCGACCGGCAGCGCGTCGCCCGAGAGGGCCCGCTCGACCGCGGCGGGCACGTCGTTGATCGGGATGCCGAGGTTCCGGGCGAGGAGGTTCCCGGTGCCGAGGGGCACGACGCCGAGGTCGGCGTCCGCCTTCGCATCGGCGAGCGCCTCGGCCACCGCGCGGACCGTCCCGTCACCGCCGGCGACGAGGATGAGGTCGGCTCCGGCGGCCAGCGCCTGGGTGGTGGCACCCTGACCGGGGTCGTCGACGGTGGTCTCGAACCAGGACACCTCGGCGTCACCGACGGTGCCCGCCTTCTCCTGCACCTCCGCCAGGGCGTCGGCGAGGACGTCCTTCTCGGTCTTGGACGGGTTCCACACGACGGCGATGCGCGCACTCATTGGTCCATCATGCACGCCCGACGGCGGAGAGAGAGGGGGATGCGCCTCGCTCACGGAGTGAGTACAGTCACTCCGTCGTTCTGCAGCTCCTCCGCCAGCTCCTCGCTGGGCTCCTCATCGGTGACGAGGTAGTCGGCACGTTCGAGATCGTCGTGTTCGCCCTGATCTTCGGCTGGATCGCGGTGTTCATCCGCTTCCTCGTCAGCGCCCGCAGCTGACCGGTCAGGACGTCGGCATCGGCGTGGTGACGACGTCGACCGACCCGAACGGGAAGGGGAAGACGTAGGTTCCCTGGCCGTCGATCCCGTACAGCGGCAGCACCCAGAACCAGACCTGCGCGACGACGACCGCCACCGCGGCGACGATGACGATCGTCCGCGCCGTCCGGCGGAGCGTGCGGATCGCGTCGACGTCGTTCGGCGACCGCCGCAGCACCCGGCGGATCGCCCACAGGACGGCACCGATGAAGAAGAGGAAGACGAGTGGACTCGGCGCGAGGGTCATCTGCGTGCACACCGGCTCGAGATCGGTGGCCGTGCCGTTCCCGTCCACCATGCGTCCCGACGCATCACGGCCGGGCGAGCACCCGGCCTTCGACGCCACGGTGAGCACCGAGGAGAGGATCGATGCCAGGAAGGCCGTCCACAGCAGCGTCCGGATCTGCGCGATCACGGGTGCGCCGCTGACGAGCGGCGTCGTCGAGAGGGTGTCGTCCGCGCGGGTCATCGGTCGCTCCGTCCGGCCGTCAGGGGGTAGACGGCGAGTTCGCCGGCGGATGCCGTGACCCGGAGGTCGGCACCCCGGGGAGCGATCGCGGCGGCGTACAGCCCGGCGTCGGATGCGAGCTCGAGGACGGGACCGTCGAGGATCACCCGCACGGTCCCGGCGGCGGGGACCGTCGACGTCGCATCTCCGATGCGGACCACGACGGCATCCGGGATCCGGGTCACGGAGACGACGACCTCCGCGGCGGAGACGACGGTGAGTTCCCCGGCCGCGCCGTCCCAGACGATGTCGGCGGCGAGTCCGTCCACCGCGCCGTCGGCGGCGAGCGGTCCGCGGTGCGCGTCGACATCCGGGTGCGGCGTCGCGATGAGGGCGCCGTCGGGGCGCCCGTCCGGGACCGAGAGCCGGAAGGGGACGCTGTGCGCGCCCGCCCAGCCGGCCGCTTCGTCGGAGATGCCGCGGATCCAGAACACCAGGCACGGCATCCCGTCGGCATCGAAGAACAGAGACGGGGCGTAGTAGCCCTCGCCGTAGGTGAGGCGGCCCCAGGATGCCGCGTCGAACCTTCCGTCGGCGTACGTGCCGGTGGCGTACCCGGCGTAGTGGAGGACGTCGGCCTCCCAGACGGAGGAGATCATGACCTCCACGCCGTCGACGGTGACGAACTGGGGGCACTCCCACAGCGCCCCCATCCAGACGGGGTCCGTCGCGTCGCGCGAGCGCTCGAGCGTCACGCCGTCGTAGGTCCAGGTGCGGAGGTCGGGAGACGTCCACGAGAGGGCCATCGCGATGCCCTCGCGGTGCTCACCCCCGAGGAACATGCGCCACCCCTCGCCCTCGCGCCGCACCACGGGGTCGCGGAACGACGTCAGGTCGACACCGGGGGGCGCCTCGACGACGACCTCACCCTTCCGCCACTGCGTCCAGTCCTCGTCGAGGGGGTACGCCGCGCGCACGCGCCCGATCGCGAAGTTCGGCTCGGACGTCGCGGTGTAGAACGCGACGGTGTCGGCGGGATCCTCGGTCGTGACGATGCAGCCGGTCCAGATTCCGCCGTCGCCGTCGCCCGGAGCGAGGGCGATCGGCCCCTCGGCGAGCGACAGCAGGTCGGGCCCGCTCGCGTGGCCCCAGTGGCAGCCCGGCGCCCACGCGGTGCTGCCGGGCACGTACTGGTAGAACGCCTCGTACCGCCCGTTCCGGAACGTGATCCCGTGCGGGTCGTTGATCCAGCCGGTGCTCGCGGTGAAGTGCAGGGTGGGGCGCATCAGACCATCCTTCCGGCCGCCGGGCGTTCGCGCCAGCCGCCGGGGTGCGGCGCGGAGGCTGGCGCGGCGACGCGCCCGCCTCCGTCCCGGTCAAACGCCGGGGAGATTTCGACACTTTCCGCTCCTGGACCGGCTCTTGGTGTCGATTTCCCCCGCGTTCTTCACGCGGTCTCGGGGTAGTCGTCCGCGCAGCGCCGACCTAGCGTGGGTGGATGAGCGTCCGCATCGTGCACCCCGTCACCAAGATCGGCGTCGTTCTGGGCGTCGGCATCGCCGCCACCCTCACCGCCCCCCTGATCCCAGGCGAGCGAGGGCTCCGGCGATCTGCCCCATCACGGGACCGGGGACGTCGAACAGCACGGCGGCGAGAGGACTCCGCAGCGTCCAATCCGTGCGGCTGCGGATGCGCGCCGCCAACTCCGGGTCGGCGTCGCGCAGCGTGTCGATGACCGCGCGGTAGGCGGCTGCAGAATCGGCCACGACCCGCACGGGCGTGCCGAGGTTCCACCCTCCTTCGGGACCGGATGCCGGAGCCCCGGCGTTCGCCACAACCCACGTGTGCTGACCGGACCCGATGTCCTCGCCTTGCAGGCCGGGTACATCGAGCTCGGCGCGGGAATGCGCCGGAACCTCGAGCGAGACCTCGATGCCCGCGTCCGTCCTCCTCCATCCGGCCGCGACCGTGCCCGCGACGGTGTCGATGCGCGCGGAGGCGTGGTCGATACCGGGCAGGAAGACCGGTGCGAACCTGATGCGGCGGTACCCGGGTTCGGTCGAGGCGACGCCGACCAGCCGTCGGTAGAACCAGTCCACCACCGCGCCGAGGGCGTAGTGGTTGAAGGAAGTCATCTCCCCGGGGTTGATCGATCCGTCCTCGAGCATCGAGTCCCACCGCTCCCACACCGTGGTGGCTCCCATCGTCACGGGGTGCAACCACGAGGGCGACTCCTCCTGCAGCAGCAGACGGGCAGCCGCGTCGAGGTGTCCGGCATCCGTCAACGCGTCGAGGATGAGCGGGGTGCCGACGAATCCCGTCGCGATGTGGAACGCTTCGCGCCGGGTGACCTCGGCCAATCGATCGCCCAGGGCTGTGCGCAGCGCGGGCTCATCGACGATTCCGAACGTCAGCGCGAGCGCGTACGCCGTGGGCGCGTCGGACATCATCCGTCCCGCCGCGGTGACGAACGTCCGGAGGAACCCCTCGCGCGTTCGCTCGGCCGCCGCGGCGTATCGGGTCTCATCGTCGATGAGCCCGAGCTCGCGTGCCGCCCGCGCGGTGAGCTGCGCGGAGCGGAAGAGGTAGGCGGTGGCCACGATTGCGGCGTCGACCTTGGATGCGCCGGGCTGGTCGGGCGGCGCCGAGGGATCCAACCAGTCCCCCAGCTGCGAGTCGCCCTGCCACACACCCTCGGGTCCTGCCGCCGCGATCAGGCGATCGGTCCAGGCGCGCATGCTGTCGTACTGCCCGGCGATGACCGCTCGGTCGCCGAAGCGGTCCGCGAGGACGGAGGGGACGATCGTCGCAGCGTCTCCCCACGCCGCGGTCGGCCCGACGGGGAATCGGAGGGCGTCCGGCACCGTGAAGGGAACCACACCACCCAAGGCGTTCTGCGCGATCTCGAGGTCGCGCAACCAGCTCCCCAGCATCGCGTCGCAGTCGAACAGCGTCGCGGCCGTCGGCGCGAACACCTGCGCGTCACCGGTCCAGCCCATGCGCTCGTCCCGCTGAGGGCAGTCGGTCGGGATGGAGAGGAAGTTGCCGCTCATGCTCCACACGACGTTCTCGTGCAGGCGGTTCAGCAGCGCGTGCGAGCTGTCGAACCAGGCCGTGCGCACCATGTCCGTACGGAGCACCACGGCGGTGATCGCGGCGGGATCGACCTCTCCGGGCCACCCGTCCACCTGCGCGTAGCGGAATCCGTGGAACGTCCCGCTCGGCTCGAAGACCTCGTCCGCGCCCCCGCCCGCGAGGATCAGCCGATCCGTCGCGGCGGCGCGGCGGAGGGGGCGGATGCCGAGCTCGCCGTCCTCGAGCACCTCCGCGTGCCGCAACACGACCTCGGTGCCCTCCGGCCCCGCGACGCGCACCCGCAGGCGTCCGACGAGGTTCTGTCCGAAGTCCAGCAGCACCGCCCCCGACGGCGAGCGCAACACCTGTTGCACCGCGATCTCGTCGACGCGGCGCACCGGCTCCGCCGCCCGCATCTCCGGGACGACATCGTGCGCGACGACGGCGGCAGGAGCCCACGCATCGGGACGGCGCCGGTGGTCGATCGTCTCCCCGGCGTAGATACCGGATGCCGTGACTTCACCGCCGGCGGACGCCTCCCACCCGGCATCCGTGACGATGATCTCTTCGGATCCGTCGGCGTAGTGCACATGCAGCTGCAGCGCCGCGGCCGGCTGCTCGCCGTAGATGCGCGTGCCCTCACCGCCGAACCCGTACTCCTCGGTGTACCAGGCTCCGGTCAGCGCGATGCGGATCTCGTGCGCGCCGGCGGTGAGCAGCGCCGTGACGTCGACGGCGTCGTGCAGAATGCGCTCTCCATACGTCGTCCATCCCGGCGAGAGCACGGTGTCGTCGATGTCGCGTCCGTCGATCGAGACCGAGAGGGCGCCGAGCGCGGTGGCGTAGAGGGTCGCGTGCGCAACCGGGGCGCCGACCTCGATCGTCCGGCGCAGGAGCGCCGGCTGCGCCGGACGCTCGGGGGCGGCGAGGCCGATGAACTGCGCCCGCCATTCCCCGGGCGCGAGGGCCCCGAGGCGCACCTCGTGGGGCGCGCTCCAGTCGGACCACTCTCCGACGGTGTCCGAGACGCGCACCTCCACACGATGCACGCACCGCGGCATGAGCGGCGGGAAGGGCCAGGCGACGAACGCGTGATCGGAACCCTGGAGCTGCGCGGTCGCCTTTCCGTCGAGGCGGATCTCCGCAGCCCCCTGCTCCCAGCCGGGCTGATCCGCGGCATCGACGATCCAGCTCAGCCGCGGCTCGGCGACCGCCACGAACGGACTGTCGCGCCGATACTCGGCCCGCAGCGCTGCCACGCGCGCGCTCACGAGCGCACACTCCCGCCGCGCGCGCTCCATCCGATCGGGAAGAGCGGGTCCTCCGTGTCCGAGGGGACGTCGGGGCTGCTGCGTCGGACGGCGTCCATGCTGCGCGGAAGCTCGAACGGCAGGCGTCCGACCGGCTCGACCTCGCCCGTCAGCGCCGCGATCACCGCGGCGTCTCCGGCACCGAAGTCGCCGACCAGAGCGGCGACCGTGTCGGCGAGAGGGGTGAGGATCGCGGGGCGACTGAGCGTGACCACGAGCACCACCGGCATCCGCTCGGCGAGCGCGCGGATGCCGTCGACGACGGTGGTGTCGAACGCGAGCGACCCCTGCTCCATCGAACTCTCGAGGAAGTAGGTGTCACGGGGCTCGAAAGGCGCGCCCACACGAACCACGGCGATCTCCGCGTCCTCGGGAGCAACGACCTGCCATCCCGCCGGGGCAGCGGCCGGCGCGAGGTCGCGCAGGTGCACGCGGAGCTCCGGACCGAGGGGCAGGATCCCCTCGCGCTCGGTGAGGACCGTCATGGCCTGCGACTGCGCGCGGATCCCGAGCGCGATGTGCTCGGGGGAAGCGACGAACCCATCCGCACCCCCGGCAGCCGCATCGCCTTCCGCCTTCGCGCGCCCGTCGCCATCCGGCTCATCCAGCAAACCGAGTTGCAGCTGGAGGCGCACCAGTCGCGTCGCCGACGCGTCGACGCGGGCCGTGTCGATCTCGCCGCGATCGATCAGTTCCAAGACCAGAGCCGGGTCGTTCTCCCCGCCGAGCTGGTCGACGCCGGCGTCGAAGAGGCGCCGAACGCGCTCGATCGGCGACAGGTGCTCCACTCCCCACGCCCGCGCGGGGAACGGCTTGCCGAATACGGTCGCGTCGGTGACGAGACCGAAGTCGCTGAGCACGACGCCGTCGAAGCCGAGCCGCTCACGCAGAAGCCCGGTGATCAGCTGACGGTTGAAGGCGAAGCCGACCTCTTCGATCCGCTCTCCATGCAGGTCCAGTCCGACCGGCATGCCGTAGTAGGGCATGATCGCGGCCGTTCCCGCCTCGATCGCGGCACGGAAGGGAACGAGGTGATCCTCGAACCGACCGCCGGGATACACCTGCTCGCGGCCATACACGAAGTGCGGATCCTCGCCGTCCTTCTGCGGCCCACCGCCGGGGAAGTGCTTCGTCGTCGCGGCGATGCTCTCCGGTCCGAGATGCGCCCCCTGCAGCCCCTCGAGGTACGCGCGGACCAGACGGGCGCTGTGCTCGGGGTCGGCCCCGAAACTCTGCGCCTGGCGCGCCCAACGCGGCTCCGTGGCGAGGTCGATCTGCGGGTGCAGCGCCATCCGGATACCGAGGGCCCGATAGTCGGCACGCACGACCTCGCCGAAGCGTCGGACGAGGTCTTCGTCGCCGATCGCGCCCAGCCCGATGGGTTCCGGCCATTGCGAGACGCCGTCGGCCCGGTGACTCGCGCCGTCGTTCTGGACGAACGAGTGACGCGGGTCGGTGGAGAAGACGATCGGCAATCGCGACCCGGTCGACCGGGCGAGTGCCTGGAGATCGTCGAGCGCCTCGCGGACATGCGCCACCGGGGGAATCGCGCCGAGGCAGAAGTAACGGATGCCGCGCTCGACGATCAGCTCGCGCAGCGAGGGTCCGAGGGGTGACGGCTGGTCGACCTCGACGGGCGAGCCCACGAAGATCATGGGGTGGAACAGCAGTCCGACGCGCTCCGCCACGGTCATCCGCTCGACGATCGTGCGTGCGCGCACGTCGATGTCGGTCGATGATGAGATGGCGGGGCTCAGTGTGGTGCCGGTCATGCGGCGTTCTCCGTCTGGGGTCGGGTGCGGGCGAACTCGGCGCGGCGCTCGGCCTGCGCGCGGGGATCCGCCACGGGTGAAGCCAGCAGCAGGCGCTGGGTGTAGGGATGGGCCGGGGCGGTCGTGACCTGCGCCGCCGGACCGTGTTCGACGATCTCTCCTCGGTACATCACCGAAACGCGGTGGCTCATGACCCGGACGACGTTGAGATCGTGCGAGACGAAGAGATACGCCACACCCGTCCGTTGCTGCACCTCCTTCAGCAGGTCCAGCACGCGCGCCTGGGTCGTCAGGTCGAGTGCGGAGACGGGCTCGTCGCACACGATGAGTGCCGGTTCGAGCGCCAGAGCGCGAGCGATCGCCACGCGCTGGCGCTGTCCGCCGCTGAACTCACGGGGGAGCCGTCGCACCGAATCCGACGGCATCCCGACGAGATCGAGCAGCTCCGCGATCCGCGCCGTGGCGTCGCGGCCGGCCATCCCCTGCGCGCGCAGCGGCTCGGCGAGCGTGTCTCCCACGGTCAGGGAGGGGCTGAGGGAGGAATACGGGTCCTGGAAGATGACCTGGATGTCGCTCGAGAGCGCGCGCCGCTCCCTTCTCCCGAGGTGCGCGATGTCGCGATCGCGGTAGCGGATGACGCCGGCGGTCACGGGCGCGAGGCCGAGGATGGCGCGGCCGAGCGTGCTCTTTCCCGAGCCGGACTCGCCGACCAGTCCCACCGTCTCGCCCGGCCGGATATCCAGGCTCACCCCCGCGAGCGCGCGGAAGGAGCGTGACCGGAGGCCACGGGCGACATAGGTGACCTCGAGATCCTCGATCTCGAGCAGCGACGAGGACGCGGTCATCGCGACACCTCCGAGGTGGTCAGGTCCTCGCGCGGCGGGGCATCGTCGAGGAGGGCGCCGAAGAGAGCCCGGGTGTACGGGTGACGAGGCTCGTCGAAGACCGCCAGGACCGGCCCCGTCTCGACGATCGTCCCGGTGCGCATGACCGAGACGCGGTCGGCGAGGTCGGCGACGACGCCGAAGTTGTGGGTGACGAGGAGCATCGCCGCCCCGGTCTCGCGTTGTGCATGGCGCAGGAGTTCCAAGATCTCGGCCTGCACCGTCACATCCAGCGCCGTCGTGGGCTCATCGGCGATGATGAGCGAAGGCTCGCACGCGATCGCACCGGCGATGAGCACTCGCTGCGCCATCCCCCCGGATATCTCGTGCGGATAGGCCCGGAAAGTCCGCGCGGGGTCGGGGATCCCGACCTTGCGCAGCAGCTCCAGGGCACGCGCCTTCGCCTCGCCACGAGGAAGTCCGAGAACGACCCGCATCGGCTCGACGAGCTGATGCCCCACGGTGTACGAGGGGTCGAGGTTGCTCAACGGCTCTTGCGGCACATACCCGATGCGGTGTCCGCGCAGGCCGGCGAGCGTCGCCGCGTCCGCACCGGCCAGCTGGGTGTCCTCGAACACGATGCTGCCCGAGACCACGGTGCCGCCCTGCGGGAGGAGGCCCAGGATCGACCATGCGGTCTGGGTCTTGCCCGACCCGGACTCTCCGATCAGGGCGTGCACCTCGCCGGGGCGGATGCGCAGCGAGATCGCGTCCACCACCGTCTTCCACCCGCCCTCCACCGGGTAGGCGACGGAGAGGTCGCTGACGTCGAGTAGCGGTGCCGACGCGGTGTCCGGGCTCTCGGCGTGCACGATCGGCGGTTCCGGTCGCACATCCGGTTCGACCCAGCCCGCGGATGCGCGGCGGACCTTGTCCCCCGCGAGTTCGAGCTCGTCCCGCAGCGCCGTGCCGAACAGGGTGAAGGCGATGCAGGTCAGCGCGATCGCCACGGTCGGCCAGATGAGCAGGGTCGGCGCGCGGAAGATGTTGTAGAAGCCCTCGGAGAGCATTCCTCCCCAGGTCGGCAGCGACGGATCCCCGAGACCGAGGAAGTCGAGGGTGGCCTGGATGCCGATGCCGACTGCGAAGACACCCGACGTCAGCAGGATGGCAGGGGCGCGCACCGCGGTGAGCACATGGCGCCCGATAATGCGCCAGTCACTCAGACCCGCGACCCGCGCGGCATCGATGTACAGCTCTTCGCGCACGGCGCGGACGGCGTTGAAGACGACGCGGTAGTAGGAGGGCGCGACGATGACGCCGAAGATCGCCATGATGGTCCACATCGACGGGCCGATGACCGCGCGCGCAGCGAGGAGCACGACGATCCCGGGCAGCGCGAGCAGGAGACCCGCCGCCCACGCGATGATCGAGTCGGCCCACCCGCCGCGGTATCCGGCGATGAGACCGGCGGGGATGCCGAGCAGGGCAGCGACGACGACGGTGATCGTCGCGCCCGCAAGGCTGACCGAGGTGGCCACGACCAGTCGAGACAGGACGTCGCGGCCCGCACTGTCGCCACCGAGGAGGTATTCCGTACCCGGCGGGAGGAACACGTTTGCGAGCACCGACTTCGTCGGGTCGAACGGAACCAGGAAGGGCCCGATCGCGGCCACGAGGAGGACGAGGAGCAGGAAGCTCGCCGCGATGACGCCCAGCGGATTGCGCAGCATCCGGGCGGCGATCGAACCGCGCGGCGCCGGCGGGGTGGGGATGGAAGTGGTGGTCATCAGCTGAGCCGCACTTTCGGATTGAGCCAGGCCTGCGCGAGGTCGACGGCGAGGTTGACGAGCACGACGATCACAGCGGTGACCAGGATGACGCCCATGATGAGCGGAACGTCACCCCGCGATGTCGCCGAGATCGCGGACTGCCCGAGGCCGGGGAGGGAGAACACCTGCTCGACGACGACAGCGCCGCCGAAGATGATGACGAACTGCAGGCCGAGCATGCTGAGGGCGGGCCCTGCGGCGTTGCGCAGGACGTGGCGATAGACCACGCGCCGGTCCGGGAGCCCACGGGCGCGGAGCGTTCGGACGTAGTCCAGACGCAGCGCGTCGATCATCGAGCCGCGTACCTGCTGGGCGACGGCGGCGATCGCCCCGACCGACAGCGCGATGACCGGGAGGGTGATGGTGGCGAGCCACCCCAGCACCGATGCCTCGGGCCGGACGTAGCCGGTGGCCGGGAACCACCCGAGGTTCAGCGCGAAGATCACGACCAGGATCAGCGCGAGGAGGAATCCGGGGATCGAAGCCCCGACGACGGAGAGGATCTGCACCGAGCGATCGGCCGCTCCTCGGCGCCCGGCGGCGAGCGCACCGATGACGATGGCGACGATCGCGGAGAGCACCACCGCACCGATGGTGAGCGACAGGGTGACCGGCAAACGCCCGACGACGGCATCCGCCACCGGCTCGCCGGTGAACCAGGAGCGACCGAAGTCGCCGGTCAGCGCGGATCCGGCCCAGTCGGCGAACTGCACCGCGATCGGCCGGTCGAGTCCGAGCTCGGCCTCCTTGCGAGCGACGATCTCCAGTGATGCGGTCTGACCGACGATGTTGCGCGCGGTGTCGCGCGCACCGAGGTAGAGGAGGAAGAAGGCGGCCACGGCGAGCGTCACGACCGTGACTGCTCCCTCGAGGAGCCTGCGCAGAATGTACGGGATCATGGGTGTCTTCCGTTGGCCGGAGCGGGAGGTGCGTCCTCCCGCTCCGGCGGGCGGTCTACTGTGCGGGGGTGATGTTCCAGAGGTAGGGCACCGCGTTGTCGCTCTGCATCTCGACGACGGTGTCCGCGTTCGTGAGGAAGGCGCTCTGGTTGCGGAACACCGGTGCGTACCAGGCCTGCTCCACGATGTAGGTGTTGAGCTCGGCGCCGATCGCTTCGGCCTCGGCACCCTCCGCGGTGCGCAGCTCGGTCATGTACTCCATGATCTGCGGGTCCTCGACGCGGAAGGGGTTCCACGTCGACCAGGGGAGCATCGAGAATTGCATCGTCTGCCACGGCGTCGGGTCGACCTGCAGCTGCATCGAGAAGGCCTCGTAGCTGCCGCCGAGGAGCTGTCCGAAGAAGTCGTCTCCGGACATCTCCCACACGATGTCGAAGCCGCCTTCGCCGAGCTGCTCGGAGTAGAGCGCGAAGGTCGATTCCGGCACGAAGTCGCTCGAGGGCATCGTGATCGTCACGCCGTCGGGGTACCCCGCCTCTGCGAGCAGCTCCCGCGCCCGCTCGGGGTCGTAGGGGTAGGCGTCGTCGAGCGCGTCGACGTACGCGCCGGACGTGGTCGAGAAGACCTGGGTCGTCGGGGTGCCGTAGCCCCCGGCGAGCGCCTGGACGAGACCCTCTCGATCGAGCGACAGGTTGAACGCCTGACGCACCAGGGGGTCTCCGAGCGCCGGATTGAGCGTGCCGTCGCGGTCGGCGAGGACGAATCCGGTCCAGGTCTGCTCGATGAGGTTCGCCGTGTACCCGGCCGCCTCGGCCTCCGGGATCTGGCTGGGGGTCTGGGTGTTCGTCGCATCGACCTGGCCGCCCTTGACGGCGTTCATGAGGGCCGTCGCGTCGCCGTAGACGTTCATGATGATCTCGTCATAGTGCACGGACTCGGGATCCCAGTAGTCCTCCTTCGCCTCGAAGACGTAGGTCGAACCGGGGACGGTGCCCGAGGCGTCCAGCGTGTAGGGGCCCGTGCCGATCGGAGTGGTCTGCGCGTCGGCGGAGTCCCACATCGCCGAGCCACCGACGAGTCCGGCGTTCTGGGTCAGATAGGTCTCCAGGGCCGGATCGGGCTCGGACAGGACGATGACGGCGGTGTTCGCGTCCGGCGTCTCGATGCTCTCGACCGCCGCGAGGAAGCTCGCGTTCTCACTGGTCCCGTCGCGGAATCGCGTCAGCGACTCGGCGACGACCTCGGACGTCAATGCCTCACCGTCGCTGAACTCCACGCCCTCGCGCAATGTGAGCGTGAGTTCGGTGCGATCCTCATTCCACACCCACTCGCTCGCGAGCCCGGGGACGACCGTGCCGTCCGGCTCGGCACGCAGCAGCGTGTCGTAGACCGCTTGGAGATACGGGGACTGGTTCGCCCACGACGCCTCCCACGGGGCGAAGGACGTCAGCGGCGTGACCATTCCGAGACGAAGCTCCGCATCGTCGGTCCCACCTCCGGGCGTCGAGGAACAACCGGCGAGAGCCAGCGCGGAGACGGTGCCGAGTGCGGCGAGGGTGAGGGCGGTCTTACGGTGCGTCATCGCACGTCCTTCCGGGTACAGGTGATTGCGACTGCGGCGTCGAGCCAACGTCGTCACGCTAACACCAATTTCTTAGAGCGCAAAGGTTTTTACCGTGTTGTTATCTTGATGCGATGGCGATACCGGCGAAAGCCCGCGGGGAGTACCGCAAGACCGCTCAGCGTCGAGAGCAGATCGTCGACGCCGCCTTCTCCGTCTTCTCGCAAGTCGGCTTCAGTGGCGCCACGGTCGCGGAGATCGCCAAGCGCGCCGGTATGACCGCGCCCGGTCTCACCCACCACTTCGCCAGCAAGACCGAGCTCCTCGAAGCCGTTTTCGAGCGCCGTGACCTCGACGCGCAGACCCGTCTGGAGGGGCGCAGTGGCCTCGACCTCCTGCGAGGGCTCGTTGCGATCGCCGAACGCGACGAGGCCGACCGAGATCTGACTCGCATGTTCGCGATCATCGCCGCAGAGGCCACAGACGTCGATCACCCGATGCACGAGTACTTCCACGATCGATACGCACTGATCTACGACAACGTGCTCTCGAGCTTCCTCCAACTACAAGCCGATGGCCTGCTGCGGGACGACATGCTCCCCGCCGACGCGGCTCGGACGTACGTCGCCCTCTCCGACGGCCTCCAACTCCAAGCCCTCTATACCGATTCCGGCATACATCAATCCGCGGTGATCCGCCGCATCCTGTCGGGCTTCCTGACCGTCCCGCTGTAGGAAGCGGACGCTCAGCCCCGTGCGAGGTCGGGGCCGTACGTGTTCACGGCCCGCGCGTGGCGCACGGCATCCAGCGGGATCCGCGCGACCGCGACGTCCTCGCTGTCGCCGAGGAGCACCGCGTGACGACCGAACGGTGTCGCGATACAGCTGCGGCCGGTGAAACCCGGGCCGCAGTGGTTGGCGTAGGCGATCGCGACCCCGCTCTCAAGGGCACGGGCGGGCACCTGCAAGGTCGACGTGAGCGACGCGAAGTATTGCCAGGCCTCGCCGAGATCGCCCATGCCCTCTTCGGCATCCGGCACGGCGGTCGGGATCAAGAGGATGTCGGCGCCCGCGAGCGCCTGCGTTGTTCGAGATCCTCCGTGACTTCGGCACCCCGGTGGACCGCCGAATGGCCTTCGCCGCCATGATCGACGCGGTGGTCCTCGGTTCGGCGGTGGATGCAGGATCGCCGGTGCCGCTGTGGCAGGCAGACCCGGCGGAGAACCCCGAGCTGTTCGCCGCGGCGGCCCGTGAGGACGACGCCTCGCGTGCGTCTGCGGGGTTCGCGCTGGCCGTCGACGTGGCCATCGCTGCCGTGCAAGCGGCCGCTGTGACGACATCGCCGTGAAAAACGCGGGAAATGCCAACGCCGGCGGCCCTCAGATCGACCCTCAGCATCCGGATCTCCCGCGTTTTCGACGGGTGGCGGGCCGCCACCGACCGGGCGCCGGCCGTCAGTCGACGCGGATGACCCGGCCGTCGAGCACGTCGAGGTAGATCTCCACGTCGTCGACGAAGCCGATCTCCCACGCCACGGTGTCGCCCTCGGTCGTGAGGTCGGCGTCGTCCAGACGCGCGGTGCCGGTGTACTCGGACACGGCGATCCCGATCGCCTCGGAGAGGCTGATCTGCACGCCGTTCAGGCGTCCCGCGTCCTCTCCGTCGAGCGAGTCGTCGCGCTCGCTGCGCAGCACCTCGGTGCCGGCGGCATCCACGACGACCTCGAACTCCTCGTTCTCGACCGCGACGCGGACCTCCCAGTTGCCGCCGTCCTCGTCGTCCAGCTCGAAGGCCATCCCGCCTGCGGTGCGCTCGGCCAGGTCGACCGCGGCGCGCGCCGCCTCGTACTGCGCGACGACGTCGGCTTCGGCCCCCGACCCGGCGGCGGGAGCGGACGCCGAGGGCGACGCCTCCGCAGAGGGCGCACCCTCCGCCGATGGCGCGGGCCCCACGGGCGCCACGGGCTCGGGCGGCGAGCACGAGGTCAGCGCCAAGGCGGTTGCGGCGAGTCCGACGGCGAGAGCGCGGCGGAGTGGGAAAGAAGAGCGTGCCATGCATCCAGCGTGACGGCCGCCGCCTGCATCGCGGGGTGCCTTGCCTCGCGCGCGCGTCGATGCTAGGCGCCACGAAACAACGGTGTCACGCACGTCTGGTAGAGATGTAAAGCTTGTTCCGGCCCTCCGGGCCTCCTTCGGAACCCTCACCCCAGGAGATCACGTGCGACTTTCTGTCATCGGATGCGGCTACCTCGGCGCCGTCCACGCGGCGGCCATGGCCTCGATCGGGCACGACGTGGTCGGTATCGACGTGGACGAGCGCAAGATCGCCGCGCTCTCGAAGGGCGAGGCGCCGTTCTTCGAACCCGGCCTGCAGGACATCCTCACCGAGGGAATCGCGTCGGGGAGGCTCCGCTTCTCGACCGACATGGCCGAAGCCCGCGGTGCCGCGGTGCATTTCGTCGGCGTGGGCACGCCTCAGCAGAAGGACAGCTATGCCGCGGACCTCACCTATGTGAACGCCGCGGTCGACGCGCTCGTCCCCTTCCTCGCCGAGGGCGACATCGTCGCGGGCAAGTCGACGGTCCCCGTCGGCACCGCCGCAGCCCTCACCGAGAGAGTCGCTCCGACGGGTGCGACGCTGGTGTGGAACCCGGAGTTCCTCCGCGAGGGTTGGGCCGTGCAGGACACCATCGACCCCGACCGGCTGGTCGCCGGCGTCCCCGAGGGTGCTGCCGGCGAGCGCGCCGCCGACATCCTCCGCGAGGTCTACCACCCCTCGGTCGCGAAGAACACGCCCTTCATCGTCACCGATCTCGCCACTGCTGAGCTCGTGAAGGTCGCCGCGAACGCGTTCCTCGCCACGAAGATCAGCTTCATCAACGCCATGGCGGAGATCGCCGAGGTCACCGGCGCGGACGTGTCCACCCTCGCCGACGCGATCGGCCACGATGCCCGCATCGGCCGCCGCTTCCTCGGCGCCGGCATCGGCTTCGGCGGCGGGTGCCTCCCCAAGGACATCCGCGCGTTCTCGGCCCGCGCCGAAGAGCTCGGGCGCGGTGAGTCGATCGCGTTCCTCCGCGAGGTCGACGCGATCAACCTCCGCCGTCGCGACCGCGCGGTCGAGCTGGTCGTGAACGCCCTCGACGGCCAGGTGTTCGAGCGGAAGATCGCGGTCCTCGGCGCGGCGTTCAAGCCGCACAGCGACGACATCCGCGACTCCCCCGCCCTCGACGTCGCCGTGCGCCTCAAGGGCCTCGGCGCGAACGTCGTCGTCACCGACCCCGAGGCGATCGATAACGCCCGCCGCGTCCACCCCCAGCTGACCTACGTCGCCGACCGCGATGAGGCGCTGAAGGACGCGGATGCCGTGATCGTCGTCACCGAATGGGACGAGTACCGGCGCGAGCTCGACCCCACGCACGCGGCGTCCCTCGTCGCCCAGCGGGTCATCGTCGACGGACGCAACTGCCTGGATGCCGCCGCCTGGCGGGCGGCCGGCTTCACCTACACCGGGATGGGCCGCCCCTGACGGTTCCGTAGGCTGGGCTCGTGACGACCCCCACCCTCCCCCGCCCGGCACGGACCGCCGGACGGGTGTTCGTGATCGTCCTGGCCGTGCTCGTGGGCCTGACGGTCCTGGCTGCGGCGTGGATCGGCATCCGCGGCGCCCTCGCCTACGGCCACCTGCGTGACGCTCAGACCGCTGCGGTCGCCGCGCGCGCGTCGCTCGCCGATCCCGCGACCGCCGCCGACGCGATCGCGGAGATCTCCGCGGAAACCGCCGCCGCGCACCGCCTCACGAGCGATCCGGTGTGGCGCGCCGCCGAGGGCGTGGCCTGGATCGGCCCGCAGCTGCGCGCCGTCTCGACGGTGGCGGCGTCGCTCGACGACGTCGCGGGATCCGCCCTCGCGCCGCTGGTCGACGTGGCGTCGTCGTTCTCGGTGGATTCCCTCGCACCCGTCGACGGACGCATCGATCTCGCCGCCTTCACCGCACTGGAGGAGCCGGCCGCCGCGGGAGCCGCCGGGGTGCGCGACGCCGCCGCGGCCCTCGACGGCCTCGACCGCCCTGCGCTCCTCGCACCGCTCCGCGACGCCGTCGACGAGGTCTCCGACCTCCTCGACGAGGTCCAGGTCGGTGCCGGTGCCCTCGCGCGCGCGACCGCCCTCATCCCGGGGATGCTCGGCGCCGACGGCCCCCGCAACTACCTCATCCTGTTCCAGAACAACGCCGAGTGGCGCTCCCTCGGGGGCATCCCCGGCGCCGTGGCCCTGCTCGCCACCGACGACGGCCGGATGTCGCTCGCCGCGCAGGAGTCCTCGCGTGATTTCTCCGTCTCAGACGCCTCGGTCCTCCCGCTCGGTCCCGAGGTGCAGAGCATCTACGGCGAGCGCCCCGGCCGATGGATTCAGAACGTCACGCAGGTGCCCGATTTCCCCCTCGCCGCGCATCTGGCCCAGGAGATGTGGGCGCGCGAGCACGACGGTCAGCGCGTCGACGGCGTGATCGCGATGGATCCGGTCGCCCTCTCCTACCTGCTCGCGGCCACCGGGCCGGTGGAACTGCCGACCGGTGACGTGCTCACCACCGAGAACGCCGTTCCCCTCCTCCTCAACGAGGCTTACCTCCGATACGAGGACCCGGACGAGCAGGATAAGTTCTTCGCAGCCGCCGCGGCATCCGTCTTCGATGCACTCTCCTCCGGCGGGTTCGCTCCCGCCGACCTGGTGAGCGCCCTCGCCCGCTCCGGCGACGAGCGCCGCCTCCTGCTGTGGAGCGACCACGACGACGACCAAGCCCTCCTCGCCGACACGACGCTCGCCGGGGCCCTCCCTCGCACGGATGCCGACATCGCACGCTTCGGGGTGTATCTCAACGACGGCACCGGGTCGAAGATGACCTACTACGCCGGCGCGGACACGACCGTCGCGTGGACCTCCTGCATAGCCGGCCCCCGCGGGGTCACCGGTCAGGCCGAGCTCACCGTGACGGTCCGCAACGATGCACCGGCGGATGCCGCGACCCTGCCGGACTACATCACCGGCGGCGGCAGCTTCGGTATCCCGCCGGGCGTCGCCCGCACCGTCGGCTACCTCTACCTGCCGACCGGCTTCAGCCTCGCCGATGCGACGATGAGCGACGGGAGCGGCTTCGGCGGCGGCGTCCACGACGGACGCCGGGTCCTCACGTTCTCGGTCGACCTGGCCCCCGGAGAGAGCGCGACCGCGACCGTCCGGGCCGACACCGCCGAGCCCGCGGCATCCGTGCTGGAGGTCGTCCAGACCCCCGGTGTGAAAACATCCTCCGTCCCGACGGCGGCGTGCGGGGATGCTGGGCCTTGACCCGATCGTGACCGTACTCTCATCCCGGCGACATGGAACCGTCATACCGGGCGCTTAGACTTGCGAAGCCATGAGACGACTCCCCACGTTCTTGGCGGCGCTGACTGTCGCCGCCGTCGCGGCCGTGAGCGTGCCCGCCGCAGCTCACGCCTCGACCATCTACCCCCCGTCGGGATCGTGCACCGCGACCCCCGCCACGGCCACGCCGGGCGGCACGACGCTCTTCGCGTGCGACCCCGCCACCTTCTCGGCGAACGAGCCGATCACCATCACCGTCACGGGCGAGAACGGCTCGGATGCCGTCATCGGGATGATCCGGACCGTCTCCACCGCGAGCGGCAACGCCGTCTCGACCGCCGACGGCTCGCTGGCCGGGGTCCGCATCACCTTCCCCACCGACGCGCGCGGCACGTACAACATCGCCGCGTTCTCGTCGACGTCGGCCGGCGGAACCTCCGCGGTCTCGGTGACGAATCCGGACGGCAGCCTCCCGGTGACGGGTTTCGACAGCGCGACGATGACCGGCCTGTGGATCGGCGGTGGCCTCCTGCTTCTCGCCGGCGCCGCCCTCGGTGTCGTGGCCGTCGTTCGCCGTCGCCGCGACAGCCTCTGAAGTCTGCGCTCAGCGTCGGGATGCCGGCGCCGGCGGCCGGAGCGGCATCGCCGTGGCCGGCACAGCGTTCTGGTGCTCGTGCTGCAGCCAGCGGATGAAGACCACAACGAGCACGCCGATGCATGCCCCGGCGGTGTTCGCGATGATGTCCATGATGCTGGGCGTCCGGCGGTCCAGGAGCAGTGCCTGCGCAGTCTCGATCATCAGCGTCGTGAGGAAGGCCAGGGGCAGCACCAGCCAGGTCTGCCTCAGCAGAAGTCCGACGAGCACGCCGAAGGGGACGAACAGGGCGATGTTGGCGGCGAACTCGATCCGGTCGTATGTCAACACGGGAATCAGCCGTGTGATCGTCCGAACAAGCGGTGCCGCACCTCGATCCACCGGGGTCGGCCAGAACGCGATCGCCGCGAGTGCCGCTACGTAGGCGAGGAGCACGAGGGCGGGCAGTCGGGAGCGGAGCGGCATTTCGCAGAGCCTAACGTCGGGACACGTCCAGGGGATCGCCTGGTGTTTCGAGCAGGTGAAATCTTGCCGCGCCGGTGGAACCGTCTTCCGAGTCATCAGTAGCGTGTGGACCAGATCCGTCCGCACGCGCTGCGCCCCAGCCCGCAGCCAGGCCGCGTGCATCTCTGCCCGCCTCGCGGTCGGGTTCAGGCCCTTCCCGCGTTCGCTCTTTCCCCCAACAGGAGCGAGCCGGGAAGGGTCGCCATCCCACAAAAGTGGTGCGGCCCGCGGTGGGGAACCACGGGCCGCACTCCCGTCTATGGAGATGCCGAGGCTCGCACCCGAAGCAAGCGTTCGGCGACGGGGAGGGTGAGGACGCTGGGGGCGTCCTCACCACCAGGGTAAGCGAGATCCAGCCGGATCGTCGGCCAGCATCCACCGAGCGTGTCTCGCCTCGCGACACCGGCCCGCAACATCGGGCAACGACCGGGAAATCCGGCGGTGCCAGGGTGGCGGCATCCCGAACCCCGGTGCATCCCCCCCATCCGGAAGGACTCGCTCCCGCATGCCCGAAAACACCCCTGCGCGGCGTCCGCTCCGACGACGCTCACGCGCCGTCGCGGCCCTCGCCGCCGTCTCCGCCCTCCTCGGCGGTTCCCTCGCCCTCGCGCCGGCCGCCGTGGCCGCCGAGGCCCCGCCGACGATCGGCGCGGTGAGCATCACCGCTCCCGCCGCCGCGGACGAGGGCGACACGCTCGAGGTCGTCATCGCCGTCGACGCCTCCGCCGACCTGTTCGCCTACGAACTCACCGTCACCTACGACCCGACCCTCCTCGCCGTCGTCGACGGGCAGAGCACCTTCCCAAGCGGTGGCTTCGATTCCGTCGCCGACGACGCCGGCAGCGCCACCTTCACGCACACGCGCCTGGGCACCTCGCCGGGCCTGGAGGGTGCGCAGGAGCTCGTGACCTTCTCGTTCACCGCCCTCGGTGGCGGCGCGGCCGAGATCGCCGTCAGCGACGCGACCTTCCTCAGCGCATCCGGCGCCGCCATCGGTCTCCCCGAGGGCGCCGTCGTCTCGACGACGACCGCGCTGACCGCCGCACCCGAGCCGCCGAGCCCGACGCCGACGCCGACGTCCTCGGCGACGACTTCCCCCGTGCCGCCGACCGATGACGCCACCCCCGCCCCCGACACCGCCGGCCCGCCGCTCGCGGTGACCGGTCAGGACGCAGCCGTCTGGATCGTCCTCGGCGTCCTCGCCGCGGGCGTCATCGCCGTGGGCGTCGTGATCGTCCTCCGCCGTCGGGCGGTGACCCGATGAGCGCCCGCTCCGCCTCCTCGACCCCTCTCGCATCCGCCCCCACGACCCGGAGGATCCCCGCGGTGAAGACCCCCACCACCCGCGCGCTCGCGACCCTCGCGATCGCCGGCACCCTGACGGCCGGCGCGGTGACGCTCCCCGCCGCCGCCGTCGCCGACGAGGCGGCATCCGCTCCGTTCCTGATGCCGTATTACACCGAGCTCGACCTGACCGGCGACCACCAGGTCACCGCGGACGATCTCGACGTCATCGCCTCCGCCTTCGGCACGACGTCGGCGGATGCCGGATGGGCGGCGGTGTCGAAGGTCGACCTCGACACCGACGGCGTCATCACGGTCGCCGACCTCGCGGCGGCGTCGCAGCGCATCATCTACGGCGACGGTCCGTTCGAGCTCGTCGAGGCATCGGTGATCGAGATGCAGGCGGCCATGAACGCCGGGGTCACCACCTCGGTCGAGATCACGCAGGCCTACATCGATCGCATCGCCGCCTACGACCGCGTCGCGCAGGGCGAGGGACAGCGGGCGCTGAACTCGATCGTGACGGTCGGGTCCGCACCGGCACTTGCCGCCGCGGCCGCCGCAGACGCCGAGCGCGCCGAGTCGGGCCTCACGAGCATGCTGCTCGGCATCCCGGTCGCGCTCAAGGACAACTACAACACGCTCGACATGCCCACCACCGCCGGCTGCGGATGCTGGGACGGCAACCAGACGACCACCGACGCGTTCATGGTCGAAGGCCTCCGGGCCGACGGCGCCGTGATCCTCGCGAAGGCGAGCATGGACGAGTTCGCTGTCAACCTGTCCTCCACCTTCAGCGCCGGGCAGGCCGCGGGATCGACGCTGGACGTGTCGAGCCCGTACAACACCGCGCGCAACGCCGGCGGCTCCTCCGGCGGCACGGGCGCCTCGATCGCGGCGAACTTCGCCGCTCTCGGCTTCGGCACCGACACCGGCGGGTCGATCCGCATCCCGTCGAACTACAACCAGCTCGTCGGCGTCCGCCCCACCGTGGGCCTGGCCAGCCGGGACGGCATCGTGCCGCTCGCCCTGTCGCAGGACACCGGGGGCCCCATGGCCCGCTCGGTCGTGGATGCCGCCGTCGCCCTCGACGCGGTCGTCGGCATCGACGACGGCGACCCGGTCACCGCCCGTCAGAGCGGTCTGGTTCCCGCGTCGTACACCTCAGGGCTGTCGTCGACCGCCCTGGAGGGCACGAAGATCGGCTACGTCCCGGCGATGATCGGCTCCAACGCCAGCACGGTGCGTCTGTTCAACGCAGCGATCGCCGACCTGCGCGCGCAGGGCGCCGAGGTCGTCGAGGTCGCCACGCCCGAGGGCTGGGCGGCGATCCTCGCCGAGGGCAGCGGTTCGGGCCCGGAGTTCAACCACGACCTGCAGATCTACATCGACGCGTACCTGAACCCCGCGGTGACGACGCGGAGCCTCGCGCAGATCAGCGAGTCGCCGAACATCATCCCGAACCGCGGCATCACCGCGAGCAACCCGAACAACGCCACCTACGTCTCGCGCTCCCGCGTGACCCCCGAGGCGTATGAGGCGTGGGCGGGCCCCGAGGGCACGCACACCCTGCAGCTGGCGCGCGGCAAGCAGATCGTCACCGCGATGATGGAGGCCGAAGGCCTGGACGCCCTCGTCTACCCGACGGGAAACCCGTACGGAACGATCGGGACGAACATGCGCCTGAGCCCGAACACCGGCCTTCCCGCGGTGACGGTGCCGATGGGACAGGCCGTCGAGGGTGAGCCCATCCCGGGTGGTGGAGCGAACCTCGAGTTCCTCGGTCGCGACTTCTCCGAGGGTGCCCTGCTCGGGTTCGCGTTCGACTACGAGCAGGCCACCGGCCACCGCACGTCGCCGACGCTGTACCCGGCGCTCGACTGACCGCACCCCCGCTGTCTCCGAGACCCGAGGCCCCGGCATCCGCATCAGGATGCCGGGGCCTCGGTCGTTCTCACGACGCCGGCGTCGCGGTCGGCGTGGGCGTGGGCGTCGCCGTGGGTGTCGGCGGGAGCACCCGCCACGGCGAGCGATCGTGGTCGGTGAGGCCGAGCGCGGGGTCGTCTCCCTGCGTCCACCACTTCGCGACGTATGGGGTGCCCTCGAGCTGCACCCGATCGCCGGCGGTGTACACCGCGTCCGGCTTCCAGCCGGGGTACGTTCCGTCCGGCACGGTCGGCGGCGCGTACGGCGCATCGTTCGCCATCACCGGGCCGACGAGCGTCCAGGGGGTCTCGTCGCCCTCCAGCGTCGGGTCGTCCGGTTCGGCGTCGCCGAGCGTCCACCACTTCGCGCTGTAGACGTTGCCGTGCCACACCACCCGCACGCCGGTGGAGTACGCCGTGTCCGGCGACCAGATCGGATACGGGCTGGTCTCGGGGTCGTCCGCCACGGGCGTCGGAGCCGTCGTCGGCACCGCCGTGGCAGCCGGCATCCCGTCGAATCCCTCCGAGAGGATCGCGGCGAAGCTCTCCCCCTTCTGGTCGATCCCGCTGCACGAGTCGGACACGATCTGGACGTCCGGATAGTTCGTCCCGCAGGTGCGATCGCGATTGAGCGACCACATCGACATGCGGCCCAGCGCGTGGTCGGCGGCGAAGTCGTGCAGCATCTCGGCGTCGCGGAGCGTGAAGACCTCTCCGGCGATGTCGTTCTGCCCGATCATCGGGGTGACCCCGAGGATCGCCCACGCCCCCTCGGGCGGGAGGTCGACGTCCATGCGGTCGTAGAGGGACGTCAGTTGGGCCTGTGTCGCGGTGGCCGCATCGATGGCGATCTCGCCCATCGTGCGGTCGCCGAGGTCGGTGTTGTAGTTCATCGTCATGACGTTCACGCCGGTGAGGTCGACACCGGATGCGAGCATCTGCCGTACGACCGTGAGCCCTTCGTCGGTGAGTCCATCCATCGCCACCGGAAGCGTCAGCCACACCTCCAGGGTCTCGCCTGCCCGCTCGCGTTCCCGCTGCAGCTGTGCGACGGCGGCCGCGCGACGGAAGCCCGCCGCTTCGTCGCTGAGGTTGGCGTACTCCAGATCGAGGTCGATGGTGCCGACCCCGTAGCGGTCGATGACGTCGCGGTACGCGGCCGCGACCTCGCCGGAGGTCTCGCAGGCGCTCGCGAGTTCGGTGTTGATGGCGCCGCCGAAGGACACCACCACGTCGGCGCCGCCCTGACGCAGCCGCGCCACCCGCCGATCGAGGTCGAGCTCACGCTCGGCCTCGTCGAGACCGTAGAAGGTCCCCCACGACGGTTCGCACACGTCCTCGGCCTCCGCCACGACGAAGGCGAGGACGATCGCCGCGTCCTCCCCCACCGTCGGGGTGTCCGACACCGCCGCGGCGGGGACGTCGAAGTAGCCGCCGAACCAGCGGGGTCCGGCCACGGTGGCCTCGGCCGCGGCCTGCCGGCCGAGGACCGCGCCCACGACGAACGGGGCCGCGACGATCGCGGCGACCACGGCGACGGCCGTGCCGACCCGCCACGGCGACAGGCGCTTGCCGGCGTGCCGGCCGCGCGTCGCGACCCTCACGACCGACCCCCCGGCGCCGGGTGGCCCTGCCGGAGCACCTTGCGCCAGTCGGGGCTGTCGTCCTCGCCGTCGCCGGCGCGGGACGACGCGGGAGCGGCATCCACCCACATCCAGTCCGTGAGCCCGATCCAGGTGTCCACGAGGGAGTTCCGGATGCCGATGTTCGCGAGGATCGCCCACGAGCAGCAGAACGCGTTGAACGCCGAGAACGCGAGGGTCCCCCACGCGCCGTCGAGCCAGCTGCGCCACGCGACGAAGAGCGAGAAGCCCACGATGACATAGGGCGCCACGACGTAGAGCACCTGCGTGGCCGTACGGTCCTTGACCTTCGGCGTCCGCGCGAAGGGGATCTTCTTTCCCGTCAGCCCCTGCTGGATGGACTTCAGCACGCCGGCGATGTTCACCGGCAGCAGGATCAGGTTGAACCCGTAGATGCGGAAGATGTCGGTGCGCTTGTAGCCGCAGTAGTGCAGGTCGCTCGCCATCGCCAGGAAGTACGGGAGCGCCCCGATGAGGACCAGCGGGCTGACGAGGCGGCTGTCGTACGGGTAGGCGAGGAGGAACACCAGGCCGAGACTCGCCCACGCGATGGAAGCCATGTAGTTCGCGCGCAGGGCGATTTCGCCGATCGCCATGGGCTTGTGCGCGAGGCGGTGCGCGCGCATCTGCCGCCAGAACTTCGGCAGGATCAGCAGTCCGCCGTTGGCCCATCGCCGTCGCTGGACCACGAGGGTGCCGAAGTCGGGCGGCGTGGCCGAGTAGCTGAGCCGCTCGGGGTAGTTCACCAGCGTCCACCCGCGCTCACCGAGATCGACGCTGGACTCGGTGTCCTCGATCACCGTGCGGTCCTGAACGAAACGACGCACTTCGAAGCCGTCGACGGTGTCGATCTCGAGGATGTCGTCGAGGGCCTCCATGCGGATGACCGCGTTGGCCCCGACCCAGAAGGTGGCGTTGTGGGCCGTCATCCCCTGGTGGAGGATGTGCTGCACGTCGGTGGTCGCCCCCGAGAGTCGCTCGACCCGGGTCGGAGCCCCGCGGAACGACGAGTACGGGGTCTGGGTCACGGCGACCTTGGCGTTCTCGGGCTGCTCGAGGAAGTGCACCAGGCGCAGGCAGTAGTCGCGCAGCAGGACCGAGTCGGCGTCGAGGGTGAGGACGAACTCCGAGTAGGGCACGTCGAGGTCCGCCTCTGCGGCGGTCGTCACCGGGCGCAGGAGCAGTCCCAGTTCGGTCTGCTGCTCGGCGAAACGCCCCCCGAGCAGACCGATGTAGGAGTTGAGGTTCATCGCCTTGTTCGCCTCATGCGACAGCGACGCGTAGCGCTTCCGCTCGAACGAGGTCACCTCGGCGGAGAAGATCCACACGAGGCGCCGGAACAGTTCGCGCACGCGCTCGGCGGGGACGACCGCCCCTTCGTCGAGCGCGGTCATGACCGCCCCGGCCGTGGCGTCGAGGTCGTCGGCCAGGCCGAGGACCACCTCGTCGACGAAGAAGTCGTCGACGTGGTCTTCGCGCACGTGCGTCGCCGCGAGGGCGCGGAGCCAGTCGACGGCGGCGGTGTAGACGTCCACGAGCCGGACCAGGAGGTCCTCTCCCGCCTGTCCGGATGCCGCGATCTCGGCCTCGCAGTGCGCGAGGGCCGCGCGGAAGTCCGCCGCGGGACCGGCGAGCGCCCGCGTGATCTCGGGCCCGATCCGACGGGTCTCGTCGAGCTTGGCCGCCACGGCCGGGTCGGCGGGGTCGGGGTTGTCGTCGATGAGGAGGACCACCCGCATCGAGGGGTACTCCTGCAACGCCGCCGACCAGAGGGTCGTGCGGATCACGCCGGGCTCTTCCGCGTACGAGGGCACGAGCACGGTGAGCGGACCGTGGCTGAACGAGAAGTGCCGATCGAGCTCGGCGCGGTCAGCGCGCCGATGACGGGCGAAGCGCTCGTAGGCACCCTGCCGGGCGACGAGGTACATCAGGGCCGAGAAGGTCAGCACACTGATGACGAGCAGGTAGGAGACCGCTTCGATGACCCGCCAGGTGGAGTCGAAGGCGCCCGCGAACAGGAGCGTCACGGCGACGGTGAGCATGTACAGCGCCCAGACGGCCACCGTCACCCAGATCGCGACCTGCCCCCAGATGAGCTTGGCGGTCGAGGGACGGGCGTGGACCGCAGGCAACGGCGGCCGCGGCCGCTCTGTCCCCCACTGACGTCGACGACGTCGCGGCGGGTCGGAGGGTGCAGCGGGTGGGGCGTCGTCCTCGGTCGCGGCGACGGCCGGGGAGGGGCTGTCGGCATCGGGGAGGCGCGTCGGATCGTCGGCGAGATCGACCATCGGCGGTGCTCACTTTCGCGGGGAGGGTGCCGCTTCACGGTCACGGCCGATCAGACTCTAGGGCCGAACTGCACCGCCGCGCAGGGCGTTACCGCCGATCTTGTCCTTCTCTTGATCCCGCGTTGAGGTTCGTCGCCTTCCCCGTCAGCGGCCTCGCCGTCACCAGGATCGGCAGGTGGTCGCTGTCCCCCTGCGGAAGCGTGCGGACCCGATCGATCTCGAACCCGATGGAGGTGGCGAAGTCGTAGTGGCCGCGGAAGAAACGGTAGCGGGTGTAGGTGCGCGAATCGCTGAGATTCAGCTCGTACCCCTGATCGCGGACGCGCTGCCCCAGGTTCTCCTTGAAGACCGGGTAGTTGTAGTCGCCGACCATGAGGGTGGGGAGTCCGTCGCCCATGAGCTGCAGCTCCGACAGGGCGGTGCGGATCTGGTGGCGGCGAAGGGAGTTGAGTGCCGTCAGGGGGGCCGCGTGGAACGACGCGACGACCACCTCGTGTCCGTCGTCGATGTCGTAGAGCTTGACCCCGAGCAGGCGCTCCTCGGCGGGCTTGAGCACCCGGTCGTGCAGGGACTTCTTCAGCGCCATCATCCGCACGTCCACCGCGCGGAAGGTGTTCTCCCGGTAGTAGACCGCCAGGCCCAGGCGGTTGCGCTGGGTCGAATCCGCCAGTCGCAGGCCGTCGATCCGCTCGGGGATGTCGTTCGTGTCCGCTTCCTGCAGGCACAGCACGTCGGCCGCGTGGCGCTCGACGAGGTGGGCGAGCTCCCCGACGGCGCGGTGCTTGCGCAGGTTGTACGAGATGACTTTCATGACGGGGACAGCCTAGGACTCCCGCGTGACGATCGGGTATCGCGCGCGTGGATCCGTCGTGTACTCCCAGGTCGCCGCATCCGCAGGCGTCAGAGCTCGCGGCGCGCCCGGGTCTGCGCGGCCCGGAGGGACAGCAGCTCGTCGGCGGGGTATCCCACCTCGGTGAGGGTCAGCCCGCGCGCGGCGAGGACCTTCACCTCCGGCACCCGCTCGCCGGCGTCGCGGATGCGCACGACGTCGTCGACGGACAGACGCCCCTCCCCGACCGCGACGCACGCCCCGACGAGCGCGCGGACCATGCTGTGGCAGAACGCGTCGGCCTTCACATGGGCGACGAGAACACCCTCGTCGTCCCTCCGCCACGAGAACGCGAGCAGGGTGCGGATCGTTGTCGCCTCCTCACGCGGCTTGCAGTAGGCGGCGAAGTCGTGGAGGCCGATGAGCGACCCGGCCGCGGCATCCATCGCGTCGGCGTCGAGTCGGCCGCGGACGAACGTGGTGCGGTGACGCTCCAGCGGGTCGTAGGAGTCGTCCGCGATGCGGTACTCGTAGCGCCGCCACACCGGGGAGAACCGCGCATCGAATCCGTCGGGAGCACGGCGGACGCGCCGCACGGTGACGTCCGCGTAGGCCCCGAGCGCACCGTTGACGCGGCGCGCGAGAGCAGCGATGCCGCCGTCGTCCTCTCCCTCCCGCGCGCGCCCGCGTGCGAGGCGCGACGCCTGTGCGTCGTCGAGGTCGAGGTGGGCCACCTGCCCGGTCGCGTGCACCCCGGCATCCGTCCGCCCCGCGACGACCAGACGGACCTCGCCCCCGAGGACGCGGGCGAGGGCGTCCTCCAGCGTCTGCTGCACGGTGCGCAGGCCCGGCTGCCGCGCCCAGCCGCGGAAGTGGGTGCCGTCGTAGGAGATGTCCAGGCGGAGGCGCACCCGTTCAGCCTACGGCGGGGCGCGGGTAGAGTCCGAGGGTGGAAAAGCGCAGGCGACGCCTCAGCACGGTGATCGGCGCCGTCATCGTCGCCGTGCTCGGGGCGGCGGGAGTCGTCGTGGCGGGATTCGTCCTGTGGCAGATGCTGTTCGCGCCGGCCGAGGGTCCGCGCCCCCCGGCGCCCGGGGACGCCTTCTTCGTCTCCCCCGACTCGTTCGCCGCCCGCGCCGCCGCGGAGGGCGGGGAGGATGCCGCGACCGAGGCCGCCGCGTACCTCGCGGCGCAGCCGACCGCGGTGTGGCTCACGCCGGAGACGTACCCGACCGACAGTGTCACCGCCGCCGTCGAGCAGATCCTCGCCGAGGCCCGCGCCCAGGACGCCGTTCCCGTCCTCGCCGTCTACGGCCTGCCGGATCGCGACTGCGGCAACTTCTCCGCCGGCGGGCTGGATGCGGCAGACTACCCCGGCTGGATCGACGCCATCGCCGCGGGGCTCGCCGCCGAGCCCGCGCGATCGACCGTCGTCATCCTCGAACCCGATGCCCTCGCGCTCGACTGCGACCGCCCGGAAGTGCGGGCGGCGCAGATCGCCGACGCCGCCTCGCGGCTCGCGGCGGAGGACACGTTCCTCTACGTCGACGGCGGCCATTCGAACTGGCGCTCCCCTCGGGAGATGGCGACCCTCATCGCCGAGGTCGCCGAGGCGGCCCCCGGTGCGCTCCGCGGCTTCGCCACGAACGTCTCGAACGCGAACTCCGACGCCGATGAGACCGCCTACGCGCGGCAGCTCGTCGGGCAGCTGGAGGCGTGGGGTTTCGACGACCTGCACGCCGTGATCGACACCTCCCGCAACGGCGCCCCGCACACGGGGTCGGAGTGGTGCAACGTCCCCGGGCTCCGGGTGGGCGTGCCCTCGGGGACCTGGGGCGACGATGTGATCGACGCCAACCTGTGGATCAAGCCGCCCGGCGAGAGCGACGGCACCTGCAACGGGGGTCCGCCCGCGGGGGCATGGTGGCCCGAGGCGGCGGTGGAACTCACGCGCGACGTGCGCTGACCCCACAGCGCGTGCGCCGCTAGGCTGACGAGGACGTGGACCGCAAGTCCATAACAATCGGGTGGGGGCGCCCGTCTGCTGTGTACCATGGCGCTGACCCATGGCTCCTGAGGTGTTCGCACCCCGCGGCGCTACCGCGCTCCACTCCCCTCACCATCGAGAGATCCCCATGAACGACTCCAGCGGCGTCCCCAAGACCGCGGTCATCGTCGAAGACGACGCAGAGATCCGCCACCTCCTCGTCGAGGTCTTCGAAGGGGCCGGGTTCTCGACCGTCTCGGTCGGCAACGGCATCGACGGCGTGCAGGCCGTCATCAGCTATCAGCCGACGGTGACGACGCTCGACATCAACATGCCGGGCATCGACGGCTTCGAGGCCGCCCGGCGGATCCGCCTGCAGAGCGACACGTACATCATCATGCTCACGGGGCTCAAGGAGGAGGCCGACCTCGTGCTCGGACTCGGCGCCGGAGCCGACGAGTACCTCACCAAGCCGTTCCG
The DNA here is from genome assembly GCF_031625015.1 of Microbacterium aurantiacum. NCBI lineage: Bacteria > Bacillati > Actinomycetota > Actinomycetes > Micrococcales > Microbacteriaceae > Microbacterium > Microbacterium aurantiacum. The sequence goes on from NZ_JAHWXH010000001.1 coordinate 468,111, forward strand.
TCCGCGCGAGCTGCGCGCCCGCCTGGATGCGATCCTCCGCCGGCGCGAAACCGCGCAGTCGGCCGGTGCGGGAACGACGGCCGCGCCCGCTCCTCGTCAGGAGCAGGTCGGGCCGTCGTTCCCGGGTGGCCGCAACACCGCGTCGCGACACGGTGTGATGGATGCCGGCTCCGCGACCTCCCCGTCGGCGGGGCCGGCATCCGTTCCTCCCCCGCCGTCAGGGGCCTCCGCGACCATGGTGATCGCGGAGTCGGGTGGCGAGGTCCCCGCCTCGCCTGCCTCCGACGGCGCCCTCGAGCACGTCGGGTCGACCGCGGTGCGGCACCGCGACCTCGTGCTCGATCCTGATTCGCGCATCGTCCTGATCGACGATCGCGAAGTCGATCTGACCCGCACCGAATTCGACCTCCTGGCCACCCTCATGGAGTCCAAGCGTCGCGTGCGGACCAAAGCCGATCTCACCCTGGTCCTGCGGGGCGAGTCGTACGTCACCAGCTACTTCGTGGGCGAGGCCGACAAGCGCGCCATCGAGGCCCACATGACCAACCTCCGGCGCAAGCTCGGCGACTCCCCCACCAACCCGCGCTACATCGAGACGGTGCGCGGAGTCGGCTACCGCCTGACGGCGGAGGCCGGCTCGCCGGCGTGACGCCGGGCCGATCGCGGCCCGGGCGCTCATACCTGGAAGCCCTGGTGACGACGGATCAGTTTGAAGAACATCATGAGGGTCTGCAGGACCGTGATGACGCCGACAATCGGCCAGCCGACCCACAGGATCGTGGACTGCGCCACCGGCGGGAGCACCACCCAGATGACGGCCATCGCCACGAGGGACGCGATCAGGAGCACCAGCGGAACCCAGTAGGTGCTGCCGCCGCCCTTCTCGGCCTTGGCCTGCATGGCCCAGTTGTCGACCTTCTTGCGCGAGAGGAATCGGGTCCACGAGCGCAGGAAGTGGCTGATGCGCACCCACATGAAGACCTCGGCGGGGGCGACGAGCCCGGCGAAGAGGACGTCGCGCGCCGTGCGGTCCTTCATGGTGAAGGCGATGCGCATGTTCAGCGCGACCGCCATCGCCGGCGGGATGAGCCACCACGGGGAGAACACGAACGCCCCGATCGACAGCGAGCCCGCGAGCAGCACGAGGAAGGACACGCGGACGAAGAAGTTCGTGAGCATGCCGATGTTCTCGAACCAGCGCAGACGCAGGTTCGGGTGCAGCGGCTGACCCTTGGTGTCACCGCGCTGCCCCGGCCACATCAGCTCGATGGCGCCGTAGGTCCACTTCACCTGCTGCGCGTCGTACGAGCGGAGGGTGGTCATGCCCCCGACATCCGCGCGGGCGAAGGGGCTGATCTTCGTCAGGTATCCGGCGCTCTTGATCTGCAGAGACAGGAGCGAGTCCTCGACCTCGCTATCCTTCACCCAGGGGGTGGACTGGTGGTTCTGCACCATGACGTCGCGCAGTGCCGCGGTGGAGAAGATCGAGAACTGACCGCCGAGCACGGCCATGTTCCGGCCGCGCAGGAGGTTCTGCATGTTGAACGCCGCGAACTGGGTGCGCTGACCGGAGATCAGGAACTTCGCGATCGCCCCCTTGATCGGGCGGTCGTCGATCGAGTAGATCGCCGAGATGCCGCCGATGCGGGTGTCGGACATCGCCTCGCTCTCGAGGTACTCCACCGCTTTCGGATCGGCGATCGTGTCTCCGTCGACGCCGAGCAGGTAGTCGTAGCCCTCGACGAGCGCGAAGCCGTAGTTCAGGGCGCCGACCTTCTTGTCGGGGTTCTTGCCGATGTCGTGGACGAAGACCTCGGTGAACTGCTCGCCGAGCTCGGTGACGACCTCGTGCGGGCCGCTGTACTGCGACGCGATCTTGACGGTCTTGTCGGAGGTGTTGTTGACCACGACGTGGATGACATCCGGCACGCGGGTCTGCCCGAGCAGCGACTCGATGACGTCGGCGATCGACTCCTCCTCGTTGTACGCGGGGATCACGCAGCCGATCGTGGAGCGGCCGACGATCGCATCGTCGAGGACCGACTCGAACTCGCGGTCGATCTCGCGATCGATCGGCTCGGTCGGCGCGAACTGCTCGACGGCGGTGCGAGCGAGGGCGCCGCGGCGCACCAGCGAGGTGGAGGGAGTCGTTGTCATGAACATCACTCTGCCCGCCCGACCGCAAGGCGCCGCCGAGCGGCCGCGAACGCTTCCGCAAGGAAACCTCAACGCGACCACAAGCGGGCCCTGAGGCCTGTCGTGTCGGGGAGGCACCCGTGAGCGCACCGATCCAGATCAGCGGACGCACGCGCTCGATCTGGCTGACCCAGCTCTCCCTCGCCGGCGCCGTCGTCGTCATCGCCCTCATGGTGATGGTCCTCGCGCCCGGCCTCTTCGGTCAGCTCCACTTCCTCGTCGGCACCGCGTTGATCTTCGCGGTGACCAGTTTCACCATCGGGGCACCGTGGGCGCGGATGCCGAAGAGCGCCGTGATCGCCATCCCGTTCCTCGACGCCATCGCCGTCGGCCTGCTGGCTGCCGGCACCGACCTGCGGCTCAGCTTCCTCTGGGCCTTCCCCGTCATGTGGGCGGGCATGCACTTCCGCGTCACGATCCTCGCCGCGATGCTCGGGGTGATCGGTCTGCTCATCAGTTACGAGCTGGTGTACGGGACACCGGGCGGCACCATCCTCCGCGTGTTCGTCGTCCTGTCCACGCTCGCCTTCATCGGCATCACCGCGCACCTGGCCATGCGTCAGGTGCGCGCCTCCCGACGCCTGATGGCACGCCAGGCGGCGCGGCTGCACGCGACGGTGGAACGTCGCTCCGAGCAGGAGCGACGCACCGCCGAGATCCTCAACGCCGTCGACATCGGCGTCGCCCGCGTAGCCACCAGCGGCGCCCCCCTGTCGATCAACAGCACGTACGCGCGCCTCTACGGCATCGATCCGCGCGACCCCGAGCAGCCCGCCCGGTCGGTGGAGTACTCGGCGCACCGCGGGATGCCGGTCCCTCCCACGGAGCGCACCCTCGCCCGGGCGTCCCGCGGCGAGACCTTCCACGACCGCCGGGTCTGGATCTTCACGATCGACGGAGAATGGCGAACCCTGTCGGTGACCGCCAAGAGGTTGAGCACCTCCACCCACGAGGACGACACGATCCTCCTCCTCGTCCACGACGTCACCGCGGTCACCCAGGCGCAGCGGGAGCGCGAGCGCCTCGCGGCCATCGCCTCGCACGAGCTGCGGCATCCGCTCACCGTCATGATCGGCACCGCCGAGCTTGCCCTCGAGGACGAGAGCATGTCGCCGAAGGCGGTCGAGCGGTTCCAGAAACTGCTCGACGCCAGCGAGCGCATGCTGGAGATGACCCAGCAGATGCTGGGCCCCCGCTCCTCCGTCCGCGGGGGCTCCGGTGCCGGCGCGCCCTCGCCGGAGCTCGAAGACACCGACCTCCGCGCGATCCTGCAGGATTCGGTCGCCTCGTACGCGCCGCTCGGCGCCTCCAAGGACGTCGCGGTGTCCGTCGCGATTGACGGCGCCCTCCGCGCCCGAGTGGACGCCTTCCGCCTGCGTCAGGTGTTCGACAACCTCGTCAGCAACGCGGTGAAGTACACCCCCGACGGCGGCACGGTCGATGTCAGCGCGGGTGTCGAGGGCGACCAGATAGTGATCTCCGTGGCCGACACCGGCATCGGCATCGATGCCGTGGACCTCCCCCGCATCCTCACCCCGTACTTCCGCACCGCGGTGGCCAAGAAGACGGCGGGTGGCACCGGCCTCGGGCTCGGGATCACGCAGGAGATCATCCAGGCGCACGGCGGCACCCTCACCATCGACAGCAGCCTCGGCGACGGCACCGTCTTCACGGTCCGGCTCCCCCGCGAGCCGGCGGCGGAGGTGATCTCGTGAACGACCTCCTCTCCCTGCTCTCCGCGTCGGATCTCGGCATCTGGCAGGCGTTCTTCACCGCCATGGCCACGTGCGTCACGGGCGGCATCGCCTTCCTCGCGTCGCCGAGCCGCGCGACGCTGTACTGGACCTACGCCTTCACCCTGTCGATGCTCTCCACGTTCGGCGTCGTCGCCGCGCAGACCGCCGACAACGAGGTGGCCCGGACCTTCGCGCTGGGCCTCCTCCTCGGGTCTCCCGCCCTCCTGTGGTCGGGATTCCGGGCCCATCGGGGGGTGCGCACCTTGGTGTGGGTGGGCCCGGCGTTCGCGCTCGCCTCCGCCACGATCCTCGCCCTCGTCGCGGCGAGCCCCGCCTTCGGGTCGACCTATCGCGCGCTCTATCTCCTGACCGCGATTTCCGGAGGGCTGTTCCTGTGGGAATGGGTGCGGATGCCCGAGCGCCGAGACCCGGTCATCTGGCCGTTCGGGATCGCGACGGTGCTGTTCGTCGCCCTCGGGGTCTCGGGGGCTGCGGTGTCCCTGGTGTTCCGCCCCGTCGACCAGGACTTCGAGGTGTCCCGGCCGCTGACTTCACTCGGGATGCTGGTGTACATCGTCGCCGCGCTCGTGGCGATCCTCGGCCTCAGCGTCGGCCGCACCCGTCGGCGGAACACGCCCGCACAGGAGGCCGACTACCGGGCGTTCCGCGAGGCCGCCCGGGAACGCCTCGCGCGGGCCCTGCCGGCGAGCGAGATCTGCGGGGTGCTGTGTCTGCGACTCGACGATCTGCGCGAGGCGTTCGCCACGACCGGAGCGGCCCAGGTCGCCCAGCTCACGACGTCGTTCCACGACACCGTGCGCAGTGCCGTCGGCGCCTCGGGGCTCGTCGGCGTCACCCCCGAGGGGGACGTCGCGGTGCTGGTCGCGCGTCCGGAGGGGGCCACCCGTGACCTCGTGCGCCGCATCCTCCGCCAGATCGGAGACCTCACCCTCGACGCACGGCTGCCCTTCCAACCGTCCGCGAGCGCCGGCTGGTGCTCGACGACGGTCGGCGGGTACGACCTCGGCGCGCTCCTGTTCATCGCGCGGGGCGCCGCGGAAGTGGCGCAGGAGCGCGGAGGCGATCGGTGGGAGCGCGCCGACGGATCCTTCATCGAGCGGCTGGTCACGGGGCTGGAGGCGCAGTGAGCGCCACCGTGAGCACGTCCGTGGCGGTCTGTTTGGCGTAATCGGCCGAGTCGGGCGCGGTCTGCATCAGGAAGTCGTACGTGATCTGCAGAATCACCCGGTCCGCCTCCGCCGGCATTTCACCGACGAGGAAGGTCTGGGAGTAGCTCTGCGGGCTCAGCACGAGGTAGCCCGGGTTGACGGTCGCCGTGTCCGTCTGCGCCGCGAGGGGCGCGAGCTGGCCGCTGGCCGTCGCGGGGATCGCCACGACACTCGCCTGCTGCAGATACACCTTCTTGCCGTCATCCGGGGTCACGGTGGTCGACAGCGACAAGTTGAGCGGCTTCAGTGCTCCCGGCGTCCACTGGTCCATCGACAGCGTCGACCAGTAGTCGATGGTCGCTGCGACGGCGCCCGCCTGGAGCTCGCGCTGCGTGGAGCCGCTGGAGAGGTCGTTCGGCACCGGTGCGGGGGCGGTGGCCGTCGGCGTCGCGGTGGGATCCGATGCGGATCCTCCCCCGCCTTCCCAGGGCGGCGTGCCGCATCCAGTCAGCACCGCGCCGGCGACGAGGGCGACGGCGAGCGCGAGGGGAACGCGAAGGCGGGGAGTGGGCATGGTCTTCCGTCCGTGAGAGGCTTCCGGCCAGTGTACGGCCCGCTCAGCGCACGATCGCGACGGCGCTGGGGAGCCGGCGCAGCACCTCCTCGCTGACCGAACCGAGCAGGAAGCGGGCGATGGCGCCTCGGCCGTGCGAGCCGAGGACCGTCAGCCGCGCACGGCGCGCGTAGACCTCGATCGCCTCCGACGGATAGCCCCGCTCGACGTGGCGCTCGATGCGCAGGTCCGGATACGTCGACGAGAGTCCGGCGAGAGACAGCCCGAGACTCTCCTCCGACAGCCGCGCGAGCGCGTCCAGATACTCCGGCGGGTACAGACCGGGGTTCCGCGAGACCTCCATCGGGCTCCACGCGATCACGGTGATCAGCGCCTCGCCGAGTCGGTCGGCCTCCGCGGCGGCGAAGGCGATGGCCCGCTCGGACAGGTCCGAGCCGTCCACACCGACCACCACTCCCGATCGTGCACCGGGGTCCGCGTCGGGGATGACGACGACGGGGGCGTGGGATCCGGCGGCGATGCGGATGCCGTGCGGCCCGCGCGCCGGTCCCGCGTCGCCGCGGAAATCACTGCCGATCACGAGCAGGGCGGCATCCTTCGAGGCGTCGATGAGCTTCGCGACGGGATTGCCGTGGTCCACGCGGACCCGGACGTCGAGGCGATCCGGGTGGGCGTCCGTGAGCGTCCGCGCCTCCGCTTCGAGCTGGGAGCGGAGGTCGTCGCGGGCCTGATCGATCAGGTGCGCCTCACCGACCATCCCCACTGCTCCGCCCACGATGGAGAGGAGCTCCAGACGCTGACGACGGTCCATGGCGCGCTCCGCGGCCCACGCGATCGCGCGCTGTCCGGAGCGCCTGCCCGCCTCGCTGTGGAGCGCGACGCCGACGACGATGGTGTCCTTCATGATGACCTCCTCCGGTCTCTTCCACGCTACGTCCGCACCCCTCCGCCGCGCGGGGACCTTGGTCCCGGCGTCGCCCCCGAACTCCCAGAGTCCGGTCGTACACTGACAGGCGCCGTTCGTCCCCGGCCACTCCCCCTTCGATGACGTTCACCGCGCCCCGCCCGACCGCCGCCCGCTATGCGGGACTGGACGGTCTGCGCGCCGTCGCCGTGATCCTGGTCGTGGTCTACCACCTCTTCGGCCCGGCGCTCCTGCCGGGCGGCTTCCTCGGCGTGGACGTCTTCTTCGTGATCAGCGGCTTCCTCATCACCTCGCTCCTCCTGCGCGAGATCGCCGCGACCGGCGGCATCCGTCTCGTCGAGTTCTGGCGCCGTCGCGCGCGACGCCTGCTGCCGGCACTGCTGGTGGTCCTCGCCGTCTGCACGAGCATCGCCGGACTGATCGGCGGCGACGTCCTGAGCGGACTCGGCTGGCAGGTGCTGGGCGCCCTCACCTTCAGCTACAACTGGCTCGCCCTGGCCGGCGACACCGGCTACTTCGCCGCGACGACCACCGAGCTCTTCCGGAACGTGTGGTCCCTCGCGGTCGAGGAGCAGTTCTACCTGCTCTGGCCGCTGATCCTGCCCCTGTTCCTGCTGCTGCCGCGACGGATGTGGCGTGCCGCGGCCGCAGCGATCCTGGCCCTGGCGAGCGCGACGGTCATGGCGGTCGTGGTCTCCGGCGGTGCGGGACCGGCGACGACCGCCTTCTCGGATGCCGTCACCCGCGCGTACTTCGGCACCGACACCCACGCGTTCGGCATCCTCCTCGGCGTTGCCCTGGCCTTCGCGCTCCCCGCCCTCCTCGACCGGATCGGCGAGCGCCGCGGGGGGCTCGCCACGGGTGCGGGCGCGATCGCCGTCGGCGGCGTGATCGCTCTCGCCCTCCTCTCCCCGGGAGACGGCATCGCGACCTTCCCGGGCGTCCTCCTCGCCGCCAGCGCCCTGACGGCGGTGGCGATCCTGTCAGCCGCCGTTCCGGGCTCGCGCGCCGGCGTCATGCTCGACATCGCGCCGCTGCGGTGGATCGGCGACCGGTCCTACGGCATCTACCTGTGGCACTGGCCGCTGCTCGTCCTCGCGCTCGCGTGGCTGCGCGGCACCGGCCCCGACGCCGGCGTCCCCGTCGGCGTGGGCGTCGGGGTCCTCCTGACGACCCTCGCCGCCGCCGAGCTCTCCTACCGTTTCGTGGAGACCCCGCTCCGCCGCCACGGCTTCCGCGGTACGGCGGCACGCCTCGGTGCGGCCTTCCGCGGATCGGCGCGCGTGCGTGCCCGCGCGGTGGGCGCCGTCGCCGTGACCGCGCTCTTCCTCGGCGGATCCAGCGCGGCGTTGGCCGCCGCCCCGGGCGAGACCTCCTCCGAGGCGGCGGTGGCCGCGGGCGCCGCCGCGCTCGAGGCGGTCGAGGAGGCCTCGCCCCGCTCCGAACCGGTCCGCACACCGACGCCGCCGCCGACCCCCGCGGTGAGCGCGCCGTCACCGACCCCCGTCGCCGGCGAGGAGATCACCGCCGTGGGCGACTCGGTCATGCTCGCCGCCGTCCCCGGGCTCCTCGAGGAGCTCCCCGGCATCCAGGTGGATGCCGCGGTGTCGCGGTCGGTCTGGGCCGGCCCCGGCATCCTTGAATCCCTCGCCGCGCAGGGTCAGCTGCGGCGCTACGTGGTCCTCGCACTCGGCACCAACGGCCCGGTCGACACCGGCGTCCTGGAGCGGATGGTCGACATCGCCGGCCCCGAGCGGGACGTCATCCTCGTCAACGCCCATGCGCCACGGGACTGGATCCCGCAGGTGAACGCCGATCTCGACGCCTTCGCCGCCGCGCATCCTCGCGTGAGCGTCGCCGACTGGTCGAGCGCGATCGCCCCGCGGGAGGAACTCCTCGCCGGCGATCGCATCCACCCCGGTGAGGAGGGCGGCCGGCTGTTCGCCCGCACGGTGGAGGCGGGCGTCACCGCCGTCGAGCACGCCCGCGCGGCAGCGGAGCACGACGCGCAGATGCGCGAGTACCGCCGTCTGCACCACGCCGAGGTCCGCATCCCGCAGTGAGCGGGCGCGCCGGCGGAGCGACGACGGATCAGAAGCGCTCGACGAGCGCCTGCTGGCGGTGCGTCGCGCGGAAACCCAGGCGCTCGTACAGCGTGTTCGCCCCGGTCTTGCTGGCCGTGTCGACGTCGAGGACGGCCTGCTCGAGCCCCGCGTCGCGGGCAGCGGCCAGGGTGCGGGCGATCACGGCGGGGGCGAGCCCTCTCCCCCGCTCGTCGCGGATGACGCCGATGAGGTCGATGTAGGTGTTCGGGGCGCCGAGCGCCGCCCAGTCCTCCTCGTTGACCGACGCCAGGCAGAACGCCACGACGCGGCCGTCCCGCAGCGCCAGCGTCGACAGATCCGGCCGGAGGAAGGGGCCGTCGACAAACTTCGACCAGCGCTCCACCGTGCTCGGCAGACTGCCCCAGTGGTCGCGGAAGGCGTCGTTGCGGGCCAGGCGCACATCCTCGGACCGTTCGGGGGTGTACGGAACCAGGTCGACGCCGTCGGGTGCCGCCACCTCCGCCGCGGGCTCGGACAGGTCGCGCTGCATCGAGCTGAACCAGCGCTCCGTGCGCAGACCCCGCCGCTCTCCCAGGCGCACGGCATCCGTGTTCGTCTCGTCGACGTACTGGAAGATCGCCGCGGGCCCCTCGGCTCCGGTGGCCGCGATGAGCTCGCGGGTGCGGTCGTGGCTCCATGCCAGCAGTTCGCGGCCGATGCCCTGCCGTCGCCGGTCCGGGTGCACGGTCCCGTGGAGGTACCCGTGGATGCCGGCCGACGTGTCCGGGTGCACCATGGCCCACGTGAAGCCGATGATCTCATCGTTCGGGTCGACGGCCACGCGGGTGTCGAGGGCGGGGTCGACGTGGGAGAGCTCGAAGACCTCCTCGAGATCCTCGCGCGGCGTCACCCACGTGGGGTGATCGATCCGGTCGGCGGCGACGACCACGGCGTGGATACCGTCGAGGTCGTCGACGGTGGCGGGGCGGAGGCGAATCGTCATCCCTCCAGCGTACGCACGAGACCCGCACCCCTGAACAGGGATGCGGGTCTCGTGCGTACGCGTGGAGTGGCGTCAGGCCTTGTCGTCCTGGACGGCGTCCTCGGCAGCGGCCTCCGCGGCGGCGCCCTCCTCCGGCGACTCCGCGCCGGCGTCGGCGGCGGTGTCGTCAGCGGCGGACTCCTCAGCGGCCGGGGCCTCCTCGGCGGCGGGCTCCTCGGCCGGGGTCTCCTCGGCGACGGCAGCCGGAGCAGCCGAGCGCTTGGTGGCCTTGGCCTTCGGCTTCACCGGCTCGAGGACGAGCTCGATGACGGCCATGGGGGCGTTGTCGCCCTTGCGGTTGCCGACCTTGGTGATGCGCGTGTAGCCACCCTCACGGTCGGCGACGAGCGGCGCGATCTCGGTGAAGAGGACGTGCACGACTTCCTTGTCACCGATGACGCTCAGCACGCGACGGCGGGCGTGCAGGTCGCCGCGCTTGGCGAACGTGATGAGGCGCTCGGCCAGCGGACGCAGGCGCTTGGCCTTGGTCTCGGTGGTCTTGATGGACTTGTGCGTGAACAGGGCCGCGGCCAGGTTCGCCAGCAGCAGACGCTCGTGTGCGGGTCCGCCTCCGAGGCGGGGTCCCTTCGTGGGCTTGGGCATTGTCAATTACTCCAGTGGGAAAAGTCGGTCAAGTGAGTCGGAAGACTCAGGCGTTCTCGTCGTCGTAGCCGCCGTAGAAGTGCGCGCCGTCGAACCCGGGAACCGAGTCCTTCAGCGACAGCCCGAGCGAAACGAGCTTGTCGCGCACCTCGTCGACCGACTTCTGGCCGAAGTTGCGGATGTTCATCAGCTGCGTCTCGGAGAGGGCGACCAGCTCGGAGACGGTGTTGATGCCCTCGCGCTTGAGGCAGTTGTAGGAGCGCACCGAGAGGTCGAGGTCCTCGATGGGCATCGAGAGCTCGTTGGAGAGCACCTGCTCGACGGGGGCGGGACCGATCTCGATGCCCTCGGCCTCGACGTTCAGCTCGCGGGCGAGACCGAACAGCTCGGTGAGGGTGCGACCGGCGGACGCCACGGCGTCGCGCGGGGCCATCGACGCCTTGCTCTCGACATCCAGGATCAGCTTGTCGAAGTCGGTGCGCTCACCCGCACGGGTGGCGTCGACGCGGTAGCTGACCTTGAGCACCGGCGAGTAGATCGAGTCGATCGGGATCTGACCGGCCTCGGCGTACTCGTTGCGGTTCTGCGTGGCCGAGACGTAGCCGCGGCCACGCTCGATCGTCAGCTCCAGCTCGAAGCGGGCCGTGTCGTTGAGGGTCGCGATGACCAGGTCGGGGTTGTGCACCTCGACACCGGCGGGAGCGGAGATGTCCGCCGCGGTGACCTCGCCGGAACCGGTCTTGCGCAGGTACGCCGTGATCGGCTCGTCGCGCTCGCTGGAGACGACCAGCTGCTTGATGTTCAGGATGATCTCGGTGACATCCTCCTTGACACCGGGGATGGTGCTGAACTCGTGGAGGACGCCGTCGATGCGGATCGACGTCACGGCAGCACCGGGGATCGACGACAGCAGGCTGCGGCGCAGCGCGTTGCCGATCGTGTAGCCGAAACCGGGCTCGAGCGGCTCGATGATGAACCGGCTGCGGAACTCCCCGATCTTCTCCTCGGTCAGAGTGGGACGCTGTGCGATGAGCACGATGTGTTCCTTTCGATCACGTGCCCGCTATATGACACGTGCGGTGAATGAGGTGTTGAGTTGTTCTCGAGTCCCGTTCCGCCGTCGCGCGGGCGAAGAACATCGCCGCGCGACGGCGGAGCGGAACGGAAAGGAATGTCAGACGCGGCGGCGCTTCGGGGGACGGCAGCCGTTGTGGGCCTGGGGGGTGACGTCCTGGATCGAACCGACCTCGAGGCCGGCAGCGGTCAGCGAACGGATCGCGGTCTCGCGACCCGAACCCGGTCCCTTGACGAAGACGTCGACCTTCTTGACGCCGTGCTCCTGCGCCTGGCGGGCGGCGGACTCCGCGGCCATACCGGCGGCGTACGGGGTCGACTTGCGCGAGCCCTTGAAGCCGACGCCACCCGAGGACGCCCAGCTGATCACGGCGCCCGAGGGGTCGGTGATCGAGACGATGGTGTTGTTGAACGTCGACTTGATGTGGGCCTGACCCACGGCGATGTTCTTCTTCTCCTTGCGGCGCGGCTTGCGCGCTGCGGACTTGGCCTGTGCCATGTGCGTGTTCTCCTAAACCCTGGGGCCGCGCTTAGCGCGCCTTCTTCTTGCCGGCGACGGTGCGCTTGGGGCCCTTGCGGGTGCGCGCGTTGGTCTTCGTGCGCTGACCGCGCACGGGGAGCCCACGGCGGTGACGCAGGCCTTCGTAGGAACCGATCTCGACCTTGCGGCGGATGTCGGCGGCGACCTCGCGACGGAGGTCACCCTCCACCTTGTAGGTGCCTTCGATCTGGTCGCGGAGGGCGACGAGCTGGTCGTCGGTGAGGTCCTTCACGCGGATGTCGTGGTCGATGCCGGTGGCGGCGAGGACCTCGTGCGAGCGGGTACGGCCGATGCCGTAGATGTAGGTGAGCGCAATCACCACGCGCTTGTCGCGCGGGATGTCGACGCCGGCAAGACGTGCCATGTCGTTCTCCTGAGGAGTCGTGCGAAGGTGTGGAGCAGTATCGGTGCCCGGGCCTTCGTCCCGAGGTGTCCCCCGCTGCGCGGGTTCTGATACTGCCGGATGTGTTCAGTTGTGTGTGGTCGCCGTTGCGGCGGGGGCTGCGGGGGTTAGATCTCGATACACCGCGCCGGAGGCGCGGCACTCGATCCTGACCCGAGTCGCATCAGCGCGGCTGTGCCGCGGTGATCCGACTCGCGTCAGCCCTGGCGCTGCTTGTGACGCGGGTTGGACTTGCAGATCACCATGACGCGCCCGTGGCGACGGATGACCTTGCAGTGGTCGCAGATGGGCTTGACCGAGGGGTTGACCTTCATGATTTCTTCTCTTCGCTGTCTTCGCCTCCGCCGGCAGAGCCTGCGGAGGCGTTACTTCTCGACCGGTCTAGCGGTAGCGGTAGACGATGCGTCCGCGGGTGAGGTCGTAGGGCGAAAGCTCCACGACGACACGGTCCTCGGGGATGATGCGGATGTAGTTCTGCCGCATCTTGCCGGAGATCGTTGCGAGGACCTTGTGTCCGTTGGTCAGCTCGACGCGGAACATCGCGTTGGGCAGGGCCTCGGAGATCACGCCCTCGATCTCGATGACACCGTCTTTCTTCGCCATACGCTCGCTAACACTTCGTGCAGACCGGTCGGTCTGCGGTGGATGGGAGTCGGTGCTGTGGACACGCCGATGAAGGCGCAACGCACCAAAGATCAAGCATACGTGATAGTGGATGCCGCGGCAAATGGGGGCCGCATCCTCTCACACCCGATCAGCCGAAGAGCGTCGCGAGCTGACCCGGCGCAGGGATCTCGGAGTTGGAGATCACCTCGCCGTTCACCGCCAGCGTCGGCGTCGCGATCCCGGCGGCGCCCGGCTGCACCGGGGTCTCCTGCGTGATCGAACCGACGTAGCGGGAGTAGGTCTGATCGGTCACGCACGCGTCGACCCCGTCGACGCCGACGGATGCCGCGATGGCGAGGATCTCCTCGTCCGTGAGCCCCGCGGTGGCCTCCGCGGGCTGCGATGCGAACATCGCCTGCAGGAACGGGAGGGCGGCGTCCTCGTCCGCCACCGCGACGCAGTACATCGCGTTGGCGGCGCGGGTGGAGAACTCCGTCCCCTGCGAGGCCCGGTCGAGGATCGAGATCGGGTGGATCTCGAGAGTGGTCGAGCCGTCCTCGACGAGCCCGTCGATCTCGGGACCGTAGGCGGCCTCGAAGTCACCGCAGACCGGGCACATGAAGTCGATGTAGGTGGCGAGGGTGTTCTCGCCGTCCCCGACGGAGATCGCACCCGTCTCGGCGTTGACGTTCGCCGCCTGCGGCGCCTCCCCCGGACCGGTCGCGGCGTTGTTCAGCACCACGACGAGGCCGCCGACGGCGACGATCGCCACAACCACGGCCGCACTGACCCACACGGCGAACCAATTGACCTTGCGCGCGGCAGCAGCCATCATCTTCCTCTTCCGAACCTCGTCGAACCGAACGCCGGGACTCAGGCGATCGGCTGGGGGGTGACGCCGAACGGCGCGAGCGCCTCGGCACCGCCGTCGGGCGCCGTCAGCACCCACACTCCGCCATCATGCACGGCGACGCTATGTTCCCAGTGTGAGCCGTCGGTGCCGTCGACGGTCGACACCGTCCAGCCGTCGTCCTCGACGTCGGTCTCCTGGTCGCCGATGACGACCATGGGCTCGATCGCGACGACCAGTCCCGGGCGCACCTCGGGGCCCTCGTCGTCGACGCGGTAGTTGAACACCGACGGAGACTCGTGCATCTTGCGTCCGATGCCGTGACCCACATAGTCGCGGAGGATCCCGTACCCGCCGTCGGGCGCGTGCGTCTCGATGTATCCCTCGATCGCCGCACCGATCTCCCCGAGATGACGGGCCGACGCAAGGGCTGCGATGCCCGCCCACAACGATCCGCGCGTGACCTCGGACAGACGCTCGCGCTCGGCGACGACATCCGGCCGCGTCGGGTCGTCCAGCACCACCGTGAAGGCGGAGTCGCCGTTCCACCCCTTGAAGAGCGCTCCGCAGTCGACGGAGAGGATGTCGCCGGGCTGCAGCACCCGCTCCCCCGGGATGCCGTGCACGACCTGCTCGTTCACCGACGCGCAGATGGTGTGCCGGTAGCCGCGGACCAGCTGGAAGTTGCTCGTCGCGCCGCGCTCGGCGATCACGCGGGCGGCGACGGCATCCAGTTCACCCGTGGTGACGCCCGGCGCGACGATCTCGCGGACGGCGTCCAACGCCGCCGCGGTGATGAGTCCCGGCTCGATCATCGCCCGCAGCTGAGCGGGCGACTTGTAGATGGAACGGCGCAGCACCACGGTCAGCCGACGCGCGCGAGTCCGCGCGCCTCGAGGGCGGCGACGATGCGCTCGGTGATCTCGTCGAGGGAGCCGACGCCGTCGATCGCCACGACCGCTCCGCGCTCGCGGTACACGTCGAGGATCGGGGCGGTCTCGCGCTCGTAGATGGCGAGGCGGTTCGCGATGATCTCCTCGGTGTCGTCGCTGCGCCCCTGCTCGGCGGCGCGCTGCGAGAGCCGCGCGATGCTCTCCTCGCGGGGAACGTCGAGCTCGATGACGGCGTCCAGCTGCTCGCCGCGATCGGTGAGGAACGCGTCGAGGTCGCCGACCTGTCCGAGGTTGCGCGGATACCCGTCGAGGAGGAATCCACCCGCGGCGTCTCCCTCCGACAGACGTTCGCGGACCACGGCGCTGGTGAGCTCGTCCGGGACGAGATCGCCGGCTTCGATGATCGCCTTGACCCGCTCGCCGAGCTCCGACCCGCCGGAGACCGCGGCGCGGAACATGTCGCCGGTCGAGATCGCCGGGATACCGAAGGCCTCCGCGATGCGCACCCCCTGGGTGCCCTTGCCCGAGCCCTGCGGCCCGACGATCAGCAGACGCGCGGTCATCGCAGAAGCCCTTCGTAGTGACGCTGCTGCAGCTGCGCGTCGATCTGCTTGACGGTCTCAAGCCCCACACCGACGATGATGAGGATCGAGGCGCCGCCGAAGGGGAAGTTCTGGTTCGCGCCGACGGTCGCCAGTGCGATCAGCGGCAGGAGCGCGATCAGACCGAGGTAGATCGACCCGGGCGCCGTGATGCGCGTGAGGACGTAGTCCAGGTACTCGGCCGTCGGACGCCCCGCACGGATGCCGGGGATGAACCCGCCGTACTTCTTCATGTTGTCGGCGACGTCGACCGGGTTGAAGGTGATCGCGACGTAGAAGTACGTGAAGCCGATGATCAGCAGGAAGTACACGAGCATGTAGATCCAGCTGTCGCCGTTGGTGAAGTACTGCTGGATCCACGCGACCCAGCCCGGGATCTCCTCGCCCGGCTGCGGCTGGTTGAACTGCGCGATGAGCGCGGGGATGTACAGCAGCGACGAGGCGAAGATCACGGGCACCACACCGGCCATGTTTACCTTGATGGGGATGTAGGTGTTCGTCCCGCCGTAGGTGCGGCGTCCGACCATGCGCTTGGCGTACTGGACGGGGATGCGGCGCTGGGACTGCTCGACGAAGACCACCAGGGCGATCACCACGATGCCGACCGCGATCACGAGGAGGAAGACCTCGAAGCCGCGGGCCAGCCAGATCGAGCCGAGGGCCGAGGGGAACGTGGCGGCGATCGAGGTGAAGATCAGCAGCGACATGCCGTTGCCGATGCCGCGCTCGGTGACGAGCTCGGCGAACCACATGATGAGGCCGGTGCCGGCGGTCATGGTGATGATCATGAGGAGCTGCGCCCACCACACGTCATTGGTGAGGAGCTGCTCGCACTCGGGGATGCCGGTGACGCCGAAGAGCTGACCGGACCGGGCGACGGTGACCAGGGTCGTGGACTGCAGCAGCGCGAGCGCGATGGTGAGGTAGCGGGTGTACTGGGTCAGCTTCGACTGGCCCGCCTGCCCCTCCTTGTAGAGGGTCTCGAAGTGCGGGATGACCACGCGCAGGAGCTGCGTGATGATCGTCGCGGTGATGTAGGGCATGACGCCCAGCGCGAAGATCGACAGCTGCAGCAGGGCGCCGCCGGAGAACAGGTTGACCAGCGACAGCAGGCCGTCGGTGCCACCGGACTGCGCCAGGCACGACTGGACGTTCGGGAAGTCGACGAACGGCGTCGGGACGTGGGCACCGAGCCGATACAGCACGATGATGCCCAGGGTGAAGCCGATCTTCCGCCTCAGGTCGGGGGTGCGGAAGATCCGCGCGATGGCGCTGAACAAGAGCGTTCCTCCAGTGGGGATGACGGCGCGCTCGCAGGCGCACCGTCACAAGACTAGCCCAGCCGGTCCCGCACGCGTCAGCGTTGGTTCTCGCCGGGGACGACAACGGGGGCCGGAGAAACTCTCCGACCCCCGATCGTCATTACTTGACGGTGCCGCCGGCGGCGACGATCTTCTGCTCCGCGGAGCCCGAGACCTTGTCGACGGACACGTTCAGCGCCACGTCGATGTCGCCGGTGCCGAGCACCTTGACCTTCTCGTTCTTGCGCACCGCACCCTTGGCCACGAGGTCGGTGACGGTGACGTCTCCGCCCTTCGGGTAGAGCTCGGCGAGCTTCTCGAGGTTGACCACCTGGTATTCCACGCGGAACGGGTTCTTGAACCCGCGCAGCTTCGGGGTGCGCATGTGCAGCGGCATCTGCCCACCCTCGAACCCGACCTTGACCTGGTAGCGGGCCTTCTGGCCCTTGGTGCCACGACCGGCGGTCTTACCCTTCGACCCCTCACCGCGACCCACGCGGGTCTTGGCGGTGTGGGCACCCGGGACGGGACGCAGGTGGTGGACCTTCAGGACGCCGGGACGCGATGCCGCGACATCCTTCTTCGCCTCCGCCTTGGCGGGGGCCTTCTTGGCTGCCGGCTTCTTGGCGGCGGCCTTCTTGGGCTCGGTCGCCTCGACGACGTCGTCCTTCTTCTCAGCCTTGTCGGCCATCAGTCGATCTCCTCAACCTTCACGAGGTGCGCGACGGTCTTGATGTACCCGCGCGTCTGCGCGTCATCGGGGCGGACGACGGAGTCGTTGATCCGCTTCAGACCGAGCGAACGCAGCGTGTCACGCTGGTTCTGCTTCTCGCTCACCTTGGACTTGACCTGGGTCACCTTCAGGCGCGCGGCCATCAGACACCTGCCTTCGCGGACGCCGTGGCCTCGGCCTCGGCACGGACGAGACGGGCGGGGGCGACCTGGTCGAACTCGAGACCGCGACGCGCGGCGACCGCACGGGGCTCCTCGAGCTGCTTCAGGGCCTCCACCGTCGCGTGGACGATGTTGATCGTGTTCGACGAACCGAGCGACTTCGACAGCACGTCGTGGATACCGGCGCACTCGAGCACGGCGCGCACGGGACCACCCGCGATGACACCGGTTCCGGCGGCAGCCGGACGCAGCAGCACGACACCGGCAGCGGCCTCACCCTGCACGGGGTGCGGGATCGAGGAACCGGTGCGCGGGACGCGGAAGAAGTTGCGCTTGGCCTCTTCGACACCCTTCGAGATCGCCAGGGGGACCTCACGGGCCTTGCCGTAGCCGACACCCACCACGCCGTTGCCGTCGCCGACGACCACGAGCGCGGTGAAGCTGAACCGACGGCCACCCTTGACGACCTTCGAGACGCGGTTGATGGTCACGACGCGCTCGAGGAACTGGCTCTCGTTGCGGTCACGGCCACCGCGGTCGCGGTTGGGGTTGCGCTCGCGACCACCGCGGCGCGGCTCGCGCTCGGCGGGCGCATCGGCGGCGGGCGCCGCTGCCTGCTCGGTAGCGGTCACTTCGTTCTCCACCTTCTGGTTGTTCACTGCATCGCTCACAGGTTCAGACCTCCCTCACGGGCACCGTCCGCGATCGCCGCGACACGACCGGCGTAGCGGTTGCCACCACGGTCGAACACGACGTCGGAGACGCCGGCGGCCTTCGCGCGCTCGGCGAGGAGCTCGCCGACCTTGCGGGCCTTGGCGGTCTTGTCACCGTCGAAGCCGCGCAGGTCGGTCTCGAGGGTGGAGGCGCTGGCCACGGTGTGACCCTTGGAGTCGTCGACGATCTGCACGAAGACGTGACGTGCGGAACGCGTGACGACCAGACGGGGCCGCTCGGCAGAGCCGACGATCTTCTTGCGCAGGCGGGCGTGACGACGCGAACGCGCCTGAGACTTTGTCTTGACAGCCATCGTTACTTACCACTCTTTCCGGCCTTGCGACGCACGACCTCGCCGGCGTACCGCACACCCTTGCCCTTGTACGGCTCGGGCTTGCGGATCTTGCGGATGTTCGCAGCCGCCTCACCGACGGCCTGCTTGTCGATCCCGCTCACGGTGAGCTTGTTGTTGCCCTCCACCGTGAGGGTGATCCCGGCCGGCGGCTCGATCAGGACGGGGTGCGAGAAGCCGAGGGCGAACTCGACCGAGCTGCCCTTCTGAGCGACGCGGTACCCGGTGCCGACGACCTCGAGGCCCTTGGTGTAGCCCTGGGTCACGCCGACGATGTTGTTGTTGATGAGGGTGCGGGTCAGGCCGTGGAGCGACCGCGACTCGCGCTCGTCGTCGGGGCGGGTGACGAGCACCTGTCCCTCGTCGACGGAGACCTCGATGGGGCTGGCGACGGAGAGCTTGAGCTCGCCCTTCGGGCCCTTGACGGAGACCTCGCGGCCGGCGACCTCGACGGTCACGCCCGCGGGGATGTCGATGGGAAGACGTCCGATTCGCGACATGTCAGATCACCACACGTAGGCGAGGACTTCCCCACCCACGCCCTTCTGCTCGGCCTGACGGTCCGTGAGGAGACCGGAGGAGGTGGACAGGATCGCGACGCCGAGGCCACCGAGGACGGTGGGGATCTCGGTCGACTTCGCGTAGACGCGGAGTCCGGGCTTGGACACGCGCTTGATGCCGGCGATCGACCGCTCGCGGTTCGGGCCGTACTTCAGGTCGAGCGTGAGGGTCTGGCCGACGCGCGCGTCCTCGACGCGCCAGCCGGCGATGTAGCCCTCCTGCTTGAGGATGTCGGCGATGTGGGTCTTGAGCTTCGAGCTCGGCAGCGACACGGTGTCGTGGTGCGCCGAGTTCGCGTTGCGCAGACGGGTCAGCATGTCTGCGACCGGGTCTGTCATCGTCATGGATAGCTTCTTTCGTTCATGAGGTTTCGCCGCGCCGTTCCACGACGGGCGACCTTCCATGGGTGCCCCCGAGCCCCGGGGGCGGGGGTTCTCAGGCCTGGGCGTCTTCCGAGCGGAAGGGGAAGCCCAGGTGACGCAGCAGCGCCCGACCCTCGGCATCCGTCTTCGCCGTGGTGACGATCGTGATGTCGAAGCCGCGCACGCGGTCGATCTTGTCCTGGTCGATCTCGTGGAAGACCGACTGCTCCTGGAGACCGAAGGTGTAGTTGCCGTTGCCGTCGAACTGGTCGCCCGACAGACCGCGGAAGTCGCGGATGCGGGGCAGCGCCAGGTTGACGAGGCGGTCGACGAACTCCCACGCGCGGTCACCGCGAAGGGTGACGTGCGCGCCGATGGCCTGACCCTCGCGCAGCTTGAACTGCGCGATGGACTTGCGGGCCTTGGTGACGATCGGCTTCTGACCGGTGATCTTGGTGAGGTCGTCGACCGCACCATCGATCACCTTGCTGTCACGAGCGGCCTCGCCGACACCGGTGTTTACGACGACCTTGACCAGGCCCGGGATCTGCATGACGTTGGCGTAGCCGAACTCGTCCTGCAGAGCCTTCTTGATCTCGGAGTTGTACTTCTGCTTGAGGCGGGGCTGGGTCTTGCCAGCCGCCGCGGCAGTCGCGGTGTTGCTCATCAGAGGTCCTTGCCTGACTTCTTCGCGTAGCGGACGCGCACGGTGCGCTTCACGCCGTCCTTCGTCTGCTCCTCGACCCGGTGGCCGACACGGGTCGGCTTCTTGGTCGAGGGGTCGACGACGGCGACGTTGGAGATGTGGATCGGGGCTTCCATCGTCTCGATGCCGCCCGTCTTCGTTCCACGCTGGCTCTGGCCGACGCGGTTGTGCTTCGTGACGTAGTTGACGCCCTCGACGATCACGCGGTTCTGCTCGACGAGGACCTCGAGGACCTTGCCCTGCTTGCCGCGGTCGCCGCCCTTGTCCTGCTTCTTGCCAGTGATGACCTGAACGAGGTCACCCTTCTTGATCTTGGCCATGCGGTCAGATCACCTCCGGGGCGAGCGAGACGATCTTCATGAACTTCTTGTCGCGAAGCTCACGACCGACCGGTCCGAAGATGCGGGTGCCGCGGGGCTCCCCGTCGCTCTTCAGGATGACGGCGGCGTTCTCGTCGAACTTGATGTAGGAACCGTCGGGACGACGGGTCTGCTTGACGGTGCGGACGATGACGGCCTTGACCACGTCGCCCTTCTTGACGTTTCCGCCGGGGATCGCGTCCTTGACCGTGGCGACGATGATGTCGCCCAGGCCCGCGTAGCGCCGGGCGGAGCCGCCGAGCACACGGATGGTGAGCAGCTCCTTGGCGCCGGTGTTGTCGGCGACCTTGAGGCGGGATTCATTCTGAATCATGGGTTACTTCGCCTTCTCGATGATCTCCACCAGGCGCCAGCGCTTGGTGGCGCTGAGCGGGCGGGTCTCGTTGATGAGGACGAGGTCGCCGATGCCGGCGGTGTTGCCCTCGTCGTGCGCCTTGACCTTCGACGTGCGGCGGATGACCTTGCCGTACAGCGGGTGCTTCACGCGGTCTTCGACCTCGACGACGATCGTCTTGTCCATCTTGTCGCTGACGACGTACCCACGACGGGACTTGCGGTACCCGCGGGCGTCCGCATCGCGGACATCGTGCTCAGCGTGCTCGTGACCGGGCTCGACGGCCTGGTCTGCCTTCTTGGCGGTGGCCATCACTCAGCCCCCTCTTCCTTGGTGGCCTCGGCGGAGTCCGCCTTGCTGGCCTTGGTCTTCTTGGCCTTCGTCTTGGTCTCCACGGGCGCGGGAGTGGCACGGATGCCGAGCTCGCGCTCACGGATCACGGTGTAGAGCCGCGCGATGTCGCGCTTGACGGCGCGGATGCGACCGTGGCTCTCCAGCTGGCCGGTGGCCGACTGGAAGCGCAGGTTGAACAGCTCTTCCTTGGCCTTGCGCAGCTCCTCGACGAGGCGCTGGTCTTCGAACGTGTCGAGCTCGCTCGGTGCGAGCGTCTTGGTGCCGATCGCCATTACGCGTCGCCCTCCTCGCGCTTGATGATGCGTGCCTTCAGCGGCAGCTTGTGGATGGCACGGGTCAGGGCCTCGCGAGCGAGTTCCTCGTTGACACCGGCGACCTCGAACAGGACGCGACCCGGCTTGACGTTTGCGACCCACCACTCCGGCGAACCCTTACCCGAACCCATGCGGGTTTCGGCGGGCTTCTTGGTCAGCGGGCGGTCGGGGTAGATGTTGATCCACACCTTTCCACCGCGCTTGATGTGACGGGTCATCGCGATACGTGCCGACTCGATCTGTCGGTTCGTCACGTACGCGGGGGTGAGGGCCTGGATGCCGAACTCGCCGAAGGAGACCTTCGTGCCACCGGTCGCCTGGCCGTCACGCTTGGGGTGATGCTGCTTGCGGTACTTGACCTTGCGGGGGATGAGCATTACGCCGACGCTCCTTCTGCCACGGGGGCCTCGTTGCGAGGACCACGGCGACGGTCGCCGCCACGGTCGTCACGACCGCGGGACTTCGGCGCGTTGGCCTGCTCGCGGGCGAGCTCCTTGTTGGTGAGGTCGCCCTTGTAGATCCACACCTTCACGCCGATGCGGCCGAAGGTCGTCTTGGCCTCGTAGAAGCCGTAGTCGATGTTCGCGCGCAGCGTGTGCAGGGGCACACGGCCTTCGCGGTAGAACTCCGACCGGCTCATCTCGGCGCCGCCGAGACGGCCCGAGACCTGGATGCGGACACCCTTGGCTCCGGCACGCTGGGCGCCCTGGAGGCCCTTGCGCATCGCGCGGCGGAACGCCACACGAGCGGAGAGCTGCTCGGCCACACCCTGCGCGACCAGCTGAGCGTCGGCCTCGGGGTTCTTGACCTCGAGGATGTTCAGCTGGATCTGCTTGCCGGTGAGCTTCTCGAGATCGGTGCGGATGCGCTCGGCCTCCGCACCGCGGCGGCCGATCACGATGCCGGGACGCGCGGTGTGGATGTCGACGCGGACGCGGTCACGCGTGCGCTCGATCTCGATGTTGCTGACGCCCGCGCGGTCGAGGTTCGACTGCAGGAGCTTGCGGATCTTGATGTCCTCGGCCACGTAGTCGGCGTAACGCTGGCCCGGCTTCGTCGAGTCGGAGAACCAGCGCGACACGTGGTCCGTGGTGATGCCGAGGCGGAAGCCGTACGGGTTTACCTTCTGGCCCATTACTTGCTCGCCTTCTTCGTGGATGCCGGAACCGTCTCGTCCACCTCGGGGGTGGACAGCACGACGGTGATGTGGCTGGTGCGCTTCTTGATCTGGAAGGCCCGACCCTGGGCGCGGGGCTGGAAACGCTTGAGCGTCGTGCCCTCGTCGACGTACGCGTTCTTCACGTACAGGTCGGACTCGTTCAGGTACTCGCCGTCCTTGTCGGCCTTGACGCGAGCGTTCGCGATGCCGGCGGCGACGAGCTTGTAGATGGGCTCGCTCGCACCCTGAGGCGCGAACTTGAGGATGGCCAGGGCCTCCTCGGCCTGCTTGCCCTTGATGAGGGCGACGACACGACGAGCCTTCTGAGGGGTCACGCGGATGTGTCGCACACGTGCGATGGACTCCACCATTTCTCTCTCCTCTTCGCACCGCCGCGTCAGCGGCGGCGGCCCTTCTTGTCGTCCTTCACGTGGCCGCGGAAGGTGCGGGTGGGCGCGAATTCGCCCAGTTTGTGGCCGACCATGGTCTCGGACACGAACACGGGGATGTGCTTGCGTCCGTCGTGCACGGCGATCGTGTGGCCGAGCATGGCCGGGACGATCATCGAGCGACGAGACCAGGTCTTGATGACGTTCTTGCTGCCGGCTTCGTTCTGCGAGACCACCTTGCGAAGCAGGTGCTCATCGACGAAGGGGCCCTTCTTAAGACTGCGAGGCATCTTCCTCTACTCCTACTTCCGCTTCTTGCCGGCGTTGCGACGACGGACGATGTACTTGTCGCTTTCCTTGTTCGCGTGACGGGTGCGGCCCTCGGCCTGGCCCCACGGCGAAACAGGGTGACGACCACCGGAGGTCTTACCCTCACCACCACCGTGCGGGTGGTCGACCGGGTTCATCGCGACACCGCGGACGGTCGGGCGGACGCCCTTCCAGCGCTTGCGGCCGGCCTTGCCCCAGTTGATGTTCGACTGCTCGGCGTTGCCGACCTCGCCGACGGTCGCGCGGCAGCGCGCGTCGACGTTGCGGATCTCACCCGAGGGCAGACGGAGCTGCGCGTAGGGGCCGTCCTTGGCGACGAGACGCACCGACGTACCGGCCGAGCGGGCGAGCTTCGCGCCGCCGCCCGGGCGCAGCTCGATGGCGTGCACGACGGTACCGGTGGGGATGTTCTTCAGCGGCAGGTTGTTGCCGGGCTTGATGTCAGCCGACGCGCCGGACTCGACGACGTCCCCCTGCGACAGCTTGTTCGGCGCCAGGATGTAGCGCTTCTCGCCGTCGAAGTAGTGCAGCAGCGCGATGCGCGCAGTGCGGTTGGGGTCGTACTCGATGTGCGCGACCTTGGCGTTGATGCCGTCCTTGTCATTGCGACGGAAGTCGATGACGCGGTACTGGCGCTTGTGCCCACCACCGATGTGGCGGGTCGTGATGCGGCCCTGGTTGTTGCGACCACCGGTCTTGCTCAGCGGGCGGAGGAGCGACTTCTCGGGCGTCGATCGGGTGATCTCGGCGAAGTCGGCCACCGACGAGCCGCGGCGACCCGGGGTCGTGGGCTTGTACTTGCGAATAGCCATGTTCTTGGTCCTCTGTTCCGCGGGGTCAGCCGACGGCCGTGAAGATGTCGATGGTGCCCGACTTCAGCGTCACGATGGCGCGCTTGGTGTCCTTGCGCTTGCCGGTGCCGAAGCGGGTGCGGCGTGCCTTGCCGACGCGGTTGATGGTGTTCACCGCGGCGACCTTCACACCGAAGATCTTCTCGATGGCGAGCTTGATCTCGGTCTTGGAGGCACGGGGGTCCACGAGGAAGGTGTACTTGCCTTCGTCGATGAGCGAGTAGCTCTTCTCGGACACCACCGGCTTCAGGATGATGTCGCGCGGGTCCTTGTTGCCCGCGGTCTGCAGAACGTTGTCGGCGCTCATGCGGAGACCTCCTCGGTCGCCGTCTTGGACGCGACGAAGGCGTCGTAGGCGGACTTGGTGAAGACGATGTCGTCGGAGACGAGCACGTCGTAGGCGTTGAGCTGGTCGAAGGTGAGCACGTGCACGTACGCGAGGTTGCGCAGGCTCAGCACGCTGATCTCGTCCGTGCGGTCGATGACCACAAGGACCTTCTTGACGGCGCCGAGGCCGGACAGCACGGCGGCGGCAGCCTTCGTCGAGGGCGCGCCCTCGATGCCGAAGGAGTCGACGATGTGCAGACGCTGGCCGCGCGCGCGATCGCTGAGCGCACCCGCGAGGGCGGCGGCGATCATCTTCTTGGGGGTGCGCTGGCCGTAGTCACGGGGCTTCGGGCCGTGGACGATGCCACCACCGGTCATGTGCGGCGCGCGGATCGAGCCCTGACGGGCGTTACCCGTGCCCTTCTGCTTGAAGGGCTTGCGGCCGGCACCGGAGACCTCACCGCGACGCTTGGTCGAGTGCGTTCCCTGGCGGGCGGCGGCGCGCTGGGCGACGACGACCTGGTGGATGAGGGGGATGTTCGTCTTGACGTCGAACAGCGCGGCGGGCAGGTTCACGGAACCGGCCTTCTTGCCGTCGGTGGTGACGACGTCGAGCGCGAGCGTGGAGTCAGCCATGGTCAGGCACCCTTCACTGCGTTGCGGACGTAGACGATGCGGCCGCGCGCACCGGGGACGGCGCCCTTGACGAGCAGCAGACCCTTCTCGGCGTCGACGGCGTGCACCGTGAGGTTGAGGACGGTCACGCGCTCGCCACCCATACGGCCGGCCATGCGCATGCCCTTGAAGACGCGGCTCGGCGTCGACGAGGCGCCGATCGAGCCGGGCTTGCGGTGGTTGCGGTGCGCACCGTGCGAGGCGGAGACGCCCTTGAAGTTGTGGCGCTTCATGACACCCGCGGTGCCCTTGCCCTTGCTGGTGCCGACGACGTCGACCAGCTGGCCGGCCTCGAAGACGCCCTCCGCGGTGAGCTCCTGACCGAGTGAGTAGTCAGCGGCATCCGCGGTACGGATCTCGGTGAGGTGGCGACGCGGGGTGACGCCGGCGGCCTCGAAGTGGGCCGTGAGGGGCTTGTTCACCTTGCGGGGGTCGATCTGCCCGTAGGCGATCTGCACGGCGTTGTAGCCGTCGTTCTCCGGGGTGCGCACCTGGGTGACCACGTTGGGGGCCACCTCGATGACGGTGACGGGAACGAGCTTGCCGTTCTCGTCCCAGACCTGGGTCATGCCGAGCTTGGTGCCGAGCAGGCCCTTGGAAACCTTTTCGTTGATGTGTGCCATGTCGATCGCCTCAGAGCTTGATCTCGATGTTGACATCGGCGGGCAGGTCGAGACGCATCAGCGAGTCGACGGCCTTGGGCGTCGGGTCGATGATGTCGATGAGGCGCTTGTGGGTGCGCATCTCGAAGTGCTCGCGGCTGTCCTTGTACTTGTGGGGCGACCGGATGACGCACACGACGTTCTTCTCGGTCGGCAGGGGCACGGGGCCCACCACGGTTGCGCCCGCACGGGTCACGGTGTCGACGATCTTGCGGGCCGACGAGTCGAGGCCGGCGTGATCGTACGACTTCAGGCGAATGCGGATCTTCTGTCCCGCCATTGTCTGCTCACTCTCTTTCCGCGTCATACCTCGAGGGCATTGGACGCACGATGGCGCTTTCGCGCCAGGGCACTTCTGCACCGCTTGCGCAGTGCGTTGCTGCACCGCTGTTCTGATGTCAATCCGGATGCCGCGCCGAAGCGCCGCATGTCCCGGCATCCGTTCCCGCCCGCGCACGATCGCAGGGCGTTCGTGAGGGGGGTGTGGATGTGGTGGTTCTGCTGCCCGCGGCCTAGGACCTTGCGCGAGACCCCGGAGGAGTCGTGCGCCGCCTATGCACTGCCCTGGCAGTGATCCGAGACGCGCCAGTGGGCACCCCGGAATGTGGAACCTCACTAGTCTACGTGCGGCCCGGGCGTGTCGCAAACTCGGGCGTGTCGCCTCGGCGTGTCGTCCGATCCGACGACGAAGGGCCCGGTTCGCACCGGACCCTTCGTGCTCGGAACGGGCGTCTACTCGTTCCCGATCGCCTTGTCGGCGGCGTCTCGCGCGTTGTCGACGTGCTCGTGCACGCTCTCGGGAGCGACCTTCTTGACGAACTCGGCCGCGGCGCCCAGAACCGAGTCCGAGACCTCCTCGGCCTTGTCGGATTTCACCGCCTCCTGGATCTTGTCCTTGTTCTGCTCCAGGAATTGCTTGCCCTGGTTGACCAGGTCGTCGATGGCCATGGATTCTCCTTCGGATCCGTGCGCGACGCCCGCGCTCGCTGGGATCATTGTGGCGGTGCGGATGGGCCGGGGGAAGAGCCGGCGTCGAACTCGCCCGGTCGCCGACCTGCGTGTCGCGCGCCCGATAGGTGAGGACCTCGCCGAAGACCTCGACGGTGAAGGTGTCCGCGACCACCACGCGATCGAGATTCGTGAACAGCTCCGCCGAGGCGAGCCCCCGGTGCGCGGTGAGGACCGCATGCGTCCCCGTCCCCCCGATCGGGAGCGCCGTCCCCTCGAGGTGGCCGACACCGCGCTCGAGGACGTCTTCGGTGGTGCCGTGATAAACCGGCAGGTCCACGTCGATCGCCGGGATGCGCACGCGTGCCATGAGTCCGTCGTCATCGGCGGCGAGCAGATCGTCGTACCCCGCACCGGCCTCGTCGGACTGCGGGATGCGCTCGTCGGGGTCGAGGAACGCCCCCCCCGGTGAGAGCGGCGTTGTAGTCGGAGGCGCGGGCGAGTTCGGTGGCGAGGGCGTCGGGTCCGGCGATCTCGACCTCGTGCGCGTAGTCGTCGATGCGGAGGGACTGCTGGTATTGCGACATCCAGGCAGCCGCTGCCGGATACAGCAGCACCCCGACCCCGAGGAAGCACACGACCGCGATGACGAGCGGGACGACCGGCAGACGCCACCGCGCGCGACGGGCACGTCGGGTCGGCGGCGGATCGGCCGGAGCCTCGGGGCGGGCGGTGGTGAGCGACATCGGGGAGTCCTTCATCGGGGACGTGGTACTCCGTGGCGGGGGCTCAGAGCCCCCGCCACGGAGAGCGGGTCGTGCGTCAGACGCGCACGCGGCGGCGGGCGATCACGACCGCCGCGCCGGCGGCCATCAGCACGAGGGCGGCTCCGCCGATGCCGAACATCACGGCTCCGTCACCACCGGTGAGGGGCAGGATCGGCGCTCGAGGTGATCTGCGTCCCACCGTTGGAGGTGTTGCTCGTCATCGGCACCGTGATGGCGGCGTCAGCGGCGACCGCCGTCGTGACACCGACGAGGTACTGGCGCGCCGTCGGCCCCTGGTAGCTGCCCAGGAGGAGCTGGGGGTTGGCGTAGGTCCTGGCCGCGTCGGATCCGGCAACGGGGGCCTCCTCGACCACCCAGAAGCGCTTGCCCTTGTTGGCGCCGCCGGCGTCGGGAATCGTGATCGTGCAAGCACCGCCCGCGGTGATGGTGCAGGTGTAGTTCGTGGAGGCCTGCGGTCCCGCGCCGTAGGAGGTGAACGTCCACAGGCGGAAGCTCGCGCCCACCGTGCCCGTGTAGTCCGTGCCGATGGTCTGACCGATGGTGCCGGCGAGCGTCGTCGAGTTGGCGAGCGCGCGCTTGCGGACGGTGACGCTCATCGAGGAGGTCGACACGGTCATCGGCGCGACGGTCTGCGTGGTGACGCCGGAGGACCGGACGGCGCGCGTCGGCGCCGTCCGCGTCGGCCGTCGACTCCGGTGTCGCGAGCGGCGACTCGGGCACGGTCGGCGCGGGCGCCTCGGTGGCGGTCGACGTCGGCGTCGAAGTCTCGGTCGGCGTAGGCGTGGCGTCGCCCGCGGCGATCGCCGGCGCGGCGCCGACGACGACGAGCGCCGCGACCACCGCCCCGGCGATCGTCGTGAGCGCGATGTGCGCCGCCGTGCGGCGGCGCGCCATCGAGCGTCGTTTTTCGGCGCGCGAAGCACCAGTATCCTGCGCCTCTCGGGTGTGCGACGCAGGTCCGTTCAGGGATCACCATGCGGCCCCATCCCGCAAGGCCTTCGGGTGGCTTCGCGGGTCCGCATCGCGGTGATCCATCGGGAACGCTACCGGAGTTTCGGACCTCGTATCCGAAGGTCGCCGGTGCTCTTCACCCAAGGATCTCTCAGTTCTTCACGGACCGTGAGACCGATCCCATCTTCGACGTGCTCCGTGCACGACGAAGGCCCCCGGGTGTTCCCCGGGGGCCTTCGTGCGGAACGGATCCTTACTTGAGGATCTTCGTGACCGTGCCGGCGCCGACGGTGCGGCCACCCTCACGGATGGCGAAGCCGAGGCCGTCTTCCATGGCGATGGGCTGGATCAGCTCGACCGTCATGTCGGTGGTGTCGCCGGGCATGACCATCTCGGTGCCCTCGGGCAGCGAGATGACGCCGGTAACGTCGGTGGTGCGGAAGTAGAACTGCGGGCGGTAGTTCGTGAAGAACGGGTTGTGGCGACCACCCTCCTCCTTGGACAGGATGTACGCCGTGCCCTCGAAGTTGGTGTGCGGGGTGACCGAACCGGGCTTCACGACGACCTGGCCGCGCTCGACGTCGTCGCGCTTGAGACCACGAAGGAGCAGACCACAGTTCTCGCCGGCCCACGCCTCGTCGAGCTGCTTGTGGAACATCTCGATACCGGTGACCGTGGTCTTCTGCGTCGGGCGGATGCCGACGATCTCGACCTCGGAGTTGATGGCGAGGGTTCCACGCTCGGCGCGGCCGGTGACGACGGTGCCACGACCGGTGATCGTGAAGACGTCCTCGATGGGCATGAGGAACGGCTTGTCCTTGTCACGCACCGGGTCCGGGATGGACTCGTCCGCGGCGTCCATGAGGTCCAGGATCGACTGAACCCACTTCTCGTCGCCCTCGAGGGCCTTCAGGCCCGAGACGCGGATGACCGGAGCGTCGTCGCCGGGGAAGCCCTGGCTGGACAGCAGCTCGCGGACCTCGAGCTCGACGAGCTCCAGGATCTCCTCGTCGTCGACCATGTCGGCCTTGTTCAGCGCGACCATCAGGTACGGCACGCCGACCTGCTTGGCGAGCAGAACGTGCTCACGCGTCTGAGCCATCGGACCGTCGGTGGCGGCGACCACGAGGATCGCGCCGTCCATCTGAGCGGCACCGGTGATCATGTTCTTGATGTAGTCGGCGTGGCCCGGGGCGTCGACGTGCGCGTAGTGACGCTTCGGGGTCTCGTACTCGACGTGCGAGATGTTGATCGTGATGCCGCGCTGGCGCTCCTCAGGAGCCGAGTCGATCGACGCGAAGTCACGCTGCACGTTGGTGGCCGACGGGAACTTGTCGGCGAGCACCTTCGAGATAGCTGCGGTGAGCGTGGTCTTGCCGTGGTCGACGTGACCGATCGTTCCGATGTTGACGTGCGGCTTGGTCCGCTCGAACTTGGCCTTAGCCACTGGGTCCTCCTAGGACAGTCGTGTAGATGCTCCGGGCACTGGATTGCGACCGGTTCTCTACGGGGATTGGTTCCACCTTAGTGGGTGGGGGTACTGCTGATTCTGTGAAGTTATGAGGCCCGGATGCCGGGGCTTGCGTCCCGGCATCCGGAAGTGTTACTCGCCCTTGTTCTTCTGGACGATCTCGTCCGCGACGTTGCGCGGCACCTCGGCGTAGGAGTCGAACTCCATCGAGTAGACCGCACGACCCGAGGTCTTCGAGCGCAGGTCGCCGATGTAGCCGAACATCTCCGACAGGGGGACGTTGGCCCGGACGACCTTGACGCCGGCGGCATCCTCCATCGACTGGATCTGTCCGCGGCGGCTGTTCAGGTCGCCGATGACGTCACCCATGTACTCCTCCGGAGTACGCACCTCGACGGCCATGATCGGCTCGAGGATGACGGGGTTCGCGCGGCGGATGGCCTCCTTGAAGCCCATGGAGCCTGCGATCTTGAACGCCATTTCGGACGAGTCGACGTCGTGCGAGGCGCCGTCGAGCAGGATCGCCTTCACGCCCACCATGGGATAGCCGGCGAGCACGCCGACGTTCATGGCGTCCTGGAAGCCCTGGTCGGTGGGCCCGATGTACTCGCGGGGGATGCGACCACCGGTGACCTTGTTCTCGAACTCGTAGATCTTGTCCGCCGTGACCTCGAGGGGCTCGATGGTGAACTGGATCTTCGCGAACTGGCCGGAACCACCGGTCTGCTTCTTGTGCGTGTAGTCGTGCTTCTCGACGCTCTTGCGGATCGTCTCGCGGTAGGCCACCTGGGGCTTTCCGACGTTCGCCTCGACCTTGAACTCGCGCTTCATGCGGTCGACCAGGATGTCGAGGTGGAGCTCGCCCATGCCCTTGATGACGGTCTGACCGGTCTCGGAGTTCTGCTCGACGCGGAACGTCGGGTCCTCTTCCGCGAGCTTCTGGATCGCGAGACCCAGCTTCTCCTGGTCGGCCTTGGTCTTGGGCTCGATGGCGACCTCGATGACCGGCTCGGGGAAGGTCATCGACTCCAGGACGACCTGGTTGTTGCTGTCGGACAGCGTGTCACCGGTGGTGGTGTCCTTCAGGCCGATGACGGCGTAGATGTGACCCGCCGTGACGGAGTCGACCGGCATCTCCTTGTTGGCGTGCATCTGGAAGATCTTCCCGATGCGCTCCTTCTTGCCCTTGGTCGCGTTGACGACCTGGGCGCCGGAGTCGAGGTGGCCCGAGTAGACGCGGATGTAGGTGAGACGACCGAAGAACGGGTGCGTCACGATCTTGAACGCGAGGGCCGCGAAGGGCTCCTCGCGGTCGGCGTGGCGCTCGATGACGATCTCTTCGTTCTTCGGGTCCTTCGCCTCGATCGCCGGGACATCCAGCGGGGAGGGGAGGTAGTCCACGACCGCGTCGAGCATCGGCTGCACGCCGCGGTTCTTGAACGCCGAACCGCACAGCACGGGGTAGACCTCGCTGGCGATCGTCATCTTGCGGATGGCGCCCTTGATCTCCTCGTGGGTGAGCTCTTCGCCACCGAAGTACTTCTCGAGGAGCGCGTCGTCGGACTCGGCGACGGTCTCGAGGAGCTTCTCGCGGTACTCGTTCGCCTTGTCGACGAGGTCGGCCGGGATCTCCTGGATCTCGTACTTCGCGCCCATGGTGACATCACCCTTGGCGTCACCGGGCCAGACCAGCGCACGCATGTAGACCAGGTCGATGACGCCGATGAAGTCGTTCTCGGCACCGATCGGGAGCTGGATCACGAGGGGCTTCGCCTTGAGGCGGTTCACGATCGTGTCGACGGTGAAGTAGAAGTCGGCGCCCAGCTTGTCCATCTTGTTGACGAAGCAGATGCGGGGGACGTCGTACTTGTCGGCCTGACGCCACACGGTCTCGGACTGGGGCTCGACGCCCTCCTTGCCGTCGAAGACGGCGACCGCGCCGTCGAGCACGCGGAGCGAGCGCTCCACCTCGACGGTGAAGTCGACGTGACCGGGGGTGTCGATGATGTTGATCTGGTTCTTTTCCCAGAAGCAGGTGACGGCGGCGGAGGTGATCGTGATGCCACGCTCCTGCTCCTGCTCCATCCAGTCGGTGGTGGCGGCGCCGTCGTGGGTCTCGCCGATCTTGTGGTTGACGCCCGTGTAGAACAGGATGCGCTCGGTCGTCGTCGTCTTTCCGGCATCGATGTGCGCCATGATGCCGATGTTGCGGACCTTGTTGAGGTCGGTGAGCACTTCTTGTGCCACGGGGTGTCTTCCTTACCTTGGTGTCGGACTGTGCCGGCCGGAGGGTTCGCCTCCGGCCGGCGACAGGGGTGCTGTTACCAGCGGTAGTGCGCGAAGGCGCGGTTCGACTCGGCCATCTTGTGGGTGTCTTCGCGGCGCTTGACCGCGGCTCCCAGGCCGTTCGAGGCGTCGAGGATCTCGTTCTGCAGACGCTCGGTCATCGTCTTCTCACGACGACCCTTGGCGTAGCTCACGAGCCAGCGCAGCGCGAGAGTGTTCGCGCGGTGCGGCTTGACCTCGACCGGCACCTGGTAGGTCGAGCCACCGACGCGGCGGGACTTGACCTCGAGGGTCGGGCGGACGTTGTCGAGCGCCTTCTTGAGCGTGGCGACGGCGTCCTGGCCGTTCTTCGACTCGACGCCCTGGAGGGCGTTGTAGACGATCGACTCGGCGAGCGACTTCTTGCCGTCGACGAGGATCTTGTTCACGAGCTGGGTGACGATGGGGGCACCGTATACCGGGTCGTTGACGACGGGGCGCTTGGGCGCGGGTCCTTTACGAGGCATCTGACTCAGCCCTTCTTCGCGCCGTAGCGGCTGCGCGCCTGCTTGCGGTTCTTGACAGCCTGGGTGTCCAGGGCTCCACGGACGATCTTGTAGCGGACACCCGGGAGGTCCTTCACACGGCCGCCGCGAACGAGCACGAGCGAGTGCTCCTGCAGGTTGTGGCCCTCACCGGGGATGTACGCGGTGACCTCGGTGCCGTTGCGGAGCTTCACACGGGCGACCTTGCGCATCGCCGAGTTCGGCTTCTTCGGGGTGGTGGTGTACACACGGGTGCAGACACCCGCCTGCTGCGGGTTCGCCTTCAGCGCCGGCGCCTTGGTCTTGGTGACCTTCGGCGAACGGCCCTTGCGAACCAACTGCTGAATGGTTGGCACGTTCTCTCCTTCTCGGCTGCACGGGAATCCTCCCGCGCAGGGTGCTGCACGGTGACAGCGTTGTGGTTTCACCACAGATCCACCCGGTGCGCGACGGAATCGGCGCGCGTCGTATCGGTGGATATGCCGTGGGGGTGGCCTGTTCGCAGACCGGTCCCGGTCGTGAGGCTCTGCGACCGGCATCCGCGCCGGTGGCACGGCGGACGGCGCGCAGCGCACACACCCGCTCAATGATACGCATCGGGGGCGGGGCGGGCAAACGCGGGCGGCAAGTACTCAGCGGAGGGTCAGCAAGAGGACCGCGGCCGCCCCGGCAGCGACGACGACCACCACCACGAGCGCGACCCCGACGGCCAGGCGGCGGCGGGCGCGACGGCGTCGGCGCTGCTCCGACGCTGCGGTGTCGACGACGGGTTGGAGCGGATGCCGCTCCGGCGCCGTGCGCTCGACGAACGCCGTGCGGACGGGACGCGCGCGATAGATCTCCGCGGGGGCGTTCGACGCCGGCGCCGAGCCGCGGGGCGGTGCCGGCGCGGCGGGGGCGGGGTCGAGGACCCGACGCGCCGACCGCGCGGTCTCCTCGGACACCGGGGCGGGTGCGGGTGCGCCGCCCCGGCGGGCCGCGATCTGCGTGTCCTCCACGGGCGGTGCCGTGGGAGGGGCCGCGGAGGCCCGGCGGGACGCCAACTCGGTCTGCTCGTCGACGTCCGGGAGCGGGACCTCGCGCGCGCGGCGGGCGGCGATCTCCGTGGCCTCGATGTCCGCCGCGGCCGACGTCCGGCGGCCGGGCGCCGTCCGCTCTTCGGGCAGATCGCTCACGCGTCGCTCCGAACGAGCCGGATCTCGGCGTCCCCGAGGAGGAAGCGATCGCCCGCCTCGATCTCCTCGCCGGGGGTGGCCTCGACCTCGGTGCCCATGACGGTGGCGAAGACGACGCCGTTCGTCGAGCCGAGATCGGTGATGTACCAGCGATCCTGGCGGAGGACCAGCCGGGCGTGGGTCTTGGAGACGGTGCCGTCGTCGATCGCGATCAGCTGGGCGCGCGGGTAGGCGGCATCCGGAGCCGGGCGCCGACCGAGCAGCACGGTGTCGGACGCGATCGTCACGGGCGTCCCGCGCGGGGGCACGAGAGACCACTGCGTGCGTCGGCGCCGGGCGATGATCGTCTCGTCGGCGGGCTCGTCGGGGATCTCGGGGCGCACGTGCAGCGCCGAGACCGAGGTGCGCGCCGACCGCGGCGCGCCGGCGTCGGGGGCGCCGACGATCGCGGAGACCTCGCCCGACAGCTCGGGGAAGGAGTCGGATGCCGGGAGACGCGACCGCCGCGGCGCCCAGGGCTCGTCGGTGCCGTCATCCGACCCGCCGTCCGATGCAGCGGGCAGGCGTGTCACCGGCGGGGAGGTGAGCGGGGGGACGGGGGCGCCCGGCGCAGCGCCGGCGGGAACGGGGTCGGGCGCGTCGGTGACGGCACCCGTGACTTCGCCGGGGAACTCGTCGTTCGCGGAGATCGCGAACCCCTCCCAGGGCTTGCGGGAGACCGGCTCCGGTTCGGGAGCGGGCTCCGGCTCGAACTCGGGCTCCGGCTCGGGCTCCGGCTCGTGCTCGGGGGCGTGAGCGGGCGCCGGGGCGTGCTCGGGCTCCTGGGCGTGAGCGGGCGCCGGCTCCGGCGCCCGCTCGGAACGTGCCGGCGGCGCGAACGTCGGCGGCAGCGGTTCGACGGGACCGGTCAGCCAGGCGATGAGGGGGTCCGCCGCAGCCGGATCGACCGGCTCCTCCACGCGGGTCCGCGAGACCGGGATCGCCGCGGTCGGCGCCGCCGCCTCGACGGGATCGGGCTCCGCTTCGACGACCGGTTCCGGCTCCGGCTCCACGAACGGCTCGGGCTCGGGCTCGGGCTCGACGGACGGCTCGGGTTCCGGCTCCGGCGCGACCTGCGCCTCCGGTTCCGGGGTGGTCACGGGCTGCCACCACGCCGCGGCCGCGGGGCGTCCGACCTCGGTCGCCCCGTCCACCGCGTCCTCCCGATCCGCGCGGTGCGGAGCCGGGAACGGCCACGGCTCGACCTCGGGGAGCGGAGCGGACGCATCCGCGTCGAACCCGCGGGAGGCGGCATCCGGTGCGGGGAAGAGCGGGCGCTCCTCGGGGCGCGGGGTACGTCGCGGACCCGCCGGCGCGGCGTGCTCGGCGGCGCCGAGCCAGCGTGCCGAGCCGAAGCCGACGACCGAGGCCCACACGGGGAAGAGGAACGCCGCGAGGACGGTGATCCCCGCGGGAAGACCGAAGTCGATCCCGATGCGGTAGCAGGCGACGATGATCGCCACCCAGACGAAGATCGGGCCGACCGGGAGCAGCAGCCACAGCAGCAGCAGCCAGCCCGACATCCCCGCCAGGCGCAGCAGCACGACCTGGTTGAGGATCGGCACCCAGGCCTGCCAGCCGGGGCGTCCGGTCTTGCGGAACACGGCCGCGAGGGCGAGGGCGGTCCACACGTAGACGGCGACGCCCACGACGAGGGTGATCATGCCGAAGACGACGGCGGTGGAGTCTGCGGTGGCGTTCATGATGCCTGACGCGCGGGTATCGGGTCCCGGCGTCTCCCCCTCTCGGAATCTCGTGCACCCGCATCGGGTGACACCTGACGCACGAATGACCTCAACGATACGGTCCGCACGATCCGGCGCCACACGCCGCCCTCGCGCATCAGGTGTCGGCGTTCCTCGTCGACGGTCTCCCAGTACCGGGTGGTCTCGGCCGGCGTCGGCTCGCCGCCGGAGAACGCGGCGCGATCGGCCGCGACCGCGAGCTCGTCCCCGTGCGGCGTTCCCCAGCGGGACGCGAGCTCGGAGCGGGTCAGGATGCCGGGCGCCGAGCGGCCCGCATCGACGGCGGCGTCGACGTACTCCTCCCAGCCGCCGGCGATGCGCGCCGCCCCGTCGGCGACGCGGCGCCGCGCGCGACGACGCGCGGCCTTGGCGCCGAGGACGAGGGCGAAGGGTCCCAGGAGCAGGAGGAGGGCGAGGAGGATCAGTCCCGCGACGCGGAGCACCGGCCACAGCCACGACAGATCGGTGCCGGTCTCCTCCTCGTCGCGATCCTCGGAGGCGGAGTCCTCCTGCACCGGGTCGGGCGGGACGACGTCTTCGACGGCGTCGGGGAGCACGTCGGTGACGACCTCCGGGTCGCGCTGCTCGGTGACGTCGAGGCTCGGCGACTGCGCGTACTGGGGGCTGGCGTCCAGCGCCACCCATGCGCCGCCGGCATCCTGCACCTCCACCCACGCCGCGAGGTCGCCCGCGCGGCAGACCCCGTCCTCGCACGCGCTGAGTCCTGCGGGGGCGCTGAGGCGCGTCCCCACGACGACCCGCGACGGGAAGCCGAGCTCCTGGGCGATGAGGGCGGCGGCGACGGCGAACTGCTCGTCGTCGCCGACGGCGGCGACGTAGTTGCCCGACGCCTGAGCCCGAGGATCGTCCTCGCGCTCGAGCAGGCGGGTGAACATCTGATCCACGCGGGCGAGCGAGTGTCCCGACGTGCTGGGCTGGAAGCGGTAGTCCCCGAGCTCCGCAGCCCAGGCGGGCTGCTCCTCGCCCACCGTGAGGGCGTGGCTGAGGTAGCCGCGCTCGCGGAGGAGCGTCACGAGCTGCTCCAGGGCCGCCCCGTCTTCGCCGACGCGATGCCGCTCGACCCAGGTGCGGAGGCTCTCCGGCGCCTCGACGGCAGCGGATGCCGTGCCGGGCGCGACCGCCGCGCTGACCTCCAGCGGGGTGGGTTCGACGGCACGCAGGCGATAGCGGTCGCCGTCCTGCCAGCCGCCCTCGACGGTCTGCACGGCCGCATCCGCGCCCGAGCTGTAGTAGAAGCGATCGGCGAGCGCCACCGCGCGCGGGCCCTGGAACTCGGCCTCGACCAGCCGGCCGGCCGACGGCATCCAGATCCCGGGGAGGTCGCCGACGACGATCGTCGCCTCGACCTCGGCCCCCTCCCCCGCGGGGCGCACCGCGGGCACGCGGACGAAGCGCGACGGGGCACCGGAACCGGTGCGGAAGACTTCGCCGTCGTAGCTGTCGAGGACGGCGAGGCGCACGCGTTCGGGCGCGGCGCCGCCCGCCTCGACGGTGAAGAGGACGTCGTCGATGCGCTCGTCGGCGAAGAGGGCCCGGTACTCCGCGAGGGGGCTGGTCGCCGCGGTGAGGGAGATCTCGGGGCCGACCGCCCAGCGGAGGGTCTGCCGTTCGGAACCCGCCGCGGTCATCGGCACGACGGCACCCGCGATGACGACCGCTCCCGCGAGCATCGCCGCGCCGAGGGCCGTGCGGCGACGGTCCGACCCGCGGGCGCGACGCCCGACCTGCACCTCGCCGGATTCGGCGGCGCGGGCGAGGGCCCGCACCCGCTCGTGGTGCGTGCGCCACGCGAGCCAGGCGAAGCACACGAGAAGACCGGCGAGTCCCAGCGCACTCTCCCGGGGAGCACCGAGGGTGAGGGGGCCGAGAGCCAGGGGCGCGCTCACGACGGTCCGCCCGAAGAACAGCCCGAACCCGAGCATGACGAGACCGACGGGCACGGCGAGGAGGGCCAGGCGCCCCTCCCGCCACGACAGGCGGAGGAGCGCGACGGTGCCGACGAGGAAGACGACCAGCGCCGGAACCAGCAGGTTCCGGTAGTCGCCGACGGGGAGGTCGACGGTGAGGAGGTCCTTCCACGCCAGGACGAGACCGGTCCCGAGCTCGCCGAGACCCCGGAGGAGGTCGGCGGGACCGCCGAGGCGTCCCGGGACGGCGAGCGGTACACCGAGGACGAGGAGGGCACCGGCCGTGACGGCGGCCGTCGCGGCGAAGCGCCACCGCAGCAGCGCGGTTCCGATCGCGATGCCGGCGGCCACCAGCGCGCAGACGGCCACCAGGATCACGAAGGCGGAACCGGCGTAGATGGGCCACGCGGCGACCGCGGCGAGCACGACGATCGCCGCCGAGAAGACGGAGCCGGCCACGACGGCGGCGCGCGCCGTCGCGCGACGGCTCACGAGGTCGCTCCGCGCAGCAGCCGGCCCGAGAGGTCGTCGAGCGTTCCGACGGTGAGGACCGTCATCCCCGTCAGCGCCCGCATGCGCGGGTGTGCGCGCTCGTCGCAGACGACCGCGACCACCGCGGTGTCGACCGGGAACGCCAGCGCCGCCTTCTGCAGCGCGGCGAGCGGCACTGTCGAACCGGTCACGAGCACGGCGACGGACAGGCGCTCCTCGCTCTCGGCGGTGAGGCGGCAGACGTCGCCGAGGGCCATCGTGCTCTCGAGCATCTCCACGCCGCTGAAGCCGTCGAGCATCGGTCGGGGAGCGGATGCCGGCACGCGGCGGATCGCGCGGAGGCGCCCGCGGACGACCCGGGGGATCTCGGATCCGGTCACCACCGCGACGTCGCGCGCATCCCGGATCGCACGGAGTCCGAGCGATGCGGCGCACGAAACGGCGAGTTCGTACTCGTCGGCGTCGGCGTACTCGCCGCGCGCGGCGGAGAGGATGACCGCCATGCGGGAGCGGCGCGACTCCTCGTACTGACGCACCATGAGGCGGCCGGTCTTGGCCGTGGAGGCCCAGTGGATGTGACGGCGCGAGTCGCCGGGGGCGTACTCGCGGATCGCGTGGAAGGACATGTCCGCGTCGACGAGGCGCCGCGTGGGGCTCCCCTCGAGATCGCGGATGAGGCCCGCGCTGGTGGAGGGGAGGGCGACGGTGCGGGGGTGGACGTAGATCTCGTGGACGTCCTCGAACGCGTGCTCGCGGCGGAGGAGGGCGAGGGGGTCGGCCCGCACCGTGGTGGCGGGTCCGACGGTGACGACGCCGCGGCGGAGGCCGGGGAGCGACAGCTCCTGGGCGACCTCGTTCCCGGGGCGGAGGAAGGGCACCCCGACTTCGACCAGGCCCTGCCCGACGGGGACGTCGATGCGCCCGGGGAGGGCGGCGCGCGGAGCGACGTTGCGCACCACGACCCGGCCGGCCACCCCGGTCCCGGCGACGACCCGCTCGTGCGCGAGGTCGAGGTCGACCGCGTAGGAACGGGCACCGAAGAGGAAGGGGATCGCCACGATCAGCAGCACGAGGGCGGCGACGCCGGCGATCATCCACTCGACGTACCCGAAGCGGATGCCGAGCACCAGGCCCGCGGTCGCGGCGACGAGCATGAGCGCACCGGCCGGGCGGACGGTGCGTCCGAGCCACGCCGCGGCGCGGCGGAGCGCGCGGACGGTCGTCCGCCACGCCGCCGCTGCCCACACCGCCGCGCGCAGGAGCGCGCGATCGCGCCCGCTGACCGCGGAGGTGGCGGTCAGCTCGCCGCGACCGGTGGTGCCGGTGGCGGCCGAGGTGCGGGTGAGGCGGGACTCGGTGAGACTCATACGGCCTCTCGGCGGCGGGGCGGTGCGACATCCAGCAGCACCTGGCCGATGACGGCCTCCTGCGTGACGCCGTCGAACTCGGCCTCGGCCTGGAGGATGAGGCGGTGCGAGAGCACCGCGACGGCGAGCGCCTTGACGTCGTCGGGGGTGGCGTAGGTGCGCCCCTGCGACGCGGCACGCGTGCGGACGGCGCGCGTGAGGGCGAGGGCACCGCGGATGCTGACTCCCAGGCGCACCTCGTCGGCGGCGCGCGTGGCGTCCACGAGGCGCGCGATGTAGTCGAGCACGAGAGCGTCGACGTAGACCTCGGCGGCGAGGTCGGCCATCCCCGCGAGCACCTGCGGGGTGACGATCGGGGTGAGCTCGGCGGTGTCGATCGCCGCCCCGTCGAGGATGCGCACGGTGGCGGCGTGATCGGGATAGCCGAGGGAGGTGCGCATCATGAAGCGGTCCAGCTGCGCCTCGGGGAGCCGATAGGTTCCCGCCTGCTCGACGGGGTTCTGCGTGGCGAGGACGAGGAACGGCTCGCCGACCGGGCGCGTGACGCCGTCGATCGTGACGCGGCCCTCCTCCATGACCTCGAGCAGCGCCGACTGGGTTTTCGGGCTCGCGCGGTTGATCTCGTCCGCGAGCACGATGTTGGCGAAGACGGGCCCGGCGTGGAACTCGAACACGCCCTGCTTCTGGTCGTAGACGCTGATGCCGGTGATGTCGCCGGGGAGGAGGTCGGGGGTGAACTGGATGCGGGTGTTGGTGCCCTGCACCGACTGCCCCATGGCCCGCGCGAGCGAGGTCTTGCCGGTCCCGGGGACGTCCTCGAGCAGCACGTGGCCGTCGCTCAGCATCGCGGTGAGCACGAGCTCCACGACGTGGCGCTTCCCCAGCACCGCCCGCTCGACGTTGTCGGCGAGCTGAGAGAAGGTCTGCGCGAACCAGGTCGCCTGCTCCTGCGTGATCGTCATGTTTCCTCGTCCTGCGTCGTGTCGGTCGTCGGGGCGGTCGGGAGGGCGGATGCCGCTCAGGGATTCGGCGCGGGCTCGGGCTCGGCCGGAGGTGGGGGCGGCGGTGCCTCGGTCGGGGTGCAGTCCGCCGTCACCGTGCCGGTGGCGTTCTGAAGCCCCCAGCCCTGGGCGCTCCAGTCGACCGTCACCGTCGTCTCCATGCGCGTGGCGGCATACGGGACGGTCCAGCTGTCGGCCGTGCGCTCGAGCCTCGCACCGGAAGCATCGTAGAAGCGGAGGTCGGCGTTGCTGAAGGTGACCGCCGCGCGACCGCCACCGGGCGCGTTCGAGGAGTCCCACGTGCGTCCGAGCTCGCCGCCGCCGACGCACGAGGAGATGCCCCACGTCGCCTGCACCTGGTAGGGCGCGCTGCCGGAGCGCGGGGTGACCCGCGCCCAGTCGCTCGCCGTGCCCCAGAA
This sequence comes from Microbacterium aurantiacum, assembly GCF_031625015.1. NCBI lineage: Bacteria > Bacillati > Actinomycetota > Actinomycetes > Micrococcales > Microbacteriaceae > Microbacterium > Microbacterium aurantiacum. The sequence goes on from NZ_JAHWXH010000001.1 coordinate 509,169, forward strand.
CTCGTGGACGTAGCGCACGGCAATCTCGGGGTCGGCGCCGAAGCGTGTGCTCGGGAAGCCGCCGAACTCGACGCGGTTGCGGTTGGGCACGCGCTCGTCCGAGGTCGGCTCGGCGCGGATCAGCCACTCCGCCCGCTGGCCGGTGACGTTCGGGGCCGGATCGACGGCGAAGGTGTAGCCGCGGGGCGCGCGGCCGGACTGCTGCGCGCGAACGGATGCCGTCGCCTCGGTGCGGCCGAACACCCGGTCGTCGAACACCGACTCCACGCATGCGACGAAGCGGTACTCCTCGCCGTCGGTGAGGCCGGGGAACGAGGCGGTGGCGCCCTCGGGTCCGGTCTGGCAGCGGTCGCCCTCGCGCACGATGCCGTAGCGGAGCGATGACCCGTCGCCGTTCAGGCGCGCGGTCGCCCGCGCAGTGACGGTCGAGGTCCCGTCGCCGTTGGAGACCGAGTCCAGCACCAGCTGGGCATCCCGCGGGGCCCCGACGCCGTTTCCGGAGACCGTGATCGACCCGCCCGACGGGCTGCCGCCGAGCCCGGGAGGGAGGTCGAAGCGCGAGAACGGCGTGATGGTGATCGGAGAGGTCGTGTTCGTGCCGATGCGGTAGCTGCCGACCTCGACGCGCGTCTGGCCGCGGCGGACGCTCAGGCGCTGGGTCTCGCCGGCGGGGCTCGTGATCTCGAGATAGCCGGTCTCGTTGGGGTCGACGCCGTCTATGACGAGCGAGACGATGTTCCCCGAGCCGTCGCGGGTCTGCACCGGGGCGACCTGGACCTGACCGGGGGCGTTGGGGGCGGCGTACGCCCACGCGGTGGTGCGCACGCCCGAGCGCGATTCGCCGACCGCGTTGACCGCGACGGCGTCGTACTGGCGCTGCTCGCCGTTCGGTGCCGGGATCGAGGGGCAGACACCGTCGCTGGAGCACTGGGCGACGACCGCGCCCCCGCTGCGGACGACGAACCCGCTGAGCCCCGGGTAGGCCGACCGTGCGGCGCCGGGGTCGATGCGGAGGGTGACCGAGCCGTTCTCGAAGCCGACCTGTCCGATGCTCGCGGGTGCCTTGGGGTAGCCCTGCAGGTCCAGCAGCAGACGACCCTCGCGGTCGCCGGCCGTGGCGCGGCCCTGGGCGTCGCGCACGGTGAAGGCCGCCGAGCACGTGGCGCCCGGGGCATCCGCACTCCACGAGGCCGTCACCGTCGTGGCGGAGGCGACCGAGAAGCTCACGCCGATGCACTCGCCGGTCGGCCGGACGCCGGTGAGCTCGAGCGGGGTGCGCGGCAGCGGGTTGACCTCGCCCGAGGCCCCCACGACCGAGATGCTGCACGACGAGCCGGCGGCCTGCGAGCACTGCTGGGCGACCGATCCGCCGCGCGGCAGGGTCGAGGGCGCCGCCCCGACGCGGAGGATGAGGCGACCGGGCGCGGTCTCGGCGTGGCTCGGCACGGTGACGACGGCCGCTTCGTCGCGACCGGGCACGGCGTCGTCCTTGCCGGTGACGGTGACGGTGCTCCCCGCGAGCGAGACGTCGAACGACACCCCGCCGTAGTCGACGGCGTACTGGATGCCGTCCCAGTCCTCGCGGAGCTGCCACGTGGTGAGGGTCCGCAGGTCGAAGGTCGCCGTCTCGCCCGGGCCGACCGTGAGCGACCCGGCGCGCAGCTCCGGCTGCGGATCGAGGGCGACCACGATGATCGGCACGGAGAGGTAGGAGAAGTCCTCGGTCCCGGCGAGCCGCACCGGCACACGACACGAATCCGACCACGGGGCGCCCGCCCCGGCGTCGTAGCGGATGCGGGTGCCGCCCTCGAGCGAGCAGACCGCCTCTCCGCGGGCGCCGGACGCTCGGATGTCGGGCCCGATCTCGACCGTGCTGCCGCGGGGGCGGGCGACGAGGTCGGCCATGTCGAAGACGACCGACTCGAGCTCGTTCACCTCGGGCGGGACGGCGCCGGCCCGCAGGGCCAGGGTCAGATCGGCGTCGCCCGGGACGCGGAGGAACGCGTAGGTCTCGATCTCGCCGGACGCCCCCTCCCCCGAGACGCGGAACGGGATCAGGCGGGTGCGCTCGGGCAGCTCGCCGCGCAGGCGCGTGCCGGCCACGTCGACGTCGTCGATGTCGCCCCACAGGGCCACGTCGAGGTCGCCGACGTCGCCCGACGCCCAGGTCGCCTTCCCGTCGAGGACGTCCACGCCCTCGACGAAGTCCTCCCGCGTCTCGGCCGTGAGGACGGTGTCGGACACGATCGGGTAGTCCGGCACGCTCTCGCGCACCACCCGCACCACGATCCGTCCGCGCGCGGTGTTGCCCGAGCTCGACTCGAGGTCGTAGAGGAACGACATCGTCGCCGGCTCGGTCCCCGCCTCGATCTCCAGCGACGTGTCGTCGCGGGAGAGGATGCGCTCGGCCAGCCGCGTGTACTCGGCGGTGACCGCGCCGTCGGCATCCGTCTCGGGGAGATCCGGCCGCACGTCGGTGAGGGTCAGGGAGCCGAGGGTCGGATCGACGTCGTTCGCGAGCGGGGAGACGCGGATGCTGTTGCCCTCGCCCGCCTGGACCTGCACGTAGTCGGTGTAGGTGATCGGGCTGGGGTTGGTCTGTCCGTCGAGGACGCCGACGCGCACCGTCCCCTCGCCCGTGGCCCCGAAGGCGTCCACGACGCGATAGCGGAAGGTGACCTGGCCGCGATCGCCGGGGACGCTGGTGTAGACGATGCCCGCGCCGTCGGCGGCGATCGTCGCCGCGCCGCGCTCGGGCTGCTCGAGGATCCGGTCGAGGGTCACGCCGTCGCCGTCGGGGTCGACGCCGAAGCCGTCGAAGTCGATGCGGGTCGTCTGGCCGCTGAGGACCCGGCCCTCGAGGGTGTCGGCCACGGGCGGGCGGTTCGCCTCCTCGTCGAGGACGCGCACGCGCACCGTGGCGTCGTCGGCGAGGGAGGGGGCGCCGGTCGTGTAGACCGAATAGGTGATCGTGTAGTCGCCCGGCTCCTGCGGCGCGAGGTAGCGCACGACATCGGACGACGCGAAGGCGAGCGCGTCGGGCGACGACGAGACGACGGATGCCGGGTTCAGCGTCGGACGCCCACCCGCCGGGGCGACGTCGTTGGCGAGGACGGGGATGTCGATCTGCGCCCCGGCCCGCACGACGACGCGGTCGTCGACCGCGATCGGGGCGAGCTCGGGAGCCGGTGGGAGGAGGTAGACCGTCGCCTCGCCCTCGACGCTCGCCCCCTGATCCTCGGTGCCGTCGCTGACGACGTAGCGGACCGTGCCGAGCCGGCCCGGCTCGCCCGACGCGGTCGAGCCGGAGACCCGCAGCTGGTTCTGGCCGACCGCGTCGACCGAGAGCACCGCGCCCGGGTCGGCGGCGGTGGTGACGTCGCTGAGGAGGAGCACGCGGCGCGTCGGGTTGGAGACCGCGGCGAAGATGTCGAGGGTCGCATCCTCCTGCGGGTGGACGAAGGCCACGACCGGGGAGGTCGCCAGCTCCGCCGGCGCGTCGGCGGGCAGGAGCGTGATGCGGGTCGTGCCGGTGGCCTCGGTGGAGCCGTCGGTGACGGTGAAGTCGACGCGGTACGTGCCGGGCTCGCGCGCGGTGAAGTCGAAGCCGGTCGTCCCGCCCGTCACCGTCGCCGTCGCCGCGGCGTCGTCGAGGACGCGCACGGACTCCAGCGACAGCGACCCCGTCGTCCCGGAGACGTGCGGGGCGACGTCGACGTTGATCGCGCCGCCGACGACGTCGCGGACCGCGAAGGACTCCACGGCCAGGCGCGGCTGGGGCGAGACGCGGACGACGAGCTGACGCTCGGTGGTGTTGCCGGCGGTGTCCGAGACGGTCACGGCGAGGTCGATGAGCTGCTCCCCGCCCGCGCCGTCGTCGGAGTGCTGATAGACGACGTCGCCCGACGGCGTCGCGGCGACGCTGCCGATGCCCGACCGGTTGACGACGGAGAGGAGGAGCAGCGGGTCGGACTCGGGGTCGACCCAGCCAGGGAGGATCGGAACGGTCACAGTGCCGCCGCGCGCGACCTCCGGCGCCGGCCACTCGACGAGGCACCGCTCCACCCCGCACCAGACGGGGGCCGAATCCGCGTCCTCGCCCACAACGGTGAGCGTGACCGTCGTCGGCTCGGAGGCGAGGCCGTCCGCGGTGGTGCCGTCGGTCACGCGGTAGCTGAAGGTGGCCGAGCCGGTCGCGCCCGGCTCGGTGCGGACGGCGAGACGCTGCGCATCGTCCGTGACGGTGACGGTGCCGAAGCCGGGGTCGAGGCCCGTGACGGAGGTCGGATCGATGCTGAGGACGTCCTCGTTCGGATCGTGGTCGTTCATCAGCACCGGGAGGGTCGACAGGCTCCCCGCCCGCACGCCGAATGCGTCGGGTTCGGCGACCGGCGGCTTCGGGTCCAGCTGCACCGGCAGCTGCTCCTCGGCGGGAACGGCATCCGGATCCACCCGATCGTCGAGCGACCAGTTCTGACTCGACGGCACGAGCTGCCCGTCGGGCACGGTCCACGCCCACCCCGAGCGCGTCTCGTTCAGGATGATCGATCCCCCGCCGTCGACGAATACCGGCCGGCGCTCATCGCCGAGCGACTCGCCGCCGTAGTCGAGCGTGCGGGGCTCGGCATCCGATCCCCAGAGGATGCCTGTGCCCGTCCCCTCGGGCAGCCACGCGGCGTACACCTCGCCGTCGCGCTGGATGGGCCGGGCCGGGATGCCGAGGACGGTCGCCCCGGTGCCGAAGGCGATGTCGGCACCCGACCCGTCCGGCGCGACGCGCACGAGCGCCGTCTCGGTGGCGACGTAGATCTCCTCCGCCGTGGACGAGGGCTCGGCGACCGTCATCGCCCCGGTGGCGGGAAGCGGCGGCGCATCCTCGGCGTCGCGGAGCCACATGCGGCCGGACTCGCCGTCCACCACCGCCCACGTGTCGCCGGCGGCGGTGACCGCCGGCGCGGCGATCTCGTCGATCTCCAGGGCGTCGCGCCCGCGCACCTCGCTCCGTCCGATGTCGTAGCGCAGCACCGAGGCATCCGCGCGGGAGTAGGCGAACAGCACGCCGCGGTCGTCGATCGCGACGGCGTCGGCGGTGTACGCCGCGGCATCCTCGTCGGTGGAGGGGAACGGGTCGAGCGCGCGAGGCTGCTCCCCGCCGAGGATGCCGACGTAGACGGTGCCGGAATCGGTGAGGTACGCCACCCGATCCCCGGATGCGGCGACGTCGATCGTGCCGGGAGGCGTGGAATCCGAGGCCCGGAGGGCCTCTTCGTCGAGATCGGCGGGGAGGGCCTCGTCGATGCGGGTGATCTTGCTGAACGAGTCGCTGAAGAGGTAGACCCCGGCGGGAGAGGAGACCACCGCATCGGGATTGCTGATGCTCCGAACGGTGTCGAGCTCGCCGACCGCGGTGTTCACGCGCGCGTAGCGGCGACCGTCGCCGGTCTGCAGCGCCCACACCGACGTCGACGCCTCGGGGGTCTCCTGCGCGTCGAGGCCCGGCCACACCACGGCGATCCCCACGACGAGGGCTCCGGCGGCGACGCTCGCGGCGAGGGCGGCGATCGTGCGGCGACGCATCAGAACACCCCCACGGCCCACAGGGCCCCGATGACCGCGCCGACGGCGACGACGAACGACAGACCCGCCGCGATCCACGGCACGGCCGTGCTCGCGCGCGGCCCTCGCGCAACCGGGGTGGAGATGTCGGTGTCCTCGTCACGCGCGAGGGAGGTGACGTCCGCGCCCGGCCGGCGCTTGCGGCGGTCGTCGCGCTCGAGCTGCGAGCGCACCGGGCCGCGGAGGGAGGAGTCGGCGAAGTCCACCGGCGCCCCGGCGGGAGCCCACTCCTCGTCGGGGATCTCCAGGCGGGTGATCGACAGACCGAGCTCGGCCTGCACCCGCTGGAGCGCCTCCGCGAACGCGCGGGCCGAGCCGAACCGCTTCCCGGGGTCGCGCGCCATCGCCGTCGCGAGCGCCACCTGGAGCGAGGCCGGCACATCCGTCCGGGGGATGTCGGTGTATGCCGCGCGGGCGATACGGCGGCGCAGCTGCTCTTTGGTGTTCTGCCCGCGCTCGCGACGCTCGAACGGGCTGTGCCCCGCCAGCAGCGAGTACACCGTCGCGCCGAGGCTCCACACCTCGCTCGAGATCGTCCCGGCGGTCTGTTCGGCGATCACCTCGGGCGCGCTCCACGGGATCGACATCGCCAGCACCTCCTCGGCCTCCAGCCGCAGAAGCGAGGACGAGATCCCGAAGTCGGCGAGGACAGGGGCCCCGAAGGTCGTGATGAGGATGTTGCTGGGCTTCACATCGCGGTGCACGAGGCCGGCACGGTGGGCGGACTCCAGCGCACCCGCCATCCGCACCCCGGTGGAGAGGACTTCCTCGACCGGGATCCGCTCGAGCCGATAGCGCTGGGCGAGCGACCCGGGGCAGTACTCCATGACGATGTACGGGCGACCGTCGGCGGAGATCCCCGCCTGGTAGACGGTGACGATCGCGGGGTGCGCCGACAGGTGCGCGAGCACATCCGCCTCGGCGTTGAACATGCGACGAAGCTCCGGGTCGCGCACGTCGCTCGGCATCACCTTCACCGCGACATTGCGGCGCGGCATGTCCTGCTCATAGAGGAAGACGTCGGCGAATCCACCCGATCCGAGAGGGCGGACATACGTCAGGCCGGGCAGGATCGGGGGCGCGGACGGGAGGCGTGTGGACACGTCACCTCCTCGCTCGGACGCCCGCCGGCGCGCGGAAGCACTCGCCGGGGAAACCCGGACATGCTAACAAACCGCGCCCGCGGGTACGTCCGCGCCGCGACCGGCCCGTCACGCGTGCGGGTCGCGCGGGTCGAACGGCGCATCGAGCGAGCGGGTGAGCTCGTCGAGCATCGCGGCGATCTGGGGCTCGACGTACTGGGTGACCGCCGCCTGCACGCGCACGCGGTGGTGGAGGAGGATCGTGCACACCTCCCGGCCGACCATGTTCGCGAAGTCGTCGGCGAGGGACACCTCCTGCCGCAGCGCCGCCTTCGCTTCGTCCGTAAGCGGCGGGAGGGCCGGGATCGCGGCATCCACCTCCTCGGCGAGACCCGCGATGGTGAAGAGGAACGGGGCGCCCGGCTGCGGCTCGGGGTCCAACGGCAATCCCTCGAACTCGGGCTCGAGCCCTTCGGAGGGGAGGTAGGTGCGCGCGCGGTTGCGGGCTGCCTGCTGGTCGAGCTCGGCCTGCAGCATGGGCAGGTTCTGAGCGGTGTATTCCGCGACCGAGCGGTCGACGATCGTCTTCACGCGCGTGGAGAGTCCGTGCTGCACGCCGTGCGGGACATCGGCGCCGAGCCCCACGGCTGAGAGCACCGGCGAGCCGAAGCAGCGCCGGCACGGGGCGACGCGTCCGCGGTGCGTGGCCGGTTCCCAGCGCGGCAACCATGCCAACCAGGCGTCCACGGCCTGGCTGACCTGCGTCTCGAGCGAGCGCTCCACCGTTCCACGGTAGCCCGTCGGGCGTGTCATCCGCGGGATTCCGGGCTTCGGCGCGCTCTCACTCCTCGTCCGACTCCCGCTCCCACGGCCACTGGGCACGTCCGCCGCGGGTGCGCACCATCGCGATGGCGGCCACAGCCGCGAGCAGGGCGGATGCCGCGACCGCGAGCCCGAATGCTCCGGTGACGTGACGGAGGACGACCGCGGTGGCGACCCCAAGCTCGCCGCCGACGATGAGGATGCCGAGCGCCGCCACGAGGGGGTAGGCGAGGAAGCAGGCCAGGGCCGTCCACAGCGCCGAGGCGTAGCTCGGCTGGGGACGACCGAGCCCCGGGCGGAGGGTGAGCAGGAAGGCGAGCGTCGTCCCCGCCATCGCGAGGATGCCGGGGATCTGGCCGAGCCCGGGCTCGGCGATCACGCTCGCGTCGAGGAGGAGGCTCGTCATCCCGAGCGCGAACACCGCGAGGGCGAAGAACGTCGCCGTCGACAGAACCAGGGCCAGCCGAGGGCTCATCGGCCCCGGCTGACCCCGGTCATGGTCGTGTTCGGAGGTCACGCGCGGACCAGCTGCGGTCCTGCCTCGAGCGTGCGCTCGTACTCCCGCTGCGCCTCGACGTTCAGCTCGGTGACGCGGCGGCCGCGCGCCGCGACCCACGCGCCGAACCAGATCGTCAGCTCGCGGCCGATGATGAACGCCGCGATCGCACCCGGTGCGAGCAGCTGCTCCTCCGCAAGGGCCGCACCTTCGCGGGCGGTGAGCATCCAGAACGGCGCCTGGAAGAGCTGGCCGAGGATGTGGCCGGCGTAGGCGGCGGCGCCCACGAGCAGACCGAAGATGACCCACTGTCCCCAGCGACCGCGGTTGATGATCGCGCCGAGGAGCCAGAAGGCGACGAAGAAGACGACGGTGGGAACCCAGAGGGACCACGTGCCGAGCATCGCGAGCGCTTCGGTGCCGATGTTCTCTCCGCTGACCTCGCCCGCGATCGCGCGGAACCCGATCCACGCGCCGAGGTACAGCACGGCGAAGGCGAGCGCGGCAAGGAGGCCGATCGCCCCGGCGGCGGCGCGATTGCCCCGGGGGCGAGGAGCCTCCGGGGCCTGGACGAAGATCGGCTGCGGCGCGAACGCGGTCGTGGCGGCGGCGCCGGCACCCACGCCGGCGGCGGCACCCGCGGCGCCGTAGCCCGAGCCCGGCTCGCTCGCGGTGACCGTCGGCGCGTCCCGATCCGGGTCCGTGGCGTAGGCCGTGGTCGCCGCGGACGAGTCGTGGACGGGCGCGGCGGCGGTCGTGTCGTCGTATGCGGAGGACGTCGCCGCCGGTGCGGCGGCAGGCGTGTCGTACGACAGCGACGAGGCCTCCGGCGAATCCCACGGGTCGGGCTCGGCCGCGGGGGCGGAGTCGGCGGGTGCGGCATCCGTCGACGCGGGGCTGTGCGCCATGTGCGCGTCCGCCGGGTCGGCGGCCCCCTCGGAAACGACGGGATCGTGGTGGACGGGATCCTGGTGGACGGCGGGCGGGGCGGATGCCGCGGCCTCGGCCTCGGCCAGGCCTTCGTTGGCGCGACCGACGACGTCACCGTCGGCCGGGGTCGGCTCCTCGACCGGCTCGCCGTAGGACGACTTGGGGTCACTCATCGAAAGCACTCCTCACGCGGGTTCGGTTCCGCTCCTGCAGGGTAGCCTCTGGCACCCCCGGGACCGCGGAGGCGTGCCGCGTCGCGGGATGTCGGGCGCGCCGCGCGGGACGACGACCTTGTTAAGGTGTGGTGATGGACTCCCTCCCCGCGCGCATCGTCGCGTCCGCGGCATCCGTCCTGGTCGTCCTGTCATTGGCGGCCTGCGCCCCCGAGCCCGACGATTCCGCGACGCTCGGCCCGACGCCGTCGGGCACGCCAACGCCCATCGTGACCCTCACCCCCGACGCCACCCCGACTCCGCTCGCGCAGATCCCCGACGACTGCCGGTCGATGCTCACCGAGACCGTGCTCTCGCAGCTCGACGACATCCCGCTCAACGACCCCGAGGCCGGTGTGTCGACCGGGCCGCGTCCCGACGGATCACTCGTGTGCCTCTGGCGAGACCCGGGCGCCGACACGACGTTCCTGCAGACGACGATCAGCGGCCTCGCACGGGGGCCGGCGCTCGATCTCCTCAACGACCTCGCCGACGAGCAGGACTTCACCTGCTACACGCCCGAGGGCGGGACCCGCTGCGAGAAGACGTGGGAGAACGAGACGTATCCCGTCACCGACGGCCGGACGCTCTTCTGGCGCGACGGCATCCTCATCGACACGACGTTCTCGAACCTGGCGCCGTCCGGATACACCTCGGCGATCATCGCCGGAATCTGGGGCTGACCGGCCGGAGGCCTGGACGGGTCACCATCCCCAGATGTGCTTCTCCAGCCGGGCGTCGAACTGCTCGGGGTATGCACCGTCGGCCGAGGTGACGATCCACATGCCGTCCCGGACGATGTGGTGCTCGCTCGCCCCCGCCTCGCCCGCCGCGCTCCCGCGGTCGCAGCGGAGCGCGTCATCGGCGCGGACGCACGTGAAGCCCTGACCGCGCAGCGCCGCGTCGACGAGACCGGCGGCATCCTCCCCCACGCGGGTGAACGCGGTCGTGATGGCCCCGGCATCCGATCTCCAGGCGCATGTGACGACCACGTCCGGACCGAGCGCGTCGATGAGGGCGTCGGCGCCCGTCGGCGGGGCGTCGGTGCTCTGGTCGAGCAGCGACCCGCCGCGCCACGTGAGCTCGCTCCAGAGACTGTCGGGGTAGGCCGCGCGGCAGTCGACGCCGCCCTCGGCGAGGGCGCGGCGCACCTCGCCGTCTTCGCGGTCGAGAGCAGCCGCCTGCCGGGCGCTCGCGTCGCGGAGGGTGTCTCCCACCCAGGCGACGGAGACCGGGATCATCGGCGCCGCCAGCCACACCAGAGCGCCCACCACCGCCGCGCAAAGAATGCCGACCGGCACCGCGATCCAGCGGTTGCGTCCCGCGACCCGCGCCATCTTCCGCCCTCCCGAACGTCCTCTCCCACGGTACGCGCGGGGTCCCGCACCGCTCGCGCGGCACGCGCGCGGAAGCCTGCGCGCCGCGGAAAGTTATCCACAGGCGGTCCGGCACCGCGTGCCGATGTGTCTAGGATCGCGTCTCATGCGCCCGTGCGCCGGCGGTTTTACCTGTTGGACACATGAGCGTAAGAATTCGCGCGTTTCGCGAGCCTACGGTCGCACAATCGCGCTGATTCAGCCGTCACCGAAACCTGCGTTCTGACACCGAGGAGATTCATGTCCGTCCCACCCCGCTCCGGGAGGCGATCGCTCCTCGCGACCGTCGTCGCCGCAGCTCTCGCCGCCGCCGGCACACTGGCGCCGCTGCCGGCCGCAGCCGCCGAGGGCTCCCGCGTCCTCATCAACGAGGTGTACTTCAAGGGAGGCAGCGCCAACGCCGCCTACTCGAGCAAGTTCATCGAGCTCTACAACGACAGCGACGTGGCGCAGAGCCTCGACGGCTGGTCGGTCCAGTACAGCCCTGCGACGCGCACCGCCGGCGCACAGCCCTCGACCTCGAACACCGTCGCCCTCTCCGGCGAGATCGCAGCGCGCGACTACTACCTGATCGGTCTGCCCGGCAACGGCGGCGCGAACGCCGTCGGCGCCGCCCTCCCGACGCCGGACATCACCGGGTCGATGAACCCGGGCGGCGAGAACGGCGTCGTCTGGCTCGCCTCGACCACCGAGCGCCTCGGCCTTCCCACCGGCGACATCGCCGGTGTCGTGAATGTCGTCGACCTCCTCGGAACCGGCACCGCGAACACCTTCGAGGGCGCCGCCGCCCCCGTCACCGGTGGCAACTCCGTCCCCAACTCCCTCGCCCGGACCGGCTTCGTCGACACCGGTGACAACGCCGCGGACTTCAGCCACCCGGCCACGATCACTCCGCAGGCCTCGGCATCCGTCACGCCCGACCCGGAGCCGACCCCGGATCCGACCGGCGACCCCGAGCCCACCGGAGAGCCGACGCCCACCGGTGAGCCGACGGAACCTGGAACCCCCGTGCTGACCCCCATCCGCGAGATCCAGGGCACCGGCGCCGCCAGCCCGCTCGTCGGATCGACTGTCACCACGCGCGGTGTCGTGACCGCCGCGTACACCACCGGCGGCTACAACGGCTTCGCCATTCAGACCCCCGGCACCGGCGGACCGCTCGACCTGGCGACGCACACCGCCTCCGAGGGCATCTACGTCTTCTCCTCCGCCGCGGCCGCGAAGGTCGCGATCGGCGACCACGTCGAGGTCACCGGTCCGGTCGTGGAGTTCAACGGTCTGACCGAGATCTCCCCCACCTCTGCCGACGCCGTCACGGTGCTCGACGAACCCGCCGAGCCGGTCACCCCGGCCGAGGTCGTCTGGCCCGGCACGGATGCCGAGCGCGAGACGCTCGAGTCGATGCTGCTCGCCCCGCAGGGCGACTTCACCGTCAGCGACGTGTACTCGACCAACTTCTACGGTTCGATCGGTCTCGCCGCGGGCACGCAGCCGCTGCTGACCCCGACCGAGGTCGCCGCACCCGGCTCGCCGGAGTACGACGCCGCAGTCGCCGACAACGCCGCCCGCAAGGTCACCCTCGACGACGGCGCCTCGATCAACTTCAACAGCAACGCCAACAAGTCGGTTCCGCTGACCTACCTCTCCACCACCGACCCGGTGCGCGTGGGCGCGGCCGTCACCTTCACCGCTCCGGTGGTGCTGGACTTCCGCAACGACCTGTGGAACTTCCAGCCCACGCGGCACCTGACGGCGGAGAACGCCGCCGACGTGCAGCCGGTGACGTTCGAGAACACCCGCACCGCGGCTCCGGCCGAGGTGGGTGGCGACATCCGCATCGCCGGGTTCAACGTGCTGAACTACTTCACCACCACCGGCGCCGACGCGATCGCCGCCGGTGCGAGCTGCACGTTCTACAACGACCGCGCGGGCAACCCCGTCACGGTGAACACCTGCAGCAACGGCCCCGCCCCGCGCGGTGCCGCCGACGACGCGAACCTCGAGCGCCAGCAGGCCAAGATCGTCGCGGCGATCAACGGCCTCGACGCCGATGTGGTCTCGATCGAGGAGATCGAGAACTCCCTCATCTCCGGCACCGACCGCGACGTCGCGGTGTCCACCCTGGTGGACGCCCTCAACGCCGCGCTCGGCGACGATGTGTGGGCGTTTGCGCCGTCTCCGGCATCCGTTCCGTCCGGTGAAGACGTCATCCGCACCGCGTTCATCTACAAGAAGGATGCCGTGGAGCTCGTCGGCGACTCGGTCATCGACGGCGACGCGGCGTTCTCGAACGCCCGCTACCCGCTCGCTCAGGCCTTCGCACCCGTCGGCGGCGGCGAGGACGACGTCTTCGTCGCGATCGTGAACCACTTCAAGTCGAAGGGCTCGGGCTCGGGCGCCGACGCCGACCAGGGCGACGGGCAGGGCGCCTCCAACGCCTCGCGCGTGGCCCAGGCCGAAGCGCTGGTGGACTTCGCCGAGGAGCTCAAGGTCGACGTCGACACCGACTACGTCTTCCTCGTCGGCGACTTCAACTCGTACACGCAGGAAGACCCGATGCAGGTCTTCTACGAGGCCGGCTACGTCAACCAGGGGGCCGAGAAGACCGACAAGTACACCTACTCGTTCTCCGGCCAGAGCGGCTCGCTCGACCACATCCTGGCCTCCCCGGCCGCGGACGAGCTCGTCACCGGCGTCGACATCTGGAACATCAACGCCGCCGAGTCGATCGCGCTGGAGTACAGCCGGTTCAACTACAACGTCACGAACCTCTACGACGCCTCGCCCTACCGCTCCTCCGACCACGACCCGGTCGTCGTCGGCCTCGCCTTCCCCGAGGATGAGGAGCCGGGAACGGTCGACCTCAACCTGCTGAACATCAACGACTTCCACGGTCGCATCGATGCCAACACGGTGAAGTTCGCCGCGACCGTCGAGCAGCTGCGCGCGGAGCACGGCGATGAGAACACGCTGTTCCTCTCCGCCGGCGACAACATCGGCGCCTCGCTGTTCGCCTCATCGGTCGCGGGGGACGTCCCCACGCTCGACGTTCTGAACGCGCTCGAGCTGGCGGCATCCGCGGTCGGCAACCACGAGTTCGACCAGGGTCTGGACGACCTCACCGGTCGGGTCGCGGACGCCGCGGACTTCCCCTACCTCGGCGCGAACGTGTACGCCAAGGGCACGCAGGAGCCCGTGCTCGACGAGTACGCGCTGTTCGAGGTCGACGGTCTGACCGTGGCCGTCATCGGCACCGTGACCGAGGAGACCAGCACCCTGGTCACCCCGGACGCGGTGGCGACGATCGACTTCGGCGACCCCGTCGACGCGGTCAACCGCGTCGCGGCCGAGCTCGAGGGCGTCGCGGACGTCATCATCGCCGAGTTCCACGAGGGCGCCGGTGACGGCGTGGTCGAGGGCTCGACGCTCGAGGAGGAGGTCGCCTCGGGCGGCGTCTTCGCGAAGATCGTGACCGAGACCTCCCCCGCGGTGGACGTGATCTTCACCGGTCACACCCACAAGCAGTACGTGTGGGACGGTCCGGTGCCCGGCACCGACACCACCCGCCCGATCGTGCAGACCGGCAACTACGGCGAGTTCATCGGCCAGGTGGTGCTCGAGCTCGACGCCACGGACGGCACGGTGATCTCGTACGAGGCCGGCAACGTCCCGCGCATCGGCGGTGCGGACGCACCCACCGATGAGCAGCTTGCCGCGCAGTACCCGCGCGTGGCGGAGGTGTCGGCGATCGTCGCCGACGCCCTCGCGGAGGCCGCTGTCATCGGGAACGAGCCGATCGGATCGGTGACCGCCGACATCACCAGCGCCTTCTCCGGCGGCAGCTACGTCGACGGCGTCTACGTCGGAGGAACCCGTGATGACCGCGCCAGCGAGTCCACTCTCGGAAACCTCGTCGCCGAGTCGCTGGTGTCGAGCCTCTCCGCTCCCGAGCGGGGCGGCGCCGAGATCGGCGTCGTCAACCCCGGCGGTCTGCGCGCGGAGCTGTTCTACGCGCCGGACGGCGTGATCACGTACGCCGAGGCCAACGCGGTCCTGCCCTTCGTGAACAACCTGTGGACGACGACCCTGACCGGGGAGCAGTTCATCCAGGTGCTCGAGCAGCAGTGGCAGCCGGACGGCTCGAGCCGCTCCTACCTCCAGCTCGGCCTGTCGTCGAACGTGTCGTACACGTTCGATGCCGGGGCCGCGCGCGGTGAGCGCATCACCGGTGTCTGGATCGACGGCGCGCCGATCGACCCGGCCGGGGAGTACCGCATCGGCTCGTTCAACTTCCTCCTGCAGGGCGGCGACAACTTCACCGCCTTCCGTGAGGGAACGGACACCCGCGACTCGGGTCTGGTCGACCGTGACGCGTGGATCGAGTACATCCGCACCAACTCGCCGCTGACCCCGGACCACGCCTCGCGGGGCGTGCAGGTGACCGGAGTCCCCGCAACCGCCGAGCGTCTCACCGACGTCTCGTTCCAGGTCTCGGGTCTCGACCTGACGTCGCTCGGAAGCCCCGCCAACACCACGCTCGTGCCGAGCGTGGAGGGAAGCGCGGCGACCTTCGCGCCGGTTGCGGTGACGAACGGTGCGGCGACGGTGACGATGACCATCCCGCTGGACGCCCCCGCGGCGACCACCGTGGTGCTCACGGCGCCCGACAGCGGCACCGAGGTGCGCCTGTCGCTCGCGGTCCGCGACATCCTGGAGCCGGTCGACCCGGAGGAGCCCGGCGAGGGCACCGAGCCGCCGGCGACCACGCCGACTGCTCCCGGTGTCGAGGAGCTGACCCCGGCCCTCCAGGGTTCGAACGCCGGCATCAGCGGTGACGTCGTCCCCGGAGGCACCGTCACCGTGCTGGTGGGTGAGCAGTACGCCGGCCAGTGGGTCACCGCGTGGCTGTACTCCACGCCGCAGCAGCTCGGCGGCTGGCACCTCGTGCAGGCGGACGGCACCATCTCGGTGACGCTCCCGAACGACGTGTCGGGTGAGCACCGCCTGGTGATCCTGGATGCCGAGGGCGACGTCCTGGTCTGGTACGACCTCGACATCCCCGCCGCGGGCGGACAGCCCGCCACCGGCGGACAGACCGGTGGCCTCGCGGTCACCGGTGGCGAGCCCGGTGACCTGACCGGCCTGTGGCTGGCCGTGATGCTGATGATCGGGGCGGGAGCCGCGCTCCGCATCGGCAGCATCCGACGCCAGCGGGCCTAACACCCCACGACGAAGCGCCGGCGGATCTCGATCCGCCGGCGCTTCGTCGTTCCCGCCGCGCTCACCCTCCCCGCCGCCGGGTGAACCGAACTCCTCCAATCCGGCCCCACAGGACCCGGAGCCGGCCCCACAGGCCCCCGCACCCCCCGAATCAGAGGAGTTCGGTACGCCGGGGCGGACGCGTCTCGCGGAACCGGGTCGCCCGCCTGCCCGGCGCCAGACCCTGGGACCTCGGCAGCCCTGGCCGGGCCTAACTCCTCAAATCCGGCCCCGAAAGGCTTGGAAGCGGCCCCACAGGCACCCACCGCGCCGGATCGGAGGAGTTCGGCCCGCGGGGCGGGCCGAACTCCGGGCGGGAACGACGAAGGGCCCCGGCGAAAGCCGGGGCCCTTCGGGACGTGCCTCAGGTCAGTTGTAGGTGCCCGGGGTGAAGTCGTCCGTGGAGAAGCTGTCGAAGTCGACATAGCTCAGGTCGGCGTCGCTGTACGCGCCGTCCGAGGCGAAGATGCGGTTGGGGTACCGCTCGCTCTTGGCCTCCTCCGTCGCCTCGACCGTGACGTTGCGGTACTTCGCAAGTCCGGTTCCGGCGGGGATGAGCTTTCCGATGATGACGTTCTCCTTGAGGCCGACCAGGGGGTCGCTCTTGCCCTCCATCGCCGCCTGGGTGAGCACGCGGGTCGTCTCCTGGAAGGAGGCGGCCGACAGCCACGACTCCGTCGCGAGCGACGCCTTGGTGATACCCATCAGCTCCGGACGACCCGACGCGGGGCGCTTGCCCTCGCCGACGGCCTCGCGGTTGATCTGCTGGTAGCGCTTGAAGTCCACCAGCTCACCCGGGAGCAACGTCGTGTCGGCGTGGTCGACCACGGTGACCTTCCGCAGCATCTGGCGCACGATGACCTCGATGTGCTTGTCGTGGATCGGCACACCCTGCGAGCGGTAGACGCCCTGCACGCCGCCGACGAGGTACTTCTGCACCTCGCGGGCACCCATGACACGCATGACCTCCTTGGGGTCGAGCGTGCCGACCAGGATGGGCTGGCCGACCGTGACGTGCTGGCCGTCCTCGACCAGCAGCGTCGCGCGCTTGAGCACGGGGTAGACGTGCGGCTCGTCGCCGTTGTCGGGCGTGAGGATGACCTTCTTGCTCTTGTCGGTCTCGTCGATCGTGATGCGGCCGTCGGCCTCCGCGATCGGCGAGGCACCCTTGGGGGTACGCGCCTCGAACAGCTCCTGCACACGGGGAAGACCCTGCGTGATGTCATCCGCGGATGCCGAACCACCGGTGTGGAAGGTACGCATCGTCAGCTGGGTACCGGGCTCACCGATCGACTGGGCCGCGATGATGCCGACGGCCTCGCCGATGTCGACGATCTTGCCGGTGGCCAGCGAACGGCCGTAGCACTTCGCGCAGACGCCGACGGCCGAGTCGCAGGTGAGGACCGAGCGCACCTTGATGCTCTCGACACCCGACTCCACCAGACGGTTGATCAGCACGTCGCCGACGTCGTCACCGGCTTCGGCGACGACCTCGCCGGCCGGGTTGACGACATCCGCCGACAGGGTACGCGCGAACACCGAGTTCTCGACGTTGGCGTCCTTGATGAGCTCGCCGTCGGCACCGGGCGCCGCGATCGGCAGCTCGAGACCCTTGGTCGTGCCGCAGTCCTCCTCGCGGATGATGACATCCTGCGAGACGTCCACCAGACGACGGGTCAGGTAGCCCGAGTCGGCGGTACGGAGGGCGGTGTCGGCCAGACCCTTACGGGCACCGTGGGTGGCGATGAAGTACTCCGCGACCGACAGACCCTCGCGGTACGAGGAGATGATCGGGCGGGGGATGATCTCACCCTTGGGGTTGTTCACCAGGCCTCGCATACCGGCGATGTTCCGGATCTGCAGCCAGTTACCACGCGCACCGGAGGACACCATGCGGTTGATGGTGTTGTCCTCGGGGAAGTTGGCGCGCATCGCCTTCTGGACCTCGTCGGTGGCGGCGGTCCAGATCTTGATGAGCTCCTGACGACGCTCGGCGTCGGTGGTGAGACCCTTCTCGAACTGGCCCTGGACCTTCGCGGCCTGCTTCTCGTAGCCCGCGACGATCTCCGCCTT
This sequence comes from Microbacterium aurantiacum, assembly GCF_031625015.1. NCBI lineage: Bacteria > Bacillati > Actinomycetota > Actinomycetes > Micrococcales > Microbacteriaceae > Microbacterium > Microbacterium aurantiacum. The sequence goes on from NZ_JAHWXH010000001.1 coordinate 527,035, forward strand.
GTTCGGCGGGGTCAGGATGTCGCTCAGCGCCACCGTGACACCCGAACGGGTGGCCCAGTAGAAGCCGGCGTCCTTGATGCGGTCCAGCGTCGCCGCGACCTCGACCTTGGGGTACTCCTCGGCCAGCTTGTTGACGATCTGGCTGAGCTTGCCCTTGTCGGCCTGCTCGCGGACGAACGGGTAGCCCTTGGGCAGCGCGTCGTTGAAGATCGCCTGGCCGAGCGAGGCGTCCAGGAGGCCGTGGCGCTCGTAGCCTTCGGGGGCATCGCCCTCGAGGAAGGTGAGCCCCGGAACGCGGATGCGGACCTTGGCCTGCAGGTCGAGGGTGCCCTCGTCCTTGGCCAGGATCGCCTCGGAGACCGAACCGAACACGCGGCCCTCACCGGTCGCACCTTCCTTGACCGTGGTCAGGTGGTGCAGGCCGATGATCATGTCCTGCGAGGGCAGGGTGACCGGGCGGCCGTCGGACGGCTTCAGGATGTTGTTCGAGGCGAGCATCAGGATGCGGGCCTCGGCCTGGGCCTCGACGGACAGCGGCAGGTGGACGGCCATCTGGTCACCGTCGAAGTCGGCGTTGAACGCCGCGCAGACGAGCGGGTGGAGCTGGATGGCCTTGCCCTCGACGAGCTGCGGCTCGAACGCCTGGATGCCCAGACGGTGGAGCGTGGGCGCACGGTTCAGCAGAACCGGACGCTCGCGGATGATCTCCTCGAGCACGTCCCACACCTCGGGACGCGTACGCTCGACGGCGCGCTTGGCGGCCTTGATGTTCTGCGAGTGACCGAGGTCGATCAGGCGCTTGATGACGAACGGCTTGAAGAGCTCGAGCGCCATCTGCTTGGGCAGACCGCACTGGTGCAGCTTCAGCTGGGGACCGACGACGATGACCGAACGGCCCGAGTAGTCCACGCGCTTTCCGAGCAGGTTCTGGCGGAAGCGACCCTGCTTTCCCTTGAGCATGTCGCTCAGGGACTTCAGGGCCCGGTTGCCGGTACCGGTGACGGGGCGACCGCGGCGGCCGTTGTCGAACAGCGCGTCGACGGCCTCCTGCAGCATCCGCTTCTCGTTGTTGACGATGATCTCGGGGGCGCCGAGGTCGATCAGACGACGAAGACGGTTGTTGCGGTTGATCACGCGACGGTAGAGGTCGTTCAGGTCGCTGGTCGCGAAGCGGCCACCGTCCAGCTGCACCATCGGGCGCAGCTCCGGCGGGATGACCGGGACGACGTCCAGGACCATGGATGCCGGGCTCATGCCGGTCTGCAGGAACGAGTTGACGACCTTCAGGCGCTTGATCGCGCGGATCTTGCGCTGACCCTTGCCCTCGGAGATCTGCAGGTGGAGGCTGTCGGCCTCGGCCTGCAGGTCGAAGGTCTCCAGGCGACGCTTGATCGACTCCGCACCCATGTGGGCCTCGAAGTACTGACCGAAGCGGTCCTGCAGCTCGTGGAAGATCTCATCCTCGCCCTTGAGCGAGCCGACCTCGAGCGTGCGGAACTCCTCCCACACGCGCTCGAGCCGGGCGACCTGGTCGTCCGCGTTCTTGCGGATCGACGTCATCTCCTTCTCGGCGGCGTCCTTGACCTTCTTCTTCTGGTCGGCCTTGGCGCCCTCCGCCTCCAGGGCGGCGAGCTCGTCCTCCAGCTTCTGCAGGCGCGCGGCGACGCGGGCGTCGCGACGGTCGGCGAGGGTCTTCAGCTCGAGACGGATGTTGTTCTCCTGCGTGGCGAGGTCGCGGTGACGCGCATCCTCGTCGACGGAGATGACCATGTACGCGGCGAAGTAGATGACCTTCTCGAGGTCCTTCGGCGCCATGTCCAGGAGGTATCCGAGGCGCGAGGGCACGCCCTTGAAGTACCAGATGTGGGTGACGGGCGCGGCGAGCTCGATGTGGCCCATGCGCTCACGGCGGACGGAGCTCTTGGTGACCTCCACGCCGCAGCGCTCGCAGACGATGCCCTTGAAGCGGACGCGCTTGTACTTGCCGCAGGCGCACTCCCAGTCGCGGGAGGGTCCGAAGATCTGCTCGCCGAAGAGGCCGTCCTTCTCCGGCTTCAGCGTGCGGTAGTTGATGGTCTCGGGCTTCTTGACCTCGCCGAAGGACCAACGACGGATGTCGTCAGCGGTGGCCAGGCCGATGCGAAGCTGATCGAAAGTAGTTGATTCGAGCACTAGTTCTCAGTTCTCCTGTGAAGAATTCTGTTTCGGACCCGGCGGCTTAGATCTCGTCGATCGACGAGGACTCGAAGCGGCTGGAGATGTTGATGCCGAGCTCTTCCGCAGCGCGGAACGCGTCGTCATCCGTGTCACGGAGGTTGACCGCGGTGCCGTCGGCCGAGAGGACCTCGACGTTCAGGCAGAGCGACTGCATCTCCTTCATGAGGACCTTGAACGACTCGGGGATGCCGGGCTCCTGGATGTTCTCGCCCTTGACGATCGCCTCGTACACCTTCACGCGGCCGAGGATGTCGTCGGACTTGATCGTCAGGAGCTCCTGGAGGGCGTACGCGGCACCGTATGCCTCGAGCGCCCACACCTCCATCTCACCGAAGCGCTGTCCACCGAACTGCGCCTTACCACCGAGCGGCTGCTGGGTGATCATCGAGTAGGGACCCGTGGAGCGCGCGTGGATCTTGTCGTCGACGAGGTGGTGGAGCTTCAGGATGTACATGTAGCCGACCGAGATGGGCGCGGGGAACGGCTCGCCGGAGCGGCCGTCGAACAGCAGCGTCTTGCCGGAGCGGTCGATCAGGCGCTCGCCGTCGCGCGTGGGGAGCGTCGAGTCGAGCAGACCCGCGATCTCGTCCTCGTACGCACCGTCGAACACCGGGGTGGCGACCTTGGTGCCCGGCGCCGCTTCGCGGGCGGCCTCGGGGAGGCTGGCAGCCCACTCGGGGGTGCCTTCGACCTTCCAGCCCTGCTGGGCGATCCAGCCGAGGTGGAGTTCGAGCACCTGGCCGAAGTTCATTCGACCGGGGATGCCGAGCGGGTTCAGGATGACCTGGACCGGCGTGCCGTCCGCGAGGAACGGCATGTCCTCGACGGGGAGGATCTTCGCGATGACACCCTTGTTGCCGTGGCGTCCGGCGAGCTTGTCGCCCTCGGTGATCTTGCGCTTCTGGGCGATGTAGACGACGACCCGGCGGTTGACGCCCGAGCCGAGCTCGTCGTCGCCGTCCTCGGCGTTGAACTCCTTGACCGCGATGATCGTGCCCTGCTCACCGTGGGGCACCTTCAGCGACGTGTCGCGGACTTCGCGGCTCTTCTCGTTGAAGATCGCGCGGAGCAGGCGCTCCTCGGCCGACAGCTCGGTCTCGCCCTTCGGGGTCACCTTGCCGACGAGGATGTCGCCGGGACGGACCTCGGCGCCGATGCGGATGATGCCGCGCTCGTCGAGGTCCTTCAGCAGGTCGGGGCTGACGTTGGGGAGGTCACGGGTGATCTCCTCCTTGCCGAGCTTGGTGTCGCGGGCGTCGACCTCGTACTCCTCGATGTGGATCGAGGAGAGCGTGTCGTCCTTCACCAGGTCCTGGCTGAGGATGATCGCGTCTTCGAAGTTGTGACCCTCCCACGTCATGAACGCCACGAGGAGGTTCTTGCCGAGCGCGAGCTCGCCGTTCTCGGTGGCGGGACCGTCGGCGATGACCTCGCCGGCCTCGACGCGGTCGCCGGCGGAGACGACGACGCGCTGGTTGTAGGACGTGCCCTGGTTGGAGCGGTCGAACTTGCGGAGGAAGTACTCCTGCGTGCCGCCCTCGTCGAGCTGGACGGTGACGACGTCGGCCGAGACCTCCAGGACGACACCGGCCTTGTCGGCGGTGACCACGTCACCGGCGTCGATGGCCGCGTAGCCCTCCATACCGGTTCCGACGACGGGCGACTCGCTGCGCAGCAGCGGGACGGCCTGACGCTGCATGTTCGCACCCATGAGGGCGCGGTTGGCGTCGTCGTGCTCGAGGAACGGGATGAGCGAGGTCGCCACCGACACCATCTGGCGCGGCGAGACGTCCATGTAGCCGATCTCCTCGGCGGGGATGAGGTCCACCTCGCCGCCGATCTTGCGGGCGAGGACGCGGGTCTCCTGGAAGTGGCCGTCGGCCTTCAGGGGGGCGTTGGCCTGGGCGACGATGAAGTCGGCCTCTTCGCTGGCGGTCAGGTAGTCGATCTGGTCGGTGACCCGGCCGTCGACGACCTTGCGGTACGGCGTCTCGATGAACCCGAACGCGTTGATGCGCGCGAAGGACGCGAGCGAGCCGATCAGACCGATGTTCGGGCCTTCCGGGGTCTCGATCGGGCACATGCGGCCGTAGTGCGAGGGGTGGACGTCTCGGACCTCGACGCCCGCGCGCTCACGCGACAGACCACCGGGGCCGAGCGCCGAGAGGCGACGCTTGTGGGTCAGGCCCGCGAGCGGGTTGTTCTGATCCATGAACTGCGAGAGCTGCGAGGTGCCGAAGAACTCCTTGATCGCCGCCACGACGGGACGGACGTTGATCAGGGTCTGCGGGGTGATCGCCTCGATGTCCTGCGTGGTCATGCGCTCGCGGACGACGCGCTCCATGCGGGACAGACCGGTGCGGACCTGGTTCTGGATGAGCTCGCCGACGGCGCGGATGCGACGGTTGCCGAAGTTGTCGATGTCGTCGACGTCCAGGCGGATCTCGGCGGGCTTGCCGGCGCGGGTGCCGTCGAACGTCGTGTCACCGCGGTGCAGGCGCACCAGGTACTTGATCGTCGCGACGATGTCCTCGACGGTCAGCACCGAGTCGGACAGCGGGCCGGTGAGGCCGAGCTTCTGGTTGATCTTGTAGCGACCGACCTTCGCGAGGTCGTAGCGCTTGGAGTTGAAGTAGAAGTTGTCCAGCAGCGCGCGGGCGGCCTCGGCGGCGACCTGCTCGCCCGGACGGAGCTTGCGGTAGATGTCGCGGAGCGCGTCTTCCTTGCTCAGGATGGTGTCCTTGGACAGCGTCTCCTCGATGGAGTCGAAGCCGGCGAACTCGGCGAGGATGTCGTCGCTCGTGAGGCCCAGGGCCTTGAGGAACACGGTGACGGACTGCTTGCGCTTGCGGTCGATGCGCACGCCGACCTGGTCGCGCTTGTCGATCTCGAACTCGAGCCATGCACCGCGGCTGGGGATGATGCGCGCCGAGACGATGTCCTTGTCGGAGGTCTTGTCGGGCGTCTTGTCGAAGTAGACACCGGGCGAGCGGACGAGCTGGGAGACGACGACACGCTCGGTGCCGTTGATGATGAAGGTTCCCTTGTCGGTCTGGAGCGGGAAGTCGCCCATGAAGACCGTCTGCGTCTTGATCTCACCGGTCTGGTGGTTCATGAACTCGGCCTCGACGTAGAGCGGGGCGGCGTAGGTCTTGCCGCGCTCCTTGCACTCCTCGATGGAGTACTTCTCGGGCTCGAGGTAGGGGTTCGTGAACGAGAGCTGCATGGTCTCGCTCAGGTCCTCGATCGGGGAGATCTCCTCGAAGATCTCCTCCAGTCCGCTGATCTCGGGGACATCGGTGCGGCCGGCGGCCTTCGCCTCTTCGACGCGAGCCTTCCAGGACTCGTTGCCGACGAGCCAGTCGAAGGACTCGGTCTGCAGCGCGAGGAGGTCGGGGACCGTCAACGTGTCGGAGATCTTGGCGAACGAGAGGCGGGAAGCTCCGCGTCCGTTCTTGAGGGTGGTGGCAGGGGTGGATGCGTTGGGCGCAGCAACCAAGGGGATTACCTCCGTGGGCCCGAGAGGGCTCGTTTCCTTGTCGTCAGGTGGAGTGCTCGATCATTCCCCGAAAACCCGCGCGTCACGCCGTGCCGCAAGGCACGGGCACGCAAGCACCGCCGACCACCATATGAGGGCAGGGGGAATCCAAGAGCGCAAAGACCCACTATACGTCGCGCGACGCGCCATGTCCAGCGGGATCCTTGAAAAGGACCGGATGCTGCGGTATAACTCCGCGCGCGCCGGCGGTCATCCCCCTCGCGCGTGGCGGAAACGCACCCTGGTCCCGGGCCGCGCCTGACCCAGCGCGTCGAGCCCGGCATCCGTCGCCACGGCGATGACCGGATATCCGCCCGTGACCGGTCCGTCGCGCCCGAGCACCACCACGCGGCCTCCGGGCGGGACCTGCAGGGCGCCGGGGACCATCGGCTCGCTCGGCAGCTCGCCGGTGACGGCGCGCGTGAGGGCGGGTCCGACGAGGCGGATGCCGACGCGGTCGGTGTCGGCGGTGACGGTGAACACCTCCGCGTAGAGGGCCTCCTGCGCCGCCGCGGTGAACCAGTCCGCGCGGGGTCCGGGGTGGACCTCGACGACGAGGTCGTCGCCGGCTCGGGTGTCGAAGGGCATCACCTCGGCGACCGGGATGGGCGACTCCGGCTCGGTGTCGAGCGCCAGGACGTCGCCGTCGGCGAGCGCGGCGGGCCCGAGGCCGGAGAGCGTGTCGGTGGCGGAGGAGCCCAGGACGGGCGGCACCGCGATGCCGCCGCGGACGGCGAGGTAGGCCCGCACCCCGGCGGTGAGGGGCGCGATCTCGAGCGTCGTCCCCGCGGGCCAGGCGTGCGCGGCGGCGGGGTCGCAGGCGTGTCCGTCGATCGAGAGCGCGCGTCCGGCACCGGTGACCGCCACCCAGACGTCGCGCGCGGCGACGGCGCGGAAGCCGCCGAGGGTCACCTCCAAGCCCGCCGCGTCCGGGGGATTGCCGACGAGACGGTTCGCCAGACGCAGCGCACCCCGATCTGCGGCTCCGGACACCGAGACGCCGATGCTCGCGCGGCCGGGCCGCCCGGCATCCTGGACCGTGGAGAGGATGCCGGCGCGGGTGACGCGGATGTCCGCGCGGGCCGCCGCGCCCCGCGGAACCGGCGTACCCGCTGTCCGCACGACGGGGAGAGCCTCGACCTCGCGGAAGCGCACCCGCCGCCCCGGCGCGAGAAGGGCGGGCGGATCCGCGAACGGGTCGAACAGCGCGGCGGAGGTCCGCGCGATCAGCCGCCAGCCGCCCGGCGTCGCCCGCGGGTAGGCGCCGGTGAAGCCCGCCGCGAGGCCGACCGCTCCGGCCGGCACGCGGGTGCGCGGGGTGTCCAGGCGCGGGACGTCGAAGGGCCAGTCCGCGCTCTCGAGGTAGCCGAAGCCCGGTGCGAACCCCGTGAAGGCGACCCGCCATCGCGCATCGCGGTGACGGGCGACGAGCGCCTCGGGGCTCAGCCCGAGCAGCCGCGCCGTCTCGGCGAGGTCCCCGCCGTCGTACACGACGTCCAGGTCGACCGCCGGCGCGTCGCCTCCCTCCTCGGGAGGGATGACGGATGCCGCGGCCGAGCGCGCCCACCGCGCGGCGTGCGCGAGCGGCAGGACGCGCGGATCGACCTGGACGAGCAGCGTCCGCGCCGCCGGGACGAGATCGAGCACGCCGTCGGGCGGCGTCGCCTGGAGCCGCGCGAGGAGCTCCCCCACGCCGCCGGGTGCGACGTCGAGGAGCACGGCGGCCTCGCCCATCGGACGGGCGGCGAGGAGGAGGCCGGCATCCGTTCCGGCCGCCTCGGACGGGGTCGCGCCGCTCACCACGGCGCCCGCACGCTCACCCCGGCCGCGTCGAGGGCCGCCCGCACGGCGCGCGCCATCGCGAGGGCGGCGGGCGAATCGCCGTGGAGGCACAGCGACACGGCGCCGGTCTCGAGGACGCCGCCGTCGACGGCGATCACCGTGCCCTCCTGCGCGAGCCGGACGGCGCGCGCAGCGACCTCGGCCGGATCGTGCAGCACGGCGCCGGGTTCGCCGCGTGCGACGAGGGCGCCGTCGGGGCGGTAGGCGCGGTCGAGGAACGCCTCGGCGAGGAACGGCAGGCCGTGCGCGGCGGCGGCGTCGGACACCGCGCCCGGCAGGCCCAGGAGCGGCAGCGCCCGACCGATGCGCTCGGCGCGTTCCACGACGGCACGGGCCAGGGCGCCCGCCTGCGCGGGGTCGGCGCGCACGGCGTGGTAGAGCGCGCCGTGCGGCTTGACGTAGCGGAGGTCGGCGCCGGCGGCGATGAGCGCGTCCAGTTGCGACCCGATGCTGCGCTCGAGCTCGTCGGCCGGGACCCGGAGGGCCACGCGACCGAAGTTCTCCGGATCGGCGTACGAGGGGTGCGCGCCGACGGCGACGCCGAACCGGGTGGCGCGGTCGACGGAGGCGCGCATCGATGCGGCATCCCCGGCGTGCCCGCCGCACGCGACGCTGGCGCTGGACACGACGGCGAACAGTGCCTCGTCGTCGGCGGTGGGCACCCCCGCGATCGTCTCGCCGAGGTCGGCGTTCAGGTCGATGACGGCCATGCGTCCACGGTATCCCCGCGGCCGGTCGGCGGCGCCGACTACCGTGGAGCACATGGGACGCACGCGGGAGCAGCCGACGCCGTCACGGCGTCTCGGCGACGGCACGCTCGCGCGGGTGATCCCCTCGGCCTATGCCGGCGGCTTCGAGCTCGACGTCGACGGCACCCCGCAGTCCCACGTCGACCTCGACGACCCGACGCACCTGCACTTCGAGTACGTCGCCCGCATGGGGGCGGTCATCGACCAGCTCCGGATGCCGGGGCAGCCGCTCACCGCGGTGCACCTGGGGGCGGGGGCGCTGACCCTGCCGCGGTACGTCGAGGCGACCCGGCCGGGCTCGCGCCAGCAGGTCATCGAGCTGGAGGCGGAGCTCTGGGACCTCGTGCGCGAGGAACTGCCGCTCCCCCGCGGCGCCTCGGTGCGCGTGCGGATCGGCGATGCGCGGGCGGGCCTCGCCCGCCTTCCCGCGAGCATGCGGGGGCAGGCCGATCTGGTCGTCTCGGACGTGTACTCCGGCGCGCAGACTCCCGCGCACCTCACCACCGTGGAGTTCTACCGGGAGGCCGCGGAGCTCCTCGCCCCCGACGGCGTCCTGCTGGTCAACGTCGCCGACGGGGCGGGTCTGGAATTCGCCCGCGGCCAGGTGGCGACGATCGCGCACGTGCTCGACCATGTCATCGTCCTCGCGGAGGTGCAGGTGCTGAAGGGCCGGCGCTTCGGCAACCTCGTGGTCGCGGCATCCGCTCGGCCGCTCCCGACCGCCTGGCTGCCGCGTCTGCTCGCGGCGGGCCCGCACCCCGCGAAGATCGCCGAGGGAGCGGAGGTCGCGGAGTTCGCGCGGGCCGGCCGCATCGCCACGGATGCCTCGGCGACGGCCTCGCCCAAGCCGTCGTCGTCGCTCTTCGAGCGCTGACCCGGCGTGGCAAGACCGGCGTTCGACGACCGGCGTTGCACACTGGTGGGGGCCGATCGAACGGGAGGAGTGCATCGTGAGCTACATCCAGGGATACGACCCCGACACCCTCCGCGAGATCGTCGATCCGCGTCACTGCAGCGAGCGTCTCGAGGAGATCGGGGAGCAGCGGAGCCTTCCGGCGCTGCTCGAGCGCGTGTGGCTGCTGAAGGTGCTCGGCCGGCCCGAGGACGCCCTGTCGATCTCGGACCAGTCGGTCCGCGTCGCCCGCATGGCCGGCACCCGCAAAGACCTGTTGCGCGCCCGGATCCTGCACGCCACCGTGCTGCAGGCGCTCCGCGCGTACGCGGCCGCCGAGCAGGAGCTCACCGCGTGCGCCGACGAGGCCGAAGGTCAGGGCTGGTCGGCGATCGCCGCCTTCGCCTACCAGCACCGCGGCAAGGTCCACTACGACGAGGGCGACTACGACAGCGCCCGTCGCGACTTCAAGAGCGCACTGTTCCTCCGCCAGGAGTCCGGCGTCCCCGACGACCAGCTGGAGTCGACGCTGCTCGCCATCGACGCCGCCGACCGCCGCCGCGTGGTCGGGGCGGTCGCCGGTTCCGTCGCCAGCTGAGCCCGGTGTCCGAGGCCGGATCTAGCCTTCCCCCATGTCGGAACTGCATCGTGTGCGCGGATGGGCGCACGCTCTGATCGCCCTCCATCTCGATGAGAGCTGGACGTTCGGGTTCGACAACGCCAAGCGCCGCGCGGGGCTCTGCGATTACCGCGCGCGTCGCATCAGCGTCTCGCGCTACCTCGCCGCCCGCTACAGCGACGACGAGAACCACCAGACCCTCCTGCACGAGGTCGCGCACGCCCTCGCAGGCCCGCAGGCGGGTCACGGTCCGCAATGGAAGAGGGTGGCGCGCGATCTCGGCTACGTCGGGGGCACGACGCACCACGGCGAGACCGCCGTCGAGCTCGCCCCCTGGGTCGGGGTGTGCCCCGCCGGTCACGTCGCGTACCGTCACCGTCGGGCGAGCCGGCCGACCTCCTGCGCGAAGTGCGCTCCGCGCTTCGACCCGGCGCACGCGTTCACGTGGACGCGGCGGGAGATCACCCGCGCGGCACGCGACGCGGCCCTCACTCCCCGCTGATCGCGGCGGCGGAGAAGGTTCCGTCGATCAGGCGCGGTGCGGCGGATGCGGCATCCACCATCGCCGCGGCAATCGCGTCGTCGCGCGCGCCGTCCGCGATGAGCTGCTGACCCGATCCGGCGGCGGTCAGCAGGTGCCGGACGGCCGGACGCAGCCCCTGGAAGGCCGCGCACGCGGCGGCCGCCTCGGGCGAGGTGTGGTCGATGCCGAAGGCCGCGAGGGCGTCGATGATCGCGCCGGCGCCGAGTTCGTCCTCGACGGCGAAGCGGATGCCGCCCGCAGGCGTCGCCTCACCGACCGCGATCAGCGACACGCTGGTGCGCTCGCCGCGGGCCCGCTGCACGGCGGCCACGGCCTCGGCGACCGCGCGCGCGGTGCGAAGGCTGCCGAGCAGCACCCCCGAGCCGGCGTCGACGGCGGCGCGCACCACGGCCGCGGCATCCGGGAAGCGCTGATCGAGCGCGGCGTGCGCGAGGGGCGATCCGGCCTCGAGCGCGTCGGAGGCCGCGGTGCCGGCGCCGAGGACGTCGACGACGACGACGAGGTCGGCCGGGGCGAGCCGTGAGAGCCCGGCGACCCCCCAGTCGAAGCGGACCTGGTAGCGATGCTGATCGAACGATGACGACACCCCGATACCTTACGATCCCCCTCGCCGCCAGCGGGTCCTCACGATGACGCCGGATGACAGACTGAGCGCATGCGGGTGCTGCTGAAGTTCACCATCGACTGCGATCCGGATGCCGCCTGGCGGGCGCTGCATTCCCCCCGAGCGGTGTCGGAGCTGTACGGGCCCATGGTCGACATGGAGCCGATGGCCCCTGAGGGTCTGCCGACCACCTTCTCGCCCGGCGACGACATCCCGGTGCAGTTGACCGCCCTCGGGGCGATCCCGCTCGGCCGGCAGCTGATCCACGCCTCGGAGCGCGTCGTCGACGAACCCGCGGGCCGGGTGCGGATCTTCCGCGACAGCGGCATCCCGCTGACCGGGCCGCTCGCGGCGCTGGACGTGTGGGATCACCAGATGGCGGTGTCGCCGGTGCCCGGTCGTCCCGATCAGGCCCTCTGGCGCGATCGTCTCGTGATCGGCGGGGCCGCGGCCCCCGCCCTGTGGCCCATGCTGTGGACGGTGTGGCAGTGGCGCGGCGCGCGGATCCGCGCCCTCGCCCCGACCTGGGCCCACGACCCGGCATCCGATCGGGCGAGCGACGAGGCATCCGCCGACGACGAGGGCTGACGCCTCCGATCTGCGTTCGCGTGGCGGTCGTGGCCGCCTCCCGACGGGGGACGCGGCCACGAGTGCCACACGAACGCGCGGGGCTCAGCGTCCCGCGGGGCTCAGTGCGGTACGGGCACCGCGGCGACGGTAGCGACGGATGCCGCGCGGACGCTGCTTCTCGCGCGATGCCGGCGCTCCCCCGTCCTCGCGCAGCGCCTCGACAGGCGTGACGTTCGTCGCGAGCCGGGTCGGCGCGACCGCGGCGAGGAGGGTGAGGACGGCCGTCGCCACCACGATGACCGCCACCGGCCCCCACGGGACCGCGGGGAGCACGAAGGTGGGCGTCGACCACGCCGGCGGCATCGGGATCGCCCCGAACAGCGACTGCGCGGCGACCCAGCCGTAGAGGATGCCGAGCACGAGGCCCGTGACGGTCGCCGTCACCGTGACGTGCGCGGCCTCGAGCAGCACGAGGCGCCGCACCTGGCGGTCGGTCACGCCGAGCGCGCGAAGGAGTCCGAGTTCGCGTCGGCGCTGCAGGATCCCGAGGGTCAGGAGGTTCACCAGCCCGACGGCGGCGATGACGGCGGCCACCGCGACGAGCCCCATCATGATGCCGCTGAAGGTGTCGAGCAGGGTCGTCAGCTCCGCGGGCGCTTCGCCCTCGCCCGAGGCGGCGATGACGCTCTTGGTCGTCTCGCCCGCTACACCGAACATCGTCACGAGCGCCACCCCCATCACGACGCCGATGGTCATGCGGCTGGAGCGTTCGGGGTGGCGGAGGGCGTTCTCGGCCGCGAGCCTCGCCATCGCCGAGCGCCCGAACAGACGGCCGACGGCGCGCAGCAGCGGCGGCATGAACAGCGTCGACGCACCGGCGAGCCCGGAGAACGACAGGACACCGCCGAAGAAGGCCACGACCACCCCGAACGGGGTGACGAAGCCGACGAGGATGCCGCCGGCGAGGAGCACGACTCCGCACCCGAGCAGGACGAGAGCCCCGACGGTCCGGGCCCGACTCCCTCGGGCCTCGCGGTAGGGCTGCTCGACCGCACCGCCGAGCGCCTGCAGCGGTGTGACGGTCAGCACCCGGCGCGAACCCGCCCACGCCGCGGCCCACGTCGTCAGCGTCACCGCGATCGCGGGGAGCACGAGCACCGGCTGCACGACCGGGTAGTCCACCGACGGCACGCCGAGGAACGTCTCGGCCGCGATGATGCCGAGAGCCGCGATGCCGATACCGGCGGCGAGTCCGATCAGCGCGCCCCAGAGGCCCGCCGACAGACCCTGGCGACCGATCTCCGAGCGCTGCGAGCGGGCCGAGGCCCCGATCAGGCGGAGGAGCGCGATGCGGCGCGTGCGCCCCGCGACCACGGTGGCGAAGGTGTTGGCCGTCACGATCGCCGCGACGTACAGCGCCACCCCGAGGAGGAGCGCCGACAGGATGCCGAGGACGAGGGCCAGCGTGTCGCTCTCGCCGAGATAGGGGTCGGCGCGGAGCACCGCCGCCAGATACCCCGTCGCGCTCAGGAGCACCACGCCGAACGCGGTGGAGATCGCCGCCACGAGGATGCTCGCCCCGGTGCCGCGGCTCTCCCGGATGCCGGCGCTCACCGGAGCGCTCCGGCGGAGGCGACGGATGCGGCGGGCGCGGCATCCGTCCGGGGCTCCGTCTCCGCCTCGGCGGCGAGCATGTAGGCGGAGATCTGCTCGGCGGTCTGGCGCGGCTTGTCGGCCACGAGGTGTCCGTCGGCGAGGAACAGCACGCGGTCGGCGTGCGCCGCGGCCACCGGGTCGTGGGTGACCATCGCGATCGTCTGGCCGTGCGCGCGGCTCGCGTCGGCGAGGAGGCGGAGGACCTCCGCGCCGCTGCGGCTGTCGAGGTTTCCGGTCGGCTCGTCGGCGAAGACGAGGTCGGGGCCGGTGGCCAGGGCGCGCGCGATCGCGACGCGCTGCTGCTGCCCGCCGGAGAGCTCGTGCGGACGGTGGTGCAGGCGGGAGGACAGCCCGAGCCGGTCGACGAGGTCGTCGATGCGGCCACGCTCGAGGGCGCTCGGCGCGCGCCCGTCGAGGTCGAACGGCAACAGGATGTTCCCGAGCGCGGTGAGGGTGGGGACGAGGTTGAAGGACTGGAAGACGAACCCGACGCGCCGCCGACGGAGGATCGTCAGCTCGAGGTCGCTGAGTCCGGTGATCTCGGTCTCGCCGAGCCACACCTCGCCGCCGGTCGGTGCGTCCAGGCCCGCCATGATGTGCATCAGGGTCGACTTGCCCGACCCCGACGGCCCCATGATCGCGGTGAACTCCCCGCGGCGGATCGCCACGTCCACCCCGTCGAGGGCGCGGACCTCGGCCGATCCGCCGCCGTAGGTCTTCGTCAGTCGGTACACGCGGGCCGCGAGGCCCAGCTCGTTCATCGTCGTTCGCATGCTTCGACGCTACGAATCGGCATCCGTCCGCCGCGTCGGTCTCGGGTCGCATCCGCGTACGTCGGAAGGATGATCTCCGCGGGCGGCGCGACGCGGGCGGGGGCTACACCAGGGCGTGGTCGAAGGCGAAGACCACCAGCTGCACGCGGTCGCGGAGGCCGAGCTTGGTCAGGATGCGGCTGATGTGGGTCTTCACCGTCGCCTCGGACAGGAACTCCCGCGCGGCGATCTCCGCGTTGGAGAGCCCGCGGGCGGCGAGGGCGAAGATCTCCCGCTCGCGCTCGGTGAGCTGCCGGTAGGTCTCGGGAACGGCGGGCGCCGGGCGCGCGGCGTCGGTGGCGACGTGGGCGAAGAGCTCCCGCGTCGCCGACGCGGCGATGACGGCGGATCCGGCGTGGACGGTCCGGACGGCGGCGAGGAGGAACTCCGGATCGGCGTCCTTCAGGAGGAACCCGCTCGCGCCCTGGCGGATCGCGCGCGCGGCGGCTTCGTCGAGGTCGAAAGTGGTGAGCATCACCACCCGCGGCGGCGCGTCGTCGCGCAGGAGCTCGGCGGTGGCGACGAGCCCGTCCATCACCGGCATCCGGATGTCCATGAGCACGACGTCCGGCCGCGTGGCACGGACGACCGTGAGCGCCTCCGCCCCGTCGGACGCTTCGCCGACGACCGCGAGGTCGGGCTGGGAGTCGACGAGCATGCGGATGCCGGCGCGGAAGAGGGCCTGATCGTCGACGAGGACGACGCGGATGGGTGCGGTCATGACTCTTCCGGGGTGAAGGGGGACCGAGAGGGGTCTCCGGGAGCGGACGAGGGGCTTCCGGGTGCCGGGGGCACGGGGATGACGGCGCGGACACGGAAGACCGGCCCATCGGCTCCGGCATCCACCTTTCCCCCGACGAGCTGCGCGCGCTCGCGCATGCCGATGAGTCCGTGGCCGCGCGGGAGGTCGCCGCCGGGGGCGGCATCCGTCAGAGCGGGCGCGGGCGCGGATGCCGCGGGGGCGACGACGTTCTCGATCCCCACCTCGACGCGCTCGGGCAGCCAGCGCAGACCCACCTCGACCGGGGAGGAGTGGTCGCCGTGGCGGAGTGCGTTCGTCAGCGCCTCCTGGACGATGCGGAAGACGGCCAGCTGGACGCCGGCGGGCGGGTCGCCGATCGGCATCGGATCGACGTCCACCCGCAGGTCGACGCCGGCCTCCCGCACCTGCGCGTACAGCCCTTCGAGGTCGGCGAGGGTCGGCTGCGGTCCCTCGGACTGGGAGTGGCGGAGCTGGGTGAGCAGCAGCCGGACGTCGGCGAGCGCGTCGCGGGCGGTCGCCGAGATCGTCGCCAACGCCGCCGGGGCAGCGGCAGGGTCGGCGGCCGCGGCGTACCGCGCACCGTCGGCCTGGGCGATCACGACGGCGAGCGAGTGCGCGACGACGTCGTGCATGTCGCGGGCGATGCGCACGCGCTCGGCCTCGGCGGCGGTCTCGGCGCGGGCGACCTCGCGCTCCTGCCGCGTCTCGCGGGCGCGGCGGGAGGTGCGGACGAGGGCGCCGATCGTCCACGACAGCCCGAGGGCGAAGACCGCCGCGACCAGCACGATCGCGGCGACGGGGAGGGTCTCCCACGACACCGCGGCGCCGCCCGAGAGCGGACCGACGAAGAGATACACGGTGCCGATGCCGGCTCCGGCGATCGCGGAGCCGAGCCCTGTCCAGAACACCTGGCGCGTCCCGTACGCGGCGGCGGTGTAGAGGACGGCGAACACCGCGGCATCCGAGAAGCTCGGCGGACGCCCGAAGCCCATCTGCAGCACCGCGCCCGCCCACGCGGCGCCCAGGGCGAGTCCGGGAGCGAGGCGCCGGAACGCGAGGGAGCCGGCGAACACGAACGCGACGGCGATCCCCGGGACGGCGGCGAGTGTGGTGCCGACGCGCTGCTCGAGCCCCGCCCACGGCACGATCTGCACCTCGACGGGCAGCGCGATCGCGAGGAAGCCCACCGCGATGACGATGTCGATCACGACGGATCGGACGGGCAGCGCACGGAACACCCGCCCCACGCTATGCGCTTCCCCGCTCCCCGGCATCCGTCTCCCGATGTATCCCCTGCCCGCGACGGGGGTGCACGCGCGGACCCATTGCCGCGGGTCTCGGGAGGCTTTACTGTCGCGACACAGGCCGAAATCGACGGGAAACGTGTTCGCGTCAGGATCAGGTTTCGGGCACGGCGGACGGAGAGACGATGACGACGGTACGTGCAGCCATCACCCAGACCACCTGGACGGGCGACAAGGCCTCCATGCTCGACCGGCACGAGGGCTTCGCCCGCGATGCGGCCGCGCAGGGCGCCCAGGTCGTGTGCTTCCAGGAGCTGTTCTACGGGCCCTACTTCGGGATCACGCAGGACAAGAAGTACTACCGCTACGCCGAACAGGCGGACGGTCCGATCGTCCAGCGCTTCGCCGCCCTCGCGAAGGAACTCGGCACCGTGATGGTCCTGCCCATCTACGAAGAGGCCGAGACGGGCGTCTACTACAACACGTCCGTGCTGGTGGATGCCGACGGCACGGTGCTCGGGAAGTACCGCAAGCACCACCTCCCCCACCTCGACCGGTTCTGGGAGAAGTTCTACTTCCGCCCCGGCAACCTCGGTTACCCCGTCTTCGACACCGCCGTCGGACGCGTCGGGATGTACATCTGCTACGACCGCCACTTCCCCGAGGGATGGCGCGAGCTCGGCCTCGCAGACGCGCATATGGTGTTCAACCCCAACGCCACCAAACCCGGCCTGTCCAACCGCCTGTGGGAGGTCGAGGGGCCGGCCGCGGCCGTCGCCAACGGCTACTTCGTGCTCCAGCCGAACCGCGTCGGGCGCGAGGACAACGAGTACGGCGACCTCGCCGTGGACTTCTACGGCACGAGCCAGGTCATCGACCCGCGCGGGAACTTCGTCGGCGAGCGCGGGTCGGGCACCGAGACCGAGGTGCTCGTCCGCGACCTCGACATGGACATGGTGCTGCAGATGCGCGACGACTGGCAGTTCTACCGGGATCGCCGCCCCGACTCCTACACCCGGATCGCGAAGCCGTAAGGGGACGGGCACATGACCACGACACTCATCACCGGCGGCACCGTCGTCTCGGCCACCGGGCGCGGCCTCGCCGACGTCCTCGTCGACGGCGAGACGATCGTCGCCGTGCTCCAGCCCGGCTCCGCCCTCCTCGGAACGGATGTCGCGGCATCCGTCGACCGCGTGATCGACGCGACGGGCAAGTACGTCATCCCCGGAGGGATCGACGCCCACACCCACATGCAGCTGCCGTTCGGCGGCACCTCCGCCAGCGACACGTTCGAGACCGGGACGCGGGCGGCGGCGTGGGGCGGGACGACGACGATCGTCGACTTCGCCGTCCAGACCTACGGCGGGGACGTCTTCGAGGGCCTGGAACGCTGGCACGAGCTCGCCGCCGGCAACTGCGCGATCGACTACGGCTTCCACCAGATCATCGGCGGTGTCGACGACGCCTCGCTCGCGGCGATGCCGAAACTCGTCGACGAGGGCATCTCGAGCTTCAAGCTCTTCATGGCCTACCCCGGCGTCTTCTACTCCGACGACGCGCAGGTGCTCCGGGCCATGCAGGTGAGCCGCGAGACGGGGCTGCTCACGATGATGCACGCCGAAAACGGCCCCGCCATCGACGTCCTCGCCGCGCAGCTGGTCGCTCAGGGCAAGACCGACCCGTACTACCACGGCATCGCCCGCGCGTGGCAGATGGAGGAGGAGGCCACCCACCGCGCGATCATGCTCGCCGACGTGACGGGCGCACCGCTGTACGTCGTCCACGTGAGCGCGAAGCAGGCCGTCGAGCAGCTGGCGTGGGCGCGCGACCGCGGCCAGAACGTCTTCGGCGAGACGTGTCCGCAGTACCTCTACCTCTCGCTCGAGGAGCAGCTCGGCGCGCAGAGCGACGAGTGGGGCGCGTTCGAGGGCGCGAAGTGGGTGTGCTCCACGCCGCTGCGCTCGCGCGCCGAGGGCCACCAGGACCACATGTGGCAGGCCCTGCGCACCAACGACCTGCAGATGGTCTCCACCGACCACTGCCCGTTCTGCATGAAGGACCAGAAGGAGCTCGGCCTCGGCGACTTCCGCAAGATCCCCAACGGCATCGGCTCGGTCGAGCACCGCATGAACCTCATGTACCAGGGCGTCGTCACCGGCCGCCTCACGCTCGAGCGCTGGGTCGAGCTCACCTCCACCACTCCGGCGCGCATGTTCGGCATGTACGGCCGCAAGGGCGTGATCCAACCGGGAGCGGATGCCGACATCGTCGTCTACGACCCGAACGGCCACACCTCCATCGGGATCGACGCCACCCACCACATGAACATGGACCACTCGGCGTGGGAGGGGTACGAGATCGACGGGCACGTCGACACCGTGATCTCCCGGGGCAAGGTCGTCATCGACGACGGGGCCTACCTCGGCGCCAAGGGCGACGGCCGGTTCATCAAGCGCGGACTCACGCAGTACCTCACGTAAGGGATCCCGCATGGACTTCGGAGTCGTCCTCCAGACCAACCCGCCCGCCGCCCGCACCGTGCAGCTGGCGAAGCTCGCCGAGGCGCACGGATTCAGCCACGTGTGGACGTTCGATTCGCACCTGCTGTGGCAGGAGCCGTACGTCATCCACTCGGCGATCCTCGCCGAGACGAACCGGGTGACGGTGGGGCCGTTCGTCACGAACCCCGCCACGCGCGATTGGACGGTCACGGCATCCGTCTTCGCCACCCTCAACGAGATGTACGGCAATCGCACGATCTGCGGCATCGGGCGGGGCGATTCGGCCGTCCGCGTGACGAACGGCAAGCCGGTCACGATGAGGGAGCTGCGCGAATCGATCCACGTGATCCGCGAGCTCGGCAACTCCCGGCCCGTCGAGTACAACGGCGCGACCATCCGGTTCCCGTGGAGTCGGGGATCCGCACTCGACGTCTGGGTCGCCGCGTACGGTCCGCTCGCGCTGAAGCTCACCGGGGAGGTCGGGGACGGGTTCATCCTGCAGCTGGCCGACCTCGACATCGCCGCCTGGATGATCAAGACCGTGCGGGATGCCGCGGCGAACGTCGGACGCGACCCCGACTCGATCGCGTTCTGCGTCGCCGCCCCGATGTACATCGGCGAGGACCGGGAGCACATGCGCGACCAGTGCCGCTGGTTCGGCGGGATGGTCGGCAACCACGTCGCCGACATCGTGGCGAAGTACGGACACCACGGGGCCGTCCCGGACGCGTTGACCGACTACATCGCCGGCCGCCAGGGGTACGACTACAACACCCATGGGAAGGCCGACAACGACCACGTCGACTTCGTCCCCGACGAGATCGTCGAACGCTTCTGCATCCTCGGAACCGCGGACGAGCACATCGCCAAGCTCGAAGCACTCCGCGCGATCGGGGTCACGCAGTTCGCCGGCTACCTCCAGCACGACAACAAGGAGGAGACGATGCGGGTCTACGGCGAGACCGTGATCCCCGCCCTCCAGTCCCACCTGACGGCGAAGTCGTGACCACCGCCCCCGCGAGCACCCCGGCGCGCGGGGGTGAACGCCGCGAGGTGCGCGGGGTGCGCGGGAGTGCCCGCCGCGAGCGGGAGCTGCGCGGGTGGGTCGCCGCCGGATGGGGCGCCCTCGGCATCCTGGTGGTGCTCCTCATCTGGGAGGGCTACAAGTTCCTCGGCCCCGCGGAGGGCGTGACGGTCGGTGCCATCGAGGGGGAGGCGGGGTCGGGGCTGCTGATCCTTCCGCGGACCCACGACCGCGCGATGCCGCACGTGTGGGACATGGTCTCGCGCCTCTTCCAGCCCACGAGCGGCGGCGACACACCTCCGCTGGTCGTGTCGGTGATGAGCGCTGCGCTCGTGACGCTCGGGATCGCCGCCGTCGGCTGGCTGATCGGCGTCACCGTCGGTGCGCTCCTCGGGCTGCTCATGCAACGCTGGCGCCTGGTCGAATGGGGGCTCCTCCCCTGGATCGTGATCAGCCAGATCGTGCCGCTCATCGCCTTCGCGCCGGTCGTCAACGCCATCGGCATCCAGATCGACCGGGGCGGGACGCCGTGGCCGCAGTGGCTCTCGGTGGCGATCATCGCGTCGTACCTGGCGTTCTTCCCCGTCGCGATCGGCGTCCTCAAGGGACTCGGATCGCCCGACCGCATCCACCTCGACCTCATGCGCACCTACGCCGCCGGCTACTGGCCGACGCTCCTGCGCCTGCGGCTTCCGGCGTCGGTGCCGTACCTGCTGCCGGCGCTGCGTCTCGCCGCCGCCAACGCGGTGCTCGGTGCGGTCGTCGCGGAGGTCTCCATCGGCATGCGCGGCGGCATCGGACGGATGCTGATCCAGCTCGCAGGTCAAGCATCCAGCGATCCCGCGGCCCCCTGGGGCCCGACCTTCGGCGCGATCGCCCTCGGACTCATCGCCGCCGGCTCGGTCGCGCTGATCGGACTGGCCCTCGCCACCTACCGCAGAGGAGAAGCCGCGGCATGACGACTGCGCACACCCCCGCCGCCGGCCCCGCCCCGGCATCCGTCGACGCCGCCGTGCACGCCACCGACGTCGGCAAAGTCTTCCCCACCAAGACCGGCGAGGTCATGGCCCTCACCGGCGTCGACCTCGAGGTCGCGGCGGGCGAGTTCGTCTCGTTGATCGGACCATCCGGATGCGGGAAATCGACGCTCCTGCGCCTCATCGCCGACCTCGACCAGGCCACGAGCGGCGACCTGCGGATCTTCGGCAAGCCCGCCGGCAGGGCCCGGATCGACCAGGACTACGGCATCGCGTTCCAGCAGGCGGGGCTGCTCCCCTGGCGGACGGTCGCGGCGAACATCGCCCTGCCGCTGGAGCTCCACGGCACCGGCAAGGCCGCCCGCGCCGACCGGGTCGCGGAACTCGCGGAGCTGGTCGGCCTCACCGACTTCGTCGACCGCTACCCCGACCAGCTCTCCGGCGGGATGCAGCAGCGGGTGGCGATCGCCCGCGCCCTCGCGTCCCGCCCGAAGCTGCTGCTGATGGATGAGCCGTTCGGCGCCCTGGACGAGATGACCCGCGAGTACCTGCAGTCCGAGCTCGCCCGCATCGCGGTGGAGACCGGAGCCGCGGTGGTGTTCGTGACCCACTCGATCCCGGAGGCGGTGTTCCTCTCGGACCGCGTCGTGGTGATGAGCCCGCGCCCCGGCCGGATCACCGATGTCATCGTCACCGACCTAGGCGAGGACCGCGACGAGGCCCTGCGCGAATCCCCGGAGTACTTCGCGCGGGTCACGGCCGTCCGCGAAGCCCTCCACGGCGCCCCGGTGGAGAGGGCGAACGAGCGATGACCGCACCGGCACCGGCATCCGCTCCGGCATCCGACGTCGTCTCGGGGCTGGACGCGGGGAGCGCACCGCACCGCGCGTCGCCCCGCGCCGGGCGGGACCTGCCGGGATGGGCGAAGGTCGTCGCGCCCGTCGGGGTCGGGCTGGTGATCCTCGTGGCCTGGATCTTCTGGGTCGACGTGCTCGGAACCGCGCCCCGGATGCTGCCGAGTCCGATGGCGATCGCGGCGGAGTTCGTGCTGCGGTGGAACATCATCGCCGACGACATGGCCATCACCGCCACCAACGCCCTCGTCGGGCTCGTGGCGGGGTCGATCCTCGCGATCGTCCTCGCGGCACTCGCGGCCACGATCCGCCCCATCGACGGGATGCTGGCACCGCTCGTCTCGGCCCTCGCCGTGATCCCGATCGTGGCGATCACCCCGATCCTCAACACGATGTACGGCGCGTCCAGCCAGTTCGGCCGGCAGGCGGTGGCGATGATCGCGGCCTTCATCCCGGTGTTCGTCACGGTGCTGCGCGGATTCCGGCAGACCCGCCCGGTGCACCGCGACCTCCTCCGCGCCTCGGCGGCCTCGCGCGCGCAGACCTTCCGGCTCCTCACCCTCCCCACGGCCCTTCCGTACCTCATGACGGGGCTGCGGATCGCGAGTTCCCTCGCCGTGATCGCCGCGCTCGTCGCGGAATACTTCGGCGGGCCCGCAGACGGCATCGGCACCGCGATCGCCACCTACGCCAAGTCCGGACGCGCCGCGCTCGCGTGGGCGTTCGTCGTGGGCGGGATGCTCATCGGGCTCGCCTTCTACGTCGTCACCTCGCTGCTCGAGCGCTGGGCGACGCGACGGTCGACCGGCTGAGCCCACGACCTCCCGTACCTGCAACGCCTCCCTGCAACACCTAACGGCACCACCCCTGCACCACCCGAGAAAGGAACAGCATGAGACACCGCATCCGTCGCACGCTCACCGCGGCATCCGTCATCACCGTCAGCGCGCTCGCCCTCTCCGCCTGCGCGGGATCGTCCGACTCCGACTCCGGCGCCGGCGGCGACTCCGGCGAGACCGAGACGATGACCTCGGTATCGCTGCAGCTGCAGTGGCTGCCGCAGGCACAGTTCGCCGGCTACTACGTCGCCCTCGACCAGGGCTATTTCGAGGACGAGGGCTTCACCGACGTCGAGATCCTCCCGTCGGGCGGCGACATCGTGCCGCAGGACGCGCTCCTCGCGGGCGAGGTCGACTTCGCCGTCGCGTGGGTGCCGAAGGTGCTCGGAAGCCTCGAGGCGAGCGGCGCCGAGCTCACCGACATCGCCCAGGTCTTCCAGGACTCCGGAACCCTGCAGGTGTCGTGGGCCGACAGCGGCATCGAATCGGTCGCCGACTTCGAGGGCAAGCGCATCGGATCGTGGGGCTTCGGCAACGAGTGGGAGATCTTCGCGGCCATGGCCGAGGAGGGACTCGACGCCTCGACGGTGTCGATCGTCACGCAGGACTTCAGCATGAACGCGCTGCTCGACCGCGACGTGGATGCCGCGCAGGCGATGACCTACAACGAGTGGGCGCAGATCCTCGAGGTCGTGAACCCCGACACCGGCGAGCTGTACCAGCCGGAGGACTTCGACGTCGTGTCGTACCAGGACACCGCCGGCGCCATGCTGCAGGACGCGATCTGGGCCGACACAGCGCGCCTCGAGAGCGACCCCGCCTACGCCGACGCGGCGGTGCGCTTCCTCAAGGCCGTCGTCAAGGGCTGGGTCTTCGCCCGCGACAATCCCGAGGAGGCCGCGCAGATCACGTACGACGCGGCGATCAACGCCGAGGCGGCCTTCCCCGTCGGCCCGACCCACCAGCTGTGGCAGATGAACGAGGTGAACAAGCTCATCTGGACCGGGGGCGAGTTCGGCGTCGTTGACCAGGCCGCGTGGGACCAGACCGTCGCCGGAGCCCTCGCCGCGGTCAACCAGGATGGCCTCAACCTCATCACGGCCGAGCCCCCGGCATCCGCCTTCTCGAACGAGTACATCGAGCAGGCGCTCGCCGAGCTCCAGGACGAGGGCGTCGAGGTCGCCGGCACCTACACCCCGATCGAGGTGACCCTCACCGAGGGCGGCCAGTAGCCCCCTCTCCCCTTCCCCTGACCGCGAGACTGCATCCTCCGGTCGAGACTGCATGCCGCGCGCGCTGTTTCGACGGGAGGATGCAGTCTCGCGGGTAAACGGGGGACGCGGGGGCTAGATCCAGCCCTGCTCCCAGGCGCGGTCGGCGGCCTCGTGGCGGGAGGAGGCGTCGAGCTTCATCATCGCCGCGGAGAGGTAGTTGCGCACCGTGCCGGGCGCGAGGTGCAGGCGATCGGCGATCTGCTGCACGCTGTGGGCCGAGCGGCTGTGGCGGAGGACGTCGAGCTCGCGATCGGTGAGTGGACTCCGCTCGGCCGTCAGCGCCACCGCGGCGATCTCGGGATCGATGTAGCGGCGCCCGGCGGCGACCGTCCGGATGACGTCCGCGAGCTCCTCCGCCGGCGTCGACTTCGGCACGAACCCCGACACCTTGCTCGCCAGGGCACGTCGCAGCACCCCGGGCCGGGCGTGGCGGGTGACGATCACCACGCGAGACGGCACGCTGGCGAGGATCTTCCCGGCCGCCTCCAGGCCATCGGCCTCGGGCATCTCGAGATCCAGCAGACACACGTCCGGCCGGTGCTTCTGCGCCTCCTCGACGGCACGGATGCCGTTCTCCGCCGTCGCGACCACCTCGATGTCGGGCTCCAGCTGCAGCAGGGCCACGAGCGCGCCCCGGATCAGGTGCTCATCGTCGGCGACGAGGAGACGGATGCCGCTCACCGGCGCAACCCGCTCACGCGCGCACCCCGCTCGTCGACGGCCGCGCGACCGCGGGCACCATCGCGCGCAGCACGAACCGGTCCCCCTCGTGCGCGGCATCCAGGCTTCCGCCGAGGGCGACCAGGCGCTCCCGGAGCCCGGCGATGCCGCTCCCCGCGTCGACGGAATCGGTCGCCGCGGGCGCGGCCGCGTCGTTCGCGATCGTGAGCGTCCATCCGCCGACCGCGGCGACGACCGTGATCTCGACCTCGGTGGCCTCGCTGTGGCGCAGGATGTTGGTCGTCGCCTCGCGGACCGTCAGCGCCAGCGCGCTGCGCGTCGCGTCCTCGTCGGGGAGGGCCTCCACGCGCAGCGTGCACCGCGCACCGGAGGCCCCGAGCACCTCGCGGGCGTTGTACAGCTCGTCGTCGAGCGACACCTGCCGGTAGCCGGCGACCAGCGAGCGGGTCTCGGCGAGCGCTTCGTGGGCGATCGTGCGGACGTCGCGCAGCTGCGCGCGCGCCGCCTCCACGTCGACCGGGAGGAGGCGCTCGGCGAGCTCGGCCTTCAGCGAGATGACCTGCAGGTGGTGGCCCTGGATGTCGTGCAGGTCGGAGGCGAACCGCAGGCGCTCGCGCGTGACGGCGAGCGCCGCGGCCGTCCGGCGGTGCCGGTCGAGCTCGAGCACCACCTCCCAGAACCACACGCTCGTCAGCAGCATGAACGGGACGAACGCGGCGTAGATCACCGTCGCCCATGCGGTGCCGGCCTCGACGAGGGATTCCCCGGGCACGGGTGGGGTGATGCGCTCGGCGAGGACCGTGTGTCCGACCAGGAGGATCGCGCCGAGCGCGATGAGCTCCCACCGGCGTCGGCGGCCGACGAGGCAGGCCGCCAGGCACAGCGCCACCCAGAGGGAGGCGGCTCCCACGAGCGCGACGCCCGGAGCGAAAAGGGTCAGCACCCACACCGCCGCCGCGGGGAGGAAGAGCGCCAGCGTGGGGCCGAGGCCCGGCATCCCCGCCCCGCGTCCGCCGCGCAGGTACCAGCAGAAGCGGATCTGCACGACGCCCGCCACCAGCTGCAGCACGATCGCCACGGACAGCGCGGCCGTGGGCGCCACGGCGAGGGCCGCGAGCATCATCAGCGCGATGAACCCGCTGAAGAAGCCCACGAACGCCACGATCGAGCCCAGGGTGTAGAGCCACGTCGTGCGCACGTTCCGGTGATGATCGACGGTCACGTCCCCGAGGGTAGACCAGTGACATCTGTCACGGTCGGACATGCGGGAACACCCGGACGGCGGTGATCCCGGCGCACTGCCGCCGCGGCATCCGTTCGCGAAGGATGGTCATCGAGGCGCTCACGGCGCCGCAGACCACCCGTTCCCGACAGCCAGAGGACTCCCCCATGATCGCCGCCCTGCAGGACTTCGCCGCCTCGTTCCCCGAGTACATCTCCTGGCTCGGGGTGATGCTCGTCTCGGCGATCCCGTTCGTGGAGTCGTACTTCGGGTCGGTCATCGGGGTGCTCATCGGCCTGCCGACGCCGGTCGCCATCGGCGTCGCGGTCGTCGGAAACGTCGCCTCGATGCTGGCGTTCGTCTTCTCGGCGCACGGGGTGCGCACGAAGGTCGTCGCCGGACGGGGCGGAGCGGATGCCGCACCCGAGGAGTCGCCGCGGCGCATGAAGCTGCGCCGCGCGTTCGACCGCTACGGCGTGGCCGGGGTGAGCCTGCTGGGGCAGACGATCCTGCCGAGCCAGATCACGTCGGCGGCGATGGTGTCGTTCGGCGCGAACCGCAACACCGTCATCTTCTGGCAGATCGTCTCGATCATCCTGTGGGGCATCGCCTTCGGCGTCCTCGCCACCCTCGGCGTCCAGCTCACCCGCTGACCCCGCCCCACCCCGGCGCCCCCGCTCCGGCCCCACTGACGCCGAGACTGCATCCTCCGGTCGAGACTGCACGCCGCGCACGCAGTCTCGACGGGAAGATGCAGTCTCGCGGCCAAGGAGCAACCGGGGGGTCAGGAGGTCACGACCGACAGGGCGGCGGGGACGCGGCGGAGGTGGAGGGTGAAGCCGGACTCCGGGGCCTTCTCGAGCTCGCCGTCGTGGACCCAGGCGGCCTGGTCCGCATCGGCGGGGCGGACGCGCAGCTCGAGCGCGTCCACGAGCCGCCGCTCGACGTCGCGCGCGGGCGGGAAGACGCGCACCGCGCGCAGCACCGCCCGCGTCCGCCGCCCGAAGGCCAACGACGCCAGCGCCCTCAGGCGTCCGCCGCGCGCGTGATGGATACGGATGTCGAGGGTGCCGGCATCCGCCTCGGAACGCTGCAGTGTCGCGACCTGGTCGGACGCGTGCAGACCCACCCCGATGAAGACCGACCAGACGCGCGCGCGGCGACCGTCCACGACGATCTCGGTGGGTTGGGCTTCGGTGATCTCGTCGTATGCCGCCACCAGCGCGCCGAGCCACTTGCCGAGCGACTGCCGCCGCTCGCGCTCGTCGATGAGCCCCGCGTACAGGCCGAGCGACGCCGCATTGAGCACCGTCTGCGGCTCGCCGTCGTCGACGCGCACCTCGAGGACGTCGATCGCGCGGACCCGACCGCCCCGGAGCGCGGCGATCGCCGCGTCGGGACCGTCGATCCCGAGCGCGCGCGAGAAGTGGTTGAAGGTCCCGCCCGGCACCACCCACAACGGCAGATCCACCGTGCGGGCGATGTGCGCCATGGCCGAGACCGAGCCGTCACCGCCGAGCACCCCGAGCATGCGGGGCGGGTCGACGCCCGCGACCGCCTCGGCGACGACATCCGCCATGTCCTCGTCCGGCTCGAGTTCGCGGACGCGCGCCGCGGGGAGCTCGCGCAGCAGCCGCGCGCCCGGGTCCGCCCGCAGCGTGGAGGCGCCCGCGCGCCGATTGCGGAGCACGAGGAGGCCCGCGCCGTCCGGTCCGGTGTGCGGTGGGTGCCCGTCTGCCTGTGCGTCCGTCATCGGTCGAGGCTACTCTCCACGGATGCCGCGGCCCGGGGGGTTGCGCATCGGCCCCGCAGGCCCCGGGCCGTCAGGCGGGGAGGACCGGCCGGTGCTCGAAGAAGGTCTGCAGCACGACGGTCGTCCGGGTATTGACCGACGCGGTCTGGCGGATCTCGCGGATGAGCTCCTCGAGGTGCCGCGGCGTCGCGACCCGGACGAGCAGGATGTAGCTGGCGTCGCCGGCGATCGAGTGGCACGCCTCGATCTCGCGCAGGTGCTCGAGCAGCTCCGGTGCGTTGTCGGGCTGTCCGGGATCGAGCGGGGTGATCTCGATGAACGCCGCCAGCGGCTTGCCGACGGCCTCGGCGTCGACCACCGCGCGATAGCCGGTGATGACCCCGCGGGCCTCCAGCCGGCGCAGACGCGACTGCACGGCCGAGATCGACAGCCCCACCGCCGCGGAGATGTGGGCGAGCGTCGCGCGCCCGTCCCGGGTGACCTCGGCGACGATCGCGGCGTCGGTGTCGTCCTCGAGGCGGGCCGAGGAGCGCTCCGGGGCAGGCGGGTCGACCCGCTGATCAGTCATGCGGCGACGGTATCAGCCACTTTCGCCTGTGCCGATAATTATCCTGCACTTGTTTGATTCGGCCGGAATTCTTCCCGTAGCATGGTGCGGCGACGAGATCCGTCCCGCCCACGTCGATCGGAGGCCCCATGCCCCTCACCACCGCGCAGGCCACCACCACCGCGCACTCCGCCTCGGGCGTCGAGGGTTCCGCGGCCTGGCTGAGCCTCAAGGCCGCCGCAACCGCCCTGCAGCCCCTGCAGGCGTCGGACGGGTCGATCCCGGATGCCGCGCACCACCCCGCCGCCACCGCCCACGTCGACGCGATCATCGCGGCGCTCGACGAGCTCCGCCCCTCCTTCCCCCATGACGACGCGTACCTCCGCGCCTCGGCCGCGGACTTCGCCCGCTGGCGAGAGGAGGGATTCGGTGTCCCGGACTTCCTCGACTCCCTCGTGGCGTTCCAGCCGCAGCAGCACCGCGTCGACGGCATCCGTCACCTGGTGATCTTCCCGATGTACACCCAGAACGGCTCGAGCGACCGTCATGTCGAGGCGGTGCTCGTCGAGGTCATCTGGCCGGAGTTCATCGCGCAGCTCGAGGCGGGCGACTACGGCAACGCCCTCTTCGTCTCGCTGCGGTTCATCGACTTCACCCCCGGGTACGACACCAACTCCGCGGTGCTCTTCCCCGAGACCGTCGCGATGCGGGAGATCCCCACCTTCACGTGGGGCGCGATCTTCCAGGACCGCGAGGCCGCGCGCTACCGCCGCGTCGTCCGCGCCGCCGCCGAGATCACCAAGCTCGAGCTGCCCGCCGATGCCGCGGCGATGCTCGACGACCAGGAGCTCACCGAGAAGACGTTCGTGATGTGGGACATCATCCACGACCGCACCCACATGCGCGGAGACCTCCCGTTCGACCCGTTCATGATCAAGCAGCGGATGCCGTTCTTCCTGTACTCCCTCGAGGAGCTGCGCTGCGACCTGACCGCGTTCCGGGAGTGCGTCGGGATCGCCGCACGTCTGCGCGCCCGCGTCGAGGCCGGCGAGACACTGGACGCGACCGAGGCGGAGACCCTCCAGCACGCGGTCCTCATGCAGTACGCGGTGATCTTCGACCGCATCTTCCGCTTCGCCATCACCGGCTCGCGCGTGCGCAACTACGACGGGCTCGGCGGACAGCTGCTGTTCGCGTGGCTGCACCAGCGCGGCGTCCTGCACTGGACCGACACCACGCTCGCCTTCGACTGGGACGCCGTACCGGCGGCGGTCATCGCCCTCAGCGACGCGATCGACGAGCTCTACTGGCGCTCGATCGACCGCCCGAAGGTCGCCCACTGGCTCGCCGCCTACGACCTCGTCCGCGGCGTCGTCACCCCGCACCCGGCCTCGGTGTGGGCGCGCGGGCTGAGCGACGAGATCCTCGCCGGCGCCCCCAAGGGCTACACCGACGCGGTTCTGCCGGACGAATTCCCCCTGTCGATGTTCTTCGAGGCCCTGGAGAAGAAGATGCGTCCGGTCATCGCCTCCACCACGGGGATCACCGGGCGGACCCCCGCGTGAGCGAGGCCGGAGAGACCGAAGCGGCAGCTCGCGCCGTCCGCGGGCGCCGCGTCGTGATCGCCGGCGCCACGAGCGCCTCGGGCCTCGCCTGCGCGCGTGAGCTCGCCGCCGCGGGCGCCGAGGTGATCGCCGTCGGGCGGGATGCGGCACGCCTGGCCGCGCTCGTCGACGACGTCCGCGCCGCAACCGGGCGCGCGATCTCGGCCGAGGTGTGCGACCTCACCGACGAATCCGCGGTCGCCGACCTCGTCGCACGCGTCCACGCCACGGGCGGGCCCGTCGACGGCGTCGTCCACCTCGTCGGAGGATGGCGCGGCGGAGGCGGACTCGCCGGTCAGACCGAGGAGGACTACCGCGCGCTGGAGACGGCGCTCACGAGCCTCCGCCACGTATCGCGGGCCGTCGACGACGACCTGAAAGCCTCCGCGGCCGGGCGCCTGGCGATCGTCTCGAGCACCTCCGTCGAGCGTCCCCTCGCCGGATCGGCGAACTACGTCGCCCTCAAGGCGGCGGCGGAGACCTGGACCCGCGCGGTCGGTCAGGGCTACGCCAAGGCCGCGCGGGATGCCGGCGAGACGCCGCGGGCGGCATCCGTCATCTTCCGCGTGAAGAGCCTCGACGGACTCGAGGACGACCTCGCCCGCGCCGTCGTCGGACTGTGGGACGCGTCACCCGACGACCTCGCCGCGCCGATCACCCTCGGCTGATCCCGCGCCGACGACCCCGACTAGATTGGACGAAGTGAGCACCCTCCACGACCGCGCCGTCCGCGGCTTCGCCTCTGACAACTATTCCGGCATCCACCCGGAGATCCTCGCCGCGATCGCCGCGGCCAACGAGGGCCACCAGGTCGCCTACGGCGAGGACGCGTACACCGCCCGCCTGCAGGAGGTGTTCGCGTCGCACTTCGGCGACGGCGTCGAGGCTTTCCCGGTGTTCAACGGCACGGGCGCGAACGTCACGGGCCTGCAGTCGATGCTCCCCCGCTGGGGTGCGGTGATCGCGGCGGGGACGGCGCACATCAACGTCGACGAGGGCGGGGCGCCCGAGAAGGTCGGCGGCCTGAAGCTCCTCACCGTCCCGACCGAGGACGGCAAGCTCACCCCCGACCTCATCGACCGCGAGGCGTGGGGCTGGGGCGACGAGCACCGCGCGCAGCCGCTCGTCGTGTCGATCACGCAGTCGACCGAGCTCGGCACCGTGTACACCGCCGACGAGGTCCGCGCGATCGCCGGCCACGCCCACGCCCGCGGCATGCGCCTGCACATGGACGGCGCCCGCATCTCGAATGCGGCCGCCGCCCTCGACCTGCCGCTGCGCGCCTTCACCCGCGACGCCGGCGTCGACGTGCTGAGCTTCGGCGGAACCAAGAACGGCGCGATGCTCGGCGAGGCGATCGTCGTGATGGACCCCGCGGCCTCCGACGGCCTCATCTACCTGCGGAAGCTCAACATGCAGCTCGCGTCGAAGATGCGCTTCGTCTCGGCGCAGCTCGTCGCGCTGCTCAGCGACGACCTGTACCTCCGCAACGCCCGGCACGCCAACGCGATGGCCGCGCGCCTCCGCGCCGGCGTCGAGGCGGGCATCGCCGACGGATCCATCCGCGGCGTCGGCTTCACCCAGGCCACCCAGGCCAACGGCGTGTTCGCGACGCTCCCCGACGGCGTGGCCGACCGCCTGCGCGAATCCTTCCGTTTCTACGACTGGGACGCGGCGAAGAACGAGGTCCGCTGGATGTGCAGCTTCGACACCACCGAAGCCGACATCGACGCCTTCATCGCCGCGATCGCGCGCGAAACCGCCTGAGCGGCCCGCCGCGTTTCACAGGTCCAGGAAGTCCCCGAGCCACACTCGGACACTCGCGAGGCATGCATCGGATACGACGCCTGCGATCCCGGTGATCCGCGACCGAGCGAGCGTCCGCGGCTGTTCCGTCATCACCCATGACGGTCGGTCGAGACCACTCGGTCCCGCCACCCGCACATGATTGGGCCACCCGCGGTCGGTCGTGGTGATGGGCAGGGCGACAACGAGCGTCGTGACGGCCTCGAGGTATCCCGTCGACGAGATCACCAGGATCGGTCGGTGGCCACCCTGCTCCCGACCCTGAACCGGTTCGAGCTGCGCCCACGCGATCGTGCCCGGCCCGAGCTCAGAGGCGGTCACGCGCGCCATTCATCGGCACCGTCGATCAGTTCGGCCCGCTCCCAGTGAGCAGTCTCGGCAGCGTGGGCGGCCAGCACCTCCGGCGCAGACGCAGCGATGGCCTCGGCCAGGTCGCGGAGTCGACGCCGACGGTCTTCGGCATCCGCCAGACGTGCGAGGTGCGCGCCGAGGGTCACGCCGTCGCGTGACGCCTGCTTCTTCAGCCGGTCGCGAAGCTCGTCGCTGACCTTGATGGTCGTGGTCATACCGACAGTATGACTCACCCTGCACACATCAGGTCAGGATGTCCTTGCGGGCGAATCGCCACAGCGCGGCGCCGACGAACACGACGATGTAGGCGCCCTGGAGCAGGGCGTTCTGGGCGAAGCCGTCCCACACGATCGGCGCGCGCAGGAGGTCGCCGAAGTCGAGCCATCGGTCGGTGAACAGCCACGGATGCAGCGCCTCGAGCTGCGGGATGGCGCCCACGATCTGTGCGGCGACAGCGAGGATCGCGGTCGCGGCCATCGCGCCGATCGGCACCGAGGTGAGGGTCGAGAAGAACAGCCCGATCGCGGCGAGACCGCACAGCGACAGTGCCGCGTATCCGGCGATGAGAAGCACGCGGCCGACCCCCTCGACCACCGAGACCTCGGTGCCGGTGAGCAGCGTCACGGGGCCGACAGGGAAGAGGATCCACCCGACGATCGTGCCGACGACGACCACGAGCACCGCCGCCGTCAGGCAGAACACCACCGCCCACGCGTACTTGACCGCCAGGAGCCGCGCGCGTCCGGACGGCACGAGGAGGAGGTAGCGGAGGGTTCCGGATGCCGCCTCCCCCGCGATCGCGTCGCCCGCGGCGACGCTGACCGTGAGCGGCAGGAACAGCGGGATCGCGACCGTCAGCGCGGCGAGCGCGACGAAGAGGCCGTTGCCGGTGATCTGGTCGAGGAACGCCGGACCCCGGCCCGGGGACGAGCTGCCGGCGATCCGGATCGCGACGCCGAGGAGGATCGGGATGAGCGCGAGCGCACCGAGCATCGCGAGGGTCCGTCCGCGACGGAACTGGGTGGCCAGCTCGTTCGCGAACAGGCGGAGCGTGCCTCCGGGACGGACGGCGATCTCACGCGACGACATCGAATCCCTCCCCGGTGAGCTCCACGAAGCGCTGTTCGAGGCTCGACCCGACAACCTCGAACCCGCGCACCCGCACACCGGCCGACACGAGCGCCGCGACGATCTCTTCGGGCGCCCGGTCCTCCGGCAGGGCGGCGACCACAACATCGCGATCGGATGCCGCGGCCTCGGCATCCGGCGACATCGCGAGCGAAGCGAGGGCGGAGCGGGCGAGATCGGTGTCGGGGGTGTGGACGTGGACGCGCGGCTGCGCGCCGGTGCGACGGAAGTCGTCCAGCGTCCCCTGCGCGACCAGGCGCCCGCCGCTCATCACGCCGACGTGCGAGCACAGCTGCTCCACCTCGGCGAGGAGGTGGCTGGAGACGAAGACGGTGGCACCCTCCGCCGCGAGCGCGCGGACGAGGGCGCGCACCTCGCGCGTGCCCTGGGGGTCGAGGCCGTTGGTGGGCTCGTCGAGGACGAGGAGCTCCCGCGGGGCGAGCAGGGCGCCGGCGAGCCCCAGGCGCTGCTTCATGCCGAGCGAGTACGCGTGCGCCTTCTTCCGCGCCGCGTGAGCGAGCCCGACCCGCTCGAGCGCCGTGGCGACGCGGTCACCGCGGGTCGCGGGGTCGCTCCGACGGTCGGCGGCGTCGAGCCGGGCGAGGTTCTGCGCCCCGGTGAGGAAGGGCGCGAACGCGGGCCCTTCGACGAGGGCGCCGACGCGCGGGAGCACACGGTCGAGTCCCGCGGGCACGGCGGTGTCGAGGACCCGGGCATCCCCCGCGCTGGGTCGGATCAGGCCGAGCAGCATCCGGATCGTCGTGGTCTTCCCTGAACCGTTCGGCCCGAGGAAGCCGAACACCGCCCCGCGTGGAACCCGAAGATCGAGGTCGGAGACGGCGGTCTGCGCGCCGAAGCGCTTGGTGAGACCCCGTGTGGCGATCGCGAGGTCGCCGGCGTCCGCGTCAGCGTCGTGCGGATTCGCGGCGTCACGAGCGGGGGCGCCGACAGGCACCGCGCCGTCTGCGGTCACCGGCCGGGTGCGTCCGCGGCCGCGGCGGCCACGAGCGCATCCGCCGGCACGGCGCCGGCGAAGACGCGACCGTCGTCGGTGAGCAGCACCGTCACGAGCGCCGTCTCGAGGACCCGACCGCCGTCGACCGCGGTGGTCACCGAGTCGAGCAGCGCCGCCTGGTCAGGGGCGAGCCCCGCGATCGGGTCGCGCTCCCCGGCGGGCGCCGGGATCTCGACGATCGTCGCCCACCCCTCTCCGCTCACCCGCGGCTGCGCGGAGGCCGGAGGCGCCGGCTTGTCGGCGTGGTCGCGGGCATCGGCATCCGTCCACGCGGGGAGTTCCTTCTCCTCCACCGTGATCCCGGCGCCGGGCGCGAAGGTCAGCGCGGCGGCATCCGGAGCGGCGAAATCGACGTCGGTGAAGGCGATCTCGAACGCCGGCTCGCTCGTTCCGCGTGCGGTGACGGATGCCGCGAGCGCTGCGCCCGTCTCACCGTCGACGGCGAAGCGCACCTCGCCGACGAGCGTGTCGTCGGTGCGCGGGGTGAGGACGAGCTCGTACGCGTCTCGCCCGGCGACCCGACCGTCGGTCCCGACGGACACCTCGGTGGACTCGTCGAGGTCGGCGAGTGCCCGGTCGACCATCTCCTGTGGGGTGGGAAGCTCGGCCTGCGGCGCGTCCTCGGGCTTCTCGCCGGAGCCCTCCGGGGCGACGAAGCGGGTGGCGGTCTGCGACTCGCTGTCGACGAACCACGCCTCCCCGGCTGAGCCGTCGACGTAGACGTTGCGCTCGGCGAGCTCGTCGAGCACCTGCAGGCGAGCGCGATCTCCGTCGAGGTACACCTTCGCGGTGTGCGTGCCGGTCACCAGCTCGAGGAGATCGGCGACGTCGGCGACGCGGGAGTCGGCATCCGTTCCCGGGTCTCCGCTCGACCCGCCGCTCGACCCACCGCCGAGCGCGTCGGCGACGGCGCCGAGGTCGGGGAGTCCGAGCGCGGAGGTCTGCTCGAGGGTGCCGGAGAGCTGGTCGACATCGCTGTCGGCGGCAAGGGCGAGGAGCTGCTCGGGCGTGAGGTCGGGGAGATCGACGCTGCCGCTCGCGGCCAGCGGAACGAGGACGGCGGCACCGACCACGGCGGGCACGGCGACCGCGGCGGTCCAGGCGAGGGCCCGACGGGAGGGCAGAGGACGACCGGAGGACATGCTGTCAGGCTACGCCGGTCTCGGCGCGCCGACCGGGGTCACAGCGAAGACTCAGCGGGTGGGGCCGGTGCCGGTGAGGGCCCCGAGG
Organism: Microbacterium aurantiacum; assembly: GCF_031625015.1. NCBI lineage: Bacteria > Bacillati > Actinomycetota > Actinomycetes > Micrococcales > Microbacteriaceae > Microbacterium > Microbacterium aurantiacum. The sequence continues at coordinate 561,894 of NZ_JAHWXH010000001.1, forward strand.
ACGGAGGGCCGCCAGTGCCGCGCGACGTAGTCGACGGCCTCGTCCACGCCGAGCGAGCGGGTGGAGTTGCCCACACGCACCCAGAGGTCGGTGGAGCCGCCGTCCTTCGCCACCGTGAGGAAGACCGGCTTCGGCGAGGGCGGGCAGATCACCGCGCACACCGTGGCGCCCTCGACGACGGTGAACTGCAGGCGCGGGAGGGCGGCGGCGTTGCGTCCGAGAAGCGTGGAGAGCAGGTCGCGCAGCCACAGCTCGAAGCGGTCGTGGTCGGGGGTGCGGAGCGTCGCGAGGTCGCGGTCGAGGCCGACGGCCCGCCCCTCGTCGGACGCACCGATGACGAGGACGCCGCCCGCACTGTTGAGAAACGCCGCGACGGTCTTGGCGATCGCCATCTCCATGCGCGGATCCTTGCGGTCCTCGCGGATGTTCCACCGCGCGGTCTCCTTGAACTCCACCCGGTCGCTCTCGCCCGCCGCGAGGACGGCCGGCACATCGACGTCGACGCGTCCCCGGCGGATCCACGCCGCGATGCCGGCGACCAGGGCCGACAGGCCGACGCTGCACCCGAAGGCGAGCAGGATCGTCGTCGGCATCCACAGGCGCAGGCCGTAGAAGAAGATCCCCGACAGCAGCAGTCCGACGCTGACGCCGAGGAACGACACGATCGTCATCGTGCGAAGTTCCAGCGCGATGCGGCGCCCGAACAGGCGTCGGATCACCCGCGCGACGACATACGCGACGAGGAGGACGACGGGCAGGGCGACGGCGAATTCGACGAGGAGCGGGCTGTGCGGCATCCGGAATCCGTGTGCGTGTCCGGTCAGCGGAGCGCGCCGACGCTCGCCAGCGCGAGGCGGATCAGGGTGCCGCGGCCGCCCTCCATCTCGGCGGCGAGCGCATCGGATGCCGCCTCCTCGGGCGAGAGCCACGTCACTTCGAGCGCATCCTGACGCGGCTCGCACGTGCCCGTGACCGGGACGACGAAGGGCAGCGACACGGCGTGCTGGCGATCGTCGTGGAAGGCGCTCAGGCCCGGCATGGGGAAGTACTCCGCGACGGTGAAGGGCACCGGCTGCAGCGGGAGGAGCGGGAAGGCCATCGGGCCCAGGTCGTTCTCGAGGTGCCGGAAGAGCGCGTCGCGCACCGTCTCGCCGTAGCGGACCCGCCCCGACACGATCGTGCGGGTCATCTCGCCCACCGGCGTCGCGCGCAGGAGGATGCCCACCTGCGTCACGGCACCCACGCCGTCGGTGCGCACCGGCACGGCCTCGACGTAGAGCATCGGCATCCGTCGCCGGGCTTCGGCGAGCTCGACGTCGCTCAGCCATCCGGGGTTGGTGGAGCCGGACGACGGCCCCGAACCGAAGCGGAGCGGATCGTTCGCGGCACCCTCGTCGCGCTCGTCGGGGTCGGGATCAGGCGTTCGGACCGGCATGACTCCTGTATACCCCACGGGCGGCCGGGGTTCGGGGCGGCCGGCAGCGGGGCGATGTCGGCGGCGGGTGGGACACTGGACGGCATGTCCGACCCGGTCCTTGATGAGAACGCCGTGCGCTGGTCGACGGATGCCGCAGACCGCGCGGATCGCCCGCTGCTGGTTCTGCTGCACGGCTACGGGTCGGACGAGGCGGATCTGTTCGGGCTCGTCCCGCATCTGCCGGAGGGTTTCACCGTCGCAGCACTGCGCGCGCCCCTCGCGCCGCCGTGGCCGGCGCCCGGGTACTCGTGGTACCCGATCGAGGGGCTGGAGAGCCGTGACCCCGCCGCCGTCACCGCGGCCGCTCGCGCCGTCCTGGCGTGGATCGACGCGCAGGGTTTCGGGCATTCGCGGGTGGGGCTGCTCGGGTTCTCGCAGGGTGCGGCAGTGGCGATGCAGGCGATGCGCCTGGCGCCCGGGCGCTTCGCGTTCGGGGTCAACCTCGCCGGTTACGTCACCCCCGGCATCCTTCCCGGTGACGAGGTGCTGCGCGACGAGCGACCGCCGATCTTCTGGGGTCGGGGGACGCATGACGACGTCATCCCCGATGCGCTCGTCGCGCACACCACCGCGTGGCTGCCGGAGCACAGCGACCTCAGCGGGCGGGTCTACCCCGGCCTCACCCACAGCGTTTCGGCGGACGAGCTGGCCGACGTCCACGTGTTCTTGACCAAGCGGCTCGCCGACGACGTGGAGTGAGGAGCGGGCCGGATCCGGCGGGCTGGTACGCGGCCGAGGCCTGGTCGTGGCACGGTGCGGCTGGTACCGTGGGTGACCTTGTTCCCGACCGTGAGGACGAACCGGTGAAGCTGATCGACGCATCCGCGCTGTAATCGCGCTGCCCCGTCGAACCCCGACGTGCCGCGCCCTTCTTCCGCGCTGAGCCGTCGACCTCGCTTCCCCTCCGGAATCTCCGGTGTTCGGGCGCGCTCCGGTGTCAGCGCACGACGACACCGGAGACCTCATGTCATCTGCTTCCTCTGTTCCTTCTTCCGCTTCCGCGGGCGCACCCGCCGTCGTTCTGGACCGCGTGGGCTTCTCGTGGCCAGACGGATCGCGTGCCGTCGACGCCGTCTCGGGGGCGTTCGGCGCCGCGCGCACCGGCCTCGTCGGGCGCAACGGCGCCGGCAAGACGACGCTCCTGCGCCTCATCGCCGGAGACCTCCTCCCCGACGACGGCGTCGTCCACCGGACCGCGGATGCCGCGTTCCTTCCGCAGCGCCTGACGCTCGACGTCGACCGGCGGGTCGCCGATCTCCTCGGCGTCGGGCCAGCACTCCGTGCGTTGCGGGCGATCGAATCCGGCGACGTCGATCCGCGCCACTTCGACGCCGTGGGCGACGACTGGGACGTCGAGGCCCGCGCCGGGGTGGCGCTGGCCGAGGCGGGCCTGTCGCCCGCCATGCTCGATCGCACCGTGGGTTCCCTCTCCGGAGGCGAGGCGATCGTGGCGGCGGTCGCCGGCATCCGTCTCCGTCGCACGGACATCACGCTGCTCGACGAGCCGACGAACAACCTCGACGGGGCGGCGCGGGAGCGGCTGTACGGCATGGTGCGCACCTGGCGGGGGACGCTGATCGTCGTCAGCCACGACACGGCGCTGCTCGACCTCATGGACGACACCGCAGAGCTCCACGCCGGGACGCTCTCGGTGTTCGGCGGGCCCTACTCGGCGTGGCGGGAGTGGTTGGACGCCGAACAGGATGCCGCCCGGCAGGCCGAGCGCACGGCGGCCCAAGCGGTGCGACGGGAGAAGCGCGACCGGATCCAGGCCGAGACGACCCTCGCGCGTCGACTCGCGATGGGGAAGAAGGCGCAGCGGAACGCGCGCGTGCCCCCGATCGTCGCCGGCGGGAAGATGCGCGCGGCGCAGGTGTCGGCGGGGAAGCTCCGCGTGGAGAAGTCCGCGCGGGAGGACGCCGCGCGCGAGGTGCTCGCCTCCGCCGAGCGGCGCGTGCGCGACGACGCGTCGGTGCGCATCGACCTGCCGGATCCCGCGGTGCCGGCCGGCCGACGCATCGCCACCCTCGGCGACGGCGATCGCGAGTGGGTGCTGCAGGGGCCCGAGCGCGTCGCGCTCGTGGGGCCCAACGGCGTCGGGAAGACGACGTTGCTCGAGGGGTTGGTCGCCTCGGCCGCCGTGCCGAACTCCTCAGAAACGCACCGAATCCCGCCCGGAGGCCCCGAAACCGGGCTGAACGGGTCGGATCGGAGGAGTTCGGCACGGGCTGTCGCGCACACCGACCGCATCGGATACCTCCCCCAGCGCCTCGACGGGCTGGACGAGGCGGCGTCGGTGATTGCGAACGTCGGCGCCGCCGCGCCCGGGATCGGCGACGTCGAGATGCGCAACAGGCTGGCCCGGTTCCTGCTCCGTGGCGCGATGGTCGAGCGCCCGGTCGCGGCGCTGTCGGGCGGCGAGCGCTTCCGCGTCGCCCTCGCCCGGCTCCTCCTGGCCGATCCGCCGCCGCAGCTGCTGGTGCTCGACGAGCCGACGAACAACCTCGACCTCGACACCCTCGACCAGCTCGTCGACGCGCTCGCCGCGTACCGCGGCGCGCTCCTCGTCGTGAGCCACGACGAGGGGTTCCTCGCCCGGCTGGCGCCCGACCTCACCCTTGCTCTCGGTCCGGACGGGTCGCTGCGCGAGCGGTGACCCGCCCGGCGCACCGGCGGGCCGGGTCACGCCGCCGGGGCGGGCCTAACTCCTCAAAACCGTGCCGAACCCGGCCCCCGGGCCCCGAAACCGGGCCAGACCGGCCGGATCGGAGGAGTTGGGCCCGGGGCGGGGCGCGCAACCCCGCCCGGCGCACCGGCGGGCCGGGTCACGCCGCCGGGGCGTGCCTAACTCCTCAAAACCGTGCCGAACCCCGCCCCCGGGCCCCGAAACCGGGCCAGACCGGCCGGATCGGAGGAGTTGGGCCCGGGGCGTGCCTAACTCCTCAAAACCGTGCCGAACCCGGCCCCCGGGCCCCGAAACCGGGCCAGACCAGCCGGATCGGAGGAGTTGGGGCCAGGGCGGGGCGCGCAACCCCGCCCGAATGTCGGTGGCGAGGGCGAAGATGGGAGGATGAGCGACGTGCTCGAGCGGTTCGGTCCCGCGACCCGGGACTGGTTCCGTGGCGCCTTCGCGGCGCCGACCACCGCGCAGGCGGGGGCGTGGGAGGCGATCTCGGCCGGACGCCACGCGCTGGTGGTCGCCCCGACGGGCTCGGGGAAGACCCTCTCGGCGTTCCTCTGGGCGATCGACCGGGTGTTCCGCGAGAAGCCGATCCCGCCGCCCGAAGAAGCCACCGGCCGGAAGAAGCGCCCACGGCCAGACGACACCCCCGCCACCCGCGTCCTCTACATCTCGCCGCTGAAGGCCCTCGGCGTCGACGTCGAGCGCAACCTCCGCTCCCCGCTCGTCGGCATCGAGCAGTCCGCGCGGCGCCACGGCATCGCGGTCCCCCCGGTACGGGTAGGGGTGCGCTCGGGCGACACTCCGGCGTCCGAGCGGCGGTCGCTCGTGCAGGATCCGCCCGACATCCTCATCACCACCCCCGAGTCGCTGTACCTCATGCTCACCAGCGCCGCGGGCGAGACCTTGCGCGGGGTCCACACGGTCATCGTCGACGAGGTTCACGCGGTGGCCGCCACCAAGCGCGGCGCCCACCTCGCCGTGAGCCTCGAGCGCCTCGACGCCCTGCTCGACGCCCCCGCGCAACGGATCGGCCTGTCGGCGACGGTGCGTCCGATCGACGAGGTCGCGCGCTTCCTCGGTGGCGCCGCGCCGGTCGAGATCGTCGCCCCTCCTGCGTCGAAGGCGTTCGACATGAAGGTCATCGTCCCCGTCGACGACATGCTGAACCCGCCTCCTGCCCCCGGCTCGGACCCGCCCCCGACCGCGAAGACCGCCGATACGGATGCCGCACCCATCGACGAGGACTGGTTCGGCGACGGCTCCACGGCCTCGCCGACGACCGAGATCACAGGCTCCGTCTGGCCGCACGTGGAGGAGGCGATCGTCGACCGGATCCTCCACCAGCGGTCGACGATCGTCTTCTGCAACTCCCGCCGTCTCGCCGAGCGCCTCACCGGGCGCCTGAACGAGATCTACGCCGAGCGCCTGGGTCTCGACCTGCCCGATCCGACCGTCCCGGCGCAGATGATGGCGCAGGCCGGCGCGACCTCGGGGGCTGACCCCGTCCTCGCCAAGGCGCATCACGGCTCGGTGTCGAAGGAGCAGCGGGCGATCGTCGAGGACGAGCTGAAGTCCGGTGTGCTCCGCTGCGTGGTCGCCACCTCGAGCCTCGAACTCGGCATCGACATGGGCGCGGTCGACCTGGTCATCCAGGTCGAGGCACCGCCGAGCGCGGCATCCGGACTCCAGCGCATCGGCCGCGCCGGCCACCAGGTGGGCGAGGTGAGCCGCGCCGCCCTCTTCCCGAAGCACCGCAGCGACGTGCTGCACACCGCGATCGTGACCGAGCGGATGCTGGCGGGGAAGATCGAGGCGATCGCCGTTCCGCAGAATCCGCTCGACATCCTCGCCCAGCAGACCGTGGCGGCGTGCGCGCTGGCGCCGCTCGAGGTGGAGACGTGGTTCGAGACGCTCAAGCGCAGCGCCCCGTTCCGCGCCCTCCCCCGCTCGGCTTACGAGGCGACCCTCGATCTGCTCGCCGGCCGGTTCCCCTCGGACGAGTTCGCCGAGCTCCGCCCGCGCCTCATCTGGGACCGCGATCACGGCACCCTCACCGCGCGTCCGGGCGCGCAGCGCCTCGCCGTCACGAGCGGCGGGACCATCCCAGACCGGGGGCTGTTCGGCGTCTTCATCGCGGGCGAGTCGCAGAACGCCCGCGTCGGCGAGCTCGATGAGGAGATGGTCTACGAGTCACGCGTCAACGATGTCTTCACGCTCGGCACGACCAGCTGGCGGATCGTGGAGATCACCCACGATCGCGTCAACGTCCTCCCCGCCTTCGGGCAGCCCGGCAAGGTCCCGTTCTGGCACGGCGACGGCATCGGCCGCCCCGCCGAGCTCGGCGAGGCCCTCGGGAAGTTCTCGCGCGAGGTGTCTGCCGCGGGTCCCGAGAAGGCGCACGAGCGCCTCATCGAAGCCGGCCTCGACGACTACGCCCGCGCGAATCTCCTCGCCTACCTCGACGAGCAGCGCGAGGCCACGGGCACCCTCCCGACCGACCGCCAGCTGACGGTCGAGCGCGGCCGCGACGAGGTCGGCGACTGGCGCGTGATCCTGCATTCCCCGTACGGCATGCAGGTGCACGCTCCGTGGGCTCTGGCCGTCAACGCCCGCATCCGCGAACGCCTCGGCGTCGAGGGGTCCGCGGTCGCGAGCGACGACGGCATCATCGCCCGGATCCCGGATGCCGAGGCCGAACCTCCCGGCGCCGAACTCTTCGTCTTCGACCCCGATGAGCTGGAGCAGATCGTCACGGCCGAGGTCGGCGGCTCCGCCCTCTTCGCGGCCCGCTTCCGTGAGTGCGCCGCGCGGGCCCTTCTGATGCCGCGACGGAATCCCGGCAAGCGCACCCCGCTCTGGCAGCAGCGCCAGCGCTCGGCGCAGCTGCTCGAGGTCGCGCGCCGGCATCCGACGTTCCCGATCATCCTCGAGACCCTGCGCGAGGTCCTACAGGACGTGTACGACGTCCCGTCGCTCCTCCGCCTCGCCCGCAGCATCGGCGAGCGCCGCATCCGGCTCGTCGAGACCGAGCCGCCGCAGCCCTCGCCGTTCGCCCGCGACCTGCTCTTCGGATATGTCGGCGCGTTCATGTACGAGGGCGACTCGCCGCTGGCCGAGCGTCGCGCCGCCGCCCTGTCGGTCGACCCGGCGCTCCTCGGCGAGCTCCTCGGGACGATCGAGATGCGGGAGCTGCTCGATCCGGAGGTCATCGCGCAGTTCGAGCGCGAGGCGCAGCGTTTGGCTCCCGACCGCCGCGCCCGCGGACTCGAGGGCGTCGCGGATCTCCTGCGCATCCTCGGACCGATGGATGCCGCCGAGGTCGCCCTCCGGCTCGAGCCCGCCGAGGGCGCCGACCTGGCCACCGAGGCAGAGGCCCAGACGCTCCTCGACGAGCTGATCACCGCCCGCCGCGCGATCCCCGTCGGCATCGCCGGCACGTCCCGGGTCGCGGTGATCGAGGACGCCGGGCGCCTCCGCGACGCGATCGGCGTCGCTCTCCCCGTCGGCATCCCGAATGCGTTCCTCGAGCCGTTCCCCGATCCGCTCGGCGACCTGGTCGCGCGGCACGCCCGCACGCACGCGCCGTTCACGGCGCAGGATGTCGCCGAGCGCCTCGGGATCGGCGTCGCCGTCGCGCGTCTGACGCTGCAGCGTCTCGAGTCGGCCGGTCGCGTCTCGAGCGGCTACTTCCTCCCCGACGCCGCGCGTACCGCCGGCGCCGGCCGCGCCGCGAACGCCGACGAGGTCGAGTGGTGCGAAGCGGAGGTGCTGCGGCGCCTGCGGATGCGCTCGCTCGCCGCGATCCGCGGCAGCGTCGAGCCGGTCTCGCAGCAGGCGTTCGGGCGGTTCCTTCCCGTCTGGCAGCACGTCGCACGCCCGCTCGAGGGCGTCGACGGCGTCCTCGCGGTCGTCGAGCAGCTCGCCGGCGTGCCGATCCCGGCGAGCGCGTGGGAATCGCTCGTGCTCCCTGCGCGGGTGAAGGACTACACCCCGGGCATGCTCGATGAGCTCACCGCGACGGGCGAGGTCGTCTGGTCGGGTCACGGCAGTCTGGCGGGCCGCGACGGCTGGATCGCGCTGCACCCCGCCGATGCCGCCCCGGTCACGGTCACGCGGGATCCGGATGCCGATGCCCCGGCGCCGGATTCCCTCGACGCCCGACTCCTGGATGCGCTCGACGGCGGCGGCGCCTACTTCGCGGGCCAGTTGCGCACCCTCGCGGGAGCGGACAACGAGATGCAGGTCGTCGAGGCTCTGTGGCGTCTCGCGTGGGCCGGGCTGGTGACGAATGACACGTTCGCCCCCGTCCGCGCCCTCGTGTCCGGCGGCGGTCAGGCGCACCGGGTCGCCCGTCGCGCACCACGCGCCCGCATGTACCGCGGCGCGTCGGTCGGGGCGACGCGCACGCCGACGCCGGCCCGCACCCCACCCTCGGGCGGGCGGTGGTCGCGGCTTCCCGAGCCCGAGACGGATGCCGCGGTGCGCGCGACCGCCACGGCGAGCCTGCTGCTCGACCGCTACGGCGTCGTCACCCGGGGCTCCGTGCAGGCCGAGGGTGTCCCCGGCGGTTTCGCCCAGGTGTACCGCGTTCTCGCCGGCTTCGAGGAGGCGGGCCACTGCCGCCGCGGATACGTGGTCGAGAAGCTCGGCGCCGCCCAGTTCGCCGCGTCGACGACCGTCGACCGTCTGCGCCAGTTCGCCGGCCTCGCCGATCCGCCCCCGCGGCGCGCGGTGACCCTCGCCGCGACCGACCCCGCGAACCCGTACGGTGCGGCCCTGTCGTGGCCGGCGTTGGAGGGCATCTCCCACCGGCCGGGCCGGAAGGCGGGCGCGCTGGTGGTCCTCGTCGACGGCGCCCTCGTGCTCTATCTGGAGCGCGGCGGCAAGACCGCCCTGGCCTTCGCCGACGACCCCGCCCTCCTCTCCGCCGCGGCCGCCGACCTCGCCACGACGGCGCGCGCCCGACGCCTGGACACCCTGACGATCGAGCAGGTCAACGGCGTCTTCATCCACGGGTCGGAGTGGGGCCGGGCGCTGCGCGAGGCCGGATTCGTCGAGTCCCCCCGCGGTCTGACGCTGCGCCGCCTCACCCCCGGCGAGGCCGATCGCCGGGCACGGTCCACGGCCGACGCGCCGCCCGAGGATCGCGCGCGTGCCTGAGGGCGATACCGTCTTCCGCGCGGCTCACCGGCTGGATGCCGCTCTGGCGGGCGCGGAGGTGACCCGCTTCGAGCTGCGCGTGCCGCAGGTCGCGACGGTCGACCTCACCGGCCAGCGCGTGCACGGGGTGGTCCCGCGGGGGAAGCACCTGCTCCACCGCATCGGAGATACCACTGTCCACTCGCACCTGAAGATGGAGGGAGAGTGGCACGTCTACCGTCGCGGGGAGCGGTGGCGGGCGGCGGGCTTCAAGGCCCGGGCTGTGATCGGCGGGCGCGCTCCGGACGGTCAGGAGTGGGAGACGGTCGGCTTCGACCTCGCCGACATCGCCGTCGTCCCGACGCGCGAGGAGGATTCGCTCGTCGGGCATCTCGGCCCCGATCCCCTCGCCGCCGACTGGGATCCGGTAGAGGCGACCCGCCGGGTGTCGGCTGATCCGCGCGAGATCCATGTGGCGCTGCTCGATCAACGCTCCGTCGCGGGATTCGGCAACGAGTACGCCAACGAGATCCTCTTCGTCCGCGGCGTCCATCCCTTCACCCCCACCTCGCAGGTCGACGTGGCCGCCGCCATCGACCTCGGCACGCGCATGATCCGGGCGAATCGCGACCGCTCGGGGCGCACCTTCACCGGAGACTCACGTCCCGGCCGATCCACCTGGGTGTATCGGCGCGAGGGACGTCCCTGCCGCCGTTGCGGCACACTGATCGAGGGCGGCACCCTCGGCGCCGACCCCACCCGCGAGCGGATCGTCTTCTGGTGCCCGCGGTGCCAGCCGGCGCCCGACGTCACGGCGGCCGTCCCCATTTCCTGACCCCGACGGGGCCGACGATCTGTCAGGCCCCTCACGACACACGCCCGACTCCGGCGATGCGCATGCCGAAACGCCGCGGTTTCCTGACCGTTACATAACCCCGGACGATCTGTCAGACAGGGCATTCGGGCACCGCGTTTCGTCCGGTTCGCGGACCCCTCCATTGCGACCATGACGGCGCGCCCTATTGAATACCCCACACACCCACCCGTCCGCGCACCGGCGCGCGGACCGTCAGCAGGAGGAGTCCCCCAGGTGACGACGGCGACCGACGCGGACCACGCTCCGCCCACACGTCCGACAGACGACGAACGCGGTCGCGTATGGCTGGACGGGATCACAAAGCGCTACGGCGACCAGGTCGCCGTCGACGATCTGTCCCTGGCGATCCAGCCTGGCGAGTTCATTTCGCTCCTCGGTCCGTCCGGCTGCGGCAAGACCACGACGCTGCGGATGATCGCCGGTTTCGAGCACCCGGACGAGGGCGACATCCTGATCTCCGGGACGTCGGTGCTGAACACCCCGCCGTACCGCCGCGACGTGAACACCGTGTTCCAGGCATACGCGCTCTTCCCCCACCTGAGCGTGGCGGAGAACGTCGCCTACGGACTGCAGCAGCGCCGTACGCCGAAGGATGAGATCCGCGAACGCGTGTCACAGTCTCTGGACCTGGTCCAGATGCGCCGCTTCGCCGACCGGAAGCCGACGCAACTCTCCGGCGGACAGCAGCAGCGCGTCGCGCTCGCGCGCGCCCTGGTGAACCGTCCCGCCGTCCTGCTCCTCGACGAGCCGCTCGGCGCCCTCGACCGCCAGCTGCGCGAGGAGATGCAGCTGGAGCTGAAGCTCCTCCAGGCGCGTCTCGGGATCACGTTCGTCTTCGTCACCCACGACCAGGGCGAGGCGCTGTCGATGAGCGACCGCATCGCGATCATGCGCGCCGGCCGCATCGAGCAGCTCGCCGATGCCGACACCGTCTACGCCCGGCCGGCATCGGCCTACGTCGCGGCGTTCGTCGGTCAGCAGAACTTCTTCCGTGGGCCGGTCGCCGCCGGAGGTGCCGCCATCTCGAGCCCGCACGCCACCGTGCAGTCCCCCGATGCGACGCTCGCGGGCGTCGCGCAGGGCGAAGCGGCCGTCCGTCCGGAATACATCCGGATCGAGAAGGATGCCGGCACCCCCGTCGCGGACACCAATGTCGCCCGGGGCTCGCTCATCGGGGTCTCGCACCTCGGCGACACGATGCAGTACCTCGTCGAGCTGGGCGGCGACCAGAGCATGCTCGTCCGCCGCCCGACCCCGGAGGCACCGTCCCTCCGCGTGGGCGACCCCGTCGTCTGCACGTGGGCCCCGCACCACGTCCTCCTGTTCCCCGCCGACGACTCCGCCGTGCAGGGCGGCTACGTCGCACCCCCGACCTCGCTCTGACATCCGAGAAGACCCGAACCCACCGCACCCGAACGCACGTCCAGCACCCACCCGACACCCGAACCCGACACGTGACTCGACTGGAGACCCGATGCCCGCCTCTCGCACTCCCATCCGTATCCTCGCCCCGGAGGCCGCCGCGCCGATCATCATGCGTGAGGTCTCCCGCCGTCGCTTCCTGAGCTTCGCCGCCCTCACCGGCGGCGCCGCGTTCCTCGCCGCGTGCGCGCCGGGCGGCGGCAGCTCGCCCGCCCCGCAGGCCACGGGCGGCGCGCTGGAGAGCAGCCTGTCGGTGTACACCTGGGGCGACTACGACTCCCCCGAGGTCATCTCCTCCTTCACCGCCGACCTCGGCCCGCGCGTCACCCTCGACTCGTACTCCTCGAACGAAGAGCTCATCGCCAAGCTCATCGCCGCCCGTGGCACCTCGGGGTACGACATCGTCGTCCCGACCGGCGTCTTCGTTCCGCAGATGATCGAGAACGGGCTGCTCCTGCCGCTGAACAAGGACCTGCTGCCGAACATCTCGAACATGGACCCGGCCTACCTCGGCCGCGCGTGGGATCCGAACAACGAGTACACGATCTGCAAGGCGTGGGGTACGACCGGCTACACCTACGACAAGACCGTCATCACGCGCGAGCTCACCACGTGGGCCGACTTCTTCGACGCGGCGCAGAACGAGGCGAGCGGGCGCACCTCGATGTCGGACGACCCGGCCGCGATCATCGGCTCCTACTTCTGGGCCAACGACATGGACTGGAACACCGAAGACCCCGATGAGCTCGAGGCCTGCCGCCAGTTCCTCGTCAACGAGATCGCCCCGCACATCTCGGCCTTCGACTCCTACCCGGGCACCAACGCGATCCCGCAGGGGACCCAGGCGCTCGTGCAGGGCTGGAACGGAGACTCCCGCCTCGGCATCCTCGAGTCGCCCGACCCCGACCGCTGGCAGTGGGTCCTGCCCGGCCCCCTCACCGAGCTGTGGATGGACAACTGGGCGATCGCCGAGGGAGCACCCAACCCCGAAGCGGCCCACGCCTTCATCAACTTCTCGATGACCCCGGAGAACCTCTTCCTGAACCTCGACTACATCGGCTACAACGTCGGCGGGAAGGACACCGAGGCGGAGGCGATCGAGGCCGGACTCGAGTACACCGACCTCATCTTCTTCACTCCCGAGCAGCTCGACACGATGCGGGAGCAGGTGCTGAACGACTCCCAGACCACGCGCGTCGAGATCTGGAACGAAGTGAAGGCCGCCGCGGGTGCGTAGTCGACCGACCGGCGCCGCGCTCGCCGTCCCGGCGTGGGCGTGGCTGCTGCTGTTCTTCGTCGCCCCCGTGGGGATGGTGATCTGGTTCAGCTTCGGCTACAAGCCCGGCGTCTTCGGCACCCACGCGAACGACATCCTCTCGTTCGACCGGTACGTCGAAGCGCTCTCGCCGACCTTCTTCGCGACGTTCACCAACACCCTCTGGGTCGGCATCCTGGGCACGATCCTCTGCTTCGCGATCGGGATGCCGGTGGCGTACTGGATGGCGTTCAAGGTCAACCCCGCGCGGCGCGGCCTCTTGATCGCGCTGGTCCTGGTGCCGTTCTGGACGAACTTCCTGGTCCGCACGATCGGCTGGCAGGTGATCCTCGCTCCCGAGGGCTGGATGTCGCAGATCCTGCAGAGCGTCGGCATCATCGACGGGCCGCTGGCCCTGCTCTACACCCGTACCGCCGTGCTCATCGGCGTGGTCTACAACTACCTGCCGTTGATGATCCTGCCGCTGTTCGTCGCGTTCGACCGTGTCGGTCCGGCCCTGCGTGAAGCGTCGAAGGACCTGGGCGCGGGCAAGGTCATGACCTTCCTCCGGGTGACGTTGCCGCTGTCGCAGCCGGGCATCATCGCCGGCGTGCTGCTGGTCTTCATCCCCCTGATGGGCGACTACATCACCGCCACGGTCCTCGGCGGAGCCCGCGGGAACATGGTCGGCCAGCTCGTGGCGAGCCAGTTCCAGACCGCGCAGAACTGGGCACTCGGGTCGGCCATGGCCGTCCTGCTGATGCTCGTCATCACGCTCACCATCGGTGTCGCCGCCGCCCTCATCTGGGTCGTGAGCATGCCGTTCCGCAGCCGCAACCGCCTGGTGCTCGGGGCGGAGCCCGAGCAGACACCGCCTGCCGCTCCCGCCCAGCCCGTCCGCGAGGAGGTGCGGTCATGACGCAGACGACCACCGAGACGATGCTCCGCGCGCAGTCGACCGCGCGCGGCCGCCGCAGCCGCACCCGCATGACCGGGTCGGACATCGCCCTGCGGGTCTGGGGCATCCTCGTGATGCTCTTCCTGTTCGCGCCGATCATCGTCATCGTCATCTACTCGTTCAACACCGGCCGGCTGCTGGTGTCGTGGGGCGGGTTCGGGTTCGACGCCTTCCTCACGATCTTCGAGAAGCCCCAGATCCAGAACGCGGTGCGCGTGTCGATCGTCACGGCGTTCATCGCGGCGATCATCGCCACGGTGCTCGGAACGCTCGCCGGCATCGCGATGTCGCGCTACCCGGGCAAGTGGGTGTGGTGGTTCCTGGCGCTGCTGCTGCTCGTGTCGGTGACGCCCGAGATCGTGGACGCGGTCGCCCTGCTGCCGTGGTTCGTCTTCCTCGGACAGGATGCCGGGATCGCGATGTTCAACGACGGCATCGTGCGTCTGTCGGTGGGTTCGTCGCTGTTCGCCACCGCGGTGGTGTCGTACATCGTGCGGGCGCGCCTGGTGGGCCAGGACGCGAACCTCGAGGAAGCCTCCGGCGACCTCTACGCGACGCCCTTCACGACGTTCCGTCGCGTCACGCTGCCGCTGGCGATGCCCGCCGTCCTCGCCGGATTCCTCCTGGCGTTCACGCTGAGCCTCGACAACACGATCATCGCCGCGTTCGTGCAGGTCTCCGGCACGACGCCGTGGCCCGTGTACGTGCTGAGCGCCCTGCGGTCCGGGCTCCGCCCCGAGATCGCGGCGGTGTCGACGATCATGCTGCTGCTGACCCTCGTCGCCCTCGCCGTCGTCGCCCTGGTCCTGCGGCGCGCCGGCGACTCGGCGACGCAGATCGCCCGCACCATGACCGGCGGCTGAGCCCGCCCGCACGCCGACAGCCACCCGCGGAGGAACCCGATGCACCACGCCGATCTCGTCTTCCACGGGGGTCCGGTCTTTACCGCCGACACGGTGCGCTCGCGCACGCACGCCGTCGCGGTGTCGGGCGGGCGGATCGTCGCCGTCGGGGGCGACGAGGTCCGCGACCTCATCGGTCCGCGGACGGAGGTGGTCGACCTCGGCGGTCGCCTCCTCGTCCCCGGATTCCAGGACGCGCATGTCCACCCCGTCTGGGGCGGGCTGGACATGCTGCGGTGCGACCTGGCCGAGTACGGCGACGCGCCGCAGTACCTCGACGCGATCGAGCGTTACGTCGCCGCGCATCCCGACGACGAGTGGATCCTCGGCGGCGGCTGGCAGATGTCGGCGTTCCCCGGTGGGACGCCCAGGGCGGAGGCGCTGGATGCCGTCACCGGCGACCGCCCCGCGTTCTTCCCGAACCGTGACGGGCACGGCGCGTGGGTGAACTCCGCCGCGCTCCGGGCCGCGGGGATCGACCGCGACACCCCCGACCCCGCGGACGGGCGCATCGAGCGGAACCCGGACGGCACCCCGAGCGGCACGCTCCACGAAGGGGCGATGGCGCTGGTGAACCGGCTCCTCCCGGAAGAGCCGCTGGAACGGATGACGGAGGCCCTCCTCGTCGGTCAGCGGTACCTGCATTCGTTCGGCATCACCGCGTGGCAGGACGCCATCGTCGGCCCCTACGGCGACGCCGGAGATCCGGGGCCGGCGTATCTCCGCGCCGCGGCGGAGGGCACGCTCACCGCGCGGGTGGTCGGCGCCCTGTGGTGGGACCGGTCGGCGGGGCTGGAGCAGATCCCGATCCTGCAGGAGCGTCGCGAGCGCTACCGCGGCGGCCGCTTCGCCGCGACGAGCATCAAGATCATGCAGGACGGCGTCGCCGAGAACTTCACCGCGTCGATGCTGGAGCCGTACGGCGACGGGCACGGGCATCCGACGGACAACTCGGGCATCTCGTTCGTCGACCCGGAGATCCTGTCCCGGGCTGTGCCGATCCTCGACGCCGACGGGTTCCAGGTGCACTTCCACGCGATCGGCGACCGCGCCGTCCGCGAGTGCCTGGATGCCGTCGCCCGCGCCGTGGAGAAGAACGGACGCCGCGACAACCGGCACCACATCGCGCACATCCAGGTGGTGCACCCCGACGACATCCCGCGCTTCCGCGAGCTCGGCGTCGCGGCGAACATGCAGTCACTCTGGGCGACCTACGAGCCGCAGATGGTCGACCTCACCCTCCCCTTCCTCGGCGAACCCCGAAGCGCGTGGCAGTACCCGTTCGGCGATCTGCTGCGGAGCGGTGCCGTGCTCGCCGCGGGAAGCGACTGGTCGGTGTCGTCCCCCGATCCGATGGCCGCGATCCACACCGCGGTGAACCGCAAAGCCGCCCCCGGCCACGAGGAGGGCGAGTACGACGCGTTCCTCCCCGAGCAGGCGATCGACCTCGCGACCTCGCTCGCGGCCTACACCGCAGGGTCGGCGTGGGTGAATCACCTCGAGGCCGACACCGGCACGATCGAGGTCGGCAAGTTCGCCGACCTCGCGTTGCTGGACCGCGATCCCTTCGCCGGGCCCGCCGACCTCATCGGGGCGACCCGCGTGCTCCAGACCTTCGTCGAGGGCGAGCGGGTCTACGCCGCCGACGACGCGTGAGGTTCCGACGACGCGGGATGCCCGGACGACCCGTCCGACGGGCACCGATTGTCGCGACGGGACGACGGCGCACGACCGCCGCCGAGCGATCAGGATGGAAGCACTCAGAACCCGAGAAAGGGTGATACCCGTGGGCACCACGGTCTTCGAACGAACCCCGCCCGCTCCCCGCGTCATCGCGCACGCGCTCGCCGGAACCCGGCAGAGCGTCTTCTGGCTCGACGACCTCCCCGCCTCCCGTCCGCGCGCGTCGTTCACCGGCGAGGCCACGGCCGACCTCGTCGTGATCGGCGCCGGGTACACCGGACTCTGGACGGCGCTCGCCGCGAAGCGCCGCGACCCGTCCGCGCGCGTCGTGATCCTCGAGGGCAAGCGGGTCGGCTGGGCGGCATCCGGTCGGAACGGCGGATTCTGCGAGGCGAGCCTCACCCACGGGCGTGACAACGGCCTGGCCCGGTGGCCGGACGAGATCGATCGACTCGACGAGATGGGGCTGGCGAACCTCGACGCGATGGGCGACGACATCGCGCGCCTGAAGATCGACGCCGATTGGGAGCGCACCGGCTCGCTCGGCGTCGCGATCGAGCCGCACCAGCTCGAATGGCTCGACGAATGGGCGGAGGATGCCGCCTCCCGCGGCGAGGAGGGCGTCGTCCGCCTCGACGAGCAGCAGACCCGCGCCGAGGTGAACTCGCCCACCTACCTCGGGGCGGTGTGGGAAAAGCGCTCCACGGCGATGGTCCACCCCGGGAAGCTCGCCGCGGGCCTCGCCCACGCGGCTGAGGAGGCCGGCGTCGAGATCTTCGAGGAGTCGCCCGTCCACGCCCTCGACGACGACGGCGACCGGCTCAAGGTCGTCACCCTGCGCGGCCGCATCACCGCGCCGCGCGTCGTGCTCGCCACGAACGTCTTCCCGTCGCTGCTGCGCCGCAACCGCCTGATGACGGTGCCGGTGTACGACTACGTGCTCATGACCGAGCCGCTCAGCGACGCGCAGCTCGCCGAGATCGGATGGAGCTCGCGCCAGGGCCTCAGCGACCTGGCGAACCAGTTCCACTACTACCGGCTGAGTCGCGACAACCGCATCCTCTTCGGCGGGTACGACGCGGTCTACCACTACGGCCGGCAGGTGCGTCAGCGTTACGAGGACCGCCCGGCATCCTTCGAGCGTCTGGCGAGCCACTTCTTCACGACGTTCCCGCAGTTGGAAGGCCTGCGCTTCACCCACAAGTGGGCGGGCGCGATCGACACGTCCACGCAGTTCAGCGCGTTCTACGGCACCGCGCGCGGCGGTCGCGTCGCCTACGCCGCAGGGTTCACGGGCCTCGGGGTCGCTGCGACGCGATTCGCGGGCGACGTCATGCTCGACCTGCTGGAGGGTGAGGCGACCGAGCGCACTGAGCTGGAGATGGTCCGCAAACGCCCCCTCCCGTTCCCGCCCGAGCCGGTCGCCGCCGTCGGCATCAACATGACGCGCTGGTCGCTCGACCGTGCCGACCACGATCGCGGGCGCCGCAACATCCTGCTGAAGACGCTCGACGCGCTCGGGCTGGGATTCGACTCGTGACGCGGCTCGTTCCCGGGCAGGCGACGGATGCCGCATCCCTGCCGGCCCCGTTCGTCCCGCTCGATCCCGACCTCGTCGTCTCGGGCACCCCGACCACCCGCTTCGTCGACCTCGACGAGACCTCGCACCGCACCGTCGGGGTGTGGGAGCACACCCCCGGCGTCTCGACGGACGTCGAGGCGGACGAGGTCTTCGTCGTGCTCGCCGGGGACGCGACCCTGACCTTCGACGGCGAGGACGCGCCGGCGCCCCTCACCCTCGCGCCGGGTGTCATCGTGCGCCTGTCCGAGGGGATGCGCACCACCTGGACGGTCCGCGAGACGCTGCGGAAGGTCTACATCTCGCCCTGAGGCGCCGCGGCGCGGACGCGCACAGGGCGCGGCATCCGTCTCGAGGATGATGCCCCCTCGCCGACGTACACCTCTCTGCCGACGCGGGGTAGAGAGCGGCTTGACACGATCGAGCGATGGAGAACACGAAGGCCGATCCTGCGCGTCCGCGCTCGGGTCGCAGGGTCGCCTGGACGATGTTCGCGATCACGGTCTCGGCGGCGGCCGCGGTGCTCCCCCACCTCGAGATCCGGGGTGTGGCCGCGATCCCCGTGGCGCAGGCGCTCGTTCCGGTCGGAGCGGTCGGTATCCTCGTGCTCGCCGGCGTCTCCCTGGTGCTCCGATCGTGGACGGCAGCGGCGGCCTTCGCGCTCGGCGCGGTGATCAGCGTCATCCCGACCCTCACCCCCGTGCACACGGGGGCGGGCGCGGACTGCGAGACCGACAGTTCGGCGACGATCCTGTCGTTCAACGCGAAGTTCGCGGATGCCGACCCGGCGGCCCTGTCCGATCTCATCCGTGACACGGAGCCGATCGCCGTCGTGCTGCTCGAGACGAGCGAGCCGTTAATCGATGCGGTCCTCATCGAGCACGGCCTGGGCGACGCGCTCCCCCACCGCTCGCGCGAGGTCTCGCCGGGGCCGGCGAGCGGAAGCGTGATCCTGTCGGCCTATCCCCTGTCCGACGAGGAGGACGTCCCCGGGAGCGCGTTCGACCAGGTCAGCGCTGTCGCGGCCGTGCCCGGTGCCGGCGACGTCCGGATCGCCGCGGTCCACCCGCCGCCCCCGGTGTGGCAGCCGAACGCGTGGCGCGACGGCCTGGACGACATCGCCGACTGGGTGCGCGACACCCCCGATGACACGCTCATCGTCACCGGGGATTTCAACGCCTCGTTCGCCCACCCCGCGCTGCGCCGGTTGGCCTCGGGTCTGCGGTCCGGCGCCGAAGCGGCGGGACCGATCCCGTGGCCCACCTGGCCGGAGGAGAAGGTGGTCCCCGCGTTCACGGCCATCGACCACGTCTTCGCCCGGGGTGCCGTACCCCTCGGATGGCGCACCATCGCCGTCGAGGGAAGCGACCACCGTGCCGTCATCGCCGAATGGGGCCTGTGCACCGGACACGCCGATCCCGCCCCATGAGACGATCGGGAACGTGAAGCCTGCCGTCCGTGCCGAGCTGGAAGCCCTCCGTCTCCGCGCCTACGGGCCCGATCTATTCGGGATGCCGGGTCGGGAGCTTCCCCGCGACCATCTCGGTGGGCGTCGACAGCGCCTCACCCCTGGAACTGCGCACCCAATTCCCGGGTGCCTCGCTGCAATTCATCAAGGACGGCGACCGAATCGGCGTCTTCCTCGGCTCGGATGACGCGGACTGACCGATGAGCGCCGGCATCCGTTCCGAGGGGCAACCGCCTGTCGTATCCCCGCGATCGGCGAGGCAGGATGTCGGGGTGTCGATCTTCTCCGGACTGAGCGCCTTCCCCCTCACGCCCCTGGTCGACGACACTGTCGACGAGTCCGCGTTCGTCGGGCTGATCGAACGCCTCGTCGACGCGGGCGTCGACTCGGTGACCGCGTTGGGCTCAACGGGGTCCGCCGCCTATCTCTCACGGAGTGAACGCGCCCTCGTGGCGCGGCGGGCCGTCCGGACGGCGGGGACCACCCCGGTTTTCGTGGGGATCAGCGCCCTGCGGACCAGCCACGTGCTCGAGCACGCCGAGGATGCGCAGGATGCCGGAGCGCGAGGCCTGATGCTCGCCCCCGTCAGCTACCAGCCCCTGACGCCCGACGACGTGTACCACCTGTTCGAGAGCGTCACAGAGCTGAGCGATGTTCCGGTGATCGTCTACGACAACCCGACCACGACCCGCTTCTTGTTCGATGACGACCTCTACGCCGCCATCGGCGCGTTGCCGGGCATCGCGTCGCTCAAGATCCCCGGGGTACCCGCCGGTGCGGAGGCAGCGCGGGCGAGGATCGATCGGCTCCGGGTCCTGCTCCCGGCACACGTCACGATCGGCGTCTCGGGAGACGCGCACGCTGCCGCGGGACTGGACGCGGGGTGCGACGCCTGGTACTCGGTCATCGCGGGCACGCTCCCGGCATCCGCCGTCGCGCTGGCTCGTGCCGGCTTCTCGGGCGACACGGAGGAGGCCCGGCGTCTTTCGTCGGAGCTGCAGCCGTTGTGGGAGGCGTTCTCGCAACACGGAAGTCTGCGGGTCATCGCGGCGGTCGCGGAGCACCTCGGCCTCGTCCACCCGCGAAGCCTTCCGCTGCCCATCCTCGGCCTGGACGACGCGGCACGCGCGCGTCTGCACGCCGTGCTCGCTGACCTCGGCCTCGGTGGACCCGACACGGGCACGGAACGATGAGCATGACACCGCCGCCGCGCCCCGACGACAGCGGGCGGGCCCTGACGGAGCGCGAACGGGACGTCCTGACGTTCATGGTCGATCGCGCTGTTCCGTTCGCGGGCGACCCACCGATCCCCGATGACACGCGGCGTCGCCTGCGCGAGCAGATCCCCGCGACCCGCGCCGGAGCACGGTGCCGATGCGGCACCTGTCCCTCGATCGAGCTTCAGGATGCCGACGGGGTGACCCCGAGCGGTGGCGCGCGGATCGTCCTGACCGCCGAGGGCCCCGGCGCCTCGCTCCTGCTGTTCATCGACGACGGCCGACTCAGCTACCTCGAGCTCGCTCCGCACGTCGATGACGTCGTCGCGGATTTTCCCCCGATCGAGGCGCTCACGGTCTGAGCCGATCCGCCGCTAACGCCGCGCGGCCTCTTCGCGGATGACGGCGGCCCGTCCTCTTCGCCTCGACGAACGGCCGCTGGTACCTCATCGGGTGGTGCCGCCTGCGCGACGCGATGCGCTGGATCGCCCTCTCCCGCATCGAGAAGGCGACCGTCACCCGCGCCGCGTGCAGCGGCCACTCGGTCGCCGAGGTCGGCGACCCACCGCCGCATGCCCGGCCCGTGCACGGCGAGCGCTCATGAGGGCGCCGACAGCTCCGCCTTCACTCCGCTGATCGGGGCAGGAGCCGGTTCACGAACTCGTCCACGACCTCGTCGAGCCCGAGACCGGTGTCGAGCGGCGCGGTGAGGTGGTCGAGCATGAGACCGTCGATCGCGTAGTGGAACAGGGCGATCTCCGCCCTTCCCCCGGGAAGACCCGCGTTCTCGTTGAAGTCGACGTCCGCCTCGAAGGATTCCTGCCGCCACTTTCCCAACGCCATAGCGACGGCGGGGCTCCGCGCCGATTCGATGCGCAGCTCGAACAACGCCAGCGACACGTGCGGATCCGCACGGAGCCGTCGGACGACATCACGCAGGTAGGCGGCGAAGAGAGCCCGATCCTGCAGGGACGAGGACTCCGCGGCGACGGCGGCGGGGTCGGGGGCGAGACGTTCACCGATGCGCGTGACGAGCGCGGCGATCAGGTCGTCGCGCCGGGGGAAGTAGTTGGACGCCGTGCCCTTCGGAGTACCGGCGGCGATGTCGACGGCACGATGCGTCAGACCCCGCGCGCCCGCTTCCGCCAGCACCCGGATTCCGGCGTCGGCGAGAGAAGCGCGTCGTGCGTCGTTGCGAGCCATGACGCCATGCTAGCCAAACCACGACGGCTGTTGTACATTAACCACGACACATGTCGTGATTGGAGACACCGTGCGAAACCTCGTCTACTACGTCGCCGTCAGCATCGACGGGTACATCGCCGACCCCAGCGGGGGATACGACTCCTTTCTCATCGACGGCGATCACTCCTCGGTGGTGTTCGGCGACTACGCCGACGCGCTCCCGGCGCATGTTCACGCCGCGCGAGGAACCGAGCCTCCGCGAACCCGCTTCGACACCGTGATCATGGGGTGGAACACCCTCGGCCCCGCCCGCGACGCGGGCATCGCCAGCCCATACCCGCACCTCCGTCAGATCGTCGCGAGTCGGCACGCGCGCGAGGTGGATCCGTCGATCACTCTCACCGATGACCCGCTCCGCACCGTCCGCTCCCTGAAGCAGGATGACGGAGCGGACATCTGGCTCTGCGGCGGCGGCGACCTCGCCGCGACACTGCTCCCCGAGATCGATCGTCTCGTTCTGAAACGGCATCCCGTCGTCTTCGGATCCGGCGTGCACCTGTTCGGTTCTGCGCCCTACGCGTCGCGTGGGTTCACGCCGGTGGCGGCGCGTTCGTTCACCTCGGGCGTGGTGGTCGAAGAGTACGTCGCCGCGGCGGCCTAGCGTCCGGCCGAGCGGCGGACGAGAAGCGCGAGGTGCAGCGCGGTCTGCGTCTCGCCGTCGTCGAGGTCGGCATCCAGGAGCTCCTCGATGAGCGAGATGCGCTGATAGAACACCGAGCGCGAGAGGTGCGACGCGGATGCCGCGGCGGTGCGGTTGCCGGGATGCGCGAGCATCGCCTCCAGCACGTCGAGGAGGTCGCCACCGCGGCCGAGGTCGTGCATCACGAGCGGGGCGAGCATCCTCTCGCCGTGCTCGAGCACCCGCGGATCGTCGCGGAGAGCCGTGACGAGCTGCACGAGCGGGCGATGTTCGGCCCGTCGCAGCTGAACCTCCCGCCCGGCGCGCCGACGCCGTCCGCGCGCGAGATCGACGGCCTCGTGAAGCGACGCGAGGGCCTGCTCGAGGTCATCGCCGCCACGGCCGACCGACACGGTGAGGCGTTCGACGTCGGCACCCGGCCCGGCCGCCGCGCGCGCGAATCCTCGCGCGGCATCGTCGTCGAGAACGGTCCCGGCGGGGAGGGAGAGGAGGATCGTCGCCGACGGCGCGGGCACCCCCTCGGCGGTGGACCCGGCGACCGCACGACCGCCGATCGCCCGGGCCGCGGCATCCGCCGCCTCCGCCGTCACCGCCGCGCCCGAGATCACCAGACCGTAGAGGTGCGCGGAATGCAGCGGCAGACCCGCCGCCTCAAGACGCGCCGTCGCTCCCCCGAGACCCGCGAAGCGCCCCGCGAGGAGTCCGTCGACGAGGCGCCGGCGACCGACGCGGCCCCACTCGTCGTCGTCGGCTCCGGCCAGGCGTCCGACGGCGAGCGCGATCGCTCCCTGCTCGAGCACCGCGGCGCGTCCCGCGGCGTGATCAGGACCGGGCAGTGCGATCAGATGCCCCCAACGGATGCCGCGGGCCTCGACCGGGACGATCAGCCAGTCCTCGCCCGATCCCGGACGCCCCCGTTCGTCGCGGAGCTCGGCCCGGCGGTGGGCCGACCGCGATCGGAGCTCCCAGTCGGTGAAGAGCTCCTCCTCGAGCGCGAGGGGCACCTCGGCGGCGACGACCTCGTGCCCGAGGTTCTCCAGCACCACCGGCGCCTGGAGAGTCTGCGCGAGCTGGTGCACGATGAAGTCGGCGGGCGAGCCGCGCAGCACGAGCGCCGTGAAGCGCTCCCGCACCTCGTCGCGGGCGCGGAGGGCATCGGTCTGGCCGGTGATGATGCGGCTGTGCACCGCCTCGGTGACCGTGACGAACTTCACCTCGCGGTGCAGGACGATCAGCGCGAGCCCGCGTTCCCGTGCCGCCTCGCGCACGACGGTCGGCGGGTAGCGGTAGTGCGTGCCGAGTTCGAGGACGATGCCGGCGGATCCGGCATCCGAGAGTCCCGCGACGAAGGCGCGGAGCTCCGCCGGCTCGGACGGCCACGACGATCCGGTCGACAGCAGCAGCTCGCCGCCGTTGAGCAGCCGGGCAACGCCCGCACTGTCGGAGACGTGCAGCCAGCGCACGCGGGCATCCAGTGCCGCATCGCCGACGAGCACTTCCGGAACGCCCTGGGCGACCGCCTCGAGCGCGAGGACCTCGCGCACCGTGGGCAGGGTCGGAGAGTCGGACCAGGATGTCGGACGATCCGTCTGGATCGCCCGATCTTCGCGACGTTCGGGCATCACAGGAGGATCTTCCGCTCTGACAGGCTGGGACGCACTCACCCTATTGCATGCCCGGTCGATCTGTCCGGAGACCCCAGGAGCTGTCGATGAGCACCGTTCGCCACCACATCAACGGAGCCGAGGCGGGCGAGGGCGCCCGCACCGGCCGCATCTACGACCCGGCCACCGGCGCCGTCGCCCGCGAAGTCGCTTTCGCCGACACCGCCGAGGTGGAAGCGGCGATCGCCGCCGCCCGCGAAGCCCTTCCCGCATGGCGCGCGACGGGACTCGTCCGCCGCGCCGACGTGTTCTTCCGGCTCCGCCAGCTCCTCATCGAACGCCAGGACGACCTCGCCGCGATCATCACCGCCGAGCACGGCAAGGTCCTGAGCGACGCCAAGGGCGAGATCAGCCGCGGCATCGAGAACGTCGAGTTCGCCGCCGGTCTCGTCCACCTGCTCAAGGGCGAGCGCAGCGAACAGGTGTCGCGCGGTGTCGACGTGCACTCGGTCAAGCAGCCGGTGGGCGTCGTCGGAGCGATCACCCCGTTCAACTTCCCCGTGATGGTGCCGCTGTGGATGATGAGCTCCGCCATCGCCTGCGGCAACACCGTCGTGCTGAAGCCCAGCGAGAAGGACCCGAGCGCGTCGATCTTCCTCGCGCGGCTGTTCGAGGAGGCGGGGCTTCCCGCCGGCGTCCTCAACGTCGTCCACGGTGACAAGGTCGCCGTCGACGCGCTGCTGGATTCCCCCGATGTCCGCGCGATCAGCTTCGTCGGGTCCACCCCCGTCGCCCGCTCGATCTACGAGCGCGGTACCGCGCAGGGAAAGCGGGTCCAGGCACTCGGCGGCGCGAAGAACCACATGGTCGTCATGCCGGATGCCGATCTCGACGGCGCAGCGGATGCCGCCGTCTCGGCCGCCTACGGCTCCGCCGGCGAGCGCTGCATGGCCGTCTCGGTGCTCGTGGCGGTCGGCGACGACGTCGCGGACGCGCTCGTGGCGAAGGTCGCCGAGCGCGTGCAGGGCCTTCGCATCGGGCCGGGCACCGACCCCGAGAGCGAGATGGGTCCCCTCATCACGGGCGAGCACCGCGACAAGGTCGCCTCCTACGTCACGGGCGCGACCGCCGAGGGCGCCGAGGTCGTCGTCGACGGCACGACCGCGGAGTTCGACTCGGACGGCTTCTTCATCGGCGTCTCGCTGGTCGACCGCGTCCGCCCCGGCATGCGCGTCTACGACGAGGAGATCTTCGGCCCCGTCCTCTCGGTCGTCCGCGTGCAGACCTACGCCGAGGCGGTCGAGCTGATCAACGCCAACAGCTTCGCCAACGGCACCGCGATCTTCACCCGCGACGGCGGCACCGCCCGCCAGTTCGAGATCGACATCGAGGTCGGCATGGTCGGCATCAACGTGCCGATCCCCGTGCCGATCGGCGCGTACTCGTTCGGCGGGTGGAAGAACTCCCTCTTCGGCGACTCGCACATGTACGGCCCCGAGTCGATCCACTTCTACACGCGCTCCAAGGTCGTGACCACCCGGTGGCCCGACCACACCCCCACCCAGGTCGACCTGGGATTCCCGAGCAACCACTGACGCCCCGGCATCACTGACGCCTCACCTCACGGAGACCGCCATGACCAGCATCCTCCCCTCTGATCTCGACACCGATCAGCGCGTGCGCGCCGACGACCGCGGGCACGTGTTCCATTCGTGGAGCGCGCAGGCGCTGATCGATCCGCTGCCGGTCGCCGGCGGGGAGGGCGCGACGTTCTGGGACTACGCCGGCAACTCCTACCTCGACTTCAGCTCGCAGCTGGTGAACCTGAACCTCGGGCACCAGCATCCGGATCTCGTCCGGGCGATCCAGGAGCAGGCGGGGCGGCTCGCGACGATCCAGCCGTCGATGGCGAACGACGTGCGGGGCGATCTCGCCCGGCGCATCAGCGAGGTCGCGCCCGACGGGATGTCGAAGGTGTTCTTCACCAACGGCGGCGCCGACGCGAACGAGAACGCCGTCCGCATGGCGCGGCTCGTGACCGGGCGCCGGAAGGTGCTCTCGGCCTATCGGAGCTACCACGGCAACACCACCACGGCGATCTCGCTGACCGGCGACCCGCGTCGCTGGGCGAACGAGCCGGGCGACGGATCGGTGGCCCACTTCTTCGGGCCCTACCCCTACCGCTCCGCGTTCCACGCGTCTTCCGACGAGGAGGAGGCCGAGCGCGCACTGGCGCACCTGGAGCAGACGATCATCCTCGAGGGCGCCTCGACGATCGCCGCGATCATCCTCGAGACCGTCGTCGGCACCAACGGCGTGCTGATCCCGCCGCCCGGGTACCTCGCCGGCGTCCGCGAGCTGTGCGACCGCTACGGCATCATCTACATCGCCGACGAGGTCATGGTCGGCTTCGGGCGCATCGGCGAGTGGTTCGCCTTCCAGGCCTACGACGTCGCCCCCGATCTGATCACCTTCGCCAAGGGCGTGAACTCCGGGTACGTGCCGCTCGGCGGCGTGGTCATCTCCGACCGGATCGCGGCGCACTTCGACACCGTCGCCTTCCCCGGGGGACTCACGTACTCCGGGCATCCGCTCGCCTGCGCGGCGGGCGTCGCCACGTTCGAGGTGTTCGAACGCGACGGCATCCTCGAGCGCGTCCGCGGCCTCGGATCCCGCGTCGTCGAGCCGCGCCTGCGCGAGATGGCAGCGCGGCATCCGTCGGTCGGCGACGTCCGCGGCCGCGGACTCTTCTGGGCGATCGAGCTCGTGCGCGACCGCGAGACCCGCGAGCCGCTCGTGCCGTTCAACGCCGGCGGGAAGGATGCCGCGCCCATGGGCGAGGTCGCCGCGGCGTGCAAGAGCGGCGGGGTGTGGCCGTTCACGCACTTCAACCGACTCCACGTCGCACCCCCGCTGGTGATCTCCGAAGACGAGCTGACGCGCGGCCTGGACGTCATCGACCGGGCGCTCTCGGCCGCGGACGCCTACGCCCACTGACCCCGTTCGCGGGCGCCGCGCGGGCCGCGGCATCCGTTCTCCCCTCCGCACCGAATATTCGTTGCATCAGGTGCATCCGAGAAGACCGATTCACCGGAATGAATAGTCACAGGGATCGGTTGTTCCTGTACTCGGTACACGATCCGTCGGAGGAGGGGCCTCGTGGGTAAGAACTACATCGACATCGAAAACGACCAGGGTGAAACCCTGCGTTACCGCAAGCACGCCAATGGCCGGGGGCTGATCGCGCACGGCGCGAAAGTCCACGCGTCGGCGCTCGTCGAAGCCGGCGCCTACGTCGAACCCGGCGTGCGCGTGGCCGAAGGGGCGTTCATCGGCAAGGGGGTGTGGATCGAGTCCGGTGTCATCATCGGACCCGGCGCCCGCATCGCCCCGCACGCCCACGTCGGCCCGGACGCCGTCATCGGCGGGAACGCGAAGATCGGCATCCGGTGCGAGATCGGGGCCGGCGCGAAGGTCGCGCCCGGTTCGATCCTCCCCGACGACGAGTCCGTCGCCGCGGGGAAGACGCTGATCACCGATCGACGCGGGCTGCGCCACATCGCCTGACGACATCCGTGGGGGTGGCGGCGGCTAGCCTGTCGCCGTGAGCCCCCTCGGACGACGACGCGTGCGCCGGCGAGTCCTCTTCGCCGTTTCGCTGGCCGCTGCTGCGCTCGTCGTCTTCGTCTTCGTTGTTCCCCTCGTCACTGATCGATCTTCTGGCGTTGCTGCGGGTGTCCCCTCCCCACCCGCAGACGCCGAGCTGATCGAGATCGTGTCGATCACGGACGGCGACACCGTGCGCGCACGCAGCGTTGCGGACGGTGGTGTGTTGCTTGGCGACGAGGATGAACCTGTGCGGCTGATCGGCGTGGACACCCCCGAGGTCAGGCCCGACGTCGAGTGCGGCGGCGCGGAGGCCACGCGCGCACTCGAGGACCTGCTGCCGGTCGGCTCGCGAGCATGGGCTTCGTCGGATGCCGAGCCGCGCGACCGGTACGACCGGGCGCTGCTCTACCTGTGGACCGAGGATGGCGCCTTCGTGAACCACGTGCTGGTAGCCACGGGTGCGGGCGTCGCCCTCGAGGTCGAGCCGAACTCGCGATATGCCGACCTGTTCGCGTCGGCCGAGGCATCCGCCCGGACTGCGGACGCCGGACTCTGGGGGACGTGCCACTGAGCGTCACACAGCGGCGGCGGCCGCGCCTGCTGACGCGCCCGCGATGATCGTGAGGACGAGCCCGATAGCCGGGAGCGTGCCCTGGATGAGCGCCGGACGCAGATAACGCGCACCGGAGGTGACGAGCACGACCGCAGCGGCGAGCATCGACCCGAGCGAGAAGACCACGAGGGCGAAGCCGGCGACGGTGGTCGCGGCATCCGTCGTCCACCACAGCACAAGGCCGACCGCCGTCCCGATGGCGAGGAAGAGGTTGTAGAAGCCCTGGTTGTAGGCCATCGGCCGGGTCGCGTCGGCGGTGGCCTGATCGCGCACCCCGAAGCGACGCCACACGCGCGGTTTGGACCAGCCGATACTCTCCATCACGAAGATGAGGACGTGCAGTGCTGCGGCGAGCGCGGCCACGACGGTGGCGAGCAGAGCGATCATGGGGGAACTCTACGAGCGGGCTACGCTGTGCGTCATGGTCTCGGGCGGCGGTTCACGCAGAGGAACGGGTTCCGGCGGAAAGCCGGGGCGTCGTCCCGCGCCGGCGCGGTCGGGGAAACCCGCACCGGCGCGGAAGCCCGCACCCCGGAAGACCAAAGCCGCCGAGGTCGCGGCATCCGTTCCTCCGCCGCTCGGGCCGATCCGTCTCGGGGCGGTGCCGGGCGCGACGCCGGGCAAGTGGATCGACATCTGGAACTCCCGCGCGCCGCACGCGCCGCTCGTGCTGGTGGAGGTCTCCGCCGCCACCCAGCACCGCGCGCTTGTCGAGGGTGAGGTCGACGCCGCGATCGTACGTTTGCCCATCACGGATGCCGACGACCTGCACGTGATCCCGTTGTACGAGGAGCTGCCGGTGGCGGTGTTCGCCGCCGACTCGCACCTCGCCGCCGCGGAGGAGCTCGACCTCGCCGACCTCGAGGGCGAAGTCGTCGTGGTGCCGGCGGACGACGTGCTGCGCGCCCGCGTGCCGGGTGCGATCGCGCCGCGCTTCGCCGCGCCGGCCGACACCGCGGAGGCGGTCGCGATCGTCGCGTCCGGCGTCGGGGTGATCTTGATCCCGCTCTCGCTCGCACGCGCGAACCGCCGCAAGGACGTCGACCACCGTCCGGTGCGCGACGCGCCCCACTCTCCCGTGGGTCTCGCGTGGCTGCGCGACCGGACGACGCCCGAGATCGAGGCATTCGTCGGCATCGTGCGCGGCCGCACCGCTCACTCGTCCCGCTCCTGACCCGCGCTCGGCCCCGGCCGGCACGCGGAAGCCGCGGGCCGAACTCCTCAAATCCGGCGCCGATCCTGCCGATACGCCTCGAAACCGGCCTCCCGCGCGCGAACCAGAGGAGTTCGGTACGCCCGCGGCGCGGTCCTCGGCTCCCGCCGGTGTGACCGGAGCCGAGCCGGTGTGGCCGACCCCGCGCCGGGTGTGTCGGCGGCAGGGTGCACCGGCTTCCCGGAGCCGAACTCCTCAAACCCAGGGCCGAACCGGGCCCCAGAGCCCGAAACCCGCACTCCAGGCGCGGATGAGAGGAGTTCGGCACGCGTGCCGGCCGGCACCCGCCGGTCGTGCCGGCCGGCGCCACCGACCCGGGCGCACTGGCCGGCACGCGGAAGAGGCGGACCGAACTCCTCAATTCCGACGCCGTTCTGGCCCGCGAGCCCCGAAACCGGCTTCCCGCACGCGAATCAGAGGAGTTCGGTACGCGCCGCCGGCGGCGGCCGGCCGGCGGAGGCCGGCTGCGGCGCGAGGAGATCCGGGCCTAACTCCTCAAAACTGCGGCCGCACCGGACCCCCAGAGCTCGAAACCGGCCATACGGGCCCGGATCGGAGGAGTTCGGCACGCGCGGGCACCGCCGCGGAGACGAAGACGGGGGATGTCGCCGACCTGGGTCTCTGCGACATCCCCCGCGGAGCCGGCCCTCGGAAGTCCACGTCCCCCATGGTTACTTCCGGCCCCCAGTATCCGATGCCCCCCGGCATCGAACTGCGTGAGCCGCTCCGATGTGGAAGAGCACCCCGGGACGGCCCTGATACACCCTGTCCAAAGTTTTTCTGAAAGTCCGCAAAGCCGCCTCAGAAACCGGCGCCGTGCACCTGGAACGGCGCCACGATCCCCGTCCGCGCGGATGCCGCAGCCAACGCCTCCGCCGGCGCCTGCCTCTCCGCGAGGGCAACGTGCACCGCCCCGAGCAGCTCGCACGCGTCGTCGTCGGCGACGATCACGGGCGCGGCGATGACGCTCCGCGCCCCGGCGTGGAGCCAGACCCGGCTCATGCCGATCGCCTCCTCACCCCAGCGCACCGCAGACCGCCCGCCCTCGCAGGCGGACAGCACCACGAGCGACGGCACGTGCGGCATGAGGTCGACGTCGTATCCGAACAGGGTGCCGTCGCCGAGCTCCAGCCCCGAGAAGAGCGGGTTGTCGGCGGCGTGCCGGCCGTGCGCGGCGATGTGCAGCGCGTCGACGTCACCGGCCAGCTCGATCGCATCGCCGACGGATGCCGCGGCCTCCACCCGCGCGTCCCCCCATGCCGCCGCGCCGACGGCCACCTCCTCCGCCCCGCGCCGCGTCCGCGGACCCACCGCGAATCCGGCCCGCACCACCGCCGCCGCCGGGTGAACCTCCCGGTCCGCAACCCAGCGTGACGCCGACACCGCGAGCGTCGTCACGCGCCCGCGGAACGCCGGCAGCATCGTCCATGGGATGCCGCTGAGCACGCCGGGGGCGGTGAGCACGATCCGCCGCGTGCCGGCGGCCGCGACCGCGTCGTCGGCGAGAAGCGCCGACAGCCGCGCAAGCCGCGCGTCCAGCGAGCGCCGCACGACCTCGCCCATGCGTCCGCGGATGGACGCGGCCATGTCGAGGTCCGACCGGAGTCCGGGCAGCATCCGCCGCACCTCGTCCCACCCGGGCATCGGCCGCAGCTGCACCCCCGCTTCGGTGAGGACGAGCACGCTCAACCGGTCGCCCGAGAAGACGTACGACAGCATCGCCGTCTCGTGATCCAGCGCCGCCTGAACCTCCTCCACCGAGACGCGGGCGCGCGCCGATGCCGCCGCGACGTCGACCCACTGTCGCTCGCGCACGCGCTCCTGCAGCGCCCGCACGCGCGGATCCGCCTGCCATTCCGGGCCCTCGCTGCGCAGCATCCGGAGTTCGGCGAGGTCGCGCGCGAGCGCGGGGTCGGGCGGGGGCCGCAGCGGCACGACCTGGGCGGCGGCGTGCCGCGCACGCTCGGACCACTCGAACACCACGTCGGGCCGCTCCGACCGCACGGCCGCGTCGAGCCCCGCCCCAAGCAGACCGGTCCCGTGCATCGCGGTGGACGTGTGCAGATCGATGCTGCCGAATCCCGCCCGCCAGCTCTCGAGCTCCGCGAGCCCCTCCGCGGCGTGCCGCCGAGCCCGCCCCAGCTCCCCGCGCGCCGCCGAGCGCACCGCGCGCACCTCGTGCGCGAGAAGCCGCACGTCCAGGCTCGCCGTCGGCGGAACCCGCGCCGCCCGCACCGGCCGCGCCCCCTCCGGCATCCGCTGTCGGGCGCGCCACAGGTCGAAACTCAATCGCACGGATGCCGCGTCACTGCGAAACCCGTGTCGGTGAAGCTCAGCGGCCACGGCGTCGACGTCGCTCTCCTCGAGCACACGATCGGGCGCGGAGACCCGTCCGCCGCTCTCGGTCACGGCGCCGGAACGGAGATCGGCGAGCACACGGATGCCGTCGGCCCGCGCCGCCCATGCCGCGTTGTCGAGCGCCCGGAACCGGTCCGCCGCGTCGGCCGCCACCCGTCGCGCCTCATCCGCGTCGTGCACAAGGAGCGACTTGGCCAGCTGCAGCTCGGTCTCCGCGCGCGCCTGCGGCATCCCCTCAGCGGCGAAGATCTCGGCCGCGGAGCGGAGCAGCTCTTCGGCCTCACGGACCGAACCGGCTTCGCGCAGCGCCTCGGCGCGGTCGGCGTCACCGACGGCGGCCGCCACGGGCGACACCGCCCCGGCGACCGGCCGTGCCCGCGCCATGTCGCGGAGGGCTCCGACGAGATCCCCCTCCAGGAGCGAGATGTATCCCTCGTTGTGCAGGGCCTGCGCGGCATCGACGGCCAGACCTGCGGCCCGGAAGATCGCCGCCGCGGTGCGGACGTCCGCGCGCGCCTCCGGCAGCGCCCGCCGGTGGATGCGCACCAGGCACCGGTTCACGAGCAGGTTCGCCGCCTCGGGACTGTCGGCGTCGAGCACGTCGATCGCGCGGGTCAGCCACGCGTCGGCCTCGTCGAAGCGCCCCCGCTGTTCGGCGATGCTCCCCAGCTGCCCCGCGGCGAGCGCGTAGGTCGCGGGGTCGATGCCTTCGCATTCCAGCGCGTCACGACACAGGATGTCGGCCCGCTCGGGTTCGCCGAGGCGCGCCGCGACGTAGCCGAGGGTTCCGAGCACGCGGGAGCGGAGATTCGGCTCCGCATCGGTCAGATCGATGCGGAGCAGCACCTCCTGCGCGTCGCCGTAGCGCCCGTCGTTCGACAGGCGCACCGCGTCGGCGTGGAGCGCGTCCCCCGTGCTCTGCATCCCCTCATCATGGCGCGCGCGGGACGCGGCGTGGAATCAGCGGGCGTGACGACGCCGGCGGTGCAGCTCCTTCTCGAGCGACGCCCACTCCGAGTCGAGCACCTTCACGCGCTTCGCGACGTCGAGATCGGCATCCGCCAACGGGGTGCACAGCGCTGCGGCGAGGCGCCCCGCCACGTACGGCGCCGCGAACGACGTGCCGCTCCAGACGGCGAAGCCGCCGGTGAAGTCGTCCGGGTCGATCGTCTCGCGGCGGAGTCCTTCGCGGTCGTCCCGCGTTCCCGCCTGCACGCCGCCGATGATCGGCGGCGCCGTCGAGACCACCCCTGCTCCCGGCGCGAAGGTGTGCACCCAGGCGCCGATGTTGCTGAACAGGGCCACCGTGTCGTTGGGGTTGAGGGCCCCGACCGACAGGTGCGGCGCAGCCTTCGACGGTTCGGCCACGTGGAAGTCCGACCCCGGCCAGTTCCACAGCGCCGCCGGGAAGGTCGGTCGATCGGTCGCCTCGTTCCCCGCCGAGCACACCACCGCACACCCGAGCGAGCGCGCCAGGGCGAGGAGGTCGCTCAGAGCCCGGTCGAAGAGCTCGTCCTCGGGGGTCTCGTGGTAGTACCCGACCGAGAGGCTCAGAACGTCGATCTTCTTCCCACCCTCATCCGCGGGCGTTGCCATCCACTTCACGAGCGACCGCACGGCGTAGACGAACGCGCCCTCGAGGAGCGTCCCCTGGCTGTCGGCGATGCGCACGGAGATGAGGTCGGCGTCGGGGCAGACCTGGCGGACGATACCGGCGATGAACGTCCCGTGCCCGGCCGCGAGGTCGAGCTCCCCGTCGTAGGCGCCCGATACGTCGCCGATGGTCTCGGGGTCGGTCGCCGGGTCGTCGATGCCGATGACGTGCCCGTCGACGACCGGGTTGCGCGTGACGATGTCGTCGGGCAGCCACGCGTGCGTGCCGCATCCGGTGTCGAGCACCGCCACGACCGGGCGTCGCCCCTTCTCGGACACACGGGTCCGACGCTCGGGCGCGGGCCCGATGTACTGCACCGGCTGACGCCCGCCGCTCCCCGGATCGGCGTAGCTGTCGGTGCCCGGCGCGTTCGTCTTCCCGTAGGGGTTGGTCTTGCCGTACGGGTTGGTCTTCCCGTAGGGATTCGTCTTGCCGTAGGGGTTGGTTTTCCCGTAGGGGTCGATGCTCAGGATGTGGTCGAGGCCGACGCCGGGCACGAGGGTGCCGGTCCGGGCGCGTGCCCGCTGCAGCAGGCGCCACGCGTCGATCGGCGGCACCGGCTGGTCGTCCCGGTCGGGGCTCGGCTGCGGGAAGATGTCCACGCGATACAGGGTCGGGATGCCGAACCGCTCGCGGCCGCGTCGCGCCCGGTCCGCCGCCACGTCGACCTCGACCGGCGACCCGTCGAGATTGTGGAGCTTCACGCCCCAGCCGAAGTCCTGCGCGGCGGGACGCAGCACGTCCAACACGTCGCCGAGCCGGTCGCCGACGTTCACGAGGAGGTGGTCGAGCGCGTAGTCGGTGGGGTAGGCGCGCACCCCCTTGACCGGCTCGCTGTTCGGGTCGAGCGAGGCACCTCGATCGCGCGCGGCGTCGTAGCGCGCCCGCCAGTTCGGGTAGCGCCCACCGTCGGGCGGGGAAATGTCGGACATCGGTGTCTCCTCAGATCGGGGCGAGGCGGATCAGGGCAGGTCAGGTCAGGTCACGAAATTGAAGCGGCTCAGAGCTCGAACTGCGGGGTCTGGAACTCACGGATGCCGTCGCCCGTGCGGACGACGAGGATCAACCGCACGAGCCCCGGGGTGACGTCATCGAACGCGAACCGGCCGTGCTCGGCGGCATCCCGCGTCCACTCCTGGTCGCCGCGGACGAGGCGGATGGCGAGCGCATCGGCGTCCACCCAGCCGTCGACGCGGCGCGCCCCGTGCTCGGTGGCGCTGATGTGCAGCAGCACGCTGGTCTTCCCGTCGCTGAACTGCAGCGTGGCGGTGTCGCTCTCGCCTCGGACCGCCGCGAGGTCGGAGGCGGAAGTGAGTGTGAGCAGCGCGTACTCGCGCGACAGATCGTGCACCGCGACGGCGGCGACCATCCGGTCGATCAGGTCGGCGGGCACGGGGTCGACCGTCTCCCACACGTGCCGGAGGCGGGCGAACAGCGCCGCGTCGGCGGCGACGTCGTCGTTGTCCACGTCAGTTCCCTTCCCACCCGTCGCGGTCCAGCGACGAGCGGAGTTTGGTCAGGCACCGGCCGCGGGTGGGGCCGATGGATCCGATGGGCATCGCGATGCGTGCGTAGTCAGGGCGGTCGTCGAACGCGATGATGCGCAGCAGCCTGCGGCACCGTTCGTCGAGGGTCGCGAGAGCGCGCCACAGCCGTCGCGAACGGTCGGCGTCGACGGCGACGTCCTCGGCGGAGTCCGCCACGGGCAGTCGTTCTTCAAGCGCCGGCGCGTCGGTGGCGTCGGCTCGGCCGTGGGCCTTGCCGACCTTCCACGCCTCGCGTCGAGCGCACATGGCGAGCCACCCCGAGATCGCCTGCGGGTCCTGGATCGACGCGTGGGTGCGCACGAGCGTCAGCCACGTCGTCTGCACGACGTCCTGAGCGAGGGCGTGGTCGAGGCCGTAGGAGCGCACGATGTGCCACAGCGGCGGGGTCATGAGCCGGACGAGGTCGTCCATCGCCCGCGCGTCGCCGTCTCGCCACCGCACGAACAGCGCGGCGGCGCGCTGCCACCGAGCGGGTTCCGCAGGGTCGACGGACGTCTCGGCGCCGGGTTGCGTCATGACGACCATTGTGTCCACACGACCACCGAGAGCGGAAGGCGCGGACTGATACATGACACCCCCGAGGATTTCCCGGCACCGCGCCGACCTAGACTTTCAGGCATGACCTCCGCGAAGCTCCTCTACGTGTGCGTGCGTCCGCAGGCGGATGCCGCGGCGGCGGAGTACGAGTCGTTCCGTAGCGCGATGCGCCTGCGGCCGGAGCATCTCGATCGCGTCGACCTCGTGCGCGAGCTCCTCCCCGAGGACGCCGTCGACCGGTACGCGGGATTCGTCGTCGGCGGGAGCCCCTACAACGTCGCCGACCCGGAGGAGACGAAGACCGAGCAGCAGCGCGCCGTCGAGGCGGGCCTCGAGCACCTCGCGCAGGCGGCCGCCGATGCGCGTCTCGCCGGCATGTTCACGTGCTTCGGCATCGGGGTGGTCACGCGCCTCCTCGGCGGGGACGTCACACGCGCGTACCCCGAGGGCACGGGTCCGGTGGCGGTGCAACTGACCGACGCCGGCCTCCGCGACCCGCTCTTCGGCCCGCTCGCGACCCGCTTCTCCGCGCTCACCGCGCACAAGGAGGGCACGGGAGCACCCCCGCCGGATGCCGTGCTCCTCGCGACCGGTGAGGCATGCCCGGTGCAGGCCTATCGGGTCGGGTCGCACCTCTACGCGACGCAGTTCCATCCCGAACCGACTCCGGCCGACTTCGTCGAGCGGATGAAGGTGTACCGGAACGACGGCTACTTCGACGCCGACGCGTTCGATGCGACCGCGGACCGCGTGCTCGCGGCATCCGTCACCGAACCCCTGCGCCTGCTCCACGCGTTCGCGAAGGCGTTCGGCGAGGCCTGACGCCGCGCACCGGCGGAGCCGATCAGGCGCCGGCGTTGCTCACCTGGGCGGCGCGGTCGATGACCGTTCCGACGAGCGGCACCGCGATCACGATGACCGCGACGACGATCGCGGCGATCCCGACGACCGTCGACTGCGGTTCGGTCACGAGGCGCCCGACCGCGAGCCACGACAGCCCCCACGCGAGCGCGAGCCCGGGGGCGATGCGCCAGCGGCTCGCCCACGCGATCCCTACGCCGATGACGGCGACGACCGCCAGCACGGCGACCGCGATGATCTCTCCGGCGGCCGCCCAGTCGGCGGGCCCGGTGGCGGTGAGCCACGCGGCGGTGTTGGCGACGGTGGCCAGCGACACCCAGCCGAGGTGGAGCCCCGTCACGCCGTCGATGAGCAGGGAGTCGAGCACACCGCGACCCGGCTCGGTCACGGTGCGGCGGAATGTCACGCACAGCGCGATGAGCAGCAGCACGATCCCGGCGACGGTGAGCGGCAGCGTCGCGAACTGCGCGAGCACCAGCCACAGGCCGTTCAGCACCGCCGTGATCGCGACGAGCCACCCGATCGCCCGCTGACGGTCGCGGGTGCGCTGGGACGGGAGGGCCTGCCAGATCGCGTAGGCGATGAGGAGGATGTAGATGACGCTCCAGATCGAGAACGCCGGCGTCGCCGGAGCGAGGAGAGAGGCATCCGCGTCGAGGGCGCCGCCCTGGAGGTCTTGCACCGGGGTGCCGCCGAAGGCACCGGTGCCGACCGCGGCAGCGACCAGCATGAAGACGACCGCAGAGATCACGACGATCTGGCGGAGGAGGTCGCGAGGGGCGTTCATTCCCTGAGAGTACGAACGGATGCCGCGCCCGCACGCCCCTTGACAATGCGACGCCCGAGGGGATCAGACGTTTCCGGCGGCGCCGGGCGGATCCAGCAGCAGACCGATGCGATCGGAGAGGTAGGTCTCGAGGGGCATCCATCCGCCGGCGGCACTCCATCGGATGCTCGCGATGCCGTCGCGCAGCGCGAGCGGTCCGGATGACCCTCCGGATTCCACCGCCGCGAGGTCGATCGGGGCGTAGTCGAGGTGCAGCGTCGCGCCCTCAGCGAAGCCGCCCCGGAAAGCGGCGGCCTGGAGGGCGGCGCGCTCGCGCTGCGCCTCGGCGGTGAACCCGCGCCGCACCTCCGCGCGCGAGCGGAGGATGTCGCCGATCGCGGCGACCTCGACCTCGCCGCCTGCATCGCCGATCAGAAGCGTGCCGACGTGCCAGGCCTCGCCACGCGGGACGATGCGGGGCGCCCGCCCCATCCCGAGGAAGCGCTTGGGCACGACGAGTTCGCCGAGGCCGTCCCGCGGGATCGGCGCGAGGCGCTCGCGTGCGCGGTCGAAGAGCGCGCCGACGACCCCGGTCACAGGAGGTCGTCTTCCACGGGCGCGGCCGAGCGCTGCACCCGCTGGCCGCGCACCGCCATGCCGATGAGAGGGAAGAGGAGGACGGTGAGCATGCCGGCGCCGATGAACATCGCGGCCTGCCCCGAGGTGAGCACGCCCTCGTCGACGCCGATGCCCATCACCGCGACGATGATCGGAAGACCCGTCGCGCCGAAGAACCCGACGGCGACGCGCTCGCGCCGATCGGCGTCGGCGGGGGCCGCGAGCGACGCGGGAAGACCGCGGACGAGGAGGAGGGCCAACGCGATTGCCGGGACGCCGAGGAGCAGGATCGGCTCCGCGAGCAGCGCCTGCAGATCGAAGGTGACGCCGGTGTAGACGAAGAACACCGGGATCAGGAGGCCGAAGGCGACGGCCTCGACCTTGCTCTCCACCGCCTCGCGGGCGGACTCCGCGGCATCCCGCATGATCAGCTGCCAGACGATGCCGGCGGTGAACGCGCCGAGCAGGATGTCGAGGTCGAGCACGATGCTGACGGCCACGAGCGCGGCGAGGATGAGGAAGATCACCCGGATCGCGAACTGGCCCGACGTGTGCAGCGTCGCGTCGACGAAGCGGTGCATCGCCCCGCGCGGGAGGCGGAAAGCCAGCCAGATGGCGAGGGCGGCGAGGAGGGCGAAGAGCGCCAGGATCACGGTGGACAGCCCCGGGTCGCGCCCACCGAGGAAGATCGAGATGGCGATCAGCGGCCCGAACTCCCCCACGGCGCCGATGGCCCCGATCGAGCGCCCGAACGGGGTGCGCAGGTCGCCGTTGTCGCGGAGGATCGGCAGCAGCGCGCCGAGCGCCGTCGACGACAGGGCGATGCCGATGACGATCGCCGCCTCCCCGGGGTCGAGGGTCCAGCCCAGGGCGACGCCGAGTCCGAGGCTCAGGAGCCACCCGAGGCCGGCGCGGCGACCGACGCGCCCGCGGAAGGAATCGAAGGCGATCTCGGTGCCGGCGACGAAGAAGAGCATCGCCAGGCCGAACTCCGCCAGCGCCGCGATGTAGGGGCCGGGAACCGCCCAGCCGAGCAGGCTCGGTCCGATCAGGATGCCGAGCATGAGCTCGAAGACGACGATGGGGATGCGCACCCACCGGCCGAGTCCGCGCGCGGCCAACGGCGCGAGCACCGCGACCAGCGGGATCAGCAGCAGCGTCGGCTCGAGGTCGTCCACGGGTTCAGGGTAGCGACCGCGAGGTGCCCGACCTACTGCCGAGCACTGTCAGACCGAGTGCACCGGCCCGATGCCACCTCCGCGGATCTCGCGGTGGAGCCGCTCCATCCGCGCGTCGAGCTCTGCGGCGCTGTGCGCGGCATCCCGCAGGCTCTCGGAGAGCTCGGAGGGGATCTGCGCGTCGTACTTGTAGTAGATCTTGTGCTCGAGGCTCGCCCAGAAGTCCATCGCGATGGTGCGGAACTGCACCTCCACGGGCACGTCGAGGCGTCCGGTGGAGAGGTAGACCGGCACCGAGACGATCGCATGAAGGCTCTTGTACCCGTTGGCCTTGGGCTGGGCGATGTAGTCCTTCGTCTCGACGAGGTGCACGTCGTCCTGCGCGGTGAGCAGATCGAACAGTCGGTAGGCGTCGGCGGTGAAGCTGCAGGTGATGCGGACCCCGGCGATGTCGGTGATCGCCCGGCGGATCGAGTCGAAGTCGGCCTCCACGCCCTTCCGCTGCACCTTCTCGACGAGGCTGTCGGGGCTCTTCACACGCGAGGTCACGTGCTCGATCGGGTTGTAGTCGTGGAGGAGGAGGAACTCCTCGCGGAGGATCGCGATCTTCGTCTCGATCTCACGGAGCCCGAAGCGGTACCCCATGAGGAAGCGCTGCAGCTCGTCGCGCATCTCGCGGAGCTCCGCCGGCGAGACGGTGAGGGTCGTGTGGTCGGGGTCGAACGCGTTCACCGCGGAGCTCGCCATGCCTCCCACGCTACGGATGCCGGCTACGAACCCGCTGGGAGCGCCTCGCGCGCGGCCTCCGCAGCGCGGGCGGCGCGCGTGACGGCGGTGGTCAGCTCCGCGTGCTCGGCCTCGGCTTTCTCCGTCTCCGCGCGGGCGACCTCGGTCTGCGCCTCGACGTCGTCCAGGCTCCGCCGGAGCTCGTCGGCGCGCTCGCGGAGGTGCGCGAGCCGCGTGCGACGGCGCTCGAGGTCGCCCTCGGCTGCGGCGAGCCGCCGCTCGGCGTCCGCCTGGGCGCGATCGGCCTCGCGCGCGGCACGCTCGGCGGCCTTCCGTGCGCGTCGCTCGGCGAGGTCGTCGGGAGGCGCGGGTGGCGGCGCGACGCCCGGGAGGGATCCTCCGACCGCATCGGCGAGGTCGGCGGGATCGAACCCGCCCGCCACCAGCGGGCGGACGAGGCGGCCCGTCATCACCGCCGTGGCGGCCGCGGCATCCATCACGGCGGCGTTGATCGTGGCGGCGATGTCATCGCGCGCACTCGCGCTGACGGTCACCCCCGCGTCCTCCGCGAGGACCTCGGCTTCAGCGGCGAGGGCCTGGACGAGACGGCGGCGCTGCCGGCCGAGTTCGGCGAGGGCGGCGGCATCCGCGTCGTCCTGCGCTTCGCGGAGCGCCGCCGACAGGGTGATCGCCTCGGCGAGACGTCCGTCGCGGACGGCGAGGGAGACCACCCACGCGGCGACGGTGGGCTTCCGGAGCTCCCGCACGCGGGCGGCATCCGCGCGTCCGAGGTGTGCCGCACGGTCATTGCGCGCGGCGGTGAAGCGCTCGGGCGGGAGGGCGTAGAGCTCCGCGGCGATCGCGTCGAGGTCCGCACCGGACGCGGCGTCGCCGTCCTCGGCGTCGGCATCGCGGGTGCGGGGCATGGTCCCATTCTGTGCGGCGGCGCCGCGCCTGACCACCCCCGCCCGGTCACCCTCGCGGATGCCGGGCGGGGACGATGGTCAGTCCTGAAGGACCGCGGCGGCCTGCCGCGCGGCACCGAGCGCGACGTATTCGCCGGGATCGGGCACCTCGACCGGCACACCGAGGACGAGCGGCGCGATGCGGCGCACCGCCTCGGACTGCGCCCCGCCGCCGACGAGCAGCGCCCGCTCGATCGAAACGCCGAGGGCGCGGAGGGCGTCCATTCCGGCCGCAAGTCCCGACAGCATCCCCTCGACGGCCGCGCGCGCGAGGTTCTCCCGCGTCGTGGAGGCCAGCGTCATCCCCGTCAGCGACGCGGTCGCGTCCGGGAGGTTGGGGGTGCGCTCGCCCTCGAAATACGGCACGAGGGCGAGTCCACCGGCGCCCGGCTCGGCCGCAAGCGCGAGCCGCGAGAGCTCGGCGTGATCGACCGCGAGGAGACCCGCGATCGCGTCGAGCACCCGTGCGGCGTTGAGGGTTGCCACGAGCGGGAGGTAGCGGCCCGTGCAGTCGGCGAAGCCGGCGACCGTCCCCGAGGGGTCGATCGTCCGCTCCTCGCTGACGGCGAAGACCGTGCCGCTCGTGCCTATCGACGCGACGGCGTCGCCGGGGCGCGCGTTCAGGCCGAGGGCGGCGCCGGCGTTGTCGCCCGCTCCCCCTCCGACGCGCCTGCCGGCGGCATCCGTCACCCATTCGGTCGGTCCGAGCACGCGCGGAAGCTGCGCGTCCCGCCCGAGAGCCGCGACGAGCAGGTCGCGGTCGTACTCGTCGCCGACGGATGCCGCGGGCCGGAAGTATCCGGTGCCCGAGGCGTCCGAGCGGTCGGTGACGAGCTCGGAGAGGTCCGGGCCGCGGGGCGACTCGTCGACCGGACCGAAGCCGCGGAGCCGCCACGTCAGCCAATCGTGCGGGAGCGCGACGGCGGCGACGCGGGCGGCGTTGTCGGGTTCGGTGTCGCGGAGCCAGCGGAGCTTCGTGATCGTGAACGAGGCCACCGGGACGAGGCCGGTGCGCTCGGCGAGCGCGTCGGCGCCGAACTCGGCGATCAGGTCGGTCGCGGCCTGGGCGGAGCGGGTGTCGTTCCACAGCAGTGCGGGGCGGATGACCCGCCCCTCGGCGTCGAGGACGACCATGCCGTGCTGCTGGCCGCCGATCGCCCACGCGGCGATGTCGGCGTCGCCGCCGGCATCCGCGATCGCCGCTTCCAGGGCGCGCCACCACGCGGCGGGGTCGACCTCGGTGCCGGGCGGGTGCGACGCGCGCCCTTCGCGCACGATCGCACCCGTCTCGGCATCCGTGATGACGACCTTGCATGACTGGGTCGACGAGTCGACCCCCATCACGAGCGTCATGTCAGCCGCGTGCTCCCATAAGGTGCTCGGTCGCCAGCTGCTGCAGGCGGACGAACCCGAAGCCCTTGCCGCCGAGGTAGACCGACGGGTCGAAGTCCTCGTAGGCGGAGCGGTCGGCGAGGAAGTCCTCGTAGGACTCGCCCTCGTTCAGGGTCGGGACCGACAGCTCGTCCACGCGGGCGGCGGCGAGCGCCTCCTGCACCTCGGGGTCGGCGCGGAAGGCCGCGGCGCGCTCCTTGAGCAGCAGGTAGGTGCGCATGTTGGCCGCGGCCGAGTCCCACACGCCGGTCTCGTCCTCGGTGCGCGAGGGCTTGTAGTCGAAGTGACGGGGGCCGTCGTAGGCGGGGACGCCGCCGGGGCCGCCGTTCTCGAGCAGGTCGACCAGCGAGAAGGCGTTGTGCAGGTCACCGTGACCGAACACGAGGTCCTGGTCGTACTTGATGCCGCGCTGGCCGTTGAGGTCGATGTGGAAGAGCTTGCCGTGGAACAGCGCCTGCGCGATGCCCGCGGTGAAGTTCAGGCCCGCCATCTGCTCGTGGCCGACCTCGGGGTTCAGGCCCACGAGTTCGGGGCGCTCGAGCGAGTCGATGAACGCGATCGCGTGGCCGAGGGTCGGCAGCAGGATGTCACCGCGGGGCTCGTTGGGCTTCGGCTCGATGGCGAAGCGGATGTCGTAGCCCTTGTCGGTGACGTAGTCGCCGAGGAGGTTGACGGCCTCGCGGTAGCGCTCGAGGGCCGCCCGGATGTCCTTCGCGGAGTCGTACTCGGCGCCCTCGCGGCCCCCCCACATGACGAAGGTCTTGGCGCCGAGCTCGGCACCGAGGTCGAGCTGACGGAAGACCTTGCGCAGCGCGAAGCGACGCACGTCGCGGTCGTTGGAGGTGAAGCCGCCGTCCTTGAAGACGGGGGCCGAGAAGAGGTTGGTGGTCACCATCGGCACGGTCATGCCGGTGTCGGCGAGCGCGCCCTTCAGGCGATCGATCTGCGTCTGACGCTCGGCGTCGCTCGAGCCGAAGGCGAAGAGGTCGTCGTCGTGGAAGGTGAGTCCGTACGCGCCGAGCTCGGCGAGCTTCTCGACCGCGTGGACGACGTCGAGGGCGGGGCGGGTCGGCCCGCCGAACGGGTCGGCTCCGTTGTAGCCGACGGTCCACAGACCGAAGGTGAACTTGTCGGCGGGGGTCGGGACAGGGCCCGAGGCCTGGGTGGTCATGGCGCTCCTTCGCGGTAATTGTTGCGCTTAACAACGTATCTCACGATCGGCTCCGCGTCCATCCCTGTTCCCGCGCGGGTTCGGGGCTCGGATACCGCCGGGGCTAGCATTCTTAGATGCCCGAGAAGACGCGCGTGACCCTCGCCGCGATCGCGGCCGAGGCGGGCGTCTCC
This sequence comes from Microbacterium aurantiacum, assembly GCF_031625015.1. Lineage (NCBI taxonomy): Bacteria > Bacillati > Actinomycetota > Actinomycetes > Micrococcales > Microbacteriaceae > Microbacterium > Microbacterium aurantiacum. The sequence continues at coordinate 605,424 of NZ_JAHWXH010000001.1, forward strand.
CTCGCGACGGTGTCGAAGGTTCTCAACGGGCGCGCGGACGTCTCCGCCGCCACCCGCGAGCGCCTCGAGGAGCATCTGCGGCGGAACGGCTACACACGGCGCAACGCCAGCCAGCGCTCCGAGTACATCGAGCTCGTCTTCCATGAACTCGAGCCGAGCTGGTCGGTCGCTGTCATCGAGGGCGTCGAGGAAGTCGCGGATGCCGCGGGCCTGTCCGTGGTGCTCAGCGTCAGCGGTGACCGCCACTCGCCGGCATCCGACTGGATCGACGGTGTGCTCCGCCGGCGTCCGCTCGCCGTCGTGCTGGTCTTCAGCGACATCCCTCCGCGCTATCGCGAGAAGCTGCGTTCACGCGGAATCCCGTTCGTCATCCTCGACCCCGCAGGCGATCCGGCATCCGACGTCCCCGCGGTGGGATCGGCGAACTGGGCGGGCGGACTCGCCGCCACCCGGCACCTCATCGAGCTCGGGCACACCCGGATCGCCGCGATCACCGGACCCGAAGACATGATGTGCTCCCTCGCCCGCGTCGACGGCTACCGCTCGGCGATGAACGCCGCGGGGCTCGAGATCGACCCCGACCACATCCGCTTCGGCGACTTCCTCCCCGGCGAGGGCGAGCGCCACGGCGCCGAGCTGCTCGCCGGCCCGAACCCGCCGACGGCGATCTTCGCCGGCAGCGACCTCCAGGCGCTGGGCGTCATCGCGGCGGCCGCCGCCCGTGGCCTTTCCGTGCCGCGTGATCTCTCGGTCGTCGGCTACGACGACATCGCCCTCGCGCGATGGATGAGCCCGCAGCTGACCACCGTGCACCAGCCCCTCCGCCGGATGGGCGAGGAGGCCGCGCGCCTGGCACTCCGCATTGCGGACGGCGAACAGGCCGACACCATGCGCATGGACCTCGCCACGCACCTCGTCGTGCGCGGCAGCACCGCCCCTTCGGCCTGACGGCCCGGCGGGAAACACGTCGGCGGTCGTCTGGACGCGGCACGGGTGCCTGTCGATCTCGTTCCGTTCGCCAGGGCCGAGCGAGCGAGAGGTCAGTTCTGGCGGATGATCGTCAACATCATCCTCGACGGCTCGGTGGCGCGCACGGCATGAGGCACCCGGGCGTCGAGGTGGATGAGACCGCCGGGCAGGAGCTCGACGGTCTCCTCCTTGGTCGAGAACTCCAGGCGACCGGCGAGTCCCTGCACGAGGATCGGGCCGGGCGCGGTGTGCTCGGCGAGCTCGGCGCCGGTATCGAGAGCGAAGACGATGACCCTCGCGCCGGTGCCTGCAACGGCAAGCTTCGAGGTGCGTCTGCCAGCCTCGATCTCCACCAGATCATTCACGTTCGCAATGACAGATAGTCCCATGGCACCCATCGTGCGGGTTCGGTGCCGGATCGACAACCGTCGCGATCACAGCCACTGACCCAGGCGTCGAGGATCCTCCGCACCGACGCGGCCGCTCCTCCTCGCGATCCTCTTCCGGGCTATCCGTGATTGACGAACAGGTCCGACATCGACGAACTCCGGTGTGTCGAAGGAGACGATGGAACGGTGGGCACACTGCGTCCGTTCGAAACTTGCGGGGCGTTTTCGTAACAGTTCCGTAACGGGGTGCCGTCGACGCCGCCTCGCGGATTAGTTTGCGAAGACCACAAACTACGCGAAGGAGCGTTCTGTGAATCGACATCGGGTTCGATGGGGCGTCGCCGCCACTCTCACCACCGCCGCCCTGATCGTCGCCCCCCTCGTACCCGCCGCCGCGGAGGACTCCGTCCTCTCGGCCGTGGACTTCGAGGACGGCACGATCGGGGAGTGGGTTGCGAGCGGAGGAGACGACTCCACCCTTTCCGTGATCGACCTCGACGGCAGCAAAGTGCTGCAGGTCGCCGATCGCAACGCCGACTTCGTCGGCATCCAAAGCCCCCTCGGCATCTTCGAGGCAGGCGCCACCTACGACCTGTCCGCCCGCGTGAAGCTCGCCCCCGAGACGCCGGCCACCTCGGCCCGCCTCGTGATGAAGCCCGCGTACGAGTGGATCGGCAACACCCCGATCTCGGCCGACGCGTGGACGACCATCGAGGGCAGCTACACCGTGCCCGAGGGCGCCGACACGTCGCAGCTTCAGCTCTACATCGGCACGAGCGACATCACCGGCGTCGACGCCTACACCTACTACGTCGACGACCTCGAGATCGTCCACGTCGGTGCCGACACCGGTGGCGGAGACGACGGCGGCGACGGCGGAACCCCGCCGGGCGACAGCGCCCTCTCGAACGACTTCGAAGAAGGCCTCGGCGGATGGGGCCCCCGCGACAGCGGCAGCGGCGCACCCGTGGTGACCCTTGTGAACGACCCCGTGTTCGCGGGCACCGGCGCGGCCGCGCTCACGGAGCGCACCTCGCAGGGCTCGGGCTTCGGGCACGACATCGCGTCGCTCCAGGCGGAGACGACCTACGAGGTCTCGGCGCAGGTCCGCTTCGGTGCCGGTCAGCCCGCGGGCCCGGTGTGGATGACGCTCGAGCGCACCTTCGAGGGCGCGACCACCTACGCCACGCTGGCGCAGTTCACCTCGGTGACGAACTCCGGCTGGACCGAGGTGCGGGCATCCTTCCCGCTCTCCGCGTTCGACAGCGGGCGGCTCTACTTCGAGACCGACTACAACGGCACGAACACCTCCGACCTGTACTTCGACGACATCGTCGTCTCGGTGCCGGAGCCGGCGGTCATCGAAGACATCACGCCGCTGATGGACACCCTCGACATGCCGGTGGGCGTCGCGATCGACCGCCGCGAGACCACGGGCGTGGCCTCCGAGCTGCTGCTCCGTCACTTCGACCAGGTCTCGGCCGAGAACCACATGAAGCCGGATGCCTGGTACGACGCTCAGGGCAACTTCCGCCCCAACCCTGAGGCGGACGCGATCATGCGCTTCGCCGCGGACAACGACCTGGACGTCTACGGACACGTGCTCGTGTGGCACAGCCAGACCCCGGCGTTCTTCTTCCAGGCCGAGGACGGCTCGCCGCTCACCACCAGTGAGGCCGACCGCCAGATCCTCCGCGACCGGATGCGCACGCACATCTTCAACATCGCCGAGTACCTCGCCGACACGTACGGCGCCTACGGCGGGGGCAACCCCATCACGGCGTGGGACGTCGTCAACGAGGTCGTCTCGGACAGCTCGGAGTTCTCCGACGGCCTGCGCCGCAGCGAGTGGTACCGCATCCTGGGTGAGGAGTTCATCGACCTGTCGTTCCAGTACGCCGACGAGGCGTTCAACGAGGAGTTCGCCGCCCCCGGCAGCGACCGCCCGGTGACGCTGTTCATCAACGACTACAACACCGAGCAGTCGGGCAAGCAGACGCGCTACCTCGCTCTCATCGAGCGGATGCTGTCGCGCGGCGTCCCGATCGACGGTGTCGGCCACCAGTTCCACGTCAGCCTCGCCATGCCGGTTGCGGCGCTCGAGGGTGCGCTGGAGCGCTTCACGGGTCTGGGTCTCACCCAGGCGGTCACCGAGCTCGACGTCACCACCGGAACCCCGGTGAACGACGCGCTCCTGGTGGAGCAGGGCTACTACTACCGCGACGCGTTCCGCGTGTTCCGCGACTACACCGACGAGCTGTTCAGCGTCACCGTGTGGGGCCTCACCGACGGCCGCAGCTGGCGCTCGGGCAACGGCGCACCGCTGCTGTTCGACGACCGCTACCTCGGCAAGCCCGCCTACTACGGCGCGGTGGACGAGGAGCTTCCGGCCCGCCAGCGGAGCGCGTTCGTCTTCGGCGGCTCCGTGCCGCTGACCGACGACGCGGCATCCGCTCTGGAGTGGTCGCTGCTGCCGCTGCTGCCGGTGGAGTCGATCGCGCAGTTCCAGATGCGCTGGGAGCCCGACGAGGCGACCGTGCTGGTGAAGGTCGACGACACCACGGTGCAGGATGCCGATGGCATCGACCTGCAGCTCGGTGACACCGTCTACTCCGTCGCACGATCGGGCGAAGGCGACCGCGAGGCCGTCGTCACCGAGCGCGAGGGCGGCTACGACGTCGTCACCACGGTGCCGCTCGAGAGCGTACAGGAGGGCGACACGCTCGCCTTCGACGTGCGGGTGCGTGACGGCGAGGCGACACAGGGCTGGAACACCACGGGCCAGACCGGCATCATGACGCTGGTCGAGCCGGTGTCGTACCTGGCGATCCCCGAAGCCGCCGAGACTCCGGTCATCGACGGCGAGATCGAGGCCGGATGGGATGCCGCACCGTCGGTCTCCACCGACCGCCAGGTCTCGGGCACGGGCGGGGCGACCGCCGAGGTGCGCACGCTCTGGCAGGGCAACAACCTGTTCGTCCTCGCCGAGGTCGCCGACCCGATCGTGGATGTCACGGGCTCCGACCCGTGGATCCAGGACTCGGTGGAGTTCTACCTCGACGCCGGCAACGTCAAGAACGGCTCCTACCGCTACGACGACATGCAGGTGCGCATCAACGCCGACAACACCCTGTCGTTCGGCACGGGAGACGAGCCGTTCCAGCGCGCACGCGTGGAGTCTGCCGTCGTCCGGGTCGACGGCGGGTACGTCATCGAGGCACGCCTGAGCCTGCTGGACTCCGGCGGCGAGGGCACCTTCCACGGCGTGGACTTCCAGGTCAACGACGCCTCCGAGGGCGCCCGCACCGGCATCCGCAACTGGGCCGACCCGACGGGTGCGGGCTACCAGTCCACCGCCCGCTGGGGCGTGGCGCAGCTCGTGGCCGCCGACGTCGTCGACCCGACGGACCCGACGGATCCCACGGACCCGACCGACCCGGTCGACCCGACGGACCCGACGGACCCGACCGATCCGACCGATCCCACGGACCCGGGCACGCCCGGCACCCCCGGTGGCTCGGATGACGGCTCGCCGGTCGCCGCCCCGGGCTCCGGCTCCGGCTCCGGCTCGCACCTCGCCACCACCGGCGTGGAGCTGCCCTGGGCCCTGGCCCTGCTGGCCGCCCTGTCGCTCCTCACCGTCGGCGGCATCGCCGTCCGGCGCGGGACGACGCTCCGGCGGATGACCAGCTGACCCGGTCATCGGGCCCGGCGAGACACGTGCTCGCCGGGCCCGATGCCTACACTGGTGCGATGAATCTCATGGGGCCGGGCGGCCGCCAGCGCAACCTGGCGTCGGTGCTGGGGCTCCTCCACCGGAACGGCCCCCTCTCCCGCGCGGCCCTGACCGACGCCACGGGCCTGAACCGCTCCACCATCGCCGACCTCGTCGGCGAGCTCTCCCGCGCCGGCATTGTCGAAGAGCGCGCCCCCGATCCGGCGCGCCGCGTCGGACGCCCCTCCCCCATCGTCGCGATCGACCCCCGCGTGGTCGCCGTCGCGGTCAACCCCGAGGTCGATGCGATCACCCTCGCCGTCGTCCGGCTCGATCAGAGCATCGTCCTCCGCGAGCGCCACGAGGTTCCCCGCGCCCCGGAGCCGGAGGAGACCGCGCGCCTCATCGCCGATCGCGTCGCCCACTGGCGCGCGAACACCATCCCCGACGCGCTGATCGTCGGGATCGGCCTCGCCGTCCCCGGCCTGGTGCGGGCCTCCGACGGCCTCGTCCGCGACGCCCCCCACCTGCACTGGCGCGACACCCCGCTCCGCGAACTGGTGGAGGATGCCGCGGGCCTTCCCACGCGGGTCGGCAACGACGCGAGCCTCGGCGCCATGGCCGAGCACCTCTTCGGCGCGGCGCGCGACGTCGGCGACGTCGTGTACCTGAACGGCGGCGCGAGCGGCATCGGCGGCGGACTCATCATCGGCGGCATCCCCGTAGGCGGAGCCGACGGGTACGCCGGCGAGTTCGGCCAGAATCGCCCCGGCATCGCCGACGAGAGCGACCGCCGCGCGAGCGGAGGGGTCCTCGAAGACGAAGTGAGCCGCGCCCGCCTGCTCGACGCCGTGGGCCTCGAGTCGGCCGACGAGCCGACGCTCGCCGCCGCCGTGGCCGCCGCGGTGGCCGGAGACGACCCCGACGACCCGATCCGCTGCGAGGTCGAGCGGCAGCGCCGCATCCTCGCGACGGCCCTCGGCAACGCGGTGAACGTGCTGAACCCGTCGGTCGTGGTGCTCGGCGGCTTCCTCGCGACCCTCGCCGAGGTCGACGTCGCCGACCTGCGGGATCGCGTGCGGGGGCAGGCGATGTCCGCCTCCACCGAGACCCTCGAGCTGCGCTCGGCGTGCCTCGCCGAAGACCGCCTGCTCATCGGGGCCGCCGAGCTCGCCTTCGCCGGCATCCTCGCCGATCCGGCTCTGCCGACCAGCGCGGAGGATGCCGAACGGGACCTCGTCAGCGGGGCGGCGCCGTCGTCTCCCTGACGATCAACCGCGTCGCCAGTCCGATGTGGGTGGACTCGGGCGTCTCTCCGTTCATGAGGGCGACGAGGAGACCGGTGGCGGTGGCACCGAGCGCCTGCATGGGCTGACGCACGGTCGTGAGCGCGAGCGACCCCTGCGTGGCGTCGGGGATGTCGTCGAAGCCGACCACCGAGAGATCCCGCGGCACGGCGATCCCGAGGCGCGCGGCGACCTCGATCACCGCGAGGGCGGACAGGTCGTTGGCCGCGAAGACCGCCGTCGGCCGATCGGCGGATTCCAGCAGCAGCCGCGCCTGCTCCCGCACCGTCTCGGGGTGGTACATGCCCACGCGTACCAGTGCGGGGTCGTACGCGATGCCGGCATCCGAGAGCGCCCGACGGTAGCCGGCGTCCCGCAGGATCGACGACCGCAGATCCGGGCGTCCGGCGATGAACCCGATGCGCCGGTGCCCGAGCTCGATGAGGTACCGCGTCGCCTCGCGCGCGCCGGTGAAGCTGTCGGATTCGACGGTGGGGAGGTCGGCACGGCCGGTGTGCGGGTCGACCGCCACGATCGGCACCTCCGCCGTGACGCCGAGGACCGTCGGGGTCACCATGATGACGCCGTCGATGAGGGTCCCGCTCAGGCGGCTGAGCGAGCGGCGCTCCCACCCCTCGCCGTTCGGCTGCCGGGACCCGCTGTAGGCGAGGAGATCGTAGTGGGTGTCGCGGAGGGCGCGCCCCACGCCCTTCATGATCTCGGCGCTGAACGGCTCGAAGTCGGCCACGAGCACCCCGATGACCCCGGTACGGCGCGAGCGCATGCTGCTGGCGACGAGGCTCGATTCGTACCCGAGCTCGGCGACGACGCGGAGCACGCGCTCGACGGTGTCAGCGGCCACGCCGTACCGACCGTTGACCGCTTTGGACACGGTCGCCGGTGAGACGCCGGCAGCCTTGGCGACGTCGGTGATGGTGGGACGCATGCTCATGAGGGCTGATCGTAGCCCGGATTGAAAATGATTTCGAAAACGTTTGACATTGTTGGAAAGCCCGCGAAAAATGAGATCCGCCCGAGGGGTCCACCCACAGCAATCGGGCGTTCGCAGCGCACCTCGAGGATCGAGCGTGCACCTCAACGAAGAGAACAGGTGAGTCACATGAAGGCCAGAAGATTCGCAGCGGGCGCCGTGTCCCTGCTCGCCGGCGCGCTCGTATTGAGCGCCTGCACCGGCGGCGGCGGAGACGGGGATGCCGGTGACGGCAGCGTCAGCATGACTCTGTGGCAGAACTCCACGACCGGTCCCGGTCAGGCGTTCTGGCAGAACGCGATCGACACGTTCATGGAAGAGAATCCGAACGTCACGATCGAGATGCAGTCGGTCCAGAACGAAGACATGGACGGCCTGCTCCAGACCGCCCTCAACGCCGGCGACCCGCCGGACATCTTCCTCCAGCGCGGTGGCGGAAAGCTCGCCGACATGGTCAACGCCGGTCAGCTGAAGGACCTCACGGACCTCATCTCGGACGACATCCGCGCCGAGATCCCCGAGGGCTCCTTCGCGGCGGAGACCTACCAGGGCCAGGTCTGGGCGATGCCGCTGTCGGTTCTGCCCGGAGGCTTCTTCTACAGCGAGGACGCGTTCGCCGCGGCCGGCATCGAGGAGACCCCCGAGACGATCGCCGAGCTCGAGGACGCCGTCGAGGCCATCAAGGGCACCGGCATGGAGCCGATCGCCCTGGGCGCCCAGGACGCGTGGCCCGCCGCGCACTGGTACTACTTCTTCGCGATCCGCGAGTGCAGCCCCGAGGTCATCGAGGAGACCGGCGACAGCAAGGACTTCAGCGACGAGTGCTGGACGCGCGCCGCCGAAGACCTGCAGGAGTTCGCCGCGATCGAGCCGTTCAACCAGGGCTTCCTGACCACCCCGGCCCAGCAGGGCGCCGGCAGCTCGGCGGGTCTCATCGCGAACCGTCAGGCCGCGATGGAGCTCATGGGCGCGTGGAACCCCGGCGTCATCGCCTCGCTCACGCCCGACGAGCAGCCCCTCCCCGACCTCGCCTGGTTCCCCTTCCCCGAGATCGAGGGTGGCGAAGGCCTCCCCGGCTCGATGATGGGTGGCGTCGACGGCTACTCGTGCGCCGCACAGGCTCCGGACGAGTGCGCCGACTTCCTGAACTTCGTCGCCAGCGCCGAGCAGCAGGAGCTCTACTACGAGGCCTTCCAGTCGCCGCCGGTGAACACCGTCGCCCAGGAGGCCGTCACCGAGCCCTACCTGCAGCAGATCCTCGAGGCGTACAACAACGCCCCGTTCGTCTCGCAGTGGCTCGACACCGTCCTCGGCCAGAACGTCGGCAACGCCCTGAACGTGGCGGTCGTCGACATGCTCGCCGGGAACAGTGACCCCGAGCGCTTCCTCCAGACCGTCAACGCGGCGGGCGCGCAGGGCTGAGCATGTCCACACGCGAGATGTCCTCCACGGACTCCGATCTCGCGCAGCACGACGGGGGCGGCGTCACGTCGCCCCCGTCCGTGCGGCGGGGTAAGAGTCGTCCACGCGGCCTGGGTTGGTCCGGTCGCCTGGAAGTCCTCCTCATGGTCGGCCCCGCCGTCATCTTCTTCGTCGGGTTCGTCATCTTCCCGGTCATCATGGCCGCCTACTACGGGTTCTTCCGCTGGTCGGGCTTCGGCCCGGCGATCGACTTCGTCGGCCTCCGGAACTACTTCGTCATCTTCAGCGACCCGAACTTCCAGGCGGCCCTCGGGCACAACGTCTTCATCGTCGTGATGTCGCTGATCATGCAGGGTCCGGTCGCGATCCTGCTGGCGCTGCTTCTCAACCGCAAGATGCGCGGTCAGTCCGTCATCCGCGTCCTGATCTTCGTCCCCTACGTCATCGCCGAGGTCGTCGTCGGTACGGGCTTCAGCCTGCTGCTCGCGACCCGCGGCGCCCTCAACGACTTCCTCGAGAACGCCGGACTCGGCTTCCTCGCCTCCGACTGGCTGAGCGACCCGGCCATCGCCATCTGGACGCTCATGGCGATCCTGACCTGGAAGTACGTCGGCTTCGCCGTCATCCTCTTCCTCGCGGGCTTGCAGAGTGTTCCGGAGGAGCTGTACGAGGCCGCCGCCATCGACGGTGCGTCCTACTGGCAGATCCAGCGGCGGATCACCCTGCCGCTGCTCGGACCCACGATCCGCATCTGGGCGTTCCTGTCGATCATCGGCGCCCTGCAGCTGTTCGACCTCGTCTACATCATCTGGGGCCAGTACGTCGCCTCCGTCGCCGGGACCAACACGATGGCCATCTACATGGTCGCCACCGGTCGCAACGCCGGCAACTTCGGCTACGGCAACGCTGTCGCCGTGGTCATCTTCCTCATCTCGCTCGTCGTCGCCCTGATCTACCAGCGCTACGTGCTGCGGCGCGACACCGCGGGCGCGATCACCGAAAGGGGTGCCGGATGAGCACCATGACCATCACCACCCGTCGCGCCGCCGACAAGCGTCGGGGCGGCATCCGGCCCGCTCCCGGCCCGAAGCTGCCGTGGGGTCCGCCGAGCGTCTACTTCATCGCGCTCGTGGTCATCGGACTCATGCTCGGTCCGGTGCTGTACATCATCATCGGCGGGTTCCGCAGCAACTCCGAGATCACCGTCAACCCGTCGGGCCTTCCGACCGAGTGGCGCTGGGAGAACTACGCCAGCGTCCTGACGGCCCCGCAGTTCTGGACGCAGGTGGGCAACTCGACGATCGTCGGCCTCGCCACCACCGCCGGAGCCGTCGCGCTCGGCCTCATGGCCAGCTACGTCATCGGCCGGTACAGCTTCCGCGGCCGCGGCGCGCTCTACGCGCTCTTCGCCGCGGGACTGATGTTCCCCATCACGGTGGCCATCACGCCGCTGTACATCGTCATCCGCAACCTCGGCCTGATGAACAGCCTCCCGGGCGTCATCCTGCCGCAGATCGCGTTCGCGCTCCCGGTCACGATCATCATCCTGGTGCCGTTCCTGCGGGCGATCCCGGACGAGATCCAGGAAGCCGCGTACATCGACGGATGCGGACGCCTGGCGTTCTTCTGGCGCATGGTGCTGCCGCTGGCGATCCCCGGCGTCATCACGGTGTCGATCCTCGCCTTCATCGGTAGCTGGAACGCCTACCTCCTCCCGCTGTTCATCCTCAACAACGAGGCGGCGTTCACGCTGCCCCTCGGTGTGCAGCAGTTCTCCTCCCAGTACTCCGTCGACACCGCCCGGGTGCTCGCGTTCACCTCGCTCTCGATGCTCCCCGCGCTGATCTTCTTCAGCCTGTTCGAGCGTCGGATCGTCGGTGGACTCACCGGCGCCGTCAAGGGCTGACCGCCGCATCCGCTCGCGAAGCGCCTCGGCTCGTCAAGAAAGCAGAATCGTGACAACTCCCGCCGTTCCGGCATCCCCTCGCGTCCTCGAGCTCCTCGGGCGCATGACCATCGAAGAGAAGGTGGCCCAGCTCGTGGGCTTCTGGATCGACCAGGGCGACGACGTCGTGGCGCCCATGGCCGGCGAGATGAAGACCTCGACGCGCTTCGAGGACGCCATCACGGACGGCATCGGCCACTTCACCCGCGTCTACGGGACACGTCCCGTCGACCCGCAGGCGCGGGCGGAGTGGCTGTGGGCCGAGCAGCGGCGCCTGCAGACCGAGACGCGTCTCGGCATCCCCGCGCTCGTGCACGAGGAGTGCCTCACCGGCCTCGCGGCGTGGAAGGCCGCGACGTTCCCGACGCCGCTGGCGTGGGGAGCGGCCTTCGACCCGGATGCCGTCGAGGAGATGGGGCGGCTGATCGGCGCCTCGATGCGCGAGCTCGGCATCCACCAGGGCCTCGCCCCGGTGCTCGACGTCATCCGCGACCCCCGCTGGGGCCGGGTGGACGAGTGCATCGCCGAGGATCCCTACGTCGTCGGCACGATCGCGACCGCGTACGTCCGCGGACTGCAGGATGAGGGCGTCCACGCCACCCTGAAGCACTTCGTCGGCTACTCGGCGACGCAGGCCGGGCGCAACCACGCGCCCGTCCACGCGGGCCGGCGCGAGATCGAGGACGTGTTCCTCCCGCCGTTCGAGATGGCCGTCCGCGACGGCGGCGTCCGCTCGGTGATGAACTCCTACGCCGAGATCGACGGCGTCCCGGTCGCCGCATCCCGCGAGTACCTGACCGAGCTCCTCCGCGAGCGGTGGGGCTTCGACGGGGTCGTGGTCTCGGACTACTTCTCCGTGGCGTTCCTGAAGTCCATGCACGCCGTCGCCGCCGACCTCGGCGAGGCCGCGCAGATCGCTCTCGAAGCGGGCATCGACGTCGAGCTGCCGACCGGGGACGCGTTCCTGGCCCTGGCCGATCGCGTCCGCGACGGCATCCTGAGCCCTGAGGTCCTCGACCTCGCGGTGACGCGGGTGCTCGTGCAGAAGGAGGAGCTCGGACTCCTCGACGCCGACTTCTCGACCCCGCCGAGCGAGGTCGACCTGGACACCCCCGCCCACCGGGCGCTCGCACGTCGCCTCGCCGAGGAGGGGACGGTGCTCCTCACCAACGACGGCGTGCTCCCCCTCGCGCCGGACACGCGCCGCATCGCGGTCCTCGGCCCCAACGCCGACAGCGCCGAGGCGCTCATGGGCTGCTACTCGTTCGCCAACCACGTCCTGGCCCACCACCCCGGGACCGAGATGGGCTTCGAGATCCCGACGGTGCTCGAGGCGCTCCGCTCCGCGTTGCCGGATGCCGAGATCAGCCACGCCGCCGGCTGCGCGGTCGAGGGAGACGACACCTCGGGGATCGCCGAGGCGGTCGACCTTGCCCGCGCCGCCGACGTGGCGGTCGTGGTCGTCGGCGACCGCGCGGGCCTGTTCGGGCGCGGCACCGTGGGCGAGGGAAACGACGTCGAATCGCTCGACCTGCCGGGCGCTCAGCGCGCACTCGTGCAGGCGGTCGCGGCCACCGGCACCCCCGTCGTGATGGTGATGCTCACCGGGCGCCCCTACGCCATCGCGTGGGCGGTCGAGGGCGACGCACGCCCCGGCGCGGTCGTCCAGGCGTTCTTCCCGGGCGAAGAGGGCGGCACGGCCCTGGCGCGGATCCTGACCGGCGCCGTGTCGCCGTCCGGACGCCTCCCCGTCTCGCTGCCGCGGTCGGCGGGTGCGCAGCCGTACTCGTACATGCACCCCATCCTCAGCGGTCCTTCGGACGTCACGAGCGCCGACAGCACCCCGGTGCTCCCGTTCGGGCACGGTCTCAGCTACGCCTCCTTCCGGCACGAGGACCTCACGGCGGATGCCGAGGTCCGGGCGGGACGGAGCTTCCGCGTCTCGGTCACCGTCCGCAACGACGGCGCGATCGCCGCCGACGACATCGTGCAGCTCTACGGGCACGACCTCGTCGGGAGCATCACGCGTCCCACCGCGCAGCTCCTGGCCTACCGGCGCGTCGCGCTGCAGCCGGGGCAGTCGATGCGGGTGGCCTTCGAGGTCCCGACGCAACGGCTGGCGTTCAGCGACCGCTCCTACACCCGCATCGTCGAGCCGGGCGACGTCGACCTGTGGGTCGGGCCCTCCAGCGCCGTCCGCGAGGCCACCGCGCGGATCTCGATCGTGGGCGACGTGCACCGCGTGCAGGCCGACGACCCCCGGGTCGCGACATCCGTCGTCTCGTCCCTCCCCCGTGCGACGGCGGTCGACTCCGACGCCGTCGCCGCGGGTTCGCCGATCCCCGTCTCCGTCGGCTGACCCGCCCTTCTCTGCTCGTGGCCCCGGCGGACGGTTCGCCGGGGCCACGAGCGGAACCGGACGATCCGTCCCACCGGGGCCGCGAGCGCGCGGGTATCGTCGGGAGGAAGCGAAGGAAGGCCCACCATGTCGATCTCCACCGACCGCCGCCCCCGAACCGAAGCCGAACTCCAGCAGATGGCCAAAGACCACCTGTGGATGCACTTCGCACGCCAGTCGGTGATGACCGACGGCCCCGGCGTCCCGATCATCGTCAAGGGCGAGGGCCACCACATCTGGGACTCGCAGGGCAAGCGCTACATCGACGGTCTCGCCGGCCTGTTCGTCGTCGCGGCAGGTCACGGGCGCAAGCGCATCGCCGAGGCCGCGGCCAAGCAGGCGGAGCAGCTGGCGTTCTTCCCGATCTGGTCGTACGCGCACCCCGCCGCGATCGAACTCGCCGACCGCATCGCCGACTATGCGCCCGGCGACCTCAACAAGGTCTTCTTCTCCACCGGCGGCGGCGAGGCCGTCGAGACCGCCTTCAAGCTCGCCAAGTACTACTGGAAGCTGCAGGGCAAGCCCACCAAGCACAAGGTCATCTCGCGCTCCGTGGCCTACCACGGCACCCCGCAGGGCGCCCTCGCCATCACGGGCATCCCCGCGATGAAGGAGATGTTCGAGCCCCTCACCCCCGGCGGTTTCCGCGTGCCGAACACCAACTTCTACCGCGCGAGCGATATGGGCGCCCCCACCGGGAGCCTCGAGGAGTTCGGGGTCTGGGCGGCCGACCGCATCGAGGAGATGATCCAGTTCGAGGGCCCCGACACCGTCGCGGCCGTGTTCCTGGAGCCCGTGCAGAACTCCGGCGGCTGCTTCCCGCCGCCCCCCGGCTACTTCCAGCGCGTGCGCGAGATCTGCGACAAGTACGACGTGCTCCTCGTCTCGGACGAGGTGATCTGCGCCTTCGGCCGGATCGGCCACATGTTCGCGTGCGACGCCTACGGCTACCAGCCCGACATGATCACCTTCGCCAAGGCCGTCACGAGCGGGTACTCCCCGCTCGGCGGAACGGTGATCAGCGACCGGATCTACGAGCCCTTCGCCCACGGCGACCGCGCGTTCTACCACGGCTACACCTTCGGCGGACACCCGGTCTCGGCCGCCGTGGCGATGGAGAACCTCGACATCTTCGAAGAGGAGGGGCTCCCCGAGCGCGTGCGCGAGAACTCACCGCTGTTCCGGCAGACCCTGGAGAAGCTCACCGACCTCCCGATCGTCGGCGACGTGCGCGGCGACGGCTACTTCTTCGGCATCGAGCTGGTCAAGGACAAGGCGACGAAGGAGACGTTCGACGACGACGAATCCGAGCGGCTCCTGCGCGGCTTCCTTTCCAAGGCGCTCTTCGATGCGGGCCTCTACTGCCGCGCCGACGACCGAGGCGACCCGGTCATCCAGCTGGCCCCGCCGCTGACCATCGGCCCGAGTGAGTTCGTCGAGATCGAGCAGATTCTGCGGAGCGTCCTCACGGAGGCGTGGACGCGTCTGTAACGCTTCGGAGACACGTGTCCAAAAGCGTCTGCGGATGCCGCGCAGGATGCCCCCGGGGGGTTTAGAGTTCATCCGTGGGAACCATTTACTACGGCGGGTCGGACACTCCGATCCACATCGAAGACCGCGCGCTGGCGCACCTCAAGGTCGTCATCGCCACCAAGCTCCGTCGCGATGAGACGTTCACCCTGTCGTGGACGCATCCCGATGATCAGCCGCGGGGTCGCAGCACCATCTGGCTGCACCCCTCCATTCCCCTGCGGTTCGTCTTCGACGATCCGGAGCCCACGGAACTGAGCCGCGAATGGATCGAGGAACTCGCGAACTCCGCCAACTCCTCCGGGGGCATCACCCTCGTCGCCGAGCACTTCGACACCGGGCCCATCCCGATCGTGTCCGACGCAGACGCCGACGGCGCGGGAGTCATCTCGGGCGACGGCGGCGTGAACCTCGGCAACGTCGAGGTCGACCACCTCGAGATCGACAAGCTCAGCGTCGAGAACATCTCGCGCGGCGAAGGACAGATCGAGAGCTGACGCGCGTGTTGCGCGCCCCGGGGGTCAGCCGCGCTCGGGGGTGTCGTCGGCGGGCGGCTCGGGCAGGATGTGCAGCCCGTGCGGGCCGCTGGCCGCGAGCATCATCGCCTCCACCCAGTGACGGTTGATGCGCGGGTTGCGGCCGCCGTAGAAGTGGAACTGCATCGGCACGGACGGGTGCATCCAGAAGCTGCGTCGCCCCGATCCGTCACCCATCTCGGCGTCGAACATGAACGACTCCGACCGGCGCAGCTTGTTCATCACCACGATCCGCAGATGCGCCAGCGTACGGTCGTCGATCTCCACCGACGTCGCGGTGGAGTCGTAGATGAACCTGCCCATGGGATGAGCCTATTGCGGGGATCCCCCACGGGCGACCGGGCGGACGGAACCTCTACCGGCACCGACGCGATCCGCGTAGCGTCGGATCAGGCCGGACGATGTGGCCTCGACGACGAGGAGACCCCATGGGCACCCCCAGACCGCTGACCGCCGACACCTCCATCGCCGACTGGCTCGCCGATCCCGTCGGCAATGCGATCCTGACGGATCTGCTCGCGCAGGCCGGGCAGACGCCGGATGCGTTCAAGCCGGTACGGCGATTCGCCATCAAGCGCCTGGTCTCGCTCAGCCGCGGCGCCTTCACGCAGGAGATGCTCGACGAGATCGTCCGCCGCGCGCAGGCGGGCGAAAGCCCGGCGGGAACGATCGGCTCCGGGGCCGATCGTGCCGCGACCGCTCCGGCGCCGGACGCTCCCCCGACCTCCGCCGCCTCCGCCCCCGCGTGGGCGGAGCGTGTGGATCTCGGACGATTCTCGGGGCAGACCGTCATCGTCACCGGAGCGGGCTCGGGTATCGGCCGCGCCACGGCATCGCGCGTCGCGCGCGAGGGCGGGCGCGTCATCGCCGTCGATGTGAGTGCCGAGCGCTTGGACGACCTCGCCGCCGCTCTTCCGGACTCGGACGTGATGCCGCTCGTGGCCGACATCACCGACGACGCCGACGTCGCCCGGATCGTCGAAGCGGCCGGCGACCGGATCGACGGTCTGGCGAACGTCGCCGGGATCATGGACGACATGACCCCGGTCGGCGAGGTGACGGATGCGGTGTGGCAGCGCGTCTTCCGCGTCAACGTCGACGGCACCATGAAGCTCATGCGTGCGGTCATCCCCGCCATGCTCGCCCAGACGGCGGGATCCATCGTCAACATCGCCTCGGAGGCGGCGCTGCGCGGCTCGGCGGCGGGAGCGGCCTACACCGCGTCGAAGCACGCCGTGGTCGGGCTGACGCGCTCGAGTGCCTTCGTCTACGGTCCGAGCGGCATCCGTGTGAATGCCGTCGCCCCCGGTCCGACGATCACGAACATCGAGGCGTCCTTCGCGTCTCCGCTGGCCGCCGAGCGGATCCAGACCGCCATGGTCGTCATGCCCGATCCTGCCGTCGCCGAGGCTGTGGCGGCATCCATCACCTTCCTCCTCTCGGACGACGGCGTGAACGTCTCCGGCGCCATCCTGCCGAGCGACGGAGGATGGTCGGCCGCGTGAGACGCGGGCGGGCGGCTCAGAAGGGCCAGATCAGCGGCACGTAGAAGACTGCCATCAGCAGGAAGAAGATCGCCAGCGGCACGCCGAGGCGCCAGTAGTCGCCGAACCGGTAGCCCGCCGGTTCCATCACCATGAGGTTCGCCGGCGTCGCGATCGGGGTGAAGAACGCCGCGGCGCCCGCCACCGTGAGCGCCATCATGAACGGCTGGATCGACAGGTCGAGACTCGTCGACACCGCGGCGGCGATCGGCGCGACGATGAGGACCGTCGCGGCGTTGCTGATGAGCTGACCGAGCACGAGCGTGAGCACGCACAGGGCGAACAGCGCCACGCGCGGACCCGAGTCCCCCAGGAGGCTGAGCAGCCAGCCGGCGACGAGGTCGGCGGTGCCGGTCTCGAAGACGGCGGTGGAGAGCGGGATCATCCCGGCGATGAGGATCACCGTCGTCCACGACACCGCCTGGTAGGCCTGGTTCACGCTGACCGCACGCGTGACGACGAGCGCGCCGGCGGCAAGGAGCGCGGCGGCCGCGGGCGGGACGAGACCGGTTGCGAGGAGCACGATCATGAGGCCGAGGATCACCAGCGACCGCCGCGCACCCCGCCCGAGCGGCACCGAGCGCCGGAGGCGGTCCGGCGCGTCGACGGCGAGCATGCCGGGAAGCGCGGCGTGCCGGACGAGGTCGTCCCACTCGCCCTGCAGGAGGAGGACATCGCCGATCTGCAGCACGAGCTCCTGGCCGCGCGCCGGTTCGTCGCCGCGACGCACGGCGAGGATCACGAGATCGCCGCCCGGGGTCTTCATCCCGGGGGCGATCCGTTCCCCGATCAGCGGCGAACGCGGCCCGACGACGATCTCGGTCACACCGCTCTGCGGACCGAGGATCGTGCCGGTGTCGAGGGTCAGGTCGTACTGCTGCCGGAGCAGCCGCGCGTGGCGGGCGAGGTCCACGGGCATGAGCGCCCCCTCGCGCACCGGCAGCAGCCGATCGCCGAGGAGGAGCAGGATCGCGATGGTCCCGATGACCAGCGGGATCCCGACGAGCGCGAACTCGGCGTACCCGAACGCACGGCCGCCGTTCTGGGCGGCGAAGTCCGACACGATGATGTTCACCGGCGTCCCGGTGAGGAGGAGCAGCGACCCCGCGGAGGCGGCGAAGGCCAGCGGCATCAGCAGCCGCGAGCTCGGGATGCCCGCGCGGGCGGCGACGACCACGACCAGTGGCAGGAGGGCCGCGACCGCCCCGTTGATGCTGATGAACGCGGTCAGCACGGCGACGAGGAGCGAGATCACCCCGACGAGGATGCCGCGGCGCGTGCCCGCCCGGCCGATGACCTTCTGCCCCGCCCACGCGGTGACCCCCGACGAATCGAGCGCCTCGCTCACGACGAAGAGCGCGGCGATGAAGAGGACGGTGGGATCGCCGAAGCCGGCGAGCGCCTGCGGCAGGGTGAGGACACCCGTGAAGAACAGCGCGAGCGCCACGGCGACTGCGACCACCGCGAGCGGCACGCGGTTGCTGATGAACGCCACGACCGCGACCGCCAGGATGACGAGGGTGGCGATGATGGGGTCCATGCCCTCAGCATGCCATCGCGCGCGCGGCGGCGTGGCGGCCGCGGGCCGGGACTACTCCGGACCGCGGCCGCGGCGTGTCAGAGGCTCAGCGCGTCAGAGACCGGCGAGCGCGGCGTCGAGGTCGGCGAGGAGGTCCTCGACGCTCTCGATGCCGACCGACAGCCGCACGAGGCGCTCCGGAACGGCGAGCTCGGTGCCGCGAACGGAGGCGTGCGTCATCTCATCGGGGTAGTTCATCAGCGACTCGACACCGCCCAGCGACTCGGCGAGCTGGAACAGCCGCGTCGACTCGGCGAAGCGGCGCGCCGCCGCGGCATCCGCCAGCTCGAGAGACACGATGCCGCCGAAGCCGGACATCTGCGAGGCGGCGAGCGCGTGGCCGGGGTGGCCGGGGAGGCCCGGGTAGTGGACGGCGGCGACGCGCGGGTCGGCGGAGAGATGCTCGGCGATCCGCTGCGCGCTCTCGGAGTGGCGCCGCATCCGCAGCTCGAGGGTCTTGATGCCGCGCGTGGTGAGCCACGCGTCGAGCGGCCCCGAGACGGCGCCGACGGCGAACTGCAGGAACTTCGCCTTCTCGTACAGCGCGTCGTCGTTGAGGACGAGCGCGCCGCCGACGACGTCGGAGTGCCCGCCGAGGTACTTCGTCGTCGAGTGCACCACGACGTCCGCGCCGAGGGCGAGCGGCTGCTGCAGCGCCGGCGAGGCGAAGGTGTTGTCCACGACGACAAAGGCGCCGGCGTCGTGTCCGAGCCGCGCGAGACCGGCGATGTCGGTGATGCGGAGCATCGGGTTGCTCGGGGTCTCGACCCAGACGATCTGGGGCGCGCGTTCGGCGATCGCGGCGGCGACGGCATCCAGATCGCTCATGTCGACGACGCGGAGCTTCACGCCCCAGCCGCCGAGCACACGGGAGAGCAGGCGGTACGTGCCGCCGTAGACGTCGTTGCCGAGCAGCACCTCGTCACCCGGGACGAGGGCGGCGCGCAGCAGCGCGTCCTCGGCGGCGAGACCGGACGAGAACGACAGGGCGTGCTGGGCGCCCTCGAGTGCGGCGAGCTGGGTCTCGAGTGCGGTGCGGGTCGGGTTGCCGCTCCGGCCGTACTCGTAGCCCTGGCGGAGGCCGCCGATGCCGTCCTGCGCGTAGGTGGTGGAGAAGTGCACCGGCGGGATGACCGCGCCGGTCGTGGGGTCGAAGGACTGGCCGGCGTGGACGGCGCGCGTGCCGAAGCCGCGCTCGCGGGAGTCGCTTCCGTGGGTGTCGCTCATGCCTGGTCTCCTTCGCCGGCGAGGGCGGTGTCGGTCTCGGGGTGGGGGTCGGTCGGGAGGGAGGGGATGCGGCCCGGGATGTCGGATGCCGGGATGACGGCATCCGGATCGAAGCCCTGCGCGCGCATCCAGTCGTCGTCGAAGATCTTGCTGAGGTAGCCGCGGCCGTGATCGGGGAGGAGCACGACCATGACGGCCTCGGCGGGGAGCGTGCGGGCCGCGCGGAGGGCCCCGACCACCGCCATGCCGCTGGAGCCGCCCACGAAGAGGCCTTCCTCGCGGGCGAGACGACGGGTCATCGCGAACGACTCGGCGTCGCCGACGCGGTGGATCTCGTCGACGATCGTCGGGTCGTAGGCCTTCGGCCAGATGTCCTCGCCGACGCCTTCGACGTGGTACCCGTGGACGGGACCGCCGGAGTACAGCGACCCCTCGGGGTCGACGCCGACGATGCGGACCGTGCCGCCGGACGCCTCGCGGAGGTAGCGACCGGTGCCGGTGATCGTGCCGCCGGTGCCGACGCTCGCGACGAAGTGCGTGATGCGCCCGTCGGTGTCGCGCCAGATCTCGGGGCCGGTGGATTCGAAGTGGCTGCGGGGGCCGTTGGGGTTGTCGTACTGGTTCGGCTTGAAGGCGCCGGGGATCTCCTCGGCGAGGCGGTCGGACACCTTGTAGTACGACTGCGGGTCGTCGGCCTCCACCGCCGTGGGCGTCACCACGACCTCGGCGCCGTAGGCCCGGAGGATCGCCCGCTTGTCCTCGGCGACCTTGTCGGGCACGACGAAGACGCAGTTGTAACCCCGCTGCTGTGCGATCAGCGCCAGCCCGACGCCGGTGTTGCCGCTCGTGGCCTCGACGATCGTGCCGCCCGGCTTCAGGAGTCCGTCGCGCTCGGCGGCGTCGACGATGTTGCGGGCGATGCGGTCCTTCGCGGACCCGCCGGGGTTGGCGTGCTCGATCTTGGCGAGCACGGTGGCGGAGATGCCCTCGGTGACGCGGTTCAGTCGGACGAGGGGGGTGTCACCGATGAGATCGATGACGCTGTGGGCGTAGCGCACGGTGGTTTCCTGAGGTGTCGGCGCCGAAGGGCGCGGTCGTCGGGTTGCGGAAGAAAAGGGTGAAGCGAGCGCTTCAGAGACAGCAACGACGACAACGACAGGTCAGCACGCGCGACAGTCTAGCCCGCCCCGCGGGCACGCGCGACCGTCCCCCGTCCGCTCGTCCGTACCGGCTCGGCGCGGGCGCCGGCGCGAGCCGAACTCCTCAGATCCGCCGGGTACGCCCGCGCACAGGCCGGGTTGCGGCCGGTTCGGCGACGTTTGTGAGGAGTTCGGCCCGCCGGACCGCGAGCAAGGTGGGCGGGCGGTGCCGGCACCGTTGCGGGCCGAACTCCTCGAATCCGCCGGGTACGCCCGCGCACAGGCCGGGTTGCGGCCGGTTCGGCGACGTTTCTGAGGAGTTCGGCACGCGAGACCCGCGAGCCGACGGCGGCCACGGGATCGCGATGGGTCGCGCGCGTCAGTCGGCGGCGTTGATGTCGAAGTCGACGAAGCGCTGGTCGTCGCTGGTGAGGTGCGCACGCAGGGGGACGCGGATGCCGAGGGCACGCTCGATCTCGGCGCGGACGTGACGGCTGAGGTCATCATCGGGCGCGCCGCGCACCTCGTGGCGCGCGCTGACGCTGAGATAGGGCCACCAGTTCTCGATCGGCGGCAACGGGAGTTGCTCTTCCATTCGACCTCCTGACCGCCAGTCTGCGCGCGTGTCACCTGGAACGCGGAGGGGGTTGACAGCCCCTCCGCTCGCGCCTCGTCCTGTGCTCAGAGATGGACTTCGTGCCCCTCGTCGTCCCACATCTCGTCACCCGAGACCTCGGGGGCGTCGTCGGGGATCGGGATGAGGGCGAGCGGCACTCCTGCTGAGATCAGGAGATAGGACGGACGAGGCTCCCCCTCCCCGTCGTTGACCTGCAGCCAGTGGGTGCCCTGTGCCAGTCCGGTGAGGATCTCGTCCTGCAGCTCGGTGAGCGACCGCCCGCCGACGCTGTAGTGGTCGCCGCCGTAGGCGATGTCAATGCGTTTCATCGGTGGCCCCCTTCGGTGCGACGTCCATCGGCTCAGGGACGAGGTAGAGCCCGGCGGGCGAGTTGGCGGTGTAGGCGAGCGCGTCGATCCACGCCATGTTCAAGCGTGGCTTGCGACTGCCGTAGTACTTGTACACGAGCGACGAACGCGGATGCACCCACACCGTGGTGCGACCGTCACCGATGCTGGAGTCGTCCTTCCAGGTGAAATGGAACGGTTCGCCGCGGCGCAGCTTCGCGCCGATCACCAGCTGCAGGTGTGCGAGGGTGCGGTCTTCGAAGTCGACTTTGACCGACCCGTCGTAGATGAACTTGCCCATGAGGATCCCCTCGATGTCCAGAAACCGGGCCCGCGGTGTGCGAGAAGCGATGCGAGGAGCAGCCCGGGGTGTTTCCGTCGACGATGGCAGGCCGGGAACGGGGGCACCATCCTGTTGACGCAGGGCACCCAGCGGGCTAGGCCAATGGGCGCGCACGTCCGCGTCAGGTGGCGGGTCGCCGCGTGAACGGCGGGCGGGCGGGGATCGGGGCGGGCTTGCGACCGGGGCGGATCGCCTCTCCCGTGGCGAGCTCGGCGGCATCCGTGAAGATGTCGTCGAGGCGCCGATAGTGGCGCACGATGCCGCCGGCGCGCACCCAGGCGGCGTCGTAGCCGCCACTGTCGGGCTGTTCGATGTAGGCGACCACCTTGGCGGGGTCGCTCGCGGCCGCCGACCGGTCGCACAGACGCCACGAGCGCGCGCTCAGAGCCTCTAGCACCAGGTGGCGGACGGGTTCGGTCTTCATGGGATCCTCATGTCGGTTGCAGGACGACCTTGATGCACCCGTCGTCCTTCTTCTGGAACTTCTCGTAGAGATCCGGGGCCTCGGCGAGGCCGGCCCGGTGGGTGACGAGGTCGTCGAGACCCAGCGGGTCGTCGTCGGCCTCGGCGTAGGGGCGGAGATCGTCGATCCACCGCTTGACGTTGCACTGGCCCATCCGCAGCGTGAGCTGCTTGTCGAACATCGTCTTCATCGGCATGACATCGCTGTCGCCGACGTAGACGCCGCTGATGGAGATGGTCCCGCCGCGACGCACCATGTCCACCGACGCGTGGAGGGCGGCGAGACGGTCGACGCCGGTGTTCTCCATCACAGGTCGTGCGAGCGCGTCCGGAAGCGCCGCGGTCACGGCATGCGCGGCGTGGGCGAAGGGACTGCCGTGCGCCTCGAGTCCGACAGCGTCGATGACGGCATCCGCTCCTCGGCCCTGAGTGTGGGCGATGACGCGCGCGACGTCGTCGTCACCCTCCCAGGCCTCCACGCCGTGCCGGACGGCCATCGCACGACGTTCGGGAACGGGGTCGATGCCGATCACGCGGTGCCCCCGCTGCACGCCGATGCGCGCCGCCAGCTGGCCGACGGGGCCGAGTCCGAGCACGACCAGCGTGGACGGCTCGCTGAGGCCGGTGTACTCCACCGCCTGCCAGGCCGTGGGGAGGATGTCGCTGAGGAACAGGTAGCGCTCATCGGGGAGGTCGGTGCCGACCGGGATCGTGTTCTCGTCGGCGAGCGGGACGCGGAGGAGCTCGGCCTGCCCGCCGGGCACCTGACCGTAGAGCTTGGTGTACCCGAAGAGCGAGGCTCCGGTGCCGTAGTGGTCGTTCTGCGTCGTCTCGCACTGCGACTGCAGCCCACGGCGGCACATGAAGCATCGCCCGCACGCGATGTTGAACGGCACGACGACACGGTCGCCGGGCCGGAGGGTGACGACGTCGCGTCCCACCGCCTCGACGATGCCCATGGACTCGTGGCCGAGAATGTCGCCGCGGTCGAGGAACGGACCGAAAAGTTCGTAGAGGTGAAGGTCCGAGCCGCAGATCGCGGTGGAGGTGATGCGCACGATCGCGTCGGTGGGTTCTTCCAGCCGAGGATCGGGCTCATCGGTGACGGCGACATGACGTCGCCCCTGCCAGGTGACTGCCTTCATGGGCGAAGCCTCTCCCGCGCACCTGACAACAGTGGAGGGGGTTGACAGGCGCGAGGGGGGAGGCGTACCCGCGCGCCGCGCACGCGACGATGCCCGTCCCGAAACCGGGACGGGCATCGTCGACCTGCGACTCAGGAGATGTCGCCGCGCCAAGCGCCGGTCTCGCCGCCGCGCGACTCGATGAACTCCTTGAAGTTCTTGAGGTCCTTCTTCACCGCGTGGTCGTCGAGTCCGACGAGGGCGCCGATCTTCTCGGCCACGCCCTCGGGCTCCCAGTCGAGCTGCACGGTGACGCGCGTCTCGTTGTCGGAGAGTCGGTGGAACGTCACGACGCCCGCGTGGTGCGCTTCGCCCTCGACGGTCGCCCAGGCGACACGCTCGTCCGGATGCTGCTCGCTCACCTTCGCGGTGAACTCGCGCTCCGCGCCGGCGATCTCGACGACCCAGCGCAGGGTCTTGTCGTCCAGCTGGGTGATCGACTTCACGAAGCTCAGGAACCGGGGGAACGTCTCGAACTGCGTCCACTGGTTGTAGGCGGTGGACACGTCGACGTCGACATCGACGGTTTCGATGATCTGGGTCATTGCGTGACCTTCCTCTCGTTGGGAGTTGCCATGCTCCCCCCTGCTCCGGCCGTCACGCAGGGGGTTGCCTTCCCCCGCCGCGCCTGTTATCGGGCTCGCCGATGCGGATCGGCGCTAGCGCACGGCGACCCGGCGGGCAAGCCCCTCGGCACTCGCGGCGACAGTGCCGAGAGTGGGCGAAGAGGAAAGGAGCGACGCATGAGCGACCCCGATCAGAACGAAACCCTCACCTCCGCGATACGCGGAACCGATGCGACCGCCGACGACGGATGGGACGCCGCCCAGCAAGACTGGGAAGCCTCTGACCGCGACATCCGGCAAGCCCCCGCCGACGATGCCACAGCCACAGGCGCCGACCCCGCCGAGCTGTCGTCTCCCCTGGACGAAGTGCCCGCCGAGGACCTCCCCGGCACGAGCGCGCTGCCCGAGTCGCAGGGCGCCGATCCGGCAATGATCGACCTCGGCCCCGACGGCGAGGGCGATCTGACGCCCGGCGACGACATGCGCTGAGCGCGCACCCCGACATCCGAAGATCCCCGAAAGGAGTCATCATGACCCACCACGACCGCCCCGAAGACCACCCTTCCGGCGACCACAGCGCCGACGGCTACGACAGCGGCACCGGAGACCCCGGCACCGACCGCGCCTCGATCGCCGAGACGCCGCCCGAGGACGTCGCCGGTCACCCGAGCCAGGCCGAGGGCGAAGACCCCGATGCCACGGTCCAGGGAGAAGACCCGGACCTCGGCGTCTGACGACGGCCGACAGAGCCCGGGCGGCCCCCGCGTCTCACGGACGTCCGGGGGCCGCTCCGGCGCTCGGCGTGGTCGCGGTGTCCACGCGCACCACGAGCGATGCGGCGTATCCGGCTGAGGCGTCGCCCGTGACCGTCGCCATCTGCAGCGCCCCTCCGTCCTCGCCGAAGACATTGTCGGAGGTCAGGCTCACCCCGGTCAGGTTCCTCGCGGATCCGTCGTACGCCGGCAGGGCGTAGACCGTCTCGAGCATCGCCTGCGGGAGCGCGAGCTGCGATGTGGCGATGGCGTTTCCCGCATCGGTGATCGATGCGGCATCCGGATACACCTCGAAGTGGATGTGCGGCCACCGCCCCGCGTAGCAGCCGGGGACGATCGTGGTGAAGGTGACCTGTCCGTTCGCGTCGGCGATCTGGACGCCTCGCAGCCACGTCTCACCCGTGACTCCGTCCGAGTACATCGAGTACCGCCCCTGCGCGTCGCAGTGCCACGCGTAGACCGCGACTCCGGCGAACGGCGCGTCGCCCGACGCGATGTCGGTGATCCGCAGGGTCACCTCCGCCGGGACCCCCTCGACGATCGCGGAGCTCCCGAGGCTCGTGCGCAGATCGCGGCGGATGATCCCGGACTGCTCCAGCACGTCCGGGCCGTTCGAGCCGTCACCCGGGTACGGTCCGGCGGTCTCGTCGGGGATCTCCCCGGCGGGGAGGGCGGCGGATGCGGATGCCGTGGCTGTCGGGGTGGGTGTGCCCGTCGTCGTGGGGGTCGCCGACGCCGACGGCGTCGCGGCCGAGGTCGCCAGCGGACTGCACGCGGCGAGCGCGACCGCCCCTGCCCCCAGGCCCACGATGCCGAGGATGCCGCGGCGGCTGACCAGCGTCCCGAGGTCGAAGCCGATGCCCTGGTCGACGACCTCGTCGTCGGGCCGCGCGAGCAGCCTTCCTTCGTAGGCTGGCCCGTCGGGGGTGACGTCGGGGTCGGGGAAGCGGGTCATCTCGGTCTCCTGTCGTCGGCGAGGACTTCAGGATGCGCGGCGGGATTGTCGACGCCGTATGACGGGCCTGTGCGCGGGCTATGGATGCCGGGCTGTGGGCGACGGCCCCCGCCGCCGCCCACAGCGGTCACCAGGTCGAGATGCGGTCCGACGGGGTCTCTCGTCCGCCGTGGGAGAGGATCGGCAGCGCCCGTTCGAGGGCGAGGTCGATGCGCTCGGAGACGCTGCCCTCTCGCAGCACGTAGCCGTCGAAGTCGGACGTGCTCGCGTACACCCCGAGCGGCAGCGTGAGCGCCTGGAAGAAGCCGAACAGCGGCCGCAGCTGGTGCTCGATGATGAGCGCGTGCCGCTCGCCCCCTCCGGTCGCCGCCAAGAGCACGGGGCGCCCGACCAGCGCGTACTGCTCGACGAAATCGAACAGGTGCTTGAAGAGGCCGGTGTACGACGCCCGGTAGACGGGCGTGCCCACGACGAGCAGGTCGGCGGTCTCGATCTGCTCGAGCGCGTCTCGGGCTTCGGGCGGGAGCGCGTCGCGGGTGAGCGCCCCGGCGAAGGCCGGGCCGATGGACGCCACTTCGATGAGGGAGCTCTCGACGTCGAGGTGCGCGCCGACGCGGCGGAGGATCTCGGCGATCAGAGCGGTGGTCTTGCTGGGCTCGTGCAGAGAACCGGACACGCCCACGACCCGCAGGGCACGGCGGGGCTCGAGGGCCGTCGGCGCGACCGGGGTCGCCGGCAAGGTCGGAGTCGTCGTCATGCCCCGACGGTACGTCCGGATGCCGCACCCGCGCGCGGTCGATGACACGGAACGTCGCAGAGCGACACGCAGCGTCATCCGGGACCACCACCGGTCTTTCAGCGGCCGGTAGCGAACAGGCAACCAGCCGTCAACCCCGAGGCTCGAGACACCCTGTCTGGTTATCGTCGGATCACACCGGAGAGCACGGAACGGTGCGGAAAGCGAGGGCGCGATGAGCATCATGTCGGAGGCTTCGACGGATCGCTTCGACGGGATCGGCTCCTACGCCGCCTCGCCCCCGCGGATGCCGGATGCCCACGTGGAACGTGTCGCCGACGACGTCTTCGCCGTCACCATCGCAGACGACGCCATCGGCTTCATCGAGGTGGCGGGCCGCATCTATGTCGCGTCCGTCGGACCACGGCGCGACCGCGCGCTCGAGTGCGCGCAGACCCACTCGCTCGGCTCGGCGGCGCGAGCGATCGCCGCGATCCACGGGGCCACCGTCGCCGACGCCGCGACATCGCAGGCGCGGCGTGTATCGCGCGCACTGTACCGCCCGCTCCCCTGCTGACGGCGCCGGACCTCGGCGACGCGGCTGACCCTGAGGTGACGGGTCGCGGCATCCGTCCGTCGCGTCAGCGTGACAGCGTGGCGAACTTCCGGATCGACAGCGGCACGAACACCGCGAGCAGCACGACGACGCCGATGATCACCGTGGCGATCGGATTCTGCGCCGGCCACGCGTCACCGACCGGGGTTCCCGGGGGGACGTTGCCGAAGAGCTCCCGTGCCGACTGCACGAGCGCGGACACCGGGTTCCACTCCGCGAAGATGCGCAGCGGCGTCGGCAGGTTCTCGCTCGGCACGAACGCGTTGGAGATGAACGTCAGCGGGAAGAGGATGAGGAACGACGCATTGTTGATGATCTCCGGGCTCTTCACAGACATCCCGAGGAACGCCATCACCCACGAGAACGCGTAGGCGAACAGCAGCAGGAGCGCGACGCCGGCGAGGAACTCGAGGAACGACGAGTTGACGCGCCACCCGACGAGCAGACCCGTGCCCATCATCACCAGCACGGACAGGGCGTTGATCACGAGGTCACCGTTGGTTCGCCCCACGAGTACCGCCGCACCGCTCATGGGCAGCGTGCGGAAACGGTCGATGATGCCGTCCTTGAGGTCCTGCGCCATCGCGGACCCCGAATAGGTCGAGCCGAACACCACCGTCTGGGCGAAGATGCCGGCCATGAGGAAGGACGTGTAGCCGTCGCCCGGGATGTCGATGGCGGCGCCGAAGACGTAGGTGAACAGCAGGACGAACATGATCGGCTGGATGAGCGAGAAGAGCAGGATCTCGGGCACCCGGATGATCTTCATGAGGTTTCGCCAGGTGGTCACCCACCCGTCGCTGAGGAACCTCGACAGCGGCGTGCCCGCTTGGGGACGGAGGGTCATCGACGACGTGCCGGCGGCGCCGGCAGTGGTCGTGAGGCGAGATTCGGACGTGCTCATGCCGCCGTCTCCTCGGTGTCGTTCTCGGCCGCGCGCCCGGTGAGCTGGAGGAACACGTCGTCGAGCGTCGGCCGCCTCATTCCGGCGTCGTGCAAGGCGATGCCGTCGCGGGATGCCGCAGCGACGATGGCCGCGAGCGCGGCGGGCCCGTCGTCGACGGGCACGACCCACGTGCGCCCTCCCGTCAGCACCGGTGCGCCCGATCCGTGCGCGGCGAGGATCGCGCGCACCGCCTCGCCGTCGGCGTCGTCGACGAGGGTCAGCGCCACGCGCTGCCCGCCGACGGACGCCTTGAGCTCGTCGGCGGTGCCCTTGGCGATGACCTTGCCGTTGTCGATGACCGAGATCGAGTCGGCCAGCCGGTCGGCCTCTTCGAGGTACTGCGTGGTCAACAGCACCGTCGTCCCGTCGGAGACCAGGGTCTGGATGACGTCCCACAGGCCGAGGCGGCTGCGCGGGTCGAGGCCCGTGGTCGGCTCGTCGAGGAACAGCACGGGCGGGTTGATCACGAGCGCACCGGCGAGGTCGACCCGACGGCGCATGCCGCCGGAGTAGCCCTTGACCGGGCGGTTCCGCGCCTCGATGAGGTCGAACAGCTCGATCAGCTCCGTGGCCCGCTGCCGCGCGACGCGCCCCCCGAGGTGGTAGAGCCTGCCGACCATCACGAGGTTCTCGAAGCCGGTGAGGTTCTCATCCACGGCGGCGTACTGCCCGCTCGCGCCGATCATCCGGCGGATGCGCTCCGGATCGGCCAGGACGTCGACGCCGTCGATCGTCGCGGTCCCGGCATCCGGCTTGATGAGGGTGGTGAGCGCCTTGACCGTCGTGGTCTTCCCCGCCCCGTTCGGACCGAGCAGCGCCGTGACGGTTCCGCGCGGCACATCCAGGTCGAGCCCGTCGAGCGCGCGCACGACCGGCGCACCCTTCGGCGTGTAGGTCTTGACGAGCCCTCGGGCTTCGATGAACGCCATGCGCGTGATGGTACTCCCGGCTGCCGACACGAGGGTTACGGCCCGGTTTCCTCGCGCTCATAACCGGATGCTCGCGCACCGCGCAAGACCCTTCCCCACGGCATCCGTCGACGACAGGCTGGGGGACACGCTGCAGAGAGGAACCCCCATGACCACGCACACCGTCGGCTACTTCGTCGGAAGCCTGTCGTCCACGTCGATCAACCGCACCCTCTCGAAGGCGCTGATTCGTCTTGCGCCGCCGGAACTGGAGTTCCGCGAGATCCCCATCGGCGACCTGCCCCTGTACAGCCCGGATTTCGACGCCGACTACCCGCCCGTGGCGACCGCCCTGAAGGATGCGATCGCCGACTCGGATGCGGTGCTCTTCGTCACCCCCGAGTACAACCGCTCGATCCCCGGCGCCCTGAAGAATGCGATCGACTGGGCGTCGCGCCCGTGGGGGGAGAACTCGTTCGACCACATCCCCGCCGCCGTCATCGGGGCCTCCATCGGACAGATCGGCACCGCCGTCGCGCAGCAGAGCCTCCGCGGCGTGCTGAGCTTCTGCAACGCCCGCCAGATGACGAGCCCCGAGGCGTACATCACCTTCTCGGAAGAGAAGTTCGGCGCCGACGGCGAGGTTCACGACGAAGGGCTCGAGGGGTTCCTCCGCGACTACATGACCGAGTTCCGCGACCACATCGAGCGGGTCCTGACGGTCCTGCCCCGCGACTGAGGGAACGGATGCCGACGCCGCACGGCCCGACCGTGCACCTCCAGCGGGCGCGGGTCACCGCCCGGGACCGCCTCGCCGACCTCGACGCGCAGATCGCCGCACTGCGTCGTGCGCGCAGCGGCGAGTCAGACGACGACGAGCACGACCCGGACGGCGCGCCGCTCTCCGGGGAGTGGTCGCGGCTCGAGGGCTTGCGCGCGGACGTCGAGCGCGAGCTGTCGGACATCGACGCCGCATTCGCGCGGGTCGATGACGGGACGTACGGAATCTGTCTCGTCTGCGGACGGGCGATCCCGGTGGGGCGCCTCGAGGTGCGCCCCACCGCCGATCGCTGCGTCGCCTGTGCGAGCGCGCAGCGCTGACCGCCGCCTGCCCAAGACGCGTGACGAGCCGCACGTGTCGGCCCCGGCGCGCGGGCAGACAGCCCGGATATCCCGCGTTTTCGACACCGATCGCCCGCGCCGACCGCGCCGACGGCGGTTCGTGACGGTGCGTTACGCCCGGCGTCGTCGCGTGACACCGGCCGCGACACGGCGGTCGTGAGTCGGCACGATGGCCGCATGAGCACGCACGGCAGCGCTTCCGAAACCGAGACCGCCGCCCCCGCGGGCGCGAAGCGACAGATCCGGTTCAACGCGTTCGACATGAACTGCGTCGCGCACCAGTCCTCCGGCCTCTGGCGTCACCCCGACGACCAGTCGCACCGCTACAAGGAGCTCACGTACTGGACCCATCTGGCCCAGCTCCTCGAGCGCGGCACCTTCGACGGCATCTTCATCGCCGACGTCCTCGGTACCTACGACGTGTACGGCGGCACGAACGAGGCCGCCATTCGCCACGGCGCGCAGGTTCCGGTCTCGGACCCGCTGCTCCTGGTCGGCGCGATGGCCCTCGTCACCGAGCACCTCGGGTTCGGCATCACCGCCGGCACCGCCTACGAAC
This sequence comes from Microbacterium aurantiacum, assembly GCF_031625015.1. NCBI lineage: Bacteria > Bacillati > Actinomycetota > Actinomycetes > Micrococcales > Microbacteriaceae > Microbacterium > Microbacterium aurantiacum. Next base: position 636,227 of record NZ_JAHWXH010000001.1, read on the forward strand.
ACCCCTATCCCTTCGCCCGGCGGATGTCGACCCTCGACCACCTGACGAACGGCCGCGTCGGCTGGAACGTCGTGACCGGATACCTCCCCAGCGCCGCGCGCAACATGGGCCACGACGACCAGCTCGAGCACGACGACCGCTACGACCACGCCGACGAGTACCTCGAGGTGCTCTACAAACTGTGGGAGGGCTCATGGGAGGACGACGCGGTCCAGCGCGACCGCGAGTCCGGCGTCTTCACCGACCCGGCGAAGGTGCATGAGATCGGTCACTACGGGAAGCACTTCACCGTTCCCGGCATCCACATCTCCGAGCCGAGCCCGCAGCGCTCTCCCGTGATCTACCAGGCGGGTGCCTCGCCGCGCGGCATCGCGTTCGCGGCCGACAACGCCGAGGCGATCTTCGTCGCCGCCCCCACCAAGGAGGTGCTGCGCTCGACGGTCTCCCGCATCCGCGACGCCCTGGAGGCCGCCGGCCGCGACCGCTACTCCGCGCGGATCTACACGCTGCTGACGATCATCACCGACGAGACCAGCGAGAAGGCGCACGCGAAGCACCAGGACTACCTGCAGTACGCGAGCCCCGAAGGCGCGCTGGTGTTCATGAGCGGATGGATGGGCGTCGACCTGTCGCAGTACGACCTCGACGAGCCGGTCGGCAACGTGAAGTCGAACGCGATCCAGTCGGTGATCGCGAACCTCGAGGAATCCGCTCGCCACGGCCAGGAGTTCACCGTCCGCGACATCGCCGAGCGCGGCGCCATCGGCGGACTCGGACCTCTCATCGTCGGGTCGGGCGAGGAGATCGCCGACACCCTTCAGGAGTGGGTGGAGGAGACGGATGTCGACGGCTTCAACCTCGCCTACGCCATCACCCCGGGCACGTTCGAGGACGTCGTGGAGCACGTGATCCCGGTGCTCCGCGCCCGCGGGGTCTACCCCAATTCGTACGCGCCCGGGACGCTCCGCGAAAAGCTCCACGGCCGCGGCGACCGCCTCCCGGAGGAGCACCGCGGCGCCCGCTACCGCGTCGGCGCGCGGGTGGGTGCGGGGGCCTGACCGGAGGCGGGGATCATGGGCGGCCGCTGTCGAGAACGCGGGAGATACAGGCGCCGGAGCGGTCTCCGCCCCGTTCCCGCGACGAGATCTCCCGCGTTCTCCACGGCTTCGGCCGCTACGAGGCGCCCGGGCAAAGAAAAAACCCCCGGATAACGGGGGTTTTTCTGGCGGTGACGGTGGGATTTGAACCCACGGTAGGGGGTTACCCTACACAACTTTTCGAGAGTTGCACCTTCGGCCGCTCGGACACGTCACCGCCGACCAGCTTACGACACACCGCCGGATGTCGCGAACTCGGACGCCCCGACCGCTCCGCCGGCGGCGTCCCGGGCCGCCGGCGGAGCGTCTTCGCGGGTGTCATCGCACCCGCGGGGACCCCGTGATCTGCTCTGCCCCCTGCGGAGCTGTCGCGGGGAACACGCGGAACCGGCGTCCCGAAAGCCGGTTCGGCGTGATGCGCACGAAGTCGTGCTTCGGCGTCGGAGAAGAGGAGACGAGATCGAGGATCCCGGACGCCTCGATCTCGTCGTCGCGGTCGAGGCGCGCCGCCTGTCCCCGCAGGACGACGCTCCAGCGGCATCCGTCATCGAGGCCGTCCGTCTCGAACGCCACCTGCGGCCGTGCGGCGAGCGCCGCGAGTTTGGACCCCGGGCCGGAGCGGACGTAAAGACAGTCGTCGTGGACGGTGAAGTCCACCGGATACAGGTCAGGTGCGCCGTCGACCGCGACGAGCGCCAGGCGTCCCACACCACCGCCCTGAAGCAGCGCCCAGCAGTCGCGTGCGCGCAGGTTCTCCACGGCGTGCGCAGCGAGGCGGGCAGGCGGCGGCGCGGCGGTGATGGCCGCGCGGGCGGCGGGAGGGGCGGTGCGGGTGGCGTCCATGGCGTTCTCCTCGCCTCGATCACAACACAGGACCGTGCTACCGGGAAGGGCCGAAGGTCCCCCCGCGCACCTGGGACCTTCGGCCCTCGGCAGGCGGATCCGCCGCGCGTAGCGTCGCGGACATGCGCACCATCACCCTCGGGTACGACGACGGCCCCGCCGCTCGAACCGCGCTGGACTGGGCCGCCCGTCGAGCCGCGCGTGACGGCTCCGAACTGCACATCACGACCGTCACGAGCCTCGTCGGCGCGGACGCGCGGCGCGTCGACAGGATGCTGCAGGACGCGACCCGCCGCGTGCACGACATCGCCCCGGGCGTCCACGTGGAACCCCACAGGATCGACGGATCGATGCCGAAGGCGCTTGCCGAAGACGCGCGCAGCGCCGATCTCGTCGTGGTCGGCATCCGCCGCGGCTCCCCGATGAAGGCGGTCCTGGCGAGCAAGCCCCTGCGGCTGGTCGCTCGCGCCCACGGGCCGGTGGCGTTCGTCCCCGAGGACTGGGCCCCGAACGACGAACCGGTCACGGTGGGGATCGACGACGACGCGTCGTCGCAGTCGGCGATCCTCCTGGCTGCGGCGGAAGCGGATGCCGCGGGCGCACCGCTGCGCGTCGTCCACGCGTGGTCGATGCCGGTGCCGACGCTGGAGGGGTCGGTCGCCCTGCTCTCCTCGCCCCTGCAGGTCAAAGACCAGCACCGGCGGATCCTGAAAGATGCCGTGCAGCGGGCGCGGGCCGCGGCATCCGGACTCCGGATCGAGGACGTCCTGGTGTCCTCCGCCCCGACGCCGGCGCTCGCGCATCAGGCGCCTCTGTCATCGCTCCTCGTCCTCGGCACGCACCGACGCGGGGTGGTCACCGGCGGCCTCCTGGGTTCGGTCGCGCAGGATCTGCTCGGACGCGTCTCGACGCCGGTCCTCATCGCGCCGAATCCCCGCTGACGACCCCGCCCCCGACCCCGCCCCCGCCCCGCCCCCGAACAGCGCGTCACCCCTGGCTAGACTCGCCCCACGAGGTCCCGACACGACACACGCCGAGACGCCGACGGGAGGCCGGGCATGGATGCCGCCGACACGAGCTTCTCCCAGCGACGCCTCGGCGACCTCCTCCGCGTGAGCAGCTCGGTCGTCGAGCACCTCGACCTCGAGGAGGTCCTCGGCCGCATCGTCGAGGCGGGGATGTCCCTGGTCGGCGCGCGATACGGTGCGCTGGGGGTGCTCGGCGACGACGGCATGCTCACCCGGTTCGTCCACCGCGGCATGCCGGTGGACACGGCACGTCGCATCGGCGATTTCCCGCGGGGCCACGGCATCCTCGGCGCGGTCATCGCCGCCTCCGAGCCCGTGCGTCTCGGCGACCTCGCCGCCGACCCGCGATCGGTGGGCTTCCCCGCCCACCACCCGCCGATGCACTCGTTCCTGGGCGTCCCGGTGCGCGTGCGCGACGCGGTGTACGGCGACCTGTACCTCGCCGAGGCGGATGCCGGGCGATTCACGGATGCCGACGAGAACCTCGTCGTGTCCCTCGCCGCGATCGCGGGGATCGCGATCGAGAACGCCCGCCTGTACGAGCGCGCCACGATCCGCGAGGAGTGGAGCGCCGCCATCGCGGACGTCATGGGCGCCCTCCTCGACGTGCGCGGCGACGACGCGCTGGAGGTGATCGTCGACCGGATCGCCCCGCTCGTCGACGCCGACCTCGTGACCCTCGCCGTACCCACGACGGATGCCGACACCCTCGGCATCGTCGCCGCCAGAGGTGCCGCCGCCGAGGCCCTCCTCGGCCGCGAGCACGACGTCAACGCCACCGCAGCGGGCCGTGCGATGACCTCGCGGCGCGCGGTGAGCGCGCCCACCCAGCCGGCGGATGCGGTGTTCCCGGGGCAGGCCGCCCAGGGACCGACCGTGGCCGTCCCGCTGCTCGCCGGCGACGAGGTCCTCGGCGTGTTGACCGTGTCGCGCGCTCCCGGGGCGGCGGCGTTCACCGACGCCGACCTGGAGATGGCGTTCGTTTTCGCCGGCCAGGCGGGCGTGGCGATCGAGGTCGTCCGCGGCCGGGACGACCGTCGCCGCCTCGAGCAGGCCGACGACCGCGCCCGCATCGCGCGCGACCTGCACGATCACGTCATCCAGCGCCTGTTCGGAGCGGGCCTGTCGCTGCAGGCCCTCGCCCACCGGCATCCAGAGGCCGCGGACGACCTCTCGACGCAGATCGACACCCTGGATGCCGCGATCCGCGAGATCCGGACCGTCATCTTCGCGCTCGGGAGCGCCGGCGGCGCGGGACGCGGGGGCGCCCGCGACCGCCTCCTCTCGGTCGCGACCGAAGCGGGGCGCCCGCTGGAGACGAGCCCGCGCGTGAGTTTCCGCGGCCCGGTGGACAGCCTCGTCCCCTCCGCCCTCGTCGACGAGCTCACCGGCGTCCTCCGCGAGGGACTCACGAATGTCGCGAAGCACGCGGATGCCCGGACCGTCGACGTCACCGTCTCCGCGGACGACGCCGGCGTCCACCTCGAGATCCGCGACGACGGGCGCGGCATCCCACCGCACAGCCGCCGGAGCGGGCTGGCGAACCTCGCCGAACGCGCCCGCCAGCGCGGCGGCGCCTTCGACGTCGCGTCGTCGGCGGCGGGCACGACGCTGCGATGGAGCGCGCCGTTCGGAGAACCGCAGACCGCGCCGGAGAGAGAAGAGAGCCCCCGATGACCCGTGTCTTCCTCGTCGACGACCACGAGATCGTCCGCCGCGGCATCGCGCAGCTCGTGGACGCCGAACCCGACCTCGATGTCGTCGGCGAGGCGGGCGACATCGCCGAGGCCCTCCGCCGCATCGAGGCCACCGCTCCTGATGTGGCCGTGCTCGATGTCCGCCTCCCCGACGGCAGCGGCGTGGACCTCTGCCGCGAGGTGCGGTCGCGGCATCCGCAGATCGCGTGCCTCATGCTCACCGCGTACGACGACGACGAGGCCCTGCGCTCGGCCGCCCTCGCGGGCGCGAGCGGCTATGTGCTGAAAGACATCCGCAGCGCCGCCCTCGTCGACGCGATCCGCGCGAGCGCCGCCGGACGCACCGTGCAGTCGGCGCAGGCGCTCCGCACCGCCGCGCAGGCCGCCGCCGCCCCGGTCACCGGGAGCGCACCGGCGTCACCGGATGCCGACCTCACCTACCGTGAACGCCAGGTGCTCGACCTCATCGCCGACGGCCTCACCAACCGCGAGATCGGCGAGCGGCTCGGGCTGGCGGAGAAGACGGTGAAGAACTACGTCAGCGGACTCCTGGCGAAGCTCGGGATGGTCCGGCGCACCCAGGCCGCGGTGTACGGCGCGGAGCACCGGCGCGGGATCTGACCGGCGCGGGGCTGAGTGTGGGGCGACCCTCACGGCTGGCGCCGGAACGACCTCCACGGCGCATCCGGTCCGTCCCGGGAGAAGACGATGCGATCGTGCAGGCGCGACTGCCGTCCCTGCCAGAACTCGATCTCCGTCGGCACCACGCGGTAGCCGCCCCAGTGCGGCGGGCGCGGAACGGTCTCATCGTCCGGGAAGCGAGCGGATGCCGCATCCATCCCCGCCTCCAGCTTTGCGCGCGAAGCCACCGGTTGCGACTGGTCGCTCGCCCACGCCGACAGCTGCGATCCCCGCGGCCGGGAGGCGAAGTACGCGTCGTCACGGTCGGCGTCGAGGGGAGTCGCCTCGCCGAGCACGATGATCTGGCGCTGCAGCGCGTACCAGGGGAAGAGGAGCGAGACGCGGGGGTTCTCGGCGAGCGCGCGCCCCTTCCGCGAGGTGCGGTTGGTGAAGAACCACAGCGCCCCGTCGTCGTCGACCCCGCGGAGCAGCACGGTCCGGGAGGTCGGCCGGCCGGCTGCGTCGACCGTGGAGACGACCATCGCGTTCGGCTCGGGCAGGTCGGCGGCATCCGTCAGCCACCGGTGGAAGAGATCCGACGGGTCGGCGTCGCGGGCGTCGTCACCCAGCGCGTCGAGCGCGTAGTCGAGTCGGTGGGCCAGGGGATCCTCCGCGGTCATCCGGTACGCGTCCTTCCGGCCGACGCCACCGTCGGGCGCGGGTGCACCCCATCGTAGAGCGCGGTGCCGACGCCGGGGCCGACGCGGGCCGGGGAAGGACGTTCGTCCCGCCGCGGGCGCCCGTCGGCCCTGCCAGACTGGGGTCATGACTGTCATCGAGAACTCGAAGGTCACCGTCGTCGGAGCCGGCAGCGTCGGCTCCAGCACCGCGTACGCGGCGCTCATCCGCGGTTCGGCCCGCCACGTCGCGCTGTACGACATCGCCACCGAGAAGGTGGAGGCCGAGGTCCTCGACCTCGCCCACGGAACGCAGTTCACCGGCACGAGCGACATCACCGGCGGCAGCGACATCTCCGTCGTCGAGGGCTCGCACGTCGTGGTGATCACCGCCGGCGCCAAGCAGCACCCCGGGCAGACGCGCATCGAGCTCGCGGGCACGAACGCCGGCATCCTCGGGTCGATGATGCCGCAGCTGCTGGAGGTGGCCCCGAACGCCATCTACGTCATCGTCACAAACCCCTGCGACGTGCTGACGGTGCTCGCGCAGGAGTCCACCGGGCTGCCGACCGAGCGGATCTTCGCCTCCGGCACCGTGCTCGACACCTCGCGCCTGCGGTGGAAGCTCGCCCAACGCGCCGGGGTGTCGACCTCCAGCGTCCACGCCTACATCGTCGGCGAGCACGGCGACACCGAGTTCCCGCTGTGGTCCAAGGCAACCATCGGCACCGTCCCGATCCTCGACTGGGTGACCCCGCGCGGCGACCGCATGACGGTGGAGGAGCTCGACAGCATCGCCGTCGACGTCCGCGACGCCGCGTACAAGGTCATCCAGGGCAAGGGTGCGACGAACTACGCCATCGGTCTCTCGAGCGCGCGCATCATCGAGGCGATCCTGAAGGACGAGCACGCCGTCATGCCGGTCTCGCCGGTCCTCCGGGGCTTCCACGGGATCGACGGCGTCGCCCTCTCCGTCCCGAGCGTCGTCAGCGCCGCCGGCGCCCGCCCCGTGATCGAGACCGCGTTCGCGCCGAACGAGCTCGAGCTGCTGCACCGCAGCGCCGAGGCGCTGAAGGGCGTCGCCGACTCGCTGCGCTGATCCGCGGCATCCGGCCGGTGTCGGGGGCGCCGCCTACGCTGAGGGGATGGCGACCAAGCGCACCCCGACCGCTCCCTACCGGTGCACCGAATGCGGGTGGACGACCGCGAAGTGGGCGGGGCGCTGCGCGGAATGCCAGCAGTGGGGAACGGTCGTCGAGGCCGCCGAGCAGACCGGCATCCTCCGCGCCGTGACGCCGGTCGCGCCTGGTGCGGCGCGCGCCGCCCAGCCCATCACGCGCGTCGAGACCTCCGACACCCCGCGGCGCACGAGCGGCGTCGGCGAGTTCGACCGTGTCCTCGGCGGCGGCATCGTCCCGGGGGCGGCGATCCTCCTCTCCGGCGAGCCGGGAGTGGGCAAGTCCACCCTGCTGCTGGAGGTCGCCGCGCAGTCCGCGCGCTCCGGGCGCCGCGTGCTCTACGCCAGCGCCGAAGAGTCGACGGCTCAGGTGCGTCTGCGCGCCGAGCGGACCGGCGCGCTCCACGACGAGCTGTACCTCGCGAGCGAAACCGACCTCGCGACGATCCTCGGCCACATCGATGAGGTCCAGCCGCAGCTGCTCATCGTCGACAGCGTGCAGACGGTCGCATCGGGGCTCTCCGACGGCATGGCGGGGCAGCCGGCGCAGGTGCGCGAGGTCGCCTCCACCCTCATCCGCATCGCGAAAGACCGTGGGCTGCCCGTCATCATCGTCGGTCACGTCACGAAGGACGGGTCGATCGCGGGCCCGCGCGTGCTCGAGCACCTCGTCGACGTCGTCTGCCACTTCGAGGGCGACCGGCAGACCTCACTGCGTTTCGTCCGGGCACTGAAGAACCGCTTCGGGCCCACGGACGAGGTCGGATGCTTCGACATGACCGGGGACGGCATCGCCGAGGTCCCCGACCCCAGCGCCCTGTTCCTGGGTCACGGCCAGCCCGAGCCGGGAACGTGCGTCGCGATCGCCCTGGAGGGTCGGCGTGCGATGCCGGTGGAAGTGCAGGCTCTCACCATCAGCACGGGCGCCCCGAACCCGCGCCGCATCGTCAACGGCGTCGATGCGGCGCGAGTGGCGATGGTACTGGCGGTGCTCGAGAAGAAGGCCGACATCGTCACGTCGAATCAGGACGTCTACGTCTCCACGGTGGGCGGCATCCGCTTCACCGAACCCGCCGCCGACCTCGCCATCGCGATCGCGGTCGCCGGAGCGGTGTTGAACCACGCCACCCCGCGAACCCTCGCCGCGGTCGGCGAGCTCAGCCTCGCCGGCGAGGTGCGCCCCGTCTCTCAGGCTCCGCAGCGGCGCGGCGAAGCGGCCCGCCTCGGCTACACCGACGTCATCGACAACCGATCCGGCACCCTGCGTGCCGCCCTCGGCGACGTGCGGCGGCGCGTGCGGGCCCGTCCCGGGGAAAACGCGCCGGGCTTCTGAGGCCCTGGCTTCCGGACTGGGCTTCAGAACGGCGAGACGACGAACAGCTCGAGGCCGCGGCATCCGTCCGGCAGGTATCCGTCGACGGCTGAGAACCCGCCGCCGAAGAAGACCTCCTCGCCGTCGACGTAGGTGTCGCCGCGCCAGACGAGGGCGTCGCCGTCCATCTCGGCGTCACCGGACGGGAACGTCAGCGCGACGTCCTCCCCCGCACCGGTCGGCGACTCGATGCGCACGCATCCGGCATCCGTCCGGAGGACACCCGAGATGAGCGCGTCCATCCCGGCGTCGGGGCGAGGGTGGATGCCGAGCGGGCCGTCGGAGGGAACCGCCGCGCCCCCGCATCCGGCGAGGAGGAACACGCCGCCGGCGACGGCGAACGCCGCAATGCGCCGGCTGAGAAACATCGGGGTGGGATCAGCGCCGCGCGCGATAGCGACGACGACGCTGGCTCGGCAACGTGCCCAGGGCGATCGGCACGGCCAGACCCGCGGCACAGACGATGGCCACCATGAGGAACTCCACCCCGCGAGAGTAGGCAACCGCGGCGCGATTGTCGAGTCCGGCGCGCGAACATGACGTCCGCGGCGCCCTCCGCTCAGGCGTCGAGGGCGGCCAGGAGGTCGGCCGGCGCCGCCTGGAGCGGGTGCGGGCCGGCGATGTCGAAGAACACCGTCGTGATGACCTCGCCGTGGGTCGCGAGGAAGTCGCGCAGCCACAGCGGCGAGTGCAGGCCGACGTGCGGAGGGAGGGTCGCAGGCTTGTGCGTCGCGTCGCTGAAGAGGAGGAGCGCGACCTCGCCCGTGGCGGGGTCGCGGTAGGTCCAGACCTCGCCGGAGTCGCGCGGGTCGTCGCGGGATCCCGGACGCAGGAGTGGCACGACGGTCGGACCGTGGCGGAGGGCGAAGGCGACCGCGGCCATGTCCTGCGTCTGCAGGGCGTCGGTCAGCTGCGTGTTGCGGAACTCGGCCGAGACGTCCTTCGGCTTCTTCTTCTTGGCCATCCCCCCAGCGTAGACGGCGCGCGGGCGGGCCCTCCGGGGGTGGCGACCGTCAGTAGAGCAGGAATTGCGCCGAGTCGGTCGACGGGATGCCGCCGATCTCGACGTCGAGGTGGTACGACGCCCCTCCCGCGGGTGCCTGGGCACGATCGGTGTCGCAGGTGTCCTGGGCCGACCGCGTGCGGTCCCATGCGACGGGCTCTGCGGAGGTGACCGTCTGCCCGGCGGCGAGGAGCACGACCATGTTGCTGGGCTCGGCCTGGCAGTCGGTCGATCGCCACCAGACGTCCTCGCCGCTGGAGACGGTGAACACCTGCGCGCTCGTGCCGACATTCAGGATGCAGTCGTCACCGGTGTTGGTGAGGCGGATCGACAGCTGCGGCTGCTCCCCCGACCCGTAGGCGTCGCGATCGGTGACGGCCTCGACGGTGACGTTGCGGGCAGCGCACGCCGGGGCGACCGGCGTGCCGGACGGCGTCGGGGTGGCCGCGGGATCCTCCGGAGCGGCGGTGGAGTCCTGTGCGTTGGATTCGGGAGCGGGGAGCGCGTCGGCGCCGTCGACGGACTCGCTCGCGGCGGGATTCTCCCCCGCGGATGCCGCGCCCTGCCACGGCTGCGCAATAAGGAGCCAGACGACCGCGACCACCGCGACGAGCGCCAGGAGCACGACCAGGCGCCGCCGGCGGTAGACCGCGGGCGACGGACGCTTCCGAGGCTGCGAACCGCTCATGCCCTCCAGCGTAGGTCGGTCGGGCGCGGCATCCCGCGCGGCGCGCGGCCGGCTGTCAGAGGCGCTTCAGCATCCGCGTGTTGCCGAGCGTGTTCGGCTTCACATGCGCGAGGTCGAGGAATTCCGCCACACCTTCATCGGGGGAACGGATGAGCTGCGAGTACACGTCGGGGTCGACCACCTGCTCGCCGATCGGGGCGAACCCGCGGCGCTGGAAGAACTCCACCTCGAAGGTCAGGCAGAACAGCCGCGTGATCCCGAGCGTGCGCGCCGCGTCCTCGAGCTTCTCCACGATGACGCGGCCGACGCCGCGGTGCAGCCACTCGTCGACGACGATGAGGGTGCGGATCTCACCGAGGTCCTCCCACATGACGTGCAGAGCGCCGCATCCGATGAGGGTTCCGTCCTCGTCCTCCGCGACGACGAACTGCTGCACCGCCTCGTAGAGCACCACGAGATCCTTGCCGAGGAGGATCCGGCGCTGCACGAACGGCTCGAGCATGCGCTGGATGCCGCGGACATCGCGCGTCGTGGCCGGCCGGACCGTGAAGTCGCTCATCCACCCAGCCTACGGTCCGCGTGCGCCGAACGAGGAAGGGGCGGATGCCGCAGCATCCGCCCGTTCCCGTGTCAGCGTGTCAGTCGCTCGTGATGGCGAGATCCGGCGTCACGGCGATGTCGGGGTTCGTGCCGACGCCGATCGCGACGCGATCACCGCGCGGGCCGTGCTCGAACGCGAACTCACCGTTCTCGACGTCGACCTTCACGTGGTCGCCGGGCTCGAGCTCACCGTGCAGGATCTTCTCGCTGAGGCGATCCTCGATCTCGCGCTGCATCGCACGACGCAGCGGCCGAGCGCCGAGGGCGGGGTCGAAGCCGATCTCGATCAGCTTGTCCTTCGCGGCGTCGCTGATCTCGACCGTCATGTCACGGTCGAGCAGACGCTCGCCGAGTCGTTTGGTGAACAGACCCACGATCTGGCGCAGCTCGGGCTTGCTCAGCTGCGGGAAGACGATGATGTCGTCGACGCGGTTCAGGAACTCGGGCTTGAAGTTGCGCTTGAGCTCCTCGTTGACCTTGCCCTTCATCCGCTCGTAGGTCGTGCCCTGGTCGCCCTCCACCTGGAAGCCGACGGGGCCTCCGGCGATCGCCGACGAGCCGAGGTTCGTCGTCATGATGATCACGGTGTTCTTGAAGTCGATCACGCGACCCTGACCGTCGGTCAGGCGCCCCTCTTCGAGGATCTGCAGCAGCGAGTTGAAGATGTCCGGGTGGGCCTTCTCGATCTCGTCGAACAGCACCACCGAGAACGGCTTGCGGCGCACCTTCTCCGTCAGCTGGCCGCCCTCTTCGAACCCGACGAATCCGGGAGGGGCACCGAACAGACGCGACACGGTGTGCTTCTCACCGAACTCCGACATGTCGAGCGAGATCAGCGCACCCTCGTCGTCGAAGAGGAACTCGGCGAGCGCTTTGGCGAGCTCGGTCTTTCCGACGCCCGTGGGGCCGGCGAAGATGAACGAGCCCGAGGGACGCTTCGGGTCCTTGAGGCCCGCACGCTGGCGGCGGATCGTCTTGGACAGCGCCGCGATCGCCTCTTCCTGGCCGATGACGCGCTGGTGCAGCGCCTTCTCCATGAAGACCAGACGGCTGGACTCCTCCTCGGTGAGCTTGAACACCGGGATGCCGGTCGCCTGGGCGAGCACCTCCGCGATCAGCCCCTCGTCGACCACCGCGTGGGTGGCGACGTCACCGCTGCGCCACTGCTTCTCCAGACGCAGACGCTCGGCGAGGAGGGACTTCTCCTCATCACGCAGCGACGCGGCCTTCTCGAAGTCCTGCTCCTCGGACGCGACTTCCTTCTGCTCGCGGACCTTGGCGATCTTCTCGTCGAACTCGCGCAGCTCCGGAGGGCTCGACAGGATGCTGAGGCGGAGGCGGGCGCCGGCCTCGTCGATCAGGTCGATGGCCTTGTCCGGCAGGAACCGGTCGGAGATGTAGCGGTCGGCGAGGTTCGCGGCCGCGACGATCGCACCGTCGGTGATCTGGACCTTGTGGTGCGCCTCGTAGCGGTCGCGCAGACCCTTCAGGATGTTGATGGCGTGGGGGAGGCTCGGCTCGGCCACCTGGATCGGCTGGAACCGACGCTCGAGCGCGGCATCCTTCTCGAAGTGCTTGCGGTACTCGTCGAGGGTGGTCGCACCGATCGTCTGGAGCTCACCGCGGGCGAGCAGCGGCTTCAGGATCGACGCGGCGTCGATCGCACCCTCGGCGGCGCCCGCACCCACGAGGGTGTGGATCTCGTCGATGAAGACGATGATGTCGCCGCGCGTGCGGATCTCCTTCGTGACCTTCTTCAGGCGCTCCTCGAAGTCACCGCGGTAGCGGGACCCGGCGATGAGCGAACCGAGGTCGAGGGAGTAGAGCTGCTTGTCCTTCAGCGTCTCGGGGACGTCACCCTTCACGATCGCCTGGGCCAGGCCCTCGACGACGGCGGTCTTTCCCACACCGGGCTCACCGATGAGGACGGGGTTGTTCTTCGAGCGACGCGAGAGGATCTGCATGACCCGCTCGATCTCCTTCTCGCGCCCGATGACGGGGTCGAGCTTGTTGTCGCGGGCGGCCTGGGTGAGGTTGCGGCCGAACTGGTCGAGGACGGCCGAGCCGCCCTGGGGTCCGGATGCGCTCTGCTCGCCGGCGCCGGCGGCGACGCCCGCGGGCTCCTTGCCCTGGTAGCCGGAGAGGAGCTGGATGACCTGCTGGCGCACCTTGTTCAGGTCGGCGCCGAGCTTGACCAGCACCTGGGCGGCCACGCCCTCGCCCTCGCGGATGAGGCCGAGGAGGATGTGCTCGGTGCCGATGTAGTTGTGGCCGAGCTGGAGGGCCTCGCGGAGGCTGAGCTCGAGCACCTTCTTGGCGCGCGGAGTGAAGGGGATGTGACCGGTGGGCTGCTGCTGGCCCTGACCGATGATGTCCTGCACCTGCTCGCGCACGGCGTCGAGCGAGATGCCGAGGGACTCCAGCGCCTTGGCGGCGACGCCCTCTCCTTCGTGGATCAGGCCCAGCAGGATGTGCTCGGTCCCGATGTAGTTGTGGTTGAGCATCTTCGCCTCTTCTTGGGCGAGGACGACCACACGACGGGCACGGTCCGTGAATCTCTCGAACATCGGCTTCACTCCTTCGGGCTCAGGGCCACAGGGCGCACTTCCGGGCGCTTGTATCGAGGGTAACGAGCAGGCGGATGCCGCATGCCCGTGTTCGCCGTGGGCATACCGACGCGGGCGGATGCGGCATCCGGAGCTTGACTTCGTATCGAGAATCGATAAGTTAACGATTGTCGTTAATAACGTTCATCGATATGGAGGTGCAGCATGTCCTCGTCCGCAACACCCGGAACGCTCTCCCGAGCCGATCGCATCGGTGTCGTTGTGCTCGTCGGCGTCGGGCTCGTGCTGGCCGCGATCACGGTGGTCGGCGCGGTGATCCGGCTGATCGAAACCCTGGGCGGAGGTCGCATCGAGGTCCTCGCCGAGTTCGCCGGCACCCCCGCCGAAGCTCCCATCGGCGTCGACGGGGCGCCGGTGACGGTCGCTCTGGACACGGCGATCCTGAGCGTCTCCGACCTGCCGCTGGCTTCCGTGATCTCCCTGGTGATCCAGCAGGTCATCCTCGTGGCGGCGGTGCTCATCGTCGCGGCGATGCTGGGCCTTCTGGTTCTCGGCATCCTGCGGGGGATCGTGTTCAGCGCACGGCACACCGTCTACGTCGGGACGGCGTCGATCGCCGCGTTCTTCGGGATCGTGCTCTACCCGTTCTTCGGGAACATGGCCGCCAACGGCGCTTTCGCGGCACTGTCGGACGGCACGTTCGAGAACGTGATCCTGACGGTCCAGCCGCTCACCTTCATCGTCGCGGCGTTCGTCGCCGCGCTTGCCACCACCGTCTTCTCCGTCGGGGCACGGCTGCAGCGAGAGACCGAGGGCCTGGTGTGAGCCCCGCCGAGGACGAGGGTCCGAGCGGCATCCACTGCCGGCTCGACGAGCTGCTCGCCGACCGCGGGATGACCCTCACCCGCCTGTCGGAGCTCGTCGGGGTGTCGGTGGTGAACCTGTCGGTGCTGAAGAACGACCGGGCGCGCGCGGTGCGCTTCTCCACCCTCGCCGCCATCTGCCGAGCCCTCGACTGCGAGGTCGGCGACCTCCTCGCCCGCGCCTGACCCCCGGCGCCGGTTCCGTCGGTGGCGCGTTCCCCTTCCGTTCACTTGTCGCCTCTTGCGGGTGCGGGGGCCCGACACCCGCAAGAGGCGACAAGTGGACCCGGGCGATCGGAGGTCACGAAGACCGACGGCGGATCCCCAGCACGCGGGAGCGAACGCGGGCGATGAACGGGCCGCGAAGCGAGTCGAGGTCGCGCTTCGTCACGCGCATGATGCTCCAGCCGAGGTCCGCCAGCATCTCGAGGCGACGGATGTCCTTCGCCCACTGGGCGGCATCCGTCATGTGATGCTCCCCGTCGTACTCGAGGCCGAGCATGAGGTCGGGATACGCGAGATCGATGTTCGCGACCACCGCGCGGTCAACCAGAACGGGCCAGTTGAGCTCCGGCTCGGGAAGCCCGCCGTCGCGCACGAGGACTAGACGCATCCGCGTCTCCTGCGGCGACCATGAGCGGGTTCGGATGAACGGAAGCGCCTCGCGGATGCGGAGCACCCCGGGCCGCCTGCCCACCTCGGCCGCCCGCCGGAGCTCGTCGACGGTCGCGAGAGGAGGGGGGTCAGCATCCCGCTGGGGCATTCGCACCAGCGCATCGCCGAGAATCACCAGCTCGTCCTCCGAGAGCACCTGGCCCATCATCGCCCACGTCGATGCCGGCGACGTCAGTCGGATGCCGTCGACCGGCGCGGTGACGACATCCGCCCAGCCGGGGGCGATGGAGCGACCCCGGACGCCCCGCGTCCGCGATGCACGATCCGGGAGGAAGACGCCGACATCGAGAGGACTTTCGACGAAAGCGCCGCTCGCATCACGGCGCCGCATCAGCCCCGGTGGAATCGGGGCTCTCCAGAGAACGCAGGCGGTGGCGAGACAGAAGAACTGCGATGCCGGCATCACCTCGGCGTACTCCTGCACCCGACGGAACACCGATCCCGGCGCGTCGTCGGGATCTTCCGCGTGAAAAGTGCGCATTCCGCGGAACGGTGCGTGCAGATCGGACGCGCGCAGACGCGATGCGGGCACCCCAGCACTGCGCGCATCAGCGACGGAGAAGGGGGCCGGGATGCCATCGGGAAGCGGCGAGCGGTGCACCCCCTCACGCTGACAGCGACTACGCGCCCGCGGGCGCCCCGGGGTCGAATCGGTGTACAGTCCGCCGCGCGGCTCACCTGTGGAGGACCCTCACCCCCGCTCACTTGTCCCGATATGCGGGTGTCAGACCCTCGCACCCGCAGGAGGCGACAAGCGAGCGAGTCTGGCGCCCCGCCCGCGAGAAGCGACAAGTCAGCGGGGCTTCCGTTCACTCGTCGCCTCTTGCGGGTGCTGCCGCCTCGCACCCACAAGAAGCGACAAGTGAACGGGCGGCAGGGCGGGCGGGCTAGTTCGAACCCAGGATGGGGGTGCGGGCGTCGGCGAACTCGGGCGAGCCGGTGATGACGAGCTCGACGCCGTCGTCCGCCTCCACCCCGTCCACAACGAGCACGGCGGCGCGCGGAGCCATGTCCATCGTGCAGACCTGGTCGGCGGGTGGCTCCTCGACGGTCGCGGTGACTTCGGCGGGGCCCGTCGCCACGACCTCCTGGAACACCGGCGGGCAGCTCGACGAACCCCAGGTCAACAGCACGAACTGGCCGTCGGTTCCGGTCCAGCCCGCGCTCGGCGCGTACTGCGTCTCACCCCCGGGGCCGGCGAGCCCGGTCACCCCGTCGAGCTCGACCTCCCCCTGGTACCCCTCGCCGGTGACCACGATGTCGAGGTCCTCGGCGGGATCGACCCCCTCGGGAACGCCCACGAGACTCACGCGCGGCACGAGATCCCGCGTGCACGCGGTGTTCTCCGGTTCGACGAGCGTCACCGTCAGCACACCGTCCGCGAACGTGGGCTCCTCGGCCATCGGAATGCACGTCGACGAGCCGTGGGTGACGATGCCGATCGACCGGCCGTCGTCGAGCCACGCGGCGTCGACCTCGACCGCGACCGGCGCCGACGCATCCGGGGCCGGTGCCGGCTCCGTCGTCGCACCCCCGGTGCCCCCGGTTCCCGCCGGCGTTGCACATCCCGCCAGCGCCAGGGCAAGAGCCGCGGCCACCCCGAACCCGGAAAGGACCATCCGCCGTCGCGTCATCTCGTTCGCCTCTCGATCGCGCCGGATGCCGCGGCCGCGGCATCCTCCTCTAGAAGGTGTCACCCGCCGCCGGATCGTCTCACTGCAGTGCGGAGGTCAGTCGGGCGAGGTTGTCGAGGACGGTCGAGCGCAGCGGCTGTCGCATCCACTCCTCGAGGGTGAGCTCCCGCGAGAGCGAGCGGTAGGTCGCCTCGACCTTGCGCATCTCGTCGATGAACTCCTCGCCGCGCACGAGCATGGAGATCTCCATGTTCAGACCGAACGAGCGCATGTCCATGTTGGACGAGCCGATGATCGCGACCTCGTCGTCGATCGTCATGGACTTCGAGTGCAGGATGTACGGCTTCTGGTACATCCAGATCTTCACGCCCGCGCGGAGCAGCGCCTCGTAGTAGCTGCGCTGCGCGTGATAGACGAGGGCCTGGTCGCCCTCCTCCGACACGAAGAGCTCGACGTGGATGCCGCGCTGGCACGCCGTGGTGACGGCGAGGAGCAGCGCCTCATCCGGGACGAAGTACGGGCTGACGATGATGATCTTGCTCTGGGCGGCGTAGAGGAGACCCGCGAAGAGCTTGAGGTTGTTCTGGAATTCGAATCCGGGGCCGGAAGGGATGATCTGGCAGTCGAGGTCGCCCGGTCCCGACTCGACCGAGAACAGGTCGATCTCGTCGGTGAGGATCTCGTCGGTCTCGCTGTACCAGTCGGAGAGGAACACCGCGTTGATCGAGGCGACGACCGGTCCTTCGATGCGCGCCATGAGGTCGACCCAGTGCAGCCCGCGCTTGATGTTCTTCGGCAGGTTGTAGGTGGAGTCGGTGACGTTCTGCGATCCGGTGAAGGCGACGCGACCGTCGACGACCAGGAGCTTCCGGTGGTTGCGGAGGTCGGGCCGCTGATACTTGCCCTTGAGCGGCTGCACCGGGAGCATGAGCTTCCAGTGCGCGCCCATCGCGTCGAGCCGTCGAAGGGTCTGCTTGTAGAACGGCTTGCCCCGGTTGGCCCAGTGGTCCAGCAGCACGCGCACGACGACGCCGCGCGCGGCGACCTCCTCCAGGGCGCGGAAGAAGTTGTCGGTCGCGGCATCGGACTGGAGGATGTAGAACTCCACGTGCACGTAGCGCGTGGCCTCGCGGATCGCGTCGGCCATCGCGTCGAGGCTTTCCTGGTAGTCCGCGATCAGCGTCGCACCGTTGTCGCCCGCCAGCGGCATGGCGCCGAGGTTGCGGTTCAGCGTGACCAGCGAGGTGAACCAGTCCGGCGCATCAGGCCGGAGTGTGCCGAAGTCGAGCGAGGCGCTCGTGTCGTGGATGTACTCGTTGATGTCGCGCTGCTTGCGGCGGCGCTTGCGCGGAAGCCGCGGGTTGCCGATGAGGAGGAAGAGGAACACCCCGACCAGCGGGATGAAGTAGATCGCGAGGAGCCACGCCATCGCCGCCGTCGGGCGCCGATTACGGGGGACGATGATGATCGCGGTGACGCGGATGACGATGTCCACGACGAAGACGACGATGACCCACCAGGTCGCGTCGATCGTGACGTTGATCACCCGTGCCCCCTTCCGCGCCGCGCGCGTGTGCCCAGCGTAGTGGGCGGGGGCTCAGCGCTCGGACGCCGTCGCGGATGCCGCCGGTTCGCGGGGCGGGAGACCGCGCTTGGCGCGTTCCTGCGCCTCGATGCGGGCGTAGCTCTTGCGCTCGTTGCGGTCGGCGCGGATGACGCTGCGCAACACGAAGAAGAACACCCCTGCGGCGACGATGGTCGGCAGAAGCGACCAGGTCACCGCGAGCCAGAAGTTCTCCACCTGTACAGGATACGCGCCCGCTCCTCCCCAGGTGCCCGGATCCGGTGGGATCGACCCCCAGGGGCACGGATGCTGTGGACAGACCGATCCTGTCCGGCGTCCGCCCGCATCCTCGATCCATGACAACCACCGTGACCGTCGGCGACCCCGCCGGGTTCCTCTCCCTCGTCCCCCACCTGATGGGTTTCGCGCCGTCGCGGAGCCTGGTCGTCGTGCCCTTCACCGGCGGTCGAAGTCTCGGAGTCATGCGCGTGGACCTGCCCGGCGGCGAACACGACGCGGTCGACCGCGTCTCGGCGACGGTCGTCGGCATGGTGTGCCGCGTCGCCGGCGCCGACGGCCTGGTGCCCATCGTCTACACCGAGGAGCGATTCGCGGATGCCGCGGGGATGCCGCATCGCGAGCTGCTCGATGCCGTCGCCCGCCGCGCCGACGCGTGCGGTCTCGCCCTGCCCGACGCGCTCGTGGTGGCCGCGGACGGCTGGGGATCCACGACGCTGGAGCCGCTGCC
The DNA here is from genome assembly GCF_031625015.1 of Microbacterium aurantiacum. Lineage (NCBI taxonomy): Bacteria > Bacillati > Actinomycetota > Actinomycetes > Micrococcales > Microbacteriaceae > Microbacterium > Microbacterium aurantiacum. The sequence continues at coordinate 655,081 of NZ_JAHWXH010000001.1, forward strand.
GCCCGAGGGTCTGCCGCTGGAACGGATCGACGTGGACGCCGCGGCCCCGCGCGACGCCCCCGCCCTCCGTACGGACGGGGTGAGCGGCGCGGAGCTTCCTGCGGTGTCATCGGCCGAGCGCGCGCGCATCGCGCAGGCCCTCACCGGCCTCCACCGCGCGCTCCGGATCCTGTGCGGCGGCCCGGCCGCCGGCGACGACAGTCCGGCGGAGACCGACGATCCGGACGATGTCGCCTGGGCACGCGTCGACCCGCAGTCGCTCATGGCCGCGTGCGCGCTCGACGACGTCCCGACCCTCTACGAGGACGCCCTCGACTGGGATCCCGCCGCACTGGGCGCCGTGCCCGCCGCGACGCTGCTGTGGTGCCTCGCGCGGCCCTCCCTGCGCGACGTCGCCCTCGTGCAGTGGTGCAGCGACATCGAGGGCGGCGACGAGGCTCTCGAGGCTCAGCGCCGGTGGGAATCGGGCGAGGAGTACCCGCCACACCTCGCGATGCACTTGTGGGGCGAGGGCGCGCAGCCCCAGCCCCGCCGACTCGTCCGTGCACTGGAGGTGGTGCGCCGGCTCGCGGCGTGCGCGCCACAAGACGCGCAAGCGGGAGCCCTCGCGGTGTGCGCCTGGCTCGCGTGGGCCCTGGGGCGCTCGACGCACGCCGAGGTGCACGCGCGCCACGCCCTCGACCTCGATCCCGAACACGGGCTCGCCGAGATCGTGCTCTCGTTCGTCGCGGCGGGGCATCTGCCCGAGTTTCTCTGGTCAAAGTGAGTGTTGCAATTGGTTCGAGGTGTGACTCCCAGTAGCTTCACGGGATGGGAACGAGCTCCGCGACAACGCCTCGATGGCGACTCTTCTTCCACGAGACAGCCAGCCTTCTTCTGGATGATGAGCTGCCAGTGCCACCCGAAGTCGCGGAGATCGTCGTCGCCGCCCGATCACGACCCCGAAGACGATCGACACCGTTCTTCATCGGCCCGGAGGGTGTCCCCGACGACATCATCAACGACTACTTCGGGCCGGGCGGCTCCGGCGGGAGGTTGGCGGAGACCTCGGCCCGCAGCTATGCGTATGACATCCTCGTGTTCCTCAACATCCTTCAGCAATGGAATGTCGATTGGCGCGACGCTTCGCCCGCCGCACTCGGCGATGTTCGAACCTGGCGCCTCTACGGGCAAGGTAACGAGCGACCAGTCGGCGATTCCACTTGGCAGCGCCAGGCGCAGGCGATCAGTTCGCTCTACTCGTGGGCCGCCACACGGGGCGTTCAGTCGCCAATCCCGCCGAGCTTCGACCGCTCACATCGGCGCGTCGCAGACCCCGGGAGCGCGTACCCGCGCAGCAAGTCGATCAAGTGGTTCACCGCTGCCGCGATTGCTCAATGGGTCAACCTCGGTCTGCGTGGTTATCTGCCTGACGGTTCGGTCGATTCGAGCTATAGGCACCGTTCGGGGCTCCGCGACGGTGCCTTCGTGCGAGCCGCGTACGGTACAGGGCTACGCACTCAGGAGCTCGGAGGCCTCGTCATTGGTGCGGAATGGCCGGCGGCCCCAACCGGACCCTACGCGACGCTTCAACTCCCCGACGGGCTCGCGAAAGGTGGCATCGGAAGACCCTTCTGGGCATCGGCCGAAGCGCTATCCGCAGTCCACTCTTACGTCAGCACCGATCGCCGTCTCGCCATCGAAACTGCCCACCGTCGCGGCGTCTACCAGAACCTCCCAGACGTGCTCACACTCGAGGAAAGGGACAGTCCGCGGTTCGCATACGACGCAGCGGGCCGACGTCTCAAACTCAACCTCCTAACCCCGTTCGATCGCCAGCGGCTCTTCATTCGCACAAAAGACGTACTCGAGCCTGCGCAGCTCTGGCTCACCGAACAGGGTCTCCCCTTGCCACACACGGCATGGAACCGAGTCTTCGATCGAGCGAACAGCCGCGTCGCAACCATGGGCGTTCCCATGAGCCGGATGACGCCTCACCGCCTGCGGCACAGCTTTGCACTGAAGTGGTTCATCATCGGGCGACTGCTATGGATAGGTAGAGCGTCCACACTTTCGCAGGCCGAAGCGGACACACTGCGCGACGAAATGGGATCGGAGTGGTTCCTGGTGCAAACGCTATTGGGGCATCGCAGCGTCGAGACCACCCGGAACACGTACCTCGAACCCTTCATCGGCCTCGACATCGAGTCGCTCCTCAGCCAGGTGCAGGACAAGGATGCCGAGCAGTTGCTCACACTCTTCCTCGACAAGCACCCGCGCGTTGAATCGAGGACGTCTTGGTAGCGGGTCGAGCGGCCTCGATCCCATCCAGCGTCCCAGAGCCGCGCGTCATCGATGCCACCACTTATCTGTTCATCGCTGCGAAATCCGGACGGCGCCACAAGATCGACTTCTCCGGCACGGGCATTGATGGCCCTCTCCTGAACTTCTTCCTTTCGCTCTTTGACGAGGTCGCTGGCCCCCTGGGCACCGCACGCTCGTGGCAGGCAGCACATCATCACGCTCTGGCGCTGAAGGCCTTGATGCGCAATCTTTCGCGTTCGAGCCCGATCCCGACGTCGCCGGAAGAGATCCCCCGAGTCGCCCTGACGGAGACTCGACTACAGATCCGGCCGCGCGCATACGACCTGCTTCGTTCCGCTCTTCGCCGACGAGCGAGCGAGTTCAGCCCGGAGGTATCGAAGCTGCTGCACGTCCGCGCGAGTAAGCGACCTGACGATGGAGAGATCGCTGGACTGTCAGCCACTGAATTTGCGCGGGTCATTGATGCTGCGCGCAACGACGTACGCGCGACTCGAGACCGCATACTTCCCAACCTGGTCGCCCTCGAACGGTGGCGGAGTGGGGACGATGTCGATGCCTCGGAGGCTCGGCGACTTGCGTCCCTCGACAGAATCGTGACCGAAGGCGACCTGCCCCGATATGACAACGGCATGGTGAATGTCCGCCCTCTGATGCGCGCGGGGTTTGCCAACGGGACCGCTGCGCTTTTCAGCATCTTCCTCACCGCCCATGACGCGGTGGCCTTCGGAATCCTGCTGGCAGCACTCACGGGGCATAGCATGTCGACTCTCGAGTCGATGACGGCCCCTCTTCATCACTCCGGGCACACGCCCGAGGCTGTCGATGACGCTGTTGTGTCCAACGCCCTGAAACCCCGCCGGGGGAAGACTCGGGCAGCCATGACGGTAACCGCGTTCAACAACCGCGGTGAGGAAGATAGCGGCTCGGATCACGGCCGCGATCTTCGCAACGCGCACAACGTGTTCGCACTCCTCGAGCGGCTCACCGCTCCGGCGAGAGTCGTTAGCGGCCAGAACCATCTCTTCTCCTGGGTCAGCCCGCAGCAGCCCACATCGGGGCCACGACGATTTGTCCGGTCGACCGTGTATCAGGGCACAAAGGTTCGGCCCCAAAGCTGGGCGCGTGGACACGGGCTCACCGCAGATGACGGGTCGCCGCTCGACCTCAGCTTTCGTCGAATCCGCCTTACATACGTCTCCGCGCGTGACGAACCGGTCGCACACAGTCGACGCACCCTTCGACAGACTTACCAGGCAAGGAATACGCGAGAACTCGAGGGATATCAGCGTCTTGTCGCCGGGGTCCTCGACGAGCAGGTAAAGCTCGCTCGCTCCACACATCGCGCGGCTTTTCTGAGCGAGGATGACTACGCACGTCTGGCATCAGATACCCCCTCGGCCGCTAGGGCCCTCGGAGTGCCAGTGCGTATCGCTGAGCGCCTTCTGAGCGGCAATCTCGATACGGCATTCTCTGCGTGCACCGACAACGAGCACGGTCCCCACAATGATGGACCGTGCCGTGCCTCCTTCCTTCTCTGCGCCGGGTGCCCGTGCGCGGTTGCGCTACCGACCCATTGGCCCCTCATCGCGGCCACTCAACTTCGACTCGTCGAGAAGCGAGACCAGATGACTGAACTCGATTGGGCGCGAAAATACGGGGAGTCCCACGCCCGCCTAACCCAACTCGTCGACCAGATGCCACACGGCGCGCGCGATCGCGCGTTGGCCCAGCTGACAGTCGACCAGTCAGCGCTCATCGACCGACTCGTCTCGGGGAGGGTAAACCTTTGATCTCACTCGTCGAGCTCCGCAGGGCACCAGTCACGTTGGACGCCCCGCTGCCTACCAACGCGGCGACACGGGTGTTGGCTCGTCGGCCAACGCGTGAGGATGTTCCCAACGAGTCTTGTTTTCACGACGACGTGTGGAACTTGTCAGCGGGAGTATTCGAGGCCCACGCGTCACCAGTCCGACTCGATTGGCTGTCATACCCGGAACAGATGAGGAGTTCTTTCAAGGAGTACTTCTGGGCGATCATCAACATCGAGACTGAGCGCCTTGAAACAAACCACACCGCGTGGTCTCTTGCCACGATCAGGTTCCAACACGGACACCTTCGCGGCTTCGCCCACCAGATGGCAGCGCTCGGTCGTACTCAGCTCAAGGAAGTCGAACCCGCCGACCTGGACTGGTGGGTCACTCAGGTCCAAGCTGACACGGGTAGCCTCAGGGAACGCCACAAGCTGATCAACGCAGTGCGATCGCTTTGGGAGTACCGCGAACTCGTGCCGGAGTTCGCCCGGCTGCACAGCTTGGTCCCGTGGAACGGGCAAAAGGCCGCAGACCTCCTCGGCCCCCTGCCGTCAAGCTCAGGTGAGAACAGAACTCCCCGAGTCGATGAAATGACCATGGCGGCGTTGCTCAGCTGGAGCATCGCCATCGTTGACCAGCTTGCCCAACCGATCACGGCCGCCTCCCGCGCCTTCCGAAGGATACGATCGACGCCCGCGGAAGCCGCTGGCTCTTCCGCTTCAGAATCAGTCAGAGCTGAGGGTCGGCCGAGTGCCACGCACTCGGCCGAGGCCATACTCAATCGACTGCGCGCGCACAACCTACCCGCGCCCGGGCTCCGCTCTGGCAACCAAGTTGCCGTCGATAGAAGTCGACTCGCCAAGCTTCTCGACATCGGGCCCATCGACGCGGGCACCGCGAGACTCATCGAGGAGAGCGGTCACCCGCTTGCAGCCACGACGGTGCTTCACGAGCCCGTCTTCCCGCCTGTCGCTGGCCTACCTCTCACAGTCACCTTCCCAATGAAGCGGATCCCCACGCTCGAGCGACTCCTGTGGGCAGCATGCCTCGTCGTCATCTCCTATCTCTCTGGGATGCGGCCCGGGGAGGCGCTGAACCTGGAACGAGGCTGCGTGCGCGAGTCCGGCCGCATGCAGTACCTGGTTGGGAAGACCTTCAAGAACGTCTTCGACGAATCCGGCGCCAAGAAGCCGGAAGGAAAGATCCGCGAAGTCCCGTGGGTCGTCTGCTCTCCCGTCGTGCGAGCCGTCCTCGCGATGGAAGCGTTGCACGACAACCAACTACTGTTCGCGAGCACACAGGAGTGGAAGAAAGGAGGAGCATCGCGCGCTGTATCGGCTGCAGGTCGAACCGCCGGCATCATGGACCTCGTCCAATGGGTCAACGAACAGTGCGCCGAACAAGGTCGCGCCGACAAAATCCCCGACGACCCAAAGTGCCCGTCGCTCTACTTAAGCCGGTTCCGCCGCACGCTCGCCTGGCACATCGCGCGGCGCCCGCAAGGCATCGTCGCCGCGTCGGTCCAGTACGGGCACGTCGGAACCCAGATGACGCAAGGCTACGCAGGCTCACTCGCATCAGGATTCCCAGACGAGCACTCTTTCGAAGCATTCCTCGAGCGCCTCGAAAACCTCGGCCAAGCGCACGCGCGTCTCCTGGTAGGCGAGCACGTGAGCGGTCCCGCCGCTCCGCGATACCGCGCCAGGGTAACCAGCACCGCACGATTTGAGGGAATCACAGTCCCCAGCAACGCGGCTGCGCGGCGCCTACTAAACAGTCGTGACCTACAAGTCATTCAGGGCGACGCCATGAGCTGCGTATTCGACTCGGCGAGAGCGTTGTGCAACAAGGAGACGGGCGGCAACACGGCGGACGGCCCCCACCTAGGAACCTGTCGCACGTCGTGCACGAACATCGCCCGCACCGATCGTGACATCGAGGAGCTTCAGCTTCGCGCTGAAGGCCTACGCACGATCGTTGCCGACCCCTTGTGTCCACCGATCCGCCACGCGCGAGAACAAGCTGAACTCGACCGCCTCACCAAGATCATCACCATCCACAAGGAAGGAGAGCACGATGAGCGACCACGCTGAAGAGCGTCAATCGATAGAGCGCGCCATCGCCGATCTCGTCTCACGTGACCCCTCGCGTGTACGTCCGACCGTCGTAGAGCTGTGCGCCATGACAGGTTTGCCGCGTTGGAAGCTCACTCACCGACATGTCGACCTGAAGGACGACTATCTCGACCGGGTGGTTCAAAAATGGGGTCCACGCGCCGAGCTCTCGCCGCAGTCGCAGGAGATCTCGCGCCTGCGCGACCAGAACGCCGAGCTTCGCACCGAGGTCGACGTCGCCAAGGCAACAATCAGGCTTTACGCGGAGGCTCTGGAAGAACTTCGACTACAGATCGTTGTAGCAAACGGTCACTCGTCGTCAACGCGCCCGGTAGTCCGAATCAGCGATGCGCGCACGTCAATGAGCGAGTCAGAGCTCACGCCCACGAATCGGTCGACGTGATTGGCGGTGTCACGCGGGAGTGTGCGCCAGTTGGCTGGAAAGCCCGAATGCCCCGTTGAGGGCTGGCAACATTTGGCTGCGGTTACCTGGCCCAGCAGGAGTGGACTGTGCCGGTCGTTGCCTGGGCGACAGTGGGAATGGTCTCGAGAAACGCTCGCGTCACCGTCTCCGACGCGGGGTATTCCACGACTCGCCAGCCCACGACGCCGAAGTCTTCATCGAGGGCTTTGATGGCGCAGGCGAAGGCTGTGTTCGTGGGTGGGGTGACTTGGAACGACACGGTCACAGTGCGTGCGTCGACCAGCTCGAAACCGGTCTCGTCGTATCCGACATCGTCAGCGGAGTTCGAGACGGTCAACCACGAGAGCGCCACGACTGCCGCGGCGGCCGCAACCGTGAGGATGATCCACCGCGCGCGGCGGCGGGCGGGGTGCGAAGCGCGGCCGTAGCGTTCGTCGAGCTGTTCCTTTGTTGTCATGCGGCGCCTCCTGCGCGGATCTCGATAGATCCTTCCGATGAGGCGATCATTTGCGGTCGCGGGTGTCGCGCATGGCGAGCTCGCGCAGGCGTGCGTTGTACGTGTCCAGTTCGGCTTCGCCGGTGCGGTCAGCGTGCCGGTCGCGGCGCTTCGTCTCGCGTGCGTCGCTACGGCTCCACTGGATCGCGACGGCGATCGCGAGGATGAGGGACGGGATCTCGCCGATCGACCAGGCGATGCCGCCGCCGATGTACTGGTCTTCCAGCGGTGTGGCTCCCCAGGTGCGGCCCATCGCTCCGAACCACTCGGCGACCATCAGCCCCGATTGCATCATGATGGCGATGCCGAAGAAGGCGTGCATCGCCATGATTCCGATCAGCAGCAGTAGCCGACCGGCGTATGGCAGCCGCCACGGCACCGGGTCTATGCCGATCAATGATTGGACGAACAGGTAGCCGGTGATGAGGAAGTGGGCGATCATCCATTGGTGGCCGAGGTGGTCGTACAGCGACCACCGGAAGAGATCGGTGTAATAGAAGATCCACAGCGACCCGATGAACAGGCCGGCCGCGACAAATGGGTTCGTCAACACGCGCGCGGCTGGGGAGTGCACGGCCCACAGGATCCACTCACGGCCGCCGCGGGTGCCGTCGTCACGCTTGCGGATCGCTCGGGCTGCGAGCGTCACCGGAGCTCCAGCCACCAGCAGCACCGGGATCGCCATCGTGAGCAGCATGTGCCCGACCATGTGCATGCTGAACAGGTAGTCCTGGTAGACGTTGATTACACCACCGGTGACCCACACCAGCAGTGCCATCCCCGCGATCCAGAGGATCGTGCGGTAGACCGGCCACGCGTCGCCACGGCGCCGCAACCGCCACACCCCGGCGAGGTAGAAGAAGACCGCGAAGCCAGCGACCACCGCCCACAACAGGTCAACGTTCCATGCGGTGACCCACCGTTCGATCGTGAGCTCCGGGGGCAACGGTGCACCGGTGAGGCGTTCTGCCGGTGTCGGGATCTCGGGAAGTGGGGCTGGGTTCGGAGGCGGGGTGCGTGCCAGCGCTGCCGCGGCGCCGCTGGCCGCACCCATCAGCGCTAGCTCGAAGGCGATCAGTGTCCAGAAGGCGCGGGATGCTGCGCCAGATTCGCGCATCCTGCCGACTAGGCGAGCGCGGTACCACACACCGAGGAGGCCGAGCCCAATGAGCGCGATGACTTTGACGCCCAAGATCGCGCCATAGGGAGAGAGTAGGGCAGACCACTCCTGCAGTCCTATAGCCGCACGAACGGTGCCGGACACGGCGACGAGCACGAACGCGGCAAGGGCGATGCTCGAGTATCGGGCGACGACATCGGGGATGCGGCGCTGATCAAGGACGGGACGGACGGCGATGAGCAGGAGCAGCCCGCCGAGCCACACCGCGGCGCCGATGATGTGCAGAATGAGCGCCATCATCGCCTCGTGGTGGAAGGCGTCATCGCCAGAGTGTCCCTGTGTGCCCATCGGCACAAGCGAGGCGACCGCGAGCAGCGCAACGACGAACGTGCTGACCCAGGACCGGACGGCGAAGGTGAGCACGGTCAGTGCTGCGCCTGCAACCGTCGTGATCAGCCAGGTGCGGCCCACCTCGAGCTCAACGAGGAACCGACCGAGCTGCGCACCGAACTGCGGTCCTGCGTCGAGCGCGGGGTTGAACACGCTGAGAAACGTGAGGAACCCGGTCGCGCCCGCCGCGACGGTGAACACGGCGGCGGAAATCGAGGCGGTATCGAGGGCGACGTCGAACTCGCGCTCACCGGGGCGGAGCGTGAAAAGCGCGGTCACGAGAACGCCGACCATACCCGCGGCAGCGAGGTTCACGATCAGCTTTGCGACGGGAAGTCCCCAGCGTGCGATCGGGCCGGCGTCGTCTAACGACAGTTCCGCGGCACCGCCGCCGAACCCCAACGCCCAGACTATGACGACCAGTGCGACTGTGCCGAGGATCGCCGGTCCGACTGCCCGTAATGTGCGGGCCTTCATCCCGGTGATGGTCGGCACGTTCTGCGCCTGAGAACAGGGTTGAGACTTGTATGTGCGGCGCCGGGAGTCGGAGGCCTCGGGGGCATGTCGGTGCCTTCAGTGTGGGAGCGCATGTCAGCTGAGCCCGGAGTAGGCGTGCAGTCCTTTGAAGAACATGTTGACGATCGTGAAGTTGAACAGCACCGCGACGAACCCGATGATGGACAGCCAGGCGGAGCGGCTGCCCCGCCAGCCCCTGGTCGCGCGGGCGTGGATGTAGCCGGCGTAGAGCACCCAGATCACGAACGTCCACACTTCCTTGGTGTCAAAGCCCCAGTAGCGGCCCCAGGAGTCGTTCGCCCAGATCGAGCCTGCGATGAGAGTGAATGTCCAGAACACGAATCCCACGATCGCGAACCGGTAGGCGAGTGATTCGAGCGCGTCGGCAGGGGGCAGCGTGCGCAGGAACCCGGGGCCGACGGTTTCCGAGGATGCCTGAGCGCGGCGTTCACGGCGTGCTTGCATGAGCTGGGTGATGGAGAGGCCGCATGCGATTGCGAACAGGGCGGTGGCGAGCGAGGCGACGAAGACGTGGATGATCAGCCACACGCTCTTGAGTGGGTCCATCAGCGGGACGACGTCGACGTAGAACGTGATCGTCGCCCCGCCAAGGAGCAGCACCACCATACCGATGAGGAAGGCGCCCAGGAACCGGAGGTCGAAGCGGCGGAGCACCACCAGGTACACCGCGACGATCAGGACAGTGCCCGTCAGCGCGAATTCATACATGTTCGCCCACGGCACCCGTTCGGCGGCGATTCCGCGCAGGATGGTGCCAGCGAGGTGGAACAGGAACGCGAGGACCGTCAGCGACGTCCCGATCCGCGCCCATATCAGCCGCTGCCGCTGCGAGGGAGGCGTGTGCATGCTGTCGAGCGGCTCAGCCGGAGTGGTCCCCGTCTGTGAGCTCGCGGCTGCGGCGGCGCCGACCAGGAGCGGCTCCCGCTGAGGGATGCTGGCGGGGACGGAGCGTTGGGCGAGGTCGATGGTGTAGGCGATGAACGCAAGTACGTAGGTGGCGATCGCCGTCCATACCAGCAGCAACGAGATGCCGTCGAGGGAGAGCGCGTCGGGTCCGGTCATGGCAGGGTCGTCCTCTTCTTCGTTGCGGTCACGGGCTGGGGAGGAGCGTGGAGGGTGGAAGATACGTGGGCATGGGTCAGCCTGCGTTCGCTTCCAGCCAGGCCAGCGAATCGACAGCGGTTCCGTCGAGGTAGACCTCGAAGTGCAGATGGTTCGCGGTGGAGCGCCCGGTGCTGCCGACGAGACCGACCAGCTGGCCGGCGGAGACCGACTGGCCGGTGGTGACCTGTCGGCTTCCGGTCTGCATGTGCGGGTACACCGTGCTGATCTGCTGCCCGTTCAGAACGGATTCCAGCACGACGGTGACGCCGTAGGCGTTGTAGCTGTCTTGCGAGATCCGCACGACGCCGTCGACGGAGGCGTAGACGGGGGTACCGCCGGCGGCGACCATGTCGGTGCCCATGTGCGCGCCGCCTCGAGCGCCGAACCTGTCGGTCACGGTGAAGGGACCGCCCACCGGCCAGCGCACGGTCCCGCTGCCGGGGCTCACCATGGTGTAGTCGAACGGCACCGAGGCGACGCGGGCTGAGTCGCGGGCACGGGCTGCGGCTGCTTCTGCCGCCTTCTTCTGGTCGATCTCTGCCTGTGTGGTTGCGGCGTAGCTTTCTCGGGAGAGCTGTCCTGCGGCTGAGTCGGAGGCCACGACGAGGGATTGCGCGTCGTCCGAGGCAACTTGCTGCAGTGTCGAGATCTCTGCGTCCGCAGGCTGCCAGGCAGCGTATGCGGGTAGCGCGACGGTTGCGACCAGGCCGGTGACCATCGTGAGGACCGCCAGGGACCGCATCGGGCGGAGCACATTGGACCCGCGGGGAGCGGACCTACTTGCGGTCGTGCGCCGTAGGAGCGGTGGCGTCAGGATGCTGGTGTGTGGCAGGGGTGCAGCGTGGCGCAGGCTGCGCCTGGTGGGGGCACTCTGAGGGTGATCGCCGCCTGGTGATGTGGGCTGGTCAGTCATGATGTCCTCCTTCGTTTCGGGTTAGATGGAGACGCCGCGGTCGGCGAGGAAGTTGATGGGGTTGACGGGTGACCCGTTGACGTAGGCCTCGAAGTGCAGGTTGCAGCCGAACGCGTTTCCGGTGTTGCCTTCGCTGCCGATCAGGTCGCCGGCGTTCACGCGCTGGCCGTATCCCACGTTGAACCCGCCGTTGCGGATGTGGGCGTATCCGGTGCCGATCCCGCCGCCGTGGTCGATTTTGATGTAGTTGCCGTAGCCGCCGTTGTATCCGGCGTAGACGACGGTGCCGGCCGCGGCGGCGTAGATCCCGGCGCTGCAGCCACCGCTCAGGTCGACGCCGTAGTGGTAGCTGGTCGAGCAGTATCCGTTTCCGCATTGCGAGCTGCGTGGCCCGAAATCCGAAGTGCGGCGCCCGGATGTGGGCCGTGCCCACCCGGAACTGACCACTCCCCCTCCGTTGCCTGCGGCGGCGAGACGTTCAGCCTCTGCTCGTTCCGCCGCTCGGCGTTGCTCCTCGGCGATGCGGGCAGCTTCGACGCCGGCCTGATAATCGGCGATAGTCTTCGCCGTGGTGTCTTGGAGAGCGGCGAGTTGGGCTTGCAGTTGACCAAGGTTGAGTGTCTGGGCGTCGAGGGCTGCTTGGGCGGCATCGGCGGCCTGCTGCGATTCGGACATCTTCTGCTCCGCGACCGCCTGCAGCCGGTCGCGCTCATCTCTGGCCACGACCGCCTGATCGGTCAAACTCTGCGCAGCGTCGCGCGCGGTGATCGCGGTGGCATACACCCTCTGGTTGCGTTCCAGCAGTTTGTCCATCACGCCCAGCCGCGTGAGCAGGTCGTCCGCGGTGGCGGCGGAGCCCGAGAAGAACAGCTCGAGAGAGGTCTGGTCGCCGCCGTCTCGATACAGCTGTGCGGCAACGCGGCCGGCTTTGTTCGCCGCGTCGGTCGCGTTGGCTGCTTCCGCGTCGGCCTGGGACTGCAGCGTGTCCGCTCGCACGGCCGCCTCGAAGTACTCCTGCTGGGCGGTGTAGAACGCACCCGCGGCCTGCTCAGCGGCGGTGCGGGTGCGCGCCACCTCGCCGGTGAGGCTTTGGATGAAACCCTGGATCCGCTGCACCTCGGCAGCCTTGGTCGCTTCGTTCGCTTTGGCTGCCTGCACGTCGTCCCAGGACGGATAGGTGGCCGCGAACGCTGAGGGCAGCAACGGGCCAGCCACGATCGGGGCGACCAGGCCAGCGGTCCCCGCGCCCAGCAGGGTGCGTCGGCTGACACCTGCCCGCAGCTCTCGGCTCTCGGCGGGAGTAGGTGCGCACCCGCATTCCTCTGCCCTCCGCGGATCTTCCCGCGCGGCCTTGGTGGGGACCACTTGTGGCGTTGCGCGCCCGTGGTCGTGTTCGTATCCGGCATGTCCCGTCCGCGCCGCGTTCATCGAAGACTCCTTCGGCCGGTCGGATGATTCGTGTCGCCCGACCGCGTGCGGGCACGGTGGGAGAAGCCGGCCGCCGCGAGAGCAACACCGGAGGCGAGGACGATGAAACCGGTGAGCCAGGGGCCGAGCACGATTGACGGGGTGAGCCCCGTGCGCAGCGGGACAGTGCTGACCGCGGCGCCAGAGGTGTCGACGCCGATGCTGTCGAGGGTGGTGCCGTCTGGGGCGATCACCTGACTGGTGCCCACCGTCGAGACGTTAACGACGGCGCGACCCGTTTCGATGGCGCGCATGCGGGCGAACGCGAGTTGCTGCAGGTTCTCGTCGGTGCCGCGGAAGTCGGCGTTGTTGGTCTGAAACACGAACATTTGCGCACCCTGCTGGGCGCCGTCCCAGATGACGGTGTCGTAGATCACGTCGAAGCAGATCGCCAACCCGACACCGACGTCTCCGACCTGCACGAGCGGGGGGTTGGTGCCGGGGGTGTATTCGCGTTGGATCAGACCGACCAGGTCAGGGACGATCAGTTCGTAGAACCACCGGTCGGGCACGTATTCTCCGAACGGGACCGGGTTGACCTTGTCATGCCACTGCCGGTCCGCGGGATCTGCGGTCCACAGCAGCGAGGTGTTGAAGACATCGCCGCCGCGGGTTGTGGCGGCGTTCATCAGCAGCGGTGCTCGCGCTGCCTTCACGACACGGTCCAGTGCGGCCGCGGCGGCGGGGTCGCTGAGCGGGTCGGCGTCGACGCCGCCTTCCGGCCAGGCCAGCAGATCCATCGGCTGCCCGTACAAGGGGCTTGTCGCTGATGTCTGAGCGGCGAGGACGTCGCCAGGCGCTTTTACGTCGAAGTACCCGGTCGGGCCGTTGCCCTGCACCCATCCGACTCGGAATGCCCCGGCCGCGGTGGTGGGGAACTGCGGCATCACAGCCAGGAGAACCGCGACGACGCCGACGGGGAGCAGGCCGCGGGCGAATCGGAACCCGCCCGCACGCAGCCACTGCACCACGGCGGCGCATACCATCACGATCAGGAACGACAACCCGGTCACGCCCGTCCACGACGCGACCTCGACGAACGGCCCGCCGACCTGCGTCATCCCGACCCGCGCCCACGGGAACCCGGAGTACGGCCACGCTCCCATCACCACCTCGCGTACCGCCCACAGCCCCCCGACCAGCAGCGGCACCGCGAGCAGCTGCACGGCGCCGCGTGGCCGGTGACGTGCGGTCCACCGGTAGGCGAGGGCGATCGGCACCGCGCCTACGCCGAACAAGATCGCTTCCAGCCCGGCGAGGGCAAGCCACGGCACCGGGCCGAGGAACTCCCCCACCCATACCAAGTGGGCGGTGTAGAACACGGTCCCGAAGACGGTGCCGACCAGCAGTGCACCGCCGATGCTGCGGCCGATCAGGCTCAGCAGGGCGACCGTGACGCTCACGAAAGCCAGTGGCCACCACCCGACCGGCGCGGACGCCACATCCAGGAAGACCCCGGCAGCGGCGGCCGCCGCTACCGCCGCCCAGAGCGGCATCGACCATGACGGCGCACGCTGTGGCGTCCCGCGCTCCGGCGCAGCAGCCGGGGCAGGAGGGGGCAGGGTCGTGGGCATCGGTCAGGTGTCTTTCTGGTGCAGTCGGGTCAGGTAGTCGTTGTATGCATCGAGTTCGGGGTCACCGTGAGCGTCGGCGCGGCGGTCGGCGGCGACGGCCTGGGCGGTGTCCTCGCGGAACCAGCGGTGCATCACGTAGATGAGCATCAGCAGGGTGGGAGCTTCGCCGTAGGACCAGGCCAGGCCACCGGCGAGGCGTTGGTCTTCGATCGGGTCCATTCCCAGCGCGCTCGTCGGCCCGGCGAACCCTTGCACGAGGGTGCTGGTGGCCATCATCAGGAACACGCCGAAGAACGCGTGCAGGGCGGCTTCGGCGAACACATCCAGAGCGCGTCCACCGTGGCTCATCCGCACCGGGAGCGGGTCTGAGGACAGAATCGGGATCGTGAACAGCATCCCGGCAACCAGGAACCCGACCTCGAGGAGAGTGTGGCCCGTGACGGTGGCAAGGATCGGGTCGGCGAAGTTCGCCAGGTAGAGACCGTAGAACGCGGCCAGGTACAACGGGACCGCCAGCCACGGGCTGAGCAGCCACCGGGCGGTCCGGCTGCGCAGCCCCGCATGTGCCGCGCGGAGGATCAGGAGGCCGGCGCCGTGGTGGGGCGTGGCGCGCAGCAACAGCGTGCCGGGAGAGCCGAGAACCAGCAGCGGAGGGATTGCCATCATCAGGGTGAGCTGCTGGAACATAAACACCGAGAACAGCGCGTACCCGTACCCCTCGACTCCGAGCCCGGTAACCGCGGCGAGGACGATGCAGCCGAGCAGGAAGCTGACCGTGCGCCACACCGGCCACTGACGCCCCAGCGACCACAGCCGCACCGCGCCGGCCAGGTAGGCGACGGCGAGCAGGCCTGCCACTACTGGCAGCAGTGGCAGCGGCAACGGCCCAGGGCTGAGGAAGCCGAGCAGTGTCGGCGGTGCCCCGGGGATCCAGTCGTTCACGGTCTCATCTCGGTTGAGTGATCAGAAGTCGAAGAGGTCGCCGAGGAAACCCTCTCGACGGCGCTTCTCTCCTCGGTCGTGACGGGAATCGCCTCGGTTCGGTTGAGAGTCGCTGCGGCCGTCGGGGGAGTCGCGTGATGGTGGTGCGGGGTATTCGGGCGCGCGGGAGTCGGAGGTGCGGTCGATGATCTTGTCCAGTTCGCCGCGGTCCAGCCAGACGCCACGGCATTGCGGGCAGTAGTCAATCTCGACACCGGAACGCTCGGTCACCACGAGCAGGGCATCGTCAATGGGACATTTCATCGGTTTTCTCCTTCGGGAGGGATGTGGCTTGTGGTGCCGGTCAGCGCGGCGGCATGAGTGTCCGCGATGTCGCGGACGGCTTTGTGGAGGGTCGGGTCTTCACCGCGCGCGAGGCCGGCGTATTCGACACGGACGCCCGCAGGGGTGGTGTGGGCTTTGATCCACACGCGGCGGCGGGGTACGAACATCCCGGCGATCAGTCCCAGGGTGGCGAGGGTGGCGAAGGCGAGCACCCAGGTGCCGGAGGGGTCGTTTTGGATCTGCAGCGACGCGAACCGTTTCACCGGTTCACCGACCACCGCGGTGTCGTCCTCCCAGGTGATCGTCCCCCACCCGTTGGGAAGGTCAGCGGTCGCGCCGGGGGTGAGCTCGAGCGACGCGGCGCCGGTGTCGGCGCCGGTGTGCTGGGTGAGCCCGTCGACATCGAGGGTGTAGACGGACCGGGGGGTGCCGTCATCGATCCCGAGGTCACCGCTGAACACATTGAGAGTGAGCACCGGGTTGATCGCATCCGGGTACACCGACGTGTACGCACCGGACGGCAGCACACCCTGGGTGGGGTAGAAGAATCCGACCAGACCGAGCTGCTCAGGCATCCCGTCCGGGACCTTGATGACCCCCAAGGAGGTCATGAACGAGTCCTGCGGCAAGAACGGCTGCGATTCGCTGAATACGACTTCCCCCGCCGGGTTCCGGATGGTGAGGGTGGGCGCGTACCCGTTTCCGAGCAGGTAGATCCGGTCACCTTCGACGGTGATCGGATAGTTGACGATGACGCTCTCGCTGCGGTCGTCCTGCCCGGGTTGGCGGATGGTCACGTTGGCGGAGAAGTCCCCTGCTTGCCCCGCGCCGGGGGCTCCGGGGAGCTGATACGTGACTTCGAACTCGTCGAGGGTCATCGAGTACGGGGCGAGGCCGGTTCCGTCGATGAACCGGCCCGGGTCAAAAGAGGAGTAGTCGCTCAGGGCGTTGACAAACGTGGTGCCCTCCACCACGACCCGCTGTCCGGTGTATGCGAACCCGCCGCCGATGCCAGCAGAGACCAACACCCCAATCAAGGCAACATGGAAGACCAGGTTCCCGGTCTCCCGCAGATACCCGCGCTCCGCCGAGACCGAAGCCCACCCGCGGCCGTCGTACCTGTGCACCCGGTACCCGGCGCGGCGCAGTTGCCGCTCCGCGAGCTCAATCGCCTCTTCCGCCCCGTTCTTGGTCGGACCCCCTGCCGATACGGTGACCTCCCGGTAGTCGGAGAGTCTGGAGAGGCGGGCGGGGGTGCGGGGCGGCTGGGATCTGAGGGCTTTGTAGTGGTGCTTTGCGCGGGGTATCACACAGCCGATGAGGGAGGTGAACAGCAGCAGGTAGATCGCGGAGAACCAGGGCGACTGGTACACGTCGAACAGGCCGATCGCGTCGGCGAGAGGGAACACCTCCGGATTGTCGCGTTCCCATTTGATGACGCCGTTGGGGTCGGCGGTGCGCTGTGGGAACAGAGACCCCGGTACGGCGGCGATCGCGAGAAACAGCAGCAGCACCAGGGCGGTACGCATACTAGTCAGCTGCCGCCACGCCCACCTCGCCCAGCCCACGATGCCGAGCGCGGGCGAGGTCACGTCCGCGGCATTGTCACCGTCGTCGCTGTCGGCGTGGTCGCGAGGTCGGAGCGGGTCGACAGCCTCGTTCGTCGTATCGGTCTCAGAGTGGGAGGGGGACATTGATCACCACCTGTTGCAGTGCCGACATCAGCGCCGTCCACGCTCCGGTGACCATCAGCAGCCCGAGGAGGATGAGCATCACTCCGCCGATGATGTTCAGCGCGCGGATGTGGCGGCGCAGGAATGTCACGGACCGGGATGCCCATCCCCACCCGGCCGCAAGGATCAGGAACGGGATCCCCAAGCCGAGGGAGTAGGCCAGGCCGAGCAGTCCGGCGCGAGCCGGGTCGCCCAGGTTCCATGACATCGAGATGATCGCGGCGAGGGTGGGACCGATACAGGGCGTCCAGCCGACGCCGAGCGCGAAGCCGAGCAATGGGGCGCCGATCAACCCGGCGCGGCCTCGGGCGCGGGGGCGAAGGGTGCGTTGGGCGAACCCGAACAGACCGAGGAACACCAGCCCGAGGAGGAGGATGATGACCCCGAAGACCCGGGTGAGGATGTTCGCGTACTGCAGCAGCAAGTATCCGAACGCGCCCCCAAGGATGGTGACGGCCACGAACACCACGGTGAAACCGGCGATGAACAGGGCCACCCCCAGCAGGAGTCGTGCACGCTCTGTCCGCACCGTCGTTCCTGACCCTGTTGAGGTGGTTAGGGTGTCGGTGGTGGTGCTGCCGAGGTAGCCGAGGTAGCCGGGCACGAGCGGCAACACGCACGGGGACAGGAACGACACCAGCCCGGCGAGCACCGCGACCGGGACAGCCACCCAGAGGGCACCGTCGACGATCGCCACCCCCGGGTTCACGGGGCATCCTCCGCGAGAGCATCGGCGACGAGTGTGGAGAGGATGGACGCGGAGGCCAGCTGTCCGATGATCCGCGCGGCGACTCTCCCGTCACGGTCGATGACGAGGGTGGTGGGGGTGGCTTGGATGGGGGTGAGCTGCGCGAATGCGAGTTTGACCTGCCCGTCGTTCACATCGATCACGCTCGGGTAGGTGATGTTGTTATCGCGGGCGAAAGAGAGCGCGGTGGCCGGCTGATCGTAGGTGTTCACGCCGAGGAACGCGACACCCTGGTCCTGGTACTCCTGCCACACCTCTTCCAGGAGCGGCGCTTCGACGATGCACGGCCCACACGCGGCGTACCAGAAGTTCACCACCAACACCTCACCCCGATAGTCGTCACTGGTCACCGGGTCACCGGTCTCGGTAACACCCTCGAACACGACCGGATCCCCCCGTTCCGGCTCCGGAATCTCCACGACCTGGAAATCGCCGGAGATGTAACCCTTCTCATTGCCGTCCCGGTACTGCTGCGCGAGGGAGTCATCCGCCGCACATCCGGTCAGTAACGTCGCCGCGAGGAGCAGGGCGACAGCAGTCCGGGTCCGGCCTCTGTGCGTGGTCATGGGCGGCGCACTTTGATCAGCGCACCGGCGACGAGGAATACCACGGCTGCGACCGGTTGTGCCGCCGTCCACACGGGCCCGGTGAACGGGAACGGGAAGACCGGGTTCCAGATCACCACCATCACCGCGAACACGGGCACCCACCACCACTGCCGCGCCTGCACCGCGAACCACGCGACAATCACGCCCAGGATGGAGGTGAGAAACAGCACCGCCAGGAACCAGTCGTTGCCCATCAGCACCGGTGCGAGGAATAGGGCTGCCGCGGCGAGCAGGCTCGGTGCGAACGCGTTGCGCTGGTAGGTCGAAGGGTTTCGCTGTTTCGTCGTCATCGTCCTGCCTCCAGGGTGGGAGCCGTGACCGGGGGTTCATCCGTGGCTGTTGTGGGGGTGCGGCGGTGACGGATCCAGAGACTTCCGGCCAGGACGATCACGCCGGCACCGAGAGCAACGTCGGCGAGGTTGCCGATAAACCAGTTGCCGTACGCGAGGAAGTCGGTGACATGGCCGCGGCCGAACGCGGGTGGCGCGAAGAGCCGGTCGATGAGGTTGCCGATCGCGCCGCCCAGGATCAGCCCGATCCCGACCGCCCAGCCGGTGGTGCGGGCGCGAGCTGCGGCGACGATGAGAACGACGGTCGCGGCCACCCCCAGCAGGGTCAGCAGCCATGTCGCCCCGGACCCTAAGGAGAGGAGGGCTCCAGGGTTGAAAGCGAGTTGCAGACCGAGCAGTTCACCCAGCAGTGGGATCCGCTCGTCCTCTCTTAGCGTGGACAAGGCGGCCGCCTTGCTGGCCTGATCGATCAGCACCACGCCTGCTGCGGCGATGCATGCGAGAGCGAACCTGCGTGCTTGGTTACGACTCATTTGTAGAGTCCTTCTCTGCGGGAGCATCCCGGGCGGCTCGCGCGGCGGCGGCACGGTCGAGTTGTCGACGTTCCCTGCCGACCATCAACACGATGACGAGGGTCGCCCCGAGGACGACCACTCCCCCGAGCACAGCGAGGATCGCGAAGGTATCGCCGCCTCCGGAGGTCTCGCCCCCGTATCCGTTGTCAGCGGGCGCTTCGGTCGCGGTCGGTGCGGGGGTCTGCGGAGCCGTGCTCGGTGTGGCGGCGGGTCTACTCGCGACGGCGTCGGTGGGTGCGACGGTGTAGGTGTATTCGCCGCTGATCGGATGGCCATCACTGGAGACGACTTTCCACCGGACGGTGAACAGCCCGGCCGGCGGGTTCGGGGCGAGCTGCTGAGTGATGGAGGTGCCATCCTCTGCCGGTGCATCGGTGGCGATGTTCTTCCCATCTGGGGCGATCACGTCGACGGCGGCGGATTGCATTCCCGCGATGAGTTCACCACTGAAGGACAGGGTGATTTCTGTCGGTGATCCGGTGATTGTGGATTCCGCTGCCGGAGAGGAGGAGACCAGTTCGTCGTGCGCTTGGGCGGGGGTCGCAACAGCCAACGTCAGTCCGGCTCCGAGGAGAAGGGTGGCCAGGCTGGTGATGAGTGAGCGGCGGTGGTTACGCATGGGTGGTGTGTTCTCCGGGGTGGGATTGCGGTTCGATCTGGAACGTGGCGTGCTCGATGCTCACCGGAAAGTGTTCGGAGACACACTCCTGGAGCTCTTGCAGCAGCCGAGCGGACTGTTCCGGGGTGAGGGTGTCGTCGACGACGACGTGCGCGGTCAGAGTGGGCAGGTCCGTGGAGACTTGGGAGGCGTGCAGGTCGTGCACAGCGACCACCTGCGGGAGCTCGAGGATGTGTCGGCGTACCTCCGCGAGATCAAGGCCGGGAGGGGTGGATTCGAGGAGGACGCTGCCGGACGCGCGGAGCAGGATGAAGGTGCGCGGGATGATCAGGAGAGCGATCAGGATGCCGGCGACCGCGTCTGCCTGGTACCAGCCGAGGGTGGCGATCAGGATGGCGCTGACGATGACACCGACGGAGCCGAGTGCATCATTGAGGACCTCGAGGAATGCGGCGCGCATGTTCAGGTTGCGTGTGCGACCGCTCATCAGCACAAGCAGGGATGCGATGTTCGCGACCAGGCCGACGATCCCGAAGAACAATAGGCTGCCCGACGCGATCTCGGGCGGCTCGAACAGTCGCCGTACGCCCTCAACCAGCGCGAAGATCCCCACACCGAGGAGCAGTGCGGCCTGGGCGAGGGCGGCGAGCACTTCCGCACGCCGCAGCCCGAACGTGTACCGGTCAGACGGGGGCCGGTTCATCAGATGCGCGGCGGTGACCGCCATCGCGAGGCCGATCACGTCGGTCAGCATGTGCGCGGCGTCCACGAGCAGGGCGAGGCTGCCGGTGATGATCGCGCCGATGACTTCGATCACGAACACGGACGCGGTGATCGAGAACGCGATCAGCAATCTGTTCCGGGGGGTGGCCTCGCCCGTGTCGTGGCTGTGTCCAGCGCCCATGTTGGTCCCTCTCTTACGGCCGGTTGATGATGTGGTGTGCGATCGCTGTCGCGTCCGCGGAGACCCCGGCGATGGTGTCGACACCGCGGCGGCTGTATTGCGGGAATCCCGCGACGAACAGGCCCGGTACGGGGGTCGTTGTGCGCCGCGGCCCACGGATGCGTGCCTCATCGGGGAGCCAGTCGTCTCCGGGGAGGTAGCCGGTCGCGAAGATCACCGAGCCCGGTGATGCCGTCGTCCCGTCCGCGAAGGTCACTGCACCGCCCCGCGCGTCGGTCACCGCGGGGACGACTCGCACCCCGGCCTGTTGCAGTCGTTCGTAACTGTCACCGAACACCGGCTCGGGCCGTAGATCCCCGCCGAACAACGGCCGACGCCCGCCGGCGGCCAACGGGTAGCTCGCCAACGGCCGGTGCGCGCGGCGGGTACGCACCGCCACGGTCACCGTGTGGGAAGCGGCAAGTTCCCGTGCGATCTGCAAACCGCTGTTGCCGCCGCCGACGATCAGCACATCCCGGGTGGGAATCTGGCGGGGGTATTGGTAGCTGGTGGTATGGATCGCGACGCCGGGGACGCTCAATGCGGTGGCCCATTCGGGAAGTCGGGGGTGGGCAGCAGCGCCCGTGGCGCAGACGATATTGCGGGTCTGCACCTCACCCACGGTGGTGGACAGGTGCAGGGTAGTTCCGTCGCCACGTCGCTCGACCCCGGTAACGCGGACACCCCAGGCCGTTTCGACACCGATCCCGGCCTCGACAACCTTGAGGTAGTCGACCATCTCATCCACCCTGGGGTGCAGCCGTTGATCCCCAGGATGCCGCCGAGTCGGGAGAGCACTGTGTCGGGCGTCACTGAGCAGCACCATCGAATGCCACCTTGACGACCAGCTGCGCTGACCCGGAGCTGCCGCATCGATCACGACGAAATCCTGTTGCGGCCGCAGCCCTTCCGCGCTCAGCGCCGCAGCGACAGCAAGGCCCGCCTGGCCGGCACCAACAATGATCGCCCGACGGCGCGCAAGACTGGCAGGCATCACGGGGCCGTGCTCAGCGCTTGAGTGATGGCGTCCTCGAGGTCGTTCCACTGCTGCAGCTCCAGCGGTTCCCCTTCCACGAAGAACGTCGGGGTGCTGGAAACACCCAGCGCCTGACCCTCGTTGAGGTCCATCTCCACCCGGGCCAGCGTTTCCGGGTCCGCGATCGCCGCATCGTAGGCCGCCATGTCCAGCCCGAGCTCTTCCGCGAATCCGCGGAACAAATCAGCGCGGGATTCTTGCGACTCGCCCCACTCGGCCTGCGTCTCGAACAGCCGGTGATACATGTCCTCGAACCGGTCCTGCCCGGCAGCGGCCTCCGCAGCAAGGGCGGCGTTGGTGGAGTTGGTGTGACCGGGGAGCGGGAAGTAGCGGACGACATAGGTGATCTGCCCCGCAAACTTCTCCCGAATGTCTTCGACGATCGGGTAGAACGCCCCGCACGCCTCACACTCGAAGTCGAGGAACTCCACCACCGTGACCGCACCCTCACCCCCGTCGTCCAGAACATGCGAGTTCGGTCGCACCACCGATGCAGGCTCCCCCTCCCCTCCCGGGGAAGGCGTCGAGCGTTGATTGACAAGGACATAGATGACCGCCGCCAGGATCAAGGCGACGACGACAGCGACAGTGATCAACGTCACTTTCACAGGGGTTTTCATGGAGGCACTCCGAACAGTCACGACACGTGGGCATAAGAGAAATCTCCCCGGCAGGCGCGCCGGAGAAGGTCGCCACCACAGACGGGTGGCGTGCCAGGTGTCAGGTTCGGGAAATGCTCAACTGTGTCAGCGAAAACGCCGCGGCGCGGGGCGGTGCCGGCGCGGGCAACAGCGCTCTCAGCAACGGCAGCAGTCCTCGTTCAGGCTGCGGACGCCGGGTGCGATGCACCCACCGGGTCACCACGACCAGCAGCAGCCCACACAACACCCCAAGCACACACACCGCGACGCCCAGCAGTGCGGGACTCGTCGTTCCCTGATCGATCACCGGAGTACCAGCTGCAAGGGGCGCGATGTGCGCGTCCACATGCTCGGTGACGGACGACGCGGTCGGTGCGGCTGCCTCCGGTTCGGTGTGGGTCGCCATCCACGCGCCGACGATCAGTAGCAGCGCGAGAGCCACGCTCGTAATGATCCTCGTTATCAGCAGACGCTCGCTCAGAATCACAGCATCCTGTGTTCGAGCGGCCGAAATCATCCTTCGCAGTCTACCTTCTACGGATCAGTGGGTTGCGGTGCCCAGATTCAGGCCACCGTCAGCGCGGGCTGAGGTGTGACGGGAGTGGACATGGTGCGTGCGAGGGCCGGGCGGCCGGCAGCGCGGACACCGTTGGCGATGACGATCAATTCGGCGATCTCGTGAACCAAGACCACCCCGGCCAGGCCCAGCACCCCGAACAAGGCGAGAGGGAACAGGACGACGATGATCGCCAAGGCGAGGGCGATGTTGGCGGTCATGATCCGTCGGCCGCGTCTGGCATGAGCGAGCGCGGCGGGGATGAGTCGAAGGTCGTGGCCGGTGAAGGCGACGTCGGCGGATTCGATCGCCGCTGCGGACCCTTTCACGCCCATCGCGATTCCGACAGTGGCAGTGGCCAAAGCTGGGGCGTCGTTGATGCCATCGCCGACCATTGCCGTGGGGCGGGTGGCGACCAAGGCGGTGATCGCGTCGGCCTTGTCTCTCGGCAGCTGTTCGGCTTGCACGTCGGTGATTCCGGCCTCGCGGGCGATCGCGCGGGCGGTGCGACCGTTGTCACCGGTGAGCATGACGGTAGCGATCCCCTGCGTGTGCAGCATCCGCACGGTCTCCGCTGATTCCGGGCGCAGCTCGTCGCGCACTCCGATCAGGCCGGCGAACCTCCCGTCAACCTCCACGACCACAACCGTCATTCCTTGCCCGGCCATGTGTTCCGCGGTGTCGCTCTGCTCGCTGAAGTCCAACCAACGTGCGTTGCCGACACGCACGGTGCGGCCGCCGACTCGGCCCGTAATACCGTGCCCCGCGTCCTCCACCACATCCACCGCGGCCGGAGCACTGGGCGTGGCCGCCGTGATGGCCGTGGCGAGGGGGTGCGTGCTAGTCGATTCGACTGCCGCCGCCCAGGCCAGCAATTCCTCGCGGGTGACGCCCGGCGCCGGGTGTACCTCGACGACGACGGGCTGGTTTCGGGTGAGGGTGCCGGTCTTGTCCAAAGCGATGGCGCGGATCGTGCCGAGTTGTTCGAACGCCTCGCCCGATTTGATGATGACACCGAATTTGGATGCGGCGCCGATGGCGCTGATCACCGTCACCGGGACAGCGATCGCCAGAGCGCAGGGGGACGCGGCGACCAAAACGACGAGCGCACGTTCCGTCCACGTCCCGGGGTCCCCGATCAAGAAACCGAACAACACGATTGCGGCGGCCGCAATTAGCACCGCAGGAACGAGAGGCCTCGCGATCCGGTCAGCAAGCCGCGCTCGGTTGCCTTTTCGTGCGTGTGCCTGCTCCACGAGGGCGACGATCTGCGTCAGGGAATTGTCGCGGCCGTCGGCGGTCGCCTCGATCCGCAGGGTTGCTGCCCCGTTCACGGAGCCGGCTGCCACCAGGTCTCCCGGGGCGACGTCGACGGGGATAGATTCGCCCGTTACCGCGGACGTGTCCAGACTCGACCGTCCCTCCACTACCACACCGTCGGTGGCAACGCGTTCGCCCGCGCCGACCACGAGGATGTCGAGCTCCTGAACATCCGCAGCAGGGATCGTGACATCGCCGTTCAACCGTGACACTCGTACCGTGTCGGGGATCAGCGACAGAAGCGCGCGCAGACCTTCTCTCGCACGATCCATAGCGCGGTCCTCGAGGGCCTCGGCGAGGGAGAACAGGAACGCGAGCGTCGCGGCCTCACCGACGTGACCGAGCAGCACCGCTCCTATCGCGGCGATCATCATTAGCAGCCCGACACCGAGGCGACCGCGCAGCAGCCGGCGGACTGCGCCAGGAACGAACGTGTAGGCACCCGCCAGGAGCGCCACCCACTGCAGCACCAGCGCGGGAACGGGGAGCCCGGACCACTCGAAAACGTAACCGGCAAGAAGGAAAACACCGGAAAGGACTGAGGGGAGCAGTGCAGGATCCCGCCACCACGGCGGCCGCACCTCCGGGTCCTCGCCTGCAGTACCGGTCACCGTCGACGAGACACTCGGACCGCAGCACGCGTCCCCGTCCTCGACGTGCAAGGGCGTTGCGTCAACGGCCAGGGCGGTGGGCTCGCCCGGCGAGCAGCAAGAATCGGCGGCTACCCGAGGTGCAGACAACTCGATTCGCCGCACCGTCCTGGCCTTGCCAGGCTCGTCAGGAGCACAGCACTCCTCGCTCATCCCGCCCACCCCGTCCGCTCGAAGACCCCTACCCCGCCGGTCATGCGCAGCACTCGCACGCGTCGTCAACGCAGGGGACACCCTGATCGACAGCAACCACAGCCTCGAGTAGATCGCGCATCCCTCGGGTCAGATGAGGATCGGAGATCTCGTATCGCGTGCGGCGCCCCTCGGGTGTTGCCACCACCAGGCCACACCCTCGAAGGCAGGTCAAGTGATTGGAAACGTTGGTGCGAGTCAACTCCAAGTCCCGAGAAAGCTCTACCGGATATCCAGGCCCGTCCAGCAAGGACAGCAGGATCCGCGAACGCGTCGGATCGGCCATCGCCCGACCGAGCCGGTTCATCACATCAAGACGAGAAGCAAGAGTCAGCACACGATGACTATACAGCCCGCGATGACCTGTTGAGGATCTCTGTTGGTCGGGGTGCCTACGATTGAGCTCGCCCCTATCGCTCTTTGAGCCGCAATCTCCTGGCTAGGAACCCCGCCAGCCCCCCGAGAAGAAGGCAAACGACAGCGATCGGCACGGCGACCTTCCACCAGACATTGCCGGTGAGCAGATTCGCCAGGAGCACGAACAAACACAACGCGTTGAACGTGAAGGCAAAGAGGACTAATCGAGTGGATGACCAGCGTTCACGCTCGGTCGGACGCTTAACAGCAGAAGGCACAACGATCCATTCACCGGAGAAGATGCTCCGAGAATACAAGCAGCGAAGACTTGGACCCTAACGTGTTGGGCAGTCAAATGCTCTCGCCGCAGACATCTTCGGTTTTGCGGTGCGGGGCGGGCAAGACCACATCAGCCCGAGGACAGTCAATTCGCCAACGCGCCGTTGGCGAATTGCACAAGGCGCCGCGGCCTACGACTCGCGGGTCAAGAACGCGGGGCTGCCGGGTCGTATCACGAGGTCTGAACCAGCGATAAAGCTGATCGCGCCCGTCCGGGACCAGTAGAGCAGGAACCAGTCTCTGAGTAGTTGCACCTGCGCCTCCTGATTGGCGCGTGGCCGACCAGAGTCGTCAATGACAGCTAACCAGTCGGCCGGCTCGAACATCGACTCGAACAGCTCCGCCCCGGTCGGCCCCTGCGAGTGCTCATCCCACCACTCACAGGTCGCCTCGTAGGCGTGGCGAGCCGTCGACGAACCGTTTGGCTCCGAGACGACGCGGATCAATGCCTCGAGGAAAGGATCACGAACGACCATCTGGAAGCCGTCCATCGCGACGAAATCGAATCCCATGAACGAGAGAATGCCATACCGATTAGGCCTTGAGATGGAGGCCTCGCGGTCAGCCTGAGAGGGTGCGCAGAGACTCGTCCTCGAACTCCGACTGGAGTGCGTACGTCCGCGAGATCGGAACCAACATCCAACGGCAGCGCTTGGCGCGCGGTTACAGCCAAGATCGGGTCGCCTACGAAGCGAATCTGAGCAGGTACACCTTCCAGAAGCTCGAGAAGGGCGAGTCTCGACCGGACTCGGCCGCCAACCCCCGCTTGATGACGCTCCTCGCAGTCGCACAGGTGCTCGATGTCGAACTCACCGTTCTTCTTCCCCAGCACGCCCCGGACATCAGGGCGCGGTAGCGGGGTCAGACCTACGCCCCCTCGGTGGTGATCATCGCCACCGCGATCGCGGCTCCAGTCTGCATAGCATTAGCCGCAGCCTCACCGGTGAACCCGATGGCGCCATTCGGCTGTGGCGGCATGCAGCGCAGGCCACCAGTGCGGATTCCAGGACTGTCACGCAGGCTCGGGCGATCCCTCAGGCTTCGCGCCGCCCAGGGCGATGATTTCCTGCAGGTCACCCTCGGTGGCTCGGCCCTCGGTAGCGCCGGCCGGGGTTGTGGAAGCGGGCAGCGCGTAGACGTCGCGAACTAAGTCATCCAGCTCCTCCGAGGTGGTGCTCTGCCTCGAGGCTAGCCTCTCCATCTGCTCGACCGGGGCGTAACGCTCGTCTTCCGCTCGGGCCGCGAGGGCACGATAGCGATCCTGCTCCCTTTTGCTAAGTGTTGTCATCCGGATTCCCTCCGTAGCCTGTCGCGCGGTGATGATTGTCTGCATCCGCTACTGATATCGGGCGAAGCGGCAAGTTGCTGCTCACGGCGGCGACTGGTTAGGTGCCAGCTTTCTGGATCTCCTCGTACTCCTCCGCGGTTAACAGATCGAGACCAACATAGGCGTGGTAGACGGCATCGAAACTGTTATCCGCGATCTCCCAGTCGTCGGACTCGTCGTGGACCGTGTACTTCGGGTCGTACCGCCAGTTCTTGAGCAGCGCGACAAACTCCCCGTGATCGATCTCCCCCCGCTGCGCTCGACGTACGAGCTCCATTGCTGTGATGGTGCGGCGCGCGTCCGCCAAGCTCACGCTTCGCTCTTCCAACCTCGCTATGATCCGCGAGACCTGCGAGGCACGCTTGCCGATCGCAGCGCCAAGTTCCTGCAGCGACCATCCACCTGCACGCCAGAGCGTGAGGATGCGCTGCTCGATCGTCTCTTCGATGAGCTCCCGCCGGCGGTGCAAGTTGGCTAACTCACGCAACTGTTCGGCGGTGTCATTGATCGTCGTCATGTCGACCATCTCCTCGTGCTCCACAGTCTAATTCGCGAACTCTATGTACGAGCCGCTCTCAGGCTCCGCTACGAGACTGCTGAGACTTGGCCGGACTTTCCCCCGCAACCCTCGCGGTCGATCGCTCCCTCTAGGATTCGGGAGTGGCCAGCATCCCAGTGATCCTCGACTCTTTTCGGTGGAATACCCGGAGCTCAGCAGAGGCGGCCTTCCGCGAAATTCTTCGCAACTCCGGGTACGCCGTCGGTGGCACAGTGACTGACCCTGTGCACCAGCGGATGCTCGCCGAGGTCCTCGAGAGGCACCCCGACTTCGAAGAGAAAGTGGGAGTTGGCGTCGAAGAGTTCTTCATCGGTCGCACCCAGGACGCCCCCGGAGTGCACGTGGGACGGGATGCCATCGGTATCTGGATACGACGAGTCGATGGCTCAACAATCGACTTCAGCTACATAACTGCAATCCGACAGCACTCAGCCAAGTCAGACGCAAAAGAAGCCCTACGCAGTGAAGTCGAACATCGGCGGCTCGCCTTCCGCGAGGCGCAATTCGCCGAGGACGGCGAACCTGTCAGCGCTCTGAGCGATGCAGTCATCAACGACCGAAACGACGCTCAAGTGATCTATGTGAACCCGACTTGGGCACAGCTCACCTCCCGCTTCGCCGAGGGCGAGGGCGGGTGGGCAACTATCCCGGTGGCTCCCGCCAAACCTACCGACGCCGCGATCGGGAGCCGGCTTGCGGACCGCGCCCAAGCGTCGCGATGGCTGAAATTTCACGCTCAGCACGCCGTCTTGGGCTTGGCGACGAGGAGCGAGGCCGCACATCGCAGTCGCTCTTCGGAGGCCGACTGGACGCCTCAGCCCTAATTGGCTGCAGTGCGTCGTATCGCTGTCGACACCACTTCGTTGACCTCTCGTTGAATCAACACAGGAATGCCCAATCCATCGAGGTTCTGGGCCGCAAGCCAGGTGAGCGCCTCTGCCGTTGACCAATCGTCGACTCCCACGTAGTCAGCCAGGACGACGGTAGCCGTGCGTGAAAGTCCGAGTGACATCAGGGCCACCTCGCTAGAACGAGACACCCCAAGCTCAAGCATCATCGCGTAATCCGGGCGCTCGATCTCATCCATGCCGAGTTCGGCCGCATAGACCCCTAACAGGTCGGAGTAGCAGGCAAGATACTTCGGCGCATGGAATCGTGCGATCGATTCGATATCCGTCATGACACTCCGTATCGCGACGGCGGGCGTGATCGTGCTGCTGGCAATGCGTTGATCAATGAGCCTCGACAGCGGCATGCCCTTCATCCAATTCACGATGAGGTTTGCGAGCTGCCATTTCCGGCGGTCCTCTCCCTCTTGCGAAGATCCAAAAACGGTCGTCATCGTGCCACCAATGCGAACCAACGCTTCCTGGAATCGTTGCCGAGCGTTGGGCTCTTCAGGCAGTGGCAGCTCCAGGTGCGCAGGAGAGCTCCCGGAGGCGCGGAAGCTCTGAAGTAGCCGCTCCATGGAGGTTAGCGAGATGCCGCTATGCCTGGCGACCAGAGCCGACGGGACTGTCGCCGAAGAGACCACATGGTTGATCGCGAGGTGAACTTCCTCTCGTTCAGCGTCGACGGGGATTCGATCGAGGAGATGATCGTTTGGCTCACCCTCCAAAGCGCGCGCACACAAGTAGGCAAAGAGCCCTTCGGCGGTGCTGTCTTCATGAACGACATCAACGCTGCGTATGAAGGCGAGCAGCCGGGAGACGTCATCCAACCCCTCATTGACCGCCCGCTTGATTGCAGACCTCTTCCGCACGAGCGGCAGATTCGGCCAAAGACCGTCATCATCCGTATCGATACACACGATGTTGCCTTGGAATTCCTTGCCCCACCGGCCCGCACGTCCTGCGAGGTTCCAGAAATCAGCTTCGCTCAGCGGGTTACCAACCCCTTTCTGCGGGTTGCGCATGAAAATAGTGCGGCATGGCAGATTCACGCCTTCCAATAAGGTCGAGGTGCAAACGAGATAGTGGATCTTGCCCTCACCAAACAGGCGCTCAATCTCAGACCGAACTATCAGTGGCATGTTTCCGTAGTGGAATGCGACTCGGCGGCCAAGAACGTCAGCGAGCAGGTACTTGTTGTGAATTGCGGTGCGGATGAGCGCGCGCAGGTCTTCGATCTCCCCATCGACGTCGTCCTGCGGTAACTGCTCATAGACCGCCTTCGCCACCTTTTCCGCCTCCGCAGGCCCGTTCACGTAGATGACGTTGCCCCCACCCCCTCCAGATAGCGCTCGGGCAACCAGGGCGATTCTGAGTGGAACGGTCGTGGCACGCTGTGCGAGCTCGATCTCCCCGACCATCGTTCGGTTCCCATCCGCGATGAGCGAGATGGCACGCTGCTTTGGCTTCCGATCCACGTGTTCGACCCAGACGAGGTTCTGATTGACCGTTACCGTCTCTGACACGAACGCGCTCGCCCTGATCGCCGTTGGTGCGGCCTCAATGAGAAGTTCCGGATTAGAGCTGAGCGGACTAGCGAAGACAATACGAGCTTTAGGACTCGTGCGGACTACGCGCTCGATAGCGCGCTGGAGAAGCACACCGCGAGCGTCTCCCGCGAGCGACTGAGCTTCGTCGACAAACATGAGGTCCACCATCAGATGGGGAAACATCTCCTGCACGAGATGAAGGCGTTCCTGCGTGACAACAAGGATGGTCCGCTCTGATGCAGCAAGATCCGGGTCCCAGGGCAAAGTAAATACACCAACGCCCTCGGCGACCTCGCGGCGGAGATCCCTAGATGCCTCTTCGATCAGTGCACGGGTCGGCACCACGTAGACGAGGGTGAACTTCGCCCTCTCGCGTGTGACCTCAAGGAAGTGCTCGCGAATGATCCTGGATTTACCTGCGGATGTTGGAGCGGACACACTGAGCCAGTCGTTCGCCTCGACCGCAGCCCAGAATCGGCCCTGAAAAGGATTCACTGCCATCAGACCACCGTGGGAGAGTCGCACTGAGTGCTCGATCCTGGCCCTCATCACCTCTAACCTGAGCGCACCGGAAAGCTCGAGCCACGCGTCGAGAGGAATTCGACCTCGCCCCTCGGCGAGCTCCACCGCCATATGGTTGCCGCTGCGTTCGAGTAGCGCGGCGGCAGCGGCCCTGTGTTCTGGTTGAGCGTCGGAGGTCAGGATGCAAGCCGTGGCTATTCGGAGAATTGCGGACTGGGATCGTTCCGACTCAACGGACGTGAGGGCGCTTGCGTACAACAACGCGAAGCTCCAATCGATCGTCGGCAGAGAATCCTTCCAATCGATGGAGTCAAACTCGGCGCGAAGGGTGAGCAGCCGCGTGTCCGCAAGCACCTCGCGAAACTTGCGCGAGTTGAACACAACCTCCTCCAGCTCGGCGGCTGCACTCACTTCACCCCCATCCTTTCGAGCACCCGTGCCCGGAGTGTGGCTACATCCGGCATTGGTATGCAGAACAGGTCGATACCAACACTCAAGACTTCGAACTGCTCGACACGTGAGAACACTGTCTTGTGCCAGCGTTTTACGGCGGCCGTAACCGCGGCCCTGTTCGCATCCGTGAGCGCTGCGATGTTGGGGTAATTCGCGTGATCAAACCCGACGAGACAGACACCGTTCCATCGGACTTGGAGGGTCTTTGGATTGGAATCGTCGAAGTATTCCAGGAGATGAGCAGCGAGCCGGGCTTCGTCAACATTCAGATGGTCCCGCACCAACAGAAGATCCTGCCGTCGCCTCGAGTCGCCGTCTGGACTCAGATACGGAGCGATGCTCTCGAAGCAGTCTTTGAACGCGTCAGAGCTCGAGGCGTAGAGCTTGGACTCGCCCCAGTAGACATCAAGCACCCCATCGTCGGCCAGGGATGCGTGAATGCCATCCGATCCGTGCACGTGAACCTGCGTGTTGGTTTTCAGCGCCATCTTTGACAGGAGCTGCGGGCGATGGAGGAGGCGTTCCATCAGAAGAAATAGCAGCAGTTCGCCTCCCTCGCCGGACTTCTCTGACTTGACGAAAAGGTCACGCGCCTGCTCCACCAGCGCGACGAGCGATGATGTCGAGCCCGTCTCTCGGTACTCAGCGTTCGCCTTCTCCGTCTTCGCGCGCGGGATGCAGAAGTCGAGCACAGCGCCCGCCATGGTCCCGGCGAGTTGGTCGACCGCCGGCGCTCCATTGATGTCGTGCGCGACAAAGGGGGTACGAACGGTCGTCGCCGTGCCCGGAACGAGAACTGCGTCGTCGAAGGGGGGCAGGAACGCGAGCAGCGCTTGGTCCTCACCCCGGGCGAGGGCCAAGAACCTCTCGATCAGATCTGCGTCGTCATCCAATTGTCACCTCGGCGGGAACAGTAGCTTCGTCGCGAGGGTCACGCTCGACTGCCCGATGTCTCACGCTAACGCCCGCTACGGACGTTGGCTGGCTGCCACGCGACACGCACAGCTACGGCCACCGACCAGTTTCGAGCATCTGAACTGAGCGCTGATTGCAACACGGTGAATGGGCAAGAGAACCGACTGGGCGTTCCGTGCCGTCGGGCGGCGTTGACCCGGCGAGACCGCCGGTGCTACTTGACCAGCGGGAAGAGGATCGTCTCGCGGATGCCGAGGCCCGTGATCGCCATCAGCAGCCGGTCGATCCCCATGCCCATGCCGCCGGTCGGGGGCATGCCGTGCTCGAGCGCGCGGAGGAACTCCTCGTCGATGCGCATCGCCTCGAGGTCGCCCCGGGCGGCGAGCTTGGCCTGCTCGACGAACCGCTCGCGCTGGATGACGGGATCGACGAGCTCGGAGTAGCCGGTGGCCAGCTCGAACCCGCGGACGTACAGGTCCCACTTCTCGACCACGCCGGGGATCGAGCGGTGCTCGCGGACGAGCGGGCTGGTGTCGAGCGGGAAGTCCATGACGAACGTCGGCCGCGTGAGCGTCGGCTTGACGAAGTGCTCCCACAGCTCCTCGACGAGCTTGCCGTGGATGGGGTGCGGCGGGAGCTCCACGCCGTGCTCCTCGGCGAGGGCGACGAGGTCGTCGTACGGCGTCTCGGGCGAGAGCGTGCGGCCCGCCGCCGCCGACAGCGAGTCGTACATCGAGAGGCGATCCCACTGGCCGCCGAGGTCGTACTCGGTGCCGTCCGCCCACGTCACGGTGGTGGATCCGGCGACCGCGACCGCGGCGTTCTGGATGAGCTCCTGCGTCAGGTCGGCGATCCCCCGGTAGTCGGTGTACGACTGGTAGGCCTCGAGCATCGCGAACTCGGGGCTGTGCGTGGAGTCGGCGCCTTCGTTGCGGAAGTTGCGGTTGATCTCGTAGACGCGATCGATCCCGCCCACGACGGCGCGCTTGAGGAAGAGCTCCGGCGCGATCCGCAGGTACAGGTCGGTGTCGAAGGCGTTGGAGTGCGTGATGAACGGGCGGGCGGAGGCCCCACCGTGCTGCACCTGGAGCATCGGCGTCTCGACCTCGACGAAGTCGTGCGCGGCGAACGTGGAGCGGAGGCTGGCGTTGACGGTCGAGCGGGCGACGACCGTCTCCCGCGCCCGATCACGGACGATCAGGTCGAGGAAGCGCGAGCGCACGCGGCTCTCCTCGCTCAGCTCGCTGTACATGTTCGGCAGCGGCAGGATCGCCTTCGCCGCGATCTGCCACGCGGTGACCATGATCGACAGCTCGCCGCGGCGGCTGGAGATGACCTCGCCCGTGACCGAGACGTGGTCGCCGAGGTCGACGAGCTCCTTCCACGCCTGGAGCGACTCCTCGCCCACCTGCGCGAGGGAGACCATCGCCTGGATGCGGCTGCCGTCGCCCGACTGGAGCGTCGCGAAGCAGAGCTTGCCGGTGTTGCGGCTGAACACGATGCGGCCCGCGACGGACGCGGTCACGCCGGTCTCGGCACCCGCCTCGAGGTCGCCGAAACGAGCCCGCAGGGCCGGGATCGTGTCGGTGACCGGGACGGTCACCGGGTACGCACCGCCCGCGGCATCCGCTCGTTCGCCGATGAGGCGCTCGCGCTTGGCCAGGCGCACCGCCTTTTGCTCGAAGACGTCCTCTTCGGTCGGCTCGGGCGCGGGGGCGGCGTCGGGTGCGGTGTCAGACATGTGGGGGCTCCTCGGAAGACCGGGCAAGTCTACCGGCGGACGACCCGTGGACCCGCGCCGACGGATGCCGCGGCCCGCGCGTTCAGGACTCGCTCGGCGGCTCGGCATCCCGCGCGGCGCGCGAGCCGGCGAGCGCGTGATCGATCGTGGAATGCACGAGGGAGGAGAGGTAAAGACCCGGCTCCGGCACCCCCGCACGGGAGAGCAGACCGGTGGACTGCCGGACGATCTCTCGGGAGAAGGTCGTCGCTGTGGCGATGCCTTCCGCGTAGGCCGCGCGGTCCTCCTCGGCGATGACGACGGGTTCGCACCCCATCTCGACCGCGAGGGCCTGGGCGATGGGCAGGACCGGCCCGGGTGCCGTGACCGCGGCGAAGGCGCCGTGCAGCTGCCGGAGGTCCATCGAGGTGCCGGTGAACGCGATCGCGGGGTGGATGGCGAGGGGGATGGCCCCGCGTGCGGCCGCATCGGACAGGATGCCGACCCCCGAGGCCGGGTCGGTGTGGAGGACGAGCTGCCCGGGCTGCCAGGCCCCGGTCTCGGCGAGCCCGCGCACGAGCCCGGGGAGCTCGGCGGTCGGCACGGCGAGGACGACCAGTTCGCTGCGCCGCACGACCTCCGGAGCATCGAGGACCGGTACGTCGGGGAGGATCGCCTCGACGCGTTCACGATCGGAGCCCGAGGTGATTCCCACGAGCGCGTGCCCCGCACCCGCGAGCGCCGCACCGAGCACGGGCCCGACGCGGCCGGCGCCGACGATGCCGACGCCGAGGCGGCCGTCGCGGTTCACGACCCGCTCTCCGGATCAACCGGTGCCTCGAGGTACTCCGCCCATCGGTGCGACCGGTCGTCGCCCGCCGCGGCGACGGCGGCGTGCGCGATGTCGTCGAAGGCGGCGACGGCGTCGTCGCGATCGATCGCTCCGAGCGAGGCGTAGACCGGACCCGACACGATGTGCGCCCGGAGCCCGGCGACCCGCAGAGCACGGTCGAGCGGGCCCTGATCGATGCCGATCGACTGCAGGCGCGCCAGCGGCACGATCGCGAGGCGACGCCAGATGAACCCGCGACGCAGGAGCAGCAGGTCGGGGGTGACGCGGAAGCCGTTGCGTCGCCACGACAGGGGTCGCAGCGGCCACGCACGACGCGGGGAGGTCCGGAACGCATCCGCTGCGGCATCCGTCGCTTCGGCATCGTCCTCGCCGACAGGCGCTGGTCGCCGGCCGGGCCCGACCATCCCCTGCGTGACGATCATTCCCCATTCGTCCGCCGGCACACCCGGCTGCAGCAGCCGCAGAACGCGCTCGACATCGGCGGCCGTGCCGACCGGAAGCGCGGTGGTGAACTGATCGGCCGAGGTGTCAGCGGCGTTGCGTCCGCTGAGGCGGTTGATCCGGATCGCCCACCAGCCGAAGGGGCGCCACAGGATCGGCTGGGTGATCTCGACCGCGTGGATCCGCCCCGGCGGCACCGTCTCGGTGATCGTGGTCAGCAGGCCGAAGGTGATCCGCACGCCGTCGGGCGTCGGCGCGATCGAATACCGCAGCGAGCGGATGATCGAACGCACCCAGTACGCTCCGACGCCGATGAGACCCGGCACGATCGCGAAGAGCAGCCACGGGGTCCCGCGTGCGGCTCCGACGGCGACGGCGACGACGCCGAGGATCAGCATCACGGTGGTCGTGCTGACCACGTGCGACAGGATCAGCCGCGCGACCGGGATGTCCACCACCGATTCGGGTTCGGCGACGGGGGCCTCCTCGCCCTCGACGAGTCCGGTCAGCCCCCGCGAGACCGTCTGGCCGAGCGCCGCGACCCGCGAACCGGCCGCCTCGCGCCGTGCGCTCTCCTCCGCCAACCGCTGCCCCGAGGCCAGGCGCAGGATGTCGGCCCGGACCGCCTCGGAGTTCTCGGTCGAGAGGTATTCCAGGCGCACGTTGCCGTCGGCTCCGGCGCCGATCACCTCGAGCTTCGCCATCCCGAGGAGGCGGGCGATCATCGGCCGCGTGAGGTTGACGCCCTGCACGCGATCCAGCGGAGCACGGCGCTGCGTGCGGAACAGGATGCCGCTGCGCACCTCGACGTCGTCATCGGTGATGCGGAAGGTGTGGAAGCGCCAGGAGAGGTAGAACCCGCCGACGAGGACGGCGAGCACCCCGACGACGATGAGGAGCGCCACCAGGTAGAGGTTGTTGTCGATGACGAAGTCGACCGGGTCACCCTGCATGTCGACATCCACGCCGTCCTCACCGGACCACGGGAAGAAGATCGCGATCAGCCGGTCGCGGAGGTTCGCCACGACGATGCCGATGACGACGAGGAGGAAAAGTCCACCGCGCAGCAGCGGAGTGAGGGGGTGCAGCCGGTGCCACTCGCCGTCGCTGAGCGGTGAGCGCACGAGCGCGGGCGGCGGGGCGCCGGGGCCCGCGCTCGGTGCCCCGCCCGGACCGTCGTTCGGATCGGGAGCGGTCATAGGCCGGTGCGCCGGCTCTCGGCGACCTCGACGAGGTGGTCGCGCAGCGTGTCGGCGGTCGCCTGGGGCAGCCCCGGGATCGTGACCCCGGTCGCCGCGGCTGCGGTGACGAACTTCAGCTGGGCGATGCCGAACGCGCGGTCGAGCGGACCGTGCGTGATGTCGACGAGCTGCATGCGGCCATAGGGGACGGCGACGAACCGCTGCCACAGGATGCCGCGACGGAACACGAGGTCGTCCTCGCGCAACCGGTAGCCGATCGCCCGCGCCTGCCGCGGCAGGATCGCGAGGGTCCACACCATGATGACGGTGAAGATCCCGCCGGGGATGTACGCCCACACCTGCCCGAAGGCGAGCACGAGGACGAGCGTCGCCGCGACGACGAGCGCCAGGACGATTCCCGACGACAGCAGCTGCACCCACACGTAGCGGGGCGAGATCTGGTGCCAGACGCCCTCGGCGAGGACGAGGCGCGACTCCGACCGGGACTCGACGATGCGGTCGAACGTCGCCGGCTCGTCCGTCTGCGCGGCCTCCGTCCCCTGAGGGGCCTCGGCGGGCAGCGCGACGGCCGCCGGCCGATCGGCCTCAGTGGGTCGGCTCGCCGGGTCCGGCTCCGAGGGGGTCGTGGGGACCGGGGCCTCCGGCTCCGGGCTGTTCGTCATCGTCGTCCTTCCGGATGGTGCACAGGTGCTCGGCCACGAGGGCCGCCGCGATGAGGACCGCGCCGCAGACGGCGGTCGCGATGAGCGTGCCCACCGAGCCTACCGACGGCGCCACCGGGAGCGTCGCACGGAAGGCCAGGAGCCCCAGACCGAATCCGCCGATCGCGGCGCCGACGATGCTGGAGGCCTTGGCGAGCATGGCGATCCGGAGCGCCCGGAAGGGATTCAGCGCCGCCCGCCCGCGTCCGCGTGTCGCCTGGCGGATCGGCACGGCGAGCACCACCACGACCGCGCCGAGGAGGAGCAGGAGGATCGGGAGCGACACCATGGGGGTGAAGGTCGGCCGCCCGGTCGCGGTCAGCACCTGGTTCAGCACGAACCCCGCGGCACCGCCGAGCACCGCCGCGACGATGAGCACCCCTGCCCCCGTGCGGTTCATCGACGGTTCCGGAGGTCCGCCAGCAGCGCGTCGACGCGGCCGTGACCGGGGAGGACGGCATCCGGATCGAGTGCGAGCCACGGCTCCAGGACGAAGTCGCGCTCCGCCGCGCGCGGGTGCGGCAGGAGGAGGGCGGGGGCGTCACTGCGGACGTCGCCGTACGCGATGAGGTCGAGGTCGAGGGTGCGGTCGCCCCACCGCTCGCGGCGGACGCGCCCGTGGCGCGCCTCGATGGCGTGGAGGTACCCGAGCAGCACCGTCGGCGCGAGGCGGGTGCGGACGATCGCGACCGCGTTGAGGTAGGCCGGGGCCTCGGCATCCGGCCCGTCCAGCGTGACCGCGACGGACTCGACCGCCGGCGAGACGCGGATCCCGTCGACGAGCGGCAGGCGACGGATGTCGGCCACCGCGGCCTCGAGCGTCTCCACGCGGTCGCCGAGGTTGGCGCCGAGCGCGACGATCGCCGTCTCGACGGGGCGATCGGAACGAGGCGGCTCCGCCTGGATGCCGTCGGCGAGGCGCCGGCTCATGCCGCGGTCCGGGAGCGTGCGATGGTCACCGAGACGTCGTCGAACTGCAGGGCGATGGGCGCTTGCGGTTTGTGCACCGTGACCTCCACCCGCGCGACGCGCGCATCGGCGAGCGCGACGTCGGCGATGCGCTGCGCGAGGGTCTCGAGGAGGTCGACCGGGTCGCCCGCGACGACCGCGGCGACGGATGCCGCCAGCTCGCCGTAGTGGACGGTGTCGGCGACGTCGTCGCTCGCGGCGGCGGGACGGGTGTCGAGGTCGAGCCGGAGGTCGACGACGAAGTCCTGTCCGTCGCGCTTCTCGTCGTCGTAGACGCCGTGGTACCCGAAGACCCGGAGCCCGCTCAGCGTGATGCGATCGGCGACGTCCATCGGTGATCTCCCTTCCAGCGTTCGGCGATGAGGAGCGCGTCGCGGGTGGCGGCCACGTCGTGGACGCGCACGCCCCACACCCCGACCTGTGCGGCCAGGACGCTCGTGACGGCGGTGGCGAGGTCACGCCGCTCGACCGATGCGTCGCCGGGGTCGTCGGCGAGCGACTCGGCGAGGAAGCGCTTGCGGCTCGTGCCGACGAGGACGCGCGGGCCCATCGCCACGATCCGGGACAGTCCGCGCAGCGTCGCCCAGTTCTGCTCGCCGCGCTTGCCGAATCCGATGCCGGGGTCGACCAGCACCCGCGCGGGCGGGATCCCGGCGTGGGTCGCGGCGTCCATCCGGGCGCCGAGTTCGGCGACGACCTCGCCCACGACGTCGTCGTACCGGGCCCGGGCGTACATGTCCGACGACGGCCCCCGCGAGTGCCCGAGCACGACGTCGGCGCCGGATGCCGCGACGGCGGCCAGCATGTCCGGATCGGCGAGACCGCCCGAGACGTCGTTGACCAGCCGCGCTCCGGCGGAGACGGCGGCGGCCGCCGTGGAGGCGTTGAGCGTGTCGATGCTGACGACCGCACCCTGCCGCGTGAGCTCCGCGATGACCGGCAGCGCCCGCTCCTGCTCGACCTCGGGGGTCACCCGCTCGGCCCCGGGTCGGGTGGATTCGCCGCCGACGTCGAGGATCGCCGCGCCCTCGGAGCGCAGGCGCAGCCCGTGCGCGACGGCGGCTTCGGCATCCAGGAAGCGTCCGCCGTCGCTGAACGAATCGGGGGTGACGTTCACCACGCCCATGATGAGCGCCGTCACGGGCGCGCTCCGAGGAGGAGGACGACTTCGGCGCGGGCGGCGGGTTCGGCGAGCGCGCCGCGTGCCGCGATGGTGACGGTCGAGGCGTCGGGCTGGCGTTCTCCGCGCATCGTGAGGCATTCGTGCGCGGCGTCGAGGACGACCAGGACGCCCCGCGCGTCGAGCTTCGCGGTGATGACGTCGGCGATCTGTTCGCCGAGGCGCTCCTGCACCTGCGGGCGGGCGGCGAGGATGTCGACCACCTTCGGGAGGGCACCGAGGCCGACGACCTGCTCACCGGGCAGGTACGCGATGTGCGCGTGCCCGCGGAAGGGCAGGAGGTGATGCTCGCAGACCGAGCGGAAGAGGATGTCGCGCAGCATCACCGCACCCGAGGGCAGCGTCTCGGGAGCAGGGCCGCGCGAGACCGAGATCGTGTGGGCGAGGGGCGCCGCGGGATCTTCCCCCACCCCGCCGAAGAACTCGGCGTAGGCGTCGGCGACGCGCTGCGGTGTGTGCTTGAGCCCGGGGCGATCGGGGTCTTCCCCGATCGCCTCCAGCAGGTCCCTCACCAGTGCGGAGACCCGTTCACGATCGACGGCCACGCACCGAGCCTATGCGGTCGCGGGGCGCGCCTGACCGGACGGCTGCCGCGTGGCGGCCTTCTCGGGCTCGCCCTCCGGCGCCGCCTCGACGGATGCCGCGACATCGACGGGCACGGCGCGCTTGGGCACCTCGACCGGAGGCTGCTGCGAGACCGGACGGTCGTTGCTGGAGAGCCACTGCGGGCGCGGGGTGAGCTTCTGCACGTCGGTGAAGATCTCGGCGAGCTCGAGGTGGTCGAGCGTCTCCTTCTCCAGCAGCGCCAGGGCGAGGCGGTCCAGGACGTGGCGGTTGGCGTTGATCACGCGGTAGGCCTCGTCGTGCGCCTGCTCGATGAGGGCGCGGACCTGGGCGTCCACGCGCTCGGCGATGCGCTCGGAGAAGTCGCGGCCGTGCCCCATGTCACGGCCCATGAAGACCTCGCCGGAGGACTGCCCGAGCTTGACGGGTCCGACATCCGTGGTCATGCCGTACTCGGTGACCATCTTGCGGGCGATGCTCGTCGCCTTCTCGATGTCGTTGGAGGCACCGGTGGTGGGGTCGTGGAAGACGATCTCCTCGGCCACGCGGCCGCCCATCGCGTACGCCAGCTGGTCCTGGAGCTCGTTGCGGGTGACGGAGTACTTGTCATCGAGCGGCAGCACCATCGTGTAGCCGAGCGCCTTGCCGCGCGGGAGGATCGTGACCTTCGTGACCGGGTCGGTGTGGTTCATCGCGGCCGCGGCGAGCGCGTGACCGCCCTCGTGGTACGCGGTGATCAGCTTCTCGCGGTCCTTCATGACGCGGGTGCGGCGCTGCGGGCCGGCGAGCACGCGGTCGATCGCCTCGTCGAGGGCACGGTTGTCGATGAGCTGGGCGTTGGAGCGGGCCGTCAGCAGGGCGGCTTCGTTCAGGACGTTCGCGAGGTCCGCACCGGTGAAGCCGGGTGTCTTCCGGGCCACGACCTCGAGGTCGACACCGTCGGCCAGGGGCTTGCCGCGTCCGTGCACCTCGAGGATCTGCTTGCGGCCCTTGAGGTCGGGCGCGTCCACGCCGATCTGTCGGTCGAAGCGTCCCGGGCGCAGGAGGGCGGGATCGAGGATGTCGGGGCGGTTCGTCGCGGCGATGACGATGACGTTGGCCTTGGGGTCGAAGCCGTCCATCTCGACGAGCATCTGGTTCAGGGTCTGCTCGCGCTCGTCGTGACCGCCGCCCATGCCGGCGCCGCGGTGGCGACCGACCGCGTCGATCTCGTCGATGAAGATGATCGCGGGCGCGCTCTCCTTGGCCTGGTTGAACAGGTCGCGGACGCGGCTCGCGCCGACGCCGACGAACATCTCGACGAAATCCGAACCCGAGATCGAGTAGAACGGCACACCCGCTTCACCCGCGACCGCGCGGGCGAGGAGCGTCTTGCCGGTTCCGGGAGGGCCGTACAGCAGCACACCCTTCGGGATGCGGGCGCCGACGTTCTGGAATTTCGTCGGGTCCTTGAGG
This sequence comes from Microbacterium aurantiacum, assembly GCF_031625015.1. Classification (NCBI taxonomy): domain Bacteria; kingdom Bacillati; phylum Actinomycetota; class Actinomycetes; order Micrococcales; family Microbacteriaceae; genus Microbacterium; species Microbacterium aurantiacum. The sequence goes on from NZ_JAHWXH010000001.1 coordinate 696,509, forward strand.
AAGTCCTTGATCTCCTCGAGCTCCTCGATCGCCTCGTCGGATCCGGCGACGTCGGCGAAGGTGACCTGCGGCATCTCCTTCGTCACGAGCTTCGCGCGGGACTTGCCGAACTGCATCACCCGGCTGCCGCCGCCCTGGGCGGAGGACAGCAGGAACCAGAACAGCAGACCCAGCAGCAGGATCGGCAGGAGGAGGGAGAGGAAGCCGTCGAACCACGTCGCGCGGGGGACGACGTCGTTGAAGCCGTCGGTCGGGGAGGCGGAGTCGATCGCGCGCACCACCTCGTCGGCGCGGGCGGAGACGTAGTAGAACTGCACCTCGGTCGCGCCGTCGTAGGCGTCGGAGAGGGTCATGTCCACGCGCTGGTCGCCGTCGGTGTTCACCACCTCGGTCACGGTGTCGCCGCGGAGGAGCTCGAGGCCCTCCTGCGTGGTGATCTGCTTCGCGCCCCCGAGGCTGGAGATGAGGGAGAACCCGACGATCAGCAGGAGTCCGATCACCAGCACGTAGAACAGCGGGTTGCGCGCGATCTTCTTGAAGTCCATAGTCGGGCGTGTGCCCGGTCCCTTCGTCGGCCGACGTCCTTCCGGGGGCACCACGCCCCGGCGACGGTGCGTTCAGGGTATCCCGCGGCGCCTATGCCCGGCCTGAACATTCGCCGGTGGCGAAATCGCCGGCCCCTCCGGGCGGATCCCGGCCGAGCGGATGCCGGTCAGGAGTAGACGTGCGGGGCGAGCACCGCGACGTCGCGGAGGTTGCGGTAGCGCTCGTCGTAGTCGAGGCCGTAGCCCACGACGAAGTCGTTGGGGATGTCGAAGCCGACGTAGCGGCAGTGGACCTCGACCTTGGCGGCATCCGGCTTCCGGAAGAGGGCGAACACCTCCACCGACGCGGCTCCGCGGGAGGAGAAGTTCTCCAGCAGCCAGCTGAGGGTGAGGCCCGAGTCGATGATGTCCTCGACGATGAGCACGTGCTTGCCCGACAGGTCGGTGTCGAGGTCCTTCCGGATCTGCACCACACCGCTCGACTTGGTGCCGGCGCCGTACGAGGACACCGCCATCCAGTCCATGGGCACGAGGGTCGGGAGGGCCCGCGAGAAGTCGGCCATCACCATGATCGCGCCCTTGAGGACGCCGACGAGCACGAGGTCCTTGCCCTCGTAGTCGGCAGCGACGGCGGCGGCGACCTCGTCGAGCTTGGCGAGGATCTCCTCCTCGGTCGCCAGAACGTCGGTCAGGTCGTCGGAGATGTCGGCCGCGCGCATCCCCCGAGTCTAAGGAACGGACGCCGGTTCGGCGACGGGGTGCGCGTCAGCGGGCGGTGACCTCGATGCGACCGCCGACGCGGGCGGCGCGGCATCCGGGGAGGTCGATGGGCCCCTGACCCGTCCAGTGGGTGACCAGGCGCGCGACCTCGAGGGTCTGCGCGCGAGTGAGGCTCTGATGGAACTCGGCGGCCACGACGTGGCGGATGATGCGATGGCGGAGGGCGGCCGGGTTGGCCGCGAGCGCCGCCACCGACACCGCGATCCCGGCTTCGGCCGGCTCGACGATGTCCTCGATGGTCTCGGCGATCATCTCGTCGAACGCCGCGGCGTCCTCGCGCAGCTGCGCGGCCGTCCGGGCGAGGGCCTCGGCGATCCCGGGGCCGATCTCGGCCTCGAGCGCCGGCAGCACCCGCTCACGCACGCGCACCCGCGCGAAGCGGTCGTCGGTGTTGTGGGGGTCGTCCCACCACGACAGTCCCTGAGCGGTGCAGGCGGCGCGGGTGGTCTCGCGGCGCACGTCGAGGAGTGGCCGGACGAGGGGAACGCCGTCGAGGTCGCCGACCGCCGCCATCCCCTGCAGGCTCGCGGCTCCCGACCCGCGAGCGAGCCCCAGCAGCACCGTCTCGGCCTGGTCGTCGAGGGTGTGTCCGGTGACGATCACCGCGGGCGCGCGCTCGGCGGCCTCGGTGCGGAGCGCCCCGTACCGCGCCGACCGGGCTGCGGCCTCCGGGCCGCCCTCATCGCCGACGTCGACACGGACGACACGGACGGCGAGGCCAAGGCCGCGGGCCGTCTCGGCAGCGGATGCCGCGACCGCCGCCGAGGCCTCCTGAAGACCGTGATCGACGATGACGGCGAGGGCGTCGCGGCGGGCGCGCGGCGCCTCGAAGGCCACCGCCGCGGCGAGGGCGAGGGAGTCGGCGCCGCCGGACAGCGCGACGACGACCGTCGCTTTCGGGTCGAGGTCGGCCAGAGCCGCGCGCACCGCCCGCCGGATCTCGGCGACGGCGGGATGAAGGCTCGGTCGTCGCTCGTCCACGCGCCCACGCTAGCGGCCCGCGCCGTCGAGAACGCGTGACGCAGGGGCCTTTCGGCCACCGGCCGCGCGCCGAACCCCCCGGATCCCCCGCATCTTCGACCGATCGGGGCCGACGGTAGGCTGATGCGCGGCATTCACCCCTCTTCGAAGGAGACCAGCATGGGCGCATACGACGCCGTCATCGAGATCCCGCGCGGCAGCCGCGTGAAGTACGAGGTCGACCACGGCACCGGCCGGGTGTTCCTGGACCGCGTCCTGTTCACCCCCATGGGCTACCCCAGCAACTACGGGTTCTTCGAGAACACCCTCGGCGAGGACGGCGACCCTCTCGACGTGCTCGTGCTGCTCGACCGCGACCTCTACCCCGGCGTCCTCGCCAAGGTCCGCCCGGTCGGCGTGCTCAAGATGAGCGACGAGGCGGGCGGAGACGACAAGGTCGTCGCGGTCCTGGCGAAGGACCCCCGCTGGAACCACATCCAGGACGTCGACGACATCGACGAGTGGACCCGCAACGAGATCAACCACTTCTTCGAGCACTACAAGGACCTCGAGCCCGGCAAGTGGGTCAAGGTCGACCAGTGGGCGAACGCCGCCGAGGCCGAGCGCCTCGTGGCCGAAGCCTTCGAGCGCTTCGACGAGCACGAGGGTCGCACCAAGACCCAGGGTGAGGGCGAAGCTCCCACGACGCTCTGATCGGCATCCGATCGGGAAAGGGGTGACCGGCGCGAGCCGGCGCCCCTTTTTCGCGCGCCGTGCGGGCGGGATCAGACCCAGATGCCCCGGGCGGCGAGGAAGTCGATGGGGTTCACGGTGCCGCCGTTGACGTACGCCTCGAAGTGCAGGTGGCAGCCGAACGAGTTGCCGGTGTTGCCCTCGGCGGCGATGAGCTGCCCGGCGCCGACGCGCTGGCCGTAGCCGACGAAGAGCCCGCCCGAGCGGATGTGGGCGTAGCCGGTGCTGATGCCGCCGCCGTGGTCGATCTTGATGTAGTTGCCGTAGCCGCCGTTGTAGCCGGAGTAGACCACGGTGCCCGCTGCGGCGGCGTAGATGCCTGCGCTGCAGCCGGCCGCGAGGTCGACGCCGTAGTGGAAGCCGCTGGAGCAGTAGCCCGATCCGCACTGCACCGACCGAGGTCCGTACCCGGAGGTGCGCCATCCGGCCGACGGGCGGGCCCAGCCGTTGCCGCCTCCGCCGCCGCCACCACCGGAGTTGCCGCCGCCGCCACCGCCGCCGGAATTGCCGCCGCCCCCGCCACCGCCGCCGGAGTTGCCCCCGCCGTTGTTGGCGGCCTGCTCGCGCTCGCGCTGCTCGCGGGCGAGACGCTCGCGCTCGAGGCGGGCGAGGCGCTCGGCCTCCTCCCGCGCCCGGCGCTCGGCTTCCTCGCGGGCCTTGCGCTCGGCCTCCTCGCGGACGCGGACGCCCTCTTCGTACTCGGCGACCGTTTTGCTGGTGGTGTCGCGGAGGGCCGCGAGCTGCGCCTCGAGGCGCACGCGGTTGCTCTGCTCGGCCTGGAGCGCCGCCTCGGCGGCCGCAGCAGCCTGCTGCGACGCGACCATCTTCTCTTCGGCGATGCGCTGCAGACGGTCGCGCTCGGTACGCTGCTGCAGGGCCAGGTCACTGAGGTTCTGCGCAGAGTCGCGCGCCGTGATCGCCTCGGCGTACACGGCCTGGTTCCGCTGGATCAGCTTGTCCATCGTGCCGAGGCGCGACAGCAGATCGTCGGCGGATGCCGCGGACCCGGCGAAGAAGAGCTCAAGGGAGGTGTCGTCGCCGCCCTGGCGGTAGAGCTGGGCGGCGACACGCCCCGCCTTGTTGGCCGCATCGACGGCGGCCGCCGCCTGCGTGTCGGCCTCGGCTTGGAGCTGGTCGGCGCGGTAGGCGGCGGCGAAGTACTCCTGCTGCGCGACGTAGAACTCGTCGGCAAGGCGCTCGGCCTCGGCGCGCTTGGCGGTCACGTCATCGGCGAGCGAGCGGATGAGTCCCTCGATGCGGGAGATCTCGCTGCGCTTTGCCGCTTCGTTCGCGCGCGCACGCTTGACGTCGTCCCACGTCGGATAGTCGGCGGCGAAGGCGGCCGGCATCATCGGTCCCGCGAGGGTGCCGAGGGTCGCCGCGCCGATCAGGCCGAGCCCGAGGGCGTTGCGGCGGTTGACCACGGGCCAGAGGCGCGCGCGTTCGGCGGCAGTGGGGGCGCAGCCGCAATCGTCTGATGCGTCGTCGGAGTGCACGGCAACCTCCCTCCCGCGTCGCAACATCGATCACACTAGCAACACACGTCACTTTCGCAACGGTTTTTTCCGGCACAACCGACGTCGGGACGCGGCATCCGCGGGCCCAGTGTGCGCCCTCGACCGCTCTCTTTCCGGGTGCACACGCCCTCGATTGGCACATCGGCCGAAGATTACGTATGCTTGGGCGTCGGTAAGCGTGAGCCTCCCGGTTCGCTCGGCCCCATCGTTTAGCGGCCTAGGACGCCGCCCTTTCACGGCGGTAGCACGGGTTCGAATCCCGTTGGGGTCACTCTCCGCACATATAATTGAAAACGTATGGCCCTGTAGCGCAGTTGGTTAGCGTGCCGCCCTGTCACGGCGGAGGTCGCGGGTTCAAGTCCCGTCAGGGTCGCTCCGAGCGACAGGCCCTTTGTGAAAAGAGGGCCTTTCGTCTAGGACGTGGCATTGCGTCGTTCACGATACGGATGCCACGCGGCTCTGTAGCTCAGTTGGTAGAGCGTTCGACTGAAAATCGAAAGGTCACCGGATCGATGCCGGTCGGAGCCACACGGATGACCGTTACAGTCATCCCAGGAACCCTCGCGTAGCTTCTACATCGCGGGGGTTTCGTCTTCTCCGGAAGGACGCTCGGTCGCCGTCGCCGTCTCGGCACCCACGGCGCGACGCGGATCGCGACCGGACCGCGAGTAGGCGCGCCACAGGATGCGGGCGTGCCGCTCCTTCGCCCGCTCGACACCTGCCTCGTCGCCACGCGCGGCGGACCACCACTCCGCGAATCGCTCGCGCAACGCACTGAGGACGATGTCCACACCCGCATGCGGCGGCGGCGGAACGACCGCCTTCTCGGCCGGCATCCGTCCCTTCGGAGCGATCGCGTCGTTCGCGTGTCGCACGATGAGGTCGGCCGCTCCGATGGCGTGGGCGTTGATGATCGAGTGCGCGGCTCCCCGGATCTCCCACCGGCGCGCGTCTCGCGCAGCCGCGACCAGGCGCGAGTGGAATCGCCGGGGCGACATCGGGTCGAACTCGCCACGGATCAGCAGGACGGATGCGGCGACGAGCGGAAGCCGCTCGATCAACCGGTACCGCAGGAGATGCGGAAGCACCCGCGCGAAATACACGACGCCGCAGAGGACGTACGCCGACAGCGCCGTCATCGCCAGATGGAAGGTCTCGCGCGTCGCCGACTGCGCGAATCGCAGGGCGACGAGCGGCAACGACGACTCCCGGTCGTTGACGACGGGGCTGACGAGGACGGCGTGACGCACCTCGGGACGACGGATCAGCACCTCTGTGACCACCTGCGTCCCCATCGAGTGACCGATGATGACCGGATCCATCAGGCCGTAGTGGTCGAGGACCTCCTCCACCCGATCGGCGAAGAACGCCGCCGTCGGCTGATCGCCGGGCCGCGGCATCCCCGCGAAGCCCGGCAGATCGAGGGCGAACACGTCCCCGCTCTCGGCGAGGGTCGGCGCGAGGAACTCGAAGTACGTCGCCGCGACGCCGACGCCCGCAACCAGGACGAACGGCCGCCCGGCGTCCCCGGAGGTCGTCTGGACGCGCGTCACGCGCGTGAGATGGCGGCCGTCGCCGACATGCTCGACGTCGACGTCGGGGGCATCCTCTGTCGCGGGCATGCGTCCAGGATGCCAGGAGCGCGCGAGCTGCCGTCCATTGCGCAGCGCCCGACCCCGGGGCGGCGAAGCGACGGACGTCGTACACTCGCCAGGGCCGCACCCATCGATGCCGCCCGCAAGCGCGGGCAGGGCCCGCACGGAGGAGCTCCCATGCCGACCACGCTCGTCGTCACCGCGACGTCCTGGACCACCCCCGTCGTGCGGCGCGTGCACTTCCGCTCCGACGACCTGTCCGCGTTCGCGGGCAGCCGCTTCACCGATCGGTACGTGAAACTCGTCTTCCCCCGCCCGGGCGTCGTCCTGCCGGAGGGCGTGGACGTCCGCGCCATGCGGGGAGTCGTTCCGCCCGAGGACATGCCGATCGTCCGCACGTACACGGCGCTGTATCCGGATGCCGGGGCCGGAACGCTCGCGATCGACTTCGTCGTCCACGGCGACGAAGGGATCGCCGGGCCCTGGGCGGCGCGCGCCGAACCCGGCGACACCCTGGTCGTGAACGGCCCCGGAGGCGCGTACGCCCCCTCCCCCGAGGCCGACTGGCACCTGCTCGTCGGCGACGAGTCCGCACTCCCGGCGATCACCGCGGCCCTCGAGGCGCTGCCCGGCGATGCGGTGGCCCACGTCATCCTGCAGCTGGAGCAGCCCGGACACGAGCCCGAGCTGCCCCTCCCCGACGACGCCGAGGTCGTCCACCTCTACCGCAGCGAGCCGGCGACGGATGCCGATCCGCTGCTCGCCGCCGTGAAGGCGCTGGAGTGGCCGGAAGGCCGCGTGCACGCCTTCGTGCACGGCGAAGCGGCGGAGGTCATGCACGGCATCCGTCCGTATCTGTACGGAGAACGCGGGCTGACCCGAGGCCAGGTCTCGATCTCGGGCTACTGGCGGCGCGGGCGGACCGAGGAGGGCTTCCGCGAGTGGAAGCAGCAGCTCGCCGCCGCGGAGGCGCCCACGGCCTGAGCCGGCGTCAGGCGAAGCCGCGCGTCAACTGCGGCGGCGTCGCCGACAGATCGGCATCCAGGTCCCGCGCCGCGCGCAGGGCGAAGTGCGGGTTGCGGAGCATCTCGCGGCCCGACAGGACGACATCCGCCTGTCCGGTGACGAGGATCTGCTCGGCCTGCGCCGCGCTGTCGATCATCCCGACCGCGGCCGTCGGCACTCCCGTCTCCGCTCGGATGCGGGCGGCGAAGGGCACCTGATAGCCGGGGCCGACCGGGATGCGCGCGTCGGCGACGTTGCCGCCGCTGGAGATGTCGACAAGGTCGGCGCCGTGCGCGGCGACGAGGCGCACGGCTTCCACCGTCTCGTCGATCGTCCAGCCGCCGTCGGTCCAGTCGGTCGCCGAGAACCGGACGACGAGGATGAGGTCGTCCCCGATCGCCGCGCGGACCGCGTCGACGATCTCGAGGAGGAGGCGCACGCGATTGTCGAACGAGCCGCCGTAGGCATCGGTGCGGTGGTTCGACAGCGGCGAGAGGAACTCGTGCAGAAGGTATCCGTGCGCGGCGTGGACCTCGACGAGGTCGAACCCGGCATCCTTCGCGCGAGTGGCCGCCGCGGCGAAGTCGTCGACGACCGCCCGGATGCCGTCCGCGTCGAGGGCGCGGGGCTCCGCGAGACCCGGGAAGGCGATCGCGCTGGGGGCGACGGTCTCCCACCCGCCGTCGGCGAGGGCGACCGATCCGCGGGTGTCGTCCCACGCGCGGTGGGTCGAGGCCTTGCGGCCCGCGTGCGCGAGCTGCACGCCGGCGGATGCACCGCACGCGTGGAGGGCGTCGACGATGCGCGCGAGCGCGTCGCGCTGCGCGTCGTTCCACAGGCCGAGGTCCTGGGGGCTGATCCGCCCCTCGGGGCTCACGGCCGTGGCCTCGGTCAGCACCGCACCCGCCCCGCCGTGGGCGAAGGAACCGAGGTGGACCAGGTGCCAGTCCGTCGGCATCCCGTCGCGGTCTTCCGCGGAGTACTGGCACATCGGCGCGACCCACAGGCGGTTGCGGACGGTGCGACCACGCAACGTGAGGGGGGTGAACAGGTGACGGTTCCGCATGTCGCTCCTCCGGCGGCCCGATCGGGGTCGGGCACCCGGTCGATCGTAATCGCCGCGGAAGCCGGTCAGGCCGTCGAGGGCGGAGGCGGTGTGGAGGAGACCCGGGGCTGCGGCTCGGCGGAGCTCTCGGCCGTCGCCGTCGAGGGTGCGTCGGGTGCGAGGGTGGGCGCCGTCGCTCCTTCGCGGAGCTCGGACTTCAGGATCCGCGCGGACTGCCCGGCGCTCTTGGCGAGGGCCGGGAGCTTCCCGGCGCCGAAGAGCAGCAGGATCACGACGAGGATGAGGACGGCGTGCCACCCGGTGAGGTTGTTCAGCATGTGTGTCTTCCCGGACTCGGGCGCGGCCGGCCCGGGCCGCCGCCGGAGGTGAGACCCACCGGCATCCCGAGTCGCGCACGCGCGCAGAGGAAGCGTACGCCCGCGCCGCCCCGCCGCCGCCCTCCCACGGCTATGCGTTTGCCCCGAACCCGCCGCCGGGCACAGCCCGGGCCGAACTCCTCCGATCCGGGCCCGTGGCGCCCCGAAACCCACCCCCGGGCCCGTTCCCGCCCGAAACTGAGGAGTTGGGTACGGGGGTCAGTCCTCGAGGGCGACGTCGACCTGGAGGTCGTCGGCGAGGCGCTCGATGCGGGCTGCGACGTCGGCGACGTCCACCCCGGCGGGCACGCGCGCGACGACGGTCGCCTCGAACAGCCGCCCACCGGCCATGGCGGCGTCGCGGGTCTCGGTCGACATGCGCTCGATGCTGACGCCCTGCGCCCCGAGCGCGGAGGAGATCTCGTGCACGATTCCGGTGCGGTCGTTCCCGAGGACGGTGAGGGAGATCCTGCGCCCCGTCTCGTCCCGCCCGGAGGAGACGCCCCCCGCGTGCACCGCGACGGACAGCAGCCCTTCGAGCACCGACAGCGCCTCGCGCAGCTCGTCCGCCCGGGTCGCGGGCACCGAGACCTCGATGATTCCCGCGAAGGCCCCCGAGAGCTCGGCGAGCGCGCTGGTCTCCCAGTTGCCCCCGTGCGCACCCACGATCTCGGCGACGGTCGCCACGAGACCCGCCCGATCGTCGCCGACCACGGTGAGCACGAGGGTTGTCATACGATCAGCGTAGCCACGCGCCGGGCCGGACCACAGGCCCCGTCGACGGCGAAGGGGAACCGCATGGAGAGCACGAGAACCGGAGCGCGCCGGCGCCGCGTCTCCGCTCGGGTCCGGCGTCGCCGGGCACTGGTCGCCGCGATCGGCGCGGTCGCGCTGATCGGCGGCGTGACGTGGGGCGTCATCGCCCTCACCTCCCCGCGCGCCGAGGAGCCGACCGTGGCCGCCACCTCCACCCCGGCACCGTCCCTGACGCCGACGCCGACCCCCCTCACTCCCGAGGAGGAGCTCCTCGCCGCCACCGACGACCCGGCCGCCTGCGCCGTGTCGTTCGCGGGCGACGAGATCTCAGCCGCACCGATGCTCCAGACCGCCGGCACGCTCTACGCCTCCCTCCCCATCCCCGATCGCGAGGGCTACGCGTTCGCCGGCTGGTACTCCACCGCGGAGGATGCCGCGTCCCGCGCCGTCCCCGCCCGCGTCAACGGATCCGAGCTCGTGGCGTGCGAGGACCGCCGTGCCACCCTCCACGGCGCGTGGATGACGGCGGAGGAGAACGTCGCCGCCGCCACGCGCGTCCCGATCCTGATGTACCACCAGTTCACCGAGCGTCCCGAGGGCGAGGACCACTGGCTGCGCGGGAACTACGCCTACATCGGCGACTTCGACGCGCACATGAACCACATCGCCACGACCGGCTTCTACCTGCCGACGTGGGATGAGCTCTCGGCCTTCATCGACGGTCGCCTGTGGCTTCCCGAGCGGTCGGTGATCGTCACCGACGATGACGCCGACCAGACCTGGTTCGACCTGGCGGTGCCCGTCGTCGATCGCTACGGCGTCCTCTCCACGTCGTTCATGGTGACCGCCTACCGGCAGGATCCCGCGCCGTCACCGTACGTGCTCCGCCGCTCGCACACGCACGACATGCACCAGGCGGGAGATGACGGCCAGGGGCGCATCGTGAACTGGGGGATCCCCGAGATCATCGCCGACATGCAGGCCTCCGCCGACGTCCTCGGCGTCAAGGAGGTCGTCGCCTACCCGTTCGGCCACTACAACGACACGGCCAAGGAGGCGCTCCGTCAGGGCGGGTGGGAGATGGCGCGCACGATCGAACCGGGAACCGTCGCCATCGGCACCGACAAGCTCGCGCTCCCGGTGGTCCGCATCGACTACGGCATGGGGCTGGATTCGCTCGTCTCACTCATCGGCTGACCCCGCTATCCCCCGCGAACCCCGCCAACGACGGCGAACGCGCTCAGAGTTCGCCGGGGCTCATGGCCTGCTCGTCGACCTGCTCGACGAAGCGGCGCGCGCGCGAGGGCGCGGCATCCTTCCGCGGTGCGTAGACGACGAGGGAGTGGAAGACGAAGCGCACGACGAAGGCGACCACGAGGGTGATGGCGGTGGCCAGGACCGCCGAGATGTGCCAGCTCTCGACCATGAGCGCCATGATCGGGATGCGCACCAGGGCCTCGGCGTTGTTGAACCCGAAGGACTTCGCGAAACGCGACCACACCCCGGATGCCGAGTGCTTCATGTCGTGGAAGACGAAGCGCTCCATCAGCAGGAAGTTGCCGATGATGGTCACCTCGGCGCCGACGACCGCAGCGATGACGTAGTCGACGCCGAACTGCGTCAGTGCCCAGACGATCGCGAGGTTCGCCACCGCGCCGATCCCGCCGATGACGGCGAACAGCGACATCTTGCCGAACCGCAGCGCGGTCAGCTGCGCGAGGAAGTGCAGACCCTGGCGGAACGACGCCTTGGATTCGCCGGCGTGACGCCCGGCGAAGTCGAAGGGCACCTCTGCGATGCGCAGGGGCCGGCGCGCGAGGATCTCGAGCAGGATCTTGAATCCGCGGGGCTTGAGCGTCGCGGCGTCCACCGCGCGGCGGTCGACCATGAAGAACCCGGTCATCGGGTCGGTCACCTCATGCAGGCGCACCGGGAACATCGCCTTGGTCACCGAGGTCGACACCTTCGACACGAGCACGCGCGTACGGTCGGCGAGCCCCTTCGAGGTGCCGCCGCCCGCGTAGCGCGAGGCGATCACGACGTCGACGTCGCCGACGGCGAACCGGTCGCGCAGCTCGGGGATCTTCTCCGGCGGATGCTGCAGGTCACCGTCGATGACCAGGCACGTGTCCCAGGTCGCGGCCGTCATTCCGGCGATGACCGCGCCTCCGAGCCCTCCGGCGGGCACATCGCGATGGATGACACGAACCGGCAGGGCAGCGGCGCGGGCGACCTCGGCGATGACGGCGGGGGTGTCGTCGGTGCTGTCGTCGATGAAGAGGATCTCGGTGTCGGACGTGTCGACGACCGCCGTCACACGGCGGACGAGCTCCGCGATGTTCGGCGCCTCGTTGAACGTCGGGACGATGATCGAGAGCGGCATCGCCCCCTATGTTCGCACGGCGCGAACCGCCCCCGACACCGCGTGCAAGGGGCGAGAATAGGGGGATGACCTCGAAGACCATCACCATGTTCGGCGCGGACTGGTGCCGCGACTGCATCCGCACCAAGAAGCAGCTCGACGAGCTGGGTGTCGAGTACACCTACGTCGACCTCGTCGCCGACCCCGCCTCCGCCGACGTCGCGCGCGACATCTCCGGTCGCACCAACATCCCCGTCGTGCTGTACCCGGACTCCTCGCACCAGGTCGAGCCGTCGAACGCCGACGTCGAGGCGAAGCTGCGCGAGCTGTCCCTCATCTGAGCCGCCCCGCTCGACCTCTGCTCGCCCCGCCGCCCCGGTGACGGATGCCGCGGCCGGTCGTATTCTGGCCGGATGGGCGTCCGGGACAACACACGGAAGATCGAGGAGACGGTCGTCACCGACTTCTCCGACCGGATGAGCTATGGCGGCTACCTCCGTCTCGATGCGCTGCTCTCGGCGCAGGAGCCCCTCAGCAACCCGGAGCACCACGACGAGCTGCTGTTCATCATCCAGCACCAGACGACCGAGCTGTGGCTGAAGCTGGTGCTGCACGAACTCGGCGAGGCTGCGCGCCTGCTCCGGGCCGATGACCTGCCGCCGGCGCTGAAGTGCATCGCCCGCGTGAAGCACATCCAGAAGACCCTCACCGAGCAGTGGTCGGTGCTGGCGACCCTGACGCCCGCGGAGTACGTGCAGTTCCGCGACGTGCTCGGCAACTCCAGCGGCTTCCAGTCGGCGCAGTACCGCGCGATCGAATTCACCCTCGGCAACAAGAACGCCGCGATGGTCCGGGTCTTCGACGCCGATCCCGCCGCTCGGGCGCTCGTGCAGGGGGCGCTGGAGGCTCCGAGCCTCTACGACGAGTTCCTCCGCATGCTCGCGCGGACCGGCTACGACATTCCGGATGCCGTGCTCACGCGCGACGTGACCCGCGCGTGGACATTCTCGGAGGAGCTCGTCCCCGTCTTCACGGCGATCTACGCGGACCCGTCGGCGCACTGGGCGGCGTATGAGACGTGCGAGGAGCTCGTGGACCTGGAGGACAACTTCCAGCTGTGGCGGTTCCGTCACCTCAAGACCGTCGAGCGCATCATCGGGTTCAAGACCGGCACCGGCGGCTCGAGCGGCGCCCCGTTCCTGCAGCGGGCACTGGAGCTGACGTTCTTCCCCGAGCTCTTCGCCGTCCGCACATCGTTGTAGACGCGCGCCCACCCGCCGAAAACCCGGAACGGGCCGGACCCTGAGGTCCGACCCGCTCCGGGGGGGGTGTTTCCGAGCGTCAGCCGCGCACCTCCACGAGGGAGAAGTCGTCCTTCGCGGCGCTGCGGTTCAGCAGCAGCAGTCCGGTCTGGGTCGACTCCCCCGCGGCGGGGTTCGCGGTGACGTCGAGCTTCACGCGCTCGCGCGGGCCGATCTCGGTCGTGGTCGGAACGAGGTACTTCTCCCCGCCGACGGTGAACCGCTGTCCTTCGATGGAGTCGGTGACGGCTCCGGTGAAGTAGTTGTCGATCGCCAGCACGCTGTACGAGAACGTCTGTCCCGCCTCGAGCCCCAGCGCCGCCAGCGGCGCCGTGAGAATCTGGGTGGACGAGTCGAAGCCGCCGTCGGTGTAGTAGAAGGCCGACGCCGCATCGGTCGCGAGGTCGTACACGTAGACGACCGACTGCCCGGTGAGGCCGAACCCTCCGGCCTCCGCGTTGTAGACGACGTAGTCATCCGTGCCGTCCTCGTCGACGTCGACGTACACGTCGAACTCGGCGGGGTAGGTCAGCACCGTCCGGCGGTCGTAGGTCGCCACGGCGAACTGGACGACGTCGTCGACGGTGCGGACGCCGGTCGCGGCGAGGTCGATCCGGGCCGCGTTGCTCCCCGGCGTGCCCGGGTCGCCCTCGGCCGGCTTCGGCTGACGCTCGCTCGTGCCGGTCAGCGCGAACATCTCCACGCCGCCCGTGCCGACGCGCGAGTCGTTCTTGAGCGTGAGGTCCGCCTCGCCGCGCCGGTCGAGCTTCACGCTCTTGGGCGCGGTGACCTCGGCGGCCTTCCGCGGAAGCACCGTCCAGCCGACGTGCAGTTCCTCGTCGCCCGCGGTCGCGGTGATCCAGCCGTCGAACTCGGGACCGTTGAGGGCCGAGCCGTCGCCGATCGCACCGGCCGAGTCGAACGGCCAGTCCTGCAGCCGCGAGCCGTCGATCGTGACCCGGACCGAGACCTTCTTGCTCTGCCCGGCGGCGACGGTGACGTTGCGCGGGCTGATCTGCAGGTCGACCGCGCGGCTGGCCGCATCGGTCTCGTCGCGGAAAGCCGCCGCCATGTCGTAGCGCTTGCGCTCATTCGACGTGTTCGTCAGGGTCAGGTCGACGGTGAAGCGCTCCGACCGCGTGACCGACGGGATGCCGAGCCCGACGTTGCCGCCGGTGCCGGCCGTCGCCAGTACACCCACCGCATCCGCCGCGGGGAGCGCGCGGACCTCGCCCGCACCGACCCGCGAGATCGGGGTGGCGATGAAGCCGTCCGCCGTCGGGGTGCGGTTGGAGGAGTCGGCGCCGTTCAGCAGGCGCGCCTTGACCTGTGCCGGGGTGGCGTCCGGGTGCTTCTGCAGCACGAGCGCGGCCACACCCGAGACGACCGGGGCGGCTCCGGAGGTTCCGCCGAAGTTCGTCACCTCGGTGCCGGTCTGCGTCTCGGCCGACAGCCACGCCCCGGGAGCGCCGATGTCGGGCTTCGCGCGGAGTCCGGTGACGGTGAGACCGCGGCTGGAGGTGCCGACCATGGTGTTCGTCAGCGGGATGGCGGATGCCGGGTCGATCGTGACTGTGACCTCACCGGCGCCGAGCGCGGCGACGAGGGCCTGACCGGCGGCCTGGCTGATCGTGAAGGTGGGGACGACGACCGGCTCGGCGCTGCCGAAGCTGAAGCTCGGCGGGTCGCCGGGGGCGTTGTTGAAGATGACCACGGCGACGGCTCCGGCGGCCTGGGCGAACACGGCCTTGTCGGAGACGTTGCAGACACCGCGCTGGATGAGCGCGATCGACCCCTCGGGGAAGCCCGCGAAGGCCTCGTTCGAGCATCCGACGCCGCCGTCGTCTCCGGGTCGCACCAGCGGCGCGGAGACGACGCCCTCCGGCACCGGCGACCAGGCCTGGTGCACGGCGTTGCTGATCGCGTCGCCGCTGGAGGGATCGAGGACCCACTGCAGGTCGTCGGGGAGCGCCGTCTGGGCGACGCTGATGACGCCGGGCGCCGAGGAGGGCGAACCGACGATGAAGGGGCGGTCGGCGGAGTTGCCCGCCGAGGCGACGACGACGATGCCGGCGCGGACGAGGTTGTCGGCGGCGAGGGACGAGTCGTCCTGGTCCTGGCCGTAGGAGGAACCGAGCGAGAGGTTCACGACGTCGACGGCGTCGGAGATGTCGCCGTCGCCGTTCGGATCGAGCGACCAGTCGAGGCCCTGGAGGATCGCCACGCCGTTGCACGAGGTCGACACCGCCGAGCACACCTTGACGCCGTAGAGCTCGGCTCCGGGGGCGATGCCCTGGTGCGCGCCGTCGGCGGAGCGGCCGGCGATGATGTCGGCGACGTGGGTGCCGTGGCCGCCCTCGGGACCGCTGTCGATGGGGTTGCTGTCGGGGATCACGTCGCCGTTCGGCCAGACGTCGCCGACGAAGTCGTAGCCGCCCTTGACCTTGGGGGCGTCGGGGCCGAAGAACTCCGCGCAGACGCCGGTGACATCGGCATCCGCTCCGGCGAAGCACTCCTCGACGACCTCGGGCGTGCCCGGGCCGCCGAGGTTGCGGTGCGTGAAGTCGATGCCCGAGTCGAGGACCGCCACCCGCACGCCCGCGCCGTCGATGCCGGCGTCGTGGAGGGGCCGCGCCTGGACGTAGTCGATCGCCTGCGAGAGGCTCCCCGACGCGGTGTCCTGCGGAAGCTCGTGCTTCTCGTAGCGGTTGAGGGGGTTCACCGAGACGACGCCGTCGATCGCGGCGAGGGTCTCTAGCTGCGCGGCGTCGACCGAGACGACCACGACGTTGGCGGCGAGCTGGGTGCGTCCGATCTCGGAGGCGCCGAGGTTCGCGGCCTCGGCGAGGAATCCGTCCTGCTGGGTGGCGACGACGTCGCGGGTCTCCTGCTGCACGGGCTCTGCCGGCACGTCCCCCTCGGCGAGCGCGCCGTCGGCGACGACCTCGGCGATCGCGGGCTGATCCAGGCGGACCGTGACCTCGACCTGACCGCTCGCGCGCTGCAGGCTGTCGGCGACACCGCGGGGAAGCGGCGTCTCGAACGTGTCCGAGATCGAGCCGTCCGGGACGGGCTCGGGCCCGCCCTCGACCGCCCACGCGGCGGGCATCGCGCCCAACGAGAGGATCGGGACGGCGGTCGCGATGACCACCCCCGCGAGGAACCTGCGTCGTCTGTGACCCATGACACTCCCTTTTTTCTGCGGAAGGATTCGCCGCCCCCGTGTACCGATCCGGCCTGATGCGTCGGCGGCGCCGCACCGGGTGGGCGCGGCGCGATAACCGTAGGCAGAGGGTGAGACAACCTCAAAGGTTCCTGAGAGCTTTCTCATACACTGACGCGATGGCCTCCGCCGGCACTCTCCTCCCGCCCTTCATCGACCATCACGTGCACGCGCATCTCGTCGACACGACGGTTCTGAACGCCGGCGGGATCGCCGGCTGGGTGGACCTCGGCGGGGATCCGACACGCCTCGCCGCCGCACGGGCGACGATGCCGCATCCGGCCTACGCGGGCGCGTTCCTCACCGCGGTGGGCGGGTATCCCGCCGGGCGCGCGTGGGCGCCGGGCGGTGTCGTCCGGGAGATGACGGATGCCGCGGACGCGGCCGTCGCGGTCGCGGAACAGGCCGCGCCCGGCGCCTCGCTCATCAAGATCGCCCTGAACGCGCGCTCCGGACCGGTTCCGGATGACGAGATCCTCCGCGCCGTCGTGGCCGCAGCCCGCACGCGTGGTCTCCCGGTCGTCGCGCACGTCGAGGGCGAGGGGATGACGCGGCGCGCGCTCGATGCCGGGGTGGACGCCCTCGCGCACACCCCGTTCGACGATCACCTCGACGACGAGCTCCTCGCCCGCGCCGCCGCGCAGACGCTCTGGATCTCGACGCTCGCGATCCACGAGGCCGGCTCCCCGGCGGCGGCGACGGCGACGGCGCACCTCGCACGGTTCCATCGCGCGGGCGGCCGCGTCCTCTACGGCACCGACCTCGGCAACGGAGATCTGCCGCTCGGCGTGAACGCGACCGAGATCGAGCGGCTCCTCGCGGCCGGCATCCGCGGCGATGCGCTCGTCCGGGCGCTCAGCGATCCGTGGCCGCTCCCCCACGCGCCCGCCGGAGTGGGTACGGTCGTTCCGGATGCCGTCACCGGCGGCATCCGCGAGACCGATGCCGCCGTCGCCGCCCGTTTCGCCCGGGCGCGCGTGGTGAGGATGTGAGGACCCCGTGACCAGGACCGCGACCCCGCCCGCGACCGGACCGGACGACCTGGACCGCCTGGCCGCGCGCCTGGACGCCGCCGACCAGCTGGCGGGGTTCCGCGACCGGTTCGTCGGGAGCGAGACGTCGCTGGTGTACTTCGACGGCAACTCCCTCGGACGCCCGCCCCGCGCGACGCTCGAGCGGTGGGAGCGGTTCGGTCTCGAGGAGTGGGGCGGACGCCTCATCCGCGGCTGGGACGAGTCGTGGATGGAGGTGCCCTTCACGATCGGCGACGAGATCGGCCGCACCGCCATCGGCGCGGCATCCGGGCAGACGGTCATCGGCGACTCCACGACGGTGCTGCTGTACAAGCTCATCCGGGCCGCGTTCGACCACCAGCACGCGATCGACCCGCGCCGCGTGGAGATCGTCGTCGACCGCGACAACTTCCCCACCGACCGCTACCTCGTCGAGGGGATCGCCGCCGAGCGGGGCGGACGCATCCGGTGGATCGACGTCGACACCGCCGCGGGCGTCGAGGCCGACCAGCTGCGCGCCGCGGTCGGACCGGAGACGGCGGTCGTGGTGCTCTCGCACGTCGCCTACCGCTCCGGCCACCTCGCCGACGTCGAGACCCTTACGCGCATCAGCCACGACGCCGGCGCCCTCGTGCTCTGGGACCTCTGCCACTCGGCGGGTTCCGTGCCGGTGGAGTGCGACGCGTGGCGGGTCGACATCGCGGTCGGCTGCACCTACAAGTACCTCAACGGTGGTCCGGGCTCGCCCGCCTTCGCCTATGTCGCCCACCGCCACCAGGCGGCACTGGCGCAGCCGATCCAGGGGTGGATGGGCGCGGCCGACGTCTTCGCGATGGGCCCCCGCTACCGCCCGGCCGACGGCATGCGCCGGTTCCTGTCGGGCACCCCGCCGATCGTCGGGATGCTGGCGATGCAGGACACCCTCGGGATGATCGCCGAGGCGGGGATCGATGAGATCCGCGCGAAGTCCATCGCGCTCACCGAGTTCGCGGTCGAGGCGACCGAGGAGCTCCTCGCGCCCCTCGGGGTCGGGATCGCCTCGCCGCGCTCCCCCGCGCTCCGCGGCGGCCACGTGACGCTCTCGCACCCCCGCATGCGCGAGGTGACCCGCCGCCTGTGGGAGCGCGACGTCATCCCGGACTATCGCGACCCCGGAGGACTCCGGATCGGGCTCTCGCCCCTGTCGACGAGCTTCGCCGAGACCCTCGACGGCATGCGCGAGATCGCACGGGCGGTGGCCGAGGTCGGCTGAGCGCGGCATCCGGTCCCCGTCCTCCTGAGACGAGGTCTCACCGCGCGGGTACACTGACGGCACGCACGAAGGAGCGCGTCATGCCGCAGGCCTCTCACCTCGCCGCCCCGTCCGCCTCAGCCACGGTGGCCGGACTCACCGACACCGAGCGGGCTACCGTCGACGCCGCCCTCGACGGCCTCCGGCGCGGGGCGCGGACCTGGCGGCACCTGACGCTCTCCCAGCGCGCACGGCTGTTCGACCGGCTGCACGACACCATCGCCGCGGGCGCGGAGGAATGGGCGGATGCCGCGTCCCGGGCGAAGGGCCTGGACCCGGGGCATCCGTCCCGCGGCGAGGAGTGGCTCTCGGGTCCGTACGCCGCGCTCGTGGCGACGGCCGCGTACGCCCGGACGCTGCGGACGCTCGCCCGCGGCGCCTCCCCCCTCGACGACGTCGCGCTCGCGTCCGCGCCGGGCGGGCGGGTCCGGGCGCACGTGTTCCCGGGCGACCTCTCGGACCGGCTCGTGCTGTCGGGGTACACCGGCGAGGTGTGGTTCACGCCCGGCACGACCGCGGCCGACGCCCGCCGGCGGGCAGGCCTCGCCCAGCGCGACCCGCAGGCTCCCGGCGGCGTGGGACTCGTCCTCGGCGCGGGCAACATCACCTCCATCCCCGTGCAGGACGTCTTCACCGAGCTCCTCGCGCACAACCGCGTCGTGCTGCTGAAGCTCAACCCCCTGCAGGATGCCCTCCTCCCGATCCTCCGTCAGGTCCTGGCGCCGCTGATCTCCGGCGGGTACCTGCGGATCGTCCGTGGCGGCGGCGCGGTCGGCGCCCACCTGACCGCCCACTCCGGCATCGACCACGTGCACATCACGGGAGCGGCCGAGACCTTCGACGCGATCGTCTGGGGTCCACCCTCGGGCGCGACCACCCGGCGACGGCGCGAGGGACGCCCGAAGCTGAAGGTCCCCATCTCCGCCGAGCTCGGCGGAGTCTCGCCGATCATCGTCGTCCCCGGCCGTTGGAGCGCCGCCGACCTCCGGTTCCAGGCCGAGCACATCGCGACGATGCGCCTGCACAACGCCGGCCACAACTGCATCGCGGGCCAGGTGGTGATCCTCAGCGCCGACTGGCCGCAGCGGAACGCGTTCCTGAAGGAGCTCCGCCGCGCCCTCGCCGCCGCCCCCGCGCGGCCGGTCTGGTATCCGAGCGGCGCCACGAGCGTGGCCGCGGCCGCGGCATCCTTCCCGCACGCCCTCCGCGTCGGGGGCGAGCGCCTGCTCGTCGAACTCCGACCGGACGACGACGCGACGCCGATGGAGCAGACGGAGTACTTCGCCCCGGTCCTCGGCGTGCAGACCCTCGCCGGAGACGGGCAGGAGTTCCTCGACCGCGCGGTCGCGTACGCGAACGACCGGCTGGCCGGGTCCCTCGGGGCGAACCTGCTGATCGATCCCGAGACGGAGCGGGCGCTGGGGAGCGGGTTCGAGGAGGCCGTCGCCGCGCTCCGCCACGGCGCGATCGCGATCAACACGTGGACCGGGTTCGTCTTCCTCACCCCGACGCTCACGTGGAACGCGTTCCCCGGCGGCACGCTCGCCGACATCGGCAGCGGCACCGGGGTCGTGCACAACGCCCTCCTCCTCGACGACGTCGAGCGCTCGATCGGGCGGGCGCCGTTCCGGCCGTTCCCGCGATCGCTGTCCGCGCTCATCCCTGGTCGGGCGGGGATCTTCTCCGTCCTGCCGAAGCCGCCGTGGTTCGTCGGCGCGCGCACCGGGGCATCCGTCAGCGCCGGCTTCACCCGGTTCCGGGCGCGCGGAGGGCTCCGCTCGATCCGCGCCGTCGGCGGGCTCGTGCCGACGTTCCTCCGGGCGCTGCGCGCATGAGCGACACGGGCCGGGGCGCCCTCGTCGCCGATGTGGTCGTCGTCGGCGCGGGCTCCGCCGGCGCCGCCCTCGCCGCCCGCCTCAGCGAGGATCCGCGACGCACCGTGCTGCTTTTCGAGGCGGGACCGGTCGACCGGGCGCCGGAACTGCACGTGCCCGCCGCGTTTTCGCGCCTGTTCCGCGGTCCCTACGACTGGTCGTACGACACCGCACCGCAGGAGCACCTCGCCGGACGGCGCGTGTACTGGCCGCGGGGCCGCACGCTCGGCGGCTCGTCCTCGCTCAACGCGATGATGTGGGTGCGCGGATTCGCCGCTGACTACGACGAGTGGGCGGATGCCGCGGGCCCCGCGTGGTCGTGGAAGCACCTGGCGCCCCTCTTCCGGCGCGTGGAGCGGACCGACGATCCGGTGGATCCGACGCAGGGCGCCGACGGGCCGCAGCACGTCGAGCACCAGCGCGACCCCCGACCGCAGACGGCGGCGTTCCTCGCCGCCGCGGTCGAAGCGGGGCATCCGGTGACGCCGGCGAACCTCCCCGCCGGGCAGGGGTTCAGCCAGACGATGGTCACGCAGCACCGCGGCGCCCGGGCCTCGACCGCCGACACGTACCTCCGCCCCGCACGCGGGCGCCCGAACCTCCGCATCGTGACCGACGCGCTCGTGACGCGCGTGCTGTTCGACGACGACGACACCGGCGGCGGTCCGCGCGCGACGGGCGTGTACGTCCGGATCGACGGGGTCACTCGTCGCGTGACCGCAAGCGAGGAGGTCGTGCTCGCCGGCGGCGCGATCAAAACGCCGCAGCTGCTGCTCCTGAGCGGCATCGGTCCCGCCGACGCGCTCGCCGGGCTCGGCATCCGCCCCGTGGTGGACGCCCCGGAGGTCGGACGCAACCTGCAGGACCACCTCGTCGCGGGGCTCGCGCCGGCCGCGCACGGCGGCACGCTGCACACCGCCACGCGCGCACGTCACCTCGCGCCGTACCTCGCGCGGCGGCGCGGGATGCTGACCTCGAACGTCGCCGAGGCGTACGGGTTCGTCCGGACCCCCGTCGCCGACGAGGTCGGGATGGCCGCGGATCTACCCGACATCGAGATCATCTTCGCGCCCGTCCCGTACGTCGGGGAGGGGCTCGTGCCGACACCCGGGGAGGGGCTCACGGTCGGAGCGATCCTGTTGCGTCCGCGGAGCCGCGGTGAGATCCGACTCGCCTCGACCGACCCGACCCGGGCGCCCGTCATCGACCCGCGGTACCTCAGCGATCCCGACGGCGTCGACGAGCGGACGATGCTCGCGGGTCTCGCCGAGTGCGAACGGCTGCTGCGGATGCCGTCGCTCCGCGCCGTCACGACCGGCGGATGGATCCAGCCCGACGGCGGCGACGCGATGACCGCGGCCGAGCGCGCCGAAGCGTCACTCCGGCACCACTCCCACACGCTCTACCACCCGGTGGGCACGGCGCGGATGGGAACGGATGCGGGATCCGTCGTCGACCCCGAACTCCGGGTGCGCGGCGTGCAGGGGCTGCGCGTCGCGGACGCCTCGGTGATGCCCGTCGTCATCCGCGGCCACACCCACGCTCCGAGCATCGTCATCGGCGAGCGCGCCGCGGACCTCCTCGCGTCGACCACCCACTGAACGCGGACTGCGCCGGGAGCCACCGTCGAAACGGCGTCTCCCGGCGCAGGATGCGTGTGTCGGGGAAGGCGCGGGGCCCGGGTCAGCGCCCGGTGCGGCGGCCCCGGCCGTTGTCGCGGACGACGGAGCCGACCATGAGCTTCCCGCCCTGGGCGCCGCCGCCGGAGGCCCGGCGTCCGGTCGAGCGGGGGTTGCCGGCGGGAGCAGCGGACCGCTCAGCGGGAGCGTGCGCGGTGCGCGTTGCACCGGACGTCTGCACGCGGTCGGAACCGCCGGCGCCCTGGGGGCGACGGCGACCGCGGGAGGCCCCGCCGGATGCCGCACCGGCACCGGATCCGGACTCGCCGCGCGCCGCGCGCTTACGCTGCGCGTTCGCGCCCTGGCTGCGTCCGCCACCCTGGGGGGCGGCGGCGACGGGCTCGGGCTTCACGTACGCGGCGACCTCGCCGACGAGCTCGGCGACGACGGCATCGGTCGCGGTGACCTGCACCGGGGCGACGCTGATCTCGGCCTTGCGCAGCAGCTGGGTGACGTCGCGACGCTGCTCGGGCAGGACGACGGTCACGACCGCGCCCTCGGCGCCGGCGCGGGCGGTGCGGCCCGAACGGTGCAAGTACGCCTTGTGCTCGGTGGGCGGGTCGACGTGGACGACGAGTTCGACGTCATCGACGTGCACGCCGCGGGCGGCGACGTCCGTCGCCACGAGGACGCGGGCGGTGCCCGACGAGAACGCGGCGAGGTTGCGGTCGCGCGCCGGCTGCGACAGGTTGCCGTGCAGGTCGACCGCCGGGATGCCCTGCGCGGTGAGCTGCTTCGCGAGCTTCTTCGCGTGGTGCTTCGTGCGGGAGAAGAGGATGCGGCGGCCCGTGCCGGAGGCGAGGGTCTGCACGAGGTCCTTCTTCGCGTCGGCGTCGGCGACGGTGAAGACGTGGTGCGTCATCGCCGCGACCGGGGAATGCGCCTCGTCGACCGAGTGCAGCACCTGGTTGCGGAGGAACCGCGCGACGAGCTTGTCGACGCCGTTGTCCAGCGTCGCGCTGAACAGCAGGCGCTGTCCCTGCGCGGGGGTCGCGGCGAGGATGCGGGTGACGACCGGCAGGAAGCCGAGGTCGGCCATGTGGTCGGCCTCGTCGATGACGGTGATCTCCACGGCGTCCAGGTGCGCGAAGCCCTGGCGCATGAGGTCTTCGAGGCGCCCGGGGCAGGCGACGACGATGTCGACGCCGGCGGCGAGGGCCTGCACCTGACGGTTCTGGTTCACACCGCCGAAGATCGTCGTGGTCACCAGGCCCGTCGCCGCGGCGAGCGGGGCGAGGACGGCGTCGATCTGGGTGGCGAGCTCGCGCGTGGGGGCCAGGACGAGGCCCAGGGGACGGCGTCCGCGACGCGCGGGGCCGGTGCGGCGCTCGGCGATGCGGGCGACGAGGGGCAGCGAGAAGGCGAGGGTCTTGCCCGAGCCCGTCTTGCCGCGGCCGAGGACGTCGCGGCCGGCGAGGGTGTCGGGGAGGGTGTCGGCCTGGATCGGGAAGGCCGTGGTCTTGCCGTCCGCCGCGAGGGCGTCGACGAGGGGCTGGGGCACGCCGAGCGCGCCGAAAGTCATTTCGGTCATGGGGATGTCTCCGGCGCGCACAGGCACCTGGGGTCGGTGGCCGGGATCGGATTTCGATCCCGGGTCGCCGCGTGAATGTCATCGGCCGACGGCAACCGCTACGGGAGAGCGGATGCGGGCGAGAGAAGCGTTCTAACGACGCAAGAAGCGCGAGAATCGCGCTGCAAGGTCTCCGACACTACCAGCACACGGCTGGACGTCGGCGGCGAGCGCCCTCGGGTGGGTGCCGATCAGTGGTGGAAGACCTCGTTGTGCAGCGACGGCATGGGGGCCTGGAGGGCGTCGAGGTAGGCGACCTCGGTGCGGATGTCGGCGAGGAGCTTGTCGGCCATGTCGTGGCTGAGATCGCGACGGACCACGATCCGCTGGACGATGATGTGCTCCGACCTCACCCCTCGGAGGTGACGGCGTCGTCCGCGAACCGGTCGGTCGCCGCCCGCAGCGCCGTGGCGATCCCGGGTTCGGATGCCGCGTGCCCGGCATCCGAAACGACGACGAAGTCGGCCTCGGGCCACGCCCGGTGGAGATCCCACGCGGTCATCATCGGGGTGCAGACGTCGTAGCGTCCCTGCACGATGACGGCCGGGATGCCGCGGAGGATCCGGGCGTTCTCGATGAGCTGCCCCTCGCGGAACCATCCCTCGTGGACGAAGTAGTGGTTCTCGATCCGCGCGAAGGCGACCGCGGTGTCGGGGTCGGTCATCGCCGCGACGAGCTCCGGGTCGGGACGGAGGGTCAGGGTCGACGCCTCCCACCGGGTCCAGGCGAGGCCCGCGGGGCGGTGGACCGCGGGGTCGGGGTCGAACAGCCGCCGGTGGTACGCCTCGATCATGCGCGAGCGCTCCAGCACCGGGATCGGCGCGATGAAGTCCGCCCAGAGGTCGGGGAACACCGCCCCGGCGCCGCCCTCGTAGAACCACTCCAGCTCGTGCCGGCGCAGCGTGAAGATCCCGCGCAGCACGATCTCGGTGACCGCCTCGGGGTGCGTCTGCGCGTACGCCAGGGCGAGGGCGCTCCCCCACGAGCCGCCGAAGACCTGCCACCGGTCGATGCCGAGGTTCCGGCGCAGCAGGTCGATGTCGGCCACGAGGTGCCACGTGGTGTTGTGGCGGAGGTCGGCATCCGGCGCGCTCGCGTGCGGCGTCGACCGCCCGCATCCGCGCTGGTCCAGAAGGATGATGCGGTACCGCTCGGGGTCGAAGAAGCGGCGGTGCCAGGGCGAGGTCCCCCCGCCGGGGCCGCCGTGGAGGAACACCACGGGCTTGCCGTCGGGATTGCCGCTCTGCTCGTAGAAGACGCGGTTGCCGTCACCGACGAGCAGCTCGCCGGTGTCGTACGGCTCGATCGGCGGGTACAGGATGCCGTCGAGGTGGGCCGTCACAGCTGGCTCCCGTCCACGGCGAAGGTGTCGCACGCCGCGGGGCCTTCGCGGTAACCGGTCTGGAACCAGCCCTGGCGCTGCTCGCTGGAGCCGTGGGTCCAGGTCTCCGGGGAGACGCGTCCGGTCGAGACCTCCTGGATGTGGTCGTCGCCGACGGTCGCCGCGGCGTTCAGGGCGTCCTGGATCTGCGCCTCGGTCGGCGCCTGGAGGAACGGGGTGCCGTTCTCGTCGACCTGCTCGCTCATCGCACCGACCCACGCACCGGCGAGGCAGTCGGCCTGGAGCTCCAGGCGGACGCCGTTGCTGGCCGGCCCGCTGTCGCCGGGCGGGTACTGCTCGAAGACACCGGTGATGTACTGCACGTGGTGGGCGTACTCGTGCGCGAGGACGTAGAGCTGCGCGAGGGGGCCGCCGGTGGCGTCGAAGCGTTCGCGCAGGAGCGAGAAGAACGTCGGATCGATGTAGACGGTCTCATCCGCGGGGCAGTAGAAGGGTCCGGTCTGGTTCGACGCGGTGCCGCAGGGCGTGGAAGTCGAACCGTCGACGATGACGGGCTGCGGCGGGCGGTAGCCACGGAGCTCGCCCTCCCAGTACTGATCGACGGCGAGCGTCGCCGCCGCCAGGCGGCAGTCGTCGCGCGCGTTGGCGTCGGCACCCGTGTCGCACTCGGCGATCTCGCTCTCGCCGCTCGCCCCCTGCCCCGCGTCGTCGGTGGGGAGGAATCCCGAGAAGTCGCCGCCGGTGAAGAGGTTGAGCAGGAGCACGGCGATCACTCCGAGGCCGGCCACGCCGCCGCCCGCGATCGCGACGCCCCGTCCCCGCCGTTTGGCGGAATGACCGCCCACGCGGGCGTTGTCGTTGAACGTCATGGGTTGACGGTACAGCCCCCCGCGTCCGCGCACGCTCACCCGCCCGTGCGCACGCGGGTGAGTAGGCTCGCACCATGGTGCGCGATGCGACGACGATCACTCTCACCGGCGCCGGAGGGCAGATCGGGTACGCCCTGCTGTTCCGCATCGCCGCGGGCGAGATGCTCGGCACCGACCGCCCGGTGCGTCTGCGTCTGCTCGAGATCCCCCAGGGCCTCCGCGCGGCCGAAGGCGCAGCCCTCGAGCTGCAGGACGGCGCCTTCCCTCTCCTTAAGGACGTCGAGGTCACCGACGACGCGCGGGTCGGGTTCGACGGCGCCGACATCGCCCTCCTCGTCGGCGCCCGCCCCCGCGGACCGGGCATGGAGCGCGCCGACCTCCTCGCCGCGAACGCCGGCATCTTCGGGCCGCAGGGGCGAGCGATCGCCGAGGCCGCCGCCCCCGGCATCCGTGCGGTCGTGGTCGGGAATCCCGCCAACACCAACGCCCTCCTCGCCGCCGCGGCGGCGGCGCCCGAGATCCCGACCGAGCGCTTCTCCGCGCTCACGCGACTCGACCACAACCGCGCGGTGGCGCAGATCGCCGGCGTCCTCGATGTCTCCCCCGCCGCGGTCGACGGACTGATCGTCTGGGGGAATCACTCTGCGACCCAGTTCCCGGATGTCGCCCACGCGCGCGTGCGGATGCCGGACGGCGAGCGCCCGGTCCTCGACGCCCTCGCCGAGCGGTTCGGCGGCGTGGACGCGGCGCACACGTGGCTGGATGAGACCTTCCTCCCGCGCGTCGCCCGCCGGGGTGCGGAGATCATCGAGGTCCGCGGCTCGTCGTCCGTCGCCTCCGCGGCGCACGCGGTGATCCAGCATGTGCGGGACGAGCAGCTGGGCACCGACGGCCGCCGGACCTCGGCGGCGATCGTGTCGCACGGCGAGTACGGCATCCCGGAAGGCCTGGTCTGTTCGATGCCGGTCGTGTCTCCCGGTGTGTCCGGGTCGGACGGTGGCTATCGCGCCGTGGAGGGTCTCGCCCTCGACGACCGCGGACGATCGCTGCTGCAGACCTCCGTCGACGAGCTGGTCGCCGAGCGCGCCGCGGTCCGCGACCTCGGGGGGCGGTAGATGGGGCCGACCGAGATCGTCCTGGCGGCGATCCTCGGCGTCCTCGTCATCACCCTCGCCACGGCCCTCGCGCCCCGGCTCGGCATCGCGGGGCCCCTCGCGCTCGTGATCATCGGGATCGGAGTGAGCCTCCTCCCGTTCGTCCCGCCGATCGAGGTCGACCCGGAACTGATTCTCGTCGGCGTCCTCCCACCCCTGCTGTATTCGGCGGCGGTGTCGATGCCGGCGATCGAGTTCCGCCGGGATTTCCGGCCCATCGCCGGCCTCTCGGTCCTGCTCGTGGTCGTCAGCGCCGTGGTCCTCGCCCTCTTCTTCCAGGCCGTCATCCCGAGTCTGGACTTCTTCCTGGCCCTCGCCCTCGGGGCGATCCTCAGCCCCACGGATGCCGTGGCGACCTCGATCGTCAAGCGCCTGGGCATCTCGCGGCGCGTCGTGACGCTGCTCGAGGGCGAGAGCCTCCTGAACGACGCGACGTCCCTCGTGATCCTCCGCACGGCGGTCGCTGCCGCCGCGATCGGTGCGAGCGCGACGACGACAGTGGAGGCTCCGGACTTCGTCGGGTCGTTCCTGTGGGGCGTCCTCGTCGCCCTCGTCGTCGGCGGGATCATCGGGTGGCTGAACCTGCGCCTGCGGAACGCGCTTTCGCACTCGGCGGCCGGCACCGCGATCGGCTTCATCGTCCCGTTCGCCGCCTACCTCCCCACCGAAGAGCTCGGCGGTTCGGGACTCGTCGCCGCCGTCGTCGCCGGCATCGTCACCGGGCAGGGGTCGGCCCGGTGGTTCACTCCGGAGCAGCGGCTGTCGAACGAGCTGAACTGGCGGACGATCGAGCTCGTGCTCGAGGGCGCGGTGTTCCTCCTGATGGGACTGGAACTGAAGGAGATCCTTCTCGACCTCCGCGAATCGCCGCAGGGAATCGGCCAGGGGGTCGGCCTCGCCGCGGTCGCGCTCGTGATCATCCTCGCCGTCCGGAGCGTCTACGTCGCCTTCCTCCTCTGGCTCCAGGGCCGGCGGGCGCGTCGACGCGGTCGGCGACGGGAACGTCTGGACGACGCCCAGCAGCGCCTGGACGCCGCCGCCGAACGACCACCGCGGCTCAGCCGCACCGACCCCGAGGTCCGTCAGTCCCGGATCGCAGCGGCCCGCGCGCGCGTGTCGCGCATGATGGCGGACCTGGACTACTACCAGGCGACGCCTCTCGGCTGGAAGCACGGCACAATCATCGTCTGGGCGGGGATGCGCGGCGTCGTCACCCTCGCCGCCGCCCAGACGCTTCCCCGCGACAGTCCCGACCGCGCACTGCTCGTCTTCGTCGCCTTCGCCGTGGCGGTCGGAAGCCTCATGCTGCAGGGCTTCACCCTCCGGGCGCTGGTGCGGATGCTGCGGCTGGACGATTCCGCCCAGGATGCGATCACACGCGAGGAGCAGACCCGGATCGACGACGCGCTGCGCCGGGCCGCGGCATCCGCTCTCGAGGAGCCGGGACTCCGCCGTCGCGACGGTTCCCCGTTCCCGGAGCACCTCGTCGAACGCGTCGGCCGGCGCCTCACCGAACCGCCGGACGACGACACCACCAGCCTCGCCCGCGATCTGCTCGAGCTGCGGATGGCGCTGATCGACGCGATGCGCGCGCGGCTGGAGGAGCTGTCGCACGGCGGCGAATACAGCACCGCCGCTCTCCGCCACGCCCTCGCCGAGCTCGATGCCGACGAGCTCAGCCTGCAGCTGCGGCTCGACGGCGAGTGAGACCGCGCCGAGGTGCGATCTGCACGGATCCGGGAGAGAATGGGCGTTCACGTGAAAGGGCTCCCATGAGTGAGATCGGTGAGGCTCCGTCGACGGGGACGGATGCCGCGGTGGACGTCGCCGAGGAGGCCTCCGTGGATGTCTCGGTGCACCGACAGCGCGCGGCCGACGACGCCGTGACCGCGGACACGAGTCCGCTGCACCTCCCGCACCCCGCGGCCGAGTGCCCGAAGTGCTTCACCGAGCTGCAGCAGGATCGGCACTGGTGGCGCGCACGCCCGGCCGGTTCGCGCCTCGTCGGACTCGTGATCTCACGCGATGACATGCCCTCGGTGGTCGCGCAGCGCGATGCGCTGACACGGTTCGGCGTCCCGATCGAGGGGTTCCGGCATCCGTCTCCCGAGATCCTGGAGAGCTGGGAGGAGCGGCTCGTGCGCCTGTTCGGCACGCTGCAGCGCGGTGACGTGCTGGTCGTGGCGAACGTGCACGCCCTCGGCCGCGACATCGACGAGGAGACCCGGACGGTCGCCGAGCTCCATCGCCGCGGCGTCGTCGTGAAGGTCCTCGAGCCGGGCGGTCGGCACCTCTTCGACACCGGGCGCTGAGGGGATCTTTCAGACGCCGACGTACGCCGCGAGGTGCTCGCCCGTGAGCGTCGAGCGCGCCGCGACCAGGGCGGACGGAGTCCCCTCGAACACGATGCGCCCGCCGTCGTGGCCCGCTCCGGGGCCCAGGTCGATGATCCAGTCGGCGTGGGCCATCACGGCCTGGTGGTGCTCGATGACGATGACGCTGTTGCCCGCGTCGACGAGGCGATCCAGCAGCCCGAGCATCGCCTGCACGTCGGCGAGGTGCAGGCCCGTCGTCGGTTCGTCGAGGACGTAGATCACGCCCTTCTTCGCCATCGAGATCGCCAGCTTCAGACGCTGCCGCTCGCCGCCCGAGAGCGTCGTGAGCGCCTGGCCGAGCGTGATGTAGCCGAGCCCGACGTCGATCATGCGGATGAGAGTGGTGTGGACCGCCCCGGTGGGGAAGAAGTCCGCGGCCTCGGCCGCCGACATCGCCAGCACCTCGGCGATGTTCTTCCCGTTGAGGCGGAACTCCAGCACGGTGTCGCTGAACCCGCTGCCGTCGCAGACCTCGCAGAGGGTCTCGACCGTCTGGGTGAAACCGAGGGTGGTGATGATCACGCCGAGGCCGCGGCACGCGATGCACGCACCCTCGGAGTTAGCGCTGAAGATGCCCGGCTTCACGCCGTTCGCCTTGGCGAAGGCGGAGCGCACGGCATCCATGAGCCCGGTGTAGGTCGCGGGGCTGGAGCGCCGGTTGCCCTTGATCGGGGCCTGGTCGACGACGACCACCCCGTCGCGGTCGGGCAGGCTGCCGTGGATGAGCGAGGACTTCCCCGACCCCGCGACCCCCGTGACGACGGTGAGGATACCGAGCGGGATGTCGACGTCCACGCCCCGGAGGTTGTGGCGCGTGGCCCCGCGGATCTCGATCGCGCCGGAGGGGGTTCGGACGGTGTCCTTCACCCGGGCACGGTCGTCGAGGTGGCGCCCCGTGACCGTCCCCGAGACGCGCAGGCCCGCCACATCGCCGACGTACTGGATCTCGCCGCCCGCGCGCCCGGCGCCCGGGCCGAGGTCGACGATGTGATCGGCGATCTCGATGACCTCGGGCTTGTGCTCGACGACCAGCACCGTGTTGCCCTTGTCGCGCAGCTGCCGGAGCAGCCGGTTCATACGGGCGATGTCGTGCGGGTGCAGGCCCGCGGTGGGCTCGTCGAAGACGTAGGTGACGTCGGTGAGGGCCGAGCCCAGGTGCCGGATCATCTTCGTCCGCTGCGACTCCCCTCCCGAGAGCGTCCCCGCCGACCGGTCGAGCGAGAGGTACCCGAGACCGATGTCGATGAACGACGCGATGGTGCGCCGGAGGGTCGCCAGCAGGGGTGCCACGGCAGGGTCGGCGATGGTGTCGAGCCACGTGGCGAGGTCGGTGATCTGCATGGCGGCGGCATCGGCGATGTTGACGTCGCCGATCTTCGAGGAGCGCGCCCCGTCGTTGAGGCGGGTGCCGCCGCAGTCGGGACACGGCTGGAACTTAACGGCGCGGTCGACGAACGCGCGGATGTGCGGCTGCAACGCCTCCCGGTCCTTCTGCAGCATGCTCTTGGTGATCTTCGGGACGATGCCCTCGTAGGTCATCGACATGTTCTGCACCTTGACCTTCACCGGCTCCTTGTAGAAGAAGTCGTGGTGCTCGCTCTCGGTGAAGTCCTTCACGGGCTTGTGGGGATCGATGAAGCCGGATTCGGTGAAGATGCGTACGAGCCACCCGTCGACGCTGTAGCCGGGGATCGTGATCGCACCGTCGGCGAGCGACTTCTCGCGGTCGACCAGCTCGTCGAGGTCGATGTCGCTGACCTCGCCGAGACCTTCGCAGCGCGGGCACATCCCCCCGGTGATCTCGAACGACCGGCGTTCCTTGACGGTCTCCCCGTTCTTCTCGCGCGTCATCGCGCCGGCACCGGAGACGGAGGGGATGTTGAACGAGAAGGCCTGCGGCGATCCGACGTGCGGCTGCCCGAGGCGGCTGAACAGCATCCGGAGCATCGCGTGGGCATCGGTCGCGGTGCCCACGGTCGACCGGGCGTTCGCCCCCATGCGCTCCTGGTCGACGATGATCGCGGGGCTCACGTTCTCGAGACCGTCGACGTCGGGCCGGTTGAGCTGCGCCATGAACTGCTGGACGAAGGTCGGGTAGGTCTCGTTGATGAGGCGCTGGGACTCGCTCGCGATCGTGCCGAAGACGAGCGAGGACTTCCCCGACCCGCTGACTCCGGTGAACACCGTCAGCCGGCGTTTGGGGATCTCCACGTCGACGTTCTTCAGGTTGTTCTCGCGCGCCCCGATGACGCGGATCACGTCGTGCGCGTCGGCGATGTGCGTTCCGGTGTAGTCACTCATCGTGGGTCCCTCCGTCGATCGTCGACCGGCCCGGCCGCGGCGTCTAGGGGATGGCGAAGACGACCTCCGCGCCCGAGGGTACCGCCGCGGTGACGATCCGGGTATCGAACGTCGCGAGCCTCGCCTCGTACGACGCGGCCAGGTGCAGCAGATAGGTGTCGGTGACCTGCGAGCTCGCCAGCAGGCGCTCGGTGTGCACCGATGCGTCCAGCAGACTGACCGAGTCGGGGAGGAACTCGTGATCCGGCTGCGCGGCGAGGCTCGCGAGGCTCGCGATCACCGTGGGCGCGGGCTGGGTGTTCGGGTACTTCGGGTGGCTGACGACGCGGACGACACCATTCTGCACCGTCGGGCTGGTGCACCACGGCGCGTCGCGGGTGGCGAACCACGCGTGCGCTCGTTCGTGATGAACGTGCAGGGGATCGATCAGGGCGATGACGACGTTGACGTCGAGCAGATGACGCGTCACGCGAGGTCGTCTCGGAGGGCGTTGACGTCGTCGAGGCCGGCGCTCCCCGACGAGGCCTGGGTGGGCAGGAGCACGACGCCGTTGCGCGTACCGAATCGGCGCCGCTCGGTGAGCGTCGCGCGGGCGAGCTGCGAGATGGCTTCGCCGAGGGTGATGCCGCGGACGTCGGCGAACTGCTTCGCGGCGGCGAGGACGTCGTCATCGATCGTGAGGGTCGTGCGCATGCATCAAGCATCATGCATCACGCATCACTCGTCAACGGCTCGCCAGCACGCGACGACGTGGTCGTCGACCATGGCCGCCGACTGCATGAGGGCGTACATGGTCGTGGGCCCCACGAAGCGGAAGCCGCGTCTGCGGAGGGCCTTGCTCATCGCCTCGGACTCCGCCGTCACCGCCGGCACGTCCGCGAGGGTCGTCGGGCGCACCCCGGATGCCGGGGCGAACGACCACAGCAGGGCCTCGAACTCCCCCGGTTCCATCTGCGCGACCAGGCCCGCGTTGGAGATCGTGGCGAGGATCTTCGCGCGGTTGCGGATGATGCCGGCATCCGTCATCAGGCGCTCGACGTCCGCCTCGTCGAACGCCGCGACGACCTCCGGTTCGAACCCGACGAAGACCTCGCGGAAACGCGGACGCTTGCGGAGGATGGTGATCCAGGACAGGCCCGCTTGGAAGCCCTCGAGGCTCACCTTCTCGAACAGCGCGCGGTCGCCGCGGAGCGGGCGCCCCCACTCCTCGTCGTGGTAGCGCGCGTACTCGGCATCCGCCCCCACCCACGCGCACCGGCTGCGTCCGTCGTCGCCGACCACGACATCCCCGATCATCGCGCCAGCATAGGAGCAGCCACCGACACGCGCACGCGGATGATGCCACGTCGCCGGGCGGTGTCAACCCCGCGCACGCCGGCACGCACCCTGCCTACCGTGAGGGCATGACAGATCTCACCGGAAAGCGCGTCGCCTTCCTCGCGACGGACGGATTCGAAGACAGCGAACTCACCTCCCCGTGGGAGGCGGTCACGGCCGCCGGGGCCACCGCGGTCATGGTCGCCCCCGCCGCCGGCTCCATCACCGGCAAGAACGGCCACTCCCAGAGCGTCGACATCGTGTCGTCGGATGCGGACGCCGCCGACTTCGATGCCCTCGTCCTCCCCGGCGGCGTCGTCAACGCCGACGATCTGCGGATGGACGCGGCATCCGTCGCCTTCTCCCGCGCGTTCTTCGCCCAGCACAAGCCCGTCGGCGCCATCTGCCACGCGGCGTGGACGCTCATCGAGGCCGAGGTGGTCTCGGGCCGCACGCTCACGAGCTTCGCGAGCCTCAAGACCGACCTGCGCAACGCCGGGGCCACCTGGGTCGACGAGGAGGTCGTCGTCGACGCCGGGTTCGTCACGAGCCGCACGCCGGATGACCTCCCCGCCTTCAACGCGAAGGTGATCGAGGAGATCGCCGAGGGCGCGCACGCCGAGCAGACCGCCTGACGGTTCCGCTCCCCCTCACCGCAACAGGAGACCCGGCGAGTGCAGGTCCGATTCCTCGGAATCGTCCTGTTCTCGCCGGGTCTCCTGTTTTCGCGGCATGTCCCGCGACGAGCTGCGACCTACTTCTTCTGCAGCGCCTTCTCGGACGTCGGCGCATCTCCGGAGGCCTTCAGCCGGGCGTAGTGCTCGCGCGCCTCATCCTGGCGCTCCTGCTCGGCGCCCGATGCGATCGGGGCGCGGACGTGCTCCGGCGCGAGGCCGTAGGCGTCGACGAGATCCTGCGCGTGCGGACGGAGTCGCGCAGACAGCCGGCCGATGTACCGCGAGACGGATGCCGCACGCTGGGCCGAGAGCCGCCCGTTGATGAGGTACCACGCCAGGTGCTTCTCGATGAGGTGAAGCCCGAACAGATCGCGCAGCCACGTGAGCACCTGACGGGTCCCCTCGTCCTGGATCGCCTTCACCCCGTCGGAGAACGCCTCCCACTGGAGCAGCTCCCCGTGCGCGCGGGCCGCCTCGATGAGTTCGGCCTGGTGCTGGTTGAACAGGTCGGCCGCCTCGGCCGGCGACAGCTTGGATGCCGGGCGGAGCGCCGTCGCGAGATCGGCGACCATCTGCTCGACGCGGCCGGCGAGCAGCTCGTGCTGCTGCTCGGCACGGAGGCCGAGCTCGACCGAGCGGGCCGTGGATCCGAAGTCGGCGACGGACTGTCCGAGCTGCCGGAGTCCGGCGCCGTGGAACACCTTCCCGGCGGTCTGGCCGACGGCGAACTTCGCCAGCGCCGCGGCATCCGCTCCCTTGAACTGGCGGGCGTAGTCGGCGAGCAGACGCTTGCCCACCAGCTGCAGCAGCACGTTGTTGTCGCCCTCGAAGGTGACGTAGACGTCGAGGTCGTGGTGCAGGCCCACGAGGCGGTTCTCGGCGAGGAAGCCCTGGCCGCCGCACGCTTCGCGCGCCTCCTGGATCGTGTCGAGCGCGTTCCACGTCGACAGCGGCTTGAGCGCGGCAGCGAGCGTCTCGAGGTTCTCCCGCTCGTCGGGGGTGTCGTTGCGCCCCGAGAAGACGCCGTCGAACGTCGTCAGCAGCTCGTCGTGCGCGAAGAACTGCGCGTAGTTCTGGGCGATGAGCGGGAGCAGGCGGCGCTGGTGCTTGCCGTAGTCGAGCAGGGTGACCTCGTCGGTGCCGCTGCCCGAATCGAACTGACGACGCTGGTTGCCGTACGTCACGGCGATCTTCAGCGCGAGGGCCGATGCCGTCGTCGCCGCGCCGTCGAGCGAGACGCGGCCCTGCACCAGCGCGCCGAGCATCGTGAAGAAGCGGCGACCGGGGCTGGCGATATCGGAGGAGTAGCTGCCGTCGGGGGCGACGTCGCCGTAGCGGTTGAGGAGGTTCTCGCGCGGGACGCGGACGTGATCGAAGTGCAGGCGGCCGTTGTCGATGCCGTTGAGGCCACCCTTGACGCCGTCGTCCTCACCGCCGATCCCGGGGAGGAAGTTGCCGTCGTCGTCACGCAACGGCACGAAGAAGCAGTGCACGCCGTAGTTGACGCCGCCGGTGATCAGCTGGGCGAAGACGGTGGCCGCCTTGCCGTGGAGGGCGGCGTTGCCGAGGTAGTCCTTCCACGCCCCGCGGAACGGGGTGTTGATGACGAACTCTTCGGTGTCGGGGTCGTAGGTGGCGGTGGTGCCGATGGCCGCGACATCCGATCCGTGACCGGTCTCGGTCATCGCGAAGGCGCCGGGGAGTTCGAGCGAGATGACCGCGGGGAGCCAGCGGTCCCAGTGGGTCTTGGTGCCGAGCTGGTAGATGGCCGAGCCGAAGAGACCCCACTGCACGCCGGATTTGATCTGCAGGCTCGGGTCGGCGAGGACGAGCTCTTCGAATCCGGCGATGTTGGCGCCGTTGTTGTCGTGTCCGCCGTACTCGGCCGGGAACGCGCGACGCGACCCTTCGATGTCGACGAGCATGTGCAGCTGGGTGAGGACCCGCTCGCGGTGCTCCTCCTTCGTCTGGCCGGTGACCTGCCAGAAGGCGGAGTCCTTGATGGCCTCGCGGGTTTCGCGGCGGGTGTCTGCCCACGTGCCGAGGAGCATGTTCTCCACGGCGGCGATGTCGATGCGGGCCTCGGCGGCCTCGGCGGCGGAATGGGGTGCCCGGGGAGCGCCGCCGGCGGGGGTGCGGCGGTTGGTGGCGGGCCTGGATGTGCGGACGGCGGCGTCAGCCATGTGCATCACCTTTCGAGGGATGGACAGAAGCAAGGTTGGCTCAACGGTAGGTCTCCCACAAGGCTGGGCAAACTCCGTTGGACTTAACCCACAAGGATGCCGGGGCTTCGCGCCGGGAGCGGTTGTGTCCGATCGACAGGCGCCTCGGGTCGCGGGGCGAGCGACCCACTGAAGCGGCCGGCTTACGCCGCCTGTTCGGCGACGACCTCCAGGACCGCGTCGCCGTACGCTTCGCGCTTCTTCGCCCCGATGCCGGGAACCCCGTCGAGATCGGCGAGCGAGGACGGACGCCGCTGCGCGAGCGCGCGAAGGGTGGCGTCGCCGAAGACGATGTAGGCCGGGACGCCGAGTTCGCGGGCGACCCCCGCCCGCCAGGCACGGAGCGCCTCGAACAGCGGGACATCTCCCGCCGCCACCCCGTCGGGCGCGGCAGCGCGTCGGACGCGCGGCGCCGACGTGCGACCGATGGTGTCGCGACGGAGAGGCACGGGGGTCTCGCCGCGGAGCACGCCCCCGGCACTCTCGCCCAGCGCGAGGGTGCCGTACTCGCCGCGGGCGACCAGGATTCCGCGGGCGAGAAGCTGACGGATGACGCTCCGCCAATCCTGGTCCGACAGATCGGCACCGAGCCCATAGGTCGCCAGGGCATCGTGCCCCTGCTGACGGATGCGGTCGGTCGAGGCGCCGCGGAGGATGTCGATCAGGTGGCCCGCGCCGAACGCCTGGTTGCGCTCGCGCTGGAGGCGCACGATGGTCGACAGCAGCTTCTGCGCGGGGACGAGTCCGTCCCACGTGTCGGGGGCCTCGATGCACGTGTCGCAGTTGCCGCACGGGGTGGAGGCTTCACCGAAGTAGCCGAGGAGGTTCTGGCGGCGGCATCCGACCGTCTCGCAGAGGGCCAGCATGGCGTCGAGGTGCTGGCCGAGTCGCATCTTGTAGGTGCGATCGCCGGGCGACTGGTCGATCATGCGCCGCTGCTGCACGACGTCGCCGAGGCCGTAGGCCATCCACGCGACGGCGGGCTGGCCGTCGCGGCCGGCGCGACCGGTTTCCTGGTAGTAGCCCTCCACGGACTTCGGCAGGTCGATGTGGGCGACGAAGCGGACGTCGGGCTTGTCGATGCCCATCCCGAACGCGATGGTGGCGACCATCACGACCCCGTCCTCGCGGAGGAAGCGGGACTGGTTGGCCGCGCGCGTCTCCGCGGGAAGACCCGCGTGGTAAGGCAGGGCGTCGATGCCCTGGGCGCTCAGGTACTCGGCGGTCTGTTCGACCGACTTCCGGCTCAGCGCGTAGACGATGCCTGCGGCTCCCTCGGGCTGCGAACGGATGAACGCGGTCAGCTGACGGCGCGGGTCGGACTTCGCCTCGATGCGGTACTGGATGTTGGGACGGTCGAAGCTGGAGACGAAGTGGCGGGCACCCGGGAGCTGGAGCCGCTCGGAGATCTCCCGGTGGGTCGCGGGCGTCGCGGTCGCGGTCAGGGCGATCCGCGGGACGTCGGGGAAGCGCTCGGCGAGATCGCCGAGGCCGAGGTAGTCGGGGCGGAAGTCGTGCCCCCACTGCGAGACGCAGTGGGCCTCGTCGATGGCGATCACGCTGAGCCGGCCCTGCCCGAGGAGGCGGCGGGCCGAGTCGGTGTTCAGCCGCTCGGGGGCGACGTAGAGGAGGTCGAGCCCGCCGCTCACATACGCCTGTTCGACGCGACGCCGCTCGGCGGCATCCTGCGTGGAGTTGAGGTACGCCGCCCGCACGCCGTTGGCCACGAGCGCGTCGACCTGATCGTGCATGAGGGCGATGAGGGGGCTGACCACGAGGCCGGTGCCCGGCCGGACGAGCGCGGGCACCTGGTAGCAGACGCTCTTACCGCCGCCGGTCGGCATGAGGACGACCGCGTCACCGCCGCCGGTCACCTGATCGATGATCGCGGCCTGATCGCCGCGGAACGCGTCGTACCCGTAGACCTCGCGGAGGACGTCGACGGGCGCGGTGCCGGTGAAATCGCGGACCGGGGGCGCGCCAGGACCGGGCGGCGCGGCTGCGGGCGGGGCACCCGACCCTCCGTACGGCTCGGGGGGCGGCATCCAGCCGTCGTCCTCGGGCGGCGCCCACTCGTCCGGCGGGACGTCGTCGAACGGCGGGGCGTCGTCGAACGGCGGGGCGTCGAACGGCACCCCCGGGTCGGCGGGTTCGACAGGACGCGGCATTCCTCCAGCGTAACCGCCGACCCCGACACGACGTGGGGCGCGGGGGCGCTTCTGTGGAGAACAGATGTTCGAGGAGAATGTCGGAGGCGTGTGCGATCTTCGAACATCGCGACACAGGGCGCGAGACGAAAGGAAGACCGATGTTCGACATCACCGACGCAGAACTCGCCTGGCTCGACCAGGAGGACGCGCACGTCGCCGAGATGATCCGGCGGCACGGCGCGTACATCACCTACGTGGGAGGGGCGTGCTCCATGCCGGGGTGCGCGTGCGCCGAGGCCGGCGAGAGCCCCGCGTTCGGATACACCGCCGGCCTGTTCGGCATCGGACACCCCGAGCTCGCGATCACGGGGGTGTCCATGAACACGGCCGGACAGGTGCTCAACGAGGTGGC
This sequence comes from Microbacterium aurantiacum, assembly GCF_031625015.1. Taxonomy (NCBI): domain Bacteria; kingdom Bacillati; phylum Actinomycetota; class Actinomycetes; order Micrococcales; family Microbacteriaceae; genus Microbacterium; species Microbacterium aurantiacum. The sequence goes on from NZ_JAHWXH010000001.1 coordinate 734,974, forward strand.
GGCGGCGGTGCTCGACGGCGCGCACCTCCTGCCGGGGATGACGCTGGATGCGGCGTCGATGCCCAGACGGATCTCGGTGCAGCGTGTCCCCAACCCCGCCGAGATCGCGTTCACCGCCAACCGGCACTACCATCGCCCGGATCACGCGTCCGTGCCGCTGCTGCAGCTCGTCTACGCCGATGAGAAGGGCCGGTTCCCCTGGGACGACGGGTGCGCCCTCACGCCCGACGCGCAACCGCTCCCGGGGCAGTGGCGCGCCTGACGACGGCTGGATCCGCGCGCGGATCAACGGTCAGAGGCGGACGACCTCGTTCACGCGGAGCACGGCGGTGCCCTCCTCGACGGATGCCGCGAGGTCCACCTCGCCGCGGATGCGCCAGTCGTGATCCCCCGCAGGGTCGTCGAGGGTCTGCTCGACGACCCACCGGCCGGCGGCGGCATCCGTCTCGTCGATGCGCACGAGCGACGGCGAACGCGCGGGGCCGCCGGTGAGGATCTCTTCGTGCTCGTCGAAGTAGGCGTCGAGGGCGGCGGGCCAGTCGACGTCGGGGTCGAGTGCGACCAGCGCATCGTCGTCCTGCAGCGCCGCCAGCTGCACGCGGCGGAACAGCTCGTTGCGGACGAGGACCGCGAATGCGCGACGGTTGGTGAGCACCGACGGAGGCGCGGGCGGAACGACGGGCGCGTCGTCCCCCTCGGCGGTCGGGTGGGTCAGCGACTCCCACTCGTCGACGAGGCTCGAGTCGACCTGACGGACGAGCTCGCCGAGCCACTCGATGACGTCCATGAGGTCGTCGGTGCGGGCCTCGGCGGGGACCGTCTGTCGGATCGCGCGATAGGCGTCCGACAGGTACCGCAGGACCAGACCTTCGCTGCGACCGAGTTGGTAGAAGGCGACGAACTCTCCGAACGACATCGCCCGCTCGAACATGTCGCGCACCACCGACTTGGGCGACAGCTCGAAGTCGCGGACCCACGGCTGGCTCGACGCGAAGACCTCGAACGACTGCGCGAGCAGGTCGGCGAGCGGCTTCGGGTAGGTGATCTCCTCGAGGAGCGCCATGCGCTCGTCGTACTCGATGCCGTCGCGCTTCATCGCCGCGACCGCTTCCCCGCGCGCGCGGTACTCCTGCTGCGACAGGATCGCCCGCGGATCGTCGAGCGTCGCCTCGATGACACTGACGACGTCGAGGGCGTAGTGGCCCGAGCCCGTACCGTCCTCCTGCGGTGCTCCGCTGTCGCGATCGAGCAGGTCGATCGCGGCGAGCGCGAACGGCGACAGCGGCTGGTTGAGCGCGAAGTTCGGCTGGAGGTCGACCGTCAGGCGCACCACGGGCTCAGGGCTCGTGCGGTCGACCTCGACGATGCCGGCGGCGCGGAGCGTCCGGAAGATCGCCAGCGCGCGCCGGGCGAGCTCGTACCGGCGGGCGAGGGGTTCGTGGTTGTCGGACACGAGCGCGCGCACGTTGCCGAAGACGTCCCCGCCGCGACCGATGACGTTGATGAGCATCGCCGCGGTCATCTGCATGTGCGGCGTCAGCGGCTCGGGCGTGGCCGCGACCAGGCGCTCGAACGACCCCAGCCCCCAGTTCACGACACCCGTCGGCGCCTTCTTACGAACGATCTTCTTCCGCTTCGCCGCGTCGTCGCCGGCCTTCCGCAGCGCCGCCTCGTTCTCGATCTCCCACTCCGGCGCCATCACGATGACGTTGCCGTAGGGGTCGTACCCGGCGCGGCCCGCGCGCCCGGCGACCTGATGGAACTCGCGCGCCGAGAGCTGCCGCATCCGCGTGCCGTCGTACTTCGACAGCGCCGTGATCACGACCGTCCGGATGGGGACGTTGATGCCGACGCCGAGCGTGTCGGTGCCGCAGATGACCCGCAGGAGTCCGCGCTGCGCGAGCGTCTCGACCAGACGGCGGTAGCGCGGGAGCATGCCCGCGTGATGGATGCCGATCCCCGCGCGCACGAGCCGCGACAGGGTCTTGCCGAACGCGGTGGTGAAGCGGAACCCGCCGATCGCCTCCGCGATGGCGTCACGCTGCTCGCGCGTGGCGACCTTCGCCGACGACAGGGCCTGCGCGCGCTCGACCGCCTGCGCCTGGGAGAAGTGGACGATGTACACCGGCGTCTCGCCCTGATCCATGAGCCGCTGGACGACCTCGTGGACCGGCATCCGCTCGTAGTCGTGGTGCAGCGGCACCGGGCGCTCGACGCCGGTGACCTCCGCGACCGGGCGTCCGGTGCGCTCCCGCAGATCGTCCGCGATGGCGGTGACGTCGCCGAGCGTCGCCGACATCAGGAGGAACTGCGTGCCGGTGAGGGTCAGCAGCGGCACCTGCCACGCCCACCCGCGCTCGGGGTCGCCGTAGTAGTGGAACTCGTCCATGACGACCTGGTCGATCGCGGCATCCGTCCCCTGTCGGAGGGCGAGGTTCGCGAGGATCTCGGCCGTGCAGCAGACGATCGCCGCATCGGGGTTCACGGAGGAATCCCCCGTGACCATGCCGACCTTGTCGGCGCCGAAGATCTCCACGAGCGCGAAGAACTTCTCGCTCACCAGGGCCTTGATCGGCGCCGTGTAGTACGTGCGGCCGCCTCGGGCGAGCGAGGCGGCGTGCGCCGCGACGGCGACGAGCGACTTGCCGGTGCCGGTCGGGGTGGACAGGATCACGTGCGCGCCCGAGACCAGCTCGATGACGGCCTCGTCCTGGGCCGGATAGAGGGTGAAACCCCGGTCGGTGGCCCATTCGACGAAGACGTCGTACACGGCATCCGCATCGCCGGCGGCCGACGCGAGGGACTCGGTCAGGGTCGCGGGCATCCCCCCACTCTGCCAGTCGCTGGCGGAATCGGATGCCGCGCGCCTACGTTGAGGATCACGACGAGAGGACCACCGTGACCGACAACGACCAGACGACCGTCACCCGCAACGACGAGGCCGGGCGCTACGAGATCCACGTCGACGGCGAGCTCGCCGGCTTCAGCGAGTTCAGCACCGACCCGAAGGGCCGCCTCCGGTTCACCCACACCCAGACCGATCCCGCCTTTCGCGGGCAGGGACTGGGCGGCACCCTCGTCGCCGGGGCCATGGCCGACGTCGCCCGCAGCGGTGAGACGGTCCGGCCCTACTGCCCGTTCGTCGCGAAGTACCTGAGCGAGAACGATGTCGACGGGCTCACGGTGGACTGGCCGACGCCGCGACCCGAGGCCTCCGAAGGCTGAGGTCCGAGATGACCCGACTCGACACCGACGACGCCGTCGCCACGGAGACCGCCTCCGAGTGCGACGGCCCCCGCGCCCTGCTGCTCGAAGCCCGCGAGGTGCCGCTCGGCGGCGTGCGGGCGATGTCGGTCCGCCGCGCGTTGCCGCAGCGCGACCTGCCGCTCGTCGGGGCGTGGTGCTTCCTCGACCGGTTCGGGCCGCAGGTCACGCGGATGCGCGTCGAACCGCACCCGCACATCGGGCTGCAGACGGTGACGTGGCCGTTCGTCGGCGACGTCCGTCATCGCGACTCGGTGGGCAGCGACGTGATCGTGCGACGCGGGGCGCTCAACCTCATGACGAGCGGCGCCGGCATCGCGCACTCGGAGTACTCCCTCGGCGAGGAGGCCACGCCGCTGGACGCCCTGCAGCTGTGGGTCGCGCTCCCGGAGTCGCGCCGTCACGGCGGACCCGCGTTCGAGCAGCACAGCGACCTCCCCTCGCTGACATTGGAGGCGACGGCGGGCGAGCCGGGTGCGGCGACCGTGGTCCTCGGCACCCTCGGCGGCGTCTCCTCCCCCGCCACGACTTACACCCCGATCGTCGGCGCAGAGATCGTCGTGCCGCCCGGATCCCGCGTCCGCGTCCCCCTGGATCCCGCGTGGGAGCACGCGCTGATGGGTGTCGAGGGGGATCTGCGGGTCGCGACGCACGTCGAGGGCGCCGACGACCCGGTCGACCTGGACGACGAGCACCTCCTGTACCTCGGACTCACCCGCGATCACATCGAGATCGAGAGCACCGATGGGGCCCGGGTGTTCCTCCTCGGGGGTGAGCCGTTCGAGGACGACATCGTCATGTGGTGGAACTTCGTCGGCCGCAGCCACGACGAGATCGTCGAAGCGCGCGAGGCGTGGGAGGCCGGTGCCGACCGGTTCGGCGCGGTCGTCGACCACGGCGACGAGCGCATCCCCGCCCCGCCCATGCCGGCCGTCCGTCTCACGCGCCGCAAGCGCCGCGTCTGACACCGCCCCAGCGCCGGTCTTCGCCCGCCGCGGTCGAAAACGCGGGACATCCCGACACCGATCGCCTCGACGCGCCGCAGCACCCCCGGTCGATCACGCGTTTTCGACGCGGACAGCTCCCGCCCCGGTTTCTCCCGGCCGCCCGCGATCCGCGCCCCCGTCCACCGGCGATACGCTGAGGGACGTGGCCCGAACCTCCGTCCTCTCCACGCGCGTGCTGCTCACGAGCGCCGCGATCGGCGTGGCGACAGGTCTCCTCGGCGGCATCGCCGGATGGGTGACCCCGGTGGTGCTCCTGGCCGTGCCGATCCTGTACGGCATCGTGCTCGGCTCCCACGTGCTGCCGGGCATCATCGCGCAGGAGGTCGTCCGACTCCCGTGGGTGGCGCTCCTCTCCCACGTCTTCGCCGCGCTCGTCGCCAGCGCGATGGCGCCGCAGTGGGCGCTGCGCTTCATCGGCACCGCGCTGCTGTTCGGGGGGATCCAGGAGCTCGTCGCCGCCCTCACCCGCTACCGGGTGTGGGATGCGTGGCGGTTCTTCATCTCGGCGATCGTCATCGGCATCCTCGTCGCCGTCGTCGTCGCCTTCGCCGCCGACCTCGCGTCGCTCCCGACCTGGGCACAGGTGATCTACCTCGTCGTCTCGGTGCTCGGCCCCGTCGCCTGGACGGCCCTCGGGCTCGGCATCGGCGTCGCCCTCCGCCGCGCCGGCGTCGCCCGTCGCTGACCCGGAGCAACACGAGCCCGCCGCGATAGGTTAGGTGACACTCACCTACCGAGGCCCGCCGTGACTGCACACCCGCTTCCCGCGCCCGGTTCCGGCTCACCTTCCGGGCCCGGTCCGCTTGCGCGCCTGCGTGACGTCGCGATCACCCACGAGGGCGAGGATGCCGCGACACCGGCCCGGGTCTCGTTCGACGTCGCGCCCGGCGAGGTGGTACTCGTCCTCGGGCCCAGCGGGTCGGGGAAGTCCACCCTCGCGCTCGCCTTCAACGGCCTCATCCCGCACGCCGTTCCGGCGACCCTCGACGGATCCGTCGTCATCGCCGGCCTCGACACCGCCGCCAGCTCCGTGGCGCGCCTCTCCCGTCACGTCGGGATGGTGTTCCAGGATCCCGACGCGCAGCTGGTGACGGGCACGCTCCTCGACGAGGTCGCATTCGGACCGGAGAACCTGCGCCTGCCGGTCGGCGACGTCCTCGCCCGCGCCGAGGCGTCCCTGCGACGCGTCGGCCTCTGGGAGCGGCGCTCCGAGAACCCCGACCGCCTGTCCGGCGGCGGGCGCCAGCGTCTCGCCATCGCGTGCGCCCTCGCAATGGGGTCGCGCCTGATGGTGCTCGACGAGCCGACGGCGAACCTCGACCCGCGCGGCATCGACGAGGTCTACGAGGCGCTGGCCGAGGTCGCGGGCGATCCCGAACGGGCGATCGTGCTCATCGAGCACAACCTCGACGCCGCGGTCGCCCTCGTCACCCGCGTCGTGGTGCTCGGGGCCGACGGCGTCGTGCTCGTCGACGGACCGACCGACGCGGTCCTCCGCGGCGATGCCGAGCGACTGGCCGCGCTGGGCGTCTGGCTTCCGACCTCCACGCTCGCCGCGCTGCGGCTGCGGGGGGCGGGCTACGCGTTCGCCCCCCTGCCGCTCACACCGGATGAGCTCCGGGCGGCCCTCGAGGCGCAGCCGGCGCCGGATGCCGCGTCCGCCCTCGTCGCCGATTCCTCGACCCCCGGCCTCTCACCCGAGACCGCCGGCGCGGCGATCGAGGTGCGCGATCTGACCCTCCGACGGGGGAAGACGCCGGTCCTCCACGACGTGACCGTCGACATCCCCCGCGGCTCGTTCGTCGCCGTCGTCGGCGCCAACGGAGCGGGCAAGACCACACTGGTCCAGGCGATGGCCGGAGTCCTCCCGTCACCGAAGGGGACCGTGCGCGTGGGCGGCCACGACATCGCCCGGCTCGACGAGCGCACGCGCGCCGAACGTGTCGGCTTCGTCTTCCAGAATCCCGAGCACCAGTTCATCACCGCATCCGTCTTCGAAGAGATCGCGCACGGTCTGCGCCGCACCGCCGCCTCGGAGGAGGAGGTGCGGGAACGCGCGACGGCGCTTCTTGAGCGCTTCGGCCTCGCCGAACGCGCGCACGTCCATCCATTCCTGCTCTCCGGCGGGCAGAAGCGACGCCTGTCCGTCGGCACCGCGCTGGTCGCGGGCGCCGGCGTCCTGGCGCTGGATGAGCCGACCTTCGGTCAGGACCGGGCGCGCGCCGAGGAGCTCCTGTCTCTCCTCCGCGACCTCCACGACGACGGCACGACCATCATCGTCGTCACCCACGACATGCAGCTCGTCGCCGACCATGCCGAGCGCGTCGTGGTCATGGCGGACGGCCGGATCCTCGCGGACGCCCCGACGGCGGAGGTGTTCGCCGACCCCGATCTCATCGGCCGGGCGGGACTGCGCATGCCGCCACTCGCGCGCGCACTGCACGGGGTGGCGAGGCATCCGCACCTCGCGGAGGCGACCCGTGTCTCCGACCTCCCCGGGACCCCGGTCGGCGCCCGTGCCGGTGTCCGATCCCGCACGGACGGGATTCCGTCGTGAGCTTCCCCGCCACCGCCCCCACGGCGGTCGTCGATCCGTACCGCGAGATCACGGATGCCGCGCCCTGGCGGTTCCTGTACCGGCTGAACCCGCTCGCGAAGGTCGCCGCGGTCCTTCCGCCGATCGTCCTGCTGGTGTTCGTCCGCGACCTGCGGACGCCTCTCGTCTTCCTCGCCCTCGGATACCTCGTCCTCCTTGTGGGGGTCCGGATGTCGGTGCGGCTCGCGCTGATCCTCGGGCTCGCCGTCCCCGCGGTGGCACTGGCGATCGGCCTGGGGCTCTCGCTGTGGACGGATGCCGCGCTGGTCGATGACACCGCGCCGGTCCTGCAGATCGGGGCGTGGACCCTCTACGCGGGAGCGCTGGAGATCGGCTTCGCGACGGGGCTGAGACTGGCGGCGATCCTGGCCCTCTCGCTCATCCCGGGCCTGTCGACGACCGGGCCGGATCTCGTGCGGGCGAGCATCCAGCAGCTGCGGGTTCCGTATCGGATCGGGTATACGGCGTTGGCCGCGTTCCGGTTCGTCCCGCGCTTCGGGCACGAGCTCGAGGTCATCCGCCAAGCCCACCGGGTCCGCGGCGCGAACCGCGGGCGCGGACCGATCGCCGCCGTCCGACGCTGGACGAGTTACGTCGTCCCGCTCCTCGCCGGTGCAATCCGGCACGCCGAGCGCGTCGCGCTGGCGATGGATGCCCGCGCCTTCGGCGCCTATGCGGGCCGCACGGAACGGCACCTGGTGCCGTTCCGCGCGCGCGATGTCGTCTTCGCGATCCTCTTCTGGGCGGCATCCGCCGCGGTGTTCACCACGACCTTCCCGTGGGCATCCGCCTGACCCGGAGCCCTGAGAACGGACCTCTCAGCGCTTGCCGGCGAGCTGTCGCCCGACGATCTCGCGCATGATCTCGTTCGTGCCCCCGTAGATGCGGTGGACGCGGGCGTCGAGGAAGGCGCGCGCGATCGGGTACTCCATGATGTAGCCGTAGCCGCCGTGGAGCTGGACGCACGCGTCGAGCACGTCCCACTCGCGCTCGGTCGCCCAGAACTTGACCTTCGCCGCCTCTTCGGCCGACAGCTTGCCGTCGCGGTACGCCAGGAGCGCGCGGTCGAGGTACGCCCACAGGGCGTCTACGGTGGTGGCGATGTCGGCCAGGGCGAAGCGGGAGTTCTGGAAGTCGATGATGCGCTGGCCGAACGCCTCGCGCTCCTTCGTGTAGGTCAGCGTCCAATCGAGCCCCGCCTGCGCCGCGGCCGCGGCGGCGACGCCGATCGAGAGGCGCTCCAGCGGCAGGTTCATCATGAGCTGCACGAACCCCTGGCCCTCGCGCCCGCCGATGAGGTTCGCGTCGGAAACGAAGACGTCGCTGAAGCTGAGCTCCGCGGTGTCGTGCCCCTGGAAGCCCATCTTGTGGAGCTTCTTGCCGTGGTCGAAGCCCTCCGACGCCGTTTCGATGATGAGGAGGCTGAACGCGTCGGGGCGGTCGCCCTCGCCGGTCTTGACGAACGTGACGACGATGTCGGCGGTGGCGCCCGAGGAGATGAAGGTCTTCGCGCCGTTGACGATGTAGCCGCCGTCGACCTTCTTCGCGGTCGTCTTGATACCGCGCAGGTCGCTCCCGGCGCCCGGCTCGGTCATCGCGAGCGCGCCGATGACCTCGCCCGTCGCCATGCGCGGAAGCCAGGTCTGCTTCTGCTCGTCGGTGCCCATGTGCACGAGGTAGGGGACGGCGAGGTCGTCCTGGATCCCGAAGGCCCCCGCGAGGCTTCCCGCACCCGCCGCGATGATCTCCTCGTTCACGACCGCGCGGAAGCGGTAGTCCTGCAGCATGCCTGCGCCGCCGAACTCCTCGGGGACAGAGAGCCCGATGAGGCCGGACTCGCCCGCCGCGCGCATCGTGTCGCGATCGACCTCGCCGTCGGCATCCCATCGGGCGATGTCGGCGAGCGTGACGTACCGCTTGACGAACTCCTTCACGACGTCGCGGAACGCCTCGTGATCCTCGTCGTAGATGTCGCGCTCCATGGCGTGGTCCTCTCGTCCTCGAGCAAACGGATGCCGTGAAATCGCATCCCGGATGCCAGGGTACTCAGTTCCACCGACATCCGTGACCGCGAATCAGCCGATGTAGTCCGGAGCGGGCTGAAGGCCGAAGAACTCCTCGAGCGATTCCCACCCGCCGTCGTGATACTCCTGGGCGAGCGCGGGCCCGATGTAGCGCAGATGCCACGCCTCCGGAACGTAGCCCGTCACGTCCGTCATGCCTTCGCCGTACCGGACGATCCAGCCGTAGCGCCAGGCGTTGTCGTGCACCCATCGCCCCTGCGGCGTCGCCGCGAGGTCGTCGAGCGTGCCGCATCCGCCGTCGCACGCGACGACATCGGCGGCGAACCCCGATTGATGCTCGCTGAACCCCGGGCGGGCGCTCACCAGGTCGGCGCCCTCCACCCCGCGGCCGGCGACGTGGCTGCGGTAGGTGTCCGTCTGCGTCTCGTACGAGCGGAAGCCGCTGGCGAGGGCGATCTCGCCCACCCCGGCGTCGCGGGCATCGGCGGCCATGGTCGCCAGCGCCGTCGCGGACTTCTCGTGCAGCGCACCACCGCTGAGCGAACGCACCCCGTCGGGCAGTGCGAGGGCCGTCGGCCGGAACGACATCGGCGCGTAGGGGCGGACCTTGTTCACGACCATCCAGGTGCGCGCCGGGTCGTCGAGGCTCACGCACGGCGCCCGGTCCTCCGTCACCGCGACCCGGAACGGCTCGGCGCCACCGAAGCCCGCGATGACCGCCTCGTCGTCTCCGGCGCCCAGCGCAGCGACGACCTCGGGCAGCGCGCACGGGTCGACCGCCGCGGCGAGCGCCGTCTGTTCGGGGACCGGAAGGGCCGCGATCGGCCCGGCGAACGCGGGCACCTCCGCCACCGAGAGCGCGGCGGACTCCACGACCTCGGCGGTCGAGCCTTCCGTCCTCGCCGGAGCCGGAGCCGGAGCCGTGAGGCTGGTCAGCGTCGCCGACGCCCCCACGAGGAGGGCCGCGACGGCCAGCACGGCCGCGCCCACACCGATCCGCGCGCCACGCGGCGCACCGGCGTGGCGGGCGGCGGGTTCGGGGGATCCGGCCTGGAGCACGTCGGCCATTGTGCCCTGCCCACGGGGTCTCGCACGACCCGGGACCCAATCTCATCGCGACTGTTCTAATTCGAATCGCACCCCCTTGACTTAACGTCGAATTTTTGTTCCCCTGAGAATATGCGATGGCAGGGACAGCGATTGGGCGAGACGGATGCCGGGGCCCTCCCCGGCATGGAGCATCTGGGCGGGTTCGTGCAATCCGTCACGACACCCGAGTTCGCCGGCGTGGTCTTCCACGAGGTGCTCGCCAAGAGCGCCTTGAACCACGTGCCGACGGCATCCGGGGTCCCGTTCGATTGGACCGTCAACCCGTACCGCGGGTGCAGCCATGCCTGCACCTACTGCTTCGCCCGGGGAACGCACGAGTATCTCGAGCTCGACGCCGGCCACGACTTCGACAGTCAGATCGTCGTGAAGGTCAACGTCGCCGAGGTGCTGCGGCGCGAGCTCGCGCGCCCGACGTGGCTGCACGATCCGGTGATGCTCGGGACGAACACGGATCCCTACCAGCGGGCAGAGGGACGGTACCGCCTGATGCCGGGGATCGTCTCCGCCCTGACCGACGCGGGCACGCCCTTCTCGATCCTGACGAAAGGGACGCTGCTCCGCCGCGATCTTCCGCTCCTCGTCGATGCCGCACGCGAGGTCCCCGTGACGATCGCCCTGTCGATCGCCGTCTTCGACGACGTCCTGCAACGGGCGATCGAGCCCGGGACGCCGTCCACCGCGGCGCGGCTCGACACCGTGCGCGCTGCCGCCGAGACAGGCTTCCGGGTGACGGTCTTCCTGATGCCGATCCTGCCGCACCTGACCGACTCGATCCCGGCGCTCGACGACGCGCTCCGCCGCATCGCCGACGCCGGCGCCACACGGGTGGTCTTCGGCGCCTTGCACCTTCGGCCGGGTGCGAAGGAGTGGTTCCTGCAGTGGCTCGAGCGCGAGCATCCGGAACTGGTGTCGTCGTACCGCGGCCTCTACCCGGGCGCGGCGGCGTACGCGTCGAAGGCGTACCGCACCTGGCTCGCCAAACGGGTCCGGCCGCTCTTACGCCGACATGGCCTCGGCGGACAGTCGGAGGACGACAGCCCTCGCGGCGAAGGGATGCCGGGGCTCGCGCAGCGGCGCTCGACCGCCGCGACGGTGGTCACCACCGCGCGAGGCCGCGCCGCGGCATCCGCCCCGGCCATGCTCTTCTGACTCAGGCGTCGACGTTCGATGCCTGACGGCCCGAGAGCTCCTCCAGCAGATCGTCGCCGGGCCGCGCGTCCTCGAAGGGCGCGTCGATCTCGGCGCGGTCCAGGAGTTCGCTCATGCGGCGGCGGCGCTGACGGGTGATCAGCGTCACGACCGTACCGGCGCGACCGGCACGTCCGGTGCGGCCCGAGCGGTGGAGGTAGGTCTTGTACTCGTCGGGCGCATCGGCCTGCACCACGAGGTCGATGTCGTCGACGTGGATGCCGCGGGCGGCGACATCCGTCGCGACGAGCACCTGGACGCGACCGGACGTGAGGCGCTCGAGGTTGCGGGTGCGCTTGGCCTGGTTGAGATCGCCGTGCAGCGCGAGGGCGCGGATCCCGGCATCGTCGAATTGCTCGGCGAGCGTCTCGGCGTAGGCGCGCGTGCGGGCGAAGACCAACGTCTTGCCCTCCCGCTCGACCAAGGACGCGAGGATGTCGGCCTTGTCGCGGTGATCGATCACCAGGACGCGGTGGTCGATCGTGCCGGAGTCCTGGTCCTCACCGGCGACCTCGTAGACGGCCGGCTCGACGAGGAACTCGTCCACCAGCGCGGCGACCTCGCGGTCGAGCGTTGCGGAGAAGAGGAGCTTCTGGGATCCGTCCGCGGTGTGGCGGAGGATCCGCTGCACCGGCTCGAGGAACCCGAGCTCGCACATGTGGTCGGCCTCGTCGAGGACCGCGATCTCGATGTCGGACAGGTCGAGCTTGCCCTGCTCGACGAGGTCCTCGATGCGGCCGGGGGTGCCGATGATGATGTCGACGCCCTTCTTCAGCGCGCCGACCTGACGCCCCTGGGGCACACCGCCGTAGATCTGGGTGGTGAAGAGGCCGACACTGCGCGCGATGGGCTGGATCGTGCGGTCGATCTGCAGCGCCAGCTCACGGGTCGGCGCGAGGATCAGGGCACGCGGGTTGCGGCCGAAGGCCCGGCGCTTGCCGGCCTGCGAGCGGAGGATGCTCTCGACGAGCGGCGCCCCGAACGCGATGGTCTTTCCGGAGCCGGTGCGGCCGCGGGCGAGCACATCGGTGCCGGCGAGGATCGGCCCGATCGTGGCGGCCTGGATCGGGAAGGGGGACGCCGCGCCGAGGTCCGCGAGGACCCGCACGATGTTGTCACCGAGACCGAGATCGGAGAAGGTCGCCCCCTCGACGACGGTGGCCTGGACGGCCTGCGCCTGGAGGCGATCGTGGACGACGTCGACGCGGTCATCCTGAGCGCGCGTGCGCACCGGGCGGGTCGACTGGTCGCGCCGAGGTCGGTCGTTGTCGAACGACTTGCGCGGACGGTCATTATCGAAGGAACGACGGGGACGGTCGCTGTCGAACGAACGACGCGGACGATCGTTGTCGAACGACTTCCGAGGACGGTCGCTGTCGAACGACTTCCGAGGACGGTCCTCGTCGAAGGAACGACGCGGACGGTCACTGTCGAACGACTTCTGCGGACGGTCGTTGTCGAACGAACGGCGAGGCCGGTCGTTGTCGAAAGACTTCCGGGGACGATCATTGTCGAAAGACTTCCGCGGACGGTCGCCCTCGAAGGAACGGCGCGGACGGTCCTCGTCGAACGAACGGCGCGGACGGTCGTTATCGAACGACTTGCGCGGACGGTCGTTATCGAACGACTTGCGCGGACGGTCGTCATCGAACGAGCGACGCGGACGGTCATCGCGCGTCGACGGGCGCGCGTCGCCGAACGTGCGGCGGTCGTCGCGCGGCACCCGGTCCATCCGGTCCGTGCGGCCGCGCTCGGGGCGGGCGTCGGCCGGACGGCGACCGGCGCGATCCGCGCTCCCATGCGTACGGATGCCGCGCGCTTCGTCGCGGCCGACCTTCTCCTGCGCGCTCCACCGACGCTTGGGGGCGGCGTCCTCGGTCTCGGGGCGGTATCCGCGGTGTCCGGGGCTGCGGCTGCCGGCGGGAGCGCCGGAGCGGCCGGGAGCGGACGACTCGGTGCGGCGCTTGCGATCCTGGTAGGACCCCTGCGAACGCTCGCCGTAGCGGGGCTCGAAGTTCTTGGCGGGGCGGCCGCCGGCGGGCTTCTTGTTCTTGGGCATGGTTGTTCCTTCGGTTCTCGCACGAGAACAGCGCCGCGCCCGACGACATCTCAGTCGGATCGCGGTCAAACCCGGGCGCTCGTGGGCCGGGGGCCATTCATGTGATGGTTCATGCGCGTCGATCGACGCTCACCATCGGCCCCAGGGACTCACAGAACTCGGAGCGCAGTACGCGCTTGTCCAGAGCCGACCGCACGAGCCTAGTCCACGCGCCTGAGAGGCCCATCCACGGATCGGAACCGTCAACGGAGGCGAAGATTCTCGCAGCTCGCAACCTCGATGACACATACGCGCGCCAGAATGAACCCATGCCCGCGGACGCACGCACTCTTGGCGCTCACTGCGGTGCGCCGTCAAGGCGGCGACGCACCATTTGGGAGAATGCGACAGCAGCGCGGTACTCTATACCACTTGAAGAGTGCCGGATGACGGAGGCGAGCGGAACAGCCGCCGGAGACGCGCTTCGCGGACGTGCCGATAGGGGGACGCGGCGCTCCTCGATCCCCCTGGCCGCTGACTCACGGTGAGCGAAGTGCACACGACGACCCGATCCGATGTTCCGCTCGAGACGCTCCCCCCTGTGGGTGCGCCCGGACGGATGCCGCGTCGATCCGTCGTCGCCGTCGCCGTCGCACCGATCAATCTCTCGCAGCGCATTTCCACCCTCGCCATCGCGGTCCTCGTGGCCGGTGTCGCACTGGCGATCCTGACGACCCGCGACCACCTGTGGTGGCAGCTGCACTTCTCGCAGCTCGGCACCTTCGGCGACTTCTCCAGCTCGTCCTTCAACGGAGCGGTCATCATCGCCGGAGCGCTCCTCGTGCTCTACGCGGTCTTCCTCGCCGCCGATCTCTCCCACGTCATGACCATCCGCGCTTCACGCGGTCTTCGCTGGGCGATCGCGTCGGCCGGCCTGCATCTGACGGTCGTCGGCCTCATCCCCATCCCCGTCAGCATGGACATGCACGACCGCGCGGCGGCGGGCCTCGCCCTGTCGTTCCTCGCGATGTTCGCGTTCGCGCTCGGTCTTCGGAAGGTGAGCCTCCGCTTCCGCCTCGGCACCGCGTTCGGCGTGCTGATCATCGCCTCGGGAATGGTTCTGCTGATTCTCCAGGTCATCACCCTCGCCGCGTACGAGGCCATGGCCTTCGGCATCGTCGGGATCTGGCTCCCGGCGTTGAACCGCGTCGTACGCGGATGGATGCCGCACACGAACCGCAGCGCGGCCGGCCACCGCACAGCGCGTGCCGTCCCCGGTGATGAGGCCGACGAGCCCTCGCGGCGGGCACCTCACCGACCCATCCGCCGCCGTGTGCGCCGCCCGCGGAACCGCGCCTACATGCCGAACACGCCTCGCACCATCAGTGCCGCCCGGTCGACCCAGGGCTCGACGCGTCCCACGGCCCCGGCCCACGCAACGCTGAGCGGAGCACCACGCCGCACCCGCGCTCGGGCGGCGGGGATGACGACTGCCGGTCGCGACCGCAGCCACAGACCCTCGGCGTCGCGCCGACCCTGACGCGACGCCGACTCGGCCGTACCCCGGTTCGCGGGTGGGTCAGTCCTGCCGTTCCTCGTCCTGGCTGTCCTGGTCGTCCTGCGTGTCCTGCTCGTCCTCGTCCGATTCCGGCGTCTCCGGATTGTGCACCCCTCCGGTGAGGGCATCCTCGGCGGCGGCCTCGGCGGCTCCCGCCGGGGGCTCGGCATCCGTGGACGGCACCTCGACGTCCGGTGCCTCCTCAATCACCGGATCGGCCGCCGCGAGCGCGGACAGCGAGCCGGGGCCCTCGTCGACCGGGGACTCGAGCGCTCCACCGCTTTCGGCATCCTCGGCGGCGGCCTCGGCAGCTCCCGCCGGGGGCTCGGCATCCGTGGACGGCACCTCGACGTCCGGTGCTTCCTCGATGACGGGAACGGCGACGGTGGCCAGCGCCGTCGCAGTACCCGCCACCACCGGAACGCCCGCGGTGTCGGCGACCCCGCGCTCGCGCGCGCGCAGCTCGCGGCGGCTCATCGGAGCGACCGGCGCCCCGCTCGCACCCGCGGCGTCACCCTCGGCGTTCGTGGAGGAGTCCGCACCGCCCGTGCGCCGCGCGAGGCGACGCTCCTTGGCCCCCTCGACGAGGTTGTAGAGCGCGGGCAGCACGAGCAGCGTCAGCAGCGTGGAGGAGATGAGACCACCGATCACGACGATCGCGAGCGGCTGCGAGATGAACCCACCACTGCCGGTGATTCCGAGACCGAGCGGGGTCAGGGCGAGGATCGTCGCGAGCGCGGTCATGAGGATCGGGCGGAGTCGACGCACCGCACCGGCAACCGTCGCCTCGTACGCCGACAGCCCCTTCTCCCGGTACTGGTTGACGAGGTCGATGAGGACGATCGCGTTCGTCACCACGATGCCGATCAGCATCAGGACGCCGATGAGCGACGCGACGCCGAGCGGGATGCCGGTGATGACCTGCAGGATGATCGCGCCGGTCGCCGCGAACGGCACCGAGATCAGCAGCAGCAGCGGCTGGCGGAGCGACTTGAACGTCGCGACCATGACGACGTAGACGATGAGGATCGCCGCGAGCAGCGCGAGGCCGAGCTGAGTGAAGGCCTCGTTCTGGTCGGACACCACGCCCCCGAGGGTCGCGTCGGCCGCCGACGGCAGGTCGGCGCCCTCCAGGGCCTCGGTCACCGACTGCGTCGCCTGAGCGAGGTTGTCGGTCGCCGGGGTCACCGTCACGGTCGAGGTGCGGACGCCGCGCTCGGTGGTGATCGAGGTCGGCCCCTGGCTCTCCTCCACCGTTGCGACGTCGGACAGCGGCAGCGGTCCCTGCGCGGTGAAGACCTCGAGGTCGCGGAGCTCGTCGATCGTCGTCGGCGGGTCGACGACCGCGAGGTAGACGGTCAGTCCCGCATCGTCGATCTCGACGCTGCCGATGCTCTGCGGCTGCATCGTGTTGGAGACCAGGGCGCCGACGGCCACCTCGGAGAGTCCGAGCTCGGCGGCGCGCTCCCGATCGACGACGACCGAGATGAACGGAAGGGATGCCGAGAGGTTGCTCGTGACCTGGCTGACGTCGTCGAGCCCGTCCAGGCTCGCGACGACCGCGTCGGTCGCCTCCTGCAGGGTGGTCGCGTCGGGAGCGGTGACGTCGATCTCGATGTCGGTCGATCCGAACCCGCCGTTGCCGCCCGCGATCGTCACGTCGCCGACGTCGTCGAGCCCGTCGATCGCACGCTGGACCTCTTCACGGAGCGCGACCTGGTCGACGCCCGTCTCGGTGGTGATCGAGTAGGTGATGCCGCTGCCCCCGCCGGCGAAGGCGTCACGCAGCGCGTTGCCGCTCGACCCGATCGACACCTGGACGGTCTCGATGCCCTCGATGTCGACGATCGCGGCCTCGACGGGCTCGGCGGCCGCCGCCTCGGCCTCGAGGCTCGGGGCCTCGCCGATGGACTGGGTCATGGTGAACGTGTTCTGCCCCGAGTCTCCGAGGAAGTTGGTCTTCATCAGCGGCGCGAGGGCGACTGTGCCGGCTAGGACCAGGATCGCGATGCCGAGCGTGGCGAACGAGTGCCGGAGCGTCCAGCGCAGGACCGGGGCGTACCCCTTCTGCAGACGATCCATCGGCGCCGTGGGGTTCTCGGGGTCGATCTCGCGACCCTGCGCGTCGAGGAGCGGCTTCCCCGGCTTCAGGAACCAGTACGCCAGCACCGGCACGATGGTGAGCGCCACGACGAGGGAGGCCAGCAGCGCGAGGCTCGCCGTCAGGGCGAACGGACGGAAGAGCTCACCCGTGACGTCGCCGACGAAGGCGATCGGCAGGAAGACGGCGACGGTGGTGATGGTCGAGGACGTGATCGCCGAGGCGACTTCGCGGACGGCGCGGATGATGCTCGCGAGCTTGGGCGCGTTGCCGACGTAGTGGCGACGGATGTTCTCGATGACGACGATCGAGTCGTCCACCACACGACCGATCGAGATCGTGATCGCGCCGAGGGTCAGGATGTTCAGGGAGTATCCGAAGGCCTGCAGGCCGATGAAGGTGACCAGGAGGCTCGTGGGGATCGAGATCGCCGTCACGAGCGTCGCGCGCACCGACAGGAGGAAGACGAGGATCACCAGGACCGCGAAGAGCAGACCGAATCCTCCCTCGACCGCGAGGGTCTCGATCGACTTCTCGATGTACGGGGCCTGGTCGAAGATGACGGAGAGCTCCACGCCCGACAGCTGGTCTTCGAGCCCGGGGAGTGCGGCGACCACCGCCTGCGACACCTCGACGGTGTTCGCGGCGGGGAGTTTGGTGATGGCGATGGTCAGGGCCGGGTCGCCGTTCACCCGCGAGACCGTGGTGACCGGGTCCCGCTCCTGCACGACATCCGCGACGTCGCCGATCGTCTGCGGCCCCGCCTGGAACTGCGACTCGTCGCTCGGGACCAGCGGAAGGTTCGCGACCTCCTCGAGGGACGTGATCTTCGACCCCGTCTGCACGGTGAGGGTCTGGGAGTCCTCGGTGATCTCGCCGCCGGGGAAGAGCACGCCGTTCTGCTCCAGCGCGTCGGTGATGGCCTGCTGGCTGAAGCCGGCCGCGGCGAGGGCCTCGGCATCCGGGGTGATGGTGATCCGCTGCCCCACGCCGCCGACGACCTGCGCGGCGTTGACGCCGTCGATGTCCTCGAGCTCGGGGATGACCGTCGAATCCAGGGTGGACTGGATGGTCTCCTCGTCGTCGTAACCGGTGACGGCGAGCTGGATGACGGGGAAGTCGTCGATGCTCGCGGAGATGACGTTCGGTTCGACGCCGTCCGGCAGCCCGCCCGGGATGCGGTTGATCGCCTGCGTGATCTTCTGCTCGGCCGTGCCGAGATCGGTGCCGTAGGTGAACGAGGCCTGGACGATCGAGGCGTTGGTCGTACTCGTCGCCGTCGTCGACTCCAGGCCCGGGACCGCCTGGATCGCCGATTCGATCGGCGACGAGACGTCGTTGCTCACGACCTCGGGCGAAGCGCCCGGGTAGGTCGAGACGACGATGAGGGCGGGGAACTCGATCGAGGGGATGAGCTCCTGCTTCAAGGAGTTCAGCGCGATGCCACCGAAGATGGCGACGACGATCGTGACCAGGGCGATGAGCGCCCGGTTCTTGAGGCTGAGGACGGCGAGGTTCGACACGGGAGCCTTCGGGTGCGTGTGCGGGTGGTGCGGGGGCGTTTCGATACGCGGATGTATCGAGGGTTCAGTATCCCACGGCGATTCCGGCACCGAGGGCGATTCCGCCCAGGGCGAGCGCGACGGAGAGGACGAGCGTCCCGAGCAGGTTCCCGGCGGCGACGACGAACTCCCGACGCTCGGCGGCGAGCACCGACTCGACCGCGACCGTGCTGAAGGTCGTGTACCCGCCGAGGAGGCCCACGCCGAGCACGAGGAGAAGATCGGGGGGCACGATCGCGGCGCCGAGGCCCGTGAGGAGACCCAGGAGGAACGATCCCGTCGCATTGACGACGAGGATGCCGACGGGGAACACCGTGCGCGTGCGCGTCGTGATCAGCCGGTCGAGGACGTAGCGTGCGCCCGCGCCGAGTCCTCCGGCGAGGGCGGCGAGGAGGATGAGCCCGAGGTTCACCGCGCATCCTCCGGATCCTCGAGCTCGCCCGGCACGTCGGCGATGCGACGCCCGATGACGAGGCCGACGAACGCGGCGAGGATTCCCCCGAGGACGGATGCCGCGATCAGCAGCGCCGCGGGACCGAGCGCTCCGGGATCCGCGCCGATGAAGGCGGCGGAGGCCACCGCGAACGCGCTGTAGGTCGTGAACCCGCCCATCACGCCGGTGCCGAGGAACGCGCGGGCCTGCGGATGCCGGTCATCGAGCCAGCCCACGACGACGCCGAGGAGGAGGGACCCGGCGATGTTGACCGCAAGCGTCGCCCACGGCAGGGATCGGGCGTCGACCGGAACGAGGAGCATCTCGCGTGCCAGCACGCCGACCGCTCCCCCCGCGATCACGAGACCGAGGGTGCGCACGCTGACGACGGAGCTCACGCGCCCACGTTAGCTTCGCCCCGTCACCGCCCCGGACGCAGCAACGCCCGGATCGCGGACTCCGGCGAGACGGATGTGTCCAGCAGGTGCCCGTCCTTGTACCGCGACCACACCCGCGGGTCGATGTAGGAACTCCGCGCGACCGCGGGCGTGTTCCCGAGGGCGGTCGCGGTCGCCTTCACCGCGAGCACTTCGGCACGCTTGCGCTCGCGGGCGGTGGAGACCTCGCCGATGCGCGCGAGCGCGTCGGCCGCGAGGATCGTGCCGCGGAGAGTCCGGAAGTCCTTCGCCGTGAACGACCCGCCGGTGAGGGTCCGGACGTAGGCGTTCACCTCGGTCGGCGTCACCGGCACCCGCCGCCGCCCGCGCTCCCATGCGAGCAGTGGGGACGACGGGCGGCCCGCCGCCATCAGCGCCACGGCGAGCGCGAGGTCAGCGTCGTCGATCTCGATGTTCTGGCGCTGGCCGCTCTTCCCCGGAAAGCGCAGCGCGACGAGCGTCGCCTCGACCGCGGCGTCCCGACGCTGCAGGGTGGTGAGGCCGCGACTGCCGTGCTTGGTGAAGTACCGCGTGGATCCGATGCGCAGCGCCCCCTGATCGAGGAGGCGGAAGGATGCCGCGAGCACGCGTTCGCGGTCCAGCGCGTCCCGGCGGAGCGACGCGGTGACCCGCGCCCGCGCGCGCGGAAGCGCCTCGGCGAGCGCGAGGGCACGCGTGAACTTGCCCTTGTCACGGCCGGCGGTCCAGTCCGGGTGGTAGATGTATTGGCGCCGCCCGGCATCGTCGGTGCCGACCACCTGGATGTGGCCCCGAGCCTCGCAGCAGATCCACACTTCCTGCCAGGCCGGCGGGATCACGAGGGTCTGCAGACGGGCGCGGTCCCGCTCCGGGACGGCTTTCCCCGAGGCGTCGACGAACCGAAATCCTTCGCCGGCCTTCATGCGGCGGTATCCGGGATCGTCGAACGGACGCACCCGGACGAGCTTCGGCATCCGGATCCCGCTCAGTGATCGCGGAGCATGTCGATCAGCTCCGCCTTCTTCTTGCCCGAGTAGCCGGTGAGACCGAGTTCCTTCGCGCGGGCGCGGAGGTCCGACACCGTCCAGTCCTCGTACGAGCCGGCGGCGCCGCCGCGTTCGCCGACGGCGCCGCGTCCGTCGCGTGCGGCGGCGTTCGAGATGCGCGCGGCCTTCTCTTTCGAGGCTCCGTCCTTACGGAGCTCTTCGTAGAGCTCCGGATCCTTCAGACTGTTCGATCCGCGATCGTCGGGCACGATTCCGCTCCTTCCCGGGACGCACCCACGGCGTCCCGATGATCCACACGGTAGATCCGTCGACGCGAGCGGGGAGGGCCTTGACAAGCGCTCGGCCCTTACTCTTGGACCGGCATTATCGCGCGATATCACCGGCAGGGATCCGTCGTCAAGCCCCTCCCGGCGCACTCACGGCGATGCCAGAGTCTTCTCAGTGCCCACGAGGCACGCCGGTACGCAACCCGCGTGCCTCCGCCGGAGAAGGAGAACTTCCATGAACCTCGCACTCATCGTCATCATCGTGGTCGCGATCGTCCTTGCCATTGTCGGCGGGCTGAACAGCGCCCTCCAGTGGCTGCTGTGGGTCGCCCTCATCGTGGGCGTCATCGCGCTGATCGTCTTCCTGTTCCGAGTCATCCGCGGCGGCGCCCGCACCTGACCTCGGTCTCGAGACGACGGATGCCGTCCCCTTCGGGGGGCGGCATCCGTCGTTTGCGCGGAGCCCCTTGACCAACGCGATATATCGTGTTCTACTTCTCACACGCGATACATCGCGATGCATGCCGCTCCGATCGGACCGCGGCGCGACACATGGGAGAGAACATGACCCTGGAGAAGTGGCTCATCCACCCGGGCGAGACGCGCGTGATCGACATCGACGACGTGCGCACGCTCAAAGTCGGCCTCGTCGGCGGACAGATCGATGTCATCGGCCACGACGAGCCCGGGATGCGCATCGAGGTGCACAACGTCACGGTGAAGGATCTGCGCATCGAGGCCACCGGCGACGCCGTCGAGATCGACCACCCGCAGCTGCGGTGGGACAACTTCCTCGAGGTGTTCCGCAACTTCGGCGCCGGCGGCGCGAAAGCCGAGATCAGCGTCGCCGTCCCCCGCTCGATCGCCCTCACCCTCGGCGTCGTCTCGGCCAGTGCCCTCGTCGCCGGCCTCCGCGAGGACGCGCGCCTGAACACCGTGTCCGGAGACATCATCGTCGACGGCCTCGACGGCGACCTCTCCGTCAACGCCGTCTCCGGCGACGTGCAGGTGCGGGAGCTCGTCGGCGCCCTCACCGCCAACAGCGTGTCGGGCGACGTCGCGGCCACTGGAATCCTGCGCTCCGCCACGATCGACACCGTGTCGGGCGCGATACTCGTCGACACGAGCGGCCCCGTCCAGCGCATCAGCCTCAACACCGTCGGCGGCGAGTCGACCGTCCGCATGGACGAGGGGTACCCCGCCAACTACGTGGTGCGCAGCGTCAGCGGACGCGTGCAGATCGACGGCATCGTCCACTCCGGTCAGGGCTCGCTTCCGACCACCAGCTACGCCGGATCGGTGGGCGAGCTCAGCGGCTCGTTCGCCGACGTGCGGGCGAACTCCGTCGCGGGGGCCATCACGGTCCTGCGGCGTCCGCCCGTGACGGATCCGGTCGTGCCGGACATGCCGCACGACGTCGCCGACGACGGAGCCGACGACGGAGGTCAGCCGTGAGCCCCGTGTTCTCGCACGGCGACCTGCGGCTCTACCTGCTGAACCTCCTCGACGAGGGTCCTCGGCACGGCTACGACATCATGCAGGCCCTCGCCGATCGCACCGGCGGCACGTACACCCCGAGCGCGGGGACGATCTATCCGCGGCTGGCGAAGCTCGAGGAGGAGGGGCTCGTGACGAAGAGCGTCGACGGCCGCAAGACCGTCTACGCGATCACGGATGCCGGTCGCGCGGAGGTCGCCTCCCGCGCCCACGAGCTCGAGGGCATCGAGGCGGGCCTCGCCGACTCGGTCCGGCTGATCGCCGACGAGGTGCGCGGAAGCGTCCGCGAGGCGATGCGGAGCCTCCGCGCCGACCTCGCCGCCGCCGGTCGCGACCAGCAGACGCAGGAAGCGCCGAGCGCCCGCGACGACGACCCGCGCTCCCGCAGCCGCGAACAGGTGAGCCGGGCGGATGCCGCGGTGAACGAGTTCCGGGCACGGGTGCGCAGCGACCTCCGGGCGCACGTCGCGCGCGGCGGAGACCTCGCCGCCGACGTCGTCGACGACCTGGCGGCTCAGCTCGACCGCATCGCACGCGACATCTCGCGTACGCTGCGGGGCTGAGCGTCCTCAGGCAGGCCAGAGATCCTCGTCGTCCCGCAACGGCTCACCGAGCGGGACGACGAGGATCGGCCGCTGCTGCCGATGCGCGAGCCGGGCGGCGACCGAGCCGGTGAAGAACTCGCGGATCGATTCGCCGAGACCGCGCCTGCGTGTGCCGACGACGAGCATCCGCGCCTGGATCCGGTCCGCGAACTGGCGCATCGCCATCGCCGGGTCACCGACGAGCTCGTGTGCCGACCAGCGGATGCCGGCACCGACGAGGAGATCGGCCGCGGCGGCCTCGATCCGCATCAGGTCGTCGCCGTCGCCGGTGATGTTCAGGTCGATCGGGGCGGAGTGGACGTAGCCGTCGGGGTCCTCGTAGGTCACGAAGCGGGTGACGTCGACGTGCACGACCGCGAGGGGCGCCCCGTGCAGACGCGCGTATCTCGCTGCCTCCTTGAGCACGCGCGACGGCTGGTCGGGGATGACCCCCACGACCACCGCACCCCGCAGAGCCTCGACGTCCAGGGCCTCTCCCCGATCGACGGATGCCTCGTCACTCATGCGTCATCGCCCCATTCCGGTATGGTGTGCGCAGCCGCGGGTGACCCCGGGGCTCCGTGATATCCTGAACGCTACTCTTACCGGTCCAATCCGGATTCGTGAATACCCGGGTCAGCGGCTCTTCAGCCCGCGCCCGCGACTCAGATCGTGAGGGGGTCTCGCATGGGGCGTGGCCGTCAGAAGGCGAAGCACACAAAGATCGCCCGTGAACTGAAGTACGACACCTACAGCGTGAACTACGCTGCGCTGGAGCGTGAACTCGGTCACCCGTCGGACGACGACGCGTACGTCGACAAGTGGGCCGATCAGTACGAAGACGAAGACGAAGACGAGCTCGAGAAAGCCTGATCTTCGCGAGAAGCCGCCGTCACCACCGGTGACGGCGGCTTTTCTCGTGGCCGCGTGATGTCCGGACGGCGACCCTCGCTGTCAAGTGGTTGCCGCCACCCCGCCCGAACCTGTTCGATGGAGGCTCGGGCGAGGGGAGAGCCGTGCACGATCCTGACTTCACCATCGGCATCGAGGAGGAGTACCTCCTCGTGGACCGCGAGACACGATCTCTGGCGGAGGCCCCCGAGGGCTTCCTCGACGGTCTGGTCGCCGAGCTCGGCGACCAGGTGAGCCCCGAGTACAAGCAGTGCCAGGTCGAGATCGGCACCCGGGTGTCGGCGACCATCGGCGACGCCCGCGACGATCTCCGACGTCTCCGCTCCGCGGTATCGACCCACGCCGAGAAGCACGGGCTTTCGCCGATCGCGGCGGCCTGTCATCCGTTCGCGGATTGGAAGCACGCGCACCACACCGACAAGGAGCGCTACCGCGGCCTCGAGCGCGACCTCGCCGGGGTCGCACGGCGCCTGCTGATCTGCGGCAACCACGTCCATGTCGGGATCGGCGACAACGCGCTGCGAGCCGACCTCATGAACCAGATGTCGTACTTCCTGCCGCATCTGCTCGCGCTGTCGGCATCCTCGCCGTTCTGGCAGGGGCAGGACACCGGCCTCGCGTCCTATCGACTCTCGGTCTTCGACAACCTGCCGCGTACCGGCTTGCCGCCCGAGTACGTCAGCTGGGTCGAGTACCAGCGATCGGTCGCGGTGCTCACCGATCTGGGTGTGATCGAGGACCCGACGAAGATCTGGTGGGATATCCGACCCTCCCACCGGTACCCGACGTTGGAGACGCGCATCATGGACGTCTCGCCGCGGATGGAAGACACCCTGGCCCTCGCCGCGCTCGATCAGGCACTTCTGCGGATGCTGTGGCGACTGCGCACGAAGAACCAGCGCTGGCGGGTCTATGACCGGTTTCTCGTCGGCGAAAACCGATGGCGCGCACAGCGATACGGCGTGACCGAGGGGTTGATCGACTTCGGCGCGGGAGAGATCATCCCCTTCCCGGAGCTCGCGACGCAGCTGATCGAGCTCGTCGAGGAGGATGCCGAGGCCCTCGGCTGCACCGAGGAGGTGCAGCGGATCCAGCAGATCGCCGACACCGGCACATCAGCCACGCGACAGCGCGCCGTCGCCGCCGGCGTGGAGACCGCCGGCTCCGATCCGGGCGCCGCGATGGCAGCTGTCGTCGACAGCCTCATCACCGAATTCCACGAAGACCTGTAGCGAGAGGCACACGTCACGCGCCGTACAGCGTCTCTCCCCGCTGAAGCATCTGTATGTATTCGGCGACCCGGGCCGCGCGCGTTTCGGGGCGCTTGAGGTTGCCGACGCGGAACGACATCGCGAATCGGTTCTGAGCCGACTGCGCCGCGAATGCCGCGGCGACCTTCGGGTCGGCATCCAGTGCAGCCTGTACCCCCTCGCGCCGACACCGCTCGGCGCGACCGACGATTCCGAACGGGGTCAGGGGCAGTACATCAGCGGCTTCGGGCCCGAGCGGTCGAAGGTGTGCGCGCTGACGGGGTGACCGCACAGCGGGCAGGCGCGCTCCGCCCGCACTTCCGCGGAGGGCGGCGGCGTGGTCTCGTACGGACCGACGGATGCCGGACCGGCGACCTGGATGAGCCGGGCGTTCACGTAGGCGTACCAGCCGCCGGCGGCCTTCACCCGGTCACGAAGGGAGGGCTGTTCGCCCTCCTGCTTCTTGTCTCTGCGCATATCGTTAGCGTACTAAACATCTACGGGCTATAGGATCGTTCCATGAATCCCGCCCCCGCCGGTGCCGATACCGACGACCTGCTGCGGCTGGAGAACCAGCTCTGCTTCGCCATCGTCACCGCCGCGCGCAACGTCGTCGCGATCTACCGGCCGATCCTCGAACCGCTCGGCCTCACGCACCCGCAGTACCTGGTGATGCTGGCCCTCTGGGAGCAGTCGCCCCGATCGCTGGGAGACCTCGCCCTGGAACTGGCGATGGAGCCGGCGACCCTGTCACCGCTGGTGAAGCGGCTCGAAGCCCAGGGACTCGTCACCCGTGCGCGCCGACCCGCGGATGAACGCGTCCTGGACATCTCGCTCACCTCCGAGGGGCGCGAGCTCCGCCGCCGGGCCGTGCGGGTTCCCGCCCAGGTGCTCGAGGCCGTGGGGATGGATGCCGCGGAACTCGCCCCGCTGCGAGACGGACTGAGCGCTTTCGCCGGCCGCCGCCGCACCGGCGGCTGACCCGCCGATCCGCGACCTCCACGGCTACCGCTCGGCGGAGGCGATTCCGAGCCACGTGTGCCGGTTCCTCCACCAGCACCAGCCGAGCTTCGGCGCACCCCGGCGGTCCTTCCCGTCCCGACCGGTGCCCGACGCGTTCCACAGGGCGGGGGTCCGTGCGTCGTATGCGACACCGTCGCCGGCGCGCGCGAGCGGCTTCGCTCTCCTCGAGCCGATCGTCATGACGCAATGGTCGGCTTCGATGATCTCCGGGTGGGTGATGGCCCAGCTGAGACCCTCGTGAAGCGTGAGACCGCGTCGCCCTGCCGCCGTGATCCGAGGCAGCGCTTCCTCCGGCGAAACGTTCCGCAGGTCGTCTCCCCGCTCGACGCCGTGCACGAGGTACAACGGATGACCGGGGAGCTCGAATCCCGAGGGCAGGAAGTCGTCGACATCCGTCATGTCCTCCACGACGAAGCCGGGCTTTCCCTCCCGGGTCATCAGTGGCGCGAGTCCGGATGCCGGGAACCACGCCGGATGGAGCCCGACGAGCGACGTCTCGCCCCTCGGCGGCGCCGCGCGCAGGATCGCGGCCGCCTCCGCGACCGCCGCGTGGTCGCGGCGCGCCGCATCGAACAGTCCGAGTGACTCCAGGATGTCGAGCTGCTCGATCACCGTCTTCGTCACGTGCGCCATGATCCCCCTCGATCGCCGGAAGACGACCCGTTCCGCAACGCGTGCGTCGCACGCGCTATTCCCGGGCGGGGGTCAGGACTCCTGCGAGCCCTCGACCCAGGCGAGGTACTCGTCGCTGACGGTGCCGGTGATGTAGCGGCCGTCGAAGCAGCTCATGTCGAGGTCCTCGACGTCGGGCGATCCCTCGAGGATCGCCGCCTTCAGGTCTTCGACCTCTTGGTAGACCATGTAGTCCGCGCCGAGCTCCTCGGCGATCTCGGGGATCGTCCGGCCGTGGGCGACGAGCTCGTGACGGGAGGGCATGTTGATGCCGTACACGTGCGGGTACCGGACGGGAGGTGCCGCCGAGGCGAACGTGACGGTGGCGGCACCGGCATCCCTCGCCATCTGGATGATCTCCTTCGACGTCGTGCCGCGGACGATGGAGTCGTCGATGAGGAGGACGTTCTTGCCCTTGAACTCGCTCGACATCGCGTTGAGCTTCTGGCGCACGCTCTTCTTGCGCACGGCCTGCCCGGGCATGATGAACGTCCGGCCGACGTAGCGGTTCTTGTAGAAGCCCTCGCGGTACTCGATGCCGAGCTTCCGAGCGACCTGCATCGCGGCCGGCCGCGCCGAGTCGGGGATCGGCATGACCACGTCGATCACTCCGGGAGGGGTGTACTTCGCGATCGTGTCGGCCAGGCGCTCTCCCATCCGCAAACGCGCCTCGTAGACCGAGATGCCGTTCATGATCGAGTCGGGACGGGCGAGGTAGACGTACTCGAACGAGCACGGAACGAGCTTCGGGTCGGTCGCGCACTGCCGGGTGTGCAGGTTGCCCTCGAGGTCGATGAAGACGGCCTCGCCCGGTTCGACGTCGCGGACGACCTCGAACTCGCCGTTCTCCAGCACCAGCGACTCGCTGGTGACGACCCATTCGTACGAGCCGTCGGCGTTGCGTCGCGTGCCGAGGATCAGCGGACGGATGCCGAACGGATCGCGGAACGCCAGCAGGCCGTATCCCGCGATGAGCGCGATCGCCGCGTAGGACCCCTCGACGCGCTCGTGCACGCGGGTGACGGCCTGGAAGACCTGCTCCGGATCGAGATCGGGTCCCGAGATCACCGTCTGGAGCTCGTTCGCGAGGACGTTCACGAGCAGCTCGGTGTCGGAGCTGGTGTTGAGGTGCCGCCGGTCCTTGCGGAACAGCTCCTCGGTCAGCTCACGCGTGTTGGTGAGGTTGCCGTTGTGCACCAGCACGATGCCGTACGGGGCGTTGACGTAGAAGGGCTGCGCCTCTTCTTCGCTGGATGCCGTGCCCTTGGTGGCGTACCGGACATGGCCGAGGCCGAGGTTTCCGAGGAGCGCCCGCATGTCGCGGGTGCGGAAGCCCTCACGCACCTGGCCCTTCGCCTTGTGGACGTGGAACACGCCGCTCGGCTCGGCCGTGGCGATCCCGGTGGAATCCTGGCCGCGATGCTGGAGGAGGAGCAGGGAGTCGTAGATCTCCTGGTTGACGGACCCGCGGCCCACCATCCCGACAATTCCGCACATGGGTGTTGCTTCGCTCCGATGGTTGGGTCAGCGGGTGGCGCCGGCGGCGCCGTCCGAATACGTTCCGACGAGGCGCACCGCTCCGCCGTCGACGCCCTTGGCGCCCTGCTCGAAGTCGCCGTCGGGGAGGGCCCCGTCGCGGACGACACCGACCTGCCAGGCGTCGAGACCGGAGGTGGCCAGCTGCGCGATCGCGGCATCCGCCCGATCCGCGTCGACGACGGCGAGGAAGCCGATGCCGAGATTCCAGGTGCCTTCCGTCGCGGCCAGGTCGAGCCCGCCGAGGTCGGCGAGCACGCGGAAGACCGGCGACGGCGACCAGGTCGACCGGTCGACGTCGACCCACGAGCCGCGGGGCAGCACGCGGGCGAGGTTGGCGGCGATGCCGCCTCCGGTGACGTGGCTGAGGGAGTGCACGGCGTCGCCGGTCTCGTCGAGGAGGCGCAGGAGCGGCGAGGTGTACAGACGGGTGGGCTCGAGGAGCGCCTCGCCCCACGTCATACCGAAGTCGGCGGCGTTGTCGCCGTACTGGATGCCGGCGCCGGCCACGATGTGACGCACGAGCGAGTAGCCGTTGGCGTGCAGGCCGCTGGAGGAGATGGCGAGGACCGCATCGCCGGTGCGCACGCGCTCGGCGCCGAGTACCTTGTCGGCCTCGACCACGCCGGTCGCCGCGCCCGCGACGTCGTAGTCGTTCACCCCGAGGAGGCCCGGGTGCTCGGCCGTCTCGCCGCCGACGAGGGCGGTGCCGGTCTCGGCGCAGCCCTCGGCGATGCCGCGGACGATGTCGGCGATGCGCTCCGGGAAGACCTTGCCGCACGCGATGTAGTCGGTCATGAAGAGCGGAGCGGCCCCCACCACGACGATGTCGTCGACGACCATGCCCACGAGGTCGCGCCCGATCGTGTCGTGCTTGTCGATCGCCTGGGCGATCGCGACCTTCGTGCCCACGCCGTCCGTGCTGGTGGCCAGCAACGGCTTGGTGTAGCCGCGGAGCGCCGAGGCGTCGAACAGGCCGGCGAAGCCGCCGACACCGCCGAGGACCTCGGGTCCGTGCGTCTGACGCACCGCGGACTTCATCAGTTCCACGGCGAGATCGCCCGCTGCCGTATCGACTCCGGCTCGGGCGTAAGGGTTTTCGGGGGTGTCTCGAGAGGGTGAGGCCACGGGCTACAGCCTAGCGGCGGCGCGGGACCCTTGCCGTCCCGCTACCGTCCGCGAGAGGGAGGCGGGCAATACACTGGTGCGCATGGGCGCGGCCGGGGCTCCGGAGTGGCTGATCCGCGAAGATGCCGGTCAGCCGGTGCTCCTCGCCCTCTACCTGCGCCAGGTGCTCGGCATCCGCTCTCCGGACGAGCTTCCGCACCTGCGCGGGATCCCGCCGCGACCGGTCGAGCGCGACGAGGACGCGCAGGCGGTCCTCGAGCGTCAGTGGCGGGAGTACTGGGCGATGACGGTCGAGCCGCAGGCCCACCCCTCCCCCGTGCCCCTGGATCTGGTCGACGAGTACGACACCCTCCTCGCGCTGCCCGTCGAGGGGTTCGACGAGCTGCGCGCGGAGCTCAGCGGGCACGGATCCGAAGCCCTCGCGTTCGCGCAGTCGGCGCACGCGCGTTACCGACGCGACGGCCACGTCGGCAGCGGAAGCGCCTACCGCGCCTACGCGAGCGCGATCGCCGAGTACGAGCGGCAGATCGGTCGCCGGGCGCACTCGTTCGAGTTGAACGTGCAGGTACTGCCCCTCGCGCAGCGCGGCGTGTGGTGGATCGGCTCACTCACGATCGCGGTGACCGACTCGCTGCGCGGGGACGTCGTCGCGTTCGACGCGGCGATCCACCCGATCATCGCCGAGCTGGCCTGACGGGAACGATCCGTCAGGCGCGGTCGTCGTCCGGGGCGATCTGGATCGCGTCGTGCTCGACGGTGACCTCCCGCGCGCGCCGGTTGGAGGCGCGGTCGAAGATCAGCGCCACGACGCCGCCGAGGGCGACACCGATCGGGATGCAGATGAGCGCGATGAAGCCGAAGACCTGGGTCTGCGAGTACTCGAATCCCGTGTTGCGACTCACGGCCTCCGTGCCGTTGAACGCGAAGGTCAGGATGAGGGCGGCGAGGATGCCGAGTCCGGCGCCGGCGATGAGGAACACCGAGATCTTCGGTGCGCGCCGGAGCTGGAGGGTCTCGGACCGCGCACGGTAGGGCTCGGGCGCGGAGTCGCGCGGGTGCATCGGGTCGTCGGCCATGCCTCCATTATCCCTTCGGGGCGTCGGGAGCCGGGCCGCCGGCGGGAGGGCCGTCAGGACGGGGCGCCCGTGGGGGACGCGGCGGGGGTGGCGCGAGGTCGGCGGCGTCGCGCACCCAGCGGGGCGGGTCGTCGCCGACGGGCGAGGTGAGATCGTCGTGCAGGGTCGTGGCGTGCTCGGCGATGACCGGCGAGGTGCGAACGCCCACGAAGCGGTCGAGCACGATCGCCAGGACGCTCATGACGAGCAGCCCCAGCCCGATGCAGAGGGCCGCGAGGACGCCGAAGACCCGGAGATACCCCGACGGACCGTTCGACAGCGGACCCCCGGGAGGCGCGGTGAACCCGGCCACGATCGTCAGGATGATCGCCGTCGCGAGACCGCCGAAGAGCCCGATGAACAGGAACCGTCCGACCCGCGGCGCGCGCCTCACACCGAGCGAGACCCACTCCTCGTCGACGACGTGCTCGTGCCGAGAGCGGTCGTCATCGTCTGCTGCGCCGGTGCGCGCGCGTGCCATGGGTTCATTGTGGCACCGGGCAGGGCGGCGCGGGCCGGTCGCGCGGCATCCGTTCCGGCGGTGTTCACGGATGCCGCGCGTCAGGGCCGAAGCGGCAGGAGGGCGGAGAGGTCGGCGCGGACGCCGGAGGCGGCGATGCGGCCGGCGGCGAACGCCTCCGCCCAGGACTCGGCACCCGTCGCGAGGGCGACCCAGGTGTCGGCATCCGTCTCCACGACGTTCGGCGGTGTCCCGCGGGTATGCCGCGGACCCTCGAGCACCTGGACCGCACCGAACGGCGGCACGCGCACCTCGACGCTGTTGCCGGGCGCCTTCTCGGCGAGGAGCTGCAGGAGATAGCGGACCGCGGTCGCGCGCGTGGGCCGGTCGGTCGACCCCGAGGCGAGGGCGGCGAGCGCGGCACGTCCGTCGTCGGTGGTGATCTTCCGCGGAGGCATCTCTTCACCGTACTCGCGCCCGACGACCCCCTCGCTAGGCTGGCGGGGTGAGAATCCTGGTCCTCGGTTCGGGCGCGCGCGAGCACGCCATCGTCCTCGCACTGCGGGGGGAGGACGTCGCGCACGAGATCTATGCCGCTCCGGGCAACGCCGGAATCGCCCGGGATGCCGAGATCGTCGCACTCGATGCGAACGACCCGGTCGCGGTGACGGCGTTCGCGAACGAGCGTCACGTCGACCTCGTCGTCATCGGCCCCGAGGCGCCCCTCGTCGCGGGCGTCGCCGACGCGCTGCGCGAGCGCGGCATCCCGGTGTTCGGTCCGGGGCGCGCCGCCGCGCAGCTCGAGGGATCGAAGACCTTCGCCAAGCGCATCATGGATGCCGCGGGCGTGCCCACCGGCCGTGCTGTGCGCGCCGCCACCCTCGCCGAGGTCGAGAAAGCCCTTGACGACCTGGGCGCGCCGCACGTGGTCAAGGCCGACGGACTCGCGGCCGGCAAGGGCGTCATCGTCACCTCCGACCGCCAGGCCGCCCTCACCCACGCCGCCGAGTACCTCCCGTCAGGCGCCGTGCTCGTCGAGGAGTTCCTCTCCGGCCCCGAGGTGTCGCTCTTCTTCCTCAGCGACGGCGACCGCGTGCTCCCCCTCAGCCCCGCGCAGGACTTCAAGCGTCTCAGCGACGGCGACGCCGGCCCCAACACCGGGGGCATGGGCGCCTACTCGCCGCTCCCCTGGCTCGCCGAGCGCTTCGGCAGCGAGGCGGCCTTCGTCGACCTGGTCACGCACGACGTCGCCGAACCCGTCATCCGTCAGCTGGATGCCGAGGGCACGCCCTTCATCGGACTGCTCTACGCGGGCCTCATTCTCACCGACGCGGGCGTGAAGGTCATCGAGTTCAACGCCCGTTTCGGAGACCCCGAGACCCAGGTCGTCCTCCCCCGACTCGTCGATCCGCTGTCGCAGCTGCTGCTGTCGGCGGCATCCGGTCACCTCGAGGACGAGCGTCGCCCCGTCTTCTCCGATCGCGCCGCGGTCACCGTCGTGCTCGCGAGCGAGGGGTACCCCGTTGCCCCGCAGACGGGCCGCGAGATCACCGGAACGGATGCCGCGGCATCCGTCGACGGCGTGCACCTCGCCCACGCGGCCACGGCCGACGACGACGGCACGCTCCGCGCCACCGGGGGTCGCGTGCTCAACGTCGTCGCCGTCGGCGAGACGTTCCGCGAGGCGCGGACCGCGGTGTACACCGCGGTCGAGCGCATCGGTCTCGAGGGCGGCCAGTACCGCCGAGACATCGCCGCCGCCGTCGCCGGCGGCTGACGGCTCGCGCTCCGGTCAGCACCCGAGCGCGACGGCGATCACGACGCCGAGGGCGAGGAGACCCGCGGCGACGACGAAGCCGAGCAGCACCGCCAGCAGCGCACCGCCCGGGAGTGCCGCGCGGTCACCGTCGGCGGCCAAGACGCGGGCAGTGGCGCGGTAGCGCCGATCGGCGCGCCACCACAGCCAACCGGCGAACATCAGCCCCAGCACGGCCGGCGTCAGCCACACGAGCGAACCGAGGGCCTCCGGCAGCACCCGCAAGGCGATCAGCGACCCGACCCCGATCGCGAGTGCCGTCCGCCGCCAGGCCAGGGCCGTGCGTTCGGGCTGCAGACCCGGATCGAACAGGGGCGTGCTCATCGCCACAGGATGCCGAGCAGCACGAGGAGCCCGACGACGACGACCACGATCGCGAGCGCGGCGCTGGTGTGCGCGCCGGGGAGCGGGTGACCGGCGCGGAGGGCGCGCTCGGTGCGCATCCACTCGACCCACGCCCAGATCGGCAGGGCGAGCCCCGCGACCACCAGCACGAGGGACGCCGCGAGGCGGAACCCCGCCTGCAGGTCGAGCCCCAGCGCCTCGAGGGCGACGCCACCGGCGATGAGGGCGAGCGCGGTCCGGGTCCACGCGAGGAACGTCCGCTCGTTGGCGAGCGTGAACCGCGCATCCGGCTCGGTGCCCACGCGGAACACCGAACGGGGGAAGCGGGTGCGGGTCACGGAAGACACGCTAGCGCGGGCGGCATGCGCGCAATGGGAGGATGGGCGGGTGAGTGAAACCCTCGACCTCCCCGGCTGGCGTCACGTGTACTCGGGGAAGGTCCGCGACCTCTACGTCCCCGAAGACGCCGCCCGCGACGCGACCACCGCCGAGCGGATGCTCGTCGTCGCGAGCGACCGGGTGAGCGCCTTCGACCACGTGCTCTCCCCCGGCATCCCCGAGAAGGGTGTTCTGCTGACGACGCTGAGCCTGTGGTGGTTCGACCGCCTCGCGGGCGGCGACGGCGGCCGCGACATCCCGAACCACCTTGCGGCGAGCCGGGTGCTCACCACCGCATCGACGACGGATGCCGACGCGGTGCGCGGCCTCATCCCGCCGGCCGTCGCCGGCCGGTCGATGATCGTGAAGGGCCTCGACATGCAGCCGGTCGAGTGCGTCGTCCGCGGCTACCTGACCGGGTCGGGCTGGGCGGAGTACCGCGCCAACGGCACCGTGTGCGGCATCCATCTCCCCGAGGGCCTCTCCAACGGCGACCGCCTGCCGGAGCCGATCTACACGCCCGCGTACAAGGCTCCGCTCGGCGAGCATGACGAGAACATCTCGTACGAGCAGACCGTCGAGCTCGTCGGCGCCGACCTCGCCGCCCAGCTGCGCGACCTGTCGCTGGAGATCTACGACCGCGCCGCCCGCACCGCCGAGGAGCGCGGGCTGATCCTCGCCGACACGAAGTTCGAGTTCGGCCTGGACGACGCGGGCGTCCTGACGCTCGCCGATGAGGTGCTCACGAGCGACTCGTCACGGTACTGGGACGCCGAAGCGTGGAAGACCGGCCACAGCGCCGCCGAGCGGATGGCGAGCTTCGACAAGCAGATCGTCCGCGACTGGCTCGCCGCCAACTGGGACCGCACCGGCGAACCGCCGACCCTGCCGCTCGAGATCGTCGAGCGTACGGCCGACCGCTACCGCGAACTGCTTCAGCGCCTCACCGGCTGGTGAGGACGCGCCCGGCGACGGTCGTCAGACCGAGTCGCGGGGGATGAGCTCGGTCTCGAGGATCGTCACGTGCGGCGCCTCGCGTCCGGCGAGGAGGTCGAGGAGGATCGAGGCCATCCGCTCCCCCTGCGCGAACGAGGGCTGACGCATCGTCGTCAGCGCCGGTGTCACCGAGGTGGCGACCGGTGAATCGTCGAAGCCGACGATCGAGATGTCCTCGGGAACACGGATGCCGGCGGCGGTGAGCACGCTCATCGCGCCGCGCGCCATCAGGTCGCTGGCGATGAAGATCGCATCGGGGAGGTCGCCGCCGCGCTCGAGCATGCGACGCATCGCCGCGGTACCGCCGTCGGAGGTGAACCGGCCGTCCTCGATCTGTCCTTCCAGGAGGCCGGCTTCCTGCAGCGCCTGGCGGTAGCCGCGGAGGCGGTCGACGCCGGCGGGCATGTTCAGCGGGCCGGTGATGGTCGCGATGCGGCGCCGCCCGTGGGCGATCAGGTGCGCCACGGCATCCCGTCCGCCCCGGACGTTGTCGACGTCGACGTAGTAGTCGCGCTCGCGCTCGCGCACGGGGCGACCACCGTAGACGACCGGGACGACGGCGGCGATCCGGTCGATGAACGTGTCACTGGTGTGGTGCGACACGACGATTGCGCCGTCGACGGCACCACTGCGGACGTAGCTGGTGGTCTTGTCGCCGGGGTCGTCATTGGCGATGAAGAGGTTCAGCACGTAGTCCGAACGACTGAGTCGGGCGTTGATGCCCGACACGATCGCGGCGAAGAACGGGTCGCCGAAGAACCGCGTCGTGTCTTCGGGCACGATCAGCGCGATGGCGTGCGTCTGACGGCTCGCGAGCGAACGAGCCGCACGGTTCGGCACGTAGTTCAGATCGGCGATCGCACGGTTGACCGCGTCGAGCGCTTCCGGGCTCACGGCCGTCGAGCCGTTCACCACGCGCGACACCGTCGATCGGGAGACCCCGGCCGCCGCGGCGACCTCTTCGATCGTGACAGAACCTCGAACGGTGTCTGCGCTCATGTGGAACCTCCCTCGTGCGATCGCCAGTCTGTCAGGATGCCGGGACCGCGTGCGGCGCGAGTGCCCGCGCCGCGATGATACGGCTGTACTCCCGCCCGCTGTCCTTCACCGTGCGCACCTGCGTGTCGTAGTCCACGCGGACGATGCCGAAGCGCTTCTCGTAGCCCCACGCCCACTCGAAGTTGTCGAGCAGCGACCAGTAGAAGTATCCGCGGACGTCGACGCCGGCATCCTGGGCGTCCAGAATCGCCGCGAGGTGATCGCGGACGAACTCGACGCGCTCGGCGTCGTGGACCCGGGGCTCGCCGGCATCGACGACCAGCTCGTCGTCGTAGGCGGCGCCGTTCTCGGTGACGTAGAGGGTCACGTCGGCGGGCTGGGCGTACTCGCGCCACACGCGCGTGAGCAGGCGGGTCAGACCCTCGGGCTGGACCTCCCAGTTCATGGGCGTGCGAGGCAGGCCTCGCTCGTGCCAGAAGATGCCGTCGGATGCCGGGAAGGGCGACCGGCCGGGACGATCCGTCGGCGCCTCGCCGACGGGCGGCGGGACGACCGGCGCGTGACCGCTGACGAGCTCGCCGTGGTAGTAGTTCACCCCGAGCGTGTCGATGGCCGTGGAGATGGCCTCGAGGTCTCCGGGGAGGATTGCGGCCTGCAGCGCGTCGGCGGCCGCGGCGTCCACCCGGCGGAAGTCCGCCATGATGTCGGACGGGTACGCCCCGCGGAAGATCGGGTCGAGGAACCATCGGTTGAACTGTCCGTCGATACGGCGCGCGGCGTCGATGTCGGCGGGGTCGTTCGCGTCGGCCGGATCGGCGACGGTGAGGTTCAGCGTGATGCCGAGGTTGAGCGAGGAATCGCGGGCGCGCAGCTCGCGCACCGTCTGCCCGTGCCCGAGCAGCAGGTGATGCGCGGCCAGCATGCCCTCGGCGTCACTGTAGTGCCCGGGTGCGTGGATGCCGGCGGCGTAGCTGAGGAACGACGAGCACCAGGGCTCGTTCAGCGTCGTCCAGACGTTCACCCGGTCGCCGAGGGCGTCGTGCATGTCGAGCGCGTACTCGGTGAAGCGGTCCGCCGTCTCGCGCACGGTCCAGCCGCCGCGCTCCTGGAGCGCCTGCGGAAGGTCCCAGTGGTAGAGCGTCAGCCACGGCAGGATGTCGGCCTCGAGCAGCTCGTCGACGAGACGGCTGTAGAAGTCGACACCCTTCGGGTTCAGGTCTCCCCCGTCGGGCCGCACGCGCGACCACGAAGTGGAGAAGCGGTACGTCTGCAGCCCCATGCGCTTCATCAGCGCCACGTCGTCGCGGTACAGGTGGTAGTGATCGCACGCGACGTCGCCGTTGTCGGCGTGGATGACCGCGCCGGGCTCACGGCTGAACGCGTCCCAGATCGACGCCCGACGCCCGTCCTCGAAGGCGGCGCCCTCGATCTGGAAGGCGGCGGTGGCGGCACCGAAAAGGAAATTCGCGGGGAAGGCGCGCTCAGAGTTCTCGCTCATGCGGGCGGCATCCTCTCTGGATATGGGGGGAAACGGACGAGGTGTGTGCGGGTGAGGGATGCCGGGGCTCAGCCCTTGACGGCGCCCGCCATGATGCCGCTCACCAGCTGCTTGCCGGCGAAGATGAACAGCATCAGCAGCGGGATCGTGGCGAGGATGACGCCCGCGAGGACGATGGAGTAGTCGACGAAGTAGTTCGACTGCAGCAGCGACAGCGCGACCGGCAGGGTCGGGTTCTGGCGGTCCAGCACAATGAAGGGCCAGAAGAAGTTGTTCCAGGCGCCCACGAACGTGAACAGGAACAGCATGGCCGCGGCGGGGCGGGCGGCGGTGACGCCGACGGTCCAGAAGGTGCGGATCATGGATGCCCCGTCCATGCGGGCCGCCTCGATGAGCTCATCGGGCACCGCCTGACGGAGGTACTGCGTCATCCAGAACACTCCGAAGGCGCTGGTGAGCGCGGGGATGATGATCGCCCCGATCTGACCGGTCCAGCCGAGCTCGGAGAACAGGATGTACAGCGGCACGACGCCGAGCTGCTGCGGGACGGCCATCGTCGCCACGACGAAGACCAGCAGAGCCGGGCCCCCGAGGAACTTCAGCTTCGCGAACGCCCAGCCCGCGAGCGTGGAGGTGATGACCACCGCGGCCGCGATGAGGAACGAGCTGTAGATGGAGTTCCACAGCGCCGTCCAGAAGTTCACCGCGGGGTTGTTGACGACCGCGGCGGCGTTGTCGAAGAAGTTGCCGGCCGGGACCCACGGGAACGGTCCGCGCAGGGTCGAGGAATCACCGGAACCGATGATGAACGACCAGTACAGCGGGAAGACGGCCGAGATGATGATGACGACCAGCGTCCCGTAGGCCCAGAAGCCCGGACGCGATCCGCGGATGCGGGTCGTACGCGAACCGCGCTTGCGCGCCTTGCGGTTGGGGATGTTCTCCTCGACGACGGCGAGGGGAGTGGGGTATCCGATGCTCATCGCTTCGCCTCCACGTCCTTCTTTGCGGCCCGGGCGAGCTCTTTCGCCTGCCGTTTGCTGATCTCGGATCTGAGGCCCTCATCTCGCACGAGGGTGCGTGTGATGAGCAGGTTGAGCAACCCGATCCCGAGGATGATGATGAAGAGGATCCAGGCCATCGCCGCAGCGCGACCGAAGTTCCACTGGCCCCAGCCGATCTGGTAGAGGTACAGCGTGATCGTGAGCCACTGCTGAGCCGCTCCACCGCGACCGAACTGGTCGAACACGCGCGGCTCGTCGAAGATCTGCAGGCCGCCGATCGTGGCGGTGATGATGACGAAGATCAGGGTCGGCTTCAGCGACGGCAGCGTGATGCTGAAGAACTGGCGGATCGGACCCGCACCGTCGACGGTGGCGGCTTCGTAGTAATCCCGGTTCACGGCCTGCATCGCGGCCAGCAGGATCAGGGCGTTGTAGCCGGTCCAGCGGTAGTTGACCATGGTCGCGATGGCGACGTGGCTCCAGAAGGGGTCGACGTGCCACGGGATGGCCGAGAGGCCGAAGGCCTGGAGCCAGGCGTTCGCCAGACCCGACTGGTCGGCGAAGATCGCGTTGAAGATGAGGCCGACGGCGACCGGCGCGACCACGAAGGGCACGAGGACGCTCATCCGCCAGAAGGTCTTGGCGCGGAGATTGCGGTCGAGGACCGAGGCGATGAAGATCGCGAGGATGATCTGCGGGATCGTCGACAGCAGGAAGATCGAGAAGGTGTTGCGCAGCGCGGTCCAGAAGTGGGGCTGCGAGAGGATCCAGATGTACTGGTCGAACCCGACGAAGGTGCCGGAGCCCCGGATGAGGTCCCAGTCCATGAACGAGATGATCGCCGTGTAGATGATGGGGAAGAGTCCCACCACCGCGAAGGTGATGAAGAACGGCGAGATGTAGAGGTACGGCGAGACCTTGAGGTCCCACTTGCTCAGCCGCTGCGAGAAAGACAGCACGCGGGGCTGGCGATGGGGCGGCGTCGGAGCGCCGGCGCGCGTCTTCGGGCGCGGTTCGGTGACAGTCACGATCGTCCTTCGAAAGTGGGTGGCTCGACGCGGGCGACCAGGGGCGCTGGCCGCCCGCGTCGAAGAGGAATCAGATCAGAAGCCCGAGACCTGGGTGACCCAGGTCTCCCAGCTGGTCTCCGGGTCCTCAAGGCCGTCGAAGACGCGGGTCACCGCATCCTGGAGGGCGTTGTGGTACTGGAAGTACTGCGGTCCCTTGAACGGCGTCACGGTGATCGCGTCCGCACGGTCGGTGAGGATCTGGCCGGTCGGGGCGTCGTTGAAGTACTCGTTGGTCGAGTCGAGCAGGATCGGGCTCTCGAGCGCCTCGCTCTGGCTGGGGAACGTGCCCGCGTTCTCGAACGCCTTCAGCTGCTGCTCGGGAGCGGTCAGCCAGTCGGCGAGCTGCTGCGCGGCCTCGACGTTGGCGCCGTTGGCCGGGACGACGAGGTACGATCCGCCCCAGTTTCCGCCGCCGCCCGGGAAGGCGTTGGCGATGTTCCAGCCCTCGGTCTCAGGGGCGTTGCCCTCGATGATGCCGAGCATCCAGCCCGGGCAGAGCATCGTGGCGAACTCGCCACCGGCGAGCGAGGCGAACCAGTCGTCGCTCCACTGTCCGGCATAGGCCGAAATCGGCACCGCGCGCTCGACGACGGTGTCGTACGACTCGCGGACGTCGGGGTTCTCGGTGGCGATGATCGCGCCGTCGGGCTCTTCGTAGGTGTACTCGAGCTGATTCATGATGCCCTGGAGCACCGCGTTCGCCGAGTCGACGAAGGGCTGACCGGTGGCTTCGGTGTAGTCGTCGGCCACGTCGAAGAAGGCGTCCCAGGTCGGGAAGAGCGCCTCGACGGACTCACGGTCGGTCGGAAGCCCCGCGGCCTCGTACAGGTCTTCGCGGTAGCAGATGCCCTGGGGTCCGATGTCGGTGCCGTAGGCGACGAGGTTGCCCTCGGCGTCCGTCGCGGCGGCTTCCTTGAAGTCGATCCAGCGGCCCTTGACGTCGTCCGGCACCGGGGTGAGCAGGTCCGAGTACTGCATCATCTCGGCGAACCAGTCGATCTCCACGCCCTCGACATCGGCGAGACCGGTGTTGCCGAGCTTCTGGAAGAAATTCGCGCGGGCGTCGTCGGACGTCGATGCCTTGTTGTGGACGACCTCGATGCCGGTCTCTGCGGTGAACTCCGCGAGCAGCTCGTCGGTGTAGCCGAAGTCGTTGAAGGTGGCGAGGGTCAGGGTGTCGCTGCCCGCGTCGCCACCGGCGTCGCCGCCACCGGTGTCGCCACCGCTGGTGCAGCCGGCCAGGACGATGGCGGTCGCCGAGAACGCGGCGACCGCGGCAGCGCTTCTGCGCATGGCTCGTGAGTTCACTGTCACTCCTTTGTGTGTTCAGGTCAATTGGTGTTGCAGAGGATTCGGCCTCAAAATGGTGCGGGAGACCTCGGTGTCGTGGGAGCGTTCCCACCGAACGTGATCACACGCTATGAGATCGCTCCCACGATGTCAAGAGAGCGCTCCCACGTTTTTGGTCACGGTGCGATCACAGCCCGGGCACGATCGTGATCCGACCAGGCTCGTCGCACGATCGCGGTCGGGAGGGCGGCGGCCGTAGACTGGGCCCACCCCTGCCCGCGACATCCGGAGCCTTCATCATGCCCACCATCGTCGTCGACGTCATGCCCAAGGCCGAACTTCTGGACCCGCAGGGGAAGGCCGTGTCGGGCGCACTGTCGCGACTCGGCAAGGACGCCTTCACCGATGTGCGCATCGGCAAGCGCTTCGAACTGACCGTCGAGGGCGAGGTCACCGACGAGATCCTCGCCGAGGCACGGCGCATCGCCGACGACATCCTCTCCAACTCCGTCATCGAGGACGTGGTCGGCATCGAGGTCGTCGAATGACCGCGCGCATCGGCGTCATCACCTTCCCCGGATCGCTCGACGACCGCGACGCGCAGCGCGCGATCCGCATCGCCGGCGCCGAACCCGTCGCCCTGTGGCACGGATCGCACGACCTCGAGGGCGTCGACGCCCTCGTCCTCCCCGGCGGCTTCAGCTACGGCGACTACCTCCGCGCCGGGGCCATCGCCGCCCTCGCGCCGATCATGGCCGAGGTGAAGGATGCCGCCGCGAAGGGGATGCCGATCCTCGGCATCTGCAACGGCTTCCAGATGCTCGTCGAGGCGCACCTCCTCCCCGGCGGCCTCATCCGCAACGCGCACCAGCAGTTCATCCGGCGCGACCAGCGCCTGCGGGTCGAGAACGCCGACACCGCCTGGACGTCGGACTTCACCGACGGCCAGGAGATCGTCATCCCGCTGAAGAACGCCGACGGCGGCTACATCGCGTCGGAGGACGAACTGGACCGCCTGGAGGGCGAAGGACGCGTCGCGTTCCGCTACCTCGGCGTGAACCCGAACGGGTCGCTCCGCGATATCGCCGGGATCGCCAACGACCGCGGCAACGTCGTCGGCCTCATGCCGCACCCCGAGCACGCCGTCGAAGAGGGCTTCGGCCCGAACACCCCGGCCGCCATGCGCTCGGGCGTGGACGGTCTGCCGTTCTTCACCTCCGCGATCTCGGCCCTCGCCGCCGCGGCGGTCTGAGCCGGAGCGGCCGCGTCGGCAGTCGCGGGTAGCGTGGAGCGGGTGACTTCCCGCCGCATCGTCGTGACCGTGCCCTCCGACCGCCTCGCCGCCGACCTGGGCGAGCTGCCCGACGACGTCGAGCTGGTGGTATGGCCGATGGACGGGCCCGCCCCGCGTGAGGCGATCGACATGGTCGTGCCCCCGTACATGTCGATGAAGACCGTCCTGTCGCGCCTCGAGGGCGTGGAGACGGGGCTCATCCAGAGCCAGTCGATCGGCTACGAGGGCGTCGAGGACCTGCTGCCCGCCGGGCACCTCTTCGCGAACGCCGCGACCGTCCATGAGACCTCGACCGCCGAGCTGGCGGTCGGGCTCGCCATCGCGGCACAGCGCCGTATCGACCGGTTCGCCGTCGACACAGCCGCCGGTCGCTGGGAGTCGATGTTCACCGAGAGCCTCGCCGACCGGCGCGTGCTGCTCCTCGGCTGGGGCGGGGTCGGTAAGGCCGTCGCCGCCCGGCTCGCCGGGTTCGAGGTCGACCTCACGGTCGTCGCCTCCCGCGCGCGCGTCGAGGACGGGATGCCGGTGCACGGGGTGGACGAGCTGCCGGCGCTCCTCGGCGCTGCCGAGATCGTCATCCTCACCCTCCCCGGCGGCGACAGCACGCACCGCCTCGTCGACGACGCGTTCCTCTCGGCGCTCCCCGACGGCGCGCTCATCGTCAACGTGGGGCGCGGCTCGCTCGTCGACACCGATGCCCTCGTCGCGCACGTGGAGCGCGGTCGGGTGCGCGCGGCTCTCGACGTCACCGATCCCGAGCCGCTGCCGGAGGGGCATCCGCTCTGGTCGCTTCCGGGTGTGCTCATCACCCCGCACGTCGGGGGCGCCTCGTCGGCGATGACGCCGCGGATCGCGCGCCTCGTGCGGAAGCAGATCGACCGCCTGCGCGCGGGCGACGAGCCGCTGAACGTGGTGCTGCGCGGCTGAGCCGCATCCTCGGGCTGCGCGGCCGCGTCAGGGGCGGCGCCGCGTCAGGGACGGCGGTCGATGTCGGCGCCGTCCCACAGGTCGCCGCACTCGACCTCGGCCGCACCGTGCGTGCGGAGGTACGGGCTGGCCCCCTGGTCGCCGCGGGCGGTTGCGGCGAGCTCGTGCCAGTGGGCGCGTCCGAGCACGACCGGGTGCCCGGGGCGGCCGTCGTAGGTCGCTCGCGCGAGCGTCTGCGAGCCGGTATCTGCGGATGCCGCGATGAGGCGGCGGACGGCGGCGCCGGGAAGAGCGGGGATGTCCACAGGGATGACGACCGCACGGTCGGCGGGGAGGTCGTCGAGCGCGCTCATGACCGTGCGGAGTGTGGCCGAGAGCCCCTCCGCCCAGTCCGCGGCGACGACGATCGTCGCCTGGTCAGGCACGAGCGGGCGAGCCTCGACGGCGCTCGCGCCGAGCACGACGATGACCTCTCGGCATCCGCCCTCGTGGAGCGTCGCGACCGCGCGCGCGACCCACGGGTCGCCGTCGGGCGTCCGGGCGAGCGCCTTGGGTCCGCCGAAGCGCGTGCCCGCGCCCGCGGCCAGCACCACCCCCGCGACGCCCCGCTCATCCACCCCTCGACGCTACCCCGCCCCCCATTGGCCGCGAGACTGCATCCTCCCGTCGAGACTGCGTGCGCGGCGTGCAGTCTCGACCGGAGGATGCAGTCTCGGCGTCAGGGGAAGGGGGCGGGGCGCGGGGTCAGGCGAGGTGGGCGTCGGTCCAGATGCGGATCGCGTCGCGGATCGTCGCGGCGCTCGCCTCACCGCCGTAGACCGCGGCGAAGCGCTCGTCGGCGACGTACATCTCCGCCAGGCCGGTGTACGCCGCGCGGTTCGGGGCCTTCCCGCCCCACTGCTCGGTCACCCAGCGGTGATGGACGGCGATCAGCTCCTGGAATCGTGAGCTGTTGGGAGCCTCACCGTCATCGGCGGCCGCGCGCAGAGCAGCGTTGACATCGAGGCTCCGCTTGTCGTCCTCTGCGCGTTGCTCCTCGCTCATCTCGGCGCGGCGCTTCGCGGAGCGTTCCCACGCCGCGTCACCCCACCGGGTGCGCACCTCCTTCTCATAGCGACTTTCGTCAACACCGGAGAACACGTCGTCGATGGGCATCTCTCGTCCTTTCCTCACCGCGTCCCGCACACGGCGGACATCAGTGATCTGTTCTGTGATTCGTTCTCGCCGCTCCTCGAGGAGCGCGAGGTGCCCCTCGATCGCGTCGGCGAGGGTCGTGTGG
The DNA here is from genome assembly GCF_031625015.1 of Microbacterium aurantiacum. Taxonomy (NCBI): domain Bacteria; kingdom Bacillati; phylum Actinomycetota; class Actinomycetes; order Micrococcales; family Microbacteriaceae; genus Microbacterium; species Microbacterium aurantiacum. The sequence continues at coordinate 778,617 of NZ_JAHWXH010000001.1, forward strand.
TCATCGAGCGCGCGCCGGATGGTCGGCAACGGGAGTTCGAGGGCCCGGAGCGACAGGATCCGGTACAGCCGCGCGACCTCGGCATCGCCGTAGAAGCGGTATCCGTTGTGCGCGACGCGTGACGGGTGCAGCAGGCCGATCTGCTCGTAGTGCCGCAGCGCCCGGCTGGTGAGGCCGGTCGCCTTGGCGAGGTCCTTGATCGCCCACTCCGTCACGGTCTCCTCCTCAGCGCGCGTTCGATGCCCTCACTCTGCCGGTTGACGCAGCGGCAGAGTCAAGCGCGCGACGCCGGCGCGCGCAGTGTTCTCGTGCGACGGGCTCCGATAAGTTCGCTCAAATGAGTCGGCGTCGTCGTTTCGTGGCAGCGGCCCTCGTGACCGCCGCGACGGCGGGGGGCCTGGTCGCGTGTGCCCCGGAGCCACCGACGGACGCGTGGGTCCTGACGCCGATCTCGTACGACAATCGGCTCGATGGCGACGGCGGCGCCCCCGAGCACATCGACCTGACGTATCCCATGGCTTTGACCGGCGACACCGCGGGCGGCTTCTGGGGACACTCCGCCGGCTCCTTCGTGCACATCGACGCCGACGGCACCGCGGTCAGGCGTTTCAACCTCGACCCAGGCGCACCCTCCGGCATGACCGTCGCGCTCAATCCGACGACGCTGGTGATGACGAGCCAGACAGATGCCCGGTTCACGAGCTCCGTCGTGCTGTTCGACACCGACACCATGACGTTCAGCGACCTCTCCGACGACACGCGCACCATCGGCGCCCTCGCTGCACACGGCGGCGACGTGTACCTCGCCGTCTACGGATTCGGCGAACCGACGTTCACTGTTGAGACGCTCTCGGCGAGTGCACCGGGCACCCCGCGGCAGATCGGCCCCGCCTTCGACGGGCACGGTCCCCTGGCGATCGACGTCGACGATGCGGGAACCGTCTACGTGGCCACCGAGAGCGAGCGGATCGTGATCTCCGACGAGGGCACGATTCTGCACCGCGAGGACGTCCCGAGCGTCCGGCCCGCCGTGGCGGTCAACGGTGACGGCGATGCGGTCTGGACCGGTCAGGCACCGGCATCCGCGGACGTCCCGTCGTTCGTGCGCGGAGGCTCGGGCGAGGCGCGAGACATCATCGCGACGTACTCGGAGTGCGCCGCGGGCCCGAACGCTTCCGAGTCCGCCGTCGACGTGCTCACCCTCGCGACGGGCGCCACGGAACGCTCGCTCCCCTTCCTCTGCGGGCAGGCGAGAGTCACCTGGATCGATGACGACCAGCTCGTCGCCTCGGTCGGGACGGAGAACGGCGCAGTGCTCGTGCGCATCGCGCCGCCCGGGCAGGCGCGGTGAGGACCCCGCGCGTTCAGGACAGGCGGCGCATCTCGGCTTGGATATCCGACTCGCTCGGTCCTGTGCTGCCCGGACCGAAGGCACGGATGCCGGTCGCGACGACGCCGATGGCGATACCGGCGATCGGCCATATCGGCCAGAACCCGCCCATGCCCGTCACCGCCCAGATCACGATGAACATCGCCGACAGCGCGATCCATGTGACGAGCGCGGACCAGAAGTGGCGCTTCGCCTTCAGCCGCTGCACGGCCCGATCCCGCAGAGATGCCTGGTCTGTCATGCGCGAAGCCTATCGACGCCCGTGCGCCGCGGGAATGGCCGGAACACGGCTGTAACACGACGACTGTAGCGTCGGCATCCGCGCGTCCTATCAACCATGGCCGCCGGTCGGGACTCCCCCGGCGGGCAGGGCGGGGACTGCGACGATTCCGTCGTCTCAGACCCTCAGGAGAAACCATGGCTACCGTCGACAAATCCACCGCCGGCGTCAACACCCGCCAGTACCACGTCGCCCTCGCACCCGGAGAGGTCTCGTCGGTCGCGCTGCTGCCGGGGGACCCGTTCCGCGTGCCGCTCGTCGCGGAGTTCCTCACCGACGTCAAGGAAGTCGCCCACAACCGCGAGCACCGCACCATGACCGGCTGGTACAAAGGCCGCCACATCACCGCGACCTCCACCGGAATGGGGTGCCCCTCCACGGCGATCGCGGTCGAAGAGCTCGCGCGCGTGGGCGTGACCTCGTTCATCCGTGTCGGCAGCTCGGCGGCGGTCCAGCCCGGCATCGTCCCCGGCGATCTGCTGGTGAGCGAGGGCAGCTTCCGCAACGACGGCACCACCGACGCCTACCTCCCGAAGGGCTTCCCCGCCGTCCCCGACCTCGAGCTGACGACCGCACTCGCGCGGCACTCGGAACGGATCGCGACGGATGCCGGAACCACCTCGCACCGCGGGATCAGCGTGAGCGACGACGCGTTCTACGCCGAGACGCCGGAGTGGATCGAACAGCTCAACCGCATGGGCATCCTGAACGTCGAGATGGAGGCGTCGGCCCTGTTCATCGTCGCGCGTCTGCGGGGCCTCCGCGCCGCAATGGTCTGCGCGTGCTCCAGCAACCTCATCGACGGTGCGTCGCTCTATTCGGGCGTCAAGCCGGCCCTGTCGGACGGCTGGATGCGGTCGATCGAGGCGGCGCTGGAGACCGCTGTCGAGCTGGAGCTCTGAAGGCGGCGACTTTTTCTCGGATTGTTTTCCATATCGGTGAGATCTTCCTCTTGGATGTCGGAGGCTGTCGCTAGTCTTCGAACATGAATACGAGCCGGTTGATCGAGCACGCCGCCGAGCGGATCACCCCCGCATTGGGGGCGATGGAGGTCGAGAACGTCCGCAACCGCGATCGCGCCGGCGCGATCGCGGAACGCGTGTCGCGGCGTCAGCCCGCGTCGGTGCGGTCTCAGGAGATGGTCTACCGCTCCGTCGCCGCGGAACTCGCTGGGGTGACGTTCACCACCGACCGGTCGATGCAGGCCCAGATCACCCAGGCCGTGGAGTGGGTCGAGTGCTACCCGGCGACGTTGACCGCGTGGGAAGCGGGGCGGATCACCCGCGGGCACGCCACCGCCGTGTTGCGGTGCGGGACCGTACTGCCCCGGGACGCGCGGGCCGACTTCGACGCGGCCGCCGCGGAGTTGTGTGTCGGGCAATCTCTGGGGCGCGTGAAGGACCGCCTCGACCATCTCGCCCAGGAGTTGCACCCCCGCACGTTGGCGGAGCGGCACCGGGACGCGCGATGCGAACGCCGCGTCGGGTCGATCCCCGCCGGCGACGGAATGTCGGATGTCATCGCCCGCGTCCCCGCGATCCTCGCCGCGGCGATCGATGACCGGTTGAACGAACAGGCCTCGACGATCATCGACGCCGACCCCGACGGACGCACGCGGGATCAGATCCGCGCGGACGTGTTCTGCGACATGCTCCTGACGGGCTCGCCGTTGGCGGACCCGACCATTGATGATGACGGGAACGGGACGTTGGGGATGATCCGCGCCAAGGTGCAGGTCGTCGTCCCCGCCCTCGCACTGTTGGGCAAAGACGATGACCCGGCGAGTGACGCGACGACGGTCGATCTCGTGGGATCGGCGCCGATCGACCCCGCCACCGCCCGGGCTTTGGCCGGCGTCACTGCCTCGTGGGAGCGTCTCGTCGTCCACCCGGTGTCGGGGCAGGTGCTGTGCACCGATTCCTACCGGCGGACGGCGTCGATGGCGCGATTCCTGAAAGCCCGCGACCGGCACTGCCGGTTCCCGGGATGCCGCCGCCCCGCCATCCGCTGCGAGCTCGACCACACCCTCGACTACGCGTTGGGTGGCCCCACCGACATCCGCAATCTCTGCCATCTATGCCAACGACACCATTCGATGAAGCAATTCACGTCCTGGGGTGTCGGACAGCTCGGCGGCGGAGTCCTGGAATGGACCTCACCGACGGGACGGGTCTACATCGACCATCCCCCGGCGCCACTGGTGAGATTCATGCCCTCCGGAGGTGGGGCACCACCGCCGGACGAGGGTGGCGGCGCACCGCCGCCCGACCCCGCACCCTTCTGACCCCCCTTGTTGTGCTCCGGCAGACGCGTCAGAGTGAATTGCGGCGCGGTCGACCCGACCACCAGACGTACACCGCGGCGAGGACGAACGATCCGGCGAGGATCACGATCCACCACGGGAACGTCGGGATCTCCGGACGTGCACCGGCACCATCGAGATCGCCCTGGGGAGTCGGAACGATCCGCTCTCCGGTGACCAGGATGCGGTGACTGTTCACGCCCAACGGCGTGCAGGTCACGAGCGTGACCAGATCCTCACCGACGACGGGAACCAGGGATTCGGTGTCCTCGGGCTCGACCACCTGGGTGTTGATCACACGATAGGAGAGGACCTCGCCGAACACCTCGATCGTGAAAGTGTCCCTCACCTCGACCTGGTCCAGGTTCGTGAACAGCTCCGCCGTCGCAAGACCGCGATGAGCGGTGAGGACGGAATGCGTCGTTGCCCCGCCCACCGGCAACGCGGTTCCTTCCAGATGCCCCACGCCCTCATACAGGACCTGCTCGCTCGTCCCGTGATAGACCGGCAGATCGACGCGGATCGCCGGGATCTTCAGCCGCGCCATGATGCCGGTCGCATCCGACCGCAGCTGCTCGGCATACACGCTCGACTGATCGGGAACATTGGCCAACGGGAGCCGCTCGTTCGAGGCGATCTCCGCGCCCCCGTCCACGAGCCCGGCGTTGTACTCCCGCGCCGCCTCGAGCTGAGCTTCGAGGCTGTCCGCCCCGAGATCGCGAACCTGATCGGAGTACGAGTCGATCTCCTGCGATTGCACGTACTGGGCGAACCACGCAGCGACCGTCGGATACATCAGGAGCCCCACTCCGAGCAGCGCTCCGACCGCGAAAAAGAGAGGAAGGCGAGGAAGACGCCACCGAGCCCGCCGTCGATCCCTGCGCAATGGAAGCACGGAAGGGGTCGACGACACGGGAGAATCCCGCATCGTCGACCCCTTCCTCACGGTGCGACGGTAACTCAGACGGCAGCGGTCTCGGCACGCGCCGTGCGGGCGTTGCGGCGCGCCACGAACAGCGCCGAGCCCAGCATCACCGAGAGCAGAGCAGCGCCACCCGCGGCGAACCACACGCCGCCGTCACCACCGGTGATCGGCAGGACGAACGCGGGCACCTGGTTGTGCGCGAACTCGACATAGTTGCGCACCGGCGCCACCGTCGAGGTCGGCCCCGGAACGACCGCGGTGAGGACGCGATCCGGCGAAGGCAGCTGGAACCCGGCCGGGGGTGTGATCTCGCGCACCCAGTAGTTGCCGGGGGTGACGATCGGGATGACGACATTGCCGTCGGGCCCGGTGGTCCAGGTCGTCTCACCGTTGATCGAGATCGGGTTCGCCCCGTTGATCGCGTCCTGCTCGGTCAGGAACACCTGGTACACCGCACCCGCCAGCGGGCTGCGAGCGCCGTCGCTGGTCGCGTACGCGTTGATCGTCAGCTGACCGATCGGCGTGCTGCCGACAACCGTCTCGGTGGATCCGTTGACGTTGGCCGACGCGTTGTTGACGATGACACCCGACCCCGGAATCGAGGTGGCCCGCGTGAGGACCTCGAAAGTGACCGTTCCGCCCTGCAGAGCCGTGAGGCGAATCAGACCCGCGGAGGTGAACGAAACCGTCACCGTCCCGTCCTGGTTGACGATCGTGTAGTCCGCCCCCTCAGCAAAGCTCTGGCGGACCCCCGCCGCGTTCGTCACGTAGACGTTCGACGGCGTCACACCCTCGGGGGTCGTCACCGCGTCGAGGTACGTGAGCTCGCTCGGGAGCTGGTCGGTGAGGCTGAAGACATCGATCGCGTCTCCGGCTGCGAGCGTCGGAATCGTCGAGGCCACGGCCCAGCGGATCAGGTCGGGGTTCCGACGCTCCACCGAGCCCGCCGGCGCCGGAACGCGCGTCTTCGTCAGCTGCGTCACCGCGTTCTTCGGGTAGACGTGGACGTCGTAGATCCACTGGTTCGCCGGCGCGCCGGCCACTCCGGTCGGAAGCGGGAGCGTCACCAGGAACGGTGCGGCGGGGTTCGTGACCCCCGGGGGGAGCTGCGTCTCGGTGACCAGATACAGGCCGATCGGCAGTCCGTCGGGGTAGGTCGCGGCGTCCACCGGGAACGTCGCGATGCCCGCGCTGTCGGTCACGGTCGAGGTGAAGACGACCGTGTTCGGACGCTGCGCCGCCTGTGCGGGCGTCAGCTGAGCGGCCGTGGTCCACCCCTCAGGGGTCGTCAGGTCGACACCCGAGACCAGCGTGGCCGTGAACTGCGCACCGGGGAGCGGGTCCGCGGGCGGGTTCGCCAGCTCCTGACCCGTGGAGAACGGATTCAACGGGGTGGACGGGCCGAGCGCGTGCTTGTGGATCGTCAGCGAACGGTCTTGGGCGGAATCGATGTTGCCGGGGAGGGTGACGGCCGATGCCGGAGCGACGGCTCCGACGGCCGCGATGACCCCGAATGTGAGCACACTGAAGACAGCGGCTGCTTTTCTGCGGATGGACATTGTGTTCCTTTCAAGGAGTTGCACTGCGATGAGGATCGGAAGAGGCGGAAGGGGTGGAGGAGGCGGGAGAACGCGAGAAGACGGAGACGAAACCGAAACGGAGCCGCGTCGGACGCCGCTTCCCGTTCATCAGCGCACCCGCGAACATCAGGGCGAGGAGCAGGCCGCCGGCGATGACGAAGGCGTCTGCGCCGAGACCGCCCGTCAAGGGCAGGTCGGGGCCCACCACGGGCGCGTTCACGAAGCGGTAGACGACGTTCGATCCCGCGGGAGGCGCGGTGATGGTCCTGCTGGGCACCGGCGTCCACGTCGTGCCGTCGAGGCGCTCGAGCCGGAGGGTCTGATACGCCAGCCGAGTTCCCGGCACCGTGGGCGCCTCGGAGAGGGTGTACTCGTGACCGGGTCGCACTTCGAAGGTGTTGGCCGGATTGCCCGCAACGGTGTACGTCGCGCCGACGCGATTCTGTACCGGCAGAGACGCCCCGGGCAGGATCGCGGGTGTGGCGGTGAGGGTCCAGGTCGACGCTTCGAACCCGGGGCTCGGTGTGACGACATCCTTGAGCAGCGTCATCGTCGCCGTCGCGTTGGTCACCGTGCACGTGACAGCCGCGCCGGTATGCACGGTCACATCCCCCGCGGGAGTGACGGCAACCTCCGCGCCGGTCGACTCGACGCATCGCCACGCGCCGACCTGGACGTACGCGGCCGTTCCGCCGGTTTCGCTCAGGCGGTACGGGCGCCCCGGGCTGACCGGAACGTTGGTCGTCGCCGCGACACCGGTGGTGCCGCTCGGCCCCGGCAGAGCACCCTGGGGCGCCTGCGCGGACAGGAGCCAGGCCGTCGGCGCCGCGGTCCCGAAAGACACCGACTTCACGAGGGTGAGCGTGGTGATCGGCTGATTGGTCAGCGTGCAGGCCACCGTGGCGGAGGGAGCGATGCCCGGCAGAGACGCGGAGACGAGGCCACCGACCGTGGTGAAGGATGCCGCCACAGCACTGCCGTTGACGGTGCACGCGCCGCTCACGAAGGAGAACCCCGTCTGCTGCACCTCCGAGACGATGAGGGTCGCGCGGGAGGCGGCGGAGCCGAACAGCACGGTCCACGCCGCATTACCGGACGCGTCACTGTTCTGTCGCGGCGCCTCGCTCGGCAGCACCGTGACGGTCCCCACCGTCGCCGTCCCCGCGACGCCGAGGCTCCACCCGGCCGCGGGCGCGCTCTGGCCGGTCGCCGGGTCGAGCACCCGTTTGGTGACGGTCACCGTCGCAACGGGACTGGGGGAGTTGAAGAACGTGCAGACGACGTTCGCTCCGAGGCGGTCGGGCATCGTGACGCTCGCCGAGATCGTCGTCGTGTTGACGATGCGCACACCGTCCGTCCAGCACTCCAGCCGCACGGTGTAGGCGCCGATCGCCGACGTGGAGCCGGCCGCCATGGCCTCCGAGACCGTCAGAACCGTGTTGACGCGAGCGGGGAACGGCCCGACCTGAGCGGTCTGCCGCCCCGTCGTCGAGCCTGTGGTCGTTGCCGTGCCGACGGTCCCGCTTTCACCCGACAGGGTGAGCGTGAACTGATCGGCGGCAGCAGCACGCCCGACCACGTTCTTCTGCACCGTCACGGTGCCCGGGGACGTGCAGGTGGCCAGGTCGGTGGAAGCGAAGTCCAGCCGGGGCGACCCTGCGATGCGGACCCACGAGGTCGGATCGAACTCGTACGTGCTGGTGTTGCTGGAGACGTAGACGGTGCCCCGCGGCGAGAAGGCCAGCCCGTTGGCGCTCCCGAACGCCGGCGAGCCGTCGAGGCCCGTCAGCGCACGCGGCGTCGACGTGCTCACGGCAAGGGTGCCGCCGCTCGCTGCGGCGAGTGTCTGCGCAGTCACCGTGAAGATCGCGACGCTGCTGGCGTTGTTCACCGTCGCCGCACCGAGGACGTACAGGTTGCCGCGAGAGTCGAAGGCCATGTCGCCGTTGCCGTTCGGTGCGGTGCCGGCGTTGAAGGAGCCCACATACGCGAAGCGACTCGCGGTGGGGGCGGACTCCGTGAAGCTCCACAGGTGGAAGACCCCGCCGTTGAATTTGCCGAAGAGGAAGCGCCCCGTGGTCAGGTCGACGGCGCCGGCGACCAGACTGCCCGGCACGGCTGCGCCGCCGGCACCGACCGTGGTGTACCCGGTACCCGGAAGCGTCTCGAACCCGCCGGTCGTGGACCACTTCAGGATCGACAGCACGTTGGCGGCATCACCCGATCTGTTCAGTGCGTAGGCGAGCGTCCCCCCGGCACCGACGCCGAGCGAGTTGGCGCCGGTCACGTTCGACCACGAGCCGACCGTCGCCTGGCCACCGCCGACGATGTCGCCCTGGATCAGGGCTCCGTTGGTGGTCACTCCGTAGAAGAGTCCGCTGTCGCACGCCAAGCGCTGCTGCTGCAGGGTGTTCCGGAACGTGCAGACAATCTCGGCGCCGTCCTCCTCGGGCATCGTGATCGAACCGGAGCGGGACGTGCCCGTTGCGACGACCGTGCCGTCCCGCACGCAGTCGTACGAGCTGGCGTAGCCGATCGCCGCCCCGGAGGTGGGCGTCTCGTTGATCGTGTAGGTCTGCCCGGCGGTGACGATCAGCCGAGACACCTGCGCGGGCTGGATACCCGTCGCCGTCCCCGTCGTCGTCGCCGACGCGAGCACCGTCGAGCCACTGCGCACCGACAGGGTGAACTGATCGGTCGAGGCCGCGCGGGCCGGAAGGTCCTTGCGCACCGTCAGACGCGAAGCGGGAGTCGCGGTCAGCGACGTCGCCTCCGGCGGGTCCAGGACCGTGACCACATCGTCCGGCGCGTTCGTGAAGGAGCCTTCGACCGTCGCGACCACATCGACGGTGATCGTGCACGAGGTCGCCCCGGTCGCGAGGTCGCCGCCCACCGCGGCGATGCTCGACCCCCCTGCGGCCGCGGTGACCGCGAACGCGGTTCCGGCGACCTGTGTGCAGGTTCCTCCGACGGCCGGGGTCGGGGCCACGACGATGCCGACGGGAAGGGTGTTCGTGAATGACCAGTCGTTCTTCGCGATCAGGTCCGTTGTGTTGGTGATGGTGTAGGTGAGCGTGCTGGGCGTTCCCTCGGGGACGCTGTCCGGGCCGAAGGCCCAATCGAGGCTCGGAGTCACGTCCAGCACCCGCAGATTGTCGACGCCGAACCCGCTTCCGGTGGCCGTGGCGCTGTTCGTCAGGCGGATCCGCGCCGCGGCGATCTGCGCGGACGTGAGCAGGGTCGCAGCCGTACCGGTGTAGGTGATCGCGCGCGCGGACGTCGAGAGGGCCGGGTCGCCGGCCGCGGGGGTCAGGACGGGGGTGGAGGTGTAGTAGACCGCGCCTGTCGCCGTGCACGGGGTCACCGCCGTGGGGAAGGCAGTGAGCAGCGTCGTCCCGCCGGAAAACAGGCTCAGAGACAGAGCGGGGGCACCCGTCCCGCACGGATTAGCCGCCGCGTCGAAGCGGAGCGTGTAGTAGCGCGAGCCGCTCGCGGTGATGCCGAGCGTCGACGCGCTCTGCACGACGGTCGTCCCGGTGCCGATCGGGGCGTAGGGGCGCGCGACGAGCGCGTGGTTACCCCGCGTCACGTCGCTCGAGGCGCTCGCGGGCGCTGACGCAGACGTGGAGCCTGGGGTACCCGCGTTGAGCTGACCGAGGATGTCGGCGAGCCGGCGGACCTCGCGTGCTGCCGAGGTGTTCGTGCCCGAGGCCTGGCTGGGGCAGAACTGCGCGTTCGGATAGGTGGCGGTGTAGTTCACCAGGACTCCAGTGCAGTTCGTTCCGGCAGCCCATCTCGAGGACGCCGTATACCGCCCACCGGCGTAGGTCGCGATCCCGGAGGGCGCGGTGGTGTTGAGGCCCTGCTCGAACGTCTCGATCCACACTTCGCCGGGGTCGGCGGGGACACCGGCCGCGAGGATCGACACCGCGGATCGACTCTCCGGACCCGACATCGACTCCTCGTCGGGTGCCTCGTTCAGAGCCTTCGTCCGAGGTGCCTCCGGCGCGGTGGTCACGGGAGCCGTCGGCGTCGGCGTCGGCGTCGGCGACGCGGTCGGGGATGACGTCGGGCTCTCGGGCGGCACGGGGGATTGGCTGGGCGACGCGGTCTCGGCCGGGGCCGGCGTCTCGGCCGGCTGTGGTGTCGCGGACTCGCCGGCGGGGGGCGAGGGAATCGGCGAATCAGCCGGGTTCGGACTCGGCGTCGCGGGTGATGGGGACTCCTCCTCCGCCTCGTCGACCGTGCTCGCCTCCGCCGCGCGGGCGATGCCTACTCCGTGCCCGTTCAGCAATCCGAGGAGAAGCACGATGATCGCGATCGCCGCAACCCACGACCGACGCCCCCCGGAACGGGGGCGAGCGGCGAGGTTCTGCGCAATCATTGAGAGTCCAGGTCGGGGAGCGCCGAGGACTTCCCCCGAGGCGGGCACCATGTGCGCGTCTTCTCAGCATTTACACATGTGATCGTGTGCTCAAAGTAAGTGAATCCAAAGTCCACACGCAACCCCGAGGCGAAAATTGCGGGGGTTTAGCCTGTCCCTCGCGCGCTTAACACCCGCGAAATCCGGGCCTGGTTCACTCGGGGAGTCCCCGATCCGGCATCCGTGGAAGGAAGGCGCATGGACATCACCTCCGTCACCTCCTACCGCTTCGCGCGCACGCGGGCCGACCTCGCGCTCGCCCCCGGCGAGCGCGTCCTCGCAGGCGGCACCTGGCTCATGAGCGAACCCCAGCCGGACATCACCGGGTTCGTCGACATCACCCGCATGGACTGGCCCGACCTCGAAGTGCACCCCGGCGGTCTGCGCATCGCCGCGACGTGCACCATCCGCCGATTCGTCGACTTCTCACGCGACGCGATCGACACCCACGAACCGACCTGGCCCGCCCTCGCCGCCGTGACGGATGCCGCGCACGCCCTCCTCATGTCGTTCAAGGTGTGGAACACCGCCACCGTCGGCGGCAACGTCTGCCAGTCGTTCACCGCCGCCGCGATGGTCTCCCTCCTCACCGCCCTCGACGCCGACGCGATCATCTGGACCCCCGACGGCGGCGAACGCCGGCAGCCCGTCGCGGACTTCGTCACCGGACAGATGACGAACACCCTCGCGCCCGGGGAAGTTCTCCGAGCGATCGAGGTACCGGCGTCCGCCCTGGAAGCGAAGGTGTCGTTCCACAAGATGGCCCTCGCCGAACTCGGCCGCTCCGGGATCGTCGTCGTCGGCCGCCGCGACACCGACGGCGCCACCACCATCGCCGTGACGGCATCCACCCTCACACCGCACGTCTTCGCCTACGACACCCTCCCCGACCCGGACGTGCTCGCCACCGACGTCCGGCGCCCCGACGACTTCTTCACCGACGCCCTCGGCGACGCCGACTGGCGGCGTGAGATCACCGCCGTCCTCGCCGAGCGCGTCCGCCGCGCCCTGGAGGAACACCGATGAGACTCACCGTCGACGGCCGCGAATGGGAGGGCGACGCCGCCCCCGGCCAGTGCCTCCAGACGCTCCTCCGCTCCACCGGCACCATCTCGGTGAAGAAGGGCTGCGACGCCGGCGACTGCGGCGCCTGCGCGGTGATCCTCGACGGCGAACCCGTCCACTCGTGCATCGTCCCCGCCGCACGCGTCGACGGTTCGGTCGTCACCACCGCAGCCGGCCTCGCCCCCGAGGGCGACCTGCATCCGGTCCAGGAAGAACTCGTCGCACGCTTCGGCTTCCAGTGCGGCTTCTGCACACCGGGCATGGCCGTCACCGCCTCGACTCTGACCCCCGACGACCTCCCCGAGCTCGACCGTCGCATGAAGGGAAGCCTCTGTCGCTGCACGGGATACCGCCCCATCCGCGACGCCATCGAGGCCTCCGTCGGCGCTCCCCCGGACGGCTGCGCATCGACGCTCGGCGCCGTCCGCGAGACCGGAAGCACCAGCGGCGGCATCGGGTCCTCGGTCATCCCGGAGGCGGCCCGCCGCATCGTCCAGGGCCTCGAGCCCTTCACCCTCGACACCGGCGGAGACCACGACACCGGCCTCGCCGGGCCTCCCGTCGACACCCTCGTCCTGCGCGTCGTCGGCTCCCCGCACGCCCACGCCCGCATCTTCTCCATCGACACAACTGCGGCCCTCGCCGTCCCGGGCGTCGTCGCCGTCCTCACCCACGAGGACGCCCCCGCCACGCGCTACTCCACAGGCCGCCACGAACACCGCGAAGACGACCCCGATGACACCCGCGTCCTGGACGACGTCGTCCGCCACATCGGACAGCGCGTCGCCGCCGTCGTCGCCGAGACCGCCGCGGCAGCGGATGCCGCAGCCCGCCTCGTCCGCATCGAGTACGACGTACTCCCGGCGGTGTTCGATCCCGAACTGGCCCGCACGCCCGGCGCTCCGCTCCTCCACCCCGAGCGCACCCCCGAGGACCGCGTGTCCGAGGCGGACCGCAACGTCATCGCCTCGATGCACGACACCACCGGCGACGTCGACGCCGCCTTCGCCGCGAGCGCCGCCGTCGTCTCCGGCGAATGGCAGACCTCGCGCGTGACGCACGCGCAGCTCGAGACCCACGCGAGCGTCGGCTGGCTCGACGGCGACGGACGTGTCGTCATCCGCTCCTCCACCCAGGTGCCCTTCCTCACGCGCGACGAACTCGCCCACGTCTTCGACATGCCGCGGGAGCGCGTGCGCGTCTTCGCCGCGCGCGTCGGCGGCGGCTTCGGCGGGAAGCAGGAGATCTTCACCGAAGACCTCGTCATGCTCGCCGTCCTCCGCACCGGCCGACCCGTGACCTACGAGTTCTCGCGCACCGAGCAGTTCACGCGCGCCTCGCTCCGGCATCCGATGCGCGTGCGGGTCACCCTCGGCGCGGACGCCGGCGGCACGCTCACCGCGATGAGCCTCGATGTCCTGAGCGACACCGGCGCGTACGGCAACCACGCCATCGGCGTCATGTTCCACGGCGTGGCCGAGTCGACCACGGTGTACCGCGTGCCGCATCGCCGCATCGACGCCGAGGTCGTCTACACCAACAACATCCCCTCGGGTGCGTTCCGCGGGTACGGGCTCGGACAGGTCATGCTCGGCGTCGAATCGGCCATGGACATGCTCGCCGAGCGCCTCGACATCGACCCGTTCGAGCTCCGCCGCCGCAACGTCATCCGTGCCGACGACCGACTGCACCCCGACGACGACCCGTACGAAGAAGACCTGGTCATCGGCAGTTACGGGCTCGACCAGTGCCTCGACCTCGCGCAAGACGCCCTTCGCCGCGGCAACGGCGTCACCGCTCCCGACGGCTGGCGCGTCGGTGAGGGCATGGCGCTGGCGATGATCGCCACGATGGCTCCGCGCGGACACTTCTCCCGCGCCCGCGTCTCGCTCCGCTCCGACGGCGACTACGTCGTGCGCGTCGGCACGGCCGAGTTCGGCAACGGCACCACGACCGTCCTGCGACAGATCGCGGCATCCGTTCTGCACGCCCCGTTCTCGCGGCTGCGGCTGTGGAACGCCGACACGGATGCCGTGGAGCACGACACCGGCGCTTTCGCGTCGACCGGCATCACCGTGGCCGGAAAGGCCCTCACCGCCGCCTGCCACGCCCTCGCCGAACGGATGCGCACCCTCGCCGCGGAGATCGCGGGCGTCGATGTCGCCGACGCGACCCTCACCGACGCGGGCGTCTCGACCCCGGCGCGCGTCGTGTCGTTCGCCGACGTCGTCGCCCGTGCCGGCGACGACGAGCGCGACGAGAACGGCCTGTTCGCGCTCGGCGGCGAGGACGGCGACCTCCGCTCGGTCGCCTTCAACGTCCACGCGGTCCGGGTCGCGGTCGAGCCCGAGACCGGTTCGGTGCGGATCCTGCAGTCCGTGCAGTCGGCGGATGCCGGCACCGTCATGAACCCCGCCCAGCTGCGCGGCCAGATCGAGGGCGGTGTGGCGCAGGGCGTCGGCAGTGCGCTCTACGAGGAGGTCCTCGTCGAGGACGGGCGCGTGCAGAACCCGATGTTCCGGCTGTATCGCGTGCCGCAGTTCGCCGACGTCCCCGAGACGGAGATCCTCCTCGCCGACACCTCGGACCGGGTCGGTCCGTTCGGGGCGAAGTCGATGAGCGAGTCGCCCTACAACCCCGTCGCCCCCGCGATCGGCAACGCCATCTCGCGCGCCCTCGGCGCCCGGGTCTTCCACCAGCCCTTCACCCGGCAGCGCGTCTGGCGCACCGCGCAGGGCGTCCCGACCCCCACCCGCACCCCCTCGGAGTAGCCATGTCGCTTGCCACCACCTTCACCATGAGCCTTCCCGACTGGCTCGTCGCCGAGATCGACGACCTGCCCGAGACCCTCCCGACCCTCGAAGACCGGATGGCGCTGGTCAACCGCCTCGCCGACCGCAACTGGCGCGAGGGCAACGGCGGACCCTTCGCCGCGATCGTCGTGGACGACGCGACCGGCACCCTCGTCTCCGTCGGTGTGAACGTCGTGCTGTCGACCGGGGTCACCTCCGGCCATGCCGAGGTGATGGCCCTCGGCCTCGCCCAGGCCGCTCTCGGCCGCTGGGACCTCGGCGCCGGCGCCGAGCTGTCGCTCGTGGTCAACTGGCGCCCCTGTGTGCAGTGCTACGGCGCGACGATGTGGAGCGGCATCCGTCATCTGGTCGTCGCAGGCTCCGGACCGGAGCTCGAGGAGCTCAGCGGCTTCGACGAGGGCCCGATGGTCGCCGATTGGGCCGCCCAGTTCGCCGCGCGCGGCATCCGCGTCACCGAGGACATCCTCCGCGACGAAGCGCTCGAGGTGTATCGCGCATACGGCGCGAGCGACGCGGTCGTCTACAACGCCCGCGGCGAGAGCTGAGGCCAGGTCCCGCGCCAGGGGTCCCGCGTCACCACGCCTGCTTGACCACGAGCAGCCGGAAGGGCGCACCGTCCGCCGACCACCAGCGGTGCGACGTCCCTCCGGGCGAGGAGACCGACGCCCCGGGCTCGAGGTCGTGCACGCGCCCGTCGAGCTCGATGCGCACGCGACCGGCGAGGACGTAGACGAACTCGTCCTCCGCGTGCACGAAGTGCTCCCCCGGTTCGACCGCGTCGCCGGAGATCTCCATCGGCCGGAACGTGCCGGGGCGGTGCGCGAGCATCCGTGCGGTGCCGGAGGCGAATCCCTCGGGCACCGCACCGGAATCCGGGCCTACCACCTGCACGGCGGGAGTCGTGTCGGGATCCTCGTCCGCGGCGGCGATGATCTCGATCGGACTGGTCTCGAGCGCGACCGCGAGGCGGCGGAGTGATCCGAGGCTCGGTTGCGCGAGCCCGCGCTCGAGCTGACTCAGGAACGGATGCGACAGGTCGATCCGCTCGGCCAGCTGCACGAGCGTGAGCCCGCGCGCGTGGCGCAGCCGCCGCACGTGAGCACCGAGCCGTCGCGCGGCGGCGGCGTCGTCGGTGATCGTGGAATCGCTCATCGACGCGCGGTTCCCGGCCTCAGTCGGGGAGCGGAACGTCGTGGGCGGCGGCGTACTCCTCGACGGCGGCGACGTACGCCGCGCGCCGGGCGGGCGTGATCCACGACACCTCGAACGAGTTGATCGCGAGCTGCACGAGGTCGGTGTGCGACAGGCCCGCCTGCTCGGCGAGCGCGACGTAGTTGTCGCCGACGTACGCCCCGAAGTACGCGGGGTCGTCGGAGTTGATCGTGACACGCACGCCCTCGCGGAGGAGCCCGACGATCTCGTCGGACTTCATCTGCTCCGTCACGAACGAGTTCGACACGGGGCACGTCGTGAACCCGAGACCGCGTTCCTTCGCGATCGCGACGAGTGCGGGGTCCTCGACGATGTTGGTGCCGTGGTCGATGCGATCGACCCCGACCTCGTCGATGACGGCGCGGATGTTGTCGATCGATCCGACCTGGTCGATGTCGCAGTGCATCGTGAGGAAGAACCCCTCGGCCTTGGCGCGCGCGAAGACCGCCGCGAACTTCCCGGGCGGGTTGTCGCGCTCGTCCGAATCGAGACCGACGCCGACAATCCACCGACGATAGGGCAGCGCCTCCATGAGGGTGGCCATGGCGTATTCGGCCGAGAAGTCGCGCAGGAAGCACAGGATGAGCTCCGCCGTGATCCCCAGCTCGTCCGCCGCACGAACGGCCGCTCGACGATATCCGCCGATGACGTTCTCGAACCGCACGCCGCGGCTCGTGTGCGCCTGGGGGTCGAAGAACATCTCCGCGTGCACGACGCCCTGCGCCTTCGCCCGGACGAGGTACTCCCACGCGAGGTCGTGGAAGTCGTCCGCGGTCTGCAGCACCTCCATGGCGGGGTAGTAGATCGCGAGGAAGCTCGTGAGGTCGGTGAAGTCGTAGCTCGCGCGGATCTCCTCCACGCTCGTGTGCGGCAGAGTGATGCCGTTCCGCTCGGCGAGGGCGAACTTCAGCTCGGGCTCGAGTGTGCCCTCGAGGTGCAGGTGGAGTTCGGCCTTGGGGAGGCCGAGGGCGAAGTCGCGGAGCGAAACGGTCATGCGAGGTCCTTTCGGGGAGCTCGGGCGGGGGGCGGAGAGAACCGTCAGGCCCGGTCGGCCATGCCCATGCGGGCGAGGGCGACCGACTCGACGATCTGCACGAGGTTGTAGAGGATCAGAGCGGATGCCGTCACGAGGACCACCGCGGTCCAGACGGCGGAGAACTGGGCCTGCGCGACATAGCCTCCCACAGCGCCCCCGATCCCGCCGCCGACGGCGAGCCACTCCGCGAGCAGCGCACCGGTGATCGCACCCGGAACGGAGATGCGGACCGCAGCGAAGAACTCCGGCAGCGAGCTCGGCAGGGCGATCTTGTGCAGACGCGTCCAGGAGGTGCCGCCGTAGACGGTGACGAGGTCGTTCATCTGCGGGGATGCCGACTTCAGGCCGAACACGATCGTCACGAGCGCCGGGAAGAAGACCACGATGCCGCCGATCACGGCGATCGAGGCGAAGTCGCGCCCGAAAATGAGGATGATCACCGGAGCCATCGCGACCAGCGGCACCGACCGCAGCAGCATCGCCAGCGGCATGAGGGCGTGCTCGACGCCCTTGCTGAGCTGGAAGAGGATCGCCACGACCAGCGCCGCCACGAGCCCCGCGGCGAAGCCGACGGTGGCGTGACCGAGGGTCACGGCGAGCTGGCCGAAGAGGCGCTCCCGGTTCTCTGCGGCGGCGGGGACAGTGAAGAGGAACTCGTACACCTCCACCGGCCCCTTACCGACGTAGGGCGAGATGCCGAACACCCAGAGCGATCCGACCCAGATCACCACGACCGCGACGATGGTCAAAACGAAGGTGAGGACGCTCCGGCCGAGCGCACGCAGCGTCGAGCGCCGCACCTCCCGGCGGACCTCCGCGTTGAGTGCTGCGGTCCGGTCGGTGTCGACGGATGCCGGAGCGGAAAGGGTGGCGGTCATCGCGCACCTCCTCGAGACCAGGGCGCGACCGCGCGCGCGACGAGACCGAGCAGGGCGTATCCGGCGAGGGCGACCGCCCCGGAGACCAGGGCGATGTCCCACACCCGCGGCGCGTTCAGCGCCTGCTGGGCGGCGATCATCGCCGGGCCGACCCCGACGGTGATCTTTCCGAAGAACTCACCCAGCACCGCACCGAGGAAGGCGGCGGGCACGGCGATCTGCAGGGCGTTGAGCGTCGCGGGGAGGGCGGCGATGAGCCGCACCTTCCGCAGCTGAGTGAGCTTCGACCCGCCGTACACGGTGATGACGTCGAGACTGGCCTTGTCGGCGGCCTTGAGCCCCAGGAGCGCCCCGACCACCGTCGTGAAGAAGCAGCTGAGGGCGGCGAGGAAGATCGCGGTGACCGACGGCTCGCCCGCGCCCGGGATCGGCGCGATGACGACGAGGAGGAGGCCGAGGGCGACGATCGGCACGCAGTAGGTGATGATCGCGATCTGCATCACCACGCCCTCCAGGCGCGGGACGACCAGGACGAGCGCGGCGAGGACGAGGGCGAGCCCGTTGCCCCACAGGTACCCGATGCCGGCCTCAGTCAGGGTGACGGAGAAGTTACGGACGTAGAACTCCCACCCCGTGGCGAAGAACTCCGCGATCACCTGCGGGGGCGTGGGGATCGCCTGCACACCGCCGGGCCCGACGTTCGAGAACACGGTGGCGGCGAGGATCCACCACAGCGCGATGATCCCGACGCCGCCGATGAGCCCGGTGACCCACGCGGGAAGACGCACATCCTCCCACTGGATCGTGCGGGAGCGGGCGGGGGTCTCAGTGGTCATCCGCCGCGGCCCCTCCGACGCCGAAGAGGAGCTCCTGCGCCTCGTCGACGTACGCATGGAACTCGGGGCTCCGCATGAGATCGGGCGTCCGCGGGCGCGGCAGATCGATCGTCATGACGTGCTTCACCCGGCCCGGGCGCGGACTCATCACCGCGACCTGGTCGGAGAGGAAGATCGCCTCGCTGATGCCGTGGGTGACCAGCAGCGTCGTGGCGGGCTTCTCGGTCCAGATCCGCAGGAGCTCGAGGTTCAGCTTCTGCCGGGTCATGTCGTCGAGCGCGCCGAAAGGCTCGTCGAAGAGCAGGACCGAGGGCTTCATGATGAGCGAGCGGGCGATCGACACTCGCTGGCGCATCCCGCCCGACAGCTGCGCGGGCTTGGCCTTCTCGAAGCCCTTCAAACCCACCAGCGCGATCATCTCGGAGACGTAGGCCTTGTCGACCGGCTTCCCCGCCACCTCGAAGGGCAGCTGGATGTTGGACTGCACGCTCCGCCACGGCAGGAGCGCGGCATCCTGGAAGGCGATCCCCAGCTCGTTGCCGCGGCGGAGCTCCTTCGGGCTCTTGCCGTCGACACGGGTGGTGCCGCTGGTGGGATCCTCGAGCCCGGCGAGGATGCGGAGGATCGTGGACTTGCCGCATCCGGACGGCCCCAGCAGCGCCAGGAACGTGCCCTGGTCGGTGTGGAGGTTCGCGTCCTGCAGCGCCACGACGCTCTTGCGCCCGACGGTGAAGACCTTGTTCAGCTCGGTGATCTGCAGGCCGGTGCCCAGGGTCGTCCCCTGGGCACCGGTCTGGGTGGCCGTTTCGGTCACGGTATCGACTCCAGAATGGATCTCTGCTGGATGGAGAGCGCTCGATGGTGAAGCGCTCGAGGGAGCGGGCTCAGCCCGCGTAGTCGAGGAGGTCCGGGTTCTCCTCGTAGACCTCGGCCAGGAGGCTGAGGTCGAACAGGTCGGCGGCCTCGAGCTCGATACCGGCGCCGGCGAGGCTCTCGATCGTGAGGGCCTGCAGCTCCTCCGAGATCGTGAACAGGCCGTTGGCCTCGGTCTCCTCGGAGACGACCAGCTCGTTCTGCGCGAGCGAGCCCGCGAGCGTCTTCTCGGGGTCGAGGTCGAGGTCGGCACCGTAGACCTCGAGGGCGAAGTCCGCGCCGCCCTGCGGGTCGGCGAGCGCGTCGGTCCAGCCGCGGAGCTCGGCGACGAGGAAGGCCTTCAGCATCTCGCGGTTGCTCGCGATCTGCTCGTCGGTGACGGTGAAGGTCTCGGCGACGAACGGCAGGCCGTTCTGGGCGAAGGGGAGGTTGGTGGTCTCCAGGCCCATCATCTCGACCGTGATCGCCTCGTTGGTGATGTACGAGACGAAGCCGTCGACCTCGCCGTTCACGAGCGGCGCCGGGTCGTACTGGACCGGGACGACGGTGAGCTCGGACGGGTCGATGTCGTTCGCGGCGAGCAGCGCGTTGAACAGCGAGGTGTTGGAGTCCTGGACGCCGATCCGCTTGCCGATCAGGTCCTCGGGGGTGGCGATGTCGCCGCCGTCCGCGAGGGAGAGGATCGTGAAGGGGTTGGCCTGGAACGTCGCGCCGATGATCTTCAGCGGGGCGCCCTCGCTCGCGACGGCGGAGCCGATCGAGACCGAGTCGCTGAGGGCGATGTCGGCGGTTCCGCCGAGGAGTTCGGCGACACCGGTCGAGGGGCCGGGGACGAGGTTCACCGAGCTGAAGCCCGCCTCCTCGAAGTACCCGTTGGTGTCGGCGAAGTACTCACCGGCGAACTCCTCGTTGAGGATCCAGCTGAGCTGCAGCGTCAGGTCGCCGAAGCCCTCGGCGGCGGCATCCGCGGAGTCCGCAGCGGGCTCGGCGGCGGTCCCGGACCCGCCGGCGCAGGCGGTGAGGGCGAGAGCGCTGACGGCGATGCCGGCGAGCGCGGCGGTGACGCGCGAGACACGGCGCGAGGAAAGGGATGTCATGGGAACTCCAGTCAGAGGGGGGTGCTCGGGTATGCGCACCCGCCCTGGGCCTCGACGGGGTGCGTGAGAGCGACGCTAGGCGATGTAGATTTCACCAACACTGGCCGGAGTGTTTCGGAGGGATTACGTCTTCCGAGCCGCCCGCACGAGCGTCAGAGACGGATGCCGCCGCCATCCCACCGCGCGACGACGGCGTCGACCGCATCGGCGCAGACGGCCGCGGGAGCGTCCGTCCGCCGTCCGCCGCCCGGGACGACCGCGTCGGGGTGGATGGGTCCGTGCGTCTCGCGGAGCGGTTCGCCGGATCCGCCGGAGCGCACGAGGACGATCTCCGCGAGGATCGACAGCGCCGTCTCCTCCGGGGTGCGACCCCCGAGGGCGAGACCGATCGGGGAGCGCAGGCGCGCGAGCGCGGCATCCGTCACTCCGGCGGTGCGGAGCCGGGCCAGGCGATCGTCGTGGGTGCGGCGGCTGCCCATCGCGCCCACGTAAGCCGCGGGTGAGGCGAGGGCCGCGGCGATCGCCTCGATGTCGAAGCGCTCGTCGTGAGTGAGGACGCAGATCGCCGTCCGCGCATCGATCGGTGTCGCGGCGAGGTAGCGCCCCGGCTGATCGTGGACGATGGTGGCGCCCGGGAACCGATCGGGGTGCGCGAAGACCTCCCGCGGGTCGCACACGGTCACCTCGAATCCGGATGCCGCACCGAGGCGCGCCAGGGCGACGGAGAACTCCACCGCACCGACCACGATGAGCCGCGGCGCGTGCGGGAAGGGCACCGCGAGCACCTCGGTGGCCCCGCTCTCCTCGACGGAGTCACCCGGAACATCCGCGTACCGAAGGGTGACGGGAGCAGAGGCCGACGCGGCGCGGCGGAGGTCCGCCAACGCCGCCGCGAGCATGCGCGAATCACCCACGGCGCGGTCACGGCTGTCATCATCCGTGACCGCGAGCAGCGCGCCACCGCCGGACGCGGCATCCGTCACGATCCCGAGGGCGACCGCCTCGCGACGCTCGACGGCGTCGATGACCACGCGGAGCGCCTCGGCGGCACGCGAGCCGGGGACGACGGGCACCACCACCACGTCGATCACACCGCCGCACGTGAGCGCCGCGGCGAACGCGCGCTCGTCCGAGATGCCGTAGCGCGAGCGGGTGCTCTCGCCCGACGCGAGCGCCTGGAGGCACAGCTCGTAGACGGCGCCGTCGACGCAGCCCGCCGAGACGTTGCCGAACACCTGACCGGCCGCGTCGACGAGCATCGCCGTGCCGACCTCGCGCGGAGCACTGGCGTAGGCGTCCACGAGCACCGCGAGCGCGAACGGCTCCCCCCGGTCCAGCCGGGTGCGGGCGGGCTCGAGGACGTCGCGCATCAGCGGGGGTGACCGAACCGGGCCGCCTGCGGGGGAAGGTCGGCGTGCAGGCGCGCGCTCGCCTCGGCGGCGAGGGGGTTGGTGCTGACCCCGTCCTCGCTCACGAGCACTCCGCCGACGTACACCTTCTTGAGGTTACGCAGGCTCATCGACAGGACGTAGGAGCGGACGGGATGCCAGAGAGGTCCGACATCCGGCATCCGCGGGTCGACGACGACGAAGTCGGCGAACTTCCCGACCTCGAGGCTGCCGACCCGGTCGTCGACCCCGAGGATCTCGGCGCTGCCGAGGGTGTGCAGGCGCAGCACCGTCTCGGGCGTCATCGACAGCGGCTCCTTCGTGCGGGCGCGCTGGAGGAAGATGCCCGCGCGCATGTTGCCCCACGGGTCGGAGATGTCGGTGCACGCCTGGTCGTCGAGGCCCATGCCGACACGGATGCCGAGCTCGAGCATCTCGGGCACGAGCGCCACCCCCGACGCGAGGCGCCCGTTCGAGGCCGGCTGCCACGACATCGACGCCCCGCCCGCGGCGGTGGCCTCGATGATCTCGGGGGTGGTCTGGATGAAGTGGCCGAACATCATGTCGGGCCCGAGCGCCCCGGCATCCCGGTAGAGCGCGAACTTCGCCTGCTGCAGCGGAACCGCCTCGGGCGACTCGAGGAAGTGCGCCTGATTGGTCACACCGAATCGGCGCATGGCCTCGACCTCGAACTCCGCCGCCTCGGGCCGCGGCGACCACTGCACCTGCCCCATGATCGATGCGCCGAGCGCAAGGGAGGGGTCCATCGACCGGGTGTGGGCGACCTCCGCGGCGAAACGGTCGAAGATCTCGTCGTCGGTGCCGGCGGTGACGTCCATGCCGATGGCGTCGACGAAGCGGAGGCCCGCGTCGCGGCATCCGTCGGCTTGGCGCGTGTGGTACTCGAGATCGCGGAGCGGCGCGTTGCCGACGCGCTTGCCGTCGACCATCGACTCCCACGCCTGCAGCGGGTCGGTGAAGTTGTACGCGGTGGTCACGCCGTTGCCGAGGAAGTCGAGGGCGCCGTGCAGCGTCGACCAGTAGATGTCGTCGGCCGACATGTGCGAGGTGAACCCGAGCATCGAGTCGCACCACCCGTAGAGGGTCTCGCTGACGCCGAGTCCGCGAAGTCCCGACGTGAACAGGTGGGAGTGGCTCGAGACGAACCCGGGGGCCACGAACGCGCCGGCGGCGTCGAGGGTCTCGTCCGCCGTCGTGCCCGCGGGCGGGGAACCCGCGCCGAGGGCGGCGATTCGGCCGTCCTCGACCAGCATCCACCCTTCGTCGATGTGGCCGAGGTCGGGGGCGCCGTCGGCGACGGTGAGGAGGCGGGCGCGGGTGACGAGAAGGGACGACATGAGGAACTCCGGATCGTGCGGGGGCGTTCACGCTACCCGCGGTGTGTTTCCAGCCTGCTACGGCTGCGCGTGGGCGGGGTCGTGGGCGAGGTGGAGGACCGCTTCGGCGAGGGCACGGATGCCGCGGGCGACGTCGCCCGCGGACACGGCCTCGTCGGGGTGGTGGCTGATGCCGTCGGGGTTCCGCAAGAACAGCATCCCGACCCCGGTCACCGCGCCGATCGCCATCGCGTCATGACCGGCGCGGGAGAAGAGCGTCGCGGGTTCGGCGGTCGTGTCCTCGCGGGTGTCGCCCGCGCGAGTCGCGAGAATGCCCTCGCGCACGACGTCCTGCAGGAGCGGACGGCAGAACACCGCGGGCGCCCGGTGGATCTCCCGCGCGCGCCAGCGGAGACCGCGGCGTCCCATCGACGCGTCGAGGTCGCGCGCGAGGGCGTCCCACACGCGGTCACGGGCATCGTCGAACTCGCCGCGCAGGTCGAGACTCATGTGCACCTCGCCGGGGACGATGTTGACCGCGCCGGGGAAGGTCTCGAGCTGACCGACGGTGCCGATGATGTGATGCTCCGCGCGGCATATGCGCTCGACGGCGAGGGCCGCCTCACTCGCACCGAGGAGCGCGTCGCGGCGCCGGTCGTACGGCGTGCCGCCCGCGTGGCGGGCCTCCCCCTCGACGACGAGCTGGAAACGGCGGGCGCTGGCGATCGACGAGACGACGGCGAGCGACTCGCCGCGCTCATCGAGCTCGGGTCCCTGCTCTATATGCGCCTCGAGGTATCCGACGAGCTCATCCGGACGCCGGGCGGCCTCGCCGACGCGGCCGGGGTCGAGACCGAACTCGAGGAAGGCCTCCCGGAGCGTCGTGCCGTCGGCATCCGTCAGCGTCCACCACGACTCGTCCCACGTGCCCGCGACGGCGGAGGAGCCGAGCAGCGCCTTGCCGAACCGGGTGCCCTCCTCATCGGAGAACGCCATCACCTCGAGCGCGAACGGGAGGTCGACCCGGCGCGCATCCGCGTCCGGTGAGCGGAGCAGGCGGACGACCTCGAGCGCCATCAGCACCCCGACGATGCCGTCGAACCGCCCGGCGTCCGGCACCGTGTCCAGGTGCGACCCGAGCATCAGCGCGGGCGTCTCGGCGCCGCGCGCGCCGTCGATGCGGCCGTACTGGTTGCCCGCGGCATCCTGTCGCGCGGTCATGCCGACCTCGCGCATCCACTCGGCGGCGAGCCGGTTCACTCGCGCGTGCTCGGGCGAGAGGTACACCCGCTCGATCGCGCCGGGCGTGGCCGTGACGCGCGCGAGCTCCTCGCAGCGGGCCATCACCCGACGGGCGGCCGCCGCGATGCGGTCGCGATCGACCGCGAGGAGGGGTGTCGTCACGTCACGCGCCCCGATAGATGTCTGCGGCGGCATCCACCCCGCCGCCGGCGGTGAACGCGGTGTGGCCGAAGCGGCGGAGCACCGCCTCGAGGGCGGCGAGGGTGACCATCACGGCGTCTTCGCGGGCGTTGTAGCCCATCGTCCCGATGCGCCACACCTTGCCGTGCAGCGGACCGAACGACGTGCCGATCTCGATGCCGAAGTCCTCGAGCATCGCCGCGCGGGCGGCGTCACCGGGGACGCCCTCGGGGATGTACACCGCGACGATGTTCGTCATCTTGTGGGAGAGGTCGCCGAAGGTGGTGAGCCCGAGCGCGCGGACCCCGGCGAGCATCGCCTCGCCCGCGCGGACGTGGCGGGCGATGACGGCCTCGCGCCCCTCGACCAGGACGAGACGGGCGCACTCGCGCGCGGCGTAGAGCATCGACGCCGCTTCGGTGTGGTGGTTGAGGCGCCGCGGTCCCCAGTAGTCGAGGATCATGCCGAGGTCGAAGTAGTTCGACCGGACGAAGTCCGGCGCCTGCGGGTCGCCCTCCTCGCGGATGCCGGCCTCGACGCGCTTCCGGGCCGTCACGACCTCGACCGCGCGCGGGCTGAGGGTGAGGGGCGCTGCGCCTGAGGGTCCGCCCAGGCACTTCTGGAGACCTGCGGTGGCGGCATCCAGCCCCCAGGCGTCCGCCTCGAACGGGTTGCCGGCGAGCGACGCGGTCGCGTCGGAGTAGAACAGGGCGCCGTAGCGACGGCAGACCTCGCCTATCTCGTCGAGCGGCTGGAGCATCGTGGTGGAGGTGTCGCCCTGCACCATCGCGACCAGCGTCGGGCGCACGCGCGCGATCGCCTCCTCGACGACGGAGACGGGGAACACCTGTCCCCACTCGGCGTGGATCGTGTGCACCTCGGCCATCGCGCGCTCCGCGATCTCGGCGAGGAGGTGCCCGAAGCGGCCGAACACCGGGACGAGCACGCGGTCGCCGGGTCGGATCAGCGAGACCATTGCCGCCTCGATCCCGGCGCGCGAGGTCCCGTCGACGATGACCGTCGCCTCGTTCTCGGTGCCCCAGACCTGCCGGTAGAGGACTTGCGTCTCGGTCATCGTCGCGGTCATGAACGGGTCGTACTGGCCGGTGAGCGGCGCCGACAGCGCGCGCAGCACGCTCGGGTACGCGTCGATCGGCCCCGGCCCCATGAGGAGGCGCCGGGGCGGAGCGATCTCTCCGGGAAGGTCGGCGGGGGAAGCAGTGGCGGGGGCGGCGTCGGTCACGGGGACTCCTGCGGGGATCGGGGTGCCGCCGTCGCGCCGAGAGGCGCGAGACGGCGGGCGAGACGGACGAGGGCGATGTCGGTGTTCTCCCGCGAGACGACCGAGACCCCGACGGGGGCCACGCCCGTCGCCGACGGGACCCGCAGGAGCGGCGCCGACAGCGCGGGGAGCCCGCCGACCGCGGCGGGGGTGGTGAGGCGGAGGGTCGCCGCGCGCACCGCGTCGAGGTGGGCGGAATCGTGGGTGCGCAGCGGCGCCGGGCCCGGCACGGTCGGCAGGAGAAGGGTCGTCTCGGCGACGGCATCCGCCAGGCGTGCGCGCAGGTCCGCGACGCGTCGGCGCGCGTACCGCTCGTCATCGGCGGTGAGGACGGATGCCGCGCGGAAGCGCTCCGCGACCGCCGCGCCGACCGCCCCCGGGTGCTCGCGCAGCCACTCGCCGTTGTTCCGCCATGCCTCGGCGCCCTGCACCGTCCGGAACGGGACGAGGTACTCGTCGAGATCGCCGATCGAGACCTCGACCACCTCGGCACCGGCATCCCGGACCCCCGCGACGAAGGCCTCGAACGCCGCGCGCGTGGCGTCCTCGACCGCCGCGAGGGCTTCGGTCGGCACCGTGAACCGCCACGGGAGGTCGACGCCCGAGGGACCGTAGACGCTCTCGGTCGAGTCGGACCCGTCGTAGCTCAGGCACCAGTCCGCCACGCGCTCGAGGGTCGCGCCGTCGCGGGTGAGCCAGCCGACCGTGTCGAAGCTCTGCGCGAGGGGAAGGAGTCCCTGCCGGGGCACGAGGCCGTGGGTCGTGCGCAGGCCCCAGAGCCCCTGGTACGACGCGGGCACGCGGATCGAGCCCGCGGTGTCGGTGGCGAGACCGATGTCGGCCTGGCCGGTCGCCACGGCGGTGGCCGGCCCGCTCGACGAGCCACCCGGCAGCGTGCCGGGAACCGCGCCGTTGGGGGGCGTGCCGTAGTGGGCGTTGTCGCCCGCGATCGAATAGGCGAACTCGTCGGTGCGCGCGATGCCGCGCAACGATGCGCCCGCCCGCAGGAGGTCGCTCACCGCCGGCGCGGTCGTCGTCTCGGGGCGCGCACTGTCGAGGAAGACCGGGTTCCCCGCGCCGATGCGGTAGCCCTTGATCGCGAAGAGGTCCTTCACCGCGACCGTGAGGCCCTGGAGCGGCCCGTCCCACGCACCCTGGAAGAGCGGGTCGCCGACCGTCCGCCACACCGAGCGGTCGAGAGCTGCCGCGCGGGGCGTGACGTGGGCGGCGCCGATCTTCCACCCGCCGTCCTGCTTCTGCCAGAGCTGTGTCTGCAGTCCCGTCCCGCCGCCGGCGTACCGCGAGACGGAGACCAGGAGTGCGGCATCCGGCGCCAGCGGGCGGTACTCGATGCGCTCGATCACGCGCGTCGGCACTCCGCCGCGCGTGCCGCGGAAGGCCGAGATCGCATCGTGGCCGACGAGGAGACCTGCCGCATCGCCGCGGAGGGCGTCGGGGCCGTCGATGAACGCCGCATCGAGGGCGTCGAGGTCGTTCGCCATGATCGCGCGCTCGTACGCGTGGAATGCCTCCGCCAGGTCGGCGGGGATCTCGCGGGGAGTCTCGGCGGGCGTGGTCTCAGCGTCCGGCACGGGGGACCCCCTCGAAGTCGGCCTCGCGGATGCGGGCGTGCACGCCGCAGACGATGTCGACGACCTGCGAAATGTCGAAGTCCGTCGCGGCACTGAGGTACGCGTAGGCGAGGTGCTCCTCGACGCCCCAGCGCCCCTCGATGAGGTCGAGCGCCGAGCGGACGCACGCGCGCATCGCCTCATTCAGGTCGGGATCCAGGCCCGTGGGCACGAGGTACTCGGGGGTGCGGACGAGCGGTCCCGTGACCTCGCCGAACTCGGCGAGCGCCTCCGCGCGGGGGATCACGTCGAAACGGAGCGTCGCGCGCAGCGACGCCTCCAGCGCCGTCAGCGCGACCTCGCCGTCGCCCTGCGCGAAATGCGGATCGCCGACGTAGGCGAGGGCGCCGGCGACCTGCACCGGGAGATAGAGCGCCGTCCCCTCGACCAGCAGGTTGATGTCGATGTTTCCGCCGTGCGACCCGGGCGGGACCGAGTGCGGCCGCTCGTCACCCGAGACGGCCACCCCCATCGTCCCGAGGAAGGGCGCGAGCGGGAACGCGATGACCCGCTCGCCGCCGTCGACGATCGGGAGGAGGCCGACGAGCCCGCCGTCGCGCTCCTCCACGGGAGTGAAGACGCTGACGTGAAAATCCCCGCGGGGGAGCTGGCCGACGAGGGCGCCTTTGCCGTGCCGGTTGGAGATGACGCCGTACGGCACGCGCGGGGCGAGGGCCTCCACCGTGATCCGCAGGAGGTCGCCGGGCTCGGCGCCCTCGACGAAGATCGGTCCGGTCACGACGTGCGGGCCGTCGCGCTCGGGGTCGCGCGCGCACTCCGCGGCGATCGTCACGGCATCCTCCAGCACGGATGCCGCGTCCACCCCCTGTCCGGTGAAGTAGGTCATCGGGTCCTTGCCGTGGTCCTCGAGGATGCCCTCGTGGCTGACGGTGTCGACCGTGACCGTCGCGCCGTCAGCGATGCGGAGGACCGGGGCATCCGCCGCGCACGGGAGCCGCCCCCACAGGATCGTCTCGGGCGTCGCGCGCAGATAGTGCTCGCCGGGGATGGCGCCGGTCCCGGGCTGCAGGACGGGGAAGGGGGGAACGTTCATCGGTCTCCTCCGCCGGCGGGCAGTGCTGTCAGTGCCGTCGGCTCCGCCAGGATCTCACGTCCCGCCCGGGCGAGGAGGCCCTCGCCGTCACGCCAGACCGGCACGCCGTGCACGAGGGTCTCGGCGACGACGCCGAAGAGGCGCTGTCCGTGCCACGGCGAGAGCTTGTTGCGGTACTCCAGGCGCTCGGCATCCACCGTCCATCCCGCGTCGGGGCGGAAGACGACGAGGTGCGCCGGAGCGCCGGGGCGGATCGCGCCGAGGCCGTCGACCCCGGCGATGCGCGCGGGCCCGGTGGTCATGAGCGGCAGGAGATCCTCGAGACGGATGCCGCGGGCCCGCGCCGCGGTCCACACCGCCGAAAGCCCCGTCTGCAGGCCCGCGATGCCGCCCCACGCGAGGCCGAAATCGCCGCCGCCCTGCTCCTTGAGCGCGCGGGTGGAGGGCGAGTGGTCGCTCACGACGGCGTCGATCGTGCCGTCGAGGAGGCCCGCCCAGAGGAGGTCCTGGTTCGCCGCGTCGCGGATCGGCGGGCAGCACTTGAACGCTCCCGCGCCGTCGGGAACGTCCTCGGCGTGGAGGGTGAGGTAGTGCGGGCACGTCTCGACCGTCAGCCGCACGCCCTCTGCCTTCGCGGCGCGGACGGCGTCGAGCGCGGTGCCGTCGGAGACGTGCACGATGTGCGCGCGGGCACCGGTCCGGCGGGCGGCGTCGATGACCGCGGTGATGGCGGCCTCCTCGCTCGCGGGCGGGCGGGAGGCGAGGAAGTCGGCGTAGTGCGGGCCGAGCGGGCCGTCTGCGTGCAGGTGCGCCGGGTCTTCGGCGTGGACGATCAGCAGCCCGTCGAACACGGCGAGCTCGGCCAGGGCGGCCTCCAGCTGCGCCGCGTCGAGGTGCCCGAATTCGTCGATGCCCGACGGCGAGAGAAAGCACTTGACCCCCACGACGCCGACGTCGGCGAGCTCGACGAGCGTCCCGAGGTTCTCGGGCACCGCGCCGCCCCAGTACCCGACATCCACGGCGAGCTTGCCCTGTGCGGCGGCGCGCTTGTCGGCGAGCGCCTCGACGGTCGTGGTGACCGGGACGCTGTTCAGCGGCATGTCGAACAGCGTCGTCACGCCGCCCGCGGCGGCAGCGGCGGTGCCGGTGAGGAACCCCTCCCACTCCGTCCGGCCCGGTTCATCCAGGTGAACGTGCGAGTCGACGAGGCCCGGAATGAGCACCGCGTCGTCGGGGACGACGTGTGCGGCATCCGCGTCGAACGGACGGATGCCGGACACGACGCCGCCGTCGACGTCGACCGTCGCGGGCGCGAACTCCCCGTCGAGGAAGACGCGGGGGGCGGCGATGGACGACACGGAGACCTGGGTCATGCCGCCCACGCTAGGCCGCGCGGATTTCCCGCGTGTTACCCACACCAACATTCCGGGACCTGGCCGCGTAATGCGATCGAAACGCGGCGGGGCCTAACGTCGGGGCATGCTCCTGCACGACTTCAACGCGGCGGATGCCGAGACCGCGGCATCCGTCGTCTCGGTGTGGGCGGCGATCCCCCGCTGGGTGGACGACGTCGTCGCCGGGCGCCCATACGCGTCGGTCGATGCCCTCGCCGAGCGCGCGGCGGCCCTCGCCGCGACCTGGACCCGGGACGACCTCGACATCGCCCTCGCGCACCACCCCCGGATCGGGGAACGCGTCACCGGCGAGGGGGCGGAGGCGGCGGCATCCGCCCGAGAGCAGTCGGCCATGCGCACCGCAGAGAGCGACGTCGCCGCCGCGATCGCGTCCGGCAACGCCGCGTACGAGCAGCGGTTCGGGCGCGTGTTCCTCATCCGCGCCGCCGGGCGCTCCCCCGAGGAGATGCGCGCCGAGCTCGAGCGCCGCCTCGCGGGCGATGACGCCGCCGAAGCACACGAGGCGCTCGGCCAGCTCGGCGAGATCGCGATCCTGCGCCTGCGGGGGATGATCGAGCCATGAGCCACCTCACCACCCACGTCCTGGACGCCGCGACCGGTCGCCCCGCCACGGGCGTCGGGGTCACCCTCGCCCGCGTCGCCGACCCCGGCGACGGTACGGGCTCCGTCACCGCGATCGCCGAGGGCGTGACGGATGCCGACGGGCGCCTCGCGCTCGGCCCCGACCGGCTCGAGGACGGCGTGCACACCCTGACCTTCGCCACCGGCGCCTACTTCGCCGCGCGCGAGGTCGAGACGTTCTACCCCGCGGCGATCGTCACCTTCACCGTCGCGGGCGACGGGCACCTGCACGTGCCGCTGCTCCTGAGCCCGTTCGCCTATTCCACCTACCGAGGGAGCTGACATGACCGACGTGACCGTGAGCCTCGGCGCCAACAAGTACGGCAAGGCCGAGAACCGGGTCGTGCGCATCTACCGCGACACGCCCCGCCACGAGATCGTCGACCTCAACGTCACCTCGCAGCTGCGCGGTCAGGCGTTCTCGGACTCGTTCCTCACCGGCGACAACTCCCTGATCGTGGCCACCGACACCCAGAAGAACACCGCGTTCGCGTTCGCGAAGGAGGTCGGCATCCCCTCGCCCGAGGAGTACCTGCTGGCCCTGGGGAACCACTTCGTCTCGGAGTTCGACTGGGTCGAGGGCGGGCTCTGGCAGGCCGAGCAGTACGAGTGGGAGCGCATCACCGCAGGCGGCCGCCCGCACGACCACTCCTTCGTCCGGCGCGGACAGGCCACGCGCCTCGCCGCGGTGCAGAAGGCCGACGGCGCCACGCACGTCATCGGCGGCATCCGCGACCTGACGGTGCTGAAGTCCAGCGGATCGGCCTTCACCGGGTTCCCGCGCGACCGGTACACGACCCTCGTCGAGACCGACGACCGCATCATGGCCACCTCCGTCACGGGACGCTGGCGCTTCCTCCCCGACGCGGTGTCCGCCGGCATCGACTACAACGCCCTCTACACCGAGGTCGTCGACGTCATGCTCGAGGTCTTCGCCTCGGTGCACTCCCTGGCCCTCCAGCAGACCCTGTTCGCGATGGGAAAGGCGGTCATCGAGGCACGCCCCGAGATCG
Source organism: Microbacterium aurantiacum (assembly GCF_031625015.1). Taxonomy (NCBI): domain Bacteria; kingdom Bacillati; phylum Actinomycetota; class Actinomycetes; order Micrococcales; family Microbacteriaceae; genus Microbacterium; species Microbacterium aurantiacum. The sequence goes on from NZ_JAHWXH010000001.1 coordinate 810,490, forward strand.
CCGAGGTCCGCTTCGCGATGCCGAACAAGCACCACTTCGTCTACGACCTGTCCCCATTCGGTCTCGACAACCCCAACGAGGTCTTCTACGCCGCCGACCGCCCCTACGGGCTCATCGAGGGCACGGTCACCCGCGACGGCGCCGCCCCCGCCCCCGAAGCGTGGCTCGACATCCCGCAGTTCGTCTGAGCCGGCACGCGGAGGAGTCAGACCCGTCGCCGGCTCATCGCACCGGCTGCTGGAGGTCCACCTCCCACGCCGCTCCCGGCGTGTCCATCGGAGTGGACAGGTACACCTCGCGGCACGTGCCCGCCGCGATGAGGCCACGCCGCTCCACCTCGGCCACGAGCTCCTGCCATGCCTGCTGGATGCCGGCGAGGTCGGCGCTGCGGTACCGCGTCGTCAGCGCGCGCGGCGCGGCGGCCACCGTCACGGCCTCGAGTCCAGCCGGGGTGGGCGCCTCTCCGATCTGCTCGGCGGCGGCGGCGACCATCCCCTCGCCCTCCACCGTGTAGGTCGCGACCCCCGGACCCACCCGGGCAGCCCCGGCGGCATCCAGTGTGTCGGCGACGCGTTGGAACATGGGTCCGATCTCCTGCTCGACCTCGGCCATCTCCGTGATCCGCGCCGACAGCTGCACGAGGTGCAACTCGGAGAGGGCGGTCTCGATGAACTCCGACATGGGATTCTCCTTCTCGATACTCCGGAGCCTCGCCTCGACCGACCGCAGCCGATCTCGGTCGGCGTCGATCTGCGCGTGCAGCGCGTCCCGACGTGCGCGCAGCAGCTGCGTCAGTCCCGCGCCGCGGCATCCACCCCGTCGTCCAGCAGCACGCCCACCTGCTCGAGAGTGAACCCGAGGTCTTTCAGGGCGACGAGCTGGTTGGCGCGCTCGAGCTGGGCCGCGGCGTACCGCCGGTAGCCGCTGTGCAGATCGACCCGCTCCGGGCGCAGGAGGCCGAGCCGGTCGTAATGACGCAGCATCCGCACCGATACGCCGGCCAGCCGGGCGAACTCTCCGATACTCAACATGGTGATCCCAGGAAAGAGCCTGACACCGTGTGAGGGTCAAGAGAACCCTCGGACGGATCTCAGACGGTGAAGACCGCGTGCACGTCGCCGGTGGCCGCGCGTCCGCCGAGGGCGGCGATCTCGAGCAGCACGGCCGACCCCACGACCTCGCCGCCGAGCGAGCGGACGATCTGGTGGCCCGCGACGAGCGTCCCGCCGGTGGCGAGCACGTCGTCCACGAGCAGCACGCGCGCCCCCTCGGGCAGGTCGTCGTGCGCCTCGATCGTCGCGGTGGCGTACTCGAGGGCGTAGGAGACGGATGCCGCGGGCCGGGGCAGCTTGCCGGCCTTCCGGATCGGGACGAGACCCACCTCGGCGCGCGTGGCGATGGCGCCGGCGAGGAGGAATCCGCGCGCCTCGATCCCGGCGACCACGTCGAAGCGCCCGGCGAACGGGGCGATGAGCGCATCGATGACCTCGCCGAGGGCCGCGGCATCCGCGAGGAGCGGGGTGATGTCGCGGAAGACGATGCCCGGCTCGGGATAGTCGGGGATCGAGCGGATCAGCGATTCGGCGCGTGCGAGAGGGGCGGCATCCACTCGCCCACCGTAGCCCGAGGTGATCCTGGGGAACTCCTCAGGGCCGCTCTTCCGCACGATGTAAGCGCTTGCAGTAGCCTGGGCGGATGACATCCCTCCAGTCCGCCGTCCTCACCGAGACCGCCGCCTCGCGCCCCGGCGCCGAGTGGTGGCGCACCGCTGTCATCTACCAGATCTACCCCCGCTCGTTCGCCGACAGCTCCGGCGACGGCATCGGCGACCTCCGCGGCGTCACCGCCCACCTCGCCGATCTCGAAGACCTCGGCATCGACGCGATCTGGCTGAGCCCCTTCCAGCGCTCACCGCAGAAGGATGCCGGCTACGACGTCTCCGACTACTGCGACGTCGACCCGATCTTCGGCACGCTCGACGACTTCGACGCGATGCTCGCCGAGGCGCACGCCCGCGACATCCGGATCATCGTCGACCTCGTCCCCAACCACTCCTCCGACCAGCACGAGTGGTTCCAGCAGGCCCTCGCCGCCGCTCCCGGCAGCCGCGAGCGCGCGCGCTACATGTTCCGCGACGGCCGTGGCGAGAACGGCGAGCTGCCCCCGAACAACTGGGACTCCGTCTTCGGCGGCCCCGCCTGGACCCGCGTCACCGAGGCCGACGGCACCGCCGGCCAGTGGTACCTGCACCTCTTCGACACCTCCCAGCCCGACTTCGACTGGACAAACGAAGAGGTCCGCGAGGAGTTCCGCCGCATCCTGCGGTTCTGGCTCGACCGCGGGGTCGACGGTTTCCGCGTCGACGTGGCGCACGGCCTGATCAAGGCCGACGGCCTCCCCGACTACACCCCCTCCCCCGAGGGCGGCTCGATGGGCGGCGACGAGGCGAACGTGCCGTACTGGGGCCAGGACGGCGTGCACGAGGTCTATCGCGACTGGCACCTCCTCCTCGCCGAGTACGACGGCGACCGGGCCCTCTGCGCCGAGGCGTGGCTGCCCACCCCCGAGCGCACCGCCGAGTGGGTCCGTCCCGATGAGATGCACCAGGCGTTCAACTTCGCCTACCTCGAGACCGGCTGGGATGCCGCGGCCCTCCGCACCGTCGTCGACCGCTCGATCGCGGCGTACTCCGCCGTCGGCGCCCCGAGCACGTGGGTGCTGTCGAACCACGACGTCGTCCGTCACGCCTCGCGTCTCGCGCTGAGCGCCGAGAACCCGCAGGGTCACGGCATCGGCCCCGACTCCCCCGGCCAGCCGATCCCGGAGGTGGGCCTCGCCCGCGCCCGCGCGGCGACCACGGTGATGCTGGCCCTCCCCGGCTCGGCGTACCTCTACCAGGGCGAGGAGCTGGGCCTCCCCGAGGTCATCGACATCCCCGGTGACGCGCGTCAGGACCCCACGTGGTTCCGCACGAACGGCGAGCGCTACGGCCGCGACGGCTGCCGCGTGCCGATCCCGTGGACCTCCGACGGCGCCGCATACGGCTTCAGCCCGTCGGGTGAGAGCTGGCTGCCGCAGCCCGCCGAGTGGGCGACGCTCGCCCGCGACGTGCAGACGACGGATGCCGACTCCACCCTGTCGCTCTACCGGACGCTGATCGCGCAGCGCGCGGCCTACGGCCTCGGCGCCAACGACCTCGAGTGGATCGACGTCCCGGACGGCGCCGACGAGGCCGACGTCCTCGCCTTCCGCACGGGCGAGCTCACGGTCGTCGCCAACACCGGGAGCACCGCCGTTCCGCTCCCCACGGGACGCGTGCTCGTGGCCTCCGGCCCTCTCGGCGACGGCACGCTCCCCGGCGACACGGCGGTGTGGCTGGCGCAGGACTGATCGGGGGCGCGAGCCCCGGAAGAAGGTGACGACGTGGTCAGCATCGATGAGGTAGCCCGACTCGCCGGGGTCTCCACGGCGACGGTCTCGCGCGCGCTCAGCGGGCGCGGGAACGTCTCCCTCCCCACCCGGGGGCGCGTGGAGGACGCGGCGAAGAGCCTCGGCTACGTGGTCTCGGCCTCCGCGTCGAGCCTCGCGTCCGGGCGCACGCGCAACATCGGCGTGCTCGTGCCCTACCTCGATCGGTGGTTCTTCAGCACGGTGCTCGCGGGCATCGCCTCGGCGCTCATGCGCCGCGGCTACGACATCACGCTGTACAGCCTCACCGACGACCGTGCCGAGCGTCGCGACATCTTCGACACCTTCCTCCGCCGCCAGCGGGTCGACGGGGTCATCGCGATCTCCATCGAGCTCGGCGAGGAAGAGACCGAACACCTCCGCGAACTCGACCTGCCCGTCATCGCGATCGGCGGCCCGAGCTCGCGCCTTCCCACCCTCACCGTCGACGACGTCGCCGTCGCGCGGCTCGCGACCGAGCACCTCCTCGCACTCGGGCACCGCGAGATCGCGCACATCGGCGCGAACCCGCAGTTCGACATCGACTTCCACATCCCCACGCGGCGTCGTCAGGGTTTCGAGCTGGCGCTGTCGGATGCCGGCATCCCCGCCTCTCCGCACCTCTACGAACCCGCCGACTTCACCATCGAGGGCGGCTTCCGCGCCGCCAAGCAGCTCCTCGGGCGCCCCGGGAGCCGCCCCACCGCGATCTTCGCCGCGTCGGACGAGATGGCCATCGGCGCGATCCTCGCCGCGCGCGAACTGGGCTACCGCGTGCCCGAAGACCTGTCGATCAGCGGCATCGACGGCCACGAGCTGGGCGAGTTCTTCCGGCTCACGACCGTCGACCAGTTCCCCCGCGCGCAGGGCGAGCGCGCGGTCGCCGCGCTCCTGGAGGACATCGACGACCCCGAGGCGCCGACCCCGCAGCACGAGCCGGGCGCCCTGCCGTTCGAACTGATCGTCCGCGGCTCCACCGCCCGGCCCTCGGAGTCGCGCGGATAGGCTCGAGGTCATGACGATCGACCTCGAAGCGCTCTACACCGACCTGCACCGGCATCCGGAACTGTCCTTCCAGGAGACCCGCACCGCGGGCGTCGTCACCGGACTCCTCGCCCAGCTCGGCATCGATTACGAAGAGGGAATCGGCCGCACCGGCATCGCCGCGATCATCCGCAACGGCGACGGCCCCGTCGTGTGGCTGCGCGCCGACATGGACGGCCTGCCGGTCGAGGAGCGCACGGGCCTCGCCTACGCCAGCACGGCGCGCGGCGTCGACCCGGCGGGGCTCGACGTCCCCGTGATGCACGCGTGCGGGCACGACATGCACGTCGCATCCCTCATCGGCGCCCTCGAGCGTCTCGTGGCGACGAAGGACGAGTGGTCTGGAACGATCGTCGCCGTCTTCCAGCCCGCCGAGGAGTACGGCGCGGGGTCGCAGGCGATGATCGCCGACGGCGTCCTCGACCGTTTCCCCCGCCCCGACATCGTGCTCGGGCAGCACGTCACGCCGCTCCCCGCCGGCACCATCGGGGTGCGCAGCGGCACCCAGATGGCCGCCTCCGACGGCCTCACCGTCACCCTCCACGGCCGGGGTGGGCACGGTTCGCGCCCGCACGCCACGATCGACCCCGTCGTCATGGCGGCGGCGACCGTCATGCGCCTGCAGACGATCGTCTCGCGCGAGGTCGACCCGCGCGACGTCGCGGTCGTCACGGTCGGCTCGATCCACGCGGGACTGAAGAACAACATCATCCCCGCCGAGGCGAAGCTCGAGTTGAGCCTGCGCTACCCCGACGACGAGGCGCGCGCGAAGGTCATGCAGAAGGTCGAGCGGATCGTCCGCGCCGAGGCGCAGGCATCCGGAGCCGAGCAGGAGCCGGTGATCGCCGTCGACCACTCCCTGCCGCCGACGATCAACGACGACGAGGCGACCACCCGCCTCTCCCGCGCCTTCGACACCGCCTTCGGGGCGGGCACCGTCATCGACCCGGGCATGTTCACCGGCAGCGAGGACGTGTCGTGGTTCGCCCGCGAAGCCGGCGTTCCGCTCGTGTTCTGGTTCTGGGGCGGGGTCGACCCGGCGGCGTTCCGCGCGGCGACCGAGGCGGGCACGATCGAGCGCGACATCCCCACCAACCACTCGCCGTTCTTCGCCCCGGTGCTCCAGCCGACGCTCAGTCGGGGTGTCGAGAACCTCGTCGTGGCGGCGCGGGAGTTCCTGGGCGCGCGGGGCTGACGCCCTCGCCCGGAACCGCACCGCCCTCCCGCGCGTCCTCGAGCCGCATACCGCTCAGGATGCCGGGGAGGCCGCGCCCGCGCGCGGTCGTGAACACCAGCACGATGCTCACGGCGGCGAACAGCAGCGCCCCGAGCTGCCCCCATCCGGGGAGGTAGCCGAGAAGCACCCACCCGCTGACCCCTCCCGCCCAGCGGAGCACGCGCGCGAGCGGGGCCGGAAGCGGGCCGCCGCGGTACCGCAGCTGCACGGCGAGGTCACCGATCGAGCGGCCGGTGACGAGGATCACGACGAGCCAGGCGAGCGGCGGCACGACGGTGGAGACGGCATCCGCGATCCCTCCGTCGAGCACCGCCTGCCGGTCGCCGACGACGAACTGCAGCCACAGCTGCGTGGCCGTTCCGACCACGGAGATGGCCAGGATGATGCCGAGGACGTCGCAGAGCATGGCGATGACGCGGCGACCGCGCGTGACCGGTCGCGGCTGATCGGCATCCGGCGCCTGCGCCATGCCGCGATGGCGGCGCGGCACGACCAGCGACAGAATCGAGCCGACGACGGCGCCCGTGGTGTTGGTGAGCATGTCGTCGACGTCGAAGACGCGGTACGCGCACGGATAAAGACCCCACACTCCCGTGAGCTGGGTCGTCTCGATGAACGCCGAGAGACCGAGCCCGACGAGGAGGGCGGTGAGGATGCCGCGTCCGCCCAGCACCCGCAGGAAGAACCCGAGCGGCACGAACAGCAGCACATTGAGCAGCAGCTGCAAGGCCAGGGGGTCGAACCACGGATTGTCCGAGCGCCCCACGGCAGTGCGGACGTCGTCGACGAGGGCGAGGGGGTCGAGGTTCGTCCCCACGCAGCGGATCGCGTCGGGATCCGGGAGCGGGAGGAGGGTGTACGTCCAGATCGCGAGGAAGTACACCAGCGCCGCGGCCCACAGCAGGGAGCGCCCGAGAGACAGTCCGCCGCGGCGCCGATAGCTGATCGCGACGAAGGGGACGAAGAGCACCACGCCGACGAGGGTGCCGAGCACGATCGCGAGGATGCCGAGGGTGATCTGGTCGTCCATGGGGCCAGCTTTCCAGCTCACCCGGGACGACGCGGGGAAGCGTAGCCTGGGAGGATGACTTCCCCCGCGTCCGTGCTCGATCTCGCCGCCATCCGGGCGGACTTCCCGATCCTCGACGAGACGCTCAACGGGCAGCCCCTCGTCTACCTCGATTCCGGTGCGACCGCGCAGAAGCCGCGCGTGGTGCTGGATGCCGAGATCGACTTCCTCACCCGGAACAACTCCGCCGTGCACCGCGGGGCCCACACCCTCGCCGCCGAGGCCACCGAGCTCTTCGAAGACGCGCGGGCGACCGTCGCCGGCTTCGTCGGCGCCGCACCCGACGACCTCGTCTGGACCAGCGGAGCGACGGCGGCGATCAACCTGGTCGCCTACGCGATCGGCAACGCCACGGCCGGCCGCGGTGCCCCCGCGAGCGCCCGGTTCGCCCTCGCCCCGGGCGACGAGATCGTCGTCACCGAGGCCGAGCACCACGCGAACCTCATCCCGTGGCAGGAGCTCGCCGCCCGCACCGGTGCGGTCATCCGCGCGATCCGCGTGCACGACGATGCGACCCTCGACCCGGCGCACGCGGCATCCGTCATCTCCGAGCGCACGCGCGTCGTGGCGTTCACGCACGTCTCGAATGTCTCGGGGATCGTCTCGCCGGTCGCCGAGCTCGTCGCCCTCGCCCGGGAGGTGGGCGCGCTCACCGTGCTCGACGCGTGCCAGTCGGCGCCGCACCTGCCGGTGGACTTCCCGGCACTCGGGGTCGACCTCGCCGCCTTCTCGGGACACAAGCTGCTCGGTCCCTACGGGATCGGGGCGCTCTACGGTCGGAGCGAGATCCTCGAGGCCCTCCCGCCCTTCCTCACCGGCGGGTCGATGATCACCGACGTCACGATCGAGTCGGCCGAGTACCTGCCCGCGCCGTTGAAGTTCGAAGCCGGCACGCAGCCGGTCTCGCAGGCGATCGGGCTCGCCGCCGCCGTCCGCTATCTCGAGGGGCTCGACATGGGCGCAGTGCACGCACGCGAGCAGGACCTCGGGAACCGGATGATCGCCGGGCTCCGCGAGATCCCGGGCGTGCGGGTCCTCGGCGACGCCGAGGGCGTCGAACGCGTGGGGCTCGCCTCCTTCGACGTCACCGGCGTCCACGCGCACGACGTGGGGCAGTTCCTCGACGCGCGCGGCATCGCCGTCCGCGTCGGGCACCACTGCGCCAAACCCCTGCACCGCCGACTCGGACTGACCGCCTCGGTGCGGGCATCCGCGTCGGTCTTCACCACCGACGACGACATCACGGCGCTGCTCGAGGGCGTCGCCGCGGTGCGCGACTACTTCGGAGCGGACGCATGAACGGCCTCGAATCCCTGTACCAGGAGCTCATCCTCGACCACTCCAAGCGCCCGCACGGCAAGGAGCTGGCCGAAGAGACCGGACGCACCGCCACGTCCCTGCAGCGGAACCCCGTCTGCGGCGACGAGATCACCCTCCGCGTCCGCGTGAGCGACGACGGCGAGCGCGTGCTCGATGTCACATGGGACGGCGCCGGCTGCTCGATCTCACAGGCCTCTGCATCCATGCTGTCCGCCCTCGTGGACGAGCTCGGCGAAGAGGCCGACGGCGACGGGATGCCGCGCGCCGACGTCGACGCCCGCATCGAGGGGTTCCGCACCGCGCTCCGCTCGCGCGGCACCGTGCCCCTCGACGAGGACACTTTCGCCGACGCCGCCGCCCTCTCGGGGGTGTCGAAGTTCACCGCGCGCGTGAAGTGCGCGATGCTCGCGTGGGTCGCGCTCGAGGACGCCCTCGAGCGCGCCTGAGCACCCTCAGACCGCGATCACCTCGCGCTCCAGGCGGGCGAACGAGGACTCCATGCCGTCGGCCATGCCTGTGGCGAGCACCATGTCGCGGGTCTCGCGGTCGGGATACTCGATGAGCACCGTCACGAGCGTCGCGCCGTCCTCCTCGTAGAGCGTGAGGTCGTTGAGGGTGGGCGGGTAGTCGGTGCCGGTCATGTGCTCGGTCGTCACCGCGCGGCGCGGCGGCTCCGAGACGAGCGTCTCGCCGTCGAATCCGAACGCCTCGCCCTCCGTACCCTCGATCGGCTCCCACTCGTAGCGGTAGCGTCCGCCGGGGGTCGGGTCGAGTTCGCACACCGACATCCGCCAGCCGTCGGGCCCCAGCATCCACTTCCGAGTGAGCTCGGCCTCGTTGTGGGCGCGCCACACCAGCTCGATCGGTCCCTCGATGAGGCGCGTGATGCGCACGTGGGTGTCGTCCAGCAGCTCGACCTGCGTGCCCTTCCCCTGTGCGAAGGCGCGGAGCCCTGCGAGAACCAGGTCGAGCTGGTTGATCGCCAGTCGCGAGCCCTCGACGGCACCGAACTCGACGACCTGCTCGAGGGCTTCGAGCGAGTCGAAGTGGGTGATGTTGGTGAGCGTCGACCCCGCCTCGGTGGCGGCGAAGTGGAACTCCACGCGCATCGTCGGGGTTCCCTCGAGCACCTCTCCGTCGCCGTTGAGGAACGAGTCGAGCACGTCGAAGCGGTGCGGGGCGTCGATGGTGAGGAACTCCCAGCCGCCGCGTGACACCTCGCCCTGCGGACTCGTCATCTGATACTCGGCACGACCGCCGACGCTCAGGTCGAAGGCGGTGAAGGTGGCCGGCCATCCGGGAGGACCCCAGAAGCGGTCGAGCTGGCGCGGATCGGTGAACGCCGCCCACAGGCGTTCGACGGGCGCGGCGAACTCCGCGGTCAGGGTCATCATGAGGGCGTCGGGGTCGGTGGTGATGTCGGTGACGGGCATGTCACCCTCCTTCGGTCGGTTCTTCGTCGGATGCCGAGGCCAGCAGCGCATCGAGCCGATCGATGCGCGCGCGCCACAGCGCTTCGTAGCGGTCGAGCAGCGCTCGGGCGCGGGCGATCATCGCCGGATCGGCGCGCACGAGCCGTTCGCGCCCCTCCGCCCTCTTGATGACCAGGCCCGCCGCCTCGAGCACGGCGATGTGCTTCTGCACGGCCGCGAACGACATGTCGTAGTCGCGGGCGAGCACGGAGACGGAGCACTCGTCCGCGATCGTGCGTCGCAGGATGTCGCGGCGCGTGGCCGCGGCGAGGGCCTGGAAGACACGGTCGATCTCGGCATCGGTCAGCTCACTTTGTACAACCATTTGGTTGCACGTTACGCCCGGGCGGGCGGAGCGTCAAGAGGCTTCTCGTGACCGTACGATCACTCCGCGGGAGGAGCCGCGTGTCCTGCGCCCGCCTTCCGCGATGAAGGGAGAAGGCGCCGGACTCCCATCACGACGCCGACGATGACGAGACCGGCGACGAGGCCGAACACGGCCGACACCGCGGTGTCGACCACCCAGACCACCACGGGGCCTGCCGCCTCGACGAGGTGGGTGATCGCGTGGAGGAGGTCGTACGGGCCGTGCCACACCGTCTCGGCGAGGTTCGCGATGACGAGGTGACCGCCCACCCACAGCATCGCGACGGTGCCGACCACGCTGATCACGCGGAACACCGTGGGCATGGACGCGACCACGCGCGCACCGGTCCGCCGGACGCGTCGCGACGGGCTCTTCATGAACCGGAGGCCGATGTCGTCGATCTTCACGAGCAGCGCGACGACGCCGTAGACGAGCGCCGTCATGCCGAGCCCGATGACCGAGAGGGCCGCCAACGTCATGCCGAGCCCGAAATCCGGGTCGAGGTTCGACAGAGCGATCAGCATGATCTCGGTGCTCAGGATGAGGTCCGTGCGGATCGCACCGAAGACGAGCTTCTTCTCATCCCGCGCCCCATCATCCTCGCTCTCATGGTGCGCGCCGAACCACTCGAGCACCTTCTCGGCACCCTCGTAGCAGAGGAACCCGCCGCCGATGAGGAGGAGGTACGGCAGCACCCACGGCGCGAAGGCCGTGAGCAGCAGCGCTATGGGGATGATGATGACGAACTTGTTGACGAGGCTTCCGAGGGCGATCTTCCACACGACCGGCAGTTCCCGCGCGGGCGTGATGCCCTGTACGTACTGCGGCGTCACGGCCGCGTCGTCGATGACCACGCCCGCGGTCTTCGCGCTCGCCTTCAGCGCCGCGGACAGGATGTCGTCGACGACGGCGAGCAGGCCTACGGACATGCGGTTCTCCTTCGTGCACGGACAGCCGCCCGGACGCGGCCGCCGGAGGCACCCGCCCTCACGCTAGTGGCTCCTCGCCGATAAGCCTCACGCACCGCCCGGGGCTGCTCGCGAGTGATGTCGGGGCACAACTAGACTGATCGCGTCCGGCGCCCGCGATTCCTGGAGCTCAGCCGCATGACCACCCTCACCCCCTCGACGCCCGCGCGCCCCGCCGCCGACACCGTCGACAATGCCGCTGCGACGCCCGAGAAGGAGCAGCCCTACGGCGCCCTCGGACTGAAGCCCGACGAGTACGACCGCATCCGCGAGATCCTCGGCCGCCGCCCCACCTCGGGCGAGCTGGCGATGTACTCCGTCATGTGGAGCGAGCACTGCTCGTACAAGTCCAGCAAGATCTACCTGCGCCAGTTCGGCCAGAAGGTCTCGGACGCGATGAAGGAACGGCTCATGGTCGGCATGGGCCAGAACGCCGGCGTCGTCGACATCGGCGAGGGCTGGGCGGTGACCTTCAAGGTCGAGTCGCACAACCACCCGAGCTACATCGAGCCGTTCCAGGGCGCCGCCACCGGCGTCGGCGGCATCGTCCGCGACATCATCTCCATGGGCGCCCGCCCCGTCGCGATCATGGACCAGCTGCGCTTCGGCGCGATCGACGACCCCGACACCGCCCGCGTCGTGCACGGCGTCACCAGCGGCATCTCGTTCTACGGCAACTGCCTGGGACTGCCGAACATCGGCGGCGAGACCGTGTTCGACGCGGTCTACCAGGGCAACCCGCTCGTCAACGCCCTCGCGGTCGGCGTCATGCGCCACGAGGACATCAAGCTCGCCAACGCCACCGGTGCCGGCAACCAGGTCGTCCTCTTCGGTGCGCGCACCGGCGGCGACGGCATCGGCGGCGCCTCGATCCTCGCCTCCGACACCTTCTCCGAGGGCGGGCCCACCAAGCGCCCGGCCGTCCAGGTCGGCGACCCGTTCGCCGAGAAGGTGCTCATCGAGTGCTGCCTCGAGCTCTACCGCGACGACCTCGTCGAGGCGATCCAAGACCTCGGCGCCGCGGGCATCTCGTGCGCGACGAGCGAGCTGGCCGCCAACGGCGGCAGCGGCATGCGCGTCGACCTCGAGAAGGTGCTCCTCCGCGACCCCTCGCTCACGCCCGAGGAGATCCTCATGAGCGAGAGCCAGGAGCGCATGATGGCGATCGTCGCCCCCGAGAAGCTCGACGCCTTCCTCGAGGTCGTCGGGAAGTGGGATGTCGAGACCAGCGTCCTCGGCGAGGTGACCGGGGACGGGCGCCTGGAGATCTACTGGCACGGCGAGAAGATCGTCGACGTCGACCCCGCCACCGTCGCCGTCGACGGCCCCGTCTACGAGCGCCCCGTCGCCTACCCGACGTGGATCGACGCGCTGCGCGAGGACTCGGCATCCGCTCTCCAACGTCCGAGCGACCCGGCCGAGCTCCGGGAGCAGTTCCTGACGCTCGTGGCCAGCCCGAACCTCGCCGACACGTCGTGGATCACCAACCAGTACGACTACTACGTCCTCGGCAACACCGCCCTCAGCTTCCCCGACGACGCGGGCATGATCCGCGTCGACGAGGAGTCCGGCCTCGGCTTCGCCATCGCCACCGACTGCAACGGCCGCTACTGCCAGCTCGACCCGTACCAGGGCGCGCAGCTGGCCCTCGCCGAGGCGTACCGCAACGTCGCCGTCACCGGCGCCGTCCCCACCGCCGTCACCGACTGCCTGAACTTCGGCTCCCCCGAAAACCCCGAGGTCATGTGGCAGTTCTCCCGCGCCGTGGAGGGCCTCGCCGACGGATGCCTCGAGATCGGCATCCCGGTCACCGGCGGCAACGTCAGCTTCTACAACCAGACCGGCGACACCCCGATCTTCCCCACCCCGGTCGTCGGCGTCCTCGGCATCATCGACGACGTCGCCCGCCGCATCCCGTCGGGCTGGCAGGACGCGGGCGAGAACATCTACCTCCTCGGGGTGACCTCCACCGAGCTCAGCGGCTCGCAGTGGGCGGCGACCATCCACGACCACCTCGGCGGACGCCCGCCCGCGGTCGACCTGGGCGCCGAGAAGCGTCTCGCCGAGCTCGTACACGCCGCTTCGCTCCAGGGTCTGATCTCCAGCGCCCACGATCTCTCGGGTGGCGGCCTCGGCCAGGCCCTCGCCGAGGCCGTGACGCGCTTCGGCGTCGGCGCCCGCGTGTGGCTCGACGAGATCATCGAGCGCGACGGAGTGGATGCCGCAACCGCGCTCTTCTCGGAGTCGACGGGCCGCGTGATCGTCAGCGTGCCGCGCGAGGACGACGTGAAGTTCCGGGGCCTGTGCGAGGGACGCGGATACCCCGTCCTCCGCATCGGCGTGACCGACGTCGCCGAGACCGCCGAGCTCGAGGTCCAGGGGCAGTTCACCGTCCCGGTCGCCGAGCTGCGCTCGGTCTCCTCCGCCACGCTCCCCGCAGCGTTCGGCGCTGTGATCACCGAGTCCTAAACTGTCGCCATGGCTCAGGACGACGAATACGCGGGCTTCGCCGACACCCGGCAGAAGCGGATCAAGGTCGTGGCGTGGGTCACGATCGTCTCCCTGCTGCTCGTCGGCGGCGGGGCGACGGTGTTCGCGTTGCTGTTCGGCTGATCAGCGGCGGTGGACACCCCGCGGCTGAACGCTGACCCCGAGTCCTCGGCACGCGCTTCCCGGCGCGACTAGCATGTCACCGTGGAGCCGGTCCTGTTCTTCCTCGGCAGCTGGTGGTGGATCGCTCCGACGGCCGCAGGCCTCGGTGCGGTCGGCTACGGCGCCGTCACGATGCCGCGTCGACGCGCGCGGCGTCTCGAACTCGACGCTGCCCGCCATGACCAGTACCGCGCCTACCAGGCCCTGCAGTCGGCGCGCGCCGACGTGCGGGCCGCGCGCGCGGATGCGCTGAGCGCCAAGGCCGCGCGCGGGGGCGTGCCGTTCGCCGCCACCCCACCCGAGGAGCGCCGCGCGATCCAGGCCGCCAAGGCCGCCGAGCGTGCGGCGGCCATGCACCTGCGCGCGAGCCGCGATCGACTGAAGGCGGTGCAGGTGCGTTTCGCGCAGAGCGGGCGGAGCGCCCCGCTTCCGCTGGAGCAGCTCCTCGCCCGTCACGATGCGATCGCCGCGCGCTGGCTCGTGTACGAAACGGATGCCGGGGCCGCGCTGTCCTTCCCCCAGATGCTCGATGCGCGGCATCCGTCGACCCACGCGTTCCTGCGAGCGCAGTACGAGGCGCAGCGGCTGCGACCGGCGACCGCGCGGGCCAAGATGACCGCGGCGCAGTTCGTGGAGTACCGCGACGCCGTGGCCGCGATGGAAGCCGCGTTCGATGTCGCCGAGCGCGACGCGCAGGACACCGCGCGGCGCGGTGTCGCGGGACTCCGCTGGAACAGCCCGCCGCCGGCCGTCACGCCGCCCACGACCCCGCAGCCCACGACCGCGCACCCCACCTGGCCCGTGCCCTCGCGGCGCGCGCCCACCGAGGACCACTGAGGAGATCGTGGAACCCTTCTTCGACTTCCTCGGCAACTTCTGGTGGCTGGCGTTCCCGCTGTTCGGCGTCGGTGCCGGCGCGTGGAACTCCCTGCAGGCAGCCTCCCGTCGCCGCCACAAACAGAAGCTCGAACTCATCCGCGCCCGCGCCGAGCTGCGCGCCGCCGAGACCGGTGTGATCCTGCCGCCGCCTCCGGCGAAACCGGAGAAGAAGAAGCAGAAGCAGTCCGAGGTCACGTCCGGCGAGAAGCGACCGAGCACCCTCGAGCGGCTGTTCGCGACGCACGACGAGATCACCGCGCGATGGCTGGACTACGAGCTCGACGTCGCGAAGATGATCGCGTACCCCGCGATGAGCGACGGGCGCCAGCCCCTCACCGCCGCGTTCCTGCGAGCGAAGCGCCGGGCCGACCATCTGCGGCCTGACGGGCTCGACGCCCGCATCACCGCCGAGGAGCTCCGCGAGTATCGCGAGGCGGTGACCGATTTCGAGGTCGCCTTCGACCTCGCCGAGCGCGACGCCAAGCGCCTGCGCGATTCGGAGTTCACGGATGCCGAGCGCAAGCGCCTCGCGACCGCCCAGCGACTGCTGAACATCGCCGTGGACGAGGCCGCGACCCCTGCCGAACGGCAGAGCGCCTACCGCCGCGTGCGCGAGGAGCTGGACGGGTTGATCGCGGTGTCCGATGAGGCGATCGAGACGCTGGAGAAGAAGGTCATGCGGGAACTGCCACGGGCGGACGACCCGAAGGCCGCCCGCCCGTGAGAGGTTCTCAGATCAGTCCGCGATGAGCGTGCTGAACGCGTCGGGGTTGGCCTCGATCCACGCCTCGACGGCCTCGGCTTCCTGGCCCTGACCGTACTCGTTCACGACCATGTCCTCGAGCGAGGCGTACTGCGCGTCATCCAGCTGGATGCCGGCGATCAGCTCGGCCGCCTCGGGGAAGCGCTCCGAGAAGTCGCTCGTTCCGAGGAAGTGGAGCGCCTCGGGCTCGCCCATGGCGCCGCGCGGGTCCTCGAGGTCGCGGAGGTTGTAGGCGTCGTTGGCCCAGAAGGGACGCCACGACGTCACGACGATGTCGTCCTCGGCTGCGATCGCGTTCTCGAGCTCGGTGAGCATCGCCGCGGTCGACGAGGTGAGGAGCGTGTACTCGTCGCCCAGCTCGTACGCGGGGATCATCGAGTCCTGCGTCACACCGGTGAGGCCGGCGCCCGGCTCGATGCCGACGATCTCGCCGCCGAACATGTCGGCGTTGCCCTTGAGGTCCTCGATCGAGGTGATGTCGACGTAGTCGGGGACGGCGATGGTGAGCACCGCGCCCTCGTAGTAGGCGCCGATGTCCTCGATGCTGTCGCCGTACTCCTCCATGTAGGAGGCGTGGGTGACCTCGGGCCACGCGGACGGGTACATGTCGACGTCGCCCTGGGCGAGACCGGCGTAGAGCGGACCCGCCTCGGTCAGCTCCTGCATCTCGACGGTGTAGCCGAGCTTCTCGAGCTGGTTCTCGAGGAGGTACGCGGTGCTGAGGCCGTCGGTCCACGACGGGAGGAACCCGAGCGTGATGGTGCCCATCTCCTCCGAGCCGGCGTCCGCGGTTCCGTTGTCGCCGCCGTCGCTCGAGCAGCCGGCGAGCGCGAGCGTCGCCGCCGCGCCGAGGGCGAGGATTCCTGTGAGCTTCCGATTTCGCATGGTGCTTCCCTTCATCTTCTTCATGTGTGATCGCATTCGTTCCGTATCGGTGTTCAGTTGTGGGTTCTGAGGTCTACAGCGCTCCGCCGCCGCCGACCGGAGCGCGCCGCGGGGACGCGACCTCGCGCTCGGCCTCGGCGGACGCGTCCGCGCTCTCGGTGACGGCGGGCCCGCCGGAGCCGCGCATCGCACGCCCGCGCCCGAGCTTCGCCCGGAGCGACCGCGGGTAGTCGGCGGGGTTGCCCAGCGAGGCGGTCACGCGGTCGAGGAAGACGGCGAGGATCACGACGCCGAGGCCCGCCTCGACGCCGAGGGAGAGGTTCACGGTCGACACCGACTGCACGACGATCTTGCCGAGGCCGTCCGCGCCGACGATGCCCGCGAGCACCGCCATCGACAGGGCCAGCATGATCACCTGGTTGACGCCCGCCATGATGGTGGGCATCGCGAGCGGCAGCTGGATGCCGCGGAGGATCTGCCCGGGCTTCGCGCCGAACGCGTGCCCCGCCTCGACGGTCTCGGAGTCGACCCCGCGGATGCCGAGCTCGGTCAGACGCACCCCGGGGGGCAGCGCGAAGATGACCGTCGCGACGACGCCCGGGACGACGCCGATGCTGAAGAACGTGATGGCGGGGATCAGGTAGACGAAGGCAGGCATCGTCTGCATGAAGTCCAGGATCGGCTTGAGGATCGCGCGGACGGTATCGTTGCGCGCCGACCAGATCCCCAGCGGGATGCCGATGAGGAGGGCCACCACCGTGGCGACGAGGACCAGCGAGAGCGTCTGCATCGCCGGCACCCACAGGTTCATCGCGACGATCAGCGTGAAGGTCGCCGCGGTGCCGATCGCCATCTGCCAGGAGCGGAAGAACCAGCCGAGCAGGGCGAAGACGACGATCGCCAGCGGCACGGGGACGGCGATGAGGACGTCCGTGAGTCCGTCGACCAGGAAGCGGACGACGATGCTGATGATGTCGAACAGGCCGGAGAGGTTGTCGCGGAGCCAATCGACGCCGGTGTCGATCCAGTCGCCGACGGGAACGCGGAAACCATCCATCAGCGCACCCCCTCGCTGTCGGCGGCCGGCACTCCGTCGACGGAGTCCTCGAGCAGCGCGTCGATCTCGGTGGAGGGCATGGGGCGGGGAAGGATCGTGATCTCCGAGGTGTCGGTGGGCCCGGGCCCGAGGGCGGCGAGCAGGGTGACGCGCGGGATGACGCCGACGAGGCGTCCCTCGTCATCCGTCACCGCGAGCGGCAGCTGGGACTCGACGGCGGGGACGAAGAGGTTGATCAGCACCTCGTCCTGCGGGACGCTCTGCGGCACGGCCTTGAGCACCGAGGTCAGCGCGTTCTCGCCGCGTCGCACGAGCTTCACCGCGTCACGGTCGGTCACGATGCCGAGGAGGCGCCGATCGCGACCGACGACGTACGCGGCCGAGGAGTAGGCGTCGCGCATCTGGCGGAGGGCCGTACGAGGGCCGCCGCTGTCGGTGACGACGGGGCGGGGCCGCTCCATGACGTTCGCCGCCGTGAGGACGCGCGCCCGGTCGACGTCCTGCACGAACTGCTCGACGTAGTCGTTGGCGGGGTCGGTGAGGATGTCCTCGGGCGTGCCGATCTGCACGATGCGACCGTCGCGCATCACCGCGATGCGGTCACCGAGGAACATCGCCTCGTTGAGGTCGTGGGTGATGAAGACGATGGTCTTCTGCAGCTTCTGCTGCAGCGAGAGCAGCTGCTCCTGCATCTCGCGGCGGATGAGGGGGTCGAGCGCACTGAAGGCCTCGTCCATGAGGAGGATGTCGGTGTCGGCGGCGAGGGCCCGGGCGATGCCCACGCGCTGCTGCATGCCGCCCGAGAGCGCCGAGGGGAGCTTGTCGCCCCATCCCTCGAGACCCACCATGCCGAGGATCTCCTCCGCCTTGGCCAGCCGCTCGGTCTTGCCGACGCCGCGGAGCTCGAGCGGGTAGGCGACGTTGTCGGCCACGGTGCGGTGCGGCAGGAGGGCGAAGTGCTGGAAGACCATCGACACCCGGTCCCGGCGGATCTCCCGAAGCTTGTTCGCGGGGATGTCGGTGATGGTGTCGCCCTGCACCCGGATCGTGCCGGCGGTGGCATCGTGCAGTCCGTTGAGCATCCGGATGATGGTGGACTTCCCCGAGCCGGAGAGGCCCATGATGACGAAGATCTCTCCGGGCGAGACGGTGAAGCCGGCGTCGATGACGGCGGCGGTGCCGGCATCCGCGACATCCGTCCGGCTCTCCCCGGCCTTCAGCCGCTTCACGGCCTGCTTCGGGTTCTTCCCGAACACTTTGTAGAGGTTCTCGACCTCGATTGCATGAGCGACGGTCACTGGTCACACCTCGACGGCCCGCAAGCAGGCAGGGCCGCATCGGTCGCGCCCGGGTGGTGATCACCGGCGACGGCAGGGCAGCAGGGCGCCCCAGCGACATCGCTACCGGTGGGGTACATCGGGTTCCCCACCCAGATCACCGACCGTACGACCCCATCTCCTCACCCGATTCTTCTCGGGGTGACGGGGGCGCGGACTGGTCGTGTGGGCCGAGACGGCCCTCCTACGAGGCAATCAGAGATGGAGGCCGCACGCAAACCCGCCCGAGTGCAGAACGGCGTCTTGACATGAGGCTGCTTGCATGGTTAGTTAGTCAAGTAATGAACCGGGCAAGCACCCCGATCGGAGGGTCCGTGAATGACGACGGAAAAGCACTCTTCCTGCAGATCGCCGAGGCGATCGAGGAGCAGATCGTGGACGGGACTCTGAGCGAAGAATCCCAGGTCCCGTCGACGAATGAGCTCGCCGCGTTCTACCGCATCAATCCCGCCACCGCGGGGAAGGGAGTGAACATGCTCGTCGACTCGGGCGTGCTGTACAAGCGACGCGGGGTGGGCATGTTCGTCGCCCCGGGAGCCCGCGACCGCGTCCTCTCGGACCGGCGCGAAGCGTTTGCAGATCGTTATCTCGAGCCGCTCCTGGCCGAGGCCGCGCGCCTCGGCCTGAGCGCCGACACCCTCGCCTCCCTCATCCGCGAACGTGCGGAACACCACACTCCCCCGACCACGGAAGGACTCCCGAGATGACCGCCGTCATCGAGGTCACCGGCCTCACCAAGCGCTACCGCGAGACCGTCGCGGTGGACGACATCAGCTTCGCCATCGAGAAGGACACCATCTACGGCCTCCTGGGCCGCAACGGCGCCGGCAAGACCACGGTCATGTCGATCCTCACCGCGCAGAACTTCGCCACGTCCGGCGATGTGCGCATCTTCGGGGAGCGCCCATACGAGAATCCTCGCGTGCTGCAGCGGATGTGCTTCGTCCGCGAAAGCCAGAAGTACCCCGACGACGCCACCCCGCGTCACGCGTTCCGCATCGCGCGCCTGTTCTTCCCGAACTGGGACCAGGACCTCGCAGATCAGCTGGTCGACGACTTCCAGCTGCCGATGAAGAAGACGATCAAGAAGCTCTCGCGCGGCCAGCTGTCCGCCGTCGGGGTGGTGATCGGCCTCGCCTCCCGCGCCGAGATCACCTTCTTCGACGAGCCCTACCTGGGCCTGGACGCCGTGGCCCGGCAGATCTTCTACGATCGCCTGCTGGCCGACTACGCCGAGCACCCCCGGACGATCATCCTCTCCAGCCACCTCATCGACGAGGTCTCCAACCTCATCGAGCGCGTCCTCGTCATCGACGGCGGGCGCATCATCATGGACGAGGAGACGGATGCCGTCCGCGGACGCGCCGCGACCATCGTCGGCGACAGCGCCCGGGTCGAAGCCTTCGTGGCCGACCGGGAGGTGCTCCACCGGGAGGGCCTCGGCCACGTGTCGAGCGTCACCGTCCTCGGCGAACTCACCCACGCCGACCGCGTCCGTCTGGCCGACGACGGCCTCGACGTCGCCCCGGTCTCGCTGCAGCAGCTGATCGTGCGCACCACCCAGCAGTCCGCGTCCGCGCGTCACGACGAAGGAGCCCTCCGATGACCGCCGTCACCGCTTCACCCCGCCGCACCGGCGGGCCCCGCCTCCTGAACGTGGTCCGGATGCAGCTGGTGAATCGCCAGACATACATCTGGATCCCCCTCATCGTGCTGTTCGGCACGCTGCTGATCACCCTCGCGATCTGGGGCGTGATCATCGGCAACGGCGGGTCCGGCAACCTCTTCGGCGGCGGGGCACAGGCGCCGCTGTGGTACTTCGGCGTCGTCGGCGTGCAGGCCCTCACCTTGACCTTCCCGTTCTCGCAGGCGATGAGCGTCAGCCGGCGGGAGTTCTTCTTCGGCACCCTCCTCACCGCCGCGATGACCGCGCTGATCCTGGCGATCGTGTTCGTCCTCGGTGCGTTCATCGAGACGGTGACGAACGGCTGGGGCATGAACGGCTACTTCTTCGCCCTGCCCGGGATCTGGGATGCCGGCGCGGCCGTTGCGGGCCTGTTCTACTTCAGCATCGCGATGCTCTTCTTCATCGTCGGGTTCACCTCGGCGACGATCTACAAGCGCTTCGGCGGCATCGCCCTGACGGTGGTGCTCGTGGGGCTGGGCGCGCTGCTGGTCCTGGCGATGTTCCTCATCGGGCGCCTGAACGCGTGGGGACCCGTCTTCACCTGGTTCGCCGAGCTGGGCATCCTCGGCGGAGCGTTCCTCGTCCTCGGCGTGGTGGCGGTGCTGTCGGCGACGGCGTACGGCATCCTCCGCCGCGCGACTCCCTGATCGGGGACGCACCGGCACGCGGCCGGCGGGTGCTCAGCGCCCGTCGGCCGCTTCGGTGTGGTGGCGGATCACCTCGGCGACGACGAAGTTGAACCACTTCTCCGCGAAGGCGGGGTCGAGGTCCGCCTCCTCCGCGAGGGCCCGCAGGCGTGCGACCTGCTGCTCCTCCCGCGCGGGGTCCGAGGCCGGCATCCCGAACTCGGCCTTCAGCTCGCCCACCTGCTTGGTGCACTTGAACCGTTCGGCCAAGAGATACACCAGCGAGGCGTCGATGTTGTCGATGCTGCTGCGCAGGCGGAGCAGGGTGGCGCGCGGGTCGTCCTTCATGGGTGAATCCTCCTCGCCCCGACACTACCGCGCGACGCCGCGGTCCTAGAGTGTGAGGATGACCGCCGAGCCGCCCTCGACCGCAGCCTCGCCCGCCGAGGTGCCCGCGCCGACCGAGGCCTCTTCCGACGCCCCCGACGACTCCCGCCGCGGCCTTCCCCCGCGGGCCGCCCTGCAGCGCTGGGCGAGCCTGAACAACCCGTTCGCCGTGGGCTTCACCCTCACCCTCGGCGGTCTCGTCGCCCTGGCGCTCGGCATCGCGTTCGGCAACCTGTCGACGATCATCATCTACGTCGCCCTCGCCCTCTTCGTCGCCCTCGGACTCGATCCCGCCGTGCGGTGGCTGGAGCGCAAGAACGTTCCCCGCGCGTGGGGCATCGTCATCGTCTACGCCGTCTTCGCGCTGATCCTGATCGGCGTCCTCCTGCTCATCGTGCCGACGGTCGTCGGTCAGATCGCGCAGTTCATCGACGACGTCCCCTCCCTCATCGCCAATTTCCAGCAGTCATCCTTCTACGGGTGGGCCGAGAGCACCTTCGGCGACCCGGTCGAGGCGTTGACGGCCGAGATCCAGAAGTTCCTCTCGGACCCGGGCAACATCGCGACCCTCGGCGGCGGCGTGCTCCGCGTGGTCGTCGGCATCGGCTCGGCGATCTCGGGCGGCATCATCGTGATCGTCCTGAGCCTCTACTTTTTGGCGTCGCTGCTGTCGATGAAGCAGGGCCTCTACCGGCTCGTCCCCGCGCACGCGCGTGGCAAGACGGCCGACCTCACCGAGCAGATCACCGACTCGATCGGCGGCTACCTCATGGGCATGGTGGTGCTGGCCTTCTTCAACGCCACCTTCACCTTCATCATGTACCTGCTGCTCGGCCTGCAGTTCGCGGCGCTCATGGCGGTGGTCTCGTTCAGCATCACGATCATCCCGCTCGTAGGTCCGGTGCTGTTCTGGATCATCGGCTCCAGCGTCGCCCTCTTCCTCGACCCGCTCGCGGCGCTCATCTTCGCCCTGGCGTATCTGGTCTACATGCAGGTCGAGGCGTACGTGCTGACGCCGAAGGTGATGAACAAGGCGGTCTCGGTGCCCGGATCGCTCGTCGTCATCGGCGCGCTCGTGGGCGGGACGCTCCTCGGCCTCCTCGGTGCGCTCGTCGCGGTGCCGGTCACCGCCTCGATCCTGTTGATCATCAAGCAGGTCGTGATCCCCCGGCAGGACGCGAAGACCCGACCGGTCACCTAGCGGGACGCGGGGTCTCGACGCGGAGGCGAACCGGGACTCAGCCGAGCGGCACCAGGCAGCTCGGCGACGCGACCGACGCGCGGTGCCGGACCCGTCCCGGGATACCCGTGCGGGGATCGAGCGGGCGCGAAACGACGTCGTCGGAATGCTGTCCGGCCACCAGCAGCGTGTCGCGGACCACGAGGTGGTGGCGCGGCCACCGCACGTCCGCCTCGACGAGCGCGACCGGGCTGAGCGCCTCGCCCCCGCCGTGGACGCGGAGGACCGCGATGGTGTCGGTCCCGCGCACGCCCGCATACAGCGTCTCGGCGTCATGGGACATCGCGAGCTCGGCCGCCGTGTCATCGGGGAGGATGCCGGCGCCGAGGCTCGTCCCGGCGACGATGCGCCACGCCCCCGTGACGTCGGGGGCGAGGGCGAAGACCTCGTGAGACAGCTCGGTGACGACGTAGAGGTGACCGCTCGGATGCCACACGGTGTGGCGCGGGCCGGATCCGCGCGGGAGCACGACGTCCTGCCGATGGCGGAGGCCGTCGGCCGTGACGCTCCAGAGGCGCACGGTGTCGTACCCCATGTCGGTGGTGGCGACGAGGCCGCGTGGCAGGAACCGCGCCTGATGCGCGTGCGGGGTGCGCGCGGTCTCCGCGGACGGCTGCTCCGGCGTCGCAGGGTGCGGGACCTCATCGCGATCGTGCTCCGGGACGAGGTGAGCGAACTCCGCGCCCGCCGCCTCGCGGAGGGCGCGGGCGGCGGCGGCGAGGTCGATGACCTCCTCCGTCCCGCCCGACGCGGCCGCCGTAAGGGCCTGCGTCCCAGCCGAACCATGCGGATCGACGGGAGCAGCGGACTCGACGGGGCGCGACGGGAGCCCTGCGGCATCCAGGCGCATCCGCACGACGCGGCCGTCCCCCCAGCACGAGGCGACGAGGAAGGCGCCGTCGGGAGAGACCGCCACGTGGCAGACCGCGTCCCCCGCCGGGACCGCGACGCCGAGGGCCGCGAGGCGTTCGGGGCCGACACGACGGAACGCCTGCACGGTCCCCGCTCCCTCCAGAGCGGCATAGACGACGTCGAGCGTCGGGTGCGGGGTGATCCAGGACGGAGACCCCGTCACTGCGACGGCATCCCCAGCACCGCGCAACACACCCCCGGCGAGCGCATCGTCGGGGGACCCGGCATCGAGGAGCGCGATGCCCGTCGCCGAACCTTCCGCGTCCGCGGTGTAGCCGCCCACGAGGAAGCGCACGGGCTCAGTCCACGAGGTCGTGCCGGACGATGACCGCGTCGCGCGCGGGGCCGACCCCGATCACCGAGATGCGCGTGCCGCTCATCGCCTCGAGAGCGAGGACGTACTCCTGCGCCGCGACGGGGAGGTCCTCGAACGTGCGGGCGCCCGAGATGTCCTCCTTCCAGCCGGGGAGGTACTCCAGGATCGGCCGCGCGTGGTGGAAGTCGGACTGGTTCACCGGCACCTCGTCGAAGCGCTGACCGTCGACGTCGTAGGCGACGCACACCGGGATCCGGTCAAGTCCGGTCAGGATGTCGAGCTTGGTGAGCACGAGGTCGGTGATGCCGTTGATCCGGGTTGCGTACCGGGTGATGGGGGCGTCGTACCAGCCGACGCGGCGGGGGCGCCCGGTGGTCGTGCCGAACTCGAACCCGCGCGAGCGCAGGAAGTCGCCGTTCTCGTCGAAGAGCTCCGTGGGGAACGGGCCCGAGCCCACCCGGGTCGTGTAGGCCTTCACGATGCCGACGATGCGGTCGAGGCGGTTGGGGCCGATGCCCGACCCGGTCGCCGCGCCACCGGCGGTCGCCGACGACGAGGTGACGAACGGATAGGTGCCGTGGTCGACGTCGAGCATCGTGGCCTGGCCGCCCTCGAAGACGACGACCTCGTCACGGTCGAGGGCATCGCTGAGGAGCAGCCCGGTGTCGGCGACCATCGGGCGAAGGCGCTCGGCGTACGACAGCAGCTCGTCGACGATCTCGTCGACGGTGATGGAGCGGCGGTTGAAGACCTTCACGAGGAGGTGGTTCTTCTGGTCGAGCGCGCCCTCGACCTTCTGGCGCAGGATGTTCTCGTCGAAGAGATCCTGCACGCGGATGCCGACCCGGTTGATCTTGTCGGCGTAGGCCGGCCCGATCCCGCGGCCCGTGGTGCCGATCTGGCGCTTGCCGAGGAAGCGCTCGGTGACCTTGTCGAGCGTGCGGTGGTACTGGGTGATGAGGTGCGCGTTGGCGCTGATGCGCAGGCGCGAGATGTCCATGCCGCGCGCGGTGAGCGCCTCGAGCTCGTTGAAGAGCACCTCGGGGTCGACCACGACGCCGTTGCCGATGACGGCGTTGACGCCGGGCGAGAGGATTCCGGAGGGCAGCAGGTGCAGAGCGTACTTCTCGTCGCCGATCACCACGGTGTGGCCGGCGTTGTTCCCGCCGTTGAACTTCACGACCCAGTCGGTGCGTTCCCCGAGGAGGTCGGTGGCTTTGCCCTTGCCCTCGTCCCCCCACTGGACTCCGACGATGACGATGCCTGGCATGGGCTTTCCCCCCGTTGTCGACGCGGTTAGACCTCAGTCTATCGGGCGTCGCAGACCACTACAGTCACCCTATGCACGCTCGCACGCGCGATCGGATCTGGCAGATCCTGCGCCTCGCCATGGCGGCCGCGGTGGTGGCCGCCGTCGTCAGTCAGCTCGCCCTCACCGTCGACATCGCGCTGGACGCCGGCCGCGACGTGACCACGACCGTGGCGAACTTCTTCAGCTTCTTCACGATCCTCTCCAATGTCTCCGCGGCGATCGTGCTCGCCGTCGCGGGGGTGCACGGGCTCCGCCACCCGGCCAGGACCGACGGAAGGCCACTGGCCGTGGCGCTGGCGTCGGTGACGACCTACATGGTCATCACCGGCATCGTCTACAACCTGCTGCTGCGGGGGATCGAGCTCGCCCCGGGGACGACCGTGCCCTGGTCGAACGAGGTCCTTCACGTCGTGGCGCCTCTGTTCCTCGCCCTCGACCTCTTCCTCGGGCCGCGCCGCCGCGCGCTGGTGTGGCGGGCGCTGTGGGCGATCGTGGCGTTCCCGATCGTCTGGGTGGTCTACACGATGGTGCGGGGGACCCTCGTCACCAACCCGGTCACGGGCGATCCGTTCTGGTACCCCTACCCGTTCCTGAACCCGAACAATCCTGCCCTCCAGCCCCCGGGCTACGCCGGTGTGGCCGTGTACGTCGTCGGGATCGCCGTCGGGATCCTGTTCGTGGGCGCCGCAGTGGTCTTCCTCGGACGCCGCCGTGCTCAGCGCCCGGCGGGGGCTTCGGACTCTTCGGGGTCGTCCTCGGGCTCAGCCGCGGGCTGATCGGAAACCTCGACCTCGGCGACGACGGCGGCGTCGAGCCGCACGAGGTCGGGCACCTCCCACCGACCTTCGAGGAACTCCGCGCGCGGCCGGTACAGCCGCAGCAGGTAGTTCCAGCCCTCGGGCAGGGGGATGTCGTTCGGACCGGTGGCCTCTCCCGGCGGGGTGAAGCGCACGGTGATCGCCCCGTCCTCGTCGGCGACGCCGGTGATGCTGTTCACGCTGTAGCGGTCGTCGCCGTTCGGCTCGAAGTAGCCGCGCGCGTTGTAGACGGAGACCGACCAGAACGCGTCGACCGGGACGTCTCGCATCGTCAGCTCGTAGTGCCCGACCGGAAGGTTCGGCGCCACACCCACATATGACGCCTCGGTGAGGGGCAGTCCGCCCCACCCGGCGGCCGTGCCGATGAGGTGACGGACCGGGTCGACCTCGTCGGGGCCGCCGAAGGTGCGCTCGAAAGCGCGCAGTCCACTGGCGAGACTCAGCAGCGCGGTGCGCGTGGCGTCGAGCGACGCGACGTCGTACGCGGGCGGTGAGAAGGTCTCCGCCCCGTCGTTGTCGAGCACGAAACCGTCTTGAACGGCCGCGACCGCCTCGACGTCCGCCGGGGAGGCGGGATCGACGAGGGTGCGCACCGCGACGAGCACGTAGCGGGACTCGGGGGCGAGCTCCGCGAGGTCGTGCTCCCCCGGCTCGTGGAGCACCGCGCGGATGTAGTGGTCGTTGTCCACGATCATCACCGAGACGTAGCGGGCACCGGCATCCGGCACCGTCAGCGTCGCGCCGGCGGCGAGATCGGCGATCGCGAAGCTGTAGAGAGTGTCGCGGTTGAGGCGGATGACCGTCTGGGCGTCGATCGACGCGGGTTCGCGGTTATGGCGGAAGACGCCGATGCCGCCCGCATCCGCCTGGATGTCGGCGAACATGCGGTCCGTTTCGGCTCGCACGAAGTTGTCGGCGTTGACGTGGAGTGCCATCGTCACACTCTCGTTCACAAACCCCGCTTCGGCAAACCCCTGCGGAGGGTGATTTCCCCGTGATAGAGAGACGGATGCCGCTCACTAAGCTGGAGGGCATGTCGAAGGTCCTTCAGTCCCTGCCCGTCGGCGAGCGCGTCGGCATCGCCTTCTCCGGGGGGCTCGATACCTCCGTCGCCGTGGCGTGGATGCGCGACAAGGGCGCCGTCCCCTGCACGTACACCGGAGACCTCGGCCAGCCCGACGAGGACGACATCGCCGCGATCCCCGGCCGCGCGCTCGAGTATGGCGCCGAGATCTCGCGCCTGGTCGACTGCAAGCGCGCGCTCGTGGAGGAGGGCTTCGGAGCCCTCGCGTGCGGCGCCTTCCACATCCGCTCCGGCGGCAAGACGTACTTCAACACCACGCCCCTCGGCCGCGCCGTGACCGGCACGCTCCTCGTCCGCGCGATGAAGGAGGACGGTGTCGACATCTGGGGCGACGGATCGACCTACAAGGGCAACGACATCGAGCGGTTCTACCGCTACGGCCTGCTCGCCAACCCCGCTCTTCGCATCTACAAGCCGTGGCTCGACGCCGACTTCGTCACCGAGCTGGGCGGTCGGCAGGAGATGAGCGAGTGGCTCACCGAGCACGGCTTCCCCTACCGCGACTCGGCGGAGAAGGCCTACTCGACCGACGCGAACATCTGGGGTGCGACCCACGAGGCGAAGACGCTCGAGCACCTCGAGGTCTCGCTCGAGGTCGTCGACCCCATCATGGGCGTGCGGTTCTGGGACCCCGCGGTCGCCATCGAGACCGAGGACGTCTCGGTCACCTTCGACGCCGGTCGCCCCGTCGCCCTCAACGGGGTCGAGTACGCCGACCCGGTCGAGCTGGTCTTCGAGGCCAACCGCATCGGCGGGCGCCACGGCCTGGGCATGAGCGACCAGATCGAGAACCGCATCATCGAGGCGAAGTCCCGCGGCATCTACGAGGCCCCGGGGATGGCGCTGCTCTTCATCGCCTACGAGCGCCTCGTCAACGGCATCCTGAACGAGGACACGCTCGCGACCTACCACGAGCAGGGCCGCCGGCTCGGGCGCCTCATGTACGAGGGCCGCTGGCTCGAGCCGCAGTCCCTCATGCTGCGCGAGTCGATCCAGAAGTGGGTCGGGTCCACGATCAACGGCACGGTCACCCTGCGCCTCCGCCGCGGCGACGACTGGACGATCCTCGACACCGTCTCGCCGAACCTCTCGTACGCGCCCGAGAAGCTCTCGATGGAGCGGGTGGGGGATGCCGCGTTCGGCCCGATCGACCGCATCGGTCAGCTGACGATGCGGAACCTCGACATCGCCGACTCGCGCGCGCGCCTCGAGCACTACGCCGCCGCGGGGATCATCGGCGGCGCGACCGGCGAGCTCGTCGGCACCCTGAGCGCGGGCGGCGCTGAAGAGATCACCGGGTCGGCCACGCCGGTCGACGCGCGCGGCGAGAAGCTCGCCGACGCGGTGGATGCCGCCAGCGAGGCCGCGGCCTTCGACTCGGGAACGGACTGAGGCGGCCACCGTGGCCACCGGGAACGCCCGCATCGTCCGCAGCACGCCGGATGACGTCTTCGCGGTGTTCTCGGACGGATGGCTGTATCCGGTGTGGGTGGTCGGTGCCGCGCGCATGCGAGACGTCACCGGCGACTGGCCGCAGGCCGGGGCCGAGATCCACCATTCGCTCGGCATCTGGCCGGTCCTCATCGACGACCGCACCGAGGTCGTCGAGTGGGACCCGCCCCGCCGGCTGCGCCTGCGCGCACGGATCGGCCCCTTCGGTCGGGCGGTGGTGGTCATCGACGTCCGCCCGCGCGGGGATCACTGCATCGTGCGGATGGGCGAGGAGCCGGTGGCCGGGATCGCCGCCCGGATCCCCCGCTTCCTGTGGGCGCCGGTCATGCGCCTGCGCAACACCGAGACCCTGCGCCGCCTGGCCTTCCTCGCCGAGGGGCGGGCGCAGGCCAGACTCGAGAACGACCGTGTGATCCGGGCCGACGTGCCCGCGGAAGAACCCGGCCCGCAGGCCGACCCCGAAGCGCGCGAGGACGTCGCCGAGGCGGACGAGGCCCACGACGCGGCGGAGAACCCGGAACAGATCGATCCTCCGGAGAAGCGCGAGTGACCTCTCCCGACGTGGTGGTCGTCGGGTCCGGCCCCAACGGGCTGGCCGCCGCCGCGACCCTCGCCCGGGCGGGCCTGGGCGTGCAGGTCTTCGAGCGCTCCGAGGCACCGGGCGGCGGCACCCGGACCGCGGAGCTGACCCTCCCCGGCTATCACCACGACATCTGCTCGGCGGTGCACCCCCTCGCGGTCGCGTCGCCGTTCTTCCGGGCGTTCGGGCTCGCCGAGCGTCTCGAGCTCCTCACCCCCGAGGTGTCGTTCGCCCATCCCCTTCCCGATCGGCCGGCGGGGGTGGCGTACCTCGATCTCGCGCGCACCGCGCACGAACTCGGTGCGGACGGCGCGGCGTACCGCCGGATGATCGAGCCGCTCGCGGACCGCGCCCTCGCCGTGGCGCGCTTCACCGGCTCGAGCCTCCTCGGCATTCCCGACGACCCGATCGCCGCGGGGTTCTTCGCCGCTCGGGTCCTCGAGCAGGGGACGCCGGTGTGGAACGCGCGCTTCCGTGAGGAGCAGGCGCCGGCGATGATCACCGGCGTCTCGGCGCACGCGATCGTGCGCCAGCCGAGCCTCGTCGCCGCCGGCGCAGGTCTCGCCCTCCAAGCGCACGCCCATGCGGGCGGCTGGCCGATCCCGCGCGGCGGCAGCCAGGCGATCGCCGATGCGCTGGTCGCCGACATCCGCGCTCACGGCGGCGAGGTGATCACCGGACACGACATCCGGCGCCTGGCCGATCTGCCGCCCGCGCGCGCGACGGTGATGGACATCACCCCGCGGGCATTCCTCGCCCTCACCGGGGATCGCCTGCCCGCCCGCTACCGGCGCGCGCTCTCGCGCTTCCGGCACGGGAACGCGGCGGCGAAGGTGGACTTCGCCCTCTCCGGCCCGGTTCCGTGGGCCGACGAACGGGTGCGGAAGGCGGGGACGGTCCACCTCGGCGGCACGCGCGCCGACATGGCGTGGGCCGAGAACCAGGTCGCCCGAGGCCGTCACGCGGCGGACCCCTACGTCCTCGTCTCCCAGCCGTCGGTGCTCGACGACTCACGCGCTCCCGGCGACCACCACGTGCTGTGGGCGTACACGCACGTGCCGGCGGGGTCCGACGTGGACCAGACCGAGGCCATCACCCGGACGATCGAACGCGTCGCGCCCGGCTTCCGCGATCTCATCGTCGCCCACCGGAGCGCCACGGCCGTCGACCTCGCCGGACAGAACCCGAACTACGTCGGCGGCGACATCAGTGCCGGGGCGGCCACCCTGTGGCAGCTGCTCGCGCGTCCGGTGCTCTCTCGCGACCCGTGGCGCACGGCTCTCGACGGGTTCTACCTGTGCGGCGCGTCGACCGTTCCCGGCCCCGGCGTGCACGGGCTCTCCGGCTGGTACGCCGCCCGATCGGCTCTGCGGCACACCTTCGGGCGGACGGCGCCGGTCGACCTCGCCGGCTGACCGGGGCGGATGCGCAGGACCCGCTCAGCCCCCCGCGGCGGGAGGCGTGCGCTTCGACTCCGCCAGGTCGTCCATCGACAGCGACTGACGGTCGATGGTGCCGTTGCGGTAGGCCTGCCGACCGACGATGTGCGCCGACAGCGGCGCGGTGGCGAGCTGCACGAGGACGACCGGCACGAGGAAGGCCACGACCGCCCACGATTCCAGGGCGAGGGCGATCGCGAGGCAGATGAGGATAAACCCCAGCACCTGGGGCTTCGTGGCGGCGTGCAGCCGGGTGGGGACGTCGCGGAAGCGGAGCAGACCGATGGCGGCGGTGAGGCACAGGAGCGCCCCGATGAGGATGAGGACGAGCGCGACGACGTCGAGGGCGCTCACGGGTGCGTCCGGAGTCATTGGTCGGTGTTGTCCTTCCGTGCGACGAAGCGGGCGATCGCGATCGACCCGAACACACCGACGGCGGCGATGATGAGCATCACCGGAAGCGAGCGCGTGTGGTGGTTGATCGCCATGTCGGCGCCGAGGACGCACAGGACGAGCGTCAGCAGCACGTCAGAGGCGACCGCGCGGTCGAGGATCGACGGGCCGACGATCACGCGCCACAGGATCAGCAGCGCCGCGATGCCGAAGACGGCGTAGATCGCGATCATGAGGATGCTCACAGCGACGCCCCTCCCTGCCGTGGCGTGTCCACCGCGGCCTTCCGGATGGTCTCGAGCTGTGCGCGCGACCCGACCGCCCGGACGATCCGCGCCTCCCACCCCTGGACGGCGCGGCGCTGGTGCGCGGCATCCTCCGGGGTGGCCACGCCGAGCGCGTGCAGGTACAGGATCCGACGGGGCCGGTCGACATCCACCAGGAGCGACCCGGGGATGAGGGATGCCGTGACAGCGGTGTGCGTCATGATGAGGTCGTCGTCGGTGCGCAGCGGCACCGCGATGATCGCACTGTGGGGCAGTCGACGCGGATCGATCACCTGCCACGCGACCAGGAGCGAACCGCGGATGAGGGCGAGGAAGAAGGTGACGACGAAGACGAGTCCGTACCAGATGTTCACCCGGCCCGACAGCTCCACCGGTGGCAGGCGGAAGATCCGGGTGACGACGATCGCCGCGACGAGCCCCGTCACGAAGGCCGTCCACGTGAACTGTCCCCACAGCAACATCCACAGCGCGATGAGCCACACGAAGAACGGCAGCTGACGCCAGAGGATCGTGAAGACGCGGCGCGCGCGTCCGTCGGGGAGGGTCGCGGGTGCGGTCACGGTGTCCCCCCCTGGTCGACGTCGAGGCTCTTGTCGTCGCCGCCGGTGCTGATCTGGTGCTGCTCCTCGAGCTGCACCAGGGTGACCGGCTCCAGGAGCGCCGCGCCGATCCGGGTGCACACGTCGTACAGCGGGCCGGCGAAGACCGTCAGCGCGACGGTGAGGGCCACCATGCCGGCGGTCGAGGCGGTCATGATGCGCGGGATCACACGACGCTCGGTCTGGATGCCGGCGGCGGGGGCGTCGCCGAGGTACTCGATGCGCGCGTCGGCCTCGACCGATTCGTCGCCCTCGCGCCAGAAGGCGAGGTTCCACGCGCGCATCAGCGCGTAGAGCGTCAGGAGGCTCGTGACGATGCCCGCGACGATGAGGGTGATCATCAGCGGGCTGCCGACCTCGGCCGCGGCGTCGAAGATCGCGTACTTGCCGATGAAGCCGGAGAACGGGGGGAGACCGCCGAGGTTCACCGCGGGGATGAAGTAGAGCACGGCGATGAGCGGCGCCGCCTTCATCAGCCCCTTGACCTTGAGGATCGACGTGCTGCCCGCGCGACGCTCGACGAGACCGACGGCGAGGAACAGGGTCGTCTGCACCACGATGTGGTGGACCATGTAGTAGATCGTCGCGCCGATGGCCGCCGGAGTCGCGATTGCGAGCCCGAAGATCATGTAGCCGATATGGCTGACGAGCGTGAACGACAGGATGCGTTTCAGCTCCGCCTGGGCGACGGCGCCGAGCACCCCGACGATCATCGTCGCCATCGCCACCCACAGCAGGAGGGTGTTCACGTCGTTGTCGAGGAACATCTCCGTCTCGGTGCGGATGATCGCGTAGACGCCGACCTTCGTGAGGAGTCCGGCGAACACCGCCGTCACGGGGGCGGGAGCCGTCGGATACGAGTCGGGGAGCCAGAACGACAGGGGGAACACCGCCGCCTTGATGGCGAAGGCGACCAGGAGGAGGAGGTGCAGCACGAGCTGCGTCTCCTGCGGGAGCTGCGGCATCCGCTCGGAGATCTGGACGATGTTCACCGTGCCGAGGGCCGCGTAGATCGCCGCGATCGCCGCGAGGAAGAGGATCGACGAGACCAGCGACACGACGATGTAGACGACACCGGTGCGGATCCGCGATTCCGTCCCGCCGAGCGTGATCAGGACGTATGAGGCGACGAGGAGGATCTCGAAGCCGACGTAGAGGTTGAACAGGTCTCCCGCGATGAACGCGGTGAAGATGCCCGCGGCGAGGATCAGATACGTCGGGTGGAAGATCGTCACCGGTGTGTCGTCGTCGCCGTCGGCCGCGCCCTGGCCGACGGAGAAGAGGAGGACCGCGAGCAGCACGACGCTGGAGACCATGACCAGGAGCGCCGCGAGCCGGTCGACGTAGATGACGATGCCGACCGGGATCGGCCAGCCGCCGACCGAGACGGCGATCGCCTGGTCGCCGCCGTCCACGACCACGAGGAGGATGGCGGCGATGATGCAGACGACCGTGAGGGTCAGGACGGACACCACGACCTGGGTGCGACGGTGACGACCGGCGATCAGCGCGATCGCCGCCCCGAGAAGGGGCAGGGTCACCAGCAGGGGTGCAAGGGCGGGGGCGATCTCGGTCATGCGTCATCGTCCTCGCTCACCGTGCGGTGGTCGCGGCGGAGGGGTGCCGGCCGATCGACGCCGGCGTCGTCGGAGAGGCCCGCGAGATCGCGGTTCCCGAGCACGGTGATGGGGGTCGAGGCGAGCCCCACGAAGTCGGTGGTGTCCTCCGCGTCGGCGTCTTCGATCTCGGTCTCGTCGTCCATCGTGTCGCCGGGGTCGCCGGTGCGCTCGCGCACCGCGATGTCGGCCTCGTCGTCCGACACGTCATCGGCCTGACCGAGCTGCCAGGAACGGTAGATGAGGGCCAGGAGGAACGCGGAGATCGCGAAGGTGATGACGATCGCGGTCAGCGTGAGGGCCTGCGGCAGGGGATCGGACATCTCGTCGCGCTCCCCCGCGCCGTAGAACGGCGCGATGCCGGGGGGACCCATCGAGATGATGATGAACAGGTTGGCGGCGTTGCCGAGCAGCAGGAAGCCGATGAGCACGCGGGTGAGGCTGCGCTCGAGCATCGCGTAGACGCCGCACGCGAAGAGGACGCCCATGATGATGATCAGGACGAGGGATGCCTCCATCAGGCGTTCACCCCCAGCCGGGCCTGCTTGCCCTGTCGGTCGACCTCGGCCCCGAGACTGCGGAGCACGTCCAGAACGAGTCCGATGACCACGAGGTACACACCGACGTCGAACAGCGTCGACGTGACGAACTCGATGTGGCCGAAGACGGGGATCTCCGCCTCCCACCAGGTGCTCGTCAGCGGCGCGACGCCGAAGAACAGCGGCACGATCGCACAGGCGAGGGCGATCGTCATGCCGACGCCGAGGAGGCGCCCGGCATCCGTCGGCGCCGCGGCTCCGAGCTCGTAGCGTCCGCCCGCGACGTAGCGCATCACGAGGGCCATACCGGCGACGAGGCCTCCGGCGAAGCCGCCGCCGGGCAGGTTGTGACCGGCGAAGAGGAGGTAGAGCGAGACGATGATGATCGAGTGGAAGAGGATCCGCACGATCACCTCGAGGATGAAGGAGCGCTCCTCGGGACGCACCTTCTGCCCGCCCACGAGCCACGCGGTGCGCCCGCGCGTCGATCCCGTCTCGCGCGGCTGCACGCCCTCGGAGGTCTCCACGAGCGGTCGGCGACCGCGACCGGAGGCCGCAGGGAGCGGCGCGATCGCCCGCGACAGCGTGTCGGAGCGGTGAGTGACGAAGACGAGGGAGGCCACGCCGGTGGCCGCGAGCACGAGGACCGAGAGTTCGCCCATCGTGTCCCAGCCGCGGATGTCGACGAGCGTGACGTTGACCACGTTGCTGCCGTGCCCGAGCTCGTAGGCGAGCTCGGGATAGTTCTCGGACACCGGCGGGTCGACGCGCGCGCCGGTGGCGACGATCGCGATCGCGATCATGGTGAGGCCGACGGCGCCGCCGATCACGCCGCGCGTGATGGGCGCGACGGAGGCGTTGTGGTCGCCCATGCGGGAGGGGATGCGGCGGAGCACCAGCGCGAAGGCGATGAGGGTGACCGTCTCGACGAGGATCTGGGTGAGGGCGAGGTCGGGGGCGCCGCCGGTGGCGAAGATCACGACCATGCCGAGACCCGTCACCGAGACGAGGACAACGCCGGTGTAGCGCTTGCGGGCACGGACCGCGACCAGGCCGGCGGCGATCATGATCGGGGCGACCACGAGCTGCATGGGCGTGTGGTACGCGACGAGCTCCGCCTGCCACGCCGGGCTCGCGAGGAGCGCCGTCCCCTCGGCGGCCACCAGGACCACGAAGATCGTGCCGACGTAAATGGGCAGCGACCCGCGCTGGGTGAGACTCGTCGTCCACACCGACAGCTGCGCGATGCCGCGGAGGCTGGCGTTGTAGACGTCGGCGGCGGTGAACGGCAGCATGCGCGCGGCGAGATCGCGCCGCGCCGTCAGCCAGAAGACCACGAACCCGATCACGATCGTGCCGAGCGACAGGAAGAGCTCCAGCTCGAGGCCGTGCCACAGGGCGAGGTATCCCGGGTATTCCGGCGCCGCGATGCCGGGCGAGGACACCGGGGACAGATCGGCGTAGAGAGCGAACGCGCGGTCCAGCGCCGGGGCGGCGAGACCCGCGACCACGGTCAGGCCGGCCAGTACGAGGGGCGAGACGACGAAGCCGATCGGCGGCGTCGGCCACTCGGTCCGCGGCTTCATGCCGCCGTCGGCACGCTTCTTGGACCAGAAGGCGCCCCAGACGAAGCGCGCGCCGTAGGCGGCGGTGAGGATCGAGCCCAGGAGGATGCCGATGAGGGCGACCAGACCCCAGACCGAGCCGTTCTCGGCCTCGGTGAGCAGCGCGGCGAGCGCCGTCTCCTTGCCGACGAATCCGAGGGTCGGGATGACGCCGACCATGGATGCGACCGCGACGATCGACACGGTCGCGAGCACGGGGGCCTGGCGGCCCAAGCCGCTGAGCTCGCGGAGATCTCGCGTGGAGAGCTGGCGGTCGATGATCCCGACGACGAGGAACAGTGCGGACTTGAACAGCGCGTGGCTGAGGAGGAGGGCGAGGCCGGCCAGGGCGGCGTCGCGCGTGCCGAAGCCGAGGATGACGGTGAGGAAGCCGAGCTGACTCACCGTGCCGAAGGCGAGCACGCGCTTGAGGTCCGTCTCGCGGAGCGCCTGAAACCCGCCGAGGAGCATCGTGAACACCCCGAGCCCGATGACGATGGGTCGCCACGTGGGGGCGAACGCGAACACGGGAGCGAAGCGGGCGATGAGGTAGATGCCGGCCTTGACCATCGCCGCGGCGTGGAGGTAGGCGCTCACCGGAGTGGGCGCCGCCATCGCACCGGGCAGCCAGAAGTGGAAGGGGAAGATCGCGGACTTGCTCAGGGCGCCGACGAGCACGAGGACGAGGGCGACGTCGACGACCATTCCGGTCGGGGCATCCGACAGCATCGTCGTCATCGACGTGGTGCCGGACTCGACGACGAGCAGGACGACGCCGATCAGCATGACCAGACCGCCGAGGGTCGTCACGAGCAGCGCCTGCAGCGCCGATCGACGACTGGCGGCGCGGTTGTTGTAGTACCCGATGAGGAGGTAGGACAGGACGCTGGTGATCTCCCAGAACATCACCAGCACGACGAGGTCGTCGGTGAGGACGAGACCGTACATCGCCCCCGCGAACGCGAGGAGGACGGCGGAGAACTGGCCGAGCCCGTCGGACTTGCCGCGGAAGTACCAGCGGCAGTAGATCATCACGAGCGCGCCGACGCCGGTGACGATGAGGGTCATCAGCCACGACAGGAAGTCCATGCGCATCGACAGCTCGATGCCGAGGGGCGCGATCCACGTGTAGGACGAGAACGGAACGCCGCCGGCGAGCACCTCGGGGCCGAGCCAGACGGTGTGCGCGAAGGCCGCGAGCGGGAGGGCGGCGGCGACGAGGAAGACCCGCGGGCCGAGCTTCGCGGTCAGTAGCGGCAGCAGGAGGGGGACGATCGCGAAGGCGAGCAGGAGGGCGAGCAGGGACGGCCTCCTCTGGTCGTCGGCCGGCGGGCGTGCACGGCTCGGGCGATCGGGGTCAGCGAACAGTCTACCGCGTGATTCCGGATTCCCCGGGCGGGGGGCCGGTGGTATTGCCCTCGCGGAATGCGCAGGTGAAGTGGATGGACGCCGCCTGTCCGCCTTCGATCATCGCCGTGACGGCCCGCCCGGCGGCGCGGCCCTTCTCGGCCGCGGGCTGATGGAGCGTCGTCAGTTCGTAGGGGGCGAGGCCGTCCACGGCGATGCCGTCGAATCCCGTGACGCTGA
Source organism: Microbacterium aurantiacum (assembly GCF_031625015.1). Lineage (NCBI taxonomy): Bacteria > Bacillati > Actinomycetota > Actinomycetes > Micrococcales > Microbacteriaceae > Microbacterium > Microbacterium aurantiacum. Next base: position 847,465 of record NZ_JAHWXH010000001.1, read on the forward strand.
CGTCCTCGGGGACGCGAAGCCCCGCTTCCTCGGCAGCGCGGATGACTCCGGCGGCCAGCAGGTCGCTCTGGGCGAGGACCGCCGTCGGCCGCTCGGCCTCATCGGCGAACAGCGCACGCCCGGCCTCGAGCCCCTCGGCGATGAAGCTGCCCGCGGCCGCCCACACCCGGGCATCCGGGAAGACCTCCCGCGCACCGGCCAGGCGCTCCCGGGTGACGTCGACCGTGATCCGCGCGTCGTCGGGCATCCAGCCGCGCTCCCACCCGCCCGACAGGGGCAGCGCGACGACGGCCACCCGGCGGTGGCCGAGCGTGCACACGTGGCTGGCCGCCTGACGCTGGGCCTCGCGGTTGTCCAAGCCGATCCGTGGCACGTCGTCGCCGGCATCCCCCTCCACCACGACGACCGGAATGCCGCGCGCGCGGACGACGTCGAGCGAGGCACGGAGATGACCGCTGCAGCCGATGAGGACCGCGGCGTCGAGCGGAGCGGTCGTCAGGGAGGCACCGGAGCCGGCGATGTCGTCGCGAAGGAGCAGCAGCCCTGCCCCGAGCGGGGCGACCCCATCGGCGAGGCCGTCCATCATCAGCGTCTTCACCGGATCGAGGAAGGCTGCGCCGAGGTACTCCTCGAACACCACCCCGACGATTCCCGAACGGCCGCGGCGCAGCGAGGCGGCGCGCGGGTCGGGCCCGGTGTACCCGAGCGACGCGGCCGCCGCGAGGACGCGCCCCCGCGTGGCCTCGGACACCGGCGTCTTGCCGCTGAAGACGACGGATGCCGTCGACGGGGAGACGCCCGCCTCGCGGGCGACGTCGGCGATGGTCGCCCGGCGCATGTTCACGCCCCGATCGTACCCACCGCGTAGCGGACGGTCGAATCGATTCGATACCATGCACCGGTGGATCAGACCCTCACCCGCTCCCAGCTCGTGCGCTGGCGGACCGCCATCTTCACGATCTTCTTCGTGGTGGGCCTCGGCTTCGCCTCCTGGGCGTCGCGTCTGCCGGCCGTGAAGCAGGCGCTCGACACCGACGACTTCGGCATCGGCATCCTGCTCCTCGTCATGGGTGCCGCCTCGATCGTGGGCCTTTCGCTGGCGAACCTCATCGTCGCGCGATGGGGAGCACGGCGCGGCATGGTCGCCACGATCTCGTGCTTCTCGGCGGGCCTGATCCTCGTCGGGCTCGCCGTGCAGGTCGCGCAGTCCTTCGAGCTCGCCGCCGCCGCCCTCGTCCTCGTGGGGCTCGGGATGAGCGCGACCGACGTCATGATGAACGTCGAGGCGGCCGCCGTCGAGCAGTCTTTCGGCCGCACCCTCATGCCTCTCTTCCACGCCTTCTTCTCGTTCGGCACGGTCGCCGGTGCCGGTGCCGGCATCGCGATGGCCGCGTGGCAGGTCGGCGTGCAGTGGCACCTCGGCCTCGCGGGCATCCTGGCCCTCGTCGCGGGGATCGTCGCGCTCGGTTTCGTGCCCCAGCGCGACGAGGTGCTCGACGGCGACGCGCCCACGCCGACCCGCCGCGAGCGCTTCGCGGAGCTGGCCGCGGTGTGGAAGACCCCGCGCACCTACGCGATCGGCGTGATCATGCTCGGCATGGCCTTCGCCGAGGGGAGCGCGAACGACTGGCTGACCATCGCGATGGTGGACGGCCACGGCGAGACCGAGGCCTTCGGCGCGGTCGCCCTCACCGTCTTCTCCGTCGCGATGACCGTCTTCCGCGTCATCGGCGGTCCGCTGGTCGACCGCTTCGGTCGCGTGTGGACGCTGCGCATCCTCGCCGTCACCGCAGGCGTCGGTCTCGTGGTGTTCATCCTCGCGCCGTCGCTCCCGATCGCCCTCGTCGGTGTCGCCCTGTGGGGCGCGGGCGCGTCGCTCGGCTTCCCGCTCGGGATGTCGGCGGCCGCAGACGATCCCAAGCGCGCCGCCGCCTCGGTGTCGGCGGCGGCGACCATCGGCTACCTCGCGTTCCTCTGCGGCCCGCCGGTGCTCGGCTGGATCAGCCACCAGATCGGCATCCTCCCGACCCTGTGGATCATCGTCGCCCTCATCGCGATGTCGGGCTTCGCCTCGGGCGCCGCCAAGCCCCTGGCGACCTCGACCGTGGGCGGCGGCCACCGCACCCCCGTCTCCGGTGACCGGACGGGCGACCGCGACGAGGTGCCCGCGCGCGACTAGGCTCGACGGGTGCGTCTTGTCATCGCCCGCTGCTCGGTCGACTACACCGGGCGCCTCACCGCTCACCTTCCGCTGGCGACCCGCCTCCTCGTCCACAAGGGCGACGGAAGCCTGCTCGTGCACTCCGACGGCGGATCGTACAAGCCGCTGAACTGGATGAGCCCGCCGTGCCGTCTGGACGTCGAGGAGCCGGATGCCGACTCCGCCGCCGCGGGCGTGCAGGAGTACTGGCGCGTCACGCACGCGAAGACGGGCGACGCGCTGCTCGTGCGCATCTACGAGGTGCTGCACGACTCGTCGCACGAACTCGGCATCGACCCGGGCCTGCAGAAGGACGGCGTCGAAGCCGACCTGCAGCGTCTCCTCGCCGAGCAGGTCGAGGTGATCGGCGACGGCCTCACGCTCGTCCGCCGTGAGTTCCCCACCGCGATCGGTCCGGTCGACCTGCTGCTCCGCGACCCCGCCGGCGGCACGATCGCGGTCGAGGTCAAGCGCCGCGGCGACATCGACGGCGTCGAGCAGCTCACGCGCTACCTCGAGCTCCTCGACCGCGACCCGCACCTGTCTCCGGTGACCGGCGTCTTCGCCGCCCAGGAGATCAAGCCGCAGGCGAAGGTGCTCGCCGCGGACCGCGGCATCCGCTGTGTGACCCTCGACTACGAGGGCATGAAGGGCGTGGACTCGGGGCACCTCCGGCTCTTCTGACGCGAGCCGTGCGCGGGAACGCCCATAGGCTGAGAGCATGCCCTCCCGTTCTCCCTGGACCTGCGTGCTGTGGGACGTCGACGGCACCATCGTCGACGCCTCGGTCGGCATCCTCCACCGCTTGACCGTCACCCTCGAGCACTTCGGCCTCCCCGCCCCCACGCGCGACGAGCTCGTGCACTGGATCGGCCCGCCGATGTACGAGTCCTTCCAGGTGAACGTCGGGATGACTCCGGCGCAGTCCACCGAAGCCGTCGCGTTCTACCGCTCGCTGTCGAAGCAGGAGGGGTACACCACCGGCGCCCGGGTCTTCGACGGCGTCGACACCCTCATCCACGACATCGCTGCGGCCGGCATCCCGCAGGCGACGGCGAGCTCGAAGCCCGAGGTGCAGGTCGTCGCGCTCATGGACCACTTCGACCTGTCGCCCGCCTTCACCGCGATCGCCGGCGCGACGCAGGACGAGAAGACGCTCAGCGCCAAGTCCGACATCATCGCCGAGGCGCTGCGGCGCCTGCGCGCATCCGGCGTCGACACGTCGCGGCCGGTGCTGATCGGCGACCGCCATCACGACATCGACGGCGGGCGCATCCAGGGCATCCCCGTCGTCTTCGTCACGTGGGGATTCAGCTGGCCCCACGAGTCCGAGGGCGCGCAGGCGGTCGTCAGCGACGTCGACGCGCTCCGGCGGCTGCTGCTCGTCGAGGATGCCGATGCCTGACGACGTCCGCGAGATCGTCGACGCCCTCCTCCCCTCGGTGGTCGTCTTCGGGATCGCGGCCCTGGGCGTGGTCATCGTCGTCTGGGCCCTGCGCCGCGCGCGACGCTCGCCCCGCGCCCGCGCGGCCGCCGAAGCGCTGCGCACGCAGGCCGGCGCCGACCTCGTCCGATTGGACGAGGCGGTCGACGAGCTCGACCTCGAGCTCGGGCTGTCCGGCGCGCTCTACGGCGGCACCGCGCCGACGAGCCTCCGCCGGGCGCGATTGACGGCGCAGCACGTGCGCGACGACGCCTTCGCGGAGTACGCCGCGCTCTCGCAGGCCGACCTCCGCCCGGACGAGATCCGCCGCGCCAGCCAGCGCATCCAGCGCCGGAGCGGCGAAGCACTGGGCCGGATCGAGGCCGCCCGCGCGGAGCATGCGGAGTGGGTGCGGCAGAACGTCTCCGCCGCCGACCAGGTGCGCGCCGCGCGCGAGCGGCTCACCACCCTCCGCGCGACGATCGGCGACCCCGCTGCGCTCGTCGCGGAGCTCTCCCGTCGCTTCGACGAGAGCGAGTGGCGCGCCGCCGCCGAGGCGGCCCGGGAGGCATCGGCCGCCGCGCACCGCGCCGACGAGGCTCTCACCGCGGCCGAGCAGGGTCTGGGGGACCCGACCGTGAGCGTCCTGGCCGATCTCGCCGCCGCCGAGCGGGCGATCCGCGCCGCAGAAGCCGAGGCGCGCATCCTCGAGGAGTCCCACCGCCTGACGCTGCAGGCCGCCTCCGCCGTCCGCGGAGAGCTCGAGGCCGCGCGGTCCGCCGTGCGTCAGGCGGTCACGACGCGCGATGCGCTGGAGCCTGCGGATGCCGAGCGCCTGGGCGCGGAGATCCGCGCGGTGCAGGACGGGATCGACGCACTCGACGCCACCGCGGAGCGCACGCCCACGGCGACGGTGGATCGGGTGGCGCGTCTGCGGGATCGACTGGACCTCGCCCTCGGCGACGCACGGACGGCGCAGCAGCGACTGCGGAGCGCCCGCACCGCCCTTCCCGGCACCCTTGCCTCCGCCCGCGGCGCCGTCGCCCGCGGCGAAGCGGCGATCGCCCACACGCGCGCCGGCGCCGATGCGCGCGCCCGTCTGCTGCGCGCCCAGCGCGAGCTCGCCGAGGCCCGTCAGGCCCAGGATCCGGTGACCGCCCTGGATGCCGCCCGGCGGGCACTGCGCGACGCGGAGGACGCCGCGGCCCTGGCCGATCACGCCCGACTCGGCGGACGGTGACCGACGCATCTCGCTAGGGTGATGCCCATGAGCGAGGAAGCGTCCCGGAAGTCGCCCCCCGTCGTCCTCACGGTCCTCCGCCGGATCCCGGCGACGCTGACCCTCGTGGCGGTGATCCTCGCCGTCGGCGTCGTCTTCGGCGGGCTGTGGTCGGCGTTCATCGACGCCCCCGCCTTCGACGTCGTGGCCTACGGGCTCCCGGCGCTGGCCGAAGGCCGCTGGTGGACCCCGGTGGTCGGCACGTTCTTCGTCGACCACCCGTGGGTGTACGTCCTCACCATCAGCAGCTTCGCGGGGATGGCGTATCTCGAGTTCCGCCGCGGCTCCCGCGTGGCACTGGCCTACTTCTGGGTGGGTCAGCTGTTCGCCGTCCTCGCCACGGCGCTCCTCCTCTCGGTGCTGTCGCTGACCCCGTGGGCGTGGGCCGAGACTCAGGCGCAGGCGTTGGACGTGGGCGCCTCGGGCGGCACGATGGCCTGCATCGCCGCAGCGGTCGGTCTGTTCCGTCCCCCGTGGCGGGTCCGCGCGTGGCTGGTCGTGCTCTCCTTCGTCCTCATCGCGATGCTGTTCTGGGGTTCACTCGCCGATCTCGAGCACTTCTTGGCGGTCGTCCTCATCCTCGCCGTCGACCGATCGCTCAAGCTCCGTCGCACCACGGTCCGGGAGCAGCGGCTGATCGCCTTCTTCGGCGTCCTCGTGCTGGGCGCGATCCAGATCATCACGGTCCTCGTCCCCACCAACGGCCTGTTCGGCCCCACCGAACCGGCATCCGGCGGCTTCATCGACCTCGCGGTCGACACCCTGATCATCCTGCTCGTCGCGAATGGACTCCGCCGCGGACGACGCTGGTCGTGGGTGGTGACGATCATCCTGGCGGGTCTGAACATCCTCCTCGGCGCCGCCGTCGTCGCCGCGATCATCATCGCCAGCGAGCAGCAGGTCGAGGGTGTCATCGACGGGGAGACCGAGCTCGCCCTCACAAGCGCCCTGATGTGGCTCGGGATGCTGATCTACCTCCTGATCGTCCGCGGCGCCTTCCGCGCCCGCCGTCGGTCCCGGATCGGTCTCAGCCCCACCCCCGATGCCGACGCGGCGAAGGAGATGCTGCGCGCGTCGGGCGGCGGGACGCTCTCGTGGATGACCACGTGGGATGGCATGGCGTATGCCCGCACCTCGGGAGGGATGGTCGCCCACCAGCGGCGCTCGGGGGTGGCCCTGGCCCTCGCCGACCCGCTCGGTCCGGTCGAGACCCGCGCGGCATCCGTCACGGAGTTCATCCGGATGTCGGAGGAGGCCGGCCTCGTGCCGTGCTTCTTCAGCTCGGACGAGGCCACCCGCGCGGCGGTCCCCCCGACGTGGCGGAGCATCGTCGTCGCCGACGACACCATCGTCGACCTCCCGGGGCTCGCATTCACCGGGAAGCAGTGGAACTCGGTGCGTTCCTCACTCAACCGCGCGGGGCGCGAGGAGATGACGTTCCGGATGACGCGCCTCGCCGACGAGAGCTGGGGCGTGCGTCAGCAGCTGCGCGCGATCTCGGAGATGTGGGTCGGCGACAAAGGGCTGCCCGAGATGGGATTCACGCTCGGAACGCTCGTGGAGGCCGAGGACCCCGAGGTGCGACTGGCGCTCGCGATCTCGCCCGCGGGCGACGTGGACGGCTTCCTGTCGTGGCTGCCGGTCTACGGCGGCGACGGCGCCGTGCGCGGCTGGACGCTCGATCTGATGCGCCGGCGCGAGGGCGGCTTCGGTCCGGTGATGGAGTTCCTCATCGGCTCGTCGGCGAAGCTCTTCTCCGAAGAGGGCGCGGAGATCATGTCGCTCTCCGGGGCGCCCCTCGCGCACGACTATCCGCCGGATGCCGGAATGATCGCCGTCCTCAGTGACAAGCTCGCCGACATGCTCGAGCCGGTCTACGGCTTCGGGTCGCTGCACCGCTTCAAGGAGAAGTTCCACCCGCGGTACGAGACCATGTACCTGCTCTTCCGCGACGAGAGCGACCTCGCCCGCATCGGACCGGCGCTCGCGCGCGCGTTCCTGCCGGACGCGACGCTGCGTCAGTTCGCCGGCGCGGGTTTGGAGCTCGTGCGCGGCGACCGTTCCTGAGCGCCCAGCGGGGCGCTCGAGATCAGAGCGGGCGGATGTTCTCCGCCTGCAGGCCCTTGGGACCCTGGGCGATCTCGAACTCGACGCGCTGGTTCTCCTCGAGCGAGCGGTAGCCGCTGGCCTCGATCGCGCTGTAGTGGGCGAAGACGTCGGCGCCGCCCTCGTCGGGTGCGATGAACCCGAAGCCCTTCTCCGAGTTGAACCACTTGACGGTGCCCTGCGTGCTCATTCCATACCGTTCTTCATCGCCCGCCGCCGTGCGCGCCGGAGCGGTTCCACGCTAACGAAGCGACGCCCGACCCGCGAGGGGGGTGTCGCACAGTGACGGAAATGTTGCAGAAGGCGCGGGCTGGTCGCGCTCCCATCGAACGCCCGGGCTGAGCGATGCTCCAAGCCCGGGCGCCGACGGATCCCCCCGGATAGGCCACGCCGAAGCGTGACACGCACATGGTATCGACAACTCCCCTCCCCGCGGGAGTCCCCTTCTGCGCGGGGATGGCTCTGGGTACGGTGTCCCCGTGACCCACATCGAGCTTCGCACCCTCACCGACGACGACCTCGACGACGTCTTCGCGATGATGCGCGATCCCGACGGCGTCCGGCAGGCCGCGTTCACGGCATCCGATCCCGATTCCCGAGAGGAGTTCGATGCATGGATGGCCCGCCAGCGCGCGAGCGACGACGTGATCCAACGGGTCATCGTCGCCGACGGCTCGTTCGCCGGAACGGTCGCGGCGTTCACCGTCGACGGCGACCGCGAGGTGAGCTTCTGGACCGCACGGGAGGTCTGGGGCCGCGGCATCGCGACGGAGGCGCTGCGTCAGCTGGTGTCGATCGAGCCGGTCCGCCCGCTGTTCGCGCGGTGCGCGGCGCACAACGCCGGCTCGATCGAGGTGCTCCGCCACAACGGGTTCACCGAGGTCTCGCGGACGACGTCGTTCGCGCCCGGACTCGGCCGCGAGGTCGAGGAGATCGTCTTCGTGCTGCTGCCCGCCCTCGACGGAGTCTGAGCTCAATCCTGCGCGTCGACGTCTTCGGCCGGCGGAATCTCCGTGATCTCGATGCGCGGAGCGTCCACGTCGTCCCGAGGTGAGGGGACATACGTGAACTGCAGCTCGGTGCCCGCGGGGAAACGCGCACGCAGCTCATCCGGCAGCGAGTTCGACGACCCCACCTCGAACTGCACGCTCGGGGGGAACGAGCGTGTCCCGCACGCCCACTGATACCCCGAGCCGGAACCCACCATGTCCGCCTCGACGGTCTGGAAGACGATGAGGCAGCGGTCCGACCCCGGCCCGCCCCAGGACCGCTCCGCGCTGACCGTCGCCAACCCGTAGAACTCGCGGAACGAGGTCGAGTCGCCCGTTTCGGCGCCGAGGAATCGCGGCCACGGCACCTCGGGCTCCGGGGGGAGCGATGCGATGACCTGGGCTCCGCCGGCGCCCTGACTCACCGCGGTGACCGCGACGGCCCCTCCCGCCCCGACGGCGAGCGCCGCCACGACGGATGCCGCCCACCAGCCCGCGGAGATCCGCCGGGGCGACCGGGGCTCGGGGGCGGGCTCCTCCGACGTCGGCTCACGACCGGCGTCGGGCTCGCCCTCCGGTTTGGAGGGCTCAGCGGATGCCGCGGCCGGCGGAGATGCGGCGTCCGCCCGATCGCGCGCCTGCTCCTGCACGAGCGCCTCGAGTTCGCGCAGTCGTTCGCGTGCGACGGGGTCCTCGTGGATGTCAGCGCCCGGCCCGTAGGCCCGCGCGCGCAGCGCCCGGAGCTCTTCGCGGGCATCGGCTTCCATGCTCCGATCCTCTCACCGCGGCATCCGCTCAGGCCTCTCGGGACCACACCTCCCGCGGAGTGAGCGGCACGAGCGCCGGGCGCGCGACGGTCGTCACCAGGTCGAGCGGAGCACCTCGACGGCCGGACTCGAGCAGGGAGCTCATGATGTCCAGCACATGGAGAGCCACCGAGCCGTCCGCGCCGCGACCGCCGCGCACGATGTCGATCAGCCCGATCCCGCGGCCGGCGTCGGCGTAGCCCGCCGAGACCGGGAGGGTCTGCCACTCGGCCCCCCGCCGCGCGAGGGCGACAGCGCCGTCGAACATGTTCGGGTCGGGGAGGGTGAGCGATCCCTCCTCGCCGTGGATCTCGAGGGGTCGCGCCTCGCTGCGCACGGCGTCGAAGCTGAACACCACCGTCGACACGGCCCCCGACGCATGCTCCAGGATGCCGGTGACGTGCGTGTCGACCTCGACGGGGATCTGCTCCCCGGCCCGCGGACCGGTGGCGATGGTCCGCTCGTCGCGCGCGCGCCGCGACACTCCGGTCACGCGGACAACCGGACCGAGGAGGTGCACGAGCGAGGTCAGGTAGTACGGGCCCATGTCCATGAGCGGTCCGCCGCCCTCGCGGTAGTAGAAGTCCGGATGCGGGTGCCACGACTCGTGCCCCGCCGACACCCACGTCGCCGTCGCCGAGAGGGGGCGCCCGATGCGCCCTTCGTCGACCGCGGCGCGCGCCGTCTGGATGCCGGTCCCCAGTACCGTGTCGGGAGCGCCGCCGACCCACGCGTCGCCGCGCTCGGCCATGATGCGCTGGGCGTCGGGGAGCGTCGCCGCCAGCGGCTTCTCGCCGTAGACGTTCTTCCCCGCCGCGAGCGAGGCAAGGGCGATCTCGGCGTGGGCGGCCGGGATCGTGAGGTTCAGCACGGTGTCCACCTCGGGGTCGGCGAGGAGCTCCGCCACCGACAGGGCGCGGCATCCGTCGATGCGGGCGGCCGCCGCCTCGGCGCGAGCGGCGTCGAGGTCGGCGACGGCGGTGATCCGGATGCCGGAGACACCCTCGAGGGTGGCGAGGTACTGACCCGAGATGACCCCGAGCCCGACGATGCCTACGCGGTGCGGGCTGCCCACAGCATCCCCCTCTCCACGATGGTGCGGACGTTCGGATCGGCGAGGACCTCCGGGGAGTGCCCCGGCGTCGCCACGAAGATGCGGCCATCGCCCCAGTGACGCGTCCACACTGCGGGAGAGGTCACCGGCCGGTGCCACGGATGATAGGGCTGAACGGGGTGCGTGGTCGTTGCGAGGACGTCTATGAGATCGTCGTGCAGCACCCAGTACTGCTCGGTGTCGAGGGAGAAGTCGGTGATCCCCGTGGTGATCTCATGGGTGCGGCCGAGCTCGGTCATCTCCACCGTGTAGGGCAGGAAGTTGTCGGACTCGCCCGCACCGCACTCCTCGGGTGCCTTCGACGGATGCGTCGCGAACTGGCCGCCGATGAGGTGGAGGTAGTCCGATTCCTTCCGGTAGGAGTCCGCGATTCCTCCGTGCCAGCCGGCGAGCCCGGTCCCGGCGCGCACGGCGTCGCGGAGGCCGGCGAAGGCCTCGCGCGAGATCTCCGACATCGTCACGCTCTGCACGATGAGGTCGGTCGCGGCCATGAGGTCGGCATCCGCGTAGACGTCGTTGGTCTCGGACACGGTGACGTCGAACCCGTTGTCGCGGAGGAACGGCAGGAAGAGCTCGGTGGCTTCGACGGGCTTGTGCCCGTCCCAGCCTCCGCGGACGACGAGTGCACGGCGTGAGGTCATGGGAGGTGCTCCTTCTCGCGGGACGGTGTGGGCGGTGCCGGCTCCACGGGGGTGAAGCGGCAGTCGTCGTGGGCGCTGCGCTCGACCGCGGCCAGCACCCGCTGCACACCCGCCGCCTCGGCGAAGCCGGGCTCGGCGGCTCCGTCACCGGCGATCGCGCGGACGAGGTCGACGACCTGATGCGTGAAGAGGTGCTCGTAGCCGAGTCCGTGGCCGGCCGGCCACCACGCTGCCGTGTAGGGATGCTCGGCCTCGGTCACCTGGATGCGGCGAAAGCCCTGGGCTCCGGCGTCATCGGCGGCGTCGTAGTAGTCGAGCTCGTTCATGCGGGTGAAGTCGAAGGCGATCGCGCCGCGGTCGCCGTTGATCTCGATGCGGTTGGAGTTGCGGTGTCCCGTCGCCAACCGCGTGGCCTCGAACACCCCCATCGCCCCGGAGGCGAAGCGCGCGGTGAAGGCGACGGCGTCGTCGACCGTCACCCGCTCGCGCGCGGCGCCGTCGGCCGCACGTCCGCCGAGCCCGACCTGCTCGCCGAGCACCGGGCGGGTCTCGACGAAGGTCTGCATCGTCGCCGAGACACCGGTGATCGCGTCCCCGGTGATCCACTGCGCGGCGTCGATCGAGTGCGCGCCGATGTCGCCGAGGGTTCCCGACCCGGCGCGCTCCCGGTCCAGGCGCCACGTGTAGGGGGCATCCGGGTCGCTCAGCCAGTCCTGCAGGTACTGCGCGCGCACGTGCCGGATCTCGCCGATCCGACCCTCCTGGACGAAACGGCGGGCCAGCGCGAGAGCCGGGGTGCGGCGGTAGCTGAACCCGCACATGCTCACCGCGCCGGATGCTGCGGCCGCGGCATCCGCGGCAACCACCATCGCCTCGGCCTCGGCGACGTCGTTCGCGAGGGGCTTCTCGCACAGGACGTGGAGGCCCGCCTCGAGCGCGGCGGTGGCGATCTCGGCGTGGGTGTCGCCGGGCGTGCAGATGTCGACCACGTCGATGTCGCCGCGCGCGAGCACGGCGCGCCAGTCGGTGCTCCACCCCTCGGCGCCGAACTCCGTCGCGGCGGCGGCGGTGCGCTCCGGGTCGCGGCCGACCACGACAGCGAGCTGCGGCTCGCGCGGCAGGTCGAAGAACCGGTGGGCGGTGCGCCAGGCCTGCGCGTGCGCGCGGCCCATGAAGCCGGTGCCGATGAGCGCAACGCGCAGGGCGTTTCGCGGTGTCGTCGTCGACATCTCGAATCCTCTCCATCGATCGATGCGGTGGCCCACTTTTCCACCCGAGCGGATGCCGCGCGATGAATTGGCGCAAAATAGCGGGGTGACCCCGGAACCGCGTCCAACCCTCGACGCGATCGCCGCGCGGTGCGGGCTGAGCGTCACGACCGTGTCGCGTGCCCTGCGCGGGCGCGGCGAGATGGCGGCGGAGACGCGCGCGCGGGTGCTCGCCGCCGCCCGCGAGCTCGGATACCGGCGCGACGGCGAGCGCCGCGGCCGTCCGCGCACCGGCACCTCGCGCCTCATCGACCTGGTGCTCGGCCGCTTCCACGACCCGTACTCGGAGCAGGTCACCGCGGGGGCGCAGATCGCGGCGGCCGAGCTCGGCTACGACCTCGTGCTCACCACCGAACGCGATGCTCCGCGCGACGACTGGCCGATGCGCATCCGCTCCCGGGGGTCGGCGGGGGTCGTGATCGGCGTGATCACCCCGACCGCGTCGCAGGTGACGGTGCTCGCCGATGCCGGCATCCCGATCGTCCTCCTCGGTCCGCGCGGCGACGCCTCCCTGCCGCTGTGGAACGTCGGCACGACCGACCACGCCGGGGGGACGGATGCCGCCGCCCACCTGATCGACCGGGGGGCGCGCCGGTTCGTGGTGATCGCCGGGGAGCCGACGTTCCGCTTCGGTCGTGCGCGGGTGCAGGGGTTCGAAGCGGAGGCGGAGCGACGGATGCCGGGCGCCGTGGTCGTCCGCGAACGCGCCGACTGGACGTCGGGCCAGGCGCGGCGGGCGACGGCGCGGGCTCTCACCGAGATCCCCGGCGACGGACCGATCGGCCTGTTCGCGTGCTCGGACGAGATGGCCGCGGGCGCCTACCGCGCGATCGCGGAGGCCGGTCTGTCGATCGGGCGGGATGTCCTCGTCGTCGGGTTCGACGACGTGCGCGGGGCGCGGTGGCTGCAGCCGCCGCTCACGACGATCCGTCAGCCGCTCCGCGAGATGGCGGCCACCGCCGTCGGGCTTCTCGCCGACGCCGCGGAGGGTCGGTCGGTCGAGCGGCCGTCCCTTGAGCTGCCGACGACGCTCGTCCCCCGCGCCTCGACCGGCGCGTGACGCGCGGGCGCGGCATCCGTCGGGATCCGCCGCCGATTCACCCGGTGAACCGACTCACCCGGTGAACTGGACGACCGTGTCCCAGGCGAGCTTGACGATGAGGATGCCGAGCACGACGAGGAACACCACCCGCACGAACGCGCTGCCGCGCCGGGTCGCCATGTGCGCGCCGACGAAGCCGCCCGCCATGTTCACCGCCGCCATCGCGAGACCGAGGACGAGGAGGATCTCGCCGTGGACGCCGTACACGGCGAGCGCGGCGAGGTTGGTGGTGAGGTTCGCGACCTTCGCGTTGACGCTGGCCTGCAGGAACCCGAAACCGAGCACGCCGACGAGGAGGATGACGAAGAACGACCCCGTGCCGGGGCCGAGGAGCCCGTCGTAGAAGCCGACGCCGATTCCGATGAGCGCCGCGCGCCACACGACGGCGACGCCTCCGTCGAAGCGCGGTTCGTGCTGGAGCCCCATCGAGGGCTTGAGGAACGTGTAGGCCGCCACGGCCACCACCGCGACGAGGACGACCGGGGTCAGCACTTCGCGCGGCACGAACCGCGAGACGGCGGCACCCGCGGCCGAGCCGGAGAACGCGCCCGCGACGAGGGGGACGAGGAGTACGAGCTGCACGCGGATGCGGCGCAGGTACACCCAGCTCGCCGTCAGCGTGCCGAAGAAGGAGGAGAGCTTGTTCGTGCCGAGGACGTAGGGCGTGGCGACATCCTGGGGAACGGCGATGACGAGGGCGGGAAGCTGGATGAGTCCGCCACCGCCGACGACCGCGTCGACCCATCCGGCGATGCCCGCCGCGAGCAGCAGGAAGACCAGAGCGGCGGCCGACACCGGCAGCCACTCGGCGAGGGGCGGGCCGTCGAGCACCGGCCCATCCTTTCCCCTCCGGCGGCGACGGCAAAACCGGCGCGACGACGACTTCGGTTTGACCGGGGCGCCCGCGCATGCCTGGATGGTCACGGGAACGTCGTCATCCCCCTTCGCGCCGTCTGCGCCGGCGAATCCCTCACGCAACAACCCGAACTGGAGCAGCCGTGCCCGCAATGGAACAGTCCCTCGCTGTCGTCTTCGACGAGGTCGTCCACCGCAACCCCGGAGAAGCCGAGTTCCACCAGGCGGTCGAAGAGGTCCTCATGAGCCTCGGCCCCGTGGTGGTAAAGCACCCCGAGTACGCCGACGCCGAGATCATTCGGCGCCTGTGCGAGCCGGAACGTCAGATCATCTTCCGTGTGCCGTGGACCGATGACCAGGGTCGGGTGCAGCTGAACCGCGGGTTCCGCGTCGAGTTCAACTCCGCGCTGGGTCCGTTCAAGGGCGGACTGCGGTTCCACCCGTCGGTGTATCTCGGGATCGTGAAGTTCCTCGGGTTCGAGCAGATCTTCAAGAACGCCCTGTCCGGGCTCCCGATCGGCGGGGCCAAGGGCGGTTCGGACTTCAATCCGCGCGGTCGCTCCGCGGGTGAGGTGATGCGGTTCTGCCAGTCGTACATGACCGAGCTCTACCGTCACCTCGGCGAGTACACCGACGTTCCCGCGGGCGACATCGGTGTCGGTCAGCGCGAGATCGGGTACATGTTCGGTCAGTACAAGCGCATCACCAACCGCTACGAGTCGGGCACCCTCACCGGCAAGGGGCTCAGCTGGGGCGGCTCGCAGGTGCGCACCGAGGCGACCGGCTACGGCACGGTGTTCTTCGTCGACGAGATGCTCCGCGCCTCCGGCGAGGGCCTCGACGGCACGCGCGTCGTCGTCTCCGGTTCCGGGAACGTCGCGCTGTACGCGATCGAGAAGATCCATCAGCTGGGCGGCACGGTGGTGGCCTGTTCCGATTCCGACGGCTACGTCGTCGATGAGGCGGGCATCGATCTCGCGCTGCTGAAGGAGATCAAGAACGGTCGCCGCGGTCGCGTCAGCGACTACGCCGCCGCGCGCGGTCAGGGCGTCCGCTACATCGACGGCGGCTCGATCTGGGATGTCCCCTGCGACATCGCGCTCCCGTGCGCCACGCAGAACGAACTCGAAGAGGACGGCGCGGCTGCTCTCATCCGCAACGGATGCCGCATCGTCGCCGAAGGCGCGAACATGCCGACGAGTCCCGCCGCGGTGCGCGCGCTGCGCGAGGCGGGGGTCGCCTTCGCGCCCGGGAAGGCGGTCAACGCGGGCGGTGTCGCCACGAGTGCGCTGGAGATGCAGCAGAACGCCTCGCGCGACTTCTGGGACTTCGACTACACCGAGAAGCGGCTCGAGGAGATCATGCGCGCCGTGCACGACCGCTGCCTGCAGACGGCGGACGAATACGGCACCCCCGGGGACTACGTCGCCGGCGCGAACATCGCCGGTTTCACGCGCGTCGCCGACGCGATGCTCGCCCTCGGCGTCATCTGACCGACGCGGAAACGACGAAGCCGGTCGGGGATCTCTCCCCGACCGGCTGTCCGCACATTCGCTGTGCGCGAGGGGGGACTTGAACCCCCACGCCCTTGCGGGCACTGGCACCTGAAGCCAGCGCGTCTACCTATTCCGCCACTCGCGCGAACGGCAGTTCCCTGCCGACGCAACTGTGCGAGGATATCACGCCCGAATCCGCCCGCGGAATCGCGCCCGGGCGCCCCGACGGGGCAGAATGACCCGAGGACGCACCCGACCCGCCCGACGACGGCCCGACCGCCCGCACTTCCCTCCCTTCGTCCACTCGCACGGCACCGATGCTCATGTGCAATTACCATGTACCAACCGGAACCGCCCTCCGAGGAGCCCCGTGGGACTACTTGACAGCTTCGAGAAAGGTCTCGAGCGCGCCGTGAACAGCGCGTTCGCGAAGACCTTCCGCAGCGGCATCCAGCCCGTCGAGATCGCCTCCGCTCTTCGCAGCGAGCTCGACAAGAAGGCCGCCGTCGTCACCCGCGACCGCATCCTCGCGCCCAACACGTTCGCCGTGCGCCTCGCCCCCGCCGACGACGAGAAGATGGCGGCCCTCGGCGGGGCCCTCATCCACGAGCTCGACACGCTGGTCCACAAGCACGCCAAGGCTCAGGGCTACAGCTTCGCCGGCCCCGTCTCGATCACCCTCGAGCGCGACCCGCAACTGTCCACCGGAACGCTCCGCGTCGACAGCGCCACCGCCCAAGGCGGCGAGGTCTCCTGGCGCGGCGTCGTCGACATCGACGGTCAACGTCACACCCTCGCGAAGTCCCGCACCGTCATCGGGCGCGGCAGCGACGCCGACATCACCATCGCCGACTCCGGAACGTCGCGCCGGCACGTCGAGATCCTGTGGGACGGCGAGCGCGCCATGGTGCGCGACCTGAAGTCCACCAACGGCACCAAACTCAACGGCCAGAAGGTCGGCGAAGCCGCCCTCGCCCCCGACTCCGTGGTGACCATCGGACGCACCGACATCGTCTTCCGCGTGGTCGCCCAGGCCGCCGCTCCGCCGCGTCCGCCCCTCCCGGCGGCCGACGCGACGCGGGCCTACGATCTGCGCGAAGGCGGACCCCTCGCATGAGCGAACTGACTCTCCTCCTGCTGCGCATCGGCTTCCTCGTCCTGCTGTGGGCGTTCGTCTTCGGCGTCGTCTACTCGCTGCGCGCCGACCTGTTCGGTGTGAAGGTCCGACGGATGCCCGAGCCCGCCGAGGCCGGCGCACCCGCCGCCGCGAGCCCCGGGGCAGCAGCCGCCGCACCCGCAGCCCCGCGCGCGAACGCCACCGCACCCGTGGCCGACCGCCCGGCATCCGGATCCGCGCCCCGCAGCGGCCCCAAGGGCGGCGCCGCGACCAGCGCCTCGGCGACGCGCATCGTCATCACGTCGGGCCCGAAAGCGGGACTCGAGCTCCCGCTCGGAAACGAACCGCTCACGATCGGCCGCTCGAGCGAGTCCGGTCTCGTGATCCGCGACGACTACACCTCCAGCCACCACGCCCGCCTGGTCCTGTGGGGCGAGCAGTGGATGCTGCAGGACCTCGACTCGACCAACGGCACCTGGCACGACGGCGCCCGCGTGTCGACGCCCGTCCCGGTGACCCTCGGCGCCCCCATCAAGGTCGGCGCGACGACCTTCGAGCTGCGGGCGTAAGCGGAACCCTCCACATGGTCTTCCAGGGCTCGAGCGCCGCGATCTCGCACACCGGCAAGGTGCGCTCCAACAACCAGGACTCCGGCTATGCCGGATCGAACCTGTTCCTCGTCGCCGACGGCATGGGCGGTCACGCCGGCGGCGACGTCGCCTCGAGCATCGCCGTCACCCGGCTCGAACGTCTCGACCACCCCTACGCGTCGCCGTCGGATGCTGAACGGGCCCTGCGGGACGGCGTCTCGGAGACCGCCCGCGCGCTGATCGACACCGTGGACGTCCGCCCCGAACTCGCCGGGATGGGCACGACCGTCAGCGCCATGGTGATGGTCAACGACTACGCCGTCATCGCGCACATCGGCGACTCGCGGATCTACCTGTACCGCGACGACGAGCTCACCCAGATCACCACCGACCACACGTTCGTCCAGCGCCTCGTCGACTCGGGCCGCATCACGCCCGAAGAGGCGCGCTACCACCCGCGCCGGTCCGTCCTCATGCGGGTGCTCGGCGACATGGATCCGAACCCCGAGCTCGACACGTTCATCATGCCGACGCAGCCGGGCGACCGGTGGCTGCTCTGCTCGGACGGCCTCTCCGGCGTCGTCGACGACGCCCACACCGCGAAGGCGCTCAGCCAGGGACTCACCCCGGGCCGCACCGCCGACATCCTGCTCAAGCAAGCCCTCGACGGCGGCGCTCCCGACAACGTCACGATCGTCATCGCCGACGTCGGCGGCGCGCATCCGGTGTTCTCCGGGACCCCCACGATCGTCGGCTCCGCGTCGAACCCGCAGGGCATCGAGGTGCCCGCAGCCCGCCCCGGACGCACCAGCTGGCTGCATCCCAACCGGCAGGCGGCGAACGAACCGACCCACTTCGAGCCCGCCGCGGAGTTCCTCGAGGAGCTCATCGAGGAAGACCGTCGACGCGGCCGCCGCCGCCGGTTCGGCTGGATCATCGGCGTGGTGCTCGTCCTCGGCATCCTCGCGGTGGGCCTGTGGGGCGGCTACCAGTGGACCCAGACGCGTTACTACGTCGGCGCCGACGAGGACACCGTCGTGATCTTCCGCGGCGTCCAGCAGGACATCGGCCCGATCTCGCTGTCCACGCCGTACGAAGACACCGGCATCCCGCTCGATTCGCTTCCGGAATTCGCGCAGGCGACGATCGAGCAGACCATCTCGGCGAGCTCCCTCCCAGACGCACGTCGTATCGTCGCCACGATCAGTGAGACGGCAGGAGGAGGCGGATGAGCGCGGCACCGGCACGCCCCGACGCACCCGACACGGTCTCGAGTGACACCGCCGTCATCCGGGCCCTGCGGCGCCTCCGCGTCCCGCAGACCCAGCGCAACCGCGAGCTCGCCCTGCTGATCTTCGCGCTCGCGCTGACCTGGTCGGCCGTCGCGCTGGTCCAGCTCGGCGCGCTCGGAGAGATCAACTGGCGCTTCCTCATCTACTGCGGCGGCCTCACGGCGCTCGTCGTGGCCCTCCACATCGTGCTGCGCCTCGTGGCACGGGATGCCGACCCCTTCGTCGTGCCGATCGCCACCCTCCTCACCGGGCTCGGCATCGCGATGATCTACCGGCTCGACATCGCCGCGATCCGGTTCGGCTGGGGTGCCTTCTCCACGCGCCAATTGGCCTGGGCGGGGATCGCGGTGGTGCTCGCTATCGCCGTGGTCGTGCTGTTGAAGAACTACCGGGTGCTCTTCCGCTATACCTACATCTTCGGTTTCGTCGGCATCCTGCTGCTCGTCCTCCCCGTCATTCCGGGGCTGAGCGCCGGCGGAAACGCCGACGTCTGGGTCGACGTGGGCTTCTTCACGTTCCAGCCGGGCGAGCTGGCGAAGCTGTGCCTGGCGATCTTCTTCGCCGGCTACCTCGTGCGCACGCGAGAGAGCCTGACCACCACCGGCACCAAGATCCTCGGAATCACCTGGCCGCGCGCCCGCGAGCTCGGTCCGGTCCTGGTCTTCTGGCTCGTCTCGCTCGGCATCATCGTGCTCCAGCGCGACCTCGGCACGGGCCTGCTCATCTTCGGCATGTTCGTGGCGATGCTCTACGTCGCCACGGGGAAGACGAGCTGGGTCTTCATCGGCCTCGTCCTCGTCGCGGTCGGCGCGTTCGCGGCATCCCGCGTCCTGCCCTACGTCCAGGGACGCTTCACGAACTGGCTCGACGCCTTCAACCCCGCGGTGATCGACGCCCCCGGCGGCAGCTACCAGCTGGTGCAGGGCATCTTCGGTCTGGCCCAGGGCGGTCTCGTCGGCACGGGCCTCGGCCAGGGCCGTCCGTACCTGACCCCCGTCGCCGAGAGCGACTACATCCTCCCGAGCCTCGGTGAGGAGATCGGGCTCATCGGCGTCTTCGCGATCCTCTGCCTGTACATGGTGTTCACGAGCCGCGGCATCCGCATCGGCCTTGCCGGACAGGACGACTTCGGCAAGCTCCTCGCGACGGGGCTGTCGTTCACGATCGCACTGCAGGTCTTCATCATGGTCGGCGGTGTGACGCGGGTGATCCCGCTCACCGGCCTCACGACCCCGTTCCTCGCCGCCGGCGGATCCTCCCTGGTGGCCAACTGGATCATCGTGGCCCTCCTGCTGCGGATCTCGGATGCCGTCCGCAGTCGTCCCCGGGTGGTGATCGGCTGACATGACCAAAGAACTCCGACGTCTCAGCATCGTGATGCTCGCGATGTTCCTCGCCCTCTTCGGATCGGTCAGCTGGATCCAGGTGGTGCAGGCGGATGCCCTGCAGCAGAACTCGCAGAACACCCGGGCGCTCTACGACTCCTACGAGGTCCAGCGCGGCTCAATCATCGCCAGCGGCGCCGCGATCGCCTCCTCGGTCCCGTCCGACGACGTATACAGCTGGCAGCGTCAGTACGTCGACCCCGACATGTGGGCTCCCGTCACCGGCTACATCAACCCCGCGCTGGGCGCGGCGACCGGTCTCGAGCTGGCGATGAACCAGCCGCTGAGCGGCACCTCCGGGTCGCAGTTCTTCTCGCGCCTCGACCGCATCATCACCGGTCAGCCGCCGCGCGGGTCGAACGTCGCCCTGACGCTGGATGCCGAGGTCCAGCGGGCCGCGTACGACGCACTCGGCGACCTCGAGGGCGCCGTCGTGGCGATGGACCCGTCCACGGGCCGCATCCTCGCCCTCGTGTCCAGCCCGAGCTTCGACACCAACCTGCTCGCCTCTCATCGCACGGCCGAGGTCAACGAGGCGTACGACGCACTCGTCGCCGACCCGGGCAAGCCCCTGTCGAACCGCGCGATCGCGGGCGACCTGAACCCGCCCGGATCCGTGTTCAAGCTCGTGGTCGCCTCCGCCGCCCTTGCTTCCGGCGAGTACACGCCCGAATCCACCTTCCCCAACCCGGCCTCCTACCGTCTGCCCCAGTCCTCCAGCGTTCTGCGCAACGCCAGCGGCGGCACGTGCGGAGAGGGCGAGGAGGTGACGCTGGAGACGGCGATGCGGCTGAGCTGCAACATCCCCTTCGCCGAGCTCGCCGTGGAGCTGGGCGATGACGCGATCCGCGAGGAAGCGGAGAAGTTCGGGTTCAACTCCAGCTTCGAGATCCCACTGACCTCGACACCGTCGAGCTACCCCCGCGGACTCGACGACGCGCAGACCGCGCTGACCGGGTTCGGCCAAGGCCAGGTCACCGCGACACCGCTGCAGATCGCCATGGTCTCCGCCGGCATCGCCAACGAGGGACTCGTGATGAACCCCCAGATGATCCGCCGCGTGATCGGCCCGGATCTGTCGGTCCAGCAAACCTTCGACCCGACCGAGTACGGCCGCGCGATGGAGCCGGATGTCGCCGCGGACCTGCTCGAGATGATGGTCGCCAATGTCTCAGACGGCGTGGCGTCGGGTGCAAGAATAGACGGGGTCGACGTGGCCGGTAAGACCGGTACCGCGGAGAACGGCGCGGGTGCGCCGTACACACTGTGGTTCACCGGATTCGCTCCGGCGGACGACCCCCAGGTCGCCGTGGCCGTCGTGGTCGAGGACGGCGGCGGTCAGGGACAATCGGGCAGCGGCAACACCATCGCCGCGCCTATCGCGAAACAGGTCATGGAGGCGGTGTTGGGCAGATGAGACCGACGCAAGGAGTGACCTTCGGCGGCCGCTACGAGCTGGATTCGCGGATCGCGATCGGCGGCATGGGTGAAGTGTGGGAAGCCACCGACCATGTCATCGGGCGGACCGTCGCGATCAAGATCCTCAAAGACGAGTACATGGGGGATCCCGGCTTCCTCGAGCGCTTCCGCGCCGAGGCCCGGCACGCCGCCCTCGTCAACCACGAGGGAATCGCCAGCGTCTTCGACTACGGCGAGGAGGCGGGCTCGGCGTTCCTCGTCATGGAGCTCGTCCCCGGCGAAGCCCTGTCGACGATCCTCGAGCGCGACGGGTCGCTCTCCAGCGACAAGACGCTCGACATCGTCGCGCAGACGTCCTCCGCGCTGCAGGCCGCGCACGCCGCGGGACTCGTGCACCGCGACATCAAGCCCGGCAACCTCCTGATCACTCCCGACGGGCGGGTGAAGATCACCGACTTCGGCATCGCACGCATCGCCGACCAGGTTCCGCTCACCGCGACCGGCCAGGTCATGGGGACGGTCCAGTACCTGTCACCCGAGCAGGCGTCCGGCCACCCGGCCTCCCCCGCGACGGACGTGTACTCCCTGGGCATCGTCGCCTACGAGTGCCTGGCTGGTCGTCGACCGTTCACCGGCGAATCGCAGGTCGCGATCGCGATGGCGCAGATCAACGAGCAGCCTCCGCCGCTGCCGGCGACCGTCGCCGTCCCGGTGCAGAATCTCGTCATGGCGATGATCGCCAAGAAGCCCGAGGAGCGCCCCGCCACCGCGGCGGCCGTCGCCCGCGCGGCGACCGCGCTCCGCCACGGCGATATGGCCGCGGCCGTCGCCGCGGTCCCCGCGATCGCCGGCGCCGGCAGCGTCGACGACGTGACGCAGCTCCTCACCCCGGGCAGCGACACCCAGGCCGCCACGCGGCTCCTGCCCGCCACGGCCGCCGTCCCGCTCGACGCGGATGCCGATCCCGACGCTGAAGCGACGACCGAGAAGAAGAAGCGGAGCCCCTGGACGTGGCCGCTGATCGCGCTCATCGTCCTCCTCCTCCTGGTCCTCGGCGGAACGCTCTGGGCGGTGCTCGCGAACCAGGGCGAGCCGGAGCCCGATCCCACGTCGCCCTCGCCCACGCAGACGACGTCGTCGCCCTCACCGACGCCCACGCCCACCGAGGAGCGGATCGACGTCAACTCCCTCGGTCTCATCGGCCTGTCGTGCGATGACGCCCGCGGCGTCCTCGAGAGCAACGACCTGGTCGCGAGCTGCACGACCGGCAACGCCGCCCCCACCGAGGGCGAGGTCGGACTGGTCTACACCGTCGACCCGACCGGACGCGTCCCCGCCGGGACGACGATCAACCTCACCGCGTACGGCGAGCAGACGGCCCTCGAGACCCCGGGAGCCCCGGCGCTGAACTCGGCGACGGTCGCCCCCGGCGGCACGATCGATGTCAGCTGGCCCGGGTACACCTGTCCGTCGGGCGAGGGGTCTCCGAGCGCGTACAACCTCACCGCCTCCAACGGCACGTTCGCCAACGGGCAGTCGTCCTCGTCCTTCGGCGCGAACGACCGGAACGCGCAGATCACGATCCCGAACAACGGCAGCGGCACGCTCATCGTGACCTACGCGGTCACCTGCTCGGGCGGACCGTCGGGTGAGCGCACCTCGCCGACCTCCCCGGAGGCCACCGCGACGATCGAGCAGCCCCCGGCCCCCGGCCCGACGCCCGACCCGAACCCGACCACGGACGAGTAAGGCGCACGCATCCGACATCGCCCGGGCGGCGGCCTGTTCCCAGGTCGCCGCCCGGGCGCTCGGCTAGTGTGGCTGATGTTCCAGACAGGGGGAGACAGTGACCGCTGATCCGCGCGTGCTTTCCGGCCGCTACCGTATCGACGAGCCCATCGGGCGCGGCGGTATGGCCAGCGTCTACCGCGGATACGACCTCACCCTCGGGCGCGAGGTGGCCATCAAGATCCTCGATCGCGACCTCGCCGGCGACAACGCGTTCCGTACGCGTTTCCGCCTCGAGGCGCAGGCGGCGTCCCGCATGGCCCACCCCACCATCGTCCGCGTCTTCGATGCCGGCGAGGATTCCGAGACCGGCAAGGACGGCGTCGTCCGCCCCGTGCCGTTCATCGTGATGGAGCTCGTCAAGGGCGCACTGCTCAAGGACATCATCGCCGAGGGCCCCGTTCCCGTCGACGAGGCGATCCGATACGTCGACGGCATCCTCGAGGCCCTCGAGTACTCGCACCGCGCCGGTGTCGTCCACCGCGACATCAAGCCCGGCAACGTCATGGTGACGGATGCCGGACAGGTGAAGGTCATGGACTTCGGCATCGCGCGCGCGGTGTCGGACAGCTCGTCGACCGTCGCCGAGACGACGGCCATCATCGGAACCGCGTCGTACTTCTCGCCCGAGCAGGCCAAGGGCGAACCCGTCGACGCGCGCGCCGATCTGTACTCCACCGGCGTCGTGCTCTACGAGCTGCTGGCCGGACGCCCGCCGTTCCGCGGCGAGTCGCCGGTCGCCGTCGCCTATCAGCACGTCAGCGAAGCCCCCGTCGCGCCGTCCGAGATCCGCGACACCGTCCCGCGATCGCTCGATGCCGTCGCGCTGCGATCGCTGGCGAAGGACCCCTTCCAGCGGTATCAGGATGCCGCGAGCTTCCGCGAGGCACTCGACGCGACCATCGACGGGCGTGCGCCGTCGAAGCGCGCACTCGGTGCGCTCACGAGCGAGCTGTACGGTCCCAACCCCCGTCAGGCGGCCGAGACGGCGCGCTCGCTCCGCCAGCTGAGCACCGACACGACGATGAAGCGCACGCAGGCCGGGCCCCCGGTCGCGTGGATCTGGTCGGGGGTGGCGGTCCTCGCCGTGCTCCTCATCTCCGTCGTCATCTGGGTGCTCTCCCTGCAGCCCACCGACGTCCCCACCAACGCCGCCGTCGTCCCGGACGTCTCGGGCATGACGTACGACCGGGCGAACGCGGAGCTCGCCGATGCCGACCTCCTCGCCATCCGCGTGGAGGAGGACTCCATCGACGTCGCCGTCGGCAACGTCATCCGCACCGAACCCGCCCCCGGCACCTCGATGTCGCCCGGGCAGGAGGTGCGGGTGTTCGTCTCGCGCGGTCAGGAGCTGGCCACCGTCCCCGAGCTCGCGGGACTCACCCGCGACGAAGCCACCGCGGCGCTCGAGCAGGCAGGTCTCACCCTCGGGACCGTGAGCTCGCGGAACGACCCGGCGCTTGCCGAGAACATCGTGATCTCCGCCGACCAGACGGCGGAATCCTCCATCGCGGTGGGCACCGCGGTGAACCTGGTCGTCGCCTCCGGTCGCGTGACGATCAACGACGTCACCGGGTACACGCTGGAAGCCGCGACGCGTGAGCTGGAGGCGCTCGAACTCACCGTGATCCCGCAGGAGGACGGCGGCTGCACGGCGACGCCCCAGCCGACGGTCACGGCGCAGTCCCTCGCCCCCGGCGACGTGCCCTACCGCTCCGAGATCACGCTCACCTACTGCACCGGCGCCTGACGCGGAGTGAGTCGCGCGCCCCGCTCCGCGGCGCCGGTGAACCCCGCCTCAGCGAGCCAATTGCCGAGGAGCCGATGCCCACCCTCGGTGAGGACGCTCTCGGGATGGAACTGCACGCCCACGACGGGTGCGCTGCGGTGGCGGATCCCCATGACGACGCCGCTGTCGGTCCGCGCCGTGACGACGATCTCCGCGGGGAGGGTCTCCTCGATCACGGCGAGGGAGTGGTAGCGCGTGGCGGTGAAGGGATCGGCGAGCCCCGCGAAGAGGGGATCGCCTCCGTGATGCACGGGAGAGGTGATCCCGTGCATGAGCTCCGGCGCGTGGTCGACGCGCGCCCCGTACGCTTCCGCGATCGCCTGATGCCCGAGGCAAACGCCGAGGAGCGGGATGCCGGCATCGACGGCCGCGCGGACGGCGTCGATCGATGCGCCGGCATCCGCGGGACGGCCCGGACCGGGGGAGACCAGCACTCCGGAGTACCCGCGGACGGCGGCGGCGGCATCCGTGATGTCGTCCGCTTCCCGAAGATCGGTGGTGGCTCCGAGCTGGTGCAGGTAGTCGACGAGGGTGTGGACGAAGCTGTCATGGTTGTCCACGACGAGCACGGCGTTCACGCGCGTGCGCTCACTCGACCGTGACCTCCTGCGGGTTGACGAACTCGCTCACCCACGGGAAGACGTAGAACGCCAAGGCGTAGAGCACCGCGGCCAGGAGGATCAGGACGATGAGGAGCCGGACCCACCACGGGCCGGGGAGGATCCGCCACAGCGCGCCGTACATCAGGCCAGTCCTTCGCTGAGGGCCGCGGGCGGGCCGTCCGCGTACGGCGTGAACGATTCGAACACGCCGTAGCCGACGATCCGCTCAGCCAGGGAGAACATCGGTGAGCAGCTGGTCAAGGTGATGTACTTTCCGTTGGCGGGGACATCCGGCTGCTGCGGCACGGGGCGGAGCACGTCGGTCTCGCTCGGGGTGACGTATTCCAGCGTCCGGAAGCGGTAGGTGTACCACCCGGCGGGGGTCTCCACCACGATCGCGTCGCCCACCTTCAGCTCGGCGATGCGGTTGAAGGGGGCGCCGTAGGTGGTGCGGTGGGCGGCGAGGGCGAAGTTGCCTTCCTCGCCCGGCATCGCCGTCCCCGGGTAGTGGCCGATGCCGATGGAGTCCAGGGTGCCGGCGCGGGTCACACCACCCGCCATCTGCACGGCGTAATCGTCGCCGAAACGCGGCACGCGCATGATCCCGAACACTTCGGTGTCGGCGGGTTCGGGCAGGATCACAGGTTCGACGGATGCCGGCTCCTCGGTGGGGAGCACCTCGCCGTCGGGCTCGGGTGGCGTGTACTGCTCGGCCCATGTCTGGGACAGCTCCTCCGCGGCGGCGTTGTTCTGGGCGCCGTAGATGAGGTCGCCGACCCAGAGCTGCCACACGACGTAGAGCATGACCAGCACACCGGCGGTGATGAGCAGTTCGCCGAAGACGCCGATGACCGAGACGCGCCGCCGAGGGCGCGGGCGCGCGGTCGCCTGACGCCTGCTCGCTCGGGTCTGCTCCACCCGGCGATTCTCGCATAGGGCGGTGGGAGGTTCCTCCCGGCTAGAATCGAGCGCATGGCACGACGCGGCAACGACGAAGACTCGCTGATCGAGCGCGCAGAAGGTGAGGCCGCGCCCAACCCGGTGTGGTTCAAGCCCATCATGATCGGCCTCATGCTGGTCGGGCTGGTGTGGATCCTCGTGTTCTACCTGAGCGGCATGCAGTTCCCGATCCCCGGCATCGCCGGGTGGAACCTGGTCGTGGGCTTCGGTATCGCCTTCATCGGCTTCCTGATGACCACGCGCTGGCGCTGAGAACCCGTCGGATTTCAGGAATTACACCCGTGTGATTCATCCCCAACTGGGGATAGACCTGTGGATAACTTCCCACTCCGTCGCGACGGGTTTCAGATGAGCACCGGCACGAACAGCAGCGCCACCAGCACCGCGGCGACCGCCGCGAGCAGGAGGATCTGCACCGTCCGCTGACTCTTCTTCTTCGTCCGCGTGAAGAGGAACCCGATCGCAAGTCCCGTCAGCAGGCCGCCGATGTGCGCCTGCCACGACACGTTGAAGCCCGGGATGAAGCCGATCACCAGGTTGATCCCCAGGATGATCGCGATGCCCGTGATGTTCGCGCCGATGTGGCGGCCGATGATCAGCAGAGCGCCGAAGAGACCGAAGATCGCACCGGATGCCCCGACGACGGGCGTGAGCGGTGACAGCAGCGCGACCGCGACGGACCCGCCGACCGCGCTCAGCACGTAGAGCGTGAGGAATCGCCACCGTCCGAGGAGCGGCTCGAGACTCCGCCCGATCAGCCACAGGGCGAGCATGTTCAGGCCGACGTGCCAGAACCCCGAGTGCACCAGCGCCACCGTGACCAGTCGCCACGGCTGGAACGCGCCCTGCGAATAGAGGTAGGGAGCCCAGAACAGCAGGGCGTTCTCGACCTGCGGGCCGAGCACGGGGATCAGCTGGAGCAGGAAGACGAACGCCGTCAGCGCGATGATCGCGTACGTCACGATCGGGCGCCCGCCCGAGGCCGCCAAGGCCATCGGACGCGCGCGCGACCAGCGACGTTCCGCCTTCTTCTGCGCAGGGGACTGCGCCTTCTGCTGCTCCTTCATGCACTCCGGGCACACGACGCCGACGGCGGCGGGCGTCTGGCATTCCGGGCAGATGGTGCGCAGGCACCGCTGACACAGCACGAAGCTCTGCCGGTCCGGATGCCGGTAGCAGTAGTTCTCGCTGTTCCGGCGGAACTGATCGCTGGTCACGAAGGGCGGATCAGACCGAGACGATGTCGATCGACTGGATCACCACGGGCTCGACCGGACGGTCACCGGCCGCGGTGGGAACGCCGCTGATCGTGTCGACCACGGCCTTGGAGGCGTCATCGGCGACCTCACCGAAGATGGTGTGCTTGCCCTGCAGCCACTCGGGGCCACGACCACCCTGACCGGGGACGGTGATGAAGAACTGCGAACCGTTGGTGCCCTGCACCTCGCCGGTGATCGCGTTGCGACGCGAGCCCGCGTTGGCCATGGCCAGCTTGTAGGGCTCCGTGAAGGTCAGCTCCGGGCTGATCTCGTCGTTGAAGGTGTAGCCGGGACCGCCGGTGCCCACGCCGAGCGGGTCGCCGCCCTGGATCATGAAGCCCGAGATGATGCGGTGGAAGATGACGTCCTTGTACAGAGGGCCTTCGCCGGCGGCGCCGGTGGACGGGTGCGTCCAGGACGCGGAGCCGTCGGAGAGGCCGATGAAGTTCTGAACCGTGCGGGGGGCGTGGTCGCCGAAGAGGTTGACGACGATGTCGCCGTGGTTGGTGTGCAGGGTGGCGACAGCGGTGTGGATGGGCATGGATAACATTCTTCCAGAGTTCTGTCCAACCCCTGCCGTCGAGAAGGCGGTCTGGCAGGATGGGACCACATCAGTCCGGGCCGAATGGAGGGCACTGTGAGCCTCAGCCGTAAGCGCAAGAAGGAACTCCGCAAGCTCCAGAAGCAGGCGAACAGCCTGTGGGAGTCGCAGCAGGTTCTCGTGAACGAAGCCGCGGGCATCGCACGGGAGGCGGGGCACCAGCTCGGCAACTTCCGGCGCGAGCAGATCACGCCGCAGGTGAAGCAGGGGTACGAGAAGTACGCAGCCCCCTATGTGGACAAGAGCGTGACCGCGTCGCGGCGCGTGCTCAACGACGCGGTCGTTCCGGCCGCGGGTGCCGTCGTAGGCTCCGCACTGTCGGTGTGGGATGCCGCCAACGACACGCGTGCCCGTTTCGCCGCCGGCAAGGGCCTGTCCCTCCCCGACGCGAAGAAGTACGCCAAGAAGGCCGACAAGTACGGTGCAAAGGCGACGAAGAAGATCTCGTCGCAGCTCTCGGGCCTGCAGCCGAAGAAGCAGGGGATGGGCGCCGGCGGCGTCATCGCCATCATCCTCGGCGCCGCTGCCGCTCTGGGCGTCATCTACGCCGCGTGGCAGACGCTCCGTGCCGACGACGAGCTGTGGGTGGCGGACGACCCGCTGCGCGCACCGGATGAGTGATCCTCTCGCGCGGGTCCGCGATGCCGCCACGGCACGCGGCCTGACCGTCGAGTTCCGGGAACGCCCGGCCGCACACTCCCTCGAGGAGGCGGCCGGGCTTCTCGGTGTGTCGCCGTCGACGATCGTGAAGACCCTCGTGGTCAAGCGCAGCGACGACACGTACCTGTTCGCGCTGGTCCCCGGCGACCGGGGCATCTCCTGGCCGAAGCTCCGCACGGTCGTGGGCGTGAACAAGCTGCAACTCCCCGATCCCGATCGGGCACTGGCCGCCACAGGCTATGAGCGCGGGACCATCGTCCCCATCGGCAGCACGACCGAGTGGCCCGTCTACGCCGATGAGCGCATCGCCGGACAGCGCATCGCCATGGGCGCCGGCGCCCACGGCTTCAGTCTCTTCGTCGATGCGGACGACCTGATCTCCGCCTACGGTGCGATCGTGGCCGACATCTCCCAGCCGCTCGGCTGACGGCATCGGTCCGCGCGGGTTCGAGGACTCACGCGTCGTCGTACATGCGCAGAGCGATGTCGACGAGCTTCACCCGCTGCAGGCGCCGCACTCCCGCACGGGGGAACCACTCCGCGCGATCCGTGGACCCGTCGACCTCGTTGCGCAGCTTCCCTCCGACGACCTCGGCGCGGTAGACGATACGCAGGGTGTGCAGAGGCACCGTCGCGTCGTCGACCAGCCGCCGTGTCGGGGGGATCACCCGCGAGTGGATGCCGAGAAGGCCCTTCAGCTCCACCCGGTAGCCGGTCTCCTCCCGCACCTCGCGGCGAGCCGCGCGCTCGGGATCCTCGCCTGCCTCCAGTCCGCCGCCGGGAAGCGTCCACGCGGCGCGGCGCCCCTCATTCCAGTGCGCCAGGAGAAGTCGATCATCCGGGTCGACGATGACAGCATACGCCGCGACCCGCAAATCCATGCTTCACCCTACGACGGATGGGGATCACGGTGGAAACGACGAAAGCCGGCCCGAAGGCCGGCTTTCCTGTCCTGTGGAGCCTGGGAGAATCGAACTCCCGACATCCTGCTTGCAAAGCAGGCGCTCTACCAACTGAGCTAAGGCCCCGAAATGTGCGGTGGTGGGGCTACCAGGACTTGAACCTGGGACCTCTTCATTATCAGTGAAGCGCTCTAACCGCCTGAGCTATAGCCCCGCTTGCGACCGGCGTTCGCACGTCGGTCAACCTCGAAGACTTTACCCGAATCGCGCGGTTTTCACGAATCGGGGCGACGTCCGGAGGGTCAGTTCGAGGTGAAGCCGACCAGCAGGCCGCCGGTCACCTTCACGGCGAGGTTGTAGATGCCCGCGGTGACCGCGCCGAGCACCGTCACCACGACCAGGTTCAGGATCGCCACGACGGCGGCGAACGCCAGCACCTGCGGAAGGCTGATGAACTGCGACAGCAGGAAGTTGCCGTCCGAGAAGCTGCCGAAGAACTCGTCAGCCCGGTCGATCAGACCCGTCGTCTGCACGACGAGGTAGATCAGGACGAAGGACACCACCGTCACGATCGCGAGGGCGATCGCCGCGAGGAAGGACAGCTTGACTGCCGACCAGAAATCGACGTACACCAGGCGCAGGCGGACCTGCTTCGCACTGGTCTTGCTACTGGACTTGCGGGCGAGCTTGTCGGCTACCGTGCTCATGCGTCAATACTCTCTCGGACGGCGCCCTTCGGCGGGATCAAGGGGCTTCGGATTCGGTGCCCGATGCGGGCTCGGCTGCCTCGTCGCTCTCGACGGGCGCCTCCTCGGCCAGGCCTCGCTCACCGTTCCGAGCGATCGCGAGGATGCGATCTTCGTCATCGGGGCGGGCGAACACGACACCCATCGTGTCGCGACCCTTGGCGGGGACCTCGGCCACGGCAGAGCGTACCACCTTGCCGCTGGCAAGAACCACCAAGACCTCGTCCACCTCCGAGACGATCAGACCGCCCGCGAGATCACCGCGTTCCTCGTGCAACTTGGCCACCTTGATGCCGAGTCCACCGCGATTCTGCGTCCGATACTGGTCGACGGCGGTGCGCTTGGCGTAACCACCCTCGGTCACGACGAACACGAACGCATCATCTCGGGCGACGGATGCCGACAGCAGCGAATCGTCGCCGCGGAAGTCCATGCCCTTCACGCCCTCGGTGGAACGACCCATCGGTCGGAGCGAGGCATCCGTCGCCGTGAAGCGAAGCGACATGCCGTGCCGGCTGATGAGGAGGATGTCGTCGTCCTCGTCGACGAGGAGAGCGCTGACGAGTTCGTCGCCGTCCTCCTCGTCCTGACCGCGGAGGCGGATCGCGATGATGCCGCCCTGACGGTTGGTGTCGTACTCGGTGAGACGGGTCTTCTTCACCAGGCCGCTGCGGGTGGCCAGGACCAGGTAGGTCGCGGCGGTGTAGTCCCGGATGTCGAGGATCTGCGCGATCTCCTCACCCGGCTGCAGCGCGAGGAGGTTGGCGACGTGCTGACCCTTCGCGTCGCGACCGGCCTCGGGGACCTCGTAGCCCTTGGCGCGGTAGACGCGGCCCTTGTTCGTGAAGAACAGCAGCCAATGGTGGGTCGTGGTGACGAAGAAGTGCTCGACGACATCGTCGGCGCGCAGCTGTGCGCCCTTCACACCCTTGCCACCGCGGTGCTGCGAACGGTAGTTGTCGCTGCGCGTCCGCTTGATGTAGCCGTCGCGGGTGACGCTGACGACCATCTCCTCCTCGGGAATGAGGTCTTCGACCGACATGTCGCCGTCGAAGCCGGGGAGGATGTGGGTGCGCCGGTCGTCGCCGAATTTGTCGACGATCGCGGTGAGCTCCTCGTGGATGATCGAGCGCTGCCGGGCCGGGGTGGCGAGGATGTCCTTGAAGTCCTCGATCCGCGCCTCGAGCTCGGTGGCCTCGTCGATGATCTTCTGGCGTTCCAGCGCGGCAAGACGACGCAGCTGCATCGACAGGATCGCGTCGGCCTGGATGTCGTCGATGTCCAGCAGCAACTTCAGACCCCCGCGGGCTTCATCCACGGTCGGCGACCGGCGGATGAGCGCGATCACCTCGTCCAGCGCGTCGAGCGCCTTGAGGTACGCACGCAGGATGTGCATGCGCTTCTCGGCCTCGCGGAGGCGATACGTCGTCCGGCGGACGATGACCTCGATCTGGTGCGTGATCCAGTACGAGATGAACCCGTCGAGCGGCAGGGTGCGGGGAACACCGTCGACGATCGCGAGCATGTTCGCGCCGAAGTTCTCCTGCAGCTGCGTGTGCTTGTACAGGTTGTTCAGCACGACCTTCGCCACGGCATCGCGCTTGAGCACGATGACCAGGCGCTGACCGGTGCGGTCGGAGGTCTCGTCGCGGATGTCGGCGATGCCCGTGATCTTGCCCTCGCGCGCGAGATCGCTGATCTTCACCGCGACGTTGTCGGGGTTCACCTGGTAGGGCAGTTCGGTGATCACCAGGCACGTGCGGCCCTGGATCTCTTCGATGCTGACGACGGCGCGCATCGTGATGGAGCCGCGACCGGTGCGGTACGCCTCCTTGATGCCCTTCGTGCCGAGGATCTGCGCGGCGGTCGGGAAGTCCGGCCCCGGGATGCGCTCCATGAGCGCCTCGAGGAGCTCCTCGCGCGTGGCCTCGGGATTCTCCAGCGCCCAGATGGCCCCGGAGGAGACCTCGCGGAGGTTGTGCGGCGGGATGTTCGTCGCCATACCGACCGCGATGCCCACCGAACCGTTGACGAGGAGGTTCGGGAAGCGCGCGGGCAGGACCGTCGGCTCCTGCGTCTGACCGTCGTAGTTGTCCTGGAAGTCGACGGTCTCCTCTTCGATGTCGCGCACCATCTCGAGCGCGAGCGGAGCCATCTTCGTCTCCGTGTACCGCTGCGCGGCCGCGCCCTGGTTACCGGGAGAACCGAAGTTTCCCTGACCCAGGGCGAGCGGGTAGCGCATCGACCACGGCTGGACGAGACGCACGAGGGCGTCGTAGATCGCCGAGTCGCCGTGCGGGTGGTACTGACCCATCACCTCACCGACGACGCGGGCGCACTTCGAGAACGACTTGTCGGGACGGAAGCCACCGTCGTACATGCCGTAGAGCACGCGGCGGTGCACGGGCTTGAGTCCGTCGCGGACATCCGGCAGCGCACGACCGACGATGACGCTCATCGCGTAGTCGAGGTAGCTGCGCTGCATCTCGGCCTGCAGATCGACCTGGTCGATGTGGCCGTGGTTGTGTGCGGCGACGGGGCGCTCTTCGTCAGTCATGTGTTCTCAGTTCGGTTCCGGTGAATTCCGTGCGCGTGAGGCGGAGGAGATCAGATGTCGAGGAAGCGGACGTCCTTGGCGTTGCGCTGGATGAACCCGCGCCGCGACTCGACGTCCTCACCCATGAGCACGGTGAAGATCTCGTCGGCCGCTGCGGCATCGTCGATCGTCACCTGCTTGAGGGTGCGGGTCTCGGGATCCATCGTGGTCTCCCACAGTTCCTTGGCGTTCATCTCGCCCAGACCCTTGTACCGCTGCACCGCGTTGTCCTTCGGGATCCGCTTGCCGGAGGCGATGCCGTCGGCCAGCAGAGCGTCCCGCTCGCGGTCGCTGAAGACGTACTCGTGCGGAGAATTCGACCACTTCAGTCGGTACAGGGGTGGCTGCGCGAGGTAGACGAAGCCGGCCTCGATGAGACCGCGCATGTACCGGAAGAGCAGGGTGAGCATCAGCGTGGTGATGTGCTGACCGTCGACATCGGCATCCGCCATCAGCACGATCTTGTGGTACCGCGCCTTCTCGATGCTGAAGTCCTCGCCGATGCCCGTGCCGAAGGCCTGGATCATCGCCTGGACTTCCTTGTTCGACAGCGCCTTGTCCAGGCGGGCGCGCTCGACGTTCAGGATCTTTCCACGCAGGGCGAGGATCGCCTGCGTGTGCGGATCACGGCCCTGCACGGCCGAACCACCGGCGGAGTCACCCTCGACGAGGAAGATCTCGCTGATCGAGGGATCCTTGCTCGTGCAGTCCTTCAGCTTGTCGGGCATCGCCGCCGACTCGAACACGCTCTTGCGTCGCGCGGTCTCGCGGGCCTTGCGTGCCGCCATGCGAGCGGATGCCGCGTCGATGGCCTTCCGGATGACGTTCTTGGCCTGCACGGGATTGCGGTCGAACCAGTCGCCGAGCTTGTCGCCGACCACCTTCTGGACGAACGCCTTCGCCTCGGTGTTGCCGAGCTTGGTCTTGGTCTGCCCCTCGAACTGCGGCTCGGAGAGCTTCACGGAGATCACGGCGGTGAGCCCCTCGCGGATGTCCTCACCCGTGAGGTTGTCGTCCTTCTCCTTGAGGAGGTTCTGCGCGCGGGCGTACCGGTTCACCAGCGTGGTCAGCGCCGCCCGGAACCCCTCCTCGTGCGTGCCGCCCTCGTGCGTGTTGATGGTGTTGGCGAAGGTGAAGACGTTCTCGGTGTAGCTCGTCGTCCACTGCATCGCCAGCTCCAGCGCGATCTTGCGCTCGGTGTCCTCGGACTCGACCTCGACGATCTCGTCGTTGACGACCTCCGCGTGGCGGACGCGGTTGAGGTGCTCGACGTAGTCGACGAGGCCCCGCTCGTAGAGGAAGCTGTCGCTGCGCGGCTGGGGCGCGGCATCCGCATCGGCGAGACCGTCGATGTCGACCAGTCCCTCCGGGCGCTCATCGCGGAGGCTGATGCGCAGGCCCTTGTTGAGGAACGCCATCTGCTGGAAGCGGGTGCGGAGCGTGTCGTAGTCGAAGACGACCGTCTCGAAGATCGTGTCATCGGGCCAGAACGTGATCGTCGTCCCGGTCTCGGTGCTGTCCTCGCCCTTGGCGAGCGGCGCCTGGGGGACACCACCGGTCGCGTACGACTGACGCCACACCGAGCCCTGGCGCTTGACCTCCACCTCGAGGCGGGAGGAGAGGGCGTTCACGACCGACGAACCGACGCCGTGCAGACCACCGGAGACCGCGTATCCGCCGCCGCCGAACTTTCCACCCGCGTGCAGGACGGTCAGGACGACCTCGACCGTGGACTTGCCCTCGGTCTTGTGCATGTCGACGGGGATGCCGCGACCGTTATCGACCACGCGCACCGCGCCGTCGGCGAGGATCGTGACCTCGATCGCGTCGCAGTAGCCCGCGAGGGCCTCGTCGACGGAGTTGTCGACGATCTCGTAGACGAGGTGGTGCAGACCCCGCTCACCGGTGGAGCCGATGTACATTCCGGGGCGCTTGCGCACCGCCTCGAGTCCCTCGAGCACCTGGATGGCGTCGGCACCGTACTCGTTGGGCACCGCGGAGGACGGTCGCGATTCGGGTTCCTCGGGAACGCTTCCAGGGTTATCGGACGTCATAAGTGAGAGCGCTCCACATCGATGGGCAGGGGCCCGGTCAGTCTATCAACTTTGCCTCGCCGACAACGCCTCTACGCCCCTGTGGCGCGCGGAAATCGTTCCGGACGATATCGGACGTGGCTCAGCCGTAGGTATCGCGCGGGCCGCGCCCTGGAATCGTTCTGGGACCCCATTTCCACGAGGGGACGTCCGGTCCGACGAAACGGATGGTCTCGACCCCCGCCTCGGGGAACCGGCGCACGATCTCGGTGAGGATGTGCGCCCGCATGAGCTGCAGCTGCTTGGCCCAGGCTGTGGAATCGGCCTGGACGGTGAGGGCGCCCTCGGTGAACGCCACCGGTCGGGTGTGCTGCGCCGTCCCCTCACCCGCCACCTCCGCCCACGCACGCACGACATCCTCACGGGCGAGTTCGCGGTCCCACCCGGACTCCCGGGTCAGGTCGGCGAGGACATCGGCGACCCCCTTCGGATCGCGACCTGCGGTGAAGGGCTGATTCTCGTCGTCGTCCCGGCGTCGACGCTTCTTGCGCCGCCATGACGCGGACGACGGCTCGAGTCCGCGCAACCGCAGGTACGTCGCCACCGTCTCGGGGATCTCGGCGGCGGGCGCGCTGGTGTCAGTCTCCGGCATCCGCGTTCCCCACGATCGTGCCGGCCTCGACACGCACGACCCGTGCGGTCAGCGCCTCCGGGACATCCTCTTCGACCGCGGCGGTGACGATGACCTGTTCGTAGTCGGCTGCGAGGGAAGCCAATCGCGTCCGGCGTCCGGCATCCAGTTCGGCGAACACGTCATCGAGGATCAGGACCGGATCCCCGCGCAACGACTGTGCGCGCAGGAGCTCGGCCGAGGCGAGTCTCAATCCGAGTGCGACCGACCACGACTCCCCGTGCGACGCGTACCCCTTCACCGGCAGCCCGCGGACACGCAGGAGGAGATCGTCACGGTGGGGCCCGACGAGCGTGATCCCGCGCTCGAGTTCCGCGGAGCGCTTCGCCGCGAGAGCAGCCCGGAACCGCGCCGCGATCACATCTCCCTCCCCGGTGTCATCGGACGCGCCGGAAGCTGCCGGGTCGGCGGTGGGCGGTGCGTCCTCCGCATCGGGATCGAACCCCTCGATCGAACGCGACCACTCGATCTCGGGGCGATGGTCGGCACCCGCGATCGACGCGTACGCGGACGCGAGCGGACCGGCGAGTTCGTCGGCGAGCTGCCCGCGCATCCGGATGATCTCCGTGCCGAGGGCGACCAGTTTGTCGTCCCAGACATCGAGCGTCGACAGCGCTTCACCGCGGATGCCGCGCGCCCGCGCCGACTTCAGCAGGGCGTTGCGCTGCTTGAGCACGCGGTCGTAGTCCCCGAGGACCCCGGACATCCGCGGAGACACCTGCACCAGGAGCTGATCGGCGAAGCGGCGCCGCGCGGACGGATCGCCGCGCACGATCTGGAGGTCTTCCGGCGCGAACAGCACGATCTGGGCGTAGCGCGGGAGTTCGGCGGGCTTCGCCGGAGAGCCGTTGATGCGGGCCTTGTTCGTCCCCTGCCGATTGATCTGCACCTCGAGCAGCACCTGCCGGTCGGCGTGACGGAGGCGCGCCCGCACGATCGCGGCATCCACCCCGTCGCGGACCATCGGGGCATCGGTCGACACGCGGTGCGACCCCAGCGTCGCGAGGAAACCGATCGCTTCCGCGAGGTTCGTCTTGCCCTGACCGTTGCTGCCGACGAACACGTTGGGCCCGGCGACGAGCGCGACCTCCGCTTCCGCGTAATTGCGGAAGTCACGGAGGCTCAGGTGCTCGACGATCACCGGTCAAGCCTAATCAGCGGCGCCGACACGACGTCGGTGCCGGCATCCGTCACCGTAGGAGCAGGTTCGGCTGCAGCAGGTAGCGGAAGGACTCCTCGCCGGCGCGATCGACCGAGGTCTGCGGCGTGATGAGGACCGGGCTCAGCTTGTTCGCGTTGTCACTCGAGGTGAACGTGATCCGCGCGAACTCGCTCTTGACCGCGCCGAGCGCTTCGAGGAGGTACTGGGGGTTGAGACCCAGCGTGACATCTTCGCCGACGAGGTTCGCGTCGACCGACTCGGTCGCCCGCGCCTGCTCGGTTCCGGAGGCGTCCATCGACACGGCATCCGTGGTGAAGGTGAAACGCAGCGGAGCGGAGCGGTCGAGCACGAGCGCGACACGGCGAACGGCTTCGGCGAGCTCGGCGGTGTTCACGACGGCGTGGTGTTCGGTCTGCTCGGGGAACAGCCGGCGGACCGGCGGGAAGTTGCCCTTGATCAGCAGCGACGTGACCGTCTTGTTGCCGGCGGTGAAGGCGATGATCTCGCGGTCGCCCGATCCCGAGAAGGCGATCGAGATGTCCCCGGAGTGCGAGAACGTCTTGCCGACCTCGGTCAGGGTACGGGCGGGGACGAGCGCGGTCGTGGCCTCGTCCGAAGCCGATCCGCCGCCGTCCCACGGGATCTCGCGGAGGGCGACACGGTAGCGGTCGGTCGCGACGAGGCTGAGATGGGTGCCCGAGACCTCGAGCTGCACACCGGTGAGGACGGGGGTGACGTCGTCGCGGGAGGCTGCGAAGGCGACCTGCGCGATGGCGGTGGCGAAATCCTCACCCGGCACGAGCCCCGAGTCGCCCGTGACCTCGGGGATCGCGGGGTATTCCTGAACCGGCATCGACGAGAGCGTGAAGCGTGCGGAACCGCAGGAGAGCAGGATCCCGCCGTCATCATCGACCTCGATCTGGATCGGAGCGTTCGGGAGACGGCTGGCGATCTCGGACAGCAGACGCCCGTGCACGAGGATCGTGCCGGGGTCGTCGATCGTCGCCTCGATCGTGGTGCGCGCCGATGCTTCGTAGTCGAAGGCGGACAGCGACAGACCGTCTTCGCCGGCTTCGATCAGCACACCGGCCAGGATCGGCTGCGGATTCCGCTGCGGAAGAAGCTTGACGACGAACGACACGGCTTCGCTGAACACATCACGATTGACGTGGAACTTCACGAATGCTCCCTTGACAGCGGGCTGGGCCTCTCATGCTAGTCCCCGGTGAACCCTGCACCTGTGTCGGATGTGCGGGCGTCGCGGAGCGGCATCCGTTTCCCCGGTCGGTTCACGACAAGGTCATCGGCTCGACCCTTAATCCCTCTTTCTTTGTCATGGTGTTAACGCCTGTGGAAACTGTGGACAACTCGCTCGATCGCTTGCGGGACACCGGAATCACATTCGTGTGAGTTGTGGATCGGCTGCGGACGGAGTTGTGATCGGTTCGCGACCGCCGCGACGGTTATCCCCAGTTATCCACAGGCATCCCCGGATCCTGCACAGGGATTCCGGCGTCGCGAAGAGTTATCCACAGCTTTTCCACACTGTGCAGAACGCGGGCGAAACGCGGATTTTGCCGCCGCCGACGCGATGGTGTCAAGTGATTTCCGACCGTTTCGCGCGGCCGAGGAGAGGTCAGCGGCCGTTGCGGCCGAGCTGCGTGGTGATCTCGGTCACCTGGTTGTAGATGGAGCGGCGCTCCTTCATGAGATCGCTGATCTTCTTGTACGCGTACATCACGGTCGTGTGATCGCGGTTGCCGAAGAGCTGACCGATCTTCGGGAGGGAGAGGCTCGTCCGCTCCCGGCAGAGATACATGGCGATCTGTCGGGCGATCGCGACCGACTGCGAGCGGCTCGAGCCGTACAGGTCGTCGACGGTGAGCTTGAAGTACTGCGCCGTGGCCGTGATGATGTCCGTCGGCGAGACGACGTTCGCGTCATCCTGATCGATGATGTCGCGGAGCACCGTCTGCGCGAGAGACATGTCGAGGTTCGACCGGTTCAGGCTGGCGAACGCCGAGACGCGGATGAGAGCGCCTTCCAGTTCGCGGATGTTCGAGGACACCACCGTGGCGATGTACTCCATGACCTCGTCGGGGATGTGCAGCCGCTCGGACTGCGCCTTCTTCCGGAGGATCGCGATGCGCGTCTCGAGGTCGGGAGCCTGCACATCGGTGATGAGACCCCACTCGAACCGGCTCCGCATGCGGTCTTCGAAGCCGGTGAGGTGCTTGGGCGGCACGTCGCTCGTGATCACGACCTGTTTGTCGTGATCGTGGAGGGTGTTGAAGGTGTGGAAGAACGCCTCCTGCGTCTCGGCGCGACCCTGCAGGAACTGGATGTCGTCGATCAGGAGGATGTCGACATCCCGATACCGCGCCTGGAACGCCGAACCGCGGTTGTTCGCGATCGAGTTGATGAAGTCGTTCGTGAACTCCTCGCTCGAGACGTACCGGACGCGGATGCCGGAGTACAGGCTCATGGCGTAGTCGCCGATGGCGTGGAGGAGGTGGGTCTTGCCGAGACCCGAATCGCCGTAAACGAAGAGCGGGTTGTATGCCTTTGCCGGTGCCTCGGCGACGGCGACCGCAGCGGCGTGGGCGAAGCGGTTGG
The DNA here is from genome assembly GCF_031625015.1 of Microbacterium aurantiacum. Lineage (NCBI taxonomy): Bacteria > Bacillati > Actinomycetota > Actinomycetes > Micrococcales > Microbacteriaceae > Microbacterium > Microbacterium aurantiacum. Next base: position 886,952 of record NZ_JAHWXH010000001.1, read on the forward strand.
ACTGACCGATGACGAAGTTGTCGAAGGTGTATTTCGGATTGAGTCGCGTGTCCGTACGGGAGGCCGCCGAAGAGACCTCCACCGGCTCCTCCAACGGTGAGCGCGGGAGGGTGAACGTCTGCGCCGCCGTCATCGTGGCGGGGATCGCCTCCGGCTCCGGCTCGGAGTCGGCGCTCTCGATCAGCTCGGGGTTGACCACGACACGGAAGGTCGAGGCCGGAGCCTCATCCTGAGGAACCTTCGCGAGAGCCTCCATGATCGGCATCCGCATGCGCTTGGTGAACTGCGCGGCGGTGAGGTCGTTCGGCACGTCGAGGTACAGCGTGCCGCCCATGACGCCCTGCGGCACCGCGAGATTCAGGAAGCCGTGCAGCTGAGGAGTGATGCGATCGTCGACGGCGAGTTCGCCCAGCACCGCGGACCAGACGGGGACATCCGGTACATCGTGCGGTGACATGGTCCCCCCGGGGGTGTTGATTGTTGTGCACACTCCCGCGGAAACATCACGCCGGACCTGTGGATAACTGACTCAGACACGCTAGTCAGCGGCGCCCCCGGTATCAAGCCCGCAGGGTTGAGGCCCGCGGTGTGTCGCATCTTCGCGAGGCTCGGACGCTCGTGCATACTGGCCCGTTCAGTTCCCGGTTTGAGTTCTGGCGCCTCTCGACGTAGCCTTAATCGGTTGACTTGTGCCTATCGGCCAGTCCCCATGTACGAGAGTCCCCGGTTTCGAGCGTCCCGGTGACCCTGACCCGGAAGATATCCCATGAGCAAGCGCACCTTCCAGCCCAACAACCGTCGTCGTGCCAAGAAGCACGGTTTCCGTGCCCGCATGCGCACGCGTGCCGGCCGTTCGATCCTCGCCGCGCGTCGGTCCAAGGGCCGCACCGAGCTCTCGGCCTGAGCCCGAGCGGTGCTCGCGAGGCCGAACCGACTCACCCGCGGCGCGGACTATAAAGCCGTCGTCCGTCGGGGGCGTCGGAGTGCGGGCGCGCACACGATCACCTACGTCAGGACGACGGGGGAATCGCATGCCGTCCGCTTCGGCTTCATCGTGAGCAAGCAGGTCGGCGGAGCCGTCGTGCGCAATACTGTGCGCCGACGGCTCAAAGCTGTATCCGCCGCGATACTGGCGGACTCGCAGGTCGATGCCGGGACGGACGTGGTGATCCGCGCGCTACCCAGCGCGGCAACTGCTCCGTATGTCGAGCTCCGCGACGACGTCACACGGTCCCTCTCCCGAGTCCGCGCATGAGCGTCCTGCCGTCGTACGCCGTCGGCGACGCGCATTTCGCGGCATCCGACTCCCTGCGCTCGGTTCCCCTCCTCCCGAGGAACGCGGTTCTCGCCTTTCTCCATGGATATCGTGCGACGGTGTCTCCTATGTACGGAGACGTCTGCAAGTACTACCCGTCGTGTTCCGCGTACGCGGTCGGCGCGGTCCAGCAGCACGGGGTCGTCAAAGGAACGGTCATGGCAGCGGCGCGACTCGCGCGATGCCATCCCTGGGCCCTCGGCGGCGAAGATGACGTCCCGCCCCACAGAGACTTCCCGCACGCGTTGACCTCCCGGGGTTTCGTCGTGCCGTCCCCCACCGGAAAGGACTGATCCTCCGCATGGATCTTCTGCTCGCCACCGCTTCGTCCACTCCGGCTCCCGCCGGCGGTGGCGGCTTCGACCTGATCGGCACCATCCTGTGGCCGCTGAAGTGGGTCGTCGAGCTCGTGCTCGTCGCCTGGCACGCGTTGTTCACGGCCATCGGCCTCCCGGCCGCCGACGGCATCACCTGGGTGCTGTCCATCGTCGGCCTGGTCATCATCGTGCGTGCCGCCCTGATCCCGCTCTTCGTGCGGCAGATCAAGAGCCAGCGCAAGATGATGGAAATCGCCCCTGAACTGCGGAAAGTTCAGGAGAAGTACAAGGGCAAGAAGGATCAGCTCTCCCGCGAGGCCATGAGTCGCGAGACCATGGCGCTGTACAAGAAGCACGGGACGAACCCGGTGGCGAGCTGCCTCCCGCTCCTCGTCCAGATGCCGATCTTCTTCGCCCTGTTCAGCGTGCTGAACGACGTCACGCGTCACGCGCAGGCGGGCATCGGCGGTGTCGGACTCCTCAACGCGGAGCTGACGCAGGAGTTCTACGACGCGAAGCTCTTCGGGGTCGCCTCGCTCCACGAGACGCTGATCGACGCGTTCAACACGGGCAACACGACAGCGATCGTCATTCTGCTGGTCCTCGTCGTCCTGATGATCGTGTCCCAGTTCTTCACGCAGCTGCAGATCATCTCGAAGAACCTGTCGCCCGAGGCCAAGACCGGCCAGGCGTACCAGATGCAGAAGATCATGCTGTACGTCCTGCCGTTCGCGTTCGTCTTCTCCGGTGTCTTCTTCCCGCTGGGTGTCGTCATCTACTGGTTCGTCTCGAACCTGTGGACGATGGGTCAGCAGTTCCTCGTCATCCGTGAGATGCCGACGCCGGGTTCCGAGGCCGCGAAGGCGCGCGAGGAGCGCCTCGCTCGCAAGGGCAAGGCCATCGACGCGTCGGGCAAGGTCGTCCCCATGGAGAAGTACCTCGCCGAGCAGAAGCGTCTGTACGAAGAGGCGGAGCGTGCCAAGGCGGCGACGCCGAAGCGGCAGCAGCCGGTCGGTAAGCAGCGGGCGAAGAAGCAGGCCCAGAAGCAGCCGGGTTCGACCCCGGGCGACAACGGCACGTCGTCCGCGTGAGCGGCGACCCCTCCACGAAGGAACAGTCATGACGAACATCGATACTCCCCGCGTGAGCGCGGACCGTACCGAACCGACGATCGAGGAGCTCGAGCAGGAAGGGGACGTCGCCGCAGACTTCCTGGAGGGCCTGCTCGACATCGCCGATATCGACGGAGACCTCGATCTCGACGTGCGAAACGGTCGTGCGTACGTGTCCGTCGAGGCCCCCGAGGGAGGTTCGGTCTCACTGATCGCCGATCCCGATACGGTTCAGGCGTTGCAGGAACTCACGCGCATCGCGGTTCAGGCGAAGACGGGTCGATTCTCGCGCCTGATCCTGGATGTGGGTGGATCTCGCGACACCCGTCAGCAGCAGCTGGCAGGTCTGGTGGATCGAGCGATCCAGAAGATCGAAGAGGGTGCCTCGCAGGCGTCGCTCCCATCCATGTCGAGCTATGAGCGGAAGCTCGTGCACGATGTCGTCGCCGAGCGCGGCTTCGTTTCGGAGTCGTACGGTGAAGGAGCGGATCGTCACACCGTGATCCGCCGCGCCTGACGTGTCGGACTACGTTTCACGTGAAACGCCGGCTGCGACGGTCGAGGCCGAGCCGGTAGTCGCTGAGGAGATCTTCGGCTCGCGCCTGGCTGTCGCGCGTCAGTTCACAGCCGCGCTGGCGGAGCAGGGCGAGGAGCGAGGCCTCATCGGTCCTCTGGAACTTCCCCGCCTGTGGACGCGTCACGTCCTCAACAGCGCGATCATCGCCCCTTTCTTTTCGGGGCGTGTCGCGGACATCGGCTCTGGCGCGGGCCTCCCGGGTCTCGTGCTCGCGATCGCGCGCCCGGACGTCGAGTGGGTCCTGATCGAGCCGATGGAACGCCGTGTGCAATGGCTTACGGAGCAGGTGCGCGAGCTCGAGCTGGACAACGTCGAGGTTGTGCGCGCCCGTGCCGAGGACTGGAGCCGGGGTCCTGTGATGGATGCGGTCACCGCGCGGGCAGTGAGTGCGCTGCGCACGCTGTTGCCGCTGACCGCGCCTCTCGTTCGTGACGGCGGCGAATTGGTTCTGCTCAAGGGCGCGAACGCTCAGAACGAGATCGCCGCGGCGCAGAAGCAACTTCGGAAGTTCAGCGTCGTCGATGCGCGTGTCGAGATCGTGGGTGAGGGTGTTCTCGCCGAGCCCACCCGCGTCCTCCGAGGCACCATCCGCCGCTGACCCCAGGGTTGCGGTGTTCCGAGATCCTCCGCGCCGGCGTCGACCACGGGATGGTGCCACCCCCGGGTGATTAAGTAGCCGCGGAGCGGCGTACCGAAATCCCTCAGCCGGTCTCGGTACACCGCGCTCCGCGCGGCACTCGACCACCGGAGCTAAGCCGGCGCGGGAGATGTTTCACGTGAAACGCGCGCAGGTCATGCCGGTGATCGAGTAGCCGCGAAGCGCCGTACCGAGATCCCCCAGCCGGTCTCGGTACACCGCGCTCCGCGCGGCACTCGACCACCGAAGCAAAGCCAGCGGGAGATGTTTCACGTGAAACGCGTGCGGGTCATGCCGGTGATCAAGTATCCGCGGTGCAGGGACCGAGATCCCCCGCCGGGTTCGACCACGGGATGGGGTCACCCCCCGGTGATCGAGTAGCCGCGGAGCGGCGTACCGAGATCCCCTCCTCCCCCGGTCTCGGTACACCGCGCTCCGCGCGGCACTCGACCACCGAACGGTGCCACCTCCGGTGATCGAGTAGCCGCGGAGCGGCGTATCGAGATCTCCTCCTCCCCCGGGACGCACCGCCCTGCGTTGTCCACCGATGCCAGATTCTCGCTCCGCCGGCTCGCGTACTCCCGTCAGGATGCAGTCATGGCATGGATGTACATCCTTCGATGCGCCGACGGCTCCCTCTATGTGGGGAGCACTCTCGATCTCTCACGTCGCGTGGAGGAGCATCAGTTCGGAGAAGGTTCGGCATACACTGCGGTCAGGCTTCCTGTCGCGTTGCTCTACTGCGAGGAGTACGACCGCGTCGATGACGCGTTTCGTCGGGAGAAGCAAGTGCAGGGGTGGGGCCGGGCGAAGCGCCTCGCTCTGGTCGCCGGCGATATCGGTGCGGTTTCCCGATTGGGTAAGAAGCGTTTCACGTGAAACGTCGACAGTGGGATCTCGGTACGCCGCTGCGCGGCTACTCGATCACCGGTGGACGCGCGAAGCACGATGTGCTGAGGCCGTGGTGGGGGTGCGGGATCTCGGTACGCCGCTGCGCGGCTACTCGATCACCGGGGTGGGCACCGGTGGTCGAGTGCCGCGCGGAGCGCGGTGTATCGAGACCCTCGCTCCGCGGGTCTGGCTCCGTAGCGCGATGTGCTGAGGCCGTGGTGGGGGTGGGGGATCTCGGTACGCCGCTGCGCGGCTACTCGATCACCGGGGTGGGGTTTCACGTGAAACATTGGCGACTACCGCTTGATCAGCGGGAACAGCGTCGGTGGTCGAGTGGCGCGCGAAGCGCGGTGTATCGAGATCGGTGCCCGGCCATCATGCGGGATCTCGGTATGCCCCTGCGCGGCTACTCGATCACCGGTGGACGCGCGGGGCGCGGGGGATCTCGTATGTGGCTTTCGGGCTACTCGAGCGCCGTGGTGGGTTTCACGTGAAACATCGGCGGTTAGGCGGTCACATCACCGGGAGGCGGGTGGTGGGGGTGGAATCGCCTAGAGTGGAGGACGTTGTTCTGACGCGCGAGAGGGAGAGTGTTTCACGTGAAACAACCCGAGGAGACGGAGTCTTCTTCCGCATCCTTCTCGTTCGATGACACCCCGCTGGCCCGCGAACTCGCGGACCTCTCCGCACGACGACGGCGTCTCGAGAGCACTGACGTCGAACTCTCCGGAAAGACCCGCGTGCTGACGGTCTCGAACCAGAAGGGCGGCGTCGGAAAGACGACGACCGCGGTGAACATCGCCGCCGCGCTGGCATCCGTCGGGGCGAAGGTCCTCGTCGTCGACCTCGATCCGCAGGGAAATGCGTCGACGGCACTGGGTGTCCCCCACACCGCGGACACCCCGAGTGTGTACGACGTCTTGATCGATGAGTTCCCCCTCGCTGACATCATCCAGGTCAGCCCCGAATCGCCGCGGTTGCTCTGCGCTCCGAGCACGATCCACCTCGCCGGCGCCGAGATCGAGCTCGTCTCGCAGGTCGCACGCGAGCATCGTCTGCGCACAGCGCTCGACGACTACCTCGCCACGGAGGACCACCACCTCGATTTCGTCCTGATCGACTGCCCACCGTCGCTGGGACTCCTCACGATCAACGCGTTCACCGCCGCGAGCGAAGTGCTCATCCCGATCCAGTGCGAGTACTACGCGCTGGAAGGCCTCAGCCAGCTGCTCGGCACGGTGAAGATGATCCAGAAGCACCTGAATCCTCGGCTTCACCTCTCCACGATTCTGCTCACCATGTACGACGGACGCACGCGCCTCGCGCAGCAGGTCGCCGAGGAGGTGCGTCAGCACTTCCCCTCCGAGGTGATGGGCACCGTCATCCCCCGGTCCGTCCGTGTTTCGGAAGCCCCGAGCTTCGGACAGACCGTCATCGCGTACGACGGCCAGTCCGCCGGCGCGATCGCCTACCGCGAAGCCGCGGTGGAACTCATTCGACGCGATCACGCGTCTTCGAAGGAAGGAAGCGCCTGATGGCCAAGCGCACAGGCCTCGGTCGCGGGATCGGGGCGCTCATCCCCACCGCCGAACCGACAGAAGAACGCCCCTCGGACGTCTTCTTCCCCAAGAACGCGCCGTCGGATGCCGCACCCGAGGCGATCGGTTCCTCGGAAGCCGCGTCCGTGGCTGTGAGCAGCGACGAGACGCGGGACTCGACCGAGGATCTCGTCGCCGTTCCCGGTGCCCGGCTCATGCAGATCGATCCGCACACGATCGTGCCGAACCCGCGGCAGCCGCGCACCCACTTCGATCCCGATGATCTCGCCGAGCTCATCCACAGCGTGCGCGAGTTCGGCGTGCTGCAGCCCGTGGTCGTTCGCGCCACGGATGAGGGTACCTACGAGCTCATCATGGGGGAGCGGCGCACGCGGGCCGCTCGCGAGGCCGGCCTCGAAACGATCCCTGCGGTTGTGCGAGACACGTCTGATGAGAACCTTCTCCGTGACGCCCTCCTGGAGAACCTCCACCGCTCGCAGCTGAATCCGCTGGAAGAGGCATCCGCCTACGAGCAGCTCCTCGCCGACTTCGGAATCACCCAGGAGGAGCTCGCCACCCGGATCGGTCGCTCGCGTCCGCAGATCAGCAACACCATCCGGCTCCTGAAGCTGCCGGTTCCCGTTCAGCAGCGCGTCGCCGCGGGCGTCCTCAGCGCCGGCCACGCGCGGGCGATCCTCTCCGTCGAGACGCCGGAGGCAATGCAGCGCCTTTCCGACAAGATCATCAACGAAGATCTCTCGGTGCGCGCGGCGGAGGCTGCCGCCAAGACCCTCGAAGGCGCGGGGACCCGGCCGGGGAAGGCACAAGCCGGCGCGCGCCGTGCCCACCTCGACGACCTCGCGGAGCGTCTCGGAGATCGCCTGAACACGCGTGTGAAGATCACCCTTGCCGCGAAAAAGGGCCAGATCAACATTGATTTCGCCAGCATCCAGGATCTCAATCGCATTCTGGAGGAGCTGGGCGAGTCGGGATACGGGTCAGCCTGAGAGGAGCTGTCCACACCCAGCCCGCGATCGGGTTCGGCGACGTAGGCTTGTGGTGTGAGTTCCGCAGATCACTCCCCGCAGCGCCGAGCCAGTCTCGAGCTGCTCCGTGCCGAAGCAGCGGACGAGCTCTCCGTTCTGATCGCGGAGCGCCTCCGCGGGGGCGAAGATCCGTGGGATTTCATGGAGGACCTTCCCTCCGTCGATGAGCTCGTGGTATTCACGTTGCGCGCCGAGAACATCGCGGCTAACGGCGGATCCCGCCCGAATGCCGCTCGTCACTACCGCGTCCTCCGTCAGATCTCACTCGACTACCCGGAGCTGACGACGGCGGTGTGGAGACTCCTCGGCGAGGCGAACACTCATCGGCGCTGGGACGCCACGGTGCGCGTCGACGCATCGTAGCCAGACATTCCGGATCGGGCATATATCGCCCGAATGTGAAGAAGCCCCGCTCAGAAGTGATTTCCGAGCGGGGCTTCTTCGCGAGGCGGATCAGCCGATGTACTTGGCGAGATCCTGCTGCAGAGCGAACTTGGGCTTCGCACCGATGATGGTCGTCTCGACCTCACCCTTGTTGAAGACCTTCATCGCCGGAATGGACGTGATCTGGTACTTCATCGCCAAGTCGGGGTTCTCGTCGACATTGAGCTTGAGGATCGTGAGCTTGTCGGGGTTCTCGTTCTGGATCTCATCCAGAACGGGAGCGACCATGCGGCACGGGCCACACCACTCCGCCCAGAAGTCCACGAGCACGGGTCCCTCGGCCTGGAGCACGTCCTGCTCCCAGGTCGCCGAAGACGTCGCCTTGGCAGTCATGTTTTCTCCTTCGATCGGAAGTCGTACAGGGGCGTCAACACACGACGCCGGAAGATTGTTCCTGATGCCGCGTCAGGCGACGTTGACCTCGGGCCGGCCCTCGATCGGGTCGGCCTCCGGCTCAGGGGCACCGGCCTCGCCGAGGCCGGCGAGGTAGTGCTCGACATCCAGTGCCGCCACCGTACCGCTTCCGGCCGCGGTCACGGCCTGACGGTACGTGGGGTCGAGCACGTCACCGGCGGCGAAGACGCCCGCAACCGAGGTCCGCGACGAACGCCCGTCGACCGCGATCGTGCCTTCGGGCGTGAGGTCGAGCGCGCCGTGGACGAGGTGCGTCCGCGGGTCGTTGCCGATGGCGACGAACACGCCGTCGAGGGGGAGCTCGCGACGCGAGCCGTCGACGGTGGATTCGAGCACGACGCCGGAGACGGCATCCTGTCCGAGGATGTCGACGATGGCGCTGTTCCAGACGAACTCGATCTTCTCGTTCGCAAACGCGCGCTCCTGCATGATCTTCGACGCGCGGAGCTCTTCGCGGCGGTGGATGACGTAGACCTTCGAGGCGAACTTCGTCAGGAACGTCGCCTCTTCCATCGCCGAGTCGCCGCCGCCGACGACGGCGATGACCTTCTCGCGGAAGAAGAACCCGTCGCACGTGGCGCAGTACGACACTCCGTGGCCGGAGAGGCGCGCTTCGCCCTCGACGCCGAGTTTCCGCGGCGCGGAGCCGGTGGCGAAGATGATGCTGTGCGCCTCGTGGGTGGCACCGCTGCCGAGCGTAATGCGCTTGACGGGGCCCGAGACGTCGAGCGAGACGACGTCGTCGTAGAGGACCTCGGCGCCGAACCGCTCGGCCTGGGCCTGCATCTTGGCCATGAGGTCGGGACCCATGATGCCCTCGGGGAAGCCGGGGAAGTTCTCCACCTCGGTGGTGTTCATCAGCTCACCGCCGGCTTCGACGGAGCTGGCGACGACGAGGGGCTCGAGGTTCGCGCGTGCGGCGTAGATCGCGGCGGTGTACCCGGCGGGGCCGGATCCGATGATGATGACGTGACGCACTGCGCCCCCTTCTCTGCGGTTCTCACGGGATGTGGACATATCGATCCCGCTCGATGAATCAACCCATGGTAGCTGTCGCCCATTCCCGCGCAGGTGAACGGAGGGTGTCCGCGCGGGGCCGGCTCACGGGGTGGCGGATGTTCCACGCCGTCGCGCCCGGAGCTTCAGGACGGTGCGGACGACACCCAGGACGAAGAGCCCCCCGACGAGCACGGCCAGCGCGGTGATGCCCACACCCTCCCACTCGGCGCGGACGTTGACCTCCACCCGCTCCGAGTCTCCGATCGCGATGCTGGCGGGACTCCGCAGCTGGAGGTCGATGACGACGTCGCCGCTGCCGACACGCGCCTGCACGGGCACCTCGACGCGGGTGTTGCTCTGCGGAGAGGCGACCACCGGCGTCGCGCGCTGCACGTCGAGGCGGAGATCGCCCGGGGTGGCGTACAGCACGAGGTTGACCGGCCATTCGAGGTCGTTGCGCACCCAGAACCGCAGCCCTGCGCCGGAGCCGAAGAGATTGATGGTGCTCGTCGGGAGGAGCTCCACCGAACTCAGCGTCGTCCGGGTGGTGCCGCGGTGCAGCTGCACGGCACGGGCGGCGGCATCGGGCTGATCGACCCACCCCACCGAGAGGAGCTGCAGGACCTCGGCGCGCTCCGGTCCGGTGAGGAGGGAAGGCTGGTCGAGGATCGTCGCGAAACGGCCGAGCGCATCCTCGTCGGCGATCAGAGCGGATGCCGCGTCGGCGCGCTCGGCGGACGGGGCACCGTCGAGCGGGGTGACCGGTACGGCCGGCGAAGAGGCGAGGGCCCCGAGCGTGACCGCCGTGGCGCCGGGGTACTGCGCGGCGGCGGTCAGGACCGCCCGCAGCGCGACGCGGGAACGCTCGGCCTCGCGGTCGAGGGTCACCATGACGGGAAGGCCCGGGGTCTCAGCGGCCGCGAAGGACAGATAAGCGGATGCCGCCGCCAGGGGCGCGCCGCGGAGGGACCCCTCCTCGCGCAGGCTCGCCTCGTGGAGCGCGTCGGAGACCGCCGCGTCGTACACCAGCACCGCCGCGCCGTCCGCGTCACCACGGGCCGGCACGGTGCCACCGTCTGCCCCGGTGGTGGTCGCGGTGGAGGGGAGCATCGTCAGGGAGGAGCGACCGTCGGCCTCGATGCCGCCGAGTTGGGCGACCGATGCGGGCGAGGTGGTTCCCGGTGCCGGCCAGAACACCGCGTCGCGACCGCCGCCGATGTCGAGCAGCTCGTCGGTGTCGGGGATCACCGGTTCGCCGGGGACGACCGTCGCGGTGGGCGTGGGCGTCGGGGTGTCCGCGGGGGTCGGGGTGCTGCCCGGGGTCGGAGCGACGGGCACGAAGTCCTGCGGGGTCAGGAAGGACGCCAGCCCGAGGGGGCGGAGGGGCCGCTCGAGGCCCGCCGCGAGCTGGACCGCGACGTCGGCGTCGCCGTACTGCAGGGCGAAACGGGAGTTGGGGAGGGCAATCAGTCTCTCCAGCCACTGCGTCGCGGAGGCGGGGGCGCGGGAGCCGAGCGCGCGGATCGCGGCGGGGATGGCGGGGTCGACAGCGAGGATCGCCGGTGTGCCCTCCACCCCGTCGAGCTGACTCGTCAGCGCCCCGGTGGGAGCGGTCAGCGCGGCGAGCTCCGTCGCGCTGAGAAGGCCCGTGCTCAGGGCAGGAGCGGTCAGCGGGACGACGACCCCGATGGTCGTCTCAGCACCGTCATCGGGGACCACGACGACGCTGACCGCCGTGACGGTCTCCCCGTCGAGGTCGTAGCTCGCCGCGAGCGGGTAGACACCGGGGGCGCGTCCCGACAGCCGGGGGTCGTCGGCCTCGACCGAAATCCCTCCGGTGCGTTCGCCGCCCGCGGGCACCGCCTCGAGCTCGGTCGCGGCGACCTCCTCGAGCCCGTCGAGTCGTCCCTCGCCGTCGAGCCACGCCGTCAGTGCGGCCCGGTCGCGCACGGCCTCGCCGCCGAGCCACAGCCGCACCGGAACCGTCGGGGTGGCGGCATCGGTGCCGTTGGTGAGGGTCACCGACACCGCGAGACGCTCACCGGGGCGCAGGATGCCGGCCCCCAGCGGTGAGAGCGTGAAGGCGACCTCACCGGGCTCGGACACCGCCGCGGACGCGGTCGGTGTCGGGGTCGGCGCGGGGGTCGTGGCCGCATTCGCGGTCGTCGGTGCGAGGAGCAGCACGAGGCTCAGGAGCGCTGCGCCGACCGTCGCGCCGACGCGCCGGCGTCGCGGAGGACGGCGTGCGGGACGGGCGAGGGGGATCACGGTCATACGTTCGGTTCGCTCCCGTGCGATGTCGACCGCACGAATCGAAGGCGATTCTACGGTCCGCTTCCCCTCCGGCCCCTGAGAACGCTCCGCGAGGGCACACGCGGCCCGGATGACGCGCGGCAGGGTTCAATGGTGGGGTGACCCCGCCCGCCACCCCGCCCGCCGTCCCGCCGCTTCCCCTCCCGACCGCCGACCGCGAGGGCTGCGAGCGACTCGCCGCCGATCTCCGCGCCGCCGGCTTCACCGCCGACGGGGTGCGCTCCGCGTGGGGCGCCGACAACGACGACGCGGTCGGTCGCGGCGTGCGCGGGCCGGCGCTACGTGTCCTCGGCGACCGCGACGACGCCCTCGCCGTCCTCGCGAGACTCCTCGTGCTCGGGATGCCGCAGGACGAGGCATCCGTCGCCGCCGCCCTCCCGCGCACGGGCGTCGCGGGCCTCTGCGCTCTGGGACTCGCGACGACCGACGGCACCCGCGTGGCCCCGACGGCGCTGATCCGCCCGCAGAGCTACGCCGTCGGCACCGGCGACGGCCACTGGTGGATCGCGAGCGACCTCGACGAGGCGGCCCTGGCGGGACCACTGCCGGAGGACCACGTCCTGGGGGTCGGGGGCGCGTCCTTCACGCTGGCCGAGCTGCAGCTGCCGACCCCCGCCGCGCGCGCCCTCGACCTCGGCACCGGATGCGGCGTCCAGGCCCTGCGCGCCCGGGAGCACGTCGCGGAGGTCGTCGCGACCGACATCTCCGAGCGCGGCCTCGCCTTCGCGCGGCTGAACGCCGCCCTCAACGGCGTCACCGGGATCGACGCGCGTGCGGGGAGCCTGTTCGTTCCGGTCGCCGGGGAGCGCTTCGACCGCGTCATCTCGAACCCCCCGTTCGTCATCACCCCGCGACGCACCGGCGTCCCCGCGTACGAGTACCGCGACGGCGGGATGATCGGCGATGCGCTCGTGGCCTCCGTCATCCGCGACGTGGGCGAGCATCTCGTCCCCGGCGGTGTCGCCCAGATGCTCGGAAACTGGGAGACGCGCGACGGTGTCCCGGGGCTGGAGCGCGTGCGCGAATGGGTCGACACGTCGCCGGTTCCGGTCGACGCATGGGTCGTCGAGCGCGAGCGCACCGACCCCCTCGCCTATGCCGAGCTGTGGATCCGCGACGGCGGAACCGTCCCGGGCACCCGCGAGTTCGATCGGCTCCTCGATGCCTGGCTCGAGGACTTCGCCGCGCGCGGCGTGACCGGGATCGGGTTCGGCTACGTCCTGCTCCGGCGCCCGGCCGGCGGTGACGCGCCGACCCTCGCCCGGTACGAGACGGTCACCCAGCCCCTTCCTCAGGGGGGCCTCGGTGCGCACCTCGCGGAGGCGCTCGCGGCCCACGACCGGCTCGCCGACATGGACGATGCGGCGGTCGCGGCATCCGTCCTCCGAGTCTCCGGCGACGTCACCGAGGTGCGTCATCATCGCCCGGGCGAGGAGGACCCGACGGTGATCGAACTGCGCCAGGGCGGCGGATTCGCGCGTTCCCTGTCGGTCGATCCGGCGCTCGCCGCCCTCGTCGGCGCGTGCGACGGGGATCTCGCCGTCGGCGCGCTCATCGACGCGATCGCCCAGCTGCTCGAGGTGGATGCCGGGGCCCTGCGCGCCGATCTCCTGCCGCGCGTGCGCGAGCTGCTCTTCACGGGATTCCTCGGCTTCGCACCGGATGCCGAGGGCGGGCCTCGGTAGGCTCGAGGGATGCTCAACATGGCCGAGGGCATCGCGCGTCTCGGCGCGCTCGCCGAGTCCCGCGTGGTGTCCACGCTCGCCGACGCGTTCGCCGCGGCGGGCCGCGATCTCGCCGTCGTCGGTGGTCCGGTGCGCGACGCGCTGCTCGGACGCACGACGAACGACCTCGATTTCACCACCGATGCGCGCCCGGACGAGATCCTCGCGATCGTCACCCCGATCTCCTCCGTCCAGTGGGATGTCGGACGCGCGTTCGGCACGATCGGCGCGAAGGTCGCCGGGGAACAGGTGGAGATCACCACGTACCGCGCGGACAGCTACGACGGGGTGACGCGCAAGCCCACCGTGGAGTTCGGCGACACGCTCGAGGGCGACCTCGTCCGCCGCGACTTCACCGTGAACGCCATGGCGCTGCGTGTCCCCGCGAAGACGCTCGTCGACCCGACCGGCGGTGTCGAGGACCTCCTCGCCCTGACACTGCGGACCCCGGCCGATCCCGAGGTGAGCTTCGGCGACGACCCGCTGCGGATGCTGCGGGCGGCGCGCTTCGCCGCCCAGCTCGGCTTCGAGGTCGCTTCCGACACGGTCGCGGCCATGGCGCGGCTGCGCTCGTCGCTGTCGATCGTCAGCCCCGAGCGGGTGCAGGGCGAGCTGGTGCGACTCCTCGCCTCCGACGACCCGGTGCGCGGCATCCGGATGCTGGTGGAGACGGGGTTGATGGAGGAGTTCCTGCCGGAGGTGCCGGCGCTCCGTCTCGAGGTGGATGAGCACCACCACCACAAGGACGTCTACGAACACTCGCTGACCGTTCTGCGGCAGGCGATCGAGCTCGAGCACGCGCGCCACCCCGGCGCCGCACCGGATGTGCCCCTGCGCATCGCGGCGCTCCTCCACGACATCGGCAAGCCCGCCACACGACGCCTCGAGAGCGGCGGCGGCGTGACGTTCTACCACCATGACGTCAAGGGTGCGCGGATGGCGCGCAAGCGCCTGAACGCCCTGCGGTTCGACGCGGCGACCACCACGGCGGTGACCCGACTCATCGAGCTGCACCTGCGGTTCTTCGGTTACGCCGAGGGGGCGTGGACGGATTCCGCCGTCCGGCGCTACGTCCGCGATGCGGGCGACGAGCTCGAGCGCCTGCACATCCTCACCCGCGCGGACGTCACCACCCGAAACGCCCGCAAGGCGCGACGGCTGGCGAGCGCGTACGACGACATCGAGCGCCGCATCGACGAGCTGGCCGAGGCGGAGGAGCTGGGCGCGATGCGCCCGGAGCTCGACGGGAACCGCATCCAGGAGGTGCTCGGCATCAGCCCGGGTCGCGAGGTGGGCGAGGCGTACCGCTTCCTGCTCGATCTGCGCCTGGACGAGGGCATCGTCGGCGAGGAGGAGGCTGAGCGGCGCCTGCTCGCCTGGTGGGCGTCGCGCTGACCCCCGGCGTGCCGGCGCCGCAGGGCGTCAGATCCCGGCGCCCGCGAGCGAGCCGGTGGTCTTGCCGGCCGGGTCCATGACCAGGCACGACACCAGACGATCGTCGAACTCCTCCCAGCCCTGCTGGGTCGGCATGTACGAGCTGAACAGCAGCGTCGACTCTTCATACGGCAGGCCGACGAATGCCTCGAACTGGGCGTAGCAGCCCTCATCGGCCTGCTGACCGACCACATCGACGCCCGGCCAGTCGCCGTCGTCGAGGGTGATCTCGCCGAACACCTCCATGTCGTGCGGCTCGCTGCAGGGCACGAGGGGGACGTCGGAGATCTCCTCGCCGGTCTGCTCGTCGAGGCAGTCGCCGACGGACAGGGTGAAGACGTCGGCCTGGCCCGATTCGGTGACCTCCCCGCTGTCCTCGTCGCGGACGGCGGTGTCGCCTCCGGTGAGGTCGCCGACGGAGGCGGTGCAGCCGCTGAGGAGGACGGCGGCCGACAGGGCGGCCAGGACGGGGAGGGATCGAGTCATACGCACCCGCAGATTCTGACAGAACCGCATGCGTTCCCCATGTCTGCGTGGCGTTTGTCTCACGCCGCTTGATGGAGCGGTAACATCCCGCCGCTCGGCGGAAACACGGTGTCCCTAGGGTGACGGCGACCAACCTGAAGTGGAGCCCATCCGTGCTGAAACGCCTCATCGCCGGGGTGGGGTGCGCCGCGGTCCTCGCCACCGCCGCCGTCGTCGCCACCCCCGCCTTCGCCGCCGTCGAATCGCCGGCGATCCCCCTCGTCCGACCCGCATCGCCGCTGATCGACATGCCCACGCAGTACCCGGTGCAGCCGGCGCTGCAGGTCTTCCCGGATCTGGAGACGGATGCCTCGATCCTGCGCGGCGTGATCCCCTACGACGAGATCGCGCCGTTCCTCACGCGCGTCATGGCGGAGTCGAACCGGGTGTCGACCCAGGTCGTGGGGACGTCCCAGCAGGGCCGCGACATCTACCTCGTCACGGTGACGAGCCCGGAGACGCCCGAGCAGACCGCCCAGCAGGATGCCTGGCGCACGAAGGTCAAGTACGACCCTGCGGCCGCGGCCGCGGACACCGCGCTGAAGGACGGCTACAAGATCCCCGTCTGGTTCAACAGCAACATCCATGGCAACGAGTGGGAGGGCACCGACGCCACCCTGAACTACATCGAGAAGCTCGCCACCAGCGATGACCCGGCGGTGCTCGACTTCATCTCGAACAACCGGCTGTACTTCACCGTGACGAACAACCCCGACGGCCGCGCGCTCGGCCAGCGGGGGACGGTCAACGGCTACGACCCCAATCGCGACTTCATCACCGGCGCCACGGCCGAGGCGTCGCTGACCCGTGATCTCGCGAGCGTCATCCAGCCGACGTACTTCATCGACATCCACGGCTACACCAATGTGCTTCAGGTCGAGCCCTGCGGTCCGCCGCACGGCGAGAACTACGAGTACGACCTGTTCCTCCCGCACGCGTACTCCACGGCGCTCGAGATCGAGAAGGCCGTCGTCGAGGCGAACATCCCCGGCAACACCTACCTCGCCGAGAACGGGTCGGCGACGACCACCAACACCGGGAAGATCAAGATCCCCTACCGCGACATCCGCTCGGGCTGGGACGACTGGCCCCCGATCTTCGCCCCGCAGTACGTGGCGTACCAGGGCGCGATCACCAACACGGTCGAGCTGCCGCTCGGGCGCCTGAACCCCGCGTCGGACCCCCGGAACGCCGAGCGCGCCGCGGTGAACATCGAGGTCGCCGAGATCGTCGTCGAGACGGTCGTGGACTACGTCGCCGACAACGGCGCCGCGCTCCTCGACAATCAGATCGAGATCTTCCGCCGCGGGCTCGCGGGTGAGCCGAGCGTCGTCATCCCCGCCGACATCACCGCCGAGCAGCTCCCCGAGGGCGTGCCGACCGAGTGGGTCGACATCTGGGACGAGACCGACATCTACAACGCCGACTACCCGCGCGCCTACGTCATCCCGGCCGGGGATGACCAGCGCTCGGAGTCGGACGCGCAGACCCTCGCCCAGATGCTGCTGGTCAACAACATCGAGGTGTCGCGGACGACCGCGCCCTTCACCGTGGACGGCGTGACCTACGAGCCCGGCTCGTTCTACGTCGACATGCACCAGCCGCTCCGAGGTCTTGCGAACGTGCTGCTCGCCGACGGATCAGACATCTCCGAGCGCGTCCCCGACATGTACGACATCTCCGCATGGAGCCTGTCGCTGCTGTGGGGCGCCGATGTCGACGCGATCGGCACGACGACGGATGCAGCCCCCGCGGTCTCGGTCGAGCCGGTGACCGAGGCGCCCTTGACGGGATCGATTCCGGATGCCGGCACCTACCTGGCCTTCGAGCCGCGCGGCGTTGCCGACCACCAGGCGATCGTCGAGCTCCTCGGGGAGGGCATCGCGCTGTCGCAGATCCCCGACGGCACGGTCATCCTGCGTCGTGACGAGGCGGGGGCGGCGGCTGCCGCCGCGGTCGCTGACATCTACGGCGTGGACTTCGTCGCCGTCGATGGGCGCGCCATCCGCGACGGCGAGAGCACGGCGCTGCGCCTCCCGCGCATCGGCTACGTCAACGTCTCGGACGATCGCGACATGCTCACCAAGCTCGGATTCACCGACCTCGTGCCGGTGACGAGTGCGACGATCACCGCCGGCACGGTCGACCTGTCTTCGATCGACCTGTTGTTCGTGGGTGCCAACCTGACCTTCAACCAGAATCAGCAGGCCGGCCGCGACGCCGTCGCCGCGTACATCGCCGCGGGCAAGCCCGTGGTCGGTCGCGGTGCCCCGGGTGCCGCGTTCGCGAGTACTTTCGGCGTCACCACCGCCACGTCGGTGACCGGAACGAGCGGGTCCAACGGCATCGCACGGGTCGACACGCCGGCCGACGGCATCCTCGGGGACTACCCCCAGGACACCGCGTTCGGCTCGTCGTTCGTGTGGTTCACCGGACTCGGCGAGAACGCCACGGTCGAGCAGTCCTACGCCGCGGCGGACCTGTTTGTCTCCGGGCACTGGGCGGGCTCGCAGGCCGGACGCACCCAGGCGGACGCCGCGGGCCAGCCCTCGGCGTTCTCGGCGGTCGGCCCCACGGGCACCCGCGCGTTCGTCTTCGGCACCTCGCCGTCGTACCGCAACCACCCGGTGGGGGCGTTCAGCGATGTGGCGCGGGCCATCTTCTGGGCCGCGGGCGAAGGTACGGCGGTCACCCCGCCCGGACCGGTCATCGAGGAGGACCTCGTCGATGAGAATCGCGGTGGTGTGAGCGTCCCCGACACGGCCGCCCCGGGCGAGACGATCACCGTCACGATCCCCGGGAGCGACCCGACCGTCTCGGTGCTGCTCTTCTCGGATCCGATCGACCTCGGCGAGTTCGAGGTGACGGGAACGATCGAGGTGACGATCCCCGAGGACATGCCGCTCGGCGATCACAAGCTCGCCGTGCTCGGCACGGAGAGCCGCCTGATCGGCTGGGACGACATCCGCATCGAGCTCCCGGTCGAGCCGACGCCGGACCCGGAGCCGACTCCGGACCCGACGGCCGAGCCGACGCCGGACCCGACGCCCACGGCCGAGCCGACGCCGACCTCGTCGGCCACGCCGGCTCCGGCATCCGGATCCGATCCGGGTGACCTGGCGGTCACCGGTGGATCGAGCCCCGCGCCCTTCGTGATCGGCGCGCTGATCCTCGGGCTCCTCGGAACCGCGGCGACCTTCGTCGCCCGGGCACGGATGCGGGCCCGCACGGAGTAGAAGCGCACGCGAAAGCGCCCGGTCCGGCAGAGGTGTTCTGTCGGACCGGGCGCTTCGCGCGTGGGACTGCCTCAGGGCACGATGACCGCGCGTCCGCGGACGGTGCCGTCGTGGAGCTTTCCGTAAGCGGTGACGGCGTCGTCGATGCCGAAGGTCTCGACGTGGACCGAGATCGCGCCGGCCCGGGCGAGGTCGAGCACCTCCATCAGCTCCGACCGCGAACCCCAATAGGGTGCGCGGACGGTCGCTCCGAAGGGCGTCGCGAAGAACCCGGCGGTCAGGGTGCCGCCGCCGATCCCGACGATCTCGATGTGCCCGTCGACCGCGACGGCGGCGCGTGCCGTCTCCAGCGTGGGACCCGCGCCGACGAAGTCGAAGACGGCGTCGACACCGCGACCACCGGTCATCTCCCGCACGCGGTCGGCGGTGTCGGCGCCCGAGATGAGCGTCTCGTGGGCGCCGACCTCGCGGGCGAGGGCGAGCTTGTCCTCACCGAGATCGGCCGCGATGACGCGGGCCTGGCTGAGGGCGCGGATGATCTGGATGCCGACGTGACCGAGACCGCCGACCCCGATGACCAGCACCGTCGATCCCGGGCGGAGCTTCGGGAGGGCGTTCTTGACCGCGTGGTACGGCGTGAGCCCGGCATCCGTCAGAGACACCGTCTGCACCGGGTCGAGGTCGCCGAGCGGAATGAGGTGCCGCTTGTCGTCGACGATCATGTACTCGGCCATCGCGCCGGGGGCCCCGAGCCCGGGAGGGGCGATGCCGAGCTCGGCGGCGTTCGGGCAGTAGTTCTCCCGGCCCGTCGCGCAGGCGTGGCACAGGCCGCACCCCCAGGGACCGTAGACGGCGTACGATCCGCCGACCTCGATCCCCTCGACCCCCGCACCGAGCTTGTCGACCACGCCGACGCCCTCGTGTCCGAGCGTGAGGGGGAGTCCGTAGGAGTACTGCTCGGCGGGAAGGTCCATGACGAACCAGTCGGAGTGGCAGAGCCCCGCAGCGGTCACCTTCAGCCGGATCTGCCCCGGACCGGGCTCGGGGGCGTCGACCTCCACGACCTCCGGACCCTTGCCGACCTCGCGATACTGGACTGCCTTCATGACGTTCTCCTCTCGTGGACTCTTCCAGAGTGAGGTGTCACGGCGTCCGGCGACAGGGTCTTCCGTCCCGTGGGGGCCTTCGCTACCCTCGCGTCAGCGCGAGAGGCGGCGGGCCGCGGCGAGATCGAACACGAACAGCGCGGCGCCCTGGATGATGACCGCCAACCCGTGACCGCGCGCGTCGGCGGCGGTGAGCCGGCCGCCGAACGCGGGTGTGCGCACCGCGAGATGGGCCCCGGTGGCGACGTAGCCGACATCGAGCGCGGTGTTCACGAGCAGGATGCGGCGGAGGGCGGACTTCTTCGGCAACGACGTCCGCTTCCCCGTGAACACGGCGATGCCGAGGTCGATCGCGCCCCACATCAGCGTCTGCAGCCCGAACGCGCGTGAGCGGGGAGCGATCGCGAGGACACCGCCGATGAGGACGGATGCCGCGCCCCACCGCGTCAGGCGGCGGACGAGGGTCTGGGCGACGGACCGTGTGGATGCCATGGCTCCATGATGGCCCGCGCCCTGTCCTCCGAGGGCGGTCCGACCTAGACTCGACGCCACCGCTCCTTCGCCGATGATCGGAGCCGCATGACGTCGCCGTGGTCCGCGCGGTTCGAGGTCGCACCCGCCACCTCGCGCCTGCTGATCGAGCGCGCCCACGACGAGCTCGTCGCCGGCAATCCGGAGGATCATCGACTCGCCGACATCCGTCCGCTCGTGCGGGAGTCGTGGCGACGATCGCTGCAGAGTTTCGTCGGCGCGGAGGACCTGCCGCCGCTCGACCTGTCCGCAGAGGAACTCGAGCAGTATCGCCGCGCGCATCCGCTGGCGTCCGTCATCGACATGGTCCGCGCCCTCCTCCTCCCCGGGACGCCGGAGGATTCGGGAGTGGCCGTCGCCGTGGGCGACGCCGCCGGGCGCCTGCTCTGGGTGGAGGGCGATCGGCGCGTGCGTTCCCTCACGGGGGACATGGGGTTCGTGGAGGGGGCGAACTGGTCGGAGGATGCCGTCGGCACGGCCGCACCCGGCACGGCGCTCCGCCTCGACCGGTCGGTCCAGATCCGCGGCGCCGAGCACTACAACCGGCTCGTGCAGCCCTGGTCGTGCA
The DNA here is from genome assembly GCF_031625015.1 of Microbacterium aurantiacum. NCBI lineage: Bacteria > Bacillati > Actinomycetota > Actinomycetes > Micrococcales > Microbacteriaceae > Microbacterium > Microbacterium aurantiacum. The sequence goes on from NZ_JAHWXH010000001.1 coordinate 907,679, forward strand.
CGGCGGCGCCCGTCCACGATCCCGAGACGCGCCGCATCCTGGGGGTGATCGATGTGACCGGGGAGGCCGAGGCCGTGACGCCTCAGGCCCAGCTCCTCGTGGACGCCACGGTGCGCGCCGTGGAGGGCGAGCTCCTCGTCGCCCGGTTGCGGGCTCGAGCACAGGACGCCGCCCGCGCGTCGCGCCCGTCGTCGCGGCCACCCTCGTCCCGCCCGTCCGCGCGGACGACCGAGGCCGACCGGTTCACTCTGCGCGTGCTCGGTCGCGACCGTGCGCTCCTGGAGGTGGCCCGGGAGGGGACGGAGACGGTGACCGAGCTGTCGCCGCGGCACGCCGAGCTGCTTCTCGTCCTCGCCACCCACCGCCAGGGCCTGTCGGCGGAGCGCCTCGGCGACCTCGTCTACGGAGAGGATGCCGGCTCCTCCGCCGTCACCCTCCGCGCCGAGATGGTGCGGCTCCGCCGCGCGCTCGAACGCACGGTGCCCGCCCTCGTGCCGGCGTCGCGGCCCTACCGGCTGACGGTGGAGCTCGAGACCGACGCCCACCAGGTGCTGTCGCTCCTGCACCGCGGCGCGCATCGGGTGGCGCTCGCCGCCTTCCACGGCGACGTCCTCCCCGACTCGGTCGCGCCGGGGGTCGCCGAGGTGCGCGAGACCGTGCGCACCTCGCTTCGCGACGCGCTGATGACGGAGGCGAGCGTCGACGTCCTCCTCGCCTTCGCCGACACCGACCTCGGGCACGACGACGCGGAGCTGTTGGAGCTGTGTCTGCGGATGCTCCCGGCCCGCTCCCCGAAGCGCGCTCCGCTCGTGGCGCGCCTGGAGCGGCTCGCCGCGCACGGGTGATGAGCCCGGCTCACCGTTGCAACGGGATGCAACGTTCCGCGACGTAGCGTCGACGCACCGCGCGACATCGCCCGTCGCGCCCCCTGTCGAAGAGGACACGAGGAGAGAGCATGACCATCGTCGAAGAAGGCGTCTCGAGCGTCTACGCCGCCCCCGGACAGCGCGGATCGGTCGCCGAGTACCGTTCCCGCTACGGCCACTACATCGGCGGCGAGTTCGTCGAGCCGGTGAAAGGCCAGTACTTCGAGAACATCTCCCCCGTCACGGGGAAGCCGTTCTGCGAGGTCGGCCGCGGAACCGTGGAAGACATCGACCGTGCCGTGGATGTCGCCTGGAAGGCGTTCGAGTCGTGGAAGCGCACGACGCCCGCCGAGCGCGCGGTGATCCTCAACAAGATCGCCGATCGCATCGAGGAGAACCTCGAGAAGATCGCCGTGGCCGAGACGTGGGAGAACGGCAAGCCCGTCCGCGAGACGCTCGCCGCCGACATCCCGCTCGCCGTCGACCACTTCCGTTACTTCGCCGGCGTTCTGCGGGCGCAGGAGGGGTCGCTCAGCCAGCTCGACGAAGACACCGTCGCGTACCACTTCCACGAGCCGCTCGGTGTGGTCGGGCAGATCATCCCCTGGAACTTCCCGATCCTCATGGCGACGTGGAAGCTCGCTCCGGCGCTCGCCGCGGGCAACTGCGTCGTCATCAAGCCGGCGGAGCAGACCCCGGCATCCCTGCTGTTCCTGTTCGAGATCATCGGCGACCTGCTGCCGGCGGGTGTGGTGAACATCGTCAACGGCTTCGGTATCGAGGCGGGGGCGCCGCTCGCGCAGCACAAGCGCATCCGGAAGGTCGCCTTCACCGGTGAGACCACCACCGGGCGCCTCATCATGCAGTACGCCTCGCAGAACCTCATCCCGGTGACGCTCGAACTCGGGGGCAAGAGCGCCAACGTCTTCTTCGACGACGTCGCGCGCGAGAACGACGCCTACTACGACAAGGCGCTCGAGGGTTTCACGTTCTTCGCGCTGAACCAGGGTGAGGTGTGCACGTGTCCCTCGCGTGCGCTCATTCAGCGGTCGATGTATGACCGATTCCTCGGTGACGGCCTCGACCGGGTGTCGAAGATCGTGCAGGGAAACCCGCTGGACCCGGCCACGATGATCGGTGCGCAGGCGTCGAACGACCAGCTCGAGAAGATCCTGTCGTACATCGAGATCGGTAAGGAGGGCGGTGCCAAGCTGCTCGCCGGTGGGGAGCGCGTCGACCTCGGCGGCGACCTCAGTGAGGGGTACTACATCGCTCCGACGGTGTTCGAGGGCACGAACGACATGCGGATCTTCCAGGAGGAGATCTTCGGTCCGGTCGTCTCTGTCACGTCGTTCGATGACTTCGACGACGCGATCCACATCGCCAACGACACCCTCTACGGTCTCGGTGCCGGTGTGTGGAGCCGCTCGGGTGACATCGCCTACCGTGCGGGTCGCGCGATCGAGGCCGGTCGCGTGTGGACGAACACCTATCACCAGTACCCGGCGCACGCGGCGTTCGGTGGCTACAAGCAGTCCGGCATCGGGCGCGAGAATCACCTGAAGATGCTCGATCACTACCAGCAGACGAAGAACCTGCTGGTGTCGTACGCCGAAGGCGCGATGGGCTTCTTTTGAGCACTGAGCCCACTCCGAGCAGGGTCGCCGTCACCGACGCGGCGGCGGCCCTGCTGCGCACCCTCACCGCTCAGCACGGGAAGCTGATGTTCCATCAGTCGGGCGGATGCTGTGACGGCAGCGCCCCGATGTGCTACCCGGTCGGGATGTTCCTGACCGGTCCGAGCGACGTCCTCCTCGGGACCATCGATGCCGGTCTCGACGATCCGATCGAGGTCTACATGTCGGAGTCGCAGTTCGAGTACTGGAAGTACACGCACCTCACCATCGACGTCGTTCCCGGCCGCGGTGCCGGTTTCAGCGTCGAGGGTCCGACCGGCATGCGGTTCCTCATCCGTTCGCGCATGCTGACCGACCCGGAGCTCATCCACTTCGGTCTGGCGCCCCGGACGGAGAGTCAGACCGAATCCCGCTAGGTCACTGGAGGTGCGACGTGTGGGTCGGCATCAGTAGTTACGGAGGGACAGTACGACGCCGGGGTGGAAGTGCGCGGCCGCTGAGTACGTTTCGCCGTTGACGACTGCCGACATGTGTGCCGTCGACGGAGTGCAGAACCGCTCCATGATGCCGATGAGAGTGTCGCCCTCCACGACGCGGTAGGTGAGGACCTGGTTGCCGACGGTCTCGAGGATCTCCCCGCTGGCGAAGACACTTTCGCCGTGGTCGGTGTACCGCTCGCAGCTGAGGTGCGACTTCGGCCGGTTCAACCAGTCGTCCTCGTTGCGCTCGACGTCGGTGGAAGAGCTGACGACCTCCGCCGTCGCGACATCGGCCCCGGCGACCCCCGGAGCGGCTGGGGAGAACATCTTGTCTACGCCGGCGGCCGTCGACGACACCGTCTGGCCGATCTGCGCGATCACGGGAAGCGCGACGGCACCAAGGGCCACTGCGACGACGGCCGATACCGTGACCGTGATCTTCTGAGCGCGGTTCATGCGCCCCAGCCTTGCACGCCTCGCGGGCCATCTTGACGCAGCTGGCGCGTCGGACGTCGAGATCAGAAGGGAGCGTTCGCGAGTTCCGGTTCCGGCTCGGGTTCGGGGTCGGGGAGGAACATCACTCGAGGTGGTGGGTCTTCGATGTAGACCGCCCCTGAAGGGGCGGTGAATCGCAGTCTTCCGCCGGGGAGTTGTTCGACGGTCCATCCCGCGGCATGCCTGGTCACGTGGTGGCGGGTGCAGCACGGGCCGAGGTTGTCGCCCTTGGTTTTGCCGCCCTTGCTGTACTCCTGGTGATGGTCGATCTCGGATCGCATCGCCGGTCGCCGGCAGCCGGGGAACGCGCACCGCACATACCGGGCCTGTAGGAACCTTCGGATGCCCGCGGTCGGGGTGTACCGATCGGTGGTGAGGACTTCGGCGGTGACGGGGTGCAGGAACACCCGGTCGAAGCCGGGAGCGTTGCCGGTGAGGATTCGCACCGTCGTCGGGTCGATGGCGCATTTGCCGTTCAGCTCCGCCCCACCCGACGTCGTGCCCGCGAGGGTTGTGGCCGGGATGCTGACCTGCACAGTGGCGCGGATCGCCCCGAGCCCTCCGCCGGTGGGGTCGATGGTCGGGGTGGCGGTGAGGAGCATGTCCATGAGCACGTCGGCGCGGATCTCATCCAGGCCGCGCTCGTCGAACCACACAGGCTCGCCCTCGTCCCGGACCGGCTGCCCGGCCGCCTCCCGCCGTGCCCGCAGGTCGGTCGCCTTGATTTCCCGACCCTGCTGGGTGGTGCGGTCGTAGATCCCGTGGATCTCCGACGACGGCCCGATCACACCGAGCATCGACATTCCGTCGCGCAGGTCTTCCACCCACACCCGGCGCTTGCACACCGCGACGTCATGCCGTTCCTGAACGGTGGCGGGGTTGAGCTTGTCCGCGACCTGCTGCGCGTAGGGCTTCACCCGCCCGACGGTCGTCTTCACCGCGTAGGCCAGCACGTCGTTCTCGTAGGCCGCTCGGGCCGCGGGATCGTGCAGCTCCGCGCCGAACTCGACGATCACCCGGGTGTGCGCCTTCTGGATCTTCCCGTCCCGCCATGCTTCCCACGTCGCGGTGAACTCCGTGTGGAGCCGGTGCCCCTCGAACAGATGCGTCTGCATCGTGCGGTCGTCGACGTGCACTGCCGGACCGAGCTCCGCGGCCATCGCCCGGAGAGGCATGTCGCGCTCCCTCGAGGTGGCCGAGGGGATCTTCGCGGTCTGCTCCTGCGTGTACGCGAACGCCTCGGCGTAGATCTCCGCCCGCTCGGCGAGGATCCTCGCCTCCGCCGCGAAGGACGCCTCCACGCGCTGCCGGAACGCCCGCGTCTTCCGACGGTGAGCCTCATCCGGCTCGAGGGGGTCGTTCATGGCTTCTCGTCTCGATCGCGTTCCGTTCCCTCAGTATAGAACAGAGCTACGACATTGACCAGAGCAGCAGAGGGAATTCTCGTACAAAAAGACGACGATCGAGACGCCCGCATCGACCGCGCCGCAGGTCGCTCAGACGAACGCGTCGAGCGAACCCCATCCGCCGACGTAGGCCTCGACGTGCGGATCCGGCCGCAGCGGATGGATGCCGGGAACCCGTCGCCGCACCGAGGTGAATCCGACCTCGGTGCACAATCGCGCCGCGCGACGTTCTGCGCGACGGGAGCGCAGAACCCCGCCGCTCGACTCCACCTCGATGGTCCCGACCTCTCCGCTTCCGAGCGCCGCGAGGCACTCCGCGAGACCCGCCGCATCGTCGACGAGCATCGGCCGGTCAAGCGTCCACGTCACCCGCGCATCCACGGCGCCGCCCCCCGACTCGCCCCCGTCCCGCACCCGCACCCGCGCATCCGACCGCAGCGCCTCGACCGCCGGCTCCGCGTCGAGCACGACGACCGCGTGCGGGAACGTCGCGAGGATCGAATCGACGCACACGAACAGGGACGCGTCGCTGTGCTCGCCGGTGAGGTGCACGGCGAGATCCGGCACGCTCCGCCGCACCCCGAACCCCGCCGAGCCCGACACCGGAACGGATGCCGCGAGCCGCAGCGTCTGCGCATTGGCGCGCTCGCGGTCCGACCCCTCGCGCCCTGCCCATTCGGGTCCGTCGTGCCAGGCGATGGCATCCGGAACGTGCGCCAGCATCGCGCCCGCCTGCCACGCCCGGTGCGCCCACTCCCAGTCCTCGCCGCCGTACGCGGTGAAGGATTCGTCGAAGCCACCCACGTCGTCGAAGAGCCGCCGGGAACACGCGATCACCGCGCCGATGACATACCGATACGAGCGGTCGTCGGCGTCGAGCAGATTCCGCGACCGCGCGTAGGCATCGGCGAGCCACGCGGGTTCGGCGAGCTCGCGCCCGCGGACGGCCTCCGCGACCGGCGTCTGTACCGGCACCCCCGCCAGGTCGGCGTGGCGCCGTCGGCCCACTGTGACGGCATCCGGAAGCAGAGCGGGAAGCCGGGTCAGCGCGGAGATGTACCCCGGCTCGGGCGCGGTGTCGGCGTCGAGGAAGCACAGGATGTCGCCGGTGCTCGCGCGGACGCCGAGGTTCCGCACCGCTGCGAGGCGGAACCCGCGATCCTCCTGCCGGACGACCCGCACCCTGGCGGGAACGCTGACCGGGTGCGGCGACCCGTCGTCGGCGACGATGATCTCGAGCCGATCGGCGGGGTGGTCCTGCGCGGCGAGCGCCGCGAGCGTCCGCGCGAGCTCGTCGGGCTGGTCGTAGTGGGCGACGATCACCGACACCCGAGGTGGCGTGGCCGGGCGCGCGTCGCCCACGAGATCCCATCGGTTGCCGGGCACGATCCCCGACGCCACCGGGCCGCCACCGGTCACGTCAGCTCTCCCCACCACGCCCGGTACGCAGCGGCGACGTCGCGCGCGTCCATCGGCAGCGGCGCGACCCCGTGCCACGTGGTCTCCGGTTGATCGATCGCCGAGCGGATGCCGTCGGCCAGGCGATCGGCCGCCGTCACCGCGATGGTCCCCGGCCGGAGCGCCGCCATCTCGGTGATGTACCGGTTCTCGACGGCGACCGGGCGGCGTCCCCACGCGATCCACGACGACAGCGAGCCGGACGCGGACACGTGCCGATGCGCGATCACCGGGACAGACACCGCGCGGCAGCGCGCCGCCATCGCCTCGTCGTCGAGCCACCCGGTGACCTCGACCTCGACGCCCGACGCCGCGGCACGCGCGACGAACGCCGCGAGATCGTCGGCGTGCCCGTCGGACGCGCGCCCGAGGACCGTCAGTCGCGTCACCCCGGCCTCGGCCGCCGCCTCGGCCGCCTCATCGTGCCCCTTGCCGGGATAGAAGTAGCCGAGCACCCCGACGGATCCGTCCGCACCCGGGCGTTCCCCGGAGGCCGGCGCGCCCACGGGAAGCGGGATGACCGCGACGGCCCCATCCCACACGCCGTGCTCGGCGAGGAGCGCGCGTTCGTGTGCGCTGTTGACGGCGACCCCCCGGGCGCGCGCGGCGACCGCCGCGTACACCGCGCGGCGCCGCGGCAGGTTGCGCTCGCCGTCGGACTCCTGCGGCACATCGTGCAGGGTCACGGAGATCGGATGCCGATCGGCGACCGCCTCGAACGCGGTGAGCGCCTCCTCCAGGCTCCCCGCCCAGAGCCGATCGGTGAACTGCGCGTGGAGAGGAACGCCCGGCGGGATACGGGCAAGGTCGCCCCGGGCACACACCGTCACGCCGGGATCGAGGGCTGTCACCGCGTGCGCGAACGCCCGCCCGTGCACCGCGACGCCGTGCGGACCGGGATCGGTGACGATCACCGGGGCAGCCCCGCCCCGCGCAGCCCGCGCGGTCACGCGGTCCTCCAGCGGCGTACGAGTGGCGCGAGCCGCGCCATCGCGGCGTCGACGAAGCCGGGGTGCGCGGCGTACCAGGCCCGATGCGCCTCGCGCACGGCATCCGTCGTCACCGGCGCCCCGTCGACGAGCCAGTGATCGCGCGGGGCGTCGAGCAGGTCCCACGCCTCCACGATCCAGGACTCGAGCGGCGCCCGCACCGACGCGAGGAGCGGGCGACTGGGATCCGCTGGTTCCCCCTCGAGGCCGAGGGCATCGATCACGCGCGCGGCCAGCGGAAGCCACACGGCGTTCCCGGGGTGATTGACCGTGCGCATGTGGTCGGCGGTGAGCGGCGAGAACAGGTCCGACACGGGGACGTCGATATCGGCCTCGCGGCGTCGGAGCTCGGCGAGGGCGTCGTCGGCGACGGCCCGAACGCCGTCGGGCGGAAGCATCGGCCCCATCGGTGAGCCCGCCACCTCCGCGAGCAGACGCACGTCGTGGTACGCCACGAGCGGCGGGTCGCCCTCCACTCCGGGTACGCGGATCGCCGCCTGGAACGGGTGCAGTCCGGTGAAGCGCACGGACGGGACCGTGACCAGTCGCGCGCCCGCGGCGAGCGACCCCGCAAGCTGCGCGGTGCCGAGCGGCAGATCCCGGTAATCGTGGCGGATCGGCTGGCTGACGACGTACGCGGCGTGAGAGACGACCTCGTGCAGGCGGTCCGCCTCGGCCGCCGACATCTCGTGCACCGGCGGCACGCGCACGAGGGGTCGCCCGGGCGCATCGAGCACGATGCGCAGCGACTCGGCCTGGCAGTTGCCGACCACGACACCGAAGCGCGCGGGGAGCGGATCGAGCCCGAAGAAGGCGCCGTAATGCCTTCTCCGCCCTAGCATCGCGGAGTCGATCTCCGCAATCCCGTAGGGGATATCCGTGGCGCCGCTCATGATGTGAAACCTACCTCGCCGGTTCCGGCGTCCCCCTTTTCCCCTTGCGGATTGCGGTCTGTCCGACCGTGCGCTAGAGGTGGGCGGCGCGCGGGTCCGGCGCGCAGGAAGGAACAGACATCACACTCCGCAGTCCCTCTCGGATCCGGGTGGCCTCCGTGCCGTCGCAGCACCCCTACGTCCGGGCCGCGGTCGACCCGGCCACGGTCGACCTGCTGCCCGATCCGCCCGTACCCGGAGCACCCGCCGGGCAGTGGTGGCCGCCGCAGACGGTGACCCCCGCGTGGATCGACGCCAACGCGACCGAGTTCGACATCCTGCATCTCCACTTCGGGCTCGAGTCGTTCGACAGCGACGAGATCGCCGCCGGCCTCGCCGCCGCGCGCCGGGCCGGGCGCCCGGTGGTCTACACCGTGCACGACCTCGACAACCCCCAGCTCACCGACCAGGCGCCGTACCGCGCGATCCTCCACACGCTCGTCCCGGCCGCCGATCACCTCATCACGCTGACGGATGCCGCGGCCGACGAGGTCCGCCGACGCTGGAACCGCGAGTGCACCGTCCTCCCCCACCCGACCGTGCTGACCGGAGAACCGGACGCGCCGACAGGCACGCACGCGACCGACTCGCCCGTCACGGATGCCGCGTCCCCCGTCCGCGTCGGCGTGCACGTGCGCGACCTCCGTCCCAACATCGACGCCCTCGGGGCGGTGCGGGCCCTCGCCGTCGTCGCCGATCTCGTCGGCGCCGAGGTCGACGTCGTCGTCCTCATGAACGACCGGGTCCGCGACACGGCGCTCGCGGAGCGGGTCATCGCGACGGCCGGCGATCGGGTCCGCATCGAACGCGTCGGCCGGCTGTCCGACGCCGCCGTCGAGCGATGGATCGCGCAACTCGACCTGTTCGTGCTTCCCTACCGTCACGGCACCCACTCCGGCTGGGTCGAGCTCTGCTGGGATCTGGCGACGCCCGTCGCCGGCACGCCCGTCGGGAGCGTCGGGGCACAGCATCCGTCCGACTTCCTCGCGATCGACCTCGACCGCCCGGAGACCCTTGTGGCGGCGGTCGACGAGGCCCGTCGCCGCCGGTCGACGAACCGGCGCGACGACGTGCAACGTCGTCGTCACGACCGCCTCGCCGAGCGGGAGACCGTCCGCGACGCGCACACCGCGCTCTATCGCGACGCCCTCCAGCGCGTCGCGCGAGCCGAGCGGTGGAGCGCGTGAGCGTCGCGCGGATCCCCCTTCGCGTCCTGCTCGTCGCTCCGGAACGACACGCGCTGCGCCAGCCGCACGCCGGAGGGCTCGAGGCCGTCGTCTGGAATCGCGCGCGGTGGCTTCGCAGCCGCGGCCACGAGGTCGTGCTGTGCGCGGCCGCGGGGTCCGACCTGCTCGGCCCGAACCCCTCGCTTCACCTGCCGAGCCCACGCTGGACGCGCGCGGCCGACGCCTCCGACAGCGAGTACCCCGAAGGACACCGGCGGGCGATGGCGGCGGCGTTCGCCCGCGTCGCCGACCACATCGCCCGCGACGGAGGCATCGACGTCGTCGACAACCACAGCCTGCACGGCGCGCCGGTGCGGTGGAGTCGCACGCTCGGCATCCCGGTCGTCACGACGCTGCACACCCCGCCGCTGCCCGACATGGTCGTCGCCGCCGCCGCCCTCAGCGGCGCACCCCACCGATTCCTCGCCGTCAGCCAGTACACCGCGCAGGCGTGGTCGGCCGAGGGTATCGATGCCATCGTGATCCCCAACGGCGTCGACACCGACCACTGGACGGCAGGTGCGGGCGGCTCGGACTGGGTGTGGTCCGGACGCATCGTCCCCGAGAAGGCACCCCACCTCGCCATCCGAGCGGCGTGCGCCGCAGGTGCCCGTATCGTCCTGGCCGGACGCATCGGCGACGAGGGGTACTTCGCGCGTGAGGTGCGCCCCCTCCTCGGGCCGGACGCGCGCTACGCGGGCGCTCTGCGCCAGCCCGAACTGAACGCGCTCGTGGGCGCGGCGGCGGTCGCGCTGGTGACCCCGGTGTGGTCGGAGCCGTTCGGCCTCGTCCTCGCCGAAGCCCTCGCCACCGGCACGCCGGTCGCGGCGTTCGACTCCGGCGGCATCCGCGAAGTCCTGTCCCGGATGCCCGGGACCGCAGTCGTCCCGGCCGGCGACGTCGTCGCCCTCTCGCGGGCCGCGTCTGCGCTCGCGGCGGCGGGCGCCGACATCGCGACCCGGCGCGCGGTCCGCCGCGCCGCCGAGGCGCGTTACTCGCTCGCGCACCGACAGCGCGAGGTCGAGCGGGTGCTCCTCCACGCGGCATCCGATGCTCCTCATCGCGGTCTCGCCGCCGAAGCCGTCGCGCAGGTCGGCGCATGATCGGCTGGTACGTCCACCATCACGGGTTCGGACACATGACCCGCATGCGCGCAGTGCAGCCGTACCTCACCGAACCCGTCACGGTGTTCTCCAGCCTCGCGGCCCCCGAGGGGCTTCCCACCGACATCACCTGGGTGCGGCTCGACGGCGACGCGGACCCGATCCCCACGCCCGACGGCGGGGAGGTCGATCCGGCGCAGCTCGATCCGACGGCGCGGGGTGCCCTGCACTGGGTGCCGCTCGGACATCCCGGGCACCGCGCGCGCCTCGCGACGATCGCGCAGTGGATCGCCGGGAACGACGTGTCGACGTTCGTCGTCGACGTCAGCGCCGAGGTCACCGCATTCGTGCGCCTCCTCGGGGTCCGGACGGTCGTGATGGCCCAGCCCGGAGACCGCACCGACGCGCCGCACCGACTCGCCTACGACCTCGCCGACCGGATCGTCGCCCCGTGGGCGGAGGGCGTCATCGACGCCGCCGCGCTGCGCGACCGCGGTGACCGCGTCGCCTACGTCGGGGGCATCTCGCGCTTCGACGGTCGCGTCTCCGGCGCGAGGAGCGAGGATCCCGCGCGCGGCGCGAACCGTGCCCTGTTCCTCGGCCGGACCGTGGACGTCACGCGGCTGGAGGCGACGGTCGCCGCCCTGCACGCGCGGGGGTGGCTCACCGACCTCGCGGGCGCTCGGGATGACGGTGATCGCGTGGACGACGTGTGGTCGGCGCTCCGGCGGAGCACAGTCGTGGTCAGTGCCGCCGGGCAGAACAGCATCGCCGACCTCGCCGCCGCCGGCGTCGCCGCGGTCGTCATCGCGCAGGACCGGCCCTTCGATGAGCAGCGGCACACCGCGCGGGTCATCGCCGCCCGCGGCCTCGCGCTCACCGCACCCGACACCGTCTCCTCCGACGATCTCGCCGACCTGATCGAGCGGGCCGCGACATGCGTCTCCGGCGCGCCCGACTGGACGTCGTGGCGCGTGACCGGCGCCGCGCAGCGTGCCGCCCGGGCCATCGAGGAGGCGTCATGACGACGCGGGTGGCCGTCATCACGACGGCCTCGTCCGCGCGCCTCGCGCACCTGCACCGGCAGCGGCGCTTCCTGCGCGAGGCGCAGAGCGAGACGTCCGCCGCCGGGATCGACCTCCTCCGCATCGAGGTCTGGCTCGACGACGCGGCGCCGCACGAAGTCGGGAACGCCACCGTCCTCCACCTCCCACCCGGCGCCCACGGGATGCGGGTCGGCGCCGCGCGCAACGCCGCCGCCCGCCGCGCGATCGAGGCCGGCGCAGACCTGCTCCTCTTCCTCGACGTCGACTGCCTGCCCGGACCCGATCTCCTGCCTCTCTCCACGGATGCCGCGCGCCGGCGCCCCGACGACCTCCTCGCGGGCCCGGTGACCTACCTCGCCAGCGTGCAGCGCCCGAACGCGCTCGCCGACCTCCCCGCCCTGACCCGCCCGCACCCCGCACGGCCCGATCCGGCTCCCGGCGCCCTGGCCCACGCCGCGCCGACGGACTACGCGCTCTTCTGGTCGCTCTCCTTCGCGGTCACCCCGCGGGTATGGGAGCGGATCGGCGGATTCGACGAGGCCTACGAGGGCTACGGCGCCGAAGACACCGACTTCGCGTTCCGCGCCCGGGAGCGCGGCGTGGCCCTCACCTGGGTCGGCGGAGCGCACGCGTACCACCAGTGGCATCCATCGGGGACGCCGCCGTGGCGCCACCTCGACGACATCCTCCGCAACGGCCGGATCTTCGCCGAGCGCTGGGGCACGTGGCCGATGGAGGGCTGGCTGGAGGCGTTCGCAGCGGCGGGCGCGATCGAGCGCGACGGCGACGGGTGGCGCCGGGCGTCGTGACGCGCGCCTCGCACGCCGCCTCACGGCGTGTCTGTTCGCGTCGCGCGATATCGCCGCCGTCCGCTTGCCCCCTCCCCGGGGCGGGGCTCTACCGTGGACGCATCACCCCGGAAGGACACGCGTGACCGAAGAGATCGAGCAGAACTGGCAGACCTGGACCGGATTCGCCATCGTCGCGGGCGCCGCCCTGGCCGTCGTGATCGCGGTCATGGTCGTGGTCGCCGTCGCCCTGAACCTGATCGGGCGGCGCAAGAGCTGGGCGAGCCGGCTCAGTGAACGCGTGCGGTGGCCGTTCCGGATCACCCTGCTGATCCTCGCGCTCGCGGTCTCGATGTCGGCGCTGCCGGTGGACGACGACCTCCGCGGCGGACTGACGCACGTCTTCGGCATCCTGATCATCATCTCGGGGGCCTGGCTGCTCGCTCAGCTGTTCCTCTTCTTCATCGACAGCGGCAGCCAGCGCTACCGCCTCGTCGAGAGCGACACGTTCTCGGCCCGCAAGATCCGCACGCAGCTGCAGATCGTCCGACGCCTTGTGATCGTGGTGATCGTGGTCGTCGCGGCCGGAGCGATCCTCATGACCTTCGACGCGGTGCGTGCGGTCGGCGCGAGCGTCCTGGCGTCGGCCGGCATCGCGTCGATCGTCGCGGGCCTGGCCGCCCAGTCGGTGCTGAGCAACCTCTTCGCCGGGGTGCAGCTCGCCTTCAGCGAGGCGATCCGCGTCGGCGACGTCGTCGTGGTCGAGGGCGAGTTCGGTCGGATCAACGAGATCACCCTCAGCTACGTCGTCCTGGAGCTGTGGGATCAGCGGACCCTCGTGCTCCCCTGCACCTACTTCACGACCAATCCCTTCGAGAACTGGACGAAGCTCGGCCGGGCGCTCCTCGGCACGGTCTACTTCGATCTGGACTGGCGCGTGCCGGTCGAGCAGATGCGCGGTGAGCTCGAGCGGATCCTCACCGAGACCGAGCTGTGGGACCGCGCGTCGCACAGCGTGCAGGTGACGGATGCCGTCGGCGGGATGCTGCAGGTGCGCGTCGTCGTGAGCGCCAGCGACTCCGGCCAGCTCTGGGATCTGCGGTGCCTCGTGCGCGAGAAGCTCGCCGAGTGGGTCCGCACCGCTCACCCCGAGGCGCTCCCCCTGCAGCGCGTGCAGATCGGCGAGGAGCCCTCAGGGGCCGGCGCGATGCGGGTGCGCGAGCAGCCGATCCCCGAAGCCTGAGCGGGACTGGGTTGAGCGCTACAAGGCGTTCCAGACCACCTCGAGCAGCCAGAAGAGCACGAGGCCGACGACGGCGACGATCGACAGCCACGAGAAGCGGCGTCGCAGTCGCTTTCCGGGAGCGGCGACGCCGGGCGGCGGGCGAAGCCCCTCCAGGGGTGTCGCGAACGGCAGCGAGTCGTGCGCGGGAGCGCCGGCGGCGCCGGCCGCACGTTCCGCGGCCAGACGGTCGTCGCGCCACCGCGCCCACTGGTCGAGCTTGTCCAGCAGCGCGCCGACCGCCGAGAAGAGCCACGCCCACGTCGCCGGATCGAGCGTCGAGAACGAGCGGTGCGAGTAGAGGAACAGCCAGTCGTCGACGATCTCGACGTCGAGGGCGGCGGCGTTGTCGATGAAGCGCGCCATGACATCCGGCGTGAACAGGTACAGCGCATCCCGCTCGTACCCGGTCGGGCAGTACAGCGAGAAGTAGCGGTCGAAGTCGCCCTCGAGCCCCAGGCGCTGCTCCTTCTCGAACGACTGCGGGAGGTTCGAGCCGAACAGCCCGTTATTGCCCACGGCGTCCAGGACGATGTGCGGCAGCGGAGTGTCGAGCTTCACCGCCACGTACCCCCAGCGGTGGGTGCGACTGTTCTTCCCCGATCCGGTCGTGTAGCGGTAGTTGCCGAACTCGACCCATCGCGGGCGCTCGCCGCGCAGGACGTCGTCGGCGCTGCGGGCACGACCGAGCGAGAAGATCATGCCCGGCAGCGGCGGCGCCGACACCTCCCCCACGAAGCTCATCCCGTTCGCCTGCGCGAAACGGTCGAGGCGGTACGCGCGGGCGGCCGATCCGAAGTACGTGCGGTAGACGATCACCACCACGGCGCCCACGAAGGCAGCGATCGCAAGCACCGGGATGCCCACGCCCACCAGGACGAGCAGGACGTCGGTCAGCGCGCCGCTTCCCATGCCGAAGAAGACCGACAGCACCGCGGAGAGGATCGTCGCGCCGATCCACACGAAGAACCCGGCGAACACGACGGCGAGGATCACGCCGACGATCTGCGGCATCCGGAATCCGCCCGTCGACGCGCCCCGCTCCCGCCGCGCCGCCGCGTGCGCGCGCACGGCGGCGCGGTCGACCGGGTCGGTCAGCGGGCGGGGATCGAACACCCCGGTCGGGGACGGTGACGCGGTCACGACGGCATCCTTTCGCGCGGGGAAGGCATATCCGCTACCATAGGAGGGTTGTCCGCATGACCGTGCACTCGCGCGCGTCCTCGGATGACGTGCAACACACCCTCCTGCTGTCGGGAAATGCCCGGCAGCCGTTCTAGTCCGAAGGAGGTGGGTTAGTGACGCACTCGCACCAGTACGAGCTCATGCTCATCCTGAACCCCGAGATCGACGAGCGCCAGGTTCCCGTGGCCCTCGACAAGTTCCTCAAGGTCATCACGACCGACGGTGGCACGATCGAGAACATCGATATCTGGGGTCGTCGCCGCCTGGCGTACGAGATCCAGAAGAAGAACGAGGGCATCTACGCCGTCGTCAACTTCACCGCCACCAGCGCGACGACCGCCGAGCTGGACCGTCAGCTGAACCTCAACGAGCAGATCATGCGCACCAAGGTCCTCCGGGCCGAGGAGGCCATCGCGCAGGTCGCCGCTGAGAAGGAGCGCGCCGAGGCCAAGGCCGCCCGTAAGGCTGCCGCACCCGCCAAGGCTGCGAAGGCCTGAGTCCGATGGCCGGCGAGACGATCATCACCGTGGTGGGAAACCTCACGGCTGACCCCGAGCTGCGGTACACGCAGAACGGGCTGCCCGTCGCGAACTTCACGATCGCGTCGACGCCGCGCACCTTCGACCGTCAGGCCAACGAGTGGAAGGACGGCGACGCGCTGTTCCTCCGCGCGAGCGTGTGGCGCGAGTTCGCCGAGCACGTGGCCGGTTCGCTGACGAAGGGCTCCCGCGTCATCGCGACCGGTCGTCTGAAGCAGCGCAACTACCAGGACCGCGAAGGCAACAACCGCACCTCGATCGAGCTCGAGGTCGACGAGATCGGCCCCAGCCTGCGTTACGCGACCGCCCAGGTCACGCGTGCGTCGGGTGGCGGCGGTCAGGCCCGTCAGGCGCAGGTCGCCGACGAGCCGTGGTCGACCCCCGGTTCGGCCGGCGGCAACAGCAACTCCGGCAACGCCGGCGGGGCTGACGCGTGGAGCGCTCCCGGCACCTACGGCGACGACACCCCCTTCTGATCCCTCGATCGCACGATCGACAGATCACCGGATGCGTCGCGTCGAGGCATCCGATCTCCCTCTTGAAGTAAAGGAACACACATGGCTGGAAAGGCAACCGGCGACCGCCGCAAGCCGCGGAAGGGCGCGAAGAACGCCGCTCCCGCGAAGGCGATCCGCGTCGGCGTCATCGACTACAAGGACGTCGCCACTCTTCGCAAGTTCATCTCGGAGCGCGGGAAGATCCGCGCCCGTCGTATCACCGGTGTCTCGGTGCAGGAGCAGCGTCTGATCGCCAAGGCGATCAAGAACGCGCGCGAAATGGCGCTCCTGCCTTACGCCGGCGCTGGCCGCTAAGGAGAACCGACATGGCAAAGCTCATCCTCACCAACGAGGTCGTCGGGCTCGGTGGCGCCGGCGACGTTGTCGAGGTCAAGAACGGGTACGCCCGTAATTACCTCATCCCCCAGGGCTTCGCAGTGGCGTGGTCGCGCGGTGGCGAGAAGCAGGTCGCGTCCATTCGCGCCGCTCGCGACGCCCGCGTGATCCACGACCGCGAAGAGGCCGTGGCTCTGAAGAACACGCTCGAGTCGAACAAGGTCCGTCTGGCCGTCAAGGCCGGCGCCGAGGGTCGTCTGTTCGGTTCGGTCAAGACCGCCGACGTCGCCGACGCGGTCAAGACCGCCGGCCTCGGCGAGCTCGACAAGCGCAAGATCCACATCACCTCCCCGATCAAGTCGGTGGGCGAGCACGAGGCGACCGTTCGCCTCGCGGAAGACCTCACCGCCGTGATCACGCTCCAGGTCGTCGCCGCGAAATAATCAACGACGGCTCGGCAGAGCAGAACGGATGCCGCGGACCTTCGGGTCCGCGGCATCCGTCGTTCTCGGATCAGGGCTTGCCGTTGCCCTTCTCCTCCTTCTTCTCGTTCCCTTTGCCGGAGTTGTTGCCCGGGCCACGGTTGTCGTTCTGGGGCTGCTCCTCGACGACGGGCTGTTCCTCCACGACGGGCTGTTCCTCCACGACGGGCTGTTCCTCTACGACCGGCTGCTCCTCCACCACGTCAGGAGCCGCCGGGGCAGGGGACTCCTCCACCACCGCGGTGTCCTCCGGATCAGTCTCTTCCGCCGGCACCTCCACGGCGGGAGCGGGCGTGCTCGCGGGGACGGGGGTGCCGGCGGCGTTGCCCCACCAGATCCCCCCCACCGTGAGGATCGCCGCGACGACTCCCGCTGCGATGCCGATGGGGACGATCGCCGGACGGCGGCGTCGACGTTCCCGCTTCGCCGCTGGTGCGCCTCCGGGCGATGCGGGCGTGGGTGAGGGCATGACGGCGGTCCGGCCCGTCTCCGAGCGTGTCTCGTTGGCGCCGGCCGCGACATCCGCCGGGACCGCAGGGATGGCCGGGATCCGACGCGCACCGGGCATCGGTACGGTGTCCTCCGAGCGGGCGAACGCCGCAGCATCCGTGGGCAGCGCCTCCGCGGTCATCAGGACCTCGAGCGCCGTCGGCCGCGCGCCCGGGTCGGTGGCGGTCATGCGCTCGATGAGCGTCCGCCAGTCGTCGGGGAGGTCGGCGGGGATCTCCGGCGCCGAGGTCAGGCGCGCGGTGAGCGCGGCGATTCCCTCCGCGCCGTCGAACGCCCGCTTCCCGGTCAGGGATTCGAGCAGCAGGAGGCCGAACGAGTACACATCGGCGGGAGGCGCGGGCGGGGCGCCCTGGGCCTGCTCCGGAGCGAGGTAGGCCATGGTGCCGACGACGAGACCGGGGTTGGTGAGGCGCTCGGAGTCGAGCAGATGAGCGATCCCGAAGTCGGCGAGCTTGGCGCGCCACGTGCGTCCGGGGCGTGATGAGCGCGTGAGGAGGACGTTTCCGGGCTTGATGTCGCGGTGGATGATGCCCGCGTCGTGCGCGTAGTGGAGGGCGTCGGCGATGTCGACCGCCACGCCCGCCAGCTCCGTCGGGTCGATCGGACCCTGCGCGATCAAATCGCGGAGGGTCAGGCCCGGGATGTATTCGATGACGAGATAGCCGCCGGCGTCGTCGTCGATCCGGGCATCGAACAGCGTCACCAGGGCATGGTGATTGAGGGAGGCCAGAAGGCGCGTCTCCGACCGGGCCCGTTCGATGACTTCGGCGTCGCCGGCGGCACCGCGAAGCACCTTCACCGCGACAGTGCGTTCGAGCGTGCGGTCGTGAGCGCGGAACACCTTGGCCATCCCACCCTCGCCGACGAGCTCGAGGAGGGTGTACCGGCCGTCGAGGGTGGTGCCGATCTGCGGGTCGTGATGCGACGGGGGATTCGTCATCGACGACTCCTCTCTGCGATCAGGTGCGCGCGCACGAATACCGATCCACGTTACGGGGTGGATCGGTTCCGGTCACGGGGGTTGCGCGCGGGCGTCGGGATCGGGGAGGGCCGGCTCAGGCGGTGCCGACCCTCCCCGCCCGTTCAGACGGTGCGTCGACGGGTGGCGGTCGCGACCACACCCGCGAGCATGAGCAGCACAGCCAGCGGGATCAGGACGATCGGCAGCTCAGCGACCCCGGTCGCCGCCAGTATCGACCCGGATCCGGATGCCGCACTCGCCGGCATGCCGGTCGGCATCGCCGCGCCCGCAGGTGTGCCCGGAGTGCCCGAGCCACCGGGGGCACCGGGGGTTCCGGGTGTGCCGGGAGCACCGGGCGTGCCGGGCGTTCCAGGGGTGCCGGGGGCACCGGGGGTTCCGGGTGTGCCGGGAGCACCGGGCGTGCCGGGCGTTCCAGGGGTGCCGGGCTCACCGGGGGTTCCGGGGGTGCCCGGAGTTCCGGGGGTGCCGGGCGTTCCAGGGGTGCCGGGCTCACCGGGCGTTCCGGGCTCGCCAGGCGTTCCCGGGGTACCGGTCACGGCGCCGATGGTGGTGGCGTCTCCGATGACGGAGACGGCGTTGCCGCCGGCGGTGAGGGGTGCGGTGATGGGGGCGAGGATCTGGGTGCCGCCGAGGATCGAGTCCGATCCGTTGGTGATGCCGAGAAGTCCGCCTTCGCTGTGTCCGTTCCCGTTGGTGCCGCCGATGGTGGTGGAGTCCACGGTGGTGGCGTCTCCGATGACGGAGACGGCGTTGCCGCCGACCGTGACGGGTGCGGTGATGGGGGCGAGGATCTGGGTGCCGCCGAGGATCGAGTCCGATCCGTCGGTGATGCCCAGGAGTCCGCCTCCGTGTCCGGTGGTGCCGCCGGTGGTGGTGGAGTCCACGGTGGTGGCGTCTCCGATGACGGAGACGGCGTTGCCGCCGACCGTCACGGGTGCGTCCACGGCGACGATGCCCTGGGTCCCGCCGAGGATCGAGTCCGACCCGTCCGTGACCCCGACCACCGGAGCGTCGGCGACGGGCTCCGCCGTAGGCTCCTGCGCGACCGGTGCCGCGGGCGCGGCATCCGTTCCCGTGTCGGCATCGACCGTCGTGGCGTCCCCGGTCACCGACACGGCGTTGCCGCCGACGGTGACCGGAACATCGACGTCGATGATCGCCTGCGAACCGCCTCCCACACTGTCGTGACCGCTGGTCTCGGCCACGACCGGCGCCGGTTCGGCGGTGGGTGCTGCAGTCTCCGCGTCGACCGACGTCGCGTCGCCGATGATCGAGAGGGCGTTGCCCCCGATCGTGACGGGGAGATCGACGTTCAGAACGGCCTGGGTGCCCGAGAGCAGCCCGTCTTCGCCGGTCGTGTCTCCGAGGAGCTCGACGGCGTTCGCCGCCGCGCCGCCGGCGAGGGTGATCCCGCCGGCCAGAAGCGTGCCCCACAGGGCGCGCGTGAGCATGGTGTTCATGGTTGTCTCTCCTGAAAGTTGACTGATCTGAGCGCGCATCGGCGCGCGATGGATGCGGTGCCGCAACGGGAGCGGCGGAGCCGCGATCAGTCGGGGGAGACGTCGGTGGCGAAGAGGGGCGCCGGTGGCGTCGCGTGGTTCTCGAGTCGACCGCGTCGCACCCAGGCACGGTGTGCGACGAGCGGCCCGAGCGCCGCGAGGGCCAGGACGCCCGGACCGGTGCCACCCGGTCCGGATGCTGCCGCCGGGAGGCAGAGGCCTCCGGCGAAGAAGGAGGTCGTGGGGGAGGAGTCTGCGCCCGACACGACGGACGCCGCCGTCGGAACGGCGGGAGAGATCGCGTCGGGAGAAGCGGCGAAAGCGGACGTCACGGAGGGCATCGACGACGAGGCCGACACGACGCCTACGGGCAACGAGGCCACGACGGGCAGCGACTCAGCGCCGGAACTCGGGACGTCGACCGTGCCCGTACCGTTCGTGATGTCCTCAGCGATCGGCGGAGTCGTCGGCGCCGGAGTGACGGGATCGATGTCGGGGGCTGCAGGAGCGACCGGCGGAAGGCCGACGGATTCGCCGGTGTCGGAGACGGTCTCGACGACTGCGCCGAGGGACCGATCGGCCGTGCTGCTCAGGTCGGCGACGGCGTCATCCGCTCCGATGCCGGTCACCACGGTGCCCACGACCGGAACCTCGGTCACGAGATCGACGACCGGCGCGGTGATCGACTCGACCGCTCCACCGGTGACGACCTCTGCAACCGGCTGAGTGACCGGCTGCGCTACCTCGCCGACCGTCTCCACGACCGCGGAGACCGGCTCGGCGACCGGCGCGGGGGCGACCTCGACGGCAGACTCCGCGACTCCGCCCACGGTGCCGCCGACGACGTCGACGGTGCCCGTCACGGAGTCCGCCGCGGTATCGACGACATCCACCACGGCACCCAGAAGACCAGGGCGATCGCGTTCTCCGTCATCCGCGTGCGCAGGAACCGAGGTCGCCACGAGGGAGAGGGTCAGCCAGGCGAGCGCGAGGAAGCAGCCGGCGAGTGCCAGACGGAGCGTCCTCGACCGTGTCGAGTGCGTCGCTTCCACGTTCACCTCCTGAGACGGATGCGCGTCGCGCGTCGCGAACGCGACGCGGTCGAGAGGGTGCCTGGGTCGGCGACGTTACTCGCGGCGATGTGGGTTGTCTATCCCTTTCTTCTGAAAAGGGGGAAGGATGGCGCCGCTGCGCGGGTGTCCGGCCGCGGGTCTCCATGCCCGTGAATGCAACTCGAGGCGTGTGTCGGGCGTGTCGACTTGTACACAGGTCCACACAGCACATCAAACCTTCAACGCCTGCTTCAACCCGGAGTTTCTCCACAGGCTGTGAAACAGAAAAAGCCTGGTCAGAGGGCTAGCCGCGGGAGGGTTGCAAGATATCCACGGGTTTTGTCCACAGGTGTTGTTCACAGGCGTGACGGCGTTTCCCGCAAGTTCTCCACACAGTTATCCACAGGGGTGTTTGCGGATGTCGGACCCCCTTCATACCGTGGGGTTCGGTCATCGAGGCACGCCGTCCCGGTGGCCTGCTCACTTTCGCGGCTTCCGCGAATCCACGGTTTTCGCTCCACCACCCGCACCCCTTCTCGAGGAGGACGACAGCGCACATGTCGATCGCAGACATCTCGGAAGAGCGACTGGGCGGACCCCGAGAGTACGAGCGCACGCCACCGCACGACCTCGTCGCGGAGCAGAGCGCGCTCGGCGGCATGATGCTGTCGAAGGATGCCGTCGCCGACGTCATCGAGTCGCTTCGCGGGACCGACTTCTACATCCCCAAGCACGAGGTCATCTTCGAGGCGATCCTCACGCTGTACTCGCACGGCGAGCCGACCGACGTCGTCGCCGTCACGGACGAGCTGATCAAGGCCGGCGAGCTGCAGCGTGCCGGGGGAGCGGATTACCTCCACACCCTCACCTCGATCGTCCCGACCGCGGCGAACGCCGGCTACTACGCGTCGATCGTCTCCGAACGCGCGCTCCTCCGCCGCCTGGTCGAGGCGGGCACCCGCATCGTGCAGATGGGGTACGCCGGGCAAGGCGAGGCGCTCGACCTGGTCAACACCGCGCAGGCCGAGATCTACTCCGTCACCGGCGCTGAGGCGGTCGAAGACTACGTCCCGCTGAACGTCGCCGTCGATGCGGCGGTCGAAGACATCGAGGCCGCTCGCGGTCGGGACGGCCAGATGACCGGCATCCCGACCGGCTTCTCCGGACTCGATGCGCTGACCAACGGCCTCCACGGCGGCCAGATGATCGTCGTGGCCGCCCGTCCCGCCATGGGTAAGTCGACGCTCGCGCTCGACTTCGCCCGCGCTGCAGCGATCAAGGCGAACCAGCCGACGATCTTCTTCTCGCTCGAAATGGGTCGGAGCGAGATCGCCATGCGCCTCATGAGCGCCGAAGCTGCCGTCCCGCTGCAGAACATGCGCAAGGGCACGCTCGACTCCCGCGACTGGACGACGATCGCCTCCGTCCGCGGCAAGATCAACGATGCCCCGCTGTACATCGACGACAGTCCCAACATGACTCTCGTCGAGATCCGGGCGAAGTGCCGGCGGCTCAAGCAGCGCGTCGGACTCAAGATGGTCGTGATCGACTACCTCCAGCTCATGACGAGCGGCAAGCGCGTCGAGTCGCGTCAGCAAGAGGTCTCGGAGTTCTCGCGTGCGCTGAAGCTCCTCGCGAAGGAACTGCAGGTGCCGGTGATCGCGCTGTCGCAGCTGAACCGTGGTCCCGAGCAGCGCGCCGACAAGAAGCCCGCCATCAGCGACCTGCGTGAATCGGGTTCCATCGAGCAGGATGCCGACATGGTGATCCTGCTGCACCGTGAGGCGGCCTACGAGAAGGACAGCCCTCGCGCGGGCGAGGCCGACCTGATCGTCGCGAAGCACCGAAACGGTCCGACCGACACGGTTACCGTCGCTTTCCAGGGCCACTTCTCGCGCTTCACCGACATGGCCGTCGGCGACTTCGGCTGATGTAAATTCCGGCTGATCATGTCCAATTCCGAGTTCAAATGTCCCGAAGTGTCTTTCTGGACATTTGCAGTCACGGGCAGATCAGAGCAGGTCGGCGCTGCGGAGCCACTGCTCAACGGTGGCGGTAGTGCCGCTGTCGCGGACGTCTTCCCCGCGGACGGCGAAACCGCCGTGGAGCGTGGCCCCGGTGTTCAATTCACGGTAGAACGACTCGGTGTTGCCAAGGCCGCTGACGGCGTACGTGACGAACGGGTAGACGTCCTTGCCTGTGAGGTCCGCGCGTTCGGCGAAAGTCGCCATGATCATCGGCGGCTGCACGTTCCAGATCGGGCTGCCGATCAGCACCCGGTCATGCAGGCTCAGGTTGGGTAGGGCGTCTGCGATCGCGGGGCGGGCGTCGCCGTTCTGCTCATCGACGTTGCGGGCGACGGTGGGGTCGTAGCGGTCCGAGTACGCCTCGGCGGCCTCGATTCGGAACACGTCGCAGTCGATCTGGTCGCGGATCAGGTTCGCGAGGATCTCGGTGTTGCCGACGTCGAGGGTGCGGCGGCCGCCGTTCCAGTAGTTCTCACCGGGGCGGGAGAAGTAGACCAGCAACGTCGCTACCGGGCTGCTGGGCGCGGGGGTGGCGGGCGTGGTCACGGGGCTGCCTTCGGTCTCGGGGGTGGTGCAGGCGGCCAGCAGCCCTGCCGCGGCGGCGCTGATGGCGCCGGCCGCGGCGGTTCGCAGGAGCTGCCTGCGGGTGGGCTGCGGGACGGGCATGCTTACGATTCGGCGCGGCCGGTGAGCCAGCGGACCATGTCGGGGTCGACGTGGGAGAAGAACAGTGACTCGCCCGCCTCGAGTTCGGCGATCTTCGCCATCTGCTCGTCGGTGAGCTCGAAGTCGAGGACGTCGAGGTTCTGCTGCATGCGCTCGGGCTTGACGGACTTGGACACGACCACGACACCGCGCTGGACCAGCCAGCGGAGCACAACCTGCGCGACGGACTTGCCGTGCGCATCACCGATCTCGGTCAGGACCGGGTTTGTGAACAGGTCGTTCTTGCCCTCGGCGAATGGCGCCCACGCCTCGAGCTGCACGCCCTCGGCGTGCAGCAGCTCCTGGTAGTCGACCTGCTGGTGGAACGGGTTCGTTTCCATTTGGTTCACCGCGGGCACGACGTCGGCGAACGCGATGAGGTCCACGAGGCGGTCGGAGGCGAAGTTGGAGACACCGATCGCGCGGAGCCGGCCGCCCTTGTGGGCCTGCTCGAGCGCACGCCACTCTCCGTAGTAGTCACCGAATGGCTGGTGGATCAGGTACAGGTCGAGGTAGTCCAGGCCGAGCTTCTGCAGGGACGTGGTGATCGCTTCGCGGGCACCCTCCTCGCCGCGGCGCTGGATCCACAGCTTCGAGGTGATGAACAGCTCCTCGCGGGGTACACCGCTGGCTGCGATGCCACGGCCGACGGCTTCCTCGTTCCCGTAGGAGGCGGCGGTGTCGATGAGCCGGTAGCCGGCCTTGATCGCGTCGGTGACGGCCTGCTCGGTCTCCTCAGCGGGGATCTGAAACACGCCGAAGCCGAGCTGCGGCATCGTCGCGCCGGTGTTCAGGGTGACGGTGGGGATGGTGCTCATGAGCGTTCCTTCCAAGAAGCGGACCGGCTGCGGTTCTGCCGGTGATTCCATCCAACAGAGGTTCCTTCGCGTGGAACAGGCAGCGTTGTTTGGTGTACTGCCAGTGACTGTCTCGTGGTCCCGGCCCCGACCTACGCTTGCGATATGGACACCGGAACCGAAGCGAGCGACTTCCTCCGCACCCGTCGCGACCGCCTGAGCCCCGAAGCTGCCGGCCTCACCGCCTCCACGACGGGCCGGCGGGTGAAGGGCCTGCGCCGCGAGGAGGTCGCCACTCTCGCCGGGGTCAGCGCCGAGTATTACAACCGGATGGAACGCGGGAAGCTCGCCGGCGTCTCCGAATCCGTCCTCTACGCCGTCGCACGAGCGTTGCAGCTCGATGAGTCCGAAGAGCAGCACCTGTTCGACCTCGCCCGGGCCGCGAACGCCGAGCACGCCCTGACCCGCCCCGCACCCAAGCGCACCCCCGCGAAGATCCGCGCCAGCAACCGGGTGCAGCGCATCCTCGACGGGATGAGCGGGCTGCCCGCGTACGCCCGGAACGGACGCACCGACATCATCGCGATGAACCAGCTCGGCGCCGCCCTCATGCCGGGCCTGGTCCCGAACGGGAACGAGCCGGCAAACCTCGCCCGGTACCTGTTCCTCGACCCGTCCTCGCAGGAGTTCTACGACGACTGGGAGCGCGTCGCCCGCGACATGGTTTCCGCGTTCCGCATCGAAGCCGGCCGCACCCCGTTCGATCGGTCCCTCACCGATCTCATCGGTGAGCTGAGCACCCGCAGCGACCCGTTCCGTACCTGGTGGGCCTCCCACAACGTGCGCCTGCACACCAGCGCCACGAAGACCCTGCACCACCCCACGGTCGGCGAGGTCGAGGTCACCGGAGAAGCGCTCACCCTCGCCAGCGAACCGGACATCACGATCATCACCTACGTCACCGAGCCCGCCTCCGTGTCGGAAGAACGTCTCCGCGTCCTCGCCAGCTGGACCGCCAGCACCACCCCGACCGCGGCACCCACCACAACCCAGTGACAGTGGCGGCCTCGCCCCCGCTCCAATGCCCCCGTCCGACACCCCCAGCCGCACCGGCTGTCGTCGTCGTGCCCATCGAAAGGATTCACGCCATGAAGTACACCCGCCTCGGTAACTCCGGTCTGCAAGTCAGCCGCATCGCGCTGGGCTGCATGAGCTTCGGTGACCCAGCCAGCGGCCACCTGCCGTGGTCTCTCCCCAAGGATGACGCGCTGCCGTTCTTCCGGCAGGCGCTCGAGCTCGGCATCACCTTCTGGGACACCGCGAACGTCTACTCCTACGGCGACTCCGAGCGCATCGTCGGCGAGGCGCTCCGTCAGTTCACCAACCGCGACGATATCGTCCTCGCCACCAAAGCCCACTTCGGCGACACCCCGGGCAGCGGTCCGGGGCTGCGCGTCGCCGGCCTGTCACGGAAGGCGATCATGCAGCAGATCGACGCGTCCCTAACTCGCCTCGGCACCGACTACGTCGACCTGTACCAGATCCACCGATTCGACCCGGAAACCCCGATCGAGGAAACGATGGAAGCCCTGCACGACGTCGTCAAGGCCGGCAAGGCCCGCTACATCGGCGCGTCCGCGATGTGGACGTGGCAGTTTGCCAATATGCAGCACGCCGCTGACCTGCACGGCTGGACCCGGTTCGTGTCCATGCAGGACCAGTACTCGCTCCTCTACCGCGAGGAGGAGCGAGAGATGTTCGGCCTGCTCGCCGACCAGGGCGTGGGCAGCATCCCCTACAGCCCCCTGGCCAAGGGCCGCGTCGCCCGCCCCGCCGGAGAGCAGACCCAGCGCTCCTCCGACGACCCGGTGGGCAACAGCTTCTTCGCCGACACCGAACGCGACCGCCCCGTCATCGATGCCGTGCAGAAGATCGCCGAGGAGAGGGACGTGTCTATGGCGCAGATCGCGATGGCGTGGGTGCTCAACAACCCCGTCGTCAGCGCACCGATCATCGGCGCGACCAAGCCCCACCACCTCGACGACGCAGCCGCCGCTGTCGACATCGACCTCACCCCGGAAGAAGTCACCGCGCTCGAAGAGCACTACCAGGTCCGCCCCGCCGGCGGCTTCTGACGGCAACTCAACATCACTGTTGGCTGCTAAGAACGCGCGTCAATCCTCACGACCACGACGACAACTGAGCCCAGTGCGATTTGGGACACTTCTCCTCGGAATCCCACG
Organism: Microbacterium aurantiacum; assembly: GCF_031625015.1. Lineage (NCBI taxonomy): Bacteria > Bacillati > Actinomycetota > Actinomycetes > Micrococcales > Microbacteriaceae > Microbacterium > Microbacterium aurantiacum. Next base: position 934,240 of record NZ_JAHWXH010000001.1, read on the forward strand.
TGCCGATCACGGACATCTAGGGCCGTTCAAGCCGCCTAGCCGGGACATCTGTCCGCGGAACTTACATCCGCACACCGGTGAGAGCCGATGACAGCGACCGCGACGACGAGAATGGGCGCATGGATGCCGCACCGCGCCCGCTGACGGAGATGCCCGATCCGCAGTACGTCATGGTGGGCGAGGGCTATCGCATCGCCACGTACTCGTGGGGGGATCCGGATGCCGAGACGGTGCTCGCCGTGCACGGATTCTCGTCGAGCTGCCGCGACAACTGGGTGAGCACCGGCTGGGTGCGCGACCTGACCCGGGCCGGGTTCCGCGTCGTGGGCGTGGATCAGCGCGGGCACGGGGCGAGCGACAAGCCGCACGACCCCCGCGCGTACGAGATGCGGGCATTCATCGACGATCTCGCCACGGTGCTCGACACCTACCTGATCGACTCGGCGCGGTATCTCGGGTACTCCCTCGGAGCCCGCGTCGGATGGCAGCTCGCCGTCGATCGCCCGCAGCTGCTGACCCGCGCCGTTCTCGGCGGCATCCCGGACGGCACGCCTCTGGCGCGCCTTCAGCTCGATCAGGCGAAGGCCTACGTCGCAGACGGAACGCCGGTCACCGACAAGGTCACCGGCAACTACGTGACCCTGGCTGAGCGAGTGGCGGGGAACGATCTCACAGCTCTCGTCGCGCTGGCCGAGGGGATGCGCTTCGGCGAGGACGGTGACCCCGATCCTGGTCGACCTCCGCAGCAGCCCGTGCTGTTCGCCACCGGCAGCGAGGACGCGATCCTGCCGCGGTCGCTACGCCTCGCCGAGGCGACCCCGAACGGCACATTCGTCGAGATCCCGGGCCGGCACCACTTCAACACCCCGGGATCCCGGGACTTCCGCGCGGCCGGGCTGGAGTTCTTCCGCGACGCCGAGAACTGACGGCGCCCACCTCCCGACGCACGACGTGGGTCGAGCCCGTCCCGGGTGTTCGCACGGGAGGATGGGCGTATGGCAGTGGATGTGACGGTGGTCGGCGGCGGCATTTCGGGACTCGCGTGTGCACGCGCGGCGAAGGCCGGAGGACTGTCCGTAAGGGTCCTCGACCGCGGGCGCCGTGTGGGCGGTCGCCTCGCGAGCCGGACGCTGTGGGATCGGCCCGTCGACCTCGGCGCGTCGTACTTCGTGGTCGCCGAGTCGACACCCTTCGCGCAAGTCGTCGCAGGTTGGCAGGAGCGCGGCCTCGCCCGGCCCTGGACCGACACCTTCTGGGTGGTCGACGCCGAGGGGGCCCAGACCCGCAAGAGCGGGCCCGTGCGCTGGGCCGCGCCCCGCGGTCTGCGGTCACTCGCGGAGGATCTCGCAGAGGGCCTCGACGTTCGGCTCGAGACCACGATCGAGAAGGTCGAGCCGTACCGCGTTGACGGCGAAGACGCCGGAGAGGTCGTCCTCGCGATGCCCGGACCGCAGGCGGCGCGCCTGAGCGAGAACGCGCCTGGTGCCGGAGGTGACTGGGAGCCGGTCATCGCCGTCGCGCTGCGATGGGATGCGCGCCAGTGGCCCGAGGACCTGCATGGCGCGTTCGTCGACGGCCACCCCGATATCGCTTTCATCGTCGACGATGGGGACCGCCGCGGTGACGGTGCGCCGGTGCTCGTGGTCCACACGACGCCCGATCTCGCACGACGCCACCTCGCCGATCCGGCCAGCGCCGTTCGCGTCGTCGTCGCGGCGACCCGCACGACGTTGGGCATCGATGTCGATCCCGCGGAGTCTTTCGCCCACCGCTGGACGTTCGCACGCCCGGCGCAGACCGAGGGCGCGCCGTTCCACCGCGGGCCCGGGATCTCGGCCTGCGGTGACGCGTGGGGCGATCGCTCCGCGGTGCGCACTGCGTGGGAGTCAGGCCACGCCCTGGGCCTCGCTCTCGCCTCTGATCGGAGTTGAGCGGCCCGGCGCCGCACGTTCATTCATCTCACGGAATGACAGGCAGTCCCGTGGCCCGCTCGGCCGCGGCGATGCCTCCCGCATCCGTCACGGAGAGTCCCGCGTTTTCCATCACAGCCACCGCCTGCGCGGACCGGTTGCCCGACGCACAGTAGACGACGTACTCGTCCTCGGGGTCGAGCGCTGCGACGGTCGATTCGAATCCGGCGGACTGGAGGTCGATGTTGACGGCACCGTCCAGGTGACCGTCGGCGTACTCCGCCGGGGTGCGCACGTCGACGATGACGGTGTCTTCATCGAGGGCGATCGACGGGGATGCGGCGGCTGCGCACCCGCTCACCGTCGCGGCGAGGACGAGGGCTGCTCCGACCGCTGACGCTCGCAGACGGCGACGCATCACGCGTGCCCCTGGCAACGCTGATCCGCCGGGACGCCCTGAAGCGCCTCCTCCACGTGCTGGCCGCACCCGGCCCAGGTCGCCTTGCCGCACTGATGACACGTCACACGAGCGCACATTGCTTCTCCCTCACGTCGGTTCGCAAGGATCGTAACATACCCCGGGGGGTATTAACGCGGAGTGGAGTCCGGCAGACCGTCAGTCGCCGGCGCTGCGCCAGTCGTCGGAGGTGAGGTGAGACCCGGCCTGCGGGCCCATCTGCAGCATGCCGCCGTCGATCACCCAGCTGGCTCCCGTGACGTAGGAGGCGGCGGGGGAGGCGAGGAACGCGGCGACGGCGGAGATCTCGTCCGGCTCGCCGGGACGACCGAGGGGGACGCCGGCGCGGTGCGTGGTCGCGGCATCCTCCGCGTCCATGTCATTGATGGGCGTGGCGATCTCACCAGGCCCGAGGGAATTCACCGTGATCCCGTGCTGGCCGAGCTCGAGCGCCATCGTCTTCACGAGGCCACCGAGGCCGTGCTTGGACGCGACGTAGGCCGAGCTTCCGACCCGCGGCTGGTGTTCGTGGACGCTCGTGATGGCGATGATCCGCCCGCCGCGACCGGCGGAAACCATGCGGCGGGCAGCCGCCTGCATGCCGACGAACGCGCCGTCGAGGTTGAGGCTCACGATCTTCCGCCACTCCTCGAGTTCGATGTCGAGGAAGGGCCCGCCGGTGCCGCCGCCGGCGTTGTTGACGAAGACGTCGACGCCGCCGAGCTCGTCGGCGAGGGCGTCGATCACCTTCGGCGCACCCTCCAGGTCGGTCGCGTCGAACTGCATTACCACCGCTCGCGCGCCGCGCGCACGCACGGCCTCGGCGGTCGCCTCCGCGCCATCCTGGTCGGAGTGCCAGGTGATGCCGACATCCATCCCCGCTTCCGCCAGGCCGATGGCGGTCGCCGCCCCGATGCCGGAGTCGGATGCAGTGACGATGGCGTACCGGGGGGTGAAGGTGTCGGTCATGGTGCGACGGTAACCCGCGAGTATTTCGCGGGCGGGGTCTTGCGGGCCGCGACCGCGGTCGCTAGGGCGACACGCGGCGCCCGACCTTCATCCCAGCAGCGTCACGCCGAACTCGGCGACGACGGTGCGGACCTCGGCGAGGTAGGACTCGGCCTGATCGGTCAGGGGGATCGCCGATCGACCGATCCACCCGATCTCGATGCGCTCGTCGACCTCCAGCGGAATGGCGACGATCTCCGGGTCGAGGTCGTCGCTGATGATGCCGGTCGAGATCGTGTACCCCTCGAGGCCGATCATGAGGTTGAAGATGGTCGCGCGGTCCGAGACCCGGATCTCCCGCGCGCTCGACAGGGTCGAGAGGATCTCCTCCGCGAAGTAGAAGGAGTTGTTCGCACCCTGGTCGAACGTCAGTCGGGGCAGGTCCACGAGGTCGTCCAGCGTCACGCGATCGCGCGTGGCGAGCGGGTTCTTCCGTGAGATGAAGATGTGCGGCGACGCGAGGAAGAGCGGACGGAAGACGAGCCCCGCGTCGCGCAGCAGCTTGTCGAGGACGTTGCCGTTGAAGTCGTTCCGGTACAGGATGCCGAGCTCGCTGCGCAGGGTCCGGACGTCCTCGATGATGTCCCACGTGCGGGTCTCGCGGAGCGAGAAGTCGTACTCCGCCGCGTCGCTCGCCCGCACCATCCGGACGAAGGCGTCGACCGCGAAGGAGTAGTGCTGCGCCGACACCGCGAGCAGGCGCCGGGACGGCGGGCGCCCGATGTACCGCTCCTCGAGGAGGGACATCTGCTCGACCACCTGCTTCGCGTACCCGAGGAACTCCGTCCCGTCGGCGGTGAGCGTCACCCCCCGCGCGGAGCGGAGGAGGAGTGTCCGGCCGACCCGCGCCTCGAGGTCCTTCATCGCGGCCGACATCGTCGGCTGCGCGACGTAGAGGAGGTCGGCCGCTGCGGTGATCGATCCCTCCGCGGCGACCTCGATGAAGTACCGCAGGTGCTGCAACGTGACGCTGTCCGATCCGCGAGCCATAGCGGCATCCTATAGATCCGGATAGTCGGGGATGGTTTCTCGATAGCTTCTCTCTGCCTGCACGATGGACCACTGACCTCCGCAAGGCCGAGCCCGGCCGAACGAGCCACGGATCGACCGCCATGACCACCACGTTCACGTTCACCACGACGACCACCCGCTTCGACGAGGATTACGCGCCGGCTGAGGGGACCCGGGCGACCACCAACTTCGCCAACCTCGCCCGCGGCGACGACCGTCGGGAGAACCTCCGCAACGCGCTAACGATGATCGACCGGCGCTTCAACGATCTCGCCCGCTGGGACAACCCCGAGGGCGACCGTTACACGGTCGAGCTCGAGATCGTCTCCGTCGGACTCCGGTTCGCCTCGGAGGGGGAGGATCGCGAGTTCCCGCTCCTCGAGGTGCTCGACGTCTTCATCGTCGATCGGCGGACGGGGGAGCGCCACCACGGCATCGTGGGCAACAACTTCTCCTCCTACATCCGCGACTACGACTTCAGCATCGCCCTGCCGGCGGCCACCGAGGCGGCCGGACGGTTCACGATCCCGGAGGACTTCGGTGTTCTGCACGGGCGCCTCTTCAAGGAGTTCGTCGACTCCGCGGCGTTCGAGGAGCGCTTCGCGGCGCCGCCCGTCATCTGCATCAGCGTCTCGACCAGCAAGACGTATCGGCGCACCGGCAACCACCACCCGGTGCTCGGTGTCGAGTACCGCCAGGACGAGCCGTCGCTGACCGACGCGTACTTCGGGAAGATGGGGCTCCAGGCCCGCTACTTCCTGCCCCCGGGGGCGAAGGCGCCGCTGGCGTTCTACTTCCGCGGCGACCTGCTCGCCGACTATTCGAACCTGCAGCTCATCGGCACGATCAGCACGATGGAGACGTTCCAGAAGATCTACCGCCCGGAGATCTACAACGCCAACTCCGCCGCCGCCGACGTCTACCGCCCGACCCTCGATCAGCAGGACTACTCGCGCACGCTGATCGCCTATGACCGCGACGAGCGCAGCCGGCTCGCCGTCGTCCAGGGGGCCTTCGCGGAGGAGCACCTCGTGAGGCCGCACGGCGCGGAGCTCCAGCGCTGGGCCGCGGCCCGCCCCGCCCCCGTCGGATGACACCCGGATCGATCTCGGAAGACCCACTGATATGAACACCCTCCTCCCCACCTCCCTCGTCGGCAGCCTGCCGAAACCCTCCTGGCTCGCCGAGCCCGAGACCCTCTGGTCACCGTGGAAGCTCGACGGCGACCAGCTCGCGGAGGCGAAGCAGGATGCGCTCCGCATCGTCGCCGCCGAGCAGTCCCGCCGCGGCATCGACGTCATCAGCGACGGCGAGCAGACCCGCCAGCACTTCGTGACGACCTTCATCGAGCATCTCGACGGGGTCGACTTCACGCAGCGCGAGACGGTCCGCATCCGCGACCGGTACGACGCCAGCGTTCCGTCCGTCGTCGGCGCGGTGAGCCGGCCGAAGCCGGTCTTCGTCGACGACGCGCGATTCCTCCGTCAGCAGACCGATCAGCCGATCAAGTGGGCCCTTCCCGGCCCGATGACGATGATCGACACCCTGTACGACCGGCACTACAAGAGCCGGGAGAAGCTCGCGTGGGAGTTCGCCGGCATCCTCAATCAGGAGGCGAGGGAGCTCGAAGCCGTCGGGGTCGACATCATCCAGTTCGATGAGCCGGCCTTCAACGTCTTCTTCGACGACGTCCGCGACTGGGGGGTCGCGGCCCTCGAACGCGCGGCGGAGGGGCTCCGCGCCGAGACCGTGGTGCACATCTGTTACGGCTACGGCATCAAGGCCAACAACGACTGGAAGGCGACCCTCGGGTCGGAGTGGCGCCAGTACGAGGAGTCGTTCCCGCTGCTCCAGCGCTCGAGCATCGACACCATCTCCCTCGAATCCCAGCACTCGCACGTCCCGATGGACCTCATCGAGATCCTCCGCGGCAAGAAGGTGATGCTCGGGGCGATCGACGTCGCGAGCGAAACCGTCGAGACACCGGAAGAGGTCGCCGACACCCTCCGGAGGGCGCTGACCTTCGTCGACGCGGATAAGCTCGTTGCGAGCACGAACTGCGGCATGGCGCCTCTGCCTCGGGATGTGGCCCTCGGCAAGCTCAGCGCACTGAGCGCAGGTGCCCGCATCGTTCGGGAGGAGATCGCCGGTGCCCAGTCCTGACAACGCCTCGTCGCCCCACGCGTGGGCGCCGTCGCATCCCCTCGAACCCGCCGAGGTCACCAAGGCCGGATTCGCGACCTCGCTCCCCGCGGAGGACTTCAAGGCGCTCTTCCGCGGTCATCCCGCGGGTGTCTCCGTCATCACGGCGGATGCCGGCGACGGACCCGTCGCGCTCACGGCGACGTCGGTGGCGTCGGTGAGCGCCGATCCGCCGCTGCTGATCTTCTCGATCTCGACGCTGTCGTCGGCTGCTGCGACCCTCGCGCGGGCCGAAACCGTCGTGGTCCACCTCCTGGACGCCGACGACATCGACCTCGCGAGGCTCGGCGCGACCAGCGGCGTCGATCGCTTCGCCGAAGAAAGCCGCTGGACACGCCTGACCACGGGCGAGCCGGTGTACCGGGGCGTCCGCGCGTGGGTGCGCTGCGCGGTCATCAACCGCATGGATGCCGGCACGTCGACCGTGATCGCCGCGCACGCGCTGCAGTCCCACATCGAACGCGACGTCGCACCCGGGGAGCCGGGCGATGCCCTGGTGCATCACAACCGCAGCTGGCACCGCCTCAGCGAGGGCTCCCGCCTCGAGGGCTGAGGCCGCTTCGACGGCCCGCTACCGGGGCGCCCCCGCTCAGGCGGGGTGCTTCGCCAGGAGCTTGGACACGGTCATCATCGCCCCGCCGAGGACGGCCGGGATGCCGCCGCCGGGGTGCACCGAGGCGCCGACCCGCCAGAGCCACGGCGTCCGGAGGTCGTGCTGCGCCGGCCGGTGGAACGGGCCGCTCATCCACAGCGGGCGCGCCGTGCCGTAGAGGGCGCCGTGGGGTTCGCCGAACGTGCCGAAGTACCGCGGGTCGAGCACGACGATGTCGGTCATCGCATCCGTCAGCGGGGCGTCGAGGCCCATCGTCCGCGAGATGCGCTCGACTTCGCGGCGCACGAACGGGTGGTCCAGCGAGTACTCCGCGCCGTCGGCGGGACTCGTGAGGAGGATGCCCAGCGTGCTCCGGTCGTTGGGGTAGATCTCGCCCGCGCGGTAGTGGTTCACGAACGCCATGGTGTCGGCGGGCTCGTCGCCCGCGGCGAGGCTCCGGTACAGCGCGGCGGGCTTGGTGGGGAGGATGACGCTGTGCGCGGAGGTGGTCTCGGGGAGCGGATCGGTCAGCACCCCGTAGATCGCCACCGCCGAGCATGACAGGGTCTGTGATGACCTCCGCGGCCGGTCGCGGCCGAGGAGCGCGTCGAGGCGGTCGGCGTCGAGACCACTGACGACCATGTCGGCGGGGTACGCGGCATCCGTCGTGGTGACCCGTCCGCTGTCGATGCGGGTCACGGCCGCGCCGGTGCGGATGTCGACCCCCGCCGCCTCGGCGAGGCGCTGCAGCGCCAGGACGATCTCGTACACGCCGCCGCGCGGCACCCAGACCCCCGACGCGGCCATGATCGCCGGCATGCTCGCGTACAGCGCAGGCGTCCGGGCGGGCGAGACGCCGGCGTTCAGCGTGTGGATGGCGATGATCTCGCGGAGCCCCTCCGGCATCCATTCGAGGCTGTCGAGGTACGCGGTCGTGCTGAGACGCCGGCCGTAGACGGCCAGCAGCCGCCGCAGCGCCGGCAGGGACGACCGGTCGAGCGGGTCGGCGACGAGGAGCGCGGTCGCATCGTCGGCGAGCGGCGCGTGGAGGTCGCTGAAGCGCTTCCACGCCGGATACCAGGGGTGCTCCGGCGGGACGGGGAGCGTCACGTCCTCGCCGTCGTAGTAGTAGCGACCGACCTCGGGGAGGCGCTCCAGCTCGAGGTCGGCGACCCCGGTGATCGGGCGCGGTCCCGAGTCGAGGAGGTGGAGGAGTCGCTCCCACACCCCCGGGAACGTGACGAGCGAGGGCCCGGTGTCGATGCGCTCGCCGCCGACATCGAGGCGCCGGCTCTTGCCGCCGACGGTCTCGCGCGACTCGAGGAGGGTGACGTCGTGCCCGGCATGGGCGAGGAGAGCGGATGCCGCGAGCCCGCCGAGACCGGCGCCGACGACGACGATGCGGCTCACGGGTAGAGCCCGAAGAACATGGCCGCGAGCAGCAGACCGCTCGCGACCGAACCGGCGATGTAGGGGAACGCGATCGACAGCGGGTACAGACGCCGCCCCGTCGCAGGGGTCGGGCGGACCATCATCCACACGACGAGGACCCCCGAGATGGCGAGGTTCACCGCGGCGACCGGGAGGCTGATGAGGGCGAACAGCACGGTGGAGACGATCCACCAGGCACCGCTCCAGATCGCCGTACCGCGGGGGCCGAGCCGGACGGCGGTGGTGGTGATGCCCGCCTCGCGGTCCTCGTCGATGTCCTGCACGGCGTCGTACGCGTGCTTGGCGATGCTCCAGGCGAACAGGCCCAGGATCGCCGGCCACACGGGCGCTGCGCCGAGGGCGATCGGCATGATCAGCAGCGGCATCCCGTAGGCGGCGTTGCTGAGCGAGTCGAGGAACGGCCTCCGCTTGAACTGCAGCGGCGGGGCGGAGTAGAAGACGAAGACGCCCGCGTAGATCGCGATCAGCCCCACCGCCGGGAGGGGGAGGGTGACGAGGAAGTAGATGAGGAACGGGATGTTCAGCGCCGCGACGGCCCACACGATCAGGCGGACCTCGTGCGGATGGATGCGCGCGCCCTCGATCGTGCCCTTGCGGGAGTTCAGCGCGTCGGTGTCCTGATCGAAGATGTCGTTCACGCCGTAGATCAGCAGGTTGAACGGCAGGGTCAGCCACAGGAGGATCGGAAGCGCCCGCAGATCGAACGGCACGCCCGTGAGCCAGATGCCGACCGCGCCCGATCCGATCGTGTTGATCCACAGCACGGGCCGCGAGATGTGGATGAGGCGCACGAGCGCGTGCCAGGCGACGGCCGGTCCGGTGCGGGGGACTGCCCCGGCGTGCTCAGAGATGGCGGCCTCCGCGGGGGGACGACGCGGGTGCGCGGAAAACGGCGATGGCAGGACTCCGACTCCTGAGGACGGCGGATGCCGCACGCGATGGGGTGTGACGCGATTCTAACTTTCGCCGGGAGGGCGCGGGCGCGGCCGGGATCGGTGGGCGTGACGCCGCGCGGCGTCGTGAAACGCTCGCCTCTACAGGCTGAGCTGATGTGCACCGATCAGGTCCCGCTCGACGCGGATATCGCGCGTGCGCTGATCCGCGAACAGTTCGCCGACGATCAGCAGGTGGAGCCGGCCGCGCCCAGCTCGAGTTCAGTTCGCAGGACGTCGGCGACGCCATACGTCCAGTCGCGGCTTGGGGAGGTGAAGGAGGGGTGAGCCAGACCGCTCCTACCCCGAGCTACTGAAAGTAGTCGAGGTATTGTCGCAGGACGGTCATGTCCCCGATGCCAACGCCGCTCGTCTCGACCACTGCGCGCACGCTTGCCGAGAATCATGGGTCGGCAGGCAGCCTCTATTTGCCGTCGTTGTGGTTCCGCGACGGCGTACGCGCCGTGTCGGCTGGTGACGCTAGCGCGTGTCTCCCATATGGGTCCGGCAGCAGTTCAGATCCCACCGTCACCGTCACCGACACATCCGATGCCCTGAGATCCCCAGTAAACACTGGGATCACGGGGCTTCTCTCTTGCCGTGAAGCTGGCCTGTGCCCACGCCTGGCCCACATTTGAGATGGAACGGGACCGGGCGAGGCGGTATGTTCCCGCAGTTCCACGGCGCATAGACCCGGGCTGTCAGGCGTCGCGGAAGTCCTGAAGTCTTCGAGTGCGAGCCCGATCCGACAGGACTTCGCACGCGTCATGCCACAGGTGCGAGCGGTATGCAGCGCCGTTGCCTGACAGCACTCGATCAACCGTGACGGGGCACAGATGGCATGCTCGGACGCCATCCGGCCCGCCCCGGGTGTCGAACGACTTCACGAGCGAACCGAGCGCGGTCTTGCTCGCGCTGCACGCCACGCCCGCCGCGAACGCCGCCGACGAGATGGCTCGTGCGTGGAACGGGCGGCAGGCGGCCACGCTTGCCGCGATGAGGCGCGCTCACGACCCCCTAGGCATCTTCTCTGACATCAGCGGGAGGAGATGACCACGATCTTCCGCCCGTAGCTTCCGTTCGCCTGGGGCGTATGGGAGCACGCCGCGCAACGCGGCTTCACCCGGGCACCCCGCGGTGAACAAATCGGCCATGTCGGTGATGGCGGACGCACCTGCAGCGACGATCTGCTCCGTGGTCGTGTACGGGTTCACGAGGCCCACGGCCGTCATGCCGGCGGCGAGCGCGGCGCGTATGCCGGGCAGGGAGTCCTCGACGGCCAGGCAGTTCACCGGATCGACGCCGAGCATCTCCGCGGCGCGGATGTACGGGTCGGGCGCCGGCTTTCCCCGGGAGACATCCTCTCGCGCGACGATGTGATCGCCGAAGTGGTGGCGTAGGCCGAGGCGATCGAGGGTACGGCGTATCCGGTGCCCCGAGTTGTTCGAGGCGATCGCCGTCGGCGCGTTCAGCGTCGCCAGGGTGTCCACGACGTTGGGTGTGGGCTGCACCTCGTCGAACATGGTCTCGAAGAGGGACGCATAGCGCGTCACTGTCGCCACGTCCGGCTGTGCGCCGAGCAGGCGGCGCAACTCCGTCTGGTGGTATTCCTTGGTGCTCCCGACGAAGCGAGCAGCGATGTCGTCAGCGGACAAGCGCACGCCGTGTTCGGCCAGGAGCCGGCGGTCCAGCTCGATGCTGATGTGCTCGCTTTGCACCAGGGTTCCGTCGAAGTCGAAGATGACAGCTTCGGTGTGCATCTCTCTCGCGCTCCTCCGTCGATATCAGCCGAAGAGCAGTGCAGCTTCTTCGTAGCGTGCGAGAGGGACGAGTTTGGGTGTCGCTGTCGCCTCGGCCATGCTGACCGAGACGATCTCGGTTCCTTTGAGACTTACCATCGTGCCCCATTGATGGCGCTCTGCCGCGTCGGTGGATGCCACACCCAGACGGGTGGCGAGCACCCGATCGTAAGCGCTGGGTACGCCCCCGCGCTGAGCGAAGCCGAGAGCAGTCGAGCGCGACTCGATGCCCGTCCTCTCTTCGATGAGCGGTGCGAGGACGTCCGCGATGCCCCCGAGCCTGGGACGGTTGAAAGAATCCAGACCCTTGTGCGAATGGGGTTCCGACATTCCTTCCATGACGAAGCCCTCCGAGACGACGACGATGGGTGCTCGGCCACGATCGCGTACAGCCTGCACCCAGACGCACACCTGTTCGATCGAGACGGACTTCTCGGGCACGAGGATGGCGTGAGCGCCGGCTGCCATGCCCGTATGCAGCGCGATCCAACCGGAGTGTCGGCCCATGACCTCGACGACGATGCAGCGCCGGTGTGATTCAGCGGTCGTTCGAATCCGGTCGACCGCTTCTGTTGCGATCTCCACCGCGGTATCGAAGCCGAAGGAGTAGTCGGTCGCCGCGAGGTCGTTGTCGATCGTCTTGGGAACGCCGACGACCGGGAGCCCGGCGTCAGCGAGGCGGCGCGCCGCAGTCAGCGTCCCCTCTCCGCCGATAGCGATGACCGCGTCGATGCGATGGGACGTCAACACCGCCGAGACGTTGACTGCACCGCCGCGCGGTCCGTCGAAGGGATTCGTTCGCGAGGACCCCAGGATGGTTCCGCCCTGCTTGGAGAGGCCTCGGACGCTGTGTCGGTCCAACGGCACGAAGTCGGCATCCATGAGCCCTCGCCACCCATCGCGAAATCCGACGAAGTCGCTTCCGTATGCGCGATCCCCGTGCAGGACGGCACCTCTGATGACGGCGTTGAGACCGGGACAGTCTCCACCCGAGGTGAGGATCCCGATTCTCATCTGCTCCCTCCTTCGTGCGGCAGATCCCGCGCTGCCGGCGTGCGCACCACGATCACGGATCCCGCGCCCTGCGTACTCACGGCGCCGTCCGCGTGCGGAATGAAGGCAGCGCGCCCGCGCGTGAGGACGATCTCGCCACTTCGCGAGACGAGCGACACCTCGCCGTTCAGGCACAGGACCAGCTTCGGCCCGAAGGCGGGAAGGGTGCGATGGTCGCCATCCACCCAGATGTGACTGATGGCGAACTCCGGCGTTCCGGGATCGATGTCGTAGCTTGCGGTCCCGTCGCCCGGTGCACGGAAGACGCGGGGCGGATCGGTGAGGAGATTGTCCAGGACCTGCGGAAGCGAGACTCGTTTACGTGTCAGGCCCGCACGGAAGACGTTGTCCGAGTTCGCCATGACCTCGACCGCGAGTCCCGAGCGGTAGGAGTGGACGACGCCCGACGGCACGAACGCAGCATCCCCCGGAGCGAGGACGACCCGATCGAGGAGCACGGACGCGACCACGCCGGGATCTCCTGGGTATTGCGCGGCGAGCGCGGAGATACCGGCCACACTGTCGTCGTGGCTCGATCCCACGCGGGACGACTCCTGCACGATGCCGGCGACGTCATCGCGCCCCAGGCGAGAGAGATACCCGAAGGCTTCCTTCAGATCGGCCGGGCTTCGGCGAATCAGGTCCGCGGCGGGGCGCAGTGCAGGATGCGTGAACCTCGCCAGGGTGGCCTGTATCGCTTCGAGGTCGCGGAACCCGATCAGCCCTTCGAAGGGGGTGACAGCGAAGAGCATCTCGGGCTTGTGGAACGCGTCCGAGAACGTTCGGTTCGCAGCCTCAACCTGCTCCCGTTGCTCCGCGGCATATCCCGCCGCCGCGTACGTCGCATTCGGATGGACCTGGAGTGACACCGCCGACGCCGGCGCGAGGAGCTTGACCAAGTAGGGAAGGCGGTGGGAGAAGCGCTGAGCGACGTCGGGGCCGAGAGTCCCGTCCACGTCTCGGGCGATGTGCTCCGAGAGGGAAGACTCATCATCGGTGAGCGTCGGACCCGAGGAATGGGCGCCGAACCAGAGTTCCGCGAGGGGCTCGTCGGTGGGTTCGGTTCCGATGAAACGGGGGATTGCATCCGGGGAACCCCAGCTGTAGTTCTTGGAATGGCCGAAAAGGCGAAGCACGGTGGTCTGCTCCCGGTCAGGTCGATGGAATGATCGTGTTCATTGGCGCCATCCGCCGCGATGCCCGCAGGTGGTGGCGGCGAGTCGGGTGCCGGACTCCAGCGCCTCCGGGAGCGTGGCCCCCTGTGTCATGGCCGCGATGAAGCCTGCGATGAAGCTGTCGCCGGCGCCGGTCGCGTCCACGACATCGATGTGCTTCGCCGGCAGGAAGGAGAAGTCGTCGCCATCCGAGCCGATCACTCCTTGGGAGCCGAGGGTGACAATCGACGTGGTGACACCCGCGCTGAGGTGTCGTCTGATCGCTTCGCGCGGCTCGATTCCCTGAAGCATCGCGCCGGAGGTGAAGGCAACGTCCAGATCGTCGAAACCTGACGAGACCGACATGTCCTGACTGATGACTGCGCGCGGATTGCGAGCACGGATCGCAGATCTGAGATCGCTCGCGCGAGGCTGCATGCCGATGTGGATCCATTGGCATTCCGCGATGGCGTCCAGGTGGCGTTCCGACGGGAAGAACTCGGCAGTCACACCGAACTCTTCCCGCTCGAACACGCGCTCCCCGTCGGGGAGAACGGCGATATCGGTGACGGCGGTCGAGCCGCTCATCGTGACGACGCCTCGAGTGGACAGCCCGATTCTGTTCATGGCCATGCGGATGACATCGGCGAGCGGATCGGTGCCGACGGCCCCCCAATACCCCGCCGTGTGGCCGGCGAGCGTGAGCTGGGCTGCGACGTTGAGTGCGTTGCCCCCCACGATGGACGAGTCGACGTACCGATCGATCGTGTTGTCGCCGACGACGGCGATGTGCCACGGGTGATCGCCGGTCGTGTTTCCGCGCGTCATGTACGCCTCCGTTCGGGCTGTCCCTGGTTCGAGCTCAGTATGCGATGCGCCGGTAGTACCGCCGCGTCGTCAGGGGGTGATCGCGGACGACTTCGAGGTGCGCACTCAGCCGCTCGAGTGCGGCAGCGAAGACGATCGGGGAGATCAGGGCCCGCACGTCTGCGCTGATCCCCGGAAGAGCGAAGTCGCGGCTGTCGATCACTCGGAGTCCGTCGGTGATCGTGGGGACGAACTGTTCGACACGCTCCACGAGAGCGCGGTTGGCGTCCTCGCCCTTGAGCAGGATCATGCTGGTTCCCGGCTCGACGAGCTCGAGCGTGCCGTGGAAGAAGTCGGAAGCATGGATGGGGCGGGTCCAGATCCACTGCATCTCCTCGAGGATGCACATCGCGTAATACCACGCCTCGTACCAGCTCGACCCGGCACTGCATACGAGATGGTGCTGAGCGTCGCGCATCTCGTCGGCGAGTTCGGCTGCCCGCGGCTCGAACTGGCGCTTGACGTCGACGAGCAGCGCAGGCAACGTCTCCAGCTCGGCGACGATGCGGTCGTAGTCCGCGATCTCCCCGCGCACGTCCATGATGGCCAGCGCGATGAGCATCGTCTGCAGCAGGAAGTTCTCGCTGGAAGTGTCGTCGGCGCAGTCGTTCTGAAAGTTGATGTCAGCGTTCTCCGCCAGCGGTGTTCCCGACGTGCCGGTCAGAGTGATGACCTTCGCTCCGCGCGCCCGTGCGTAGTCCAACGCGGCGACGGCCTCCTTCGTGGTTCCCGACACCGACGGGGCGATGACGATGGAGTTGCTCGTGAGGTTGACGTTTCCTTCGAGGACCAGTTCTGCGCCCATTTCGACGAACGTCGGAAAGGACGAGCGGCTCTGCAGCAGTCGTGCGGCAGGCATTCCCAGCAGTGCGACGCCGCCCGAACCGGCGAAGAAGACGTTCTCGGCGCCTCCCTCGAGGAGCGCGCGGATTGCGTCGCGCAGCGGCCTGGCAAGACCGACAGCTCCATTCTCCACGGAGAGGTAGTGATCTGGGTCGAAGTTCAGCATGTCTGTCCGATCTCTGGATGTCTGACAACAAGGTCGGTACGAGTTATAGCATTCACGGTGCAAATGTCGCAATCTCCGAGCAAGTGTCATGAGCGGTTGCGTGGCGGTCAGACTTGTTATAGCTTGTCCGACAACCAACCGGCGCACCGCATTTCGCTGAAGATATGCACCACCGCGGGGTCGGCGCCGTTCACATGAAAGGGACTACCTTGCAACACAGAATTCGTTCCGCACTCCCCCTCCTGGCCGTGCTCGGGGTGACCGTCGCCCTCAGCGGATGCTCGTCCGAGCCGGCGGAGTCTGGAGATGGCGTCACCCTGACGGTGTGGTACAACACCCAGGGATCGGATGCACTCATGAACGTCTACTCGGCGTATGAGCAGGCCTCCGGCAACAAGGTCGAGCTCGTTCCCATCAGTTCCGACGGCTACGCGGATGCGGTGCTGGCGAAGTGGGCGACGGGCGACCGGCCCGACATCCTTGAGTTCGCCCCCACGTCGTCTTACATCTCGATGCTCAACCCGGGGCAGAACCTCCTCGATCTTTCGGATGAGGAGTTCGTGGACGCATCCGGTGAGCTGTACGACGGAAGCGGACGAGGGACCGACGGCAAGGTCTACGCGGCGATCACGAGCTTCCCGGAGGTATGGGGCGTCTATTACAACAAGGACGTCCTCGCCGCCAATGGCCTCGAGCCCGCCACGACGGTCGACGCCATTCGCGAGCAGTGCGCGACGCTGTCCGCCGCCGGAGTCACGACGCTCGCCGAAGCGGGTGGGTCGGGCTGGCCAACCGCCTCACTGCCGCTCCTGTACGGGACGTCTTCTGCCGACGAGTCGTGGACCGCTGACGTCGTGGCACGCGAGGTCACCGTGGCCGACGAGGACTCGCCGCTGCTCGCCGGCTTCGAGGTGTACGCCCAGCTCCTGGCGGATGGCTGCATGAGCAGCGACATCTCGACCGCCACGTTCGAGGACTCGGTCGCCGACGTGCTCGCGGGCGAAGCGGCCTACCAGCTCATCCACTCGAACATTGCGCCGGTGTACGTGGACGCGGCCAACGGGGACGCCGAACTCGTCGACGAGACGATCGGGTTCACGACCGTCGGAGCATCGACCAAGGCGGCGTTCATCCAGCCGGGCATTCCCGGAAGCTACCTGCTTCCCAGGACCGGCGACGACGCCCGCCAGGCGGCGGCGCGCGAGTTCGTCAGGTTCGCCACGGGCGAGCACTATCCGACCTTCATCGAGGAGTCGGGCACGTTCCCGGTCATCGTCGGCACGCCGGACCCGGAGTCGGCTACGGGATTGATGATCGACATCAAGAACTCCTATGACGAAGGGCCGCTGCGGGCACTCATGCAGACCGACCTGCCGGGAGCGATGAACGGAATCGTCGTTCAGATGTCGGAGCTCATCGCCGGACAGGCGACACCTCAGCAGGTCGCGGACCAACTGCAGACCGAACTGGAGACCGCAGCCACGGCGCAGGGACTCGACGGCTGGTGATAAGGCCCGCCACCCGTCGCGTCTCGATCGTGACGTCGACACGCACCGCGCTCCTGCCGGGGAAGACATCGCGTCTTCCCCGGCAGGGGCTGGGCGCGGGTCTGCGTCGCTTCGCGGTCCCGGCCTACATCATGGTCGGCATCTTCTTCGTCCTGCCGCAGTTGCTCAATCTCTACTTCGCGTTCACGAACTGGACGACGTACTCCAGCGACATCTCCTGGAATGGGCTGGGAAATTTCGAGCTCCTCGCCAAGCAGGGGCGACTCTTCCATCCGCTCGCGGTCACGCTGGGCTACGCGGTGGTCGCCATGATCTTCCAGAACGTGATCGGGCTCTCCCTGGCATACGCGCTCCGGCGCAGCACGCCATTGAACGGACTCTTCCGATCTCTCTTCTTCCTTCCCGTGCTCCTCTCCCCGCTCGCTGTCGGCTACATCTGGCGGGGATTGCTGAAGCCGGACGGGCCCGTGAACGACGCGATCTCGGTCGTCGTCCCGGGGTTCGGCTGGGCCTGGCTAGGTGAACCCGCCACCGCGTTGGCCGCCGTCGCATTCATGGACGCCTGGAAATGGATCGGCTTGACTACCCTCGTCTACATCGCCGGCATCAACTCCGTACCCGGGGAGGTGCTCGAGGCTGCCAAGCTCGATGGAGCCAATGGCTGGTCCAGCTTCTGGCGGATCACCTTCCCCCTGCTCGCTCCGGCATTCACCTTCAACGTCGTCTCTACCTTCGTCGGCGCGTTCAGCGCCTATGACGTCATCCAGGCCAGCACGGGAGGTGGCCCCGGCGACAGCACCCGGGCTCTCTTCGTCGAACTGCGCCTGCAATGGGCGCAAGGCAACTTCGGCACCGGAAGCGCCCTCGGGCTCATGGTCACCCTCCTCGTCGTGGTGATCGCCGTGCCGCTCGTTTGGTACCTCCGCCGGAGAGAGGCCCGCATATGAAGCGTCGAGACGCACTCCTGAACTCGCTGCGGGTGACCGCACTGACCCTCTTCGCGATTCCGTGGGTGATCGTGCCGATATGGATGGTCGTCGTCAACTCGTTGAAGCCGGCCGGGGATGCTGCCTCCCTCGACCTGGCGCTGCCGTCCAACTTCGCGGTCCTGGACAACTACACGGCTGTCTTCGTCGAGGGGCGCTATCTGCAGGCACTGGGCAATAGCCTCCTGGTCAGCATCCCCACGATCATCATCGTCCTGATGATCGGTGCGGCCGCATCCTGGGTGTTCGCCCGTCACCGGTCGCGGTGGGCGCAAGGAGCGTTCTACCTCATCGCACTCTCCATGCTGATTCCGCCGACCCTCATCCCGACGATCTTCCTGCTGCGGACGATTCAGCTGGATGGCTCCACGCTCGGTTACATCCTGGTGCTCATCGGGACGCGCCTGGGAATCGTCGTCTTCCTCACCACGGGGTTCATCCGCAGTATGCCGATCGATCTGGAGGAAGCGGCCGCGATCGACGGGGCCTCGCGCACGCAGGTCTTCTTCCGTGTCCTGCTGCCGCTCACGCGACCGATCCTGCTCGTCGGTGCGATCATGCTCATCATCAACGTCTGGGGCGACTTCTTTTTCGCCCAGTTCTTGCTGACCGGCGTCTCGACCCAGACACTCCCGTTGTCGCTATACACCTTCGCGAACAGCTCGGCGCAGAGCCTGCGCTGGAACCTTGTGTTCGCACATGTCGTCATGTCCGGTCTCCCGCTCATCATCGCGTTCGTGTTCATGCAGAAGCGTGTCGTGGGCGGACTCACCGACGGCGCACTGAAGGGATGATCAGGGCCATGCAACTCACGGAACACCCGGATGAGCGCGTCGTCGGCATCGACGTCGGCGGAACGAAGACGCACATACGCGTCGTCGACCGCTCCGGAACGCGCGACCTCGTGATCGCCACCGATGTGTGGCGAGACGTCGACGACCCATCGGACACCACGCGCATCGGGGCGCTTGCGCTCACGCTCGCGCGGCTCGGTGTGCGCCCGGACGACCCCCTGGTGATGGGAGCGCACGGGTGCGACAGCGACTCGCGTCGCGACGCACTCGAAGCCGCAGTCCGAAAGGAACACGGCCAGCGCGTCGCCGTGTTCAACGACGCTGAGTTGATCGTGCCCGCGGCGGGTCACGACCGGGGCATCGCGATCGTGATGGGCACGGGATCCATCGTGGTGGGCGCGACGGATTCAGGAACCGCGATCACCGCCGGCGGACACGGTTGGATGCTGTCGGACCCGGGGAGCGCAGCGGCACTCTCGCGGGAGGCCGTCAAGCGCGTGCTCCGGCGTCACGACGAAGGACTGCCCCCGGAGATGCTCGGTCGGGCGATGATGGCGGAGTTCGTCGCCGAGGACGTGCACGACCTCTCCGACGCCTTCACCCGGGGAGCCTCGATCCACCGGTGGGCGGCGGCTGCTCCGCTCGTCTTCGAAGCGGCGGATGCCGGCAGCCAGGAGGCGTGCCGCGTCATCGAACGTGAGGCACACCGCGTGGCGGAGCTGGTCGCACACGTCGTGCGAAGAGGGGCCCGGGGATTGGACGTCATCGCGACGGGCGGCGTCATCGTCAATCAGCCGCGAATCGAACACAGCCTCGCGACGCATCTGCACCGCCTCCTCCCCACTCACCGACTCCACGTGCTCGCGGAGCCGCCGGTCGCCGGTGCCATCCGTCTCGCACGCAACCTGTTCGTCAACCGATAGAGAGAGAATCACCATGGAGTACCTCCCGTTCGCGACCGCCATCCGGCGGCAGCCCGACGAGCTGCCGCGCGTGATCGCCAGCATCAACCATTCACTCGACGGGCAGGCGATCGATCCTTGGCTTCCCGGCCAGACCGTCGCAATCCTCGCCATGGGTGCATCGACGAACTCCAGTCATGCTCTAACGGCTGCGCTCACGTCGGTCGGAGTTCGCACCACAAGCCAGACGCCGCGAGAGCTCCTCGCGATGCCCGCCGACTGCCAGGCAGGCGACCACTATGTCGTCGTCTCCGAGTCCGGACGCAGCCCGGAACCGCTGGAGTTCTCGGCGCGTGCACGCACGGGCGCGCGTATCGGAATCACGAACTTCCCGGACCAGGCCATCGCGGGCGTCGTGGACACGGTCATCAGCCTCGGTGGGGTCGACGATTCCGCCGCTTACTCGATCGGGTACCTCGGCACACTCGTCGCGTACTCCGCGTTGCTTCGACGCGCCGGCCATCCGTCCGTCGCGATCGACGAGGATGGGCTGCCCGATCTGGTCCAGCAGGTGCTGGCTCGAAGTCTCGAGGCGGCGTCGGCCATCGCGGAGCGTTTCGAGGCGGTCAGCTCGACGGACTTCGTCGGGCACTCGTACTCGTTCAGTTCCGCGGCAGAGGGGGCGTTGCTGTTTCGGGAGGCGCTTGGTCTTCCTGGGGCCGCCTTCGACACCTATCAGTATCTGCACGGTCCCGCAGAGTCCGCTAGCGGCACATCCGGGGTGATCTTCCTCGGAGACGGCCGAGAACTCGTCCTCGCGGAAGAGCTCGCCCGGGCTGGAGTGCCGACGCTTGCGGTCACGGCGGTGGCCGATGACCGTCAGAACCAGCTTCAAGAGTCGGGTGTCGTGATTCTCAGTGTTCCCGCGGTCGAGGGCATCGCGCGTGCCGTTGCCGAAACCGTTGCACTGCACGCCGTCGTCGAGGGCATCGCGCTGAAGCGGAGGATCTCGATCGAGACTTTCAACTACTCTCAACCAGATACGAAGCTGCAGGAATCGTGACAACCACTGGAGGCCGGACGTTGAGCAAGGATCCTGCCCTCGGGGTCGGAGCGCCGGAACAGCTCCACGAGGAGATCACCACCTACATCGCATCCCGGCGCCTACAGCCGGGCGATCGACTGCCCACCGAAGCCGAACTATCGGAACTCTTCGGTGTGGCGCGGTCGACGACACGTGAAGCCTTGAAGCGTCTCGAGCATGACGGCCTGCTCTACGCCATCAAGGGACACGGACGGTTCGTCTCCGCGTTGGGAAGCCTTCAGGTCGAGCGACCCGTGACGCGATACGAAGGGATCGCCGACATCCTGGCGAACCGCGGAATGGAGATCACCACCGCTGTGCTCTCGGTCGAGGAGACTCCGGTCGCCGAACCCGCGGCCTCGGCGCTCGGGCTCGAGCCGGGAAGTCTGGTGATCAGAGTGGAGCGGCTTCGCTACGGCGACGACAGGCCGATGGTCTACAGCGTGAACACGATCCCTCGCGCCCTTCTTCCGGGCCCGGTGAGCCACCGTGACTGGAGCACGTCCATCAATCTCGCACTCGAGTTGCACGGGCACCGCGTCGTGTCCGCAGCGACACGCATCAGCGCCGTCGACCTCCCCGAATCCGTGCAGACACGCTACGCGCTGGACGGGCTCGGACCGTGGCTGTTGACGGAGGAGCAGTGTCTCACCAGCTCCGGCCAGCGGGTGCTCTACTCCGAGGATTACCACCGGGGAAGCGAGATCGCGTTCAACGTCATTCGCCGACGTTAGGTTCATCCCGCGTGGCGCACGGCACTCGGGATGAACGTGTACGGGCCGTAGACCTCAGTGAGGCCGTACGCGCGCATCGGCGCGCCGGCGAGCTCCTCGAGGCGCTCGATGGTCGCCGGCGACCGAGGCGCCGCGCCCGTGATCATCCGGAGCGGTCGCTGTAGGGCGTGCGCGTGAGGGGCGTTCGCGACGATGTCGAGCACGGTGGGGCTCCGCAGGGGTGGGTGACCTCGAGATCGTCGATCGCGTCCCAGACGTGTTCGTCGTGCAAGGCGCTCAGGGGAACATCGGCAGCGTCACCGGCGCGAGGCGTGTCACGCCGGGTGCCGCAGCGCTATGGTCGCAGCTCATTAGAAGATGTCTTCGCCCGATGTGCCTGGTGTTGCGGGAGGCGCAAGCCGACGGAAGCTACGAGGGTCTGCTGCGCCGGTAGGCGACATTTGAGTTGGGTTGCCCGGGAGGGTGCCCTGGAAGGATGTCATCGTGCCCAAGCCTTACCCGAGCGAGTTCCGTGACGACGTCGTGCGCGTCGCCAGGAGCCGCGAGCCCGGTGTGACCATCGAGCAGATCGCGACCGACTTCGGTGTTCACCCGATGACTCTCACGAAGTGGATGCGGCGCGCCGCGGTCGAGGAGGGTGCAAAGCCCGGTGTGACGCGCTCCGAGGGAGCGGAGCTGCGGGAGGCGCGGAAGCGGATCCGGCTGCTCGAGCAAGAGGTCGAGGTGTTGCGGCGCGCGGCGGCGTATTTGTCGCGGGCGAACCTGCCGGGAAAAGGACGCTTCTATGCCTCGTGTCAAGTCATGCGGGTGCGTAGTTCGCGGTAGAGGGCTCGGCAGACGTAGCGTTTCAGGCAGCGGCGGATCTCGCGGTTTGAGAGTCCTTCGGCTCTGCGGCGGGAGGCGTACTCGCGGGTGGCGGGGTCGTAGCTCAGGCGTGTGCGCACGACGACGTCGACCGCGCGGTTGAGTTGGCGGTCGCCGGACCGGGAGAGGCGGTGGCGGGTGGTGTTGCCCGATGATGCGGGCAGCGGGGCGATGCCGCCGAGGGCGGCAAACGCAGCTTCCGATCGAACGCGGCCGTGGTGGGAGTATGCCGCGACCAGGATCGCGCCGGTCACGGCTCCGACCCCGGGGATGGACTGGAGCCCCGGCGCCAGTGCTTCCGTGAGCTGCGCGAGCTGGCGGTGGTTCTCTCGGAGCACCTCGGTCTGCTCGAGAACGGCTCTGGCGAGTCGCCGCGCCTCTTCGCGGAACACCCGAATGACACCTTCGTCGCGACTCGTGCGCCAGGCTGCGATCGTCGCGATCTGGGCGTCTGTGAGCGGCTTGCGGGCGTCGACCGAGAGGTCGATGCTGCGGACAAGTGCGGTGAGGGCGTTGCGGTTCGCGGTGCGTTGCTGATCGACGAGCGCACGGGCAGCCAGGAGTACGCGCAGCGCCGTGCGATCCCCGCTTCGGCGTGGCTGGGCGAGCTTGGCGAGGTCTTCTCTGATCACGCTTCTCGCGGCGGCTTCCGCGTCGATCGGGTCGGACTTCCCGGTGCGGGCGCGTGACGGTCTGGTGATCGGTCGGATCTCCGTGACCTCGAACCCGCTCGCAGCCAACGCCGCCGCGATGCCCGCGCCGTAGGAGGACGTTCCCTCGATGGCTGCGAGTGTCGCCGTTCCGTGTGAGCGCCGCGCGATCCAGGAGATCGCGCGGTTGGTGCCGGCAGCTGTGGTGGGAAAGGTTGCCGTGTCGATGATGCTGCCGGTGTGGGTCTCGACGAGGCAGTAGGTGTGTGTGCGGGCGTGGGTGTCGATGCCGACGACGTGTTCGAACTGATCGGCGACTGTGGTCATGCGAGCTCCTCTGGATGTCAGCACTTCGGCGGGCTGGCTCGGGTGGGGTCGCTCAGAGACACATCTGTAATGAGTCACGCCATCACGGGCGGACAAGCTTCTGATCAAGGCATCTGCGCGGGCAGGCCGAGCCGCAGCACGGTCGCGGACACGTCCTTTTCAAGACACCGCCGCGAGCGGCGGGTCGGTTCTACCCGGAGTCACACGACCGAGCCATGGCTCAGCCTGTCAGCCGGCCGCAGGCCCGCCAGAAACCATTACAGCTCTACCCGCTCGTGACCGAGCTCGCCGCCGACGGGATTCCCGTCGCGGTGACGTGCCGGGTGCTCAAGCTCTCTCGCCAGCCCTACTACCGGTGGCTGGCGAACCCCATCACCGATGCCGAACTCGTCGCGGCGTATCGTGCGAACGCGTTGTTCGACGCGCACCTCGACGACCCGGAGTTTGGGTACCGGTTCCTCCTCGACGAGGCCCGCGACGCGGGCGAGGTCATGGCGGAGCGGACGGCTGGCGGATCTGCCGTGACAACGGGTGGTGGTCTGCGTTCGGGAAACGTCGTCGGGGGAAGGGCAGACGTCCCGGTCCGCCCGTTCACGATGATCTCGTGCGCCGGGAGTTCACCGCGGACGCCCCGAACCGGCTCTGGCTCAGCGACATCACGGAACACAAGACCGGTGAAGGCAAGCTTTATCTTTGCGCGATCAAGGACGTGTTCTCGGGCCGGATCGTGGGGTACTCGATCAGCGACCGATTGAAGGCTCGTCTGGCCGTTGACGCCGTGAACAACGCCGTCGCACGGCGCGGGAACGTCGCCGGCTGCGTAATCCACACGGACAGAGGATCCCAGTTTCGCGCCCGCAAACTCATCCGCACCCTGCACCACCACGGCGTGGTCGGTTCAATGGGCCGCGTCGGCGCGGCGGGCGATAACGCGGCGATGGAGATGCTCCTATCAGTGTCAAGTGGTCATTGGCGCGGCTTCGAGGAGTCGGAAGAGGTGGCGTGCGTAGTAGCGCTTGAGGCAACGCATGGCCTCTCGCTTCGTTTTGCCCTGGGCCACTCGTCGAGCTAGGTAGTCACGGGTCCCGGCGTCGGTCTTAACGCGGGTGAGGACGGCGGTATGGATCACGCGGTTGAGTTGTCGGTCGCCGCCGCGTGAGAGCCGGTGCCGGGTTTGGGTCTGTCCTGACGTCGCCGGCAGCGGGGCAACGCCAGCGAGCCGCGCGAACGCAGCTTCACTCCGGCATCGGCCTGGATGGGACCAGGAGACCAGAAGTTGCGCGGCGACGAGCACCCCGACGCCAGGTTCGGTGAGGAGTCGCGGGCAGAGCGCAGCGACGATCGGTTCCATCGCCTTCTCGAGGTTTCGGCACTCGATGGTGAGGTGGTGGATGCGGGCCGCGGTGCTTCGCATGGCGAGCTTCGTCGCAGCGAGTTCGGGGTCCGTCGCAGTGTCGAATCGGAACCGCTGGCATCGGCTGACAAGCTGGCCCAACGGAAGCCGCCGGAGCTCTTCACGGAGCTTGACGGGGCAGGTCACGATGAGCGCTTTGAGCACGTTGATGGCCGAGATGCGAGCGACCTTGGCACTGTCCCGCGCGGTGATCAGCGTGCGGAGCCCTTCTCGAGCACCGCGTGACCGCGGAGTTGCCCACGAAGTTCTGCCGAGCGTCTCGCGTGCGGCGCGGATCGCGTCGAGAGCATCCGTCTTCGCGCCGTCCTTTGAGGGGCGCGCGCTGGGGTGGTCAAACTCCACGACATGCTCGCCTTCCGCCGTGAGCGTAGCGGCGAGGCCTGCGCCGTAGCCGCCGGCGCCTTCGATCGCCCAGGCGCGCCGACCTTGCTCGGTGTGTTCAGCAGCCCAGCGTAGAGCCGCGCGATAGCCCCGCGGCGTGGTCGGGAATGTGTTCGACGCGACCACACCTTGGGTTCGAGCGGCCACGACGGCGACGGTGATGCGGTCACGGTCAGGGTCAACGCCGAGCACATGGTCGACGAGATCAGTGAGCATTTCGATTCTCCTCTTCGAGCGGATACGGATTCCGCCGAGGATGAGGCAGCTCTGTGATGAGTCACCCGAAGGGACAAGCTCCTAATCAAGCCATCGAGGTCGGCGGTGCGGCTGACGGACGGATCTCTAATGAGGACACCAGCGGGTCGGAGTTTCTGAGGGTCACGTCAGCCGACACCACCTTGCCGCGCAGCATGCTCCGAGTGTCACAGAGCTTCTGGTCGCTTCTTCAAACGAACGTCCTCAACCAGCAGCGCTGGGCCACACGGCATGAGTTGCGACTCGCGATCGTGGTCTGGATCGAGCGGTCGCTGACGCCCGACGGCGTCTTCTTCCGCGCCGAGAACCTCGATCGCGTGACGGGGAGGGGATGGGCGACGCTGCGGGAGGCGGGCGTGCGCACGGTCCTCGACCTCCGGCGTCCCGACGAAGTGACCGATGCCGTTCCCGATGACCTGACCGTTCTCCGCATCGACCTCGACGGCGACGAACGCGACTTCTGGGAGGAGTTCGAGCGGGACGGGCGGTGGGGCACGCCTCTCTATTACGACGCGCATCTCCGCGAGCTGCCGCATCGCCTCGCCGGTGTGATCGAGGCGATCGCGGCCGCGCGGGAGGGCGGCATCCTGTTCCACTGCGGGGCGGGGTGGGATCGCACGGGCCTCGTCGCGGCCGTGCTGCTGCGCGCCGTCGAGGTCACGAGTGACGCCGCGCTCGCCGACTACCTCGCCTCGTTCGCCAACGCGGGGGCGATGAGTGCGCTGCACGAGCGGTCGTTCGACGTGGAGCGGCGCCTCGAGGTGCTCGACGCCCACGGACACACCGCCGACTCTGCGTTCCGCGCGGTCTACGCCCAGCTCGATGTCGAGAACTGGTTCCGGCACGCGGGCCTCGATGACGCCGCGGTCCGCGCGGTGACGACCTGGCGCGGGCACGTTCTTCCGGATGCCGTCAGCCGAGCTCCAGGCTCGTGATCCCGAAGAGCCCGTCGGTGTCGATCGTCGGGGCATGGCCGGTGTACATCCGCGCCGTCTCGAACGTGGGCGTCCAGCCGAGGGATTCCGCCCACGCGGCGGCGCGCGGGTTGATCCCGGGGGCATCGACGGCGACGTTCTGCGCGCCGCTCTCGTGGGCGAGGGCGCTCACGAGCGCGGTCGCGACCTCGGCATCGGACGCGAAGACGGGGCCGAGACGCGCGGCAGCCTGCGCCCGGCGGAGCACCGCGAACCCGACGATCCCGGCATCCGTCATCGCGACGAGGGCGTGACGCTCGGGGAGACTGATCCACGCCGCGAGGAACGCGTCGCGCGGGGCGCCGAAGTGCCGGTGGTCGAACGCGGCCAGCGCGTCGAACGGCACCGCACGTGCGTCGACCAGACCGATGCCGGCCGGTGGGTCGGCGACCGGGGGAGCACCCTCGAACCGCGTGGTCGTCCACGCCGGGCGGAACCCCGAACGCCGGTAGTTCGGCTGCTGCGCGACCACGCCGTCGAGGGCGACGGTGCGGCTCGACATCCGTTCCATGCCCGCCTGCCACGTGCGAAAGCCGAAGCCGCGCCCGCGGACATCGGGGCGCGCGATGTACATGCCGAGGAAGCCGAACGTCTCGCCGTAGCGGATGACGGAGATCGAGGTGACCGGTTCGCCGTCGAGCCGGCCGACGAGGAAACCGTGCGGGTCGGCGACGAGGAAGGCCTGCGCGTCGGTGCGGCCCGGATTCCAGCCCTCGCGCGCTGCCCACTCCGCGATCAGCGCGACCTCCGTGACGCTGGCGATGCCGACCTCGAACCCCATGGGCAGACGCTACCGCCGCGCCGTCCCGCGCGGTAGCGGCGGTGGTGGCGTTTCGGGTGGCGGTCGTGGCCCCTTCGCGCGCGACGAGGGGGCTACAAGCGCCACCTGAACGACGCGCCGAACGCGAGGCTCAGACGGTGCTGAGGGCGCGCGCTTCTTCCCACGTCCGAGCCCCGGTGGCGAAAGCACCGCGGTACTTCGCCGCCGGGTGCCGGTCGTTGAGCAGCGGCGCGCCGAAGAGCTTCTGCCGCAGGGGGCCGGGGCCGTACTCCGACTGCGCCAGCCCGCGCTCGCGCAGCACCGGCAGGACCTTCTCAGCGAACTCCTCGAAGGACCCCGGCAGCACCCAGTTGATGACGTTGATGCCGTCCACCCCCGCCGCCTGCCACTCGGCCAGACGATCGGCGATCTGCTCGGGTGTGCCGATGACGCGCGAGTTGCGGCGACCCAGGATCGCCACGTCACCCACGAGGGGCTCGCGATCGGTCACGGCCTGCGACACCCACGAGAGGAATCCGCGTGCGGTGTTCGTGTCGATGTCCTTGATCGGAGTCGAGGGGTCGTACACGCGGCCGAACTTGTCGACCAGCGCCGAGTGCGCGAGGTACCCCTCGGTGCTCGAGTAGCGGTCGTATTCGGCGGCCTTCTCGCGGGCCTCCTCCTCGGTGTCGCCGATGATGAAGCTGAGCCCCTGGAAGAACTTGATGTCACCGGGCTCGCGTCCCGCCTCGACCGCCAGGCGGCGGGTGTCCTCGATCTGCCGACGCGCGATCTCCGGGGTCGGGGCGATGATGAAGGTCGCCTCCGCGTTGCGCGCCGCGAACTCCCGCCCGGATGCCGACGACCCGGCCTGGAACAGCAGCGGTGTGCGCTGCGGCGATGGGGCGGGCAGGTGCGGGCCCTCGACGCGGTAGCGCTCGCCCTCGTGGTAGATCTTGTGGATCTTCGTCGCGTCGGCGTAGACGCCGGACGCCTTGTCCTTCAGCACCGCTCCGTCGTCCCATGACCCTTCCCACAGCTTGTAGACGACGTCGACGTACTCCTCGGCCCAGCGGTAGCGCTCGCTGTGATCGGTCAGCTGCGGCAGGCCGAAGTTGCGCGCACCGTTGTCCTGGGTGCCGGTGACGATGTTCCACGCGATGCGTCCGCGCGAGATGTGGTCGAGAGTCGAGACCTGGCGGGCGAAGTTGTAGGGGTGGTTCTGCGCGACGTTCGAGGTCAGGGCGAGCCCGATCTCGCGCGTCGAGACCGCGAGGGCGCCGAGGAGCACGGTCGGATCGTTGCTCGGGATCTGCAGACCGTGCCGGGCGTAGACCTCGAAGTCGGCATCCGCGTCGCCGTAGTGCCCGGTGACGTCGGCGAAGAACATCGCGTCGAACTTCGCCTCTTCCAGTAGGCGTGCCAGATCGATCCAGAGGTCGACGTTCTCGAAGTCGACCTGCTGCGCCTCGGGGCGGCGCCAGTGGCCGTGCTGGATGTGGGAGTTCGTGTTCATCACGAAGGCGTTGAAGTGCAGAGGGATGGTCATGCGGGGACTCCGTTCCGGGGGTCGTCGAGGGTGGGCAGGGAGCGGACGAGCTCCTGCGTGTACGGATGCTGCGGATCGGTGAAGATCTGCTCGGACGTGCCCTCCTCGAGCACGCGCCCGTCCTTCATCACCAGCACCCGGTCGCTCATGTGATGGATGACGCCGAGATCGTGCGAGATGAACAGGTAGCTCAGGTGGTACTCGTCCTGCAGCGTGACCAGGAGGTCGAGGATCTGCGCCTGGACGGACACGTCGAGGGCCGACACCGCCTCGTCGAGGACGATGATCTCGGGCGACGTCGCCAGCGCCCGGGCGATCGCGACCCGCTGCCGCTGACCGCCGGACAGGCGGATCGGAGACCGGTCAAGGGTCTCCGGAGGCAGGGCGACCTGCGCCAGCAGGTCTGCGGCGCGGGCGCGTCGCGCGGCGTGACCACGCACATCGGCGCCGATCGCGTCGACGAGGATGCGCTCCACGTTCCACCGCGGATCGAACGAGCTCAGCGGATCCTGATAGACGACCGCGATACGTCGGCGCAGGTCTCTGCGGCGGCGCTCCGGCACGGCCGACCAGGCTCGACCGAGGAGGGTGACTTCCCCCTCGTCGGCGTCCTCGAGGGCCAGGGCGATCCGCGCCGTCGTGCTCTTGCCCGACCCGGACTCACCCACGATCCCGAGCGTCTCGCCGCGGCGGAGGGTGAAGGAGACGTCGTCGACGGCGACGGTGCGCGACCCGTCGGGCGCGGTGAAGCGGCGCGTCAGCCCGCGCGCGGCGAGCACCGGATCGACCCGCGCGGTGTCGGTGTGCGCGCGCACGAGGTGCAGGTCCGGAGGCGTCGCGGTGTCGGGCGCGAGGCGCTCGCCGCGGGTCCGCCCGCTCGGGACGGCCGCGATCAGTCGACGGGTGTACGGATGCCGCGGCCGCTGCAGCACCGCCTCCGCCGGTCCCTGCTCGACGACGTCGCCTCCCTGCATCACCAGGATCTCGTCCGCGAGCTCGGCGACCACGGACAGGTCGTGACTGATGAGCAGGAGGGCCGTGCCGCGGCGCTTCATGTCGCCGAGGAGATCGAGCACCTGCGCCTGCACGGTGACGTCGAGGGCGGTCGTCGGCTCGTCGGCGATCACGAGATCCGGATCCCACGCGAGCGCCGAGGCGATGAGCGCCCGCTGGCGGAGGCCCCCCGAGAGTTGGCCCGGGCGCTGACGCGCGCGCAGCTCCGGGCGGGGCACCCCGACATCCGTGAGGAGGTCTACGACCTTGCGCCGCCGCGACGCGCGGTCGCCCCAACCGTGGAGGCGCAGGGCTTCGTCGATCTCGGCGCCCACCGGGCGCAGCGGATCGAGCGAGACCAGCGCGTCCTGCTGGATGAACCCGATGCGCCGACCCCGGATGCCGCGCCAGCCGGCCTCCGACTGCCGGGTCAGGTCCAGGTCGTCCAGGCGCGCGCTGCCGCGCTCGATGACCGACCCCTCGCCGGTGAGGCCGACAAGGGTGCGGGCGGTCACGCTCTTGCCCGACCCCGACTCGCCGACGATCGCCAGGCAGTGACCGGCCGGAAGGGAGAAGCTGACGTCGCGCACGACGCTGCGGTGCCGGCCGTCGCGCGTGAACCCGACAGTGAGACCCTCGACCGCGAGGCGGGGCTCGGGCAGGTCTGCTCGGGCGAGGTCACTGGTCTCGCTGATGCCGAGAAGGGTCATGTCACTGCGCTTTCTCGAGGTGGTTCTGGATGCGGCGGCCCACGGTGGTCGCGGCGAGGGCGAGCACGAGGATCACGGCTCCCGGGATGAAGGTGAGCCACGGCGCCTGCAGGAGGTACGCGCGGCCGGCGTCCAGCAGCGCTCCCCACTCCGAGGAGGGCGGCGCGACGCCGAGTCCCAGGAACGCGAGTCCCGACGCCCAGACGATCGACTGCCCGATCGACATCGTGAACAGGGCGACGAGGGGCCGCATGGCGTTCGGCAGGATGTGCTGGCCGATGATGCGGCCGCGTGGGTGGCCGAGCGCCCGGGCCGCTTCGACGTAGCCGGCGTTCCGCTCGGCGAGGATCTGACCGCGCACCATGCGCGCGTAGCCCGGTGCGGTGCTGATGCCCACGGCGAGGATCGCCGTCCCCGCGGACGGCCCGAGGATGGCGACCATGAGCAGGGCGAACAGGAGGATCGGGAACGCGAATGCGACCTCGATCACGCGGTTGACGACGGCTGCGGTGACCCGGTCGCCGAGTGCGGCGACCGACCCGAACACGACCGCGATCACCATCGCGAGCCCCGCGGCGCCGACGCCGATCAGCAGGGACTCCCGGGTGCCGTAGACGACCCGGCTGTAGAGGTCGCGTCCTCCTTCGTCGGTGCCGAACCAGAACTGCGCCGACGGCGGCCGCAGCGCGTTGGCGAAGTCCTGCGCGGTCGGGGAGTGCGTCGCCAGCACGGCGGGCGCGACGGCGGCGAGGGCGAACAGGCCGAGGACGACCAGCGAGACGATGAGCCCCCATGCCGGTCGGCGTGTCCTCTTCCGATCAGCCGGAGCGCCGGGACGGGTCGGGGCGATGTCGGAGACGGTCATGACGTGGTGATCCTCGGGTCGACGACGGAGTACAGCAGGTCCACGAGCAGATTCGCGACGACGTAGACGAGGGCGACGAGCACGACGATGCCGGTGACGACGGGAAGGTCTTGCGATCCGACCGCGGCGACGAGGGTCTCGCCGATCCCGGGGCGGGAGAAGATCGCCTCGACGATGACCGCGCCCGAGATCGTCGCCCCGAGCGCCCAGCCCGTGAGCGTGAGGGCGGGGAGGGCCGCGTGGCGCAGGACGTGCCGGAGGCGCACGCTCAGGTCGCCGGCGCCGCGGAGCCGGGCGCTCAGGATGAACGGCTGGCGCAGTGTCTTCTCGAATTCGGTGCGCGTGGCCTGCCCCATGAACCCGGCGAGCGGGATGGCGAGGGTCAGCGCGGGGAGCACGAGGCCGGCGAGCCCGGTGCCGCCCATCACCGGGAACCAGCGCAGCTGCAGTGCGAAGACGAGGAGCAGCAGGATGCCGAGCCAGTACGGCGGGAGTCCCGCCGCCAGAGTGTCGGCTCCGGAGCCGAGCGACCGGACCCGCGGTCCACGACCGGCGGTGAGGGTCACCCAGAGCACCATGATGATCCACGAGAGGGCGATCGCCGAGAGGGTCAGGGCGAGGGTGGCGCCGAGCTGCTCGGCGATGATGTCCCCGACGGGACGGAACTGCTGGTACGAGGTGCCGAGGTCGCCGCGCACGAGATCGCCGAGATACGTCAGATACTGCGTGATCACGGGATCATCGAGGCCGAACTGCGCGATGATCGGCGCGAGCTCCTCCGGGGTGCGCTGCTGCGCCTGACCCGTGCGGATGTTCAGGATCGCGGTCGCGCGGTCTCCCGGCAGGGCGAGCTGGGCGAGGTAGGCCGCGGTCGCCGCACCCCACAGCACGATGAGGGCTCGGACCAAGGCGGAGAGGACCGCGCGGATGCGGCGGGCGGGGTCGCCCGCGGGGCGGGTGGCCGGGGTCCCGAGAACCCCGGCCACCGCCTCATTCGACGAAGTGAGCGTCATAGAACGTCGGTCCTCCCTGTGCGTTCTCCTGCCAGACCCCCCGCAGCCCGGGGCTCACCGCGAGGGTGCTGAGGCGCGCGTAGAGACCGATCGAGGTCGCGCGGTCGGCGATGAGCTCCTGGGCCTGGGCGTAGAGATCGGCCTGGGTCTCGGCGTCGGGCTCGGAGTTGGCCGCGAGGATCAGCGCCTCGAGCTCGGCATCCGCGTAGAAGGAACTGTTGGAGTAGTTCGGGTTCTCTTCCGTGCTCGGACGCCAGTTGATGTAGAGGATGCCGGAATTGATGGCCGTCCAGTACCCGACCGACAGGTCGTACGCGTCGGGGGTGCTGTACTTCCCGCCCCAGAGCTCGGCGGTGCTCAGGGGGAGGAGCTCCACCTTGAACCCGACGGCCTTGGCCTGCTCCTGCACCGCCTGGAGGATCGACGCGCCGTCGGTGTTGATGATGGACCCCGCGCCGTACGGGAGGAGCGCTTCGAGGACCTCGCCGTCCTTCACGCGATGCCCCTCGTCGTTCACCTCGGTCCAGCCGGCTCCCTCCAGCAGCGCCACCGCCTGCGCGGGGTCGTAGTCGTAGGTGTCGGCTGCCGCCTGGCTGTACGCGGGCGTCGCCTGGCTGACCGCGCCGTTCCCCTCGAACGGGATGACGCCCTGCCCGATCGTCTCGACGATGGTGCGGCGGTCGAGCGCGTACGCGAAGGCCTTCCGCACGTCCTCGTCCACGAACGGTCCCTGCACGGTGTTGAAGGAGATCTGCTGAGGACGACCGGCGGTGACGTACTTCTCGAGCGTGTAGCCCGCATCGTCGAGGCTCTGCCACGAGGTGGCCGGGACGTCGTAGATGAGGTCGGCCTCGCCGGACTGCAGCGCCGCCACCCGCGTGGTCGGGTCGGAGACGAACCGCCAGTCGACCTTCTCGACGAGCGCGGGCCCGGTGTGCTGCGCATTGGCCGGCCAGGACGTGTACGCCTCGTTGCGGGCGAGGATGACGTTCTGCCCGCGGTTCCACTCCTCGACCGTGAATGCGCCCGATCCGATCGGCGCCGCGCAGTTCTCCTCGTCCGTACGGGTCTCCAGGGCCTCCTGCGATTGGATGCCGAAGTACCCCTGCGTGAGGTTCTGGATGAAGTTCGTGTACGGGCGCGACAGGTGCACCGCGACGGTGAGGTCGTCGACCGGCTCGGCGCGGTCGTAGTATCCGCCGAGCCAGACCGCGGCGGTGCTGTTGCCGCCGTTCACCCAGTAGTCGAAGTTGTAGGCGATCGCCTCGGCATCCACGGGGGAACCGTCGGTGAAAGAGACACCCTCCTTGAGGGTGATCTCGTAGGTCAGACGGTCGTCCGAGACCTCCCACTCCTCGGCGAGCCACGGCACGACCTCGCCGTCCTCGTCGAGGGAGAAGAGGCTGTCGAGCACCTGGTACGAGATGTAGGCCTGCTCGATCCAGCCGCCGAAGATGCACGAGGGCTCCTGTTGGTGCGCGTACACGATCGTGCCGCCCTCGACGGGCGCGGCATCCGGCACGGGCGCGGCGGCGCCCGTGCTGCAGGCGGTGAGGGTCAGGAGGGTGAGGGACGCGGCGGCGGCGGTGAGCGGCAGCAGGCGGTGACGGCGAGAGGGCATCGGTGTTCCCGGGTACGGAGGACAGGTTCAGCCCGAGTGTGAAGAACCCGGGCGTCGTCCTCGATCCGCGCCGACACACGCCGTCGAAAGGCGTCACGCGGTGTCATTCCGCGTCATCCGGCGTCATGCGCCGTTCGGGTGGCAGTTGTGGCCGCCTCAGCGTGGGGGAGGCGGCCAGTACTGCCACATGAACGCCGCCCGCGCCGCGCGCGCCCCCGCCTAGAGCCGCGCGACGAGCGACTGCCCCGCGGCGCGGCCGGTGAAGATGCAGCCGCCGAGGAACGTCCCTTCGAGCGCGTTGTAGCCGTGCGCGCCGCCGCCGCCGAAGCCCGCGGCCTCACCGACGGCGTAGAGCCCCGGCATCCGTGATCCGTCCGGGGCGAGCACGCGGCTTTCGAGGTCGGTCTGGATGCCGCCGAGCGACTTGCGGGTGAGGATGTGCAGCTTCACCGCGACGAGACCGCCGGCCTTCGGGTCG
Organism: Microbacterium aurantiacum; assembly: GCF_031625015.1. Classification (NCBI taxonomy): domain Bacteria; kingdom Bacillati; phylum Actinomycetota; class Actinomycetes; order Micrococcales; family Microbacteriaceae; genus Microbacterium; species Microbacterium aurantiacum. The sequence goes on from NZ_JAHWXH010000001.1 coordinate 968,548, forward strand.
AGGAGGCGGTGGGGTTTCGCCGTGCGGGTGAGGCGGTCGCCGAGGAAGCGGCGGCTGTTGTGGATGCCGATCACCTGCTGGTCCTTCGAGAACGGGTTGGCGATCTCGGCGTCGCGCTGGCGGATCTGCCGCTCGATGTGATCGGCGTCGAGGATCGGATCGTCGGTGAGCGCGTTCATCCGCGCCACGAGATCGGGCACGCTCGTGGCGGTGACGAAGTCCGGGCCGAGGTCGCGGAACGCCCGCACCGGGGGAGGCGCCCCGCGGCCGAGTCGGCTCTTGATCAGCAGGCGGTAGTCGCGGTTCGTGATGTCGGGGTTCTGCTCCGACCCCGAGAGGGCGAACTCCTTCTCGAGCATCTTCTCGGTGAGGATGAACCACGAGTGGTCGAACTCGGCGAGGTCGGGGGTGGTCCGCAGGAGCTTCAGCGTCCCGAGCGTGTCGTAGCCGGGGAGGCCGGGCGCGGGAAGGCGCCGCCCGCGCGCGTCGAGCCACAGCGACGAGGGTCCGGGGAGGATGCGGATCGCGTGCCCCGGCCAGATCGGATCCCAGTTGCGGATGCCCTCGGTGTAATGCCACATGCGGTCGCGGTTGACCAGGCGCGCACCCGCGGCGTCGGCGATGTCGAGCATCCGTCCGTCGACGTGGTGCGGGACGCCGGTGACCATCGAGCGCGGCGGCGTCCCGAGGCGCTCGGGCCACCACTTCCGCACCAGGTCGTGGTCGCCGCCGATGCCGCCGGTGGCGAGCACGACCGCCTGCGCGCGGAGCTCGAACGCCCCGATCGGCTCGCGATTCGAACGGATGCCGCGCGCGGCGTCGTCTGGCGCGAGCCGCGTACCGTTTACCCCGACGACCGCGCCGTTCTCCACGATCAGCCCGTCGACCCGGTGGCGCGAGTGCAGGCGGACGAGGCCGGAGGCCATCGCATCCCGCGCCCGGTCGGCGAACGGCTCGGAGATCCCGGTGCCCGTCCCCCACGCGACATGGAACCGGGGGACGGAGTTGCCGTGACCGCCCGCGGTGCCGTCGCCGCGCTCGGCCCAGCCGAGGACAGGCGCGAAGCGGATGCCGTGCTCCCGCAGCCACGGGAGCTTCTCGGTCGCGGCGAACTCGACGTACGCGCGCCCCCACCGCTGCGCCCACTCGTCTTCGGGGTGATCGCCGTCGAGGCGGTCCCAGCCGGCGGAACCCTGCCAGTCCTGCCACGCGAGATCGAACGAGTCCTTCACCCCCAGGCGGCGCTGCGCGGGGGAGTCGACGAGGAAGAGCCCGCCGAACGACCAGAAGGCCTGCCCGCCGAGGTTCTGACCGTTCTCCTGCTCGACGATCGCCACGCGCTTGCCCGCGCGGACGAGTTCGCTGGTCGCGACGAGGCCCGCCAGGCCCGCGCCAACGACGATGACGTCTGCGTCCATCCGCCCATCATGGCCGCTCCGGCGTGCAGACTCGACCCATGGGTGCCGTCCTCTTCTCCCAGCTGCTGCAGCGCGGTCTCTGCGGCCGGCTCCCTCGCCCTCCTCACGAAAGGTTCCCCATGCGCGGAGTCATCATGCACGCCCCCGGCGACGTCCGGGTCGAAGACCGCGACCACCCGACGGTCGTCGAGCCGACGGATGCCGTCATCAAGCTCGCCGCGACCTGCATCTGCGGCTCCGACCTCTGGCCGTATCGCGGCGCGGAGCCGGTCGATCATCAGCCGATGGGGCACGAGTACGTCGGCACGGTGACCGAGGTCGGAGCGGACGTCCGCACCGTCGCGGTCGGCGATTTCGTCGTCGGGTCCTTCTTCGCCTCCGACAACACCTGCGAGATCTGCCTCGCCGGCTATCAGACCCACTGCGTGCACCGGCAGCCGGGCGCCCCGGGCGGCGCACAGTCAGAGTACGCCCGCATCCCGCTCGCCGACGGCACGCTCGTGGCGACGCCCGGGCAGCCGGACCCGGATCTGATCCCGTCGCTGCTGGCGGCATCCGACGTCCTCGGCACGGGCTGGTTCGCCGCGGTCGCCGCGGAGGTCGGCCCCGGCAAGACCGTCGCGGTCGTCGGTGACGGTGCGGTGGGGCTCCTCGGCATCCTCGCCGCGAAGGAGTTGGGCGCCGAACGGATCATCGCGATGTCGAGGCACGCCGATCGGCAGGCCCTCGCGCGGCGGTTCGGCGCCACCGACATCGTCGAGGAGCGCGGCGACGAGGGCGTCGCCCGGATCAAGGAGCTCACCGGTGGACTCGGCGCGCACTCGACCATCGAGGCGGTGGGCACCCAGGAGGCGATGATGCAGGCTATCCGCGCGACCCGCGCCGGCGGCCACGTCGGCTTCGTCGGGGTGTCGCACGACGTCGCGATCGACGGGTTCCAGCTCTTCTTCTCGGGCGTGCACCTGCACGGCGGTCCCGCGCCGGTGCGTCGTTTCCTCCCCGATCTCATCCAGCTCATCTGGGATCGCGAGATCGACCCGGGCGTGGTGTTCGACCTCGTGCTGCCGCTCGAGGAGGCCGCCGAGGGCTACCGCGCGATGGACGAGCGTCGGGCCGTCAAAGTCCTGCTGACGGTCTGAGGGCGAGGTGATGGTCGCGGGTCGGTCCTCGTCCTCTCGCCGTGACGCCCGCCGTCGTCTCGGCGGCGCTCTCGCCGTCCTCGTCGCGGGAGCACTCGTGCTCGCGGGGTGCGCGGGAGGGACGGCGGAGACGGATGCCGCGCTTACCGTCTCGGCATCCGTGTCTCCGTCCTCGACGCCGCTGCCGACGGGACAGTCGGCGGCGCGGGCGGTGGTGCCGCAGGGCGAACCCATGACGGTCGCGGCGGACCTCGTGGCGCCGTGGTCGGTCGCCGTGGTCGGCGAGACGGTGCTCGTCAGCGAACGCGACACCGGCGACATCCGCGAGATCGTCGGCGATACCACGCGCGTGGTCGGCACCGTGCCGGGCGTCGTCTTCGGCGGCGAGGGCGGACTCCTCGGGATCGCCGCCGACGGCGACGACGGCCTCTTCGTGTCCGCGACCGGACCGGACGGCAACCGCGTGCAGCGGTTCGACGTGTCCGGAGCGCCGGGGTCGCTCGCGCTCGGCGACGCGGAGACCCTCCTCGACGGCATCCCCTCCGCCCGCACGCACAACGGGGGACGGATCGCGATCGGCCCGGACGGGATGCTCTACGTCACGACCGGTGACGCGAACGTGCCCGATCTCGCGCAGGACCGCGATTCGCTCGCCGGGAAGATCCTGCGGATGACGCCGGAGGGCGCGGTTCCGGCGGACAACCCGTTCCCCGATTCGTTCGTCTACAGTCTCGGGCACCGCAACCCGCAGGGGATCGCGTGGGCGGAGGACGGCACACTGTTCGCGTCGGAGTTCGGGCAGAACACGTGGGATGAGCTCAACATCATCACCCCCGGCGCGAACTACGGCTGGCCCGTCGTGGAAGGCCAGGGCGGCGGGGCGGACTTCGTCGACCCGGTCCAGCAGTGGTCGACCGCCGAGGCGAGCCCGAGCGGCATCGCCGTCATCGAGGGCACCGTGTTCATCGCGAACCTTCGCGGCGAGCGGGTGCGCGCCGTCCCGGTCGCCGACCCGTCGACGGCGACGGAGTACTACGTCGGGGAGCTCGGGCGGATCCGCGACGTCGTCGCCGCGCCGGACGGGGATCTGTGGATCCTCACGGGCAACACCGACGGCCGTGGCGCGGGACCGCGTGACGGCGACGATCGGCTGCTGACGGTGGCGGTCGGCTGATGGTGCTCCCCGTGATCGGTCCCGTCGCCGCGCCGGGTATCCACGTCATGACGTTCAACATCCGGAGGCGCTCGTCGCGCCCGGGCGGCCCGGTCGCCGATCGATGGGAGCGCCGTCGCGCGCTCGTGGCCGAGATGCTTCGTGCCGAGCGACCCGCCGTGCTCGGCATTCAAGAGGCGATGCCGGATCAGGCGGATGCCGTCGCCCTCGCCCTCGGGGATACCTATCGGCGTCTCGGGCGGGGGCGTGAGCGCGAGGGCCGCGGCGAGGGGTGTCCGATCTTCGTCGACACCGCGCGGTTCGAGATTATCGCGCATCGGCAGGTGGCGCTGTCGGAGACGCCCGAGGTGCCGGGGTCTCGCGGATGGTTCGCCGCGGCGCCGCGGACCGCGGTGGTCGCGACCCTGCGCGACCGGGCGACCGGATCGGTGTGCGACGTCGTCAACACCCACTTCGATCACGTCTCGCCGCTCGCGCGGGTGCGGTCGGCCGAGCAGATCCGTCGGATGGTGGTCGAGGCCGGGCGGCCGGCCGTCGTGCTCGGGGACCTGAACGCCGGGGCCGGGTCGCGTCCGCTCCGGGTGCTCCTCGGCGACAGCCTGCTGGCGGACGCGTGGTCGCGAGCGGCAGTGCGCCGCACCCCGGAGTGGGGGACGCGGCCGAACTACCGGCGGCCCCGCGCCGACGCCCGTCGCATCGACTGGCTTTTGGTCGGCGGTGGGATCGAGGTCGACGTCGCTGCGATCAACGGCGAGGCCGTGCGCGGCCGCTGGCCGTCCGACCACCTCCCCGTGCAGGCCGCCCTCCGCCTCCCGCCGCCGTCCCGTTCCTCTCGCGGACCGGGGGACACCGGCGGCGTTTCGCGGCGGCATCCGGCGGAGTAGCGTCGGCGGCATGTGCCGGAACATCCGCGTGCTCCACAACTTCGAGCCGCCCACCACCGATGACGAGGTGCGCGAGGCCGCGCTGCAGTTCGTCCGCAAGGTCAGCGGGTCGACCCGCCCCTCGCGGGCGAACGAGGCGGCGTTCGACCGGGCGATCGATGAGATCGCCGCGGCGACACGCCGGCTCCTCGACGACCTAGTGACCGCCGCCCCGCCGAAGAATCGCGAGGCTGAGGCGGTGAAGGGCCGCGAGCGTCACGAGAAGCGCATGGAGCGCGAGGTCCGCATCCGCACCGCCTGACCCGCCGTGGCGCTCCGTTGACGCCGAGACTGCATCCTCCGGTCGAGACTGCACGCCGCGCACGCAGTCTCGGCGGGAAGATGCAGTCTCGCGGGCAGAACCCGGGGGTCAGGGGCCGAGGTAGATCAGCGCCAGAGGCACGAGCATCAGGATGCCGAGCACACCGCCGAGAATCGACAGCACGAAGCGTGACCCGCGCCGCACGGCCACGATCACCCCGATCACGCCCAGAACCAGGGCGATGATCCCGGCGATCGCGAGGAACGGCAGCAGGACGATCCCGAGCCACCAGATCGCGTTCATCTCGGGGATCAGCCCGATGAGGAAGACCGCCAGCGACGGCAGGAGCACGAGGGCGGCGACGATCACGGCGATCAGGCCGAGGACGTCGAGGCGGCGCCGCGGGCGCGCGGGCGCCGGCATCGGTGCGGGCGTGGTCATGTCGTCCCCTTCGTCGGAGCTCGTCGGATCCATCCGGATCCATCCGGTGCGACCCGGTGCGATCCTATGGGCATCGACCCCCGGTTTCGCTAGCGTGAGACCCGTGGATCCGCGACTGATCATCGGCACCCAGGTCGATTCCGGCGACCCTGCCGAGCTCCTGCCGACGAAGTTCAACCGCCATACGTTCTGGTGCGGGCAGAGCGGGTCCGGCAAGACCTACGCGCTCGGGGTCGTGCTCGAGCAGCTCATCGGCGCGACGCGTCTGCCGGTGGTGATCCTCGATCCCAACTCCGACTTCGCCCGACTCGGCGAGACACGGACGGATGCCGATCCCGCCGCCGCGTCCGCGTGGGCCTCGCGCAGCATCCGTGTCCTGGGTCCCGGCGGCGACGAGCCGCTGAAGATCCGCTTCGTCGACCTTCCCACCCGCAGCCGCGCGGCGATCATGCGCCTGGATCCGGTGATGGATCCCGAGTTCTTCAACATGGCCCTGCGGGTCAGCGAGCAGGTCCAGGGCCACACCCCCACGCCCGAGCAATTCGCGCGCTGGCTTCGCCGAGATGACGACCCCGACCGCCGCCGCTTCGCGATGCGGCTGGAGAACCTCGGCATCCTCGACTGGGATATCTGGGCCTGGGGCGGACGCGACGCCTCCGACGTCATCGACGAGGAGCACGACGCGACGGTCCTCGACCTCGGCGCCTTCCGCGAGCCGGGGGAGTTCAAGGCCGCGGCCCTGTCGGTGCTCGACCACCTGTGGCAGAACCGCGAGCAGCGCCGGCCGCGCCTCATCGTCATCGACGAGGCGCACAACCTCTGCTCGCCGGATCCGCAGACGCCCGCCGACCGGCTGCTGACCGAGCGCATCGTGCAGATCGCCGCGGAGGGGCGGAAGTTCGGGCTCTGGCTCGTGCTGTCCACGCAGCGGCCGTCGAAGGTGCACCCCAACGCGTTGTCGCAATGCGACAACGTCGCGCTGATGCGCATGAACGCCCCGAACGACCTCGCCGCGCTCGCCGAGTCGTTCGGCTTCGTCCCGCAGGACCTCCTCATGCGCTCGCCGGTGTTCGGGCAGGGTCAGGCGATCTTCGCGGGCGGGTTCACCGCCGCCCCGCAGCTGGTGCAGATGGGCGCGCGCCTCACGGTCGAGGGCGGCTCGGACGTCCCGGTGCCGCTCCGGTAACGGCATCCGCTCCGGTAGCGGCATCCGCTCCGGCAGAGACACCGGGTCCCTCCCGCTCGAACAGCCGCCGCGCGGCCCCGCGCGCGAGCATCAGCACGATGATGAGCGCGGTCACGGCGAAGAACCCGCCGAGGCGCACGGCGTCGCCGAAGACGAGGTCGACGAGCTCCAGCACCAGGAACTTGCTCCCCGGCAGCACGAGCACGAGGGCTGCGATCCGGATCGTCCGGGCGAGGGCGCCGGACGGCGAACGGATGCCCCGCAGCAGGCGCGTCTTCACCCACAGGACCGCCTCGAGCACGACCTTCAGCAGGACGGCGGTGAGGAGCGCGAGGAGGAAGCTCTCCGAGATGACGGCCGGGAAGAGCTGGATGAAGGTCCCGAGCACGACGAGGTAGACGAAGACGTCGACGAGGTCGAGCGGTCGCAGTGCGATGCGGGCGATGATCGGTCCCTCTCCGCTGCCCGTGATCCGGGCGGGCGAGCGCATTGTAGACCTCGCGCACCCCCCGGGTAAAGATCCCCCTCGATCGGCCCTGCCCCGTTCGGGCCGCATTATCGTGACTGCATGACCCAGCTGCGCCTCGCGAACGCCCCCTCGGCGGCGCGCCCGGCGCGCTTCGGCGGGGTCGCCGAAGCCGGTGTGGTCGTCCTCGTGCCGCTCGCCGCGGCGGCGCTCTGGGCCCTGCTGCATACGCCGCACGGCCTGGTCATCCTCCTCGCGATGGTCGCGGCGCTCATCGTCCCCGGCGTCGCCGCGGTGTCGATCCTCCGGCGCCGCCCGCGCGCGGTCACCCCGGCCGACCGGGTCACCCTCGGCCGTGTCGGACTCACCGGCGTCGTCGCCGCGGCGACCGTCCTCGTCCTCGCCGGCAGCCTCCCCGCTCGCACCTGGGTGGTGGGGGCCGTCATCGGCGCGGCCCTCCTCCTCGATGCGATCGACGGATGGGTGGCGCGGAGCACCGGAACGGCGACGGATGCCGGAGCCCGCCTCGATATGGAGTCCGACGCCGCGCTGCTGCTGGTGCTGTCGATCCTCGCGGCCCCGACGGTGGGCTGGTGGGTGCTCGCGATCGGCGTGATGCGCTACGTCTTCGTCGTGGCATCCTGGATCCGCCCGAAGCTCCGCGGCGACCTCCCCTACAGCTCCTTCCGCCGCACGGTCGCGGCGATCCAGGGCGTCGCTCTTCTGATCGCGCTCATCCCGATCGTGCCGGTGCCCATCGCCGCCGCGTCGGCCGTGATCGCGCTGGTGCTCCTGGCGGCGTCCTTCGGGCGTGACATCATTGCGCTCGAGCGCGCCTGAGCCCGCTTTCCGCCCCGACCGGACGAGAGAGTCATGGATCTGCCCCTTCACCCCCTTGTCGTTCACGCCGCCGTCGTGCTGGTCCCGCTGGCCGCGGTGCTGGTGATCACGGCGGTGTTCTGGGCGCGGGTGCGCGTGCAGGTGGGCGCCGTGGGTGCGGTGCTCGCGCTCCTGGGAACCGTCTCGTTCTTCGTCGCCCACCGCTCGGGGTCGGCTCTCGCCGAGATCGTCGGCACCCCGTACGAGCACATGGCGTGGGCCGACCCCGCGCTCGCCGCGGCCATCGTCTTCGGCGTGCTCGCGGTCGCGTGGTACGTCCAGGCCGTGCTGCTTCACCGGGCGGCGGCTCGGGGCACGCCCGCGCGCGGTCGCTCTATCGCCGAGCGGGTCACCGGCATCCTCGCCTCCGTGGCCGGCGTCGTCGCGTGCGTCTTCACGTTCCTCGTCGGGCACTCCGGTGCGGAAGAAGTGTGGTCGGGCGTGGCCGCGGCGGTCGTCGCGTGACCGACACCGACACCGACAGGGCCACCGACGCCGGGCACACCGCGCGCGCCCACTGGTCCGTCGCGCCCGGCGCCGGCGAGATCCGGCTCGAAACCCTGCCGTCTCCGCGCGCCGGGGAGGCCCGCGTCCGGACGCTCTACAGCGGCATCAGTCGCGGAACCGAGCTGCTCGTCCGCCGCGGTGACGTCCCGCCCTCGCAGCACGCGCGTATGCGCGCGCCCTTCCAAGAGGGCGACTTCCCCTTCCCGGTGAAGTACGGCTACCTCTCCGTCGGTGTCGTCGAGGACGGACCCGCCGACCTCGTGGGGCGTCGCGTGTTCTGCCTGCACCCGCACCAGGACCGCTACGTCGTCGACGCGTCCATGCTCACGCCCCTTCCCGACGCCGTCCCCTCGCGCCGCGCGGTGCTCACCGGCACGGTGGAGACGGCGCTCAACGCGCTGTGGGACGCGCCGCCCTGCGCGGGCGACCGCATCGCCGTCGTCGGCGGCGGTCTCGTGGGCGGGGCGGTCGCCCTGCTCCTGCGCCGCTTCCCCCTCGCCCGGCTGCAGATCGTGGATCCGGATGCCGCACGCCGACGGCAGCTGGCCGAGACGGGGCTCGACGCCGTGGCGCCCGAGGACGCGGCGGGCGACTGCGACCTCGTCTTCCACGCCTCGGCATCCGAGTCCGGGCTCGCGGCCGCCCTCGCACTCCTCGGCGACGAGGCGGAGCTCGTGGAGATGTCGTGGTTCGGTGCGCGCGAACCCCGCGTACCGCTCGGGGAGGATTTCCACTCCCGCCGACTGCGGATCACCGCCAGCCAGGTGTCGCGGATCGGCGCCGCCCGGCGCGCGCGTCGCGACCCGGCCGCCCGTCTCGCGACCGCGCTGGAGTTCCTCGCGGACCCCGCGTTCGACACCCTCATCGCGGCCGACGTCGCCTTCGACGAGATGGACGACGCCTACGCCGCGCTGGAGGACGGTCGCATCGGCCCCGGCTGCGTCGTCGTGGCCTACCCCGACTCGCCCTGAACCCGACCCGCCCCGACCTCCGAGAGGACACCATGTTCGGACTCACCGTCCGCGATCACGTCATGATCGCCCACAGCCTGCCCGACGAATTCTTCGGCCCCGCCCAGGGTCTCCACGGCGCGACCCTCGTCGTCGAGGCGACCTGGCGGAGCCCGCGCCTGGACGACCACGCGGTCGTGATCGACATCGGCGAGGCCTCCCGGCACCTCTCCGAGGTGCTCGACCCGCTGCGGTACGCGAACCTCGACGAGCACCCCGCGTTCGCCGGCACGCTCAGCACCACCGAGGCCGTCGCCGCGCACATCGCCCGGGCGCTCGCCGAGCGGCTCGACCCGGCAGCGGGCATCACCGGCATCGGCATCGTCGTGCGCGAGCACCCCGACGCGTGGGTGACGTATGACCTCGACGTCGCTGGGCGCTGACCGCGTCTTCGTCGTCCCCGCCGACCTCGGCGGTCCGAGCGGCGGAAGCGCCTACAACGCCGCGATGATCGCGGCCCTCCGCGCGGACGACGTCGCCGTTGTCGAACGCCGCGTCCCCGGGGCTTGGCCGCGCCCGACGGAGGACGATCTCGACGCCCTCGCCGACGCCCTCGCCTCGGCGCGGGAGGTCGTCGTCGACGGCATCGTGGCGTGCGCGGCTCCGGATCGGATCGCGGATGCCGCGGCGGCCGGCATCCGTGTCGTGATCCTCGTCCACCTCCCGCTGCCCGCCGAATCCGGTCTCTCCGACGCGGATGCCGACACCCTCGCGCGCGGGGAGCGGGCGGCGCTGGAGGCGGCCGACCTGGTGCTCTGCACGAGCGCGTGGGCGCGCGACGACCTGCGGGCGCGCTACGACATCGCGGCGGAGGTCGTGCGACCGGGTGTCGATGCCGCTGACCCTGCCACCGGGAGCGCGCCGCCGCGCCTGCTGATCCTCGGCGCGGTGACCCCGCGCAAGAACGCGCTCCTCGCCCTCTCGGCGCTCACCCCCCTGCGCGCGCGCGATTGGGAGGTCGTCGTGGCCGGCCCCGCGCGGGACGCGCATCCGTACGTCGCCGAGGTCGAGGCCGCCGTCGAGGCGCTCGGCGCCGATCGCGCGCGCGTCGTCGGACCCGTCACGGGGCGTCGTCGTGAGCGCGTCTGGCGCGAGGCCGACCTGCTCCTGCTGCCCTCGCTCGTCGAGCCCTACGGCATGGTCGTGACGGAGGCCCTCGCCCGCGGCATCCCGGCGCTCGTCGCCTCGGGCACGGGCGCGGTCGAAGCCCTCGCCGCTGGGACCGACGCCGGCGGATCCCTCCCCGGCCTCGCTCTCCCCGCGGACGAGCCGGACGCGTGGACCGACGCGCTCGCGCGCTGGCTCGACGACGCCGATCTCCGGGCCGCCTGGCGGGCCGCGGCATCCGATGCCCGGTCTAGACTTCGAGGATGGCCGCACGCCGCGACGCAGCTGCGGGACCTGCTCCGATGGTGAGCCGTCCCGTCCCCGCCGATTGGCTGTCGCTGCGGCGCCAGGCCGATCACACCGCCCGCGAGGCGGCGCTCCCGCTCGTGGCGGAAGCCGTGGCCGCGCTCGGCGCGGAAGACGCCCCGGTCCGCGTCATCGACGTCGGCGCCGGAACCGGATCGAACCAGGCGTGGCTGGCCGACCGCCTCGTGCCGCTCGAGCAGCACTGGATCCTCGTCGACCACGACGCCGATCTCATCGACGCGGTCGATCCCGTCGCGCCGACCTCGGTCTCCTCGCTCACGCGTCGGATCGCCACGGTCGCCGAGCTCCCCGACATCGTCGCCGAGGACGAGGGCCCCGTGCTGTTCACCTGCGCCGCCCTCCTCGATCTCCTCTCCCCGGCGGATGCCGCCGTCCTCGTCGACGCGATCGCCCGGACCGGGTCCGCGGCGCTCCTCAGCCTCAGCGTCACCGGTGCGGTGTCGATCGACCCGCCGCACCCCGCCGACACCGCGATCACCGACGCCTTCGACGCCCATCAGCGGCGCGACGACCTCCTCGGTCCGGACGCCGTCGACCATGTCGCCGGGCTCCTCCGTGAGCGCGGACAGCGGGTGCGGGTCGCCGAGACCCCGTGGCGTCTGGACGCCGCCGAGCAGGCGGCGCTCGTGCAGCGCTACCTCCACGATCGGGCCGACGTGGCGATCGAGCACGACCCCGCGCTCGCCGACCTCGTCACCGCCTGGCGCGAGGAGCGTCAGGCCCAGATCGACCGGGGCGCGCTCGTCGTCCACGTCGGACACGCCGACATCCTGAGCCTCCCCGCGACCGCGTGAGCGGAGCCGGACGGATGCCGGGTCGAGGCCGAGGTCGGCTGATCCTCGTCGCGCTCCTCCAGGTGGTGGTCACCGCCGGCATCCTCGCCGTCGTGGTGTGGCGCTTCGGTCTCGCGCCGCTCGTGGACGCGGTGACGCAGCTGCCCTGGTGGGCCTACCCGATCGGCATCGCGCTGGGCGCCGCCGGCGTCGTCGCCCAGGCTCTCCGCTGGCGGGTGGTCGCGCGTCATCACGCGATCCGCATCCCGCTCGGACCGGCGATAGCGCGCTGCTGGCAGGCCTCCTTCCTCAACAGCGTGCTTCCCGGTGGGCTCGCCGGAGACGCGCTCCGCGCCGCGGACGACAGCAGCGACGCGGACGTGAGCGCCGGCCGCCGCGCCCTCGCGAGCGGATTCGCCGCGATGGCGGGGGAGCGCCTGGCCGGCACCGCGGTGGTCTTCCTCGCCGCCGGGGTCGCCCTCGCAGCCCCCGCCCCTCTCTTCGCGCTCGGAAGCCTGGGGATCGCGGTGCTCGTCTCCGTGATCGCGTGGCGGTGGCTCCGGCAGCTGTCGGCGCGCGAGCTGGTCGCCGTCGTCGCGCTCGCCGTCGCCGGGTGGGCCGCGTTCGCGGGGATCTTCGTCGTCTCGGCGCTGGCCCTGGCGCCCGCGTTGAGCCTCTCCGTCCTGCCCGGAACGGCGGCGGTCGCGATCGCGGGCATGTCGATCCCGCTCGGCGTGGGCGGGTGGGGCACGCGCGAAGCGGCGTCGGCGTGGGCGTTCGATCTCGCCGGCTCCACCGCCGAGCTCGGCATCACCGTGTCGATCGGCTACGGCATCCTGGCGCTCGCGTCGACCCTTCCCGGTGCCGTCGTCGTCGCCGTCCGCGTCCTTCCGCGTGCGCGGGAGGTGCGCCGGGCGCGCGAACGTCGTCGAGCCCGGGCGTCGTCCGAGAACGCGCGTGGGTCAGAAGGTGAACTCGGTGCAGAGGTCCGCGCCGAGGGGGAAGCGGCGGACCGGTCCGCGGAGGGCGTCGGCGAGACGATCCTCTCCGTCGAAGCGGATGCCGGGCACGCCGTCGCCGATGAGTACCGGCGCGGTGGTGAGGTAGAGCCAGCGGAGGGCGTGGTCGCCCACGAACCGCGACACCGTCACTCCTCCGCCCTCGATCAGCACCCGTGAGAGGCCTCGCGCCTCGAGCACGGCGAGGATCTCGCGCGGTGTGAGCGACCGCAGTTCCGGCACGCAGACGATCTGCACGTGCGGGCCGACCTGCGTCTCGACCGGGGTCTCGGCATCCACGAGCCAGAGCGTGGGGGCGGCGCCGTCGTGCAGGAGAACGGATGCCGCGGGGATGCGCGCGGACGCGTCCAGAACGACCCGGACGGGGTTGGGTCCGGCGACGGCGCGGACGGTCAGGCGCGGGTCGTCGTTGGCGACGGTGCGCCAGCCCACGACCACGGCGTCGACGAGGGCGCGCAGGCGATGCAGGTGGCGGCGATCCTCTTCGCCGGTGACATAGCAGGCGTCTCCGGTGCGGGCGGCGATGAAGCCGTCGAGACTCTGGCCGAGCTGAGCGACGGCGAAGGGGCCGCGGGCCTCCACCAGAGGTGTGTAGATCTCCGCGAGCTGCGCGCACGCGGGCTCGTCGCCGGCGAGGAGCTGCCGCCAGGCGCGGTCGTCGGGATCGGGGGCGCCGCCGCTCGCCGATGAGGGCGTCGGTCCTCCGGCGGTGGTGGGCGGCATCCTTCCAGCGTAAGCGCCCGCTCGGATCTGCGGGTGGGCTCGACGCGTCCCTGCCTGTGTGCCACACTCTGCCCTCGTGACCCACCGCTCCGCCCCCGCCTCCGCCACCCCGCTCCTCGGCCGCACCGCCCTCGTCACCGGCGTCTCCCGGCGCCGCGGCATCGGCTTCGCCGTGGCGTCCGCGTTCGCGCGGCTCGGCGCGCACATCGTCATCCACCACCACCGCGCCCACGACGAGGGCCAGCCGTGGGGCGCCGACGACCTCGACGCGGTTCGGGACGGCATCCGTTCCCAGCTCGTACCCGGGGCCGAGCTCGTCGACATCGGGGCGGACCTGTCGGATGCCGCGGCGATCCCGCGGGTGATCGAGGCCGCCGCCGCGATCACCGGGTCGATCGAGATCCTCGTGTGCAACCACGCCCGGAGCGGCGGTGACGGCAGCATCCTGGACATGACGGCGGAGACCCTCGACGCCTTCTGGGACGTCAACACCCGCGCGACCCTCCTGCTCACCTCCGCGTTCGCCGCCCGCCACCACGCCCCCGCCCAGCCCCGGCGGCCGGGCGACCGCATCGCCGGCAGCGGGCCTTACGCGGGTCCGACCGGGCACGTCTTCTGGATGACATCCGGTCAGATCCACGGCCCCATGCGCGGCGAGGTCGCCTACGCCACGAGCAAAGCGGCGCTGGCCGGCGTGACGACGACGGTCGCGGCGGAGCTCCTCGAGCTCGGCATCGTCCTCAACACGATCGATCCCGGTCCGGTCAACACCGGATACCTGGATGCCGAGACCGCAGATCGCGATCTCGAGGGCCTCGACGCGCGCGTCGCCGGGACGCCGTTCGGCCGGTTCGGTCGTCCCGAGGACCCGGCCGCGCTCATCTCGTGGCTGGCGTCGCCGGAGGGGAGCTGGGTGGTCGGCCAGGTGATCAGCAGCGACGGCGGCTTCCAGCTGGCCTGACCCGCCGCCCCTCGCCGGTCACCTCCACAGGAGATTCTCAGCCATCGGCGCGGGTCTTCGCCTACTGTTGCACGGTCCAAGGGGAGTACCCCGACACGGTGGATTCGTCATCACGGAGGCTCTGCGCCTCCCGGATCGCCGGTCTCCGTCGGAGATGGGGAAGACCTTGGCGTCGATTCGTTCACGCCTCGGTCTGGAGACCCTTTGAACATCACGCCCCTTGTGTGGGGGATCACCATCGCGGTGACCATCGCCTTCTTCGTCTTCGAGTACTTCGCGCACGTGCGCAAGCCCCACGCGCCGACGATCGGTGAGTCCGCCCGATGGTCGGTGTTCTACATCGTCCTCGCCCTCCTCTTCGGCGTCGGCATCGGCATAGTGTCGGGCTGGACGTACGGCGGCGAGTACTACGCCGGTTACCTCACCGAGAAGGCGCTGTCGATCGACAACCTCTTCGTGTTCCTGATCGTCATGACCGGGTTCGCGGTGCCGAAGATCTACCAGCAGAAGGTGCTGATGATCGGCATCGTCATCGCGCTCATCATGCGCGGTGCATTCATCGCGGTGGGGGCGGCGCTCATCGAGAACTTCTCCTGGATCTTCTACATCTTCGGCGCGCTGCTGCTCTTCCTCGCCTACCGCCAGGCCTTCTCGCACGGTGAGTCCGACCCCGCCAACGGCAAGTTCATGACGTTCGTCCGTCGCGTGCTCCCGGTGAGCGACGAGTACAACGGCGACCGCCTGTTCGTGAAGAAGGACGGCCGACGCTTCGTCACGCCGATGCTCCTCGTCATCGTGGCGATCGGCTTCGTCGACCTCATCTTCGCCGTCGACTCGATCCCGGCCATCTACGGCCTCACCAACGAGGCGTACATCGTCTTCACCGCCAACGCGTTCGCCCTCATGGGACTCCGCCAGCTGTACTTCCTCATCGGAGGACTGCTGGAGCGCCTCATCTACCTCGCGCAGGGTCTCGCGGTGATCCTCGCCTTCATCGGTGTGAAGCTCGTCTTCCACGCCCTGCACGTCAACGAGCTCCCCTTCATCAACGGCGGCGAGCCGGTGCTGTGGATCCCCGAGATCCCGATCTGGCTGTCCCTGCTGTTCATCGCCGCGACCGTCACCGTCGCGACGATCGCGAGCCTCGCGAAGACCCGCAGCGACCGCCTGCGTCGCCCGGTCGAGGTCAAGCAGGACATCGAGGACGCCCGCGACCCGCGTCCCTGACGCCACCGAATCCCTCCCCTCCACTCGAAGAAAGAGCAGTCCTGTGAGCACGCGGCACCGCGCCGAACCCGCCGACCCCGACAGATCCGGCGCCCGGAAGACCCCGGGCACCTCGACTCGTGGGGCGGAGGACCGGTGATGGGCGACCTCCTGCTGAACATCGCGCTCGTCGTCGCGTTCGTCCTGATCGGCGGCGTCTTCGCCGCGACCGAGATGGCGCTGGTAACGCTCCGCGAGAGCCAGCTCAACGCCATCTCCGCGCGCGGCCGCCGCGGTGAGAAGGTCGCCTCCCTCGCGCGGAACCCGAACACGTTCCTCTCGGCGGTGCAGATCGGTGTGACCGTGGCGGGCTTCGCGTCGGCCGCGTACGGGGCGACCTCGATCGCCCCGTCCGTCGCTCCTCTGTTCGTGGCGTGGGGACTCGCGGAGCCTGTTGCCCTGACGATCGCCACGCTCGTGCTGACGCTCCTCGTCGCCTACCTGTCGCTGGTGCTCGGCGAACTCGTCCCCAAGCGGCTGGCGATCCAGCGCAACGCCCAATTCGCCTACGCGGTCGCGCCGGTGCTCGACGGATTCGCCACGCTCATGCGCCCGGTCATCTGGCTGCTCTCGGTGTCGACGAACGCGCTGGTGCGCCTCCTCGGCGGTGATCCGCACAAGACCGCCGACGAGATCACCGACGAGGAGATCCGCGACATCGTCGCGACGCACCAGGGGCTCCCCGAGGACGAGCGCCGCATCCTCGACGACGTGCTCTCGCTTCACGATCGGCAGATCAGCGGTGTGATGCGCCCCCGTCCCGACGTCGTCGCCCTCGACGAGACCGACACCGTCGCCGACGCGGTCGCTCAGGTGAGCGACCTCCCGTTCTCGCGCTACCCCGTCGCTGACAAGTCGATCGACGACCTCACGGGCTTCGTCCACGTGCGCGACCTCTTCGACACCGTCCGCACCTCACCCGAGGCCGCCCTGTCGGCCATCGTGCGGCCGATCTCGTACTTCCCGTCGACGGCGCGGGTCCTGCCGACGCTCACGAAGATGCGTGCGGAGGGCCAGCACATCGCCGTTGTGGTGGACGAGTACGGCGGAACCGACGGGATCGTGACGCTCGAGGACCTCGTCGAAGAAGTCGTGGGTGAGATCTTCGACGAGTACGACACGGATGCCGAGCCTCTCGCGAGCGGAGAGGATGTCGACGGGCGGCTGAACTTCCAGGACTTCGAGGAGCTCACCGGGGTCTCACTGCCCCGCGGCACGTCGGACACGGTCGCCGGGTGGGTCACCGAGCAGCTCGGTCGGCTCGCGGTCGTCGGCGACACCGTGGACGTCGACGGTGTCGTCGTCCAGGTCACCGGACTCGATCGACGACGGATCTCGTCGGTGCGCGTGGTCGTGAGCGAGGAGCGCGACCCGCGTCCCTGACGCTCGCGTCGATCCTGCCGCGCGGCCCGATCGGCGTTCCCCGGCGGAGAATCGAAGGGTGACGATCCCGGCCCACGCCCCCGCGCTGCCCTCGCGCGCAGTGCTGTCGCAGGTGTGGAGCCACGCCGTCTTCGTGCACTGGCGGGTCGATCCCGCGCAGGTCGCCCCGCTGCTCCCGCCGGGTGTCCGCCCGGACGTGTTCGACGGGTCGGCATGGGTGGGGCTCGTGCCGTTCGTCCTGTCGCGCTTCCGCTTCCTGCCGCTTCCCGCGGTGCCGTGGCTCGGAACCTTCGCCGAGATCAACGTCCGCACCTACGGCGTCGACGCCGCCGGGCGTCGGGGGGTCGTCTTCCGCACGCTCGAGGCCGAGCACCTCCCGCCGGTGCTCGCGGCGCGGGCGCTGTTCGGCCTGCCCTACCGGTGGGCGTCGATCGGACTCCAGACGGATGCCGCGGCATCGGTCGTGGCCTTCCGCTCGCGCCGGCGCGACGCGAGGGGCCGCCCGCGCGGCCCGGGCACGCGCATCGCCGTCCGCGTGGGCGATGAGGTCGTCGACAGCGACCTCTCGCGCTTCCTCACCGCGCGATGGGGGTTCCACGAGCGCCATCTCGGCGCGACGCGGTGGGCGCAGAACTGCCACGAGGAATGGCCGTTGCGGACCGCGGAGCTCCTCGAGCTGGACGACGAGCTCGTCGCCGATGCGGGGTTCCCCGGGCTCGCGGCGCGGTCGCCGGACTCGGTGCTCGCGATGCCGGCGGGGCATCCGGGGTTCGTCACCCGCTTCGCGCGGGCCCGCCGGATCTGAGAGCGAGTCCGTCGAACGTCCTAGCGCGCGCGACGGATGCGGATGGGACCGCGCGCGGTGGAAGGGTCGACGACCGTGCCGCGCTGCGTGATCTCCACCTCGCCGGCGGCGACGAGCCGGCGTGCGGCGCGCCGCGCCGGTTCCATGAGGTCGCGCCAGTCATCACCGCCGACCGATCGCGCGGCCTCCGACGGGCAGATCGTCGCGGTCGCGGCCCGCGCGGCGAGAAGCTCGCGGATCGCGTCCTCGAGGGCGGTGTCCACCGTCCGCACGCCGCGACGCCGGCACGCGTCGGAGCAGTAGGTGACCTGATCCCAGTTCGCCGCCCACTTCTTGCGCCACTGCATCTCGCGGCCGCACGATGCGCATGTCTTCGACTCCGCCGGCGGCTCGGAGGTCGATCGGGACCGGCCCACGGCGGCGTCAGTGGATGCGGGCGATCTGCACCGTGATCGTCGCGTCCTCGGGGGAGTGCTCGGCCAGCACGTCCGCCACACGGCGGGCGGTCTCGGGCGTGTCGTACTCGGGGTTCGTGGCGATGCGCGCCGCGAACCGGGGGATGCCGTCGCGCATCGAGACGGCGATGTCGGCCTGCCGCTCGCCGGAGCGCCCGGTGGCGGCGGCGAGGATGCCGGAGATCTGCTGCAGCGGCGATCCGTACACGTCGACGACGCCGTCGACCGCGCGCACACGGGAGACCAGTCCGCCGTCCGGTTCGGGAGTGATGAGAGTCATGACGATTCCTTGTCGGACGCGTAGCCGTGGAGGTCTTCGACCGCGATGTTGACCCCCACGACCTTCAGCTCAGTGTGCAGGATCTCGGGAGGAGTCTGGGTCATCGCCAGTCCTCCAACCGGATCGTGATCGAACTCCGTGCTCGTGACAGCAAGCCTCTCACGGTGCTGGCGCTCGTGGTCATCTCCTCGGCGATCTCGGCGTCGCTGAGGTCGGCGACCTCGCGCAGCAGCCAGGCGCGCCGCTGGTCGTCTGCCAGCTCGTCGAGCGCCGCCGACAGTGCGGCGAGCTGAGAACACCCAGGACTCTTTTCGTGACGAATCCGGCGGAACGGCCCTCCTATTCGCGGAGCAAACGTAACGCTCGCGAATCGCCCCGAATCGGGGTTGATTTCCCACCGTCCGACCAGATAGGAGCCGGCTCATGGCCACCAACGACATCACGACCACCTCCGCCGAGGAGACGCGCGCCCCGCAAAGCGCCGCCTCCCGCGTCGACCGTCCCGCTTCGTCCTTCGGTGCCATCCGCGACGCGATCAACGCCACCGACCTCGCGCAGGGCGTTCCCGGCGACGACAGCAACGACGACGAGCCCTCGCGCGTCTCCTGATCGAGACCGCGCGCTGCGGTTCCCCACCCTTCGGGACGCCATCGACGTCGGCCCGTAGGGTGGGGGCCATGAGCGCCGAGTACGCATGGTGGACCTCCGCGGTGGTCTACCAGATCTACCCCCGTTCGTTCCAGGACTCCGACGGCGACGGCATCGGCGACCTGCGCGGCATCCTCCGCCGCGTCGACCATCTCGACGAGCTCGGCGTCGATGTCGTGTGGTTCTCGCCGCTGTACCGCAGCCCGCAGGACGACAACGGGTACGACATCAGCGACTACCAGGACGTGGATCCGCTGTTCGGCACCCTCGACGACCTCGACGAGGTCATCGGAGCTCTGCACGAGCGCGGGATCAAAGTGGTCATGGACCTCGTCGTCAACCACACCAGCGACGAGCATCCGTGGTTCATCGAGTCGCGCTCGACCCGCGACAGCCCGAAGCGCGACTGGTACTGGTGGCGCGACCCCCGCGACGGATTCGAGCCCGGGACACGCGGCTCCGAACCCACGAACTGGGGCTCCTTCTTCTCCGGCCCCGCCTGGGAGTGGGACGAGCAGACCGGGCAGCACTACCTGCACCTGTTCAGCCGCAAGCAGCCCGACCTCAACTGGGAGAACCCGGAGGTGCGCGAGGCCGTCTACGCGATGATGCGCTGGTGGCTCGACCGCGGGGTGGACGGCTTCCGGATGGACGTCATCAACCTCATCTCCAAAGACGTCGGTCCGGACGGTGCGCTCTCCGACGCCCCGGTCGCAAGCGGCCTGTACGGCGATGCCACCGCCGCGAGCGCCAACGGCCCGCGGCTGCATGAGTTCCTCCAGGAGATGCACCGCGAGGTGTTCGCGGGACGCCGGGAGTCGCTGCTCCTCGTCGGCGAGACCCCCGGTGCGACCGTCGAGGACGCGGAGCTGTTCACCGACCCTGCGCGCGCCGAGCTCGACATGGTCTTCACGTTCGAGCACATGGGACTCGACACCGTCGATGGCGACCGCTTCCAGCACCGGCCCCTCGACCTCCGCGACCTCAAGGCGACGCTCACGCGGTGGCAGGCGGGCCTCGCCGAGACGGGGTGGAACTCGCTCTACTGGGACAACCACGATCAGCCGCGCGTCGTCTCCCGCTTCGGCGACGACGGCGAGCACCGTGTCGCCTCCGCGACGGCGCTCGCGACGGTCCTGCACCTGCACCGCGGCACCCCGTACATCTACCAGGGCGAGGAGCTCGGGATGACGGATGCCGGTTTCACGTCGTTCGATCAGTACCGCGACATCGAGTCGCTGCGTTACGTCGAGGAGAAGCGGGCGATCGGCGAATTCGACGACGAGCAGCTGCTGCGCGCCCTCGCCTTCGGCAGCCGCGACAACGCGCGGACCCCCGTCCAGTGGGACGCCTCGGCGCACGCCGGCTTCACCACGGGCGAGCCGTGGATCCAGGTCAACCCGAACCACGACCGGATCAACGCGGAGGACGCCCGCGCCGATCCGGCGTCGGTGTTCCACTACTACCGACGGCTCATCGCGCTCCGCCACGACGATCCCGTCGTGCAGACCGGGGCGTTCACCCTGGTCTGGCCGGAGGACACCGAGGTCTACGCGTTCCACCGCGCGCAGGACGGCATCCGTCTCACCCTCGTCGCCAACTGCTCGAGCGACACCGTGGAGAGGGATGCCGCCGAGCTGCGCGTCGAGCGGGCGAGCGTCGTGATCGCCAACCACGACGACCCGCCGCAGGCGCCGTCGGGACGCCTGCGGCTGCGGCCGTGGGAGTGCGTGGTCTACCGCGTGGAGGAGTCCGCGGCCTGACTGAGGCCGCTACCCGGCGCCGACGGTCGCCTCGCCGGGGAGGACCCGCTTGACGACGTCGGTGAGGGTGACGACGCCGATCGCGCGTTCCTCGGATTCGACGACGAGCAGCTGGACGCTCGCCTCGCGCATGCGCCGGAGCGCCTCGTGGACGAGCAGATCCTCCGGCAGGCGCAGGGCCGGGCGGGCGAGGGTCGTCACGGGGTCCGTGTCGTCGCGCAGGAGCGTGTCGCGTACGTGCACGACCGAGCGCGGCTCACCGTCCCCGTCGAGGACGAGCACCCGCAGGTGGCCGGTGCGGCGCGCCGCCTCCCGCACGGCGGCGAGATCGGCATCCGTCGTCACGGCCGTCGGTGTCGTGGTCGGGACGGTGATGTCGCCGAGGGTCAGGTTCTCGAGCTCGATGACCTGCGAGATCTGGGTGCGCAGCTCCGGTTCGAGCACGCCCACCTGGCCGGAGTACTCCACGAGGTGACGGATGGTGTCGGCGTCGCGGCCGCCGACCGCGGCGCGGTCCACCGGCTCGACGCCGCTGCGGGCCACGAGGGCGTTCGCGATCCGGTTGACCCAGAGGAGGAAGGGACGAAGCGGCCAGACGTAGGCGCGTGCCGGGATGCCGACGATCCGCGCCGCCGTCTCGGGGTGCGCGATCGCCCACGACTTCGGGGCCATCTCGCCCACGACGAGGTGGAGGAAGGTCACCGCGAGCAGCGACAGCGCGAACGCGGCGCCGCCGGCGAGCCACTCCGGCGCACCCCACGAGGCGAAGACCGGACCGAGCCACGCGTCGACCGCGGGCTTGGTGACGGCACCGAGGGCGAACGTGCAGGCCGTGATGCCGAGCTGGGCGCCGGCGAGCATGAGGGTGAGTTCGTTCATGCCCCGGAGCGCCGCGCGTGCCGACGGGTCGGTCGTGGCGGTCTCCTCCAGCCGGTGTCGACGCGCGCCGAGCAGCGCGAACTCGATGACGACGAAGAATGCACTCAAGACGATGAGTGCCACCGTGGCGATCAGGACGATCCAGCCGTTCATCGCGGTGCCTCCTCGGACTCGTGGGCAGCGTCCCTCAGGGCCTCGGATGCCTCCCGGTCGGCGTCCCGTTCGGTGACGAGTTGCACGCGCAGGACGTGCGGGACGTGCCGTTCGAGCTCCACGACCTCGATCAGGAGCGCGCGGGAGGTGTGGTCATCCTCGATGACGTCGGCGCCCTGGAGGGGGAGCTCGACGCGGACGGTGTCGCCCGGTTCGGGCAGACGCCCGGCGGCGGCGATCGCGAGTCCGGACAGGGTCTCGAAGTCGCCGCGTTCCAGATCGGCGCCGATGACGCGCTCGACCTCGTCGATGTGGAGGTCGCCGTCCATCTCCCACATGTCGTCCGCGGTCTGCACCGCGCCCGCGCCGTCCTCGGCGTCGTGCTCGTCGGAGATCTCGCCGACGAGTTCCTCGGCGAGGTCCTCCAGGGTCAGGACACCCGCGAATCCGCCGTACTCGTCGATGACGCAGGCGAGCTCGTTCTTCGTCTCGGTCAGCTGGCCGAAGGCATCCGGGAGGGGCATGAGGGTGGCGAGCACGAGCGGCTCGCGCATGATCGCGGTCACGGGGCGCGCGTCGTCCCGGTCGGTCCCGAGGACATCCACGAGATGGACGACGCCGACCGGCTCGTCGCGTTCGCCGATGACCGGGTAGCGCGTGTGCGCCTCCGCCATCAGGGCCCGGACGTGGGAGATCGGGTCGGTGACATGGACCACGTCGACCTGGACACGCGGGATCATCGCGTGCTCGACATCCTGCTCGGGGAAATCGAGGATGCGGTCGAGCATGAGCGACAGATCCTCGGGGAGGTCGCCGCTGTCGCGGGAGTCCTCGATGATGTGCTCGAGGTCCTTCGCGGTCGCCGAGGTGTCCACGTCGTGGACGGGTTGGACCCGGACGAGGCGGAGGAGACCCTCGGCGGACTTGTCGAACACCCAGATGAGCCATCCGAAGATCGTCAGGTAACCCAGGGTGGTCGGCGCGAGCGCGCGGGAGAGCGGCTCGGGATTCGCCAGCGCGAGGTTCTTCGGGTACAGCTCCCCGAAGATCATCTGCACGACGGCGGCGAGGACCAGCGCGCCGACGGTGCCGATCGTGATGCCGACGGCCGCGGGGACGCCGATGCCGCCGAGGAGTGTTCCCAGGGACTCGCCGATGAACGGCTCGGCGACGTATCCGACGAGGAGGCCGGTCACGGTGATGCCGAGCTGCGCCCCGGAGAGCATGAACGAGGTGCGCTGGGTGACCTTGAGTGCCCGACGAGCGGCGGTGTCACCGGCGTCGGCACGCGCGCGCAGCTTGGCGCGGTCCACCGACATGTAGGCGAACTCCTGCGCGACGAAGTAGCCGTTCGCGGCGATGATGACGGCCGTCAGGACGATGCCGAGGAGGAGGAAGAGCAGTGCGGTGATCATGGAAGGATCACCCCCCGCGCCGAACGCGAGGAAAAGGGGACAGGGGCGAGGACGCCCGGACTATGACCGGGGTCGTCTGTCGACGACCCCGCGCGTGAGTGTCCGTTCACGTGCTGGTATGCACCTCCGAGTGAGAATGCTGATCATTGTAGGACACCGTGACCGGGTATTGTCCCGCCCGTGACCTCCCCCCGACGCGCTGGTTCCCCCGCAGAGGTGTTCGGCGCCTTCCTGAAGCTGGGGTTGATGTCCTTCGGCGGACCGGTGGCGCACCTCGGCTACTTCCGCGACGAGCTCGTCACGCGCCGTCGCTGGATCGACGATCGCGGCTACGGCGAGCTCGTCGCGCTGAGCCAGTTCCTCCCCGGTCCCGCCTCGAGCCAGGTCGGATTCGGGCTCGGCCTCCTCCGCGCCGGTCCCCTGGGCGCGCTCGCCGCATGGCTCGCCTTCACGCTGCCGTCGGCGATCATCATGGTCGCCTTCGCGTACGGCGCGGACCTCTTCGGCGGCACGATCGGCTCCGGCATCCTGGACGGGCTGAAGATCGTCGCGGTCGCGATCGTCGCCCAGGCGGTCTGGGGCATGGCCCGGTCGCTCACCCCGGATGCCCGACGCGCGTCGATCGCCGTCGGCGCGGCGGTGCTGGTCCTGGTCGTGGCGGGGACTCTCGGCCAGGTCGCCGCGATCGTCCTCGGCGCGCTCGCCGGCCTTCTCCTCTGCCGGATGCCGGGGGAGACGCCGGGACCGGACCTGGACTTCGGCGTCTCGCGGCGGGTCGGCGCGACCTCCCTCGCGGTGTTCGCGGTGCTCCTCGTCGGGCTCCCGATCGCCGTCGCGACCCTCGGAGGGACGGCCCTCGGCGTCGCGGACGCGTTCTACCGCGCCGGTGCGCTCGTCTTCGGCGGTGGCCACGTCGTCCTGCCGCTGCTGGAGGCCGAGGTCGTCACCGGCGGGTGGGTGGACGCCGAGCAGTTCCTCGCCGGGTACGGCGTCGCCCAGGCGGTCCCGGGTCCGCTGTTCACCTTCGCGGCCTATCTCGGGGCGCTCGCCGCCCCGGGGGCCGCGGGCCTCGCGACGGCGGCGATCGCTCTGGTGGCGGTGTTCGTTCCGGGCCTCCTCCTCCTCGTCGGTGTGCTGCCGTTCTGGAACGCCCTGCGGACGCGACCCGCGGCCCAAGCGCTCCTGCGCGGCGCGAACGCCGCCGTCGTCGGCATCCTCGCCGCCGCCCTCTACGACCCGGTCTTCGTCACCGCGGTGACGGGGCCCGCGTCCTTCGCGCTCGCCCTCGTCTGCTTCGTGCTGCTGATCTCGTGGCGTGTGCCGCCGTGGGTGGTGGTGATCGTCGGTGCCGTCGGCGGCGTCGGACTCGCGTTCCTCTGAACGCCTCCCTCGCCCGCCCGTACACGGCTACCGTGGATCCGACCCGAACCGGGTCGCGAGGACCGGAGCCGCCATGACCGAGATGACCCCGCCCGACCGCATGCACGCGATCTCCCCCGAGACGCGTGCGGTCGTCGACGACGTGCTGGAGTACGCCCGACGCCGCGCCCTCTACGAGGACATCCCGCTCGACAAGCCGCTGCGGCCGAGCGATCTCGCGCGCCTCGCCCCGCGTACGGTGACGCCGGAGGGCATCGGGGCGCGCCGGGCGATCGCCCTGTTCGAGAACGTCCTCGCTCCGGCCTGCATCTCCACCGACCACCCCGGCTACCTCTCCTTCATCCCCTCGGCGCCCAGCAAGGCGGCGCTCGCCTTCGACGTCGTGGTCTCGGCATCCGCCGTCTACGCCGGATCGTGGATGGAGGGCGCCGGCGCCGTGTTCGCCGAGAACGAGGTGCTGCACTGGCTCGCGCGCGAGTTCGGCCTGCCCGAGGGTGCCGGCGGTGTCTTCGTCCAGGGCGGCACCATCGGCAATCTGTCCGCGCTCGTCACGGCACGGGATGCCGCACGCCGGCGCCTGCGCGCGGCCGACCGCCCGATGCCTGCGCGCTGGCTCGTCGTCTGCAGCGCCGAGGCGCACTCATCGATCGCCTCCGCCGCGGCGGTCATGGACGTCGACGTCCTCCCGGTGCCCGTCGACGACGCCGGGCGGCTCCACGGGGACGCCGTCGCCCGTGCGCTCGACGAGCACGGTGACGCCGTCTTCGCGGTCGTCGCCACCGGGGGCACCACCAACTTCGGCATCGTCGACGACATCGCCTCGATCGCCGACGTCACCGCCGCCCGCGGAGTCTGGCTGCACGTCGACGGCGCGTACGGCCTCGCGGCGATGCTCGTCCCGGAGGCGCGCGGCGCGTTCGCCGGGGTCGAGCACGCCGACTCGGTCATCGTCGACCCGCACAAGTGGCTGTTCGCCCCGTTCGACGCGTGCGCGCTGATCTACCGCGATCCCTCGCTCGCCCTGGCCGCGCACACGCAGAAGGCCGAGTACCTCGACACCTTGACCGACACCCCCGACTGGAACCCGTCGGACCTCGGCATCCAGCTCACCCGCCGGGCGCGGGGCCTCCCGCTGTGGTTCTCGCTGGCGACCCACGGCACCGAGCACTACCGCGCCGCGATCGCGTACGGGATCGACGTCGCCGCACGGATCGCCGACGACATCCGCGCCCGCGACGAGGTGTCGCTCGTGCGAGACCCGCAGCTGTCGGTGGTGGTCTTCCGCAGGCACGGCTGGACGATGGCCGACTACAAGGCGTGGTCGGATCGCCTCCTCGATGACCAGCGCGCCTTCGTCGTGCCGAGCTCGCACGCGGGGGAGCCGGTGCTCCGCTTCGCGATCATCTCGCCTCTGACGACCTACGAGCTCCTCGTCGACGTCCTCGATTCGCTGCGCTGAGCCTCTCTCCCGCCCGCCGGCCGCGTCTCGGGCGCACGATCTACACTGGAAGGGTTCGTTCCGCCGCCACAGGAATGCCCCCGTGACCCCTTCTTCTTCCGTCCGCACGTTCGAGGTGCGCCACGTGCAGCTCGCGCGCGCCGGCTTCGCGGCGCTCGCGGCGCTGATGATCACCTTCTCCCCGGACCACTCCGCCGCCGTCGGCGCAGCGGTCTTCAGCGGGTTCGCGATCGCCACCGGGCTCGTCTTCCTCCTGGCGGCGTGGCTCGTCTCGCCGACCGGCGGGCGCGGTGCGGCGATCGCCCTCGGCGCCGTCACGGTCGTGGCGGGTATCGTCGCGAGCCTCCCGCCGGTCCGCTCGGTGGCCGGCTTCTTCATCGTCGTGATCGCCTGGGCCGTCATCGCCGGAGCCGTCGAACTGGCCGTGGGCGCGCGTGCCCTCCTCCGCGCGCGGAAGGCCGCCCGCACGGACGCGTCGGACGCGGATGCCGCACCGCGTCGCGCAGGATCCGTCGCCCCGTGGACTCCGCGCGACGGCGCGACCCCCGTGGCCCCGCTCTCCCGCGGCGACGCGCGCGACGCCGTCGTCGTCGGCGTGCTCGGCATCCTCCTCGCCGTCGGCATGCTGCTGGTCCCCACCGGCTACGCCCTCCGGTACACGATCGAAGAGGCCGGACAGACCTTCACGCTCACCGGCATCATCATCGCCGTCGGCATCTTCGGCGCCTACGCCGCGATCGTGGCGGTCTACCTCGCCATCGCCGGCTTCTCCCCGCGGCCCGCGACCGCATCCGCATCGCCCGAGACGGCGGATGCCGCCGCTCTCGGCGTCACCGCGACCGGCGCCCCGACGCCGGCCGACCCGAAGGATTCCGCGTGACCGAGAACCAGCCCTCCCGCCGTGACCTCATGAAGCCCCTCCAGCTGGTCGGGCTCGCCTTCGTCGCGGCGCTGTTCGCCGGCGGCGTCACGCTGGTGTCGATGGGCTTCTTCCAGTCCAAGCCCGCCGAGGAGGCGCAGGGCGCCCTGGTGCTGGCCCTCATCGTCGCCGGGATCGTCTTCATCGCGACGCTGCTGATCGTCTCGCTGCTGCTCCTGGTCGTCGACCCGGCGCAGGTGGCGACACCGGTCGACCGCCCGGTGCTCTACGACCCCGAACCGGACGCGACCGACGGACCGGAGACCCCGCCCGCCCGCTGAGGCCCGCGCGCGGCGTCGCCTCGCTCAGGCCAGGTCGACCACGCGTGCCGCCAGGCCGGTGTACCCGGCCGGGGTCAGTGCCCGCAGGCGCGCCTTCGCGTCATCGCCGATGTCGAGGCCGTCGACGAACTCCGCCAGCTCGACCGCGCCGACACGGCGTCCGCGGGTGAGGTCCTTCAGCAGGGCGTACGGGTCGGTGATCTCCGAGCGTCCCGCGGCGATCTCCGCGCGCACGACGGTCTGGATCGCCTCGGCGAGCACCTCCCAGTTCGCGTCGAGGTCGGCATCCAGCACGTGCTGCGACAGCGAGATCTCGCCGAGCCCGCGAGTGAGGTTGTCCAGCGCCAGGAGGGAGTGGCCGAGGGCGACGCCGATGTTGCGCTGGGTCGTGGAGTCGGTCAGGTCGCGCTGGAGGCGAGAGGTCACGAGCGTCTGCGACAGGGTCTGCAGGAGCCCTGCGGAGATCTCGAGGTTCGCCTCGGCGTTCTCGAACCGGATCGGGTTGATCTTGTGGGGCATCGTCGAGGATCCGGTCGCGCCGGCGACGGGGATCTGCGCGAAGAAGCCGAGGGAGATGTAGGTCCACACATCCGTGGCGAGGTTGTGCAGGATGCCGCCGGCGTGACGGATCCGGTCGTACAGCTCGACCTGCCAGTCGTGGGACTCGATCTGGGTCGTCACCGGGTTGAATCCGATGCCGAGGCCCTCGATGAATCCGCGGGAGACCTCGGGCCAGTCGACGTCGGGAGCTGCGGCGACGTGCGCCGACCAGGTGCCGGTGGCGCCGGAGAACTTCGCGAGGTACTCTCCGCCCGCGACCTGGGCGGCGACCCGGCGGAGGCGCCAGACGAACACCGCCAGCTCCTTGCCCATCGTGGTGGGCGTCGCGGGTTGACCGTGGGTGCGCGAGAGCATCGGCGCATCGCGGTGGGCGTCGGCGAGGCCGGCGAGGGCGTCGATGACCCGGTGCAGGGCCGGGAGCCACACCCGTTCCACGGCCCGGTGCACGGTCAGGGCGTAGGAGGCGGAGTTGATGTCCTCGCTCGTGCAGGCGAAGTGCGTGAGCTCGGCGAGTCCCGAGAGGCCGAGGGCGTCCAGCCGGTCGCGGACGAGGTACTCGATCGCCTTGACGTCGTGGCGGGTGACCGCCTCCTTCTCCGCCAGCCACGCGATCTCGTCCGCGCCGAAGTCGACGTAGAGGGCCCGCAGGCGCGTCTTGTCGTCGTCGCCGAGCGGCGTCGTGCCGAACAGGGAGCGATCGGTGAGCGTGATGATCCACTCGACCTCCACCTCGACGCGGGCGCGGTTCAGGCCCGCCTCCGAGAGGTAGTCGGCCAGAGGGGCCACGGCGGCGCGGTAGCGACCGTCGAGGGGGCTGAGCGGCTGCGGCGGCAGAGAGGTCACGGTACTCCCGTCGGGACGAGGCTCTTCCCGCGGCACCGAGCGCGCACGGGTCGTGCTCACACGTGCGGTCGGATCGCGGGTTCGAGTTGCCGGAAGAGCGCCCGGCTCGCGCTCTCGATCATACCGAGCACCTGATCGAACATCCGGGGGCCGGCGTAGTACGGATCGGGCACGTCGAGCGAGGGGGCGGCGGGGTCGAACGACAGCAGCAGGGCGATCTTGTCGGTATCCGTCTCGGAGCGCGCCCAGCCGCGCAGGATCCGCTCGTGCGACCGGTCCAGGGCCACCACCAGGTCGTTCTGCGTGAAGTCCGCGGGCGAGAACTGGCGGGCCCGGTGTCGCTCGCCGTCGTACCCGTGGCGCGCGAGCGCGTCGATCGTGCGCTCATCGGCGCGCTCGCCGACGTGCCAGTCTCCGGTGCCGGCACTGGAGGACACCACGCGGGCCGACAGGCCGGTCGATGACGCCAGGGACCGGAACACGACCTCCGCCATCGGGGAGCGGCAGATGTTGCCCGTGCAGACGAAGACGACGCGGAAGGGCTCCACGCGGGGGTCGGACATGGGCTCCATTCTGTCCCGCCGGCGTCGGTCGCGCACGCGCGTCGCGCCGGGGCCCTCCTGCACAGGCGCGGTGACACGCGCTCGACGCACCGAGTCTGCACAGTCGTACGGATGCCGTACCCGCGGGGGCGCGGCGAGGCCGACGATGGGCGCATGCCGCCGCTGCTGTGCACCCCGCCCTCCACCGTCACGCTCGAGATCGTGGTGCGCGAGCTCGACGCCCTCGCCGTGCGTCTCGACGACCTCATCGCGCGGACCCGGACCCTCGGCGAGCGCACCGATTGGCAGGCGGAGGCCGCGCGCGAGTTCCACACGGCCGCGACGGCGTGGGCGGGCCGGGTCGGCGCGCTGGCGTGCACGCTCGCGCAGGTGCGCTTCAGCGCGGGAGCGGCCCTGCAGCTGCAGCGGTGGCGGGCCGAGACGGACTGCGCGTGAGCGCGGCGACGCCCCCGGCCGGCGAGCTGGAGATCCGCGGGGGCGGCGCCGTGGCCGTCGACACCGAGACGCTGCGGCGCACGGCGGCGGATTTCGACGGGGCGATCGGGGAGCTGGAGGCGCTCGTGGGCGACCTCGGTCCGCTGCAGAACATGCTGTTCACCGAGCGGGCCGAAGCCTGGTCGGCGGCCGCCGAGGCGGCCGACCTCGCGTCCCGGATGCGGGATGCCGTCACCGAGGGCGAACGGGTGGCGACGGCACTCTGTGATGCGGCGACGCTCTACGAGCTCGTCGAGACCGTCGTCGCGCATCGCGCCGCCGTGCTGGCCGGTGACGCGGACGCCGCCCGCATCCTCGCGGCGCGGATCAGCGACCTCCGTGCGGAAGACGGCGCCCTGATCCTCGCGGCGTGGGGGGCCGAGGCGGAGCGGACCGCGATGTGGCCCGGGGAGCTGGTCCGTCAGGCGACGGAGCTGGGTCTCCTCGTCGGCAGCGACTACAGCTGGCAGGCGGGGGTGATGGGCGGCGCGGCGCTCGGGCTGTCGACGGTCCTCCTGGCGTCCGTCATCGGGACGACGGGGATGGGTCGCGTCCCGGCCGGAACCCGCCTCGACGGCGCGACACCGCCGGTCGTCGTGCGCGCACTGCCGACCGGGGCGGGCGCGGCATCCGTTCCGCCGCGGAATCTCGCCGACGCCGCCTCCCGCATCCCGGGTCCTGGCGAGGCGCGGGTGCGCGTGGAGAAGTACACGATGCCCGACGGCTCGCGGCAGTTCGCCGTCTACGTCGCCGGCACCTCCACGGCGGCGGTGGGTGGGAAGAACCCGTGGGACAACCGCTCGAACGTCGAGCTGTACACCGGTCATACGTCGGCGTCGTACGCCGCGACCCTGCAGGCGCTGGAGGATGCCGGAGCCGAACCCGGCGACGTCGTGCACGCGTTCGGGCACTCGCAGGGCGCCATGATCACGGGCCATCTGGCGATGGAGGGCCCGTACACGACCGAGACGCTGGTGTCGTTCGGGACGCCCCGCGAGATGGACGTCGGCGCCGACACGTGGAGCATGTCGGTGCGGCACACCGACGATCCCGCGGTCGCCCTCTCCGGCGGGGGCGCGATCGCGGCGACGGGGGCGGCGGGGAGCGTCCTGGTCGAGCGGGGCGCCGATCCGAACACCGGTCCCCACGACACGACGGTGCCCGCGCACCGACTCACCGCTTACGCCGAGACGGCGGCCCTCATCGACGCGTCGACCGATCCGCGCATCGACACGGTGCGCGACGTCTTCGACGAGCTGGCCGCGGCCACCGACATCCGTGCGACCGAGTACGCCGCGGAACGGGCGGAGGGCCCGGTCAGTCCTTCTTCGGGCGGAGGATGATGCCGAACACCCAGTTGATGAGCGAGATCAGGATGGCGGCGACCAGGCCCCACCAGAAATCCTCGACACGGAGGCCGAAGTTCCACAGCGACGTGATCGCCGCCGTCAGCCACAGGAGGAAGGCGTTGATCAGCAGGCCGATGAGGCCGAGCGTCAGGATGTACAGCGGGAACGCGAGGATCTTGATGACCGTTCCGATGATGGTGTTCACCAGCGCGAAGATCGCCGCGACCAGCAGCAGCGTCAGCACGAGCTGCAGCGTCTCGCCCGGCGGGAAGGCGATCACCGTCACCTGGAGTGCGGGGATCAGGGTCACGACCCAGATCGCGAAGGCATTGACGACGACTCGGATGAGGAATCCCATGGCGGTCAGTCTTCCACGCGGGCGTCGATTCCTGTCGCCGTGCGGCGTCGCGCTCGTAGACTGCACGGGTGACCGACGCCCCCGACATCCCCGTCCGCGTGCGCCCGGAGATCGCCGCCCTCCCCGCCTACCGTCAGGGTCGGCAGGCCGGCGCCGAGGCGTTCAAGCTCTCCAGCAACGAGAACCCGTACACGCCGCTCCCCGGTGTCCAGGAGGCAGTGGCCGCCGCGGTGGAGTTCAACCGCTACCCGGATGCCACGGCAACGGCCCTCCGCGAGCGTCTCGCCGCGCGTTTCGACCGGACCGTCAACGAGGTGCACGTCGGCGCCGGGAGCGTGTCGATCCTCGCGCAGCTGGTGCAGGCCGTCTCCGGCCCCGGCGACGAGATCATCTACGCGTGGCGGTCGTTCGAGGCCTACCCCTGGCTCGCGGTCGTCGCCGGCGCGACGGCGGTCACCGTGCCGCTGACCGACGGCGCACGCCACGATCTCGACGCGATGGCGGCCGCGGTCACCCCGCGCACCCGCGCGGTCATCGTCTGCAGCCCGAACAATCCCACCGGCCCTGTCGTCCGGCACGACGACTTCGACGCCTTCGTCCGCGCGGTGCCGAGCGACGTCCTGGTCATCCTCGATGAGGCCTACGCCGAGTTCGTCACCGACCCCGACGCCGTCGACGGCCTGCGGGTCCTCGGGGGTGAGGAGTTCCCGAACGTCGTGGTCCTCCGCACCTTCTCCAAGGCGTTCGGGCTCGCCGGCCTCCGGGTCGGCTACGCGATCGGCCACCCGCGGATCCTGGACGCCGCGCGCAGCACCACGATCCCGCTCTCCGTCACCGCCGCCGCCGAAGCCGCGGCGCTGGCGAGCCTCGACGCCGAGGACGAGCTCCTCACCCGTGTCCGCGAGATCGCCGACCGGCGCGACCGGCTCGCCGACGGACTCCGCGAGGCCGGGTGGGAGGTCCCGCAGGCGCAAGGGAACTTCGTGTGGCTGCCCACCGGTGCGGAGTCGCTCGCCGTGGCCGCGGCCTTCGACGCGGCGGGCCTGATCGTCCGCCCGTTCGACGGGGACGGCATCCGCATCTCCGTAGGAGAGCACGAATCTGTCGCCAAAGTCCTAGAGATCGCGGCATCCGTTGTGAGAGACCTCCCAACGGGGCATTCCGGACGACGGATAGCGTAGAACGGTGACTCCGCCTGAGAACGCGGCCGCGTCGGCGGCGAACGATCCTGCGGACCTCGTCCGCGTGCTCGACGCCGACGGCGTCTTCGCCCCGACGCCCGCCGCAGAGCCCTACCTCGACCTGATCGATGCGATCGACGACCTGACGCTCGAGGGTCTGTACCGCGACATGTCCGTCATCCGCGCCTTCGACGTGCAGGCTACGAACCTGCAGCGTCAGGGGCAGCTGGCGCTCTGGCCGCCGAGCTTCGGTCAGGAAGCCGCGCAGGTCGGATCGGCCCGCGCCGCCCGCGCTCAGGACCACCTCTTCCCGTCGTACCGCGAGCACGCCGTCACGCGCATCCGGGGCGTCGACCCGATCGACATCATCCGGCTCATGCGCGGCCTGACGCACGGCGGCTGGAACCCGTTCGATCCGCGCAACGGCAACACCCACATCTACACGCTGGTCCTCGGCGCCCAGACCCTCCACGCCACCGGCTTCGGCATGGGTCTCGTCTTCGACGGGCGCTGCGGCACCGGCGATCCCACGCGGGATGAGGCCGTCATCGTCTACTACGGCGACGGCGCATCGAGCCAGGGCGACGTCCACGAGGCGATGGTGTTCGCGGCGAGCTACCGCACGCCCGAGGTCTTCTTCCTGCAGAACAACCAGTGGGCGATCTCCGTCCCGGTGGCCACGCAGTCGCCGGTGCCTCTGCATCAGCGCGCGTCCGGATACGGGATGCCGAGCATCCCGATCGACGGCAACGACGTGCTCGCGAGCTACGCCGTCACCCGCCGTGCGCTCGACGAGGCGCGCGCGGGCGAGGGCCCCCGCGCGATCGAGGCGCTCACCTACCGCATGGGCGCGCACACCACGAGCGACGACCCGACGAAGTACCGCACCCGCGACGAGGAGGAATCGTGGCGCCGCCGCGACCCGCTCGCGCGCATGGAGGCCTACCTGCGTGGACGCGGGGCGAGCGAGGCGTTCTTCGCCGACGTCACCGCCGAGGGCGCGGCGCTCGCCGACGACGTCCGCACCCGCACGAACGCGCTCGGCACGATCGAGGCGTCGTCGATGTTCGCGCACGTCTACTCCGAGCCGCACCCGCTGGTGGCCGAGCAGGCCGCGTGGCTCGCGACGTACGAGGCGTCCTACGAGGAGGGAACGGCGTGACCGACACCACCACGGCGGCCTCGGCCGCCCCGGCATCCGCATCCGCTGCTCCGACGACGATGCCGATGAGCCGCGCGCTGAACGCGGGCCTCCGCGCCGCGATGACCGACAGCGACCGGGTGCTGCTCATGGGCGAGGACATCGGGCGCCTCGGCGGCGTCTTCCGCGTCACCGAGGGCCTCATCGCCGAGTTCGGCGATCGCCGCGTGCTCGACACCCCGCTCGCGGAGTCCGGCATCGTCGGCACCGCGATCGGCCTTGCGATGGCGGGATTCCGTCCCGTGATCGAGATCCAGTTCGACGGATTCGTCTTCCCCGCCTTCGACCAGATCACCACGCAGCTGGCGAAGCTCACCAACCGTCACGAGGGGGCGCTGTCGATGCCCATCGTCATCCGCATCCCCTACGGCGGTCACATCGGCGCCGTCGAGCACCACCAGGAGAGCCCGGAGACCTACTTCGCGCACACGCCGGGATTGCGCGTGGTCAGCCCGTCGACGCCGAACGACGCGTACTGGATGATCCAGGACGCCATCGCGTCGGACGACCCGGTGATCTTCCTCGAGCCCAAGGCGAAGTACTGGATGAAGGGCGAGGTCGACACCACCGCCCGCGCCGCTGAGCTGCACGCCTCGCGCGTCGTCCGTCGCGGCACCGACGTCACCCTCGTCGGGCACGGCGCGATGGTCACGACCCTCCTCCAGGCCGCGGCGCTCGCCGAGTCCGAGGGCACGAGCTGCGAGGTCGTCGACCTCCGCTCGCTCTCGCCGGTGGACTACGGACCGCTGCTGGACTCGATCCGCAAGACCGGGCGCATGGTCTACGCGCAGGAGGCGCCCGGGTTCACCTCGCTCGGAAGCGAAGTGGCGGCGACCGTCATGGAGCGCGCCTTCTACGCGCTCGAGGCGCCGGTGATCCGCGTCTCCGGCTTCGACGTGCCCTTCCCGCCCGCGAAGCTCGAGGGCGCGTACCTCCCCGACGCCGACCGCATCCTCGAGGCCGTCGACCGGTCCCTCGCCTACTGACACCGCATGAGCCCCGGTTCGATCACACAGGAGCACGTATGAGCACGCAGACCTTCGTCCTCCCCGACGTCGGGGAAGGCCTCACCGAGGCCGAGATCGTCTCGTGGCGGGTCGGCCCCGGCGACACCGTCGCCGTCAACGACGTCCTGGTCGAGATCGAGACGGCGAAGTCGCTCGTCGAGCTCCCCTCGCCCTTCGCCGGCACCGTCGGCGAGCTCCTCGTCGCCGAGGGGGACACGGTCGACGTCGGTGCGCCGATCATCACGGTGACCGCCGCGACGGATGCCGCATCCCCCGCGGCGCCGGCGACGGTCGGCCAGAGCGAGCACGGGGCCCCGGCCGAGGCGCCGGCCGCCGAGGGTGAGGGCGCGGTGCTCGTCGGCTACGGCACGGGCGGACAGGTGCAGTCCCGGCGGAAGAAGCCCGCGCCGAGCGCGCGCGAGCGCGTCGCGTCGTCGGTCGGCGTCATCGCGAAGCCTCCGATCCGCAAGCTCGCCCGTGACCTCGGCGTCGACCTCGGTGCGGTGGCGGCCTCCGGTCCCGCTGGAGAGGTCACGCGCGAGGACGTCGTGAAGCACGCTTCGCAGGCCAGCGTATTCCGCAACATCGAGACGCCCGCGTGGGGCGATGTGCGGGAGGAGTCGATCCCGGCGCGCACCGCCCCGGCATCCGTTCCCGCTCCGGTCGCCGCGCCCGCACCCGCGGGCGACCGCGAGGAGACGATCGCGGTCAAGGGCGTACGCAAGGCCACGTCGTCGGCGATGGTGCAGTCGGCGTACTCGGCGCCGCACGTGTCGGTGTGGACCGACGTCGACGCCACGCGCACGATGGAACTCGTCAAGCGCCTGAAGGCCTCGCCCGACTTCGCCGACATCAAGGTCTCGCCGCTGCTGATCATGGCGCGCGCCGTGATCTGGGCCGTGCAGCGGACGCCGATGGTCAACGCCGCGTGGGTCGACGGTGAGAACGGGGCCGAGATCCGCGTCCGTCGTTTCGTGAACCTCGGCATCGCCGCGGCGACGCCGCGCGGCCTGCTCGTGCCGAACGTCAAGGACGCGCAGGACCTGTCGCTACGCGAACTCGCGCGGGCGCTGGAGAAGCTCACGCTGACCGCGCGAGAGGGAAAGACCTCGCCCGCCGATCAGCAGAACGGCACGATCACGATCACGAACATCGGGGTCTTCGGGATGGATGCCGGCACTCCGATCATCAACCCCGGCGAGTCCGGCATCGTCGCGCTCGGCACGATCCGCCAGAAGCCCTGGGTCGTCGACGGCGAGGTGCGCCCGCGCTGGGTCACCACGGTCGCCGGCTCCTTCGACCACCGCGTCATCGACGGCGACGGCATGTCGCGCTTCATCGCCGACGTCGCCTCGATCCTCGAGGAACCCGCCCTCCTCCTCGACTGAGGTCGGCGTGACGCGGGCTCGGGTGGCAGGTGTGGCCGCCTCGGCGCGCGGGAGGCGGCGCGTGGTGACACCTGAACGCGTGCCCACCTGAACATGTCCTGAGTCGGCCCCACCTCGAGTTGATAACGATTATCAGGATGCTTATCATCGAGGAGTGACCACCCGACGTCTTCTCGTTCCCGCCGCGCTCGGCGCCGTGTCCGTCCTCGCGCTGGCGGGCTGCGCCTCCGGTGAGGCCCCCGCCGCGACTCCTGCGGCCGAGTCCACGGTCGCGGACCCGATCATCGTCGTCACCTCGACGAACGTCTACGGCCAGATCACTCAGGAGATCGGCGGCGAGTTCGTCGAGGTCACCTCGATCGTCACGTCCGGCACGCAGGACCCGCACTCGTACGAGGCCTCTGCGCAGGACCAGCTGACAGTGGCGGATGCCGACATCGTCGTCGAGAACGGCGGAGGCTACGACTCGTTCATCGACGGTCTGCTCGAGGCGAGCGGCTCGGACGCGCACGTCATCACGGTCGCGGAGTTCTCGCACGACTGGCCGGGCGAGGAGGGTACCGCCCACGACCACGCGGAGGAGGAGGCGACCGCCGAGCCCGAGGCGACCGCCGAGGCCGACGACCACGACCACGACCACGAGGGCGAGGAGCACGCGGAGGGCGAGGAGCACGCGGAAGAGGGCGACGATCACTCGGGTCACGACCACGTCGAGGGCTTCAACGAGCACGTCTGGTACGACCCCCACACCATGGAGTACCTCGCCGAGGCGCTCGCCGAGGAGTTCGCCGAGCTGCGCCCGGAAGACGCCGACGCCTTCGAGGCCAACGCCGCGGCCTTCATCGACGGCATCGCCGGCCTCGAGGACTCGCTCGCCGAGATCGACGCTGCCCACGCCGGCGACGCCGTGTTCGTCACCGAGCCCATCCCGGTCTACCTCGCCACCGCCGCGGGTCTCGAGAACGTCACCCCCGAGGCCTTCAGCGAGGCGGTCGAAGAGGGGCAGGACGTCCCGCCCGCCACCCTGCTCGAGGCCATGAACCTCCTCGCCGACGGTGACGTGCGTGTCGTCATCGCGAACGCCCAGACCGGCGGTGCCGAGACCACGCAGATCATCTCGGATGCCGAGGGGCAGGGCATCCCGGTGATCGAGTTCTCCGAAACGCTCCCGGAGGGCCAGACTTACCTTTCGTGGATGCAGGAGAACATCACGGCGCTCTCGGACGCTCTGTCGGAGTGAGCACCGAGCACGAACAGGCCTCGAGCCCCGCACTGCGCATCCGCGGTGCGGGGCTGCGGCGTGCCGAGCGCGAGCTGTGGGGCGGACTGGACCTCGACGTGCAGCCCGGCGAGTTCATCGCCGTCCTCGGCCCCAGCGGGTCAGGGAAGACCACCCTCCTGCGGGCGATCCTCGGCCTCGAGCAGCTGAGTACCGGCTCGATCGAGGTGCTCGGGAGTCCCGTCCGCCGCGGCGGCAATCGACGCATCGGGTACATCCCGCAGTCGCGACCCCTCCCGCCCGAGACCTCCCTCCGCGGCCGCGACCTCGTCACCCTCGGCGTCAGCGGGCACCGGTTCGGTCCGCCCATCCCGCGTCGCGCGGATCGCGAGAAGGTCGACGCCCTCCTCGCCGAGGTCGGGGCGACCGCGTTCGCCGACCGCCCCGTGGGTCTCCTCTCCGGCGGCGAGCAGCAGCGCCTGCGCGTCGGACAGGCGCTCGCCGACGACCCAGGCCTCCTCCTCTGCGACGAGCCGCTCACGAGCCTCGACCTCGCCAACCAGCAGGCCGTCGTCGCCCTCATCGACCGCCAGCGCCAGGAGCGCAACGCCGCGGTGCTACTGGTCACCCACGACATCAACCCCGTGCTCGACCGCGTCGACCGCATCCTCTACATCGTGGGCGGACGGTTCACCCTCGGCGCCCCCGAAGAGGTCCTGCGCTCGGAGGTCCTCACCGACCTCTACGGCGCCCCGGTGTTCGTCCTCCAGGCCGGCGACCGGCTCGTGGTCGTCGGAGCGCCGGATGCCGAGGAGAGCCACCACCACCACGACGAGGACCACCGATGAACTGGGACGAGATCTCCGAAGCCCTCTTCGGCGGGGTCGAGGTGTACGGGCAGATCCTCGCGCTCGTGTCGAACTCGGTGTGGGCGGGAGCGATCCTCGGGCTCGTCGGCGGCCTCATCGGGGTCTTCGTGATGCAGCGCGACATGGCTTTCGCCGTCCACGGCATCAGCGAGCTGTCGTTCGCGGGGGCCGCGGCCTTCCTTCTCATCGGGTGGGATGTCGTCACCGGATCGATCGTCGGATCCCTCATCGCCGCCGCCCTCATCGGGTGGCTCGGGGCTCGCGCGCGGGAGCGCAACTCGATCATCGGCGTCCTCATGCCCTTCGGGCTGGGGCTCGGCATCCTGTTCCTCGCGCTCTACCAGGGGCGCTCCGCCAACCGCTTCAGCCTCCTCACCGGCCAGATCGTCTCGGTGCCGTCGGGTCAGCTCGGCATGCTGATCGTCATCAGCGCGCTCGTCCTCGTCGCGCTGCTGATGATCTGGCGTCCGCTGCGGTTCGATTCGCTCGACCCGCAGTCCGCCGCCGCCCGCGGGGTGCCGAACACCGTCGTCTCGCTCGGGTTCATGCTGCTGCTCGGGCTCATCGTCGCCGTCGCGGTCCACATCATCGGGGCACTCCTGGTGATGGCGCTTCTCGTCACCCCGGCGGCCGCGGCGATGCGCATCGCCACGGGACCCATCGCGGTGCCCGTGCTCGCGGCGGTGTTCGGGTTCGTCTCGGCGGTGGGCGGCATCCTGCTGGCGATCGCCGGCACGCTCCCGGTGAGCCCGTACATCACGACGATCTCATTCCTCATCTACCTCGTCTGCCGTCTCGTCGGCGGACGCCGGGGGCGTGTGACGCGTCGACGCGAGGCCGCGCGCGCCGCGGTGGCCGCCGCGTGAGCCGCTCCCAGGCGGCTCGGAAGGCCCGCCGGTAGACTTCCCGCCATGGCTCAGCGCAATACCTGGCAGCGCGAGCGCGTCCGCGAGGCGCTCGCCGACGCCCCCGGATTCGTCAGTGCCCAGGCGCTCCATGCGCTCCTGCGCGACGAGAACACCGGCATCGGCCTGGCCACGGTGTACCGCGCGCTGGCCGGGCTCGCCGCCCAGGGCGACGCCGATTCGCTCCAGAGTCCGGATGGCGAGGCGCTCTACCGTGCCTGCACCAGCACCGGGCATCACCACCACCTGATCTGCCGCTCCTGCGGACGCACGGTCGAGATCGAGGCGACCGACGTCGAGCAGTGGGCGCACGACACCGCCGAGAAGCACGGATTCACCCGCGCCGAGCACGTCGTCGACATCTTCGGCGTGTGCGCGGTGTGCACGGCCGCCGCCGAGAACGAGCGTGCGGGCGACTGAGCGGGCCCGCACGGCGCCGCCCGCGCGCCCGACGAAGACCTTCGTCGCGCTCGGGATCGGCGCCCTGGTCGTCGCCGCGCTCTTCGTCATCGATCTGTTCGCGCCCGCGCTCTTCTCCGCCTCCCTGCCGACCCGCGCCGAGGACGGACTGACCCTCGCCCTGAGCGTCCTGATCGAGTCGCTGCCGTTCGTCGCGCTCGGCGTCGTGCTCTCGATCGCGGTGCAGGTCTGGGTGCCGCCGGGGGTCATCGAGCGGTGGATGCCGCGCCGGGCGTGGGCGCGCCGCGCGGTGCTGTCGCTCCTCGGCATGGTCGTTCCGGTCTGCGAGTGCGGCAACGTCCCGTTCGCCCGCGGGCTCCTCATGCGCGGATTCAGCGTGTCCGAGACGATGACCTTCCTCATTGCCGCGCCGATCGTGAACCCCATCGTCATCATCACCACGCACCAGGCGTTCGGCTTCGACGACGGCATCCTGATCGTCCGCCTCGTCGGCGGCTACCTCATCGCCAACCTCATCGGCTGGCTGTACTCGCGCCACCCGGATCCGGATGCCGTGCTCACCGATCGCTTCCGTGCGACGTGCGAGCTCGCGGCCCACGACACCAGCGGTCGTGCGCAGCGGAGCCTCGCCCAGTTCGTCGTCGAGCTCCGCGCCGTCATGCCGGCGCTCATCATCGGCTCGGCGGTGGCCGGCGCGATCCAGGTGCTCGTGCCGCGCGAGGCGCTGCTGGCGATCGGGTCCAACCCCGCGCTGTCGATCGCGGCGATGATCGCGCTGGCGATGGTCGTGTCGATCTGCTCGAACGTCGACTCGTTCTTCGCGCTGTCGTTCGCCTCGACCTTCACGCCCGGGTCGATCGTCGCCTTCCTGCTGGTCGGCCCGATCGTCGACGTGAAGATGCTGGCGCTCCTGCGCACCACCTTCACCACTCGAACGCTCGCGGTGATCACCGTCGTCGTCGTCCTCGCCGCTTTCGCCATCGGAACGGGGGTGAACCTCGTTGCCTGATCTCATCCGACGCCAGTCGCTCCTGACCCGATGGCTCGGGGTCGGCCTCGCCGCGATCCTCTCCGTCGTCACCCTGTCGCTCGTGTTCACCGGGCGCATCTCGCTGTACATCAACCCCGACTCGGCCTGGTTCGCCGCGGGGATGTCGGTGGTCATCCTGATCGGCACGATCGGCACCTTCGCCCTTCCGCTCGGCGCCGAGGCTGATCACGGTCATGACCACGGCGACGCGGCCGCTCCGGTCCCGCATGGCCTCGACCACGATCACGATCACGCGCCTACCCCGGCCGCCCCGCTCACGACGGTGGGTGCGGTGGGGACCGCGGTCGGCGGGGTCGCGGCATCCGGCGTCGTCGTCCTGAGCCTCGTCCTCGCACCCGCGACGCTCTCGGCGGAGCTGGCGATGTCGCGCGACACCGGCGCCGCGCCCCTCTTCGCCGGATCGGATGCCGTCACCCTCGCCACGACCGGCGACACCGCCTCGTTCGGCGTAGGCGAGTGGGCGGCGGTGTTCGCCACGTCCACCAATCCCGACGCGTTCGCCGGCGACGAGGTGGAGCTGGTGGGATTCGCGACGCCGAGCGAGTCGGGCGACTTCTCCCTCACCCGCCTGGTCATCACCCACTGCGTCATCGATGCGCAGCCGGCGAGCATCCCCGTCGTCGAGGTCGACACCCCCGAGACGGGGCAGTGGGTGAGCATCACCGGCACCGTCCGCTCGACATCCGACGGGCGCCTCGAGATCGCGGCGGCGTCGATCGAGGAGATCCCCGAGCCCGCTGACCCGTATGAGTACTGAGCCTCATGAGTGCTGAGCCCGTCTCCCGCCGCGCCCGCGCTCACCGGCGACGTTCGCGGTCGTTCGTCGCGGGGGTGCTCGCGGTCGTCGGCGTCCTCGCGGTGTTCGGTGTGGTCGGCGCTGCGGTCACCGTCATGCAGGGGCCGCGCGTCACGTCGGTGCAGGTCGATCCCGAGGCGGCGACGACCACCTCGGGCTCGCGCATGATCGTCACGACCACGCAGTCGCTCGCCGAGGTCGATCCGTCGCAGATCACCATCACCCCCGCGACCCCCTTCGCCGTCGACACGTCGGGGCGGAGCGTCGGGGTCCGCTTCACGCTGCCCCTCTACGACGACACCGAGTACACCGTCACGATCGACGACGTCGAGGGCATCGGTGGAGGACCGACCGCTAGCGTCACCGAGACCTTCCGCACGCCGCCGCTGCAGACCTACCTCCTGCAGCGCGGCGACGACGAGGACGTCATCGCCCGCACCGACCTCGAGGGCACCGGATCGGCGGTGTTCCGGCATCCGCAC
This sequence comes from Microbacterium aurantiacum, assembly GCF_031625015.1. Classification (NCBI taxonomy): domain Bacteria; kingdom Bacillati; phylum Actinomycetota; class Actinomycetes; order Micrococcales; family Microbacteriaceae; genus Microbacterium; species Microbacterium aurantiacum. Next base: position 1,010,616 of record NZ_JAHWXH010000001.1, read on the forward strand.
ATCGAGGACTTCCGTGCGACCACCACGCACCTGGTCATCTCGGTGCAGGGCGAGGACGGCACCTCCGAGCTGCTCGTGACCGACCTCGACGGCGAGAACCTCCGCGAGATCGCGCTTCCCGACGTCGGCTACGTGTCGAACCTGCAGAGCGCCGACCGAGGCGACCTCATCGGGTTCACCTTCTCGGACCGCGATCTCGGCGCCGACGGCGGGCGCGAGAGCCGGCTGTACATCGCGTCCGCGCGCGGCACCGACCCCGTCGCCGCTCCTGTCGAGGTGACCGGCGCCGATCCGCGCGTAGCGGCATGGCGGTTCGTGCCCGACACCGACAGCATCCTGATGATCTCGTTCGACGGGACGCTGCTCCTCACCGGTTCGGGAGGCGACGGCGCCACCGCTCTCGGTTCGGCGCTCGACATCGAGGGGATCGCGCGCGGCTCGTCCGTCGCGGTCGTCGAGCGGGTCGAGGGGCTCGTCGAGATCGACCTGACCGACGCGTCCGAGTCGCCGCTGGTCGAGCCCGACCCCGATCTCGGCGGAGCGACCACGGTCACCCCTCTCCCGGACGGCTCGACCATCCGCACCGGCGCGGTGCTCGAGGACGGCGCTCCGACGGGCCGGACGGCCGTCTCCCTCGTCGGGGTCGACGGAGGGGCCACCGAGCTGGCCGAGATCGCCGCGACGGATGCCGTGCTGCAGACCTGCGTCTCGCCGAGCGCCCGGTACCTGGCGGTGATGGTGGCACCGGATGCCGTCGACAACCGCTACGACACCTACGGCCTCCCCCTCCCCGAGCGGGTGGAGACGCGCGTGATCGAGATCGCCGACGGCGCGGAGGCCGTCGCGCTGATCGGATCGTCGGTCGCGTGGTGTCAGACCCCGCGCGCCTGAGGCTCCGGTTCGGCGGCGGCCGCGACCTCGCGGGGGAGGCCGCGCGACAGCATCAGCGCGACCACGGCGAGGGCGAACACGAGGAACAGCGCCTGCCGTAGCGAGGCGACCTGGGTCTCGGCATAGGTCTGTGCGATCTGGGCGGCTTCGCCGGGGGTCGCCCCGCCCGCCTCGAGCGCCTGCTCGGCCTCGGCCTGCGACAGGATCGGCGTGCCCGTCTCGGTGGCGGCGACCACCTGCTGACGGATGCTGGAGGGCAGGTCGCTGCTCTCGATCGCGCCGGTGAAGCCTGAGGTGAGCAGCAGGATGAACACCGATCCGACCAGGGCCGTGCCGAACGAGGAGCCGAGGTTCTGGAACGTCCCCTGCAGGCCGCCGACCTCGGAGGTGTCGGCGGCGCTGACGGCCGACATGTTGACGTTCCCGAGCTGGGAGGCGAGGAGGCCGAAGCCGGAGCCCACGATGAACATGCCGATCGCGAAGATCACGCCGGCGAGGTCGGGCTGCACCGCGGCGAACACCAGGAGCACGCCGAGCGCGAGCACCCCCTGGCCCCATCGCGCGATCTGGCGCGGCGATCGCACCGTCGACAGACGCGAGCCGACCACCGAGAAGAGGATCAGCCCGAGCGAGAGCGGGAGGATCCGCAGGCCTGTCTGCAGGGCGTCGTAGCCCTGGATCGTCTGCAGGTAGACGGGGACGACGAAGAACAGTGCGGCGATCGCGAAGTACTGCGACAGGAACATCGCCAGGCCACTGCGGAGCGCGGGGATGCCGAGCAGGCCGACCTTCAGGAGGGGGCTTCCGCCGGTGCGCTCGAGGTGGCGCTGGCGGCGGACGAACAGCCACAGCACCACGATCGCGAGGAGGATCAGGTACGCCACCGGCGAGACGCCGAACGGAGCGATCGTCACCCCGCCGATGACGGGCGGGTCCAGGGGTACGATCCAGCCCCAGCTCTTGCTCTGAAGGACGGCGAAGACCAGCAGGGCCATGCCGCCCGCCGACAGGATGACGCTGCCGAGGTCGATGCGGACGGCGTCCTCGCGAGCGGCATCCTTGATCCGTCCGGAGAGGAGCAGCACGACGATCATCACGATCGTCTCGGCGGCGAAGACGAACCGCCACGACGCGTATGTGGTGACGAGCCCGCCGATGAGCGGACCCGCGGCGGCGGCGATGCCGGTCGCGGCGCCGAGGGCCGAGAAGGCGACGACGCGCTCGCGACCGGAGTAGTTCACGGCGGCGAGAGCGGCGATCGCGGGGATGACCAGGACCGCGCCGAGTCCTTCGACGAGCGACCAGCCGAGCATCAGCACGGTCAGGTTGGGGCTGAGCGCGGTCGTGAGCGACCCGAGGCCGTAGACGACGGCGCCGATGCGGAAGGCGCGGGCGCGTCCCCAGCGGTCGCCGAGCTTGCCGCCGGTGAGCATGAAGGCCGCCATCGTGAGGGCGTAGAAGGTGATCGCCGCCTGCATGCCGGTGATCGTGGTGCCGAGGTCGGACGCGACCGTCGAGATCGACACGTTCATCACCGTGCTGTCGAGGATCATCACGAACTGCGACACGCACAGGAGCAGGAGCACCGACCATCGACCCATGCGCGGGACGCTACGACCGCGCCGGGCCGAGGGCATCCCCCGCGGCGGATGAGATCGGGCGCGGCCGCTCGCCTAGCCTGGGCGGATGGTTCCCGTCCGACCCGCGCTCGCTGACGATCTCGTCGCGCTGCCGCTCGAGGTCGCGCCCCGTCTGCTGGGTGCGCACCTGACGACGGTGGTCGCGGGCGAGGCGGTGACCGTTCGGATCACCGAGGTCGAGGCGTACCACGGCCGCGGAACGGGCGACGAGCCCGACCCCGGGTCACACGCGCGCATGGGGCCGACGCTGCGCAACGCGACGATGTGGGGTCCGCCCGGTCACCTGTACGTGTACCTCAGCCACGGCATACATTCGTGCGTGAACGTCGTCTGCGGCCCCGAGGGAGTCGCCGGTGGTGTGCTCCTCCGCGCGGGCGAGGTGATCGCCGGAGCGGATGTCGCGTGGGCGCGTCGCCCGGCCGCCCGCGTTGGACGCGACCTGGCGCGCGGTCCCGGGCGCCTCGGCTCGACGGTTGGCCTGCGCCACGCGCTGCACGACGGCATCGACGCGCTCGCCGGGGCCGAGCTGAACGGGGCGATCGCGCGGCTGGAACTCACCGCCGCGCCGCTCGACGGCGTGGCGTCGGGGCCGCGCGTGGGCGTCGCCGGCGTCGCGGGGACGGCCGCCTTCCCGTGGCGCTTCTGGATCCCCGGCGACGAGACGGTCTCGCCCTTCCGCTGGGGCCGCGGAGCCCGGGAGGTCGGAGATACAGAAGAACGACGATGAAGAGATGTTGCGTCGCTCGAATGTCGTAGATCTGTTCTAGTATTCGGGTATGGATAGTTCAAGGCTCGAGGGCATCGCGGGGGCGTTGGCGGGGTTGGTCGCGGCGGGTGGTGACCGGCCGGTGACGGCGTTGACGCCGGGGTGGCGAGCACCGTGGGGACGACGGTGGGGGAAGCGGTGCGGTGGGTGCAGGTCGGGGAAGCGACCGCACCCCGCATCGCCCTGACCGGGGAGGAGCTTCCCGCGGAGCATCCGCATGTGGCGCGCGCGGTCGCAGACGGTGTCCTCGGGATGACGGGGGCTGCGGCGATCACCGCCCTGTTAGACCGGGTCGCCGTCCGGGTGGATCCGGAACGCCTCGAACGGGCGGAGGAAGAGCTGGTGGGGTTGGTGCCGGGTCTTCGTCCGGATCAGGTCGCGAAGCTCCTCGCGCGTGCGGAAGCGCACCTGGACCCCGACGGTGTCGCCCCCCGCCACGATGACTGTGTCGCCGACCGGTCGTTCACCCTCCAGGAACGCGCCGGGATGCTGCACCTCACGGGGAAGCTGGATGCCGACACCGACGCCGGGGAACGGGACCCCCGGTCGGTGAGACAGGTCCAGGCCGATGCGCTCGCGGACCTGTGCCGTCACGCGATCGGCTGCACCGAGGTTCCCACCGGCCCGCAGGCCACGATCGTGGTGCGCGTCGACCTGGCCGACCTGGAAGCCGGCACCGGGGTCGCCACCATCGACGGTGTGACTCAACCGATCCCTGCCGGGGCCGTGCGGCGCCTCGCCGCCGACGGCCAGATCATCCCGTGCGTCCTCGGCGGTGGCAGCGAGATCCTCGACTGGGGACGCACAAGACGCCTGTTCAGTCCGGCGCAGAAACTCGCCCTTGTTGAACGGGACGGGGGGTGCGTGTCCTGCGGGGCACCCCCGGCGTGGTGCCACGTCCACCACGTCAACTGGTGGAAACGCGACGGAGGATCGACCGATCTCGACAACGGGGTGCTGCTGTGCACCGGATGCCACCACCGCCTCCACGCCGACGGATGGGACATCCACATCGACGGACCCGGCATCCACGCCACCGTCTGGCTCATCCCCCCACCCTGGATCGACCCCCACCGCACCCCACGCCCCACCGGCACCCGCAGATACACCCTCACCGCCTGAGGCGGATCAAGGCTCGCCGTGCGCGCGTGCTAGACTCCTCGTTTGTCTGCCCGCACTCCAGCGGGACAGTTCGCACCCCTCCTCGAATCCCCGCCGGAAACGGCGGTGTCTCGCGGGGTGCAGACAAGGGATCTTGGGTGGCACCGTCCGGTGTCACGGTACAGAAGGAGACATCACCATGGCAGCAGTGTGCCAGGTGACTGGAGCGGTTCCCGGCTTCGGTCACAACATCTCGCACTCGCACCGCCGGACGAAGCGCCGCTTCGACCCGAACGTGCAGAAGAAGACCTACTTCGTTCCCTCGCTTGGTCGCAAGATCACGCTGAACGTCTCGGCCAAGGGCATCAAGGTCATTGACGCCCGCGGCATCGAGTCGGTCGCGAAGGACCTGATCGCGAAGGGTGTGAAGCTCTGATGGCCAAGAAGGCACAGGACGTCCGTCCGATCATCAAGCTGCGTTCGACCGCCGGCACGGGGTACACCTACGTGACGCGCAAGAACCGCCGCAACAACCCCGACCGCATCGTGCTGAAGAAGTACGACCCGGTCATCCGCAAGCACGTCGAATTCCGAGAGGAGCGCTGATCACATGGCTAAGAAGAGCAAGATCGCGCGCAACCAGCAGCGCCAGGAGGTCGTCGACCGCTACGCCGCCAAGCGCGCCGAGCTGAAGAAGGCCCTCGTCGACCCCACGTCGACCGACGAGCAGCGTGAAGCCGCTCGCCTGGGCCTGCAGAAGCTGCCCCGCAACGCCTCGCCGGTGCGTCTGCGCTCGCGCGACGTCATCGACGGCCGCCCCCGTGGCGTGCTGACGAAGTTCGGCATCTCCCGTGTGCGCTTCCGCGACATGGCCCACCGTGGAGAACTCCCCGGTGTGACCAAGTCGTCCTGGTAAGCACCAGACGCCACAGCGAAGGGCGGGCCTCCCGAGGGAGACCCGCCCTTCGTCGTTCCTACGACGCGACCGTGCGCGTCACGACCCCGTGCGGGAGCGACGGTGACGCGAGGCGGCCAAGGCGCTCACGACGACGCCGCCCATGAGGAGCACGCCGGCCGCGAGAGCGAACGGCGCCACCGAGCTTCCACCGGTCGTTGCCAGATCACCGCGACCAGCGCCTGCCGCCGGAGCGGGAGTCATCGTCTCGACGGGTTCGGTCGTCGGCTCGGCACCCGGACCGGTCGGCTCCGGCTCCGGCGACGGCACCGCCGGGTCGGTCGGCTCGGGACTCACCGGAGGCTGCGCGTCGACGAGTTCCCACGCCAGCACGTGTGCGGCCCACCCGATGGCCGGGGCGAAGGCATCCACCGACTCCCGGTTGACGTTCTCAAGGGTGTCGGTCGGGCGGTGGTAGTTGCTGTCCAGGGGCTCCCCGGCGGTGCCGCCGAAGATCGCCGCCTCCTCTTCGGTCTTGACGGTGTCGGCGCCCGAGAAGAGTCCTCCCGCCGGGATGCCGGCCTCGATGAACGCCTGGTAGTCCGAGCGTCCCGAGAACTCGCTGTCGACCCACGGCTGCTCCACGCCGTCGAAGAAGTCCGTGAAGATCGCCTCGAGGGCGATGGAGCCCTCGGGCACCGTCACGGGCGCCTCGAAGGTCGACTGGTCGGCGTCGTAGACACCGACGGTGTAGTTGTCCGAGCCGATCATGTCGTAGTTCAGGTACGCCGAGATGCGCTCGAGCGCCGCGGGATCGTTCTCGGCGAGGTCGGTGACGTAGTGGGTCGAGCCGAGCAGGCCGATCTCCTCCGCGCCCCAGAAGGCGAGGCGGATCTTGCGGTCGTTCGGGAACTCGTACGCCGCCACCTGATCGGCGAGGGCGAGCAGCGCCGCCGACCCGGAGGCGTTGTCGTTGACGCCCGGGCCCGCGTCGACGCCGTCGAGGTGCGCGCCGATCACGACGACATCCTCCGGGTCGCCGGCGATGGACTCCGCGATCACGTTGAACGTGGGGACCGCGACGAACTCCTTCTCGATCACGACATCGGCGGTCGGTGCGGGCTGTTCCGCACCCTGGGCCGCCGCGATGAGATCGAACAGGACGGCGCCGTCCTCCGGCGTCAGCGACGCCGCGGGAGCGGAAGAGGTGTTCCGGTCGCCGACGGTGCCGTTCTCGACCAGCCCGGGGGCATTGTTCGCGATGAGCACCGCGGCGGCGTCGACGGCGGTGGCGTTCGCGACCTTGTCGCCGAAGGCGCACACGCCGCGCTGAACCACGACCACCGATCCCGCCGGAATGTCGGTGAAGGATGCCGGGTCGCAGCCGAGCCGGCCGCCCTCCTCCTCCGCGGGGGCGGCGAGCGGCACACCGACGAGGGGCTCCGCGGTCCCCTCGGCGTTGATCATGTGTCCACCGACGAGCGCGACGCCGCCGACGGTCACGGTGACGGGGCCCTCGATCACGTCGTCGACGGTGAACACCTGGCGCTCGACCGTGAAAGCGCCGGTCGCCTCGAGCGCCTGCTCGACGTAGGCGGCGGAGGCCTCGTAGCCGGGGCCGTTCCAGGTCCGGTAGCCCTCGTCGGCGTAGGACTCGCTGATCTCCGCCAGCTCGGCGAGGTGGGTCATCACCTGCGCGCCCGTGAGGCCGAGGGTCGTGTGTTCGGTCGGGCCCTCCGGCACGGCGGCCCATGCGGGCTGCGCCAGGGCGCCGCCGCCGAGGAGGCCGACGGCGGTGACGACCGCGAGCGTCCGCGCGCGGCGGGAGGAGAGGGAGGACGGGGTGTTCGTCGTATGCGTCTTATGCAACGGGGAGTTCGCCTTTCAGGGGTGAGGTGCGCTCCGGTGCGCACCCGACACATCCTGCGTCTATAGACAGGAAATCCAAAGCAGATCCTGCACTTTTCACGTGAGCGTAATGATCCGCGCGGCCGTCACTCGCGTCACATGAGTCTCGGCATGAGGGCGACACGCCGGGCGATTGAGCCCGAAATGCCCGTGAATCCGCGGAAACACGGGGGTGGTTGGTACTGTCGAGGCGGTCCATCCGACCAACGGAGGTGCGAATCCTTCGTCCGCAGTAACGAGAGGCGACGTCCGTCGCCTGGAGGACAACCACATGGCCGACAAGTCCATCACCAAGACCGAGCTCGTCGCGAGCATCGCAAGCGCCACCGGACAGAGCCAGTCCGCGGTGTCGGGCGTGCTCGACGCCCTCTTCTCCACCGTCTCCGAGGCGGTCGCCAAGGGCAGCAAGGTTTCGATCCCCGGCTGGATCGCCTTCGAGCAGGTCGAGACGTCGGCGCGCACGGGCCGCAACCCCCAGACCGGCGAGGAGATCAAGATCCCCGCGGGCAAGCGCGTCAAGGTCACCGCCGGCTCCAAGCTGAAGGCCGCCGTCAAGTAACGACGCCCTGACCTCCAGAAGGGGGATGCCGTGCTCGCACGGCATCCCCCTTCTGCATGCCGCCGTAGGCTTGAACGGTGACCTCCGCCCCCACCCTGCGCGCCCCCGCGCCGCGTCGTCCCGCTGACCGCGGGATCGGACCGCGCGCGCTGCGCCTGGCGGGCCCGGCGATCCTCATCGTCTCGTCGCTGATCGTCCTCGTCTGGGCTCTGATCTACGGCGGTGCGGTGGCGCCGCTCGCGATCGGCGACCCCGGGCCGTTCGTCCGCTGGAGCGTCCCCGTCGTCAAGCTGACGGTGAACCTCGCCGCGGCCGGGATGGTCGGCATCCTCATCACCGCGCTGTTCACCCTCCGCGCCGGCGAGCGTCCGTTCGAGGCGGCGCTGGATGCCGCATCCGTCTCCGCCGCGGTGTTCACCGTCGCGTCGGCGGCGACCGGATTCCTCACCTTCGTCGACGCCTTCAACCCGCAGGTGGGACCGGGTCCGGAGTTCGGCGCGCAGCTCGGCCGCTACCTGGTCGAGACGGAGCTCGGGCGCACGTGGCTCATCACGACCATCGCCGGTGCGGTCCTGACGATCCTCACCTTCGCCGTGCGGTCGTGGACGCCGACGTTCTTCGTCGCGATCCTCGCGATGGCCTCGCTCGTCCCGATGGGAACGCAGGGGCACTCCGGAGACGAGGCCTTCCACCACGAGGCGATGACCGCGCTGATCCTGCACATCATCGGCGCCGCCATCTGGCTCGGCGGGCTGATCCTGATGGTCCTCATCCGACCGCTTCTGCCGAAGCCGCAGCTCGCGACGGTGCTGGCGCGGTACTCGAGCATCGCGCTGGCGGCCTTCGTCATCGTCGCGGTGTCGGGGACCGTACGGGCGGCGATCGGCCTGCTCGACTGGGAGGCGCTCCTCTCGCCCTACGGCGCGATCCTGATGGTGAAGGTCGTCGCCCTCATCGCGCTCGGTGCTCTCGGCGCCTGGTACCGCACCCGGCTCATCGGGCGTCTCCGCGAGGAAGCGGCCTCCCGTGTCTTCTGGCTGCTGATCGCCTGCGAGCTGGCGCTCATGGGTGCCGCCAGCGGTGCGGCGGCGGCCCTCGCACGCACGCCGACCCCGGGAGGTGCGCTCCTTCCCGCCGAGCTGAGCGCCGCGCAGATCCTGTCGGAATCGCCGCTTCCGCCCGAGCTCACCCCCGAGCGCTGGATCACGGCGTGGAGCATCGACCTGCTCTGGGTGATGCTCGCCGGCTTCCTGGCGTTCTTCTATCTCGCCGGGGTCGTGCGGATGCGTCGTCGCGGCGACCGCTGGCCGATCCACCGCACGATCCTGTGGATGGCCGGTCTCCTGCTGCTGGTCTGGGTCACCAACGGCTCGGTCAACGTCTACGGGCACTACCTGTTCAGCATGCACATGATCGCGCACATGCTGCTGAGCATGGCGATCCCGGTCCTCCTGGTCGTCGGCGCTCCGGTCACCCTCGCCGCGCGGGCGATCCGCAAGCGCGACGACGGCACGCGCGGCGGACGCGAGTGGATCCTGTGGGCCGTGCACTCACCGGTCGCCCGGGTCCTCACCAACCCCTTCGTCGCGGCGGGGCTGTTCATCGGGTCGCTGTGGGTCTTCTACTTCACCGACCTCTTCCGCTGGACCCTCTACGACCACCTCGGCCACGAGTGGATGGTCGCGCACTTCCTCCTGACCGGATACCTGTTCGCCCTCACCCTCGTCGGGGTCGACCCGGTCCCGTGGCGCCTGCCGTACGCCGGGCGGCTGCTGCTGCTCATCGGCGTCATGGCGATGCACGCCTTCTTCGGCATCGCGATCATGATGCAGACAGGCCTCATGGTCGCCGAATGGTACGGCTCGATGGGTCGCACCTGGGGTCCGACCCCGCTCGAGGATCAGTACATCGGCGGTGGTGTCGCCTGGTCGGTCGGCGAGATCCCCACCCTGATCCTCGCCGTGACGGTGGCGATCCAGTGGAGCCGCAGCGACGCGCGCGATCAGAAGCGCAGCGACCGGCACGCCGACCGCACCGGTGACGCGGAGCTCGAGGAGTACAACGCGCGGCTCGCGAAGATGGCCGAGCGCGACGCGCGCGCCGGTCTCTGACAGCGGTCGGTCCGGAGCGGATGCCGCTCAGTCGGGCGCGCGGACGATGATCGTCGCGGTCCCGTCGGGGAGCACGGTGATGTCACCGGCGACGGGGAAGCGGACCTCCTCGCTGAGCGGCGAGATGACACCGTCGAAGAGGGACTGCACCTCGACGTCCAGACGTGCCGCGGCCTCGGCGGGGACGATCCGCCACCCGGCGCCGTCGGGCTGGAGGCGCACCTCCGGCTGCTGGACGATCTCCCACGTCGGCAGCGACACGATGCGGTCCTGCAGTACGTACCCGAACGGGCATCCGGTGGGCTGGAGCACCTGCTGACCGGCGCAGCCGGTGAGGAACTCGTCCACGCGCTCCTGCACCACCGCGACGAACTCCTCGGTCGCGGTGGCCTGCAGCTCCACCGGGATCTCGTGGAACGGGATGTCCGAGAGCACCGCGATCCCGGGGGTGGCCGCGATCGCGGTGTCGACCGAGACCGAGTAGACCCCGGGCGAGAAGACGAGCAGGGGGAGCGGAGCGAGGGGATCGGCATCCGCTCCGTCGGGGGAGACCTGGCGCTTGTCGATACGGAAGCCGTTGACGTCGAAGCTCATCGACCCCTTCACCGTCAGCTCCATCACCGCGAGCGGGCTGGTCGCGAAGCGCCACGTCGGCGCGAGGCCGACGGTGCCCTCGCGCTCCACGTCGAAGGTGGTCGAGCCGGGATACGCTCCGGCGCGGTACTCGGCGGTGACGCGCAGGCGTCCGTCATCGAGCTGCTCCTCCGAGACCACGGAGATGTCGGTGAGCGACGCCAGGGCCGCGGAGCGCAGAAGCGCCTCGTCGGAGGTCACCGGGAGACCGGCCGCCTCGAGCTCGAGGGCGTCCACGGAGACACCGGGGATCTGCAGCGCGTCGGCGGCCCGCCCGTCGGCGAGGAGACCGAGATAGCGCTCCACGAACGCGGACGGGCTGTAGAGGGCGCGTTCCAGTGCCGCCCACCCCGCGAACGCCGCACCGACGACCACGGCGAGTCCCACGCCGATGACGGTCAATTCGAGACCGAGGCGCGGTCGACGACGCACCCGCTCGCCCCGTTCGCTCTGGTCCACGAGTCCAGTCTAGGAAGACCGCGCCCCTCCGCTCGTTAGCATGAGTCGGTGACCACGCCCGCCCTCTCCGCCGAGCAGGAGGCGCTGTTCCGTCTGATCGAGGACACCCGGGAGCACGTCTTCGTCACCGGCCGCGCCGGAACGGGCAAATCCACGCTCCTCCAGCACCTCGCGTGGAACACCTCCAAGCAGATCGCGATCTGCGCTCCGACCGGGGTGGCGGCGCTGAACGTCGAGGGTCAGACGATCCATTCGCTGTTCCGCCTCCCGATCGGGCTGATCGCGGGGAGCCCGATCGACCAGACCGATCCGACGCGCCGCATCCTGAACGCCATCGACACCCTCGTGATCGACGAGATCTCGATGGTCAACGCCGACCTCATGGACGCGATCGACCGCTCGCTCCGCCAGGCGCGCGGGCGGCGGGCCGAACCCTTCGGCGGGGTGCAGATCGTGATGTTCGGCGACCCGTATCAACTCGCCCCCGTGCCGCCGCGCGGCGATGAGATGCGGTACGTCCGCGATCACTACCGCTCCTTCTGGTTCTTCGACGCGCGCGTGTGGGTGGGGGAGCGCGCGGCGGACGGCATCCTCGACATCGGGTCCCACGGCGCGGCGCTACACGTGCGGGAGCTCGTCGACATCCACCGGCAGAGCGATCCGGCGTTCAAGGCGATGCTCAACGCGGTGCGGTACGGCCGGGTCACGGCCGACATCGCGCAGATCCTGAACGACACCGGTGCCCGCACGCCCCCGGACCCCGCCGACGGCGAGCACCCCATCATCACGCTCGCCACCCGCAACGACATCGTGAACCAGATCAACCGGCGTCATCTCACCGAGCTCGTCGGGCGCGAGCAGACCGCGATGGCCGACATCTCGGGCGACTTCGGGCGGGGGGATGCCGCCTACCCGGCCGATGTCGAGCTGAAGCTCAAGGTCGGCGCGCAGGTGATGTTCCTCCGCAACGACACCCAGGGGTTCGGTGGAGAGCCGCCGCGCTGGGTCAACGGCACGATCGGGACCGTCACTCGGATCGCCGGCGAGTCGGTGCGGGTGGAGGTCGAGGGCGAGGAGTTCGACGTCGAGCCGGCGGTGTGGGAGAGGTTCCGCTACGCCTACGACCCCGGGTCGAAGTCGCTCTCGCGCGACATCGTGGCGGAGTTCACCCAGTTCCCGCTGCGCCTGGCGTGGGCGGTGACGATCCACAAGTCGCAGGGAAAGACGTACGAGCGGGCCGTGATCGACCTCGGCTCGGGGGCCTTCGCGCCCGGTCAGACCTACGTCGCGCTGTCGCGGCTGACGTCGCTCGACGGACTGTACCTGTCGCGCCCGCTGCGTCCGAGCGACATCCGCGTCGACCCGGACGTCGCGCGGTGGATGGCCGAGGCGCGCTCCCGCGCGGCGGCTGAGCGGGGCTGAGCGTTCCGGACGGGCGGAACCAAGACGGACCTCAGGCGACGGGGACGGCCTTCGCGGCGGCGAGATCGTCGAACAGCTCGGTGTTGAACCGGTAGGCCAGCAGCACCTCGTCGATGACGCGGGCCTGCTCGTCGGCGTCCCAGGGCGCGGCATCCAGCTGCTCGCGGTAGATCTCCTTGAACGCCTTCGGGTCGGCGATGTCGTCGAAGAGGTAGAAGCCGATGCCGTTGGTCTCGAACCCGAAGCGCCGCGCCATGAGGCGACCGATGAACTGCCCGCCGGAGAGGTCGCCGAGATAGCGCGTGTAGTGGTGGGCGACGAATCCGCCCGGCCACGTCGCCCCCACCTGGGCGATGCGCTCGACGTAGCGCTGCGTCGTGGGGAGCGGAGTGATCCGATCGCGCCACTGCGGACCCAGCAGGAAGGACAGGTCCGCTTCGAGGGCGGGCAGGCGGGTGAGCTTGTCGGAGATGAAGGGGGCGGCGATGGGGTCCTCGCGCATGCGGTCGGCGGCCGCCTCGAGCGCGTCGTAGATGAACCAGTGCTGTGCGACGAGCGCGACGTAGTCGTCGCGGGTGCCTTCGCCCTTCATCAGGTCGGCCATGAAGCCGGCCTGCTCGCTCGTGGAGTGCGCACCGCTCGAGCGCTCGCGCAGGGTGGCGGAGAACGGAGTCGGGTCGCTCATGCGCCCATCCTAGCGACTTAGGGTCACCTAACCTAGAGCAGTGCGCTCGCCCGCCGATACCCGCCGCGCCCGGGACGGTCAAGCGTCTTCTCCTCGGCGACGCGGGCCGGTAGCGTCGCTGTCACCCGCGCCGGACGAGCCGGGAGAACGGATGCCGGGTGGACGAGCAGGCCGCACACGAAACGACCGCGCACGAGACGACCGCCCACGCGCCGGGCGAGCAGGAGCCGATCGAACACGATCCGGCGGAGATCAGCTACGACGAGCAGCGCTACCCCGCACGTCCGCGCCGGCTGCGTCCGCGCGATCAGATGCGCGGCGGGAGCCTGCGTCGCTTCGCCTCCGACCCGCGGACGGCCAACGGGACCAACCCCGCGTACGTCGAATGGCTCGTGCGGCAGTCGATGCTGAAGGATGCCGATGTCCTCGGCCGGCAGCTGTCGGGTCAGCCGTCGATGTGGCGGAACCCCTACGCGCGCCCTGATGCGCGCCGGGCGATCGAGACGACGGACGTCTGGTTCACCGCGTATCCGATCTCGCTCATCACGCGGCCGGGGGAATCGTTCCTGCAGGCGCTGGGTGAGGACGCGCTGTGGCGGACCTTCGAGCGGATCGGGATCACCGGCATCCACACCGGTCCCGTCAAGCGCGCCGGCGGCATCACCGACTGGCAGCAGACGCCGAGCGTCGACGGTCACTTCGACAGGATCAGCACGCAGATCGACCCGGAGTTCGGTGACGAGGCGGCCTTCCGTCGCCTCGCCGACGTCGCCGAGTCCCACGGCGGAAGCGTCATCGACGACATCGTCCCGGGGCACACCGGGAAGGGCGCCGACTTCCGTCTGGCCGAGATGGCCTACAAGGACTACCCGGGGATCTACCACATGGTGGAGATCCAGCCCGAGGACTGGAACCTCCTCCCCGACGTGCCCGAGGGGCGCGACTCGGTCAACCTCGACGCCGATCGCGAGCGCGAACTGAGCGCGCGCGGCTACATCATCGGCGAGCTGCAGCGGGTCATCTTCTACACGCCGGGCGTGAAGGAGACCAACTGGAGCGCGACGGCGCCCGTCACCGGCACCGACGGGGTCGAGCGGCGCTGGGTGTACCTGCACTACTTCAAGGAGGGGCAGCCCTCCATCAACTGGCTCGACCCCACGTTCGCAGGCATGCGCCTGGTGATCGGCGACGCGCTCCACTCGCTGGGCGACCTCGGCACGAGCGCGCTGCGGCTCGACGCCAACGGATTCCTCGGTGTGGAGAAGAGCGCGGAAGGACTCCCGGCGTGGTCGGAGGGGCATCCGCTCTCCCAGGCGGCGAACCACATCATCGCCGGAATGGTCCGGAAGGTCGGCGGCTTCACGTTCCAGGAGCTCAACCTGACGATGGAGGACATCCGCGACACCGCGGCGGTCGGCGCCGATCTGTCGTACGACTTCGTGACGCGACCGGCGTACCACCATGCCCTCGCCACCGCCGACACCGAGTTCCTCCGTCTCGCACTGATGACCTCGCTCGAGACCGGCGTGGAGCCGGCGCAGCTCGTGCACGGGATGCAGAACCACGACGAGCTCACCTACGAGCTCGTCCACTGGGCGACCACGCACCGCGACGACGTCTACCCGTTCCGTCACGGCGAGATCTCGGGGCACGACCTCGCGGCGCTCATCCGCGCGGAGCTGACCGAGGTGCTCACGGTCGCCGCCGACTACAACCTGCCGTTCACACAGAACGGGATCGCCTGCACGACGGCCTCGCTCATCGCCGCGACGCAGGGGAAGCCCCGGCTGGAGGACATCACGGATGCCGATGTGCCCGGCATCCGTGACGCCCACCTGCTGCTGGCGAAGTACAACGCGTGGCAGCCGGGCGTCTTCGCGCTGTCGGGCTGGGACCTCACGGGCGCCCTCACGCTGCCCGCGGACGACGTGCGCTCGCTCATCGCGTCGGGCGACACACGTTGGATCGAGCGCGGCGCGCACGACCTGCTCGACGTCGCGCCGGAGGCGACGCGCTCGGCGGCCGGCATGCCGCGCGCGCGGTCGCTGTACGGGCCGCTCCCGACGCAGCTGAAGGATCCGGCATCGTTCGCGAGCGGGCTCCGGTCGCTGCTGCGGGTGCGTCGTGAGCACGGGATCGCCACGGCGTCGCAGATCGATGTGCCGTCGGTGGGGCACCCGAGCATGCTCGTGCTGGTGCACCGCCTCGACGGCGGGGATCGCCGGCTCGAGGACGCCCCTCTCCAGCTGACGGTGCTGAACTTCTCCGGTGAGAGCGTCGATGCCACGGTCCGGTCGGAGTGCCTCGTGCCGCGGAGCGGTGTGACGGATGCCGAGACCGGTGAGGCCGTCGCGCGGGTGGACGATCTGCAGAGCTTCCCGTTGCACCTCGGCCCCTACCAGGGGCGCTTCTTCCTGCTGACCGATCCCGATCCCGAGGACGACGCCCACCCCGTCACCCGCACGATGCCGATCATCGCCCGGACGGCCGGGTGAGTCCGGGCGGAACGCTGCCGTTCGTCATCCGGACCGAACGGCTGGTGCTGGACCAGCCCCTGCCCGGTGACGTCGACGACATCGCGCGGTACTGCGTCGATCCGCTGTTCGAGGAGTACCTGTCGATCCCGTGGCCCTACCGCCGCGAGCACGCGGTCGGGTTCGTCGCGGAGTTCGTGCCGAAGGGGTGGCTGCGCGGCGAGGAGTGGACGTGGGCGATCCGCGAGTCCGCCGGGGGCCCTCTGCTCGGGGTGATCGGGGTGCGGATGCCGAGCGGCATGGTCGGATTCTGGCTGGGCGCCCCGCACCGCGGGCGCGGCATCCTTCCCGAGGCCCTTTCCGCCGTGATCGACGAGGTGTTCGCCCGCACGGATCTCGAGCGGATGCGGTGGGAGTGCGTCGTCGGCAACGCCCCGTCGATGCGCGTGGCCGCCAAAGCGGGGTTCCGCTACACGGGCGAGCAGGACGGCATGATCCGCGCACGCGATGGGGCGGTCACCCGCGCGTGGACCGCGGAGCTCCTCCGCGGAGCGGACCGGACCGAGCAGCCCGGGTGGCCTTCCGCCGAGTGACGGGCGACCGGCTCAGTCGTGCGGGCGGGGCTCGATGCCGAGGCGGCGGCAGGACTCGTCGTAGAGGGCCACGATCTCGCGGCGGAGGTGCGGGCGCTCGCTGATCGGGGCGCCGGGCCAGGCGACGACGACCTCGATCTCGCGGCCGCCGACGAGCGTCGCGACCCACGTGCCGGTATCGCCGTCGAGGTCGGTCATGACGGCTCCGACGATGTCGGCGGGTTCCACATCCGAGGGCGCGTGGGCTCGCGTGATGAGAAGATTGTCTTCCGCGTGGTCGCCGTTCATGTGGCCGAGAACGCCTGCTCGTGCGGCGTCGTCGAAGCGATGGCTCATCCCTCAACCATAGGGATCACGGGCGGGTGTGTTTGAATGCAAGTCACGATCAGCTGGGGGTGAGGATGCACGGTCGATTCAGCGTGCGCCGGGGCGTCGTCGCCGCGGCGGCGGTCATCGGCATGGTGCTGTCGCTGGCGGCCTGCACACCCGACCGGAGCGTGTCGATCGACGTGCCCCCGCAGGTCGAGGGGGCCCTCCCCGCTGAGACGCAGGAGCAGCTCGAGGCCGCCGTCGCGAACGCCATGTCGGCCGCCGGCGCATCCGGGGCGATCGTCGGCGTCTGGGCGCCATGGAGCGGGTCGTGGGTCGCCGGAGTCGGCACGCAGACCCCCGCCGGCGGGGGCGAGGTCACGACGGACATGCAGTTCGCCGCGGCGAAGTCCACACGGTCGATGACCTGCGACATCCTCTACCAGATCGCCGATCAGGGACTGGTCGCGCTCGACGACTCGATCACCGAGTACGTCGCGGCGGTGCCCGACCTCGAGGGGATCACCCTCGGGCAGCTGTGCGACGGCACGTCCGGCATCGGCTCGTACACGTCCCGGCTGCTCGGTCTGTGGCTCGACAACCCCGAGCGCCGGTGGGGTCCGCGCGAACTGGCGGCCTTCGGTCTCGGACAGGAGCGCACCGCCGAGCCGGGCGCGCAATATCGCGATTCGGATGCCGGCTACCTGCTCCTCGGGCTCGCGCTGGAGCGTGCGACCGGGAAGAGTGCGCGCGTGCTCGTCGAGGAGTACGTCGCCGACCCGCTCGACCTCACGGCGACGACCTTCGGTGCGCCGGCCGCAGAGGCCCCGGTCCTCACCGGACTCTTCGCGCGGCAGGAGGGCGACCGCCGCAACTGCCTCGAGCCCGTCGACATCACCGATCTCTCCCGCACCGTCGGCTTCACCGACGCCGGCGTGACGACCGACATCACCGACCTCGGTCGCTACGCGCAGGCACTCGCCACCGGTGCACTCGTCCCCGCGGGGGAGCGCCTGGAGGGTGCCCTCCCGGAGTCGGATTCGTCGGCATCGTGGCTCACCGTCGGCGGCGGCGTCTACCAGGCCGGTTCGCTCATCGGACAGCACGGCGTCTTCCCCGGCTACACCACGGCGGCCTACTCCGACCCGGAGTCGGGCCTGACGGTCGCGGTCGTCCTCAACCAGTCCGCGGGCGGATCGGGTTTCGGGGCCCGCCTCGCGTGGGAGCTCGCCGCCATCGCCTCCAAGGCCCCGGCGGCGTCGGGTCAGACCGCCCCGGCGGCCGGTCTCCCCTGGACGCCTGAGCAGTTCCACCAGGAGATCAGCGACAGCGCGATCTGCGCCGAGCCCATCTCATGATCCGGTGAGAGGCTCCCGGGGCGCGGCTCCCGCGGTCCTCTTCGTCGTCGTCGGGCTCTCCTGCCAGGAGATCGGCGCGTCGCTGGCCGTCCTCCTCTTCCCCGAGGTCGGCCCGCTCGGCATGGTGATGCTGCGGCTGGTGTTCTCCGCCGCACTCCTCCTCGCCATCGCGCGGCCGACGTTCCGCGGGTACGGGCGCGGCGACTGGCTCGCCGTGGCCGGATTCGGCCTGGTCCTGGCGACCATGAACGGGCTGTTCTACCTCGCGCTGGAGCGCCTGCCGCTCGGCATCACCGTGACGATCGAGGTGCTGGGGCCCCTCGTCCTGTCGATCGTGGCGAGCAGGCGGGCGTCGGCATGGCTGTGGGCGCTCCTCGCGCTCGCCGGTGTCGTCGCGCTCGCCGGCGGCGGGTGGGATCGCCTGGATCCGATCGGGGTCCTGTTCGCCCTCGGTGCGGCGGCCAGCTGGGCGTTCTACATCCTCGCGTCCGCGCGGGTGGGGCGGACCTTCCCGCGGCTCGACGGGCTCGCGTGGGCGATGCTCATCGGAGCGGCGATCGCGCTGCCCTTCGGCATCCTGGATGCCGGGTCCGCGCTGCTGCGGTGGGATCTCGTCGCGCTCGGCGCGGCCGTGGCCGTGCTGTCGTCCACCATCCCGTACGCCCTCGAGCTCATCGCCCTCCGACGCCTCCCGGCTGCGGCGTTCGCGATCCTGATGAGCCTCGCCCCGGCGACGGCCGCGCTCGCCGGCTTCCTGCTCCTCGGCCAGGAGCTGTCGCCGTGGGAACTCGTGGGGATCGGTCTCGTCATCGCCGCCAGCATCGGCGCCGTGCGCGCATCCGCCCGCGCGGCGCGGGAGGCGGCCGAGCCGCTGCCGTGAGCGGGCCCGACCGGAGTCAGCGCGCGGTGGATTCGCGGCGCCGCAGTTCGGGGAGGAGGTACGTGCGCTGCACCGGCCGCCGCCGACCGTCCGCGAGTCGCGCCGCCATCGTCTCGACCGCGAGGCGCCCCACCTGCTGCTTCGGCGGGCGCAGCGCCGTGATCGGCGGTTCCGCGCTCTCGGCGACCTCGTCGTCGTACGCGACGATCGCGAGGTCCGCGGGGAGGTTCCAGCCCCGGTCTCGTGCGTGCTGCTGGAAGAGCACCGCCTGAGGATCGGAGTGGATGGTCAGCGCCGTCGTCCCCGTGCGCCGGCACTCGTCGAGGATCCGATCGATCTCCGCTTCGCGGCCGGCTCCGGCGAGCGTGTCGAGGGCGGCCGAGCTGTCCACGGTCGCCACGAGGCCCAGCTCGCGGACCGCGCGCTTCCACCCCTTGCGGAGGGGCGCGGACGTCGGCGATCCCGGGGACGTGAGTAGACCCACCCGGCGGTGGCCGCGCTCGGCGAGGTGGCGCGCGGCGAGGGTTCCGCCGACCACATGGTCGGAGGTGACCCACTCCACGCGGGTGAGCCCGAGCGCCGACGGCGCGTGGCGTTCGACGAGGACGACGGGGAGCGGGATGTCGTCCAGCCACTGCAGGAGGGTTGCCCCCTCGGGGCCGGAGGTCTCGGCCGCCACGATGAGTCCGTGGAGGCTCTCCCCGTCCAGGAGCGAGGCGATCTGGCGACGCTGGTCGTCGACCGCGTAGCTCGCGCCGCGGAGGACGAGCTGGACGCCCGTGGCGGATGCCGCGGCACGAGCCCCCAGGATGATCTGCGGCCAGTAGTACGACAGCGACGGCACGATCATCCCCACGCGGTACTTCGGGGGTCCCGCCGCGCGGCGCTGCGGGATGCTGGTGTCCAGAGCGCTCCGCAGCGTCGCGCCGCCGTGCACGCGGGTGAGCAGTCCCTGGTCGGCGAGCGCGCCGATGTCGCGTCGGACGGTCAGCTCTGCGACGCCGAGATCGCGGGCGAGATCGGAAACGCGGACGCTGCCGCTGCGGTGGAGCTCATCGAGGATGCGTTCGCGTCGGGTGAGACCGAAGGCCGGCGGCGGGGGAGTGGGGGACACCTCGGATCTCCTTCGATCCCGTGGGATGGTGTGCGAATACGTTCGCCCCGACCCTAGTCCCGCCGGGCATGTTCGCGGAAACACTGCGCTGGCCGCGCGGGTGGTGTTCGAGTGCGAGCGAGCATGGTCGAGTCGGATCGTTCCGGTTGGTCGCAGCGCCCGCCTCTGTTTTCCTGACTGACGTCCCCCTGTGTCTCTCATCGACGAGGAAGTCCCATGACACCGCTGTCATCGGCCCGGACGACCGCTGCGCTCACCGCGTTCGCCGTCGCCCTGGGTACCGTCCTGATCCCCCTGACACCCGCCGCCGCGGCACCGGCCGCTCCGGCATCCGTCGTTCCGGCATCCGTCGCCGGCGCGCCCGTCGGGGGCGCACCGCCGGCACTCGACGAGCTGCCCACCCTCACCTACGAGGACGTGGCCGAGTGGGCGGAGGTGCTTGTCCACGGCGACGACGTCGAGCGCGACGCCGCAGGCCTGCCCTTCAACACCTTCGGCGGCTTCGGCTCGGTGTCGTGCAACAACACCTCGAACCTGCTGCTGGACTACAAGGAAGAGCAGCCCGACGTCTACTGGCGCATCATGCACCTGCTCTTCGACCCCGACACCGGTGCGGGGCTGAAGCACATCAAGGTCGAGCTCGGGGCCGACAACAACACCTCCTCCGGCGCGGAACCGGCCACGAAGCGCTCCGCCGACGAGCCGGCGAACGTCCTGCGCGGTGCCGGATTCCACTTCATCGCCGACGCCCAGAGCATCAACCCCGACATCGAGGTCGAAGCCCTCCGCTGGGGCGAGCCGTCCTGGACGCGCGGGGAAGCCGACCTCCGCTACCAGTGGTACAAGGAGACGATCGACGCCGCGTACGACACCTACGGCGTCGAGTTCGACTACCTCAGCCCGTCGCAGAACGAGGTCCACGCCAACTACATCGGCTCGGAGCTTGCATGGACGGTCGACTTCGCCGAGCGCCTCGAGCGGGATGCCGAGGCCGACGGTGCCCGGTACGACTACAGCGACATCAAGATCGTGGCGCTGGATTCGTACCGCAACGTCGGCGCGGTCTCGCGCGCGATCCTCGCCAGCCCCGCCGCCCTCGAGCAGGTGGACGCCATCGGCTACCACTACGACATCGCCGGCGACCCGGCGCTCACCCGCCTGAACAAGGAGTTCGGGATGGAGGTGCTGTACTCCGAGGGCGTCGCGCCGATGATCGATCCCGAGTACCGCATCAACGCCGACCCGGCCCGCGGCGGCATCGGCGGAACCGTCGGCGCGGTCGACATCGCCGACCGGTTCATCAACGCCTACCGGTGGAGCGGCACCGAGCCGCACCCCGGCCACATGACCACCTTCCTGTTCCAGCCCGCGGTCAGCGCGATGTACGAGGGGTCCCAGTACTCCCCGAAGCACCTGATCCGCGCCTCCGACCCGTGGTCCGGCTACTACGAGGGCGGCGTCGGCATCACCGTCGTGCGCCACTTCATGCAGTTCATGGACGACGGCTGGGAGTACATCGAGGGAGCATCGGGCGGGGACGGGGCGAAGGGCGACGGCGGAACGGTCGTCGACACGTCCACCCGCACCATCCTGACGCTGCGGACGCCCGAGGCGCAGGTCGCCGCCGGCGAGGACCTGGAGTTCTCGCAGGTCCACGCCAACAACACCTCCACCACCCGCAACTTCGAGGTGAAGGTGGCGGCGCTCGGAACGGATGCCGACACCCCGCTGTCGGTGTGGGAGACCCGCGGCCCCGACGCCGGTGAGGCCTACGACGCGAACCACTTCCAGAACATCGGCAAGGTGGTGCCCGTCCGCACCGAGACGATCGACGGCGTCGACCATCACGTCTACCAGGTGCAGGTGCAGCCCTACTCCATCGTCACGCTGTCGACGCTCCCGCGCGGCATCCACGGGTCGACGACCGAGTACGCGCCCGACCTTTACGCGGCACCGGTGGAGGACTCCGTCCTCGCCCTGCCCTACGCCGATGACTTCGAGTACGCCGACTACGCGCTGGAGACCGTCAACGGCGTCGAGATGGACTACGTCACCCGACGCGGCGGGACGCCCCGCTACACCGCCGACCAGAACGGCGCGTTCGAGGTGGTCGCGGGCGAGGGCGACCGCGGCAACGTCCTGCAGCAGCGGATCCACGCCGACAACCGCGGCTACACGTGGAACGTGTGGGGCGACGGGTCCCAGCGGAACCCGTCGACCGCGAACCCCGCGACGGTGCTGGGTGACCACTCCTGGACGAACTACACCGCCTCGGTGGACTTCCGCCTCGACGAGGTCGTGCGCGACGCGTCGCTGGAGAACTTCGCGGGCCTCGGCGTGCGGCAGGTGGTGGCCGAAGGCGCCGATCTCGCGACCTACGCCGCCCGCGTGCACGCCGACGGCCGCTGGGAGCTGCGCAAGCTCGGGTCCACGGTCGCATCGGGCTCGGTGTTCCTCTTCGACGCCGCCGCCTGGCACACCCTGGAGGTCTCGGCCGACGAGAACATCATCACGGTGACCCTGGACGGCGAGACGCTGACCGTCTACGCGGACACCGCGCCGAACCCGACCATGGCCGGCCGGATCTCGCTCCTGAGCGGCTACTACAACACCTCCTTCGACGACCTCGCGATCGCCCCGATCGAGGGCCGCTCCTGGGAGGGCGTGAAGATCGACGACGCGGATGCGCGGATCTCCTACCCGCAGGGCTTCTCGTTCACCCAGGCGGGGTACGCCCACCTGAACCGCACGCAGCACGTCCTCGCGACCGGGCGCTCGGCATCCTTCGCCTTCGAGGGGACCGGGTTCAACCTGATCGGTGCGACCGGTGCGGCGACCCTGTCGATCGTGGTCGACGACGAGCCCGCGCGGACGGTCGCGGTCGGTCCCGTCGGCAACCGCCAGACGTCGTACTGGCTGCGGGGTCTGGCCGACGGTCCGCACGAGGTCACGGTGACCGTGGCGTCGGGAACGCTGGTCCTCGACGGCGTCGACGTCGTGCGCGGTGGCGCGTCCGGCGGCCCCGTCGATCCGAGCGAGCGCCCGGTCGAGGTCCTCGAGACCCTGCCCCGCACGGCGACGACGCTCGGACAGGTCCCCGACCTCCCGGCGACCGTGGAAGCACGCAGCGAGGCCGGCGAGACGATCGACGCCCCGGTGCGCTGGACGGCGACGCCCTCGCAGTTCGGCACGGCGTACGCGCTGGTCAAGATCGACGGCGTCTTCGAGGGCAACCCCTCGCTCGCGGTCAGCGCGTTCGTCGAGGTGATCCCCGCCGGCGTGCGGTACTTCGTCGACGCGAACGCCCCGGGCGACGCGACGGCACACGCGGCCGTCCGCGCCGCTCGCGGGGATGGGCTCGTCAACACCACCGCCGACGGCGTCTACTCCGACGCATCCGGGTGGGGACGCGTGGGGTCGTACAGCGGGAAGGGGCGGTTGAACGTCTCCCCCTACGACAAGATGCGCGAGACGGGCTGGTACTCCTCCTCCGCGTCGACCCCGATCGTCTACCGGTTCGCGCTGCCCGCGGGTACGCACGAGATCGCCTCCGGCCACACCGAATGGTGGAATCCCGGGACGAACCGGACCCGCCGGGTCGCCACGACGGTCTCCTACACGGATGCCGGGGGCCAGGCACGCACGGTCGACATCGGCGCGCACGCGTTCCCGAACGGCTCGCTCGGAACCTCGACGGTGCTCCGCGGTGCGTTCACCCTCGACCAGCCCACGACGGTGACGTTCACCGTCTCCGGTGCCGGGGGCACGGAGTCCCCCGCGCTCAGCTGGGTGGCCATCAACGACCCGCCGGCCGACCCGGTCGACCGGGCACCGCTGGAGGAGGTCCTCGAGCGGGCGGGGGCGACCTCGAGTCGCGCGTACACCGCGGAGTCGTGGCAGAACCTGCGCGCCGTCGGGCTCGAGGCGCGGGCGGTCTACACCGACCCGAGCGCGACGCAGGAGCAGCTCGACGCCGCCGTCGCGGCGGTCGAGGAGGCGCTCGCGGACCTCGTGGAGGTGGCGTACCTGCCGCTCGCCGACTACCGCATCGCCGTCGAGGTCGGCGAAGAGCCGGTGCTCCCGGAGCAGGTCGCGCTGGCCACGGTCAGCGGCGCTCAGCAGGAGGTTCCGGTCCAGTGGTCGGGGACGGCCGTCGCCGGTGAGGCCTTCACGACCTCGCGGGTGGCCGGTGTCGCCGCCGGTGTCCCGGTCTCGCTGACGGTGGAGACGATCCCCGCGCGCACGGTCTACTTCATCGACGCGGCCGGGGTCGAAGGCGACAACGCCTCGAACGCCGGGGTGGACTCTCCCGCGCATGCCGCGGTGCGGGCCCTCCGCGGGGAGGAGCTGCGCAACGCGTCGGCCGATGCGCCTTACACCGAGGAGACCGGGTGGGGTCTGGTGAACCCGATCGACTCCGGTGCCGGATTCGTCGGTGCGAAGGCGCGCGTCCCGGGGACATGGGACATCTCCCGCAGCACCGGATGGTGGGCCAGCGCCGGGGGTTCCATCGACTATCGCCTCTCGCTCCCTGCGGGAGAGTTCGAGCTCACCTCGGGGTACTACGAGTGGTGGGGGGTGACCCGGGAGGTCCAGCCCAGCGTGACCGTCGGCGACGAGGTGATCACGGGCGACCCGGTGGCACTGTCGGCGGGGACCCCCCAGGGGCGATCGACGATCCGGTTCACCCTGGACGAGCCCACCGAGGTCCTCTTCCGTGCCGCGCGCGGCGCCGGAACGGCCGATCCCGTCCTCAGCTGGATCGCCGTCGCCGACGTCACCGCCCCGGCGCCGCCGACCCTCGCGGTCACGGCGTCGACCACGACGCGGTGCCTCGCGGGCAAGATCCTCGTCACGGTCACGACGGGCAACGACGACACCGTGCCGGTGCGCACCGAGATGACCACGCCGTGGGGGAGCAAGACCCTGACGATCCAGCCGGGGAAGCGATCCTCGATCGCCTTCTCGACTCGGGCCCCGTCGATCGAGGACGCGTCGGTGACCGTCGTCTCGAGCGGTGACCGGGACGGCGAGCAGATCCGTCAGTCGGAGGAGATCGCCGTCAGCGCGGCATCCTGCGGCTGAGCACGGACGCCGAAGGGGGTGGAGAACCGGGTCTCCACCCCCTTCGGCGTGCGATCGGCGCGGATCAGGGGCGCCGCGGCGACGCCGTCGAACCGCGGACGTTCAGCGTCGGGCTGAGCACGACCCGGTGGACCGGACGGCTCGGGTCCTCCAGGCGCCGGGCGAGGAGATCGACGGCGGCCGCCCCGACCGACGCGCGCGGCGGGGAGACGGCGGTGAGGGCGGGCGTGAACAGCTCGGCCACCTCGTCGTCGTAGGCGACGATCGAGAGGTCCTCGGGGACGGAGATCCCGCGGTTCAGTGCGAGGTCGACGAAGGCCATCGCCTCCGGATCGGAGTGCACCACCAGGGCGGTGACCCCCTGTGACAGCGCGGTGTCCAGGGCGGCATCCACGGCGGCCGAGAAGTCCGCGCTGGTGCGCGGGGGCAGGACGGACTCGAAGTGGTCGCTCTGCGTCAGCTCGAGCTCGCGGCAGGCCGCGTGCCACCCCGCGACGATCTTGCGGGAGGTGGGGGATTCGCGGGAGATGATCAGCCCCACCCGGCGGTGTCCGAGAGCGGCGAGATGGCGTGCCGCGAGGACCGCTCCCAGCGCATGGTCCGTCGTCACCGACTCGACCGGCGCGCGATCGGGGAGGAGCACGGCGTCGCGCTCGACCAGGACGCTCGGAACCCCCGAGTCGGCGAGCCACTGGACGACATCCTGGGCGTGGAGGGTGTCGGTGTTCGGCGCGACGATGAGCCCGCGGACATCGTCACGGTGCACGAGGCGCTCGAGGACGGGACGCTCGTCCTGCAGCTCGTAGGACGCGCCGCGCAGGAGGAGCCCGAGCCCGTGTCGCTGCGCCTCGATCTCCGCGCCGCGGACCACTCCCGGCCAGTAGTAGTTCAGCGAGGGGACGAGCATCGCAAGCGAGCCGGTCGCCGTCGTCGGCGTGGCGGAGGGCGCGGGGCCCGCGCTCGCGCTGCCCGCCGGCGGTGGGACGGCGCCGCCGTGCACCCGCACCAGCAGGCCCTCGCGCTCCATCTGGGCGAGGTCGCGCCGCAGCGTCACGGGGGCCACGCCCAGCTCGTCCATCAGCGTCGCCACCCGCACCGCGCCGTCGCGCTCGAGGGCGGCCAGGACGTGGGCGCGGCGCTCGGCGGCGAGCAGGGCCGGCATCTGGTCGGTCATCGGGGGTCCTCCGTGCTCGCGTGGTCCAGTTCTATCGTGACAGTGGCCTCCGTGCCGTCTCCCAGGGGGAGATCGATCCGGGTCAGCCGGTGCCCCCACACGTCGGTGAGCAGGGGATCGTCGAGCGGACGCACCGTCGCCGTCGCCGTGACCTTCGGGTTCCACCGTAGGCGTACAATTCGCGCACCCTCCAGCGGGCGAATGACGGCGCCGTCGTCGTCGAGCTCCACCTCGCCCGCGACCAGCATGCGCACCTCGCTTCCGGTGGCGCCGGGGCGCGGCGTCGCGCGGACGTCCCGGATCGTCACCGTCCGGGCGGCCCGATCCAGTCGCGCGGTCCGCGACCAGCCGGCGGCGTCGCGGTAGGCGCCGGAGAGCTCGAGGAACATTTCCACCCCCGCGGCATCCCGCGCCACGTCCACGGCGGTTGCCGCGTGCTCCCGGCCGGAGAGCTGCTCGCCGCCGTCGATCACGGGGACGTTGTGCCACCCGCTCTGCATCGTCCAGATGTCGTATCGGCGAGGCCCGAAGGTGTCCTTCGTGTACGTCGGGCGGCCCGCATCGACGACGACCGGCACGCCGTCGACGGCGACGACGAACGAGCCCACGTCGTTGTGGTTGTGGTTCTCGCCGTTGTGCCCGCCCTTCACCGCCAGCGTGAGTCCGTGCGCGCTTCCCGCCCGTTCTCGGGCGACGAGCACCTGCGTCGACGGGAGCCACACCTCGGCGGGGAGGGGTGCGTGCGCTTCGGTCGCAGCGAGCCAGGCCGCGTCGGTCATCCCCATGAGGAGGCGCCCGAGTCCCTCGTGCACGGATGCCGCGGGGGTGCCGGGCCGCCGGTGGGAGGCCGCGTGGGCGGCGGCATCGGCGTCGCCCACGCGCGTGGCCGCACGGTGGAGCGCGTGCCAGGGCTGTTCGGCGGGAGGCCGGGCCTGCCCGTCGGCCAGGTTCAGGTACCACGCTCCGCCGAGATGCATCCGATGCGGGAAGGCGACGGTCTCGCGCAGGGCGGGGAGGGGGAAGGCGTCGACGCCGCCGCGCGTGGCGTGCAACAGCAGCTCGAGCGCCTCGAGCGCGCGGCAGGCCCCGTTCCACCAGTAGGCGTAGCCCTCGTCGATCGCCCCGTCGGCGGGGAGGGAGGTGACGTAGCGGTCCATCCCGTCGACGACGAGGGCGATGATCCGGGCGCGCTCCGCCGCGTCGGCCGGGTCGTCCATCAGCCGCAGCGCCGCGACGAGGACGTTGCCGTGGATCCAGGGATTCCAGTTGTGGGCGTCGCCGGGCTCTCCGAGCCAGTGCCAGTCGCGCCGTTCGAGGAACGGCCCGAGGACGCGCACGCGAACCTCGCGTCGGATGCGTGCCCGGATGCCGGGATACCGGGCGTCCAGCTCGCGGCCGAGGAGATGGTCGATCCAGGCGAGCTGCCCGGCGACCTCTCCCGAGCCGAGGTCGAGGAACGGCGTGTCGACGTCGGGGAGCACGCTGCCGCCGCGCGCGAAGGCGTCATCATGCGCCGGCCAGCACCAGGAACTCTGCTCGCAGAGGAGCCAGATCCCGTCCAGCACCTCGGCCAGCCACCGAACGTCGGCGGTCGTCGCGGCAGCGATCGCGGCGCGACTGAGCCGCCGCTGACGGGCGAACGCGAGCTGCTCCCACCCGTCGCGGTCGCCGTCGAGGTGGAGGCGCGCAGCGCCGCTCGCGAGCGGCTGCGGCCACGGAGTGCCCCGTTCGGCCTCGGCCTCCGCCGTGACGAGGGCCCGAGTGGTCGGGTCCGCGGTTCCCGATGCGCCCCAGGCGGCGCGATCGGCGGCGGCCGGGACGGGGAGCGCCTCGGCGGGGTCGACGAGCATCCGCGCGAGCGCGGCCTCGACATCCGGCATCGGAAGATCGCCCCAGATCAGCGCCCGGACGCCTCCCCGCGACCCTGCCACCGTGTGCTCCATGCATCCTCCTCGTCGAGCCGCCGTGAGATCGTTGGCTGTTGCACCGATCCGGCAAAGCAACCAAAAACGATCATAGGCGCTCCAGAACGCTCTTGCAATGAACGAAATGGGTTGCTACGCTCCCAAACGTTCGCTTCAGAGAAGAACGTCCCAGGAGAGCCAATGCCGGTTCCATCGCACCCCACCGCCGCGATACCGTCCGTGTCGCCGCGTGAGCGCGCGGACGCGGCGTGGACGCGGGACCACTGGCTCGCACTCGCCGACCGCCTGCTGACCGCCGCGCGCGGGTTCGCCTCGCCGGGAGGTGCGCGGATCACCTACCCGGGCGCCGAGGGCGGGTACGGGGCGGACGTCGACGGACTCGAAGGCTTCGCGCGGACCTTCCTCCTGGCCGCCTTCCGCATCGCCGGATCGCGCGGCATCGGGACCGAGGACCTCGCGGAGGACTTCCGGCGCGGGATCGTCGCCGGCGTCGACCCCCTCGCGCCGGACCGCTGGGTGCGCCTCGACGAGCACGCGCAGGCCAAGGTGGAGGCCGCTTCGCTCGCCCTCGGCCTCGACATGACTCGGCCGTGGATCTGGGACCGTCTCGATCAGGCGACGCAGGCGCGCGTGATCGCCTACCTCGCGCCCGTCGTCGGCGACGACACCTACCCGCGCACGAACTGGCTGTGGTTCCGGGTCGTCGTGCAGACCTTCCTGCGCTCCGTGGGTGGCCCCTGGTCGGAGGCCGACATCGCCGCCGACCTCGCGCTCCACGATTCCCTCGTGCGGGAGGACGGCTGGATCTCGGATGGGATCGAGCGCTCGTACGACCACTACGTCGGCTGGGCGCTGCACGTCTACCCGATGCTCTGGTCGCGCATGCAGGGCGCGATGGATCTCGCCGCGCCGCGCCATGACGCCGACGTCGCCCGACTGGATCGATTCCTCCAGGATGCCGTGCACCTCGTCGGCGGCGACGGCTCGCCCCTCATCCAGGGCCGCAGCCTCATCTACCGCTTCGCCGCGGCCGCGCCCTTCTGGGCCGGTGTGCTGGCCGAGGTGCCCTCGGTCCCGCTCGGGCGCCTGCGCGGTGCGGCCACGGCGGTCGTCTCGCACTTCGTCGAGCACGGCGTTCCGAACGCGGAGGGCGTGCTGGATCTCGGATGGCACGGTCCGTGGCGTGCGCTGGCCCAGTCGTACTCGGGCCCGGGGTCGCCGTATTGGGCGGTCAAGGGTCTGCTCGGCATCCTCCTCCCCGGAGACCACCCCGTCTGGGCCGCGCCGGTCGAACCGCTCCCCATCGCGCAGGCGGATGAACTGCGCGCGGTCCGCGCGGCGGGCTGGATCGTCTCCGCGACGCGCGAGGACGGGATCGTGCGGGTGATCAACCACGGCACCGATCACGCGCCGGAGGGTGCGCTCGTCGGCGACTCGCCGCTGTACGCGCGGATCGGCTACTCCACCACGACCTCCCCCCTGCTCGACGAGCGCGCGTGGGAAGACCCGGTTGAGCAGTCGGTGACGCTCGTCGACCGACGCGGTCGTGCCACGCACCGTGCCGCGATGCAGCTCCTGGGTGTGGAGGTGCAGGGCCACGGCGATGCGCGCGTGGGTGTCGCGTCCTCCCTCTGCCGCCCCCACTGGATCACGCCGGTCCGCTCCGCCGCCCAGCACGGCTCGGGGCTGGCGGGCGCGGTCGAGGTGGCCGGCACCATGCTCGTCCACTCGATCGTCCGCGGTCCGTGGGAGGTCCGCCTCGTCCGGCTGACCGAGCCGGCCGCGACCACCGAACCGCGCCAGCTGCGGATCGGGGGATGGGCGCTCGCGGCCGACGCGGTCGAGCAGGCGCTGCTCCCGGCCGGGGCCGATGCGGGCTCGGGCGCGTGGGCGTTCGCGGGCGACCGTCGCAGCGGCATCCGTGCCCTGAGCGACGGTGCCGTCCCGGCCTTCGACGTCCGCGCCGACGCCAGCCCGCTCGGGCCCGAGGCCGTCGTCCCCACGCTCACGTTCGCCGCCCGCGCCGAGCACTGGTACGCCGTGCTCATCGAACTCACCGGCAGGTCCTCCCGATCGTGGGGGACCGTCGGAAGCGCCGTCGTCGACGACGCACAGACCTCCGTCGCGGTCACCTGGCCCGATGGAACGGCGACCACGAGTCGCCTGACACACCCCGGCGTCGCGCCGCCCGCGAACCGGTGATCCCGAGGGGCCCGATGGTGGGCCCGCACCTACAAAGGAGTACATCCACAATGAAGCGCACCCACGTCGCCGCCGCCGGTATGGCCGTCGTCGCGTCGCTCTCGCTCGCCGCGTGCAGCGGCGGCGGCAGTGGCGAGGCAGCCCCCGCTGACGGGCCGATCACCCTCACCCTGTCGGGCTGGAGCCTGGACACGACCCCCGAGTTCCAGGCGCTCGCCGACGCCTTCACCGAGCAGAACCCCGACGTGACGGTCGAGCTCATGGGCTACGACGCCGCCGAGTACAACACGCTGCTCACCGCCGACCTGGCCGCCCGCAGCGGCCCCGACATCATCACCCAGAAAGAGGTGAAGTTCGTCCCGACCTTCGTCGAGGGCGGCCAGCTCCTCGACGTGTCGGACGTGGAGCTTCCCGACGGCATCAGC
Source organism: Microbacterium aurantiacum (assembly GCF_031625015.1). NCBI lineage: Bacteria > Bacillati > Actinomycetota > Actinomycetes > Micrococcales > Microbacteriaceae > Microbacterium > Microbacterium aurantiacum. Next base: position 1,041,225 of record NZ_JAHWXH010000001.1, read on the forward strand.
GGCGCCGGGTCCTACGAGGTCGACGGCGCCACGTACGCCGTGCCCTACCGCAACGACTCGTGGGTCCTCTTCTACAACAAGGCGATGTTCGACGCCGCGGGCGTCGACTACCCCGACGGGTCCTGGACGTGGGACGACTACGAGGCCGCGGCCGAAGAGCTGACCGCGGGCCTCACCGGTGCGGGCATGGACGCCCGTGGTGCGTACCAGCACTCCTGGCAGTCGACGGTCCAGGGCTTCGCGAACGCGCAGACCGGCTCCGACATCCTCGAGGGCGAGTACGGCTACTTGGCGCCCTACTACCAGCGGGTGCTGGACATGCAGGACGCCGGCGCGCAGATCGACTTCAACACCGCCGGCGCGAACCAGCTCACCTACCAGGGCGAGTTCGGCACGCAGAAGGCCGCGATGCTGCCGATGGGCACGTGGTACGTCGCGACCCTCATCGCCCAGCAGGCCTCGGGCGACGCTCAGGACTTCGAGTGGGGCATCGCGCCGATCCCCCAGGAGAGCGCCTCCACCGCCGGCACCGACAACGTCCCCGTCACCTTCGGCGACCCGACCGGTTTCGGCATCAACGCCGCGATCGACGAGTCGAAGGTCGAGGCCGCCAAGGACTTCCTCGCCTTCGCGGCGGGCGAAGAGGGCGCGCAGATCCTCGCCGAGATCGGCATCACGCCGGCCCTGCTCACCGACCCGGTCGTCGAGACGTACTTCGCCGTCGACGGTGCGCCCACCGATGAGCTGTCGCTGTTCGCCTTCTCCACCCACGAGGTCCTGCCCGAGAACCCCACGTCCAACCGCACCGCGGCGATCCAGGGCATCCTGGGCGACATGCACTCGGCGATCCTGTCCGGCTCGACGTCGGTCGAGGACGGCATCGCCGAAGCGCAGGAGCGCGTGGCCAACGAGGTCCCTCAGGGCTGATCCCTTCGCTGCCCGGCGGTCGCGCCGCCTCCGCCGGGCAGCACCCCCTCTTCCTCGCCCCTTCTCATCGGAGATCCGACATGGCGACTGTCACCGCCCCGCCTGCTGCACCGCCCTCGCCGGCGCGCCGCCGCTCGAAGATGCGCCTGCGCAACACGATGGTCGGCTGGAGCTTCATCCTGCCGAACTTCCTCGGCTTCGGGCTGCTCACGCTCGTGCCCATCCTGATCCTCTTCTACATGGCGTTCACGAACTGGAACGTCTTCGGCCGAGCCGACTGGGTGGGCCTGGAGAACTTCGAGCGCCTCCTCGGCGACGGCAGCTTCCGGATCGCCTTCCTCAATACGCTCTACTACGCGGCGCTGCACATCCCGCTGACGATCGTCGTCGCGCTCGGACTCGCGCTGCTGCTCAACAACAAGCTGCGCGGCGTGGCCTTCTTCCGCACCGCCGCCTTCTTCCCCTACATCACCTCGATCGTGGCGATCGCCGTGGTGTGGAACCTGCTCTTCAGCCCCGACTACGGCCCGATCAACGAGATGCTCCGCTTCATCGGCATCCAGAATCCGCCCGGGTGGCTGACCTCGCCCGAGTGGGCGATGCCCGCCGTCGTGATCGTCGGCACGTGGCGCGACATGGGCTACTACATGATCCTCTTCCTCGCGGGGCTGCAAACCGTGCCGCGCGAGCTCCACGAGGCGGCCCGCGTCGACGGGGCGAACGTCTGGGAGCGGTTCGTCAACGTGACCCTGCCCTGCCTGCGCCCGACCATGTTCTTCGTGACGGTGATGCTCACCATCAACTCGTTCAAGATCTTCGACCTCATCCTCGTCATGACCGACGGCGGTCCGGGGCAGTCGACGCTCGTGCTGTCGCAGTTCATCTTCCGCAAGGGCTTCGAGGAGAGCCAGTTCGGCTACGCCTCCGCGGCCGCCGTGGCCCTCTTCTTCCTCTGCATCACCGTGACCGTCGCGCAGTTCCTCTGGAACAAGAAGCGGAGCATCTGATGACCGACCAGATTCAGAAGGATGCCGAGATCCTCGTCTCGGAGTTCGCCCCGCCGCCCGCGCAGCGCCGCGCGCTCCGCAAGCTCGGCGACGCCGCTCCCGCCCCGGCGGATCGCCTCTCGCCGCGCCGTCGCGTGGCGCGGGCGCTCATGTACGTCGCGCTGATCGTCTTCGCGATCGGTCTGCTCACCCCGTTCTTCTGGATGGTGATGAGCTCGCTGAAGTCGGCGAACGAGGTCTTCTCGGTGCCGATCACGTGGTTCCCGGACACGATCGTGTGGCAGAACTACATCGACATCTGGACCCGGTCGAACATGCTGACCTGGATCCGGAACACCCTGTTCCTGGCGGTCGTGGTGACGTTCCTGCAGGTGCTCACCGGGTCGTTCGCCGCGTACGGCTTCGCCCGCGTGCGCTTCCCCGGACGCGACGTGCTCTTCCTCCTGTACGTCGGCACCATCGCCGTGCCGTGGCAGTCGTACATGATCCCGCAGTTCATCCTGCTGTCGAACATGCAGGTGTCAAACACGCTCTGGTCGATCATCCTGCTGCAGGCCTTCGGCGCCTTCGGCGTGTTCCTGATGAAACAGTTCTACGAGACCATCCCCGAGGAGCTGTCCGAGGCGGCGCGCCTCGACGGGCTCAGCGAGTACGCGATCTGGCGGCGCATCATGCTGCCGCTGTCGATCCCGGCGCTCGCGAGCCTGACGCTCCTCACCTTCGTCTCGACGTGGAACGACTACCTCGGACCGCTCATCTATTTGCGCAACCCCGACCTGTGGACGATCCAGCTCGGTCTCCAGAGCTTCGTGTCCAACCTGTACGACACCAACTACGCGCTGCTGTTCGCGGGGCTGACGATCTCGATCGTCCCCATCGCGATCATCTTCCTCCTCGGGCAGAAGTACTTCGTCGAGGGCATCGCGACCAGCGGATTGAAGGGCTGAGCGATGAGCCGCTTCTTCCGACACGACGTGATCAGCGGGATCATCGGGTTCGTCTTCCTGATCCTGGTCACCAACCTCGCCCTCCTGGTGACGGCGCTGCCCCTCGTGGTGCTCCTGGTGACGACCGACCCCGCGCGCTCCTGGCCGCTGCTCGCGGTGGCCGCGCCGCTGGCGGCGCCCGGGGTGGCGGCGGCGTTCCGCGCCTTCCGCGAGCACGTCTCCGGTGACCTCGGGCCCCTCCGCGCCTTCGCGCGGGGGCTCCGCGAGACGTGGCGGGCCGCGCTCGTCATCGGTGTCGCGGTCACGGCCGTGGTGCTGATCCTCGTCGTCGACGTGCGCGTGCTGGCCGACAGCCCGGTCTCCGTCGTGACGGTGCCGGTGCTGGCGGTGTTGGCTGTCCTGACGCTCATGGCGGGGCTGCTGTCGCTCGTCGCGGTCGCCGAGGTGCCGCACGCCCGGGCGGTCGACGTCCTCCGCGCGGCGCTCGTCCTCGGGACGCGGCGCTGGTACCTCACCGCCGCATCCCTGGGTGCGCTCGCCGTGCAGGTCGCCGTGTTCGCCACCGCCCCCGCGATCGGGCTCGGGGTGACCGCATCCGCCGTCCTGTACTTCGCGTGGACCAACTCCCGCTTCACCCTGCGCCCGGTGCTCGACCTCGATCCCGTCGCCGACCCGGCGACGGCGTGAGCACCCCTCCGACCTCCCTCGAACGAAGGATCCTGCAATGACGTCTGTTACGCCCACCCTGGGCATCGGCACGGTGGAGGCCGCCGTCGAGGCGGCGCTGTCCACCGTCCGCCGCAACCTCGACCGGTTCGGCGGCGCCTACCCCGGCGACACCACCGTCTCGGACCGGTACCTCCTCCGCCCCGCGGAGAACGGCATCCCCGAGGGGGGGAACCGCGGCTGGACGACAAGCTTCCGCACCGGGACCCTGTGGCTCGCGTGGGAGCTCACCGGCGACGAAGCCTTCCGGGCGGGCGCCGAACGCGACGTGGACGACTTCGCGCGACGCCTGCACGCGGGCGAGGATCTCGACACCCACGATCTCGGCTTCCTCTACACGCTGTCCACGGTGGCGGCCTGGCGTCTCACCGACGACGAGGCGGCGCGCGTGGTGTCGCTCGAAGCGGCGGAGACGCTCATGACCCGGTTCCTCGAGCCGGCCGGCATCCTGCAGGCGTGGGGGGATCTATCCGATCCCGCGCAGCGCGGGCGGACGATCATCGACAGCCTCATGAACATGCCGCTGCTGACGTGGGCCGGCGAGCAGAGCGGGAACCCCGCGTTCGCCGACGCGGTGCGCCGGCACACGGCACAGCTGCGTACCCACATCTTCCGCGCGGACGACTCGACCTTCCACACCTTCTACTGGGACGCCGAGACCGGGGAGCCCCTCCGTGGCGCGACCGAGCAGGGCGCGTTCGACGAGTCCTGCTGGGCGCGCGGACAGGCGTGGGGCATCTACGGGTTCGCGATGAACTTCGCCGCCACCGGCGACGAGGGTCTCCTCGATGCGGCGCGACGTTCGGCGCGATACTTCCTGGCGCACCTCCCGGCCGACGACGTGCCCTACTGGGACATGGTCTACACCGACGGCAGCGACGCCCCGCGCGACAGCTCCGCCGCCGCGATCGCTGTCTGCGGACTCCTCGAGCTCGCGCAGGTGGAGACGGATGCCGATCTCGCCGTCGAATGGACCGAGCGCGCGCACGCGATCCTCGCCTCGCTCATCGAGCGGTACGCGCCCGACCCCGCGGAGAGCTCCGATGCGCTCCTCCGGCACTCCGTGTACGACCTCCCGAAGGACGTCGGCGTGGACGAGGGCACCCTGTGGGGCGACTACTTCTACCTCGAGGCGTTGGTGCGCGTGTCGGTGCCCGGGTGGGAGAAGTACTGGTGAGGTTCGCGTCGCTGACGACCCCGACAGGACAGGAGCCGATCCTGATCCTCCCGACGCCGGAGGGAGACCGCGTGCTCGCTCTCGGGCACCTGGCCGGCGACGTCGCCGCGATCCTCGCCGACCCCCATCTGCGGGAGCGGGCGCGTCGAGCGGGCTCCGAGGCCGATGCGGCCGATCTGCCCCGTCTCGACCCGACCGCGCTCGCCGCGCCGGTCGTCCCCGGGAAGATCCTGTGCCTCGGCTACAACTACCGCGGGCACATCCCGGACGGCGCGGATCCCACCGCCGACGATCCCGCCTTCCCGGACGTCTTCGTCAAGACGGCCAATACCCTGGCCGGGCCGAACGAGGCGGTGCGTATCCCGCGCGCCGCGACGGACGTGGACTACGAGGGCGAGCTCGCGATCGTGATCGGGCGCACTGCGCGCGACGTCGCCCTCGCCGATGCGCTCGACCACGTCGGCGGCTACACGATCCTCAACGACGTGTCCGAGCGGGCGTGGCAGCGGCGGCAGAGCCAGTGGGCGCTGGGGAAGTGCTCCGACGGATTCGCGCCCCTCGGGCCCTGGATCGTGACCCCCGACGAGGTCGGCGACCCGCAGGATCTGCTCGTCGAGGTCGAACGGGACGGCGTGACGACGGTCTCGCAGTCCACGGCCACCACCGTCTTCAGCGTGGCCTTCGTCATCCACCACCTGAGTCAGGTGATGACGCTGCACCCCGGCGACGTCGTGACCACCGGGACGCCGCAGAAGCTCCCCGCGGCGCAGGCCGCGCACCGTCCGCTCGCCGACGGCGACGCGGTGACCGTGCGCATCTCGCGGATCGGCGCCCTCACCACGCGGTTCGTCGCCGCATCCGCTCCCGTCGACTCGGAGGTCGCCGCATGATCCTGGACACGTTCGATCTCACCGACAAGGTCGCCCTCGTCACCGGCTCCCGCCGCGGCCTCGGGCAGGCGATCGCCGTCGGTCTCGCCGAAGCGGGCGCGGACCTCGTGCTGCTGGACCGGGGGGACGCCGACGAGACGGCCGCCGCGGTCGCGGCGACGGGGCGGCGGGTCCACCGCATCCGCCGGGACCTCACCACCGCGACCGCCGAAGACCTTGCCGCCGCGGTCGACGAGGCGATCGCCGAACTCGGCGCCGTGGACATCCTCGTCAACAACGCCGGGACCATCCGGCGCGCGCCGGCCGCGGAGCACCCGGTGCAGGACTGGGACGACGTTCTCGCGGTCAATCTCGACGCGGTCTTCCACCTCTCCCAGGCGGCCGGTCGGCACATGCTCGCGCGCGGATCGGGGCGCATCATCAACGTCGCCTCGATGCTGTCGTTCCAGGGCGGCATCCTGGTCCCGTCCTACACGGCGTCCAAGCACGCCGTCGCGGGCCTCACGAAGGCGCTCGCCAACGAATGGGCGGCGCAGGGCGTCACCGTCAACGCCGTCGCCCCGGGCTACATGGCCACCGATAACACCGCCCCTCTCCGGGCGGATGCCGACCGGGCGGCGTCGATCCTGCAGCGTATCCCGGCCGGACGCTGGGGCACCGCCGAGGACGTGCAGGGCGTCTTCGTCTTCCTCGCCTCGGATGCGGCCGCCTACGTCACCGGCGCCGTGATCCCCGTCGACGGCGGCTGGCTCGTCCGATGACCCCCCTCTCCTCTCTCCCCACCCCGAAGGACACGATCATGCAGCAGCGCTACGCGACCTCCCCCGCCCAGATCCCCGGCATGGACACCGAGAGCCTCCGGGCCACCTACCTCGTGCCCGAGGTCTTCGTGCCCGGCGAGATCTCGCTGACCTACACCCACCACGACCGCATCGTGCTCGGCGGGGCCATGCCCGCGGGCTCGCCCCTGGCGTTGACGGGCTATCCCGAGATCCGCAGCGACTTCTTCCTCGAGCACCGCGAACTCGGCATCGTCAACGTCGGCGGAACCGGCACCGTGACCGCGGACGGCGAGGAGTACACGCTCGTCCCCGGCGCGTGCCTCTACCTCGGACGCGGCATCCGCGATGTGGTCTTCGCCGACGCCGGCCAGGAGGGGAACGCGCAGTTCTACCTCTTCTCGGCGCCCGCCCACACGGCCTATCCGGCGGCGCTGGTGTCGCCCGGAGAGGGAACGGTGCGCGAGCTCGGCGACCAGGCCACGTCCAACCGCCGGACGCTCAACCAGTACATCCACGAGAACGGCGTGCGCAGCTGCCAGATCGTCATGGGGGTCACCCAGCTCCACGAGGGCTCGATGTGGAACACCATGCCCGCGCACACGCACGACCGCCGTACCGAGTGCTACCTCTACTTCGACCTCCCCGAGGACGCCCGCGTCGTCCACCTCATGGGCGAGCGGCAGGAGACCCGCCACCTCCTGGTGGCCGACCGCCAGGCCGTCATCTCGCCCTCGTGGTCGCTGCACTCCGGTGTGGGGACCGCCGCCTACTCGTTCGTCTGGGCGATGGCGGGCGAGAACCAGGCCTTCGACGACATGGACGCGGCACCCGTCACCGACCTGCGATGACGCCGGATGCCGGGTCGCGCACCCTTCTGTGCATCGGGGAGACCATGGCGATGGTGACGTCGCGCGCCGGCGACCCCGTCGAGGACGCGGACGACTTCCGCGTCGAGGCCGGGGGTGCGGAGTCCAACGTCGCCGGACACGTCGCCGCACGAGGTCATCGCGCGCGCTGGTTCAGCCGCCTCGGGGACGACGCCCTCGGGCGCCGCGTCCTCCGGCGGGTCGCGGAGCGCGGGGTCGACGTCTCCGCGGTCCGGTTCGACGCCGACCACCCCACCGGTCTCTACGTGAAGGATCCGGGGCGCGGCGTCGTCTACTACCGCCGCGGATCGGCGGCGAGCTTCCTGGACGCGGCGGACGCCGACGCGCTCTCCTGGGAGGGCGTCGACCTCGTGCACGTGTCGGGGATCACGGCCGCACTGTCGGCGTCGTGCGCGCGCTTCCTCGATCGGGTGATGACGCGCGCCCGTGCGGCGGGGGTGCCGGTGTCCTTCGATGTCAACCACCGACCGGCGCTGTGGTCTGCGGCGGACGCGGGTCCCGTCCTCCGCGCCGCGGCGGTTCAGGCCGACGTCGTCTTCGTCGGACGGGATGAGGCCGAGACGCTGTGGGGGACCGGCACGGCGGAGGAGATCCGTGCGCTCCTCCCCGCGGTGCCGGAGCTCGTGATCAAGGATGCCGACGTCCGGGCGACCGCGTTCGTCGGCGCCGAGCGGGTCGATGCACCGGCGCTCCGCGTCGAGGTCGTTGAGCCGGTGGGGGCCGGTGACGCCTTCGCGGGCGGGTATCTCGCGGAGCGGCTGTCGGGGTCGCCCGTACGCGCCCGGCTGGAGGCAGGGCACGCGCGCGCGGCGCTGGTGCTGAGAACGACCGGAGACACGGTCGAGGACGACGCCCCGACGCGGGGCGGAGCGGAATGAGGACGATGTGGTGACGGTGGACGGTGTGAGGTCGGACGGCGCCGGGATGTCGGCGGGATCCTGGTTCGACCGGGAGTTCGACGGGGCGCCGCTCATGGCGATCCTCCGGCGGATGGGGGTCGAGCGTTCGCTGCGGGTCGCGGGGAGCGCGTGGGACCTCGGTCTCGACGCGGTCGAGGTGACGCTGCAGCAGCCGGAGGACCTCGAGGCTCTGGCCGCGGTCGTGGACGCCGGACGTGCGCGGGGGAAGCGCGTCGGCGCCGGCACGATCATCTCGGTCGACCAGGTGGGGCGGGCGGTCGAGGCCGGCGCGGCGTATCTCGTGAGTCCCGGGTGGGATGCGGACGTCGTGCGGGCTGCCGGCGAAGTGGGGATCCCGATCCTTCCCGGCGTCGCGACGCCCGGGGAGGTGCAGGCCGCCGTCGCGGCGGGGCTCGACTGGGTGAAGGCGTTCCCCGCGACGTGGCTCGGACCGGGGTGGTTCCGTCACGTCCGCGGTCCCTTCCCGGACGTGCGCTTCGTCGCCACGGGCGGACTCGACGCCGGCAACGTCGAGGAGTACCTCGACGCGGGGGTGCGGGTCGCCGCCGTCGGTTCCGCGCTCGAGGATCCGGCGCAGCTCGAGCGGCTCGCGGGCGTGCTGGAGCGTCGCCGCTGACGGGGTGACCTCCGCGTTCGCGCGGCCTCGGCATCCGCGGGTCGGGGAGAATCGAGGGAGCCCGCGTCCCCCGGCGCGGGCGGATCGACGTGGAGGAGCACCATGAGCGACGTCCCCCAGACCCAGGCTCGACCGGACGCGGGCGTCCAGGCCCGCGAGTGGTCGCCGGACGAGATCGGCGCCGCGTTCGAGCGGCAGCGCCGTGCGTTCCTCGCCGAGGGTCCGCCGTCCCTCGCGGTCCGGCGGGACCGGCTCGACCGCCTGATCCTGCTCCTGACGGAGAACGCGCAGGAGTTCGGCGAGGCGATGGATGCCGACTTCGGGCATCGTCCGGCGTCCGTCAGCACGCTCACCGACATCACCGGCATCCTGCTGGACATCGAGATCATCCGGCGCCGACTCGGCGCGTGGTCGCGGCCGAAGCGACCACTCGCCGCCCTCCGTCCCTTCGGACTCGCCGCGAAGGTCGAGCGCGTCCCGCTGGGCGTGGTCGGTGTCATCGGTCCGTGGAACTTCCCGCTGGGACTCGTGGCCCAGCCGGCGGCGGCGGCCCTCGCCGGCGGCAACCGCGTCATGGTGAAGTTCTCCGAGATCACGCCCCGCACCGGGGCGCTCTTCGCCGCCAAGGTGGCTGAGTTCTTCGGGCCCGACGAGATGATCGTGGTCACCGGTGGATCCGAGGCCGGAGCGACTTTCAGCGCGCTCGCCTTCGACCACCTGTTCTTCACCGGGTCGCCGAAGGTCGGCGCCCTCGTGGCGCAGGCGGCGGGAAAGAACCTCGTGCCTGTGACGCTCGAGCTCGGCGGCAAGAACCCGGTCGTCGTCGCCGAGGGCGCGGACGTGGCCGTCGCGGCCGAGAAGACGATGGCCGGCCGCCTCATGAACGGCGGGCAGGTCTGCCTGTGCCCGGAGGTCGTGTACGTGCCGGAGCCTGTGCAGGAGCAGTTCCTGACGCGGGCGCTGTGGCGGGCGCGGGAGATCTGGGAGTCCGAGGACGGACCCGTCTCGATTGTGAACGACGCGAACTTCGCACGCGTATGCGCATTGGTGGAGGATGCCCGCGCGAAGGGTGCGGAGGTGCACGAGGCGGTGCCCGGCGCGGTGCCGGATGCCGCATCGCGCCGCATCCCCCCGGTCGTCGTGACGGGGGTGACCGCGGACATGGACATCGACTCCGAGGAGATCTTCGGTCCGGTGCTGATGATGCGCACCTACCGCTCGATGCGGGAGGTCGTCGAGGATGTCGCGGGGCGCCCATCGCCGCTCGCGGCCTACTGGTTCGGGCCGCGTGGGGAGGACTTCGCCGAGTTCACCGCCCGCACGCGGTTCGGCGGAATGACCGTCGACGACATCGCCCTGCACGTCGCCGTGCCGGGGTTGCCGTTCGGGGGCGTCGGGCAGAGCGGCTCGGGCGCGTACCACGGGCGCGCCGGCTTCGACACGTTCACCCACGCGCGCTCGACCGTGCGCACGCGGCTCGGCATCTCGATGGGGGAGGCGCTGAACCCGCCGTTCACGCAGACGCGCGGTATCTCACCGGATCGGATGCTGGCGAAGGTCGCCCAATCGGCGCGCCGCCGCGTGTTCGGGCGGGGGAAGAGCTGAAGCGAACTTCTCTGGACGGGATGACGGGAATCGGCCACTCCGCCCCTCCACGTGCCGCTGCGCGGCCCGCGGAGCCTCCGGCGGAGCGGGACCCCCCGAAGCGGGTCGGTTCCGACGGCATCACCGCGAACGGCTCACGCCGGCACCAGTGGTGCCATCGTGAGCCGTGGAGGGGATGACGGGAATCGAACCCGCGCTCTCAGCTTGGGAAGCTGATGTTCTGCCATTGAACTACATCCCCGCAGAGCCGCGTCGGCGAACCGACACAGCGCGTGGCAACTATAACAGGGCGTCAGAACGGGGGTGGATCGAGTCCGACGGTCATCCCGGAGGGACTCGTCCACTCCCGCACCCCCGTGGCCGGATCCCGCGACAGCCGCCACAGCGACTCGTGCTTCACCGGGTGATGCGAGGTGCAGAGCGGCTCGTTGTTGTCGGCGGACGTCTTCCCGCCGTACTGCCAATCGAGGCGGTGGTCGATGTCGCATTCCCGAGACGAGCGTGCGCAGCCGGGGAACGCGCATTCGGGATCGCGTGCCCAGAGCCAGCGGCGGAGGTCGGCGGGGATCCGCCGCGTGCGCCGGTCGATGTCGAGCACCGTCCCGGTCACGGGGTCGGTGAGGATCCGCACCAGGCTCTTCGCCCCCGCGGCATAACGTCGGGCGGTCTCGAGCGGGATCGGGCCGTAGCCGTCGAGCGTCGCGGGCGCATCGCCTTGGCCGAGCAGGGTCATCATCGGGATGGTGATCGAGATCGCGGTGGCGGACGGTGCATCGACCGCGAGCGGTGAGGACCCGTTTCGCAGCAGATCGATCGCGACGTCCGCGCGCAGCTGCGCCCGCGTCCGCGTCTCGCCGTCCTGAGCCAGCAGGTGGTCGACGACGGCGTCGATGCGCCCGAGCGCGGACGCCGCGTCGACGGCATCCGTCGTCAGGGAGATCGTCGCGAGCCCGTCGAACTCAGGGGTCGAGCACACGGTGCGGTCTTGGCGTGCACGGGCGTGCCGTTCGTCGATCGGCTCGGGATGCACGCGTTCCCGCGCGGCGCGGGCGCGGCGACGGAATCCGCTCGGCGTGCACCGCTGTGCCGCGTCGGCGACGGCATTGTCGAAGAGCGCCCAGGCGGTCGCGTCATCGGGGAGCGCTCCGGCGAGATCCGCTGCGGTCGCGGCGTTCTCCGTCGACACGCGCCCATCGAGGAAGTCGGCCCAGACGCGCGGGCAGCGCTCGCGCAGGGTCGCCGTGCGCCCCGCGATCGCGTGCACCGTGACCTCCGCGATACGCAACCGCGCACCGATGTCGGCCACGGCGGCCCTGACGGCGAACTCGGACCGCAGGCGCCTCACGCTCGCGATCGACCGGCCGCGCGGATCGGACCACGCCGGATCGGCGGTGGGGTCCGCACCCACCCACGGTTCCGGGTCCTGACGCGCGAGCCGCAGGATGTCGTCGATCACGCGCCACTGCGTCGCCGTCGCCCGGCGCGACACCGTCGACAGATCGTCGAGCTGATCCAACGCGGAGTCGCAGGTGACCTCCACCTGCTGCGCGTGGTCGAACCGCTCCCATGCGTCACGGTCGGCGGCACCCATCCGATCGGCGTACACGGCATCCAGAACATCCGCCTCGTCGATGAGGTCAGGATCGGCGCGCGAGGACAGATACTCCGCGTGTGCCGAAGATCTGTTCATGCTCGAACTCTAGGAGGACCCTCCGACATTCGTCATTCTCTCTGTCCGTCGTCTCGCCGACGTCCTCGCCCCGGAGTAGCCTCACCCGCATGCACCGCTTGAGCAGGGACGACGCGCGCCGGCTCGCCGTGCGCGCGCAGCTGCTGGATGCCGAGCGGCCGGGCGACCTCGTCGAGGTGATCGAGCAACTGGGGTCCATCAAGATCGACCCCACCGCGCTGATCGCCCCGGCCGAGCAGCTCATCCCGTGGACTCGCATCGGCTGGGCGTACGAACCGGGGCACCTGCGGAAGGCGGTCGAGACCGATCGCACGGTCTTCGAGTTCGACGGCTCCTTCCACGCCGCGAGCCTCCTCCCGGCGATGGTGAGCCTCATGCGCCACCGCACGCTCCGCGCCACGGCCGCCCGATACGTGGAGGCGAACGCGGCGTTCCGGCGCGACATCCTCGCCCGGCTGCGGGCAGACGGTCCGCTCACCGCCGCCGACATCCCCGACACGAGCGTCGTCCAGGCGAACAGCGAGAGCGGGTGGTACGGCTCGAATCAGGTGCCGCGGATGCTGGAGCTCATGGCCGTCTGCGGAGAGGTCGCCGTCGCCGGGCGCCGGGGGCGACAGCGCGTGTGGGACATCCCGGACCGGGTATGGCCGCACGACCTCCCCGAGATCGCGCCGGAGGAGGCCGAACGCATCCTCGCCGAGCGGCGGCTGCAGGCCTACGGCATCGTGCGACGGACGTCGCCGTGGGCCCGGGTGGGCGACGTCGGCGAACCCGCCGAGGTGGAGGGCAGCACGTGGAGGTGGCGGGTCGATCCCGCCGCGCTCGCCGCCCTCGACGACGACCCCGGGGGTCGCGCGGCGATTCTGAACCCCTACGACCGGATGCTCTTCGACCGCCCGCGCCTGGCGGAGCTGTTCGACTTCGCCTACATCTCCGAGCAGTTCAAGCCGAAGTCCGAGCGGCTGTACGGGGCGTTCGCGCACCCGATCCTCATCGGCGATCGCTTCGTCGGGCTCCTCGACGCGCGGCTCGACAAGAAGAAGGAGAACCTCGTCGTGACCGCCGTCCACGAGCTGCTCCCGTTCGACGGCGAGGAACGCGCGATGGTGGATGCCGAGATCCGCGAGCTCGCCGACTGGCTCGGCGTAGGCTGGCCCCGTGCTGCTGAGTGATCGCGACATCCGCCTCGAAGTCGAGTCCGGGCGCATCGGCCTGTCCCCGTGGGATGCGCAGATGGTTCAGCCCTCGAGCGTCGACGTGCGGCTCGACCGCTACTTCCGACTGTTCGACAACCACAAGTACCCCTTCATCGACCCGGCGCAGGATCAGCCCGACCTGACCCGCCTCATCGAGGTCGACCCGACCGAGCCCTTCGTCCTGCATCCGGGCGAGTTCGCGCTCGGATCCACCTTCGAGCAGGTGAGCCTCCCCGACGACGTCGCGGCGCGACTGGAGGGCAAGTCGTCGCTCGGCCGTCTCGGGCTCCTCACGCACTCGACCGCGGGGTTCATCGACCCGGGCTTCTCCGGGCACGTCACCCTCGAGCTCTCCAACGTCGCGACACTTCCGATCACCCTGTGGCCGGGGATGAAGATCGGCCAGCTCTGCTTCTTCCGGCTCTCCTCCCCCGCCGAGAACCCGTACGGCTCCGGCCCCTACGGCAACCGCTATCAGGGCCAGCGCGGCCCGACCGCTTCCCGTTCGGCGCAGAACTTCCACCGCACCGACGTCGGCGAGACGGATGCCGGATCCCGCGGCGCCTGAGAGCGACGCCACGCGCGGATACTCAACCCGCGCTGACTAGTCAAGGCATTGCCGACATCCGCGGCGACGCGAAGGATGAGGTCATGCCCGCCCTCTTCATCCTCATCATCGTCGTCGGTATCGTGCTCCTCCTCCTGGGGCTGTTCGTCGAGGCGGTGAAGTTCCTGCTGTGGCTAGGCATCGTGATCGTCGTCGTCGGCATCATCGCGTGGCTGCTGCGCTCCATCACCGGCCGCAATCGCGCGTAGACGGGCCCCGGCTACGCTGGTGCGGTGAGCAGCCAGACGCAGGATCCGACGTCCGACCGGCCCTCCGACGAACCGGCGCCCGCCGACCCGCCCGCCGACGAGCCGACGGATGCCGGTCATGACGCCGAGGTCGTCGACTCGGATGCCTCTGCCGAGACCGCGACCGCGGGCCCCCGCACCCGCGCCACCCCGTGGGTGATCTGGCCGGCTGCGATCATCGTCGCGATCTTCAGCGCCTTCGCGATCATCTTCCCGGCGGCCGCGGAGGCGGCGTTCGGCGCGATCCAGACGGTCGTCGTCAACACCTTCAGCTGGTACTACGTCCTCATCGCCGCGTTCTTCGTCGTGTTCGCGGTGTTCATCGGCTTCAGCCGGTACGGCGATATCAAGCTCGGACGCGATGACGAGGAGCCGGAGTTCTCCTTCCTCAGCTGGGTCTCGCTCCTCTTCGCCGCCGGAATGGGCATCGGCCTGGTCTTCTACGGCGTCAGCGAGCCACTCAGTCACTACGTGGATCCGAAGCCGGGCGTCGAGGGCACCCCCGCGCAGCTCGCGCAGTCGGCGCTCACCCAGACGTATCTCCACTGGGGTGTGCACGCGTGGGCGATCTACGTCGTGGTCGGCCTCGCCCTGGCCTACGCGATCCACCGCCGCGGTCGTCCGCTGTCGATCCGCTACGCCCTGGAGCCGCTCATCGGTCGTCGGGTCAAAGGCGGCTGGGGCAACACGATCGACACGGTGGCCCTCGTCGGCACCCTCTTCGGCGTCGCGACCTCCCTCGGCCTCGGGGTCCTGCAGATCGGCGCGGGCCTCAGCGCCGCGGGCATCATCGACGAACCGAGCCTCGTCGTCCACATCGCGATCATCACCGTCGTCACCGTGGCCGTGCTCGGCTCCGTGCTCTCCGGGCTCACGCGCGGGATGAAATGGCTCTCGACGGTGAACCTCATCCTCGCCGGCATCCTCCTCATCTTCATTCTGATCGCGGGCGACACCACCTACCTTCTGCGCGAGTGGGTGCAGTCGATCGGCGCGTACCTGCAGAACTTCATCGGCCTCAGCTTCTCGGTGAGCGCGTTCCAGGGTGAGGCGGGGCAGGAGTGGCAGGCCGCCTGGACGGCGTTCTACTGGGGCTGGTGGATTTCGTGGGCCCCCTTCGTCGGTGTCTTCATCGCCCGCGTGAGCCGCGGACGCACCGTGCGCCAGTTCGTCATGGGCGTCCTGATCGTCCCCACCTTGGTCGGCATCCTCTGGTTCGCCGTTCTCGGCGGATCGGCGATCAAGATCGAGATGGATCAGCCCGGGGCGCTCACACCCGGCGGTGAGGTGGATGTCGAGGGCAGCCTGTTCGAGCTGTTCACCTACCTGCCCGGCACGCTGGCGCTCACGATCGGCGCGATCGTCCTGGTCGCGATCTTCTTCGTCACCTCCGCGGACTCCGGAGCCCTCGTGATGGGGATGCTGGCCACCGGCGGGAATCCCGAACCGTCGCGACCGGTCCGCACGCTCTTCACCTTCGCCACCGCCCTCCTCGCGGTCGCTCTCCTCATCGCCGGAGGACTCAACGCTCTCCAGACCGCGGCGATCCTCATCGCCCTGCCCTTCAGCGTCGTCATGCTGCTGATGTGCTGGTCGACGATCATCGCCTTCCAGCGCGAGCGGAAGCTCTACGAGAGGGCCCGTCGGCGGGAGTTCGTCGACCAGATCGGCGAGCACTACGGGCTCGAGGTGGAATCGCCGAACGAGAGCGGTCTGCGCTTCCCTTCGTGGTTGCGCCGGTCGCGGGACCCGAAGTAGCGCTCAGCCCTTCAGACGCTCCTGCGCCGCGCGCACGGGCAGGAGCATCACGAGTCCGAGCAGCAGCACCAGCACGATGCCCAGGATGCCGAAGGCCGCCGCGCCGCCGATGGTGACGAAGAGCGCGAACATCGTCGGAGCGAGGAACGACACTGCGCGCCCCGTCGTCGCGTAGAGACCGAAGACCTCGCCCTCGCGTCCCGGCGGGATGATGCGGGCGAGGAAGGTGCGTGAGGCCGACTGGGCGGGTCCGACGAACAGGGTGAGCGCGAGGCCCGCGGTCCAGAAGACGATCTGCCCCCCGTCGCGGAGGAAGAACACCAGGAGGCCGGAGATCACCAGGCCCGTGAGGGCCGCGACGATCACGGGTTTCGCGCCGAGGCGGTCATCGAGCGCGCCCACGGCGATCGTCGAGATGCCCGCGACGACGTTCGCCGCGATGGCGAAGAGGATCACCTCGCCCGGCGAGAAGCCGAAGACGGATGCAGCGAGCACACCGCCGAAGGTGAAGACGCCCGCGAGCCCGTCGCGGAACACGGCGCTGGCGAGGAGGAACCACACCGTCGGTCGCGATTCGCGCCACAGGCGTGCGACGTCGCGGCCGAGCCGCGCGTAGGAGGCGAAGAAGCCCACCTTCTCGCGGCGCGCGCCGGCCCCGCGGTACTCGGGCACGGCGAAGAGGACCGGGAGGGCGAACAGTCCGAACCACACCGCGGACACGATCATCGCGATGCGCACGGGGAGGCCGTCCTCGTCCGGGACGCCGAAGAGGCCCTGGATGAAGCCGAAGTAGACGATCAGCAGCAGCACGATGCCGCCGATGTACCCCATGCCCCAGCCGAAGCCGCTGACCCGCCCGATCGAGCGGGGCGTGGAGACCTGGGAGAGCATCGCGTTGTAGTTGACGCCGGCGAACTCGAAGAACACGTTGCCCGCGGCGAGGAGGAACAGCCCGAGCCAGAGGTAGGACGGATCGGGTTGCACGAAGAACATCGCGGCGGTGAGGGCGACCACCAGGTAGGTGTTCACCGCGAGCCAGAGCTTCCGCCGGCCGGAGGTGTCCGAGCGCTGCCCGGTGATGGGGGCGAGGAGGGCGATCAGCAGGCCGGCGGCCGCGAGGGCCCAGCCGAGCTGCGCCTCCACGGTGCCTTCGGGGCCGAAGCTGGAGCTGGTCAGGTAGACGGCGAAGACGAAGGTCGTCACCACGGCGTTGAACGCCGCGGAGCCCCAGTCCCACAGCCCCCAGGCGACGACGGCGCGGCGGCGGGTGCGTTCGGGGCGCGAGGAATCGGGCGTGGTGCGGTCGAGGTCTCCCGTGGCGCTCATGTCCGTCACGGTAGGCCGCGCGGGTGAACGCGCGGTGGCGCCGCGCCGGGCCGCCGCCCTGGCCGAGCGTGCACGGGGACGGAGATGCGCACGATGACGGACGAACCCCTGGCGCGGCATCCGTGATCTTGCACATCTCCGTGATCCTGCATGCGAGCCCGCGCCGCAGAAGTTGAGCCAGCTCGTATCAAGTTCATTTGACATGCGGAACGGGCGGGAGTAACGTTGAGCCATCGCGACTCAGGTTCCTCGGAAGAGGTCTGGGAACGCGAGCAGACTTCCATCAACCCGGACCCGTGGGTCCACACAGAAGGAGAGAAACACATGGCACGTGCTGTGGGCATCGACCTCGGAACGACGAACTCCGTCGTGAGCGTTCTCGAGGGTGGCGAGCCGAAGGTCATCGCCAACGCCGAAGGCTTCCGCACCACCCCCTCGGTGGTCGCCTTCACCAAGGACGGCGAGGTGCTCGTCGGCGAGACCGCCAAGCGCCAGGCCGTCACCAACGTCGACCGCACCGTCTCTTCGGTGAAGCGCCACATGGGCACCGACTGGGGCTTCGACGTCGACGGCAAGAAGTGGACGCCGCAGGAGATCTCCGCGCGCATCCTCCAGAAGCTGAAGCGCGACGCCGAGCAGTACCTCGGCGACACGGTGACGGATGCCGTCATCACCGTTCCCGCGTACTTCAACGACGCCGAGCGTCAGGCCACGAAGGAGGCCGGCGAGATCGCGGGCCTCAACGTCCTGCGCATCATCAACGAGCCCACCGCGGCCGCCCTCGCCTACGGTCTCGACCGCGGCAAGGAGGACGAGCTCATCCTCGTCTTCGACCTCGGTGGCGGAACGTTCGACGTCTCGCTGCTCGAAGTGGGCAAGGATGACGACTTCTCCACCATCCAGGTACGCTCGACCTCCGGTGACAACCGCCTCGGTGGTGACGACTGGGACCAGCGTCTGGTCGACTACTTCATCAAGCAGTTCAAGGACACCACCGGTGTCGACGTCTCGGGTGACAAGATCGCGCTGCAGCGTCTGAAGGAAGCGGCCGAGCAGGCGAAGAAGGAGCTCTCCAGCTCCACCTCGACCTCGGTCAACCTCCCCTACCTGTCGCTCACCGACTCGGGCCCCGTCTCGCTGTCCGAGACGATCACCCGGGCGAAGTTCGAGGACCTCACCAAGGACCTCCTCGACCGCACCAAGAAGCCGTTCGAGGACGTCATCCGCGAGGCCGGCATCAAGGTCGGCGACATCGACCACGTCGTGCTCGTGGGTGGATCGACCCGCATGCCCGCCGTCGCCGAGCTGGTGAAGAAGGAAGCCGGCAAGGAGCCCAACAAGGGCGTGAACCCGGATGAGGTCGTCGCCGTCGGTGCCGCCCTCCAGGCCGGTGTCCTCAAGGGTGAGCGCAAGGACGTGCTGCTCATCGACGTCACCCCGCTGAGCCTCGGCATCGAGACCAAGGGCGGCATCATGACCAAGCTCATCGAGCGCAACACCGCCATCCCGACCAAGCGGAGCGAGACCTTCACCACGGCCGACGACAACCAGCCGTCGGTCGCGATCCAGGTCTTCCAGGGCGAGCGCGAGTTCACCCGCGACAACAAGCCGCTCGGCACCTTCGAGCTCACCGGCATCGCCCCCGCCCCCCGCGGCATCCCGCAGGTGGAGGTCACCTTCGACATCGACGCGAACGGTATCGTCCACGTCTCGGCGAAGGACAAGGGCACCGGCAAGGAGCAGTCGATGACGATCACCGGCGGCTCGTCGCTGCCGAAGGACGACATCGAGCGCATGGTGCGCGAGGCCGAGGAGCACGCGGCCGAGGACAAGAAGCGCCGCGAGGCCGCCGAGGTCCGCAACCAGGCCGAGACCCTGTCGTACTCGATCGACAAGCTCATCAAGGAGAACGAGGACAAGCTCCCCGCCGACGTCAAGGAGTCGGTCCAGGCCGACGTCGACGCGCTGAAGACCGCGCTCGCCGGCGACGATGACGAGGCCGTGAAGACCGCGTTCGACAAGCTCAACGCCTCGCAGGGCAAGATCGGCGAGGCCATCTACCAGGCCTCGCAGGCGCAGGGTGAGCAGCCGGCCGACGCGCCGGCCGGCGACTCCGCCGAGGGCACCTCCTCCGCCACGGATGAGGATGTCGTGGACGCCGAGGTCGTGGACGACGAGGACGAGAAGAAGTAATCATGACGGACAAGGACTTCGACAACGAGGTCCCCGGCGGCGAGGACCCGGAAGCGCAGGCTTCCGGGTCCGACCCGCAGGTGGGCCGGAACGACGACAACGCGGGCGACGGGAGCGTGCCCGGAGACGTCGACGGTGACGACCTCACCGTCGACGACATCCTCGGCACCGACCAGAACATCGACGCCGCCGCGGAGGATGCCGTCCTCGCCGACCTCGAGTCGCAGCTGCTGGGCGACCTCAAGCGCCTGCAGGCCGAGTACGCCAACTACCGTCGACGCACCGAGGACCAGCGGGAGATCGAGATCGCCCGCGCCAAGGGGTCCGTCGCCAAGGGACTGCTGCCGGTCCTGGACGACCTCGATCGCGCCGCGAAGCACGGCGATCTGACCGAGGGCACCGCCTTCGCCGCGATCGCCGAGAAGCTCCGGGGCGTCGCCGAGCGGATGGGACTCGAGACCTACGGTGCCGCCGGCGAGGTCTTCGACCCGCAGCAGCACGAGGCGATCTTCCAGGCGCCGACCCCGGGTGCGACCGAGGCGACGATCCTCGAGGTGGTCGAGATCGGCTACCGCCTGGGTTCCGTCGAACTGCGACCGGCCAAGGTCGTCGTCGCGGTTCCGGCGGAGTAGACCGGAGGACACATGGCCAGTCAGGACTGGTTCGAGAAGGACTTCTATGCGACGCTCGGCGTGGCCAAAGATGTCACGGCATCCGATCTGAAGAAGACCTACCGGAAGCTCGCGCGCACGTATCACCCGGACTCCAATCAGGGCGATGCGAAGGCGGAGGCGAAGTTCAAGGAGATCAGCGAGGCGTACGCCGTGCTGTCCGACCCCGAGCAGCGTGAGGAGTACGACCAGATGCGCGCCATGGGCTCGGGCGCCCGCTTCACCGCGGGTGGCCAGGGTGCCGGCGGCTTCGAGGACGTCTTCAGCCAATTCGGTCAGGGTCGGGGCGGCGGTCGCTACCAGGCTCAGGACTTCGAGGACATCTTCTCGATGTTCAACCAGGGTGGATCGGGTTTCGGCTCCGGCCGGTTCGGACAGTCCACGGGCGGGTTCCGCGGCTACGGGGGACCCACCCGGGGTGCCGACGTCACCGCGCGCACGACGATCGACTTCGTCACCGCGACCAAAGGGGAGACCATCTCGCTGCAGGGCGAGGACGGCAAGCCGTTCAAGGTGAAGATCCCCGCGGGCGTCTCGGACGGTCAGAAGATCCGCCTGCGCGGCCGCGGCCGCCCGTCGCCGGACGGCGGGGAGAGCGGCGACGTGGTCGTCTCGGTCACGGTGCGCCCGCACCCGGTCTTCACGCGCGACGGGCTCAACCTGCGCGTGACCGTGCCGGTGACCTTCACCGAGGCGGCTCTCGGCGCCACGATCGAGGTGCCGACCCTCGGCGGCGATCCGGTCAAGCTCCGCGTCGCGCCCGGGACCCCGTCGGGTCGCGTGCTGCGCGTCAAGGGGCGTGGCGTCCAGACCGCCAAGGGCCTCGGTGATCTCCTCGCCGAGGTGCAGGTGGCCGTGCCCACGCACCTCGACGACCGCGCGCGCGAAGCACTGGAGAAGTTCCACGAACTCGAGCCCAAGGAGAATCCGCGCGCCGACCTCATGGCCAAGGCGCGCGGCTGAGAGGAGGCGGGGTGAACGAGCAGATCGATGACGAGGCCCCGATCTTCGCGATCGCCGTGGCCGCGGAGCTGTCGGGCATGCACCCGCAGACCCTCCGTCAGTACGACCGGCTCGGTCTCGTCGTTCCCGCCCGCACCCAGGGCGGGTCGCGTCGGTACTCCCTCCGCCACGTCGAGCAGCTTCGCGAGGTCGCCCGCCTGTCCGCGGACGGCATGAGTCTTCCCGCGATCGCCCGCCTCATCTCGCTCGAACAGCAGGTGCACGACCTGCGTCGCCGCGTCCGCGACCTCGAGCAGCAGCTCGATCGAGAACGCCAGTCCCGCCCCGGTGCCCGCGTCTTCGCGGCGGGGGCATCCGGTTCGGTCGTCACCCTGCGTCACGGCGCGCGGGTCCGTCGCGCCACCGAGCTCGTCGTGTGGCGCCCGCGCCCAGCCCCGCTCGAAGAGGACCCGCGCCGCGAGGGCTGACCGGGTCAGGCCACGCCGCGGTGGCGGCGGAACAGCTCCCAGTCGGCGTGGGAGAGCGCGGCATAGGCGTGGGACCACTCCAGGATCGCCTCGCCCGCCACCCGCCCGCCACCGAGGTACCCGGAGACCATCGCCGCGGTCGGCGACTGCCCGTGCGCGCGGGCGAGGGTCGCCGCGCAGGCCTGGGCGTACCAGACGAAGGAACCGTCCTCGAGGGTGTCGGTGTCGAAGCCGCCCTTCTTGTCGTGGAACTGGCGCACGTAGAACGACCGCTCCGCCTCGATGTCCGAGGGGACGCCGGAAAGGTGGCCGAGGAACGGATCCGACACTGCCTGCAGTACGCGCTGCATCGCCACGACCCGCCCGCCATCGCGGAACCGCTCGATGTACCGCGAGACCCCGGACGGCTGATCCGCGCCGCCGTACTGGATCAGCACGCTCGGACCCGCCTCCTTCGCCTGCAGGATGAGGGCGTTGCCGTCGCCGTCCTCCAAGCCGATCAGGTAGCACCGCGTGCCCACGCTCCCCACTCCGACGACCCGTCGGATCACATCGGCGATCGCGTACTTCTGCAGCAGCACCCGGATGTCGACGTTCGCCGAAGCCAGGTACGCGCTGAAGAACGTCAGCGCATTCCTCTCGACCACCGGCTCGACGTGCGTCATCGTCGGCGGCTGCTCGACGAACGTGAGCCGGCCGCTCTCGGCGCGCACGGTGAGCTTCCGCGCCGCTCGCGCGGACGTCCGCCGGTCGGCGTCCTTCACCGCCGCCCGTATCGCCGCCTGCGTCTCGGCATCCACCGCGCGCTCGGCGGCCACGGCATCGAAGTGGTCGTAGTAACGCTTCAGGGGACTCCGCTGCACACCGCTGCGCAGCGACCGCGCGTACGTGCGGACGGCGCGGAGGGCGGCATCCGTCACCACCTTCTCGTCCCGGGAGGTGGATGCCCCGGCGATGACGATGCTCGCCACGAGGCGCTTCAGATCCCACTCGAACGGCGCCCACGCCGACTCGTCGAAGTCGTTCAGGTCGAAAACGAGCGTCCGCTGGGGGGAGGCGAAGAGCCCGAAGTTCGCCACGTGAGCGTCACCGCACGACCCGACAGACAGTGTCGTCCCGGGGGAGCGGGCGAGGTCGGCGGCCATGAGCGCCGCCGTCCCCCGGTAGAACGCGAACGGGCTCTCGGCCATCCGCTCGGTGCGGATCGGGACCAGCTCGGGCACGCGCGAGGCATCCTGCGCGTCGAGGATCGCCATGGGGTCGCGCGTGCCGGCGGGGAGGTCCGCCAGCCGCTCGCGCGGCATCTCGTCGCGCGCCGCGCGACCCGCTTCGAGCTGCGCCGCGAGCGACGGAGGAGCGACCCAGGCATCGGCGACAGGGCTGGTCCGTTCGGGTGTCATGGGGTCAGTGTGGCACCGGGATCCGGCACGCGACACGGTCCGCGGGGTGATCCCGAGGGTGAAATCCACGGTCGCCCGCCCGGCGGTCGATACCCTGGCGACGTGACGCACGCCCCCACCGCTACGGATGCCGCGCCCCGGCGCGGGATGACCCTCGAACGGTGGCACGACATCACCTACTGGCCTCTCATCGTGGCGTCGCTGCTGTTCATCGTGGCCTACTCCTGGCAGGTGATCGCCGACCTGCAGGGGACGCCGTACCTCATCGCCCGCCTGGTGATGGGCATCACGTGGCTCGTCTTCGTCGTGGACTACCTCGTGCGGCTGAGCATCGCGAAGCCCCGAGGCGTGTGGTTCCGTCATCACATCTTCGATCTGCTCGTGGTGAGCGTCCCCGCCCTGCGGCCCCTGCGGCTGCTCCGGGCGCTGACCCTGCTGCACGTCCTCCAGCGCACCGCCGGCACGGCGCTGCGCAGCCGCATCGCGATCTACGGCATCGGCGCCGCCGCGGTGCTCATCTGGATCGCCGCGCTCGCGGTCCTCGAATCCGAGCGGGGCGCTCCCGGCGCGAACATCGAGAACTTCGGCGACGCCGTCTGGTGGGCGTTCGTGACGATCACCACCGTCGGCTACGGCGACTTCTACCCGGTGACGGGATGGGGGCGCTTCGTCGCCGTGCTGCTCATGATCGGCGGTGTGGCCGTGGTCGGCGTGGTCACCGCGACCCTGGCCTCGTGGGTGCTCGAGCGTGCCGCCCAGGGGCACGAAGACCAGGAACCGGCCACCCGCGCGCAGTTCCGCATCATCGCCGAGAAGATCGACGAGCTGCGCGGTGCCCCGCCCGGGTCCACTCCCGCAGACGACGAGGGGCCGGTCCCCGACGAGCCGACCCCTCGCACATCCTGATCAGCCCAGGAGCTTCGCCTTCGCCGCGGCGAACTCGTCGTCGGTGAGGATGCCGGCCTCCTTCAGGGCGCCGAGCTTCTGCAGTTCGCCGACGAGGTCGACGCCGCCCGCGGCGGGAGCCGGAGCAGGCGGCGCGGCAGCCGGCGCCGGTGCGGCAGCCTGCGCGGCCTGCGCCTGAGCGACGGCCTGGGCCGCTGCCTGCTCCATCGCGATCTGCTGCTGCTGCGCTTCGTACGCCTGCTGCTGCTGGCTGTCGTAGGCCTTCTCCTGCTGGCGCCGGGCCATCCCGCCCGAGACGGCGCTGGCCGTCCCCGCGACGACCGCCGTGCGCGCGGCGAGCCCGATGAGCCCGGGGCGTCCCATTCTCCGGATCATGATGCGTCCTCCTCGTCGTCGACGTTCGCGGTCAGGAAGGCGTTGACGATGGGTGCCGGGGTGGACTCCCTGGCGATCACCGCCCCGCCCGCGTCGTACAGGGCGGAGGCGAAGGCCTTGGCCCACAGCAGCTCCACCACGAGTATGGCCGCCGACGTGCCCGGGGCGACGTTCGCGGCAAGCTCCTCGATGTCGTCGATCCCCGCGAGGCCCGCGAGGTCGAGGGCGGGGACGCCGCCGTCATCCGTCGTGTCCGACAGCTCCAGGACTTCCAGCTCGCCCTCGGGCGAACGCCGTGCGTACACCAGATCCAGCACGTTGACCGTTCCCGCGGCGACGAGGTCGTCGATCGCGCGGAGGATCGCCGGTCCCGGCCGGTCCCCGTCGAAGGAGACGGCGTAGAACTCGATGGGTCCGTATTCGAAAGTGGTCATACCCGCTCCTTCGTCGTCCACGCTCAGGCGAGAGCCTTGGCCTTGAGGGCGTCGAACTCCGCTTGCGTGATGGTACCGGCATCGAGGAGCGCCTTGGCTTTGGCGATGTCGTCGCTCGGGCTCGACGTGCCGGCAGCGCTGCGGATGTAGTCGGCCTGCTGCTGGCGGATCTCGGCGGCCTGGGCGACCGAGCGCTGCTGCATGCCGCGTCCGCGGGCGATCAGGTAGACCAGTGCCGTGAGGAACGGGACGAAGATCAGGAACAGGATCCACACCGCCTTCCAGCCGCCGGCCAGCGAATGGTCGCGGAAGATGTCCGCGATGATCGAGAACACCACCATCAGGTAGGCGGCGAACACGAAGATCCAGAAGAACCACGCGATGAAGCTCCAGAGGTCCATGACTTCCCTCTCTCGGGGCAGACCGGGTCGTCCACCGTTGATCGGAATCTACGTTCCAAGCCCCCGGAGGTCGTCACCCCGCCGGGGTGATCAGTCCACGGCGACGCGGTTGACCGAGACGACCTCGATGCGGAGGTCGTCGAGCATCCGCAGGAGCCCGAGGAGCGCGGGCTGATCGACCACCGCCCCCCGGATCGAACTCGTGCCGTCGCCGCGGTCGCTGACGCGGAACCCGTCGAGGGCGGTCACAAGGGACGGACCCATCGTTCCGCGCACGACGACGTCCACCACGTGCTCGGTCATGGGTGCTCCTTCCCGGCGGGGCGCGCGATGCGCGGGTATGGATAGCGCAACGATGCCCGGATCGCCCTCGATCGGCCGTCACCCGTGTGGGATGATTCCCCCCACGAGCAAGGGGAACTCGGAAGGCCCACGATGCCCGATACGCATCCTGCCCCTCCGCACGCGGTGGACCGACCGGGGTTGCGGAGACGCCTCGACGTGGGCGCGCGCTCACCGCTGACCCTGCTGATCGCGCCGGCGGGCTCGGGGAAGACTGTGCTCCTCGCGCAGTGGGTGCACAGCCGTCCCGATCTGAGCGTCGACTGGTACCACTTCACCCCCGCGGATGCCGATCCCGCCCATTTCGCGCAGCGACTCGTCGCGGGTCTCGGGGCGAAGCACCCGGCGCTCGCCGATCTCGCCGCTCCGCTCGGCGAGGCGCGAGGAGGACTCGGCGTCGGACTCATCGACTCGCTCGTGGTGGCGCTGACGGAGTACGAGGGGGAGATCGTTCTGGTCTTCGACGACCTGCACCTGCTGCCGGGCCGCGAGATCGCCGACGATCTGTGGCGTCTCGCCGAGCGACTGCCGCCCCACGCGCACATGATCGTCTCGTCCCGGGTCGACCCGGGACGCCGATGGAGCACCCACCGCCTCGAGCATGCGCTCGTCGAGATCCGCCAGTCCGATCTCGCGCTCGACGACGTCGAGACCGCCCGCGTGCTCGATGCCATCGCTGGAGAGACCGTGCCGGTCGACGCGGTGCGGGCGATCCGCGAGCGGACCGAGGGGTGGGCGGCCGGCATCCAACTCGCCGGTCTGAGTCTGCGCTTCCGGGGTGGAGCCGACCCGGATGCCCTCGCCGACGCCTTCGCCGAGAGCGACCGTCTCGTCGTCGACTACCTCTCCGAGGAGGTGCTCGCCGCCCTGCCCGACGGTCGCCGCCGCGCACTGCTGTGCCTGTCGGTCGTCGACGAGCTGACCGGGCCCCTCGCCGAGGCCCTCTGCGGCGGCGGCGATCTCGACCAGGTCGGCGGCGGGGAGGAGCTCCTCCGCTCGCTCGTGCGGGAGTCGCTGTTCGTCGCGCCCGTGGAGGGCTCTTCCGGTAGGTACCGGTTCCATCACCTCATCCGCGACGTTCTGCGCTATCGCCTGCGCGCGGAGGATTCGCGCGCGGAAGAGGTCCTCCTGGGGCGCGCCGCCGATTGGTTCATCGCCGAGGGCGGCAGCGCGGTCGCCATCGACCTCCTCCTGCGCGCCCATGCGTGGGACCGCGCGCTCGCGCTCATCCTCGGACGGGGGCGGGAGGTCTACGAGCGGGGGCACGCTGCGACGCTGGCGCGATGGCTGGCCGCCGTGCCGCCCGACATCCGCCGCCGCAACGAGCACGCCGAAGCGCTGTACGCGGTGAGCCTCGGCATGTCGAGCAACGCGGCGGAGGCCGAGGCGGTGGCCCGGTCGCTGCTCCTGGACGGAGTGGATGCCGGAGTGGAGCTGGTGCTGCGCACCTACATCGCCGCGGCCGTGCAGTTCCGTCCGCATCCGGAGCTGTACCTCGGCGAGGCGCGCCGTGTGCTGGAGATGATGGACGACCGGTCGGATCTCGTCACGCCGCCCCTGATGGGTCTCGGGCACCCGACGCTGCTGCGGACCCTGGCGCTGGTCGGCGGCGGCCGGGCGCTGTTCTTCCTCGGCCGGTTCGGAGAGGCACGGACCTGGCTGCGTCGTGCGGCCGCATCGCCCGGGGGTCAGTACCCGCCGTACCGCGTGCACACGCTGGGCTCGCTCGCGCTTCTGGAGGCGATCGCCGGTAATCTGCGTCTCGCCGAGGACCTCGCCGATGATGCCCTGTCACTGGCCGCCGACACCGATCTGCTCGCGCACCCCGCGCCCGCCGACGCCTATCTCGCGCGGGCGGTCGTCGCGGTCCAGCGCGGCGAGCCGGAACAGGGCGCTCTGGTCTGGGAGGAGGGGATGCGGCGCGCGGAGGCGAACCGGCGGACCTCCCTGGTCTGGGTGGGGTACGCCGTGGGTCGCCTGGTGGACCTGGATTCCACCGTCGATCGGGCGGCTCCCGAGAGTGTGCCCGTTCCCCTCGCGCGCGTCATCATGGAGGTCGTCCGATACCGTCTCGCGCGGGAAGCCGGCGAGCCCTTCGCCGCCATCCCGCGCCAGGCCCGTTGGTCGTCGCTGGCGTTCGAGGAGGTCGCCGCGCTCCTCGCGCGCGGTCACTCCGCTGCGGCGCGCGCACGCCTGGACGAGCTGGCGATCGACGTCACGACGGCCGAGCCGACGGCGGTGGTGGAGTACGAGCTGTGTCGGGCGTGGGCCGCGGCGGAGGCGGGTCGCGGCGCACCGGCCCAGGAGCACCTTCGTGCGGCGCTCGCGATCGGCGAGCGCGAGGGGCTCGTGCACGGATTCCTGCGGGCAGGCCCCGCGGTCCTCGCGCTGGTGGCGGGGCTTCCGGAGAACCCGGGCGCGTTCCGACGCCGGGTGCTCGAGCGTGCACGCCGACGCTCGACGCGCGGCGAGGGTCTCCTCGCGGAACCCCTGACCTCACGCGAGCAGGAGCTGCTGGCCTACCTTCCGACACGGCTGACCAACGTCGAGCTCGCGCAGCGCTGCTACGTCTCGGTCAACACCATCAAGACCCATGTGTCGCACATCTACCGCAAGCTCGGGGTGCAGGGGCGCAGCGCCGCCGTCGCGCGCGCCGTCGAGCTGGGCCTGCTCCCGGAGACCACGGTCGAGCTGCATCCGACCGCGCGCTGAGGCTCAGGCCGGGTCGATGCGCAGCATGCCGGGCGTCTCGCCCGCGGGAAGGTCGTCGACGACCCGGAGCGTGCGCACCAGGTCGTCGACGGAGGAGATGAAGATCCCGAACCGCTCGCGGTCGGGCGACATCGCCGAGACCGTCACCAGGTGGCTGCCGGTGTCCCACGTGTAGGTCGCGGTCGGTGAGCCGCGCCGCTCCGGGTCCATCGGGTTCGGCGCGCCGAAGGGGAGCTCGAGCTTCTCGCCGGTGCCGAGGTGCGGGCTCCGGAAATCCTCGGTGTCGTCGTACTCCATCGGCATCATCGCCCGCGCCGCCCGCACCTGGGGAGTCGCCTCCTGCAGCTGGGCGATGACCACGCCCAGCTCGGGGTCGGCCTTCCACACCCACACGAGCATCCGCCCCGCCATGCGCCGCATCAGCAGCGGCGCGGCCTGGCTCGCCGCCCACGCGGCCACCGAGCTCCCGGGTCGCTCGGTTGCGCCCATCGCCGAGTTCGCCTGGGTGAGCAGCATCCGGATCGCCGCCTTCCGGTGACGACGTCCTCGGAACCCGAAGGATCCGGTCACCGGAACCCACAGAGACGTGTCGGCGTGCGCGTCGAGTCGGGACATCGCCCCAGCCTAAACGGCGAGTCTGAACCCCTCCGGTACAGTGGGACCGCGCCTCAGCCATCCCCCGAGCGCTCCGCCGCACAGACAGGCCCCGCACACGTGACCGACCCTGCGACGACCGACGACACCGCCGCCTCCCGGCGCCCGTTGAGGATCCTCATCGGCGCCGACACCTTCCTCCCGCACGTCAACGGAGCCGCGCGCTTCGCCGAGCGGCTCGCTGCCGGCCTCGTCGCGCGCGGCCACGATGTCCACGTCATGGCCCCGAGCGACGGTCGCCGCAACCACGGGACCCGCACGGAGGTGATCGAGGGGCAGCCGATGACGATGCACCGCCTGCCGTCGTACCGGTACCTCCCGCACGACTGGCTGACCTTCGTGCTGCCGTGGCGTTCGAAGCACTACGCGCGGAAGGTGCTCGACACCGTCCAGCCGGATGTCGTGCACATCCAGTCGCACATCGTCATCGGACGGGGCCTCGCCCGCGAGGCGCGCAAGCGCGGCATCCCGGTCATCGCGACGAACCACGTCATGCCCGAGAACATCCTCGACTTCACACTGCTGCCCGATGCGCTGAACCGCGTCGTCGTGAAGCTCGCGTGGGCCGATGCGCAGCGGACCTTCGCGATGACGCGCGCCGTGACCACGCCGACCCGGAACGCCGCGACCTTCCTCGAGCAGACGATCGACGTCTCCTCGGTCATCCCGATCAGCTGCGGGATCGACGCCGCGCAGTACACCGCCGATCTCGGTCCGCGGGATGCGAACCGTCTCGTCTTCGTCGGGCGCCTGACCACCGAGAAGCAGATCGACGTCATCCTCCGCGCGATCGCGGCGCTCGACCCCGCGCTCGCGGTGAGCTTCGACGTCGTCGGCAACGGGGATCAGCGGCGCAACCTCGAGCAGCTGGCCGCGGAGCTCGGCATCGCCGACCGCGTGCGGTTCCACGGTCACACCACCGACGCGGAGCTCCGCGGGTTCCTCACCCACGCCTCGGCGTTCGTCATCGCCTCGATCGCCGAGCTCCAGTCGATCGCCACGATGGAGGCGATGGCGTCGGGTCTCCCCGTGGTCGCCGCCGACGCGGTCGCCCTGCCGCACCTCGTCCACGACGGCGAGAACGGGTACCTCTTCCGTCCGGGCGACGTGGACGATCTCGCCGCGAAGCTTTCCGCGGTGCTCACGCTGAGCCCTGCCGAGCGGGAGCGCATGCAGAAGGCCTCCCTCGACGGGGTGAAGGTCCACGACATCCGACGCACGCTCGAGACCTTCGAGGCGCTGTATCGCGACGAGCCCCTGCCGGCGTAGGCGCGTCCCGTGCACGTCGTGTTCTTCGGCGACCAGCACGTCGAGTCCTTCGGCGGGGCGCAGGTGTCGATGCGTCTGCAGCGCCGGTTCCTGGAGCGCGCCGGTCACACCGTGACCGTCGTCGCCCCGCGCATGCACGGTCCGCGCGGGCGCGCCGTGGCTCCCGACGACGCGTTCGTGGACCTGCCGTCGGCGCCGATCACGCCCGACCGCGAGTACTCCCTGACGTGGCCGGGGCGGCGCACCGATGTGTGGCTCGACCGGGCGATGAGACGCCGCCCGCCGGTCGACATCGTGCACGTGCAGGCCGACTTCTGGGGGGCCTTCATCGGGCACCGGTTCGCCGAGCGGCACGGGTTCCCCGTCGTCCAGACCCTGCACAACCGCGTCGACGTCGGCATCGAGGCGACCACGCCGTTCCCGGGGACGGTGCTCCGGGTCCTGAACGCGTGGGAGCGCCGCGCCCTGCGGGCGTGGGAGCGGCGCGCTGTCGGAGGCGTCCCGCGCGGGCACGACGGGTGGGCCTACCTCCGTCGCCTCGCCCTGCAGTCGGATGCCGTCACCGCGCCGTCCGCGCACTTCGCCCGACGGCTCGAAGCCCACGGGGTGGCGCCGCGCGTCGACGTGATCTGGAACGGCATCGACGACGACGTCCTGGGCGCCGCGCTCGCCGAGGAGCACGGGTCGTCGCAAAGACCGGATGCCGGGCCCCTGCTCGTCTGGATGGGACGCATGAGCCCGGAGAAGCGCCTGCTGCCCTTCCTCGAGGCCGTCGCGAGGTCGGGGATCCGCGCGCGCGTCGAGGTGCTCGGCGGCGGCGGTCAGCGCCGCGCGGCGGAGCGCCTCGTCGCACGGCTGAAGCCCACGGCATCCGTCGTCTTCGCCGGTCGCCGCCTGTACGTCGACTCGCTCGCGCGGTTGCGCGCGGCGGACGCGCTCGTGCAGACCTCCATCGGATTCGAGACGCAGGGGATGACCCCTTTCGAGGCGGCCGCGCTCGGCACGCCCTCGATCATCAGCGACCCCGACATCGCGCGCGAGCTCGGCACCGGCTTCTGGGCCGTCGGCGGGGGAGCGGATGCCGCGCCCGACGCCCCGGACCCCTCGATCGACGCTCTCGCCTGCACCCTCCGGCAGGCGGTCGAGGACATCGGCGCCGGCCGGGCGGTGCCGGCGAACCCCGCCGTGCGCGAGCGCTTCCGGCAGAGCTCGCGCACCGCGGCGATGGTCGAGGTCTACGCGCGCGTCCTCCGCGGCTGATGCGAGGTCCGGGCAGCCGGGGTCACGGAACCCGCGACCACTCGGTCGGCACACGGCGGTAGCCGTCGGTCATGAGGGCGCGGACGGTTCCGACGACGGCGATCACGGCGAGGGCGGCGAGAAGGATGACGAGGATCATGGCAGAAAAGCTATGGGTATCCGTTTTCTGTCACTACTGGCAGAAAGGACGCCGAGCAGAGGAAAACTGCCATACCGCGATCGGCAATAGAGTTCGAGGATGAGCGAGGAACAGCGTCGACCACGTCCGTTCCGGCCGTTTCGCGGCCGCGCCCGGACGCACCCCGCCCCGGTGATGCCGGCGGCGAGCCCCCCGCCCCCGCCACCGGTGCTCTCCCCGAGCCTGCGGGTCCTGGTGGGCCTCGCCGCGGCGGTGGTCGTCCTCGCCGGTCTCTTCGTCGCACGCGACATCGTCGGACCGCTCGTGCTCGCGGCGGTCATTGTCATCATCTGCCACCCGGTGCGGCATCCGCTCGAAAGGCTCGGGTGGCCCCGTTGGGCCGCCACGACCGGTGTCATCGTCGTCGCATACCTCATCCTCGGCGTGCTCGGGTGGCTGCTGTACTTCGCCGGCGTACAGTTCGTGCGGCTCGTGACCGACTACGCCGACGACCTGCAGGCCACCGCGCAGTCGGTCATCTCCTGGCTCGGCACCGCGGGGCTGGACGAGCAGGCGTCGGATGCCGCGGCCTCGCTGCTGCAGCCCTCGACGATCCTGTCGTTCGTGACGTCTCTCAGCGGCACGGCGATCGGCGTGCTGACCGCGCTGTTCTTCGTGATCGCGTACGTGATCTTCATGGCCGCGGACGGCGCCCGCTACGGGCACGCGCAGCGGGCCTTCGGCGCGACGGCCGGCGGACCGCTCCGCCGCTTCCAGCGGTTCAACATCGGCGTGCGCCGCTACTACGTCGTCAACGCCAGCTTCGGTGCAGTGGTCGCGATCATCGACGGCCTCGCCCTGTGGGCCCTCGGGGTTCCGGCGCCGGCGGTGTGGGCGATCCTCGCGTTCGTGACGAACTTCATCCCGAACATCGGCTTCGTGATCGGTCTCGTCCCGCCCGCGCTCCTCGCGCTCGTCGTCGGCGGGTGGCCGCTCGCCCTCGCCGTCGTGGCGATCTACTGCGTCGTCAACGTCACGCTGCAGGTGCTGATCCAGCCGAAGTTCGTCAGCGACGCGGTGAGCCTCAGCCTGACCCTGAGCTTCTTCTCCGTGATCTTCTGGACGTTCATCATCGGACCGCTCGGGGCCATCCTTTCCATCCCGCTCACCCTCGCCGTCCGCGCCCTCGTGCTGGAGGGCGATCCGGGGTCGCTGTGGCTCCGCTGGCTCTCCGGCGACACCGTCACGTCGCGATCCGACATCTCCCGGCCCAGCCGCCTATAGCCCTTCCCGGGTGTCGATCGGGCGCGCGGGGTGGCAGGATGAAGCTCTGTCGCACGAAAACTGCCACCGAGTCGCGAGGAGCGTCATGGAGACCGTCGCCGTCATCGTCCAAGACGGATTCGCGCCGTTCGAGTTCGGCCTGGCCTGCGAGGCGTTCGGCCTCGACCGCTCGGACGACGGCATCCCGAACTTCGACTTCCGCATCGTCGCCGCCGAACCGGGCCTCATCCGCAGCAACATGTCGTTCTCGATCACGGTCGAGCACGACCTCTCCTTCGCCGACGAGGCCGATCTCGTCGTCGTCACGCCGGTGCCCCGCGCGAGCTGGGGTGCGATCGACCCGCGCATCGCCGCGGTGATCCAGCGCGCGGTCGACCGCGACGCGTGGGTGCTGAGCGTCTGCAGCGGGTCGTTCGTGCTCGCGGCGTCCGGCGTGCTGGACGGGCGCCGGGCGACGACGCACTGGAGGTACGCCGCCACGATGGCGGAGATGTACCCCGCGATCTCCGTCGACCCCGACGTGCTCTACGTGCAGGACGGGCGCGTCATCACCAGCGCGGGAACCGCGGCCGGGCTCGACGCGTGCCTGCACCTCCTCCGCCAGGAGCTCGGCCCGGAGGCGACGAACCAGATCGCGCGCCGCATGGTCGTGCCGCCCCAGCGTGACGGCGGACAGGCGCAGTTCATCGCCCACCCGCTGCCCGTCGCCGCCTCGCACTCGCTCGCACCCGTCGCGGACTGGATGGTGGAGAACCTCGACCGAGACCTGTCGGTCGACCAGCTCGCGGCGCGTGCCCACATGTCGGCCCGCACGTTCGCTCGCCGGTTCAAGGCCGATTTCGGTGCGACGCCGGCGGCGTGGCTCGGGCGGCAGCGGATCCTCCACGCGCAGCGACTGCTCGAGCGCACCGATTGGGGCCTGGACCGCATCGCCGACGAGTGCGGCTTCGGCTCGGCCGCGGTGCTGCGGCAGAACTTCGCCCGCACGCTCGGCACAACCCCGACCGCGTACAGAATGCGCTTCGCCTGCGTCGACGGGTCGACGCAGGCGAAGCAGCGGGAGGATGTCGCGGTCTGATCAGACCTCGCGCGACGCGCGCGTGCGACGGGCGACGACGGCCGCAGCCAGGCCGGCGATCGACAGGAGCACGCCGAGGGCGAGGAGGCCCGCCGGTGCCTCCGAACCGGTCACGGCGAGCGCCGGGTCCGATCCGGTGGTGCCGGATCCACCCGCGCCGGCCGAGGGGCTCGGCGTCGGCGTGACGCCGCCGTCACCCGGGGTCGGCGTCGGCGTCGGTTCCTCGCCGGCATCCGTGCACGCGACCGACCCGTCGCGCAGGGAGTGGCCGCCGGTGTCGCCGTCGTCCGCCCACACCGCGGTGCGGAAGCCGTCCGCGCAGACCGGGGAGAGCGCGAACCCCTCGTTGTTGAGGTTCGGCATGTCCGCCGGGCGGTCCTGCACCCGCGTCACCGTGAACGCGGTCTGCGTGGCGCCGTCCTCCAGCGGGGTCAGCTCGAGCACCGCGCTGCGACCGTCGCACGTGTCGTCGCACAGCGCCCAGAGGGCACCGGAAGCCGCGTCGTACTCGAGTTCCATGACGGCGGGGAACCCGCTGTCGACGGTGGCCACGCGCGTGAAGCCGTCCCCCGCGAGATCCAGGGCGTAGGCGTACACGGTGCCGTTCGCCTCCAACCCGACGAAGAACAGGCCGTCTCCGTGTCCGGGGTACAAGGCCGGGTCGTAGGCGGCACCCGTAATCTCATCGGTGAATCCCCCGGCAACGAGCACGGCATCCGGAATCCATGCGATGCCCTCGAGCCCCGCGTTCGCGCCCACCGTCGGCAGGTCGGCGACCAGGTTCCATTCGCCGGTCGCGGTGAGTTCTCCGGCCGTCGTTCCCGGCGTGTAGCGCAGGATCGACGGGCGACTCACACCGCTCGCGGCGTTGTTGCGCTCGGACGCGACGAACGCCTCCGCGCCGACGACGGCGACACCCTCGGCATCCACGGTGCCCGTGCCATCCGGGTAGCGCAGGGTCGCGCCCCCGGTCCAGCCCGGCGCGGGCGTCCACTGCGCACCCTCGCGGACGAGTCGGTGCAGGATGCCGCCTCCGTTGTCGACGGCCCAGAGCGTGTCGCCGTCCGCGGAGAACGCCAGCCCCGACATGTCGGAGGTGAACAGATCGGCGGGGTCGGAGACGGTCACCGTCGCCGCGCCCGGCCAGGCCTCGGTCACCACGTCGCCGGCGCACGCGTTGACGGCCCCGGGCGTCGCGACCTCGCTCTGCGCGAAGGCGCCGGTGCCGTCCGGGCAGCGTGCCCAGGTGACGGCGGCGTGCGCGGTCCACGCGGTGGTGTCCAGCTGGGCGCCGGACGCGTCCGCGAGGGTCACCGCGTCGTTCGCGCCAAGTCCGAACGCCTGCTCGACGACCACCTGGAGGTAGGCGCCCGCGCCGAGCGTCGTGCCGGTCGGGATCGTCAGAGGGCCATTGGTGCTGGTGTCGGTGAGTGTGTAGCCCGAGATGTCGATCGGAGAGACGCCGAGGTTGACCAGTTCGACCCAGTCCCCCGCCGCGTCTCCGGAGCTCTCGATTTCGTTCAGCCGCACGGGCGGGGCGCAGTCGTTCGAGGCGCCCTTGGTGGGGGTGGTCGTCACGGTCCAGTCGCCGGTGCCGTCGGGGCAGCGGCCGAACGTCGTCGGGGCGTGCGTGCCGCCGGGCACCGCCGTCCACACGTATTCGTCGACGAGCGTGAAGCCGCCCGGGAGATACAGACGGGCGGAGTCGTTGACCCCCAGGCCGTAGCCGAGGAAGCTCTCCTCCGCGACCCAGAAGCCGCCGGCGGGGATCACGGAGTCGTCGGGGATCACCGCGACGTGGCTGTCGTCGCTGTCGCGGACGACGAAGCCCGAGAGATCGACATCCGTCTCGCCGATGTTGACGAACTCGATCCAGTCGCCGGGAACGCCGTTGTTGGTCTCGACCTCGTTCACGACGATCGCCGGGAGCTCGGGAGCGGTGCAGTCGTTCGCGGCGGCCGCGGTCGCGGCGCGGACGGGTTCGAAGAAGCCGACGCCGTCCGGGCAACGGCCGACGACGGCCGTCCCGGTGAAGGTGTGGGAGTCGGCCTCGACCGTTCCGTCGAGCAGGCGCACGGTGCCTCCGGAGAGGTCGATCGCGCCCTCGGCGGGCACCCTCAGGAATGCGGCAGGCTCCAGTGTCGTGCCGGCGGGGACGGTGGCCAGCGTCGCGCCGGAGGCGTCGGCGAGGGTCGCGCCGGACAGATCCACGGCAAGAGTGCCGATCGAGGTGAGCTCGACCCATCCCGCGGGGGCGATCTCGTTGAGGACCACGTTGCCCGCCACGGGCGGGGCGCAGACGTTCTCGGCGCCGGGCGTGCTGACCGGCATCACGACGAAGGTGTCTCCGCACAGGCCGTAGGACGTCGAGGCGTGATCGGTCCACGCGAAGCGGTCGACGAGGGTCGTGCCGTCGGCGAGGAAGACGCGGATCTCGTCGGCCCGGCCGAGTCCGAACCCGGCCTCGGAGTCGTCGTCGACGGTGACGTGAAGGTAGGCGCCCGGGGCGAGGACGGTTCCGGCGGCGATTGCGAGCGTCCGTGTGTCGTTGTCGTCCTTCAGGCGCCAGCCCGAGAGATCGACCGGCGCTGCGCCGGAGTTGTACAGCTCGACCGAGTCGGCGATCGCGTCGTTGTCCTGGAACACCTCGGTGATGCGGACGGTCGGGGTGTCGGCGGCCGCCGCGGGGGCGGCGGCGACGAGCGGGGCGGCGAGCAGGGAGAGCGCGGCGGCGAGGGCGGCGATCGCTCTGCGGGGGCGGGGGGAAGACATGGGGCTCCTTCATCGTGCGCCTCGGGAGGGCGCCTTCCGACGCTCCCGGGATCGGATGAACGGTGTGGGGCGGGTGCGTGAACACGGGCGGGACGCCGGGGGAACGTCGGCGGGGTCTGGCGCCCACTCACGCGCGGTGCTAAAGTTGAGCCAGCGCGACTCAACTTTGAGTCGGCAGAGATTTCAGGAGAAGACATGAACGCCACGCAGATGCCTGGGCAGGAGGAGGCGCAGAGCGCCCTCGAGCAGTTCGGGATCAACCTCACCGACCGCGCACGCGCGGGCAAGCTCGACCCCGTCATCGGCCGGGACAGCGAGATCCGACGGGTCAGCCAGGTGCTCACCCGCCGCACGAAGAACAACCCCGTCCTCATCGGCGAACCCGGCGTCGGCAAGACCGCCGTCGTCGAGGGCCTCGCCCAGCGCATCGTCGCGGGTGACGTCGCCGAGTCGCTCAAGGACAAAGAGCTGGTCACGCTCGACATCTCGGCGCTCGTCGCCGGCGCGATGTATCGCGGCCAGTTCGAGGAGCGCCTGAAGAGCGTCCTCAAGGAGATCACCGAGTCCGACGGAAAGATCATCACCTTCATCGACGAGCTGCACGTGCTCATGGGCGCCGGCGGCGGGGAAGGGTCGGTCGCGGCATCCAACATGCTGAAGCCGATGCTCGCCCGCGGCGAGCTGCGCCTCATCGGGGCGACGACCCTCAACGAGTACCGCGAGTTCATCGAGAAGGATGCCGCCCTCGAGCGTCGCTTCCAGCAGGTCTACGTCGGCGAGCCGAGTGTCGAGGACACCGTGGCGATCCTGCGCGGGCTCAAGGAGCGCTACGAGGCGCACCACAAGGTCGCCATCGCGGACGCCGCCCTCGTGGCCGCGGCATCCCTCTCGCACCGCTACATCCCCAGCCGTCAGCTGCCGGACAAGGCCATCGACCTCATCGACGAAGCCGCCTCGCGCCTGCGGATGGAGATCGACTCGGCGCCGCTCGAGATTGACGAGCTCCGCCGCCACGTCGATCGCCTCAAGCTCGAGCAGCTCGCGCTGAAGAAGGAGAAGGACGACGCCTCCAAGGAGCGCCTCGCGACCCTGCGCGAGACCCTGGCGTCCGAGCAGCAGCGCCTCGACGAGCTGCAGGCGCGCTGGGAGCGCGAGCGTGCGTCGCTCAACCGCGTCGGCGACCTGAAGACCCAGCTCGACGCTGCCCGCATGGAGGCCGAGCGCGCCCAGCGCGAGGGCAACCTCGAGAAGGCGTCGCGGCTGCTGTACGCCGAGATCCCGGCGCTCGAGCGTCAGCTCGTCATCGCCGAGCGCGAGGAGCCGACCGGCGAGCGCATGGTCAACGACCAGGTCACCGACGAGGACATCGCCGCCGTGATCGCCGCGTGGACCGGCATTCCGGTCGGCCGGCTGCTCCAGGGCGAGACCGAGCGCCTGCTCCACCTCGAGGCCGAGCTCGGCAAGCGCCTGATCGGCCAGAAGGAGGCCGTGAAGGCGGTGTCGGATGCCGTCCGTCGCTCGCGCGCGGGCATCAGCGACCCGAACCGTCCCACCGGTTCGTTCCTCTTCCTCGGCCCCACCGGTGTCGGCAAGACGGAGCTGGCGAAGGCGCTCGCGGAGTTCCTCTTCGACGACGAGCACGCCATGGTCCGCATCGACATGTCGGAGTATGGCGAGAAGCACTCCGTCTCGCGCCTGGTCGGAGCCCCTCCCGGATACATCGGCTACGAGCAGGGCGGTCAGCTCACCGAGGCCGTGCGGCGGCGGCCGTACTCGGTCGTGCTGCTGGACGAGGTCGAGAAGGCCCACCCCGAGGTCTTCGACGTGCTCCTGCAGGTCATGGACGACGGGCGCCTCACCGACGGGCAGGGTCGGACGGTCGACTTCAAGAACGTCATCCTGATCCTGACCTCCAACCTCGGCTCGCCGATCCTCATCGACCCGACGCTGTCGATGGACGTCAAGCGCGACCAGGTGCAGGCGCTCGTCCGCCAGGCCTTCAAGCCCGAGTTCGTCAACCGTCTCGATGACATCGTGATCTTCCAGGCGCTCACCGAGGACGACCTCTCGCAGATCGTCGAGCTCACCGTCGATGCCCTGCAGCGGCGCCTCAAGGATCGGCGCCTGACGCTCGCTGTCACTCCGGACGCGCGGGCCTGGCTCGCCGAGCGCGGGTACGACCCGGTGTTCGGGGCTCGGCCGCTCCGTCGCCTCATCCAGTCCGAGATCCAGGACCGCCTCGCGATGGCGTTGCTGTCCGGCGGAGTCCGCGACGGCGACCTCGTGCGGGTGGACGTCGACGCGTCGGGGGCGCAGCTCGCGCTCTCCAGCGACGGCCCGGCGGTTCCGCCCGGCGGGGGCACGTCGGTGGACGCGGACGACGACGTGATCGAGGCGGAGCTGCTCGAGGACTGAGCCGTCAGGCGCGACGGGCGCGACGGGCGGCCGCCGACGGTACGGTCGACACATGCTGGTGCGCGGGCTCTGGGGCTCCACCCATCCCGGGCCGACCCTCGTCGTCACGGTGCTCGCCGTCGCGCTCGGTGTGGCGGCAGGAGTGGATGCCGGGCGCCTCGCCTTGCTCGGTGTCGCCGTGTTCGCCGGTCAGGTGTCGGTCGGCATCTCCAACGACGCGATCGACGCGGCGCGCGACCGCGCGGTCGGACGCGCCGACAAGCCGATCGCGACGGGGGAGGTCTCCGAGCGGGCTGCGTGGACGGCGGCGTTCATCGCGCTGGGGCTGGCGCTGGCGCTGTCGGTGCCGCTCGGCGCGGGCATGCTCGCCGCTCACGCCGTGGCGCTCGCCTCGGCATGGGCGTACAACGCCAGGCTCAAGGCGACACCGTTCTCGCTCGTCCCCTTCGTCGTGAGCTTCGGGCTCTTCCCGTCGTTCGCGACGCTGTCGGCGCCGGGCGGCACGCTCGCCCCCGTCTGGGTGAGCACCGCCGGTGCGGCCCTGGGCGCGGCCGTGCACCTCACGAACGTGCTCCCCGACCTCGAGGACGACGCGCGCACGGGCATCCGTGGGCTTCCCCACCGGCTCGGGGCGCGTGTGTCGACGGTCCTCGCCGCGCTCGGCATCCTCGTCGGGGCCACCGCGGTGCTCGTCGGCCCGGTCATCGCCGGGGCCGCGCCGGTCATCCCCGTCGTGGCGTGGGCGTTCTTCGCTGCGGTGGCCGTCGTCGCCGTCGCCGCGGTCGTGCTCGCGCTCACGCGGAGCCCGCACCGGGTTCTGTTCCGCCTCACGATGCTCGCAGCCCTCCTCCTCGCCGTGCAGCTCGTCGTCACCGGCTGAGCGGGCTCAGGCGCCGAGGGCTCAGGCGTCGCGGTCGAAGCCCATCGCGTACGCGCGGGCGAAGGTCTGGCCGGCCGCGGGCCCGAGCATGGTGCGCACAGCCGCGCGGCGGAGCGCATCGGCGCGTGGACCGAGCGGGCGTCCGAGTGCGGTGTTGAGCGCGGCGAGGCGCGCGGCGTGCCGTGCGGAGGCGACGCGGCGCTGTTCCCATCGGGCGAGAGCCGCCTCGGGCGCCGCGCCGGAGCGCACCCAGGACGTCAGGAGCGGCGCGAGGGTCGCGGCGTCCAGAAGCCCCAGGTTCATGCCCTGACCGCCGATCGGACTCACCTCGTGCGCGGCGTCGCCGACGACGAGGAGGCGTCCGCGGCGGAGCGCCGGAGCGATGACGCGGCGCACGCCGAACGCGGTCGCGGTGGTGATCTCCGCCGCGGCGTCCGGCTCGCCGCGACGCGCGACGGCATCACGGAGCCGCTGCGCACGGTCGGTGTCGGTGTCTTCCGGGGCGTCGGCCTCGACGGCGTCGGGGGCGTTCCGATCCCACGCCACATACCGGCGGATGCCCCCCGGCAGGGGGAACGACTCCATCACGCCGTCGCGGTCGAGGTGCACCCGCGCGGTGGTGGGGTCGTCGTCGGCGGGGGCTGCGGCATCCGTCATCAGGTAGCGGTCCGGGTACTCATGGCGCGCGAGGGCGTCGGAACGGTAGACGAGGTCGCGTCCCCACGCCCCCGACGCGACCACGACGATCGGGGCGGCGAGCTCGGTGGGGCGCCCGCCGACGCCGGCGCGCACGCGCACGTGGTCGCCGCGCGGATCGAGCGCCATCACGTGGGCACCGCGGAGCGGTTCGGGGGCGCGGGCGGCCAGGATCCGCTCGGTCTCGGCCTGCGGGAGGGTCGCGACGAACGGGAAGCGCGTGCGGAGCCGGTCGAAGCGGACCGTACCGAGCAGGTCGGCGCCCGCGCGCGCCTCTCCGCGATCGACGCGTGCGGCGGAGGCGAGGAGCTCGTCCGTCAGCCCCGAGGTCTCCAGGGCGGCGAGGGCGGGCGCGTGGAGCCCGATCGCCCGGGTTCCGTCGCCGGCCGCCGGGCGACGCTCGTAGATCTCGACGTCCACACCTTCCCGCGAGAGGAGGCCCGCGAGCAGCATCCCCACGGGTCCGGCGCCCACGATCAGCACGTCAGTCACTGGATCCCCCTTCGGCTCGGTGAGCCGTTTCGAATCCCGGCCGGCTCTCGGCGAGGAGGCGGAACGGTGCCGGGGTGGCGACGCGCCACGTCCGCGGGCTCTCGGCGTCCAGGACGCGCTGGAGCTCGGCGGGCGTGTGGCTGCGGCGGATCGAGCGGAGACCGTCGGTGCGGAGGAACGTCCCGCGCTGGAGCGGGGTGATGCCGACGGCGTACAGGGCGTACGCCAGGCGGCTCCGGGCGATGTCGCCGTGGAGGACGAGGCCCGTGGCCAGGGCGCGCGAGTCGGCGGTGAAGGAAACGAGGGCTGCGGTGTCGAGGTGGTGGAGCACGTGATTCGACACCACGAGGTCGAAGCGCTCGCCCGCGGCGAGGAGGGCGGTGCTGTCCGCGCGGGTGAAACGGACGGTCCCGGGGGCGTCGCGTGCGGCGGCGACCTCGATCGCGCGCGCGTCGGGGTCGGCGCCGACCCATCCGGCCGGGATCCCGTCGCGGGCGGCCATCCGGGCGAGGCGCACGACGACGTCGCCGCCACCGCATCCGAGGTCCAGGACGCGCGCGGGGCGGCCGAGTCCGGCGAGGAACGGTCGGATGCGCCGGGTGTAAACCCCGCCCCACCCCGAGACGAGCCGGTTGACCGTGTCGAAGCGGCGGAGCGTCGCGCGCAGGCGCTCCGGATCGCAGTCGGGATCGTCCATCAGCTCGCGGAGGGCGGTAGCGCGCGCGGTGAGACTCATGCCGTCGCCGTCAACGCGCGCGCTGCGGTGTCGAGATCGTCGGGTGCGTTCGCGGGTCGGGCCCCGCGGACCGTCAGCAGGGCCGACTCGACGGAGAGGCCCGGGCCGAACGCGAGACCGGCGATGACGGCATCCGTCGGCAGATCGGGGTCGTGCAGGAGCGCACGGAGGATGAACATCACCGTGGCGCTGGACATGTTGCCGTATCGCCGCAGGATGTCGCGGGACGCGGCGAGGGCGGACGGGTCGAGCTCGAGACCGCTCTCGACGCGATCGAGGATGCTCCGACCGCCGGGGTGCACGGCCCACGCATCGGGGTGCGCGTCGCCGAGGAACGCGTCGACGGCGCCGCGGATCTCGCGGCCGATGATGCGCGGGACCTCGGCGGTGAGGATCATCTCGAATCCGTCGTCGCCGATCGTCCAGGCCATGTCGCTCTCGCCCTCGTCGGTGAGGGTGGTGGCGAAGCGGTCGAGGTCGAGGCCCGGTCGGTCGCCGGCAGCCGCCGTGATGACCGCCACCGCCGACCCGTCGCCGAACACCGACGACGACACGATCTGGTCGGGCGTGGTGTTCGGGCGCACGTGCAGGCTGCACAGCTCGGTGCACACCACCAGGACGACGGCGTCGGGCCGCGCGGCGCAGAACCGCTCGGCCGCGCGAAGGGCGGGGAACGCCGCGGCGCACCCGATGAACCCCAGGTGGTAGCGCTCGGTGGACACGGCGAGACCGAGATCGCGGACGAGACGGAAGTCGGGGCCGGGGGCGAAGCATCCGGTGCACGAGACCGTGATCACGTTGGTGACGTCGGAGGCGGAGACGCCCGCCTCCGCGAGGGCGGCCTCGGCGGCCCGGCGCGAGAGGTCGGGCGCGTGGCGGATGTACTCGGCATTGCGGAGCGCCGTGCCGGGGGCGCGGAGCACCCCGTGTTCGTCGACGAAGAGCCCGGATGCCCCGGGCTCGCCGAGCTCCGGGATGACCGTGAAACGGTGGTCGATCTGCGCGGCGTCGAAGGTCGCGCGGATGAGGCGCTGTGTCAGCCGGTCGGCGCTCGGCTGCGCGGCGAAGAAGTCGCGGATCTGCTCCTGGCGGATCGTCGTCGGCGGAGTCGCGGTGCCGATCGACAGGATGCGTGCGGTCATGCTTCACGATAAGCCGTCACCCCCGCCGCGCGCGCGGGCCTTGCGTCATCCGTCAGGCCTGCTACGCCCCGGGTGCGCGGCCGGCCCCGTACCGAACTCCTCAGATCCGCGCGGAGAACGGCTGTGGGGGCCGATTCTGTGCAGAATCGGCCCCCACAGGAGGAGTTCGGCCCGCCGCGGCGGCGGCGCCGACCCGGGTTACCGGGAGAGCGCCTCGCGGAGCTTCACGCGCGCGCCCATCCGGAGGAGGGAGTTCTGGTAGATCTTCGCGCCGACCACGATCGCTGCGATGCAGGTCACGACGAGGATCGCCAGCGACAGCAGCGGCTCCCACCACTGGGTGTCGCCGAGGAAGATCCGCATCGGCATGCCGACCGGTGCCGAGAACGGCACGTACGACATGATCCCCAGCACCAGCGGGTTGTCGAAGAAGAAGATCACCAGGAAGTACGGCGCCATCACGAGCATGGTGAGCGGCGTCGTGGTCGACCCGATGTCCTCCTGCCGCGACACCATCGACGCCGCGGCGGCGAAGAGGGATGCCAGCAGCACGAACCCGAAGAGGAAGAACACCCCGAACCAGGCGATCGGCGCCCCGAGCCCCTGGAGCAGTGCGGTCTGCCCGGTCACCGTGAGCCCGACCACCGCGATCGCGGCGAGGACGAAGATCTGCCCCATCGCGAGGATCGTGTTGCCGATCACCTTTCCGGCCAGCAACGCCCGCACCGGGACGGCGGAGATGAGGAGCTCCACCACGCGGGTCTGCTTCTCCTCCACGACGCTCTGGGCGATCGTGCCGCCGAACATCGACGCGGCGAAGAGGAAGACCACACCGAATCCGATCGCGGCGATGAACCCGAGGGCGGCGACGCCGTCCTGCGGCTGCAGCAGCTCCACCGTCGGCACCTGCGCGAACTGCATCAGCAGGGTCGACGAGACGCTCTCGTCACCGAGCACCGAGAATCCGACGGGGGATGCCGGGTCGGCGAGGATCGCCACGTCGACGTCCCCGGCGCGGACGAGCTCTTCGGCCTCGCCGCGCGACGAGACCTGAGTGAGCTCGAGGTTCGGCACCTGCTCGACGTAGCGCGCCGAATCGGAGGTGACGGCGACGGGGGTCTCGCTCGAAGACCCGGCGGCGAAGCCGGCCCAGATGACACCGGCGAGCGAGACGAGCATGAGGATCGCCGACGAGATGACGAAGGCCTTGCTGCGCAGCTTCGAG
This sequence comes from Microbacterium aurantiacum, assembly GCF_031625015.1. Classification (NCBI taxonomy): domain Bacteria; kingdom Bacillati; phylum Actinomycetota; class Actinomycetes; order Micrococcales; family Microbacteriaceae; genus Microbacterium; species Microbacterium aurantiacum. The sequence continues at coordinate 1,085,419 of NZ_JAHWXH010000001.1, forward strand.
CCGATCTCGCGTTCGGCGACCAGCCACACGCTCTGAGCGGTGGACGGCGCTGCGGGGGTGGCGGTGCTCATCGGATGACCTCCTTGAAGATCTGGGCGAGGGACGGATGCTGCGGCGCGAAGCTCGCGACATCGCCGCGGGAGAGGGCGTCGCGCAGCACCCGCTGCGCGGCGTCGTCGCTGTCGGCGTCGAAGACGGCGTAGCCGCCGTCGAAGTCGAGGACCTCGATGCCGGGCTGGTCGCGGAGCCACCCCGCGTCGCCCGCGGAGACGAGCTCGAAGCGGCGGTTCGCGTGCTGGGCGCGGAGCGCCTCGCGCTCGCCGGCCGCGCGGATCGTTCCGCCGGCGATGATGACGAGCTCGTCGCACAGGCGCTCGACCACGTCGAGCTGGTGGGACGAGAAGAGCACGGCGGTCCCCTGCGCCGCGCGGTCCTGCAGGACCCCGGCGACGACGTCGACCGCGAGCGGGTCGAGGCCCGAGAACGGCTCGTCCAGGATCAGCACCTCGGGGTCGTGGACGAGAGCCGCGGCGATCTGCGCACGCTGCTGATTTCCGAGCGACAGGGTCTCGACGTTGTCGCCGAGGCGCTCGCCGAGTCCGAGCTGCTCGAGCAGGGCGCGGCCGCGTGCCTCGGCATCCGTCTTCGTGAAGCCGTGCAGCCGCGCGAGGTAGACGATGTGCTCGAGCACCTTCATCTTCGGGTAGAGCCCGCGCTCTTCGGGCATGTAGCCGAAGCGGCGGCGGTCGGCGGCGGTGACGTCGGCCCCCTCGAGGGTGACGGACCCGCCGTCCTTGCCGAGGACGCCGAGCACGATGCGCATCGTCGTGGTCTTCCCCGCGCCGTTGCCGCCGACGAAGCCGGTGAGTCGACCGGGCTTGACAGTGAAGGACACGTCGTCCAGCACCCGGCGACTGCCGTAGTTCTTGGTGACGCCCGATAGCTGCAGCATCTTCTCCTCCTGAGACTCGCGCTCCGCCGGGTTCGGCGAGCATGACTCCACGCTAGGGAGGGCGGCCTCCGGGCACCTCCGCCCGGCGGGGGAGATCCGACATCCCCCGGGGAGGGGAGAGGGCTTCATTCACGGGAATAGACGCGGGGGAGGGGTGGTTCGAGCCTCGTGGAACGTCCACGGTGGTCTCCGCCGTGGACGTCGTTCGTTTTCCGAGCAAGGAGTATCCATGAGCGACCGCACCATCGGCTACATCGTCGGCAGCATCTCGTCGACCTCCATCAACCGGCGCCTCGCCAAGGCGCTCGAGCGTCTCGCGCCCGCCGGCACGACGCTGGTGGAGATCCCGATCAAGGACCTGCCGTTCTACTCGCCCGACCACGACGCCGACTACCCGGCCGTGGCGACCGAGTTCAAGAACGCCATCGACGAGGTCGACGGTGTGATCATCGTCACGCCCGAGTACAGCCGCTCGATCCCGGGCGTGCTGAAGAACGCGCTGGACTGGGCCGCGCGTCCGTGGGGTCAGGGCTCGTTCGACGGCAAGCCCACCGCCGTCATCGGCACCTCGCAGGGCGGTATCGCCACCGCCGCCGCGCAGCAGCACCTGAAGGCGATCCTCAGCCACTACAACGCCCCGACCCTCGGTCAGCCCGAGGGGTACGTGCAGACCACGCCGGGTCTGTTCACGGATGCCGGCGAGGTCACCAACGACCAGACGGCGGAGTTCCTCGTGTCGTACCTCGAGGCCTTCGGTGCCCTCGTCGACCGCTACGCCCGCGTCCCCGCCTCGGCGTGACGCCGACGGATCCCCCCCGGATCCTCGAGCGGCTCGGGGCGCGTCAGACCAGTCCGTGCCGGTGGGCGTAGACCACCGCGGCGACCCGGTCGCGCGCCCCGAGCTTCTGCAGCACGTTGGAGACGTGGGTCTTCACCGTCGCCTCGCCGATGTAGAGGCGCTGGGCGATCTCGGCGTTGCTGAGCGCCTGACCGACGAGCGCGAGCACTTCCCGCTCGCGCTCGGTGAGGTCGGGGATGACGGCCGGGGCGGCGCTCGGCGCGGGTGCGCCGGACGGCGCCCTCCCGAGGCCTGCGGGGTTCGCGGGGGCCGCGTTCGCGGACATCGCGGCGGGGGCCGTGTTCGGGGCGAAGCGCGCGATCACGCGACGGGTCACCTCGGGCGCGAGCAGCGCGTCGCCGGCGGCGGCGACGCGGACGGCGGTGACGAGGTCGTCCGGATCGGCGTTCTTCAGGAGGAACCCGCTCGCCCCCGCCTGCAGGGCCTGGAAGAGGTAGTCGTCGCGATCAAAGGTCGTCACGATCACGACCGCGGTGTCGAGGGTCTCGTCGGCGACGATCCGGCGGGTGCCCTCGATCCCGTCGACGCCGGGCATCTGCACGTCCATGCACACGACGTCGGGGCGGAGAGCGGATGCCGAGGCCGCGGCATCCGCTCCGTTGGCGGCTTCGCCCACGACCTCGATGCCGGCGGCTTCGAGGATCATGCGGAAGCCGGTGCGGACGACGGCGTGGTCGTCGACGAGGAGGACCCGCAGCGGCGCGGCGGTCGCGGTCATGAGGTCACCTCCCGGGAATCAGTCGTGAGGGCGGGGACCGAAGCGGTCTCCGGTGCGGTGCTCGCGGGAAGAGGGATGCGCGCCCGGACGAGGAAACCGCCGCGGGCGCGCGGTCCCGCCTCGAGGGTGCCTCCGGAGGCGGCGGCGCGCTCGCGCATGCCCAGCAGGCCGAGGCCCGGACGCACCTCGACCGGCGCGCGACCGGTGCTGGTCACCTCGATCTCGACATCCGTCTGCCCGTACCGCACGCGCACCTCCGCGGTCGCGCCGGGACCGCTGTGGCGCCGCGCGTTCGTGAGGGCCTCCTGCGTGATGCGGTAGAGGTTCACCTGGGCCGTCTCGGGAACAGGACGGGGGGCGCCGATCCGCTCGATCGAGGTGGGGAGCCCGTGCGCCGCGGCGTGCGCCACGAGGTCGTCGAGCGCGTCGAGTCGGAGGATCGATCCGTCGAGGGTGTCGCCCGGATCATCGGCGTCGGCATCCGAGGTGCGAAGCGTTTCGAGGAGGTGGCGGAGCTCGGTCAGCGCCTCGCGGGCTTCGGCCTCCACCTGGCGGAGGGCTCCGCGTGCGGCATCCGGATCGCGATCAAGGACGGCGCGCGCCGCGCCCGCCTGGACCCCCATGGCGGAGACGTGGTGGGCGACGACGTCGTGGAGCTCGCGAGCGATGCGGACACGATCGAGGGCGACCGCCTGCGCGGCTGTGCGCTCGCGCTCGCGCTCGAGCTCGAGAGTGCGGAAGGTGAGCACTCGCCGTTCCATCGCCGCGGCATATGCCCGATCGCCCATGTAATACGCGCCGCCGAAGAACGCGATGTTCACGAGGAACTGGATGAGCATGAACGACAGCCAGGGCGAGAGGATCCCCTCGCGCGAGAGCCCGTCGTCGCTCGGGTCGATGGCGGACTGGAACGTCGTGACCATCAGCCAGACGAACATCCCGACGATGATCCCCGAGCGGACGAGGAGGGCTCGGCGGCGGTTGTCCACCCACGCGCCGACGGTGTACATCGAGATGAAGATGGCGATGTTGCCGACGTAGACCTCGGGGATGCGGGCGCTGATCCCGACGAAGAACACCACGGCGATGACGATCGCGACGATCTCGGGGTACATGCGCCGGAGGGCGAGGGGAACGGTGAGGCCGGCGGCGTAGAGCAGGACCCACTGCATCGCGGGCGGGTCGACGCCGTAGATGCCGGATGCTGCGCTGAGTGCCGTGCTGACGATCGCCGAGATCAGGAGCACGGCGGCGAGCAGGGCGTCCGCGCGCACGTCCCGGATGGTTGCCGGCTCACGCCCGATCGGCGGCTCGAGAAGGGGTCCAGGCATCCCTCCACGGTACGGGGGAGGAAGGACGCGGACATCCCCCGTGAGACGGATGCGGGGCGGTGCGCGGGTGACGCACGCTGGAGGTGCATCGTTCACCGGAGGGAGCACCATGGCATCGTTCGAGAAACTCCTGTGGGGAGACAGCGCGGATCCGCGACGGGAGTTGGCGGAGATCTTCCCCGACGACACGGGGTCAGCGGTGGTCCGGGCGAGGGAGTGGGCGCGTGATGTCATCGCCGACGCGGGTGTGGAGGCGTCGGATGAGTTGCGCGCCATCCACGCGCTCCGGGCGGCCGAGCCGAGGCTGTCGCTGAAACCCGCCCGGTATCTCGCGGCGCAGCTCCGAGGCTGAGGGCGGGTACTGCTACGGTGCGGCTGTGAGCGAAACGGATGCCGCCACCCTCCACCGACGTCGCCGGGACGTGCCGATCGGCGTGGTCATGGTCGGCATGTCACTCGTCGTCTGGTGGCCCGCGTTCACCGTCGGAGTGTGGGGTGAGATCTTCTACACGCAGATCCTGGCGCTCTGGGCGGCCTCGACGGCGGCATTCGTGTTCGTCCTCGTCGAGCGGCGGCCCGTGGGTGTGCGGCTGCTGCGGGCATTCCTCCTGCTGCTGCCGACGGCGCTGATCATCCTCATGTTCGTCATCAACGACGAAGAGGAGGACATCTTCATCCTGCTCATCGACGTCGCGGCGCTCCTCGCCGTGCTGATCGGGCTCCCCTTCACCCTCTGGGTGCTGGTGCGGATCGTCTGGCCGGACTTCGCCCATGAGATGAGTGCGGGAACGAAGTGGCTGATCACCGTGGTGGTGCTCGGAGTGGCGGTCGTCGCATTCGTGCTGGGCCTTCTGCACCCCTACTTCCTGAACTGCGAGGACTTCACGATCGCCGGCAACCTCCCGCCCGACGGGTGCACGCCGATGCCGGAGGAGTAGCGCGGGCCGACGCGGGCTCAGGTCACCAGATCATCGGGCGGTCGTCGTCGTCCGGACCGTCGAGATCGAGGTCGACGACGACCGGGACGTGGTCGCTCGGCCCGTCGCCCTTACGCTCGTTCCGGTGGATCGACGCGCCCGTGACGGCATCCGCGAACGCCTCCGACCCGAGGATGAAGTCGATGCGGAGCCCCTGGTTGCGGGGGAATCGGAGCTGCTTGTAGTCCCAGTACGTGAAGCCCTCGGGAACGAGCGGTCGGACGACGTCCCGGAGCCCCGCCGCCTCGAGTGCGGCGAACGCCTCCCGCTCGACCGGCGAGACATGCGTGGAGAACCCGGGGACGATCGTCGGGTCGCCGTTGTCGGCATCCGTCGGAGCGATGTTGAAGTCGCCGACGAGGGCGAGGGGCGTCGCGGGGGAAGCGGTCAGGGTGTCGCGCGTGAACTCCTCGAGGGCCTTCAGCCAGTGCAGCTTGTAGGTGAAGTGCGGGTCTTCGAGGGCGCGGCCGTTGGGAACGTAGAGGCTCCACACGTCGACCCCGCCGACGCGGGCGCCGATGGCCCGGGCCTCCTGCGGGGCATCCGGTCCCTCATGTCCCTTCGCGAAACCGGGCATGCCCGGGAAAGACGTGCGGACGTCTTCGAGCGGCTCTCGGCTGGCGATCGCGACGCCGTTCCACTGGGAGAATCCGTGCGCCTCGACGTGGTAGCCGGCCTCCTCGAACTTCTCGAAGGGGAACTGCTCGACCTTGCACTTGATCTCCTGCATCGCCAGGACGTCGATGCTCTCGCGGACGGCGAAGTCGACGGTGCGGTCGACGCGGGCGCGGATGGAGTTGACGTTCCAGGTGGCCAGACGCATGGATTCAAGAATAGGCGCGCGCGGGCACAGCGCCGGCGGGCGGCCCTCGTAGACTGCAGGGGTGACCGTCGCCTCCACGCCCGAGCTCGAAGCCGATCGCCAGAACCTCATCGCCCTGATCACGGACGAAGCGGTCTTCCACGGGGACTTCACCCTCTCCAGCGGCAAGAAGGCCACCTACTACGTCGACATGCGCCGGCTCACGCTCGACCACCGCGCCGCCCCCGCGATCGGCCGCATCATGCTCGACCTCATCGGTGAGATCGACGGCGTCGTCGCGGTCGGCGGACTCACCCTCGGCGCCGACCCGATCGCCAACGCGGTGCTGCACGAGTCGGTGCGCGCCGGCACCCCGCTCGACGCTTTCGTCGTGCGCAAGGAGCCGAAGGACCACGGGCGCGGACGTCAGATCGAAGGAGCGGATGTCGCGGGCAAGCGCGTCGTCGTCGTCGAAGACACCTCCACGACCGGGCAGTCGGCGCTGAAGGCCGTCGAGGTCTTGCGTCGGGAGGGCGCCGAGCCGGTCGCGGTCGCCGTCATCGTCGACCGCAAGACCGGGGCTCAGGCCGCGGTCGAGGAGGCCGGGCTGCAGTGGGTCGCGGCGATCGACCTCGACGACCTGGGGCTCGCACCGCAGTAGCGGCTCGGGTTCGGGTGGGGCCTACTTGTCGCGATTGCGGATGTAGCTCCACACGAACACCATCAGGGTGCCGAGGATGGCCACCCCGGTGATGCCGAACAGCAGGTTCTGCTCCAGCTCGTTCATCATTGCGGTCTCCTTCGGTCGGCGGCATCCGCAACGATACGGGCCATGCGCGCCGTGCGCGTGTCGGGGCGCCGGGCGGCGGGTGCGCGGGGCGGCGTGTGCGTAACTCCTGCGATTCGGCGGGTTCGGGGCCGCCGGGCGGGGTTTCGGGCGGTTTCGGGCCCGGATCGGAGGAGTTCGGCCCGCCGGGGGTGCCGGCCCGGAGGCGCGGGCCCGCCGGGGGCGCGGGCGGCGCCCGGGGTCAGATGCCCTCGGGCATCTCCGACTCCACCGGCTCGGGCGGGAGAAGGTCGGCGACGGAGTCGAGGATCTCGTCCGGACGGAAGGGGTACCGCTCGATCTCGGCCGGGTCGCTGATGCCCGTGAGCACCAGCACCGTGTGCAGTCCCGCCTCGATACCGGCGACGATGTCGGTGTCCATCCGGTCGCCGATCATGCCCGTGGTCTCGGAGTGCGCGCCGATCCGGTTCAGCGCCGACCGGAACATCATCGGGTTCGGCTTGCCGACGACGTACGGCTCCATGCCCGTCGCCTTGGTGATGAGCGCCGTGATCGCACCGGTCGCGGGCAGCACGCCCTCGGTCGACGGTCCGGTCGCGTCGGGGTTCGTCGCGATGAACCGGGCGCCTCCGCGGATGAACCGGATCGCCTTCGTGATCGCCTCGAACGAGTAGTTGCGCGTCTCGCCGACCACGACGTAGTCGGGATCGGTCTCGGTCATGATGAACCCGGCCTCGTGCAGGGCGGTCGTCAGCCCCGCCTCGCCGATGACGAACGCCGTGCCGCCGGGCATCTGACTCTGCAGGAAGTCGGCTGTCGCAAGGGCGGAGGTCCAGATCGACTGCTCCGGAACGACCAGTCCCGACGCCCGCAGCCGGGCCGAGAGATCGCGCGGCGTGAAGATCGAGTTGTTCGTCAGCACCAGGAACGGCACGCCCTGATCCCGCCATGTCTGCAGGAGTTCGGATGCCCCGGGGACGGGCGTGTTCTCATGGACGAGCACGCCGTCCATGTCGGTGAGCCAGCATTCGATGTCACTGCGGGTCCGCATGATGCTCAGCCTACGGGCCTCGAGGCGTAGGGTCGGAGCGTGGCGCGAGACGAATGGGACCCCCGCACTCTGCCGGACCTCTCTGCCCACTCGTATCTGATCACCGGAGCGAACGCCGGGCTCGGCTTCTTCGCCGGCGAGCAGCTCTTCCGCGCCGGCGCGCGCGTGATCTTCACGGGCCGCAATCCCAACCGCCTCGCGGCGGCGCGGGCGGCGGTCCGCCGCAGGACTCCGGATGCCGATCCCGAGCGCGCCGACACGCTCCTCCTCGACACGAGCAACCTCGGGTCGATCCGCTCGGCCGCCGCCAGCGTGCGCGGTCGGGGTCCGCTGTCGGGGCTTCTGCTGAATGCCGGGATCGTCCATCCGCCGAAGACGCGCGAGGCGACCGTCGACGGTCACGAGGTCGTTCTGGCCACCAACGTCCTCGGGCATTTCGCCCTCGCCGGTGAGCTGCTCGTCCGCCTCGCCGAGGCCCGTGGCCGCATGGTGTGGGTCGGCAGCATGTCGACGTCCCTCACCCCGTACGACCCGGTCGACCCGCAGCTCACGACCGATTACTCACCGTGGCGGGCGTACGTGCAGTCGAAGGTCGCCTGCACCGCGCTCGGCTTCGAGGCCGACCGACGTCTCCGCGCCGCCGGCGTCCCCGTCTCGAGCGTCGTCGCCCACCCCGGCTACTCCACGAGCGGGCGCACCCCCGGCATCGTCGGGGTCAACGCCCCCCGTCGCCTCACGCGGTTCGCCGACAACCTGCAGGCTCCGATCACGCAGTCCAAAGAGCACGGCGCCTGGTCGCTCGTGCGCGCGCTCGTCGATCCCGACATCGAGGGCGGTGAGTTCTGGGGACCGCGCACGGTCGCCCGCGGCGAGCCGCGTCGGCAGAAGGCCTCGCGCATCACGCGCGACCCCGCGGTCGCCCAGCGCCTGTGGGATCTCGGCGAGGCGGCGACCGGCGTGCAGTGGCCGCTGGCCGCGGCAGCCGCGGCGAATCCCGTGACCGACGGGTCCGACGCGACCGGCGGTGTCGACGGCCCGGAGCGCGCCGCGTGATGCGCCGGATCGCACGGGCTGCGCTCGTCGTCGTCCTCGCCGTCGCCGGCGCGATGCACTTCACGTGGGGGCGTCGCGGATTCCGGCTGGCCGTTCCGGATGCCGTGCCCCGCGCCACCGGGCTCTCGAAGGATCAGGTCGTCCTGTGGTCCGGAGCGGTCGAGATCGGCCTCGCGGCCGCTCTCACCGGCGCCGCCGCGCGAGCGCGGGTCGGGGGCTCGGCATCCGCTCTCCGCCGGGTGGGGACGATCGTCGCGGTGTTCTTCGTCGCGGTGTTCCCCGGGAACATCCATCACTGGCGAAGCGGCCGTTCGGTGCCGGGCCTCGACACCGATGCGAAGCGATTCGCGCGGCTCTTCCTGCAGCCGGTCCTGGTGGCGTGGGCGCTGTGGTCGACGCGCGAGCCCGCGCGGCGCTGACCCCGAAACGCGGAACCTACGCGCTCAGCCAGATCCCGGATGCCGCGCCCTCGGGCAGCGCCACCTCGGCCTCGCCGATCCGCACGCGCGCGGCATCCTGCACCGTCGCACGGGTGCCGACGTGCATGCCGACCGCTTCGACGGCGCGCAGCAGCTCCGGATCGCGGTCGCTGACCCGGATCACCTCACCGGTGTGGCCCGGGGACGCCTCGGCGAGCAGCACGAACGGGCCCCGGTCGACGTCGCCGTTCGCGTCAGGGATCGCGTCGCCGTGGGGGTCGAACCGCGGGTGTCCGAGGAGGGTGTCGATGCCGTCGAGCAGACGGTCGCTCACGGCGTGCTCGAGGACTTCGGCCTCGTCGTGCACCTCGTCCCACGCGTAGCCGAACTCGCGCACGAGCCACGTCTCGATGAGCCGGTGGCGGCGGATGATGGATGCCGCGCGGCGGCGTCCGGCATCCGTCAGGGTGATCGGGCCGTAGGGGCGGTGCGACACGAGGCCCTGGGCGGCGAGCTTGCGCACCATCTCGGTGACGCTGGAGGGGGCGAGGCCGAGCACCGACGCGAGCTGCGAAGGCGTGATCGGATCGTTCTGCCACTCGGTGTGGTGGTAGATCGTCTTCAGGTAGTCGTCGACGGCAGGGGAGGCCACGGTATTCAGGGTAGCCGGGGTGCCGGGGCGGGCCGGTTCGGCGCTGTCCGCCTGCGGCGGCGTCGGCGGATCACGCGTCCGATGAGCCCGTGGCGCGGCGAGAAGAGGTAGGCGAGGGCGAAGAGGGCTCCGAGGACGAGCACGATCGTGCCGCCGGGGGAGGCGTCGAGGAAGTACGAGAGGTAGATCCCGACCACGGCGCTCACCGCAGCGACGGTCGGGGCGATCCAGAGCATGCGTCCGAACCGGTCGGTGAGGAGGTACGCCGTCGCGCCCGGGGTGATCACCAGCGCGACGACGAGGATCACCCCGACCGCCTGCAGGGCCACGACGACGGTGACCGCCAGTGCCGTCAGCAGCACCGCGCCGAGCACGCGTGGGCTGAGGCCGATCGTGCGGGCGTGGGCGGGATCGAAGGCGTAAAGGACGAGGTCGCGACGCTTCAACAGCAGGACCGCCATCGTCAGTGCTCCAAGGATGGCGACCTGGATGAGCTCCGCCGTTCCGACGCCGAGGAGGCTGCCGAAGAGGATGTGGCTGAGGTCGGTCTGGCTCGGAAAGACCGAGATCAGCACGATGCCGAGCGCGAACAGCGACGTGAAGACGACGCCGATCGCGGCATCCTCCTTCACGCGTCCGGTCGCGCGCACACCGCCGATGAGGAGCACGGCGAGGAGTGCGAACACGAGTGCCCCGAGCGCGAACGGCGTGCCGACGAGGTAGGCGATGACGACGCCGGGGAGCACGGCGTGGGCGACGGCATCTCCCATCAGCGACCAGCCGATGAGCACGAGCCAGCAGCTCAGGATGCCGCAGACCACCGCCGCGATCAGGGTGACGGCGAAGGCCCGCTGCATGAAGACGAACTGCAGCGGCTCGAGGAGGAGGTCGATCAGGGTCATCGCGGGTCCTCCCCTTCGGTGCGCGCCCCGTCGCGGTCGAGGACGTCGACGCCGAAGGCGCGGATGAGGTTGTCCGGACGGAGCACCTCGGCCGGGCTTCCGTGGACGATCACGCGCCGCGCGAGGAGCACCGCCTCGTCGCAGAGGTCGGCGAGCCCGGCGAGGTCGTGGGTCGAGACGACGACCGACCTCCCCTCGGCGGCGAGGTCGCGGAAGAGCGCCGTCAGCGACTGCTGCGTGCGGGTGTCGACGCCGGCGAAGGGTTCGTCGAGGAGGAGGATGCGGGCATCCTGCGCGAGGGCGCGGGCGACGAAGGCGCGCTTGCGCTGTCCGCCGGAGAGGCGCCCGATCTGCCGGTCGGCGAGGTCGCCGAGTCCGACGCGGTCGAGAGCGTGGGCGACCGCCTCCCGATCGGCGCGGCGGGAGCGCCGGGTGGGGCCGAGGAACCCGTAGCGCCCCATCATCACGACGTCGCCGACGCTGATCGGGAACGCCCAGTCGACGTCCTCGGCCTGCGGGACATAGCCGACCGTGCCGCGACGGCGGGCGCGGGCGGGGGTGCCGCCATCGATGCGAATGCCGCCCGTGTCGGGCCGGACGACGCCCATCACGGCCTTCAGCAGCGTGGATTTGCCCGAGCCGTTGATGCCGACGAGGCCGCAGACGGTGCCCCAGGGGATCGTCACGTCGACGTCGACGAGCGCCGGGGTCTCGCCGTAGGCGACGGAGAGGTCGGTGACCTCGATCGCGGGGGTTGTGGTCATCGTCCGGTCCCTCCGGTGAGGCCGGCGGCGATGACGTCGATGTCGTGCCCCATGAGGTCGAGGTAGGTCGGCACGGGGCCGTCGGGTTCGGACAACGAGTCGACGTACAGGGTGCCGCCGTACGCGGCATCCGTCTCCTCGGTCACCCGTAGCATCGCCTCGTTCGACACGGTCGACTCGCAGAAGACGGCGGGCACGTCGCGGTCGCGGACGTACTCGATGACGTCGCCGGTGCTGCGCGGCGTGGCCTGCTGCTCGGCGTTGACGGGCCAGAGGTAGGCCTCGCCGAGCCCGGCGTCGCGCGCGAGGTACGAGAACGCCCCCTCGCACGTGACAAGTGCGCGCTCGGATGCCGGAATCGCGGCGACCGCGGCGGCGAGTTCGGCATCCAGTCGGTCGAGTTCGGCGGTGTACGTCTCGGCGTTCGCTGCGTAAGCGGCGGCGTTGTCGGGATCGAGATCGGCGAAGGCGGCGGCGATGTTCTCGACGTAGATCGCGGTCGCGCGCGGCGACATCCACGCGTGCGGGTTCACGCGGCCCGCGGCTTCGCCCCCCGCGATGGCGATGGTCTCGACGCCCTCGCTCGCGACGACGGTCGGGACGTCGAGGTCGCGCGTGAAGGCGGCGAACCAGGCCTCGAGTCCGAGTCCGTTGTCGATGATGAGGGCGGCGTCCTGCGCGCGCCGCACATCGCCGGGGGTCGGTTCGTAGCCGTGGATCTCGGCGCCGATCTTCGTCAGCGACTGCACGACGAGGTGCTCGCCCGCGACGTTCTGGGCGATGTCCTGCAGCACGGTGAACGTCGTGAGGACGACGGGGCGGTCGTCGGCCGCGGGTGGGGTGGGGGTGGTCGCGGGGGTGCAGCCCGCGAGGGCGAGCGCGGCGACGACGGCTGTCGCCACACCGGCTGCGGCTCGTCGGGCACTTTTCGGCACACCGAAATCATACGGATCTTTCGGTGCGCCGAAAAGTGTTGGGCGGTGGTGGTGGGTGCGGCTGTCGAGGCTGCGCGTCCCGAACTCCTCAGATCTGAGCGCTGAATGCGTGTCGCGGCGGTTTCCACAGGTGCGGTGGCGGATTCGAGGAGTTCGGTACGGGGGTGATCGCCGATCCCGCGCCTCGGTAGCGTGGTGAGCATGACCCGCGTGTGGCTGACGACCTGGGAGTGGGAGTGCTGCGGTGATTCCTTCGTGGTCGGCGACGACATCGAATTCGGGATTTCCGCGCGCGTGCCGGAACCGTTCGTCACCGAGTTGCTGGGGCCGGAGCTCGCGAAGACGATCGACGCGTTCGAATCGCACCACGAGGAGGAGTTCGCCGATCGCGTGCGCGGCCGCGTCGTCGGGATACACGCGGTCGTGCACGATGTCGAGGAGCGACGATCCCTCCGCCGCCCGGGCCACGGCGCCCCGCCGAACGCTGCGGTGCCCGCTGAGGGCGAAGAATGGCCGATGAATCGCCTCGGCCTCGGCGAGGGAGTCTTCGCGGGCTCGCGGCCCTCGCGCTACGTGACCACGATCGTCGACGTACCCGGCACCGCGGCGCTCCAACCCCGCACCGCTGTGCGCGTGCCGACCGACGAGGACGATTCCGACACCGCCCGCCCGGAAGGTGACGTCGACGCGGACGACCCACCCGCAGTGAGGTTGATCCGCGCGCGGGCGGGATGGATCGTCGACGTCGACGAGGGCTGATCCGGCACGGCCCTGGTCCTCTGTGCGCTCGTGGGCGCGTCGGACATAGCGTCCCAGGTCTCGCGCGTACCGAACTCCTCAGATCCGGGGCGCTGAATGCGCGCGGCGGTGTTTTCTGCAGGTGCGGTGGCCGGATCTGAGGAGTTCGGTACGGGGTGACTCGCCCATCGAGGGTCGCGGCGCGGATGTCGGGGGTTCGAGGTAGACATGACGGATGCCGGAGACCACCGCGCCGCTGATGCGCGTCACCCGCATCTATGCGGAGGATGCCGCACGGGCGTTGCCGCGCGGCCAGGAGGTCGTGGGCAGATGGCCGGACGCGGAGGTCGTCCCGATCGCGTCGCACTGGCAGATCCCCGAAGTCCACGGCGATGAGACCAATGTCTCCCGATGGGTGCGGATCAAGACCGAAGCCCTCGTCCTCGGCGTGAAGAAGAGCGTCGTCACTCGTCCGAACGGTCGCTCCGCCGACTTCATCGCGCCGTCGACGGCGAACGGCTGCGCCATGGCGTGCGCGTATTGCTACGTGCCCCGGCGGAAGGGCTACAGCAACCCGGTCACCGTCTTCGCGAACATCGATCAGATCACCCGGCACGTCGCACGGCATGTGGCCAAGCAGGGTCCCAAGACCACGCCGAACCAGTGCGACCCGGAAGCCTGGGTCTACGACATCGGTGAGAACAGCGACTGCTCCGTCGACGCGATGCTGAGCGAAAACGTCCGCGATCTGTGCGACCTCTTCCGCATGACCCCGACGGCGAAGGCCTCGTTCGCGACCAAGTTCGTGAACCGCGACCTCCTCGACTGGGACCCCGCGGGACGGGTCCGCGTGCGCTTCTCGCTCATGCCGCACGCCGTGGCGAAGGTCACCGACATCCGCACCTCTCCGATGAGCGAGCGGATCGCCGCGATCAACGACTTCGTCGACGCGGGCTACGAGGTGCACGTCAACTTCTCGCCCGTGATCCTCACCCCCGGCTGGGCCGAGGAGTGGACCGCGCTCTTCGAGGAGCTCGACGCCTCCCTGCACGCTCGCGCCAAGGCGCAGCTCGCGTGCGAGGTGATCTTCCTCACCCACAACGAGCAGCTGCACGACGTCAACCTCGGCTGGCACCCGAAGGCCGAGGAGCTTCTCTGGACGCCCGAGAACCAGGAACCGAAGCTCTCGCAGAATGGCGCCGTCAACGTCCGGTATCGCTACGGACTCAAGAGCGTCGCCGTCGCGCAGCTCGAGGCGCTCATCGCCGCGAAACTGCCGTACTGCCGCGTCCGCTACGCGTTCTGACCGGCCCACCGGAGGGCCTGTGCCGACGTCCGGGCGGACGTAACTCCTCTGATCCAAGGGTCCGGCTGCTGCCCGCGGGTGATTTCGGGCGATTCGGTGTCATTTCTGAGGAGTTCGGTTCGCGCTCGCCGCGCGGCGCGTCTCGGGCGGGGACACGACCCGCGCGTACCGAACTCCTCCAATGTGGTGGCCGGGGCGCCCCAGACCGGGGTTTCGCGTGCGCACGCGCCGGTTTCGAGGAGTTCGGCTCAGCGTTCGCCGCGCAGTCGCACGGAGATTTACCGGGCGACACGCCCGGACGGATGCCGCGACTCAGGCGTAGTGCGCGGCGAGGCGGCGGAGGCCCTCGTCGATCGACACGGTGGGCGCCCAGTCGAGAGCGGCGCGGGTCTCGCGCTGGTCGAACCAGTGCGCGGTCGACAGCTGCTCGGCGAGGAACCGGGTCATCGGCGGCTCGTCCTCGCCGGGACGCAGCGCCCACAGCCTCTCGATGACCGAGCCCGCACCGCGACCGACCGCCGCGGGGATGCTCCAGCGCGGCGGACGCACACCGGCCGCGCGGCACATGCCCGCGAGCAGGTCGCCGACGGGCCTGGGTTCACCGTTGGTGAGGACGAAGGCGCGGCCGCGTGCGGCATCCGCTCGGTGAAGGGCGGCGACGATGCCGGTGGCGGCGTTGTCGACGTACGTCGAATCGATCAGCGCCGTGCCGCCGTTGAGGAGCGGCAGGCGCCCGCGGCGGGCGCGGTCGATGATGCGCTCGACGAGCTGGGTGTCGCCCGGCCCCCACACCAGGTGCGGGCGGATCGCGGTGATCGGCATCGCGGCGCTGTCGCGGCCAAGCGCGATGAGTTCGGCCTCGGCCTTCGTGCGGGCGTATGCTCCGTGCGCGTCGGCGGGCGAGGCGGGGTCCGCCCCGACCCCGGCGAGGGCCGACCCGGCGTGGGCGACCGACGGCGACGAGACGTACACGAACCGCGAGACCCCCGCGGCCCGCGCGGCGTCGAGCAGCCCGACCGTCGCGTCGACGTTCACCGCGCGGAACTCGGCTTCGTCCCCGGCGAGCGACACCTTCGCCGCAAGGTGCACGACCCCCTCGGCCCCGTCGACGGCACGGTCGCGTACGTCGGCATCGGTGACGGAGCCCAGGATGTCCGTGACGCCGGTGACTCCCGAGGGGCGGCGCTGCAGCGTCCGCACCACGTGCCCCTGCGCGACGAGCTCGGCGGCGACGGCGCGGCCGAGGAAGCCCGAGGTTCCCGTGGCGAGGACGATCACGGCGCCACCGGACGCTCTCCGGCGAGCACGCGCTCAGCCCACTCCGACAGGCGGGTGCGGTCGATCTTGGAGTTGTGACGGATGTCGGTCGGCAGCGCCGGCACGGCGAGCACCGCGGCGAGCGGCGTCGAGGTCGCTGCGCGCACCGCTTCGGTCAGCGCGGGATCGGCGAGCCCGGGACGGGATGCCGCGGGCACGGTCTCGACGACGGTGACGGCCTGACGCAGCCGATGCGGCCCGACGCCGACGACGGCCGCGCGGCGCACGCCGTCGACCCGCTCGATCTGCTGCTCCGGTCCGACCGGCGCGAGGGGACCGTCTTCCGTGACGATGACGTGCGGCAGACGCCCCTCGATCCAGAGGCGTCCCGCCGCGTCGAGGTGCCCGATGTCGCCGGTGCGATGCCAGCGACCGCCGTCATCCGGCACGTCGCTGACCGCTGCGCGGTCGGTCAGCCACAGGCGGTCGTAGTGGTCCTTCAGGTGCGCGGCGCTGATGAGCACCTCGCCGAGGACCCCCGGGTCCTCGCTGGCGATCCCGGTCGCGCGGCCGTCGGCGTCGAGGGCGCTGATCCGGACGCGGTTCGCCCCGATCGGTGCGCCGACGAGCACGCCGGAGTCAGCGGCATCCGTGGCTGCCGTGATCTCGTCGAGCGTGACGTCGGTCACCAGCAGGCACTCGGTCATGCCGTAGGGGGTGTGCGCGGTCGCGTTCGGCATGAGCGCGCCGATCGAGGTCAGCAGCGGCGCGCCGACGGGGGCGCCGGTGGAGAGGAACGCGTCGACGCGCGCGAGTGCCTCGCGATCGGCATCGGTGAGCGACCCGGCGGTGGCGACGACGTTCAGCACCGCGGCGGGCGAGAGGAACACCATCCGCGCGTCGGATGCGCGCACAGCCGCCGCAACGGATGCCGCGGTGAGGGTGCGGGGAGCCGAGACGTCCATGTCGGGCGTCGCCGACCGCGTGCCGAGGGCGGGTCCGAGGAGCGCGAACGGCGCGAACCCGGTGACGAGGCCGGTGTCGGCGGTGACCCCGAAGTGCGCGGCGAGCACGTCGCGGAGGGCCGCGAGCTGGCCGTGCGTGTACGCGACGCCCTTCGCCGGTCCGGTCGATCCGGAGGTGAAGAGGATCGCGGCGGGGTCGTCGGCGCCCGGCTCGTCGGGCAGGTCGGAGTGCGCGCCCAGGGCGGCGACGTCGGCCAGGCAGGTCGCGACCCCGAGGGCCGCGGCGGTGAGGCGCGGCAGACGCGAGGCCGAGATCCGCAGCCCGGGCCAGCCGAGCACGCGCGCGGCGGTGAGGCCGGGAAGCTCGCCGATGATGACGTCGGGCCAGGCGCCGCGGACGGCGCGGGTGAGTCCCTTCACGCCGAGGCCGGCGTCGGCGACGACGACGACCGCGCCGATCCGGAGGCACGCGTAGACGATCGCCGACAGGGTCGGGCCGGGTGGGACGAGGATCGACACGCGGTCGCCGCGCTGGACGCCCATCGCCGAGAGGCCCGCGGCGATCTGACGCACGCGGGTGTTCAGCTGCCGCCAGCTGACCCGGAGGGGCTCGGTGGCCGAGTTCGAGGTGGTGCCCGCGGCGCTCCGCGTCATGTCGATGACGGCGGTGCTGTCGTCGTCGGCGCGAGTCTGGAGGGCCCGGAAGATCGGGGTGAAGGGTCCGGCCGCGGCCGCGGGCGACGCGGGGTTCACGGCCGACGGAGCGGCATCCGTTCCGATGCGCTCGCCGATGCGTTCCCCGAGCCAGGCGAATACCGCGTCGGCGACCGGCCGTTCTTCGGCGATCATGTGCCCGGCGCCCTCGAACCGGTGGACGTCGGCGTGCGGCAGGCGCGTGACGAGGTCGTCGAGGTAGCGGTCGCCGAAGATCGGGTCGCGCGGACCCCACAGCATGAGGGCCGGCACGGTCAGCGCGGCGACGCCGGCCGCGATGCGCTCGAGCTCGACGAAGCTCTCGTGGCGCGCGTCGACGGGGATGTCGGCGACGAATCCGCCGATGCCGTCGCGACGATCGGCCGAGGCGTAGGGGGCGCGATACGCGTCGCGGACCGCCGGATCGAGCGCGGGCGACGCGAGGGAGAGCGTCGTGTCGAGGAAGGCGGTGGTGCGCACCGTCGACGCCGCGAGCACGCCGCGCGCCCCGGCGAGGCGCAGCGGCGCCGGGATCGGCACGCCCTCGGGGTGGTGGATCGCGGTGTTGAGCATCATGACGCCCGCGAGCTGCTCGGGATGGTCGACCGCCCAGCCGAGCGAGACGACCCCGCCCCAATCGTGGCCAAGGGTCACGACATCGCCGTCGAGCTCGAGCGCGTCGGTGAGGGCGCCGAGATCCTGCACGCGCTGCGCGAGCGGGCGACGGATGCCGGTCCGCTCGGAGTAGCCCATCTCGAGCTGGTCCACCGCGATGACCCGCCAGGCGGGTGCGCCGGTGCGGGCCGCCTCGACGGAGCCCGACAGCACGCTCCGCCACAGGTACGACCAGGTCGGGTTGCCGTGGACGGCGAGGATCGTTCCGACCGGCGTGAGTCCGAGCTCGTCGAGCGCGGGCTGCGAGTCGAGGAGGTGCCAGGAGCGGGAGGCGCCGGCATCCGTTCCGCGTCCGGGCACCGTGACGATGCGCGAGAACCGGGGGTCGAGACCAGGGAGCCCCGGCGACGGAACCTGCGCGCGGCCGGATCGGGCGGGTGCGCCGGCAGCCGCGGCGGAAGAGGTCACCAGGCCAGTTCCATCATCGCCGTGTTGAGGCCCGAGCCGACGCCCATGAGGAGGACCCGATCGCCTCGTTGCAGGGTCTTCTGCTCCTCGACGAGGGTGATCGGGATCGACGCGGGGCCGACGTTGCCGAGCGTCGGGAAGGTGGTGGGAACGCGCGAGCGGTCGAGCTTGGCTGCCTTCACGATCGCGTTCGTGTGGACGGAGGAGACCTGGTGGGTGATGTAGCGGTCCATCTTCGACCAGTTCCACTCGGGTGCCGCCTCTTTCCAGGCCGACACGACGAGGTCGAGTCCGCCCTTCAGGAGCGCCTTGGCATCGGTGAACATGCCGTCGACGCTGCCGACGCAGAGCTCGTGGAACTGCGTCGCGGCGCGGGTCACGCCGCCGAGGATCCGGTGGCCTTCGGGGTGCTCGTCGGCGCGACCGAGGACGGCGGCGGCCGACCCCGAGCCGAGGGTCAGCGAGGCGAACTCGCTCATGAACCCGTCGCGGTCGGCATCCGAATTCACGAGGCGGTTGATGGTGTTGACCTGGATCTCGTCGGCGTCCTCGCCGTTGACGACGATCGCGTAGCGGATCTGACCCGACTCGATCATGCTCGCGGCGAGGCTCATGCCGTTGACGAAGCCGAGGCAGGCGTTGGCGACGTCGAAGTTGATGGCGGATGTCGGCAGGCCGAGGCCGTGGTGCAGGCGCACGGCGACCGAGGGCTCGAGGTGCTTGCGGGTCACCGAGGTGTTGATGAGGAGGCCGACCTCGCTCGGGTCGACGCCGGCGTCGGCCAAGGCGCGGGCGCCGGCCTGGATGGTGGCGTGGTCGGTGGCTTCACCGTCGGCCCAGTTGCGCCGCTCGACGACGCCGGCGACGCGCTGCAGGAGGCCGGGCCGGAGTTTCAGACGCGCGAGGGCGCCCTCGAGGCGCTGCTCGATGTCGGCGGACGTCGTCACCCGCGAAGGGAGCACGCTCGCGACCGACAACAGGGAGACGTTGTCGAAGCGCGTCGTCGCATTACCGGCCACGAAACCTCCGTCACGGGACGTACGCGCCCGCGTCGCCCAAAGCCTTGATTTTACGCGTCCCGCATAGCTTCGTGGGCATATGCGGGTGTGGGGTATGCTCCGCGGCCGCCTCGGGGGTGCCGGGACGCGGTGCGGATACGCTGATCCGATGACCGACGCCCAGCCCGCCGACGGTGCCGAGCCCGCTCGGGGGGCCGCGTCCGAGGTTGTGCCCGAGGCGGTGCAGGAGGCCCTGCACGAGGTGGGTGTCGGGCCGTGGCCCGGCGGGCCGGACGCGTGGCCGACGGACGAGCGGTACGACCGTGAGCTCCTCGCCGCGGGCGATCGGCGCAACGTCGAGGATCGCTACCGCTACTGGACGATGGAGGCGATCGTCGCCGATCTCGACGAGCGGCGGCATCCGTTCCACGTGGCGATCGAGAACTGGCAGCACGACATGAACATCGGCTCGATCGTGCGGAGCGCCAACGCGTTCCTCGCCGCCGAGGTGCACATCATCGGGCGCCGGCGCTGGAACCGCCGCGGCGCGATGGTGACCGACCGATACCAGCACGTGCGGCATCACGAGGACGTCGCCGCGTTCACCGCGTGGGCGACGGATGCCGACCTCCCGGTGATCGCGGTCGACAACGTCGAGGGGTCCGTTCCGGTGGATCGCGCGGAGCTCCCCGAGCGGTGCGTGCTGCTGTTCGGCCAGGAGGGGCCGGGGTTGTCTGCGGAGGCGGTGGCCGCGGCATCCGGTGTCGTGGAGATCACGCAGTACGGCTCGACGCGCTCGATCAACGCCAGCGCCGCCGCCGCCGTGGTGATGTACGAGTGGTGCCGCCGCTGGGCGTGACCCCCGCGTGGCGTCGCCCGCCCATCCACCCGTTCACTTGTCGCCTCTTGCGGGTTCGGGCGCCGCGCACCCGCAAGACGGGACAAGTGAACCGAAGCCGCGCCCGCGCTCAGACGCCGGCGACGGCCCAGGCCTGGCCGCGCACGCGGACGCCGAGGGTCGCGAGGCGGGCGAGCATATAGACGCCGAAGAACGCGGCGCCGAGCCACGCGAGGCCGACGGCGCCCGCCGGCGCGAGGGCGGCGACGAGCGCGAGTGCGGGGAGGAAGGGCGCGAGGGTCAGCACGCCCGCGGCGGCGAGGTAGCGGACGTCGCCGGCGCCGATCAGCACGCCGTCGAGCACGAAGACGATGCCGCAGATCGGCTGGGCGACGGCGAGGATCAGCAGCGCGGGCTGGATCAGCGCCGCGAGCTCGGCATCCCCGGTGAAGAGCAGCCCCATCACTCCCGACGACGCCGCGATCACACCGCCGACGATCACCCCGAACCACGCCCCCCACGCCAGCGTGCGCCCCAGTACCCGGTGTGCGAACGGCACGTCGCCGGCGCCGAGGGCCTTGCCGATCAGCGCTTGCGCGGCGATCGCGAGCGCGTCGAGGGCGAACGCGGCGGCGGAGAAGATCGTGAACGCCACCTGCCAGCCCGCGAGCTCCTCCGTTCCGAGACCGGTCGCGACCGCTACCGTCGCGAGCAGCGCGACGCGCAGCGACACCGTCCGCACGAACAGCCATCCGCCCGAGCGGGCCGACCCCGACACCCCCTCGCGCCGTGGACGAACGGATGCCTCGTGCCGACGCGCCAGGCGCCCGATCACCACGACGTAGGCCCCGACCATCGCCCATTGCGCGACGACCGTGCCGACGGCGGAACCGGCGATACCCCACCCGAAGCCGTAGATGAACAGCGCGTTGAGGAGGGCGTTGCCGGCGAACCCGAGCCCCGCGATCCACAGCGGGGTCACCGTGTCCTGCATGCCGCGGAGGAGGCCGGTGGCGGCGAACACGACGAGCATTGCGGGAAGACCCCACATCGAGATGCCGAGATAGATCCGGGCCTGCTCCGCCACGGCATCCGTCGCTCCGAACGCCCCGACGAGCGCGGGGGTGAGCAGCGACCCGCCGAGCGCGAGCACCCCGCCGAGCCCGAGTGCGAGCCACATGCCGTCGATTCCGACCGAGACCGCGCGGCCCGGGTCGCCCGCGCCGAAGCGCCGCGCGACGGCCGGGGTCGTCGAGTATGCGAGGAAGACCATCAGCCCGACGATGGTCTGCAGCACCGCCGAGGCGATGCCGAGCCCAGCGAGGGGCGTGACGCCCAGGTGCCCCACCATCGCGGCGTCCACGATGAGGAAGAGCGGCTCGGCGATGAGCGAGCCGAGGGCGGGGACGGCGAGCGCGAGGATCGAACGATTCAGGGTCGTCGGACTCGAACTCGGACTCGTGCTCACCCCACGAGCCTAGAAGCCCCACCCGACACGGGAGTCCGGCCGGTGACGGTCCGTCGAACTCCCGGAGCACCCAGCGAAGACATCGGATGCGGTGCTTATCCTGGGACGCATGACCGATGCCCTCCGCTCCGGCCTCGCGCTGGATGAACTCAGCGCCGAGATCCGCCCCCAGGACGACCTGTACCGCTACGTCAACGGCTCGTGGCTCGAGCGGACGGAGATCCCCGACGACAAGGCGCGCTGGGGGTCGTTCCACCTCATCGCCGAGCAGGCGGAGAAGGACGTCCACGCGATCATCGAGGAGTCCGTCAGCGCCGATCCCGGCACCGAGCCGCGGAAGATCGGCGACCTCTTCACCAGCTTCATGGACACCGAGCGCATCGAGCGGCTCGGCGCCGAGCCGCTGCATCCGCTCCTCGCCCGCATCGACGCGGTCTCCTCGATCGAGGAGCTCCTCGTGCTCCTCGGCCAGTTCGAGCGCGAGGGTGTCGGCGGACTCCTCGGCCTCTACATCGAAGCCGACCCGGGCGACCCGCAGCGCTACGTCCCCTTCGTCGCGCAGTCGGGGCTGTCGCTCCCCGACGAGAGCTACTACCGCCTCGAGAACTTCACGGAACTCCGCCGGGTGTTCGAGGGACACGTCGAGCGGATGCTGACCCTCGCCGGAGTGCCGGATGCCGAGGCCGCCGCCGCGCGCATCCTCGCCTTCGAGACCGAGGTCGCCACCCACCACTGGGACAACGTGCGCAGCCGTGACGCGGTCGCCACGTACAACCTCCTCGGCTGGGACGACCTCGTCGCCCGCGCCGGTGTCGACCTCGCTCCCTGGCGCGACGCGCTGGCCCCCGGCCGCGCCGAGGCCTTCGCCGAGGTCGTCGTGTCGCAGCCGAGCTTCGTCGAGTCCCTCGCCGGCATCCTCGTCCCCGAGCGTCTGCCGGTGCTGCAGGACTGGCTGCGCTTCCGCGTCATCCGCTCGTGGGCGTCGCTGCTGTCGGAGGACTTCGTCGCCGAGAACTTCGCCTTCTCGGGCACCCAGCTCTCGGGCGTCCCGCAGCTGCGCGAGCGCTGGAAGCGGGGCGTGAGCTTCGTCGAGGCGGCGATGGGCGAGGCCGTCGGCAAGGTCTACGTCGACCGGCACTTCCCGCCGGCGGCGAAGGACGCGATGGACGAACTCGTCGCGAACCTCATCGAGGCCTACCGCCGGAGCATCACCGACCTCGAGTGGATGAGCCCGGCCACCCGGGAGCGCGCTTTGGAGAAGCTCGACGCGTTCACGCCGAAGATCGGCTACCCGAAGAAGTGGCGCGACTACTCCGGATTGACCGTGGACGCCGGCGACCTCGTCGGCAACGCCCTGCGCGCCCACGTGCTCGAGCACGACCGTCAGCTGGCGAAGATCGGCCAGCCGATCGACCGCGACGAGTGGCTCATGACCCCGCAGACGGTCAACGCGTACTACCACCCGCTGTACAACGAGATCGTCTTCCCGGCGGCCATCCTGCAGTACCCGTTCTTCGAGGCGGACCGGGATGCCGCGGCGAACTACGGCGGCATCGGCGCGGTCATCGGTCACGAGATCGGCCACGGGTTCGACGACCAGGGGAGCCGCTACGACGGCACCGGCGCGCTCAACGACTGGTGGACCGCCGAGGACCGCGCGGCGTTCGAAGAGCGCACCGCGAACCTCATCGCCCAGTACGACGCACTCTCGCCGGTCGGGCTCGGTGAAGAGCACACGGTCAACGGGTCGCTCACGATCGGCGAGAACATCGGCGACCTGGGCGGGCTCGGCATCGCGCTGAAGGCGTACGCGCTGCACCTCGAGAAGGCGGGCGAGCCGGCGGACGGCGGCGAGATTGACGGGTTCACCGGCATCCAGCGGCTCCTGCTGAGCTGGGCGCAGATCTGGCAGCAGAAGGGCCGGGATGCCGAGACCATCCGCCTCCTGACGATTGATCCGCACTCGCCGAACGAGTTCCGCTGCAACCAGATCGTGCGGAACATCGATGCGTTCTACGCTGCCTTCGACGTCACTGAGAACGACGCGCTGTGGCTACCGGCCGACCAGCGCGTGACGATCTGGTGATCCCGGGCGGAACCCGAACCGCCTGACCCGAAAAACCAGGAAGGACGCGCGAGCGTGGCCACCGAACCCCGAAAGGATGCCGCGCCGCTGCGGAGCGCCCGCAAGCGCACCGAGCGCCGGCTCCCGCGCCGGGCGGCGGTCGGGCGGCGGTCGTTCGCGCCGTCGATGAAGGCCCTGGAGTCGGTCGCCGCGTCGGGGGCGAAGGTCGCGGTGCACGTGGCCGACCTCGACCGCGGCGACGTGGTGCTGGAGGGCGACGACCACCTGACGCTGCCGGTCGCGGGCCTCGGGGTGGTTCCCCTGCTCATCGACGTGGCGGCCGGTTTCGCCACCGGCGCGCTCGACCCGCTCGAGATCGCCGATCGCGGTGCCGACACCGACGCCCCCGGCGGGGGGATCTGGCGCCACCTCAAGGCTCCTGCCCTGCCGCTGACCGATCTCGCCGTCCTCGCCGCCGCGGCGGGCGACGCCCTCGCCGCGAACATCCTGCTCGAGCGGGTCGGACTCCCGGCTGTGCGGGAGCGGATCGAGGCGCTCGGCCTTCGCCGCACCGCGCTCATGGACCGCTTCCGCGACGACCGCGGACCCGACGACGCGCCGCACGTCGCGCTCGCGTCGGCGCGCGAGCTCGCCGAGCTGTTCGCGGCGCTGGTGAACTCCTCCGCGGTCTCTCCGGCGGTGAGCGTCCAGGTCGCGGAGTGGCTGAGTCTCAACCAGGACCTCTCCCTCGTGGGGTCCGCCACCGGCCTCGATCCGTTCGCGCACGATGACGATGCGCACGGGCTGCTCTTCGTGAACAAGACCGGTCGGGATGTCGGCATCCGTGCTGAGGCGGGCGTGCTCGGTGGCCCGCGCGCGGGCGTCGCCTACGCGCTCATCGTGTGCTTCGACGACCTCTCCATCGCCCACCGTCTCCGCGCCCACGAGGCATTCCGCATCCTCGGGACGGACCTCATGGAGTACGTCTTCTAGGTTCCCGGTGGGGCGGTGCGGGGTGCCCCCGGCATGGAGGGCAGCTGTCGGTGGGCGCTCGTGCACCCACGGTGACCTGGAGGAAACGACGTCATCCCAAGCCCGCCGCGCAACACTCCGGTGTGAGAGCTGTTCCAGACGCCTATCAGCGCGGCGTGCGGTCCGCTGCTGAGGGGAGTGATGGAAACGCCTTGTTGATCTCGGTCTGATACCAGTAGGCCGTGGTGGAGACGTCGTCGGATCGCTCGAAGAGGCCGTGCTCCCAGGCCCCGATCTGCTGGACGGCAACTCGGAGTCGTTCCTGGAAGTAGATGGGGTCGGGTAGGTGCCACCGGTAGAGACCGTGCATGGGCATCATGGCGGTCGAAAACTCTGAGGCTTTCGTGGTGTCCGTAGAGCTCGCGAACGGGTATCCGAAGTAGGGGGCGCTGAAGGTGAGGATATTGGGTTCGGGGTCGGCGCGGAGCGCATCTTGGAATGCCCATGCACCGCCCGCGTAGTCCTCGAGGCCGGTGCTGCAGAGGCTAGGCAGGTCGGTGTCGTCGTCGATGTAGAACTTCACTTCGCCTTCTCCCCACCAGTAGCGGTGCAGGGAGGCGAGGGCAACGTAGGTCCCGATATACGTCCCGGAGCCCTCCACGCCGTCGAGGATGAGATGGTCTTCGCCCAGTGCTGTAGTGCCGTTGCTGCGCCGCCACTGGGCGTGGAAGTATCCGGGCCACCGGTCAAAGTCGTCACCGGTGGTGTAGTCGATTTGGAAGAACACGTGGCCGAGGTCGCCACCGTGCTCGCTGGCGAGTTCGATGCGGGCGCCGGTGCGGAACGGCATGGGGAAGTAGGAATTCATACCGCCGGTGGGTGCCACCACGATTGGTTCCGAGGTGACGAGGGCCCGTTCGCCGAAGCCGTTGCAGAAGAAGTCGCCGAGGGGGACCTCGATGGATGGGTGTTGCGAGTTGTCCCAGTAGGCGCGGAGTACGAGGTCGCGGAGGACGAAAGGGCCGGCGGCGGTCTTGTCGGTGACGGTGATCCAGATATGACGGATGACGCCGGGTCCGGTGATGTTCGCAAGGGTGAGTGCTTCCCCGGCAGGGAGTGGGTACCACGCGCTTCCCTTTCTGCCGGGGCCGAGGGGGGAGCTGGCGGTGCCGGCGGATCCGGATGTACCGGCGGGGTTCTCGGCGTTGATGGCGCGGCTGCGAAGGCTTCCGTCGTTGCGGAGGGTGTTCCACTGGGTGGGCATTTTGTGACTTTCGTTTCGGTGGGTTGGCTTATTTCACGGCGCCGGCGGTGACGCCGCGGCTGATGGTGCGCTGGAAGAGGAGGAAGAACACCAGCGTGGGGATGAGGGAGAGGAGCGACCCGGCGTTGATGACGGTGATGTCGATCGAGTGCTGTCCGCGCAGTGTGGAAAGGGCGATCGGTACGGTCTGAGAGGCCGGGTCGCCGAGAAGGATGAGCGGGATGTAGAACTCGTTCCACGACCAGATGAAGATGAACACGACGAGGACGGAGAGGGTAGGGCGGACGATGGGAAAGACGACCTGCCAGAGGATTCGCCATCGACCCGCCCCGTCGATGGCGGCGGCTTCCAGCACCTCTCTCGGGAAGGTGGACATCACACTGGAGAGGATGTAGGTGCCGTACGCGGCCCAGAGAATGATGAAGACGATGATGATGGACCAGATCGAATTCAGCAGGCCGGTTGCCTGAGCGCCGTAGAACAGCGGGTAGATCAGCGCTTCGTGCGGCACCATGGTGGCGATTAGCAGCAGTGCGGTGATGAGGGTGTTTGCCCGGATTCGTCCGATTCCGATCGCGTACGAGGCGAGTAGGGCGAGGGCGGTCCCGGCGAACGCGATGATGGTGGAGCTGAGGATGGAGTTCCACAGTGCACGAGGAAAGTCGACTCGGTTGAGGTAGCTGATGAAGGCGTCGAGTGTGAAGGTAGTGGGCCAGGCGAGCGGGCCGTTGGTTGAGTAGTCCGCGCCGGTCTTGAATGCGTTGAGCACGAGCAGCAGGAACGGCGCAGCCATCACGACGGCGACCAGGATCGCGAGCCCGAGCATGACCCAGTTGGTGGGAGTGCGTCTCGTCTTGTTCAGAGGAAGCGTGGGGGAGAGCGTTGCAGACATCAGCGGTGCTCCTTCCGGGTTTCTCGGTTTTGCCAGATGAGCATCGCGGCCGCGACGATGAAGATGACCACCGACATCACGGTTGCGATGGTCGATCCGTAGCCCACGCGGGATAGCTCGAAGAAGTTGCGGTAGGCGTAGTAGGACGGCACCACGGTGGAGTTCTCCGGCCCACCCCCGGTGAGGATGAGGATCGGAGCGAACACCTTCAGCGCGGCGATGGTGGCGGTGAGGACGACGACGAAGATTTCGGGTCGGATCTGGGGGATGGTGATCGCCTGGAACCGTCGCCACCACCCCGCGCCATCCAGCTCAGCGGCTTCGTAGAGCTCTGGGTCAACTCTTTGCAGAGCGGACATGAAGATCACGACCGGATACCCGATTTGGAGCCAGACCAGCATGAGCATGACGGAGTAGATGGCGATGTTCGGATCGCCGAGCCAATCGGGCGGAGACTGGATGCCGATGCTCTTGAGCATCAGGGTGAGCGAGCCCTGCTGGGTGTTGAGGATGGTAGACCAGATGAACCCGGCGACAGCGATCGGCAGGATTTGCGGTAGGTAATAGGTCGCTCGAAGGGTCGCGATCGCTTTATCGCCGTAGCGTCGCCCGAGGTAGTCGAACAGGAGCGCAGCCAGGAGGATGCCGATCACGGTGGGAATGACGGTGATCGCGACGATCATCGCGATGCTGTTCTGGAAGGATCGCCAGAACGTCTCGTCAGTGAACAGGTTCGTGTAGTTCTCCAGCCCGGCCCACCGCATGGGGGCTTGCCCGCCTTTCCAGTGAAACAGGCTGGTGTAGACGTTCATCGCGAACGGCGCGGCGACCACGATGGCGAATCCTGCGGCAAGCGGGATCAAGTAGAGCCAGTAGGTGCCGCGTCGCTCGTGTGGGCGACGGGTGGTTTTTAGAGGTGTAGCCATGATGGTTTTCTCCGGGAGGTGGGGGCCCCGCACGTGGGGCCCCCACTGGGTTAGCCGGCGAGGGCGATTTCGCGACCTTCGTCGTAGAACTCTTGGAGGTTCGAGGTCCACTCTTCGGCGGTCATGTTGCCGTTCGACATGGCCTGCATGCCGGACTGGATGAAGTCCAGGAACCCGGGAACGGGATAGTCGGGGTAGAAGCTCAACGTGTCAGCCTCCACGAGCTCGTTGAACCGTTCGGTGTACTCCCGGGTGAGGTCGTCTTCGATCGTGGACGCGTCACCGGCCAGAGGAAGGCCGCCGAGCTGGCCGATCTTGTTCTGAACCTCTTCGCTCAGCGTGATGTCGATCCAGTCGTATGCGAGTTCCTTGTTGGTCGCATTGGCGGGCACGCCCCACAGGTGGCCACTGGAGCCCATCTGCATGTTGGCACCGGGAAGGGTGAAGTAGCCCCACTCGAAGGGTGCCTGCTCGCGGATACGAGCGAATTCACCTTGGTTCCAGATCAGCATCGCCTTTTCGCCGCTGAGGAAGTTCACCGTCGCTTGCTCGAAGTTCAGGCCGCCCAGCTCGGTTCCGACGTAGCCCTTGTCGATCCATTCCTGGAACTTCTCAGCGCCGTCTCCCCATGGGCTTGCGGAGAAGTCCACTGGTTCGCGCAGGAACATGAAGTCGTCGATCGATTCCCGGTCGGCACCGGCAGAGACGAGGGAGTACCACACCCACATCTGGTTGAACCCCTGGCTTGTCGCCGCAGAGGACGAGATCGGGGTGATTCCCGCGGCGAGAAGCTTGTCCATCGCCGCTTCAAACTCGGCCAGATCTGTCGGCTCTTCGGTGATGCCCGCCTGCGCGAAGAGATCCTTGTTGTAGTAGAACATCACGTACTCGCCGATGTTCGGGATCCCGTACCAATCACCGGAGCCCGCGAGGCCCTGCTCGTCGTACTGTGCGAACGCCTGCATCCCGCCGGTGATCTTTTCGTCCCAGCCATATTCTGCGACCGCGTCCGTGAGGGGGGCGAGCAGACCCTGGGCGGCGAGCTGGCCGCCGTCAGCGTTGCCCTTATTGAACTCGATCACGTCCGGCACATCGTTGCCGGTCAGGGTGATCTTGGCGTTCTGGCGCATCGCGTCGAAGCTGGTGGTCTGGAAGTCGACTTTGACGTCCGGGTGCTTCTCCTTGAAGATCTCCAGGGCCAGCTGCCAGCCCTGCCCTTGCGCGGAGTCGGGGTTCTCGTACTGCAGGATGGTGAAGGTGTCGTCTCCTCCTGCGTCGCCGCCCGCGCCGGCGCAGCCGGCCAGGGAGATTGCCACGGTGGCCACGGCGGCGGCGCCGACGGCCGTGCGCATCAGGTTGCGCTTAGTCGATCTCATCTTTCTTCTCCTCGATGGATGGGTGGCGCAGGGGCGCGCCGGGTACCGGTCTCTGATGCTGTGAGACCGGACGATTCGCAAGTAGCGTCTGGGTTAGGTGCTCGGGGGTGCGACCGATGCGCGGGCCACTAGCGGGCACGGGATCTTCTGGACCTGCGGGGCGCCGGTCTCGTCGCCGTGGATGCGGTCGATGACTCTCTTGGCCGCCCATGCGCCCAGGTCGTGATGCGGGAGCCGCACTGTAGTGAGGCCAGGTCTGAGCGCGTCCGCGATGAAGCGTTGATCGTCGAACCCCACGACGGACAGGTCCTCGGGGATACGCAGTCCGAGGTCGTTGGCGGCCTGGTAGACGGCGAAGGCGATCTGATCAGAGAAGCAGAACACCGCGGTGGGACGGTCCGGCCTTTCCAGTAGTGCTCGCACTGGTCTATATGCGGCCGAGGTCGCGACGCTGGCGAGGGACAGGTGGAGCTGAGGGTCGGGTTCCACGCCGTGGTCACGAAGCGCTGCCATATAGCCTGCGTGGCGTAGTTCGGACGCCACGAACACATCGCCGCCGATGTTGCAGAAGGCGATACGGCGATGACCCGCCTGTGCGAGGTGACACGTCGCGTCGTACGCGCCGGCTTGCTCGTCGGGGACGACGCCGTCTGCCACGACATCGCCCGCGGGGAATCCGTCGAGAACCGTCACCGGCATCGCGGGGGGGACGGCTGGAACATCGACAGCGCGGTGGTACTCCGCGGCGATGATGAGCGCGTCGATGTCGCGCTGGAGTAAGGCCCGGGAGGACTGCTCAAGAAGCTCGGAGCGGTTGGTGGTGTCGATGATCATCGCGAGATACCCGGATTCCCAGGCCACGCTCTGAACACCCTCAAGCATGCGTCCCGCGAACGGTACGCTGGCCACCTGATCGGTGAGCACGCCGATAGTGTGGGTTCGTTTCGTCTTCAGGCCTCGTGCGAGCTGGTTAGGGATGTACCCCATGTCCTCGGCTGCGTGTCTGATCCGCTCGGCGGTTTTCTCGTTCACGCGACCCGCAGCCCGATCGTTGAGGACCAGCGACACGGCAGAGGGTGACACCCCTACTGCGGCTGCGAGATCCTTCAACGTGATCACTCTGACTCCTTCGGCATCAATCGTTTGACCGCGGCTTCCGGTCCATGCGTCAAACGTTTGATGCGAACGTAAGGACGTCAAACGCGTTGACGCAAAGCCTGTTATCCAACCGTTACCGACAAGCGGAATGCAGACGCGGCCCGGGCTGAGGGGTGCGGCCATGCCGTATCCCACGCCCGCGCGGGACTTCGGTCCGCGCGACGCAAGAGGCCAGCTTGCTGGACGGTTCGACGTCGAATCGCGGAACGGGATCCGGCTGCGCGGAGCGGCGGCATCCGTTCAGAGGGGGTCACGTCGATTCGGACGTGGCCCACTCTGCGTGGAGGGGCCCCGGGTAGGGTGAAGCGGATGAGCCGGAAGACCGAGACCGAAGAGACGCGAGCGGTCCAGACGCTCGGCGCCGCGGTGCGCGACGCCCGACGCCGCCTGGGGCTGAGCGTGCAGGCGCTGTCCGAGAAGGCCGGAGTCAGCTTCGGCCTCGTCAGCCAGCTCGAGCGCGGGATGGGCAATCCGTCGCTGCAGTCGATCCACCGTCTCGCGGGCGCCCTCGGGGTCCCCGCCGGGCAGCTTCTCGACGAACCGGCGGGGGAGCTCGCCGTCGTCCCCGCCGGTCAAGGGCATCGGATGCCGCCGATCGCCGACATCCCCGCGGATCAGCAGTCGGTGCGCGAGCTCCTGACCCCGCGCGGCGAGTCGATGCTGCAGCTCATCCGCTCGACCCTGCCCCCGGGATTCAGCAACGAGAGCCGCCCGTTCCGTCACATCGGCACCGAGACGGTGACGGTCGAATTCGGCGTGCTGATCGTCGCGCAGGGTGAGCGTCGCGTCCGCCTGGAGGCGGGCGACACCGTCACCTACGGCTGCTCGGAGGCGCACTGGTGGGCCAACGGCCACGACGCCGAGACCGTGGTGCTCGGCGCGGTCACGCCGTTCGAGCGGTGAGCGGTCGCGCCTACCGGGCGGTGACCGTGCCTCGGAGATCCGCGGCCCGCAGGTCGACGAGCCGGGCGAGGTCGTCCAGCGGATCGGCGTGATCGTCCACGCGCAGGTCGACCGTGCCGTCGGCCTCCGTCGCACCCGCCACAAGCACGGCGGCGCTCTGCCGACCACGGACGTCTCCGCCCGCCACTTCGCCCGCGGCAAGGACGCCGACCAGCACGCCCGCGAAGCGCGCCGCGGCATCCGGTGCGTGGGCATCGAGCGTCGACAGCGGCGCGAGAGCGTCCCGCATCGCTTCGAGGACGCCGGGGCCGGCGAGGAGGTTGCCGGCGACGATCGCGTCCTCGAGCACGAGGTGCCCGGTCCACGGCGTGGTCTCCGTGCCCGTGTGTGCGGCCCCGGCGCCGCGGGCGGGGAGGAGAAGCGCCTGGCGGAGGGGTGCGCCGGTATCCCACTCGGC
Organism: Microbacterium aurantiacum; assembly: GCF_031625015.1. Taxonomy (NCBI): domain Bacteria; kingdom Bacillati; phylum Actinomycetota; class Actinomycetes; order Micrococcales; family Microbacteriaceae; genus Microbacterium; species Microbacterium aurantiacum. The sequence goes on from NZ_JAHWXH010000001.1 coordinate 1,116,980, forward strand.
GATGCGGTCGATCGCGGCCTGCGCGTCGGCTCCGGCATCCGTCGCGTCCAGCAGGAGTCCTCGCAACGCGCGGTTCGTCCAGGCTTGACTCGCCACCGCTCCGACCCCGGCTCGCACCGCCGGGACGGCGTTGCCGACGGCGAGCGAACGGCTCGCGGTGGCTGCGCCGAGGAGGCCGGACTGCGGATGCCGGGCCAGGACGGTGAAGGTCATCTCTTCCTCTCGCGGGGGCGGAGCCGATTGTGAAGATTCTGTTTCGAGATCGCCGGAGGCTTGTCCCGTCCCCCCATGGTGGCACATACTGATCGAATCATCATCAAAATGATGCCCCCCGAGATGATGTTCTGTCCGACAACCCGATAGGCACACCATGAACAAGCGCACCGCACTCGGCGCGGCGTCCCTCGTCGCCGCGCTCACGCTCGCCGGCTGCTCCGCCGGTGAGAGCGTCGACATCGACGGCGCCGACAGCGTCGACGGCGACGTCCTCATCGCCGCCATCGGCGGCGAGCCCGACCAGCTCGACCCGCAGCGCACCAGCTCGTACTTCGCCTTCGAGGTGCTGGAGAACGTCTTCGACACCCTCGTCGCCCCCGACGAGAACCTCGAGATGCAGCCCGCGCTCGCCGAGAGCTGGGAGGTCAGCGACGACCAGCTCACCTGGACCTTCGACCTCCGCGACGGCGTCACCTTCCACGACGGATCCGAGTTCACCAGCGAGGACGTCGTCTACTCGTACCGCCGCATCATCGACGAGCAGCTCGCCAACGCGTGGAAGTTCGCCGCGATCACCGACATCACCGCGCCCGACGACGACACCGTCGTCATCACCGTCGCCCAGCCCACCCCGAACCTGCTCAGCAACCTCGGCGGCTTCAAGGGCATGGCGATCGTGCAGCAGGAGAACGTCGAGTCGGGCGACATCACCACCGCCCCGATCGGCACGGGTCCCTTCTCGGTCACCGGATACTCCTCGGGTGACCGCATCACCCTCGCCGCCAATTCCGACTACTGGGGCGGCGCCCCCGAGCTCGGTGGAGTGGAGTTCCGCTTCATCTCCGAGCCCGCCACCGCCCTCGCCGCCCTCCGCGCCGGCGACATCCACTGGACCGACGTCGTCCCGCCCCAGCAGGTGAGCGAGCTCGAGTCGGACGACACCGTCCAGCTCGGCCTCACGCCCTCGAGTGACTACTGGTACCTCGCCCTCAACGAGGCGCGCGAGCCGTGGAGCGATGTCCGCGTGCGCCAGGCCCTCGCCTACGCCATCGACCGCGACGCGATCGTGCAGGCCGTCAGCTACGGCACCGCGGCGCTGAACCAGCTGGCGATCCCGGAGCAGAGCGTCTGGTACACCGAGTACGACGAATACTCCACCGATCTCGACACCGCCCAGGCCCTGCTCGACGAGGCCGGCTTCACCGGCGGCACGCTCGACCTGCTCGCGACCTCGGACTACCCCGAGACCGTCACCGCCGCACAGATCATCGCCTCGAACCTCGAGCCCCTCGGGATCGACGTCGAAATCCGCCAGCCCGACTTCTCGACCTGGCTCGACGAGCAGAACACCGGCAACTTCGACATGCTCATGATGGGCTGGCTCGGCAACATCGACCCGGACGACTTCTACTACGCCCAGCACCACACCGACGGTGCCAGCAACGCACAGAAGTACTCCAACGCGGAGGTCGACGCGCTGCTGGACGCCGGACGCATCGAGACCGATCCCGAGGCGCGGAAGGAGCTGTACGCCGAGGCCGCGACGATCATCGCCGACGAGGTCAGCTACATCTACCTCTACAACCCCTCGGTCATCCAGGTCTGGTCCCCGGACGTGACCGGCTACACCACGCGCGCCGACCGCGCGATCCGCTTCGACGAGGCGTCGCTGGCCGGCTGAGCCGCGGCATCCCGAGCATCGCCGAAGAGCCCCCCGCAGCACACGAGACCCGACGAGAGCAGACGACATGAGAATGAGACCCGCACGCATCGCGCGGTTCCTCGGCGTGCGTCTGCTCTCGTCGGCGATCGTGCTGCTGGGGGTGATGATCGTGGTGTTCGCCCTCATCCAGCTCGTCCCCGGCGACCCCGTGCGCCTCGCGCTCGGGACCCGCTACACCCCCGAGGCCTACGAAGCTCTGCGTGCGGCATCCGGACTCGACCGTCCGCTGTGGGAGCAGTTCTTCGGCTATCTCGGAAGCGCCTTCACCGGCGACCTCGGGGTGAGCTTCCGCAACGGCCAGCCGGTGACCGTCACGCTCCTCGACCGGTTGCCGGCGACGATCTCGCTGGCGCTCGTCGGCCTCGTCATCGCGATCATCCTGTCGGTGCCCGCCGGCATCTACTCGGCGCTCCGCGAGGGTCGCCTGAGCGACGTGATCGTGCGGCTCACCAGCCAGTTCGGCGTCTCGATCCCCGACTTCTGGCTCGGGATGCTGCTCATCTCGCTGTTCTCCGTCACCCTCGGCCTGCTCCCCGCGAGCGGGTACGTCGCGTTCGGCGAGGACCCGGCGGGGTGGCTGCGCCAAGTGCTCCTCCCGGGCCTGACGGTCGGACTCGTGGCGGGCGCGATCATGACCCGCTACATCCGCGCCGCCGTCATCGACGTCGCCTCGTCCGGGTACGTCCGCACCGCGGTGTCGAAGGGCCTGCCGCGCCACATCGTGACGTTCCGCCACATCGTCCGCGGCGCCCTGGTCCCGGTGCTCACGATCGCCGGCATCCAGCTCGCGACGATCCTCGGCGGAGTCGTCGTCGTCGAGGTCGTCTTCGCCTGGCCCGGTCTCGGCCGCCTCGTCTACGAGGCCGTCGCCGCCCGCGACTACCCGCTCATCCAGGGCGCCGTGCTGCTGGTGGCGTTGATGTTCATCATCGTGAACCTCATCGTCGACGTCCTCTACGCCATCGCCGACCCGAGGATCCGCGTCTCATGAGCGTCGACCAGCTGAGCTCCCCGACCCCCGCCGCCGCGAGCGGGCGGACCCCCGCCTGGCGCCTGCTGCTGGCGAACCCCGTGACCGTCACGAGTTCGGCGGTGCTGCTCGTCATCATCGTCGCCTCGGTGTTCTCCGGCATCCTCGCCCCCTACGGCATCAACGACATCGACGTCGCGAACGCCCTCCAGCCCCCGAGTGCCGCGCACTGGTTCGGCACCGACGAGCTCGGCCGCGACGTCTTCTCGCGCGTGCTCGTCGCGGGCTCGACCTCCCTGTCGATCGCCGTGGTCGCGGTGCTGTTCGCCCTCGTCCTGGGCCTCGCCATCGGCGCGGTCGCGGGCTACCGCGGCGGATGGGCGGATGCCGCGCTCATGCGCGTCGTCGACGTCATGTTCGCCTTCCCCGTGCTGCTGCTGGCGCTGGCGATCGTGGCGATCTTCCAGCCCGGGCAGCTGACGACGATGATCGCGATCGGCGTCGTCTACACCCCGATCTTCGCCCGCGTCGCCCGGGCCAGCACCCTGTCGGTGCGGACCTCGCCCTTCGTGCAGGTGTCGCAGACGATGGGGACGCCCGGGTGGTGGATCCTCTTCCGCCACGTCCTGCCGAACATCTCCGGGCCGATCGTCGTGCAGACCTCCCTCTCACTGGCGTTCGCGATCCTGTCCGAGGCGGCGCTGTCGTTCCTCGGTCTCGGCATCCAGCCGCCCGCCCCGTCGTGGGGCGGCATGCTCTTCACCGCGCAGGGCTTCCTCGGGCAGGCGTGGTGGATGAGCGTCTTCCCGGGAGCTGCGATCTTCGTCACGGCCCTGGCCTTCAACCTCGTCGGCGACGGCCTGCGCGACGTGCTCGACCCCCGACAGCGGAGCCTCATCGAGGCGAGGAGGGCGCGATGAGCGCGAACGTGCTGAGTGTGCGGGACCTGCGGGTCTCGATCGGACCGCGCGAGATCGTCCACGGCATCGACTTCGACGTCGCCGACGGGCAGACCCTCGGGATCGTCGGCGAATCCGGGTCGGGGAAGACCATGTCGGTGCTCGCCGCCACGGGGCTCATCGACGCCCCCGGGGCGCGGGTGTCGGGGTCGAGCATCCTCCTCCCCGCCTCGGGATCGGATGCCGGTGACACGGAGCTCGTCGGAGCCTCGGAGCGGACCCTCCGCCGCGTCCACGGCGACCGCATCGGGTTCGTCTTCCAGGACCCCTCGACGTCGCTGAACCCGTTCCTCACGATCGGTCGCCAGATCACCGAGTCGCTCGAGGTGCACCGACGTCTGACAGGGAAGGCGGCGCGAACCCGCGCGATCGACCTCCTCGAGGCCGTCGGTCTGCCGAACCCCGACGAGCGCGTCGATGCCTATCCGCACCAGTTCTCCGGTGGCCAGCGGCAGCGCGCGATGATCGCGATCGCCCTCGCGTGCGACCCGGCGCTTTTGATCGCGGATGAGCCGACCACCGCGCTCGATGTGACCACGCAGGCGCAGATCCTCGAACTCGTCCGCGACCTGCAGCGCGAGCGCGGCACCGCGGTGGTGTGGATCAGTCACGACCTCGGCGTCATCGGGCAGGTCGCCGACGACGTGCTCGTCCTTCGCGAGGGTGCCGCGCTCGAGCAGCGCCCCGCGGGCGACCTCTACGCCGACCCGCAGCACGACTACACGCGCGAGCTTCTGCGCGCCCGGCCGCGGATCGTCGTCGGGGCGGGCCCCGCCGCGCCCGCGGCATCCGCTCCTCTGCTGGAGGTGCAGGGACTCGACGTGTCCTTCACCATCTCGACCCCGACCGGGCATCGGAGCATCCACGCCGTCGACGACGTCTCGTTCACGCTCGACCGCGGCACGACGCTCGCGCTCGTGGGGGAGTCCGGGTCGGGCAAGTCGACGATCGCGGGTGCGCTCACCGGGCTCGTGACGCCCCGCGCGGGGACGGCGACGCTCGCCGGCTCCGACGTGCTGCGCGCCTCGCGGCGTGACCGGCGCCGCATCGCGATGGTGTTCCAGGACCCCTTCGCCTCGCTCGACCCGCGCCGGAGCGTCGGCGATGCGATCGCCGAGCCCCTGCGGGTGCACCGTCTCGTTCCCGGGGGAGGGCGCGGGCGGGAGAAGCGGGTCGCGGAGCTGCTCGACCTCGTCGGGTTGCCGGGGGCGTTCGCGACCCGGTTCCCGCACGAGCTCTCCGGCGGTCAGCGCCAGCGGATCTCGATCGCGCGGGCGCTCGCGCTCGAGCCGGAGCTGATCATCCTCGACGAGGCGACCGCGTCGCTCGACGTCTCGGTGCAGGCGCACGTGCTCGAGCTCCTTCGGCGCCTCCAGCGCGAGCAGGACCTCACCTATCTCTTCATCGCCCACGACCTCGCGATCGTGCAGGAGATGAGCCACGCCGTCGTGGTGCTGAAGGAGGGGAAGGCCGTGGAGGCGGCATCCTCCGCGGAGCTCTTCGCGAACCCGCGCGAGGAGTACACGCGGCGCCTCCTGGACGCAGTGCCGCCGGAGGTCCCGCGCGCGGCGCGCACCCGCGAGGGCTGAGGCCGGACGCCCGCGCCGGGCTCGGCACCGTCCGTTCAGAAGACGATCGTGTGGTTCCCGTGCCGGATGACGCGGTCCTGGGCGTGCCACAGCACCGCACGGGAGAGCACCTGGCGCTCGACATCCGCTCCTCGGCGGGCGAGCTCCGACGCCGAGTCGGCGTGCGTGACCCGGACCGTGTCCTGCTCGATGATCGGACCCTCGTCGAGGTCGGACGTGACGTAGTGGCTGGTCGCGCCGATGAGCTTGACGCCGCGTTCCTTGGCCTTGCGGTACGGCTCGGCGCCGATGAACGCCGGGAGGAAGGAGTGGTGGATGTTGATCACCGGCACCCCGAGCTCGCGGAGGAAGTCGCCCGAGAGGATCTGCATGTACCGGGCGAGGACCACGAAGTCGACGTTGCCCTGCAGCAGCTCGAGGATCTTCGCCTCCGATGCGCTCTTGTCGGGACCCTTCACCGAGGGGACGTGGAAGAACGGCACGCCGAACGAGCGGACGTCCTCCGCCGACGTGGTGTGATTCGAGATCACCATCGGCACGGTGACGGGGAGGTCGCCGCGGCGGTGGCGCCACAGCAGGTCGAGGAGGCAGTGGTCCTGCTGGGAGGCGAGGATCGCCATGCGCTTGGGAACCGACTGGTCGGTCACCGACCACTGCAGGTCGAAGCCGTCGCCGAGGGTGCGGGCGAGGTCGGCCTCGATCTCGGGGAGCGCGGCGGTCAGGTTCTGCCGGTGGAACACCACGCGCTGGAAGTAGTCGCCGCCGACCGGGTCGTTCGAGTACTGGTCGAACGCGACGATGTTGCCGTCGTGCCGGGTGATCAGCGCCGACACCGCCGCGACGATGCCGGGGCGGTCGGTGCCGTGGACGATGAGGCAGGCGTGGTCGGGTGCGAGGTGCGGGAGGGGCGCGGCCATTGTTCGATTCTGCCAGTCCCTCTCCGCACCGCCGCATCCGCGCCCGCGCCGTTGCCGTCCCCTCGTTGGCCGCGAGACTGCATCCTGCCGACGAGACTGCGTGCACGGCGTGCAGTCTCGACCGGAAGATGCAGTCTCGCGGTCAGGGGATGGGGGTGAGGACGTGGCGGTCGCGACCGGCGGCGACGCCGATGATCATCTGCGCCAGGAGCACGGCGAGAAGGATGCCGAGCGAGAGCAGCCATCCGCCGGTGAGGGCGTACGCGAGGCCGAAGGCGACCGGACCGGCCGCGGCGATGATGTAACCGACCGACTGGGCCATCCCCGACAGCGCCGTCGACTGGTCGTGATCGCGGGCGCGATCGGCCATCAGCGTGAGCGCCATCGAGAGCGATGCGCCCGACGACAGCCCGATCAGCACGATCCAGAGCGACAGCGCGGCGGGCTGGAGCATGAGCCCGATCACGCCGATCACCGCGAGCACGGGGAGGAGTGCCGGGATCCACCGGCGGATCCGCCCGCGCAGGACGAGCGGAAGTGCCAGGGAGCTCACGATCGACACGAGCTGGTAGACCATGACGTCCACCCCCGCGGCGACGGGCGATCGTCCGAGCGAGGTCGAGATCGCCGCGAGCCACGTCAGCGTCATGTAGAACAGCGTCGCCTGCACGCCCATGTACCCGGCCACCGCCCAGGCGACGCGGTCGGTCCAGATGCCGGTGCGCCCCGGCATCCGGGACGAGCGGATGCCGCGACCCGGCTCGTTCCGGCGGAACCACGCCCACGCCCCCGCCGCGACGGGAAGCGCCGCAAGACCCGTGATCGCCAGGGCGAGCCGCCAGTCGTCAGGGGTGGGACCCGCATTCGACACGGGGACGGCGACGCCCGAGGCGATCGCGCCCGCGCCGCCGAGGAGCGCGGTGTAGAGCGCCATCAGCGCGGGGACCCGCGTGGGAGCGTCGCGCTTGATGACCGCCGGCATCAGCACGTTCATGAGGGCGAGGGCGACACCGATGAGGGCCGTTCCGAGCCACAGTGCGGCCACGGGCCCCGGCAGGGATCGCACCACGGTGCCGATCGCGAGGAGGACGAGAGCGCCGAACACGGTCGCGGACATCCCGAACCGTCGGCTGACCGCGAGGGCGAACGGGGAGACGACCGCCCAGACGAGCAGCGGGACGGAGCCGAGGAACCCGAGCGTCGCGGCCGTCAGCCCGGTGTCGGCGCCGATCTGCTCGAGGAGCGGCCCGACGGACGTGATCGTCGGGCGCATGTTGATCGCGACGAGGCAGACCGTCGTGACCAGTGCCCACGTCGCGGGAGCGCGCCCGAGGTCGCGCGCGGACGTCGGCGAATCGGTCACCGGCCGAGCCGGTCGACCAGGTCGAGCCCGCGTCGCGCCCACGCGATCTCGCCCTGCGCGCGTTCGACGAGACCCTCATAGGCGAACCGCTTGTAGGCGATCGTGCGCTCGCGGTCCTCCTCGGCCGTGACCGCGAGGCGCCGCACCAGCATGGGGTTCTCCACGGCGTCGATGCGCTCGATCTCGCGCTCCCACTGCGCGAGCTCCGCCTCCCACTGCGCGATGTGCGCGCGGAGGAAGCGGCGTGCGGACTCGGCATCCGTCGTCTCGAGGTACGCGGCGCGGAGGTGGGCGGGGTCGCGCACGCGCTGGTAGTCGAGGGGGCCGCGCATCCAGTCGAGGAAGGCCCGGTCTCCGGCATCCGTCACGTGGTACACCCGGCGCGTGCCGAGGCGTCCGCGGGTCTGCTCTTCGGGTTCGATGAGGCCCTCGGACGCCATCTTGCGCAGCTCGGGGTAGATCTGGGAGTCGGGGGCGTGCCAGACGTGTCCGACCGACTGCGAGAACTGCTTCTGCAGGTCGTATCCCGACAGCGGGCCGACGCGCAGCAGCGCCAGCAGCGCATATCGCAGGCTCATCGCTCTCCTCCCGTCCCCACCGTACCGACCCTCGCCCCGCCGCCCTCGTTCGATCGAGGGCGGCGGGGACCCGACGGTCAGGCGGTGTAACCCGTGCGCCAGCCGCCGTGGTAGGTCTGGCGGGCGACGGTCGAGTAGGGGACCGGGCTCACGACGGCGCGGACCTCGAGCTGACGGTGCGGCTCCACCGAGGCTTTCGACGTGCCGCCGTTCGGCTCGCCCCAGACCACCGTGACCTCGGCGCCCTCGGGGACGTCGGGGGCGACGGTGGCGAGCGACAGGGCGCGCTTCTCGTTCGCGCTGTAGCCGGTGAACATCGAGAAGCCCACGACGCTGCCTCCGGCATCCGTCACCGCGTCGTAGTTGGCCGAACCGTAGTTCGCCAGCGGCAGGTCGAAGAACTTGTAGCTGTCGTTCTCGGTGTCGAACAGCGAGGCGAAGATCTTCGTGACGTCCTCGGCGTTCCAGGCGAGGGTGACCTTCCGGCGCTGCGTGGCCGGGTCGATCTTCTCCAGCGCGTCGCGGCCGATGAAGTCGTGGTCGAACTTCACGAACGAGCCGTAGCCCAGCTCCCACGGGGTCAGGTAGTAGTCCGAGATGTCGTCGGAGACGAACGAACCCGCGAGCGTGCCGGTCGCCTCGTAGCTGTCGACGCCGAGCCACTCGCGGTAGGCGCGCTCGGCCTCGCCCGAGTAGATCGCCGGCAGCGGCGAGGGGATCCAGCCCGACTCCAGCGTGTTCGAGGGGTACGCGCGCGATCCCACGGGGACGAGGCCGAACTCCGCCCCCGCCTCGACGATGATGTCGCGGATGCGGTGGTGGTCGGCGTAGGGACCCCAGATCTCCAGACCCGGGGCGCCCGCCATACCGTGGCGGAGAGTGCGGACGTTCATGTCGGCGACGCGCATGGTCGACATGTTGAAGAATCCGAGCTTCTCCAGCGGTCCGCCGTTGAGCTTCTCGATGACGTCCCACGCCTTCGGGCCCTGGATCTGGAAGCGGTAGTACTTCCGAAAGACCGCGTCACCGTACGGGCGGGAGGGGGAGCGGCGGTCGACCTCGATGTCGAGGTTCTGGTAGCCGCCGGTCTCGCCGTGGAACATCAGCCAGTTCGACGCCGGCGCACGCCCGACGTAGACGTACTCGTCCTCGGCTTCGCGGAACAGGATGCCGTCGCCGATGACGTGGCCAGACGCGGTGGTCGGCACGTACTGCTTGGCCTTGTTCACGGCGAAGTTCGCCACCGAGTTGATCGCGGTGTCGGAGATCAGCCGGATGGCGTCGGAGCCGCGGAGGAAGACGTTGTCCATGTGGTGGGACTGGTCGTACAGCACCGCGGTCTCGCGCCACGCGCGCTGCTCCTTGATCCAGTTCTGGAAGTCGGCGGGGACGACGGGGTAGATGTACGAGCCGATGGGCGAGTTGCGGAGCAGCTCGACGGCGTTGCGCTGATCCAGCAGCTGCTGAAGATTGTCGGCCATGAGGGGAACCTCTCTGTTCGGGGTGTGGCGGTGTCTGTTCGAGGGAAGGATGCGGGGTCTCGTCGCGTCAGGCGAAGACGATCGTGTGGTTGCCGTGACGGATGACGCGGTCCTCGGTGTGCCACTGCACGGCGCGCGAGAGCACGGCCCGCTCGACGTACGCCCCGCGGACCTGGAGGTCGGCGGCGCTCATCGAGTGGTCGACGCGGGCGATGTCCTGCTCGATGATCGGCCCCTCGTCGAGGTCCTTCGTGACGTAGTGGCTCGTCGCGCCGATCATCTTCACGCCGCGCTCGTGGGCCTTCCGGTAGGGCGCGGCGCCGATGAAGGCGGGGAGGAAGGAATGGTGGATGTTGATCACCGGCACCGCCACGCGGTCGAGGAAGTCCTCCGAGAGGATCTGCATGTACCGCGCGAGGACGACGACGTCGACGTTGCCGGCCAGGAGCTCGATGATCCGCGCCTCGGCCTCGCTCTTGTCCGGTCCCTGCGAGGGCACGTGGAAGAAGGGGATGCCGAACGAGCGGACGTCCTCGGCGATCTTGGTGTGGTTGCTGATGACCATCGGGATGCTGACGTTCAGCTCGCCGCGGCGGTGTCGCCACAGCAGCTCGAGGACGCAGTGGTCGGAGGTCGATGCCAGGATCGCCATGCGCTTCGGGACCGACTGGTCGGACAGCGCCCACTCGAGTCCCAGCCCGCCGACGGTCTCGGCGAGATCCGCCTTGATCTCGGGCATTGCGGCGGCGAGGCCGGGGCGATGGAAGACCACGCGTTGGAAGAAGGCGCCGCCGTCGGCGTCGTCGGAGTACTGATCCAGCGCGACGATGTTGCCCTTCTGCCGGCTCACCAGGGCGGAGACGGCGGCGACGATGCCGGGGTGGTCGGGGCCGTGGACGATCAGGCAGGCGCGATCGCGCAGGGCGTCGTTGTGGACGGTCATGGCAGCCCCCTCACGACCGCGGCTCGGAGGACGTGGCCGCGCCGTACTGCTGCACCCATTCCGCCGTGGCCAAGAGTCCGCCGAACGTGTAGAAGTGCAGCTTCACATCGCCGGATGCCGGCTGCGCGGCCAGCAGGGTCGACAGGTCGGAGACGAACCGGTCGGGTCCGGCGGTGCCCATGAGGTTGGTGAGGGAGAAGCCGTACTTCTTCACGATCATCGCGTTGGCGCCGACGCCGAAGCGCCGCGCGAAGCCGATGAGGCGCTTGATCCCGGCAGGTCCCGGCGTGCCGATCCGGATCTGCGCGTCGATGCCGCGGTCGCGCACCTGCTCGATCCACGTCATCACCGGGTCGGTGTCGAAGGCGAACTGCGTGAGGATGACCGCACCCAGCTCCTGTTCCTTCAGTGCTGCGGCCTTGTCTTCCAGGTGTCGCCACAGCACATCGGTCTCGATGTCCGGGTGCCCCTCGGGGTAGCCCGCGATCGAGACCTCCGTCACGCCGTGCGCCTGCAGCAGGCCGGACCGGATGACCGACAGCGAGTCGGGGTACGGACCCTCGGGCTCGGCGGGGTCGCCGCCGACGGCGAAGACGTGACCGGTGGCGCCCACCTCCTGCAGGCGTCCGAGGAACTCCTGGAGTTGAGCCTCGGATGCCAGGCGTCGAGCGGAGATGTGGGGAACCGGGATGAACCCGAGGTCGGCGACGGCCTTCGCCGCCGCCACGCGCATGTCGAGGTCCTCGTTCCCGAGGAACGTCACGTTGATCTTCGTGCCGGGCGGGATCGCGGATGCCGCCTCCTCGAGGGCGGCCACGTCCTTCCCGGTCATCTCCAGCGAGAAGTCGCTGATCAGCTTCCGTGCGGCCTCGGGGTCGGCGGCGGGAGTGTGTCGAGACACGGATCGGGGTCCTTTCCGCTGTGCGGCGGGGCGCGTCATCGCGCCGTCGAGAGGACTTTACCTATACACATAGGGAATGTCCATAGACACATGGCGGAGTCCGTGCGATGTTGGAGGTACCGAACACGCCAACGAAGGGACAACGATGTCTACCGTCACCGCGCAGGCCGCCATGCCACTGATCGACCCCGAGGTCTTCGCCGGTCGCATCCACATCGACGGCGAATGGGTGTCGGGGGGTGGCGGCGAGATCGCCTCCGTCGAGCCGGCGACCGGCGAGACACTGGCGATGGTGGGAATGGCGGATGCCGACGACGTCGCGCGTGCCGCGGAGGGCGCCGCCCGTGCGCAGAAGGAGTGGGCGGCGATGCCGCACCCCGCCCGCGCGGTGGTGCTCCGCAAGGCCGCGCAGCTCTGGGAGGCGCACGCCGAGGAGATCATGGGGTGGAACGTGCGCGAGGTCGGCGCCATCCCGCCGCTCGCCGGGTTCGCCCTGCACGTCACCGCCGCCGAGTGCTACGAGGCGTCCTCGCTCCCGTCCGCCCCGCTCGGATCGATCCTCTCCAGCGAAGAGCCCCGGCTCTCGCTCGCGCAGCAGATCCCCGTCGGCGTCGTCGGGGTGATCTCGCCCTTCAACGTTCCGCTGATCCTCGGCATCCGTGCCGTGGCGCCCGCCCTCGCCCTCGGAAACGCCGTGCTGCTCAAGCCCGACCCGCGCACGGTGATCACCGGCGGCGTCAGCATGGTGCGCATCTTCGAAGAGGCGGGCCTTCCCGCCGGGCTCCTGCAGCTCGTCCCCGGCGGCGCCGAGGTCGGGGAGGCGATGGTCGCCGACCCGCGCGTGCGCGTCGTCGCATTCACGGGCTCGACGCGCGCCGGCCGGGCGGTCGGCGAGCTCGCCGGACGCCATCTCACCCGCGCCCACCTCGAGCTCGGCGGCAACTCGGCCTTCATCGTGCGCCACGACGCCGACGTCGACAAGGCCGTCAATCTCGCCACGTGGGGCGCGTTCCTGCACCAGGGGCAGATCTGCATGACCGTCGGCCGCCACATCGTCCACGAGTCGCTCTTCGACCAGTACGTGGGGAAGCTCGCGGCCAAGGCGGACTCGATGCACGTGGGCGACCCCGCCGCGGGCCAGGTGCATCTCGGGCCCCTCATCGACGAGGTGCAGCGCGACCGCGTCCACACGCTCGTGCAGGATGCCGTCGCCCAGGGCGCGACGCTCGCCGCGGGCGGCACGTACGAGCAGCTCTTCTACCGGCCGACGGTGCTCGCGAATCCCCCGAAGGATGCCGCGGCGTACTGCGACGAGGTGTTCGGCCCCGTGGCGTCCGTCGTGTCGTTCGCGACCGACGACGAGGCGGTCGCCCTCGCCGCGGACACGGAGTACGGGCTGTCGCTCGGCATCGTGACGGCGGACGCGCTCGCCGGGTACGAGATGGCGACCCGCATCCCCTCGGGCATCGTGCACGTCAACGATCAGACGGTCAACGACGAGGCGAACGCGCCGTTCGGCGGCGTCGGCGCATCGGGGACCGGGTCGCGGCACGGCGGAGCCCAGGCCAACATCGACGCCTTCACCGAGACCCGGTGGATCACGCTGCGTCGCGAACCCGGGCAGTATCCGCTCTGAGGGTGGGGCCGCAGTGGCAGGATGGGGCTGTGTCAGCCCCTTCTCCCGCGACGGTGCGGCGGGCCTCGCCCGCGCGCCAGGTGCTCACGCTCTTCGGTGACTACTGGTGGGACGTGGCCGAACCCCTGCCCTCGGGGGCTCTCGTGTCGGCGCTCGGCGACCTCGGCATCAAGGAGGCGGCCGCGCGGGCGACGCTCTCGCGCCTCACGCGTCTCGAACTGCTCGTCGGCGATCGCGTCGGCCGCCGCACCACCCACCGCCTCTCCGAGCGCGGTGCGGCGATCATCGCCGAGGAGGCCTTCTGGCTCGACACGTTCGGCCAGGTCGAGGCGCGGTGGGACGGGCTGTGGAGCGTCGTGGCGTTCTCGATCCCCGAGTCCCGCCGCGCGCTGCGGCACACGGCGCGGTCGCGGTTGAAATGGCTCGGCTACGCGCCCCTGTACGACGGGATGTGGATCTCACCCCGCGACACCGCCGACGAGGCGATGGCGCAGCTCCGCGACGCCGGCGTCGGTGACGTCACGGCGATGCGCGCGCGGCTGGAGACCACCACCGAGGGCGGCCCGCAGGCGGCGTGGGACGTCGCGGGCGCCCGCGAGGAGTACGACTGCTTCGCGGACGAGCTCGCGCGTGCCGGCTCCGGCGTCGACCCCGGCGCGACGGGGGCGGACGCCTTCGCGGAGCGCTCGCGGCTCATGCTCGCGTGGCAGCGCTTCCGAGGCATCGACGTGGGCCTTCCGCGCGAGCTCCTCCCCGACGGGTGGCCGCGCGTGGAGGTCCGCCGGCGCTTCGCCGAGCTCTACGACGGGCTGGGGCCCGCGGCGGAGGAGCGGATGCGGTCCCACATCGCCGCGATCAGCCCCGAGCTCGCCCCGGCGGTGCGGCGGAGGCGGCTCGGGAGCTGATCCGTCGGGCGCGGCATCCGTTCGAGTGGCAGTCGTGGCCGCCTCGCCACGCCGGAGGCGGCCACGCGTGACACCCGAACGCGCCGCGCCCGCTCACACGGTCGAGGCGAGGGACTCCCGCAGCTGCGCCTTGCGCACCTTCCCCGACGCAGTGCGGGGGAGCTCGTCGACGACGACCACGCGCTTGGGGAGCTTGAAGCGCGCGAGGCGCCCGTCCAGGTGCGCGCGGGCGGCGGCGGTGTCGAGGGTCTTACCGTCGCGCATCGTCACGACGGCCCACGGCACCTCGCCCCACTGCTCGTCGGGCATGCCGATCACGGCGACGCCCGAGACGCCGGGGATGTCGCTGAGGAGGTTCTCGACCTCCGCCGGGTAGATGTTCTCGCCGCCGGAGATGATCATGTCCTTCAGCCGATCGGCGATGAACAGGTAGCCGTCGTCGTCGAGGTAGCCGAGGTCGCCGGAGCGGAACCACCCGTCGTCGGTGAACGCCGCCGCCGTCGCCTCGGGCAGCCCGTGATAGCGGAGGAAGACGTTCGGCCCCGTGATCTCCACCTCGCCGATCTCGCCCGTGTCCGCGATCCGGCCGTCCTCGCGCCGCACGCGCACATCGGTGAAGAAATGCGGGAGGCCGACGCTGCCCTGCTTGCGGCGCGTCATCGCCGGCGACAGCGACGTCGCCCCGGGCGAGGTCTCGGTCATGCCGTAGCCCTGCGAGAACGACAGTCCGCGCAGCTCGTACGCGTTGAGGATCCGCTCGGGCACCGCCGACCCGCCGCACGTGAGCTTGCGCAGACTCGACAGGTCGGTCGCCGCCCACTCCGGATGATCGGCCATCATCTGGTACGTCGTCGGGACGCCGGAGAGCATCGTCACCCCGTGCCGGGCGATCTGTCCGAGCGCGCGTCCCGGCTCGAACCCCGGCTCGAGGACCATGGTCGCGCCCTTGAGGAGCACCGGCAGCGCACCCATGCCGAGCGAGGCGACGTGGAACAGCGGCGAGATCATCAGCGCGATGTCCGAGGACACCACGTCGTAGTCGATGATCGTGTTCAGCGCGACCCACGTGAGGTTCCGGTGACTGAGCACCGCGCCCTTCGCGCGCCCCGTGGTGCCGGAGGTGTAGATGATCGCGGCGGGGGCGTCGGCATCCGTCGGGTGCGGCTCGAGATCGGTCGCGGTCCCGCTCTCGGCGACGGATGCCGCGATCCCGGCGAGTTCGTCGGCCGACACCCGCGCGACCCCCGGCGCCGCGGCGGCCATGCGCTCGGCGGCCACCGGCTCGTGCACGACCACACGGGCCCCCGAATCCGCCAGCACGTGGGCGATCTCGGGAGGCGCGAGCCGGGTGTTCACCGGAACGAAGACCGCGCCGATGTGCGCGGCGGCGAACATCACGGTGAGGAAGTGCGGGCTGTTCTCGCCGAAGAACGCCACGCTCTCGCCGGGCGCGACGCCCCGGGCGCGGAGGGCCGTTCCGAGCCGGGCGGCGGTGTCGGCGAACTCGCCGTAGGTGATGACCTCGTCTCCGAAGACCAGCGCGGGTTTCGCAGGGTCCTTGAGGCGGCGGCGCGGCAGCCACCGGCCGATTCCTTCGTCTCGCACGGTCCTCTCCTTCGAGTGACGTCCGGCAGCTGATCAGGCGTAGAAGCGGTACAGGCCCCGCGCGACGACGGCGGGCTTCGTGCCGCCCTCGATCTCGATGGTCTGGTCCACCGCGAACTGGTACCCGCCGCGGACCTCGGTGACCTCGGCGATCACGGCGTTCATGCGGATCTTCGAGCCCACCGGCACCGGCGAGACGAAACGCACCTTGTCGAGTCCGTAGTTGACCTTCGTCCCCACGCCTTCGACGTCGAACAGCTCCGACCAGAATCGCACGGAGAGGGAGAGGGTGAGGTAGCCGTGCGCGATCGCGGCGCCGAAGGGGCCGTCCTTGGCGCGCTCGGGGTCGACGTGGATCCACTGGTGGTCGTCGGTCGCGTCGGCGAAGAGGCCGATGCGCTCCTGCGTGATCTCGACCCAGTCGGTCCAGCCGAGGTCGGTGCCGGCGAGGCCGGCGACGTCGTCGTAGCGGACGATGGTGGTCATGGTGTGCCTTTCGGTTCGGTGATGATGCGGGCGTTCCGCGGGCTCAGACGAAGGCCGAGCTGCCGGTGAGGGCGCGGCCCACGAGGAGCGCGTTGATCTCGTGCGTGCCCTCGTAGGAGTAGACGGCTTCGGCGTCGGCGAAGAAGCGGGCGATGTCGTGATCGAGGAGGATGCCGTTGCCCCCGCAGACCTCGCGGCCGAGCGCGACGGTCTCGCGGGCGAGGCGGGCGGTCTGCATCTTCGCCAGCGCCGAGTTCTCGTCGGCGTAGGTCCCGGCATCCTGCTGGCGGGAGAGCTGGACGACCAGTCCGAGCGAGGCGGTGAGGTTGCCGAGCATGCGGGCGAGCTTCTCCTGGACGAGCTGGAACCCGGCCACCGGTCGCCCGAATTGGGTGCGTGCGGTGGTGGCGGCGAGGGCGGCGTCGAGGGCGCCCGCCTGGAGGCCGGTGGCGATCCAGGCGACGTCCGAGCGCATGCGACGGAGGAGCCCGGCGACGTCGCGCCACCCGTTCACGCGCGCGAGCCGGGCATCGTCGCCGACGCGGACCCCGCGGAGGGCGATCTGGGCGTTCTGCATCGGGCGGAGCGAGATCTTCCCGGTGATCGGCGTGATCTGCACCCCCTCCGCCCCGGTCGGGACGAGGAAGGCCTTCACCTCACCGTCGGCGGTGTCGCGGACGAACACGGCGAGGAGGTCGGCGCCGGCCGCCCCGCCGATCCACCGCTTCGCGCCGTCGATGACCCAGTCATCGCCCTCCCGGCGCGCGGTGGTCGCCAGGCCCCGCGCGACATCCGAGCCGTGGTCGGGCTCGGTGAGCGCGAAGGCGCCGCGGGTGCGGAACGAGCGGATGCCGGCATCCCACCGCTCCGCCTGCGCGGGCGAGCCGCCGTGTCGGACGGCGGTGCGGAACAGGCCCGCCTGCGCGTTGTAGAACGTCGCGACCGAGGCGTCGGTGCGGGCGAGGACGTAGGTGCGGAAGCCGGAGAAGAGGCTCGAGTCCGCCTCGGCGGGGTCGAGCCCGGCGGGGGTCATCAGGTCGAGCGGGACGAGGGCGTCCAGGATGGCGGTCGGCATCGTCGCCGTCTCCCACGCGTCCGCGAGGAGCGGTGCCACGTCGCGCTCGAGGGTCTCGCGCAGGGCCACCAGCACCGCCCGCGCGGGGGCGCTCAGGTGCGCGTCGGCGAACCCGAGCGGGTCGACGCCGGTGACGGCATCCGCGACGATCATCGGCACGTCACCCCTCGCCGCCGACGCGACCGGCGTCGAGGCCGAGGAGCCGGACGGCATTGTGCTTCAGGATGCCGGGCATCACGGCCTCGGTGAGGTTCGTCTGCGCGACATCGCGCATCCAGCGGTCGGGGGTGAGCAGCGGGAAGTCGGATCCGAAGAGGATGCGGTCCTTCAGCATGGTGTTGGCGTAGCGGACGAGCTCGGCGGGGAAGTACTTCGGGCTCCATCCCGACAGGTCGATCCAGGTGTTCGCCTTGTGGGTCGCCACCGACAGGGCCTCCTCCTGCCACGGCACGGAGGGGTGGGCCATGATGATCTGCAGATCCGGGAAGTCGGCGGCGACCGGATCCAGCAGGATCGGGTTCGACAGTCCGAGACGCAGCCCTCGCCCGCCGGGGATCCCCGCGCCGATCCCGGTCTGGCCGGTGTGGAACAGCGCCGGGACACCGGAATGCTGGATCGCGGCGTACAGCGCGTAGTGCGTCTCGTCGCTCGGATCGAAGCGCTGCACGGTGGGGTGGAACTTGAACCCGCGCACGCCGTGCTCCTCGACGAGGCGCCGCGCGGTGTCGACGGCGGCGGGGTCATGCGGATCGACCGAGCCGAACGGGATCAGCACGTCCGCGTGATGCGCGGCGCCCTCGGCGATCTCGACGCTGGAGATCGCCGGATGCCCGAGCGAAGTGTGCGCGTCGACGGTGAAGACGACCGCCGCCATGGACCGCTCGCGGTAGTACTCGGCGATCGACTCGAGCGCCGGGCGGGGACCGTCGGCACGGAAGTACCGGCTCGCCGCTTCGACGAGGTCCTCCGGCAGCGAGTGGTGACCGTGATCGTCGATCTCGATGTGCACGTGCATGTCGATCGCCTGGACGGCGTCGACGTCGACCGCGGATTCGTAGCGGACCATGGCGGGCGTCGTTCAGGCCGGCGACTGCGTCGGACGCTGGAGCTCGTCGGGCAGCGGCGGGAACGACTCCCCGACCCCCTGCAGGTTCTCGGCGAGCTGAGGGGCGAACTCCGCCGCGAGCGCGTCGGCGCTCCACCCTCCCTCGCGGTACGCGGTGAGCGCGGGCTCGGGGTGCGACCACACCTGGATGCGGTCGCCGCCGATGCCGATCGCCTGACCGGTGACGCCCGCCGCGGCATCCGAGGAGAGGAAGGCGATGAGACCGCTGACGTCGTCCGCGGTGCCGAAGCCGAGGTCGTGCCGGAAGAAGGCGGGCATGGGCTCGCCCTTCTCGTCGGCCTCGACAGCGGCGGCGAAGTACGGGACGGTGGCGGTCATCGCGGTCGCGGCGACGGGGATGACGGCGTTCGCGGTGATGCCCGCGCGCTTCAGCTCGAGCGCCCACGTGCGCACCATGCCGACGATGCCGGCCTTGGCCGCGGCGTAGTTGGTCTGCCCGAAGTTGCCGCGCTGACCCGTGGGGGATCCGATGCAGACGATGCGTCCGGCGATCTCGTTGGCGCGCATGTACGACGCCGCCTCGCGGACGCAGGTGAAGGTGCCCCGCAGGTGCACGTCGATGACGGTGTCGAAGTCGTCGTCGCTCATCTTCCACAGGACGGTGTCACGGAGGACGCCGGCGTTGGTGACGAGGATGTCGAGTCGGCCGAACTCCTCCGCCGCCGCGGCGACGAGGCGCTGGGCGGTCTCAGTGGGGCCGACGGGGGCGGCGACGGCGATCGCGCGTCCGCCGGCGGCGGTGATCTCCGTCGCTGCGGCGTCGGCGACGGCGGCGTCGATGTCGTTGACGACGACCGCGGCGCCCTGGCGGGCCAGCTCTTTCGCGTAGGCCAGACCCAGCCCGCGACCCGAGCCGGTGACGATGGCGACCTTGCCTTCGAGTGTCATGTGGATGCTCCTTCGCTCCCCGTGTCAGGGAACACCATACCCATTCTTCATCGAAAGTGTGACGCTCGTCACGAAAACCTTGACAATGGCGGACGCCTGACGGACGATGGCCATGTCAACGGCACCGGCGCCGCGACGCCGGGCGTTGACGATCCTGCCGATCCACCCCACGAGAGGCCCGTCAATGAAGAAGACTCTTGCAGCCCTGGGAGTGCTGGCTGCGGCCGCACTCGCCCTGAGCGGATGTACCGACTCCGGTGCCGCGCCCACCGGTGCCGCCCCCACCTCCGATGCCGGCGACGGCGCGACAGAGAACCGGTCGGTTCGCGTCGCAGCGCTGCCGATCGCCGAGAGCGGTGCCCTGTGGGCCGCGATCGACGAGGGCATCTTCGCCGACTACGGTCTCGACGTGGAGGTCGTCCCCGCCCAGGGCGGAGCCCAGGCGATCCCGGCGCTCCTCAGCGGTGACATCCAGTTCGCCATCGGCCAGCCGTTCGGTCCGTTCCGCGCCGACCTGCAGGACCTCGGCATCGTCATCATCGGCGACTACGCCAACAGCCTCGCCGAGGGCAAGGACGTCAACGGCGTCGTCTCCCTCGCCGACTCCGGCATCACCACGCCCGCCGACCTCGCCGGCAAGCGAGTCTCGGTGAACAGCCTCGGTGCCGCCGGCGACGTCACGATCATGAAGGCCGTGCAGGATGCCGGGGGCGACCCGACCACCATCGAGTTCGTCGAGGTGGCCTTCCCCGACGCGCAGGCGCAGCTGGAGGCCGGCAACATCGACGCGGCGTGGGTGCCCGACCCGTTCCAGTCGATCATCACCGGCCCCGAGGGCGGCAATCTGATCATGCACCCCTACCAGGAGACGATCCCGGGGCTGACGGTGCTCACCAACATCACCACCGCCGAGATGCTCGAGAGCGACCCCGAGCTCGTCGCCGACTGGTCGGCCGCGATGGCTGAGGCCCTCGACTGGGCGATGGGCAACGAGGACGCCGTCCGCGCAGCCATCGTGGAGAACATGGGCATCCCCGAGGAGGCGGCCGCGGGCATCACGCTCCCGACCTTCTCCTCGGAGATCATCGTGAGCGACCTCGAGGCGCTGGCCGACCTCGCGGTGGAGTTCGGAGTGCTCGACGCGCTCCCCGACTTCGACCGCCTGGTCCAGCAGCAGTAGCGAGGACGCCGTCGCATGACCTCTGTCGACGCACCCGGTGTCGTCGCTCCCGGCGACCCGCGAGAGCGCCGAGCGGCCCCGCGCCGCACCGGCGGACACCGGGGAGGGCAGCGCCGCGCGGCGCGCAAGGCCCTCCTCGGTGCCGCCGGCATCGCCGGCTTCCTCCTCACCTGGCAGCTGATCCCCACCCTCGGGCTGATCAACCCCGCCTTCTTCCCGCCCGCGAGCGAGGTGCTGGGCCGGCTCGCCCTGGACACCCTCGACCTCGAGTTCTGGCGGAACATCGGCCGGACCCTGACCGCGTGGGCCATCGGCCTCGTCATCGCCGTGGTCCTCGCCACCGTGCTCGGCACGGTCATCGGCCTCGTGCCGTTCCTCCGCCGCGCGACCCACACCACGGTGGAGTTCCTCCGCCCCATCCCCTCGGTGGCCCTCATCCCGCTGGCGATCCTGATGTTCGGCATCCAGCTCCAGGCCGCGCTGGTCATCATCGTCTTCGCAAGCTTCTGGCAGGTGTTCGTGCAGGTCCTCTACGGCGTCGCCGACATCGACACCGTCGCGCGTGACACGGCGCGGAGCTTCGGTCTGACCCCCGCCTCGCGCCTGTGGAACCTCGTCCTCCCCACCGCCCTGCCCTACCTCATGACCGGGGTGCGGCTTGCAGCCGCCGTCGCGCTCATCCTCGCGGTGACGGCCGAGATGACGATCGGAAACCCGGGTCTCGGCCGCGCGATCATCTTCGCCCAATCCGCCGGCGACTACGTGCAGCTGTACGCGCTCGTGATCGTCACCGGCATCCTCGGCATCCTGATCAACGGGGTGTTCAGTCTCATCGAGCGCCGCGCCCTGCGCTGGCATCAGTCGGTGCGAGGGGAGGACGTGCTGTGACCCTGTACACGAGCACTGTCGTCGTGCCGCGGAAGCGCTCGCGCGTCTGGGCGACGATCGGCCAGAACACCGCCTACGCCCTGGGTCTGCCGATCCTCCTGGTCGTCATCTGGGGAGTGTGGGCGACGGTGTCGCCCGAGCGCTTCTTCCCGCCGCCGATGACGATCGTCGAGGCGTTCGTCGACACCTGGATCGGCCCGCGCCTGTGGAACGACGTCCTCCCGAGCCTCGGCCGCCTCTTCTTCGGGGTCCTCTTCTCCATCGCCGTAGGCGTGGGGGCGGGCATCGTGATCGGTCGCGTCCGGTGGCTCCGGGAGCTGCTGAACCCCGTGCTGGAGTTCTTCCGCGCGGTGCCGCCGCCGGTGCTGATCCCGATCATCGCCGTGCTCCTCGGACCCACCGACGCGATGAAGGTCACCGTCATCGTCGTCGGCGCGATCTGGCCGGTGCTCCTGAACACGATCGACGGGGTGCGCGCCACCGACAGCGTGATGACCGAGACCGCACGGTCGTTCTCCCTCACCCGGGCCGAGCAGCTGCGCTACCTCGTC
Organism: Microbacterium aurantiacum; assembly: GCF_031625015.1. Lineage (NCBI taxonomy): Bacteria > Bacillati > Actinomycetota > Actinomycetes > Micrococcales > Microbacteriaceae > Microbacterium > Microbacterium aurantiacum. The sequence continues at coordinate 1,138,960 of NZ_JAHWXH010000001.1, forward strand.
CTCCCCGCCGCGAGCCCGCGCATCATGGCGGGCGTCCGCCAGGCGCTGTCGATCGCGCTGATCCTGATGGTCATCTCGGAGATGTTCTACTCCTCCTCCGGGCTCGGCTACCAGATCGTCTACTTCCAGCGGAACTACCTCATCGCGCAGATGTGGAGCGGCATCCTGCTGCTCGGTCTCATCGGCGTCCTGCTCGCGGCGATCTTCGGCGTCGTCGAACGGCGCGTGCTGCGCTGGTACCACGGAATCAAGGAGGTGGAGCGTGCCTGACACGCTGCTCGAGGTCGAGAACCTCAAGAAGGTCTATGAAGCGTCGACGGGTGACGTCGAGGCGATCGGCGACATCAGCTTCACGATGCGCCGGGGTGAGCTCGTCTGCATCGTCGGGCCCTCCGGATGCGGCAAGACGACGCTGCTGAAGTGCATCGCGGGGCTCCTGCGTCCGACCGCCGGGCGGATCGAGCTGGACGGCAACGCGGTCACCGCGCCGCCGGAGAACATGGCGCTGGTGTTCCAGGAGTATGGGCGGAGCCTCTACCCCTGGCTCACCGTGCGCGGCAACGTCGAGCTGCCGCTGAAGCACAAGAAGCTCTCGCGCGCCGAGCGCACGCGCCTCGTCGACGACGCCCTCGTCGCGGTGGGACTCGACCACGCCGGCAAGAGCTATCCGTGGCAGCTGTCGGGCGGGATGCAGCAGCGCGTGGCGATCGCCCGCGCGGTGGCGTACCAGCCGGAGGTGCTCATCATGGACGAGCCCTTCGCCGCCGTGGACGCGCAGACCCGCGCGGACCTCGAGGACCTCGTGCGGCGCCTGCACCTCGACCGCGGGATGTCGATCCTCTTCGTCACTCACGACATCGACGAGTCGGTCTACCTCGGCGAGCGGGTCGTGGTGCTCTCGAAGTCGCCGACGTGGGTGCAGGAGGACATCGCGATCGATCTGGACGCCGACCGCGACCAGATCACCACGCGCGCCCTTCCGCGCTTCACAGAGCTGCGCACGCACATCTACGAGCAGATCCAGCGCGCCAAGCGCGGCCAGGCCGTCCGCCCCGGTTCGTGAGAGGGCAAGATGGGGGGATGGACATTCGAGTGCTCTTGGCCGTCGGGGCCACCGCGGTGATGATGGCGTCGATCGGGTTCGTGATGTCGATGGTGATCCTCAGCCTGGTCACCGGTGACAGCCTGAGCTTCACCGGCGGGCACAGCGAGGCGCTCGCCGCCGTCGCGGCGGTCGCCCGCGCCTGATCCCTCCCCCCGGGGAGCCGCTCAGTCCATCGAGGTGAGCGGCCAGCCGGTGTATGCCTCGGCGAGGTAGGTCATGCCGGCCTCGGATTCCACGACACTGCGGAGTTCGCCCACCTGACGGCGCCGGTCGAAGGGTGTCGCCTCGTCGGTGGTGTGCAGCATCGAGGTCATCCACCACGAGAAGTGCTGCGCCTTCCAGATGCGCCGGGATGCCGTCTCCGCGAACGCATCGATGAGGTGCGCGTCGTCGCGGAGGATCAGCGCCTGCAGCGCCTGGTTCAGCAGCACCACGTCGGCCACGGCCAGGTTCATGCCCTTCGCGCCCGTCGGCGGGACGGTGTGCGCGGCATCCCCGACGATCGCCGCACGACCGCGTCGGAGCTCGTAGGCGACGAAGCTGCGGAAGCGCAGCACGTCGCGCTGGAAGATCGGGCCTTCCTTCAGCGTCGTGCCGGGGACGCGGCGCTGCAGGTTCTCCCACACCGCTTCTTCGCTCAGCGCATTCGGGTCGGCATCCGGATCGCACTGGAAGTACATCCGCTGGACCGTGGCGCTGCGCTGACTGATGAGCGCGAAGCCGTCGGGGGAGTTGGAGTAGATGAGCTCCTCGGCGCTCGGGGGCGCTTCGGTGAGGATGCCGAACCACGCGAACGGGTACTCGCGGAAGTAGCCGCCCGTGCTCGAGCCGGTGACGGCGGCGCGCACGACGCTGCGTGATCCGTCGGCTCCGACGACGAAGTCCGCCGTGATCTCGAGGGCTTCACCGTCGGCGGTGCGGGCGTGCACGACCGGGTGGTCGGAGTCCACGCCGTCGACACCGTCGACGCTCACGCCGAAGCGGAGGTCTTGCCCTGCGGCGAGGCGGGCGGCGATGAGGTCCTTCAGCACCTCGTGCTGCGGGTAGAGCCAGACGCTCCGCCCCGTGAGGCTCGGGAAGTCGATGCGGTGACCGGCGCCCTCGAAGCGCAGCTCGATGCCGTCGTGCCGGTTGCCGACGGTGCGGGCGCGGCTGTGCTCGCCGAGCCGGTCGAGCACCTCGACGGTGCCCTGCTCCAGGATGCCGGCGCGGATGGTGGTCTCGATCTCGTCGCGTGTGCGCTGGTCGACGACGACCGAGTCGATGCCGGCCTCGTCCAGCAGGTGCGACAGGAGCAGGCCCGCGGGGCCGGCGCCGACGATGGCGACCTGCGTGCGGACGGCGGTGGGGGCGGCGGTCATGGGTGTCTCCTTCGACTCCGGGACGATGGGCCCATTGTGCGGAGCGTCGCGCGGGGTGCGCCGGATGACTCCCGTTGAACGGGATTTTGCTCTCGGTCAGCCGCGGAAACCGAGGGCGCGCTCGATTTCGCGCTTGCCGGCGTGCAGCTCCACCAGGGCCGGTTCGACGGGCGCGTCCCGCCGGAGGACGACCGACAGTGCCGCCACCACCTGACCGGTCTCATCGCGCACCGGCACGGCGACCCCCGTGGAGACGGCCTCGATGAACCCGCGGGCGACGGCGTGCCCCAGGGAGCGCACCTCGGCGAGCTTCCGGCGGAGCGCCGCGGGGTCGGTGATCGTCTCGCGGGTGAGCGGCGGCAGGGGGGAGGCGAGGATCCGCTCCTGCAGATCGTGGTCGCCGAAGGCGAGGAGCACGAGGCCCGACGACGAGGCGTGTAGCGGCAGACGGCCGGCGACCCGAGTGACGTTGGAGCCGGATGCCGGGCCCGAGAGTCGCTCGAGGAACAGCGCCTCGTCCTGCTCGAGGATCGCCAGCTGCGTGTGCTCGCGGATCCGGGCCTGGACCCGCTCCATCGCCGGCATCGCGGATTGGCGGAGGCGGAGGGCCTGGGAGGAGCGCGTCGCGAGCTCCCACAGGCGCATCCCGATCCGCACCCGCCGATCGTCGTCGCGCTCGAGCAGTCCGCTGTCGACGAGCTCGCCGACGATCCGGTGGGCACTCGAGCTCGGCAGCCCCGCGCGCCGCCCGATCTCGGCGGCGGTCTGGGCGGTCCGGGTCGGAGTGAATGTCTCGAGCACCCGCACGAGGCGGTCGGTCACCGAGTCGCCGGAGGAGGAGTTCGCCACGTCCGCCATCGTCCCACGACGGCCGACGACCACCCGGCCGCCGATCCGTCGTGGCGTCTGCTCAGCCCTGCGGGTAGATCGAGCGGTCGTCCGTGCCGGCGGTGCCGGGTGTCGTGCGACGGGGCTCTGCCGCCGCTGCACCGCGTACTCACCGCCCTGGCGTCCGCCGAAGGGGCGCCCGTGGTCGGCGAATTCCTCGCGGAAGAACGCCAGACGCCACGGCCCCATCTCCATCCGCGCTCCCGTGCGGAGGATCCGTCGCTTCTCCGGCGGCCGGCCGGGTTCGGGCGCGCTGCCCCCGCCGACCTCCTCGATCGCGTACAGGATGTACTCGTCGCCCCGTTCGTGCCGGATCTCGGCGTGGAGCGGGGCGAGGCCGTCCAGCACCAGGTCGCACGCGGCATCCGACCCGATGGTCACTCGATCGGCGGTGAGGTCGAACTCGCGCGGGCGGCGACCGTCCCACGTGGTCGAGCCCACCGCGAAGATCAGCCGCGGCCGGCCCGATCCCGGGAGGTAGTGCGTCGTTGTGACGCGTCGCTGGACGAAGCGGTTGAGCGTCGGGGCGAGGGGCAGCATCGTCGTCGGGGGCGGAGCGATCATGGTCGCCGCGCGATCCTTCCGACGCCGCAGGAGCGGGGCGAGCGCGGACGGACTGCCGACCCGCACGTACGCCGACCCCGTGATCGCCCGCTGCACCGCGCTCCGCTGCACGTTGCCGAGCGCGAGGATGGGGCCGTCCGGCCCGTCCACGCGGACCGAGATGCCACGGTCGGCGAGTCCCTTGCCGACGACGTCGAGGTCGCGGAGGGAGCGGCGGCCGTTCCCGGGCAGCCGCGTCGGATCGCTGACGTACACGACGACCTCGGTGCCCGACGCGCGCACCGTGGCCTCGAAGGGCACGCCGTCGCCGGTGACGACCTCCGCCAGGGCGAGGTCGATGTCCAGGCGGATCATCGCCGGAGGCTCAGGACTTCCGGAACTCGTCCGACCCCGCCGACACGTCATCGCTCGTCGTGACGCGGAGCGTGCCGTTGAGCTTCCAGGTCGCGCGCGGGGCATCCGGCCCGATGTCGCGCGGCACCTCGACGGTCATGTCGACGAAGGAGTAGTTCACCGCGGCGCCGCGGCCCGTGAGATACGACCACATCTCCCGGCCGAGGTCGGTCCAGTCGGTGATCGAGTGCCCTTCGGGGCCGTCCGGCGACGCGAAGGGGTCGTTCTGGGCCTGGGGGTTCTGGGGGTTCGAGTCCGTCATCGCACTGTCCTTCCACCGCGCGTCCCGGCCGTCCGGCGACGCTGATGCCCCCGATTATGTCGCCGCCCAGGGTGGGCGCGGCCCGTTCGCGGGAAATCGGCGACGGATCCGGTGCTCGGGCGTCGAGGGTGGATACCGGCGTCAGGCGTCGACCGCGGGAAAGGGGTCCGGCTCCTTCGCCAGGATCCGGGCCGCCTCCTCGAAGATCCCGCGCATCCACACGTGCTCGGGATCGCGGGTGTGGACGGGGTGCCACCACAGGGCGCTGACGACCGGGATCGCCTCGAACGGCAGCTCCAGCAGACGGATGCCGGGCATGTGGGCGACGGTGGCGGCGAGCCCCGACTGCAGCATCCCGAGCCGGTTCGTGCCGGCGATGAAGTGCGGCAGGGCCAGGAAGCTCTCCACGATCGCGTCGACGCGCGGCTCGATCCCGAGCTGCTGCAGCTGCCGCGCGGCGGAGGTGAACGCGGTACGGGTCTGGAAGGTGAAGACCCAGGGGAACTCCGCGAGCATCGGCATCGTGAGGCCGTCCGCGACCGCTTCGTTGCTCTCGGACGCGACCACGACCCAGCGGTCGCGCGCGAGGTCGGCGAACGGGAGGTCGGAGAGGTGGCCGTGGGGGATGATCATGCCGTCCACCGCCCGCAGGCGCGCGACGGCGTCCTCGACGATGGCGGGAGTGTGGAGCAGGAAGCGGAAGCGCACGCCCGGCGCCGACTCGGCGGCGAGGCGCGAGACGAGCGGGCCGACGCGGGCGAAGCCGTAGTCCGATCCGTAGATCGAGAATTCACGCGTCGATTCGCGTGGGCTCCAGCTCGCCTGGCTTTCGAAGACGCGGCGCGCGGCCTCCAGCGCGGTCGTGGTGTGGTCGGTGAGGCGGAGCGCGAGCGGGGTCAGCTCGTACGTGTTGCCCCGACGCGCGAGGATCGGGTCGTTGAAGTGCGTGCGCAGGCGTGCGAGCGATGCGCTCAGCGCAGGCTGGCTGAGGTGCAGCCTCTCGGCCGCCCGCGTGACACTCCGTTCGGTCAGCAGCGCGTCCAGGGCGACCAGCAGGTTGAGGTCGAGGCGGGACAGGAGGGGCTGATCGGACACGACGTCGTGCTCCTTCGAGGATCCGGGAGCGCCCAGTCTATCCATCGCTTCGATTCGTCGCCGGGGCGTCATCCAGCGGACGGATGCCCCTTCTGGCGAAGTCTGCACCACTTATGTTGGAAATCGACGTAAACGTGCTACGCTCGCTCCGGGCCTGTCGAGGCCCCGCGCGCGCAGCGTGGCCCGCGGTACGTCGTCGTACCCGAACCGAGAGCGAGCACAGATGCTTCTCGAACGAGACATCCTCCAGTCCACCGGCTTCCGCAACGTCCGTGACGGCGGCGAGATCACCGGCTTCCAGCTCCGCCTGCGGATGCCGTCGTACCGGGGCATGGCGGCGTCGCTCATCGACGGCGTTTCCGTTCGAGTGGGCGACCTGGTCGACGTCCCCGCCGACGTCCCGATGTGGACCCTGCAGGGCAGGAGCTACACGCTCGCCGAGCTGTGGGCCTCCGATGGCGTCCGCTGGCCCCTTGAGGAGGCGGCGGTCATCACCGTCCCCCACCCCGGTGGTCTTCCCGACGGCATCCACGAGGTGTCCATCGAGCTCCGACTGCGGATGTCGTACATCCCCGTCGAACACCAGCCGTCGACGTACCGGGTGACCCGCAACCTCGCCCTCTCTCCCGAGGCGACCGGGGCTCCCTTCCGCTACGGCGTCAGCCTCTACAGCTTCATGGGCGACTACGGCACGGTCCTCGACCTCGAGACCGCGATGGCCGCGATCGCCGACATCGGCGCGACGGGCATCGAGATCCTCGGCGAGGGGCATGTGCCGAACTACCCGAATCCGCCCCAGGAGTGGGTGGACGAATGGTTCCGCCTCCTCGACGTCTACGGACTCGAGCCGACCAACTACGGCTCGTGGATCGACACGCGCCTGCACTCGAGCGGCCCCGAGGGCCGCGACATGACCGTCGACGAGGGTTCCGCGCAGCTCCAGCGCGACCTTCGGCTCGCGAAGCGCCTCGGCTTCCGGTTCGTCCGGCCGAAGATCGGCGTCGTCTCGAGCGACCTCGTCCCGCACCCGATCTGGACCGAGGTCGTCGAGGCCTCGCTGCCGCTGGCCGAGGAGCTCGACGTCATCATCTGTCCCGAGATCCACTCGCCGACCCCCATCAAGCACGACGTCGTCGACGAGTACATCGAGTTCATCGAACGGACCGGGACGAAGCACTTCGGCATCCTGATCGACACGGGCATCTTCCAGGACCGCCCGATCCCGCTGAAGCCCGGCGAGCTGCCCGGACAGCGCCCGGCGTTCCTCGACGGCATCGGCGTGGACCCCGCCGACTTCGCCGCGGTGGCGAAGTACACCGTGTTCGTGCAGGCGAAGTTCCACGACATCGACGACGCCCTCGAGGACCAGCAGATCCCGTGGGAGCCGGTCCTCCGCGCGATGAAGGATGCCGGGTACACCGGCTACCTCTCGAGCGAGTACGAGGGCGAGCGCGAGCCCTGGCGCTCGATCGAGCAGGTGCGCCGCCAGCATTCGCTCATGCGTCAGGTCGCCGACGCGCTCTGAGCGCGCGGCCGCACATCGAAGACGAAGGAACACGACAATGCCCAACGGACTCATCGCCGACGACAGTCTCCGCCCGCACCCCGACGGCCTCGCGCTGAAGCTCACACTGCCCTGGTACCGGAGCCTCTGGCTCTCGTCGGTCGGCACGTTGCGGGTCACGATCGACGGTGCCGAGGTGCCGGCATCCGATCTCGCCTTCGAGCTGAAGGGCCAGCGCTACACCCTCGATCAGCTGCCCGAGCAGAGCGAGACCCTCTGGTACCTGCAGGAGCATCCGCTGCTGATCGTCCGCCGGCCGGCGCCGATCACGCTGGGCGAGACCCACGAGGTCGAGATCTTCGGCGAGCTGCGACTGCCGTACATGCAGATCGCGCCCGGGCAGGACGGCGGGCCCGGCATGTACGTGCCGAACATCGTGCGCCAGTCGTTCGCGCTGACGGCGACCGACACGGATGCCGCGCCCCCGGCGCTGGTGTCGGACGTGCCCCCGCCGCCGGTGGCGACGGACGCGGACCCGTTCCGGCTCGGCCTGACGCTCTACTCGGCGAGCGCGGAGTTCCGCGCCGGCTGGTATGACTTCGACAGCCTTCTCGGGCGGGTCGCGGAGCTCGGCATCGGACCGGGCATCGAGATCGTCGCGTCGCAGGTGCTGCCGACCTATCCGCACCTGTCGCCGGAGTTCGTCGACAACTGGCGGGCGGCGTTCGACACCTACGGCTTCGACGCCAGCTCGTTCGGCGCGAACCTCGACATGGGGCGGCGTCGCGACCGCGACATGACCGACGACGAGGAGTTCGCCTTCAGCGAGGTCCTCTTCCGGGATGCCGCGGCCCTCGGGTTCCCGCTGGTGCGCATCCAGAGCGCGAAGCCCACGCTGCTGCGGCGCCTCCTGCCGATCGCGGAGGAACTCGATCTGAAGCTCGCGTACGAGATCCACGCGCCGGTGGGTCCGAACTCGCCGCAGATCATGAAGGTGCGCGAGGTCTACGACGAGCTCGATTCGCCGCTCCTCGGCTTCGTCGCCGACTTCTCCTCGACGATGCACGCGATGTCGCCCACCCTCCTGCGCGCCGTGCAGCGCGCAGGGCTCGACGACGAGGCGCTCGCGAAGCTGCAGGCGATCTGGGCGACGGACGCGACGATGCATGAGCGCCAGCAGGAGTTCATCGGCTACCTGAAGAGCCGCGACTTCGACCCGGGTCGCCTCGGCGCCTTCGCGCACCTCGCCTTCAACATGCACGGCCACGTCGCCCCGCAGGAGTGGGCCGACATCATGCCGCAGATCCTGCACGTGCACGCCAAGTTCTACGACATCGACGAGAGCGGGCAGGAGCCGGCGATCGACTACCCCGAGCTCGTGCGCGTCTTCGTCGAGGGTGGCTACCGCGGATACTGGTCGAGCGAATGGGAGGGACACGCGTTCGCCGAGCTCGGCGAGGTCGACCCGCTGCTCCTCGTACGGAAGCAGCACGACCTGATCCGCCGCTCGATGCGCGCGCTGCAGCCGGCGTGAGCGGGGCCGTGCCCTCGGAGGTCGCAGAGGTTCCGGACTTCCGACGGATGCCGATCGCCGAGGCGGTGCGGTGGCTCGCCGAGAACGGCGAGCCCGCCGATCCGCGGCCGGACATCGACACGGCCTCGCTGATGCGCCGCTTCCCCCGTCTGGGGACGGTCCAGACGGCCGACCTCCGCGTCGACGGCCCGCACGGCCGGCCTGTGCCGGCGCGGGTGTACCGCGATCCGTCGGCGGCGGCATCCGGTCGGGCGCTGGTGTGGGTCCACGGCGGCGCGTTCATCGGCGGGCACCTCGACATGCCCGAGGCGAACTGGGTCGCGCTCGAACTCGCATCCCGCGGGATCCCCGTGCTGTCGGTGGACTATGTCAAGTGCCACGGTGACACGCACTTCCCCGAGCCGACCGACGAGGTGCGCACCGCGTTCGCATACGCCGTCGCGCACGCCGAGGAGCTGTTCGAGGTCGCGCCCGATGCGGTCGTGCTCGGCGGCGCGAGCGCGGGCGGCAACCTGACGGCCGGTGCCGTCGCACAGCTGCAGGATGCCGGCGAGGCCGTGGCCGCGGGACTCGTGCTCGTCTACCCCGTCGTGCATCCGAACGGGCCGGAGGCCTCGAGCGAGGTCGACCCGACGTCGCCGCACGGAGGGTTGGCCCTGAACTTCGCCGGATCGGTGGAGGCGCTCGCCGACCCGCACGCGTTCGCCGCGCTCGGGCGGGTGGACGGGTTCCCGCCGACGCTCATCGTCGTGTGCGAGAAGGATGGACTGCGGCCCTCGGGTGAGGCGTTCGCGGCCCAGCTGGACACGGCGGGTGTCGCGGTCGAGCTGCGTCTGGAAGCCGGCGCCGATCACGGTCACATCAACGAGCCCGCCGATCCGACCGCGTTGCCGACGGTCGAGGCGATCGCCGCGTGGATCGGCCGTGCCCGATGAGCGGCGAGACCTACCGGCGGATCCCGACCTTTCCGCAGGCGCGGGTGATCGTCGACAACGATTTCGCCGGTGATCCAGACGGACTGCTCGCCCTCGCGCACCACCTCCTCGCCGACGGTGCCGTCGTCCGGGGCATCACCGGCACAGCGATCCCCCGTGAGGGGCAGCCCGTCCCCGCGGGTGACACGGCGCGCGATGCGGTCGACGAACTGCTCGATCGATTGGGCGTGACCGAGCGACCCGCGGTCTCGGCGGATACGAGGGCGCGATTCGCGGAGCTCACGGAGCCCACCGACGGCGCGCGTCTCCTCACGGTCGAGGCGATGCGCGAGGATGATCTGCCGCTCTACGTCTGCGCGGGCGGGCCCCTGACCAACATCGCGAGCGCACTGCGCGCCGACCCGACGCTCGCCGACCGGATGCACATCGTGTGGATCGGTGGCGGAAGTCACCCCGACGGGGCGTGGGAGTACAACCTCACGCACGACCTGCCCGCCGCGCAGTTCGTCTTCAACGAGACACGCGTGCCGATCATCCAGGTGCCGCAGGCCGTGTACCGGCAGTGCGCGATGTCGACTGCGGAACTCGAGCACGGGCTGCGCAGCGCCGGCGAGTTCGGCCGCTGGCTCTACAGCCGGTTCACCGCACCTCCCTCGTTCGTGCGCATCGCGGGGCACTGGCCGATGGGCGACAGTCCGCCGGTGCTCATCACGGCACTCACGACCGAATCGAGCATGTCGCGGACCATCCCCTCCCCCTGGATCGATGACGAGGGTCGGTATGCGATGCACCCCTCGCCGCGGGACCTCGTCGTCTTCGACACCATCGATGTGCGACTGCTCTTCGCCGACTTCTTCGCGAGGCTGCACCTCGCGGCATCCGTCTGACACGCAGGAGGCGCCATGACGACGTTCACCAACCCGATCCTCCCCGGTGACCGGCCCGACCCCGCCGTGATCCGGGTCGGCGAGGAGTACTGGATGACGTACTCGTCGTTCGAGGCTGCCCCGGGGCTGCTGCTGCACCGCTCCCGCGACCTCGTGAACTGGACCTACGTCACCGCGGCGCTGCCGGAACCGATCGGCAACACGTTCGCGGTCGACATCGCCGAGCACGACGGTCGGTTCTTCATCTACATCCCGTTCATCCCGGCCCCGTGGTCCGAGCTCACGGAACCGTCGATCTTCGTCGTCCACGCCGACGCGATGGAGGGGCCGTGGTCGGCGCCGGTGGATCTCGGCATCCGCGGGGCGATCGATCCGGGCCACGTGGTCGACGCCGAGGGGCGCCGGTGGCTCTTCACGAACGGCATCCGTCGTATCCGGCTGAGTGACGACGGCCTGTCGACGATCGGCGAGCTCGAGAAGGTGTACGACGGCTGGCGGTACCCCGACGAGTGGATCACCGAGGCCTACGCGCTCGAAGGACCGAAGCTCTTCCGGCGCGGTGAGTGGTTCTATCTCGTGAGCGCGGTCGGCGGTACGGCCGGTCCGCCCACCGGCCACATGGTCATCGTCGCCCGATCGCGGTCGATCGACGGTCCGTGGGAGAACCATCCGCGCAACCCGATCGCCCGCACGACGGATGCCGCGCAGAAGTGGTGGTCGCGCGGGCACGCCACGCTCGTACCGGCGCCGGGTGCGGCGGTCGAGGGTGGGGACTGGTGGATGGTCTCGCACGGGTACGAGAACGGATTCCGCACCTTGGGGCGGCAGATCCTGCTCGAACCGATCCGCTGGAGCGCGGACGGGTGGCCGGAGGCGGCGCTCGATGACATCGGGGGAGCGCTCGTCGCGCCGCGTGGTGCCGGTGCGCAGCCCGACGCGGTCGGATTCGACGACGACTTCGCGGAGCTTCGGCTCGGTGAGCGGTGGGCCTTCCACGCGCCAGGACTCGGGGAGGCCGCTCGTCTCACGGCGGGGGACGGGCTGCGCATGGCGGGAAAGGGCGCAGGCCCCGCGGACACGTCGCCGCTCGCGATCCTCACCGGTGCGCACGCCTACGAGGTCGAGGTCGATGTGGAGCTCGAGGGCGATGCCGAGGCGGGCCTGCTCCTGTTCTTCAACAATCGGCTCTTCTGCGGCATGGGTATCGACGGTGAGCGGATGCTGAGCTATTCGGGTGGCATCCGCACGCACTGGCGTGAACCGGCGCCGGCGACGCGGCGGATCGCGCTGCGGATTCGGAACGAGGAGCACATCGTCTCCGGCTGGTATCGCGTCGGCGGCGGGAAGTGGACGCGGCACGCGATTCGCTACGAGACCTCGGGGTATCACTCCAACACCATCGGCGACCTTCTCAGCCTCCGGCCCGCGCTCTACGCGGCCGGCGCGGGTGCGGCGCGTTTCCGCGACGTCCGATATCGCCCACTCGCCTGATGCCCGACGTGGCTTCGATCGCTGAAACCCACAGGACAGGACACACCATGACCTCCCCCACCACTCCCGCGACCCGACCCTGGGCACTCACCGCCGAGCCACCATTCCACTTCCAGCGCGACGGAGCGCCGGCGCTTCTCGTCGGCGGACAGGTCTTCAACTCGGCGTCGTCCTCTCCGAAGGCGATCGCGGACTCGTTCGCACACGTCCGACGCGTCGGCGCGAACGTCGTACTCGCGCCGGTGAGCTGGGCGCTGAGCGAGCCCGCGGAAGGCGCTTTCGACTTCTCGCTCGTCGACGACATGCTCGCCGAATCCCGCACGAACGACCTGCGCCTCGTGTTGCTGTGGTTCGGCGCCTTCAAGAACGCGGCGTCGACCTACGCTCCCACGTGGGTGCGCAGCGATCCCGATCGGTTCCCGCGCGCGGTGGTGGAGGCGAAGGGTCTGCAGGCGTTCACCTATGAGGGCGCGACGGCCAAGCCGGTGCTCTCGGCCTTCAGTGCCGACCTGCGCGAGGCCGACGCGCGCGCGTTCGAAGCGCTCATCCGACACCTCGTGGATGCCGATCCCGAGGGCACGGTCGTGATGGTGCAGGTCGAGAACGAATCGGGGATCCTGTCGGACAGCCGCGACCGCAACGCGCTCGCCGAGGCCGCGTGGGCAGCGGAGGTGCCGACCGACCTGCTCGCGCACGTGCGCGCGACGCCGGAGGGCAGCACTTCCGCCCGGTCGCTCTGGGAAACGAACGGACGCGCTGCGGACGGTTCGTGGCCCGAGGTCTTCGGCTACACGCCCGCGGCGGAGGAGGTCTTCATGGCCTGGACCATCGCCACCTACGTCGAACACCTCGCGGCCCGAGGTCGGGCGATCGCCGACATCCCGATGTACGCGAATGCGTGGCTCGGCCCTCAACCCGGTCAGGACACCCCCGGCCAGTGGCCGAGCGGGGGACCGGCATCCACCGTCCTCGATGTCTGGCGAGCCGCGGCTCCGTCGCTCTCCCTTCTGGGGCCCGACATCTACGTGCAGGATGCCGACGCGGCGATGAAGCCGTACGCGACCGGCATCCAGCCGTTCTTCGTGCCGGAGAGTCAGCTGAGGCCGGCCGAATTGGTGCGTGCGATCGGAACCTACGGCGCGGTCGGATGGTCGGCGTACGGCCTCGATGCGGCCAATCCCGACGGGCAGCTGTCGGCCACGCTGACCTTCATCGCGGGGCTCGAGGCGGAGATCGCCGCGGCATCCCTGCGCGGGGCTCTCACGGCGATCGTCCTCGAGCCTGGCGTCGAGATCGAGAACCGGAGCGTTGACGGCGTCGACATCATCGCGCGGGGAGCACGCGCACTGCTTGCGCGGATGCTGCTCGATGCCGGGGTGAACATCCCCCACGCCGAGCTGGAGGTGCCCGCCGAGTCTCTGCCTCACGCGCAGATCGCCGTCCCCGGAGAGACGCGGCCGTTCGCCCTGATCGCCGGAACCGGCGACGGCGGCTTCCTCGTGATCGGACGCGAGCTCACACTGGACTACTTCGCGGCGGATGCGCGGGTCGAGATCGACGCGGTGCAGGAGCTCATCATCGACGAGGGTCGCGTCGTGAACGGCCGGGTGCTCAACGGCGACGAGCGGCTCATGATCCTGCCCAACGATCGCGTGGGTGCGGCCCGCATCCGTCTCGTCCGTCTCTGACCCTCCGCGGCGCTCCCTGACGCCTCGCGGCCACGAGCCGACGCGGGGCTCAGCGGTCTGCTCGGGCTTCGCGCTCAAGCGAACGCAAGAGGGCATGGTGCCGCCGAACCTGCTCCTGCCCGCGGTAGGCCACGCGTTCGCCTTCGTACTCGCTCGACAGCCAGCCTCGATAGTCGTGCGCGACAAGCGTGTCGACGATCTCCGCCCAGGGAATCTGCGCATCGACGAGGTCCTCGTCGATGTCGAAGAACTTCGTCTGGATGAACGCGACGTAGGGGAGGACGTCGACGAGGTCGCTCATGGGGACGGCGAGTGGCCGCATCCATCCTTCCTTGTGCCCCTCATCGCTCATGCCCGGCTGGATAGCCGTGGTCACCTCGCGCTGGAAGATCCCCGTGTCGATCATCAGCCGGAAGTGCTCCGAACCGGCCTGTTCGATGAAGGCGATGTACTCGTCGACGACGCAATGCCGGATGGGAGTCGGCGCGTGGATTTCAGGACAGATCACCACGCCGCGCTCTTCCGCGAGCGTGAGGTTCGCTTCGACGACGGGGCGCCAGAGCGGATGCGGGTCCAATTCCATGCTGACGACGCCGAACTTCGGGCGGATCGACGTGAACCCGAGCGTCGATGCCAGCCGGATGTCGCGGGCGAGGACCTCCATCCCCTCCTCCGCCGTGAGGTCGCGACCGCGCGCGATGCCGACATCGACCCATGAGCAGTAGTTGGACGGCTGCAGCCCATGAGCGTCCAGCGACGCCCACCACCGATCGATCCACGCCGTCGAGGGGGTCGGGTAGCACGCCACATTGCTTTCGCCGAGGATCTCGATCCCGGTGGCTCCGACCGAGGCGATCTCGGCCATGGCATCGTCCAGGGTGAGGACGGTGTTCATGTCGCCGGTGTAGCTGTACAGCGAGACGCCGTACCGGAACGCGCTTTCGTCGGTCATACGACCACCGTGACCTTTCGCTGAGCGTGGAAGAGGGAAGGCTGGAACATCGCGGGGATGTAGGGCGCGTGGATCGCGATGTCGATCTCCAGATTGTGCACACCCGGGTTCAATCCGCCCGGGTGCGGCACTGTGATGACGGCGGGTTCGTCCAGGTTCCAGCGCACGTCCAGATGGGAGGCCTGGAGGTCCTCCACGGTGTACTCGATACCGTTCAGCGTCCACCGGGGGACGGTTCGGTCCCAGTGGTGGCCGTCGATGCGGACATCGATGCCGTCGATGAGGCGCCCGTACGCCCCCCGGTAGTTCGGCATCCGAACGAGGAAGCGGAAGCCGGTGACCTCGCCGTCCTCGACGACGTTCTCCACGCCGCGGTTCTGGATGATCTCTCGTTCAAGCATGAGTACCCGCCTGCGGTCGGTGGAGGGAGAGAGCGGATGCCGCCTCCCGAGCGATTGCGCGCGCACCGCGGACGGCGAGGGCGACGCTGGTCAGGGTGGGGTTGCACGCCAGGGCAGTAGGGATCACTCCGTTCCCGGCGACGTGAAGTCCGCTGACCCCCCAGACGCGGGAGTCGGCATCGCACACGCTGCGTCCGTCGTCGACCGCGCCGATCCGTGTCGTTCCCTGGTAGTGCAGAGAGGCCCCGGGAGGAAATTCGATCGGATCTCCGAACACGGCATCTCCGAGCAGCTCACCTACGGCGACCATCTCCGCTACGGCGCGGTCGAGGGTGCGCCGATCGGCCTCGGTCAGGTCGTAGTGGATGCGCATCGCCGGCATCCCGTAGGAGTCCGTCCGGTCGTCGTCGAACTCGACCCGATCGTCCGCGCGGATGTCCTTCGCGCAGAACCACCCGAGCCCGACGACCTCGCCCGGGAGGATGTCGCCGTCATACGGAACCGGCGAGGCATCCAACTGCATCACCTGACCGTGAAACGGGTGGTCATCGGTGTACGGCACCCAGCTCACGCCGCTCAGGACGTCCACCGGCCCTCCCGCCCGCGTCGGGTCCTGGGGCAGCACGTCTCGCAGCTTCACCGCATGGACGACCTGCGGCTGGTCGTTCAGATAGCGGCCGAGGGCCGGCGGCCGGATGTCGGACGCCCAGAGGAGCTGCGGCGTGCGCAGGGCGTCGGCGGCGACGACGACCGTCGGGGCGTCGACCTCGTACTCGCGGCCGTCGACGAGGTTGCGGACCCGCACGCCGATCACGAGACCCTCCACCGTGCGCACCCGGGTCACCAGTGTCCGGTCGATCAGGCGATGGTTCGGATTGGCGCGGGTGGCATCGCCGAACACCACGTCGGACCCCGACCACCACAGGCGGCCGTCCTCCTCGAGACGCACCGCAAGCGGCATCGGCTGCACGGGGCGAGTGCGGTGCGGATCGAGGCCGCGCGCCAATCTTTCGCGGACCTCTTCCGCCAGCGGCGCGGCCCCCATGAGCTCGGCGGAGACCCCCAGGAGACGCTCGCCCTCCGCGAGGAGATCATCGAGGTCGGACACCTCGGCGATGCGCTCGCCCTCGCCGGGACGAGGGCACGCGCAAGTCCAGTGCGCCCCCATGCCCCCGACGTTCGTGGAGAACGCCGCGGCGGGGAGTCCCGCCTCGTCGCCGTGTCGGTATCCGTCCTCGAGCAGGAAGGTTCCGGCTCGGACGATCCGCTCCGCGTCCGATGCGTACCCGTCCAGAGTGTCAGTGCTCTGGTAGACAGAGGAGGGCGCGGGTCCTTCCGAAAGGCGTTGCGCTCGCGCGCGCGCGTTGTCGTCGATCAGGTTCTTCACGTGAGCGCCGGGGGGGTCGGTGATGATCGGCCCTGCGTCGAACTGCAGGATCCGCAGGTCGGGGCGCTCCTCGCTCAGGATGCGGGCGTAGGCGGCGCCGGCCGGACCCGTCCCCACGATGACCACGTCCGCGGTGCGGGTCTGTTCACGCTCGGACAAGCCCGGCTCCCATCTCGTCGAGCTGGGCCACGATCTCGGCTGGACTCTTCTCGCCCACCTGCTTCTGGAGCATGGGCGTCTTGTCGAGGATGAAGTCGCGCACGGGGCGCAAGGGCGCTGGGGCGTGGTGGAACACCTTGCCCAGGACGTACGCCTGCTGCACCTGCGCCGTCGTGTGTGCGATACGCCGGTCGTCGTACCGACCGAGCGCGGCCACGACCGCGGCGGCATCGGTCAGATCCACCCCGGTGAGCTCCTGCGCGAGGGTGTAGCCGTCTCCGATCGACATTCCCGCGCCGTACGCCGCATATGGAGAGGTCGCGTGTGCGGCATCCCCGGCGAGGGTGATGCGGCCCTTCGACCATCTCTTCAACGGCTTGCGGTCGCGGATCGGCCAGCGCTGGAAGTGCTTCTGATCGGTGGAGTCGACGAGCGCGGCGAGAGGGCCCGGGAAGCGGCGAGCGAGCGACAGGGCATGCGACTTCAGGTCGGCGGGCGGCTCGGCCTTCGGATTCCAGGCCTCCAAGACCCACCATTGGATGCCGTCCCGTCCGTTGTCGCGGATCGAGGAGTAGGTGCCCTGCACCGTGCGGTCATGCCGGAGGACGACTTCGTTCCGCTCGACACCGGGCACGTCGGCGAAGGTGTATCCCCCGATGATGTGCAGTTTGTGCTCGCGGCGCTCGCTCGGTCCCCACAGCAGTCGCCGCACCATCGAGTCGATACCGTCCGCTCCGACCACGGCCGCGGCGTCGATGCTCGAGCCGTCCCGCAGGGAGACTCGCACCGTCGGACCGAGGTCTTCGATGGCGGTGACTTCGACGTCCGGCCGGAGCACGCCCTCCGGCATCGCCGCCAGCATCCGCCGATAGAGTTCGGGGCGCAGCAGCCCGATGAAGCCTCCGCCGTAAGCCTTGACGACGTCATCCGGGATTTGCACATCGGCGCGGATGTTGCCCTTCACTCCGCGGAAGGTGGTGTGGCACGGGGCTCCCAGGTCGTCGGTGTCGACGCCCATCTCCTGAAGCGCTTTGATGGGCGGCGGCCAGAGGTTCAGGATGTTGCCGGCGGGCCGAGCCTCCCGGTACCGCTCGAGCAGGATCGGGGTGTGGCCCACCGTATGCAGTGCCAGCGCGGCGGCCATGCCGGCGGGGCCGGCGCCGATGATGACAATCGGCGTATCAGGGGTCTTCGCGTTCATGATGTCTCCGTCGAGTTCAGCGTGGCGATCACGATCCGGTGTCCCAGGCGGTGTCCATTTCGTCGAGGATCTGGTCCACCGTCCTCTGCCCGGTGAACAGGCCCTGGATGCCGACGCTGAGCGCGTCGTACACCGCAGGGTTCGGCCACGATTCGACCGGGAAGCCGGTGTAGTCGCCCGCTTCGATCAGATCGGCGATCGGCTCGTATTCAGGGGCGACGTTGTCCGTGGTGACGCCGGAGATCGCGACGAGACCCGACAGGTCGGCGAACGTCTGGGCCTGTGCGGGCTCGGCCGCCCAATCGAGGAAGGCCTGCGCGGAGGCCTTGGCGTCATCCTCGGCGGCCGCATTGATGCTCCATGCGTAGCTCGCCGAGACCAGGGCGTACGGTTCCTGTCCCGCGGCCGGGGGGAACGCCTGGGCGTTCAGGTCAACCCCGGCGTTCGCGCTGATCTGTGCGGCGGCCGATCCGGGCACTGGGGCCGACAGCGCGGTCTGTCCGCCGAGGCCCTGGGTGATCGAATCGAAGGTTCCCCCGGCGGCACCGTCCTGGAAGCAGCCCGCGTCATTCATCGTCACGATGTCTTCCAGAACGTTCCGCCATCCGCTGTCGGCGAAGGTCACCGCGCCGGCGCTGCGCTGCTGGTTCCAGTCGGGGTCACCCTGGTACACGCGTGTCGCGGAGATGATGGAGGCGAGCAGGCCGGTGTTGAACGAGATGGCGCCGGCGACGACGACGAAGCTCTTGCCGCCCTCGCGGGCCGCGGCGCAGTCGTCGATCATCTCCTCGAAGGTGGCGGGGTAGTCATCGATGCCGACCTCTTCGCCGCCCGGACCGTTCCAGACGAGCACGGTCGGAGCGAGCGCGGTGGGCTGGCCGTAGATCGTGCCGTCCACACCGAACAGGTCGGACTGGCCGCTCGGGATGATCGCTGCGGATGCCTCGCCGAGCGGTTCCAGGAACCCGCCCTCGGCGATCGTCTGGACCGTGACCGCTTGGCCGCCGCCCGGGATGAGAACCATGAGGTCGGCGGCGTTTCCGGCCTGAAGCTGCGTGGTCAGCTGCTGGTTGTAGTTCTCGGAGGGGTACGAGAGGACTTCGATCTCCACGCCGGTCTCCTCGCTGTACTGCTCGGCGAGCTTCGCGTAGGGATCATCGACGTCGTTCGCCTGCGGGACCATGAGGGTGAACCCGCTCATGGCCGGATCGGCGGAGGAGGTGTTCCCGCCCTCTCCTGCGCCGGTGCATCCGCTGAGGATCATCGCGCCCGTGAGAGGGACGGCGAGAAGGCCCCACCGGACGTGTCGGTCGATCGTGCTCTGGGTCATGACTGCCTCCGTGACATCGTTGTCGCCACTCCGGGCGAGTGGCCGGTTCAAAACCTCTGCACTACCTTGACACCATAAGTGCCTCAGGCGCATAAGTGTCGGTTATGTGCGACTTCGCCACTGCTGATGCGAGGATAAGGCGCCGGATACCGGCTCTCGCCGAGGTGGCAGAATCGGAGAACACTTCAGGGCTCGGGGGACGGATCGATGGCGACAGAGCATAGGGAGATCCTGCACGGGGTCGCCGCGTCGGGAGCGATCGCATCGTCTCTGGAGGCCGCGCCCCTCGCCGTCGTCGTCGATCTCGTCCGCACGGGCCGAGCACGGACCCGGCCGGAGCTGACAGCTGTCAGCGGGTTGAGCCGTAAGGTCGTCACGCAGCGCGTCGACCAAGCCTGCGAGATCGGCCTCCTCCGCGAGGGGGGACTCGCTCCGTCCGGGGGTGGCCGGCACGCGCGCGTCCTCGAGTTCGACCCCGATGCGGGACGGGTCTTCGGAGTGCTCATCGGTGCTTCCGAGCTCCGCGTCGCCGTCGCCGCCCTCGACGGACGCCCGCTGGCGACGTCGCAGGAGGACTGGACGGTCGACAGCGGGCCGGAGGCGACGATGCAACGTGTGCACGCGCACATCGACGCGCTGGCGGTCCGGCACGCAGCCACCCGGCCCTGGGGCATCGGCGTCGGAGTTCCCGGACCCGTCGACTTTCCCGAGGGTCGACTCATCGCTCCGCCGATCATGCCGGGCTGGGACGGATTCAGCGTTCGCGCGTGGTTGCGCGAGCGCGTTGATGCGCCGGTGTGGGTCGACAATGACGTCAACCTCATGGCTGTCGGCGAGTGGGTGCACGGGGTTGGGCCGCGAACGGAGGACATGCTGTTCCTCAAGGTCGGCACGGGCATCGGCTCGGCGGTCATCTCCCGCGGCCGGCTCCTTCGCGGTCAGAGGGGTGCGGCCGGCGACATCGGGCACATCCGCGTCTCGGACGACCCGACGGCCGTGTGCCGTTGCGGTGAGGTCGGCTGCCTCGAGGCAGTGGCGGGAGGATGGTCGCTCATCGTCGAAGCGACCCAGCGGGCGAGCGAGAGCCCAACGCTCCTGGACGCGTTGCGCGAGCGCGGGAGAATCTCCCTCGGAGATGTCGGTGCTGCCTCCCGCGCGGGCGACCCTGTGGCCCGTGAGATGTTGGGGGAGCGTGCCGCCGCGCTCGGCGAGGTCACCGCGAGCCTGGTGAACTTCGCCAATCCCGGACAGCTCGTCGTCGGTGGCGGTGTTCTGCGCGCCGGAGAGGAGCTGGTCGGCCGTATCGAGGATGTCGTACGACGGCGGAGCACGAAGATCGCGTCCGAGCACCTCGTCGTGCGTCCCGCATCCCTCGACCAGCAGGAGGGTGTCACGGGTGCCGCGCTCCTCGCCGTCGAGAACCTGCTCAGCCCGATCGCCTTGGCGCGCTGGGTCGAGGACGCCAGCCCTCTGGGCCATGCGGCCGCCCTGCAGCGCTTCGCGCCCGCGTTCGCCTGACCCCGCTGACCCTCCCTGACGCCGAGACTGCATCCTCCGGTCGAAACAGCGCGCGCGGCGTGCAGTCTCGACCGGAGGATGCAGTCTCGCGGTCAATGGGGGAGAGGCGGGGGTGTCACGCGGAGGGGGACGGGGCGGGTCGCGGCGAGGGTGGGGCCGACGTGCAGGACGACGTTGCCGGGTTCGACCGCGAGGGTGCCGTCGGTCAGGCGGAATCCGAGCTGGGCCGGGCCGATAGCGAACGAGAACGTCGATGTCTCGCCGGGCGCGAGCGTGCGCCGCGCGAACGCCACGAGCCGCCGCACCGGCGGCGCGACGCTCGCGACGAGGTCCTCGAGGAACACCTGAACGACCTCGTCGCCCGTCCGCGTCGAGGTGTTCGTCACCTCGACCGTGAGCTCGACGCTTCCGTCCACCCCGATGACGGATGCCGACAGTCGCGGCTCCCCGTACGCGAACGTCGCATAGCCCGAGCCGTGTCCGAACGGGAACTGCGGCCCGAGGTCGAGGTCGAGGTACTTGGACGTGAACTTCTCCGCCACGTTGGCCGGTCCCTCGACGGCCACGTCCGTCGTCGTGAGCCTGAGCGAACCGCGGGTGGTCGCGGGGCGCCCGGTGTTCTCGTGGTCGTAGTGGATCGGGATCTGCCCGACCGCCCTCGGGAAGCTCATCGGCAGTCGCCCGGCGGGTTCGGCGACACCGAAGAGCAGGTCGACGATCGCGGCGGGCGCCTCCGTGCCGCCGTGCCACACCTCGAGCACGGCCGGGGCCTGGTCGATCCAGTCGGCGACCACGAGCGGCCGCCCGTTGGCCATCACCACGACGACGGGCACTCCCGCAGCCGCGACCGCGCGGATGAGCTCCGCCTGCCGACCGGGGAGGCGCAGGTCGCTGCGCGACGCCGCCTCGCCGGAGAACGACGACGGCTCTCCCACGCAGACGACCACGACGTCGTGTCCGGGGACCGCGGCGATCACTCCGCCGATGTCGTCGGCGTCGTCCTCGACGAAGCCGACGCCCGGCAGCACCGTCACGACGATCTCCGGATGCTGCGCCGCGAGCTCATCCGCGATCGACACGGACCGCGCTCCGAAGTACTGCGTCCACGCCCCGAGGTGGTCGGTGGAGGTGGCATACGGGCCGGTCAGGAGCATCCGGCGGGGCGCCCCGAGCGGCAGCGTCCCGTCGTTGCGCAGCAGCACGGCGCTGCGCGCGGCGGCGGCACGCACGAGCGCGCGGCTCTCGCTCGACGGTTCGGTGATCTCGGCATCCGGATCGACGTAGGGGGTCTCGAACAGGCCGAGGCGCTCCTTGAGTGAGAGCACCCGCCGGACGGCGTCGTCGAGGCGCGCGGAATCGAGCCGCTCGGCACCCCATCCGATCGACTCCGGCGTCCCGCCCATCTCGATGTCGATCCCCGCGCCGTACGCGAGCGCGACCGCGTCGTCGAGGTCGGTGGCGACACGGTGCGGCACGAGATTGGCGACCCCGTCGGCGTCGCCGACGACCACGCCGTCGAAGCCCCACTCGTCCTTCAGGATGCCGGTGAGCAGTCGTCGGTCGGCGTGCACGGGAACCCCGGCGACGGTGTTGAACGACGCCATGACGGATGCCGCTCCCGCCGCGACGACGGCACGGAACGGTTCGAGGTGCACGTTCCGCAGCCGGTGGTCGGAGACATCGACGGTGTTGTAGTCGCGTCCGCCCTCGGGCTGGCCGTAGGCGACGAAGTGCTTGGCGGTGGCCGCGATCGACGTCGCTGCAGCCAGGTCGTCTCCTTGATACCCGCGGACCATCGCCGCTCCCAGAGCGGCATTGAGCAGGACATCCTCGCCGAAGCCCTCGACGACCCGTCCCCAGCGCGGATCGCGCGAGACGTCGACCATCGGCGAAAATGTCCAGTTCACCCCGCCCGAGCGGGCCTCGCGTGCAGCGAGGGCAGCCAGCTCCTCGACCATCGCGGGATCGAAGGAGGCCGCCTGCGCAAGTGGGACGGGGGCGATGGTGCGCTGCCCGTGGATCACATCCAGACCGATGAGGAGAGGGATGCCGAGGCGCGTATTCTCCACCGCCTCCCGCTGCAGCGCGTTCGTCGCGGTCGCCGACGGAGGCCAGAACATCGATCCGATTCCGCGACGCACGAGCGCGGCGGCATCGTCGTGGTTCGGGCGGAAGATGATCTGCAGCTGCCCGAGCTTCTCCGCGGCGGTCATACGGCTCACCAGATCGGCGATGCGCTCGCTCATCGGGGTCCTTTCCGGAAAGAGGGATGCCGCCCGGTCTCCCGGACGGCATCCCTGTGGTGTGTCGGATCAGGTGATCAGATCAGCCCCACGCGGCGTCCATCGACTCGAGGACGCTGTCCACCGTCGACTGGCCGGTGAGGAGACCCTGCACGCCCGAACCGAGCGCTTCGTACACGGCGGGGTTCGACCACGTCGCGTTCGGCAGGCCGGCGTAGGAGCCGCTGGAGAGCAGCTCGCCGATCGGCTCGAACTGCGGGAGCAGCTCGTCGGTCACGATGCCGGTGATCGGCACGGCGCCGGAGAGCTCGGCGTACTCCTTGGCATTCTCGGGCTCGGCGACCCAGTCGAGGAAGGACTGTGCCGAGGCCTTGACGGCGTCGTCCGACGACGCGTTGATCGCCCAGGCGTAGTTGGCGCCCGTCACAGTGAAGGCTTCCTGGCCCTGCGCCGGCGGGAAGGCCTGCACGTTCAGCGTCGCGCCGGTGGCCTGCATGATCGAGGCCGCGGCGCTGCCGGGGACCGAGGCGGTGAGCGAGGTTCCGCCGCCGAGTCCGGCGGTGATGTTGTCGAACGTGCCGCCCGCGGCGCCGTCCTGGAAGCAGCCCGAGTCGTTCATCTCGACGATGTCCTCGAGGACGTCGCGCCATCCGCTGTCGGCGAAGGTCACGTCGCCCGCCGCGCGCTGCGCGTTCCAGTCGGGATCCTCGGCGTAGACGCGGGTCGCGGAGACGAGCATCGAGAACAGTCCCGTGTTGAAGGGGATGCCGCCGGCGAGGACGGTGAAGCTCTTGCCGCCGTCGCGCGCGGTTGTGCACGCCTCGAGGAGTTCCTCATACGTCGAGGGGTACTCGGCGACGCCGACCTCGTCCGCCGCAGTGACGTTGAAGACCATGCCGACCGGGGTGAGGGCGGTGGGCTGGGCGTAGATCGCACCGTCGACCTCGAACTCCTGCTCGGCTCCTGCCGGCACGAGCGACGCCGAGGAGTCGTTCAGCGGCTCGAGGAACCCGGCCTCGGCCAGGGTGACGACCGAGATCGGCTGCCCGGTGCCGGGGGCGAGGATCATGACGTCGGCGGCGTTGCCGGCCTGGAGCTGCGTCGTGACCTGCGTGTTGTACGCGTCGGAGGGGTAGGGGATGACCTCGATCTCGGTGCCGGTCTCCTCGGAGTACTTCTCCAGCATCTGGGCGTAGAAGTCGTCTTCGTCGTTCGCCTGCGCGACCATCACGGAGAACCCGGCGTTGCCGGGCTCGCCGGTCGCTCCGCCGTCGCCGCCGCCGTTGTCGTCGGATCCGCCCGCGCAGCCGGCGAGGACCAGCGCTCCGGCGAGAGGTGCGGCGAGGAACATCCACCGGAGCTGACCGGTGCGAGTGTGCTGTGGCATGACTACCCTTTCTGACATCTTCGTCTCCAGCGGTGCGGCTGGCTGCGGATCGGGACCGCAGTCCCTACTGTGACACCATTTGCCGGATTTCGACATAAACGTTGCTTATATGTGGCAATACGCCCGTCGATCCGTGCTCAGGATGCCGAGATCACGGCGATCGGACCCGCCAACCCGGCGGCGATCGGCGTCGCGTTCGGCTCGAACACGGCCGCCATAGGCGCGAAGATCTCCCCACTCGGCTCCGCGGCCTCGGCGATCAGACGGTTGCGCCACGGGGTCGCGACGTCGACCCTGACGTCGTTCGCGCCGGCGCGCCACGCGGACCCGACATCCACCCGGTACGGCGTGGTCCATGCGACCCCGCAGTCCACGCCGTTGCACGTCACCCGCGCGATGCCGTGGACGACGCCGAGGTCGAGGACGAGGTCCGCGCCGGGCTCGGCATCGGCAGTCGCCGCCGCGAGCGTCGCACGGTAGGTGCCGATCCCCGAGAACCCGCGGAGCGCGTCGTCGAGATCGGTCCAGGCGACCGGTCCATTCGGCAGCGGGATCGTGCGGTCGTCGACGTCGAGCGTCCATCCCGCGACCGGGGCCGGCGCCACTCTCCGCGTCATCGGCGTCGAGGCTGCGGCATCCGTCTGCGGGGTGTCGGTGGTCACGACGAACACCGATCCGAAGGGCGGGAGCTCGAGGATGCCGTCCGCCGGCGTCCATCGGCGCCGCGCGACCGGATCCCACACCGACAGGTGCTCCGCCGGCGACCGCAGCGCCACCCGGCGGGGCGTCCCGCGCGGGTTGGCCAGGAACGTCACGACGCCGTCCGCCAGGCGCCGGTCGATCCGGCGGAGATCGCCGTCGTCGACCTCGAGCTCCGGACGGATGCCGAGGGCCTCGAGCGCGGCACTCAGGTCGGTCACGAGGACACGACCGCGCGTGGGCCGCCCCGACCACAGCCGCTCGATCGCGCGCGCGACCTCGGCCGGATCGTCCGAGAGCGACGGTGAGCCCTCGGGTGGGTGTCCGACGACGGTCGCCCCGCCATCCACGAGCTCCTGGATCCGACGCAGCGCCGCCAGCGTCATGCGACGGCTGGAGCCGCCGAGGTGGAGCAGATCGTAGGACGCGCCGCGGGCGTGGAGACGCCCGTCCTCGACGCGCAGCACGTCGACGAGCGCGTCGAACCCCACGTAGTCGGCGCCGATCCCGGCGGGGACCGCCGTGTCGACCTTCTCGGCGAAGAGCCCGGTCACGGGTGCTTCCTCACCGACGAAGACCGCGACGCGCACGAGCGGCATCCCGAGCGAGAGGACGGCGCTGCACCCGGCGAGATAGTCCACCCACGGGCCCGCCATCTCCGCCCAGGTCTCGAGCGCGGTGAAGGTCTGCCCGAGGAACGGCGCCAGCGCGAGGCCGGGGGGCGGGGTGGTGATCGGCTGATGGGCGGAGGTGTGGATCAGGAAGCGGGTGACGCCCAGTGCGAGCTGGAGGTCGGCGATGTGCTTGAGGCTCGCCGGGGTCGCCGTCCACGGCTGACCGAACGAGGTGAACGCCTCGCTTCCGACCCAGCGTCTTCCGTACACGTGCGCCACGGATGCCGCGCCCCGCAGGTCCGCGACGTACGTCGGTCGCGGGCCGTCCGCCGGTTCGAATGCCCACATGGCCCCCATCGGCACGTCCGCGTGCGCCCGCATGGCGAGGTCGTCGCCGAGCTGCGGGCGGGCGTCCTCCAGCGCCTCGCTGTACAAGGTCATGCCGCTCGCGGCTGCCTCCGCCGCGAGCGTGCCGTAGTACTCCGCGGCGAGGAGGTCGGCGATCGTGCGCCGATAGTCGTACAGGAACCGGTCGCTCGTCGCGGCGTCTCCGACGATGGCGCCGACGAGGGTGGGCAGGTAGGGCGTGGGGTCGTATCCGCGCCGTGCGCGGAACTCCTCGGCGACCGCGGGGGTGAAGTTCTGCGCTCCGGTCTCGATGCTGTCGCTGACCAGCGCGGAGAACGCGGCCGCGCCCTCGGCGCCGTCGCCGATCCTGGCGAGGTGCGTACGCAGATACGCCCGCACACGTGCACCGTCGAGCTTGTCGACCTCGAGGCCGGTGGCATCGGCCGGCGCAGGACCGTTGGTGGCTCCGGTGAGCGAGGCGCCGAGGCGGATGATCTCCCACTCGCCGTCGGGGGCGTCCCAGGTGAGCACGCCGTCCCGCATGTGCGCTGTGACGTCGATCACGTGCGCCGGGTCGATCGCGCCGGTCGTTCCTGTCGAGACGGGGGTGTCGACGGCGTAGAAGTCGGGGACGACGCCGAGGCCGGACTTCACCTCGGCGAGATGCACACGCGCCGCGGACCGTAGTGAGAACTGTGTCACGAGGAAGGCGTCATGGCCGCGCAGGACCGGGGGGACCCGGACGCCGGGCGCCATCGCGGGGAGGGCGGACGCGAGCGGCGCCCCCTCGAGGAGGAGGCGGAACCGCGGTGCCCGAACCGGCGCGAAGGAGGCGGTGCGCACCGGCACGGTCGTCACGTCGAGCGCGACGACGTCGGTCCAGGTCTCGCCGTCTGGGCTCGCCTGGAGCCGTGCGCGCGGGGCGGGTGCCGCACCGAACCCGGAGGGCCCCGGCAGGCCGACGACCACGGAGCGCACCTCGACCGGCTCTGCGAAGACCTGCTCGATCCACGCGGACGAGGGGGTCTCCGCGGCGCGAGGAAGGCTGAGGCCCGCAGCGAAGGATCCGTCGGTCAGTGTCGCGGCCTCCGAGCCGCTGTCCGCCGAGGTCCGCACGACGTCGGGGTGGAGCGGGTGCCGCGCGGCTTCGGCTGGGACGGCGAGCACACGCCAGTCCGTCGACCAGCGGATGCCGTCGCCCTCGCCCCACCGGGGCGCGTCCTGGCAGGGGCCCGGGGTGTCAGGGAGGGGAGGCAGGGTGACCTCGACCCGGGCGCCGCCGGTCACCCGTGTCGACGAGGACACCACCTTCTTCATGGCGTCCTCGGGTGTCACCCAGGGGCCTCCTGCGGCGCTCCAACCGGACGACGTCGCCACCGCGAGCTCCATCCCGCGCTCGGACGCGACCCGCGCGGCGGTGTCCACGGCGTCGGCCCATGCATCGGTGCCCGGGCGGACGGGGGCGTCGACGACGGGCGGGACACCCATCCCGCCATCGAAGACCTGCGCGCCGCGGAGGCCGACGCGGTGCATCCATTCGAGGTCGCGGACGATGCCTTCGGGGTCGACGTTGCCGTCCATCCAGTGCCACCATGCGCGCGGGCGGGCATCGTCGGGAGGATCGATCAGCGCCCCCCACGCGTCGCCTACGGCATCCGTGTTCTCGTCATCGGTCACGCGGGCATCCTTTCATCGCGCTTCTCCTCCTCGGGGGAGGGTCAACTTATACCGGATATCGCTAAAACTAATGTGTCCTTTCGACGCAAGTGTGTGATAGTTGCCTCAGCGCTGAGGCTCTCAGTGCCGACGACGAAGTCAGGGAGCTGCCACTGTGGCGATCGACGAGAACAGCACTCGCACCCTCACGGTGCCTCCGAAGGCGCGACGCACCCCGCCGCCCCGCCAGAAGCGGCCGCTGATCAGCTACGGCCACTGGTGGTGGGCGCTGCCCGCCGTCGTCTTCGTCATCGGCGTGCACTACGCCGCCACCCTCACGGGCGGCTTCTTCGCGTTCACGAACTGGACCGGGCTCGGCGACTTCGACTTCATCGGGCTGGCGAACTTCGAGCGGATCTTCAGCGACCCGCTGCTCGTCCTCGCCGTCGGGAACACCCTCTTCCTCGCGTTCGGCTCGGTCGTCATCACGAATGTGGCCGGTCTCCTGTTCGCGCTCGCCATCAACCGAACCCTGAAGACCCGCTACATCCTGCGCACGCTGCTCTTCCTCCCCGTCGTGCTGAGCTCGCTCGCCGTCGCCTACATCTTCAAGTTCATCTTCGACTTCAACGGTCCGCTGAACGGGCTCCTCGGGGCGCTCGGCCTCGAGTCCCTGCAGCGCGTCTGGCTGGCCGACCCGACCTGGTCGATCTGGGCGATCCTCATCACCGTCTGCTGGCAGCAGACCGGGTTCGTCATGGTCATCTACCTGGCCGGTCTCGCGTCCGTCCCCATCGAAGTCGAGGAGGCGGCCGCGCTGGACGGCGCCGGCGTCTGGGGACGCTTCCGGCACGTCATCGTGCCGGCGATCCGCCCCTCGATCGCGATCGCGACCACCCTCGGGATCATTCAAGGGCTCCGGATCTTCGACCAGATCCTGGCCCTCACCCGGGGAGGTCCCGCGGGGGCGACCGAGACCCTCGCGACCGAGGTCTACAAGCAGGCGTTCTCGCTCGGACAGTTCGGATTCGGCTCGGCGCTCGCGCTCGTCCTCACCGTGATCATCCTCTTCTTCGCGATCATCCAGCAGTACGTCACGCGCGACCGCGACGCCGGAAAGGCCTGACCATGTTCCGCTACACCAAGCTCACCGCCGTCCGTGAGGTGATCGTCTGGGTGATCACCCTGATGATGCTGCTGCCGCTGTACATGCTCGTCGTCGGCGCGTTCAAGACCACCGAGGAGACCCTCACCACCAGTGCGATCACGCCGCCGTCGAGCCTCGACTTCACCGCCTTCGTCGAGGTGCTCACCTCCACCGGGCGCAACAGCATCCCGATGAGCATCCTCAACAGCGTGCTCATCACCGCAGGCTCCGTCGCCGGCCTCGTCCTCCTCGGGTCGGTCGCCGCCTACGTGATCGCCCGCCGCACGCGGCACTGGACGACCTGGGTCTACTACCTCGTGCTGATCGCGATCATCCTCCCCGCGCAGCTCGGCACCGTGCCCTTGTACATCGGTGCCCGCACGGTCGGACTCACCGGCTCGGTCCTGGGCATGATCCTCCTGTGGACCGGCATCCTGCTGCCGCTGTCGATCTTCCTCTACGCCGGATTCTTCCGGGGGCTCACCACCGAGTACGAAGAGGCGGCGGTCATCGACGGCGCGACGCCCACGCAGGCGTTCTTCCGCGTCGTCCTCCCGCTCATGGCACCGGCGACCGGAACCGTGGCGATCCTCGCGGGCCTGATCATCTGGAACGACTTCTTCAACTCGCTGATCTTCCTCGGCGGCTCGACCGTTCAGACCCTCCCCGTCGCCATGTACACCTACGTGGGCGGTCTCGTCTCGGCGTGGAACAAGATCTTCGCCGTCGTCATCATCTCGATGATCCCGATCCTGGCGTTCTACATGTTCGCGCAGAAGAAGTTCATCCAGGGCTTCGCCGGCGGCCTCAAAGGCTGACCGCTCCTTCCTCGTTCACTCACCCCTCTCCAGGAGACTTCCCGTGTACCAGCTCGCCCCGAACATCGAACTCCTCTACACCGAGGCCGGCGACTACCACGACCGCGTGCGCGCCGCCGCGGCGGACGGATTCGACGCCGTCGAGATGTGGGGTCCGACCGGTGTCGACGCGCCGTCGACGCCCAAGGACCTGCCGGCGCTCAAGGCCGCGCTCGAAGAGACCGGTACGCGGCTCACCGCGCAGCTGTCCGAGCCGCGCACGCAGTTCATGATCCCGCCGTGGGACCACTCGGAGTTCTACCGCAAGCTCGACGAGGGCGTCGCGATCGCACAGGATCTCGGATGCCCGCGCATCGTCGTCGGCAGCGGCACGGGATTCGGCGGGTGGAAGCGTCAGGTCCAGCTCGACAAGCTCGTCGAGGTCTACCAGAAGGCGATCGCCCAGATCGAGGGCTCCGGTATCACGCTGGTGCTGGAGCCGGTCAACGTCCGCGTCGACCACCCTGGTTCGCTCCTGGACCGCACCGCGGAGGGCGTCTACATCGCGCGCGGCGTCGACTCGCCGTTCTTCGGCGTGCTGTACGACATCTACCACTCCGCCGTCGAGGGCGAGGACATGGCGGCGGAGCTCGCCAACGCGGGATCGATCGTGAAATACGTGCAGCTGGCCGACGCCCCGGGGCGCGGCGAGCCGGGCACCGGGGCTCTCGACTGGCCCGCGACGCTCGCGACGCTCCGCGCGTCCGGGTACGACGGCCCGATCGGCCTGGAGTACTACCCCCAGGCCGCCTCGGCCGAGTCGGTGCGGTACATCCGCGACGTGGCGGCGCAGGCATGACCGATCGTTACCCGGCATCCGTCGACGTCGCGATCGTCGGGAGCGGTCCGACGGGTGCCGCCTACGCGCGGATCCTGAGCGAAGAGGCGCCGGCCGCGACGATCGCGATGTTCGAGGTCGGGCCGACCGTGTCGGACCCGCCCGGCGCGCACGTGAAGAACATCGCCGATCCCGACGAGCGCGCCGCGGCGCAGACCCGATCCGAGGGACCGAACGCCCGCGCGAGCGCGGACCGCACCGGCGGCATCGTCAAGAGCGCCCAGCGTCGCGCCCGTCCGGGCACGTACCTCCTCGACGACGGTTTCCAGGTGGACGGCGAGGACGGGCTTCCGGCCGCGGCCTTCTCGAGCAACGTCGGCGGGATGGCCGCCCACTGGACGGGAGCCTGCCCCCGTCCCAACGACAGCGAGCGCATCGACTTCCTCGATGAGACCGGCGTCTTCGACGAGCTGCTGTCCGAGGGCGAGCGCCTTCTCGGCGTCACCACCGACGCGTTCGAGGCCTCGCCCCACGCGCCGCTCGTGCGCGGACGGCTCGCCGCAGCGGCCGACGAGGGGCGCGACGCGCACGAGCGCGTCCAGCGGATGCCGCTCGCCGTGCACCGCCGCGACGACGGGCGCCTCGTCTGGTCGGGGTCCGACGTCGTGCTGGGGGAGCCTGCGCGCGACAATGCGAACTTCACGCTGCACGACGAGTCGCTCGTCACGCGGGTCCTGGTCGAGGACGGCCGCGCCGCCGGCGTGCGGGTCACCGATGTCCGCACCGGCGAGAGCCACGAGGTGCGCGCACGCGTCGTCGTCGTGGCGGCAGACGCACTGCGCACGCCGCAGCTGCTGTGGGCCTCCGGCATCCGTCCCGAGGCGCTCGGCCGGTATCTCAACGATCAGGCCCAGATCGTCTTCGCGGTGCGCATCCGCGACTTCGAGCCTGCCGTCGGCGACGAGGGAGCCGCGCAGACCGGTCTCAGTGAGTACAGCGGCGTGACGTGGGTGCCGTTCACCGACGAGGCGCCCTTCCACGGCCAGGTCATGCAGCTCGACGCCTCGCCGGTGAAGCTCGCCGACGACGACCCGGCTGCTCCGGGATCCATCGTGGGACTCGGGCTCTTCTGCGCCAAAGACCTGCAGGCGTCCGACCGCGTCGAATTCTCCGACGACGCCCTCGACGGGTACGGGATGCCGGCCATGACGCTCCACTACACGCTGAGCGAGCGTGATCACGAGGTGATCGAGCGTGCCAAGGCCGAGATCGTGCGACTGGGGAAGGCGATCGGCGAGCCGCTCGACGACCGCCCGTTCGTGATGCCGCTCGGGGCGTCGCTCCACTATCAGGGGACGACCCGGATGGGTCCGACCGACGACGGAACGAGCGTGTGCTCGCCGCGGAGCGAGGTGTGGGGGGTCTCCGGGCTCTTCGTGGCCGGAAACGGCGTCATCCCGACATCCACCGCGTGCAACCCGACGTTGACGTCGGTGGCCCTCGCCGTGTCGGGCGCGCGTCGCGCCCGGGAGATTCTGTCTTCCGACTCTTGATTATGTCGATAATCGACGTTAGTGTGTAGGAAAGCAGACAAAGATGTCGGGCCTCGCGGCCCCGAAGAAGGAGGTCTCGCGTGATTCCGGATCGGATCATCGAGGAGGGGACGCTGGTCACCGATGGTGCACGCGCTCGGGTCGAGGTGCGGCTGCCGTGGTACCGCGCCCTGCCGGGATCATGCATCGCAGGCGCGACGCTCAGCATCGACGGCGCGGCCGCTCCCGCGGAGTCGCTGCGGTGGGAGATGAACGGCCAGGAGTACACGTTCGACGAACTCCGCACCAACACCGACGAGTGGTGGTTCCCCACCGATTCCGCGGTCCTCTCCGGCGACCTCGACATCGCACCGGATGTCGAGCACGAGGTGACGGTCGGGCTCACGCTCTACATCCCCTACATCATCATCTCGGACTCCGAGACGCTGCACATCGACGAGAAGAACACCAAGACCATGAAGGCGGTCGCAGCATGACGCAGCCCGCGCTCGGCGCCCCCATCCAGGGCGTCACGCTCTACAGCTTCACCCGCGCCTTCCACGGCCGTGAGTACGACCTCGAGGGCCTCATCCGCAAGACCGCCGCCGAGGGATTCGGCCCGGGGCTGGAGATCATCGGATTCTCGAGCTTCCGCGGCTTCCCCGAGATCGACGACGCCTACGCGGGTCGCTTCAAGGATCTGGTGGCCGAGGTCGGGCTGACCCAGACCTCGCTCGCGGTGAACGCCGACATCGGCATCCATCGTGATCGCCTGCTGAACCAGGACGAGCTGATCGCGTACATGACCCGTCAGATCCAGGCGGCCGCGACGCTCGGCTTCCCCATCGCACGGGTGCAGATCTCGATCACGCCCGACTCGATGGAGCAGCTCGCCCCGATCGCCGAGGCGCACGGGGTCACCCTCGCCCTCGAGGTGCACGCCGACCAGTACGCCTCGCACCCGCGCATCCTCGCGCTCCGCGACCGCTACGAGAAGGTCGGCTCGCCCTTCCTCGGTTTCACGATGGACTGGGGTGCCACCGTCTCCGGCTTCGCGCCCTCGCTCATCGAGTCCTACCGGCGTCGCGGCGCGTCCGAGGAGCTGCTCGGCAAGGTCGTGGACCTCTGGAACACCTACTACGAGCAGGGGCCGCCCGCCGACCAGGCCGAGCACGGCCAGCGGTTCGGGTCGTTCATCGGTCTCGCGGCGCAGAACGGTCGACCCGACCTCGGCATCGACTTCGGCATCAACGGCACGGGCCTGTTCGGTCCGGCGCGCGTGGACGACTGGCTCGAGATCTTCCCGTGGATCCGGCACGTGCACGGCAAGTTCTTCGGCATCGACGACAGCGGCGAGGAGCCCTCGGTGCCCGTCCGCGACCTCGTGACGCTGCTCGTCGAGAACGGCTACAACGGCGCCATCTCGAGCGAGTACGAGGGCTGGCACTGGAACAACTGGCAGTCCCCCTTCGACATCATCCGCGCCGAGCAGGCCGTGCAGCGCTCCGCCGCCGCCGACGCCGGCTCGCGCGTGGTCACCGACCTGAGCGAGGCGCGGGCGCAGCTCGCCGCCTGGCTCCCCCTCACGGAAGGAGCAGGAGCATGAGCCTGCCGAAGATCCAGAACGGCATCGCCGGAACCGGCATCCAGCTGGGAACCACCCTGTACTCGATGACGAGCGAGTTCGCCGCCGGCGTCTACACGCCCGAAACCCTCATCACCGCCGTTCACGACGAGGGGATCGGCCCCGGCGTCGAGTTCAACATCGCTCAGCTGCTGCGCACCTACCCGGACGTCGACGACGCGTTCGTGAAGCTCTGGTTCGACTCGCTCGAGAAGTACGGGCTCGAAGCGAGCGCCGTCGGGACGAACCTCGACATGGGCCGTCGCAAGGACCGCGACATGACGCCGGACGAGGAGCACGACTTCCTCGCCCGTCAGCTGAAGACCGCGCACACGCTCGGCTTCCAGCGGATCGTCATCCGCTCGCACGGCAAGGAGCTGCTGCGCAGCCTCCTCCCCCTCGCGGAGAAGTACGACCAGTACCTCGGCTACGAGATCCACGCGCCGTCCGGGCCGAACAACCCGCAGGTGCTGCAGATGCGCGAGATGTACGACGAGCTGCAGTCCGAGCGTCTCGGCTTCACCGCCGACTTCTCATCCACCATGCACTCCCTGTCGCCGACGCTGCTGACCACGCTCGCGCAGATGGGCATGGACGAGAAGCACTTCCCGGTCATGGACGAGATCTGGCACGAGCCGACGCCGATGCACGTACGCAACCAGAAGTTCGAGGACTATCTCGTCGGTGAGGGCGTGGACCCGCTGACCTTCGGGCCGTTCACGCGTCTCGCCTTCAACATGCACGGTCTGGTCGCGCCCGAGGAGTGGCTCGACATCATGCCGCAGATGTTCCACGTGCACGCGAAGTTCTACGACATCGACGCGAACGGCGACGAGCCCGCCATGGACATCCCGCGCATCGTGCGGCAGTTCGTGAAGGGCGGCTACAACGGCTACCTCTCCAGCGAGTGGGAAGGCCACGCCTTCCAGGACCTCGGAGAGGCCGACCCGATCGACCTCGTCAAGAAGCAGCACGCGCTCATGCGCACCGCCATCGAGAACACCGTCGCCGAGCAGTCGAAGGAGACCGCGAATGCCTGACACCGTCACCGCCCCCGCCTCGATCGAGGAGATCACCGCCGAGCTCGCGCGCCTGCGCGAAGAGGTCGCCGCCACCCGTGCCCTCGCGCAGCGCGCGGAGGACCGAGGGCAGGTCGAGAACCTCTTCAACCGATACATGTACCTGCACAACGCGTTCGAGGACGAGCAGATCATCCCGCTCTGGGTGAAGGAGGGCACGGACGGCATCCGCGCCCGATACACCAACGCCGGGCAGTACACGACCTGGAAGAGCGTCACCGACTACCACCGCGGGCGCCCCCACCCCGAAGGCAAGCTGATCCTGCACGCCACCACCACGCCCGTCATCGAGGTCGCCGCCGACGGCAAGACCGCCAAGGGCGTGTGGATGATGGCCGGCACCGAGTCGGGCCTCACCGACCCGAAGGTCGCCGAAGCCTTCCCGGACATGTACTCGCCCGAGGAGGTGCTCGGCAAGAAGGTCTGGGCGCACTGGGTCTGGTGCAAGTACGCCATCGACTTCCTCAAGCAGGACGGCGAGT
Organism: Microbacterium aurantiacum; assembly: GCF_031625015.1. NCBI lineage: Bacteria > Bacillati > Actinomycetota > Actinomycetes > Micrococcales > Microbacteriaceae > Microbacterium > Microbacterium aurantiacum. Next base: position 1,174,061 of record NZ_JAHWXH010000001.1, read on the forward strand.
GGAAGTTCTGGAAGTTCCGCTGCTACGAGCTCGCGCGCGCACCGTTCGAAGAGAACTGGGTCAGCTTCGGGCTGAAGAACCAGGGTGCGTTCGACCTCGACCTCATGTACTTCGGCGACGACGGCAAGCCCGTCTTCATGCCCCCGGCGGACGAGCCGGTCCCGGACACCAATCACCCCTACAGCCCGCAGACGGTGCAGAAGCTGGAGCCGGCACCGCCCGTGCCGCACGCGCACTTCACCGACACCTACGCCTGAACCGCCTGAACCGCTCGGAGGAGCCATGGCCACCCACAATTCGCTGTTCGCCGACAAGGACGTCCGCCGCACCGACACCGGACTCTCGGTCTCGTTGCAGCTGCCCTGGTACCGGAGCCTGTGGCTCTCGGCGGTCGACGGCGTCGCGGCATCCGTCAACGGTGCCGAGATCCCGACCGACAAGCTGCGCTTCGAGCTCGAGGGGAAGGTCTACCGGATCGACGAGCTCCCCGAGCAGTCCGAGACCCTCTGGTTCGTCGCCGATCGCCCGAACGTGCTCATCGACCTCGGCCGCGCGCCCGAAGTGGGGGAGACGCTCACCGTCGAGGTCGTGCTGACGATGCGCCTGCTGTACATGCAGATCTTGCCGGGCGCGGACGGCGGCCCCGGCCGCTACGTCACCAACCGCGTTCCGGTCGAGCGCGAGGTCGTGCTCGCATGAGCACCGACGGCGCGCGCCCGCTGCGCGTCGCGATGATCGGGTACGGCTTCATGGGGGCGGCGCACTCGGTCGGGTGGCGCCAGGCCCCGCGGATGTTTTCGCTGCCGCGCGCGGTGGAGATGGCGGTCATCGTCGGCCGGAACCCCGACGGCGTGGCCGCCGCCGCCGAGCAGTGGGGCTGGGCCGAGGCTGCGACCGACTGGCGCGAGGTGATCGCCCGCGACGACATCGACATCGTCGACATCGTCACCCCGGGCGACTCGCACGCCGAGATCGCGATCGCCGCGCTCGAGGCCGGCAAGCACGTGCTGTGCGAGAAGCCGCTCGCGAACACCGTCGCGGAGGCGGAGGCGATGGCGGATGCCGCCACCCGCGCCGCCGGGTCCGGCATCCGGTCGATGGTGGGCTTCACGTACCGCCGTGTCCCGGCGGTGACGTTCCTCCGCGACCTCGTCGCGCAGGGGAAGGTCGGGCGCATCCAGCAGGTGCGCGCCGCCTACCGTCAGGACTGGCTGGTCGACCCGCAGATGCCGCTCGCGTGGCGTCTGCAGAAGGAGCACGCCGGGTCCGGCGCGCTCGGCGACATCGGCGCGCACATCATCGACATGACCCAGTTCGTCACCGGCCAGGAGGTCGCGGCGGTGTCCGGGACGATGGAGACCATCGTGCGCGAGCGCCCGCTGCAGGGGTCGGGCTCCGGCCTGTCCGGCACCGCGGCCGAGGGAATGGGGGAGGTCACCGTCGACGACGTCGCGATCTTCACGGGACGACTCGAGGGTGGAGCACTGGTGTCGTTCGAAGCGACGCGTTTCGCCACCGGCCGTAAGAATGCGCTGTCGATCGAGGTGTCGGGTGACGAAGGCGCCCTCCGCTTCGACCTCGAAGATCTGAACACGCTCGGCTTCTACGATCGCACTGCCCCCGACGAGCTCCAGGGCTTCACCCGGATCCTCGTCACCGAGGCGGCGCACCCCTACGTCGAGGCGTGGTGGCCCGCCGGCCACATGCTCGGCTACGAGCACGGCTTCAGCCACCAGGTGGTCGACCTCGTCACGGCGATCGCCGAGGGGACGGACCCGCACCCGAGCTTCGCCGACGGACTGTCGGTGCAGCGCGTGCTCGACGCCGTGGAACGCTCGAGTGAGAACGACTCCGCGTGGACCCGCACCGCCGCGGGCGTTCCCGCGGCCTGACGGAAGGAAGAGCAATGGTACGACCGATCACGCTGTTCACCGGCCAGTGGGCCGACCTCCCCTTCGAAGAGGTCGCCCGCCTCGCCGGCGAGTGGGGCTACGACGGGCTCGAGATCGCCTGCTGGGGCGACCACATCGACGTCTCCCGCTGGGACGACGAGGACTATGTCCAGTCGCGGCGCGACATCCTCGAGCGCAACGGTCTGACCGTCTACGCGATCTCCAATCACCTCACCGGCCAGGCGGTGTGCGACGACCCGATCGATCAGCGCCACCGCGACATCCTGTCGGACCGCGTGTGGGGCGACGGCGATCCCGAAGGCGTTCGACAGCGCGCAGCGGAAGACCTGAAGGACACGGCACGCTTCGCGGCGAAGCTGGGAGTGACGACGGTCAACGGCTTCACCGGATCGTCCATCTGGAAGGCCGTCGCGATGTTCCCGCCGGCGTCCGAGGAGTTCATCGCCGCCGGATACCAGGACTTCGCCGATCGGTGGAACCCCATTCTCGACGTGTTCGAAGAGGTCGGGGTCCGTTTCGCGCTCGAGCCGCACCCGTCCGAGATCGCCTACGACTACTGGAGCGCAAAGGACACCCTCGCCGCGATCGGGCATCGGAAGAGCTTCGGGTTCAACTTCGACCCGTCGCACTTCGTCTGGCAGCAGCTGGACTACGTCGCCTTCGTTCTCGATTTTGCGGAGCACATCTTCCACGTGCACGTGAAGGAGTCGATCACCAACTTCGACGGTCGGAACGGCGTGCTCGGCTCGCATCGGCCGTGGGCCGACCCCCGCCGCGGATGGACGTTCGTGTCGACCGGGCATGGCGCGGTGCGCTGGGAGCCGCTCTTCCGCGCGCTGAACGCGATCGGCTACGACGGGCCGACGTCGGTCGAGTGGGAGGATGCCGGCATGGACCGCCTTGTCGGCGCTCCCGAGGCGCTCGCGTTCGTGCGCAAGCTGAACGAGATCACCCCGCCGGCGGCTGCCTTCGACGCCGCATTCTCGACGAAGTAGGTCCTCCACGTCACTCGGGTGGCAGCTGTTGTCGCCTCATCTCGCGTGAGGCGGCGACAACTGTCACCCGAGGACGCGGCTCACCCGGCGTGGTCGTAGTACGGCCAGGGGAGGAATCGGCGCTCGCCGCGCCGGTCGGGACCCGTGAGCGTCACCTCACCGGTCGCGGCCCACTCCACACCGCGCGGGAACATGCGGATGAACTCGATCCGCCGGAACGTGTCGATGTCGTGCCCGATCGTGATGGTGAACGACCGGCCCGCGCCGTATTCGTTGATCCACGCGATCGGCTGATCGGTGTTCATGCCGTTGAGCTCGGCGATCCCGCCCTCGGGGATCATGACCGGATAGTGCGACATCGGCCAGACGGGGGCCTTCTCGTACGCCTCGAGGTCGTCGAACGTCGTCAGGAGCACCTGCGCGCCGTCGTACAGGTCCACGCCGGTGAGGATGTCGTCGCCGGTGACCGTCCAGGTGGCGTTGATCCCCTCCGTGATCGGGTGCCGCGGCTCGGCGGTCGTGAGCAGCGCCTCGCCCCAGGGGCGGGGACGCAGCCCGGTCTCGTAGGCGCTGAGCTTCGACCCGCGCATCACGTTGTACTCCTCCGGGTAGCCCCAGCGGTCCTCCTGCGCGGCCGAGCCGTGGAACCACACGACGCCCTTGCCGTCCTCGTGGACGAAACGCAGGATCGCGGCATCCGTCTCGGCGCCGAATCCGACGGCCTTGTCGAAGTACCCGTTGCGCCCCTCGAAGACGATGATCAGCACGTCGTACTTGTCGATGATGTCGGCGCCGAGACCGCGAGGGTCTTCGATGACGCGGACCCGGAAGCGCCCCGTGTCCTCGAGCAGCTGGGTGATCCACTGGTTGTGCAGTCGGAAGCTGCGGTGCTCGTTGTCGTGCTCGATGGTCATGTGTCCCGACAGGATCAGGACGTTCAGGATGTCGGTCATCAGGCTCCTCTCTGAGTCTTATGCCTTTAACCTACCTACTTCTGCTCACAAGGGAAAGAAGTGGAAGATACGATGACGCCGTGCACATCGTCCTGACCGGCGCCGCCGGCTATCTGGCGTCGTGGCTGGTGCCGGAGGTTCTCCGCGCTCCCGCGTTCGCCGGCGCTCGCCTCACCCTCGTCGACCTCGCGGTGCCGCATCCGCCGTCGGATCCGCGGGTGCGGGTCGTCGCCGGCGACCTCGGGAACGAGGCCGTCCGGGAGGCCGCGATCGACGGCGGCGTCGACGTCGTCTTCCACCTCGCCGGGATCCTCGGCGGGGCCGCGGAAGCCGATCCCGCCCTCGCCCGGCGGGTGAACCTCGACGCCACGCTCGCGCTCTGGGACGACCTGCGCGCCGTGGGCGCCGGCGGGCGGGTGCCGCGCGTGGTCTACGCCAGCTCCATCGCCGTGTTCGGGCCCCCGCTTCCCGACCCTGCAGGGGATGACTCCCCGACCTTCCCCACCCTCGTCTACGGGGCGCAGAAGCGCCAGGTCGAGATCGCGCTCGAGCAGTACAGCGCGCGCGGATGGATCGACGGGATCGCGCTGCGGGTGCCCGGCATCGTGGCGCGGGACGGCGCCGATGCGCGGCAGCGGAGCGCGTTCCTCAACCGACTGTTCTTCGCGCACGCGCGCGGTGTCGATCTCGAGCTCCCCGTCGGCCCGGACGGCACGACCTGGCTCCTGTCCGCGCGGCGGGCGGCGGAGAGCTTCGTGGCGGCGGCGCTCCTGCCGCCCGAATCGCTCGGCCGGCAGCGCGCGATCCTCCTGCCGGCGCAGCGGGTGCGCATCGACGCCCTGGTCGCGGCACTCGCCGCGCGCCATCCGTCGAGCTCCACCCGCATCCGTCACGTGCCGGATGCCGACATCGAGGCGCAGTTCGCGCGGTATCCGGAGCTGCGGACTCCCCTCGCGGACGCCCTCGGCTTCCGCCATGACGGCGACCTCGACGCCTTGATCGACAACGCGCTCGCGCACCCCGACTGACGGGCCGAAGCCGCGCGCAGGATGGGGTCAGCCTCGCAGCGCCGCTCGTGCGAGCGACAGGTGGTCGCGGGTCATCTGCGCGGGATCGTCGGCGAGCCACTCGTGCCCGCCCCACTCGCTGCAGAGCGTCCCGCGGAAATCCGACCCGCGCAGGATCGTCCCGAGGTCGCGGATCGGTCCGCTGACCCGCCCGTCGGTGTCGTCGAGGTCCCAGAACTTCAGGTGGAAGGCGCCGATGTGGGGCAGGAGAGGTGCGAGGATCGCGGCGTCGGAGCGACCGAATCGGACGAGCAGATTCATGAACGACGAGTGCACGGCGGGCGGGACGCCGCCCCCGCGCAGGAGCGCGACGACGGCGTCCGTCGTCGCCGGGTCGCGCCAGTCGTGGCGCAGGGTGTCGATCAGCGCGGCCGGGATCCCGCCCCGCTCGAGGACTCGGAGGTAGCTCTCGGGGAGCGCGGGCATGAGCATCGAGATGTCGACTACGAGCCGCACGCGCGCGTGATCGAGCGCGACGATGTGGTCGATCGCCGCCCCGGCGGCAGGCGAGCCGGGCGTCTGCGGTCCCTGGATCTCCTCGAACAGCGTGATGTCGAGATCGTCGAGGAGGGGGGCGACGCGGGCGAGGAGCGCGGGCCCCGCCTGCCCGATAGGCAGGCGGATCCCGCGGGCACCGGCTGCAGCGGCCGCCTCGAGCTGCGGGCGGAGAAAGGCCAGGCGCTCGTCCTCGCTGCGGCGCCGATCGGCGGCCCAGTCGTCGAGCGAGCCGCCGAGGATGCTCACGCGACCCCCGGCGTCGGCCAGTCGGGTGCGCAGGGTCTCGGCATCCGTCCGCATGTCCGCGGGGAAGCCCCGCCAGGTCTGCCCCGGTTCGATCTCGATCTCGGACGCGATGCCGTCGGCGACGATGTCGACGGCGATGTCGCGGGCATCTCGCCGTGCCGCGATGACGGCCGGGGTCCAGTTGAACGCGCTCGCGCTCATGACCCATCCCGGCGCCGGATCGGACGGCGGCGCGGTGCGCGCGGTGCTTCGAGCCGGGGCGGGTGCCGGGCCGGCGGTATCGGCGGTCAGGGTGGCGTCCGCGCGGAAGGGCAGGACGAGGGGGCCGTCGGGGCCGGTCTGGAGGTAGGGGATGCGCAGGCCGAAGCTCACCGCCACGACGTGCGTGCCGGGACCGACGGCGCGGGCGGTACGCAGCGCCAGGCGGTCCTGCAGGAACCACCACTGGTCGTGATCGTCCAGGGCGTCCGGTGCGACCGCGGTGCCGTCGATCCCGACGGTCAGATCGTCGGCGGGGATGCCGTCGATCTCCAGAATCGGAGCGACAAGCGACGCCACGGGGAGTGATCGGATCCAGGGGAGGGACAGCAGCACCGTGGTGCCCTCGGGCGTCGTCGTCAGCGCGTCCTCGCGCAGGGCGTCCAGCGTCATGCCACTCCTTCGTGAACCCGGCTTACGTGGCTAACGTACCTAGTTCTGACGAAAAGTGGAAGAAGTGTTACTCCGTCCCGCGTATCGCGGCGATGGTGGGCTTGCCGTCGGCGAACCACCGCGGGAACGTGGTGTCGAACAACTGCTCGCGCACGAGCTCGGCCCCGCCCCGCAGAGGCTCGCGGACGTCGTCGGTCGACTGCACGATGCTGAGGTCGCGCGTCGCGAGAGGCAGGGAGAGCTCGTACACGCGCTGGCGGACTTCCGCGAGGTACACCTCGCCGGCGGAGGCGATGGCGCCGCCGATGACGATGACCCCGGGGTTGAACATGTTGACCAACGTGGCCACCGACTCGCCGACGACGCGCGCGGAGCGTTGGACGAGACTGATCGCGAGGGCGTCGCCGTCTTCCGCGGCGCGCGCGATCGCCTCCGGGGTGAGGGCGCCGGCGTCCGCGAGGGCGCTCAGCGCCCCGCCTGCTCCATCCGCGATCGCCGCTGCGGCATCGCGCACGAGGGCCCAGCCGCCCGCGACGGCTTCGAGGCAGCCGACCTTGCCGCAGCGGCACGCGGCCTCCGAGTCGCGCACCCGGACGTGACCGATGTCACCCGCGGCGCCGTTCGCCCCGCGGTGGATGCGTCCCTGGGAGAGCAGGCCCGCTCCGATCCCGGAGCCGATCTTGCAGTAGATGAGGTCGGCGTCCTCGGCGGCGCGGTGGGCTCGCTCGCTCAGGGCCAGGAGGTTGACGTCGTTGTCGACCCAGGTCGGCGCTTCGTAGTGCTGCTCGAAGCGGCGACGGATGTCGAAGCCGTTCCAGCCGGGCATGATCGGCGGCGCGACCGGGCGGCCGGACGCGAAATCGACGGGGCCGGGCACGCCGACGGCGACCCCCCAGACCGGGGCGTCACCGGTGCGCGCGAGGAGGTCGTCGACGATCTCCTGGACGACGTCGAGGGTCTCCGCGGGTCCGCGGGCGATCTCCCATGCGCGGTGGCTCTGCTCAATGATCTCGCCGTCCAGCGTCGCGATGCCGACGTTGATGTGCAGGGCGCCGAGCGCGCAGACGACGAGGCGCGCGCGATCGGAGCGGAAGCGCAGGGTGCGCGGCGCGCGGCCGCCCGAGGAGGGGCCGAACTCGCCGTCTTCGAGGTAGCCCATCTGGATCGCCTGCTCGACCCGCTGGGTCACGACGCCGCGTCCGAGGCCGGTGACGCGGCCGATCTCGGGGCGGGTGGAGGCGACGCCGGTGCGGACGAGGTTGACGATGCGGAGCAGGCTCGTGACCTCGTCGGTCTGAGCCCCGAAGCGCAAGGTGGATTCACTGGCCATGGTTGATCTTGACACAAGCGGTGTCGATTCAGGCGGAACGAACGCAGGTCAGTGTTCGGAAACCGTCTCTCTTATGTAGACTTCAGGCACAAGTCTCGATGATGAGGAGAACGGATGCCGTACGGCGTGGGTCTCATCGGTGCCGGTCCCGGTGTCGCCTCTCTCCATCTGCCCACGCTGGCGCGGCTGCCGGAGCTCTTCCGGGTCGTCCACGTCGCGGATGCGGGCAGCGGTCGGTCGGCGGCGCTCGCCGCGCGCACCGGCGCGCGGTCTTCGAACGGCATCGTCGAGCTTCTCGCCGACCCGGCCGTGGAGGTCGTCGCGATCTGCTCGCCGCCCGAACAGCACGCGGCCCACATCCTCGCCGCCGTCGACGCCGGCGTGCGCGGCATCCTGTGCGAGAAGCCGCTGGCGACGGGCGGTGCCGACGCCGAGGCGGCAATCGCGGCCTGCCGGGGCGCCCGCATCCCGCTCATCGTCGGCGCCCATCACGCCTTCGACCCCGCGTGGGGACGCGCGACGCATCATCTCTTCGCCTCGGGGGAGCGCGTGCGCGACATCACCGTCACGCTCGCGCTGCCGCCGAACCAGCGGTACCACGCCCTCGTCGGCGAGGCTCCGGACGGCCCGCCGGCGGAGGCCGCGGCCGGGCCGCCCAGGCTCCCGGACCTGTCCGATCCCGCGATCGCTGCGACGGTCGTCCGCCGGCTCGTGGAGGGGCTGGCCGCGCACGACCTTCCACTGGTCCGCGACCTCGCGCCGCGTTTCGAGCGGATGGTCTTCGCGCGGGCGCTCGCGCCCCTCGGCTTCGCGCTCGGGTTCCGGGCCTCCGGCATCCCGGTGCGGATGTCGGCGCTCATGCTCCCGGCCGGCGCCGACGCGCTGTGGCGCGTGGAGATGACCACCGACACCGACCTGGTGAGCGTGTCGTTCCCGCCCTCCTTCGTCCACGCCGGGAGCGCGGAGGTGTCGGTGATCTCGGGCACAGACCGCGCGTCGACGTACCCGCGCGATGCGGACGACGGCTACCTCGCCGAGTGGCGCGCGCTCGCCGATCTCCTGGCCGGCGTCGCGGCGGCGGAATACGACGCGGTGCTCGACGACCTCCACTACATCGAAGCCGTCGCCACCGCGGCGCACGATCTGATCCTCGAGGGTGGACGATGACGCCGTCGATGCCCGTACGCGTGCTCTCGCCCCTGTTCCACTCCGCCGTCGCGGAGCTGCCGGTGTCGTCGCACCTGAGCGACGAGGTCCGCGGATCCGTCGTGGGGCTGGACGGGGCGCCCGGGTGGATCCCGCGCGTACTCGAGGCGGCCGCGCGAGGGGCCGTCGCCGCCGTCGTCGCGCACCCCGCCTCGACTCCGGTGGAGGACCTGCGCGACCTTCGCGAACGGGTCGGCATCCCCGTCGTGGTCGACCGACCGCGCGTACGTCCCGACCTCGTCGCCGCAGCGGAGGCTGCGATCGCGGCGGGGCGCCCGGCCCACCTCATCAGCGTCGACGGGATCGCGCCGACGCCGCGCGCTGCGACCGCGCTGCGCGCCGTGGCGGGATGGATGCGGGTCGCGGGAGGAGGCGCCCCGCGTCTCCTCGCCCAGGATGCCGGGATTGCGCTCCTCGAGAGTCCGGCCGGCATCCCCATCACCGCAGGCGTGATTCTGGCGGCCGCGGGCCCGGTGCGCGTCCGGGTGCGGGTGATCGGTCCGGAGCGGACGACGATCCTCGCCACCTCGCTCGGCGTCGAGGTCTCGCGCGAGAGCGAACACGGGCAGACGATCCTCCCCGCGCTGCACGAATCGACGACACGCGTCGCCCTCCGCCGGGCGATCGACGCCGTCCGCACGGGTGCGACGCCGTCCGATCTGGACGACCTCGTCGCCGATGCCGAGCTCGCGCAGGAGCTCTCCCGCATTATCGATGTCACTGATCCCGGTGATCGGCGATACGGCGTTGCCTGATATGTCCGTCCACGACGAAAGTGGAGGAAGGCCGCGCGACCCACTCGGGGTGCGCGCCGACCAGGCCGAATGCGCCGACAGGAGAGAGACATGACGACGACGTCGACCGGACCGGACGCCCCCTTCGCCCTCGCGCGCTACCGTGATGCGGATGCCGTCCGGGTCGGTGTCGTCGCCGGCGACCGCATCCGTCCCGTCCCGTCCGAGGTGCTCGGGGCGGACGGGCTGAACGGCTTCCTCGCCGCCGGCGATTGGACAGGCGTCCGGGCCTTGGCCGAGGACGAGGGCGCCGCCGACTGGCGCGCGCTCGCCGAAGTCACCCTCACCGCGCCCGTCGAGCCCCGACAGGTGCTGCAGACCGGTGCCAACTATCGCCAGCACGTCATCGAGCTGGTCGCGGCGGGCCTCACCCAGAACACCGATCGGACCCCCGACGAGGCACGTGCGTTCGCGGCGAAGCTCATGGACGACCGCGCCGCGAACGGCGAGCCGTACTTCTTCATCGGCCTCCCCGCGTGCGTCGTCGGCGACGACGAGGAGCTCGTGCTCCCCGCCTACAGCGACGTCCACGACTGGGAGCTCGAGCTCGCCGTCGTGATCGGGCGCCCCGCCTTCCGCGTCTCGCCGGACGACGCCCTCGCGCACGTCGCCGGCTACACGATCGTCAACGACATCACCACGCGCGACCTGGTGTTCCGGAAGGACATGAAGGAGATCGGCACCGACTGGTACCGCGCCAAGAACGCGCCCGGGTTCCTCCCCACCGGCCCCTTCCTCGTGCCGGCCGCCTTCGTGGACCCCGCCGACCTCTCGGTCACGCTCGAACTCAACGGTGACGTCATGCAGGACGCCTCCACCAGCGACCTCCTCTTCGACGTCCCCGCACTCATCTCCGGCGCCTCGCAGACGATGCCGCTCCTGCCCGGCGACATCCTCCTCACCGGCAGCCCGGCGGGCAACGGTCAGCACTGGAAGCGCTTCCTCCGCGACGGCGACGTCATGACCGGCACGATCGCGCATCTCGGCACCCAGACGGTCCGCTGCGTGGGCGCATCATGAGCGCGCCGTCCGAGAACCCCGCCGACCTCGACCGTCAGGACCCGGAGGGCGAGATCGCCCGCCGCGCCGAGGCGTACCGCAACTGGGGTCGGTGGGGCCAGGACGACGTCCTCGGCACCTTGAACCTCATCACCCCCGCGCACCGCGTCGCGGCGGCCGCGCTCGTCCGCGAGGGGCGCGTCGTCTCGCTCGCGCAGTCGTTCGACACGAACGGCCCGCAGAAGGGCTGGCGCCGGCGGACGAACCCCGTCCACACGATGACCGACACCGGCACGGATGCCGAGCGCGGCAACCAGGGCTTCCCGCACGGGATCGGCGGTGCCGACGACGTGATCTCCATGCCGCTGCAGTGCTCGACCCAGTGGGACGGGCTCGGGCACATCTTCGACCACGGCAACGCCTGGAACGGCCGTCGTGCGGGCGATGTCGTGACCAGCGAGGGCGACCTCGTCACGGGCATCGAGCACGCGGCATCCGTCATCGTCTCCCGCGGCGTGCTGCTGGACGTCGGCCGCCACCTCGAGCCCTCGACCGGCGAGCTCGCCGACGGGTACGCGATCACCGTCGCCGACCTCGAGGCCACGGCCGCAGCGCAGGGCGTCACGCTCGGCGCGGGCGACATCGTGCTCGTCCGCACCGGGCAGCTCGCCCGGTCGCGTCGCGAGGGATGGGGCGACTACGCGGGCGGCGCCGCGCCGGGACTCTCGCTCACGACCGCCGGCTGGCTGCACCGCACCGAGATCGCCGCGATCGCCACCGACACGTGGGGCTTCGAGGTCCGCCCGAACGAGTTCGACGTGCCCGCGTTCCAGCCGTTGCACCAGGTCGTGATCCCGAACCTCGGACTGACGATCGGCGAGATGTGGGACCTGGACGCCCTCGGCGCCGCGTGCGCGGCATCCGGTCGATACGCCTTCCTGCTCTCCGCCGCACCGCTGCCGATCACCGGTGCGGTCGGATCCCCCCTCAACCCCGTCGCGATCCTCTAGATCCGCGACCCCATCCAGACCAACGGAGGAACTGAGATGACCGCAGTCCACAACGTCGCCATCGCCGGCGGAGGCGTCGCCGGCCTCGCCGCCGCGATCCAGCTCGCGAAGGCGGGCGTGCAGGTCGAGGTCTTCGAGAGCCGCCCCGAGCTCACGGCGCTCGGCTCGGGCATCACGCTCCAGGGCAACGCGCTCCGCGTCTTCGACGCGCTGGGCGTCTGGGAGGACATGCAGGCGGCGGGCTACCCGTTCGTCGGACTGAACCTGCGGGCGCCGGGGCCGGACGCGACGGTCGTCGCGCGCATGCCGGACGTGAAGTCCGGTGGCCCGGACTACCCCTCCACGATGGGGATGCCGCGCCCCGAGCTCGCGCGGATCCTCTTCGCGCACGCCGAGAAGGCGGGTGCACGGGTGCGGTTCGACGCGAAGGTCACCGGGCTCGAGCAGCGCGAGGACGGCGTCGAGGTCTTCATCGGCGACGAGTCCGCGGGCGTGTTCGACCTGCTGATCGGCGCTGACGGGGTGAACTCGGTCGTCCGCGACCTCATCGGGATCGAGACCAAGCCCGAGACGAACGGTATGGGGATCTGGCGCACGTTCGTCTCGCGTCCCGCCGAGGTCGAGAGCAGCGAGCTGTACTACGGCGGGCCCGTCTACATCGCCGGGTACACGCCCACGAGCGAGGACACGATGTACGCGTTCCTCGTCGAGAAGGCGCAGGATCGCGTCGGGCTCTCCGACGAGGAGGCCTCGAAGATCATGCTCGAGGAGTCCCGCGCGTACGGCGGACCGTGGAACGCGATCCGCGCCGACCTCGAGAAGGGCGCGCACACGAACTACACGTGGTTCACGAAGCATGTCGTGGAGGCCCCCTGGAACCGCGGGCGCGTCGTCATCATCGGCGACGCCGCGCACTCGTGCCCTCCCACGATCGCGCAGGGCGCGGCGCAGGGCCTCGAGGACGCATTCGTCCTCACCGAGCTGCTCGTCGCCCGCGACGCCCTCGACCAGGGTCTGTGGGACGAGTTCCACGCGCGCCGCCTGCCGCGCGCCACGGCGGTGGTCGAGGCGTCGAGCCAGCTCGCGCAGTGGCAGATCGACGGTGATCGCGACGCGGACGCCGGCGGGCTCATCTTCGGGATCGCGCAGAAGATGGCGGAACCGGCATGACCGACCCACGCCCCGGCGTCACGGACGTCCACGCGCACATCCTCCTGCCCTCGCTGCACGCCGAGATCGAACGCCGCGCGCCCGAGGGCGTGCGCGCGGCCGCCGCGCTCGAGCTCGTCCGCAACGGCGCCGAGAGCCTCCAGGTGTCCGGACCCATGGTCGGTTCGCGCATCCCGAAGCTCACCGACGTCTCCGTGCGCCTGGCCGAGATGGACCGCCAGGGTGTGGACCGCCAGTGGGTCAGTGCCTCGCCGAACCACTTCTATCCGTGGGCCGACGAGGAACTCGCGGTGTGGGCCGCGCGCGAGTCGAACCGCCTGATCGCGACGCACATCGGGCTCGCCCCCGAGCGCCTGACCGGTCTCGGGCTCGTGCCGCTGCAGCATCCCGAGCGCATCGTCGAATGCCTCGAGGACGCCGTCCTCGGCCACGGACTCGTCGGCGTGGAGATCTCCTCGTTCGCCGGGGACGTGGAGCTGTCCGATCCGCGTCTCGAGCCCTTCTGGGCCCGGGCGTCCGAGCTCGGCGCGATCGTGTTCCTGCACCCCTTCGGGTGCAGCCTGGACGAGCGCCTCGACCGGTTCTACCTCTCCAACACCGTCGGCCAGCCCGCCGAGAACGCCGTGGCACTGTCGCACCTCATCTTCGCGGGCGTGCTCGACCGGCATCCGGGCCTGCGCCTTGTCGCCGCGCACGGCGGCGGCTACCTCCCGACCGCCATCGGTCGCAGCGACCACGCGTGGCGCGTGCGCCCCGAGGCGCACGGGTGCGCGCATGCGCCGTCGACGTATCTGCGGAAGATCTTCTTCGACACCGTCGTCCACGACACGGTGGGGCTCCGACGTCTCGTGGAGACGGTCGGCGCGTCTCAGGTCGTGCTCGGCAGCGACTTCCCGTTCGACATGGGGCTCGAGGATCCCGTGGGATTTGTGCGGTCCGCGCGGCTTCCCGCCGAGGTCGTCGCCCGCGTCCTCTCCCGGAACGCCGACGCCCTCGTCGCGCGTGTCGAGGTTCCCGCGTGAAGATCGCGCGGTGGCTGGCGGCGGCCGACGGTCCGATCGAGGAGGGCGTCGTCCTGGGCGACCGGGTCGTGCCGTTCCCGGACGGACGCACGGTCGCCGACGTCCTCGCCGCAGGGCTCGACGACGCCCTCGTCCTCGCCGCGAACCTCGACCCTCACGCCGGGCGTGCGTTCGCCGACGTCCGCCTGCTCGCCCCGCTGGTCCCGGCATCCATCCGCGATTTCGTCGCGTTCGAGGAGCACGTCGAGGGGGTGAGCGCGTCGGTCGACGGCAAGAGCGAGGTGGTGCCGGAGTGGTACGAGGCGCCCACGTTCTACTTCACCAATCCGCACACGGTGCACGGACCGGGAGACCGCATCGCACCGCCCGACACGCAGCGCCTGGACTTCGAGCTCGAGGTCGCCGTGGTCCTGGGGGGTCCAGACGGCGCGGATCTGGATGCCGAGGCCGCCGCATCGCGCATCTTCGGGTACACGATCATGAACGACTGGTCGGCGCGCGACGTGCAGTCGCGCGAGATGAAGGTGCGGCTCGGACCCGCCAAGGGCAAGGACTTCGCCACGACCCTCGGGCCGTGGATCGTCACCGCCGACGAGCTCGCCCCGTACCTCGACACCGACGGCTTCCTCGCCGTGCGGGCGGAGGTCTACGTCAACGAGGCGTTGATCGGCGAGGACCTCGTGTCGAACATGGGGTGGCCCTTCGCGGAGCTCGTCGCCTATGCCGCGCGCAACTCCCGCGTCGTCGCCGGCGATGTCCTCGGGTCTGGGACCGTCGGCAACGGCGGATGCCTCGGCGAACTGTGGGGGCGTGCGGGCGCACTGACGCCCCCGCCGCTGGCGGAAGGCGACGTCGTGCGGATGGTCGTGGAGGGCATCGGTGAACTCTCCGGCGTCGTCGGCGCGCCGCGTCCGGTTCCGCCGGTGACGCGCGCGCGGACACGGAGTCGCGCTCGGTCCCGCATCGGCTGACTTCCGTTGCTTTTCGGCGTAAGTCGGGATAGGATGACAGCGACGTCGGGGTCTTTCCGGGCCCGTTCTGCGGTCGACGAAGCCGATCGCAGGCACACACCGTCGCGTCGACGGCCCGATCTCTCGGGTGAATCCGGTATGCCGCTCTCCCGCTGGAGGCTCCGCCTCCTCATCGTCTCCCTGCTCACCGTCTCGTTCCTGGGCGCCCTGGACCACACGGTGGTCGCCACGTCGCTGGCCACCATGTCCGGCGATCTCGGGGCGATCGACCAGATGAGCTGGATCGTGGTGTCGTACACCCTGGCCAGCACCGTCCTCCTCCCCGTCCTCGGCAAGCTCGCCGACCTGTTCGGTGCGCGACTGATCTTCCTCACGAGCCTCGTGATCTTCCTGGTCGCGTCGCTGTACTGCGGTTTCGCGCAGGATGTCGCGCAGCTCGCCGTCGGACGCGTCGGCCAGGGCATCGGGTCGGCCGGTCTTCACCTCATGCCGCAGACGATCGTCGGTGTCGTGACCACCCCGCGCGAGCGCCCGCGGGTCCTCTCGCTCATCGGTGTCGCTTTCCCGATCGCGATCCTGGTGGGCCCGCTCGTCGGGGGCTTCGTCACCGACGCGTGGGGATGGCGCTGGGTGTTCTGGATCAACATCCCCGTGGGCCTCGTCGCACTCGTCCTCGCCGTCATCGCCGTCCCGCACATCGATCGGCAGCCCGCGCGGCGATTCGACGTCCTCGGGGCGGTGCTCCTCGGAGTCAGCATCACCGCGCTCGTCCTCGCCGCCGGGTGGGCCACGAGCGGGGGAGCGGACCTTCCCGTCATCATCGCCGCCGCGGTCGTGGCCGCCGTCGGCTCCCTCGCCTTCGTGATGGTCGAGCTCCGCGCGAGCGCGCCGATCGTGCCGCTGCGCCACTTCGCGAACCGAACGGTGCTGATGAGCATCATCCTCTCCACCGTCATCGGCGTGGGTCTCTTCTCGGTGGTGTCCTACGTGCCCACCTACATCCAGATGGCCTACCGCACCTCGGCCACGGTGTCGGGTCTCGTGCCGATCGCGACGGTGTTCGGCATGCTCGTGAGCACCCTCGTCACCGGCTGGCTCGCCAGCCGCAGCGGGCGCTACCGCCTCTTCCCCGTCATCGGGACGGCGCTCGCCGCGACGGGGCTCTTCGTCATGGCCGCGCTTCCGCCGGGTCTGCCACTGTGGGTTCCGATGGCGGCTATGGCGGTGGTCGGCGTCGGCACGGGTGCGTTCATGAACATCATCGTCGCCGTCGCGCAGTCGGCCGCCGCGCGGGAAGACACCGGGAGCGTCACCGCGACGGTCTCCCTCGTCCGACAGATCGGATCGACCACCGCGACCGCGGTCGTCGGCGGGGTGATCGGCGCAGGTGTCCTCGCGGGCCTTCCCACGGGGATCGACCCGGCGCTGCTGACCCCGCAGGCGATGCAGACCGCGTCCGCGGCCGTCCAGGCCGAGGTGGCGGCGCTCTACTCGGCGGTCCTCGCCCCGGTCTTCGTCGGTCTCGGCATCGCCTACCTCGTCGGGGTCGTCGCCGCCCTCCTGATGCCTCCCGGCCGCCTGGCCGACACCCTCGAAGAACCCGCCCCCGCGCTCGCCGAGCGCACCCCCTGACACCTGCCCGCACAGGCATCCGACATCCACTCGAAGAGGAGTACCCATGAGCACCGCACCCACCGTCGCCGTCGTCGGCAGCGGACCGATCGGCTCGGCCTATGCCCGCCTGATCCTGGAGAACCACCCCACCGCGCGCGTGGTGATGTTCGAGGCCGGCCCGCAGCTGACCGACATCCCCGGCGAGAGCGTCCGCAACATCGCCGACCCCGACGACAAGGCGCGCGCCCGCGAGATGTCGCAGGGTCCGCAAGCGGGGTCGTACCGTGAGAGCCTCGGCATCCCCGCCGGCGTCGCCGTGGAGGGGATGTTCACCGCGCGCGGCGGCACGCACCTCCTCGACTTCGGCGGAGAGGGCTCCGCGCACGCCCCGACGTTCCCCGCCGCGGCCGCCGCGACCAACGTGGGCGGACAGGGCGCGCACTGGACCTGCGCGATCCCGCGCCCGCACGGCAGCGAGAAGGTCGCCTTCATCCCGGATGCCGAGTGGGACGACCTCATCGACGTCGCCGAAGGGCTTCTCCATGCCCAGCACGACGCGTTCTCGGACTCCCCGATCGGGGCGGCGCTGCGCGATCTCCTCGACGGAGAATTCGGCGCCGAGCTGGACGAGGGCCGTGGAGTCTCCACCCTCCCGGTCGCCGGCGACCCCCAGCCCGACGGCTCGATGCGGTGGGCGGGCGCAGACGTCGTCCTCGGCCCCCTCATCGCCGAAGACTCGCCCTACGCGGATCGCTTCGAGCTGCGCGACCTCACGCTCGTCCGTCGCGTCGAGACCGACGGCGCCCGTGCGACCGGGGTCACGATCGAGGACCTCCGGACGAAGGAGACCTCCTTCGTCCCCGCTGACGCGGTCGTCGTCGCGGCGGACGCGTTCCGCTCGCCCCAGCTGCTGTGGGCCTCCGGCATCCGTCCCGAGGCCCTCGGTCGCTACCTCACGGAACACCACGTGGTCATCTCGACGGTGTCGCTCGACGCCGAGAAGATGGCGGCCCGGGTGACGGATGCCGAACGCGAGGCCGAGCTCGCCCGCCGCGCGCAGAACCCCGCCGACCCGGTGGCGGCGGTCAACCGCATCCCGTTCTCCGAGCCGGACCACCCGTTCTCGCTGCAGGTCATGTACGCCGAGAACCCGCCGTTTCCGCTGGAGGGCACCCACCCGCACGCGAGCAATCCGTGGGGGTACGTCAACATGGGCTACGGCATTCGGAAGTTCCCGCGCGTCGAGGACGGCGTGCGCTTCCACGACGACGAGCTCGACTACCGGGGCTTCCCGAACTTCACGATCGAATACGCCCTCACCGAGCGCGAGAACGCCGAGATCGCCCGCGCGACCGAGCACCTCCGGCGCGCCGGAGGTGCGCTCGGCACCTTCATCGCCGAGCCCCGACTGCTCCCCAACGGCTCGAGCCTGCACTACATGGGCACGATGCGCATGGGCGACACCGACGACGGCACCTCCGTGGCCGACCCGGAGTCGCGGGTCTGGGGCTTCGACAACCTCGTGGTCGGCGGCAACGCGCTGATCCCGACCGCGAACACGATGAACCCGACCCTCATGTCGGTGGCGCTCGCCGTGCGCGGTGCCCGAGCCCTCGTGGAACGCCTCGGCTGAGGTGTCGACGACTCGCGGATGCCGGTCCGTGATGCGCGGTATCCACGACGCGCATGCCGGGGCCGGCTCCGCGGATCTACCGTGGAAACAGGCGCGATCCGCGCCGGAAAGCTGTGCAGGAAAGGTCGATGATGACGCACCGTCTGGTGTCCCACCTCCGTTACGCCGCGCTGGCGGTGCCGAACTTCACGGAGGAGCGGGACTTCTTCGTCAACTACTGGGGTCTCACCGAGGTCCACACCGAAGAGGGGCTCAGCCACCTCGCCGCCGAGGGCTCCAGCGAGCCGTTCATCCTGCGCCTCCGCGCGGACGACAAGCGCGTGGACCTTGTCGGATTCGCCGTGAACGGTCGCGACGACCTCCACGCCCTCGCCGACAAGCTGCGCGCCGAGGGGGTGCAGTTCGTCCACGAGCCGCAGGACCTCACCGGCTTCAGCGGCGGGTACGGCTTCCGCGTCTTCGACGGCGACGGACGCGTGCTGGAGTTCTCCACCGGCTACGCCACGCGCGAGGCGCGGAAGATCCGCGAGCGCGAGCCCATCCCCGCGAAGCTCTCGCACGTCGTGTTCAACTCCGCCAACCTCGAGCAGTCCGCGCAGTGGTACATCGATCACCTCGACTTCTCGATCTCGGACTCGCTCACCCGCCCGGACGGGGCGAGCATGATGCACTTCATGCGTTGCAACCCCACCCACCACTCGGTGGCGATCGCGATGGGGCCGCATCACTCGCTGCACCACCTGTCGTTCGAGATGCGCGGCATCGAGGAGTGGATGCGCGGAGCAGGCAAGATCCTCCGTTCCGGAGCCCGCATGATCTGGGGTCCCGGTCGCCACAACGCCGGAGACAACACGTTCGCGTACTTCCTCAGCCCCGCCGGCAACACGATCGAGTACACGACCGAGCTCTCGGTGGTCGATGAGGAGACCTGGCAGCCGCACCGCCTCAACATCAAAGAGGTCTCCAACCAGGACCAGTGGGGCACCGCGCAGGAGATGAGCGAGCTCATCGCCCGGGAGTCCTTCAACGACATCGACAAGGGTCTGTTCGTCGCACCCCCGGTGTGAGCGGACACGGAAGGAGATCGACATGGCACGCATCCACGTCGGAGTCGACCACGGCGGCTACGAGCTCGGCCGCGCCCTGCAGACCCGCGCCGAGGCCGCCGGGCACGAGGTCGTCTGGCACGGTGCCGAGACCCTCGACCCCGGTGACGACTACCCGCTGTTCGCGATCCGCGTCGGCGCGGCCGTCGTGACGGACCAGGATGCCGGCGTCGACGCGTTCGGCCTCCTCGTCTTCGACGAGGCATCCGCCGGTGTCGTCGCGGCGAACAAGGTCAACGGCGCGCGCGCGGTGACGGCGGGCTCACCTCGCGCGGCGGCCACGACCCGAGAGGTCGTCGACGCCAATGTTCTCGTCCTCGAGGGCATCGCGTACGAGGAGAACGCCTGGCTCACCGTGAGTGCCTTCGTCACCACGGCGCTGCCGCACGACGTCGCGCGGGGCCGGCAGATCCTGCAGATCGAGGAGTACGAGAACGCCGGGACGATCGAGGGCTGGGCCGTGCAGCTCGAGCCCGAGCAGATCGCCGTCCGCCGCGAGGACTGACGCCCCGGCCTCCGTCCGCTATCGACTCCGTGAGGAGTGTCGCGCCCGTCGTCGGAGTCGTCCTCCGCCTAGGCCGACGGTCCGGCGACGATGCGCTCCGCGTCTGCCTGTGTCGTCGGTCGTTCGCAGAGCGCGACGGCGAAGAGGAGGACGATGACGGCCGTCATGACGAGGGTCTCGCCGCCGTCCTCGAGCACCGTCAGCGGTGTCGACCACGCCGTCCCCTGAAGGAAGAGCGCGCCGAGCGCGTCGAAGACGACGCCGCAGAAGGCCAGAGCCGCCAACAGCCCGAGAAGGATCGTCGAGACCGACCGGGCGTACTGCGGCGTGCGACGGTGAAGGGTCAGGACGACCCCCACCACGAGCATTCCGACAAACAGGAAGAACCCCAGCTCGCCCAGGTGCTGCGCCGACTCCGGCTCGCCCGCGACCCGGCTGCGGACCGCGCCGCCGACGCGCTCGTGCACCTGGAACGCGTCGTCGACGGCGAGGTACGCGAACACCGTCGCCCACACGACGAGCACCGCGGCACGGGTTCGGGCGAACAGCACGCCGAGCAGCAGGATCGCCCACACGCACTTCGCGTACTGCAGGAATTCGGCGTACCCGCGATCGAGACCGAGGTCGAACGCCGGCGCCTCGGGGTTCCCCGTGTACGCCCGCACGAGGTGGGCGACGATCAGCGCGATATCGACGAGCAGCAGCATCGCCGCGAGACCGAGCGCCGGCGGGAGCCGCAGCGTCGCGAGGATCGCCCGTATCTCGCCGGTCCACCGGATGCGGCGGGTCGGCAGCGGTGCCTCGGGTCGGACAGCGGGCGGCGCGTCGAGCACGCGCGAGAAGGAATTCATCACATGTTCACCGGCGCGCCACGCTACCCCGAGGATCTAAGGTCCGCATAAGACCCGCGGTGGCCGCACGGCATCCGGTCTACGAATCCCGGAGTGACGGATGCCGCTCGAGGGGGTTCTGCCGGCGCGGGATGAACGCCGCCACCACGAGCGCGACGACCGCGGCGAGGCCGCCGAGGACGAACGAGGTGGTGAACGCCGCGGGCGTCGGTGTCGGCATCCCGCCGACGTCCACGGTGTTCGCGGCGAGGACGGCGGCGACCACCGCGGCGGCCGTGGACGTGCCGAGGGAGCGGAACAGCGCGTTCAGGCCGTTCGACGCTCCGGTCTCGGTCGCCGGAACGGCGCGCATGATGAGCATCGGCATCGCCGCGTAGCCGAACCCGATGCCCACGCCGATGAGGATGTTCGCCACAACGAGCTGCCACACCTCCGCGGAGAACAGCAGGGTGTAGCCGTACGCGACGATGAGCGACACCGCGCCGAGGATCAGCAGCAGCCGCGGGCCCACGGTGCGCGCGAGGCGTCCCGAGAAGGGGGAGAGCATCATCATCATGATGCCGGCGGGCATCACCACGAGGCTCGCGGCGATGAGCGAGAGCCCGAAGCCGCCGGCGCCCTCGGGGAGCTCGAGGATCTGCGGATAGATGACGTTCGAGGCGAAGAGCGAGAACCCCATCGCGACCGACGCGATGTTCGTCAGCAACACGGCGGGGCGTGCGGCGACCCGGAGGTCCAGCAGCGGCTCGGGGATGCGGAGCTCGTACCAGCCCCACACCAGCAGCACCGCGACACCGCCGAGGCCGAGGGCGAGGATGATCGGCGACGTCCATCCCCACTCGTTGCCGCGCGAGATCGCAAGCAGGATGCCGATGAGGCCGACGGCGAGCCCCGCGGCGCCGACGAGGTCGAAGCGGCCGGCGGTGCGCAGGACGCTCACCGGCACGATCCACAGCACCAGGGCGAACACCACCGCACCGAGCGCGGCCGACACCCAGAACAGCAGGTGCCAGTCGGCGTACTCGGTGATGAGCGCCGACACCGGCAGGCCCAGCGCTCCGCCGACGCCGAGGGTCGCGCTGATGAGCGCGATGGCGGTGTCGACGCGCCTGTGGTGCAGCACGTCGCGGAGGATCGAGATGCCGAGCGGCACGACACCGGTCACCGCCCCCTGGAGGGTGCGCCCGACGATCACCCCCAGGATGCCGGGGGAGAGGGCGGCGATCACCGAGCCGACGACGAGGAGGGCGAGGAGCACCAGGACGATGCGGCGCTTGCCGTACATGTCGCCGAGGCGCCCGGCGATCGGGGTGGTCACCGCCGCGGCGAGGAGGGTGGAGGTGACGACCCACGCGGTGTCGTCTCGCGAGGCGTTCAGCAGCTCGGGAAGCTGCGACTGGATCGGCACCACCAGCGTGAACATGAACGACGACGCCAGGCCCGCGAGGGCCAGGACCGCCACGATCGCGGCCTGCGGCGGCATCCGGGTCAGGCGCGATCTGCCGTCATGTCCGCGCGCGCCCATCGGATCAGGCTAACCCCGCGCGGCGACCCTCTCGCCCGGGGCGGGGCTTTCTCCCGCGGTGACGGCCCCGGCGTCGTGCCGGACGGCACGCTCGACCGCGTCGAGCCAGCGGCCGACGTTCTGCAGCGCCTCCGGGGTGTCCGGGTAGCGGCAGCGCAGATGCAGGCCGTCGTCGCCGACGACGAACCAGATCATCACCCCGTCGGTCTCGATGGACGCCGACACCCACTGCGCCTCGGTGTCGCGGGCCAGGCGCACGGGCAGGCGCCGCACGTCCAGCCACGACAGCGCGAACATCCCGGGCGACTGCGGCATCCCGCCCCACGGCGCGAGGATCGGTGCGAGCGGGTGCGACCCGAGGGCGAGGGAGAGGCGGAGGGATGCCGCGCACGCGCGCGGATCGGGATCGGCGCACGCGATCACCGAGTTCGTGATGAACCACCCGACGGCGTCGTGCCAGCGCTCCTCGTAGCGGCTGTGGACGGGGAAGACCGCGCGCAGCGGTGCCCCCGCGACCTCCGCGCAGGCCCGCGCGAGCGCCGACAGTGCGAGAGCCGTCGCGCGCACCCCCGCCGCCTCTGCGCGCGCGGTGAACGCGGCGAGCTCTGTCGCATCGAGCACGTCGCGCACCTCGACCACCTCGGGTCGGGGCGATGAGATGTCGCCGAGCGGCAGGGGGAAGCGGGGCATCACCCCGCCCTCGGCGTCGAGGATCTCCCGCCACGCGGCGTGGATCTCCGCCGGGGCGGGGTCGCGTTCCGCCAGGGCGCGGGTGTGCGCGGCGAACGACTCCCGCTCGCCGACGACGGATGCCGGGTCCTCGCCGAGGAGCGCGAGGAGGTCCCGCGCGAGCACCAGCAGCGACCACATGTCGACGTGCGCGTGGTCAGCCGCGATCACGGCGATCGGGCGCGGATCGCCCCCGGGTGCGGCATCCGTTCCGCCGTCGGAAGCGGAGCCCGCGCCCGGTTCGATGAGGGCGACCCGGTGCGACGGTGCCGCGAACGGGCGGCACCGGGCATCGAAGACCTGCCGGATCGTGTCGCGGACGGTGCCCTCGCCCGCACCGTCGCCCGTGCCCTCGCCCGCACCGTCGCCCGTGCCCTCGAGGGGGTGCTCGCTCCACTCTCCGGCGGATGCCGTGCCCTCGTGCAGCCGGACGGCGCCGGCGTCGTCGTCGCGCGAGAAGACGGTCCGGAGGGTCCCGTGCGCGGCGACGACGTCGTCCCACGCGCGGGCCACGGCATCCCGCGTCGTCCCGTCCGGGAGGCGCAGGGCGATCGACATCCACGACCCCGGGCGATCGCCCGCGCCGACGTGACGCCCCTGGTCGAACGAGACCGGGAGGGGGCGGGTCTCATCGGGCACGATGCGCACGGCGTAGCTGCCCACGCGGCCGCGGGGCAGGACCACTCGGGTGACGTTGGTCAGGCGCATTCGCCGTAGTGTAGGGGTTCGACGTTTCGTTCTCGCTTCCACGTCCGTTCTCCCTCCCTCGGAGGTGCCGTGCCCACCGTCCTCGTGAACGGCGCCCGCCTGGAATACGACATCACCGGAGCCGACGGTCCGGTCGTGGTCCAGCTGCACGGGCTCATGTCCAGCCGCACGCGCGACGCGCAGCTCGGCCTCGACCTCGGGCGCGCCCTGCGCGGACACCGCGTCATCCGCCTCGACGCGCGCGGTCACGGCGGCTCGTCCGGCACGCGGGATCCGGGCGACTACGCGTGGGATCGGCTCGCCGACGACCTGCTGGCCGCGCTCGACGCCATCGTCCCGGGCGAGAGCGTGCACGGGCTCGGGCCTTCCATGGGCACCGGGACCCTGCTGCACGCGGTGCTGCGCGAGCCGGCCCGCTTCGACAGCCTCACGCTGATGCTGCCCCCGACGGCATGGGGGACCCGGCCTGCGCAGGCGCAGTCCTACCTCGTCGGCGCCGACCTCATCGAGCGCGAGGGGATCGCGGCATTCGTGGAGCTCGGGAGCACGACCCCCGTACCGCCCGCCCTCGCCGAGGCGCCGCAGACGGGGCCGGCGGTCGACGAGGCGCTCCTCCCCACCGTGCTCCGCGGTGCCGCCCTCGCCGACCTGCCACCCCGCAAGCGCCTCGTCGACGTCACGACGCCGACGCTCATCCTCGCCTGGACCGGTGACCACACGCATCCGCTCCGCACCGCCACGAAGCTCGACGAGACGCTCCCGCACAGTCGCCTCGTCGTCGCGCGCACCCCGTACGGCGTGATGGCGTGGCCGGGGCTCTTCGCCGAACACGTCATCACCGCGGGCGTCGAAACCCCCGCCACCGGTGCGATCACGCTGCCCACGGGACGCCCGAACCGGCCCGATCGGCGATCGGCCTAGAGGTGCGGCGGTGACCGGCATCCGGATCCGCGACCTCGACACGGTCGCCGACGTCTTCACCGCCTCCGCGGTGCTCGCGGACGTCTGGGGCGGCGACCGCTCCGGCATGCCGCCGAACCTCCTCCGCGCGCTCGCGCACTCCGGGAACTACGCGGTGGGTCTCTGGGACGGCGACCGCATGGTCGGAGCCTCCGTGGCCTTCTTCGCCGCGCCCGCCGCGCGGTCGATGCACAGCCACATCACCGGCATCCTTCCCGACCATCAGGGGCGCGGGCTCGGCCGTGCGCTCAAGGAGCACCAACGCGCCTGGGCATTGGCGCGAGACGTCGGTCACATCACGTGGACCTTCGACCCGCTCGTCGCCCGGAACGCCCACTTCAACCTCGCCGTCCTCGGGGCGCGGGTCACCGACTTCCTCGTCGACCATTACGGGCCTATGGACGATGGAGTGAACCGCGGCGACGAGTCCGACCGCATCATGGTGTCGTGGGCGCTCGCCGCCCCCGGCATCGGCGCTCCTGCCGAGGAACGGATCGTGGCGACCGTCGCGGTGCCGGACGACATCGCCGCGATCCGTGCGAGATCGGTGACGGATGCCGCGGCCTGGCGCCGCCGCGTCCGCGACGAGCTGCTGGCGGGACTCGCCGACGGTCTCGCGATCGGCGGGTTCGATCGCCGCGGGTATCTGCTCGTCCGGCCCTGACGTTCCGTCCCTGGGGGTCCGTCCCTGGGGGTCCGTTCCTGAGGGTCTGCCGCCGCAGCGGATCGTGCGCGTGTCGTATCACCGCGGGGGTGCGCGCCTCCTTCTTCACGATCGCCCTCGCCGCGATCATCCGAAGGAGCAGATCATGCACGAGCACACGGAGTCGCTGTTCGAGGCGATCAGGACGTTCTTCTCCGCCGAGCGCCGCCACGCCCGACGTCGTCCTCGCGTCACCCGCGAGACGTTCGTCGCCGTCGACCCCGCCGCGGTGCGCGCCGAACGGCGCCGGGTGCGGCGCGAGACCCGCACCGCCCGTCACGCGCGCGCCGTCGCGGCGCGGCGGGGCGGGGCGCGGGGTCCGGCGCACGCGACGGTCCACTGACCGGGGGCCGGTCGCGCGGGGCCGGCGTCGAGCGAATTCATAGGCACGGAGAGCTACGTTCTTCCCGACGCAAGGGGAGTACTCCCGATGCGGCGGAACCGTCAGTACGGACACGCGATCGTGTCCCGGTCCGCCGGCCCGGCATCCGGGTGGAGGAGACCTTGATGGGCTTTTCGAAAGGTTCGTCATGAGCACGTTCTCCCGTTTGTTCGACATCGCCTCCAAGGCGCTCGGATCCGCCTCCGGATCGAGCGCGCAGGGTTCGACCCCGTCCGGTGCGGGCGCGACCCGGCCGGGTGCGGCCGGCGCCACCGATTGGCGCGGCCTCGTGGGCAAGGTCGCCGAGGCGGTGACCGGCGACGGCCGCGCAGGGCAGTCGGGCACCTCAGCGCCCAGCGGTCATCCGGCTCCGTCGCCGGCGTACACGCCGCCGACGGCCCCGGCATCCGCGGGTCGGCCGACGCTCGCACCGCCGCCGGCCGGCGCGACCGCCGCGCGTCCCGTCGCCGGGTCGGAGGCCGATCGCCGCGCCATCGCCCGCTACGACTACCTGCTGCAGACGGCCGACCCGCACCAGGTCGAGCAGATCCACCGCGACGCGTTCGCCCGGCTCACCCCGGGCCAGCGGGAGCAGGTCGAGGCGCGCATGCGGTCCGAGCTCCCGCCGGCGCTGCGGCCGGCATCCGCCAGCGCTCCCGACCTCGCGCGCGCGGCCGGCCGTGCCGAGGCCTCCCAGCCCGGACGGATGCGCGGCCTCCTCGCCCGCGTCGGCACCGGGGCAGCCGTCGGGGCCGGGGCCGCGGCCGGAGTGGGCCTGCTCGGACTCGTCGCCGGCGGTGCGGTGGTCAGCACGGTCGCGGGACCCCTGCTCGCCGAGGCGGCCGGCCTCGGGATCGACCTCGACGCCCTCGCGGGCGGGGTCGACGTCGAGGGCATCGCCGGCAGCATGGGCGGCTTCGCCGAAGATCAGGTCTCAGGGCTCGGCGAGCAGGTGTCGGGGCTCGGCGAGCAGATCTCGGGATTCGGCGAGCAGTTCGGCGGGTTCGAGCTCCCCGGTCTCGGTGACATCTTCGGGCGCTGACCCGGGTCGCTAGCCTGGGCGCATGGACAGCGCACCGATCACCCTGGACGGCGTCGAGCTGCGTGTGCTCCACCTGCCGCTCGTCGCCCCCTTCACCACGTCGTTCGGAACCGAGACCGTCCGCGAGGTGATCGTCGCGCGGGCACTCACCCCGGACGGTGACGGATGGGGCGAGATCGTCACCTCCGCGGCTCCCCTGTACTCCAGCGAGTACACGCAGGGTGCGTGGGACGTGGCGCTCCGGTGGATGATCCCCGCGCTCCTCGATGCGCGCCGGATGTCGCCGGCCGAGGTGTCCGGCATCCTGGAGCCCTTCGTCGGTCACCGGATGGTGAAGGCGGGGCTGGAGCTGGCGGTGCTCGACGCGTCGCTGCGCCTGGACGGCATCTCCCTCGGGGCGCACCTCGGAATCACGCGCGACCGCGTGCCGAGCGGGGTGAGCGTCGGAATCCAGCGCGATCCGACGGCCCTCGTCGACGTCGTCGGCGGCTACCTCGACGAGGGATACGCGCGGATCAAGATCAAGATCAAACCCGGGCGCGACGTCGACGACACCGCTGCGGTGCGCGAGGCGTTCGGGGCGATCGCCCTGCAGGTCGACGCCAACTCGGCCTACACGCTCGCCGACGCGGACGTCCTGGCCGAACTCGACCGGTTCGATCTGCTGCTCATCGAGCAGCCGCTGCAGGAGGACGACCTCGTCGACCACGCCACGCTCGCTGCGCGCCTGCAGACCCCGGTGTGCCTCGACGAATCGATCGTGTCGCGCAAGGCCGCCGTCGATGCGCTCGCCCTGGGGTCGGCATCCGTCATCAACATCAAGGCCGGCCGTGTCGGGGGATACCTCGAGGCGGTCGCGATCCACGACCTCTGTCGTGCGGCCGGTATCCCGGTCTGGTGCGGCGGGATGCTGGAGACGGGCATCGGGCGGGCGGCGAACGCCGCGCTCGCCGCCCTGCCCGGCTTCACCCTGCCGGGCGACGTGTCGGCGTCGAACCGGTTCTACGCCCGCGACATCGTCTGCGACCCGATCGTGCTCGAGGACGGCCACGTCCGTGTGCCCACCGGCCCCGGCCTCGGGATCGACATCGACCCCGTCGCCCTCGACGACGTCACCGTGGCCCGCGAGACCCTGCGCCGCTGATCCGGGCGGGACGGTGCAGGCGCGGGCGGGGGCGCGCCGGACGAGGCGACGCGGATCGGAGGAGTTGCGTACGCGCGGCCCGGGTGCGGCGTGTACGCAACTCCTCCGATCCGCGTGTCCCGGGCCATTTTCGCCCCCCGGAACCGGTCTCACCCACCGTTGCTGAGGAGTTCGGTACAGAGGATCGGGGATGACCCGTGCGTCCGGCCCGACCGGTGCGCGCGCGGGGTACAGGGGCGCAGGCCGCGCCGAACTCCTCCGATCCGCGTGCTGGACGCCGTCTCCGCCTACCGGAACCGGTCCCACCAGACGTTCTTGAGGAGTTCGGTACGCGCCCGACCCGGCCCACGCCCCGGATCCCCCGCAGAACTGGGGGACAGCCCCCGTGTGCCGAGTCGGTCGTGCGTCCTAGGCTGACCGCATGACCACCCCTCCCTACGGTCCGCCGCCCGCCGGTGCGCCCTCCGCGGCCGCGATGTCGCCCGCCGACGAGAAGCTCTGGTCCACCCTGGTTCACCTGGGCGGGCTCTTCTTCGGCTTCCTCGCCCCGCTGATCGGGTACCTGATCCTCAAGGACCGAGGCCCCTTCGTCCGCGCGCACACCGCCACGGCACTCAATTTTCAGCTGACGCTCCTCATCGCCTACGTCGTGGGCGGCATCCTGTCGATCGTCGTCATCGGGCTCTTCGTCATCCTCGCGGCCTACGTGCTGAACATCGTGTTCTGCATCGTCGCGGCCGTCAGGGCCAACCAGGGCGACTGGTACACGTACCCGCTCACGATCCGCTTCGTCAGCTGACCCCCCCGTCGGCCGGCGGTGGCGGTCGCGGCAGCGTGTGGGCGCGGCATCCGCTGACCTAGAATCGGGGATGTCGCGCATCGCGGCGTCCTGCGGAATCCCGCGCCCCCACCCGACCATTGGAGCCACCGTGGCCGAGCAGTCCCGCCTCGACAAAGTCATCGCCCTCGCCCGTCACCGCGGGTTCGTCTTCCAGGCGGGCGAGATCTACGGCGGATCCCGCTCGGCGTGGGACTACGGCCCCCTCGGGACGGAGCTGAAGGAGAACATCCGCCGCCAGTGGTGGCAGACCTTCGTGCGCGGCCGCGGCGACATGGTCGGCCTCGACTCGTCGATCATCCTGCCCAAGCGCGTGTGGGAGGCCTCCGGCCACGTCGCGACCTTCACCGACCCGCTGGTCGAGTGCCTCCAGTGCCACAAGCGCTTCCGCGCCGACAACCTCATCGAGGACTTCGAGGCGCGCAAGGGGCGGAAGGCCGAGAACGGCCTGGCCGACATCCCGTGCCCCAACTGCGGGACGAAGGGGCAGTACACCGAGCCCAAGGCGTTCTCGGGTCTGGTCAAGACCTACCTCGGTGTCGTCGACGACGAGTCCGGCCTGCACTACCTGCGCCCCGAGACCGCGCAGGGCATCTTCGTGAACTTCTCCAACGTGCTCACCGCGTCGCGGAAGAAGCCGCCGTTCGGCATCGGCCAGGTCGGCAAGGCGTTCCGGAACGAGATCACCCCCGGCAACTTCATCTTCCGCACGCGCGAGTTCGAGCAGATGGAGATCGAGTTCTTCACCCCGCCCGCCGACGCCGGCGAGTGGTTCGAGCACTGGGTGGAAGAGTGCTGGAACTGGTTCATCGACCTCGGCATCGACGCGGCGAACATGCGTCGCTTCGACGTGCCCGAGGAAGACCGTGCACACTACTCCGCCGGCACCATCGACGTCGAATACCGCTTCGGCTTCCCGGGCAAGGAGTGGGGCGAGCTCATGGGCGTCGCCAACCGCACCGACTACGACCTGAAGAGCCACACCGAGGCATCCGGACAGTCCCTGACCTACTTCGACCAGGCGTCGGGCGAGAAGTACACGCCCTACGTGATCGAGCCGTCGTTCGGTCTGACGCGCGCGATGATGGCGTTCCTCGTCGACGCGTACCGCGAAGAAGAGGCGCCGAACGCCAAGGGCGGCACCGACACCCGTACGGTCCTCGGCCTCGATCCGCGTCTGGCTCCGGTGAAGGTCGCGGTGCTGCCGCTGTCGCGCAACGAGAAGCTCTCGCCGCTGGCGCGGGAGGTCTCGGACCGCCTTCGCGCGCAGGGCTGGGCGACCGACTTCGACGACGCCGGCGCGATCGGCCGCCGCTACCGCCGGCAGGACGAGATCGGCACGCCGCTGTGCGTCACGGTCGACTTCGATTCGCTCGACGACGACGCGGTGACCGTGCGCGACCGCGACACCATGGCCCAGGAGCGCGTGCCGCTCGAGGGGCTCATCGGCTACCTCTCGGAGCGCCTGCGCGGCGCCTGATCGGCCGGCGGCGTACACGCCGTCCCGTACCGAACTCCTCCGATCCTGCCCGCCGCGGCGGATCCGGGGGAGTTTCGGCGTTTGCGGTGCCGGATCGGAGGAGTTCGGCCAGGGGCAGGGGGAGCGGATGCCGGATCTCCGCCTTCGGGGGGAGGCGTCGGCGCCGACGTCGACCTACCGTCGGAGTATGGATGTCGCGTCGATCATCATGGGAATGTCCATCGCCTCGATCGCGTGGATCTGCTTCGTCCCGTGGACGAAGCTCCGCGAGCTACGCGAGGCCGAGGCGCGCGCGGCGGCTGAAGGCCGCGATTCCGACCCGACCTGAGGGCCTTCCTCCGGCGGGTGTCGCGTGCCGTGGTGACAGCCGCGGGCCCGGGTGATAGCACCGGGGTGTGCCTAACTCCTCTGATCCGTGCGGGTGAGGCCCGGATCGGGGTGTTTGGGCCGGTGCGGGCGCGGATCGGAGGAGTTCGGTACGGGAGCGCGGGTAGACGCACGCGCCCACGGGCGACCGCGGGGGTGGCGCCGGGGTGTGCCTAACTCCTCTGATCCGGGCTGATTCGCGCCGGAACGGGCGGAACGGGCGGATTGGGGCGCGAATCTGAGGAGTTCGGTACGGGAGGCGGGCGGCGGCGGCGGGTCAGCGGAGGCCGTGGTGCACCACGCGGGCACCGGATGCCGATACCACGGCGTCGAGGATCGCGACGCCGATCGCGCCCTCGGGTTCCCACGGCGTGTAGGCATCCGACCAGAACCGGGTGCCGGACGGCAGGTCGGCCACCCCGGGGAGGAGCCGCGCGACCTCGTCGAGCGTCGGCAGGAGCCGCGGGCGCAGCACGGTGAGCACGACCGTCTCGCCGCCGCGCACCTGCAGCGCCGCACCGTCGTCGACCTCGCGCAGGTTCAGCGGCGCGGTCGCACCCGCCAGTTCCCACACCCGCCGTGCGGCGGCGTCGATCTCGTCGGCGCCGAGCGCGCTCGGGCTCAGCACCACGCTGCTACGGGGCATCGCGTCTCCTTCGGCGCCGCGTCGGCGGGTCGTCGTCGTCCGGCGCGGAATCCGGTACGTCGGTGATCACCGGCGCCGACGCGTCGGGCCCTGTCGCAACCGGTGCCGCCGGCTCAGTCGAAATGGGACCCGGCGCTGCGGACTCAGCCAGAACCGCACCCGGCGCGACGGGCTCCGCCGCAACTCCCACCCCGGCGCCCGCGCCGTCGGTCCCCACGGGCGCGAAGTGGGCGATCTGCACGAGGGCGGGGCGCTCGCCACGGCGGGCGAGGCGTCCGCGTCCGGCGATCATCGGTTCGGCGTAGAGCTTGGGCAGCAGCTGCCCCTCCGAACGGTCGCCCGACATCACCAGCGCGGTGCCGCCGGTGTCGCGCACCGACTGCAGGGCGAGATCGAACATCGCGCGGGATGCCCCGGCGACGGGCCGCGCCACGACGACGTTCAGGCGCAGATCGCGCGCCGACGCGAGCGAGGCGAGCAGCGGCCGCAGCGGTTCGGCCCCGCCGGCGGCGAGGATGTCGAAGTCGTCGGCGACGACGAGGATGCGCGGGCCCGCGGCATCGCGGTTCCCGGCGCGCTTGTCGAGCTCGACCGCGATCGACTCGGCAAGCTGCCGCGCCTGGCGCCCGCTGGTCGCGTGTCCGCCGAGGTAGGCGTCGGGGATGTCGCCGACGAGGTCGCCGCGGGCGTCCATGAGCGCGATGACGAGCTCCTCCGGGGAGTGCCGGTCGATGGCTCCCTGGATGATGCCGCGCAGCACGGTCGTCTTCCCGCAGCGGCTGTCGCCGAGGACGAGCAGGTGCGGATCGCGCGTGGCGAGGTCGAGTGTCACCGGCTGCATCGTGTCCTGACGGAGGCCGAGGGGGATCTCGTCCGGCTCGTCGAGCGGGTCCGGCAGCTCCTCGGGGGCGAGGTCGTCCGGGAGCAGCCGGATGGGCGCTGCGCCCGGGCCGCCCCAGCGCGCGGCGGCATCGCGCGCGATCGCCTCGAGCGCCTCGCCCACGTCGGCGTCGTCGACCTCTTCGAGCAGCGGCAGCGCGATCTGCGCGAACAGCTTGTCGTCGGTGAGCACGCGGCCCGGCTCGTCGGCGCGCAGCGTCGCCGAGAGCTTCCGCGCGATCTGCGAGTCGGCGGGGTCGTTGAGCTTCAGCTCCAGCCGGGTGCCGATGAGGCTCTGCAGGTTCATCCGCAGCTCGTTCCACCGCGAGAGGGTGACCACGACATGGATGCCGAAGCTGCCGCCGCGCTCGAGGAGCTCCGACAGCGCCGGCTCGAGGTCTTCGAAGTCGGTGCGCATCGCCCCGAGTCCGTCGACGAGGAGGACCACGTCGGCGCTCGGCAGCTGCGGGATCCGCCCCGCGGCGTGCTGTCGGCGGAGGTCGGCGAGGGAATCGAGGCCCTGGTCGCGGAACACCTGCTCGCGCGTGGCGAGCATCGCGGTGAGCTCCTCGAGCAGACGGGTGAGCCGCTCACGGTGCCCGCGCGTGGCGACGCCGCCGACGTGCGGGAACGGCTCGATCCGGCTGAGGCCACCGCCGGTGAGGTCCATGCCGTAGATGCTGACCTCGCGCGGCGAGTGGGAGAAGGCGAGGGATGCCGCGAGCGTGCGCAGGAACGTCGATCGCCCCGACTGGGGGGCGCCGGTGATCGACACGTGGCCGCCCGAGCGGGTGAGGTCGAGCATCCACGGTGCCTGCCGCTGGCGCGTCGGGTCGTCGAGGAGTCCCATCGGGGCGCGCAGGTCGCCCACCGCGCGCTGCTCGGCGCTCGGCAGGACGCCGCCGAGGGTGAGCACCGGCGGAAGCGGCGGCAACCAGACCGGCATGGTGCGGGCGACACCGCGCGAGAGACGCGAGGTCGCAGCCTGGACGAGGGTGCGGCCGGTGGTCGGCGCGGCCGGGCCGGGCGCGGCATCCGTGTCGTCCTCGGTCTCGTCGGCGACGAGGTCGTAGGCGGGGAGTTCGCGCACGGGCGGGGGCGCGTCGTCGGGTCGGACGTCCTCGCGCCGCTCGGGGACGGGCCCCGACACGTACCCGGCGCGGAAGCGGGTGTAGACCGATGTGTCGACCTTGAGGTAGCCGAAGCCGGGGATCGCCGGCAGGTGGAAGGCGTCCGGGGTGTCGAGGACGACCGCCGACTCGGCCTCCGAGAAGGTGCGGAGTCCGATGCGGTACGACAGGTAGGTGTCGAGGCCCCGCAGGCGTCCGCCTTCGATCCGCTGGCTCGACAGCAGCAGGTGCACGCCGATCGAGCGGCCGATGCGGCCGATGGTGAGCAGCAGCTCGACGAAGTCGGGTTCGGCCGTCAACAGCTCGCCGAACTCGTCGATGACGAGGAAGAGGTGCGGAAGGGCGGGCAGGTCCTGCCTCTCACGGCGCAGCTCGCGATAGTGGCCGATGGATGCCGCGTTCCCGGCCTCCTTCAGCAGGCGCTGGCGTCGTACGACTTCGCCCTGGATGCTCTCGCGCGCCCGCTCGGTCAGCTGCGGGTCGTCGGCGAGGTTGTCGATGAGGCCGGCGACGTGCGGGAGGTGCGCGAACGGCGCGAAGGCCGCACCGCCCTTGTAGTCGACGAGGATCATCGCGAGGTCGTCGGGGGAGTGCGTGAGGGCGAGGCCCAGCACGAGCGTCCGCAGCAGCTCGCTCTTGCCCGACCCGGTCGCGCCGATGCAGATGCCGTGCGGGCCCATGCCGAGCTGCGCGGACTCCTTGAGGTCGAGCAGCACGGGGCCGCCACGGTCGTCGACCCCGATCGGGACGCGGAGGAAGTCCGCAGCCGAGCGCGGGCGCCACGCCTCGCGGAGGTCGATGTTCTCGACGTCGTCCATGCCGAGGAGCTCGGTGACATCCGGCGCGAGGGCGCCCTGCGCGTCGACGGCGCTCGTTCGCGTGAGGCGGAGACCCGCGAGGGGGCGGGCGATCACCTCGAGCAGCGCGGCATCCACCGGATCGGGACGGATGCCGGTGACCGCCGGCTCGCCGCTCCCCGGTGTCTCGATCACGGCCTCGACGGGCGCGTCCTCACCGTCACTGTCGGCGCCCGCCCCGGCCACGCCCCCACCGCCGGTGACGGTGACGCGCGCGGTGACGGTGGAGGGCTCCTTGAGACGGTCATCGACGACGTGGATGACCGTGATGCCGAGGGCGGAGAGGTCGAGGACGGCGTCCAGCGGCGGGAGTGCGCGGGCGGCCTCGGTGCCCTCGTCGATAAAGACGATGAGGCGGCCGGGCTTGGTGCGTCGCCCCGCGCGGCGGGCCGCGGCGGCCGTCGCGCTGCGGTCGCGGAGCTCCCCGCCGATGAGGGCGAGGAGGTCGTCGACGGTCGGGGCGACCCGGCGCGCGGCGACGGCGCCCGGGGCGGGCTCGGCGCCGGCGAGGTGCGGGAGGAGGTCGAAGCCGCGCCAGTCCCCGAGGCGCTCCTCGGGGACGACGAGGGCGAGGTGGACGTCGTCGGGGGAATGCAGGGCCGCGATCTGCGCGGCGAGGGCGCGGCACACCGGCAGGGTCTGCGCGCGCTCGCCGATGAGCGAGACGTGTCCGCCGCGCTCGAGGTCGAGCACCGCGGGGGTGCCCTGGGCGATACCGGCGAGGCGGACGACCCGCTCGGCGGCACTCTTCATGACCGGATCGAACGGCTGCACCGGGTTCTGCTCCGGCGGGAGGAGCACGTCCACCGCGCGGAGGTCGCCGGTGCCGAGGCGCACGTGGAGGAAGTCCGTGTCGCTCGGTCGCCGCTCCCATCGCCGGGCGGGATTCGCGGCGATCTCCACCAGCGTCGCCGGGTCGGGGTGCAGGCGCCGCGTGGCTTCCCGGTGGGCGTCGGCGGTCTCGCGGACGTCGGCGCGCAGCTCTTCGAGGTAGTCGAGGTAGCGCTCGCGCTGGACCCGGCGCTGGCGGGCGGCGTTCCCGCGCGCGCTGAAGGCCATACCGACACCGCCGACCAGGGCGACGACGAGGATGACCGCGCCGACGACGACCATGATCGGGTTGTTGCGCAGCAGCACGATCATCGTGATCGACGACAGGCTGCCCACGACCGGCAGCAGGGACTGGATCGGGAATCCCGTGGACCCCTCGCCGATCGGCGGCGGCGGCGCGAGCGTGATGTCGGCGGGAGCCTCGACGGGCTCGGTGATGCGCGCGGGGCGGTGGACGACGTGGACGCTCATGCGGCGACCTCCGATGCGGATGCCGCCATGAGGGCGGCGGTCAGGCGCAGCAGCGCCCGTTCAGCCGGTCGCGTGCGGGGTGCGGCATCCGCCTGGAGTCCGCCGTCGAACGGGATCGCGACGGCCGGGGCGGGGTCGCCGTCCACCGCGCGGGCCACGGCGTCTCCCGCTCGCGCGTGGTCGACGAGGGCGAGGACGACGCCCGGTCGCTCGGGGAGCGACACGATGGCGGGCGCCACGGCGCGGGCGAGCTCGGTGGCCGTCCGACCGGCGTCCGCGACGAGGCAGACCACGTCGCAGAGCGCCGCGCACGTGGCGAGGTCGACGAGCGGATGCCGTACCCCGAAGTCGGTGACGGTGACCTCGAAGAAGCGGGCGATGGGCGCGACTTCGGACAGCCAGCTCTCGGCGGCGGCGGGTTCTTCGGCATCCGTCGCGTCGTGCGGAGCCGGACGGACGGCGAACCAGCCGTCGCCGGAGGGGAGGCCTGTCCGGGCGTCGTCGCTCGTGCGCGCCCCCGCGCGGGTGTCGTCGGGCGACGTGGGGTCTGCCCCGAGGCGCGCGCCGAGCGAACGCGCGCCGGACGAGAGGTCGACGGCGAGGACGGGTTCGCTGCGACGGGAGGCCAGGATGCCGGTCACGCGGTGGGCGAGGGTGCTCGTGCCCGTTCCGGGGGCGAGTGAGATGAAGCCGATCCGCCGGGTGGTGGGAAGCTCGGTGGCGATTGCGCGGTGCCAGCCGGTCACGCGCGCGCGTTCGGCGGCGGCGCTGCCGAACAGGGCGGCGGGGAGGGCGCGGACGTCGAGGCTCACGATCCGCCGCCGAACATGCCGAGGAGTTCGGGGTAGATCCCGAGCGCGCCGACGAGGAGGGGGAGAAGCGAGACGACCGCGAGGGTCTCGAGGGCGTTGCCGAAGCCGCGGAGGCGCGCGCGAGTGTGCTCGCGCGGGGCGACGAGGGTCGCGACGGCCACGAGGGTCGCGGTGGTCGCGGCGGCGGCGACGCCGAGCCACGACCGCTCGCCCGCCAGCTGTGTGAGGAGAGCCGTGAGCGCGATCGCCGCGACGGCGGCCCAGAGGGCCCAGCCCTGCATCCGCAGCGGGAAGGCGCGCGAGCGGAGCGCCGCGATCAGCGCGAAGGCGAGCGCGAGCAGGCCGCTCCACAGCTCGTCGGCGAGCACGAGGGCTGTGCCCGTGATCGCGAGGAGCGCGGCGACGCCGACGACGCTCCAGGTGAGGGCGGCGTAGGCGTCGTCGATCGAGGCGAAGGCGCGCGGGCGGTCCAGGCGCTCGCCGCGCGCGACGCGGCGGTCGAGGTCGGTGAGGCCCGCGGCCGACAGTGCGATCCAGGGGAGCGGCCCGGTGGCGAAGGCGGCGAGCGTCCCGGCGATCGCCGCGGCGGGTGCCGGAGCGACCCCGGCCATCAGCATCACGAGGAGGATGCTCGCAAGCACCGCGCCCCACGCCCCGCCCGCGGCGGCACCGGGCGCACGCAGGGCCACGCCGCGTCCGAGCAGCACCGCGGTGCCGCCGGCGGCGACGGCGACGGATGCCGCGAGCAGCAGCGCCGCGCCCGGATCAGCACCGGCGGCCAGCGCGGCGCTCGACGAGGCGATGGCGAGGGGCAGGACGAGACCGGCCGCGGCGGCGCCGACGCACGCGGACACGCGGCGGAGGCCGAGGAGCCCGAGGCCGACCGCGGTGCCGAGCAGCACGACGACCGCCGCGAGCAGGGTGGCCACAGCGACCCCCGATTCGGCGAACGGCGCGAGCAGGCCCGCCGCGGCGAACGCGAGCGCGATCCCGGTGCCGCCGGCGATCATCCGGGCGCGATCGTCCCATCGGTCGGGGCGGGCGTCGTGGGCGTCGGCGGCGGCGTCGGTCACGTCGATGACGACCGGGGGCGGCGGTGCGGCATCCAGCCGCACGAGGCGCACCAGGGTGCCGTCGACGAGGTCGAGCTGCTCGGGCGAGAGACCGATGTCGAGCTGCTCACCGTCGGGGGTGACGAGCGTGAGCGGGCGCGACACGGTGCCGGAGGTCTCGCCGAGCAGGTCGAGCAAACGCGGCACGGCCGCCCCGAGGGGCTCGCGGCTGGCGACGACGACCTCGCTGCGACGGGTGGCGCCGGCGACGGTGAGGCGGGTGTAGATGCTCATGAGGACTCTTCCGCGAGGACGACGATGACGGATGCCGCGGCCGGGGCGGTGCTCGCCTCGGCGCGGTCGGCGAGGAGCTGCACGACGAAGGACACCCCGACGCAGACCGCGCAGGCGACGGCCGCGACGATGAGCGACCCGATCAGGCGCTTCAGGTGGTCGTTGACGGTGCGGCGCTCGCCGATGTGGCCGTAGAGCAGGGCGGCGCCGAGCCGCATCCGCTCGATCTTGGCCTGCTCGATGAGGACCGTGTCGCGTTGGTCGGGCATCAGGCCTCGCTTCCGGGCCGAGGTGAGGAAGGCGCGGCCGGAGCCGCCGAGGAGGCGGCGGCGTCCGCGTCGGCGGTCCGCAGCGCCGCGGCGACCTCCGGTGCCACGCCGAGGAGGGCGGACAGGCGCGTTCCGTCGAGAGTGCCGAGCATCTCCGTCAGACGCGTCCAGCCGCCGCCGTCGACCGAGCCGAGGGGGACGAGGGCGCCCGGGATGCGGGGGCTGCCGACGACCGTGCCGCCGTGCTGAGCGACCCAGGACGCCGCGTCCACACCGAGCGCGCGGATGCCGGGCGGGCCGACGAGGAGCGCGAGCGGTTCGGGGGTGGCGGGTGTCAGCGGTCGCACGGCCAGGTCGGGGGCGCCGATCGTGGCGAAGGCGATGCCGAGGAGCGGCATCCCGATGTCGGCGGCGCGCGCGAGGAGGCGCCGGGCGAAGAGCGCGGCATCCGCGGTCCTCGCGTCGCCCGGGCCGCCGAGCTCCGCCCAGACGCGGGTGGTCTCCTCCAGGCCCTCGGAGGTGCGGGCGACCTGCAGGGTCGACAGCAGCGCGTGGTCGGCCGACGCCCTCGCCGCCCAGCGGCTCTCGGTCGGCATCCGTCGACGCGTGCGCTCGGTGAGGTCGTCGCGGTCCCACGCGGCCACGAGGGGCTCGGTCGGACCCCATGCCGAGGGCGCGCTGTCGACGAGTGTCTCCGTGGCCGCCTCGATGACGCCGCCGAGCCGCACCGGTCGCGAGACCCGGTGGCGCGTGGAGATCGTCGCCACCAGCTGCAGTCGGCTCGAGATCGGTGCGCGCAGGAATACGGGGTGGAGATCGGATGCCGCGAGCTGCGCCGTCGTCGACAGGACGTCGGTGATCTGCGCGAGGCGGCGGCCGGTGCGCGCGTCGTAGCCGACCGCGGCGGGATCCTCCGGGGTGCGGATCACCCAGTGCCCGCGGACCGCCGCGAGGGCGTCCGCGAGGACGGGGGTCATCCGGCTGTGCGGACCCGAGATGACGATCGCGCGCGCGCCGTCGCCGGTGACGCGGTGCAGGTAGTCGCTCATCCCCGCGGTCAGCGCGATCACCGGCGCACGGGTCTCGGTCGCCGACCAGCCGGGGCCGGCGCCGTCCTCGAGAGGGTGGGGTGCGAAGGAGGGGCCCACGTCAGCCTTCCGTCCGGACGGAGAGCTCGCGGTCTCCGAGTTCGAGGGTCGCGTCGGCCGGGACCGGGGTGCGCTGGAAGGCGAGGAAGGGCTGGGAACCGGCGTCGGTGCGCAGGAACGTGCCGTTGGTCGAGCCGAGGTCGGTGACCCACACGCGGCGGCCGTCCCATTCCAGGCGCGCGTGCGACTTCGACAGGCTCCGCGACAGGTCGGGCCACTGGTAGACCTCTGCGGGCGCGTCGACGGGTGCCGAGGGGTTGCGGCCGAGAACGAGCGCCGAGGCGAGGGAGACCCGCTGTCCCGAATCGAGTTCGATGACCGGAACCCGGCCGCGCACCGGACGTGCCGGCGGGAGGGCAGCGCGGTCGGGGAACGCGAAGGGAGCCAGCGCCGGGGCGAACGGATCGCGCCCGCGGCGGAGGTCGACCGTGCCGAGATCGCGTCGCGCGAGCGCGGGGAGGAGCGCCCGCCCGGTGGAGGCGCCGGTCGAGCGGCGGACGGTGCGCGTCCCCATCGCCGCGTGCCCGGGAGTGCGGCCGGAGCGGGCGAGGCCGCGCACGATCGCACCGGCGGCGAGCACGGTCGCCACGATCAGCACCCCGCCGAGAGGGGCGAGCCCCGCGGCGAGGGCGATCACCGCGAGGGCCGCGAGGACGAGCACCACGGCGAGATCGATGGTCGCCGCGGCGACCCGTGACAGCGGCCGCGCAGGGGCGGTGCCGACGAGCGGATCGACCTCGGGGATCGGAGCGTTCGGAAGTGTCGTCATATCAGGGGGAAATCGCCGGTCGGGGGCAGGTTTTCACGGCCGATCCAGGCTAACCCAGACCGCGGGCGGCGCCCTGTCCCCCATATGGGGGACGTGGACGCCGCCCGCGCGGATCGGCTCAGGATGCCGAGGCCGAACCTCCGCTCGGGGCGGATCCCGCTCCGGCGCCCGCCGTGGAGCGCGCGGCGATCCCCTGGAGGAGGGCGGAGAGGTCGAGCCCGGTGAGGCCCTTGACGACTTCGGTGCCTTCACCGAGGACCTTGCCCACGGTCTTCGTCATCTCGGACGCACCGTCGGTCGAGACGACGGTGAGGGTGTCGATCGAGGCGATCGGCTCGGCGGCGGCGCGGACGATCTCCGGCAGGCGCGAGATGATCTCCTGGGCGAGGGCGGCTTCGCCGTACTTCTTGAGCGCTTCGGCCTTGGCGTCGGTCGCGTCGGCCTCGGCGACACCCTCCGCGCGGGTCGCGGCGGCGCGCGCTTCACCCTCGGCGGCGATACCGGCGGCGAGGGCCACCTGGCGGTCGCGGTCGGCTTCACCCGACAGGCGCACGGCCGTGGCCGCGGCCTCGGCATCCTGAACGGCGGCGACCTTGTTGGCCTCGGCGATCTTGGTGCGCTTGAACGCGTCGGCCTCGGTGGCGGCGTTGGCCGCGTCACGCTGCGCGGTCGCGCGCTGCACCTCGGCGTACGCCTCGGCCTCGGCGGGCTTGCGGATCTCGATGTCGAGGCGCTCCTGCGTGACGAGGGCCTGCTCGACGAGCGCTTCGCGCTCCTGCTGGGCGACCAGGCGATCCTGCTCGGCCTTGGTGAACAGACCCGCGGCGTCGGCTTCGGCGTTCGCGCGGTCGGTCTCGGCCTTGATCGAGGCCTGGCGGAGCGAGAGGGCCTTCTGGCGCTCGGCGATCTGCTCCTGCGCCTCGATGCGGGCGAACTCGGACGCGCGCGACGCCTCGGCCTCGCTGACCTCGGCGACCTGGCGGGCCCGCGCGGCCTCGGCGCGACCGAGGTTGGCGAGGTAGTCGCTGCCGGGCGTGGAGATGTCGCTGATGTTGAGGAGGTCGACCTGGAGGCCCTGCTCGACGAGGTCGGCCTTCGTCTCGGCGACGACGCGGTCCGACAGGCTCTTGCGGTCGGAGATGATCTGCTCGATCGTCATGTCGCCGACGATGGAGCGGAGCGACCCCTCGAGGGATTCACGGATGATGTCGGTCAGCGTCCCCTGCTGCGAGAGGAAGCGCTGCGCGGCGCGGCGCACGCCCTCCTCGGTTCCCGAGACCTTGAAGTTGATGGACGCCTTGATGGCGATCTTGATGCGGTTCTTGTCCACACCTTCGACCGTGATGCCGATCTGGCGCTGCTCGAGCGAGATCGAGAAGCCCTGCTGGAGGATCGGCCAGACGAAGGTGCGGCCGCCGATCACGACCCGCTGGCCGACGCTCTCGCCGGGCGCGGCGCGGCCGGCGCCGCGGCCCACAATGACAAGGGCTTCGTTCGGGGGTACGCGACGGATGCGGCGGGCGATGAAGATCAGCAGCGCCACCGCCGCGATGACGAGGGCGATGATCGCGATGACCTGGATCAGGAGCGGGTCCAACATGGGGTCCTCTCGGAGGTGGGGAGTGGGGACGACAGGGTGGTACCCGAGGGGACTTACTCGGGGATGACTTTGACGCGGGTGCCGCTGTGCGCGATGACGCGGATGCGCATGCCTTCGGCGATCGGCTCGTCGGAGTACGCGAGGCGCCGCTCGATCTCGCCGGGACCGTCGAGGCTGACCTCGCCGCCGGACGCGGAGATCGGCGACGTCGAGACGCCGGTGAGGCCGATCGCGCTGAGCGGCGCGCCGTCGGAGGTCTTGGTGAGACGCTTGACGACGACGAGGGCGAGCACGTAGGCGGCGATCGCGAAGACGGCGGCGAGCACGTAGGCCCAGATGGTGTCGAGACCGGACTGCGAGGTGAAGACCCCCGCGGCGCCGAAGACGACGGCGGCGATGCCGAGGGCGGTGCCCGAGATCGCCCCCTCGCCGATCTCGAAGTGGTCGAAGATGTCGCCGACGATCAGCGAGATGAGCAGGACGGCCAGACCGACCCCGCCCACGATCAGGAACGGCAGCAGCACGAGTCCCCCTTCGGCAGTGTGCCCTCAGCCTAGGGGGCGGGGCAACTCGGGTTGGGCGCGGCATCCCGATATGTGGACAAAGTGTCCAAATCTCTCGGAAAGCGTGGTCCGCTCGAGACGGGGCTGTGGATCAGGACGAGAACGGCCGGTAGCTCCGCTGCGCCACCATCTGCTCGAATTCGCGGGCTTGGTCGGCGGTGATCTCTTCCAACGGTGATTCGAGGGCGTTGACGATCGCGGCCTGCACGCTGGCGTGGCGATCGGGAGCCCACGTGTCGACATCCCGGAGGACCTGGTCTTCGAAACCGGTCGGCGTGAAGTGGCGGCGCAGCATCCCGTTCGGCGTACGGTCGGGGCCGAACTGTGCGAAATAGCGATCGGGGTCGATGCCGGCATCCGCGTGTGCGCTGTTCTCCGTCCCGCCGACCGGATGCTGCTCGAGAACCTCGCGGATGACCAGATCCGGGTCGTCGGGATCGATCTCGCGCTCCCACCAGCCCTTATCGACCCGCGGGAGATCGAGCGTGTCGGCGAGATCGGCGCGGGAAGTCCCGACCAGCACCCGCCCCCGCGCGTTGACGGCCACCGAGACCTCGGACCCGCGATAAGTCCCCTCGTGGGAGACCGAGAACAGCTCGTCGAGTTCGCCCGGAGAGACCGCGCGGGTGTACGTGCCGACGCCGTAGCGGTCCTCGAACCCGTGCTCGAGGGTCGCCGGATCGTCGGACGTCACCACGAGATCGCCCCGGGTGTCGCGATTGGCGGCGTACAGGACGCCATTCAGACGCCCGTACAGGCCGCCACGCCGCAATCCGCTCGTCACTGCGCCCCTCCGATTCGCCGGAACTCACCGTTCGTGTAGACCGCGACCGGGGTCTTGGAGCCATTCTCCACGACAGAGATCACCGCGCCTTCGGGCGGAGTGAAGCGTCCGGAGGAAACGAACTCAGGAACCATCACATCGCTCCCGGCAGCCGTGAACCCGTTGCCCGTGAAGGGAGCGGGCCAATCGTGGTCACCACCGAGGCGCGGTCCGTACGGGACATCGAAGGACACCCCGGCCCCCGCCTCGAAGTCGATGACCGCGAACCGGTCCGCGTCCGGGCGCGTGAACGGACTGTCGGTGTAGTCGAGGCGAAGCTCGTCGACGACCTCGGCGAGGGAGCGACTCCCTCCGTCGTAGTCGCCGGCGCGCGTCATGAACCCGCCCAGCTGCGAGTACTCCCCGCCGATGTACTTGTCGATGTCGTCGATGGGGATCACCTTCGACATCGGAGTTCCCGGTGTGACGGGAGGGACGGACTCACGCAACTGGTGGATACCCTCCGCCTGCGCGTCGGTCAGATCGCTGAGGGGGGTCCGTCGAATCGTGTTCGCCTCGGCCGTCGACCAGCCCTGGTCGTCGAGGGCTCCGGTGAAGAACGCGTGGTCGTCGATGCCGACCCCGCGGCTCGGCGCCGGCCAGTCGATGTCGGTGGCCCCGTCGGGGCGATCCACGCGTCCGAAGATGTCCGCCTGCTCCGCGTTGAGCTGCGCAAGGGTCTCGCTGTCGACCCCCGGGAGTCGGGACTGCTCGTACAGCCCGTGCGCATCCATCTTCGCGGCGAGGCTCGCGTCCGTGTGGAACTGCACCTCGATGATGCGGCCGCTCTGCGGGTCCACCCAGTTGCTGTTGATGCCCTGGTATCCGTCGGAGCCCCAGGTGTTCTTCAGCGCCCCGACGGGCTCGTAGCCGCGCGCGGAGAGGTCGCCGATGATGCCGTTCACGCCGGCGGTGTAAGACTCCTCGGCGACGACGAAGGTGTAGCGGATGCTGTCCTTCATCCCGCCGACGACCGGACCGGCCGGCGCACCTGGTGCCATCTGGTCGAGTTCGGTGGCCACCTTCCGGTACATCGACTCGTCGCCCTTGAGGCGGTACTCGAGGCCTTCCATCCGCGCTTCGGGGTGCAGATCCTGAACGGCTTGCATGTCGGCCGTGATGCGCGGCTCGGCGGCGCGGGATCCGGCGAGGTACTCATCGACGGCGGCGCGCTGCGCCGGGTCGAGGCTGAGGTCCGCCCCCTCGGAGCTTCGCCATCCGCCCTCGTCTCCCGCCGCGGCGGGAGCGGGGTCGCCAC
This sequence comes from Microbacterium aurantiacum, assembly GCF_031625015.1. NCBI lineage: Bacteria > Bacillati > Actinomycetota > Actinomycetes > Micrococcales > Microbacteriaceae > Microbacterium > Microbacterium aurantiacum. The sequence continues at coordinate 1,217,874 of NZ_JAHWXH010000001.1, forward strand.
CGTTCCCACCCGGGGGAGGAACATCGTCCGGTCCTCCGCTGGAGAGGTCGGAGCCCTCCACACCGGAACCGCCGGATCCGCCCGGACCCTCGCCTCCGGACGCGTCGCCGCCCGTGGCGGTGTCGGGCTCGCGGACGACCGTGGACTCGCCACCGGTGCCGCCCGTCTCGGTGCGGACGGGGGCGTCGTCGACGATGGAGTTCATCGCTCCGGGAGTCGTCTCGCCACGAACGCCGCCTGAGGTGACGAGCTCGGGTTCGCGGACGGGAGCTGCGACCGAGGTCTCCGCCCCGCCGTCGCCGGCGCGCACTGCGCCGCCCGCAGCGTTGTCGAAGGTGCCCGCGGGCATCTCGATCTTCCCGCCGGGGAATTCAAGGACGTTGTTGCCGGCACCGTCCACGCGCGCGGTGACGGTGTTCGGGTCGACCCCGAAGTCGTCGAGCAGCTGCATGCCGGAGGCGGCGTCCGTGGCGGTGTAGACCTCGATGTTCGGCGATTCGAAGCCGTCGACCTTGCCGATGAGGTTGTCGAGGCTGCCGAGTCCGAGCGAGCCGAGGCGCGTCGCGCCGTTCACGGCCCACGCACCGGGGTCGATGACATCGACCGCGCGCGACATCTTCGACAGCACGGATGCCGCCGTCCCGGCCGTCTTGACGCCGGCGACGGCGGCGCCGCCGGGGATCAGGATCGTGCCGACGTTGAAGACGCTCTCGCCGAGCGCGGTGCCGGGGTCATCGGCCCACTTGTCCCACGCGATGAGCGCCTTGCCGGTGTTGACGGCGACCTCGTCGGCATCCGCCTTGAAGTCGCGCACCTCCTGCGGCAGGAATCCGTCCCCGCCCATCGACTGGGCGAGCGAGTCGGCCTGGAAGATCGGGGCGAGCAGCCCGCTGTTCATGAGCCCGGCGGCTCCGAGCATGCCGAGGTTGCCCCACGCGGCCCCGTAGGCGTCGCCGGAGAACCAGTCGCCCGTCTCGGGGTTGTAGCCGAGGACGAGAGTGCCGAGGCCCTCGATCGTCCCCCACACACCGCCGACGGCGATGCCCTCCCACAGGAAGTCCTTGAAGACGAACTTCGCGGTGGCCTCGCCGCAGCCTTCGGTGCGCTCCACTTCGGCGCCCCACGGCATCTCGGTGCCCTCGGGGATCTCCGACAGTCCGTAGCCGAGCGCGTCGTCCTCGGATTGGTAGGCGCGCAGGCCCGCGGCGCCGTAGAGCGCGCGGATCGTGTTCGCGCACGCCCGCTCGGCCTCCCAGAGAGCCGTCTGCTGCGCGTTGACCTGGCCGATCAGGTCGTTGTTGCGGTCGACGTAGGACTGGACCTCGTGCCATTCCTTGCTGACCGTGCGGTACTGCGGGATGTCGGCGGTCGACGTCGAACCCCCGCCGAGCGACGACGACGAGTACGAGTAGGAGGCCGCGCCCCCGTAGCTCGACTGGGAGTTGATCCACGCGGGGTTCACCTCCCGCACGCTCACGCCGCCGGCGATCTCCGCGTTGAACGCGACCGCCTGGGCACGCAGGGAATCCAGCTCCGCCTTGATCGGACGGATGTCGGCCGCGAAGCGCTTCAACGCTCCGGCGACGACGTCGAGGTTGTCGCCGACGGCTGTCGCCTGGGACGAGACCGGCTGCATGAGGCCGAGGAGCCGCCCCGACTCGGGAGCGGAGTAGACGCCCGCCATACCCTGCCACTTGAGGTGGACATCCGAGCCGTTCTCGCGCACGCGGGATGCGACGGAGGTGACAACGCCGGCCTGCGCCTCGATCGTGTCGGGGTCGAGGTCGGCGCCGGGGATGGCTTCGGGATTGATCGCGGTCGCCATCACATCACCCCCCGCGGGAGCGAGGGCGGGAAGATCGCGGCGACACTGGCCGACTGCGCGTTCGCGGCCATCTCCAGGTCTCCGGTCACGTACGCCTGTGTCGCGGTGACGACGCCGTTCGCGGCCGCACCGATGCGCGCGTTCATCGCCTGGATCCGGGGCGCCTCCTCCTGCTGGAAGTAGGACTGCACCGCCTCGGAGATGGCCGGGGACTGCGTCGCCGTCACGGCGAGCTCGAGGGCCGGCGCGAGCTCAGCCAGCGCCGTCCCGAGCGCCTCGGCGTGCGGGTTGACGGACTGGAGAACTTCGGCGACCCCCGACGGCTGGATGCTCCAGTTCGTCATGGGCTCGGTTCAGACCGGCTCAGCCGATCGACTCCACAGCGGCGCGCGCCTTGCGGAGGGCATCCTGCGCCGACTCGTCATTGCGCTCGAGCGACGAGCGCAGGGTCTGGATGATGCCGCGGACCTCGGCCGCGGCGTTCTTCCACCGCAGCTCCTTGGCGCGGTAATCCTCCGACACGCCTTCCGCGGTGTAGTCGGCCATCGCCGCCTGCACATCGCGGTCGTGCTGGTCGATGACGGCTTCGAGCTGCGATGCGACGCGGTTGAAGTTGTCCTGTGCGTTCTGGGATGCCGCGATGTCGTAGTCGCGACGGTCGCCCTGATTGACCATGGTGATCGTCCTCTCTGCGCTCAGCGCGATCCGAAACGGGCGGCGTCGAACTGCGACCCCGACTCGAGCGACTGGGTGGAGTCGACCATGGCGGACTCGCCCTCGAGGAAGGAGCGGTTCATCCCGCCGATACCGATGAGGACGGCGTCCAGCGATGCCTTGAGCTCACCGGAGATCGCGTCGGTGCGCGCCTTGAAACGGTCGAAGGCGGAGCGGCCGGCACCCTGGAAGCGGCCCTCGAGCGGCTCGGCCGCCTCGAGCAGCTGGCGCACCAGCGCGGCGAGCTCGTCGCTGGAGCCCGAGGTGGTCTTGGTCAGCACGCTCAGCGTGTCAGCACCCATGGCGAACTTCATGCGTCCACTTCCTCTCGTCGTTCGGCCGCGCGCACGCGCACCGATCAGGTCCTCGATGAAGAACTCCGACAGGCTAACCCAGGCCCGCAAGAGACGTCTGTCCCCCTTTCGGCGGACAGATCGTCTGTGGTAAGCGCCGTCAGCCCTTACGGGCCTTCATCTCCCGCTTGTATTCGCGGACCTTCGCGAGCGATTCCGGCGACACGATGTCGGCGACCGATCGGAAGGATCCCTCGTCTCCGTACGCGCCTGCGGCCTCGCGCCATCCGTCGCCCGTGAAGCCGTACTGCTTGCCGAGGAGAGCGAGGAAGATCTTCGCCTTCTGCTCGCCGAAGCCGGGGAGGGCCTTCAGGCGTTTGAGCACCGTGGCGCCGTCGGGATCGTCTCGCGTCCAGATCTGCGCGGCGTCCCCGTCCCAGTCCTCGGCGACCGCCTGGCAGAGCGACTGCACGCGCCCCGCCATCGACCCCGGATAGCGGTGCACCGCGGGGCTCTCGCGGAAGGCCTCGACGAGCGCGTCCGGGTCGTAGCCGGCGAGGGCTGCGGCATCCATCGCCCCCGTGCGCTCGCGGATCTTCAGCGGACCCGCGAAGGCGACCTCCATCGCGACCTGCTGGTCCAGCAGCATGCCGATGAGGAGCGCGAGCGGATCGTCGGTGAGCAGCTCGTCGGCCGCGGCGTCCCCGGTGATGTGCAGCGTCATGCGCTCCATCATGCCCCGCCCGGCCGTCCAGGTGGCGGGGAGGTCCGAATGGGAGGATGGATGCCGTGAGTGCAGCCGGAATGACCGTCGACGATCTGGCCGCCCGCGCCCGCGAAACCCGCGTGGTCGTGGTGGGTGGGGGCCTGGCGGGCCTCGCCGCGGCGTGGCAGTGCGCGAAGGTCGGCATGGCCGTCACGGTGCTCGAGGCCGCGCCCGAGCTCGGCGGAACGCTCCGACGCGTCGAGCTGGCCGGGGCGACGGTGGGCACGGGTCCCTGGGGCTGGTCGTCCCGCGGTGGCGCCGTGGACGAGCTCGTCGACGATGCGGGCCTGACCGACCGGGTCGTCGAGGCTGCGGAAACTGCGACCTGGATCGCGCGCGTGCCGAAGGTCGGGTCGGTGCCCGCACCGGAGGCGACGATCCTCGGCATCCCCGAGAACGCGTGGGACGAGTCCGTGCGCGCGGTGATCGGGTGGAGCGGCACGTGGCGCGCCTATCTCGACCGCGTGCGCCCCCCGCTCACGATCGGCAGCGAGCGCAACCTCGGCACGCTCGTGCGTGCCCGGATGGGACAGGACGTCGTGGACCGCCTGGTCGCCCCTCTCAGCGTCGGCGGGTTCGGGCTGGCACCCGACGAGATCGACGTGGGGCACGCCGTGCCGAAGCTCAACGCCGCGCTCACGCGCACCGGATCGCTGCAGGCCGCCGTCGCGGAGCTGCGCGCCGAACGCGCCGAGCGGGGCGGGAGCGCCCCGCTGAAGAGCCTCGACGGCGGGATGCCGCAACTCGTCGACGCGCTCGTCGCGCGCCTGGTCGAGCGCGACGTGCAGATCGAGACCGGCACGCGCGTGGAGCGCATCGTCCGTGTCGGCGACGTGTACGAGGTCGCCGTGGACGAGGACCATGTGCTCGTGGACGACGAGGGTGACGAGGGGGAGTCGTCCCCCACCCGCGTCGCCGACCTCGTGATCGTCGCCACCGGCGAGACCGATGCGCGGCGCCTGCTCGGCGGACTTCTCGGCCGCGACCTCGGGACGTCGCGATCGGTCACGCGCGAGGTGGTCACCCTCGTCGTCGATACACCGGACACGGATGCCGCGCCGCGGGCCGCCACCGTGCACGCCGTGCCGGGGACGGGCGCGGCCGACAGTGTGGTCGTCGAGTCGGCACGCTGGCCGTGGCTCACCGGAGAGCTCGGCGCCGGGCGTCACCTCGTCACCGTCGCCTTCGGCTCCTCTCTTCAGGCCCCCGCGACGGCGGCGCTCGGCGACGCCGAGGCGATCGAACTCGCGCGCACCGAGGCGGAGGCGTTCCTGGGCGTCGACCTCCCGACCGTCGCGGACGCCCACCGCGCCCGCTTCGAGCTCGCGCGGCCCGCATCCGCCCTCGGACAGCCCGAGGAGGCGGAGGAGATCCGCGCCCGTGCCGCTGGGGTCGACGGGCTCGGAGTGGTCGGCGCGTGGGTGTCCGGAAGCGGGCTCGCGCGCGTGGTCGCCGACGCCGCGGACGAGACCGAACGGGTCCGCCGCGCGCGCCTGTTCGCGGCCGAGCGCGGGCAGTGAACCCCGTATCGACGGCAATGTCAAGGGCGGATGCCGGAATCGGCATACGCCGCTACTCTGGGACTCACTTTCCAGCGCAGAACCGATCGTGAGGAGACCCCATGAGGGGCAAAGCAGGAGTGGTCCTCGGACTGGCCGTCGGGTACGTCCTCGGCACGCGCGCCGGTCGCGAGCGTTACGAGCAGATCAAGACCCAGGCCGACAAGGTGTGGAGCGCCGAACCGGTGCAGCGCCAGGTCGTGAAGGTCAAGGAGTTCGCCGCGTCCGCGGCGATGGCTCTCCCCAGCACCCTGTGGAACTCCGCAGTGAAGGTCACCAAGGCCGCAGCGTCGAAGGGTACGGCAGAAGAGCGCGTCGAACGCGTCAAAGCTGCGGGTGCGGAATCGGCCGACGAGATCCAGAAGACCGCGAAGGTGTCGGCTCGCGCCGCGAAGCAGGCCGCCGACGACCTCTCGACCGAAGGCAGTGGTTCCTGACATGACGACCCCGCGCGGTTTCCGTGATCGCGCCGACGACTCGATCTTCACTCTCGTCGGCGAGATCCCCGAACTCGTCCGCAACCTCGTCGTCGCCGAGATCGACGCGGCCAAGGGCTGGGTCAAGCGCACGGCGAAGGATGCCGGCATCGGCGCAGGGTGGCTCGTCGCCGCTCTCGTCGTGCTCTTCTGGTCGATCCCGGCCCTCGGCGCGTTCATCGTCGCCGGCCTGTCGTCGTGGTGGCCCGTGTGGCTGTCGGCGCTGGTGCTCTTCCTGGCGATGCTCCTGTTGACCGGTGTGCTCGCGCTCTTCGGCATCCTCCGCTTCCGCCGTATGGCGAAGGCGGAGAACCCCGCTGAGGCGCTCGCGAAAGATGTGGAGGCGATCCGTGATGGACTCTGACCTGAGGAACTCCCGGACCCCGATCCCGGTGCCGCGCACGGGGGTCCCGCTCGGGATCACCGATCCCGTCGAGAAGGCGCGCGCCGAGCTGAAGGCGGCCCTCGCCGCGATCGAGGTGAAAGCCAACGTGCCGCGCCGCGTGAGCCACGTCGTCGACGAGAAGGTCGCCCAGGCGCGCGAGTTCCGCCGCCGCGAACCGGGCCTCGCCGCGGCCGCCGTCGTCGGTGCGGCCGCGCTGATCGGCACCGCGGTGTGGGCGCTCGTCCGCGGCTACGCACGCTGACGCGACCCTGACCCCGGCGGCGGATCGTCCGCGAGCCACGCGGCCGGGGGTATGCTCGCATGCAAGGCAGTGCAATGGTGCGATGCTGCCGACCGCGCGAACCCGATTCGTCCCGCGTGGCGGCTGCTCGAGGTGAGGGCGGCCGACCGAGCACCTCGAGAGTCGATGTCATGAATTCTGCCGCAGCACACCGTCCGCCCAAGCCCCTGGCGGGCTGGCGCGTGCTCGTGCCCCGCGGCGGCCCGTGGGGAGACGGCGTGGCCGCCACCCTTCGCCGTCAGGGTGCGACGCCCGTCATCGCCCCGCTCATCAACTTCGCGCCGACGAATGACCAGGCGAGCCTCGACAACGCGCTCGCGGACCTCGCCGCCGGTCGCTTCGACTGGCTGACCGTCACGAGTGCGACCACCGTGGACGTGCTCTACGCCTATCGCGCCGCCATCCCGGCGTCGACCAAGGTCGCCGCGGTCGGCGAGACCACCGCCGCCGCGCTCCTCGCGGTCGGGTACCGCGTCGACCTCGTCCCCGAGCAGGACAACTCCGCCGCCGGCATGGCCGAGCAGCTCATCGGGCTCGAGCCGCAGGCGCGCGACATCCTGACCCTCCGGAGCGAGATCGCCAAACCCGTGCTGACCAACATGCTCTCCGAGGCGGGTCATCGGGTCCGCAGCGTCGTGGCGTACCGCACCGTCGGTGTGCCGGTCACCGAGCGGATCGCCGAGGACGTCCGGTCGGGACGCATCAACGCGATCCTCGTGACGAGCGGCTCGGTCGCCGAGCAGGTGCACGAGCAGTTCCCCGAGGTCCCCGAGAGCACGATCATCGCCGCGATCGGCCCGCGCACCGCGAGCGATGCCCTGAAGGCCGGCCTCGAGGTCGACGTGATCGCCGACCAGCAGACGGTCGACGCGCTCATCGACGCCGTCGCGCGCTTCACGCTCCCGCACGCCGAAGACGAGTTCGCCCCGCGCACCGGCGCGGTCCCCCTGCCGCCGTACGACCGCGGATGACCCGCGCGGGCGGCCCCCGCATCGTGGTCCTCGCCGGCGGTGTCGGCGGATCGCGCTTCGTCCTGGGCGTCCGTGCCGCCCTCCGGGCGCGCGGGATCGACGACACAGCGGCCCGCCTCACCGTCGTCGTCAACACCGGCGACGACCTGTGGCTCTCGGGCGTCCGCCTGCAGCCCGACCACGATTCGCTCCTGTACGCCCTCGCCGGCGTCGGCGACACCGAGCGGGGCTGGGGGCGCGCGGGCGAGAGCGAGCGGGTGAGCGCCGAGCTGCAGGCCTGGGGGTCCGGCTGGCCGTGGTTCACCCTCGGCGACCTCGACCTCGGCACCCACCTCGCCCGGACCGGCTGGCTGCGCGAGGGCGCCACGCCGACCGAGGTCGCCGCGCGGCTCGGGGGCCGATGGAGCCTCGGAGCGCGCCTGATCCCGATGACGGATGCCGAGGTCGACACCCGCGTGACCGTCGCCGCCGACGCTCCGGACGGAGAACCCGGATCCGAACGGGTCCTGCACTTCCAGGAGTGGTGGACGCGGCACCGCGCCGCCCTCCGCCCGCTGCGCTTCGACAACCCCGGCATCGCCGAGGCCGTCCCCGCGCCGGGCGTCATCGACGCGATCGCCGACGCCGACGTCGTCCTGCTCGCCCCCTCTAACCCGGTCGTCTCGATCGGGCCGATCCTCGCCGTCCCCGGCATCCGCGACGCGGTGCGCGCGAGCGCGGCGCCCGTCGTCGGGGTCTCGCCGATCATCGGCGGCCGGGTCGTGCGCGGGATGGCGGATGTCTGCCTCGCCGCGATCGGGGTCGACACCGACGCGGCGGCCGTCGCCGCACACTACGGTGCCCGCCGCGATCCCTCCGGTCTCCTCGACGCGTGGCTCCTCGCCGAGGAGGACGCCGGCGGGGCCGCCCGCGTGGCCGATGCCGGCATCCGTCCCGTCGTCGCGCCGCTGTGGATGACGGATGCCGCGCGCTCGGCTCGTCTCGCCGAGGACGCCCTCCGGGCGGCGGGCCTGACGTGATCGACCTGGGCGCGGGAGCATGGGTGCTCCTCGGCGTCGCCGCAGTCGTGATCGGGCTGTCGAAGACCGCCGTCCCGGCATCCGGGACCATCGCCGTGGCGATCTTCGCCGCGGTGCTGCCGGCGCGGCAGTCGACCGGAACCATCCTGTTGCTGCTGATCCTCGCCGACATGATCGCGCTCATCGCGTACCGCCGCGACGTGAACTGGCGGGCGCTCGTGCGGCTCGCGCCCGCGGTGGGGGTCGGCATCCTTCTCGGCGTGGCGTTCCTCGCTGTCGCGGACGACACCGCGGTCACGCGCGTGATCGGCGTCATCCTGCTCGTCGTGGTCGCGTTCACGCTGCTGCGACGCCGATTCGGCAGCGCAGCAGCGAGTGGTCGTGCCCCGAGGGTGGCCGCGGCCGCCTACGGCACGCTCGGCGGCTTCGCCACGATGGTCGCCAACGCCGCGGGCCCGGTGATGTCGATGTACTTCCTCGCGGCGCGGATGCCGGTGAAGGAGTTCCTCGGCACGGCGGCGTGGTTCTTCGCGATCGTGAACATCTCGAAGGTGCCGTTCTCCGTCGGCCTCGGTCTGATCACCCCGGAGGGACTGCTGCTCGACCTCGTGCTCGCCCCGATCGTCGTGGCCGCGGCGATCTTCGGGCGGTGGCTCGCGCCGCGTCTGTCGCAGCGGCTGTTCGAACGGCTCGTCGTGGCGGCGACGCTCTTCGGCGCCCTGTACCTGCTCTTCGCCTGAGGCTCAGGCAGAAAGCCCCGCGCTTGCGGCCGCGGTCCGCGGACCCACCCCGAGAGAAAGGGCCGCGCGGAGCTGCCCCAGCGTGTCGACGTCGCGCCGGAGCGGCGACGACGACGGAAGGTCGAGGAGGCGGCATCCGCTCTCCACGTGCCGGGCGAGCGAGCCGTCGCCGAAGGACGACGCCCACGTCACCCCCGCGGCGGCGGTGACGAGGGTCGACCCCGAGCCCTCGGCATCGGCCACGACGGCGCGATCGACGTCCGCGGCGAGATCGAGCGCCGCAGTCAGGTCGTCCGCGCGCAGGGCGGGGAGGTCGCCGAGGAGGGCGGCGCGGGGGAGCGCGGCACGTGGATCGACCGCCTCGACGCCGGCGGCGACGGCGCGGTCGAGGCCGCCGGGTCGCGGGTCGGGGACGAAGCGGACCGCGGGGAGCATCGCCGCCTCCCGGGCGAGCTGCGGGTCATCGCCGACGACGACGAGCTGAAGCACCCGGGGGGACGCGGCGACGGCGGTGAGGGTGTCCAGGGCGATCGCACGGGCGAGGTCGGTGCGGCGCGCACCGTCGACCTGCAGGCGCGACTTCCCCTCGCCGGCGGGCTTGACCGGGACGACGACGACCCAGCGGGCGGGTCGGGCGGTGTCGGTCACGCGCCGAAACGCTCGCGCAGACGCGGGAGGATCTCCGCGCCGTAGCGGCGGAGGAAGGCCTCCTGGTCGTGCCCCGGGTCGTGGAAGACGAGGTGGCGGAAGCCCTGCTCGACGTACCAGGCGATCCGCTCGACGTGCTCGTCGGGATCGTCCGAGACGATGAACCGCGAGGCGGCGCGCTCGATCGGGAGCGCATCGCCGAGGCGCTGCATCTCGATCGGGTCGTCGGTGCCCATCTTCTCGTCGGGGCTGAGGGCGAGCGGGGCCCAGAAGCGGGTCTTCTCGCGACCCTCCTCGAGAGTGTCGGCGAGCGAGACCTTGACTTCCATGAGGGTGTCGATGTCGTCCCTCGTGCGCCCCTCCTTGCGGAGGCCCTCGTCGAGGGCGGGGAGGAGGGTGTCGGTGTACAGCTCGCGCTTCTTCCCGCTGGTGGTGATGAAGCCGTCGGCGATCCGGCCCGCGAGGCGGGTCGCGGCCGGCCCTGCCGCGCCGATGTAGACCGGCACGCGCTCGTCGGGGCGGTCGTAGATCGTCACGTTCCGGGTCGTGTAGAACGTGCCGTCGAAGCTGACGCGCTCCTCGCTCCACAGGCGGTCGATGAGGCCGAGGGCCTCCTTCAGCCGCTGGAAGCGCTCGGGCGGATCCGGCCACGCGAAGCCGAGGTTCGCCTCATTGAGCGCCTCGCCCGTTCCGACGCCGAGGATCACGCGTCCGGGGTAGAGCGCGCCGAGGGTGGCGAACTCCTGCGCGATGACGGTCGGGTTGTAGCGGAAGGTCGGGGTGAGCACGGAGGTGCCGATGAGCACCCGCGAGGTGCGCGCGCCGAGCGCGCCGAGGAGCGGGACGGATGCCGGGGCATGACCGCCGTCGTGCAGCCACGGCTGGAGATGGTCCGACACGAACACCGAGTCGAACCCGACCTCCTCGGCGAGCACGGCGAAATCGAGCAGCTCGCCCGGGCCGAACTGCTCGGCGGAGGCCTTGTATCCCAAACGGAGGGGGATGGTCATGGTGCTCCCTTTCCCGCCCGCGCCGGTGCGGGGGCGAATTCGGATCCGTCGGTGCGGGCGAGCCGCGCGCGGAAGGCGTCGACCGTGCCCGGCCACAGCAGCGTGAGGCGGCCGGAGCGAGGATCGACGTACCAGCTGCGGCATCCGCCGGTGATCCACGGCGTGGATGCCGCCGCCGCGTCGATCTCCGCGGTGTAGGCGACCTCGGCATCGGGGCGCACCCGCAGGACGCCGTCGGGCATCGTGTCGCGGTGCGCGAGGGCGTTCACAGCGTACGCGGCCTGCTCCTGGATCATCAGGACGGCGGAGTTGTGACCGAGCGACGCATTCGGGCCGTTGAGGACGAAGAGGTTCGGGAAGCCGGAGACCACGGTGGAGGCGAACGAGGTCATGCCCGCGGCCCAATGCTCGGCGAGGGTGACGTCGTCCTCACCCCGCACGAGGGCGGCGTAGGGCTGCTGCGCGGAGGCGAAGCCGGTGGCGAGGATCACGACGTCGGCGTCATGCGCACGGCCCGCCGCGGACATCAGACAGGCGCCGTCGACCCGCGCGAGGGCGGTCGGCTCGAGCGTCACCCGGTCGCCCGCGACGGCGGGGTAGAAGTCGTCGGAGAGGAGCACGCGCGTGCAGCCGAAGGCGTAATCGGGGGTGAGTGCGGCGCGGAGGGCGGGGTCGGCCACCTGGGCGTGCAGGTGCGCCAGAGCTTCCGCGCGGGCAGCCTCCGAGGCCGCGGCGTCCCCCGAGCGCGACGCGAAGCGATCCTCGCCCTGGAGGTACAGCGTCCGGCGCAGGCGTGCGAGGGCGTCGGGGTCGTCCCTCAGGCGTCGGCGCTCGGCATCCGTGTAGGGCGCGTCGCCGCGCGGCACGATCCACGCCGGCGTCCGCTGGAAGAGCGTCACGTGCGCGGCGGTGCGCGCGAGCTCCGGGAGGATCTGCACCGCGCTCGCCCCCGTTCCGACGAGGGCGACCCGGGCGTCGGCGAGCAGCACGTCGTGATCCCAGCGCGCGGAGTGGAACATCGGCCCGGGGAAGGTCTCGAGTCCGGCGATGTCGGGGATCGAGGGCTCGGTGAGCCGCCCGCACGCGAGCACCAGCACCTCGGCCTCGAACGTCTCCGCAGTGGGGCCCGCGGTCTCGATCCGCCAGACGGCCGCGGCGACATCCCATCTCGCCGCGGTCACGGCGGTGCGAAGGCGCAGGCGCTCGCCGAGGCGCTCGCGAGCGGCGACGTCCTCGAGGTAGGCGCGGATCTCGGCGCCCCGCGCGTAGACCCCCGGGGCATCCGGACGCGGATACTCGGCGAAGCCGTACAGGTGCGCCGGCACGTCGCACGCGACGCCGGGGTAGGTGTTCTCGCGCCAGGTCCCGCCGACGGATGCCGCACGCTCGAGCAGCATGAAATCGTCGCGGCCCGCCCGCTGGAGCGCGATCGCCATCCCGAGCCCGGCGAACCCGGCGCCGACGATCGCCACCTCCACGCGGCGCGCGGTCACCGGCTCACCTCGCGGTAGTCGGTGGTGCGCTGGCGGAACGGCCGGAGGAGGCGCGCGACGAGGCGCTCGGCATCCGCTCGGGGGAACTCCAGTCCCTGCTCGATGCCGGTGTCGGGGCGGACGCGCCCGTCGAGCAGCGTGCCGCCGAGGTCGTCTCCGCCCGAGCGGAGGAGAGTGGCGGCGGTATCGCGGCCGACGCGGGTCCACGGGATCTGCACGTGAGCGATGCTGCCGCTGAGGAGCAGACGCGACACCGCGACCATCGCCCGGTGCTCGTCGATCGCGGCGCGCCCGGGCACGAGGGGGACGCCGCCGGCGGGACCGGGGAGGGGGATCGGCACGAACTCGGTGAACCCGCGCGTGCGCTCCTGGATTCCCCGGAGGCGGCGGAGGTGGGCGATGCGCTCGGCGGCGGTCTCGACGTGACCGTAGAAGAGCACCGAGGTCGAGCGGAACCCGGCCTCGTGGGCGGTGATGATCCCCTCCTCCCACCGGGCGATGTCGAGGTCGTCGGGGGCCACGAGGGCGCGGACGCGTTCGCTGAGGACCTTCACGCCGGTGCCGGGGACCGTGTCCACCCCGGCGTCCCGCAGAGCCGCGAGGGCGCCGGAGAGGCCGAGCCCGCCGCGGTCGGCGAGGTCGCGGACGTCCTGCGGGCGGTACGCGTGGAGGTGGAGGGCGGGAGCGGCCGCGGTGATCGCGCGGGCGATCGCGAGGTACGCGGCGGGGTCTTCCGCGTCGGGGAGACGCCCCTGCACGCAGATCTCCGTCGCGCCGAGGGCGGCGGCATCCGCGGCGATCTCGGCGACCTCGTCGAGCGAGAACGTCCCGGGCTCACCGGTCGGCGTCGCGCGGAACCCGGTGGAGGTGAGGTTGCGGTTGACGACCATGCTCACCGCCTCGCCGACGGTGTAGCGGCGGACGTCGTCCGCGGTGCGGGCGAGGACGTCGAGCGCCTCGCCGGTGGACTCGAGGAGGTCGACCCATTCGGCGTCGTCGAGGCTCGCCGGGTCGTCGGCGGCGCGTTCGGCCAAGCGGGTGGCGACCGGTCGCGGTGAAGAACGCGGGCCGTATGTCGCCTCGGTGGGTGCGGCGGGGGCTCCGGGGCCGATCCGTCCCGCGTTTTCGACAGTGGAGACGCGGGAACCGGCCGCGGCGAGGCCCGTGTCCGGATCGGCAAGGGCGGCGACGGCGGGGGCGAGGCCGGGATCGAGCCAGGTCTCGGCGTCCCGGACGTACTCCGGGTGCGCCGTCAGGCGCTCGCGGAGGGTGTAGCCGAGGTCGGCGGTGGCCGAGGCGAGGTCGTCGACGTGCGGCCACGGGCGCTCTGGGTTGACATGATCCGCGGTGAGCGGCGAGACCCCGCCCCAGTCGTCGATCCCGGCCGCGACGAGCCGGGCGAACTCGCGCGGGTCGGACAGGTTCGGCGGCACCTGGATCCGCATGTGCGGGCCCATCACCAGACGCGCGACCGCGACGGTGCGGACGTATTCGTCGAGATCGGCGTCGGGGGCGTCGCGCATCGCCGTCTGCGCCTTCGCGCGGAAGTTCTGCACGATCACCTCCTGCACGTGCCCGCGTCCGGACGCCGCATGACGGAGGTGTGCGTCGCGGATCGCCACCAGCGACTCGGCCCGATCGCGGATCGTCTCGCCGATGCCGACGAGGATGCCGGTGGTGAACGGCACGCGCAGGCGCCCGGCGTCTTCGATGACGGCGAGGCGGAGATCGGGGTCCTTGTCGGGCGAGCCGTAGTGGACCTGACCGCGCTCCTCGAACAGCCGCCGTGAGGTCGTTTCGAGCATCACGCCCATCGACGGCGACACGGTGCGCAGGCTTCGGAGCTCGTCTTCCGTCATCACGCCGGGGTTGGCGTGCACGAGCATGCCGGTCTCGGCCGTGATGAGCGCGGCGATGTGGGCGACGTAGTCGATCGTGGAGGCGAAGCCGTGGTCGTCCAGCCATGCGCGAGCCTCGGGCCAGCGCTCCTCCGGGCGGTCGCCGAGGGTGAGCAGGGCCTCCTTGCACCCGAGCGCCTGACCCTGTCGCACCACCTGGAGCACCTGCTCAGGCGACATGTACGCGGGCTTCCGCAGCAGCGCGAGCTGCCCGGGGGTGTCGACGAACACGCAGTAGTGGCAGCGGTCGCGGCAGAGGGTGGTCAGCGGCACGAACACCTTGCGCGAGTACGTGATGACCCCGGCGCGTCCGGCCGCGGCGAGCCCCTCGTCGCGGAGGCGACCGGCGAGAGCGGCGAGCGTCTCCTCGTCGGGACCGGATGCCGCGAGCAGCGCTTCGGCGTCGTCGGCGTCGAGCGCGGCGCCGGAGCGGACGCGGTCGAGCGCGCGGTGCACCGCGGAGCCGAGCAGGGTCATCGCTCAAGTCTCCCACCGCGCGGCAACCGTCGCGTCGCGGATCGTTGCGCTCCTGTGAGCAAACGCCTCGGAACGTGCGCCGCGACGCTGGCAGACTAGGGGCATGGTCACGCTCCTGCTCGATTCCACCCGGCTCGAAATCGCGCTGTCGGGGTCGGAGCGCCTCCTCGCATTCCGCAAGGAGAATGTGCTGGTCGAGCGGTCCCAGATCGCGAAGGTCCAGCTCACCGAGGACGTCTGGACCTGGCTCCGCGGCGTACCGAGCCCCGGTACGCACGTGCGCGGGATCGTCGCGGCGGGTCGCTGGCGCTCGGCGGGCGGCGACGACTTCGCGATGATCCGCCGACGCCGCGAAGGGGTCGTCATCGACCTCGAGGGGCACGAGGAGTTCGAACGCATCCTCCTCACGACCCGCCACGGGCTCGCGCTCGTCCAGGCGCTCCGCATCGACGTGGACGCCGATGACGCGGCGACGGATGTCGTCGAGATCGTCGAGACCGCGGCGGTTCCGGTGATCGTTCCCGGCGTCAGCTGACGTCGCGTCGCCAGGTGGTCGCCCACCCGACCACGAGGAACACCGCGGCATAGGCGAGAAGCACGATGCCGCCGGCCCACCACTCGAGTGTCCCGCCGTCGCCACCGGTCGGGCCGATGCCGGTGAAGACGCTCGCGCCGACGAGGGCGTCGCCCGCGGCTCCCGGGAGGAACCGGACGACCTCGGAGAGGCCGTCGACGAACGAGCCGGCGACACGGCCGATCGGCTCGAGGAACTGGGTGAACACCAGGACGCCGACGACGGCGCCCACCTGGTTGCGGACGAGCGCGCCGACGCCGATGCCGATGAGGACCCACAGCACGAAGGCGATCAGCATCCGCCCGATGAGCGCCCACGTGTCGGCCTCGCCGAGGCCCGTGTCGATGCCGAAACCGGCGAGGAACCCCGCGCCGGCGCCGACGGCGGCGAGCGTTCCGAGCACGCCGTAGAGGAGGCCGAGCAGGATGCCGACCACGACCTTGCCCGCGAGTGCCGTGCCGCGCCGGGGGAAGGCGAGGAAGGTGGGGGTGAGCGTCTGGTGGCGGAACTCGCTCGTGACCATCAGGGTGCCGATGAGGAGCGGGAAGACGTAGCCGACGGAGGTGGCGGAGCTGTAGATCGTGGGCGGGAGGATCGACGGGTCGATCGTCATCTGCTGCCCGGGGAGTGCGCCGCTCGCCGAGGCGGCGAAGACGAACCCGAGCGCCGCCGCGGTGAAGGCGACGTAGGCGACGAGGATGATCGCGAGCAGCCACCACATCGACGTGGTGATCTGCTTGACGGACTCGGAGCGGACCGCTGCGGCGAGGCTCATCGCACGTCACCTCTTTCCTCGGTGGTGACTTCTTCGTCGGCGGGCTCGCCCTCCGCCGGGGCCTCCGTCACCGTCGGCGCGTGCACGCGCGTGCCGTTGACGAGGTCGAGGAACACCTCCTCCAGCGCGGGGCCGCGGCGCTGAAGGCCCGAGAGGGCCACGCCCGCCGCGGCGGCGATCGTGCCGACCTCGGCCGGATCGCGGTCGGTCACGCGGATGCCGCCACGGA
Organism: Microbacterium aurantiacum; assembly: GCF_031625015.1. Lineage (NCBI taxonomy): Bacteria > Bacillati > Actinomycetota > Actinomycetes > Micrococcales > Microbacteriaceae > Microbacterium > Microbacterium aurantiacum. The sequence continues at coordinate 1,234,027 of NZ_JAHWXH010000001.1, forward strand.
TGATCTCCACGGTCGCACCGGCCGCGCCGAGGGCATCGAGAAGGCTCTGTCGATCGGGGGCGTCGACGACGGTGGCGTACTCGTTGGGATCGGCGAGGTCGTCGAGGCCGCCCTGGAAGACGCGCTGCCCGCGGGAGATGATCAGCACCGCATCGGCGGTCTGCTGCACTTCGGCGAGGAGGTGCGAGGAGACGAGCACCGTGCGACCCTCGCGGGCGAGCTCCTGCAGGAGCCGGCGCATCCAGCGGATGCCCTCCGGGTCGAGGCCGTTGGACGGCTCGTCGAGGACGAGCACGCCGGGGTCGCCGAGGAGCGCCGAGGCGAGTCCCAGCCGCTGACGCATGCCGAGCGAATAGCCCCCGACCTTCCGGCCGGCGGCATCCGAGAGTCCGACGAGGGCGAGGGTCTCGTCCACGCGGGTGCGGGGAAGACCCGCCGCCGCGGCGAGGACCCGGAGGTGTCCCGCGCCGGTGCGGCCCGGGTGGAAGCTGGAGGCCTCGAGGGCCGCGCCCACCGAGCGCAGCGGATGCCGCAGCTCCGCGTACGGGCGCCCGCCCACCGTCGCCGACCCGTGGGTGGCGCGGACGAGCCCCAGCAGCATGCGGAGGGTGGTGGTCTTCCCCGCGCCGTTGGGCCCCAGGAAGCCGGTGACCAGCCCCGGTTCCACGCGGGCGGTGAAGTCGGAGACGGCCCGGATGCGGCCGAAGTCTTTCGTGAGTCCGGTGAACTCGAGCGCCAATGCGTCGGGCATGCCGCGCCTCTCGTCGGTGTCGTCGTTCTGAGGTCAGGTCCCCCCATCCTGTCGGATCGGGCGCGGCGATGCAGAAACGTTCCGCGGCGGCGCCCCGGCGGCGGGGGTGCCGCCCCGGTAACGTGTGTGCCGTGACCGACGACGCCGCACCCACCGTCCTCGCCCGTCCCACGGGCAGACTCGGGTGGCTGACGCTCAATCGGCCCCGCGCGATCAACGCCCTCGACCTCGAGATGATCCGCGCCCTGCACGCCGCGCTCGACGCGTGGGAGGACGACACCGACATCGACGTCGTCCTCATCGACGGAGCGGGCGATCGGGGGCTCTGCGCGGGCGGCGACGTGCGCGACCTCGCCTCCCGCATCACTGCGGGACACCCCGCGGAGGTGGCGCTCTTCTTCCAGGAGGAGTACGCGCTCAACGCCCGCATCGCCGAGTATCCGAAGCCGGTCATCGCGCTCGCCGACGGCATCACGATGGGGGGCGGCATCGGCGTCGCCGGCCACGCGGCGATCCGCATCGTCACCGAGACCTCGCGGTTGGCGATGCCCGAGACCCGGATCGGGTTCACCCCGGACGTCGGCGGTTCGTGGCTGCTCGCCCGCGCGCCGGGCCGGCTGGGGGAGTTCCTCGCGCTGACCGGCGGGACGATGGATGCCGCCGACGCGGTCTACGCCGGATTCGCCGACCACTGCGTGCCCCGCGCCCACCTCGACGCCCTCCGTGAGGCGTTCGAGCGGCGTGCGGATCCGGAGACCCCGACCGAGCTCGTGCTCCTCTTCGACGAGACGCCGAAACCGTCCCGCCTCGCCGCCGCGCGCGTCTGGATCGACGACGCGTTCGCGGCCGATACGGTCCCCGAGATCATCGAGCGGCTCCGGGCGCGCGACGAGGATGCCGCGCACGCCGCCGCCGACACCCTCGAGGAGCTCTCGCCGACGGCGTTGACGGTGACCCTGGCCGCCGTCCGCCGCGCGCGCGAGCTTCCGGACCTCCGTGCGGCGCTCGGTCAGGAGTACGGGCTGGTGATGTGGTTCGCCCACACCCAGCCCGACCTCCCCGAGGGCGTGCGCGCGCAGCTCATCGACAAGGACCGTTCGCCCCGGTGGCAGCCCGCGACGCTTGCGGAGATCGACCCCGGGCTCGCGGCATCCGCTCTCGCCTTCGTCCCCGACGAGCCGCTCCGGAGGTGAGGGGACGATGACCGGGACTCGCCGCCGGACGTACTCGCTCGGCATCGCCGTCGACTGGTTCTTCTTCGTCTTCGCGGGCCTCGCGGCGGTCTGGCTGGCCTACCTCAGCTTCACCGAATCGTTCCGCGTGGGTTGGTGGGGGCTCCCCTTCTTCATCGGCTTCTGGGTGCTCCTGGCCTACCTGGTGCTCCCGCGCCTGCACCGGATCCTCACGACCGTGTACGTGCCGGACTACTTCATCGGTCGCACGCGCACGAGCGACGGCCTCCTCGGCGATCCGGTGAACCTCGCCCTCCTCGGCGAGGGGGCGCAGATCGAGCAGGCGATGCGCCGCGCCGGGTGGACGAAGGCCGACCCGGTGACCCTCGCGTCGTCGTGGCGCATCATCACCTCGACGCTCCGTCGGCGGAGCTACCACGAAGCCCCGGTCAGCCCCCTTTTCCTGTTCGGGCGCCAGCAGGACTTCGCCTACCAGCAGGAGGTCGACGGCAATCCCGCCCAGCGCCACCACGTGCGGTTCTGGCGGTGCCCCGACGGCTGGCTCCTCCCCGGCGGCACGCGCGTGGACTGGCTCGCGGCGGGCACCTTCGACACCCGTGTCGGGCTGTCGCTGTTCACCCTCCAGGTCACCCACAAGATCGACGCCGACACGGATGTCGAGCGTGACCACATCGTCCGCACCGTGTCGGAGGCCGACCCGCGCGTGCGGGTGGACGTCATCGCCGACTTCGCCACCGGCTACCACGCCCGGAACGGCGGGGGAGACAGCATCCGCACCGACGGGGATCTGCCGATCATCGACGTCCGCGCGGTCGCCGCCGACGCGGGGGACGCCGTCGACGCGCCGGCGCGCGAAGAGGAGGCGACGTCGTGAGCTCCGCACCCCATCCGCACGCGCCCGGCAAGCGGCCGGCCTACGAACCGGGCGCGCTGCTGCTGTCGCCCGTCCGGTACGACCCGGACATGCCGCGCCCGAGCACCACGGTCGCCGGCGTGCTGCTGGTCTTCCTGCGCGTCCTCGCCGGGATCTTCGTCCTGCTCGAGCTCGCGCGGGAATGGGACTCCCTGTTCGGCGACCTTGTGCGGGCCGACACGACGGCCGACGCCGCGCTGAACGATCCGGGGGTCCGCGGCATCCTGCTCGCGGCCGTCCTGGGGATCGGCGGCATCCTGCTCCTCATCGACGCCGTGCTCGGAATCCTGATCTATCGTGGCCATAACTGGCCGCGCGTGCTCGTCATGCTGTTCTCGGTCATCTCCATCAGCACCGTGTTCACCGCGTGGTGGGTGCGGGGCGAGGAGATCACCCTGGACGGGACGTTCCTGTCGCTGAGCCTGGACATCCTGCTGCTGCTCGCGCTGTCGAGCCGCAGCGCGGCGGCCTACGCCCGCCGGAACGAGAGACGACCCGAGAACGACTGAGGAAGGAGCGGGATGTTCGACAGCCCGCTGTCGGCCTCCGCGTACGACGTGCTGGGGGTCGCCCCCGACGTCGACGACGACGCCCTCCGCAAGGCCTACCGCCTGCGACTGCGACAGACCCACCCCGACACCGGCGGCGACGCCGCGACCTTCGTGCAGGTCCAGCGCGCGTGGGAGCTCGTCGGTACCGCCGACGCCCGCGCGGCCTACGACCGCGGGCACGGCTTCGGCTCGAGCGCGGCGCCGGAGTGGTCGGATGCCGCGGGGTCGGCATCCGATGCCACCTCGTGGCGCGCCCCGCGGGCGGCCTCCCGCGACACCCGTCCGCGGGCCCGTTCGCACGGGCATCCGGGCGGCTGGCGGCGCGAGCGCTACCTCGACCTCATGCGCGAGTGGGTCGGCCGCGGCGTTCCCCTGGAGGACCCGTACGACCCCGCGCTCGTGCGCACAGCGCCGCACCACCTGCGGCGACTGCTCGCCGACGCGCTCGCCGAGGAGGCGACCGCCCGCATCGTCGCCGATCTCGGCATGGGGTACACGGTGTGGCACGACGTGATGGCCGAGGGGCGCGACGCCGGATCCGACGACAAGATCGACCACATCGTGCTGGGCCCGAGCGGCCTCTACGGGGTGCTGTCGGAGGACTTCGGCGGACCGGTCGGTGTCCGTCGCGGCGAGATCGTGGGCGACGGCGTGGTGGGCACGCCGATCGCGGACCTCGTCGCGCGCGTGCGCGGCATGGGCCGTGCGGCGGGGGTGCGCTTCCGCGGCGCGATCGTGGTGCTTCCCGACGACGACCTCGACCAGGCGATCACCGAGCTCGGGAAGGTGCGCGGCGTGCCCGTCGCGGTCGTCGCACGCAGCGCCCTGTCGACGATCCTCCGCCGCGGGCTCACGGGCGCGCGCGCCATGGGCGGCAACGAGGTCTTCGACGCCCGCACGCGACTGCAGCAGCGCGTCCGCTTCGCCTGAGGTCCGCGCCGACTCGGCCGCCCGCCTGAGCCGCGTGAGGATCAGTCGTCGAGGCCGAAGAGCTCGAGTGGGTGGGTGAGTCGCCACCAGACGCTCGGGGGCTCGATGTCTTCGGCCAGCCGCAGGTCGACGAGGTCGTCGTCGAGCGGACCGTCGACCGAGAGTGCTCCGACGACGTCGCCGGCCGTGCGGGCATCGCCGAGGTCGTACCTGATCGACACCGTTCCGGCCCCGCCGTTCCAGAGGACGACGGCCGCGTCGCTCGCCGTGACGATCGAGACCTCCTCTCCCCACTCCGTGCGGACGAGCCCCGCGACGGTGTCGGCGGTGACGGACGGCCGAGGCTGCAGCTCCTGCTCCAGCTGCGCGTAGAGCGCGCGCGACGCGTCGACCCGTGCGGCGTCGTCGGGCTGACCGAGGACCGCGGCGTACAGCCGGACGGTGGTCTCGCCGGCGGCGACGTCCTTCGCCGAGAGGACGTTCCACGCGTCGAGGGTGCCGGTCTTGATGCCGACCACACCGGGGTCGGCGAGGAGTCCGTTGGTGTTCTCCACCCGGCCGGCGCCCGGGAGCTCGATGGCCTGCTTCGCGACGATCTCGGCGACCACCGGGTTCTCCATCGCCTTTTTCGCCAGCGGGATGAGCGCCTCGGCGGTGGCGGTGTTCCCCAGGTCCATGCCCGTCGGCTCGACGACGGTGACGCCGGGGATGCCGTGGGTGGCCAGCCACGACCGTGCCGCCGAGGCGAACACCTGGTCCGAGGGCCAGATCGTGGATGCGAGGCGCTCGGCGTAATTGTTCGCCGACCCCACGAGGATCCCCTCGAGCATCTGGTACTGCGTGAGTGCGCCGTCGATCGGCACGTCCAGGGCGGACTCCCCGCGAGCGCGGTAGTCCCAGTACTCGAGCATGTCCGCGTAACGGAACCGGTACTCCGGGCCCTGCTCGCCCGGGGCGAGGGGCAGCTCGTCGAGGATCATCAGCGCCGTGACGACCTTGGTGATGCTGGCGATGGATGCCGGATCCAGCGACGACGCGAGCGTCCCGTCGATGCCCTCGACCGCGATCGCCGCCGATCCCGCGCCGGGCCACGCCGGAGCCGCAGCGACCGAGGCGATCGGCTCGACCTGCACGGGGGCCACCTCCGGTGCCACGGCGTGCAGCGGCCAGAGGAGGGTGGTGGCCGCATACGCGCCGGCGAGCGCGGCGAACACCCCGACCGGTATGAGCACCCCCGGTCGCAGGATCGAGCGGCGCGGGGCGTCGGCGAGCAGGTCGGGTTCGACCGGGACGAAGGGAGCGGATGCCGTGGCGAAGTCGGTCCGGGTCGACGCGCCCGTGACCCGCTCCGGGTCGACCCACGCCAGCGCCCCCGTCGGGGTCGGACCCGTCGTCGACGCGACGGTCTCGCGACGCGCGCGACGCGTCGTCGCCGGGGCTTCGTCCACGCTCACCCGGCCAAGATACCGCGCCCGGGCGCCGCTATACTCGAGCTCACAACCACGGGAGTCCGGTGAGCCGGGCTGAGAGGAAGCGATCCACGCTTCGACCGTCGAACCTGATCCGGATCATGCCGGCGCAGGGAGGAGCATCGATGTCTGCATCCACGTCCACGTCCGTCCCCACCTCGACGCCGCCGCGGACGCACCGCTGGCGCGTCGTCGACATCGTCGTCGCCAGCGTCCTCGGCGTCGCGTGCGGACTCGTCTTCCTGCTGTGGAACGTCGCCTACCGGGGCCCGAGCGCGTTCCTCGAGCCGCTCCTGCCGGGCCTGCAGGGGCTCCTCGACGGTCCGTGGCTCTTCGCGGGCGTCCTCGGCGCCCTCATCATCCGCAAGCCCGGCGCCGCCGTGTACACCGAACTCGTCGCGGCGGCCGTGTCGGCGCTCACGCTGGTCGGCAACACGTGGGGGGCGTTCCTCACCCTCGAGGCGGGACTCATCCAGGGTCTCGGTGCCGAGCTCGTCTTCCTCGCCTTCTTCTACCGTCGCTGGTCGCTGCCCGTCGCCGTGCTCGCGGGCATCGGTGCGGCGCTCCTCGGCGGGGTGAACAACCTTCTGCTCTGGTACGCCGGCGCCGACATCACCTTCGTCGTCGTCTACCTCATCAGCACGATGACCTCGGGCGCGGTGATCGCCGGTGCGCTGTCGTGGGCGATCGCGCGCGGCCTCGCGGCCACCGGCGCCCTCGACCGGTTCGCGTCGGGTCGCGCGCACCGCACCCGCGTCTGAGCGTGTCGCGGATGCCGGGCACCGCGGCCGCGGTGCGGGTGCGCGGATGGGGCTGGCGGCACGCGTCGCGACGCGCCTGGGCGGTGCGTGGCCTCGACCTGCGGATCGAGCCGGGGGAGCGGGTCCTCCTCCTCGGCGCATCCGGGGCCGGGAAGTCCACGCTCCTCCAGGGGCTTGCGGGCGTGCTCGGCGGCGCGGAGGAGGGCGAGTCCGAGGGGGAGCTGCTCCTCGACGACGTTCCCGCGGAAGCCGCGCGCGGGCGCGCGGGCCTCCTCCTGCAGGATCCCGATGCGCAGGTGATCCTCGCCCGGGTCGGCGACGACATCGCGTTCGGCTGCGAGAACCTCGGCATCCCGCACGACGAGATCTGGCCGCGCGTGCACGCCGCCCGCGAGGCGGTCGGGCTCGACGTGCCGCTGGACCGCCCGACGAAGGAGCTCTCCGGCGGGCAGAAGCAGCGGATGGCGCTCGCCGGCGTCCTCGCGATGCGGCCGGGGCTGATCCTGCTCGACGAGCCCACCGCCAACCTCGACCCGCACGGTGTCGCCGAGGTGCGCGCCGCCGTCGGCGGCCTTCTCGACGCCCATCCGGCGACCCTCGTGGTCGTCGAGCATCGCGTGGAGGTGTGGCTTCCGCTGGTCACGCGGGTGATCGTCCTGGGCGCGGGTGGTGAGGGCGTGATCGCCGACGGGACGCCGGATGAGGTGCTGGGCGCGCAGCGCGCACGGTTGACGGATGCCGGGGTCTGGGTCCCCGCCTCGCCCCCGCCGCATCCCGCCCCGCCCGCCTCGGCGCCCGGTGACGTGCTCCTGCGCGCCCGCGACCTGGCGGTGCAGCGCGTGGCGGGCACTCCGGTGGCCTCCGGTATCGATGCGGACGTGCGTGCCGGCGCGGCGCTGGCGATCACCGGGCCGAACGGCGCGGGGAAGTCGACCCTCGGTCTCACGCTCGCGGGGCTCATCGCCCCGGCATCCGGTCTCCTCGAAGCCTCGGACGCGCTCGCCGCCGGGGCGGGCCCCACGCCGATCCGCTGGCGATCGAGGCAGCTGCTCACGCGCATCGGCACGGTCTTCCAGGACCCCGAGCATCAGCTGCTCGAGCGCACGGTGCGGGCCGAGCTCGAGGTCGGGCCGCGCGCTCTCGGGCAGGATGCCGCGGCGCGGGACGCCGTGGTCGATGAGCTCCTCGCGCGCCTCCGGCTGGATCATCTGGCCGCCGCCAACCCGTACACGCTCTCCGGTGGGGAGAAGCGCCGTCTGACGGTGGCCGCGGCGCTCGCGACCGCGCCGCGGGTGCTGGTCCTCGACGAGCCGACGTTCGGGCAGGACGCGCGGACGTGGGCGGAGATGGTCGCCCTCCTCGCGCGCCTGCGGAACGAGGGGTCGGCGATCGTGACGATCACGCACGACGCCGACGTCGTGCGCGCCCTCCGCGCCACGCGGGTCGAGATCCGCGGGGCGACGCGATGACGCTGGCACCGGACCGGGCGCGCACGAGCACGATGGCGCGGGTGAACCCGGTGGCGAAGCTTGCCGCGACGATGGTGCTCACCGTGCCGCTCGTCCTGACCCTCGATGTCGTCTCGGCGGGGGCGGCGCTCCTCGTCGAGCTGCTCCTGATGCCGTGGGCGGGGCTCCGATGGGGCGAGTTCTGGCGGCGGACGTGGCTCGTGTGGGCCCTCGCTCCGCTCACGGGAGTGACGATCGCGCTCTACGGGCGGACGAGCGGGCAGGTCTACGTCGAATGGCTCGCCGTCCGCGTCAGCGACGGCTCCCTCGAGCTGGCCCTGGCGACGACGCTGCGCGTGCTCGCCATCGCCCTGCCGTCTGTCGTGCTCTTCGCGAGCGTCGATCCCACGGACCTCGCCGACGGGCTGTCGCAGATCTGGCGGCTTCCGGCGCGGTTCGTGCTCGGCGCGCTCGCGGGCCTGCGGATGGTGGGTCTCTTCCTCGACGACTGGCGCGCCCTCGAGCTGGCCCGCCGTGCGCGCGGTGTGGCCGACCGCGGGAGGCTCCGCCGCTTCCTCGGGATGGCGTTCGCGCTGCTCGTGCTGTCCATCCGCCGCGGTGCGAAGCTCGCCACCGCGATGGAGGCGCGCGGGTTCGGGGCTCCGGGACCGCGGACGTGGGCGCGCATCTCGACGTTCGGCGGGCGCGAGTGGGCGCTCATCGCCGTGGGAGCGGCGATCGCCGCCGTCGCCGTGGCCGCCGCGCTCGCCGCCGGCACGTGGAACTTCATCCTCGGCCCCGGCTGATCCGGCGTCGTCAGGCGGTCCTCGCGTCGAGTTCGCGCACGAGCCGCGCCGGTGCCGTGCGGCGGAAGGACGCGTCGAGGAGTTCGGCGATCTCGCCGGGCTCGGCATCCGCGAGGTCGATCGCGAGCCAGCCGCTCGGGCCGAGGTAGGCGGGGACCCAGAAGCGGGGATCCTGAGCGAGCGCCGCCGCGTCCTCCGGGTCGGGGAGGAACAGGACCGCCTCGTCATGGCGCCGGGCCATGTCTGCCTTCGCCGCACCCCCGTAGTAGCAGAAGACCTTCACGGTGAAGAAGGCGGGCCGGCCGTGGCTCACCTTCTCGGCGGCGCCGGGGAGGGCGAGCGCGATCTCGCGCACCCGCGCGAGGGAAGGGTCATCCGGGTCGAACATGAGCGGATGGGGCTCGGCCATGCCGCCATCCTGGCACCGGACGGCGCCGCGGGCGACCCCGATTCCTCGTGAGACGCAGTCCCGCCTAAGCTGACATGTGATGTCGACGCCCCCGGGCGCAGTTCGAAGGAGAACGGATGGACCTCACCTCCGCCGCCGCCCTGGTCACCGGCGGTGCCAGCGGCCTGGGCCTTGCGACGGCCCGACGCCTCATCGCCGCGGGCGCCGCCGTCACCCTCGTCGACCTCCCGGGGTCGCGGGGCTCGGACGTGGCGGCCGAGATCGGGGCGTCCTTCGCCGCGGCCGACGTCACCGACCCGGAGCAGGTCGCGGCCGCCGTGGCGCAGGCGGGCGAAGCCGGCCCGCTGCGCGTCGTCGTCAACTGCGCGGGGATCGCCCCGCCCGCGAAGGTCCTCGATCGGGACGGCGTCCCCACCCCGATCGCCGACTTCGAGCGCATCGTGCGAGTGAACCTCCTCGGCACCTACACCGTCATCGCCCACGGCGCCGCCGCGATGGCCCGCACCGAGCCCGACGCGTCGGGAGACCGCGGCGTGATCGTCAGCACCGCCAGCGTCGCCGCCTTCGACGGACAGATCGGGCAGCCCGCCTATGCCGCCAGCAAGGGCGGCGTGCACGCCATGACCCTCCCGATCGCCCGCGAGCTCGCGCGCCACGCGATCCGTGTCGTCACCATCGCCCCCGGGATCATGGAGACGCCGATGCTCGCCGGGCTCCCGCAGCCCGCGCAGGACCGAGCCGGCCGGCAGGTGCCCTATCCCGCCCGGCTCGGGAAACCCGACGAGTACGCGCGCCTGGTGATGGCGATCGTCGACAACGGCTACCTGAACGGCGAGACGATCCGCCTCGACGGCGCGATCCGGATGGCACCGAAATGAGCGGGGAAGGTACCGACATGCACTCAGACGACTCGTCGATCCTCCTCGCCCGTGAGGGGGCCCTCGCGCGCGTGCGCTTCAACCGCCCGGCGTCCCTGAACGCCATGGGCTTCGCGATGGGTCGCCTGTGGCGTGACATCGCGCGCGAGATCACCAGCGACGACACGGTCGGGGCCGTCCTCATCGAGGCGGCGGGGCCGGCGTTCTGCGCCGGGGGCGACGTGCGCGAGATGGCCACGTCCGGCGCCGACGGCGGGGCGGTCACCGAGACCGCGCACGTCATCCACGACGGCATCCGTGCGTTCGTGGAATCCTCGACCCCCGTCGTCGCCGCCGTCCAGGGCGCGGTCGCCGGCGGGGGCCTCGGCCTCATGCTCGCGGCGGACTACATCGTGGCGTCCGAGAGCGCGCGCTTCGTGAGCAAGTACGCCGAGATCGGCCTCACCCCCGACCTCGGTGTCTCCACGCTCCTCCCGGCTGCCATCGGTCAGCGTCGAGCGCTCCGGATGCTGCTGCAGGATGTCACGATCGATGCGGCCACCGCCCTCGACTGGGGACTGGTGACCGAGGTCGTCCCCGCCGCCGAGGTCGCCGAGCGCGCGCTCGCGATCGGCCGCAGCTGGCTGACGGGGGCGACGGGGGCGTACGGTCAGGCGAAGCGGCTCATCCGCGCCGGTGCGGAGCGCGACTTCGCCGCCAACCTCGCCGACGAAGCCGCCACGATCGGCGCACGATTCGACACCCCGGAAGCGGCCGCCCGCATCCGGGCCTTCGCCTCCGGAAAGGACGCCCGATGACCGACGACAGCCCGCAGAGGACCCTTGCCGGGAAGACGATGCTCCTGTCCGGGGGCAGCCGCGGCATCGGCCTCGCGATCGCGCTGCGCGCCGCCCGCGACGGGGCGAACGTCGCCATCCTCGCCAAGACCGACACCCCGCATCCGAAGCTCGAGGGCACCGTGCACACCGCAGCCGAGCAGATCCGCGCGGCCGGCGGCAACGCCCTCCCGATCGTCGGCGACGTCCGCAACGACGACGACGTGACCGAGGCGGTCCTGATGACCCAGGGCGAGTTCGGCGGCATCGACGTCGTCGTCAACAACGCCTCCGTCATCGACCTGTCGGGCACCGAAGCCCTGTCGATGAAGAAGTACGACCTGATGCAGGACGTCAACGTCCGCGGGACGTTCCTGCTCTCGCGCGCGGCGCTGCCGATGCTGAAGGATGCCGAGAACCCGCACATCCTGTCGCTCTCGCCGCCGTTGAACCTGTCGCCCAAGTGGCTCGGCGCCCACACCGGGTACACGCTGGCGAAGTACGGGATGACCATGGCGACGCTCGGGATCGGGGCGGAGTTCGCCTCCGCCGGCATCGCCGCGAACACCCTGTGGCCGCGGACCACGATCGCGACCGCCGCGGTGCAGTTCTCCCTGGGCGGCGACCGCATGATGAAGGCCAGCCGCACACCGGAGATCTACGCCGACGCCGCCTACGAGGTCGTCACGCGGCCGGCGTCGTCGTACACCGGTCAGACGCTCATCGTCGAAGACGTGCTGGAGGACGCGGGCGTCACCGACTTCTCGCGGTACGCCGCGGTGCCCGGCACCCCGGACGACGCGCTCTTCCCCGACATCTTCCTCTGAGGACGGGCCGGCCTCCGGGCGGGTCAGGGGGTCGACCCGCTGAAGAGCAGGACGCCGCCGAGGCCGATCATCATGCCGCCGCCGGTGGCCGACAACGTCGCGAGGCGCTTCGGCGACCGTCCGAACCAGGTTCGCGCCGCCGCGGCGGCGAGCGCCCACGCGCCGTCGGAGATGAGGGCGAGCGCGAAGAACACCAGGCCGAGCTCGACCATCTGCAGGGGCACCGCTCCGGCATCCAGGTCGACGAACTGGGGGAGGACGGCGACGAAGAACGCGATGCTCTTCGGATTCGTCACCCCCACGACGAAACCGGCGCCGAGCTGTCGCCACGCCGATCCCGCGACCGGGGCGGAGTCCGCGCCGCCGGCCGCGCGGTTCCGGTGGCGGATCGCCTGGATGCCGAGGTAGGCGAGGTAGAGCGCCCCGACGATCTTGACCGCGGTGAACAGGACCGCCGACCGCGCGACGATCCCGCCGACGCCGAGGGCCACGAGGCCGATGATCGGGAGGAGCCCGAGGGCGTTTCCGAGCACGCTGAGCAGGCCGCCGATGCGCCCGAGCGCGAGCGCGCGACCGATCGTGAAGAGCACGCTGGGCCCCGGGATGACGATGAGCACCAGGGCGGCGAGCGTGAAGGCGAGGAGGTTCTCCAGGGGCACCACGGGAGCAGGCTACTGCCTGGCGGTCACGGCGCGGCGGCGATCACGGTGCGGCCGCGGGGAGCGGCGCGAGCACAACCTCGACGTTGTCGTCCGCCCGCCACCAGAAGCCGACGGCATCCGTCTCGGTCATCCCCTCGGGGCGGGCATCGACCGGGATGTCGGATGCCGGGATGACCACGAGCAGGGCGTTCCGGCGGTGCGCCTCCTCGGGGAGGCAGGTGCCGCGGGTGCCGGCGGCGAGCTCGACCACGAGGCAGAGCTCGTCCGTGTCCGCGCGCGCCCGCCAGAGCTGACCGGAGTAGTAGCGCCCGGCCGGGGTGATCCATTCGCTGTCGCGGTCGTCGGGCAGCGCGGGCGGGATCAGCGTCGCCGTGTTGCCGGTGATGTCGCTCAGCCTGCCGTCGAGCGGGACGGTGAACAGGGTCACGGCCTCGGGGGCGTCGAGGAACATCGTCGCGTCGCGGACGGCGTCCTCGATCGTGCGCAGCTCGGTGTGGTCGGCGCCGGGAAGCGTGTCTCCGAGGAGAGGGGCGAGGAGCACCCCCGCGAGCGTCACGGCGGCGGCCCCGCCGACGAGTGCCGCAGCGAGCCGGGCGCGGTGTCCGGTCCGTCGCGGGGGTGCGGGCGGCGCGGGTCGCTGCGGGTGAGGGTCTTCGGCGTCGACCGTCGGAGGGTCGGGCATGCCCGGCGCGGCGGTGACGGCGGTGACATCTGGGGTCGGGGGCCCGCCCGGACTTTCGGCGCGACTCTCCGCTTCGAGCTCGGCCAGCCGGGCCTGCGCCGCGGGATCGTCGTCGAGTCCGCCGCCCGCGCCCCACGCGCGACGACGCAGGGCGTCCAGTTCGCGGCGGGAGGCGGCATCCATGTCAGTCTTCGGTCAGGGGCTTCCGGAGGAACACCTGCTCGATGCCGTCGTCTCCGGGGACGCGCTGCGTCTCGCGGTACCCCTCGCGCTCGTACAGGCGCAGGTTCGCCTCGCTGAGCGAGCCGGTGAAGAGCTCGGCCTCCGTCGCACCGGCATCGCGGCCGCGGCTCTCGACGGCGTCGAGCAGGGTCGTGCCGATTCCGCGGCCCTGCTGATCGGGGGCGATGGCGATCCGACCGATGAGGAGGAGGTCGCCGTCGCGGCGGGCGCGGACGGCGCCGACCATGCGCGGGCCGTCGAGGGCGACGCATCCGAGGTTCTCCTCAAGCTCCGCGCGCACCTCGTCGAGGGTCTGCGTGAGCGGCGGCATGTCGACCGACCGATAGATGAGCGCCTCCTGCACGAACGCGGCGCGCTGGAGGGTGAGGACCTCGCCGGCGTCGTCGGGGGTGATGTCGCGCACGGTGATCTGGCCCATGGGTCCACGCTAGTGCCGCGCACACGGGCGGCGGCCAGGCCGTTCCCGTACCCTCGGAGGATGAGCACTCCGCCCCCCGTGCGCCGCACCGAGCCGCGACAGGTCCGCCCGCGCACCGAGGGCTGGGCCCAGAAGAAGGACGAAGAGGGCCGGCCGCTGCTGCAGTTCGCCAGCCCCAAGCGCGGCAAGCCGCCCGTCCACCTCGCCGACCTCACCCCCGAGGAGCGCGTGGCGAAGGTGAAGGAGCTCGGTCTTCCGGGCTTCCGGGCGGGGCAGCTCGAGAAGCACTACTTCACCCACTACACGCACGACCCGGCGGCGATGACCGATCTCCCGGCCGACGGACGCGAAGAGTTCGTCCACGGGATGCTGCCGCCGCTGCTGACCGAGGTGCGGCGGCTCGAGACCGACCGGGGCGACACGATCAAGTTCCTCTGGAAGCTGCACGACGGCGCCCTCGTGGAGTCGGTGCTCATGCGCTACCCGGGCCGCATCACGCTGTGCGTGTCGAGTCAGGCCGGGTGCGGCATGAACTGCCCGTTCTGCGCGACCGGGCAGGCGGGGCTGACGCGCAACATGTCGGCGGCGGAGATCGTCGAGCAGATCGTGCGGGCCAACGCCCTCATCGCCGCCGGCGGCCTCGGCGGCAAGAAGAGCTCCGACCACAGCGCCGAGCGTGTGAGCAACATCGTCTTCATGGGCATGGGGGAGCCGCTGGCGAACTACGCGCGCGTGATGCAGGCGGTGCGGGTCATGGTGGACAAGAAGCACGGCCTCGGTATGAGCGCGCGCGGGATCACCGTGTCTACGGTGGGTCTCGTCCCCGCGATCCGCAAGCTCTCCGCCGAAGATATCCCCGTCACGTTCGCGCTGTCACTCCACGCTCCCGACGACCAGCTGCGCGACGAGCTCATCCCGGTCAACTCGCGCTGGAAGGTCGACGAGGCGCTGGATGCCGCACGCGAGTACTTCGACAAGACCGGGCGACGCGTGTCGATCGAGTACGCGCTGATCAAGGACATGAACGATCACGGCTGGCGCGCCGACCTCCTCGCCGAGAAGCTCAACGCCCGCGGGCGCGGCTGGGTGCACGTGAACCCGATCCCGCTGAACCCGACGCCCGGGTCGGTGTGGACGGCGTCGGAGCGCGACGTGCAGAACGAGTTCGTCCGTCGCCTCAACGACGCCGGCATCCCGACGACCCTCCGCGACACCCGCGGCAAGGAGATCGACGGAGCGTGCGGTCAGCTCGTGGCCACCACCGAGGACGAGGCTGCGGCCGAGGCGACGCCCACCGAGGCCTGACGCCGCTCCGCAGGCGGTCGAGGGGGCGTCTACGGCAGGAAGTGATCTCGCGCGAGCGGAGCGACCTCGAGACCTTCGGCGTCGGCGCGCGACACCCAGCGGAGCTCTTCGATCTCGGCACCGATCATCGGATGCTGTGCGCCGATGTCGGCCGCGAACACGTCGGCCACCACGACGAAGCCCGGCTCGTTGGCGGCGGCCGCCTCGTATCGACCGAGCGCCCGCAGCGCAGAGGGGTCGAGGTGCAGCCCGAGCTCCTCAGCCAGCTCGCGCGAGAGGGTCTCGGCCGGCGTCTCGCCGGGCTCGGGCTTGCCACCCGGTTGCATGAACGCCGTCGTGCCGGCCTTGCGGACGAGCAGCAGGCGGGACTCCGCGTCGACGATCACGGCCGCGGAGACATGGATGCGGCGCGGAGAGGTCATCGTCGCACGCTAACAGGCGACGTAGAATCACATGTGCCCGACGAGACCCCCGCCCCCACCGCGCTGGAGCCGTCCGGCATCGATCCCGACGACCTCGCGGCCACCCTGCGGGTGCTCGAGGGCATGGCCGGACTCGACGAGACGCATCCCGACTTCGTCGCCGTGCGTCAGGCCACGGCCAAGATGTTCAAGGCCGTCAAGCGCGTGCGGCGCCGTGAGATCCGGGACGCCATCGCCCGGGCCGACCGCGCCGTCGTCGCGGCGACGGCCACGGGAGCGCCCGACCGCATCGACGACGAGACCCGCGGCATCCCGATCTCGACGGCGACGACCGCGCCGACGGCGGGAACCCTGCTCAAGGCGCGCCCCTGCTACATCTGCAAGCAGCCGTACACGCTCGTCGACGCGTTCTACCACCAGCTCTGTCCGTCATGTGCGGCGATGAGTCACGCCAAGCGCGACGCGCGCACCGACCTCACCGGCAAGCGGGCGCTGCTCACCGGTGGCCGCGCGAAGATCGGCATGTACATCGCCTTGCGTCTCCTGCGCGATGGTGCGCACACGACGATCACGACGCGATTCCCGCGGGATGCCGTGCGCCGGTTCAGCAGTCTCCCCGACGCCCCCGAGTGGATCGACCGCCTGAAGATCGTCGGCATCGACCTGCGCGACCCCGCCCAGGTGCTCGGGCTCGCCGACGATGTCGCGGCATCCGGCACCCTCGACATCCTCATCAACAACGCCACGCAGACCGTCCGTCGCTCGCCGGGCGCGTACCAGCCGCTCGTCGACGCCGAACTCGCGCCGCTCCCGGACGGACCGCTCCCCGCGCTCGTGACGTTCGGCCACACGAACGACCAGCACCCGCAGGCGCTCGAGCGGTCCGTGACCGCGCATCCGATCCTCGCTGCGGCAGCCGAGCGCGCCGACGAGCTCACCGAACAGGCGATGGCGGCCGGGTCGAGCTCGCTCGAACGACTCGCCGCGGGCACCGCGATCGACGCGGGCGGGCTCATCCCCGATCTCCACGACGTGAACTCGTGGACCCAGCGCGTCGAAGAGGTCGATCCGCTCGAGATGCTCGAGGTGCAACTCGCCAACACGACGGCGCCGTTCCTGCTCGTGTCGAAGCTCCGGCCGTCGCTGGCGGCCAGCCCGGCGCGCCGCACCTACATCGTGAACGTCAGTGCGATGGAAGGCGTCTTCGGCCGCGGATACAAGGGCCCCGGGCATCCGCACACGAACATGGCCAAGGCCGCGGTCAACATGCTCACCCGCACCAGCGCGCGCGAGATGTTCGAGTCCGACGGCATCCTGATGACGAGCGTCGACACCGGCTGGATCACCGACGAACGTCCGCACCCGACGAAGGTGCGGCTCGCCGAAGAAGGATTCCACGCCCCTCTCGACCTCGTCGACGGCGCCGCCCGCGTCTACGACCCGATCGTCCGCGGCGAGGCGGGCGAAGACCTGTTCGGCGTCTTCCTCAAGGATTACGCGCGAGGCTCGTGGTGACGCTCCCCGAGCCCGGCCGTCGCGTCGTCGTGCGCTACCTGCTCCCGTCCGGACAGGCGACCGACGCCCTCGGCGAACTGCTCGGCGCCGACGCCGAGACAGTGGTGGTCGACGGTAAGCGCGGGATCGAGCGCATCGCCGTGGCTGCCATCATCGCCGCGAAAGAGGTGCCGCCCGCCCCGGCGCCGCGTGTGCGCAGCGGCAGGGACGATCAGGGTCCGGATGCCGCGAGCTCGAGCGGAAGCGGCTGATCGCGGAGGACCGGCATTCGCTTCCCGCCGTGCGTGACCGCTGACAGAATCGGGCCATGCCGGATTGGCTCGTCCTCACACTCATCGCCGTCGTCTTCGCGGTCACGACGGCGTGGGTGGTTCGCCGCCTCCTCGACGTGCGCGTCGGCTGGCTTCGCGCGGTCGTCGTCGCGGCGGTGGTCTTCCTCCTCGCCGCTCCCGTGGCGATCTGGACGCTCGAACAGGCAGAGGTCTACGCCGGCGGCGTCTTCACCGTCAGCGGTCCGATCGCCGTGGCGTTCCTCGCTCTGACGATCGGGTGGATGTTCGCCGCGGTGGTGATCGCCGTGCTGACGGTCGAGTTCCTCTGGCCCTCGCGCGGGTGGCGCAATCCCGTCACCGTGATCAGGAACGCCATCCGGCGCCGCGCGCGTGCGAAGCGGTACGCGCAGATCCTCGCGATCGGGTCGCGGCACGGGCTCACCTTCTACGAGGGGCGGCGCCGCGGTGACGAGGACGACCTCCCCGCCGCGCTGGTGGCCGCGATGAACGACGCGGGCGTGACGTTCGTGAAGCTGGGGCAGGTACTGTCCTCGCGCGAGGACGTCCTGCCCCCCGCCCTGATCGAAGCCTTCTCCACCCTGCAGATGGATTCGACCGCCATCCCGTGGGAGGAGGCGCGGGATGCGATCCGCACCCAGCTCGGGCGACCGCTGGAGGAGGTGTTCGCCGAGATCGATCCGACGCCCCTCGCCGCGGCATCGGTCGCCCAGGTCCACGCGGCCCGGCTCCACGGTGGGGACGAGGTCGTCGTGAAGATCCAGCGTCCCCGGGCGCGCGCGCAGGTGACGACCGACCTCGACATCCTCGTCCGTCTCGCCGCCGAAGCGGAGCGCCGCACGGACTGGGCGCGCGCGTACGGCGCGGCCGCTCTCGTCGACGAGTTCGCCCGTGCCCTGCGGGAGGAGCTGGACTATCGCGTCGAGGTGGCCAACAGCAGCATGCTGCGCGGTGCCGTCGAGGCGTCCGGCGGCGCGGGCCTGCGCGTCCCACGCGCCTACGCGGAGTTCTCCACCGCGCAGATGATCGTCCAGGAACGGGTCGACGGCACCCCGTTCGCGCGGCTCGCGCCGGACGCCGTCGACCCGGAGGAGGCGCGCGCGATCGCCGATCGTCTGCTGGAGGCGGTGTTCGACCAGATCGCCGTTCGCGGGGTCTTCCACGCCGACCTCCACGCCGGCAACGTCATCCTCGCCCGCGACGGCGGTGTGGCCCTCATCGACTTCGGCGCCGTCGGCATCCTCGAGCGGAGCATGCGGCGTCTGCTGGTGCCGATGCTCGTCGCCATGGCGAACGAGGACGACGTCGCCGTGACGGATGTCGTCCTGCTCATGTGCGGGACCGAGGGGGCTGACGTCGTGGCGCTCCAGCGCGACATCGGAGTGATCCTCACCCGGACGCGCGGTACCCGCGGCCCGGACGGGCCGGGAATGGACGAGAACGTCTTCCGGCTCCTCCTCGATGTCCTCCGCCGCAACCGGATGGCGCTGCCGCCGTCGCTGCTGCTGGTCTTCCGCACCCTCGCGTCGCTGGAGGGCACGCTCCGGCGTATCTGCCCCGACTACGACATGGTGGACCACGCGCTCTCGATCGCGCCGCGGATGGCGCTGCGCCTGGCGTCGCCGGAGAGCGCCGTGCTGTCGATGCAGACGTGGTCGGCGCTCCTCGGCGAGCAGCTCCTGCGGATGCCGCGGCGGGTGGAGAGGATCTCGCGAGCCCTGGACGAGGGGACCCTCTCGGTCCGCCTGCGCTCGTTCGAGTCGCCGGACGAGCGCGGCTGGGTGGACGGGCTCGCCGGCCGCCTCACCACGACCGTCGTCGGTTCGACCCTCCTGTTCGCGGGCATCCTGCTCGCGGTCGACGACGGCGGTCCCATGCTCACCGGTGATGTCCCGGCCTTCGCGTTCCTCGGCAGCGTGGCCGGTCTCGGGGGGCTCCTGCTCCTCCTGCGGTCGCTGCGGAGCGCCTTCCGGCGTCGTTGAGCGGGACGAGCGCGGGTTCCGTGTCAGGCCGTCGTCACCGAAACGGTGGGCACGACGGCCGCCGAGGTCTCCGGCTCCTCAGTCGCGGCATCCACGCACGCGGCGCCGTCGACGCCGCACGCCTGCGCGTCGACGTCCAGGATCTCCAGGAGGCGCAGTGCCGCGGGCTCGGCGGTACCCGACGCGATGGCCGACACGACCCAGACCGGGGTCTCCTCCGGCGGGAGCGCGACGGTGACGAGTCCCGCCGCCTGCGGCTTCGCGGCGACGTGCTGGGGGACCAGGGCGATTCCGAGGCCGCGGTGGATGAGGTCCAGCAGCGTATGGATGTCGTCGACCGTACAGGGGACGCGGCGGGTGATGCCGTGTGCGGCGAAGGCGGCGTCGGTGAGGGTTCGCACGCCCCACGACTCGCGGAAGTCGATGAAGTCGCGCTCGCGCAGCTGCTCCCATTCCACCCGGGAGGACGTCGCCAGGGGATCCGTCGGCGGCACGAGCAGGACGAGCGGACGCTGTCCGAGCTCGGCCGGGCTCATCGACGCCAGGTGGTCGGTGGTCGCGACGAACGCGACGTCGAGGTCTCCGGCGCGGACCTGTGCGGCGAGCTCGTGCGATCCGGCCTGGACGAAGTGGATGTCGACCAGGGGATAACGGCGGTGGAACCGCTCGAGCAGCGGTGGGACGTCCACGACGCCGAGGCACTGCTCCGCGCCCACGCGCAGGCGACCGGACAGCTGCCGTGTCGCGCGGACGACCGCGTCGCGGCCGGCGGCGGCCTGCGTCAGCATCTCGCGGGCGAAGGGGAGGAGCGCGCGGCCGGCGTCGGTGGCGACCACGCGACGTGTCGTGCGCGTGAAGAGGCTGGTGCCGAACTCCTCCTCGAGGCTGCGGATCGCGGCCGACAGGCCCGACTGCGAGACCCCGCACACCGCGGCGGCGCGCGTGAACTGCTGCTCTTCGGCGAGCGTGACGAGGTACTCCATCTGCCGCAGATCCATTTATCGCCTTCTCTTCTGAATCACAGAAAACATAGTTGTTGGACTTCTAGGATGAGGCCTCCTAGCGTGGACACGCAACATCCGACGACGTAAGGAAGTGCTGTGCAGCAGAGAACAATCGGCGACGTCACCGTCAGTGCCCTCGGCCTCGGCGGCATGCCCATGTCGATCGAAGGCCGTCCCGACGAGGACCGCTCGATCGCGACCATCCACGCCGCCCTCGACGCGGGCGTCACGCTGATCGACACCGCGGACGCCTATCACCGGGACGCGAACGAGGTCGGACACAACGAAGAGCTCATCGCCCGCGCCCTTCGCAGCTACGGGGGCGACACCTCGGGCGTCCTCGTCGCCACCAAGGGCGGCCACCTGCGCCCCGGCGACGGGTCCTGGACGAAGAACGGCCGGCCCGAGTACCTCCGCGAAGCGGCCAAGGCCTCCGCGGCGCGCCTCGGCGTCGAGGCGATCGGCCTCTACCAGTTCCACCGCCCCGACCCCGAGGTGCCCTACGCCGAGTCGATCGGCGCGATCCGCGACCTTCTCGACGAGGGTGTCATCCGCATGGCCGGGATCTCCAATGCCGACGTCGCGCAGATCGACGAGGCGAACGACATCCTCGGCGGCCGTCTCGTCTCGGTGCAGAACCAGTTCTCGCCCGCGTTCCGCTCGAGCCTCGGCGAGCTGCAGCACTGCGCCGACCTCGGCATCGCCTTCCTCCCGTGGTCGCCGCTCGGCGGCATCTCGCGGGCCGGCGCGGTCGGGGAGAACCACGGCGCGTTCCAGCGCGTCGCGGACGCCCGCGGCGTCAGCCCTCAGCAGGTCGCCCTCGCGTGGGAGCTCGCGCTCGCCCCGGTGGTCATCCCGATCCCCGGTGCCTCGCGTCCGGCCAGCATCCAGGACTCCGTCCGCGCGGCCGACCTCGAGCTCACCGCGGACGAGATCGACGCGCTCTCGGACGAGGCCGCCCCGGTGGGCGAGGCGGCACAGTGACCATGCGCCGCGTCCCGCTCGGACCGTCGGGGCTCGATGCCCCCAACGTCACGCTCGGTCTCATGCGGATCCAGGAGAAGACCGACGACGAGGTGCGCGAGCTGGTCCGCACGGCCCGCGACGCCGGCATC
Source organism: Microbacterium aurantiacum (assembly GCF_031625015.1). Classification (NCBI taxonomy): domain Bacteria; kingdom Bacillati; phylum Actinomycetota; class Actinomycetes; order Micrococcales; family Microbacteriaceae; genus Microbacterium; species Microbacterium aurantiacum. The sequence continues at coordinate 1,255,416 of NZ_JAHWXH010000001.1, forward strand.
GACTTCTTCGATCACGCCGACGTCTACGGCGCCGATCTGCACGGCTGTGAGGCGCGGTTCGCCGAGGCGATGGCGCTCACGCCGTCCGAGCGTGCCGAGATCACGATCCAGACGAAGGCCGGCATCGTCCGCGAAGGGCCGTACTTCGACTTCTCGTACGAGCACATCGTCCGATCGGTCGAGGGCTCCCTCCGCGCCCTGAAGACCGACTACATCGACATCCTCCTGCTCCACCGGCCCGACGCCCTCGTCGAGCCGGAGGAGGTCGCGCGCGCGTTCGACGAGCTCGAAGCCGCGGGGAAGGTGCGCGCGTTCGGCGTCTCCAACCACACCCCGCGGCAGATCGACCTGCTCCGCACCGCGGTGCGGCAGCCGATCGTCGCCAACCAGGTGCAGCTGTCGATCACCCACGCGCCGATCGTGGCGCAGGGCGTGGCGGCGAACATGGCCGGGCTCGAGCAGTCGATCACGCTCGACGGCGGCGGGATCGTCGAGTACTCCCGCATCCACGGGATCACGCTGCAGGCCTGGTCGCCGTTCCAGTCGGGCTTCTTCACCGGGACCTTCCTCGGCTCGTCCGATCACCCGGAGCTCAACGAGGTGATCGACCGGCTCGCGGCCGAGTACGACGTCCCCGCGATCGCCATCGCGACGGCGTGGATCACCCGGCATCCCGCGAACATGCAGGTCGTCCTCGGGACGACCACCCCCGAGCGGGTCGCCGGTGCCGCCGCCGGGTCCGACATCCCCCTCACCCGGGCCCAGTGGTATGAGCTGTTCCGCGCCGCGGGACACCGCGTGCCCTGATCCCGCCGACTCCCACCCGCAGACCCCCGACCTCCCGAAAGAGAGAACACGCATGGTCAACTACCGCTACCTCGGCAACTCCGGCCTGAAGGTCTCCGAGATCACCTACGGCAACTGGGTCACCCACGGTTCGCAGGTCGACGACTCGGCCGCCATCGCCACGGTCCACGCCGCACAGGATGCCGGCATCACGACCTTCGACACCGCCGACACCTACGCCAACACCGCCGCCGAGGCGGTGCTCGGCAAGGCCATCGCCGGCCAGCGCCGCGCGTCGCTGGAGATCTTCACGAAGGTGTACTTCCCGACCGGCCCGGGCGGCCCCAACGACACCGGACTCAGCCGCAAGCACATCTTCGAGTCGATCGACGGCTCGCTCAGCCGCCTCGGCACCGACTACGTCGACCTCTACCAGGCGCACCGTTTCGACTACGAGACCCCGCTCGAAGAGACGATGCAGGCCTTCGCGGACGTCGTCCGCGCAGGCAAGGCGCTCTACATCGGCGTCTCCGAGTGGACGGCGGAGCAGCTGCGCGCCGGCCACGCCCTCGCGACCGATCTCGGTTTCCAGCTGATCTCGAACCAGCCCCAGTACTCGATGCTGTGGCGCGTCATCGAGGGCAAGGTCGTGCCGACCTCCGAAGAGCTCGGCATCTCGCAGATCGTCTGGTCGCCCATGGCGCAGGGCGTGCTGTCCGGCAAGTACCTCCCCGGTCAGCCCGTGCCCGAGGGCTCCCGCGCGACGGATGAGAAGAGCGGTGCGAAATTCATCAAGGGCTTCCTGCGCGACGAGGTTCTCGAGGCCGTCCAGCGCCTGAAGCCGGTGGCGGATGCCGCGGGCCTGACCATGCCGCAGCTCGCGATCGCGTGGGTGCTGCAGAACCCGAACGTCGCCGCGGCGCTCGTCGGCGCCTCGCGTCCCGAGCAGCTCGCCGACACCGTGAAGGCCTCGGGGGTCACCCTCGACGCCGACACGCTGGCCGCGATCGACCAGGCGCTGTCGGGCGTCGTCTTCGACGACCCGTCGCACACCGACGGCGTCTCGCCCAAGACCCGCCTGGTCTGAGTCCCGCCGAGGGGCTTCAGGGGAAGGCGAGCGGCGTCTTGCCCCATCCCGCACGGAGCGCGCCATCCAGGTCCGGCACCACACGATCGTGGGTGTCGATGACCAGGGTGGCGCGCTCCTCGGCGTCGAAGGCCGGCCATGCCGGAGCGTCGTCGGCGTTCGGCTCCTCGCCCGCGGCGAAGGAGACCCAGCGCTGCTGCAACCGATCCGAGATCGCCTCGGCCGCGCGGCGACCGCCGAGCCGGAAGGTGAGGTCGTGGGCGCGACGTCCGAAGGTGCCCCACACGTAGGGGAGCTCGGTCGCGTGGGTCGCCCCGATCCGCAGCGCGTGGAGCATCGGGGTGGCGTGGTCGAAGCGGTACAGCCACACCGGGGCGCGACGCGCGTGACCCTCGACCGCCCAGAGGGTCGGCATCCGGAATCCGATGTCGCGCGCGATGCCGAGCCCGATCTCGCGGTGGCGGACGCCCTCGTACGCCTCCAGGATCTGCTGCTTCGGCGGGATCGGCACGTCGGGTCGTTCGGCGGCGAGGTCGGCCATCATGCGATCGATGTCGTCCTCGTGGATCGGCAGCAGCGGCGACTTCATCATGCGGAACAGGGACGATTCATCGTGGTTCGTGCCGATGAGCAGCGGCACCGGGAGTCCGCGTCCGGCGGCGAGGACGGCATCCGGCGCCTCAGGGAGGAGGTCGCCGTCGATGACCGGACCGAACGCGATCGTGCCGGGGTGACGCGCCGGGATCTCGGCGAACACCCGCGTCCCGGCCTGCACGATCCGATCGACCGCGACGTCGCGGAGGGCGGCCGGGTCGGACTCGCCGACGAGCTCGAGGAAGAGGTCGGTGACGGATGCCGCGCGGGCGGCGTCATAGACGCTGGAGACCGGTGACGACTCGGCGATCGCGCGCGAGAACAGACCCTCCGCGCGCGGGACGGCGAGGAGCGTGGTCACCAGCCCCGCGCCGGCGGACTCGCCGAAGACGGTCACCCGCTCCGGATCGCCGCCGAACGAGGCGATGTTCTCGCGTACCCACTCCAGCGCGCACAGCACGTCCTTCAGTGCGAGGTTGCCGTCGAACGGGTGCGCGTCGGTGCTCTTCGCCGAGAGGTCGAGGAAACCGAGCGCGCCGATGCGGTAGTTGATCGTGACGACCACGGTGCCGCGTGCGGCGAGGGCCTCGCCGTCGTAGAGCGGCTGCGAGCCGGAGCCGAACGTGTAGGCGCCGCCGTGCACCCACACCATCACCGGGAGGCCCGCGGGGTCGGCATCCGCCGGCGACCAGACGTTCAGGAACAGGCAGTCCTCCGCGAACACCGCGTCGGGGCCGAGGTCGATGGCCGGGTTGGTGTTCTGCGGTGCGGCGGCGCCGAAGCGGACCGCGTCGATGACATCGTCCGCGGGGGCGGCCGGGCGCGGGTCCCGCCACCGGGCGTCGCCGGTCGGGGGCTCGGCGTAGCGGATGCCGCGCCAGACGCGTGCTCCGCTCGGGAGGGTTTCGCCGCGGAAGCGGCCGGCCGGTGCGTTCGCGATGTCGTCGGGCACGCCCCCAGCGTAGGGGCTGGTGCCATCATCGAGGGATGCCGGTCACCAGTGCGGGGCTCATCGTCCACCGTCGCGGCGCGGACGGGCGCGAGGTGCTGGTCGCGCACATGGGCGGACCGTTCTGGGCCCGGAAGGATGCCGGATCGTGGACGTTCCCCAAGGGCGAGTTCAACCCCGCCGAGGAGGAGGCGGCGGATGCCGCCCGACGGGAGTTCCGCGAGGAGCTGGGGCTCGCACCGCCGGCGGGGCCGATGGTCGCCCTCCCCCCGATCACGGCATCCCGGAAGGTGCTCCGTTTCTTCGCGGTGGAGGCGGATCTCGACGTGACGAACCCGGTCTTCGGCGAGTTCGAGATGGAGTGGCCGCCGAGATCGGGGGAGCGGCGCTCGTTCCCCGAGGTGGACCGCGTCGCCTGGGCTCCGGTCGCTGAGGCGCGAGATCTGCTGTCTGCGGGTCAGCGGCCGGCGCTCGACGCGCTGCTGCACACGCTCGGCGAAGACGGGTGACGCGATGTATACGCTGTCGGAAATCTGGCACGCAGCGTCGCGCGCTATCGCGCCGTGTGTATACACTGGCGACGTGGGGTGGGAAGCGGCATGAGAGCGAGCGATCGCGCGTACCGCGAGCTCCTGGAGGAGATCCAGGCCGGTTCGCTCGCGCCCGGCGCCGTCCTCTCCGAAACGGACCAAGCCGCCCGTCTCGGTGTCAGCCGGACGCCGCTGAGGGAGGCCCTCGGCCGGCTCGCCGCCGACGGTCTGCTCGTCCAGCAGTCCCCGCGAGTCACGGTGGTCGCACCGATCGACGCGGACGACATCCGTCACCTATTCACCGTCCGGCGTGCGCTCGAGGAGACCGCCGCACGCCTGGCCGCCTCCCGTCCCGACGACGGGACGTTCGCCGGCCTCGCGGACGCCTTCGCCCGCGTCGACCTCGATCGCCTCGAGGACTACTACGCCCTCATCGCCCGGTTCGACGCGGCGGTGGATGCCGCCGCCGCCAACGACTACCTGACCGCGGCCCTCCGGACCGTCCGCACGCACCTCGGACGCGTGCGCCGCCTCGCCCGCGACAACCCCGAGCGTCTCGCGGCATCCGTCGCCGAACATCGGGTCATCGCCGACGCCATCGCGGCCGGCGACCCCGAACTCGCCGCCCATGCCACCCACCTGCACCTCCACCACGCCCTGACGAGCGTGCTGACCGCGCTCTCCGCCGACCCCGCCCCCGTGAAAGGCACGCCATGACCGTCACGCACCACCTCCGCGTCCACCGCAGCGACGAGCACCTCCCCCGCGAGGGGCAGCTCGCGTGGCGCATCGCCGAGATCGCCGCCGACCCCGTCGGCGTCGACGACGACGTGACCGAGATGATCATCAACCGCGTCATCGACAACGCCGCCGTCGCCGCGGCATCGCTGCGACGCGCGCCGGTGAGCGCCGCCCGACAGCAGGCCCTCGACCACGCCGTGTCGGTCGGCGGATCCGGCGCCACCGTCTTCGGCTGCGCGCTCGAGCGCCGCACGTCGCCCGAGTGGGCGGCATGGGCCAACGGCGTGGCGGTGCGCGAGCTCGACTACCACGACACCTTCCTCGCGGCGGATTACTCGCACCCCGGCGACAACATCCCTCCGATCCTCGCGGTCGCCCAGCATGTCGGTGTCGACGGTGCCGCGCTCGTGCGCGGACTCGCCACCGGATACGAGATCCAGATCGACCTCGTTCGGGCGATCTGCCTGCACAAGCACAAGATCGACCACGTCGCGCACCTCGGGCCCTCGGCCGCGGCCGGGATCGGCACGCTCCTCGGTCTTCCCGTCGAGACGATCTACCAGGCCGTCGGGCAGGCGCTGCACACCACCACCGCAACGCGCCAGTCGCGTAAGGGCGAGATCTCGACCTGGAAGGCGCACGCCCCCGCCTTCGCCGGGAAGATGGCGATCGAAGCCGTCGACCGCGCGATGCGCGGCGAGACCAGCCCGTCGCCGATCTACGAAGGCGAGGACGGGGTCATCGCCTGGATGCTCGACGGTCCCGACGCCTCGTACGAGGTGCCGCTGCCCGCTGAGGGTGAGTCCAAGCGCGGCATCCTGGACTCTTACACGAAGGAGCACTCGGCGGAGTACCAGGCGCAGGCGTGGATCGACCTGGCGCGGAAGCTGCACGGGGAGGCCGCCTTCGACCCCGCCGACGTCGCCTCGATCGTGCTGCACACCTCGCACCACACGCACTATGTCATCGGATCCGGCGCGAACGACCCGCAGAAGTACGACCCGACCGCCTCGCGCGAGACCCTCGACCACTCGATCCCGTACATCTTCGCGGTCGCCCTGCAGGACGGCGGCTGGCACCACGTCGACTCGTACACCCCGGAGCGCGCGGGCCGTGAGGACACCGTCGCGCTGTGGCACAAGATCACCACGGCCGAGGATGCGGAGTGGACGCGCCGGTATCACTCGGAAGACCCGAACGAGAAGGCCTTCGGCGGTCGCGTGGTCGTGACGCTGAACGACGGCACCGTGATCGAGGACGAGATCGCCGTCGCCGACGCCCACCCGCTCGGCGCCCGCCCGTTCGCGCGGGCCGACTACGTCGCGAAGTTCCGGCTGCTGGCCGAGCCCGTCCTGTCGCCGGAGGAGATCGACCGGTTCCTCGCCCTCGCCGAACGGCTGCCGGAACTGAGCGTCGACGAGGTCCGGCAGCTGTCGATCGTCGCGCTCCCCGGGGTCCTCGCCACCGCTCCGGCACCGAAGGGGCTCTTCTGATGGGCGGGGCGGTGGTGGTCGGCGGCGCGGGCGTCGGAAACGCGGGACATCCGGGGTGTTTCGGTGTGGTGCGGGGCCCGGACCTGCGGTTGCGCACGCGTTCTTCACTCGAGGGCGGCCGCTGATGCTGTACGCGGCGACGAGTGCGGCCGAGAAGCGCCGCGTGCTGCGGGAGCGGCTCGCCTCGGGCGAGCTGCTCCGCTTCCCCGGCGCGTTCAACCCGCTGAGCGCGAAGCTCATCCAGCGCCACGGCTTCGAGGGCGTGTATATCTCCGGCGCCGTGCTGTCCGCCGACCTGGGGCTTCCCGACATCGGGCTCACGACCCTCACCGAAGTCGCCGGGCGCGGGCAGCAGATCGCACGGATGACCGACCTTCCGGCCCTCATCGACGCCGACACCGGCTTCGGCGAGCCGATGAACGTGGCGCGCACCATCCAGACCCTGGAGGATGCCGGGCTCGCCGGCATGCACATCGAAGACCAGGTGAACCCCAAGCGCTGCGGTCACCTCGACGGCAAGTCCGTCGTCGATCTCGACACCGCGGTCCGCCGCATCCGCGCCGCCGCCGACGCCCGCCGCGATGAGAACTTCCTCGTCATGGCGCGCACCGACGTGCGCGCGATCGACGGGGTGGATGCCGCCATCGACCGGGCCAAGGCGCTGGTGGATGCCGGAGCCGACGCGATCTTCCCCGAGGCCATGCGCACCCTCGAGGAGTTCGCCGCCGTCCGCGCCGCCGTGGACGTGCCGATCCTGGCGAACATGACGGAGTTCGGCAAGAGCGAACTCTTCACCGTCGACCAGCTGCGCGATGTCGGAGTGAACATCGTCATCTGGCCGGTGTCGCTCCTGCGGATGGCGATGGGGGCTGCATCCCGCGCCCTCGAGACCCTGACCGACGAGGGGCACCTCACGTCCCGCCTCGGCGAGATGCAGCACCGCGCCGACCTGTACGACCTGGTCGACTACGAGCAGTACACCCGGTTCGACCAGGACGTCTTCACGTTCCAGGTCGAGCGCTGACCCCGACAGACCCGCACCCGCGAGGAGAGACGATGACCGACACCACCGACATCAAGAAGGGGCTCGCGGGCGTCGTCGCCGACGTCACCGCGATCTCGAAGGTCAACCCCGAGACCAATTCGCTGCTGTACCGCGGGTATCCCGTGCAGGAGCTCGCGGCCACGCAGCCGTTCGAGGCGGTCGCGCACCTGCTGTGGACGGGGGAGCTCCCGGATGCCGTGGCCCTGGCCGACCTGCGTGCGACCGAGCGGGAGCACCGGGCGCTCGCCGACGAGGTGCGTGCCGTGATCGACCTGGTGCCGGTCGACGCGCACCCCATGGATGAGGTGCGCACCGCGGTGAGCCTTCTGGGTGCGCAGGACCTCGCCGGCTCGGGGTCGGTGCTGGCGGCGAGCGGCAGCGCGGAGGACAACCTCCGGCGGAGCATCCGCCTGTTCGCCGCCCTCCCGGCGGTCGTGGCGTACGGGCAGCGCCGTCGTCGCGGGCAGGAGATCATCGCTCCGCGCGACGACCTCGACTACGCGGCGAACTTCCTCTGGATGACGTTCGGTGAAGAGGCGGACGACGTCCTCGTCGACGCGTTCAACCGGTCGATGATCCTCTACGCCGAGCACTCCTTCAACGCCTCGACCTTCACCGCGCGGGTCATCGCCTCCACTCTCAGCGACCTCTACTCCGCGGTCGTCGGTGCCGTCGGCGCTCTGAAGGGACCGCTCCACGGTGGGGCCAACGAGGCCGTGCTGCACGTCTTCGACGAGATCGGAGAGGCCGCGAACGTCTCGCCCTGGCTCGATGACGCCCTCGAGAACAAGCGCAAGATCATGGGCTTCGGGCACCGCGTCTACAAGCGGGGCGACTCGCGCGTGCCGACGATGAAGGCGGCGCTGGACACCCTCGTCGAGCACTACGAGCGGCCCGACGTGGCCGAGCTCTACGACGCCCTCGAGTCCGAGTTCGTCGCGCGGAAGGGGATCTACCCCAACCTCGACTACCCCTCGGGCCCGGCATACGCGCTGATGGGCTTCGACACCCTCACCTTCACGCCGCTGTTCGTCGCCGCGCGCGTGACCGGGTGGACCGCTCACGTCATGGAGCAGTTCGGGGCGAATGCCCTCATCCGCCCGCTGTCGGAGTACGTCGGTCCCGCCGAGCGGCACGTCGAGGGCTACGTCCCGGATGCCGCGGACGTCGAGGTCGCCGAGCGCCCCGAGGAAGCCGCCGGCTGAGCGGTGCCCGCGCGGTGCTCCCGGGCGCCGCAGCGTCGAGCGCATACGGATCGACTCTTTGACCGCATAAGAGGTTCACTCAGCCACACCGATATCGTAGCTTTGTTCTATCTTCCCCTCATGCCGATGAGAGGAGAAGGGCTCGTGTACGAAAACGAGGACGACGTCGATCAGCTCGACCTGGATGACGACCTGCGGGAGGAGATCGAGGACTGGTTCGAAGAGCGGGTCGCGGTTCGAAGGGAATTCGCGCGCATCGACGCGCAATTGAGGAGGGCTCGCGAGAAGCTCACAAGAGCCCTCGCCGAGGCCTATGCCGCAGCGCAGCAGCAGTCGATCATGCTGGGGCCGGTCGCTCCGATGACGCGGGATCGACCGTTCCATGCGATGGCCCGTCGTTTGGCGCGTGCGATGAACGAAGAGGTGTGCGTCGTCCTGGCGATGATGTGCGACGCGCATGTCGCCGTCACCCGGGCCGCGCGCGTCTGAGGCGGCGCGTGGCGGTGCCCGCGCGGGGGCTCAGCGGAGGAGGTCGGCGCGCCAGTGCAGGGCTGCGGCACCGATGAGCGGGGCATCCGCTCCGGCGGCGGCGGGGACGACGCGCACGCGTCGGCCGTACGCGTTCACGGCGTGCGCGTGGGCGGAGCGCTCGACGAGTTCGGTGTAGTCGGCGCTGACGCGCGCGAACCCGCCGCCGACGACCGCGAGGTCGATGTCGAGGAGCATCGCGACGTTCGTCACCGCGATGCCGACGACCCGCGCCGACCGTTCGACGGCGCGGCGGGCGATCGCGTCGCCGGCGGCGGCATCCGCGGCGAGGTCTTCGCCGGTGTCTCCGGTCCAGCCCTGCCGGCGCGCCCACGCGACGGTGTGCGGCCCCGAGCCGAGCCCCTCGGCGGTCCATCCCGCGCCGCCGCCGGCGGTGTCGAGGCCCGCCGCGTCGTCGACGGATGCCGCGACCACGAGCTGGCCGAGGTGGCCGGCGTTGCCCGTACCGCCCGCGAGCAGCCGGCCGCCGCTGAGGATGCCTCCGCCGATCCCGGTGGAGACGACGAACACGAGCGCGTCCGAGGCGCCCCGGGCGGCGCCCACCCACGTCTCGGCGAGCGCGATGCACGCGCCGTCGAGCCGCAGGGTGAGGTCGGAGACGCCGGATGCCGCGGCGACGGTCCGCACGATCGGGAACTCCGCGGCTCGGGGCAGGTTCAGCGGGCTCGTCGTGCCGGCGGGGAGGTCCACCGGCCCGGCGGTGCCGATCCCGGCGGCCACCGGCGCGGTGGGCGAGGACGCCAGGGTCCGCGCGATCGCGTCCCGGAGGGCGGCGTCGAGGGAGGCGGCATCCGTCGCCGGGCCCGTCGGGGCGCGATGGCGGGTGCCGGCGATGACGCCGCCCTCGGCATCCACCATCGCCGTCTCGAGCTTCGTTCCCCCGACATCGACGGCGAGGACCAGGTCGCGTGCGTTCATGCGGTCCATCCTGGCCGAGCTCGGTCCGTCTGTCCGAGCGCCTGGACGTCCGCGCGCCGCTCAGCGACGATGGGGGCATGCTCCGCACCGCTGTCCTCGTCGACGCCGTCCGCACCCCCGCCGGCCGGGGCAAGCCCTCCGGGGCGCTCCACGGGGTGCACCCCGTCGATCTCGCCGCGGGGGTCCTGTCGGGGCTGCTCGAGCGGAACGGCATCGCCTCCGCCCAGGTCGAGGACGTGCTTCTCGGATGCGTCAGCCAGGTCGGCGACCAGTCGATGAACGTCGCGCGGCAGGCCGTGCTCGCCGCGGGGTTCGATGAGCGCGTGCCCGCGGCGACGATCGACCGGCAGTGCGGATCGAGTCAGCAGGCGGTGCACTTCGCCGCGCAGGGCATCATCGCGGGCGCCTACGACGTCGTCATCGCCGGCGGGGTCGAGTCGATGAGCCGCGTGCCGCTCGGGTCGTCGACCGCGGGGGCGACGCCGCCGGAGGGGATCCGACGCCGCTATCCGGAGGGTCTGGTGAATCAGGGCGTCGCCGCCGAGCTCATCGCGGCGCGCTGGGGGTTGGGCCGCGACGAGCTCGACGGCTATGCCGCGCAGTCGCATGCACGGGCCGCGCGCGCGTGGGCGGCCTGGCGCTTCGACGGCGAGGTGCTCCCCGTCGCCACGGACCGCGGCGTCATCGACGGTGACGAGACGGTGCGGCCCGGGACGACCGCCGCCACCCTCGCCGGCCTCCCCGCGGCATTCCGCACGGACGAGATGGCCGCGCGCTTCCCCGAGATCGGCTGGCACGTCACGGCGGGGAACTCCTCGCCGCTGACGGATGCCGCATCCGCGGTCCTGCTGATGTCCGAGCAGCGCGCGCTCGCCCTCGGCCTGACCCCGCGGGCCCGCTTCCACTCCTTCGCCGTCGTCGGAGACGATCCGCTGATGATGCTCACCGGGCCGATCCCGGCGACCCGCCGCATCCTGGAGCGCTCCGGCCTGACGCTGTCGGACATCGACGTGTACGAGGTGAACGAGGCCTTCGCCTCCGTGCCGCTCGCGTGGCAGCGCGAGCTCGACGCCGATCCCGCGCGCCTGAACCCGTGGGGCGGCGCGATCGCCCTCGGTCACGCCGTCGGGGCCTCCGGCACCCGGCTCCTCGGCACGATGCTGGCCCACCTCGAGGCCACCGGCGGACGCTACGGTCTGCAGACGATGTGCGAGGGTGGCGGGCTCGCGAACGCCACGATCATCGAACGGCTCTGACGAACGCGACGCCCCGAGACCGCGCAAGCGATCCCGGGGCGTCGACGTCGGAGGCGGGTCAGGCTCCCGGACGCACGCTCCGGCGCGTCACGACGAGCAGGCCACCGAGGGTCGCCATGACGGCGGCGGCGAGGGCGATGCCCCACGGCAGCTCCACACCGGTGACGGCGAGGTCGCCGCCCGAGCCCGAGCCGGAGCCGGAGCCGGTGCCGCCCGTGCCGGCGCCCGGGGTCGTGCCCGGATCGGTCGGCGTCGGGGTCGGCGTCGGAGTGACGGCATCCGCGACGACCGCACGGCCGAGCGGTGCCGGGTCGACGACGTCGAAGGCCTCGAAGTACTCCACGGTCGCGACCAGGTCGACCTGCCCCGTGTCGGTGCGGTCGATGCCCTCGGCGAAGGTGAAGAAGTTGTCGCCGCCGGCCGCGATGAACGAGTTGGTGACGACGGTGACCTCGTCGGCCGCGGCGATCTCCGCCCCGTCGAGCGTCATCGACAGGACGCGCTCGCCGGATGCCGCCTCGGGGTCGTACGCGTACGAGAAGCCCTCCGAGACGCCGAGGTGGAGCTTCGGACGCGACGAGCCCGCGGGCTGCCACTGCTCCTCGAGCACGGCCTTCAGCTGTGCTCCGGTGAGGGTGACGGTGACCAGCGTGTTGGCGAAGGGCTGCACGTTCGCCACGTCACGGTAGGTCTGGGTGCCGTCGGTCCCGAAGAGCAGGTCGGCGCGGAGTCCGCCCGGGTTCATCAGGCCGATCTGGGCCGGCGTCCCCGCGTACGCGTCGTTGGATGTCGCCCACAGGTACATGTCGGCCACCAGGTTGCCGAGCGTCGACTCCACGCCGCGGTCATCTCCCGGAGGAGTGCCACCGCGGAGGATGTCGGCGCTGACCGCCCCGACCTCGACCGAGCCCTCGACCTCGGCGACCTCGACCGCCGCGGCGACGATCGCGCCCACCGCCGGGTCGGCGGGGAATGCCGCGACCCCGTCGACGACGAGCGGAACGGTCGCACCCGACACCGAGACCAGCTCCTTCGTCTCGGCATCCACCGAGATGTCGAGCTTGCCGAGGGTCGTGCCGTACTGGTTCGCCTGAAGGACCGCGCGCTCCGTGCCGGCGACGCCGTTCACGGGCACCTCGCACGCGTACGTCTGGTGCGTGTGGCCCGAGACGATGGCGTCGATCTCCGCCGATGCGCCGTTCACGAGCGCGGCGTAGTCCGAGTCGCCCTGCGCCAGCGTCGCGCAGTCCGAGGTCGGGGCGCCGTCGTGGGTGAGCAGGATGATGACATCGGCCGCATCGGCGGAGGTGAGCTCCGCCGCCACACGGTTCGCGGCCTCGAGCTGGTCGCCGAACTAGATGTCGGCGACCCCGGTGGGGCTCACCATCGTCGCGGTGTCGGGGGTGACGGTGCCGATGAAGGCCACGCGCACGCCGTCGACCTCACGCACCGTGTACTCCGGCAGCGCCGGGGTGGTGGTGCCGGCCTCGTACACGTTCGCACCCAGACCGAAGACGTCGTCGCCGTAGCGCGGCAGGACGCGGTCGGTGAGGTCGGCGAAACCGCGGTCGAACTCGTGGTTGCCCACGGCGCCGAGGTCGAGCCCTGCCGCAACGAGCGCGTCGATCGTCGGGTCGTCCTGCTGGATGAACGACGTGAAGGTCGAGGCGCCGATGTTGTCGCCGGAGGAGACGAACAGCGTGTTCGGGTTCTCCGCCTCGAACGCGTCGATCGCGCCGGCGATGACCGCCGCGCCCGCCTCGCCGTTGCCGAGGTTCTGCTCGATGCGGCCGTGGAAATCGTTGATCGTCAGCACCTGGATGTCGGTGGTCGACGACCCCGCGCCGATCGCGAAGAGGGTGACGGTCCCCGAGACCTCGTTGGCGACGGCGATCATCGGCTCGCCCGTCGGCGATGCGTCGGCCGGGATGAACTCCACGCCCTCGGCGCCGAGGTCACCGGCATCCGCCAGGGCTCCGCCGTCCTCGACCGAGACCGAGAAGTCGCGATTGTTGAGGTAGGTGACGAAGACGGATGCCGCGGGGTCGGTGATGTCGTACACGGCGATACCGCCCACGCGCTCGAAGCCGATGAAGGCGTAGGTGCGCCCGTCGACCTCGCCGATGGCGAGGTTCTCCGGCTCGGGACCCTTGTCGTCGCTGCGGCCCTCGAGGTTCGACTCCGAGTGGTTGGAGTTGAAGAAGTCGGGCGCGGCGGCGTGGGTGATCTCCTCGAAGTCGTTACCCGAGTCGAACACCTGCGTGCCGTCGGTCGACCAGATCGAGAACGAGCGTGACCCGAACGCGTACAGCTCGTCGTAGCAGCCCGCGGCCTCGTCGAAGCCGTTCTCCCGGGTGACATTGAGGCGTCCGAGATCGGCGTCGCCGAGAAGGCCGGCGAGGGGGCTGTCGGCGCAGACCGGGCCCAGGCCGTCGGCGGCGAGGTCCTTCGCGCGGACCGGCTCGACGTAGTCTCCCCACTCGCGGGCGTCGCCTTCGTTCGCGGTGACGAGGTAGGTCTGACCGCCGGCCTGGTAAGACTCCATGCCGTCGGGCATGTAGATGCCCTTCAGGCCCGCGAAGGTACGCGGGTTGTAGGTCGGCGCATCGCGGGGGTCGCGGTCGCTCGGGTCGAGCGGGACGACACCGTGGTCCTGGAACCCGAGGGGCAGGATGTCGGTGACCTCGGCGGCGGCGATGTCGACCACCGCGACGGCATTGGCCTCCTGCAGGGCGACGTACGCGGTCGTGCCGGAGATGGTGACGTACTCCGGCTCGAGGTTGCGCGAGACCGGGAAGTCCGCCTCGGGGGCGGGACCGAACACGCGGACGTCCTCGGGGAGGGGCTTGGACCCACCCTCCTCGAATGCGTGGAAGGTGGCGGTGCGGACAGCCTCCTGCGCGGGAGCGGCCACGGTGCCGGGCAGGGCGACGATGCCGACCGAGCCCTCGGGGTCGGCGGAGAAGTCGTCGGCCGGCTCGCCCTCGTTCGCGACGACGGCGTACGCGCCGTCGGCCGAGATCGCGACCATGTCGGGGAGCGCCCCGACCGTGACCGTTCCGAGGACGCTCGGGGTGGCGGCGTTCGCGTCGAAGAACACCAGGGTTCCGGCATCCGTCTTCGTGGGCGCCTCGAACGCGACGACGCCGAGGCCGTCCTCGCGGATGGCGATCGAGTTGGCGACGCCGGCGGAGGTCAGGGTGTGCACCTTGGCGGGTGCGGTCGGGTCGGCGTAGTCGAGCACGTCGACCGCGCCGGCCTGGGCGTTGACGACGAACAGGCGATCGCCGTAGGCCTTGACGATCTCGGCGGCCGAGGCGTCGAACACGCCGCTCTCGTACGAGCCGACGGGGGTGAGGGTCAGCGCGGCGTCGTCTGCGCTGTACGTGATGGGATCGGCGACGATCCCGGCGGTGGCGACCCCCGCGGGGGCGAGGGCCAGTGTGGCGGTGACGGCGGTGGCCGCGGCGAGCGCTCCGGCCCGTCTCGGTGTCTTCATCTCGGGAAAGATCCTCTGCTCGTTCGTGCGTCGGGAAGGGCGCGATGAGGCGCCGTCCCGTCCTACGGGGCAGGGGTGTCGAGCGGGTGAACGAGCGGGGGCCGTCAGGTGACGACGTCGCCCCGGGTGGTGCTGCCGGTCCGCGCGACGTCGGCGATCGCCGCGCGGAGATGTGGATGCCGGAACCGGTAGCCCGCGCGCTCGAGTACCCCCGGGAGCGTCCAGCGGCTCTTGAGGACGAGCTCGGGCTCTGTGCGCAGCACCCACATCGCCGGTTCGAGCATGAACCGGCAGGCGGGGATCCCGATCGGCATCCCGACGGCCCGGCGGAGCTCGCGCATGAGGGTGCGGTTGTCGCTCGGGCGGGGGCTCGTGAGGTTCACGGGCCCGGCGATGTCGTCGCGGTCGATGAGGAGGTCGATCGCGCCGAGGACGTCGTCGAGATGGATCCAGCTGAACCGCTGGCGCCCGCGGGTGCGGCGCCACGTGAATCCGGAGCCGCCGGAGGGGGATTCGCCGATGCCGCGGTAGCGTCGGTGCGGGAACCACCAGCCGTCGATCTGCGGACCGCCGACACCGAGGCGCGCGAGGCGCAGGAGCAGCGCGGTCGCCGGGCCGTCGCCGAGGACGATCGCCATCCGAAGGGCGACCCGCCGGGTCGCCGGCAGGTCGTCGGCGAAGAACGCCCGCTCCCATTCCCGACCGACATCCACCGAGAATCCGGTGCCGAGCTCTCCGTCCTCCTCGGTCTGCGGGCGGTCCATCGCGTGCCGGTAGATCGTGCCGGTGGAGGCGTTCAACCACACACGCGGAGGATCGGATGCCGCGACCACCGCGTCGTGGAGCGCGCTGGTCGTCTCGACCCTCGAGCGGAGGATCTCGTCCCGGTTCGCGTCGGTGTACCGGCAGTTCACCGACTTCCCGGCGAGGTTGACGAGGATCTCGGCGCCGTCGACGGCGCGGGCGACCGCCGCCGGATCCGCCCACGTCACGGGTCCGGAGCGGCCGATCGTCTGCACGGCGTAGCCGGCGCCCTGCAGGTGTGCCACGAGGGCCCGGCCGATGAAGCCGCTCGCTCCGGCGACGACGGCGCGGGGTCGGTCGGTCTCGCTCATCCCCCCATCCTCCCCCGCGTCGCCGCGGCCGGGGGTTCGCCGGTGCCCGTGCCGAACTCCTCGGAAACGCCGGGTTGCGGCGGGAGGGAGGCCGAATCCGGCCGGACGGCGCCGGATCAGAGGAGTTCGGCCCGCGGCGCCGCGCAGCGAGTCCGGAGTGCAAGCGTTTGCGGGGTGGCGGACGGGAACGAGCATGTGAGCGAGAACACCGCAGGATGAGAGGCTTCTCATGATGTAAGCGCTTGCATTCGCGTGCGAGGCCGGGATACGGTCACTCCCAGCCGGAGGCACGAGGCTGTGCCGCCGGTTCCGCTCCCACCACTCCCCAGGAGTCTTTGTGTCGATGACGACCCCCTCGCGCGCGCGCCGCGCACTCGCCTCCCTCGCGACCGCCGCGCTCGTCCTGACCGCGGGGGTTTCGTCCCTCGCCGTCCCCGCGATCGCCGCGCCCGCGGCCGCCGCCGCGGACCGCACCGTCGCCCTCGTCGGGTCGCTGCAGAGCGAGCTCGGCTGCAGCGCCGACTGGCAGCCCGAGTGCGACGCCACCGAGCTCGCCCCGACCGGCGACGACGGCCGGTACGCCGCAGAGTTCGAGGTCCCGGCCGGTACGTGGGAGTACAAGGTCGCGTTCGACGACGCCTGGGACGAGGCGTACGGGCTCGACGGCACCGACGCGAACATCCCCTTGACGATCGCGGGCCCCGCCCAGCTCCGGTTCGTCTTCGACGCGAACCTTCAGCGGGTCGGCGTCGAGGCGCTCGCCCTGGACGGCGACTACACCGACGCCGACGACGCGCTGGTGGCCGAGCCGGTCCGCCAGCCGGGCTCGGAGGAGCAGTTCTACTTCGTCATGACCGACCGGTTCGCCAACGGTGACCCGTCCAACGACACCGGCGGTTTCGAGGGCGACCGCCTCGCCACCGGCCTCGATCCGTCGGATTCCGGCTTCTACCACGGCGGTGACATCGCCGGTCTCCGCCAGAACCTCGACTACATCGAGGGGCTCGGCACGAGCGCGATCTGGCTGACCCCCAGCTTCATGAACAAGCCCGTCCAGGGCGTCGGGGCCGACGCCTCGGCCGGCTACCACGGCTACTGGATCACGGACTTCACGCGCATCGACCCGCACCTCGGCACCAACGAGGAGCTCGCGGCCTTCATCGAGGACGCCCACGCGCGCGACATCAAGGTCTACTTCGACATCATCACCAACCACACCGCCGACGTCATCACCTACGCCGAGGGCCGCTACTCGTACGTCGATCAGGCGACGCGTCCGTACCGGGATGCCGAGGGCAACGACTTCGACCCGGCGACGTACGCGGGCACCGACTCCTTCCCCGCGCTCGACCCCGCGACCTCGTTCCCGTACACCCCCGTCATCGCGCCGGAGGAGGCGGAGGTCAAGGTCCCGGCGTGGCTCAACGACCCGACGCTGTACCACAACCGCGGCGACTCGACCTGGGCGGGGGAGTCGGTCACCTACGGCGACTTCGTCGGTCTCGACGACCTCATGACCGAGCACCCCACCGTGGTGAACGGCTTCGTGGAGGTGTATCAGGACTGGGTCGACCTCGGCATCGACGGGTTCCGCATCGACACCGTCAAGCACGTCAACACCGAGTTCTGGGAGACCTGGACCACCGAGGTCCTGGACTACGCCCGTGCGCAGGGCAAGCCCGACTTCTTCATGTTCGGCGAGGTGTACGACGGAGACCCCGCCAAGCTCGCGCCCTACGTCCGCGGCACCGACATGAACTCCGTCCTCGACTTCGCCTTCCAGGGCGCGGCCTCCTCCTTCGCCGGCGGCGGCAAGCCCACGGGCCTGTCGACGCTCTTCGCGGGCGATGACCGCTACACGACCCCGGATTCCTCCGCGACGGCCCTGCCGACCTTCCTCGGCAATCACGACATGGGCCGCATCGGACACTTCCTCAGCGGCAAGGGCGACGTGCTCCAGCGCGACCGTCTCGCGCACGAGCTGATGTTCCTCACCCGCGGCCAGCCGGTGATCTACTACGGCGACGAGCAGGGCTTCGCCGGCAACGGCGGCGACCGAGCCGCGCGCCAGTCGCTCTTCGCCAGCCAGGTCGCCGAGTACACCGAGCAGTCACTCGTGACGGGCGAGACCGTCGGCGCGCAGGACCGCTACGACACGGAGGCTCCGCTCTACACCGACATCGCGGCGCTCTCGCAGCTGCGGGCCGAGCATCCGACCCTCACCACCGGTGCGCAGGTCGAGCGTCACGCCGACGACGCCGCGGGGATCTACGCGTTCTCCCGCGTCGACCCGACCGAGCGCGTCGAGTACCTCGTCGCGATCAACAACGCCACGACCGAGGTATCCGTCGCCCTGTCGACCCTGACCGCGGACGCCTCCTACGCCCCGGTCTACGGCGACGCCGAGGCTCTCGCGACGGATGCCGCCGCCGGGGTGTCGGTGACCGTGCCGCCGCTGTCCGCCGTGGTCTGGCAGGCCGATCGCACCGTGTCGGCACCGGCCGAGGCCGCGCCGCTGACGGTGTCGGTCCCCACCGCGGGGGCCGGTCTCTCCGGAAGCGCCCCGATCGCCGCCTCCGCGGATGACGCGTGGCGTCAGACCGCGTTCGCGTGGCGCGTCGTCGGCGGCGACGACTGGCAGCCGCTCGGCGTGGCCGAGGACGTCGACCCGCGCGTGTTCCACGACGTCGACGACCTCGCTCCCGGAACGCTCATCGAGTACCGCGCGGTGTCGACGGATGCCGCGGGTGCGCGGTCGGCCGCATCGACCTACGCCTCGGTCGGCAACCGCGTCGACCTCGGCGTCGTCGAGGAGGAGCCCGAGGGCCCCGGGGAGATCGAGCCGCAGGAGCCGACCGTCTACGGCGCGGTCAGTGTTCCCGGAAGCCTCAACAGCGAGGCCGGATGCCCGGACGACTGGCAGCCGGGGTGCGACGCGGTGCAGATGATCCAGGTCGACGGCATCTGGACGTTGCGCCTCGACGACCTGGCGGCCGGCGACTACGAGTACAAGATCGCCACCGAGAAGAGCTGGGACGAGAACTACGGCGCCGGTGGCGTCCTCAACGGCCCGAACATCACCCTCGCCCACGCGGGCGGACCGATCGAGTTCTTCTTCGACCCGCGCACCAAGAACGTCACCTCCACCGCGGACGGCCCCGTCATCACCCTCCCCGGCTCGTTCCAGAGCGAGCTCGGCTGCCCGGCCGACTGGTCGCCGGCGTGCCTGGCGAGCATGATGTTCGACCGCGACGGCGACGGCGTCTTCCAGTTCACCACCGACGACCTGCCGACCGGCTCGTACGAGGTCAAGGTCGCACACGACCGCGGCTGGGACGAGAATTACGGCGCGGACGGCGCCCCCGGCGGCTCGAACATCACCTTCCGCGCCACCGAAGGGAAGGTCACCACGTTCCGCTACGACATCGCCTCGCATCGCCTCACTGTCCGCTCCACCGACAGCGCGGTCGACGGACTCGGCGAGCTCCGCGCCCACTGGATCGACCAGGCCACGATCGCCGTGCCGAGCGACCTCGGGTCCGCGGCGGCGGGTGCCGTGTGGGAGCTGTACGGATCGGCGGATGCCGGTCTCTCGCTCGAAGGCGCCGAGATCCGCGGGGGCGACCCCCTCGCGCTCTCGGTGATCGACGGCGGCCTCACCGAAGAGCAGCGCTCCCGGTTCCCGGCGCTCGCCGCGTACACCGCGCTGCGGCTGGACGACGTCGATCGCGAGACCGTCGCCGACCTCCTGACGGGGCAGCTCGCCCTCGCCCAGCGGACCGCGAACGGCGCGGTGTCGGCGTTCACCGGCATCCAGATCCCGGGCGTCCTCGACGACCTCTATGCGGATGCGGTGCGCGACCTGCCGCTCGGGGTGACGTTCTCCGGGAAGAAGCCCACGTTCCGCCTCTGGGCCCCCACGGCGCAGTCCGCGACCCTCCTGACATGGGATGCCGGGTCCACCGGCGACCCCGTGCGGCACGAGGCGCGGCGGGACGCGGCATCCGGATCCTGGACTGTCGAGGGTGGAGCGAAGCTCCGCGGCGACGAGTACCTGTGGGAGGTCGTGGTCTACGCCCCGACGACCGGGGCGATCGAGACGAACCTCGTCACCGACCCCTCCTCGGTGGCCCTCACGACGAACTCCGAGCGCTCGGTCGCGATCGACCTGGCCGACAAGGCCTTCCGGCCGAAGGCGTGGGAGAAGACGGCGGCGCCGAAGATCGACCGCCCCGTGGACCGCGCGATCTACGAGCTGCACATCCGCGACTTCTCGATCACCGACACCACCGTCCCCGAGGACGAGCGCGGCACGTACCGGGCGTTCACGCGGGCCGGGAGTGCCGGAATGACCCAGCTCGCCGAGCTGGCGGATGCCGGGATCAACACCGTGCACCTCCTGCCCTCGTTCGACATCGCCACGATCGAGGAGGACCGTGCCGCGCAGGCCGTGCCCGACTGCGACCTCGCGTCGTTCGCGCCGGACTCCGACCGGCAGCAGGCCTGCATCGACGCCGTCCGCGACGCCGACGGCTTCAACTGGGGCTACGACCCGTTCCACTTCTTCGCACCGGAGGGGTCGTACGCGACCGATCCCGAGGGAGGGGCGCGCGTGGCGGAGTTCCGCGACATGGTCGGGGCCCTGCACGCCACGGGTCTGCAGGTCGTGCTCGACCAGGTCTACAACCACACCGCCCAGTCGGGTCAGGGCGAGCGCTCGGTCCTCGACCGCGTCGTCCCCGGCTACTACCACCGCCTGAACGCGGCGGGCGGCGTGGAGACCTCGACCTGCTGCGAGAACGTCGCCACCGAGCACGAGGTCGCTGAGAAGCTCATGGTGGACGCGGTCGTCATGTGGGCGCGCGACTACAAGGTCGACGGATTCCGCTTCGACCTCATGGGGCACCACTCGCGCGACAACATGCTCGCCGTGCGCGCTGCGCTGGACGAGTTGACGCTGAAGAAGGACGGCGTCGACGGGAAGAGCGTCTACCTCTACGGCGAGGGCTGGAACTTCGGCGAGGTGGCCGACAACGCCCTGTTCGAGCAGGCCACGCAAGGGCAGCTCGGCGGCACCGGCATCGGCACGTTCAACGACCGTCTCCGCGACGGTGTGCACGGCGGCAGCCCGGTCGACGGCTCGTCGACGCTCGACCAGGGCTTCGGCACCGGCCTCGGTACGGATCCCAACGGGTCGCCCGTCGACCCGGCCGACCGCACGCTCGGTCAGCAGACCGACCTCGTCAAGCTCGGGCTCGCCGGGAACCTCCGCGACTTCACGTTCACGGCATCCGACGGGTCCGTGAAGCGGGGCGACGACGTCGACTACAACGGCTCGGCCGCCGGCTACGCCGACCAGCCGGACGAAGTGATCACCTACGTCGACGCGCACGACAACGAGACGCTCTACGACCTGTCGGTGCTGAAGCTGCCGGTGGAGACCTCGATGGCCGACCGGGTGCGGATGAACACCGTCTCGCTCGCGACCGTCGCTCTGGCGCAGACGCCCGCGTTCTGGCACGCCGGCACGGAGCTGCTGCGCTCGAAGTCGCTCGATCGCAACAGCTACAACTCCGGCGACTGGTTCAACCGGATCGACTGGACCGGGACCGAGTCGACCTTCGGGTCGGGTCTGCCCCCTCGCACCGACAACGAGGAGAAGTGGCCGCTGATGGCGCCGCTCCTGGCGAACCCGGCACTGAAGCCCGCGGCATCCGACATCGCCGCGGCGGAGTCGGCGGCGCTGGACCTCCTGCGGGTGCGGTCGGAGGTCGGACTCCTGCGTCTCGGGTCGGCGGATCTCATCACCGAGAAGGTCTCGTTCCCCGGTGGGGGAGCGGATGCCGCACCCGGCGTCATCACGATGGTGATCGACGACCGGATCGGCGCCGGAGTCGATGACGAGCTCGCCGGGGCGCTGGTGGTCTTCAACGCCTCGCCGGAGCCGGTCACCCAGACCGTCGACGCGCTCGCCGGTCGGGACTTCGCCCTGACTCCGGCGCTCGCGAACGGCGCCGACCCGGTGGTGAAGACCACGACGTGGGATGCCGCCTCGGGAACGGTGACGGTGCCCGCGCGCTCGGTCGCGGTGCTCACCGAGGCGGAGATCGTGCCGGTCGCCACGACCGTCGTGGCGGTGCCGGATCGGTTCGTCGTCCCCGTCGGCAAGGCCGTCTCGGTCAGCGGCGCGGTCTTCGCGCGCGACCGGACCGCGCCCGTCGGTACGGTGACGATCACCGACGCGGGGAAGACCGTGGCGACCGTCGCAGTGACGGCCGACACCAACGGCCGCTTCCGCGTGACCCTGCCGCCGCTGTCGCGCGGACTGCACCTGCTGCGGGTGTCGTTCACCGGCGCGTCGGGCTACGAGGACTCGCGCATGGTGGTTCCGCTGCCGGTCATCGCGCGCTGACGCGCTCTGCCGGAAACACCTCGGCCCCCTCACCATCGCGGTGAGGGGGCCGAGGTGTTTCTCGCGTCAGCGACCGGGGCGCAGAGTGCTCCGGCGGGTGACGAGGAGGAGACCGCCGAGTGCGGCCGCCAGGGCTGCGCCGAGGGCGACGCCCCACGGCGCGGTCACGCCGGTCACCGCGAGGGAGCCTCCCGGTGTGGTCGACACGGGCGTGGTGCCGGTGCCCGTTCCGGAACCGGCACCCGGAGTGGTGCCCGTTCCGGTTCCCGGGTCGGTCCCGTCACCGGGCGTGGTGCCGGGGTCGGTTCCGTCGCCGGGTTCGGTGCCGTCGCCGGGGTCGGTCCCGTCACCCGGATCGGTGCCCGGGTCCGTGCCGTCGCCCGGGTCGGTGCCGTCGCCGGGGTCGGTGCCGTCGCCCGGGTCCGTCCCATCGCCCGGGTCGGTCCCGTCGCCCGGGTCCGTCCCGTCGCCCGGGTCCGTCCCATCACCGGGGTCGGTTCCATCTCCCGGGTCCGTTCCGTCGTCCACGCGCAGCTCGCCGAACGGCACGCGGAGCGTCGAGGTGGCGAAGTCCACGGTCGAGGGCGACATCCCGAGCACGTTCCAGATCTCGAGCTTGATCGATCCGCCGTCCATGTTCCCGAGGGTGCCGTCTGCGGTCTCGATCGGTCGGTTCGTCGAGGTGTACCTCTCGAAGCCGACCAGCGGGTCGGTCGCGAAGTATCCGTAGGTCTCCACGCGATCCCACTCGCCGTCGCCCTCGAGGTCGTACGAGACCCGCGCGCGGGTGCCGTTGCCGACGCCTTCGCCGGCATCGATGCCCAGATCGAAGCTCGTGCGGAGTCCGCCGAAGCGACCCGTAAGGTTCTCCGCGGTCACGACGTACCCCGTGGAGGCGTCGCCCACCGCGTCGGCACCGACGCGTGCGCCGATCTCACCGACACCGGTTCCGGGGGTGGTGGTGAATCCGTCTGCGCCGAGGTGGAGCACGGTCGCCGCCGGAGCCGGGGGCTCGGTGGGGGTTCCCGGATCCTCGGTGCCCGACGGGGCGCCGCCGCCGGTGAAGGTGTGCGCACCCGTCGCGGCGGTCTGACCCGCGGCGACGTCGAGCACGGTGCCGTCCGAGAAGGTCACCCGCAGCGCCTCGCCGGTGACGTTGGCGGCGGTGTAGGTCCGCGCGCCGTCCTTGACGAACACCGCGGCGTTCGGGTGGTCGGCGGTGACGGTGGTGTCCAGCGTTCCGAGCGTGGCGAGGTTCGCGATCCAGTGGTAGGTGTGGGCGCGGCTTTCGCCCTCTTCCGCGGGGTACTCGCGGTCGCCGTCGAGCTCCGCCAGGGCGCGGTCGCCGTCGCCGAGGGCGAGGTAGGACCACAGGATGTCTTGCCAGACCGTCGGGTTGCCGCGGTTCACGGTGACCATCTCGTCGAAGTTCTCCACCACGTCGTCCGGACGGAGTCCGAGGTAGAGGTGTCCGCCCGTGATCGGCAGGGTGTTGATGCCCTGGATCATCTCCGCCTCGGCGCTGAACCAGGTGGCGTACGCGCCGCCGCTGCCCCAGATCATGCCGACCGTGGAGTGCCCGAATCCGTCCGGCATCGCGCCGGCCTCGTCGAACCAGTACTGCTGGATCGCCGCGGACTGCGTCGCATAGAGGTAGATGCCGGCATCCCTCGTCTCGGTGTCGCCGGTGGCCAGACCCCACTGGATCAGCCCGTTCGCGAAGTTCTGACCCTCGGAGCTGGACTCCTGGTTGTTGCCGTTCACGAACGACCCGTGACCCGACGCCCAGTCGTGACCGGCGTAGATGTCGAAGTCGCGCATGTACGGGTAGCGGGTGTCGTCCCGGTCGAAGCCGTTGGCGTCGGCGATGAGCTCGT
This sequence comes from Microbacterium aurantiacum, assembly GCF_031625015.1. Classification (NCBI taxonomy): domain Bacteria; kingdom Bacillati; phylum Actinomycetota; class Actinomycetes; order Micrococcales; family Microbacteriaceae; genus Microbacterium; species Microbacterium aurantiacum. Next base: position 1,279,472 of record NZ_JAHWXH010000001.1, read on the forward strand.
CCACCATGGCGCCGTACGCCTCGTCCTCGGCCCACTGCGGGTCGAAGCGCGCGAGGGTCGCGGCCGCGAGGATGTAGTAGCCGTAGTGGAAGTGGTGATCGTTGAGTTCCTTGTCCGAACCGTACGACGCGGGGAACCCGACCAGAGTGCCCCAGTTCTCGTTGTAGGCGAACACCTGCTCGGTCTCGCCGGGATCGGCGGTGAACCAGTCGGTGAGCGTCTCCTCGATCTGGGCGAGCGCGGTGTCGCGGACGGCGGTCCGGTCGAGCTGATCGGCGATCTCGACGATGCGCACCGCGCGGCCGAGGGCCTTGCCCGTCCAGTAGGTGTCGTCGGCGTCGATGCTCATCGGGTCGGCGGCCTCGGCATCCAGCAGCGCGTCCAGGCGTGCGTTGGCGTCGCCCTCCGCGGTCGCGATCGCCGGGAGTTCGGGGAGCACGCCCGTGAACGGCGTGTCGGTGGTGAAGGAGGTCGCTCCGACCAGCGTCGTCATCGCGCCGCGCGCGGAGACGAAGTCACGGTCGGATGCCGCACCCGCGGAGGGCCCGTCGCCGGTGGCTCCGGCGAGGTAGGCGCTCTGGTGCGGGTAGAGGGCGACCACGGTGCCGCGGTCGGTGCCCTCGCGGGCGACCGTCTCGAACGAGTAGACCGTGCGGACGTTCCGCGTGGCCTCGTCGTACGCGTAGTCCGCGCGGGTGCCGACGACCTGGGCGTAGGCGTACGGTGCGTAGTCGTCCGCGTACGCGGTGCGGGTGTCGTCGGTGTCGCCGGGAGCGGTGGGCAGGACGGCGACCGACAGGTAGCCCGCGCCGGCGAGGGAGCTCTTCAGCGTCCCGCCACCGGTGGTCCAGGTCGATCCCGAGGGGGCGAAGGCGACGTAGTCAGCGCCGCCGGCCGAGAATCCGACGCGCTCGCCGTCGGTGAGCCAGACGCGCAGATCCGCGGCGCCGCTGATGAGGGCGTCGCCGCCCTCCATCTCGAACCAGGTGAACGGCATGCCGTGCCCGATCGTGGCGGTCATCGAGCGCGTGCCGTCCGTCCACGACGGGGTGACCGTCCAGTCGGACCAGTCGGCGACCTCGACGACGGGGGCGTTCATGCCCTCGACCCCGATGATGAGGTCCTGCTGGTACGGAAAGTGGAACTCTCCGATGCCGCCGGGCGTGCCGTAGAGCGTCGGGGTCTGGGTGTATGAGAAGCCCATGCCACCGGGGGACGGCTTGTACGAGAGCGGGTGCGCGTGCAGCGGCTCGCTCATCGAGCAGTTGAACTTCTTGAACGACAGCGAGGACCACCAGTCGTTCGTCGGCACGGCGCCGCCCGGTGCGTCATCGGTGATGAACGCGCGGGCGTCGGTGGCGAGCGCGCCGCAGCCTTCCGGAGCCGGGCCGACCTGATCGGTGGTGAAGCTGCCCGAGCCGGTGGGGACGGGCGCGGCGTGCGCGGCGGTCACTCCGACGGAGGAGAGCGCCAGGACGGTGCTGGTGACGGCGGCCAGGAGCCACCGCGGGGACGTGCGGACGGGGGAGTCGTTCGATCGCGGTCGCGATCCGCGCGTGTGCGGAAGGGACATCGCATCCTCTCGCGGGCGCACGCCGACGACGGCGCCCGAACACGCCTGACCGCGCCCCGAGAGGCACGACAGACTCGCGTCCGTCGCGTCGGTCCTCTTTGCCCGACGTCTTTGGGAGCGCTCCCGCAACCCTCGCATGGGAGCGCTCCCGCGTCAACCGACGGGCTCGAATTCGCAACAGATGGATCCCATAGCGGTTGCTAGGGCATCCATGTAAAATCTCCACAGTGACAATGTCGTCCCACGAGGAAGCAGCATCATGACCATGGAAATGTCCATCGCGGCCACATCCGGCGCGACCGAATCCGCCCCCGCGCTGTCCGCCGAAGACCGCGCTGCGATTCTGGAAGCGGTGCGGGACTTCGCCGCCGCCGAGCTCGCCCCGCACGCGCTGGAGTGGGATCTCGCCGGGCACTTCCCGCGCGAGACACTCGAGCGGGCCGGCGAGCTGGGACTCGGTGGGATCTACGTCCGTGAGGACGTCGGCGGCACCGGCCTCGGCCGCCGCGATGCGGTCGCGATCTTCGAGGAGCTCGCCCAGGGCGATCCCTCGGTCGCCGCTTTCGTGACGATCCACAACATGGTCGCCTGGATGATCGACACGTACGGCAGCGAGGTGCAGCGTCGCCGGTTCCTGCCCGAGCTCACCGCCATGCGCGGCTTCGGCAGCTACTGCCTCACCGAGCCCGGTGCGGGATCGGATGCCGCCGCCATCACCACCACCGCGATCCGCGACGGCGCGCACTACGTGCTCACGGGCGTCAAGCAGTTCATCTCCGGCGCGGGGGAGGCGTCCGTCTACGTGGTGATGGCCCGCACCGGCGAACCGGGTGCCCGCGGCATCTCCGCATTCCTCGTCCCGGGGGACGCCGAGGGACTGTCGTTCGGGCCGAACGAGAAGAAGATGGGGTGGAAGGCGCAGCCCACCCGGCAGGTCATCCTCGACGAGGTGCGCGTGGACGCCGACGCGGTGCTCGGCACCGAGGGGCGCGGGTTCGCGATGGCGATGTCGGCGCTCGACGGCGGGCGGCTGAACATCGCGGCGTGCTCGCTCGGCGGGGCGCAGTGGGCGCTGGATCGCGCGACGCGGTACGTCCACGAGAGGTTCACGTTCGGCGAGCCCCTCGCCGAGAAGCAGTCGGTCGTCTTCACCCTCGCCGACCTGGCCACCGAGCTCCGCGCCGCCCGTGCTCTCGTCCGGGATGCGGCGGCGGCGCTGGATGCCCGCGAACCGGATGCCGGGATGCAGTGCGCCATGGCCAAACGCTTCGCCACCGACGTCGGGTTCCGCGTCGCCAACGACGCCCTCCAGCTCCACGGCGGGTACGGCTACCTGCACGAGTACGGCATCGAGAAGGTGGTGCGCGACCTCCGGGTCCACCAGATCCTCGAGGGCACGAATGAGATCATGCGCGTCGTCATCGGCCGACACCTCCTCGGGGCCTGACATGCGCGTCGCCTTCCTCGGCCTCGGCCACATGGGACTCCCGATGGCGGTGAACCTCCATCGCGCCGGACACCGGGTGGTCGGCTTCGACGTGGCGGATCGGGCTCGGGACGCCGCGCGGGACGCGGGACTGGAGGTCGCCGACTCCGCCCTCGCCGCCGTTCGCGAGGCGGGGGCGGAGGTCGTTGTGACGATGTTCCAGAACGGCGCGCAGGTGCTCGCGGCCTACGCGGGTGTGGGCGGTGAACCCGGGATCTGCGGCGTCGCGGCGCCGGGGACGCTGTTCGTGGACTGCTCCACCATCGCCGTCGACGACGCCCGGAGCGCGCACACCGTCGCCGAATCCGCCGGTCACCGCGCGCTGGACGCCCCGGTGTCCGGCGGAGTGGTGGGGGCCGAGGCGGGCACCCTGACCTTCATGGTCGGGGGTGCGGCATCCGATCTCGACGAGGTCCGCGCGCTCCTGGAAACCATGGGGCGACGTGTCGTCCACTGCGGCGGACCCGGCCTCGGACAGGCGGCGAAGATCTGCAACAACATGATCCTGGCGGTGTCGCAGATCGCCGTCGCGGAGGCGTTCGTCCTCGGCGAGAGCCTCGGGCTCGGCCACGCGGAACTGTACGACGTCGCCGCGCACGCGAGCGGGCAGTGCTGGGCCCTGACGGTGAACTGTCCGGTGCCCGGCCCGGTGCCGTCGAGCCCCGCGAACCGCGACTTCGCCCCCGGGTTCGCGGGCGCCCTCATGGACAAGGACCTCACGCTCGCAGCCCGGGCGATCGCCGACGCCGGTGTCTCGGCGCGCCTCGGATCCGCCGCCCACGAGATGTACCGCCGCTTCGCGGAGGGGGAGGGTGCCGGACGGGACTTCTCGGGCATCATCGAGACCATCCGCGCGCACAGCCGCGGAACCGAATCGCCCGACGACGCACGAGGAGCACCCCGATGACCGAGTACGACACGATCCTGGTCGACACGCGCGGACGCGTGGGGTGGATCACGCTGAACCGTCCCGAGGCGCTGAACGCCCTGAACGGCCGCCTCATGCATGAAGTCGTCGACGTCGCGATGCGGTTCGACGCCGATCCCGGGATCGGGGCGATCGTCGTGACCGGATCGGATCGGGCCTTCGCCGCCGGTGCCGACATCAAGGAGATGGAGGACAAGACCGGCCTCGACATGGTCATGGAGGACCACTTCGGCGGCTGGGCGCGGTTCGCGGCGCTGCGGACCCCCGTCATCGCCGCCGTCGCCGGGTACGCCCTCGGAGGCGGGTGCGAGCTGGCGATGATGTGCGACATCATCCTCGCCGCCGACACCGCGCGGTTCGGGCAGCCGGAGGTGAACCTCGGCGTCATCCCGGGGATGGGTGGGTCCCAGCGACTCGTCCGCGCGGTCGGACCCTACAAGGCCGCCGACCTCGTCCTCACCGGTCGGATGATGGATGCCGCGGAGGCCGAGCGCTCGGGTCTCGTCTCGCGGGTCGTCCCCGCCGGCGACCTGCTGACCGAGGCCGGTGCGGTCGCGGAGCAGATCGCCGCGAAGTCCCTGCCGTCGCTCTACGCCGCCACCGCGGTGCTGGATGCCGCGCAGGAGACGACCCTCGCCGAAGGACTGCGCCTCGAGCGCCACGTCTTCGCGAGCCTCTTCGACACGGAGGACCAGAAGGAGGGCATGGCCGCCTTCCGGGAGAAGCGCGCCGCGGAGTTCCGGCACCGGTGAGGGGCGTCGGGGTCGAGACGGGTCAGAGGGGGTCCGGCAGCGGGCGCGGATCGGTGAAGTCCCCCGCGGAACGCCGCAACCGCGCGATGATGCGGACGAGGTCGGTCACGTCCTGCTCGTCCAGCCCCGGCTGCGAGAAGACCTCCGCGTTCAGCGCCGCGGTCGCGTCCTCGACGACCGTCCGTCCGGATACGGTGAGCACGAGCATCGCGGCCCGGCGATCGGTCGGGTGCTGCTCCCGCACCAGCAGGCCGTCGCGCACCAGCCGGTCCACCGTGCTGCTGACGCTCGTCGGATGCACCTGCAGGCGCGCGATGGCGCTCGACATCGGCATCCGACCCTCGCGGGTGAAGCCGAGCAGCCGCAGCATCTCGTACCGCGCGAAGGAGAGGCCGAAGGGCTTCAGTGTCTGGTCGATGCGCGCGAACATCAGCTGCTGCGCACGGATGACGGAGGTCACCGCGGACATGCCGGCAGCGGCATCCGTCCAGCCGTGGTCCACCCACTGCCGCTTGGCCTCCGCGATCGGATCGACCGGAAGCGGTCCGTTCCTGGGCATGCGCACCTCCCGTCTCACCCACCACGCTAGCCCCCGGGGCGTCCTAGACTCGAGGGCACGAAGGAGCGGAGCATCATGAAGATCGTCGTCCTGGTCAAAGAGGTTCCGGATACCTGGGGGCAGCGCCGCCTCGATCTCCGGACGGGGCTCGCCGACCGCGCATCGAGCGACGCCGTGCTCGACGAGATCGGCGAGCGGGCCCTCGAGGTCGCGCTGTCATACGCCGACGCCCACGAGGGCACCGAGGTCGTCGTGATGTCGATGGCCCCGGACTCCGCGACGACGACCGTGCGGAAGGGCCTCGCGATGGGCGCCGCCTCCGCGGTGCAGATCGTCGACGAGGGCCTCCTCGGGGCCGATCTGGGCCTCACCGCCGAGGTCCTCGCCGCCGCCCTTCGGCGCACGGGTTTCGACCTCGTCGTGGCCGGCAACCTCTCCACCGACGGCGCCGGCGGTGTGCTCCCCGCGATGATCGCCGAGCTCCTGGACGTGCCCGCGGCGACGTCGCTGACCGAGGTCGAGATCACGGAGAGCGGGGAAGGCGGCGCGGTGCGCGGCATCCGTTCGTCCGACGGCGCGACGATGCGCGTCACGGCGCCGCTGCCGGCGGTCATCTCGATCACCGAGGCGCTGCCGGACGCCCGCTTCCCGAACTTCAAGGGGATCATGGCGGCGAAGAAGAAGCCGTTCGAGACCCTGTCGTGCGCCGACCTCGGCGTCGACCCGCACTCGCACGAGCATGCGCGGTCCATCGTCATCGGACTCGCCGAAAAGCCTCCGCGCGAGGCCGGCGTGAAGGTCGTCGACGACGGCACGGCGGCCGAACAGCTCGCAGACTTCCTCGCACAGAATCGGCTGGTGTGACATGGCGGACACGACCTTCCCGGACGACGCGATCCTCGTCCTCCTCGACACCGCGCCCGACGGCGCGCCGGCATCCTCCGGCGCGGGGCTGATCGGCGCGGCGGCGTCGATCGGGACCCCCGTCGCGCTCGTCATCGGTGACGCCGCGCGAGCGACGGATGCCGCGGCCCTCGGTGCCGGGATCGTGCTCGTCGCCGCCCCGCGCGACGGGCTCGGGGTGGCGGCGACCGATGCGCTCGCCGCCGCATCCGACCTCGTGCGGCCCGCTGCGGTCCTCGCGGCGCATTCGGTCGAAGGGCGGGAGGCCGCGGCGCGGTTCGCCGCCCGGACCGGCTCGGGCCTGTGCGTGGACGCGGTCGGTGTGTCGCGTGACGAGGAGGGCATCCTCGCCCACCACTCGGTGTACGGCGGCGAGTACCTCGTCGACGCCACGGTGACGTGGGGTGCGCCCGTCATCACCGTGCGGATCGGCGCCGTCGATGCGCGGGCGGAAGCGGTCGCGGCGCCGGCCGTGCACGCGCTGGAGGTCCGCGCCTCGGGTCGCCGGGCCGCGGTCGTGGAGTCCGTCGACGCCGCCGTCGCGACGTCCGCGCGCCCGGAGCTGCGCGGCGCGCCGCGCGTGGTCTCGGGTGGGCGCGGCCTCGGATCGGCCGAGAAGTTCGCGCTCGTCGAAGAGCTCGCCGATAGCCTCGGCGCGGCGGTCGGTGCGTCGCGCGCCGCGGTCGACGCCGGGTACGTGCCTGCCACCTACCAGGTCGGGCAGACGGGCGTCTCGGTCTCACCGCAGCTCTATGTCGCTCTCGGCATATCGGGAGCGATCCAGCACAAGGCGGGCATGCAGACGGCGAAGACCATCGTGGCGATCAACAAGGACGCGGATGCGCCGATCTTCGAGATCGCGGACTTCGGCGTCGTCGGAGACCTCTTCGAGGTCGTGCCGCGGCTGATCACGGCGCTGCAGGCGAAGAAGGGCTGAGGATGACGACGACCCGACGCCTGCGGCGGGGACTGCCGCGCGTGGTCGGCGGGGATCCGTGGCCCCCGGCATCCGCCGCGCCGCCTGCGCCGGCGCCGGACGGAGCGCCCGCGCCGCCCGCCGACGCCGACGCCGACGTCGACGTCGCACCCGTGCTCGCTGAGGTGGCGGTTACGGCCCCCTCGGCGCCCGTGACAGGGCCACGAGCGACACCCGAACGCCCGCTGCGACGGGGTCTGCCACGAGTTCCGGATGGGGAGCCGTGGCCCCCTGCATCCGCTGCTCCGACGCCTGCGAAGGCGCCCGCGCCCGCTATTGCGTCTCAGGTGGCAGTTGCTGCCCCCTCGGAGCCCGTGACGGGGCCACAAGCGACACCCGACGCGGAGTCCATCGCCCCGATGACGGATGCCGGGCTCCGCCGTGGGCTCCCGCGCGTTCCGGGTGGCGAGCCGTGGCCCCCGGCGTCCGCGTCCCGCGCCGCCGCACCCGAGACCCCCGCGCCCGCACCCGCCGGGCCTGAGACCGCCGAGCCCACGGCCGCCGCGCTCGAGGTGGCGGGTGAGGCCGCATCGGATGCCGCGACGCGGTCACACCCGCCACTCGACGGCGCCGCCCCGGCGCGCGACCTGTCGGTTCCGCTGCCCTTCACCCCGACGGTCTGGGCGGGAGCATCGGCCACCGCGCGCCCCACCCCTCGCCCCGTACCCCGCCGCTTCGGCCCGTTCACCGCTCTGCAGTGGCTCGCCGCGGTTGTCATCGGCGGCGCGGGCCTGATCTACGCCGCGGGCATGCTCGTCGTCGCCGTGCGGTGGCTGGTGAGCACGGCGCCGGTGCAGGAGTTCCTCGTCCGCTATCCCGGCGAGTACCACCTCCCCGAGGGCGCTCCGGTCGGCATCCCCGCGTGGCTCGCATGGCAGCACTTCTTCAATGTCTTCCTGATGGTGCTCATCATCCGCACCGGCCTTCGCGTGCGCACCGAGAAGCGGCCCGACGCCTTCTGGTCGCCGCGTGGCGCGAAGAAGCGCAAGACGAGCCTGAACATCTGGTTCCACCAGAGCCTCGACGTGCTGTGGGTGGTCAACGGGATCGTCTTCGTGGTGCTGCTGTTCGCGACCGGCCAATGGATGCGGATCGTGCCGACGAGCTGGGAGGTGTTCCCCAACCTCCTCTCGGCCGGGCTCCAGTACGTCTCGCTCGACTGGCCGACCGAGAACGGATGGGTGAACTACAACAGCCTCCAGCAGCTCGCCTACTTCTCGACGGTGTTCATCGCCGCGCCGCTCGCGATCATCACCGGCATCCGGATGAGCATGTGGTGGCCGAAGAACGCCCCGCGTCTGAACAAGGCGTACCCGGTCGAGTGGGCGCGGAAGCTCCACTTCCCGGTGATGCTGTACTTCGTGGTGTTCATCATCATCCACGTCGCGCTCGTCTTCGCCACGGGGGCGCTGCGGAATCTGAATCACATGTACGCCGCGCAGGGGTCGGTCGATCCCGATGCGTACGCGACGAACTGGACCGGGTTCTGGCTGTTCACGCTCTCGATGGCGGTGATCGCCGCCGCCTGGGTCGCCGCCCGCCCGATGGTGCTCGCCCCGATCGCCCGACTGTTCGGCACGGTCTCGTCGCGCTGACCGGGCTCGTCGCGGTCCGGTGCGGGGGATAACCCGAATCGGAGTCTCCGGATGCCTCGGGGGCGCGTCGGCGCGCGCCGCTCTACCGTGAGGGTATGACCGACATCGCCGCTTCCCCGCCCGCTCGACCCCCACGCGCCGTGCGTCCGCTGAGCGTGGCCGGCGCGGCCCTCCAGCTGGCCGCCCTCGGCGTCGTGGGACCGGTGGTCTTCACGATCCTCGGCGTGCTCCTGGGCGTCGGGATCGGGCTCGTCCCCGTGATCGGGATCGGCCTGCTCCTCCTCCTCGGCTTCGTCTACGGACTCTTCGCGCTGGCGTTCCTCGAGTACGCGCGCGTCGACGGGCTGTACGACCTGTCGCTCCCCGCCGTCCGACCGCGCACGAGCGGACGCCCCGGGTTCGGCGGATTCCTGCGGACGATCTGGGCGCAGTTCACCGACCCCCTCATGTGGCGCGGGGTCGCCAGCGCCGCGGTGGCGACCGTCCTCGGGTTCATCGTCCTCGCCGCCGCCTCCATCCTCGTCTCCGGCATCGCCGTCGCCTTCTCCCCGCTCTACGCCGACGGTGCCGACGCGGTCCGTCTGGAGCGCACCCCCTTCGACATCCCCGTCTCGCTGGGCGTCCCGCTGGGCCTCCTCGCCGTCCTGCTCTCCGCCGCCGCGATCGTGGGGGTCGCCCTCCTCCACGGCGTCATCGCCCGGGCGATCCTCGTCCCCTCCCGCGAAGGAGCGCTCGCCGAGCAGGCGCGCACCTCCTCCGCCCAACGCGCCGGCGCGGTGCGTGCCGCCGACCTCGAGCGCACCCGCATCGAGCGCGACCTCCACGACGGGGTGCAGCCGCGCCTGGTGTCGGTGGGGATGACGCTCGGGCTCGCGCAGCAGAAGATCGACTCCGATCCGGATGCCGCCAAGACCCTCCTCGCCGAGGCGCACACCTCGACGAAGGCGGCCATCACCGAGCTCCGTCAGCTCGCCCGCGGCATCCACACCTCCGTGCTGGACGATCGCGGGCTGGATGCCGCCCTCTCGGCGCTCGCCGCCCGTTCGCACGTGCCCGTCGCGCTCGACGTGCGCATCGATGAGCGGTGCAGCAAGACGGCGGAGACCGCGGCCTACTTCGTGATCGCGGAGGCACTGACCAATGCCGCGAAGCACTCGCGGGCGTCCGAGTGTCGCGTGGTGGTGCGCCAGCGCGAGGGCGGCATCCTGTGGGCCCGCGTCGAGGACAACGGCATCGGCGGCGCCCGCATCGTCCCCGGTGGGGGCCTCGACGGCATCGCCAACCGCGTTCTCGGCGCCGGCGGAGAGTTCCGCCTCGACAGTCCCGTCGGCGGTCCGACCGCCCTGGAGGTGAGCATCCCGTGCGCATCCTGATCTGCGAGGACTCCGTCCTCCTCCGCGAGGGACTCTCGCGCCTGCTCGCGGATGCCGGACACGACATCGTCGCCGCGCTCCCCGACGCCACCGATCTGGAGGTGACGGTCGCCGCATCGGAGCCCGACCTGTGCATCCTCGACGTGCGGCTCCCGCCGACGGGGACCGACGAGGGGATCCGCGCAGCGCTGGCGCTCCGTCGCGATCGGCCCGAACTCCCGGTGCTCGTCCTCTCGCAGTACGTCGAGGAGCGCTACGCCAGCGAGCTCATCGCGGGCCGCGGCGGTGCCCTCGGCTACCTCCTGAAGGACCGCGTCGCCGACGTGGCGGAGTTCCTCGAGACCGTCGAGGCGATCGGTTCGGGTGCGACGATCTTCGACCCCGAAGTCGTCGCCCAGCTCCTCGGCCGCCGCACCCGCGACGAGCGGATGCAGCGCCTCACCGATCGCGAATCCACGGTGCTCGCCCTCATCGCCGAGGGGCGGTCCAACCAGGCGATCGCCCGGACACTGCACGTCAGCGAGGGCAGCGTCGAGAAGCACATCACCGCGGTGTTCCAGAAGCTCGATCTCGAGCAGGACGAGGCGGGCAACCGCCGGGTCCTCGCCGCGCTCGCCCATATCGCCCACGGGGCGCCCACTCAGACAGGAGACCCCTCATGACCACCTCGACCTCGCGTGTGATCGCGATCCTCACCGCCGCCCTGGGCGGTGCCGTCGTCATCGGCGCCGTCGCCACCACCGCGATGTCGACCGTCGCGTCGGCATCGACCTCGTCGTCCACGCAGGACGTGACCGTCGCGGGGGTGGATCAGATCGATCTCGACCTCGCCGCCGGCGACATGCGCGTCGAGTTCACCGATGTCGCCCGAGCGGAGCTCCGCGTGGACGGCGGACGGGATGCCGATCGCTGGACCTTCGAACGCGACGGCGACGTGCTCCGGGTCGCCTCTCCGTCTCGCGGCGGCCCGTGGAACTGGGGCTGGGGCTGGAACCTCGAGGAAAGCTCGGCGGTGCTCACCCTGCCCCGCGAGCTCGCCGGCGTCGACGGAGCCTTCGACCTCGCGGCGGGCGACCTGGATGTCGAGGGCGATTTCGGCGCTCTGGAGATCTCCCTCGGGGCCGGGGACGCGCGTGTTGACGGGTCCGCTCGCGAGGTCGAGGCCGACATCTCGGCCGGCCGCGCGACGCTGACCCTCGCCGACGTCGACGATGCCGACCTGAGCGTCTCGGCGGGCGCTCTCGAGGGCACCTTCACCGGAACTGCGCCGCGCGCGGTCGACATCGACGTCAGCGCCGGTTCGCTCGAGCTCACGCTGCCCGATGAGGCGTACCGCGTGACGTCCGACGTGTCGGCCGGGACGGTGGACAACCGCCTGTCGACGGCGACGGATGCCGCGCGCACGGTCTCGGTCCAGCTGACCGCGGGTCAGGTCGTGCTCCGAGCGGAGTGACACCTCCGTCGCGCCTCAGGTGTCGGCGGCGTCCGTGCGCGGATGCCGGCGTACCGGTCTGCGCGAGGGAGCCTCCGCGATGGACCCGCGGAGGCGAACCCTCGCGTAGATCACCGCCCCGACACCACCGCAGATCGCGAGGATGGCAAGCGCGACTGCGGCGGCGGTCAGGTTCAGGGCCCCTACCCATCCGGCGATCGGATAGGTGATGAGGAAACAGGCGTGTGAGAGGGCGAACTGGGCGGTGTACACCAGGTTCCGGTCGGCCGGCGTGGAGGCATCGGCGAGCAGCCGGGACGAGGGCGTGTTCACCAGCGACGTCCCCATCCCGAGAACGCTCCAGGTGACCAACAGGGGAATCCAGCCGGCGCCCGTGAACGCCGCTGTCACGGTGACCACGACGGCGGCGACGAGACCGGCGACGATCACGCTTGTGCCCGTGACCATCGTGCGGATCACACCGAGCCGGCCGACGAGCCACGGGATGGCGAGTGCGACAACGAGCGAGCCGATCCCGAAGCAGGCGAGCGCGAGCGCGAGGGCGGCGTCTCCCCGCTGGAACACGCCGCGGGCGTAGACGACCGAGTTCACCAGGACGATCGCGGTGCCGGCCGCGACGACGATGTTGGTGAGCATCAGGAAGCGGAGCGTCGGAGTGCGGACGAACACCTTCGCGCCCGCGGGCAAACGCTGCCAGAAACTCATCGCCGGTCCGTCGTCGGGGCGAGCGGGGAGGCGGGAGACCAGCACAAGGAGCGCGGAGCCGGTGAAGCCGATCGCTGTGCCGACGAACAGGTTGTGGTAGCTGATCAGAGTCAGGAGCACCGCGGCGATTGCCGGGCTCAGCAACGCTTCGAGATCGTATGCGAGCCGCGACAGCGACAGTGCCCGTGTGTATTCGTCCGGATCCGGAAGGATCGCGGGGATGAGGGACTGGAAGGCGGGGGTGAAGGTCGCGGAGGCGGACTGCAGGACGAAGACCAGTGCGTAGATCTGCCAGGCCTCGGTCACGAACGGCAACAGCAACGCGATCGCGAGACGCACCAGGTCCGCGCCGATCAGCACGGCCTTCTTCGGCAGTCGATCCACGACCGCGGCGATCAGCGGGGCGACCCCGACATAGGCGATCATCTTGATCGTCAGTGCCGTGCCGAGCACTGATCCGGCGGCGTCGCCGGCGATGTCGAAGGCGAGCAATCCCAGTGCGACGGTGAGCAGGCCCGTGCCGAGCAGCGCGATCACCTGCGCCGCGAAGAGTTTCGCGTACGTGCCGTTGCGCAGGACCCGCAGCATCAGCGGGCTATCGCCGGGCCGCGGCGCGCTTGCGGGGTCGGCACGATCTGTGTGCGTCGCGGCTTCGCCCCGTGCTGCGGAACCGCGGCGGGTGACATTGCGCCGGTCACGTCTGGGCGGAGGCGACGCCGGCGGCGAACCCGTCGGCGTAGGCCTCATCCGCGCCCTGGCGGAACAGGTCGCGCTCGGCGGGGCGCACGATGGAGCGGGCGCCGGGGAGGTCGAGGGAGCCGACGAGGTCGCCGCGTCCGCGGACGATCGCGACGGGACGTCGGGTCGCTTTGCCCTTGACGAGGTCGGCGGCGCCGGCGATCTCGTCGGCCACCGCGGGCATGGTCACCACGAGAGGCCGGCCCTCGGCATCCGTCTGTCCGCGCAGGTCCTCGAAGACGTGGATGCCGGCGGCGCCGATGGCGTGATCGGTCTGGCCCTCGCGCCACGCGCGGCCCAGAGTGTCGGAGATCACCACGCCCACCTCGACCCCGAGCCGGTCGCGCAGCCCCCGGGCGAGGGCGCGGGCCGAGGCATCCGGATCTACGGGAAGGAGGAGCACGGTGCCCTCGGGGGTGTTCGACGCGTCGACGCCCGCGGCCGCCGAGACGATCCCCAGGCGGTTCTCGACGATGCGGGTGACGTGCCCACCGGGCGCGGTGCGACGCGCGACGAGGCGGACCGTCTCGGCGGTGATGGCCTCTTCGCGATCGGCGGCGGTGAGGAAGCGTCCTTCGGCTTTGGAGACGATCTTCGACGTGACGACGAGGATGTCACCGTCGGCGAGGGTGTCGCCGACGCGCGCGGCGATCGTGTCAACGAGGTCGGTGCCCGCGGCGATCTCAGGGATGCCGTCGAGGGCCCAGACCTGCAGCACAGTTGTCGGTGCGCGGCTCAGCGGACGAAGCGGACCTCGGTGAGCGTCTCACCGAGGAAGGGCTCCGTGTGGCTGGCGCCGTCGAGGCTGAAGCCGTTGCGCGTATAGAAGCGGTGCGCGCGCGGGTTGTCATCGGCGACCCAGAGGTAGACCTCTTCGTCGGCGCCGATGACCGCGTCGAACAGCTTCTGGCCGATGCCGGTGCCGTGGTGCGCGTCGAGGAGGTAGATGAAGTACAGCTCGCGGTTGCGCGGGGCGTCCTTGTCGCGCGCGGGTCCGGATCCGGCGAAGCCGACGATCTCGCCGTCGACGAGGGCGGCGAACATCCGGAAGTCGGGTCCCTGCACGGCCCAGTGGGTCCAGAGTTCAGCCATGCGTCGCGGGGAGATCTTCTCCAGCGCGGCCTTGCTGATGAGGTGGTCGTAGGTTTCGTGCCAGCAGGTGGCGTGGACGCGACCGAGAGCTTCGGCGTCGACGTCGCGCACCGGACGGACGACGATGTCGGTCTGGGTTTCTGCTTCCATGCGGCGACTCTACGCTCGCCGCGACGGCGGGAGAAATCGACCGGATGCCGTCGCGCGAGGCATCGGGGCGGTTGTCGTCGATCGACAAACGAATCCGGCATCCTCTCGTCGATCACTACGATCACTGCTCGTGAATGTGATCTGGCGGACTCTTCTGGTCATTTGGCGTGCGCGACGCGCGTTGCGTCGCGACGGCGCTGCGCCGACCGGCGCGATCGGACGCATCCGGCTGCGGACGCTCCCCACCGATGTCGATGTTCTGCGGCACATGAACAACGGGCGGTATCTGTCGCTGTTCGACCTCGGGCGCTGGGATCTGCTGACGCGCACCGGGCTGCTCGAGACGATGCGTCGGAACGGCTGGTACGCGGTGGTGTCGAGCGAGACGATCACGTTCCGGAAGTCGTTGGACCTCGGGCAGCGCTTCGACGTCGAGACGCGGCTGGTCGGGCACGATGATCGGGCGCTGTACGTCGAGCATCGTGCGGTCGTGGAGGGCGAGGTCTACGCCCGGGCGGTGGTGCGGGCACGCATGCTGAAGCGCTCGGGCGGCACGCTGTCGCACGACGAGCTCTTCGCGGCGACCGGCCGACCGGATGATCTCGGTGAGGTGGAGCCGTGGGTGCACGAGTGGGCGCGCGCGTCCGCGCTGCCCTCCACTCGTGCGGAGGCGCCGAGCGTCTGGTCCTGACGCGACGTCACGCGGACGCATCCGTCGGTGTCTTCCGGCTCGTATTCATGTTCGAAGACTAGTGACAGTCTCCGACATTCGAGACGAAGATCGATCCGATGGAGGCGTGCGGCTATCCGGCGCGTGCCGCCGCGGCCGCGGCAGCGGCCATCGCGGCTTCGTCCGGTTCCGGAACGACCGTGAGTCCCGCGGGGGAGTTGGCGGCCTTCGACAGGGCGTCCAGCCATGCGGGGTTCAGCTTCGGGGACCGGCTGCCGAAGTACTCGAAGACGATCGACACGTGCGGGCTCAGCCAGACGGACGTGCGACCCATGCCACTGCGCATGGGGTCGGTCCAGGTGAAGGAAAAGGTCTCGCTGCGCCGGAGCTTGCTCCAGATCACAGCCTGCAGATGGGCGAGGACTCGATCGTCGAAGGAGACAGTGACTTTCGAGTCATACGTGAACGTGCCCATCCACCCAGATTATCCTGCCGATGCGCGTCAGGACGCGACGCGAGCGAGCATGATACTCGCTCGAGTCGCGTTTGTCTGGTGTTGCTCGGATCCTGGCCCCTTGCCACTCTGGACCCATGCCGAATACGCCTCTGCTCGCCCGCGATCTGCGCTCGGCGCTCGCGGAGAAGCGGGTGGAGGTGTTCTACCAGCCGATCTTCGACCTGGCGACGTGGTCGCCGATCGCGCTTCCCGTCGGGGTCGAGGCCCTTTCGCGCTGGCGGCATCGGGCCGTGGGCGACGTCCCGCCCTCGCGGTTCATCCAGATCGCCCACGATCGCGGCTTCCTGGATGAGGTCGATACGCACGTGGTGACCACTGCGGGGTGGCAGGTCGGCGCGTGGCGGACCGCCGGACACGAGGTGGGTCTGTCCATCAACGCGGCGGCGATCCATTTCCTCGAGCGTGCGGACTCCCCCGACTACGTCGAGATCGTCCTCGCACACCTGCGCGCGCTGCGGATCCCCCCGCACCTGCTGACGGTGGAGATCATCGAGTCACCCGCGCCGCAGTTCATCACCGAGATGGCCGATGGGCTTGCGCGGCTGAGGGAAGCGGGGATCGCGATCTCCGTCGACGACTTCGGCGCCGGAGACACCACGCTGGAGATGCTGGAGCGACTCGACGTCGATGAGGTCAAGATCGATCGGTCTCTGATCATCCGTGAGGACGCCGAGTCCGACGAGATCATCTCCGCCGTCGTAGAGGTGGCCCACCGGCGCGGCATGCGCGTGGTCGCCGAAGGCATCGAGACGCCCGCTCACCTCGACAAGGCCCGGCGCTGCGGCTGCGACCGCGGCCAGGGATTCCTGCTCGCCCGGCCCATGCCGGCCGCGGGCGTCGACCGGCTGCTCGCGGGCCTCCCGCTCCGCGACTACAGCGCGGGATAGGGCTCGAGGTCGTCCTCGTCGCCACCGACGCTGTCGCCGACGTCGATCTGGCTCCACGTGACGGGCATGCCCGGGGAGAACAGGATGTCGATGCCGGGGCCTCCGCGCAGCGGCGGGATGTTGACGTATCCGCCGCCGGCCTGGATCGCCTTGAGGATCTCCTCCTTCAGCCGGGTCACCGGCTCGGGGAGGAAGTAGTCGCGGCCGTCGACGGTCAGTCGGTTCACAATCGCCATCGTTCCAGCCTACCCAGCGTCGTGCGTGCCGTCCCGGTATCGCCGTAGTATCGACGCGATGGGTATTCTGCACTACGGTTCTCCCTCGACGGAGTTCCCGATCGACGACCGCGCGCTGGCACACCTGGAACTGGTGATCCTCGCGAAGCTCCGCCGACAGGAGAGCGTGGCCTTCGCCGTCGTCGACGACGTCACCGGGCGCCGCCAAGCGATGTGGATCTCGCCGGCCGCGGACGTGCGCTTCGAGTACGAGGGCCCGATGCCCGAGATCAACCGCCTGTGGCTGCAGGAGCTCGTCGAGACGGCGAACTCCCCGGGTGGGCTGAAGATCGTCCCCGAGCCGTCGCTCCCCACCGCCTGACAGCCCGACGCCCGCGGGCCCGACTCTCAGCGCGAGGTGCGGCCGCGTCCGTCCCGCTTCGCGCGGTACATCGCGGCATCCGCCGACGACAGCACGTCGGCCGCGGTGACGCCGGACTCCGCCGGCGCGGTCCCCGCGGACGCCGACACCGTCACGCGCAGATCGCCGACGGAGATCGGGCGCGAGATCGCGCGGATGAGGCGCGACGCGATGGGCGTGGCCTCCTCCACGTCGACGCACACCATGACGAACTCGTCGCCGCCGAGTCGCGCGATGATGTCGCTGGAACGGGCGAGTCCCGCGAGCCGCTTGCCGACCGTGGCGAGCACGACGTCGCCGACCTCGTGCCCGTGGGTGTCGTTGATCTGCTTGAAGTTGTCGAGATCGAGGAAGATCACGGACACCGGCTCGCTCGCGGACTGGAGGAGATCGTCGAGGCGCGATTTGAGGAACCGGCGGTTGTGGAGCCCGGTCAGCGAGTCGCGGAGCGCGAGCTCAGCCAGCTCGGCCTGACTGCGCGTGCCGATGGCGGTGTGGATGTCGGCGGCGAGGGCGAAGGCGTCCGAGACGTGCGGGCCCCACGGGGCGCAGCGACCGGTGACGCTCTCCCGCCAGGAGGAGAAGGACCGTCGCGGCGACAGGGGGGTGTCGCGGTTCGATGCCGACTGGTCACCCAGCCAGTCGACGGTGCGCGACACCTCGCCGCGCACGAACGCCAGGTGGCCGGCGTCGCCGATCGCCACGACGATGAGCCCGGCCACTTCGGGGACCTGTCGCGCGAGATTGGGGTGGGTGAGAGAGAGCGCCTCGGTGACGAAGCCGTCGCCGACCCCCTCGATCACCGGCAGCAGGCGTTCGGGCGGCGGCACCATGCCGAGGGTGTGCACCCGGTCGTTGAGCATGAGCACGACCCCGTCGGCGGGAATGAGGTCGAGGACGGTGCGGGAGCGCTCGAAGAGCACTTCGGGGATCTCGAACGCGCCGTAGAGCGGAGCGGTCAGGGCGGCGCGCTGCTCGCGTACCGCGAGCTGCCTGCGCAGGTCCGTCATCTGCTCGGCCGCGCTCAGCTGCAGGGCGACCTGGCTGGCGAGCACCTCGATCGACCGGCGCAGCAGCACCGGGAGGCGGCGCGGGGTGCGGTGCGCGCAGGTGATGAGTCCGACCAGCGTGTCGTCGGCGATGAGGGCGAACGACACCGTCGCGGCCTGACCCATGTTCCTCATGAACTGCAGGTGGTGGGGCGACACCGCGCGCAGCTCCGCCGGGCCGAGGTTCAGCTCTTCGGTGACGCCGGGAAGGCTCTGCAGCCCCTGGCCCGGATCGAGCGTGTCGGCGATGACCCGCGAGCGCTTCTCGAAGTACAGGGCGCGCGCCTGCGGCGGGATGTCGGAGGAGGGGAAGTGGAGCCCGAAGTACGGTTCCATGTCGGGCTCGCGCGCCTCCGCGGCGACCTGACCGTGCCCGTCCGCGTGGAACTGGTAGCACATGACCCGGTCGAAGCCGGTGATGGTCTTGAGCTCCTCGACCGCGCGCTGACGGAGCTCATCGGCGTCCTTGATCGTGGCCAAGCGCTGGATGGCGCTGACGACGGGGAGTCGGGCGTACTCGAAGTCGGGGACGGCCTCGAGCTCGACCAGGAGAGGTGTGCTCCCGCGGTGGACGATGGCGTCGTACGCCCGCCCATCGACGGAGACGCGGACGGGATCGATGGCGGCGCCGTTGGTGACCGCCCACGCCAGCCGATCGTCGTCGGCGTCCTGGATGTGCCGGCCGAGCCAGTGGGCGCGGTCATCGCTTGCGACGACGATCGTCCCGGTCTGCTCGTCGATGCCGATCAGCGAGCCGAACGACTGGATGCGTCCGATCTCGCGAAGCTCCTCGGTGCTGCATTCGCGCAGGCGACGGGCTTCCGCCTCGTCGAACGCGGGCAGGTCGGGAAATGACAGGGCGGGCGAATCCGTCACCGCACCTCCTTAAGGGGGTCGAGCTCAACGGCGTCACCCGTAAGGCTCTTCCATGGTAAGCGCGTTTCCCGCGAATCGGCCGGGAGGTGTGATGAGGTGGGGTCTGTCCCCGAACCCTCCGCGGAAGGAGAGCGCCTGTGTCGTCCGACGCCGTGTCCACGAACGAGGTCGTCGCTCTGGCGGAGAGATGGGTGCGCGAGGCCGCGGAGGCGGTCGTGGACCCCGCTGCCGCACGGCTCGCCGGCGTGCTGAAGGACCCGCGAGGTCTGCCCTTCACGATGGGCTTCGTCGACGGTGTGATGCGCCCCGAGAGCCTCGGGGCCGCGGCATCGCGCCTCCATCAGGTGGCTCCGCTCGTGCCGGACTTCCTGCCGTGGTACCTCCGCCAGGCGGTGCGCGCCGGGGGACTGGTCGCGCCCGTGCTGCCGGCGCCGGTGGTGCCGATCGCGCGGCGCGTGCTGCGCGAGATGGTCGGCCACCTCGTCATCGACGCACGTCCCGAGAAGCTCGGGCCCGCGATCGCGGAGCTGCGCGCCTCCGGCGCACGCCTGAACCTGAACCTCCTCGGGGAGGCGGTGCTCGGTGAAGCCGAGGCGCGACGCCGGCTCGACGGGATCCACGACCTGATCCGACGCGACGACGTCGACTACGTCTCGGTGAAGGTGTCGGCCATCGTCAGCCACATCTCGATGTGGGCGTTCGCCGAGACGGTCGACACGGTCGTCGAGCGCCTCCTTCCCCTCTATCTGAGCGCGGCGGAGGACGGCACCTTCATCAACCTCGATATGGAGGAGTACCGCGACCTCGACCTCACCATCGCGGTGTTCACCCGGTTGCTCGAGGATCCGCGGCTGGTCGACCTCGAGGCCGGGATCGTGCTGCAGGCGTATCTGCCGGACGCGCTCGGCGCGCTGGCGGAGCTGTCGGCGTGGGCGAAGACGCGCGTTGCGGCGGGCGGGGCCCGCATCAAGGTGCGGCTGGTAAAGGGTGCGAACCTCGCCATGGAGCGGGTGGATGCCGTCCTCCACGGGTGGATACCCGCACCTCACGCGTCCAAGCTCGACACCGACGCGAACTACCTCCGGTGCCTGCGCCACCTCCTCGACCCGGCGCGGACGGCGGCGGTGCGGGTCGGCGTCGCCGGACACAACCTCTTCGACATCGCCTACGCCTGGCTTCTCGCGGGCGAGCGCGGAGTGCGTGACGACATCGAGTTCGAGATGCTCCTGGGGATGGCGCAGGGGCAGGTCGAGGCCGTGCGCCGCGAGGTCGGTCCGGTGCTGCTGTACGTCCCCGTCGTCCGCCCCGACGAGTTCGACGTCGCCATCAGCTACCTCGTGCGGCGCCTGGAGGAGAACGCCTCGAGCGAAAACTTCCTCTCCGTCGCCTTCGACCTCGCCGACGACCCCGCCCTCTTCACGCGCGAGCGCGAGCGGTTCGAGGCCTCCCTGGTGCGGGCCGACGACGAGACGCTCCCGGTCGGTCCCGCCCGCCGGCAGGACCGCGGGGCCGAGGCCGGTGAAGAACGCGGGACGGATGCCGTGTTCCCGGCCTCTTCCGACATCGACACGCCGCTGGATCCCGCGGGTTTGACGCAGGTCGTGCTCGGGATCTCGCGCGGCGCTGCGGCGGACCCCGGGGAGACGGCGCCGGTGGTGCCGGTCGGCGCCGAGCTGATGTTCGGCGGCGAGGCGTTCGTGGAGACCGCGGTGTTCTCCGAGCGCGAGTCCGACAGGTCGACCGCCGGCGCCCCGGGCTTCCGCAACACCCCCGACACCGACCCGGCGCTCCCGGCGAACCGCGAGTGGGCCGAGGCGGTCCTCGCCCGCGTCTCGACCTCCCGGGCGGGGGATGACGCCGTCGCCGCCGCCCGCGTCGACGATCCGGCCGATCTCGAGGCGACGATCGCGCGCGTGCGCGAGGCCGGCGCGTCGTGGGGTGCGCTCCCCGCGACCGAGCGAGCGGAGGTCCTCGCCCGCGCGGCGCGCGAGCTCGAGGCGCGCCGGGGCCTGTTGATCGAGGTCGCCGCGAGCGAGACGGGGAAGGTGTTCGCCGAAGCGGATGTCGAGGTCAGCGAAGCGGTCGACTTCGCCGCGTATTACGCCTCGACCGCGCGCGAGCTCGACCGGGTGAGCGGAGCGGTGTTCGTCCCGTCCCGGCTCACTGTCGTCGCGCCGCCGTGGAACTTCCCCCTCGCCATCCCGGCCGGCGGCGTGCTCGCCGCGCTCGCGGCCGGGTCGGGGGTCGTCTTCAAGCCCGCACCCCAGGCGCGGCGCTGCGCCGCGGTGATCGCCGAGGCGCTCTGGGCGGCCGGCATCCCGCGGGCCGTGCTCGCCCTGGTGGACCTGGATGAGCAGGAACTCGGGCAGACCCTCATCGCGCATCCCGACGTCGACCGGGTGATCCTGACCGGATCGTTCGAGACCGCGGCGCTCTTCCGCTCGTGGCGCGAGGACCTCCCGCTCCTGGCCGAGACGAGCGGCAAGAACGCGATGATCGTCATGCCCTCCGCCGACCTCGACCTCGCCGTCGGCGACCTGGTCAAGAGCGCGTTCGGGCACGCGGGGCAGAAGTGCTCCGCGGCGTCGCTGGCGATCCTCGTCGGTCCCGTCGCGCGCTCGCGGCGCTTCCTCCGGCAGCTCGAGGACGCCACGCGCTCCCTCCGCGTCGGGCCGCCGACCGATCCCCGGAGCGAGATGGGTCCCGTCATCGAGCCCCCGCACGGCAAGCTCGATTGGGCCCTGCGGACCCTCGACGAGGGCGAGAAGTGGCTCGTCCGACCGTCCCTCCGCCCGCCCGTCGATCTCGATGGGGGCTATGCGGGGCGACTGTGGACGCCCGGCATCCGCACGAACGTCCGCCCGGGATCGCGCTTCCACCTCGAGGAGTTCTTCGGCCCGGTCCTCGGGCTCATGCACGCCTCGAACCTGGACAAGGCGATCGAGCTGCAGAACGCGGTGGAGTACGGGCTCACCGCGGGTCTGTACACACAGGATGCCCGCGACCTCCGCCGCTGGCTCGAGAGCGTCGAGGCCGGAAACCTGTACGTCAACCGCGGGATCACCGGTGCGATCGTCCAGCGCCAGCCGTTCGGCGGGTGGAAGCGCTCGTCCGTCGGCGCGGGAGCGAAGGCCGGCGGCCCGAACTACCTCGTGGGGCTCGGGTCGTGGCGCGCGACGTCCGGCGGGCCGGCGTCGACGACCCTGCACCTGCGCGGGCTCGACTCGCGCATCACGACGCTCATCGAGGCGGCCCAGCCGTCGCTGGACTACCCCTCGTTCGAGTGGCTGCGTCGCGCGGCCCTCTCGGACGCGATCTGGTGGGATCGCGAGTTCGGTCGGGTCAAGGACGTCTCGGGACTCGGTGTCGAGCGGAACCTCTTCCGCTACCGACCGGTCGCCCGCATCGGCATCCGTGCCGCCGGTGATGCCTCGTGGCACGCCCTGCTGCGGGTGGTGGTGGCCGGCATCCGCTGCGGCTCCGCGTTCACGGTCAGCGCCCCGGTCGGGCTCCCCGCCGCGGTCCGCCGGGCGCTCGGCGACCTCGGCATCACCGTCTTCGTCGAGACCGAGGACGAGTGGGTCCAGCGCACCGCTGGTCGCGCCACGGAGCAGGTCGCGCACGGCGAGGGGGAGGCGACGGATGCCGAGGCCGCCGTCGCGGACGCGCTCGCCGGACCGCGTCCCGAGCGCGTGCGGCTGATCGGCTCGGCCGACGCGGTGGACGCGGCGCGTCGCGCGCTCGCGGCGGCGACCGGTGGGGATCCCGACATCGCCGTCTACGCCGACGAGGTCACCACGGCGGGGCGGCTCGAGCTCCTGCCGTTCCTCCGCGAGCAGTCGGTCACGATCACCGCGCATCGCTTCGGCACGCCCGACCCCTGGAGTGCCGACGTGATCTGAGCGCCGTGGCGCGACATCCGCATGTAAAAAATTCTTGACGTGGGAACGGTGGCGGGTCTACCGTGACGGTGTCAGGTTTTCTTTACATCGGAGGTCGTCGTGGGGTACGAAGAACGCAACGCGTGGTCGGGCCTGGTGCTGTCGATCATCGCGGTGGGGATCTACACGGCGCTGCTGTTCGCGGCCGCCGCCGGCGGACCCGTGTCGCAGGTCGACTGGGTGCCGCTGATGCTCTGGACGATCGGCCTCGGCATCGTCGCCGCCATCGTCGTGAGCACCGCCTGGGGTCTCCTCATCCGGCGACGCGACGGCGCCGTGGTCAGCGATCAGCGCGACCGCGACATCGCGCACCTGGGCTCCCGCGTCGGCCAGGCCTTCCTCGTCCTCGCCGGGCTCGTCGTGATCGTTCTGTGCGCGTTCCGGGTCGACTGGTTCTGGATCGCCCAGACGATGTTCTACGGCTTCGCGCTGTCGTCCATCGTCGGTGGCGTCGCGAGCGTCGTCCTTTACCGCCGCGGACTCGTCTGATGGTCAAGCCCACTCGCGTGACCAACTCGTTGCGCGCCGTCCGCGAGGCGCAGCAGCTCACCCAGGCCGACGTCGCCCGACGCGTCGGTGTGACCCGCCAGACCCTGATCGCGATCGAGCAGGGCAAGTACTCACCCACCCTCGAACTCGCCTTCCAGCTCGCCCGGGTCTTCGGGGCGACGCTCGACGAGCTCTTCCACTACCCGGAGGACTGACGCATGACCGCACCCACTCTGCCCGCGACGATGACCGTCTGGCGGCAGGACCGCTACGGCACCGCCGCCACCGTGACCTCCCGCGCCGTCCCGACGCCCGCCCCCGGCCCGGGGGAGGTGCTCGTGCGGACCGAGGCCGTGTCGATCAATTCCGGCGACATCCACCTCATGCAGGGCTCGCCCCGGATGGTGCGACTCTTCTTCGGTATCCGCCGGCCCCGCATCCGCGGGCGGGGGATGGATCTCGCCGGCGTCGTCGTGGCCGTCGGCACGGGGGTCGGCGCGCTCGCCGTGGGCGACCGCGTCGTCGGAGCGGGCACCGAGACGCTCGCCGAGCACGTCGTGGTCGCGGCATCCGCGCTCACCGTCCTGCCGGACGGCGTGGATCCCGCGGATGCCGCGTGCCTGCCGGTCGCCGGCAACACCGCCGTCGTCGCGCTCGCCGGCCGAGACCTCGCGGGGAGCCGGGTCCTCGTCGTCGGAGCGGGCGGCGGAGTCGGGACCCTCACGGTGCAGCTGGCGGCCGCCCGAGGCGCGAAGGTCTGGGCGACCTGCGGGGCGCGCGCGGAAGCCACCCTCGCCGGGCTCGGTGCGGCGCACACGGTCGACTACCGCACGGTGCCTGTGAGCGACCTCCCGCGCGACCACTTCGACCTCGTGGTTGACATCGCCGGTCTCACGCCGCTCCCGATGCTGCGCGAGCGTCTGCGCGCGGGCGGCGTCGTCGCGCTCGTCGGCGGCGAGGGCGGCGCGATCCTCGGCCCGATCCCGCGCCTCGTGCGCTCGGTGTTCGCGCGCCGTCGCGGACGCCGCTTCCGCCCGGTCACCGCCACGACGAAGAGCGCCGTCACCGCCGAGCTCGTCGACCTCCTCGCCCGCGGCATCCTCACCCCCGTCATCGAGCGTCGCGTGCCGCTGACGGATGCCGCCGCCGCCCTCGCCCACGTCGAGGAGGGGCACACGGTCGGGAAGGTCGTCGTCGTCGCCTGAGACGCGGATACGCCCGGCGGTGCCGTCAGGGTCCGCGCGGGCGCGCGTGCGAGAATGATCCCCGGCGTGCCCGGGTCGCCGGTCTCTTCGACCCCGCCGGGCCTCGAGGACAGCGTCCGCCATCCCCTCCGCCGAGGAGCGAAATGACCACTGGACACCAGACGCCGACCATCCCCGCCGCCACCGCCGCGGCATCCGGAAGCACGGAGCGCGTGCGGCAGCACCGCCGGTACCTCATGTGCCGCCCCGAGCACTTCACCGTCACCTACTCGATCAACCCCTGGATGGAGCCGGCGAAGCCCACCGACACCGCCAAGGCCGTCGCCCAGTGGCAGACGCTCTACGACACCTACCTCGCGCTCGGCCACGAGGTCGAGCTGATCGATCCGATCCCGGGGCTTCCCGACATGGTCTACACCGCCAACGGCGGCTTCGTGATCGACGGCGTCGCGTACGGAGCCCGCTTCCGCTTCCCCGAGCG
Organism: Microbacterium aurantiacum; assembly: GCF_031625015.1. NCBI lineage: Bacteria > Bacillati > Actinomycetota > Actinomycetes > Micrococcales > Microbacteriaceae > Microbacterium > Microbacterium aurantiacum. The sequence continues at coordinate 1,304,506 of NZ_JAHWXH010000001.1, forward strand.
CGCGCCCGAGGGGCCGGCGTTCATGGAGTGGTTCGGCGCCCAGGGCTTCGACGTGGTCGACCCCGTCGAGGTGAACGAGGGCGAGGGCGACTTCCTCCTCGTCGGCGACACGATCCTCGCCGGCACCGGCTTCCGCTCCACCGGCGACAGCCACCGCGAGCTCCGCGACGTGTTCGGCAAGGACGTCGTGAGCCTCACCCTCACCGATCCGCGGTTCTACCACCTCGACACCGCCATCTCGGTGCTCGACCCGGTGGAGGGACCGGGCGGGGTGGAGCGGGCGAACATCGCCTACCTCCCCGGCGCGTTCGACGCCGAGAGCCGTCGCGTGCTCGCCGAGCGCTACCCCGACGCGATCCAGGTGGCGGATGCCGACGGCGCGGTGTTCGGGTTGAACTCGGCCAGCGACGGGCGGAACGTCATCATCTCGCCGCGGGCGACCGGCTTCGAGGCGCAGCTGCGCGAGCGCGGGTACACCCCGATCATGATCGACCTCTCCGAGTTGCTCCTCGGCGGCGGCGGCATCAAGTGCTGCACGCTCGAGCTCCGCGGAGCGGGATCGTGAGCCTCCCCTCCGCCGGCGAGGCGTCGTCCGCCGCCCTCATCGCGGCCGAGGATGCGCACGTCGCCCATAACTACCACCCGCTCCCCGTCGTGGTGGCCCGCGGTGAGGGGGCATGGGTCACCGACATCGAGGGCAAGCGCTACCTGGACCTCCTCGCCGCGTACTCCGCGGTCAACTTCGGGCACTGCCACCCGGCGATCGTCGCCGCCGCCCAGGAGCAGCTCGCCCGCGTGACCCTCACCAGTCGCGCGTTCCACAACGACCGGCTCGGCACCTTCGCCACCGCGCTCGCCGACCTCTGCGGCAAGGACATGGTGCTGCCGATGAACACCGGCGCCGAAGCCGTGGAGACCGGGATCAAGGTCGCGCGCGCGTGGGGCTACCGCGTGAAGGGCATCCCCGCGGACCGGGCGACCGTCATCGTGGCGAGCGACAACTTCCACGGACGCACGACCACCATCGTCGGCTTCAGCGACGACCCGCAGGCTCGCGACGACTTCGGGCCCTACGCGCCCGGCTTCGTCACCGTGCCGTTCGGCGACGACGCCGCCCTCGAGGCCGCGATCGACGAGACCACCGCCGCGGTCCTGCTCGAGCCCATCCAGGGCGAGGCCGGGGTCATCATCCCGCCCGAGGGCTACCTCCGCGCGGTCCGCGAGATCACCGCGCGCCGCGGTGTGCTGATGATCGCCGACGAGATCCAGTCCGGGCTCGGACGGGTCGGCACGACCTTCGCGTGCCAGCGCGAGGACGTCGTGCCCGACGTGTATCTGCTCGGCAAGGCGCTCGGCGGCGGCATCCTCCCCGTCTCCGCGGTGGTCGCCGACCGTGACGTGCTCGGGGTCATCCGCCCCGGCGAGCACGGCTCGACCTTCGGGGGAAACCCCCTCGCCGCTGCGGTCGGCACGCGCGTCGTCGAGATGCTCGCCACGGGCGAGTTCCAGACCCGCGCGGCCGCGCTCGGCGAACACCTCGAGGCGAAGCTCGGCGAGCTCGTCGGGTCCGGTGTCACCGGCATCCGTGTGGCAGGACTCTGGGCCGGCGTCGACATCGACCCGGTGCGGGGCACCGGTCGCGAGGTCGCCGAGAGGCTCCTCGGTCGCGGAGTGCTCGTCAAGGACACGCACGGGCAGACGATCCGCATCGCCCCGCCGCTGGTCATTCGCGCCACCGAGCTCGACTGGGCCGTCGAGCAGCTCCGGCACGTCCTCGCCGGCTGAGCCGGCCCTTTCCTCGATGCGCGCATCTGCGCGCAAACCGGCCTTCGTCGTGCCCGCGAAGGGCGGGCGCATTGACACGTCGACTCGGACACCCCATGATTGAGGAGACCTGAATCGGGTCTCATGTCTTGCTTTCAAAGGTGAAAGGGAAGTGCCATGCGCGTTCCGAAGAAGCTGTTCCTGGGGTCGTTGGTCGCCACGGCCGCCCTCGCACTGGCCGCGTGCGCGCCGACCACGGCCGCGCCCGGCGGCGAGGCCGGCGAAGAGGGGCCCGCGTCGATCTCCGTCGGCGTGATCACGAGCGAGACCGGCCCGCTGGCCGGCTACGGCGAGCAGTACCTCGAAGGCTTCCGCGCGGGCCTCGACTACGCCACGGACGGCACGAACGAGGTCGACGGCATCGCGCTCGACGTCGTCTACCGCGACGACGCCGGTGACCCCGACACTGCGGTCACGATCGCCAAGGAGCTCATCGGCGAGGGCGTCAACATCCTCGCCGGGAGCGCGTCGTCGGGCGTCGCCCTGGCGCTCGCCGAGCAGGCCGCGCAGAACCAGGTGCTCTTCCTCTCGGGACCTGCCGCGGCCGACGCCGTCACCGGCATCAACGAGTACACGTTCCGCACCGGTCGTCAGTCGGCGCAGGACGTCGCGACCGCCGGCGGCTTCCTCGACGACATCGAGGGCAAGAAGGTCACCGTCTTCGCGCAGAACAATGCCTTCGGTCAGGGCAACGAGGCCGCGGTCACCGCGATCCTCGGCGGCATGGGTGCCGAGGTGGACAGCGTGCTCGTGGCCGAGGACGTCACCGAGTTCACCCCGTTCGCGCAGCAGGTGCTCTCGGGTGCCCCCGACCTCGTGTTCGTGGCCTGGGCGGGTGCGACCTCCGGCGCCATGTGGCAGGCGATGAGCCAGCAGGGCGTGCTCGACGACATCCCCGTCGTCACCGGTCTCGGCGACGCGGCGACGTTCGGCGCCTACGGCGCGGCATCCGAGCAGATCAGCTTCCTGAACCACTACTTCGCCGGCGGCCCCGACAACGCGGTCAACGACGCGATGATCGAGGCGGTCGAGGCCGAGGGCGGCACGCCCGACCTCTTCACCCCGGACGGCTTCGTCGCCGCGCTCATGCTCGTGCAGGCCGTGGCCGAGGGACAGGGCGACGTCGACGCGATGATCGCGGCGCTCGAAGGCTGGACCTTCGACGGCCCGAAGGGCGAGACCACGGTCCGGGCGAGCGACCACGCGCTCATCCAGGAGATGTACCAGGTGAAGCTCGTCACGAAGGACGGCGAACTCGTCCCCGAGCTCGTGGGCACGGTCGACGCGGAGTCGGTCGCGCCCGCCGAAGCCCCGTGACCTGAAGCCCTCCGAGGAGCATCATGAACGCCCCTGTCCCGTCCGCGCTCCGTGTCGAAGGCCTCGGCCTGCAGATCGGCGGCGCGACCATCCTGGAGGACGTCGACCTCGACGTCCCCGCCGGCAGCCTCGTCGGGGTCATCGGCCCCAACGGTGCCGGGAAGACGACACTGTTCAACGTCCTCTCCGGGATCGCGCGCCCCACCGCGGGCCGCGTCCTCATGGACGGTGAGGACATCACCCGCCTGTCCGTGCCCCAGCGGGCGCGGGCGGGGCTGGGGCGCACCTTCCAGACCTCGAGCCTGTTCCCGCGGCTGAGCGTGCTCGAGAACGTCCGGCTCGCCGCGCAGGTCACGCGCGGCGGCAGCTACTCGCTGCTGCGCTTCCCCCGGCGCTCGGATGCCGCCACCGCCACGGCCCGCGAGAAGCTCGCGCTCGTCGGCCTCGAGCACAAGCTCGACACCGCCGCCGGAGACATCTCGCACGGCGACAAGCGCAAGCTCGAGATCGCGGTGCTGCTGGCCACCGACGCCTCCATCGTGCTGCTGGACGAGCCGATGGCCGGTGTCGGATCGGGCGATGTGCCCGGCCTCGTCGACACCATCCGACGGATGCAGAGCGAGACCGGGGCGACCGTGCTCATGGTCGAGCACCACATCGACGTCCTCATGGGCCTCGTCGACCGGGTCGCGGTGATGTACTCCGGCTCGATCATCGCCTACGACACCCCGCAGCGGATCATGGAGAACCCGACCGTGCAGAGCGCCTACCTCGGGACCGCCGCGTGAGCGCCGTCGCCGAGCCCATCCTCACCGTCGAGCATCTCTCCGGAATGATCGCCGGGCAGCAGGTCGTCCAGGACGTCTCCTTCTCTGTCCCCTCCGTCGGCATCACCGCCGTCCTCGGTCGGAACGGCGTGGGCAAGACCTCCACACTGCGCGGCATCCTGGGTCTCATCTCCCGCCGTGGAGCCGTCACCCTCGCCGGTGAGCGCATCGAGACCCTCCCCACGCACCGCATCGTCCAGCGCGGCGTCGGCTACGTCCCCGAGGACCGCGAGGTCTTCGCGAAGCTCACCGTCGCCGAGAACCTCGCCCTCGCCGAGCGCACCAAGAACCCGCGGCGCGAGTTCGTCGCCGAGCTGTTCCCCGACCTCGTCGCGCGCCGCGGCCAGATGGCCGGGACCCTCTCCGGGGGCCAGCAACAGATGGTGTCGGTGGCCCGCGCACTGCTCAACGACAACCGCATCCTCCTCGTCGACGAACCCACGAAGGGTCTCGCACCGAAGATCGTCGCGCAGGTCGCCGACGCCCTCCGCGAGGCGGCGAAGACCGTGCCGATCCTCCTCGTGGAGCAGAACCTCGAGGTGGTCCGCCGGCTCGCCGACGACGCCGTCGTGATCGCCGGCGGCCAGGTCGTGCACACCGGAACCGCGGCGTCGATCCTCGACGACCGGGCGCTCACGATGCGTCTCCTGGGCGTCAGCGGGGAGGTGCCCGCATGAGCGGCCTCGTCCTCATCCTCATCACCGGCGTGGGCCTCGGCGCCCTGTACTTCCTCGTCGCCTCGGGGCTCAGCCTCATCTACGGCCTCATGCACGTGCTGAACTTCGCGCACGGCGCGTTCCTCACCCTGAGCGCGTTCATCGGCTGGCAGGTCGCGCAGACCCTCGGCACCGACTCGTGGGGATCGTTCCTCGCCTCGGTCGCTGTCGGCGCCGTCGTCGGAGCGGTCTTCGCGACGCTGACCGAGCTCGTGCTCATCCGGCCGCTGTACGAGCGCCACATCGAGCAGGTGCTCATCACCGTCGGCCTCTCCTTCGCCGCCGTCGCGCTGTTCGAAGGCATCTGGGGCACCGACCCGATCAACATCAACGGCCCGGGCTGGCTGCGCGAGACCACCGAGGTGCTCGGTGCCCGCATCCCGAACACCTACTGGGTGCTCATGATCGCCGCGGTCCTCGTGCTCGCCGCCCTCGTGCTGTTCCTGCAGAAGACGCGGTACGGCATGATCATCCGCGCCGGAGTCGAGAACCGCTCGATGGTGACCGCGCTCGGGATCGACGTCCGCCGCTCGTTCACGCTCGTGTTCGCGATCGGCGGGGCGGCAGCCGGCATCGGCGGCGTGCTCGCGATGCACTACTTCACCTTCGTCTCGGCGCACCTGGGCTCGACGCTGCTCATCTTCGCGTTCATCGTGACCGTCATCGGCGGGCTCGGCTCGCTCACCGGCGCCGCGATCGCCTCCGTCGTCGTGGCGGTGCTCCAGCAGTTCGCCAACTTCTACCTCGACGGCACGGGCGACTTCATCGTCGTCGCGCTCCTCGCCGTCGTCCTGCTGGTCCGCCCGCGGGGCATCCTCGGGAGGAAAGCATGACCACCACGACCGGTGTCCCCACCCTCGTCCGCGGCCGCCTCGGCCCGGCCCTGCCCTTCCTCGTCGGCGGCGTGCTCGTCGTCGTCATGGCGGTGCTGCCGCTCCTGAACATCTCGATCCCCGGCATCCTGCCCGGCCCGACCTACACGCCGGGCACGCTCGCGCTCCTGTCGCTGTGCCTCGTGTTCGCCGCGCTCGCCCTCTCGTACAACCTGCTGCTCGGCACGTCCGGGATGCTGTCGTTCGGCCACGCCCTGTACTTCGGCGCCGGCGCCTACGGCCTCGGCGTGGTGCTGCGCTTCCTCGAGGTCCCCCTGTGGCCCGGCATCCTCATCGCGCTCCTCGGCGGGCTCGTGATCGCCCTCGTCACCGGCAGCGTCGCGATGCGGGTGAACGGCATTCCGTTCGCGATGGTCACCCTCGCCTTCGCGCAAGCGGGATCGGTGCTCGTCCGCCGCAACCAGCAGATCACCGGCGGCGAGGAGGGCCTCCGTCTGCCTGTGGAGCACGTGCCCGACTGGCTCGTCGGGGTCGCGAACACCCGCAACCTCTACTGGTTCACGCTCGTCGTGCTCGTCGTCGTCTACCTGGTCGTGCTGTGGGTGGATCGCTCCCGTCTCGGCCACCTGGCCCAGGCGACGCGCGAGAACGAGCTGCGCGTACAGGTTCTGGGACTCCACCCCTACCGCGCCAAGCTCGCCGTGTTCGTCGTCGCCGCCGGCTGCGCGTCGCTGTCCGGCATCGCCTACATGCTCCTGCAGTCGGGCACGCAGCCGAGCGCCGTCGGTGCCGACCTCACCATCACCGTCCTCGTCATGGTGGTCCTCGGTGGCGTCGGCTTCCGTTGGGGTGCCATCGTAGGCGGTGTGCTCTACACGATCCTCGACCAGCGCCTGACGGTGCTCGCGCGGGCCGAGTGGATCCAGGACCTCCCCGGCATCCTGCGGGTGCCCCTGTCCGAGCCGCTGTTCCTGCTCGGCGTGCTGTTCATCCTCGTCGTCCTGTTCCTCCCCGGCGGCATCGCCGGCACCGTCGACGCGGCCGTGCGCCGCCGGCGCGGCGAGCGGACCCGGTCGGAGCTGGCCCGCATGGACGACTCCGCGGAGCCGCGCTCGGAGGTGACGGCGTGACCACCGGCGACGGGGCCCACACCCTCGGGCGGTGGCTGCCCGAACGGGCCGCCGTGTCGGGCTCGCGGATCGCGGTCGACGACCGCGGGGTGACCATCACCTACGCCGCGCTCGATGCCCGCGCCGCCTCCCTCGCCGACGCGCTGCGGGGCGCGGGATACGGACCCGGCGACCGCGTTGCGACTCTGTCGGGCAACTCCATCGACCACATCGTCGCGTTCTTCGCCTGCGCCCGGCTCGGTCTCGCGCTCGTGCCGCTGTCGTGGCGGCTCACCCCCGCCGAACTCGCCGCGCTCGCCGTCCGCACCGACCCGGCGCTGCTCCTCGTCGACGAGGAGCACATCGCCCTCGCCCGGGAGACGCGCGAACGGATGCCGCACGCCGTCCCGACCGCGATCCTCGGGACGACCGGCATCGAGCGCGAGGTCCCCGCCCGCCGCGGCGCCCCCGTGCCGCCTCGGCCGGTCCGCGACGACGATGCGCTGCTGGTCATCTTCACCTCCGGCAGCGAGGCGGCGCCGAAGGGGGTCGTGCTCAGCCACGCCTCGTGCTTCTGGACGAACCACTCGCTCGCCGGAGCGCTGCAGCTCACCGAGGCCGACGTCGTCCTGTCGATGCTGCCCCAGTTCCACGTCGCGAGCTGGAACGTCCAGCCGCTCCTGGCCTGGTGGAGCGGAGCGACCGTCGTGCTCGAGCGCACCTTCCAGCCGGCGCGCGCCCTTCAGCTCATCGCCGACCGCGGCGTGACCGCCGTGATGGGCGTCCCCACGCAGTACCGCATGCTCGCCGACGACGTCGGGTTCGCGGCGTCCGATCTGTCCTCCCTCCGGCACGCGTTCGTGGGTGGCGCGACGATCGATCCGGCGCTCGCCGACGCCTGGGCCGCGCGCGGGGTCCCGCTCGTGCAGGGCTACGGGCTCACCGAGGCCGGCCCGAACGTGCTGCACCTGCCGGCGGCGGAGGCCGCCGCGCATCCCGGCGCGGTGGGCCGACCGTACCGACACGTCGAGACCCGTGTGGTGGACCACGCCACCGGCCTCACCCTGGAGGGGGCGGTGACGGGCGAGCTGTGGGTCCGCGGCCCCGGCATGTTCTCCGGCTACCTCGACGACCCCGAGGCGACCGCGCGAGCGCTCGAGGACGGGTGGCTGCGCACCGGCGATCTCGTGCACCGCGATCACGCCGGGGTGTTCCGCGTCGTCGACCGCATCAAGGAGATCTTCATCACCGGCGGCGAGAACGTCGCTCCGGCGGAGGTCGAGCAGGTGCTCGCCGCGCATCCCGCGGTGGCGGCCGTCGCCGTCGTCGGCGCCCCCGACCCCGTGTGGGGCGAGCGCGGCGTCGCCTTCGTCGCGCGCGCCCCCGGCGCGCCGCTCGGCGCCGACGAGCTCGACGCCCACGCCCGCGGCGTCCTCGCCGCGTACAAGGTGCCGGTCCGGTACGTCTTCGTCGACGACCTGCCGCGCACCGCGCTCGACAAGCCCGCCCGCTCCGTCCTGCGCGCCCGCGCCCGGACCCTCGTCGAGGAGGACGCCCATGAGCGTCGCTGACCCGCACACCGACCCGCGCCCGCTCTCCGCGGCCGGGAAACCGCTGACCTCGCGCGGCGAGGCGACGCGCGGCCGGATCCTGGAGGCCGCCGAGCACGTGTTCGCCGACCTCGGCTATCACGAGGCGTCGATCGTGAAGATCACCGAGCACGCCGGGATCGGACTCGGCACGTTCTACCTGTACTTCGACGGCAAGCAGCAGGTGTTCGAAGAGCTCGTCATCGACCTCAACCGTCGCGTGCGCCGGTCGATGGCGGAGGCGATGGCCGGGGCGACCGATCGCATCAGCGCCGAGCGCGCCGGCTTCGAGGGGTTCTTCCGCTTTACCGCGGCCCACCCCGCGCTGTACCGCGTCGTCCGCGAGGCCGAGTTCGTCTCCCCGGAGACGCTTCGCCTGCACTACACGCGCATCGTCGAGGGCTACGAGTCGGGCCTGCGCGCAGCACAGGCCGATGGCGACGTCGACGAGGCGCTCGATCCCGAGGTGACGGCGTGGGCGCTCATGGGCGCGGGCGAGCTCATCGGCATGCGCTACCTGCTGTGGGAGCGGGACGCCGACGGCGCCCCGCCCGCCGAGATGCCGGCATCCGTCGTCGACGACATGGCCCGGTTCATCCGCAACGCCCTCTCTCCCCGCGCACGCACGGAAGGACCCGCATGACCCAGGACCTGGAGGGCCGCCGCGCCCTCGTCACCGGCGGCGCGAGCGGCATCGGCCTCGCCTGCGCCGAGGAGTTCGCGCGTCGCGGCGCGCACGTCACGATCGCCGACCGGAACGCGGATGCCGCGCACGCCGCGGCCGAGCGGGTCGGCGGGTCGGCCTGGGTCGTGGACCTCTCCGACACGGCCGCGCAGGAGGGCCTGTCGCTCGAGGTCGACATCCTGGTGAACAATGCGGGCATCCAGAAGGTCGCGCCGATCCAGGAGTACGATCCCGAGACCTTCCGCCTCATCCATCGGCTCATGGTCGAGTCGCCGTTCCTGCTCGTGCGCGCCGCCCTTCCGCACATGTACGCGCGCGGCTGGGGACGCGTGATCAACATCTCCAGCGCGCACGGTCTGCGGGCAAGTCCCTTCAAGGTCGCCTACGTCTCCGCCAAACACGCGTTGGAGGGGCTCTCGAAGGTGGTCGCGCTCGAGGGCGGCCCCCACGGCGTGACGAGCAACTGCATCAATCCCGGCTACGTGCGCACGCCCCTCGTCGAACAGCAGATCGCCGATCAGGCGCGGATCCACGGCATCCCCGAGGGTGAGGTGGTCGAGAAGATCATGCTCACCGAGTCGGCCGTCAAGCGCCTCGTCGCCCCGGAGGAGGTCGCCTCGCTCGCCGGCTGGCTGGCGACGGATGCCGCGGGCATGATGACCGGCGCGAGCCTCGCCATGGACGGCGGATGGACCGCGCGATGATCCGCTCCGACAGCGACGCCAACAGCATCGCCCACAGGACCGTCGAGGTCCCCGTCCGCGGCGGCGCGCTCACCGTCGGGATCTGGGGATCCGACGATCCCGACGCCCCCACGGTCGTCCTCATCCACGGGGTCACGGCGTCGCACCTCGCGTGGACCCACACCGCCGCGCACCTCGCGGGCGTCCGTCTCGTCGCCCCCGACCTCCGCGGACGCGGGCGGAGCAACGGCGTCGACGGGCCCGCCGGCATGGCGGCGCACGCCGACGATCTCGCGGCCGTCGTCGCGCACCTCGGCGTGCGTCCCGGCATCGTGGTGGGGCACTCGATGGGGGCGTTCGTCGCCGTCGCCCTCGCACACCGGCACCCCGATCTCGTCACCCGCCTCGTGCTCGTCGACGGGGGGCTCCCCTTGGCGACCCCCGCCGGACTGTCGGCCGAGGAGCTCGTCGCCGCGATCCTCGGGCCTACGGCCGAGCGGTTGCGCATGCGCTTCGCGGGGCCCGAGGAGTATCTCGACTTCTGGCGGCCGCATCCGGCCTTCCGAGAGGTCTGGGATGAGACGCTCGAGGCGTACTTCGCGTACGACCTCACCCCCGACGGCGACGCGTTCCGGCCGGCGACGAGCTACGCCACCACAGTGGAGGACACCGTCGACCTCAACGGCGGATCCACGACCGTTCCGGACGCGCTCGCGGCGCTGCGGCATCCGACCTCGTTCGTGACGGTGCCGCGCGGCCTGCAGGACCAGGTGCCGGGGCTGTACCCGCCGACGCACCTGGAGGCGCTGCTGGCCGCGCACCCGCAGATCGTCCACGAGCGCTGGGACGGGTTCAACCACTACACCGTCGTGATGTCGGATGCCGGCGGCCGGCGGATGGCCGAGCGCCTGCGCGTCGAGCTCGCGCGCTGATCACCCCGACACCGCGCGGCGGATGACGGCGCCGGCGGGTCAGGTGAAGACCTGGACGAAACGCTCGTGGTACCCGGTCGCGCCGTCGGGGGCGACGGCGGCGCGGTCGGCGGTCTGCACATCGCCCGTGACGCTCACGGCGCGGCAGCGGATGAGGTGGTCGCCGGGATCGGCGGTCCACGGGAAGCTCCACTGCACCCAGGTGTCGTCGGAGATCGCGGCCGCGAGGGCCGCGTCCTGCCAGGGGCCGTCGTCGATCTGCACCTGGACGCCTGCGATGCCGACGTGCTGCTGCCACGCCATCCCGGCGATGACCGTGTCGCCCGCGCGGAGGCCCTGCTCGCGGCGCGGCACGTCGATGCGCGACTGCAGCTTGATCGGCCCGCGCTCCGACCACCCGCGGGTCGACCAGTAGGCCTGCTTCCGGTCGAATCGCGTCACCTCGAGTTCGGTGACCCACTTCGTCGCCGACACGTAGCCGTAGAGGCCGGGCACGACCATCCGCACCGGGAAGCCGTGCTCGACGGGGAGCGGCTCGCCGTTCATCCCCACCGCGAGGATCGACTCGCGCTCGTCGGTGAGAGCTTCGATCGGGGTCGACGCGCTGAAACCGTCGATCGACCACGAGAGCACCATGTCGGCATCCGCCGACGGTTCCGCGCGGGCGAGCAGCTCGCGGATCGGGTAGCCGAGCCATCGGGCGTTTCCGATGAGGTCGCCGCCGACCGGGTTCGACACGCAGGCGAGGGTCGTGACGCTCTCGCGGAGGGGGAGGGCGAGCAGCTCGTCCCAGGTCAGCGTGATCTCGCGCGCGACCATGCCGTGGATGCGGAGACTCCAGTCGGCCGGATCGATCTCGGGGACGACGAGGGCGGTGTCGATCCGGTAGAACGCGTCATTCGGGGTGATGACGCGAGCGAGGCCAGGGAGGTCGAGCTCGGCTCCCGCGGGGATCGGGGGCGCCGTCACGGCGGGGGTGGGAAGGCGCAGCGCCGAGCGGATCGCGTCCACGGCGACCGTGCCGGAGGTGCGGATGGCGCCCACGAAGGCCGCCAGGATGCCGATGGTCACCGCCCCACCGCTGTACGCGAGGAACGTGCGGCGGTCCGGCGCGGGCGACGGACCGGGGGAGGTGTCCTCGTCGGAAGCGCCCGGGGTCTCCGCGGGCCGGAGGCGCCCTGTGAGGAACCACAGCGCGCCCGCCGACACCGCGGCGGCGATCACCGACGGTATCCAGGCCAGGAGCCCCGCATCCGGCCGCGTGGCAGCCACGATCGCGCCCGCGACCCCGACCGCTGCGAAGATCACGCGGCCCCACGGCGGGCGTGCCACCTCGAGCAGACCGGCGACGGCGGCGACGGCGAGGAGCACGACGGCGATGCCGACGAGGAGGGCCACCTTGTCGCCGGTGCCGAACAGGGCGATCGCGGCATCCTTCGCCCATGCCGGTGCGGCGTCGATGAGCCCGCCGCCGATCGCGGCGAAGGGGCTGGATGCCGGGGCCACGAGCGCCGCCACGGCCTCCCCGATGCCCGCGCCGAGCACCACGGACGCCACGCCGGCGAGGGCGGCGAGGGGGCGCGGGACTCGGCGCGACGGGGCGGATTCGGGCACGGATTCAGCGTACGTCCGAGCCCGCGGGCGCGGGGCGGACGTCACAGATCCATAAGGTCTGCGCGACATCCCTGACACCTCGGGGAACGCGCACGGCAGTGTGAGCGGACACATTGACACGTCGGATGACGCCCGCCTAGGGTGCGTGGGAGCGCTCTCTGAGAACGCTCCCACGCTGCGATGCCGCACGGGGCCACCGAACACGACGAGGATGTCTGAATCGATGCGAAGGATCATCGGGCTGCGCGCGGTCGCCGCAGCTGCACTCGCCTCACTCTTGGGAGCCGGCCTCGTGCCGACTGCCGCGACGGCGGCCGAGGGGACCGTCACGACCCTGTACGACTACGAGACGGGCGACTCGACCCACATCCAATGGGGCGCTGCCGGCGCCGGCATCCAGCCCGTGGCGGAGGCCGGGACCGGATCGTGGTCGGACACCGAGCCCAATGAGCGCGTGCTCTCCTACGGCTTCGATCTGACGGCCGACCCGTTCTTCGGCGGCGTCGGGTACGAGTTCACCGGCGGGGCTCCGGCACAGGACTGGAGCGCCTACGACGGCGTGCAGTTCTGGATGCACAGCGACGGCGCGGACGCGACCATCCAGGTCGAGATCCTCGACGCCGTCAGCGGCTCCTCCGCCGTCCACGACCGCTGGGACGTCGACGTTCCGCTCGGTGCGGCCGGGTGGCGCCTCGTGCAGCTGCCCTTCTCGGCGTTCTCGTACGGCACCGACTACCAGGACTCCGGCGCCCCCGCCGACGGGACGCTCGACCTCGACTTCGTCCGCGGCCTCCTCTTCCCCGCCGTCAGCGGCAAGGCGACGATCAAGCTCGACGAGGTCTCCCTCTACGCCGGGGCCGACGTCGCCCCGAGCATCGGCGTGACGACCACCTCCCTCAGCGTCACCGAGGGCGAGGACGCCGTCATCCCGGTGCGCCTGTCCGCGGCATCCGCGTCGGAGGTGACCGTGTCGGTGTCCACCGAGGACGGCTCGGCCGTCGCCGGGACGGACTACACCGCCGTCACCGAGACGCTCACGCTCGCCGCCGGCGAGCAGGACGCGCAGATCACCATTCCGACGACCGGCGACGACGTCGCCGAGGGCAACCGCTCGTTCGCGGTCGTGCTCAGTGACGCCTCCGGCGCCACGCTCGGAGCCTCACGCGCCGAGATCCTCATCCGCGACGACGACGAGGTCGCCGCGGGTGAGCTGTCCCTCCTGACCGACGTCGTGGAGGATTTCGAGGCGGAGTTGGTGTTGGGGGATCCTGCGGCGGTGCCGCCGTTGGGGTGGTTCTCGGCGCAGGGTGCGGGGAACGTTCCGACGTTCGAGCGGTCGGTGGATGCCGGTCGTCCGGGTGCTGGATCCGATAACGATGTGCTGGCGCTGAGCATGAACACGGCGTCGTGGGCTGTGGTGATCGACACGTTCACCGAGGACGGCTCGTCGTGGCAGACGCAGGACTGGAGCGATGCCCGCGGGGTGGGCTTCTGGATGCGGGGCAGCAACTCGGGTGCGCCGATGTTCGTGGACCTGCTGGACAACCGGAACCCGGACTCGACGGTCGATGACGCCGAGCGGTTCTCGGTGCGCTTCGTCGACGACTGGTCGGGGTGGCGGTTCGTGGAGCTGCCGTTCGCGGACTTCACGCGGAAGAACATCGGCAACGGTGCACCGGATGACGGCCTGACCCTGACGGAGATGCACGGGTTCGGCATCGGCGTGGAGCAGACCTCCCCGGCCGTCACCGCCGACATCGCCATCGACGACATCACCCTCGTGGGGGCTTCGGACGCGAACCGTCCGGTCGTCATCAACACCGCGCGGGCGATCTTCACCGTCGCGGAGGGCGAGGACGCCGAGGTCACCGTGCGCCTGACGCGGGCAGCGGACGCCGACGTCACGGTCGACTTCACCACGGAGGAGGCGACCGACCGGACCTCGACCGAGGACCCGTCGGCCACCGCCGACCGCGACTACGTCACCACCTCGGGAACCGTCACGATCCCCGCCGGCGAGCGCGACGCCACCATCACGGTGCCGACGATCGCCGACGGCAAGGCGGAGGTCGACGAGACCTTCCTCGTGCGCCTGTCGAACCCGGTCGGTGCGGAGCTCAACCCCCTCGCCCTCGCGCGCGTCAGCATCGTCGACGCCGACCCGGCGATCCCGGGCATCATCGACGACTTCGAGAAGGGCACCGCGGGGCTCGACCCCGTCGGCGCCGCCACCCTGTCGACGCGGGAGATCGCCGAGACGGATGCCGACGCCTACGCGGACCAGGACCGATGGGACAACGTCCTCGACGTCACGGTCGGCGGCGACGGCACGGGCGGCTTCGGCCGGACGTTCCCCGAACCGCGCGACATGAGCGACCAGGCGGGTCTGGGCTTCTGGTTCCAGGGCCAGGGCGACGGCGGCGAGGTGACGGTGCGCGTGCAGGATGGCGAGCCCGTGGCGGCGGCCTCCGAGGACTGGGAGCTGCGCTGGTCGGACGAGTTCGACGCCGCAGCGGGCACTCCCGCGGATCCGCGCTACTGGACCTACGAGACCGGGGGCTGGGGCTGGGGCAACGACGAGTTGCAGTACTACACCGACTCGACCGACAACGCCGCGCACGACGGCGAGGGCAACATGGTGATCACGACCCGCGCGGTCGAGGATCCGGCCGCGGCGGGCCTTGAGTGCTGGTACGGCGACTGCGAATACACCTCCGCGCGTCTGGTCACCGAGGACAAGCTCGAGGTCAAGCACGGGCGTATCGAGGCGCGGGCGCAGATGCCCGACGGCGAAGCGGGGATCTGGCCGGCGATCTGGTCGCTCGGCAACGACTTCCGCGAGGTCGGCTGGCCGCGCACCGGCGAGATCGACATCATGGAGTTCGTCGGGAAGCTGCCCGAGGAGATCTTCGGCACCATCCACGGGCCGGGCTACTCCGGCGGTCAGGCGTACGGCAACACGTACGACTTCGGTGAGAACCTCGGCGGCCAGTGGCTGACGTTCTCGGTGGAGTGGGAAGAGGGCGAGATCCGCTGGTACGTCCAGCGGGACGGCGGCGAGGAGATCCTCTTCCACACCGCCACGCCCGAGGACGTCGCCCCGAGCGACTGGGTGTACGAGCACCCGTTCTTCCTGATCATGAACATGGCCGTGGGCGGCAACTTCGGCGGCCCGCTCGCCGACACGCTGACCTTCCCGCAGGAGCTGAAGGTCGACTACATCCGGGTGTTCCAGGGACCCGACACCGCCGAGCGCTTCGAGACGACCTTCGTCGACGACGAGGCCGGATGGCGCTTCGTGGAGCTGCCGTTCGAGGCGTTCGACCGCGCGGCCGAGCAGCCCGACGGTGCGGCGGACGACGGGTTCGGCCGCACGGCCGTGACCGGCTACGAGATCCTCGTCGAGGGAACGGATGCCGCGGCCGACGCCGCTCCGTTCGCCGCCGCGGACGGTGCGGTGAGCGTGGACCGCGTGCAGACGCTCGCCGAGATCTCGGACCCGACCCCCGGACCCGGCGACGGTGACGGTGACGGTGGTCCGGGCGACGGTGACGGTGACGGGTCCACCCCCGGAACCGGCTCCGGCTCGACTCCGGGCACGGGCACGGGCACGGGCACGGGCACCGGTTCCGGCACGGGCTCCGGTGACCTCGCGGTCACCGGCGGCGGGAACGGCCTGGTCGGTGCGATGATCGCGGCACTGCTCCTCCTCCTCGGAGCGGTCCTGGTCCGCCGGAAGGTCGGACGCGCCTGACCCGTCGGGGCACCGGTACGCACATCCCGCGCACCGGTGCCCCGACCGGCAGGTCGACACACTCCGGTAACACCCCCCGGACTAGAGTCTTCGCATGGGTGATCTGTTCGACGGCTACGGCTCCACGGTGGCGCCCCGCAAGACCCCCTCGGGGGTCCCCGCGTTCGATGAGATGTTCGGCAGCCCCGATCATCCCGGCGCTCCCGCCCCCTCGCGAGAGGCGTATCGCGAGCTCTACCAGGCGCTCGCGCAGATGACGCAGGAAGAGCTGCGCGGCCGCACCGACTCGCTCGCGAGCTCCTACCTCGCGCAGGGCGTGACGTTCGACTTCGCAGGCGAGGAGCGTCCGTTCCCCCTCGACGCGGTTCCGCGGATCATCGCCTACGAGGAGTGGTCGCGCGTCGAAGCCGGCGTCAAGCAGCGCGTCAAGGCGCTCGAGGCGTTCCTCGACGACGCCTACGGTCACCAGCACTGCGTCCGCGACGGCATCCTGCCCGCAGGCCTCATCGCCTCATCGCAGTACTTCTACCGGCAGGCCGCCGGCATCCACTCGGCCAACGGAGTGCGCATCCAGGTTTCCGGGATCGATCTGATCCGCGACGAGCACGGCGAGATGCGCGTCCTCGAAGACAACGTGCGGGTGCCGTCGGGTGTCTCCTATGTCATCTCGAACCGGCGGGTCATGGCCCAGACCCTCCCGGAGCTGTTCGTGTCGATGCGGGTGCGTCCCGTCGGCGACTACCCGAACAAGCTCCTGGCGGCGCTCCGGGCCTCGGCTCCCGGAGGCATCGAGGACCCCAACGTCGTCGTGCTCACCCCTGGCGTCTACAACTCGGCGTACTTCGAGCACACCCTCCTCGCCCGCCTCATGGGCGTGGAACTGGTCGAGGGACGCGACCTGCTGTGCGTCGGCGGCAAGGTCTTCATGCGCACGACGCGCGGACCGAAGCGGGTGGACGTGATCTACCGCCGGGTCGACGACGACTTCCTCGATCCGCTGCAGTTCCGCGCGGACTCGATGCTCGGGGCACCGGGGCTCCTCCTCGCCGCGCGCCTGGGCAACGTCACGATCGCCAACGCGGTCGGCAACGGCGTCGCCGACGACAAGCTCCTCTACACCTATGTGCCCGACCTGATCCGGTACTACCTCGCCGAGGAGCCGATCCTGAAGAACGTCGACACATGGCGCCTGGAAGATCCGAACGCGCTCGAGGAGGTCCTCGACCGGCTGGACGAACTCGTCGTGAAGCCCGTCGACGGCTCGGGCGGCAAGGGGCTCGTGGTCGGACCCGACGCGTCGCCCGCGGAACTCGAGAGCCTCCGCAAGCGTCTCCTCGCCGACCCCCGCGGATGGATCGCGCAGCCCGTCGTGATGCTGTCGACGATCCCGACCCTGGTCGAGGACGGCATGCGCCCCCGGCACGCCGACCTCCGCCCCTTCGCGGTCAACGACGGCGACGACATCTGGGTGCTCCCCGGCGGCCTCACCCGCGTTGCCCTCCCCGAGAACCAGCTGGTGGTCAACTCCAGCCAGGGCGGCGGCTCGAAGGACACGTGGATCGTCGGCGGTTCGGCTCCCTCGCACGTCGAGTACGGGCAGGGGAACGGGGTCTCGGGACTCGTCGCCGACCAGGCGGCGGTGACCGCGGCCATCCCGATCATCTACGACGGCCAACCCGCCCCCACCCATTCACCGCAGGATCGACCTCGATCGCGCACCGAGCAGCAGGAGCAGCAGCAACAGCAGTCGACGCAGGATGCGACGGGGGGTGACGACGCATGCTGAGTCGCATCGCCGAGTCGTTGTTCTGGATCGGGCGGTACATCGAGCGCGCCGACGGCACCGCGCGCATCCTCGACGTCCACCTGCAGCTGCTGCTCGAGGACCCGTGGATGGACGAGGACACCGCCTGCCGCTCGCTCCTGAGCGTCATGGGGTCCTCCGCACTCGCCCCCGACGCGTCCGTCCCCGTCCGTCGCGAAGACGTCCTTCAGCACCTCGCCGTGGATCGCTCCAACCCCGCGAGCATCGCCTACGCCCTCTCCGCCGCCCGCGAGAACGCGCGTCGTGCTCGCGAGATCGTGTCGACGGAACTCTGGGAGACGCTCAACACCACCAGTGCCCGGATGCCGCGGCGGCTGCACCCCGACAAGGTGCACGACTTCTTCCAGTGGGTGCGCGAGCGGACGGCGCTGGCCGTCGGCGTCGTGGACTCCTCCACGAGCCGCGACGAGGCGTGGCAGTTCTTCACCCTGGGCCGGAGCATCGAGCGCGCCGACATGACCGCGCGTCTGCTCGCCACGCGGTCCCTCACGCAGGTGTCCGGTCCCTCGTGGACGACGATCCTGCGCTCCTGCGGGGCGTACGAGGCGTACCTCCGCACGTACCGGGGCGTGCCGAGCGCACGCAACGCCGCGGAGTTCCTGCTGTTGGACCGCCTGTTCCCGCGCTCGATCATCTTCTCCATCCAGCACGCGGAGCAGTGCATGAGCGCCATCGACCCCCGCGCCGATCGTGTCGGCCATTCCAACACCGTCCTGCGGGCTCTGGGGCAGATCCGCAACGATCTCGAGTACCGCCCGATCTCCGAGATCCTGGGCGAGCTCCCGCAGCACATGCGTCGGGTCCAGAAGGTCACGCGCGAGGCATCCGAAGCGATCCGGTCGCGGTTCTTCCCCACGCAAGCCGAGCCCAGCTGGATCGGAGAGATCTCATGAAGAGACTGCGCATCGAGCACCAGACCGGGTTCTCCTACCCCGGCGACGTCTCGGCGTCGTACAACGAGGCGCGGATGCTGCCGAACTCGACCGACAGCCAGTTCGTGCTGAACTCCTCGCTCGACATCGAGCCGCAGGCCTCGGTCAACCAGTACGTCGACTACTTCGGCACACGCGTGGCGTCTTTCGACGTGCTCTCGCCGCACTCGTCCCTGTCGATCACGGCACGCTCGTTGGTCGAGGTGCGCCCGCGGCCCCTCGAGCACGCCGATCTGACGTGGCACGACCTGGCACAGGAGGCGTCGCGCTCGATCGAGACCGTCGAGCAGATGAGCCAGACCGCGCGTACCCTTCCGCACCCCGAGGTGGCCGAGCTCGCCCGCGGCATCGCCGCGCAGCATTCGCGTCCGAGCGAGGCGGCGCACGCGATCGCCGTCGCGATCGGCGACGCGGTGGAGTACGTCCACGGCGTGACCGAGGTCCACTCCACGGCGGGTGAGGCCTGGACCGCGCGCAAGGGCGTCTGTCAGGACATCGCGCACATCACCCTCGGCGCGCTCCGCGAGGTCGGCATCCCGGCGCGGTACGTCTCGGGCTACCTCCACCCCCGACCGGATGCCGAGGTCGGCGTCGCGGTCACAGGCGAGTCCCACGCCTGGGTCGAGTGGTTCGCGGGGGAGTGGCAGGGGTTCGATCCCACGAACAACATCGAGATCGGCGACCGCCACGTGCTCGTCGGTCGCGGTCGCGACTACAACGACGTCCCGCCGCTCCGCGGCGTCTACGCCGGCCCGTTCAAGAGCCAGCTGCACGTGAAGGTCACGATCACCCGCGAGGCCTGAGCCCCGCCCCCCTCCGTGGCCGCGAGACTGCATCCTCCGGTCGAAACTGCGTGCGGCGCGTGCAGTCTCGACCGGAGGATGCAGTCTCGGCGTCAGTGAGAGGTGGGGGTCAGGACTCGGCGGCGGTGACGCGGGAGTCGAGGTCGTCGGGGTCGAGGTCGGCGCCGGCGAACGCGGCGGTGCGGGGGAGCTCGAGGTGCAGGTCGGTTCCGATGCAGACCGCGACGCGCCCGCGGTCGAGGACGTAGTCCTGGATGTGCCCGCCGCCGGTGCGATCGGCGCCCAGGAAGTGCGCGTGGTACCCGGGGACCGAGACGCCGCGCTCGAATGCGGGAGTGCGGAACCCCACCACCGTGCCCTCGACATCGGCGAACTCCGCGATGCTCTCGTGCTCGGTGACCTCGTCCAGGCGCGGATAGGGGTGCTCCTGCGCCGCGACCGCCCGGACGCGCACGCGGGAGAAGACGCCGTCCACGCGCACCGCGTAGAGGTAGTTCGTCGAGCCGAGCGTCGCGTCGATCCTCGCGGTGAGCTCCGCCCGCGTCGTCGGCGCGGTGACCTCGAGTTCACGATGGGCGACGAAACGGGTCACGACCGCGAACGGCGTGCGTGCGGCATCCGTCGCCTCTTCCGCGGAGCCGTCCTCGCGGAGGCGGAAGCACGTGCCGTCGAGCAGCACCATCTCACCGTCGAGCGCGTCGAAGGTGCCGAGCCCGAAGTCGCCGCGCTCGCGAAGGGTGCCGACCGTCGTGTCGCCGTCGAGGACGCCGTCGAGCAGCGCGGCGATGACGCTCGTCTGGTGGAAGGTGTGCCGCGCGGTCTCCATCCCCTGACCGTAGCCCCCGCCCGGGGTCAGCGGGCGGCGGGGCCGGTGGACTCGCGGACCAGGAGGTGGGTGGGGACGAGCGAGGTCGCGAGGCCCTCGGTCACCGTGTGGTTCAGAACCCCGAGCAGGCGAGTGGCGGCGATGCGCCCCGCCTGTTGGACGTCGCCCGCGATCGTCGTGAGCGGCGGGTCGCAGAAGGCGGAACCGAAGATGTCGTCGCAGCCGACGACGCTGAGGTCGTCCGGGACGGACACGCCCTTCCGTCGAAGGCGCTGCAGGATGCCGATCGCGAGGAGGTCGTTGAACGTCAGGCACGCCGTGGCGCCGGTCACGAGCAGGGCATCCGCGGCGGCCGCCCCGCCGGTCAGGTTGGGCGGGTAGGGACCGACCAGGACGGGTTCGAGACCCTGCCCGGTCACCTGCTCCTCGAACTCCTTCCACCGCCACCGGTTCTGCCAGGATTCCGGGGGCCCGGAGACGAACGCGATCCGACGGTGCCCCAGCGCGCGCAAGTGTTCGATGGCCTGAATCAGTCCGACACGGATGTCGATCAGCACGCTCGGGATGTGCTCGTGGCGGCGGTTGATGACCGCCAAGGGAAGGCGCGTCGCGGCGTCCCGCAGCGCGTCGGAGTCGAGCCGCGTGGCGGAGAGGATCGCGCCGTCAACGACGCCCTCGAGCTGAGCGAGCACCTCGGCCTCGGTGCGCCCGGATTCGCCGGTATCGATCAGGAGCTGCATGTAACCGGCGGTACGCAGCTGCTCCTGGGTCGACCGGATGATGTCGAAGTAGAACGGGTTGGTCACATCCGGCACGAGGAGAGCGACGAGGCCGCGTCGCTCTGATCGGCGAGCGGGCGCGCCGTACCCGAGCTCGCGGGCGGCGGCGAGGATCCGTTCTCGAGTCTGTTCGTTGATGCGCCCGGGCTGGTTCAGGGCGCGCGACACCGTCGACGCCGCGACGCCCGCGCGGCGGGCGACGTCCTGGGCGGTCACGCGGTCCATGAAGTCCTTCGTCGATGGCAAGATGTGGCAAGAACATACACGATCATGGCGGCGATAGACGCCCGGTGATAGCGGTGAGGCGAATTCGCCCTGTCCGCTGATGAGCGGCATCCGTCGGAGCAATGGCAAGATTTGGCAATCAGTTGACGCTTCGTTCCGGCGCCGTTTCCATGATGAGTGGCGATTGCACCTTCGCCATCCAATGACGCAACGAAGGTAAGAACGATGAAGTCGATGAAGACCGCTGTCGGCCTGCTGGCTGTCGGAGCCTTGCTCCTCTCCGGCTGCAGCGCCGGATCCACCCCCGCACCCTCCGATGGGGAAGCCGCGTCCGGCGGCACCCTGCGCATCGGTCAGATCGGTGACGTCACATCCTGGGACCCCGCTCAGGCGCACGTCGGTCACCAGCTCCTTCCGTACCAGATCGTCTACGACACCCTGCTCCTCCGCGAGCCGGACGGCACTCTCGCGCCGATGCTCGCCACCGCGTGGGAGTACGACGACACCCGCACCGTGCTGACCCTCGATCTCCGCACCGACGTGACGTTCTCCGACGGGGAGCCGTTCGACGCCGACGCCGTGAAGACGAACCTCGAGAGCTTCAAGGCCGGAAACGGTCGACAGGCGGTTCAGCTCACGCAGTTCGAGTCCGCCACCGTCGTCGACGAGGACACCGTGGAGATCACCCTCGCCGAGCCCGACCCCGCCATGGAGTACTACCTCAGCCAGGCGGCGGGCCTCATGGCCAGCCCGGCGGCGATCGAGGCGGGCACCCTGGAGACCTCGCCGGTCGGCACCGGTCCCTACGAGTTCGACGCGGGCAACTCGACCCGTGACTCGCAGGCGACCTTCACGGCGCGTGAGGACTACTGGAACCCCGAGCTGCAGAAGTTCGACAGCGTGGAGCTCCGCATCCTCGACGAGCTGTCGGCGCGCGTGAACGCAGCGGTCTCCGGGCAGGTGGATTACACCACCCTGGATGCCCGCTCCGCACAGCAGGCGCTCGACACCGGACTCGAGATCATCCCCGATTACCAGGTCGACTGGACGGGTCTGACCATCTTCGATCGGGAAGGCGCACTGAACCCCGCGCTGGCCGACCCGCGCGTCCGCCAGGCGATGAACTACGCCATCGATCGGGAGACGCTCCTCGAGGAGCTGCAGCTCGGATACGGAACCGCGACCAGCCAGGTCTTCGGCCCCGAGAGCGGCGCCTACCTCGAGGACCTCGAGGACTACTACCCCTATGACCCGGATCGCGCCCGCGAGCTGCTCGCCGAAGCCGGCTACGCCGACGGCTTCGAGCTCACGCTTCCCGTGATCTCCGGGTTCGCCACGCAGGTCACGGCCATGTCGCAGCAGCTCGCCGACGTGGGGATCACGGTCGTGCAGGAGTCTGTCGCGGCACCGAACTACGTCGCCGACGCCGTGCAGTCGAAGTTCCAGGCGTTCAACTTCAACCTCTTCCAGGGTGAGGCGTGGGTCGCGATCAACCAGATCATCGCTCCGACCGCGACGTTCAACCCGTTCGGCACCACGTCGCCGGAGCCCCAGGAGCTCCTCGACGTGGTCCAGGCCGGTGGTGAGGACAGCGAGGCCGCCGCGCAGGCGGTGAACGAGTACGTCACCGAGAACGCCTGGTTCGTGCCGCTGTACCGCATCGATCAGATCGCGGTGTACGACCCGGAGGTGCTGAGCGTCGAGGCGCAGGTGCAGCAGGCGATCCCGTCGATCTACAACTTCGCCCCCGCCTCCTGAGGGATCCCTCCTCCGGACGATGCGGTGCGGCAGCCCCGTGCTGCCGCACCGCATCCCGACCCCGAAAGATCAGCTGATGCTCACCTTCACCCTCCGACGACTGCTGTCGGGGGCCGTCCTGCTCGTGGTGATCACGATGCTCACCTACACGCTCCTGTTCTTCTCGAGCGAGAGCATCGCCCGCAACATCCTGGGCGAGCAGGCCACGGCCGAACAGATCGCCCTAAAGGAAGCCGAGCTCGGACTCGATCAGCCGCTGCCGGTGCGCTTCCTCACGTGGGCGGGAGCCGCCGTCCGCGGAGACCTCGGAACCTCCTGGTTCAACTCCGAGCCGGTCACCCAGGCCGTGCTCAACCGGGCGCCGGTGACACTCACCCTGATGATCTTCTCGATCATCTGCGTCGCGATCATCGCCGCAGCTCTCGGCGTCCTGGCGGCTGTGCGACGCGGGTGGGTCGACCAGGTCGTGCAGGTCGGCGCCGTCATCGGCGACGCGATCCCCGGCTTCGTCCTCGCCATCTTCCTCGTCAGCATCTTCGCGGTGAACCTCGGATGGTTCCCGGCCGTGTCGACGATCCGCCCCGGCGCGGGCCCGGAGGTCTGGATCGCCTCTCTCCTTCTGCCCGCGATCGCGATCATCCTCAACTACGTCACCTCCAGCGCGCAGCAGTTCCGAAGCGCCGTCATCAAGGAGCTCGAGCGCGACTACGTGCGCACCCTACGCAGCCGGGGCCTGGCGGAGAAGGAGATCGTCTTCAAGCACGTTCTCCGCAGCGCCGCCCCCGCGGGTCTCACGGTGTTGAGCCTGCAGTTCATCGGTCTTCTGGGCGGCATCGTGATCCTGGAGCGCGTCTTCGCCATTCCCGGTCTCGGCGCGATGGCGGTGAACGCCACCATCGTCGGCGACATCCCCATCGTCATGGGGGTCGTCCTCCTCACGGTGATCATCGTCATCATCGTCAACCTGCTCGTCGACCTCGCTAACGGGGCCCTGAACCCGAAGGTGCGTCTGTCATGACCAGCGTCATCCGTACCCCCCAGGTCACCAAGCGGGCCTCCCGCGGTCAGGTGCGACGGTTCTTCCGCAACCCGCTCGGCATCATCTCGCTCTCCGCGCTCGTCCTGATCTGCCTCGCCGCCGCGGCCGCACCCCTGATCGCGCCTTTCGACCCGGGATTCGCCGACATCGGCAACACCCTCGCCGACCCGGGCGGCACCACGCCTCTCGGCACCGACAGCGCCGGACGGGACGTGCTGAGCCGGCTCCTCTACGGCGCCCAGCTGACGCTGCTCTCCGCGCTCCTCTGCGCCGTCGTCGCGATCGCCTTGGGGCTGCCTGCGGGGCTCCTCGCCGGCTACTACGGCGGGACGTTCGACAGCGTCTCCAGCTGGATCGCGAACATGCTCATCAGCCTGCCCGGCATCATCGTGCTGCTCTCAGTACGGGCGGCCCTGGGGCCATCCGTGTGGATCTCGATGATCGCCTTCGGCATCCTGCTGAGCCCGAGCTACTTCCGCCTCACCCGGACCGCTGTGCAGGCCGTCCGCAACGAGCTCTACGTCGATGCGGCGCGCGTGGTCGGACTCAGCGACGCCCGGATCATTTCGCGCCACGTCCTCTCTGTCGTCCGCGCGCCCCTCATCATCCAGACCGCCCTCATCTGCGGTGTGGCCATCGCGGTGCAGAGCGGTCTGCAATTCCTCGGGCTCGGCGACCCGGCGGAGGCGTCGTGGGGTGAGATGCTCAGCGACGGTTTCCTCAACATCTACATCCAGCCGCTCCTCCTGCTGTGGCCGGCGCTCGCGATCGGCATCACGATCGGGACCCTCGTGCTCCTCGGCAACGCGATCCGTGACGCGCTCGAGGACCGACGGGAAGCCCGCCCGAGCCGCGAGGCGAAGCGGGAGGAAGCGGCGCGCATCGCCGCGGCGCCCCCGACGCCCGCCGACACCACCGACGGACTGCTCGAGGTCGCCTCGCTGAGCGTCGGCTACCCCGGCGAGGACGGCGGGTACACCCCGGTGGTGCGCGATGTGTCCCTCTCGATCCGCTCCGGGGAAGTGCTCGGGCTCGTGGGCGAGTCGGGGTCGGGGAAGTCGCAGACCGCGTTCTCGATCCTCGGTCTCCTGCCGCGAACCGCCAAGATCCTCGGCGGGTCCGTCCGCTTCGACGACATCCACCTCGTCCGCGACGGCGTCGTGGCCACGGAGCGGTATCGCCAGATCCGGGGGAAGCGGATCGCCTACATCCCCCAGGAACCGATGTCGAACCTCGACCCGGCCTTCACGATCGGTCACCAGCTGGTGCGCCCGATGGTGAAGCTGCTGAAGATCTCGAAGGCGGATGCCGGTGAGCGCGCCCGCGATCTGCTGCGCCGCGTCGGCATCGTCGACCCTGAACGCGTGATGGACTCCTACCCGCACGAGATCTCGGGGGGAATGGCGCAGCGCGTGCTCATCGCGGGCGCCCTGAGCTGCGACCCGGACCTCGTCATCGCCGACGAGCCGACGACGGCGCTCGACGTCACCGTCCAGGCCGAGGTGCTGGATGTGCTGCGCTCGATGCAGCGTGAACTCGGCGTGGCAGTGCTGCTGGTGACCCACAACATCGGCGTGATCGCGGACATCGCCGATCGGGTGGCCGTCATGCGGCGCGGAGAGATCGTCGAGACCGGCGACGTCGACACCATCCTCCGCTCCCCGCAGCACCCGTACACCCAGACCCTCCTCGGCAGCATGCTCGTCGGCAAGGAGCCCCTGATGCCGCTCGGCATCGGCGGCGACACCGCCGCGATCGACCTCCCCCACGGAGAGGATGCCGCGGACATCGCGCTCGAGGAGGCGGACGAGCAGGCCCCGCTGTCCTCGGCTGCGCAGACCATGTTGCGAGAGGACATCTGATGTCGGAGAACCTGCTCGACGTGACCGATCTGGTCGTGGAGTACAAGCCGAAGAAGTTCCGCGCGAAACCCAATCGCGTCCTCCACGGGGTCTCGCTCGGCGTCCCGGTGGGCAAGACCCTCGGTCTCGTCGGAGAGTCGGGGTCGGGAAAGACCACCATCGGCCGAGCTATCCTCGGGCTCGCACCCGTCACCTCGGGGTCGATCCGCTTCGACGAACGCGAGATCTCGAAGCTCGGGCGACGGGCTCGGCAAGGGATGAGCGGCGACCTGCAGGTGATCTTCCAGGACCCGTACACCTCCCTCAACCCGGCCATGGAAATCGGCGCGATCCTCGCGGAGCCGCTCGGTGCGCGCGGAGTCTCTCGCGGTGACGCGCAGCGGCGAATCACCGGCCTGCTGGACCGTGTCGGACTTCCCGCCGATTCCGTCAACCGGATGCCGAGCGAGTTCTCGGGGGGACAGCGGCAGCGTGTCGCCATCGCTCGCGCGCTCGCGCTCGACCCGCGTCTGATCGTCTGCGACGAGCCGGTGAGCGCGCTCGATCTGACGACGCAGGCGAGGGTTCTGGACCTGCTGCTGGAGATCCAGCGCGACACCGGTGTGGCATACCTGTTCATCTCGCACGATCTCGACGTCGTCCATCACGTCAGCCACGAGGTCGCGGTGCTGTATCGCGGCGACATCGTCGAACACGGCTCGGCCGCGCAGGTGACGCGTGAGCCTCGGCATCCGTACACACAGCGGCTCCTCTTGGCATCGCCGGTCCCCGATCCGCAACAACAGCGCGAGCGGCGCGCACAGCGCCACGCGCTCGCCGCGGCCGAGACCTCTGCCGCCTGATCGTCATCCGTTTTCGCACGTCCCCTCCGAAGGAGAACCCCATGCTCAAGCCCATCTCGACTTCCACCCGCGAGCAGATCCTGCTCGACGGCCTGTGGCTGTTCGCGCTGGACACCCCCGACCGCCCCGAGCCGTGGGGGAGCGTCCTGGACACGCGCCGCGAGGCGCCGGTTCCCGCGAGCTACAACGACGTCTTCGCCGACCAGGAGATCCACGATCACGTGGGCTGGGTCTGGTACCAGCGGACTGTTCGGGTGCCACGCGGCTGGTCCGGGGAGCGGGTCATCCTCCGCGTCGACGCGGCGACCCACGAGGGTGTCGTCTACGTGGGCGACCGGCGCGTCGCCCACCACATCGGCGGCTACACGCCGTTCGAGGCCGACATCACCGATCTCGCGGAGGCGGGTGCGGAGATCCGCATCACGATCGGCGTCAACAACGAGCTGACCAACGAGACGATCCCGCCCGGGACGATCACCACGGACGAGTTCGGCCGGCGCAAGCAGACCTATCGCCACGACTTCTACAACTACGCCGGCCTCGCGCGCTCGGTGCGTCTGTACAGCGTGCCGACGGTGCACGTCACCGACGTCACGGTCGCCACCGACGTCGAGGGCGCGACCGGCGTCGTCGATTACCGGGTCGAGGCATCCGCTGCTGCGCAGGTCGTCGTGCGCCTGCGCGACGCCGCCGGGGTCGAGGTCGCGCGTGCCGAGGGCGACGCGGGTCGGATCGAGGTGACGGATGCCGAGCTCTGGCGGCCCGGTCGCGGCTACCTCTACACGCTGGAGGTCGACCTCGTCGCCGGAGGTGCGCTGCAGGACCGCTACGAGGTGCCGGTCGGCATCCGCTCGGTGCGCGTCGAGGGTGCGAGGTTCCTCATCAACGGCGAGCCGTTCTTCTTCCGGGGCTTCGGCAAGCACGAAGACAGCGCGATCCGCGGACGCGGCTTCGACAACGCGATCATGGTCCACGACTTCGCGCTCATGGAGTGGATGGGGGCGAATTCGTTCCGCACGTCGCACTACCCCTACGCCGAGGAGTTCCTCGAATACGCCGATCGCCACGGCATCGTCGTCATCGACGAGACGGCGGCGGTGGGCCTCAACCTCGGGCTCGGCGGCGGCTTCCACGGCCGCGTGACCGAGAAGTCGTTCTCGCCGACGATGTTCAACGACAACACCCAGGCCGCGCACGCGCAGGGGATCCGCGAACTCATCGCGCGCGACAAGAACCATCCGTCCGTGGTCATGTGGTCGATCACCAACGAACCCGAGTCGGTGGAGGACGGTGCGCGCGAGTACTTCGAGCCGCTCGTCGCACTCGCCCGCGAGCTCGACCCGACCCGTCCGCTCACCTACGCCAACGAATACCGCGGTCAGTTCCACAACGACCGCCTGGCCGACCTCTTCGACGTCATCTGCCTCAACCGCTACTACGGCTGGTACATGGAGACGGGTGACCTCGTGATGGCCGAGCATCGCCTCGAGACCGAGCTGCGCGGATGGCAGACGACCTTCGGCAAGCCGATCATCATCACCGAGTACGGCGCAGACACGCTCGCGGGCCTCCACGCGGTGACGACGCAGGCCTGGAGCGAGGAGTTCCAGACCTCCCTGCTGCAGACCTACCACCGGGTCTTCGACCGGATCGACGCGGTCATCGGCGAGCAGGTGTGGAATTTCGCCGACTTCCAGACATCGCAGGGCGTCATCCGCGTCGACGGGAACAAGAAGGGCGTCTTCACCCGCGACCGCCGTCCGAAGGCGGCCGCGCACGAGCTGCGTGCCCGATGGACCGCCGCCGCGGCGGCCGAGGCGGGCTCCGAAACCGCGTCGACGTCCTGAACGACTCCCCAGCAGAAGGAACCGAGCTGTGACCACCACCGCTGCGCTCTCGCGCCGACTCCTCCCTCGCGACGCGACCGAGCGGGACGCCGCCGACCGGCTCTATGGACTCGTCGCGTCTGCGCCGATCATCTCGCCGCACGGCCACGTCGACCCGGCGATGATCGCCAGCAACGACGCGTTCCGTGACCCGGCGACACTGCTCGTCCGCGACGACCACTACGTGACGCGCCTGCTCCACGCCGACGGCGTCGCACTCGACGATCTCGGCATCGGTGCTTCGGACTTCTCCGAGGCGGACGCTCGACGCGTGTGGCGGGTGTTCTGCGAACGGTGGCATCTCTTCGCGGGAACGGCATCCGGATACTGGTTGCGTTCGACGCTCGCCGATGTGTTCGCCATCGCCGAGACCCCCGCCGAGTCGGACGCCGACGAGCTCTTCGATCGCATCAGCGGTGAGTTGCAGCAGGAGCGGATGCGGCCGAAGGCGCTCCTCGACGCGTTCGGTATCGCGGTCCTCGCCACGACCGACGCGCCCCTCGATCCCCTCGACGCGCATGTCGCGCTGGCGGAGGACGACCAGGTCTCTACGCAGGTGCGACCGACGTTCCGGCCCGACGCCTACCTCGACCCCGCGTCACGGGGGTGGGGTGAACGTGTCGACCGCCTCCTGGCGTCGACGGGTGATCACGGGTACACGGGCTACCTCCGTGCGCTGGAGCACCACCGGCACCGTTTCGTCGCCCACGGGGCGACATCCGCCGACTTCGGCGTCCTCTCGGCGCAGACGGCGGACCTCTCCGACGCCGAGGCGTCGCGCCTGTTCGATCGTGCGCGGGCGCAGGCACTCGAGGCGGGCGAGGCGGAGCTGTTCCTCGCGCATATGCTGACGGAGTCCGCGCGGATGTCGGTGGAAGACGGGCTCGTCATGACCGTCCACGCGGGCGTGCGTCGCAACCATCACAGCGCGACATTGGCGTCCTTCGGGGCCGACCGCGGCCACGACATCCCGGTGCCGACCACGTTCGTGGATCCGATGCGGCCGCTCCTCGAGCGTTTCGGTACCGAGCCCGGGTTCCAGCTCATCCTCTTCACCGTCGACGAGACCACCTTCTCGCGGGAGCTCGCGCCGCTCGCCGGCTTCTACCCGTCGGTGTTCATCGGCGCACCCTGGTGGTTCCTCGACGCGCCCGACAGTGCGACGCGGTTCCGCGCGGCGACGGTCGAGACCGCGGGGTTCTACCGCGGCTCGGGGTTCATCGACGACACGCGCGCATTCCTGTCGATCCCCGCACGACACGACATGGCTCGCCGAACGGATGCCGCGTACCTCGCGCGTCTCATTGCGGACGAGCGGGTCTCGTCGGCCGAGGCCGAACGCATCATCGTCGACCTGCAGGACGCCATCCCCCGGCGGGCGTTCAAACTGTGAGCGCGATCAGGGTCACCGAGGCGCCGCTGCTCGTCGGCACGGATCGCCCCCTGCTGTCCGTCGAGACCGCGGCGGACGTGCTGGGTGAACAGGTGGCGCGCCCGCCGGTGAGGCTCGTTCATCTCGGGCTCGGGGCATTCCATCGATCCCACCAGCTGTGGCACACCGCTGTCGCGGACGAGGCCGGCGAGTGGGGCTACGCGTCCTTCACCGGTCGGAGCCCGTCTGCCGCGCGCACGCTGGATGCGCAGGACGGTCTTTACACGATCGCGACCCGCGGACCCGAGGGCGATCGCCTCGATCTCGTCTCCTCGCTCGCCGAGGTGCACGACGGCGCCGACGTGCACCGCCTCGCGGAGCTCCTGCGCTCGCCCGCGGTGGCGGTGGTGACCCTCACCATCACCGAAGCGGGCTATCGACTCGGCGCGGGCGGCGATCTCGATCCGGAAGATCCCGACACCGCGGCAGATCTCGACGCGCTCGCACAGACCGGATTCGTCGCGGGCGATGCTGCGCCGCAGCTCCGGACCGCCCTCGGGCGGCTGGTCTTCGCACTGGCGGCGCGGCGGGACGCCGAGGCGGGACCTGTCACGATCCTCCCGTGCGACAACATGCCGCAGAACGGCGCGGTCGTCGCCCGTGCCGTCGGTGTGCTCGCGGAGGCGGTCTCGCCGGGGCTCGCCCGGTGGGTGCGTGAGAATGTCGCGTTCGCGTCCTCGGTCGTCGACCGCATCACACCCGCCACCACGGAGGACGACATCCGTTCCCTCTCAGAGCGGATCGGGGTGACCGATCGCGGGCTCGTGGTCACCGAGCCGTTCTCCGAATGGATCATCGCGGGCGAGTTCCCCGCGGGCCGTCCGGAGTGGGAGCGCTCCGGTGCGCGCATCGTGGCGGACGTGGAGCCCTACGAGCGGCGGAAGCTGTGGATGCTCAACGGCGCGCACACGGTCCTCGCCATCACCGCGCGCGGACTCGGTCACACCACGGTGTCGGACGCCATCGCCGACCCGAGCGTGCGGGCGTGGGTGGAGGAGTACTGGGATGTCGCTGCAGAACGACTGGCCGCGCCCGAACTCGCCATCGGGCCCTATCGAGACGCGCTGGTCGAGCGGTTCTCGAACGCCCGCATCGCCCACCACCTGGACCAGATCGCGGCGGAGACGACGACGAAGCTCCGCTACCGCATCGTGCCGCTGCTGGTGCGCGCGCGCTCCGACGGCCGACTGCCAACCGGATGCGTGCGGCCGATCGCGGCGTGGGTCTGGTCGTTGCGCGCCGGGCGGCGCGACAGCGACACTCTCGCGCCGCACATCGATGCGGCTCTGGCCGCACCTCCCTCGGACGTGACCGCGTCGCTCCTCGGCATCCTCGATCCCGCATTCCGCACGGATGCCGCGCTCATCGCCGAGGTCGACGCGTACGTCGCCCTCCCCACCCCGGCGTGATCCGGGCCTCCTCACGACAGAAAGGATCATTCCGGTGATCATCGACAAAGCAGAAGTGATCGTCACGAGCCCCGATCGGAACTTCGTCACGCTCAAGCTCACCACCGCGGACGGTGTCTCCGGTCTCGGCGACGCGACCCTGAACGGACGCGAGCTCGCGGTCGTCGCGTATCTGCAGGAGCACGTGGTGCCCCTCCTCATCGGGTCGGACGCGTCGCGCATCGAGGACACGTGGCAGTTCCTCTACCGCGGGGCGTACTGGCGGCGCGGGCCCGTGACGATGGCCGCGATCGCGGCGGTCGACATGGCTCTGTGGGACATCAAGGGCAAGGCCGCCGGGATGCCGGTCTACCAGCTGCTCGGCGGTGCGTCGCGCACCGGACTGATGGCCTACGGCCACGCATCCGGCAAAGAGCTTCCGGAGCTGTTCGACTCGATCCGCGCGCACCAGGAGCAGGGCTACAAGGCGATCCGCGTGCAGACGGGCGTCCCGACGCTGAAGGCGATCTACGGCATCGCCGCGCAGGGAGCGGACGTCGGCGACGCATCGGTGCGCTACGACCACGAGCCCGCACGCCGTGGTGCCAAACCGATCGAGGAGGACTGGGACACCCGCGCGTACCTGAACCACCTGCCCGGCGTCTTCGAGGCGGTGCGCAACGAGTTCGGTCCCGACATCCCGCTGCTCCACGACGGACACCACCGGATGACGCCGATCCAGGCCGCGCGCCTGGGGAAGGACCTCGAGCCGTACGACCTGTTCTGGCTGGAGGACTGCACCCCCGCGGAGAACCAGGAGGCGCTGCGTCTCGTGCGTCAGCACACGACGACTCCATTGGCGATCGGCGAGATCTTCAACACCATCTGGGATTTCAAGGACATCATCCGCGATCAGCTCATCGACTACGTCCGCGGCGCGGTCACTCACATGGGTGGCATCTCGCCGCTGAAGAAGACCCTCGACTACGCGGCGATGTACCAGATCAAGTCCGGCATGCACGGTCCGACCGACATCTCGCCGGTCGGGATGGCCGCCGCGATGCACCTCGGGCTGGCGATCCACAACTTCGGCATCCAGGAGTACATGCGCCACGGCGCGAAGACCGATCAGGTCTTCCAGCAGTCCTTCACCTGGACCGACGGCTACCTGCACCCCGGTGACAACCCCGGCCTCGGCGTGGAGCTCGACGTCGACGAGGCGGGGAAGTACCCCTACGAGCAGGCCTACCTGCCGTACAACCGCCTGCTCGACGGCACGGTCCACGACTGGTGAGCGGCGGGGTCGAGCCGCGGGCGATCGTGGTCATGGGCGTGTCGGGATGCGGGAAGTCGACACTCGGCGCGGCGTTGGCCGATCGGATCGGGGGCGTGTTCCTCGACGCGGACGATCTGCACTCCGACGAGGCGCGGCAGAAGATGGCGGGCGGGACCCCGCTCACCGACGAGGATCGCGCGCCGTGGCTCGACCGGGTCGGCGACCGCATGCGCGGCATCCTCGACACCGGGCAGGTGCCGATCGTCGCGTGCTCCGCGCTGAAGGCGATCTATCGCGATCGGCTGCGTGCGCGAGCGGGCGACGTCGTCTTCGTCCACCTGGACGGCGACGTCGACCTCCTCCGCGAGCGGCTCGAGCAGCGTCCGGGCCACTTCATGCCGCCGGGCCTCCTCGCGTCGCAGCGCGCGACGCTGGAGCCCCTCGGCCCCGCGGAGATCGGCATCCGTCTTGATGTCGCCGATCCTCCCGACGTCCTCGTCTCCCGCGTGCTGGAGTCGGACCTGGTCGTCCCCGCCCTCTCCTGACCGCGAGACTGCATCTTCCCGACGAGACTGCGTGCGCGGCGTGCAGTCTCGACCGGAGGATGCAGTCTCGGCGTCAGGGAGAGGGCGCGGGAGCGTCGGCGGCGGGGGCGTCCGCGGGCGCCGAGTCGTCGTCGGGGCGGCGGGCGGGGAGTGCCAGAGTCGCGACGAGGCCGACGGCGAGGAAGCCCGCGGCGGTGAAGGCGGCCCAGCGTGTGCCGTCCGAGAACGCCGTCTTCGCGGCATCCGCGAGGGGCGCGGTGCCGGGAGACTCCTCGAGGCCGGCGATCGCACCCCCGGCGCTGTCCACGACCTGCGAGACGACCTGGTCGACCTGCGCCGCGGGAACGCCCTGGTCGTTCAGGGACGACGTCAGCACGCCGGCCGTGCTCGTGAAGAGCACCGTGCCGAGGATCGCGATGCCGAGCGCCGAGCCGACCTGGCGCGCGGTGGACTGCGTCCCCGAGCCCTGTCCGCTCTGTTCGACCGGCACGTCGACGAGGATGACACCCGTCAGCTGGGCGGTCGCGAGGCCCACACCGAATCCGTAGATGAACAGGGCGGGCACGAGCCAGCCCCACGCGGCATCCGGAGCGATCACGAACGCCACCCACAGGACGCCGATGATCTCGGCGATCAGCCCCGCACGCACGACCCACACCGCCGGAATCCGGCCGCTCGCCGCCCCCGCGGCGCCGCTGGCGAAGAACGATCCGACGGCGAGTGCCAGCAGGATCAACCCGGTCTGGAGGGCATCGAATCCGAGGACGAACTGCAGCCACAGCGGCAGCGAGAGGATGATGCCGAACTCGCCGAGCGAGACGACGAGGGCGGCGATGTTGCCGTTGCGGAACGTGCCGATGCGGAACAGTCCGAACGACAGCAGGCTCGACCGCCCGGCACGTTCACGCCGTAGCCCCCACGCCACGAACGCGACGGCGGCGAGGACGGCGACCGTGAGGGCGATCGGCACGGGGGAGAGCGCGAACGGCCAGGTCCATTCGCCCAGGGTGAAGTCGCCCGTGGACTCCCACCAGCCGAGCGTCCGCCCCTCGATCAGGCCGAACACCAGTGCCCCGAACGTGACGAACGACAGAAGGCCCCCGACGATGTCGATGGACTTCGCGTGCGCGTCCCGCGACTCGCTCACCGTCAGCAGGACTCCGATGATGATCAGGATGCCGAGCGGGATGTTGATGCCGAACGCCCACCGCCACGAGAACGCGGTCGTCAACCACCCTCCGAGGAGCGGGCCGACCGCCGCCATGCCGCCGATGGTCGACCCCCAGACGGCGAAGGCGATGCCGCGCTCGCGGCCGCGGAAGGTCGCGTTGATGAGCGACAGTGTGGTCGGCAGGATCATCGCGCCGCCCACGCCCTGGACGAGGCGCGCAGCGATCAGGAGGTCGCCGGTCGGCGCGAGGGCGGCGGCGACGGAGGACAGGACGAACAGCACGACGCCGATGAGCATGATGCGGCGCCTGCCGAAGCGGTCGGCGAGCGAGCCGAAGATCAGCAGCAGCGACGCGAAGACGAGGGTGTACGCCTCCTGCACCCACTGGACCTGGGTGGAGGTGATGCCGAGGTCGTCGACGATCGCGGGGATCGCAACGTTGACGATCGTGGAGTCGACGATGATGAGCGACACCGCGATGCTGATGAAGACCAGACCCGCCCAGCGGCGGCTACCCGAGCTCTGCACTTCGCTAGATTATCTAGCAATCTCTCCGCTGTCACCGTCTCCGTGCCGCGCCTTCTTATGGGTTCGCTGAGCCCCTCTCCTGGCCGCGAGACTGCATCTCCCCGTCGAGACTGCGCGCGCCGCGTGCTGTCTCGACGGGAGGATGCAGTCTCGCGGTCAAGGGAAGGGTCAGGGGGAGGCGGTGACGACGGCGTTGTCGAGGGCGTCGGGGTCGACCCCGGGGCGCCGGACGCGGTTCGTCAGCAGCACCCAGGCGACGTCCGCGCCGGGATGGATCCACAGCTCCGTGCCCGACCAGCCGCCGTGCCCGTAGACGTCGGTGTCGATGAGACCCGGAGCCCGTGAGCGCAGGTTCCAGGTGAAGCCCCAGTCCTGCCCGCGCTCGGCCGGGTACGGCTCGAGCCGAGGGATGCCGGCGGTCAGCGGTCGGCGCATCATCGCCGCCGTCGCGGGCGCGACGATCTCGCCGCGGTCGCGCAGGAGCGCCGAGGCGACCGCCAGGAGGTCCTCCGCCCGGCCCATCAACCCGGCTCCCGGATGCCGGAGGGCGGCCAGGCGCGCCATGTCGACGCCCTCGGCCGCGGCATCCGGAACCGCGTGCGGATCGGACGCCTCCTCGAGCGTGAGCCCATCGGCACCGATCGCCGTCGCCCACCGGGTGAGCTGCGCATCCCAGGACTCCCCGCTCGCGTGCCGGATCATCTCGGCGATGCCCTCGAACGCGATCGAGGAGTAGCGCGAGACGGTGCCCGCGGCGAAGTCGCGGCCGGGTGCGCGCAGTCCCGCCGCGAGGCCCCGCGGGGCGTCCAGTGGCGGCTCCGGAATGCCGGCGGTGTGCGAGGCGAGGTGGCGGAGCCGCACGACGTCGTCGCGGTCGGCGCCGAAGTCCGGCACCGCTTCGCGCACCGGGGTCTCGGGCGTGAACGAGCCCCGTTCGATGCCGCGGGCCGCCGTCAGCCCCACCAGCGGCTTGGTGATCGAGAAGAGGCGGTAGTGGTCGTCGATGCGCGCGGGCCGGCCGTCCGTCGCACCGAACGCCTCGAGGGCGACGGTCCCGGCCGACGTCGCGATCCCGACCACCGCGGTCGGGAGCCGCCCGGCGTCCACGTGCCGTCGCGCCCAGTCGAATGCGGCGCCGTAGGTCGTGGTCATCGGGCGTCTCCGCGGGGTGCGTAGCGCTCGAGGGGAACGGACTCCGCCACCCGGGCACGCAGGTCTTCCAGCGTCGCGTCGGGCCCGCACCACCCGTGGGCGCGCGCCTGGACGAGCACGTTGCCGAGCGCGGTCGCCTCGACGGGACCCGCGAGCACGGGGAGTCCGGTCCGGTCGGCCGTGGCCTGGCAGAGGAGACGGTTGAGCGACCCGCCGCCGACGATGTGCACGACCTCGAGGGCCCGCCCGGTGAGCTCGCCCCCGGTGCGGACGGCGTCGGCGAAGGCTGCGGCGATGCTCTCCACGATCGACCGCGTGAGCGCGGCGCGGTCGCGGGGAACGACGGCGCCGGTCTCGGCGAGCACCGCCGCGATGCGGTCCGGCATGTCGCCGGGGGCGCTCAGGCGCGGGTCGTTCGCGTCGAACAGGGCGACCTCTCCGGTGACGGCGGCGGCGGCATCCAGCAGCGACGGCAGGTCGATGGCGGCGCCGTCGTCCGCCTCCCACGCGCGGATGCTCTCGCTCAGCAGCCACAGCCCGGCGACGTTCTGGAGGAAGCGGATGCGTCCGTCCACGCCGCCCTCGTTCGTGAAGCCCGCCTCGCGCGCGGCGTCCGTCACGAGCGGCGCGTCGAGCTCGACGCCGACGAGCCCCCACGTCCCGCACGAGATGTAGGCGGCGGTCGCGGCATCCGTCATCGGAACGGCGACGACGGCCGACGCGGTGTCGTGCGAGCCGACCGCGATCACGGGTGTCGTCGCGCCCAGAGCGTCGGCGAGGTCGCCCTGAACCGTGCCGATGACCGCGCCGGGATCGATCAGCGCGGGAAGGACGGATGCCGGCAGCCCGAGCAGCTCGAGCAGGTCGAGGTCCCACTCCCCGGTGTCGACCCGGACGAGCCCGGTCGTCGAGGCGTTGGTGCGCTCGGCGACCCGGCGGCCCGTGAGGAGGAAGGCGACCAGATCGGGGATGAGGAGGGCCGCATCGGCATCGTCGACTCCCTCCTCCACCGCGAACTGGTAGACGGTGTTGAAGGGCAGGAACTGCAGGCCGTTCCGGCGATAAAGCTCCGCGAACGGCACGCGGGCGTGCACCCGCTCGACGCCGTCCGCCGTCCGCTCGTCGCGGTAGTGGAACGGCTCGGCGACGAGGCGGCCGCCGGAGACGAGCCCGTAGTCGACGGCCCACGAGTCGATGCCGATGCTCGCGATGCCCGGCTCCCGCCGGAACGCTTCGCGAAGGCCCTCGACGATGTGCCCGTACAGCGCGGAGAAGTCCCAGTGCAGACCGTCGGGCCCGGCGACCGGGCCGTTGGGGAACCGCGCGACGCTCTCCAGCTCCAGGATGCCGTCGCCCACGCGCCCGATCATGACGCGCCCACTCGTCGCCCCGAGGTCGACCGCGGCGACCGCGCGGGTGGCGCCGGCCGCCGCGGTCGCGCCCGTCGCCGCTGTCGCGTCCGTCGCGGCTTCCGTCATCGGAGGAACGCCGCGGCGACGCCGGAGTCCACGGGGATGTGGAGGCCGGTCGTGCGGCTGAGCTCGGGGCCGGTGAGGACGTACACCGCGTCGGCGACGTTCTCGGGGACGACCTCGCGTTTGAGGATCGTGCGGTTGGCGTAGAACTGGCCGAGGTCCTTCTCGTCGACGCCGTAGGTCGCGGCGCGGTTCGCGCCCCAGCCGGCGGCGAAGATGCCCGATCCGCGGACGACGCCGTCGGGGTTGATGCCGTTCACCCGGACGCCGTGCTCGCCGAGCTCGACGGCGAGGAGACGCACCTGGTGGGCCTGATCGGCCTTCGTCGCCGAGTACGCGATGTTGTTGGGGCCGGCGAAGACGGAGTTCTTCGACGAGATGTAGATGACGTCGCCGCCCATCTTCTGCGCGATGAGGGCTTTCGCTGCGGCCCTGGCGACGAGGAACGATCCCTTGGCCATGACGTCGTGCTGCAGGTCCCAGTCCTTCTCGGTGGTCTCCAGCAGCGGCTTCGACAGCGACAGTCCGGCGTTGTTGACGACGAGGTCGATGCCGCCGAAGGCGAGGACGGTGGCGTCGATCGCGGCCTGGACGGCCTCGGGGTCGGCGACGTTCGCCGCGACGCCGATCGCGACATCCGTTCCGCCGAGTTCCGCCGCGGCGGCCTGGGCCTTGGCGAGATCGAGATCGGCGATGACGACGCACGCGCCCTCCGCGGCGAGGCGCACGGCGATCGCCTTGCCGATTCCGGATGCCGCACCCGTGACGAACGCGATGCGGCCCTGGTGGGTCTTCGGCTTCGGCATCCGCTGGAGCTTCGCCTCTTCCAGTGCCCAATACTCGATTCGGAACTTCTCGGCATCCGAGATCGGGGAGTAGGTGGACACCGACTCGGCGCCGCGCATGACGTTGATCGCGTTGACGTAGAACTCCCCGGCCACGCGCGCGGTCTGCTTGTTCGCCCCGTAGGAGAACATCCCGACGCCCGGGATGAGCACGATGAGCGGATCCGCGCCGCGGATGGCGGGGGACTCCGCGGTCGCGTGGGCGTCGTAGTAGGCCTGGTAGTCGGCACGGTAGGCCTCGTGCAGCTCGACCAGGCGCGCGATGGCGTCGTCGACCGACGCGTCGGCGGGGAGGTCGAGGATCAGCGGCTTGACCTTGGTGCGGAGGAAGTGGTCGGGGCAGCTCGTCCCGAGCGCCGCCAGGGCAGGTGCCTTCTCCGACGCGAGGAAGTCCAGCACCACCTCGGCGTCGGTGAAGTGCCCGACCATCGGCTTGTCCGTCGACGCAAGCCCCCGGATCGTGGGGGCGAGGGCGGCGGCCTTCGCGCGGCGCTCGGCCTCGGGGAGCGCGGCGAAGCCGGGCCGAACTCCTCCGAACGGGTCGGCCTTGCCGTGGGTGTCGAGGTATTCGGCGGCGGTGGCGATGATCCAGGAGGAGTTGCGCTCGGCCTCCTCGGACGACTCACCCCACGCGGTGATCCCGTGCCCGCCGAGGATGCACCCGATCGCCTGCGGGTTCGCGGCCTTGATCGCCGCGATGTCCAGGCCCAGCTGGAACCCGGGACGCCGCCACGGCACCCACACGACCTTCTCCCCGAAGATCTGCGCCGTCAACGCCTCCCCGTCCGCGGCGGTCGCGATCGCGATACCCGAGTCCGGATGCAGGTGGTCCACGTGCGCGGCATCCACCAGGCCGTGCATCGCGGTGTCGATGGAGGGAGCCGCACCGCCTTTGCCGTGCAGGCAGTAATCGAACGCGGCGACCATCTCGTCCTCGCGCTCCACGCCCGGGTACACATCCACCAGGGCGCGCATACGGTCCAGGCGCAGCACCGCGAGGCCCTGCTCGGTGAGGGTGCCGAGGTCGCCCCCGGAGCCCTTCACCCACAGCAGCTCCACCGGTTCGCCCGTGACGGGGTCGATCTCGGTGCCCTTGGCGGACGTGTTCCCGCCGGCGTAGTTGGTGTTCTTCGGGTCGGAGCCGAGCCGGTTGGACCGGGCGATCAGGTCGGCGACTGCGGGATTCGTCATGGTGTCCTTCGGGTCTGGAGGGAGGTCAGGGCGTGGGTGATGCGGGAGAGGGAACGGGCGAAGGCCGGTTCGTCGGGGCGGTTCAGGTGCCCGTGGGTCGTGCCGGGTTCGACGACGACCTCCACGGGGCGTCCGGCCGCGGCGAGCGAGGCGGCGAAGACCTCGCCCGAGACCCGCAGCTCGTCGACGTCGCCGTTGATCATGAGGATGGAGGGGAATCCCGCGAGGTCGGCGGCGGTGGCGAGCCCCGGCACGGCGGCGAGCGGCGCGTCGTCGACCGGGCCGCCGAGGTAGTTCTCGTACATCCCCCGGACCACGTCGGGTCCGAAACGGTCGGCGTCGGGGTCGGCGTCGAGCGCGCGGCGGAGAGCGGCATCCGGCTCCGGCTGTACGGCGAGGAGCGTCGGATACGCCAGCACGAGGAGCGCGGGCGCCGCCACGCCCGCCCCCGGCATCCGCAGCACGGCGCCGGTGACGAGGTTCGCGCCGGCGCTCGCGCCGCCGAGCGCGAGCCGCGCGGGGTCGATCCCGAGGGTCGCTGCGTGCGCGAGCGTCCAGGTCCACGCGGCGAGGACATCGTCGGATGCCGCGGGGAAGACGTCACCGCCGCGAGGCGCGACGCCCATCCCCGCCGCCCATTCCGCGGGGGGCGGCGCGAGCCGGTAATCGACCGAGACCACCGTCGTACCCGCCGCCGCGAGGGCGCGGGACACGGCATCCGCCTCGGGCATGTCGAGGTCGCCCGCGGCGAAGCCACCGCCGTGCGCCCAGACGAGCCCCGTGCCGTTCGGCGCCGTCGCGGGGTACACCCGGACGAGGCCCCCGGCTGCGGTGCGCGGTTCGGTCGAGGAGGTCACGGGGTCAGGCTCCCCAGCCGGCCTGCGTGCCGCCGACGCGCTCGGCCTCGATCTTCTGCTGATAGCCGGATGCCGCATAGGCGGCCATCGGGTCGGCGGGGAGGCCGCGCGACGCGCGCCATTCCGCGAGGGCCGGCCGGACGTCGGTGTAGAACGCATCCATGAACACCGCCTGCGCGCCGAGCACGTCGTTCGCCGACTGCGCGGCCTGCAGTGCGGGCTGATCGATCAGCAGGGCACGCGCGGTCATCTCCTGCACGTTCAGCACCGAGCGGATCTGGCCGGGGATCTTCGCCTCGATGTTGTGGCACTGGTCGAGCATGAACGCGACATCGGGGTTGTTGAGGCCCCCGCCGCGGATGACCTCGACGAGGATCCGGAAGAGCTGGAAGGGGTCGGCGGCGCCCACGATGAGGTCGTCGTCTGCGTAGAAGCGCGAGTTGAAGTCGAACGAGCCGAGCTTCCCGAGGCGGAGCAGCTGCATCACGATGAACTCGATGTTCGTGCCGGGGGCGTGGTGTCCGGTGTCCAGGCACACCATGGCGCGGTCGCCGAGGGTGGCCACCTGCGCGTAGGAGGTCCCCCAGTCGGGAACGTCGGTGTGGTAGAACGACGGCTCGAAGAACTTGTACTCCAGCACCAGACGCTGGTCGCCCGTGAGGCGCTCGTAGATGGTGCGGAGCGAATCGTTCAAACGGTCCTGGCGGGCGCGCATGTCGGTCTGGCCGGGGTAGTTCGACCCCTCGGCGAGCCAGATCTTGAGGTCGCGCGATCCGGTCGCGTCCATCACGTCGATGCACTCGAGGTGGTGGTCGACGGCCTTCCGGCGGATGCGGTCGTCCTCGTGGGTGAGTGCGCCGAACTTGTAGTCCTCGTCCTGGAACGTGTTGGAGTTGATCGTCCCGAGTGCGACTCCGAGGTCTTCCGCGTGACGGCGGAGGGCGCCGAAGTCGTCGACCTTGTCCCACGGGATGTGCAGGGCGACGCTCGGCGCGAGGCCGGTCACCCGGTTCACCTCGGCCGCATCGGCGATCTTCTCGAACGGGTCGCGGGGCGTCCCCTCGGTGGTCCACACGCGGAAGCGGGTGCCGGAATTCCCGAAGGCCCAGGAGGGCAGCTCGATGCCCTGCCCGGCGAGCTGGGACTGGATGTCGGCGGACAGGATGCTCACGATGCGTCTCTTTCGTCGTCGGATGCCGATCCCCCGGTCGAGGCGGCGAGTTGGTCTGCGAGGTGGAAGATCTCCGTCAGCGGGGTGGCCGCCTGATCGGGGCGGCCGTCGAGGCCCACGAAGAAGGGGGCCATCTCGGCCTCCCACGCGGCGGCGATGGGGGAGGCGGCGAGGTAGGCCTGCGCCGCGTCGTCGTCGTCGGTCTCGTAGTAGCCGATGAGACGCCCGCCCGGTGCGAGGAAGAGCGAGTAGTTGCGTCGGCCGGCGGCCGCGATCTCGGCGAGCATCTCGGCGCGCACCGGTGTGTGCCGAGCGATGTATTCGTCGATCCGCGCGGGATCGATCCGCAGCTCGAAGCAGACGCGCGCGGGGGTGCGGGTCGGCGTGTTCGTCATCGAAGGCGCTCCTTGTCGGGGCGACGCGGTCCGACATTCGGCGCGGCGTCGTGAATCGTTTCAAAGATAAGGCCCGCGGCCGACGAACGCAAGCGCCCTACACTTCTGACAACGTCACCAACGGAGAGGGACCCACGTGGCCGTCGGAGTGAAGGACGTCGCAGCCGCGGCATCCGTGTCGGTGGGCACGGTCTCCAACGTGCTCAACAATCCCGAGAAGGTCGCGCCCGCCACCGTCGAGCGCGTGCAGAAGGCGATCGCCGAGCTCGGCTTCGTGCGCAACGACGCGGCCCGGCAGCTGCGCGCCGGGCGCAGTCGCAGCATCGGCCTCGTGGTCCTGGACGTCGGCAACCCCTTCTTCGCCGACGTCGCGCGCGGTGCAGAGGCGCGGGCGGCCGAGGCGGGCCTCGCCGTCCTCTTCGGCAGCAGCGACGAGCGAGCCGACCGCGAGGGAGCCTACGTCGATCTCTTCCGCGAGCAGCGGGTCAACGGCGTGCTCGTGACCCCCGCCACCGCGGACCTGAGTTCGCTCGTGCGGCTGCAGGATGCCGGCATCCCGGTGGTGCTCGTCGACCGGGAGGCCGATGACGACGCGCTCGCCTCGGTCGCCGTCGACGACGTCGAGGGCGGGTACCTCGCCACGCGGCACCTGATCGACGCCGGACGCCGCCGCATCACCTTCGTCGGGGGACCGCTCTCGACCCGCCAGGTGCACGATCGGCTCGAGGGGGCGCGTCGGGCGGTCGCAGAACATCCGGACGTCGCCCTCGACGTGATGGAGATGCCCGCGCTCACGGTCCTGCAGGGACGTGAGGCGGGGAATCTGCTCCGCGCACGGGATGCCGCATCCCGGCCCGACGGGGTGTTCGCCGCGAACGACCTCCTGGCCGTCGGGGTGCTGCAGTCCTTCGCGCTGCTCGGCGAGATCCGCGTACCCGAGGACATCGCCCTCATCGGCTACGACGACATCGACTTCGCCGCGGCCACCGTCGTGCCGCTCAGCTCCATCCGCCAGCCCGCCCGCGAGATCGGGGCGACCGCCGTCGACCTGCTCCTCGCCGAGATCGCGCGCGCGGGTGCGGGCGGCGAGCACGGGCCGGGCGGTGGCCCGGGTCCGGATGCCGGCGAGCGCCGCATCCGCTTCCGTCCCGAGCTGATCGTCCGCGCCTCCACGGGCGGCTGAGTGGCCGCACCGGCCGCGGACGGCTCCGCCGACCTAGGGTGGAGGGATGACTGAGTACCTCGCGATCACCGGTGGCCACGTCGTTCCCACAAGCGCAGACCCGATCCCCGGCGGCACCGTCGTCATCGTCGACGGCGTCATCACGGCGGTCGGCGGCGCCGACACCGTCGTTCCGGACGGGGCGCGGGTCGTCGACGCCTCCGGGCGGTGGGTGCTCCCCGGCTTCGTCGAGGCGCACGGCCACCTCGGCGTCCACGAGGACGGCGAGGGCTGGTCCGGCGACGACACGAACGAGATGACCGATCCGAACGGCGCGCGGTTCCGGGCGTTGGACGGCATCGACATCGAGGAGGTCGGCTTCCGCGACGCCCTTCGCGGCGGCGTGACGACCGCGGTCATCAAGCCCGGTTCCGGAAACCCGATCGGCGGGCGCACGGTCGCGATCAAGACGTGGGGCGGGCGCACGGTCGACGAGCAGCTCCTCGCATACGACGTGTCGGTGAAGTCCGCGCTCGGCGAGAACCCCAAGCGCGTCTACGGCGACAAGAAGCAGACGCCCTCGACGCGGCTCGGCGTCGCCGCGGTGCTCCGCGAGGCCTTCGTGAAGGCACGCACCTACGCCGAGAAGCGCGCCGCCGCGGCCTCCGCCGGTGAACCGTTCGAGCGCGACCTCACCAACGAGACGCTCGCCGCCGTGCTCGACGGCGATCTGGTCTGGGACCAGCACTGCCACCGCCACGACGACATCGCCACCGCCATCCGCCTCGCGGAGGAGTTCGGCTATCGCCTCGTCGTGAACCACGGCACCGAGGGGCACAAGATCGCCGACGTGCTCGCCGAGAAGCAGATCCCGGTGATCTTCGGTCCGATGCTCACCTCGCGCTCGAAGGTCGAGTTGCGCGACCGCGCCATCGGCAACCTCGCCCTCATCGCCGAGGCCGGCGTCACCGTGGCGATCACCACGGACCACCCGGTCGTCCCGATCGACCAGCTGCGCCTGCAGGCGATCCTCGCCGTCCGCGAGGGACTGCCGCCCGAGACGGCGCTCCGCGCGCTGACGGTGAACCCCGCCGCCATCCTCGGGCTCGAGGGCCGCGTCGGCGCGCTCGAGACCGGACGCGACGGCGATGTCGTGCTGTGGTCGGGTGACCCACTGGCCCTGGACTCCCGCGTCGAGCAGGTCTTCATAGGCGGGCGTCCCATGGTCGAGCCCGCGGACGACCAGGGGCTTCCGCGCATCGTCGAGCGGTGGGAGCGCTTCGGCCGCTCCTCGTGGACGGCATGACCGACACCGGCGCGACCGCGCGTCCGACCCGGCGGGTGGAGCTGACGCTCCGCCGCCCCTGGTTCGCGCTGTACGCCGGCATCCGTCCGACCCTCGTCATCGCCGGCCGCGGTCAGCCGACGCAGTGGGGCGTGGGCACGTGGCAGCTCCCCGACGACGAGGATGCCGCACTCGGGGTGTTCCTCTTCTCGCGGGGGTGGCGCTTCGGCGACGCCGAGGCCGCGATCCCCGCGGGGGACCGCCGGACGTG
Organism: Microbacterium aurantiacum; assembly: GCF_031625015.1. Taxonomy (NCBI): domain Bacteria; kingdom Bacillati; phylum Actinomycetota; class Actinomycetes; order Micrococcales; family Microbacteriaceae; genus Microbacterium; species Microbacterium aurantiacum. Next base: position 1,349,310 of record NZ_JAHWXH010000001.1, read on the forward strand.
GGAGTACCGCGCGCCGGCGCTGCCGTTCGGCCGGGGACGCCTGCGACCGACGGGCGAAGCACCCGAGAGAGAAGAGAGACGATGACCCGCATCGCCACGACCGTCAGCCCGCTCACCCTCGGCACCTCGGGGCTCGGGCGGGGAACGGTGCCCGGCAGCCCGGAAGAGGCCGAGGTGGTGGCCGACGCCGTCGCCCTGCTCCGCTCGGGACACGCGTATGTCGACACGTCGAACAACTACTCCGACGGCCGTTCGGAGGCCGTCATCGGGCTCGCGCTCCGCGAAGCGGATACAGATGCGGATGCGGATGCCGCCACCCGTGTCATCACGAAGGTCGACGTCGACCCTGTCACCGGCGCCTTCGACCGCGACCGCGTCCTGCGTTCGTTCGAGGAGAGCACCGCACGGCTCGGCGTCGATCGACTGCCGCTCCTGCACCTGCACGACCCGTATGCAGTGAGCGTCTCGGAGACGATGGCTCCGAACGGCGCGGTCGAGGGCCTGCGCGAACTCCGCGACGCGGGCGTCGTCGACGCGATCGGCATCGCCACCTACCCGGTGGACGAGATGCGCGAGTACGTCGCCACCGGCGTCTTCGACGCGGTGCTCAGCCACAACTGCTTCACCCTGCTCGACCAGAGCGCGACCCCGCTGTTCCGCGCGGCGCAGGAGCGGGGGATGACGGTGTTCAACGCGGCCCCGTTCGCCAGCGGCATCCTGGTCAAGGGGGCGACGTCGACCTACACCTACCGTGAGCCGTCGCCGGAGATCATCGCGCGGCTCGCGCAGCTCGAGAAGCTGTGCCGAGCCCACGGGGTGGAGCTTCCCGCCGTGGCGCTGCACTTCTCCCTCCGTTCGCCCCTCGTCGATTCGACCGTGGTCGGAGTCAAGACCCGGGCGCGCCTTGCGGCCCTCGACCAGCTGGCTGCCGTGGAGGTTCCCGGCGAGATCTGGCCGGAGCTCGACGCGCTCCACGGAAGCTGGGCAGCATGACGCGCAACTGGGCCGGGACGTATTCGTACACCGCGCCGCGGATCGAGACGCCGGAGACCGTCGACGCGCTCCGGGCGCTCGTCGCTGCCCCGGGGCGGGTGCGGGCGCTCGGGACCCGGCACTCCTTCACCGACCTCCCGGACACCGCCGGCACCCTGGTCGACGTCACGGCCCTTCCCGCCGAGTTCGCGCTCGACGAGGCGCAGCGGACCGTCACCGTGGGTGCCGGCATCCGTTACGGCGTGCTCGCCGCGTGGCTCGACGAGCGCGGCTGGGCGCTGTCGAACATGGGCTCGCTCCCGCACATCAACGTCGGCGGCGCCACCGCGACCGGGACGCACGGCTCGGGGGACGCGCAACGGAACCTCGCCGCGAACGTGCGGATGCTGCGGTACGTCGGCGCGGACGCCGAGATGCACGAGGTCCACCGCGGCGACGCCGACTTCGACGCGCTGGTCGTCGGACTCGGCGCCTACGGCATCGTCGTCGCGCTGACCCTCGACATCGTCCCGTCCTTCCGGATGCGGCAGGACGTCTATACGGGGGTGACGTGGGATGCCGCGCTCGCCGACCTGTCCGCCGTGACCGGCGCGGGGTACAGCGTCTCGGTCTTCTCACGCTGGGAGGACGAGACGATCGGCGACGTCTGGGTCAAGACGCGGCTCGACCGCGACGACGATCCGGTGCCCGACGCCCTTCTCGACGGACGCCAGGATGCCGCCGCCGAGCCCCTCGGAGGGCTCGCCGACGTCACCGAGCTCGGCGGTGTGCCGGGGCCGTGGATGCTGCGGCTGCCGCACTTTCGCCTCGACGGGACGCCGTCCTTCGGGGACGAGATCCAGTCGGAGTATTTCGTCGCGCGCCCCCATGCCGCCGCGGCGCTGCAGGCGCTCCGCCCGCTCGCGCCCCGCATCCAGCCGCTGCTGTTCATCACGGAGCTGCGGACGATCGCTGCCGACGACCTGTGGCTGAGCCCGGCATCCGGTCAGGATGTGATGGCGATCCACTTCACCTGGGGCAACCACCCACGCGCGGTGCGCTCGCTGCTGGTCGACATCGAAGCGGCGCTCGAGCCCTTCGCCGCGCGTCCGCACTGGGGCAAGCTGCACCTCATGGAGCGCGACGCGATCGCCCGCGCGCACCCGCGGCTCGCCGAGGCGCGTGCCGTGTTCGAGCGGCTCGACCCCGACGGCCGGTTCTCCAACGCGCACCTCGAGCGCGTCGGGGTGCGCGAGCCGCGCGGCTGACGCGGCGTCAGCGGCGAGGAGTGGCGATCGGGCTCGTGGCGGCGACCTCTTCGGAGAAGTCCTCCGGCTGCGGGCGTACCACCGACAGCGGACGCGTCTCGTCGATCGTGAGGCGGAACCGGCGCTGTTCGTGCCTGTGCAGACGTCCCGAGGCGAGCAGCCAGATCGCGCCGACGGCGAAGGCGGCGAAGCCTGCACCGGCACCGAGCAGGATCGCGGTGCGGGGACCGAACTCCGACGCGACCCAGCCGACGATCGGGGCGCCGATCGGGGTTCCGCCCATGAGGATCGCCACGTAGAGGGCGAGGACGCGGCCGCGGAGCGCCGGATCCGTCGTCGTCTGGACGTATCCGTTCGCGGTGGTGAGCATCGTGACGACGGCGAAGCCGGTGAACATGAGCGTTGCGGCATACAGCCAGTAGTTCGGCATGAACGCCGACACGGTGGCGGCGATCGCGAAGAGGAGGACGCCCGCGATGACCACACGGATGCGGGCGCGATCGCGGCGCGCGGCGAGCAGGGCGCCCGCGAGGGACCCGACGGCGAGGATCGAGCTGAGGAGGCCGTAGCCGTCGGCCTCCTGGCCGAATTCCAGCGCCATCGTCGAGGCGAAGATCGGGAAGTTCATTCCGAACGCGCCGATGAGGAACACCATGCTGAAGGCGACGACCAGGTCGGGACGCTTCGCGACGTACCGGAAGCCGTCGGCCAGCCGCGCCCCCGACGGGGCCTTCACGCGCGGCACGAGAAGGTCGACCCGGATCAGCATGAGGGCGACGATCATCCCCACGAACGTGACCGCGTTGACGACGAACACCCAGCCGCTGCCGACGGCGACGATCATGAGGCCCGCGACGGCCGGTCCGATCATGCGCGCGCTGTTGAAGGATGCCGCGTTGAGGGCGACCGCGTTCGAGGCGTTCTCGCGGGCGACGAGGTCGGAGACGAACGCCTGCCGCGCCGGATTGTCGAACGCGGCGATGACGCCGAGCGTGAGGGCGAAGCCGTACATCAGTGGAAGCGTCATCACCCCGGCGAGGAGGAGCGCACCGATCGCGAGGCCGAGGAGGAGCAGCAGGGCCTGGGTGAGCATGAGGAGGCGCCGCCGGTCGAAACGATCGGCGACCCACCCGGTGACGCTGACGAGAAGCAGCTGCGGGGCGAATTGCAGGCCCATCGTCACGCCCATGGCGGCGGCGTCGTTGTTCGTGAGCTCCGTCAGGACCACCCAGCTGATCGCTGTGGCCTGCATCCACGCGCCGATGTTCGACACGAGCGCGCCGATGAACCAGACGCGGTAGTTGAAGACGGAGAAGGACCGGAACATCGCGCTCATCGTGCGGCCATCCGTCCCATGATCTCGGCGGCCCGGGCAAGCGTGTCGCGCTCCTCGGCGGTGAGGTCCTCGAGGGCGGATTCAACCCACGCGTCGCGGCGTCGGGCGGTCTCATCGACGACCGCGCGCCCGGCATCCGTCAGCGAGATCACGACCTTCCGGCCGTCGTTCTCGTCGGCGGACCGGCCGATGTAGCCGGCATCCTGCAGGCAGTTCACGGTGCGGTTCATCGACGGTGCCGACACGCGCTCACGGTCTGCCAGCTCACCGAGGGTGTGGTCGCCGTGGACCCAGAGGGCCGCGAGGACGCCGAACTGGCCGTCGCTCATCGAGTCGTCCGCGCGCTGCGTGCGCATGCGGCGGGCGAGGCGGAACGTCGCGATGCGGAGATCGGACGCCGGTGACGACAGCGGGGTCGTCGGATCGTCGGCGGAGGTCGTCGTGCGGGGGGAGGAGATGTCTGTGGAGCTCATGCGATTCTTTAGCATAGCTCATTAGCCCTGCTAAAGAAACCGCGCACCTAGACTCGAGCCATGCCCGACAGCGACGCCGCGTCCTCCTTCACCGACGCCCGCGGGACCCGGATCTTCTACGACGTCTATCCCGCCGACGGCACCGCCCGCGCCGTGGTGCAGATCCTGCACGGCGTCGGCGAGCACGCCGGTCGCTACCGGGCGCTCGCCGAGACGCTCGCCGCGCACGGCTACACCGTCTACGCCGACGACCACCTCGGGCATGGTCGCACGGGCATCGTGCAGCACGGGCACCCCGGCAAGCTCGGTCGGCTGGGGCCTGGAGGCATGCGCGCGGCGCGCGACGCGGTCTACGCGCTGACCGAACGCATCCGTCGCGAGCATCCCGACCTGCCGCTCATCCTCCTCGGGCACTCGTGGGGGTCGTTCCTCGCGCAGATGCTCGTCGACCGGCACGCGGCATCCTTCGACGCCCTCGTCCTGTCGGGCTCGGCGCTGCGCACGCCGGGGAGCCTCAACGCCGGCGACCTCAACGCGCCGTGGAAGGGGGACGACGCGATGGGGACGGAGTGGCTGTCGTCGGACCACGCGGTCGGACGCGCCTTCCTCGACGACCCGCTGACGACCTCCGAGCCCCTGCTGAAGCTCTTCGGTCCGCTGGAGGCCGCGCGGCTGTTCGGACGTCCGGCGCGGAACCTCCCGCGCGACCTTCCGACCCTGCTCATGGTCGGGCGCGACGACACGGTGGGAGGGCCGCGGAGCGTCCACCGGCTCGCCGAGGCCTACCGCACCCGCTCGGGGTTCACCGATGTGACCACCCTCGTCTACCCCGGAGCGCGGCACGAGATCTTCAACGAGGTCATGCAGGACGAGGTCCGCGCCGACCTCGTCGCCTGGCTCGACCCCCGCTTCCCCGCCCGTGACTGACGCGGGGTCCTAGGCTGGCTGTCGTGCACGGCGAATACAAGGTCCCCGGTGGAAAGCTCGTGGTCGTCGACCTCGAGGAGCGTGACGGGCGCATCGACGCGTTCCACCTCGCGGGCGACTTCTTCCTCGAACCCGACTCCGCCCTCGACGACATCGACCGCGCGGTCACCGGCCTCCCGGTGGAGGCGGATGTCGCCACCATCGCCGCCGCCGTCCGCGCCGCTCTCCCCGAGGGTGCGCAGCTGCTGGGCTTCACCCCGGAGGCGGTCGGCACAGCGGTGCGCCGCGCGCTCGTCACGGCACCCGGTTGGGGCGACTTCGACTGGGAGATCGTGCATGACCGGCCCCTCTCGCCGCGCATGAACCTCGCCCTCGACGAGGTGCTGACCGCGCGCGTCGGCGAGGGGCGCCGACGCCCGACGCTGCGCCTGTGGGAGTGGAACGAGTCGGCCGTGGTGATCGGGTCGTTCCAGTCGTTGCGCAACGAGGTCGACCCCGAAGGTGCGGCGCGCCACGGATACGACGTCGTGCGCCGGATCTCCGGCGGCGGCGCGATGATGATGGGCGCGAACTCGATCGTCACCTATTCGCTCTCGGTGCCGGCATCCCTCGTCCAGGGGCTGACCTTCGCCGACTCCTACGCCTTCCTCGACGATTGGGCGTTGCAGGCCCTCCGCGCCCTGGGCGTCGAGGCGACCTACCAGCCGCTCAACGACATCGCCTCCCCGCAGGGGAAGATCGGCGGCGCCGCACAGAAGCGCCTCGCCAACGGCGGCGTGCTCCACCACGCGACCCTCAGCTACGACATGGACGGTCAGGTGATGACCGAGGTGCTGCGGATCGGGCGGGAGAAGCTCAGCGACAAGGGCACGACCTCCGCCGCCAAACGCGTCGACCCGCTGAAGCGGCAGACCGGGCTCCCTCGCGACGCGATCATCGAGCAGCTGAAGGCGACCTTCACATCCCTCTACAACGCCGAGGCGGGTCGTATCACCGACGAGGAATACGCCGAGGCGGAGGCGCTCGTCGCCTCCAAGTTCGCCACCGACGCGTGGTTGCGTCGCGTGCCGTGACCTCCGTGTCGGCATCGCCGATCGTCGAGGACCGACCGCGCGGGCGCGTGACGATCCACCACGGCGACAACCTCGCCGTCGCGGCGTTTCTCCCGGACGCCGCCTTCACCGTGGTGTACCTGGACCCGCCGTTCAACACCGGACGCCCGCAGACCAAGACCGTCGAAACGGCGCTGCATCGACCGGCATCCGTGGACGGAGCGACGGATGCTGCGACGGATGCCGGAGCGGGGGCTGCCGCGCGCACCGTTCCGGGCGTCGTCCGCCGCGGGTTCCACGGGCGGGAGTACGAGCGGCTGCGCGGAGACCTCCTCACCTACGACGACCGGTTCGACGACTACTGGGGCTTCCTCGAACCGCGCCTGGTCGAGGCGTGGCGGCTCCTCGCCGACGACGGCACGCTGTACCTGCACCTGGACTACCGCGAGGCGCACTACGCGAAGGTGCTCATGGACGCCCTCTTCGGTCGCTCTTGCTTCCTCAACGAGATCATCTGGGCCTACGACTACGGTGCGAAGACCCGCCGCCGCTGGCCCACCAAGCACGACACGATCCTCGTCTACGTCAAGGACCCGGCGCGCTACTGGTTCGACTCCGGCGCCGTCGACCGCGAGCCGTACATGGCCCCGGGCCTTGTCACGGCCGAGAAGGCCGCCCGCGGGAAGCTCCCCACCGACGTGTGGTGGCACACCATCGTCCCGACCACCGGACGCGAGAAGACCGGGTACCCGACGCAGAAGCCGGAGGGGATCCTGCGGCGCATCGTCCAGGCATCCTCTCGTCCGGGCGACCGGGTGCTCGACCTCTTCGCCGGCAGCGGGACCACCGGCGCGGTGGCCGCGGCCCTCGGGCGCGACGCCGTCCTCGTCGACGCGAACCCCGAGGCGGTGGCCGTGATGCGCGAGCGGATCCCGGACGCCGAGGTCGCTCCGACCCTAGGCTGACCTCATGCGTTTCGGAATCTTCATCCCCCAGGGCTGGCGTCTCGACCTCGTCGGCATCGATCCCGCCGACCAGTGGTCGACGATGAACGAGATCGCGCAGCGCGCGGATGCCGCGGCGTGGGAATCGCTGTGGGTCTACGACCACTTCCACACCGTGCCGGTGCCGACCGAGGAGGCCACCCACGAGGCGTGGACGCTCATGGCCGCCTTCGCGGCGTCGACCGACCGCATCCGTCTCGGACAGATGTGCACCTCGATGGGGTACCGGAACCCGGCCTACCTCGCCAAGGTCGCCGCCACGGTCGATCTGATCTCCGGCGGGCGCGCCGAGATGGGGATCGGCGGCGGGTGGTACGAGCACGAGTGGCGCGCGTACGGATACGGATTCCCGGGGATCGGCGACCGGCTCGCGCGCCTGCGCGAAGGTGTCGACATCATGCACCAGGCCTGGACGACCGGCACGGCGACCCTCGACGGGAAGCACTACCAGGTCGACGGCGCGATCGTCCGGCCGACCCCGCTGCAGGAGGGCGGCATCCCGCTGTGGATCGCCGGAGGCGGCGAGAAGGTGACCCTGAAGATCGCTGCGCGCTACGCGTCGTACACGAACTTCGCCGGGTCGCTCGAGGAGTTCGACCACAAGAGCTCCGTGCTGCAGGGGCACTGCGACGCGATCGGACGCGACTTGGGCGAGATCACCCGCTCGTCGAACTTCAACACGATCGTCGGGGCGACCGAGGCCGAAGCCGCCGAGCGGCTGCGCGTCGTCGTCGAGCGGCTGCGTCCGCACGTCGGGGACGAACGGGCCGCCGCCATCGAGGAGGACTACCGCTCGTCGCCCGGGTTCGGCACCCCCGAGCAGGTCGCCGAGCGTCTCGCCGAGCGCGCGGCGCACGGCCTCGGCTACGCCATCCACTACTTCCCTGAGGCCGCGTACGACCGGTCCGGCATCTCGCTGTTCGAGCGCGAGGTCCTCCCCGCGCTGACCTGACCCGACTGCCGGCGCGTGTGAAAGCGCGGGGTTCACCGATTCGCGTCAAGAACGCGTGGCGAACGGCAGATTTCGGGGTCGTGCGGGGTCTCAGGTGCCCGGATCTCCCGCGTTCTCGACGGTCGGTGGCTACCCCGTCCTCGGATGGTCGGCGACACCCGCGCCGCGTCCGATGGATCGTTCGGCGTCGAAATCGCGTGGCAGACAACGGTCTTCAGGGCCCTGGAGCCGGTGGGACGCCGGGATCCCCCGCGTTTTCTCTCCGTGAAGCGAATGCCTCGCGCCACGAGGAGCCTCCTCCCCAGGGACGGGCGCGCGCGTGTTGTCCACGCTTCGCGGCTGATCGGCGGCTCGGGAGATGCGTGCGCCGGATGCTGGGATGCATGGCAACGGCCCTGCGCGACGAGTCCCCGATCTTCCTCCGTCGCCGCGATCTCATCGCCGCGGGCTGGAGCGACCGCGCACTGCGCTTCGCTGTCGAGACCGGCGCGCTTCTCCGACCCCGTGCCGGTGTGTATCTGAATGCTGACGTATCCGCAGACGTCGTGGACGCCTGCGCGCTGGGAGGTCGGCTCGCGTGCGTGTCCGAGCTCGCGCGACGAGGGGTCTTCGTGATGGACTCCTCCGTTCTGCACGTACATCTGCATGCTCCGCGCCTGAAGCGCACCGCCCTCGGGCGCCCGACGCGGCGGCACTGGGCTCAGCTGCGGCGGCAGCCGCATCCGTCCGCTGTGGCGGTGTCGCCGCTCGATGCCGTTGCATGCGCGGTGCGGTGCCAGTCACCGCGAGCCGCGGTCGCCACGATCGATTCCGCCCTCCGCAACCGTGTGATCGATCCCGGAGACCTCGACGAGCTGTTCGGCATGCTTCCCCGTCGCTACCGTGTACTGCGCCGACTGCTCGACGCGCGTGCTGAATCCGGCCCCGAGTCGCTCGTGCGCGTGATGCTGCGCACTCTGGGCGCATCCGTCGAGCTGCAGGTGTCGATTGCCACCGTCGGACGCGTGGATTTCGTGGTCAACGGCTGGCTCATCGTCGAGTGCGACAGTGCCGAGCATCACGCCTCGTGGGACGCCCAGCGTCGAGATCGCCGTCGTGACCGTGCCGCAGCGGCTCTCGGGTACGCCACTCTCCGGCTCATCGCCGAGGACATCATGTGGCACCCCGACGAGGTCCGGGAGGCTCTCGTCGGCATCCTCGCGTCCCGTCCCGCCAAGCGGTAGCCGTCAGGGGACAGGCCCGGGCCGTCGAGGACGCGGGGTCGCGCGGCGTGTCGAGATTCCCGCGGTGGCTCGGTAGCCCGGATCTCACGCGCTCTTGACATGGTCGAGCCGGGAGCGGAGATGAAGCCACGTCGCGGCGCCGAGCCGACGCCGTCGGAAACGCGGGGGTTCACGGCGTGTCGACGGTGGCATGACACCTCCGAATGCCGTATCCCACGCGTTTTCGACGGTCGAGCCAGGCCGTCCGGCGGCGGTCGGCTGTCAGGCCAGGGCCCGGACCGAGGCGTAGCCGTCGTAGACGACCGGGGCGCGACCGTCGGCCGGCAGGTCGAAGACCCGGGTCGGCTGGGTCGCCGGATCCCATGCGGGCCACCCCGGGTCCCCGTCGCGGATCAGGGCGACGGCGGCCCCGTGCACCGCGTCGGCCAGAGCCTGAGACGGTGCGTCGCCGGCGATCGCGCCCACGGCCTCGGCGCCCAGCGCGTCGAACCAGAACGGCACGTCGAGGCAGTGGCACGCCCACCCGATCGTCGGTGACGGCCACGTGAACCGGTACGCCCAGGTTTTCGCCGCGCCGCCGGCCGCGGCCCGCGCGTCGGCGGCGCGCAGCACCGTCGAGCGGAAGATGACGTCGCCGACGTAGCGCCCGACGACCGCGGCGGTCCCCTTGCGTCGCTGTGGGGCGTTCGCGGCGAGCCAGGCGTGCCGCCTCTCCCTCGGCACGTCGAGCTGCTGCAGCGCGACCCCGGGCGGCACCAGCCCCAGCACCCGTGCGGCCCCGTCGGTGATCATCGTGAACTCGTCGTCGGTCGCCCCGAGCACGAGCGGCACATCGCCGCCGAGGCCTGAGCGCAGCGCCTCGATCGTGGGTCGGGCGAGGAGGTCGCCGTCGATCATCGGGCCGAAGCTCAGACCGTCCTGCAGCATTCCGCGGGCGACGTCCAGCGGCGACTGCCCGGTGCGCCCGACCGACTCCTGCTGCGCGAGGATGTCGGCTTCCGTCACGCCCGCGAATCCGTCCCGCGAGGGATCGACGCCGAGGAGGCCCGCGAGCTTCGCCGTCAGCGTCCGCGCGCGTTCGCCCGACACGTCGCCGAGGGCGGGGGAGAGCGCCCAGGCCGCGTGGAAGAGTCCCTGCGCCGCCGGCATCCCGAGGAGCGTCAGCACCGCACCGCCGCCCGCGGACTGGCCCGCGATCGTCACGTGCCCCGGGTCGCCCCCGAATGCCGCGATGTTCTCCTGCACCCAGGCGAGGGCGGCGAGCCAGTCGCGGACGCCCCGGTTGCTCGGTGCTCCCGGGATGTGGCCGAACCCGTCGAAGCCGAGACGGTACGAGATCGTCACCGTCACGACGCCGTCGCGCGTGAAGGCCGACCCGTCGTACCAGGGGCTCGCGGGCGACCCCTCGGTGAAGCCGCCGCCGTGGATGTAGACCAGCACCGGCAGCGCCGCGTCCCCGCCCGGCGTTGGGGTGAAGACGTTCACGTTCAGCGTCGCCTCTCCGGGCACCGCGGGCTCGGGGATGAGGGTCTTCTCGCCCGGTTTGGCGCGCTTCGCCGTCGCACCGTACTCCCGGGCGTCACGGATGCCGTCCCACGGCGCCACCGGGACGGGCGCGGCGAACCGCAACGCGCCCACCGGGGCCTCGGCGAACGGGATGCCGAGGAAGGCGGCGGAGCTGCCGGGCGCCTCCGCGGGACCCCGCCAGAACCCGCGGACCTGCCCCGCGGTGATGCGGACGATGGGGTCAGGGTTCACGGGTGTCCTCCGCGGGTCGGGTGAGCGGGCCCGCGAGCGCGATGAAGAGCGCGTCGAGGGTGTCGGCCATGTCGAACGTGGGTGCGAGCATCCACTGCAGCTGCAGTCCGTCGGCGGCGGCCTGGAGGAGCCGGGCGAGCGTCTCCGCATCCACGGCGTCGCTGATCTCGCCAGCCTCCTGCCGGCGGCGGAAGGATGCGGCGAACGAGCCCCGGAGGCCCTCTCCGCGCTCGAGGAAGAAGGCGTGCGCCGGATGCTGGGGGTCGGCGGCGTCGACCGAGAGTCGGGAGAAGAGCGCGACCACGCCCGGCACCTCGCTGTTGTGCCGCACGACGCGACGCAGCCCCTCGCGGACGTCGCCCTCGCCCCCGCCGAGACGCTCGGTGGCGTCGATCTCGTCGCGCTTGCGCAGGATCTCGGTGAACAGCTCTTCCTTGCTGTCGAAATAGTGCAGGAGCCCCGCCTGGCTGAGCCCGACCGCATCGGCGAGTTCCCGCACGGACGCGCCGCGCATCCCTTCGCGTGCGACCACCTCGAGGGCCCGCTCGAGGATCTCCTCGCGTTTGGCGATGCCCTTGGCGTAGGAGCCACGCGTGCGGTGCGGATCCGGCATGACAGCAGTACATCGCACCTTCCCGAAAAGACAAAAACCGAGTACTGTTAGGTTTCTCGCGCGTCGACGATGATCGCGACGAATGCCGCACACGAGGAGGACCGATGACGTCCCACGCCCCGCTCCCCGAGCCCGCCGACCTCACGATCGAGGAGAAGGCGTCGCTGACCAGCGGCGCGACCTTCTGGACGACGAAGGCGATCGACCGACCGGGTGCCGCCGTGCCCTCGATCGCGATGAACGACGGACCGCACGGCCTCCGCAAGCAGGTGGAGAGCGCCGACCACCTCGGCATGGGCGGAAGCCTCCCCGCCACCTGCTTCCCGCCCGCGGTCGGACTCGGGTCGTCGTGGGACGTCGAGCTCGCCGAACGTGTGGGCGTCGCCCTCGGCGCGGAGGCCTCGATCCAGGACGTCGCGATCCTCCTCGGCCCCGGCATCAACATCAAGCGGTCACCGCTGTGCGGGCGCAACTTCGAGTACCTCTCCGAGGATCCGCTCGTCTCGGGCGTGCTCGGCGCGGCGCTGGTGCGCGGCATCCAGTCGCAGGGAGTGGGGGCGTCGCTGAAGCACTTCGCGGCGAACAACCAGGAGACCGATCGGATGCGGGCCTCCAGCGACGTGGACGAGCAGACGCTCCGGGAGATCTACCTCCGCGGATTCCAACGGGTCGTGCAGGACGCCCAGCCGTGGACGGTGATGTGCGCGTACAACCGGATCAACGGCGTCTACGCATCCGAGGATCCGTGGCTGCTGACGACGGTGCTCCGCGACGAATGGGGCTTCGAAGGGCTGGTCGTGTCGGACTGGGGAGCGGTCAACGACCGTGTCGCGGGCCTTGCCGCCGGCATGGACCTCGAGATGCCCTCCTCCGGCGGAACCACCGATGCGCAGATCGTCGCAGCTGTCCGCGACGGGCGCCTCGACGAGAGCGTCCTCGACACGGCCGCCGGGCGGGCGATCGACCTCGTCCGGAAGGCACGCGCGGGCGCGGGGCGGGTCGCCGGCCCCCTCGACGTCGACGCCCACCACGCCCTCGCCCGGGAGGCCGCCACGCGCTCGATCGTGCTGCTGAAGAACGAGGGCGGGCTCCTCCCGCTCGCCCCCTCGGCCCGTGTCGCGGTCATCGGCGCCTTCGCCGCGAAGCCCCGCTACCAGGGGGCGGGGTCCTCGATGATCAACCCGACCCGGCTCGACACCGCGCTCGACGAGATCACCGCCGCCGTCGGCGTCGAGGGCGGTACGGTGGCCTTCGCTCCCGGGTTTGCGCTCAGCCCGAACGACACCGCGGATGCCGACGCCCTCCGCGCCGAGGCCGTCCGCGCCGCCGCGGCCGCGGACGTTGCCGTGGTCTTCCTCGGGCTCCCCGCTGCGGCGGAGTCGGAGGGCTATGACCGGACCCACATCGACCTGCCCGCCGATCAGCTCGCCCTTCTCGCGGTGGTGCGGGAGGCGAACCCGAACGTGGTCGTCGTCCTCTCCAACGGCAGTGTCGTCGCCCTGCCCTTCGCCGATGAGGTGCCCGCGATCCTGGAGGCGTGGCTCCTCGGCCAGGGTGGCGGCGGGGCCACCGCGGACGTCCTCTTCGGCGCGGTCGCCCCCTCGGGGAGGCTGACCGAAACGATCCCGCTCCGTCTCGAAGACACCCCCGCCTTCTTGCACTACGGCACAGAGGGAACCGTCCACTACAGCGAAGGTCTCTTCGTCGGCTACCGCTGGTACGACGCGCGGGCGATGGAGGTCGCCTACCCGTTCGGGCACGGCCTGTCGTACACGACCTTCGCCTACAGCGCGCCGTCGGCATCCGTTCGCGAGGACGGAGACATCACCCTCCGCGTCGCGGTGACGAACACGGGGACGCGCGCCGGTCGCGAGGTCGTCCAGGTCTACGTCTCGCGCCCGGGGCTCCCCGCGCGTCCCGTGCGGGAGCTCGCGGGGTTCGCGAGCGTCGCTCTCGAGGCAGGGGAGACCCGCGACGTCGAGGTGACCGTCCGCCGAGACGACCTCGCGACCTACGACGTGCGAGCCGGCCGGTGGCTCGTCGCGGGCGGGGACCACGTCTTCGCGGTGGCCGCGTCGAGTCGCGACATCCGGTCCGAGCTCTCACTGGAGATCGCCGGGGATGCCGTGTCACGGCCGCTCTCGCGCGAGTCGTCGTTGGCGGAGGCGCTCGCCCACCCCGTCGCCGGCCCCGTCCTCGCTCGGGCGTTCGCGCCGATGACCGAGGCCTCCGGGGCGTCGGCCATCATGCCGGAGGGTGTGGACATGATGGCCATGCTCGGGTCGTTCCCGCTCGGGCGTCTCGGCATGATGGCGGGACTGGGGTTCGGCCCGGACGAGGTCGACCGGCTGCTCGAGACGGCGAACGCGTCCGAGCAGCCGGCCGGGTGACCTGGGACCGGGCGGTCGTCAGGAGCGGAGGAAGGCCAGCAGTGCCTCGTTGACCTCGTCGCCGTGCGTCCAGAGGAGCCCGTGCGGGGCGCCCTCGATCTCGACGTAGGTCGCGTCGGGGAGGAGTTCCCGGAAGCGGCGTGCCGTGGCGTCGATCGGCAGGATGTTGTCGGCGGTGCCGTGCAGGATGAGCGCGGGGACGCCGATCGCCGGGATGTCGCCGCGGAAGTCGGTCGGCCACGTCAGCGGCGCCGCCGCGATCGCGGCGTTGCCGGCCTGTGCGGCCACGCGGGCACTCGCGTCGACGGCCTCCTGCGAGATGCGCGAGCCCAGGGTGTCGTCGAGGTTGTAGAAGTCCTTCAGGAACCCGGTGACGAAGCCGTAGCGGTCCTCCCGGACGGCGGCGGCGACGCCGTCGAAGAAGTCCTGGGGGCCGGCACCGTCGGGGTTGTCGTCGGTGATGAGAAGGTAGGGCTCGAGGGAGCCGAGGAAGGCGGCCTTCGCGACGCGCTCGCTGCCGTAGCGGGAGAGGTACCGGGCGATCTCGCCGGTTCCCATCGAGAAGCCGACGAGGACGACGTCGCTCAGGTCGAGGTCTTCGAGGAGCGCGTGCAGGTCGGCAGCGAACGTGTCGTAGTCGAGGCCGGAGGCTACCTTGGTCGACGCGCCGAACCCGCGGCGGTCGTACGCGATCACGCGGTATCCGGCATCCAGCAGCGCCGCCTGCTGCTTGCCCCAGGACTCGCCGTTCAGCGGGAAGCCGTGGATCAGGACGACGGGCTGCCCCGACCCCTGGTCGGTGTAGTACAGCTCGATGTCGGCGGAGTTCTCGGTCCCTACGGTGATGTAGGCCACGTCGGATCCTTTCCGGACCGGCGCTCTGCCGGGTCCGGATACGACGCTAGAGCGCCGCGTCCGGACCCGGAAGGTCTTGCGATCCGAGGACGTCTGTGGTGCGACGTCAGTCGCGGGCGGCGCCGGCCGACGGGGCGACGGTGAAGATCGTCGGCGCGGCGAACCCGGCGTCGGCGAACGCGGCGGTGACGGCATCCGTCACGGCTCCGACCTCGTCGCGCGCGACGAGGGCGATCGCGGCGCCGCCGAAGCCGCCCCCGGTCATGCGGGCGCCGATCGCGCCGGCGGCGAGAGCGGCCTCCACGGCGGTGTCGAGCTCGGGGACGGAGATCTCGAAGTCGTCGCGCATCGAGGCGTGCGAGGCCACCAGCAGTGGTCCGACGGATGCCGGACCCTCGGCGGCGAGGGCTGCGACCGTGTCGATCACGCGCTGATTCTCGGTCACGACGTGACGCACGCGCCGGAAGGTCACATCGTCGAGGAGCTCCTGAGCGCGCTCGAGATCGGCGACCGAGACATCGCGGAGGGCGGATGCCCCCATCGCCTCGGCGCCGCGCTCGCAGGCCGCGCGGCGCTCGCCGTAGCCGCCCGTGGCGTGGGAGTGGCTCACGCCGGTGTCGATGACGACGAGCTCGAGGCCGGCATCCGCGAATCCGAGGTCGACGACCTCCGCCTCCAGCGACCGGCAGTCGAGGAAGATCGC
This sequence comes from Microbacterium aurantiacum, assembly GCF_031625015.1. Lineage (NCBI taxonomy): Bacteria > Bacillati > Actinomycetota > Actinomycetes > Micrococcales > Microbacteriaceae > Microbacterium > Microbacterium aurantiacum. The sequence goes on from NZ_JAHWXH010000001.1 coordinate 1,364,836, forward strand.
CGCATCGGCGCGGCCGAGCATCGACGCCATCTGGTCCATGATTCCGGTGGGGGCGCCCACGGCCTCGTTTTCGGCGGTGCGCCCGACCCGCGCGAGCGCGGTGCGGTCGAGGTCGATGCCCCAGATCGCGGCGAGGGCGCTCGCGGTGGCGCCCTCGATCGCGGCGGAGGAGGACAGCCCCGCACCGACGGGGACGTCGGAGGCGAAGGCGAGGTCCACGCCGACGAGCGTCACCGGGTCGCGCCCGGCCGCGCGCTGCAGCGCCCACGCGACCCCGAGCGGGTAGCGCGCCCACTCTGCCACGGTCTCGCGTCCGTCGGGAAACAGGGCGTTGAGCTCGGCGAGCGGCACCTCGACGGCATCGTCGGCGAAGGTGGACGCGACGCGGATGACCCCGTCCGCGCGGGTGCCGAGCGCGACATGGGTGCGGTGCTGAATCGCGAAGGGGAGCACGAACCCGTCGTTGTAGTCGGTGTGCTCGCCGATGAGGTTCACGCGTCCGGGCGCGGACCACGTGCCGAGGGGAACGGCGTCGAACCGCTCGGTGAAGAGCGCGCGGGCGCTCTGGGCGGCCTCGGGGCGGGCTCCGGGGGCGTCGGTGGCGGGGGCGTCGGTCATGCGGTCACCTCGGGGATCGTCGAGACGGCCTCGCGCAGGCGTGCGGCGGAGGCCTCGGGGGGGATGTCGCCGATCCAGGCGCCCATGGCGGCCTCGGAACCGGCGAGGAACTTCAACTTGTCGGCGGCGCGACGCGGGCTCGTCAGCTGCAGGTGCAGGCGCGCGCTGTCGCGGCCGGCGTGCACCGGCGCCTGGTGCCACGCGGCGATGTACGGCGTCGGGGTGTCGTAGACGGCGTCGACGCCGCGCAGGAGCCGCAGGTAGAGTCCGGCGAGCTCGTCGCGCTCGGCATCCGTCGTTCCGGCGAAATCGGCGACGTGGCGGTGGGGCAGAAGATGCACCTCGAGCGGCCAGCGCGCGGCGAACGGGACGAACGCGCTCCAGTGCTCGCCCTCGAGGATCATGCGCTCGCCGCCCCGCTCGTGCTCGAGGATGCGGGCGAACAGGTCGTCGCCCTCGCGCTCGATCGAGCGGAGGAGGCCGGCGGTCCGCGGCGTGATGTACGGGTAGGCGTAGATCTGCCCGTGCGGGTGGGGGAGGGTCACGCCGATCGCCTCGCCGCGGTTCTCGAACGGGAACACCTGCTGGATGCCGGGGAGGGCCGACAATGCCGCGGTCCGGTCCGCCCACGCCTCGATGACGGTGCGGGCGCGGGTGCGCGAGAGGGTGCCGAACGAGCCCGCGTGCTCGGGGCTGAAGCAGACGACCTCGCAGCGGCCGACACTCGTGCGGGTGCGACCGAGGCCGGGCGCGTCGAGGTCGTCGAGGTCGCGCGGCGGGTCGACAGCGGCGGGGGCCGAGCCGTGGGCGGTCGCGAGGGCCGGGCCGAAGGACGGGCTCTTGTTCTCGAACACCGCGACGTCGTACCGCGAGGGGATCTCGGACGGGTTCGTGGGGGTCTGCGGCGCGAGCGGGTCAAGCTCAGCGGGCGGGAGGAATGCACGGTTCTGCCGGGCAGCGGCGATCGAGACCCAGTCGCCGGTGAGGACGTCGCGGCGCATGGTCGCCGTCGCGGGACGCGCGTCGAGGGTGCGGGCGTCGACCGCCCGGTCGGGACCGAGCGTCGTGTCGGGATCGTCGTAGTAGATCAGCTCGCGTCCGTCGGCGAGGAGGGTGGGGCGTTTGACGACGCCGGCGTCCAGGATCTGGGGGGTCTCTTCGGTGATGGCCACGATAACACGGTAGCGGGACAGCGTGTTATCGTCAACACGCTGTCCCGTCGGGGACGTGGGTGAGAAGCGCGGGGACGTGCCGGGTCAGAGGGGCTCAGCGCGTCAGGCGCACCTCGAGCGCCGCCGCCGCGGCATCCGCATCCGGCGCGATCGAGAAGGTCGCCGACCCCGCAGCCGCGGTCGCCCGGTAGTCGCCCGCGAACCCGCGCATCCGGATCAGGCCGTCGGCATCCGGTGCGATCGCCCGCGGCGCATGCCACCACTCGCCGCGGATCAGATTCCGCAGCATCGCATACGAGGGCTTCTCGCTGCCGTCGGCGCGCAGGAGGCCGACCGGGGCGCCGAGCCAGGCCCCGGCATCCGTGATACCCCACATCGTGAGCGATTCGACGGCGGGATGGGCGAGAGCCGTCCGGTAGTGGCGCTCGAGCTCGTCGGCCTGACGGGCCTCGCCCTCGGGAGTAGAGGGCCATTCGGATACGACGTAGTCGTTGAGATCGACGATCTCGGGCGGCATCAGATTGCCCGAGACCAGCGTCGTCTCGGTCAGCTGCAGCGGCAGGCCGAACCGGGCGAAGCGCTCGAGGATCGACGCGAGCTGATCCTCTCCGCGGAACCCCTGGTGCATGTGCGTCTGCAGTCCGATCGCGTCGATGCGGATGCCGGCGGCCAGGCACTCCTCGATGAGGCGCTCATAGCGCGGCGAGAGGTCGAAGTCGTTGAGCACGAGCCGTGCGCTCGGGTCTGCCTCGCGGGCGGTCTCGAACGCCATCCGCACCATCTCCACCCGTCCGCGGGACCGTGCCAGGCGGGTGACCGCGTTGTCCTCGGCGGTGAAGTCCGGGAGGATCACGACCTCGTTGATCGCGTCCCACTGGTCGACGAGGCCGGCGAAATCGGTCGCCTCGCGGCGGATGCGCGCGCGGATCGCGGCCTCGACCTCGGCATCCGTTCGGTCGAGCAGCCACGCGGGCGCGAGCGTGTGCCAGACGAGGGGGTGGCCCTTCACGCGCACTCCCCGGTCGGCGAACCACCGCGCCGTCGCCTGCAGCCGCGCGGTGTCGGGGTGGCCGGGCGCCGGCTCGAAGAACCGCCAGTAGAACGGCAGCGTCACCGTGTCGAACACCGCCAGCCACGCCTCGAGGAGGTGCTCGGCGAGCGCGACGTCGGCGGCGGCGAGGGCCTCGCGGTCGCCGTCGGGGCCGGAGGTTGCGCCGCCGAGGAGGCCGAGGAAATCGAACCCGATGTTGCCGAAGCCGAACGCGTGGCGGGTCTGCTCCACGACCACGGATGCCGGATCCGCCGGGGCGCCGTCGGCGTCGAGCATGCGCAGGGACACGTCGCGGAACCGCGGGGAGAGATCGTGGAACATCGGCCCACCCTCGCACAGGCGTCGCGAACGTCAGAGACGAACGCGGCGAGACCGTGGGTGTTATCGTCAACACACCGAGTGTCCAGGAGGTGCGATGCCCCGCGTGTCGATGGCCGACGTCGCCGCGCACGCCGGCGTGTCCGCGCAGACCGTGTCGCGCGTCGTCAACGGATCGCCCCGGGTCGACCCGCAGACCCGCGCCCGCGTCGAGGAGGCGATGGCCGCGCTCGGCTACCGCATCCATCGCGCGGCGCAGGCGCTCCGCACGGGACGCACCCGCACCATCGGGCTCGTCGTCTCCACCCTCGCCACCGTCGGCAACAGCCGCATGCTGCAGGCGGTGTGCGCGGCGGCGGAAGCCCGGGACTACGCGATCGTCGTGGTGACCGCGACGGCGGACTCCGGCATCCGTCCGGCGTTCTCGCGTCTGCACGACCGCGCGGTCGACGGTGCGATCGTGCTGAACGAGGCCACGCGGCTCGTGCAGCTCGCCGGGACCACCGGAGACATGCCGCTCGTCGTCGTCGACGCCGAGCCCGCCGCGCACCTCGTCACCGTGCAGACCGATCACGCGGACGGCGCGCGGACGGCGACGGCGCACCTCCTCGCCGGCGGCGCCGCGACGGTCCATCACCTCGCCGGCCCTGCCGATTCATTCGCCGCCGCCGAGCGCGAGCGCGGTTGGCGGGCGGCGCTCGCGGAGGCCGGCGCCGTGGTGCCCGAGCCCGTGCGCGGGGACTGGGGATCGAGGTCGGGCGCGGCGGCGGCGGTGCTGCTCGGCGACGCGACGGCGGTCTTCGCCGCCAACGACCAGATGGCGCTCGGCCTCCTCCACGGGTTCGCACACCTCGGCCGACGCGTTCCGAACGACGTCGCCGTCGTGGGGTTCGACGATGTGCCGGAGGCCGTGGACTACCTCCCGCCGCTCACCACCGTGCGTCAGGACTTCGACGCTCTGGCAGAGCGCGCCGTGAGCCGGCTCATCGACCTCGCCGAAGGAGCGGGCCCGCGGGACGCGGCATCCGACAGCCTCGCGGAGGTCGTCGGGGCCGAGCTCATCGTGCGCGACAGCAGCCGCCCCGCGCCCGGGGCCTGACCCGTCGCCCGCGGCGCCTGACCGTCCGCCGTCGGAAACGCGGTGGATCAGGGACGTTTCGGGGGCTCCGCCGGGCCCGTGGGTCGATCCGTCCCGCGTTTTCGACGCCGGCGGCGCCTGACCGGCGGGCGGGGCCCCTCCCTCTGGCACTGACCCGTCGCCCGCGGTCCGAGCCGTCAGCCGTCGGAAACGCGGTGGATCCGGGCGTGTTCGGGGCCTCCACCGGGCCCGTGGGTCGATCCGTCCCGCGTTTTCGACGCCGGCGGCGCCTGACCGCGCGTCGGCCCGACCCCGCTACTCCTCGAGCTGGCCGAGCTCGGGCGCGGCGACGAACGAGACCGCGGCCTCGGCGACCTGGTCGAGTTCGATGATGATGAGCTCGTTCGTGCCCGCCCGGGTGACCGGTGCGGGCACGAACAGGGTCCGCTGCGGGCTGTGCCGCCAGTAGCGACCGAGGACGAAGCCGTTCAGCACCGCGAAGCCCTTTCCGAGCGTGGCGGTGTCGAGGTACAGGTCGGCCGGGGCGTTCAGGGTGAACGAGCCGCGGAGGCCCGTCCGCCCGACCGTGGATCCCGCCGGAGCGTGGGCGATTCCCGCCGCGACCGCGGAGAGATCGACCGGGCGCGCCTTCCACCCCGTCAGCGGCTCTCCCGCAAGACGGATGCCGCCCACGAGGCCTTTCGGCTCGCCGATCCGCTCGGCGTAGTTCACCCGGCCCTGATCCTCGACGAGGACGGTGAGCACCTCGCCCCGCGGGATCACGGCGGCACGGTCGTGGTCGGTGCGCGACAGGCGCGCGACCGGCACGCCGTCCACGGCGATCCACGCCAGATCGCGCACCTCGCCCACGATGAGTGCGGCTCGGTCGCCGTCGTCGAAGGCGGCATCCGGCAGCGGGCAGTCGTAGCGGACGAGCGCCCCGATGTGCTCCAGATCATCGAAGGTCGGCGGCTCGGCGTGAACGTCGCCGTCCGCGTGGCGCTCCGGCAGCCAGTCGCCGGTGCCCTCGAACTCGACCCGCAGCTCGGGCGCGCGGCCCGCGACGGCCGGGTACTCATCCGGCACGGGGGCGTACTTGGCGATGACCTCCCGGAAGGCGGCGTACTTCGCCGTCGGGTTCCCGGCTTCGTCGAGGGGGGCGTCGTAGTCGTAGGAGGTCACGATCGGGGCGTAGCGGCCCTTGTCGTTCGCGCCGTTGGTGGTGCCGAAGTTCGTGCCGCCGTGGAACATGTACAGGTTCACCGATGCGCCCGCCGCCAGCAGGGTGTCGAGCTCGGCGGCGGAGGCCGCGGCATCCGTCGTGTGATGGATACCGCCCCACCAGTCGAACCAGCCGTCCCAGAACTCCGAGCACATGAGCGGCCCGGTCGGCTGGTGCTCGCGCAGGGTCGCCAGACGCTCGGCGGCGCGCGAGCCGAACGACCCGGTGAGGTGCAGACCCGGGAGGCTCCCGTCGCGGAGCATGTCGGGCATCGGCTGATCGACCGTCGTCAGTGGCACCGTGATGCCGGCGTCGCGGGTCAGCTCCGTGAGCGCCCGCAGGTAGTCCTTGTCGGCGCCGTAGGCCCCGTACTCGTTCTCGATCTGGACGAGGACCACGTTCCCGCCCCGGTCGATCTGCCGCGGGACGACGATCTCATACACGCGCTCGAGGTACCGCGACACCTCGGCGAGGTACCCGGGTTCGGAGCTGCGCAGACGGATGCCGGGCATCGCCGTCAGCCACACCGGGAGGCCCCCGTTGTGCCACTCGGCGCAGATGTAGGGGCCGGGGCGGACGATCGCGTGCATCCCCTCGGCCGCGACGAGATCGAGGAAGCGGCCGAGGTCGTTCGGGCCGGAGGTGTCCCAGGCGCCGCGGACGGGTTCGTGTGCGTTCCACGCGACGTACGTCTCGATGGTGTTCAGGCCCAGCAGTCGCGCCTTGCGGATGCGGTCGGCCCAGTGGTCGGGGTGGACGCGGAAGTAGTGCAGCGCCCCGGCGATGATCCGGTGGGGGGATCCGTCGAGCAGGAAGTCGGATTCGCCGATGGTGAAGGTCGTCACAGTCAGTCCGTCGTGGTGGTGGTGGTCGGGGAAGCGGGGGCGAGGCGGATCACGGCCCAGGAGACCGGCGGCAGGGTGACCTCGAGCGCGTCGGATGCCGTGGGCCGCACCTCGAGGGGACGCGGCGCGACGTGCTCGGCGCCGGCGGTGTTCACCGCGTGCCGGTCGCCGTCGGCCGGCGCGGCGAGGACGGTCGCCTCCCGCACCTCGAATCCGGGCAGGGGGAGCTGCACCTCGAGCGCGGTGTCGAGCCCGCGGTGGGCGAGCAGGACGGTGACCTCCCCGTCGTCGCCGACGGTCGCGACGGCGTCGAGATCGGACACGGGGCCGAACCGGGCCGTCTCCGTCGTGGGGGCCGCAACGTCGAGGGGCAGCACGCGCCCACGGGCGTGGCGGGCGGCGTCCCGGAAGGGGAAGAACGTGGTCTGACGCCACGCGGCACCGCCGGGCTCGCACCGGATCGGGGCGATGACGTTCACGAGCTGGGCGAGGTTGGCCATGCTCACCCGCGCGGAGTTGCGGATGAGGGAGATGAGGAGGGAACCCACCACGACGGCATCCGTCACGGTGTACTCGTCTTCGATGAGGCGGGGTGCGATCGGCCAGTCGCCCGCGAAGACGGCGTCCTTGTCCTGGGTGTTCCAGCGGGTCTGGTTCCACACGTTCCACTCGTCGACGCTGATGCCGATCTCGCGCGTGATGCCGCGCTCGGCGCGCACGTCGTCGATGATCGCGGCGACGTCGGCGATGTAGCCGTCGAGGTGGACGGCGGAGGCGAGGAAGCTCGCGGTGTCGCCGTCGAGCTCCTCGTAGTAGGCGTGGATGGAGATGTGGTCGACGAGGTCGGCGGTGTGGGCGAGCACGGTGCGCTCCCACGCGCCGAAGGTCGGCATCTCGCGGTTGGAGCTGCCGGCGGCGACGAGCTCGACGCCCGGGTCGTAGAAGCGCATGAGGCGCGCGGTCTCGGCCGCGATCCGCCCGTATTCGTCGGCGGTCTTGTGGCCGATCTGCCAGGGGCCGTCCATCTCGTTGCCGAGGCACCACAGACGGATGCCGAACGGCTCGGTGCGCCCGTTCGCGGCTCGGCGGTCGCTGAGCGCGGTGCCGCCGGGGTGGTTGGCGTACTCCAGCAGCTGCGCGGCCTCGGCGGGACCCCGGGTGCCGAGGTTGACGGCCTCCATGATCTCGAGGTCGACGCTCTCGGCCCATCGGGCGAATTCGTGGAGGCCCACCTGGTTGGTCTCGGTGCTGTGCCACGCGGCATCCAGACGCACGGGACGGTCGCCCTGCGGACCGACGCCGTCCTCCCACGCGTACCCCGAGACGAAGTTGCCGCCGGGGTAGCGGACGACGGTGGCGCCGAGCTCGCGGACGAGGGCGCGGACGTCGTCGCGGAATCCGTCGGCGTCGGCCGTGGGGTGCCCGGGCTCGTAGATGCCCTCGTACACGCAGCGGCCCATGTGCTCCACGAACGTGCCGAACAGGCGGGCCGGGACGACGGCCCCCGGGGCGTCGAGGGCGATCTGCACGTGGGCGGTGGCGGACATCTGCTGCTTTCCGGGGTATCAGGGCGGGAGGAAGGAGAGGGGAGAAGGGTGAGACGGGCCAGCGCGGACGCCGGCCCGTCTCGGTGGGGGGATTACTGGTTGACCGTGAAGCCCTGGTCGTTCCCGTAGGAGACCAGCTGGTCCTGCCAGGCCTGGAGGCCACCGTTCAGGTCGCTCTGCGACTGGTAGGACTGGCCCACGGTGTCACCGAAGACGCTGTTGGCGTACACCTGGAAGGGCAGGTACTGCCAGCCCTCGCGGACGGTCGACGACGCCTCGGTGAGGACCTGGTTGATCGCCTGGCCGCCGAAGTACTCCGACTCCTGGTCGACGAACGCGGGGTCGCTCAGCTGCGCGGTGGTCGACGGGAATCCGCCGCTCTCCGCGAAGATCTGCAGGCTCTCCGGGTCGTTGTTGAGCCACTTCAGGAACGCCGCCGCCAGGGCCGGGTTCTCGCTCTGGGTGGTCACGGCCTGGCCGCCGCCGCCGTTCTCGGCGGTCACCGGGGTGCCGTCGTAGGTCGGGATCGGCGCGACGCGCCAGTCGCCGGCGGCGTCGGGGACGGAGGACTCGAGGACACCCGGCATCCAGGCGCCGATGACGAGCGAGGCGATCGTGCCGTCGCCGAGGCCCGCGAACCACTCGTCGGTCCACGAGGGGATGTCGGCGAGGAGGCCCTCGTCGAGCATCGTGCCCCACGTGTCGGCGAAGAGCTGCGAGCCCTCGTCCTGGAGGTCGATGGTGACGTTCGTGCCGTCGGTGGTCTGGAACGGCTGTCCGCCGGCCTGCCAGATCATGCTGGTGGTGAAGCCGGCGTCGCCGGTGTCGGCCGTCATGAACTTCGACGGGTCGGCCTCGTTGAGGGTGCGGGCCGCCTCGATGTACTCGTCCCACGTGGCCGGCACCTCGATGCCGTACTCGTCGAAGACGGTCTGGTTGTAGAACAGGGCCATGGGACCGGAGTCCTGCGGGAGACCGTAGATGGCGCCGTCGAAGTCGACCGCACCCCACGTGCCGGGGCTGTAGTCGTCCTCGAGGTCGGCGAAGCCGTACTGGCTGAGGTCGACGAGAGACTCCGACAGCGCGAACTGCGGGAACGCGTAGTACTCGATCTGCACGACGTCGGGGGCGCCGTCGCCCGCGAGCAGAGCGTTCTGCAGACGGGTGTACTCCTCGGTGTTGGTGCCGGCGTTGACGTAGTTGACGGTGACGTTCGGGTACGCCTCCTCGAACGCGGCGACCTGGGCCTCGGCGGAGGGGGTCCAGCTCCAGTAGGTGATCTCGCCGCCGGCTTCCAGAGCCGCCTCGAGGTCGTCGGCGCTGCCTCCGCCGCTGTCGCCGTTGCCCCCGGTGCCGCCGCCGGAGCACGCGGCCAGGGATGCCACGGCGAAGATCGCCGTCGCGGTCAGAAGGGTGCCGCGCCGCAGCGCGCGCTTGCCTCCGTGTGTCATGTGACTTTCCTTCACTTCGTTGTTGATGGATCCGGTGCTCGTGGCTCCGGGGAGAGGGAGGTGCAGATGTCAGGCAGTTCCCCTCATCACTGCTTGACGCTTCCGGCGCTGAGCCCGGACTGCCAGAACCGCTGCAGCACGAGGAACGCCAAGACGATGGGGATGATCGACAGGAGGGAGCCGGTGATCACGAGGTTGTAGATGGGCTGGGCCCCGACGCCGGTGGCCTGCGCGTTCCACTGGTTGAGGCCGACCGTGAGCGGGTACCACGCGGGGTCGCTCAGCATGATCAGGGGCAGGAAGTAGTTGTTCCAGGTGGCGACCACCGCGAACAGCAGCACCGTGACGATGCCGGGAGCGAGCAGGCGCAGCGAGATCGTGAAGAACGTGCGGAACTCGCCGGCACCGTCCATGCGGGCGGCTTCCAGAAGCTCGGTGGGGATCGCGTCGCTCGCGAAGACCCAGATGAGGTACAGCCCGAAGGGGCTGATGAGCGACGGGATGATGATCGACCACGGGGTGTTCGTCAGCCCCAGCTCGCTGAAGAGCAGGAACGTGGGCACCGCCAGCGCGGTGCCGGGCACCGCGATGGCGCCGAGGACGACGGCGAAGACAGCCTTGCGCCCGCGGAAGTTGTACTTGGCCATGCCGTAGCCGGCCATCGTCGCGAGGATCGTGGCACCGCCGGCGCCGACGACGACATAGAGCAGGGTGTTGCCGAGCCAGCGGAGGAAGATGCCGTCGCGGTAGGTGAGGGTCTGGACGATGTTGTCGCCGAGGGCGAACTCCGGACCGAACCACAGGCCGAACGTCGTGAAGAGATCGGCCTGGGTCTTGGTGGCGTTGATGATCAGCCAGAACAGCGGCACCAGCGTGTAGAGCAGGTACACGCCCATGACCAGGGTGAGGACGAGGGAACGCCGCCGGTTCGTCGGACTCCGCCGGGCGAGGGTGGGGGCGCCCGCCGTGCGGGACCGGGCGGGGCGGGTCTGGGCGGGGGCGCTCATCGGGTCTCCTGCCGGGATCCGCGCAGCTGGACGACGTAGGCGATGATCGCCGTGATGAGGCCCATGATGATCGCGACGGTCGCGGCGTAGTTGTACTGCTGTCCGGCGAAGGACAGGTTGTAGGCGTACATGTTGGGCGTGTAGTACGTCGTGATGACGTTCGGCGCCAGCGGCTTGAGGATGTTCGGTTCGTTGAAGAGCTGGAAGCTGCCGATGATCGAGAAGATCGTGGCGATCACGAGCGCGCCGCGCACCGAGGGGATCTTGATGGCGAAGATCGTCCGCCACGCGCCGGCGCCGTCGATCGACGCCGCCTCGTAGAGCTCGTTCGGGATCGTCTTCAGCGCCGAGTAGAAGATCAGCATGTTGTAGCCGACGAACTGCCACGTGACGATGTTGCCGATCGAGAGCATCATCCACTGCGGGAGGAACGGCTGGACGACGTTCGAGCCGAGGAGGTCGTTGAGGTTCGAGGTCAGTCCGAACCGGTCGCCGTAGATGTAGCCCCACATGAGCACCGCGACCACGGCGGGGACGGCGTAGGGGAGGAAGATCACGATGCGGTAGAAGCCGGCCGCGTGCAGCCGCGCGCTGTCGATCGCGAGGGCCGCCGCGAGGGCCAGCAGCAGCATGATCGGCACCTGGATGAGCAGGAACAGCAGGACGCGCGTGAAGCCGTCCCAGAAGTTCGGGTCGCTCAGGGCGCGGATGTAGTTGTCGAGCCCGACGAAGGTGTTGCCGCCGACCAGCTGCTCGCGGAAGAAGCTGAGGTATAGCGAGTACAGCAGCGGCGTCAGGAACACCAGCGCGAACACGATCGCGAACGGGGCGACGAACAGCCAGCCGCGCTCATCGACGCGCAGGCGTCGCCTGCGCGGTGTGCGCAACGCCGGGGGCGGTGTCACGGTGGTCGTCATCGTCCGGTGCCTCTTCTTCGGTGCGGGGGTGCATTCTCATCGGGTCGAGAATGTTGACGTCAACATAACCCCCTGTTCGCTACGATGTCAACGTCAACACCAAGGAGATGACATGACAGAGCTGTCGATCGCCACCGGAGAGGCGCGCACGCGTCGCCGGGAGGTGTCCATGGCCGATGTCGCCGCTGCGGCGGGGGTCTCCGGCCAGACCGTCTCCCGCGTTGCCAACGGTCGCGCCAACGTCGATCCCGCCACCCGGGAGCGGGTGGTCGCGGCGATGCAGAAGCTCGGCTACCGGCCGAACAGTGCGGCGCGGGCGCTGCGCTCGGGCCGGTTCCGCAATATCGGCGTCATCATGTTCTCGCTGTCCTCGTACGGAAACACCCGGACGCTGGATGCCGTCGCCCGGGTCGCGGATGAGGCCGGGTACTCCCTCACCCTCATCACCGTGGCATCCGCCACCCAGTCCGATGTCGCCGGCGCGTTCGTGCGGCTCAGCGAGCATGCGGTCGACGGGGTCGTCATCCTCATCGAGAAGCACCGTCTCGGGGAGGCGGAGATCGAGCTGCCCACGGGGCTTCCGGTCGTCGTGGTCGACTCCCGTGCGGAGTACGTCTACCCGGTCGTGGACAACGATCAGGCCCTCGGTGCGCGACTCGCGACCGAGCATCTGCTGGACCTCGGCCACGAGACCGTGTGGCACATCTCCGGCCCCTTGGAGTCGTATGCCGCCGAGCGTCGGCGCGTGGCGTGGTGGGAGACCCTGCGCGGCCGCGGAGCGCCGACACCGGAGGTGCTCGTGGGGGACTGGACGGCGGATGCCGGGCACCGCCTGGGCGCGCGTCTGGCCACGGATCCCGTGGTGACGGCGATCTTCGCCGCCAACGACCAGATGGCCCTCGGCGTGCTGCGCGCCCTCCACGAGGCGGGCCGGGCGGTCCCCGGCGAGATCAGCGTGGTCGGGTTCGATGACACGCCGGAGGCGGCGAACTTCTGGCCGCCGTTGACCACGGTCCGGCAGGACTTCGAGCGGGTCGGGGCCAGCGCCATCCGCTCGCTCCTGGCCGAGATCGAGGGGGAGGTCAGCGCCGAGCGGGTCGTCGTCCCCACCGAGCTGATCGTCCGGGAGAGCTCCGGACCGCGTCGCTGACCACCCCGCCGACCGCTTCGCCCTTGATGCGGATCGACGGTGTCGCTATCCTGCTTGTTACCGGCAACATGTTGACGTGAACATGATGACGTCAACATCCGCTCTCCCGGAGAGGGCGGCCGGACAACCACGCGAGGCCGCAGGGAAGCGGCCGGAAGGATCGATGATGACCCCCACTCGGATGGTGGCCATGGTCTCGGCGGGCGCAGTCGCGCTCTCCGGATTCCTGGCCGTCGGTGCCGTCGCCCCCGCGACCGCCGCCCCCGTGACCGCCGCGGTCGCGGACGATGCCGTGCGCATCGCCCCCAATCCCGCCTACGCCGCCGAACCCTTCGAAGGCTGGGGCACGAGCCTGGTCTGGTTCGCCAACGCCACGGGCGACTACCCCGCGGACGTCCGCCAGGCGCTCTTCGACGCCGTCTTCGGCGACGAGGGCCTGAACCTCAACATCGCGCGGTACAACATCGGCGGCGGCAATGCCACCGACGTCCCCGGCTACCTGCGCCCCGGCGGTGCGGTCGACGGCTGGTGGAACCCCGAGCTGCCGGCCACCGACGCGGACGGGGAGATCACCTCGACCTACGCCGACCGCGAGCGCTACGCCGCCGCCTGGGACGGCTCGAACCCCGACCACTACGACTTCGACGCCGACTCCACTCAGCGCTGGTGGCTCGATGCTCTGAAGGACACGGTGACGAAGTGGGAGGCGTTCAGCAACTCTCCGCCCTACTTCCTCACCGAGAGCGGATTCGTTTCCGGCGGCATCAACAACGCCACCTCGGAGCAGCTCGCGACCGAGGACATGTCGGCGTTCGCTGACTACCTCGTCACCGTCGTCGAGCACCTCGAGGCCGAGCACGACATCCAGTTCGAGACGCTGACGCCGTTCAACGAGCCGAACACCAACTACTGGTCGACCCGGATCCCCGCGGGTGAGACGTGGCCGACATCCGCCAGCCGCCAGGAAGGCGCGCACATCGGTCCGCAGCGTCAGGACCAGATGGTCCAGGTGCTGGACGAGCGTCTCCAGCGCGCCGAGACCGACGTGCAGATCTCGGCGATGGACGAGACCAACCCGTCGATCTTCGTGCAGAACTGGAACGCCTACGGCCCGGCATCCCGCGCCGCCGTCGACCAGCTGAACGTCCACACCTACGGCACCTCGGACCGCATGATCGTGCGCGACATCGCCAAGGCCAACGACAAGCCGCTGTGGATGAGCGAGGTCGAGGGCAACTGGGACACCCAGGGCGGGTTCAACCAGACCAACATCGACAACGGGCTCGGCATGGCCACGCGCATCGTCGACGACCTCCGCGAGCTCGAGCCCGAGGCCTGGGTCTTCTGGCAGCCGGTCGAGGACCTCTACAACATGGAGAAGGTCGAGAAGCTCAACTGGGGCAGCGTCTTCATCGACTTCGACTGCAACGCCGAGGGGAACTCGGAGCGTCGCCTCGCGGACGGCGACGCCGACCCGTCCTGCCGCGTGCTCACGAACGCGAAGTTCAACACGGTGCGGAACTTCACCCACCACATCCTCCCGGGCGACCGGCTGATCCCGACGAACGATCCGCGCAGCACCGCGGCCATCCGCCAGGACGGCACCGGCGCGACCGTCGTGCACGTCAACAGCGGTGCCGAGGCGCGGACCGTCGCGCTCGACCTGTCCGGCTTCGGCGAGATCGCCGAGGGTGCGACGGTGACCCCGATCGTCACGACCGAGTCGCCCGCCGACGACGTCACCGCAGGCGCCCTCGTCGAGGGCGAGCCGGTCGCGGTGGACGCCGCGACGCAGACCGCGCGCCTGACCGTGCCGGCGAAGTCCGTCACGACCTTCGTGATCGACGGAGTCAGCGGGGTCAGCGATGACACCGTCGCCTTCCGCGACGGTGAGACGGTGCAGCTGCTCGGCGTTCAGAGCGGGCGCGCGCTCGCGGCCGAGGGGACGGGGCTCGCGATCCGCACGTCGGCGCAGACCTCCGCGCAGGGGATCGCCCAGGCCTGGACCGTCCGCTCGCTCGCCGACGAGGGCACGAACCGCCACCGCTTCGCGCTGCAGAACGGCGACGGGCGCTTCCTCCGGATGGACGGCACCACCCCCACGCTCGTGACGGCCGACCTCGAGACCGCCCGCGGCGACGGCCGGTTCCACTTCCTCGGCTCCACCGCCGACGGAACGACCTTCTCCGTGCTGAGCGCCTCGGCCGAGCGGGTGCTCGACGTCGGCGGAGGCAGCAGCGCGGACGGGGCATCCGTCGGCGTCTGGACCTCCAACAACGGTGAGAACCAGCGGTGGCGGATCGCCTCCACCGCGGCGACCGGCGTCGACACGGTGTTCGCCTCCGCGCCCGCCGAGACCGCGCCGAGCCTGCCCGAGACGGTGACCGTCCGCTACGCCGACGGCGCGAGCCGGACCGCCGCGGTGACGTGGGACCTCCCGGCATCCTGGCCCGCAAGCGGCGTCGTGACGGTGGCCGGAACGGGAACCGACGTCTTCGGCGCCGCGTTCGAGGCGACCGCCGAGGTCGAGCTCGGAGCCTTCGCCTCGGTGCAGCCGGTGTCGGTGACGACCTTCGCGGGCGCGACCGTCGATGCGGTGCAGGATGCCGCGCCGACGACCGCTCCGGCGGAGATCGCCCTCGGGGGGCCCGGATACGCGACGGCGGTGGAATGGGACTTCAGCGGTGTCGACGACGCCGACCTCGCCGAGCCCGGCGTCGTCACGGTGCCGGGAACCGCGGCCTCGAACGTCGCCGGGGCTCCGCGCCTGCCGGCGGTGCTGTCGATCATCGTGACCGCGGCCACCGACGCGAACGTCGCGCCGGACTCGTCGCCGTCGGCGACGTTCACCGAGAGCGCGTCGTACGCCGTGTCGCGCACGATCAACCGCATCGCCGATGACAAGGGCTGGTCGAACTGGCGCTCGGGCACCAAGAACGCCCAGGACACCCTGACCTACGACCTCGCCGAGCGCGAGCGGCTCGAGCGCTTCACCATCCGCTTCTACCGTGACGGCGGAGCCACGTGGGCGCAGTCGCTGCGGGTCGATCACCGTCTCACCGGCGGTGCGTGGACGTCAGGTCAGACCGTGACGGTGCCGGAGCAGGCATCCGGCGCTCCCGTGATCGAGGTGCCGATGGGCGGCGTGGTCGCCGACGAGGTGCGCGTGGTGCTCACCGCGCGGCCCGCGACGCACATGATCGTCTCGGAGGTCGAGATCTCCGCGGCCCGTCCGTCGGCCTCGTCGGTGGCCGACCTCGCCCGCCTCGCCGTGGGCGGGACGACGGTCACGGGGCTCGATGACCGCGAGGAGTACGAGGTCGTCGTCGACCCGGGCTCGGCGACCGAGCTGACGGCTGTCCCGGTGGACCGTGACGCACGGGTGTCGATCACCCAGCCCGCCGACGCCGAGGGGACGGGCACCGTGCGGGTGACCGCGCCGGACGGAACCGAGCGGACGTACCGCGTCGTCGTCCGCGAGGAAGCCGTGCTCGATCTCGAGACGACGGTCACGACGCGGTGCCTCGCCGGCAAGGTGGTCGTGTCGGTCACGGTGCGAAACCCCTCGGACGCGGCGGCGGTCGCGGCGATCCGGACCCCGTGGGGCTCGAAGTCGGGCATCGCCCTGGCTCCGGGCAAGGCGAGCAGCCACGCGTTCACGACGCGGGCCTCGTCGATCCCGGAGGGTGAGCTGACGGTGACGGGAACGCAGGACGGGGTGGCTCCCTTCTCGGCCACACTCGTCGTCCCGGCCCGCACCTGCAGCTGACCTGACGATGCCGGCGGTTCCGTGTAGCGCGGAGCCGCCGGCATCACTGCGTCCGGGGGTGGGCACGGGCGTGCCGAACTCCTCAGTTTCGGGGCCGGGAGGGGCGGATTCGGCCTCGTCCGGGCCCGAGCCGCGTGGTTAGGAGGAGTTCGGTACGGGCTTTGGGGCGAGCCGGTCGGCGCCGTGAGGCGGTCTGGTCGCGGCGGTCGGCGTGCCGAACTCCTCAGTTTCGGGGCGGGGAGGCCGGTGGCGGCGGGTTCCGGGCCTGGGGCGCGGGGTTTGGAGGAGTTGGGTACGTGGCCGGGGTGGGCTGGTCGGGGCGCGCGGAGGGCTGCCGGGGGTCGGGGCCGGGGGTCGGGTGCCGGCGGGGTGCGCGGTGGTCTGGGGGCGGGCCGCGGCGGCCGAGGGACCGAACTCCTCGGATTCGGGGGAATCCGGCGCCGGGAGGCGGAGTGTCGGGGCGGGGGCGGAGGATTTTGAGGAGTTCGGTACGGGCGAGGGTGGGGACGGGGCGAACGGTGGCCTCTCACACAACGGGAAGCGCTTTCCGACGCGGGGTGCGGGGCGGCATACTGGGGGGATGACAGCGCGGAACATCGTGATCGCCGTCGATTCCTTCAAGGGGACGATCGGCGCGGCCGCCGCCGCCGGCGCCCTCGCGCGCGGGTGGGCCGCGGCGCGACCGGGAGATGAGATCCGCCTCCTCCCCATGGCCGACGGGGGCGAGGGGACGCTCGACGCGTTCGCCGCCGCGGTGCCCGGAGCGCGCCGGATGCCGGTGACCGTGACCGGCCCGGACGACCACCCGGTCGACGCCTCCTGGGTGCTCCTCCCCGCCGGCGACGGCTCGGGCCCCACCGGCGTCGTCGAGCTCGCAAGCACCAGCGGAATCGAACTCCTCGGCCCCGACGCCCTCCGCCCGTGGGACGCGCACACCCGCGGCTTCGGCGAGATGATCGCCGCGGCCCTGGACCACGGCGTCGCCCGCCTCGTCCTCGGCATCGGCTCGAGCGCCTCGACCGACGGCGGCACGGGGATGCTCACCGCACTGGGCGCGCGGTTCCTCGACGACCGCGGTCGCCCCGTCGCGCCCGGTGCCCGGGGGCTCGCTGACATCGCGCGCGCTGACCTCACCGGGCTCCGCCCGCTCCCGCCCGGCGGCGCGACGGTGCTCTCCGACGTCACCCACGGCCTCCTCGGCCCGGCGGGTGCCGCGCACGTCTTCGCTCCGCAGAAGGGCGCCGCGCCCGACGACCTCCCCCGGATGGATGCCGGGCTCACGCGTCTGTCGACGCTGCTCGGCGGCGACCCCGACGCCCCCGGAGCGGGCGCCGCGGGCGGCACCGGCTACGCGCTGCGGGTCTGGGGTGCGGATCTCGTCCCGGGGGCCGGTGCCGTGGCCGAGCTCATCGGCTTGTCCGCGGCCCTCGACGCCGCAGACCTCGTGCTCACCGGCGAGGGTTCGTTCGACGGGCAGTCGGCGGCCGGAAAGGTCCCGACGCACGTGGCGCGACTGGCGACGGATGCCGCCACCCCGGTCGCGCTCGTCGCGGGTCGCATCGCCGATGACGTCGCCGTCGCCGACCTCGCGGGGTTCGCGGCATCCGTGTCGTTGACGGTGCTCGCGGGATCCGCCGCCGAGGCGATGGCCGACCCCGCGCGGTGGCTCGCGGAGGCCGGTGCGTCCCTCGCCCGCGGTGCCACCGACGCCTGAACGCCGCCGTGAACGCCGCCGGACCGCGCACCGCAAGGCGTAGCTCAGCGCCGGAGAGCCGGAACCCGGAGGATGCCGTTCCGCCGGTGCGGGATGGTGGCGAGCGCCTCGTCGCGCAGCACCTCCGGGAGGAGGTGTGCGGGGGCGTCCTGGAACACGACCGGGCGGAGGAACCGGCGGATCGCCGTGGCCCCCACGGACGTGTGCAGCGACGTCGTCGCGGGCCAGGGGCCGCCGTGGTGCTGCGACCACGTCACCGCGACACCGGTCGGCCACCCCGCGAACAGAACGCGACCGGCCCGGCGCTCGAGCACGGCGACGACCTCGGTCACCTCCTCGCCCGTTTCGCTGTGGAGCGTCGCGGTCAGCGACCCGGGCACCGCCCGCAGCGCCGCGAGCAGATCCTCCGGCCCGTCGTAGTGCACGAGCAGGGTGACCGGTCCGAAGCATTCCTCCAGCAGGGTGTCGGGGCGCGCGGCGACGGCCGCGGCATCCGTGGCGAGCACGGTCGGCGTCGCCGCGTCGGCACCCCCGGCCCCTCCCCGAGCGACCACCGTCACCGACGGGTCGGCCTCGAGGTGCGCGAGGCCCTCGGGAAAGGCCTCGGTGATGCGGTCGGTCAGCAAACGACCGCCCGCGGCCCCCGCGACCCGCGACGCGACGAGCTCGGCGAACCCCGTCGCGCGCGGCACGAACACCACGCCGGGCTTGGTGCAGAACTGTCCGACGCCGAGCGTGAACGACCCGACGAGTCCCTCCGCGAGGGCAGGACCCCGCGCCGCGACGGCGCCCGCGGTCAGCACGACGGGGTTGACGCTCCCGAGCTCGCCGTAGAACGGGATCGGATCGGGCCGGCCGGCCGCGAGGTCGAACAGCGCCCGGCCGCCCGAGACCGACCCGGTGAATCCGACGGCCTGGATCGACGGATGCCGTACCAGCGCCTCGCCGGCCTCCCGACCCTCGACGAGCCCGAGCGATCCGACCGGCGCACCGGCGTCCACGAGCGCGGCGGCGACGATCTCGGCCGTCCGCCGCGACAGGCGCACGTGCCCGGAGTGGGCCTTGACGATCACGGGGTTCCCCGCGGCGAGCGCGGAGGCGGTGTCGCCGCCGGCGACGGAGAAGGCGAAGGGGAAGTTCGAGGCCGAGAACACCGCCACGGGGCCGACGCCGGTGAGCATGCGGCGAAGCTCCGGACGCGGCGGGGTGGCCGCGGCATCGGCGTCGTCGACGATCGCCTCGAGGTACGCGCCCTCCTCGACCACGCCGGCGAACAGGCGCAGCTGTCCGCTCGTCCGCGCGACCTCGCCGCGCAGCCGGGTCTCGCCGAGGCGGGTCTCGGCGTCGGCGAGGGGCACGAGCTCATCGGCGTGGGCGTCGAGCGCGTCGGCGGCGGCGCGGAGCCATGCGGCCCGCGTCCCGGCGCCCGCCGCGCGCCACGCGGGCGCGGCGGCCTCGGCGGCGGTGGTGCGCTCATCCAGCTCAGCGGTCGTGGTGCTCATGGCGGGTCCTTTCGAAGCGGGGGGAGGCGCGCTCAGCGGAAACGGATGCCGAGCCCGACGTGGGCGTTCTCGACGGCGTATCCGTCGCGGACGGTGACCGGGGACGGGTCGCGGAGCGCGCCGAGGTCGCCGAAGCCGGCATCCTCGACGTCCTCCACCATCGGCTCCGCGACGCCCGGGGTCGCCCGGAGCGTGCGGGCGACCTGGGTCGACAGTTCCGGCAGGAGGTGGGGGTGGACGGCGGTGCCGTACTCGGCGGCGATCGCGGCGATCCCGAGGAACGGGGTGATCCCGCCCACCCGGACGATGTTCGGCTGCACGATCTGCGCGGCGCCCGCGCGGAGGTACTCGTCGAACCGGTGCACGGTGTGCAGGTTCTCGCCGACGGCGATCGGGATGCCGCTCGATGCGGCGAGCCGGCGGGCGAGCTCGGTGTGCCCCCACAGGTCCTCGGCGCGCAGCGGTTCTTCGATCCACGCCGGGGACACCTCCGCGAGGACCTCGAGTGCGGCGGTGGCACGGTCGAGCTCCCACCGCTGGTTCGCGTCGATCATCAGCGCGCGGTCGGGGCCGATCACCGCGCGGACCGCGCGCAGGCGGTCGAGGTCTTCGGCGACCTCGGGCTTGCCGACCTTCACCTTCACCGCGTCGAATCCGGCATCCGTCCACCGCTCGGCCTGGGCGACGAGGTCGTCGATCGGGTAGTGGAGGTTCACCCCGCTGCCGTAGGCGCGGACGGCCTCGCGCTGCGCGCCGAGCCATCCCGAGACGGAGGCGTCGTCGGCCCGGGCGGCGGCATCCCACAGGGCGAGGTCGAGACCGGCGAGGGCGATGGTGGTGAGTCCGCCACCTCCGGCTTCGTGGAGGTGCTGCCACATCGGGCTCCACCCCTCGCCCGGCTCGCCGGGACCGCCGACGGCGACCGGAGCGATGTCGTTCACCAGCAGCGCGTGCACGGCTTCCGCGCCGATCTGCGGCGTCCACGAGAAGCCCCAGCCCTCGGCACCGTCACTGCGCACGGCGTGGGTCGCGACGACGCCGACCGAGGTCACCCCCGATCCCCACGGGCGCGTCAGCGGCACGCGCACGAGTCGCGCATCGAGCGAGCGGAGGGTGATCACTCCGGTGCTCACACCAGCGTCCGTCCGGCGGCGAGGATGTCGGCGAGTCGCGCCTTCTGGGCGGGGCTCGGGTCGACCAGCGGTGCCCGGACGGATCCGACGGAGAGACCGCCGAGGCGCAGCCCCGCCTTGACGAGGGACACCCCGAATCCGGGCGTCTCGTCGCGGAGCGCGACGAGCGGCGTGTAGAAGCCGTCGAGGAGGGCGAGGCGCCGCTCCTCGACGCCGGCGACGTAGGCGCGGTAGTAGGCGTTCGCCACCTCGGGGATCATCGCGAACGCCGCCGAGGAGTACAGCGGGATGCCGATGCCGCGGTACGCGGCCTGGGTCAGTTCGGCGGTGAGGAGGCCGTTGAAGAAGGCGAAGTCCTCCCGGCCTTCGGCGCGGACGGCGCGCACGATCTGCTGCGCGAGGCCGATGTCGCCGACGCCGTCCTTGAGCCCGATGACCTTCGGGTTCCGTGCGAGCGTGCGGATGCTGTCCACGGAGAACTGCGCCGTCCCGCGGTGGTACACGATAACGGGGAGGTCGGAGGCGCCGGCGACCGCCTCGACATACGCGACGAGTCCCGCCTGCGGGCCCCCGACGAGGTACGGCGGGAGCACCAGAAGGGCGTCGGCACCGGCATCCGCCGCCGCACGCGCGAGGCGGATCGCGTGCCCGAGCGGGCCGCCGGTGCCCGCGATCACCGGGACGCGGCCGGCGACGGTCGCGGTCGCCACCTGCACCACGCGCGCCGCCTCGCTCTCGGACAGTGCGTGGAGCTCGCCCGTCCCGCACGCGGGGAACACCGCACCCGGCGCGTGCGCGAGACCGCCGGCGATGTGCGCGGCGAGGACGTCCTCGTCGACGCGGTCGGCGGTGTCGAAGGGGGTGACGGGGAAGAAGAGGATGCCGTCGAGGTTCATGCCGGCACGTCCTTTCGGGATGCGGGAGAGGAAGGGGCGGAGGCCGCGAGCTCGCTCCGCCAGGATCGCGTCGGGCTCCAGCCGAGCATCCGTTCCGCCTTCGCGGAGGAGAACGCCGGCGTCGTCCCGGTGAGGTCGGCGGCGAGCGCGTCGGATCCGGGGAGGAACCGGGGGAGCAGCTCGGCGAGCGGGTCACGGGCGAGGGCGTCGGCGGCACCCACGAAGAACACCTCGGCCGGAGGCAGGTCTCCCATCGCAGGGAGCAAGGCCTCGAGGAATCCGGTCACGTCGCGCGCGTCGACGTAGTTGAACAGCGCGGGCGCCGAGAGGGCGGGGTCGTCGAGGCGCTCGGCGACCGTGTTGCCCTGCTGGGTGGGGGCGCCGCGCCACTCCTCCGGGGCGATCACGTAGCAGGGGCGGAACGCGGCGAAGCGGATGTCGGGAGACACCTCGCGGGCGAGCATCGCGATCGTCTGCTCGGCGACGAGCTTCGACAGCGCGTACGCGTTCCACGGGCGGGCCGGGGTCGTCTCGTCGAGCGGGAAGCGGTCGGGCAGCCAGCCGTTCGGCGCACCGTAGCCGAGCACCGTCGGGCTCGACGCCGTGACGATGCGACGGATGCCGACCCCCGCCGCTCCGCCGAGGACGTTGAGGGCGAGGGCGGTGTTGGTGCGGAGGATCACGTCCTCGGGTGCGCTGAACGGCACCGCGATCGCCGCGAGGTGGATGAGCGCATCGGCGTGGGCATCGACGAGGGCCTGTCGCGCGGCATCCGCGTCGGTGAGGTCGACGTCGATGTGGGTGACGCCCTCCGCGGAAGGCGTCGTGTCGATGGGGCGTGCGCGGTCGAGGCTCACGACTTCGTGCCCGGCGGCGGCGAGCCCCGCCACGACGGTGCGGCCGAGGCGGCCGGATCCGCCCGTGACGACGATGCGGCTCACGGCGCCGGGATCCCGGCGGTCGCGGTCGCGCTTGCGGGAGTGTCGGCGAGGAGACGGATGCCGAGCTCGGCGACCCGCACCGGCTGGCCCGTCTCGAGCGAGCGGTTGCCGGCGATCCCGACGGCGATCGAGCGGACCCCGTCGCGCCAGTCCGCCGGACGCCCGAGCGGATCGTCGCCGGGCCCCTCGAACACGTCGGCGAGGAGCAGTCGGTCGCCGCCGCCGTGGCCGCCGCCGGCGTCGGGGATCTCGACCTCGCGCGCAGCCTCCCAGTGCCGCTGCACGAGGAGGCGCTCGCCCTCCGTGCGGAGCGATCCGGAGGATCCGGCATCCGTGGCGCTCGGATCGAGCACGGGGTGCAGGCCCTCGTCGGGCAGCACCGCACCGCGCTCGACGACCTCGAGCTCGGCGCGGCCCTCGGTGCCGTTGACCGCGACGCGGTAGCCCTCCCACGGAGCATGGGCGTTGAGGGAGTAGCTGAGCGTCGCGCCGGAGGCGTAGTCGACGACGAGGGCGAGGTTGTCCTCGATCGTGATGCCCTCGGAGAACACGTCGCGGTCGCGGCGGTAGCCGTCGTGCGCCGCGGCGTCGCCGTACAGCGCGCCGAGTACCGCGTCCTGGCGGATGTCGAGACCGAACAGATCGCTGTCCGCGCCCTCGCCGCGGGACGCTGCGTTCTCGGCGCCGTAGAAGCGGAGACCCCCGGAGGCGAACACCCGGCGGGGCTCGGATCGGATCCACCAGTTGACCAGGTCGAAGTGGTGGCTGGCCTTATGGACGAGCAGTCCGCCGGAGTGCTTCTTCTCGCGGTGCCAGCGGCGGAAGTAGTCGGCGCCGTGCTTGGTGTCGAGCATCCACGAGAAGTCGATCGAGGTGACGCGGCCGATGTCGCCGCGCTGGATCAGCTCGCGCAGGGCGGAGTTCCGCGGCGAGTAGCGGTAGTTGAAGGTGATGACGACGTCGCGGCCGGTGCGGTCGATCGCGTCCTCGATGGCCGCGGCGCTCGGGGCGTCGATCGTGAGGGGCTTCTCGACGACCGCGTCGGCACCGGCATCCAGCGACCGCACGATCAGCGAGGCGTGCAGATCATCGCGCGCGCAGATGATCACGCGATCGACCCGCTCGGTGCGGATCATCGTCTCGACGTCGTCGGGGCCGTACACCGCGGGGGAGACCCCCGTCGCCGCCCGGACGCGGTCCGCGTGGTACGCGGCGCGCACGGGGTTCGGCTCGCAGATCGCGACGAGCTCGGCGGTCTCGGCGTATGGGCCTGTCAGGGCGTCGACGTACATGTGGGCGCGGTGGCCCGCACCGATGAGGGCGTAGCGACGACGAGACATCTCTCTCCTTCAGAAAACCTTTTCTCAGGGTAGCAGAGGGTGCGGGAAAGCGCTCGCCCGTGCTGCGACGGATGCCGCTCAGGAAGGTGGCGGGCCGGTCGTGGCGCGCACCACCGTCTCCGGGACGAGCGTGAGCGACGGTGGAGGAGCCTCGCCCGAGAGGAGGGCCCGCATCCGCACCCATGCCGCGCGACCGAGCTCCTCGGCGGGGACGGCCGCCGTCGTGAGGGCCGGCGTGGTGAAGCGGGCGAAGGGGATGTCGTCGAATCCCACGATCGACAGGTCGTCCGGCACGCGGCATCCGCGGCGACGGACCGCGTCGAGGAGGCCGACGGCGACGAGGTCGTTGAAGGCGAGCGCCGCCGTGGCGCCGGAGTCGAGCACGGCGTCGGCGGCGGCGGCCCCGGCATCCGCGTCCACTCCGCAGGGAAGGCGACGCAGATCGACCTCGGGGTGCGCCGCGGCGAACGCGTCGAGGGCCTCCGCGCGCTGCGCGCCCGAGGCGCTGCCCGGTGCGCCGGAGAGATGGAGGATCCGGCGATGTCCGAGCCGGTGAAGGTCGTCGAGCTGCGCGCGGAGGGCGGCGCCGTAGTCCGCGCGGACGCTCGCGACGTCGGGGGAGGTGCGATTCACGAGCACGAGCGGGGTGAGCGTCGCCGAGAGGGCGTCGAGGTCGGGCTGCGGCATCCGCGGGGCGCAGAGGATGACTCCGTCGGTGCGCCGCCGTGTCGTCGTGGCGAGGGTGCGTTCGGCGTCGACGGACTCGGCCGAATCGGAGACGAGCACGTGGAAGTCGTCGGCGGCGGCCGCGCGGCCGAGGCCCCGCAGGATCGTCTGGAAGGTCGGGTTCGCGAGATCGGGAACGACGACGGCGATCGTCTGCGTGCGCCCCGAGACGAGACTCCGCGCCCAAGGGTTGGCGGTGTAGTTGAGCTCGGTGGCGGCGGCGCGCACGCGCTCGGCGAGAGTCGGATCGACCGTGGGGTTGCCGTTCAGCGCGCGAGAGACCGTCGACAGCGAGACGCCGGCGCGCGCGGCGACGTCCGCGATCGTGACGACGGCGGGACGGCGGGCCATCAGCGGCGCGGCGGTGTGCTCCCGCGCACGATGACCTCGAGGGGGAGCGGCTGCGGGTCGGGCGCCCACTCCGCGTCGACGGCGGCGTGCAGGGCGCGGTAGCCGAGGTCCTCCAGCGGCACGCGCACCGTCGTCAGACCCGGACGGATGTCGCGGCCCGTGGAGATGTCGTCGAAACCCGCCACGGCGATATCGGCGCCCACGCGGAGTCCGGCATCCCGCACCGCCGACATGATGCCGATCGCCACGACATCGCTGATGCCGAAGACGAGGGTGCCGGGTTCGAGCCCGCGCTCGAGGAGGGCGCGCGCGGTGTCGTAACCGGCGTCGCGCGTGAACCCGCCGCGGACGACCTCCTGCACCACACCGCCGGCCCCGGTGAAGCCGGCGGTGAAGCCGGCGACGCGATCGTCGGACGTGCGGATGCCGACCCCCGCGGCGATGATGACCGCGCGGGTGTAGCCGAGAGCGGCGAGCTGCGCGCCGAGCGCCGTCGCACCGCCGACGTTGTCGACCGACACGGCCCGGCCCGGACCGTCGGGGCCGAGGGAGACGATCTGCCCCCCGCCGGCCGCGAAGGCGGAGAGCTCGGCATCCAGTCCGACGGAGTCCGGGCCGTCGGTGCGGGATGCCGCGAGGATGAGGCCGCGCGGGCGCTGGCCGCGGAGGGCCCGCACCAGACGCGTCTCGCGCTGGGCGTCGCGCTCGGTGATGGCGATCGTGACGACGAGGCCCGCTTCGTCGGCGCCGCGGGCGACGCCGGAGGCGAGCTGGCCGAAGTAGGGGTCGGCGATGTCGGCGACGAGCAGCGCGACGATCGCGGAGGTGCCGCGGGCCGTCGCCTGCGCGGAGAGGTTCGCGGTGTAGCCGAGCTTCTCGGCGGCGGCTTCGACGCGCTCGCGGTAGCTCTCGGCGACCTTGCGGGTCGAGCCGTTGAGCACGCGGGACGCGGTCGCCAGGGACACGCCGGCCTCGCGCGCCACATCGTGCAGGGTGGCAGCGCTTCGGGAAGGCGCGATGATCTCGCTCACGGGCCCGAGTCTAGAGCGCCGCGGGTGCGGATGCCCGGCGTCAGGAAACGCTTACCTCCCGCGTGTCGCCCGGCTCTCCCCGTTCACTTGTCGCCTCTTGCGGGTCGCGGGGCTCGGCACCCGCGGGAGGCGACAAGTGAACCGGGTGCGTCAGACGGGGTGGGCGAGGATGCGGGCGTTCTGCGCGCGCTGCCAGGCGCGCTGCTCCCACATCGGGTGGTGTGGGGCCGCGTTCGAGCACAGCACCACGCCCCACACACCGTGCTCGAGCGCCGTGTCGATGCCGTGCTCAGCGAGCGCGCGGCCTGTGGGGCCCTCTTCGAACGTGCCGTGGAGCGGGGTGTACCCCACCCATCCCTCGCCGACGAGCGCCGGGATCCGCTGCGCGCGCGCCCACTCCGCGATCGCGATCACCCGCGACTCGATCTCGCGCCGCATGACCTCGAGGTACGGCCCCTCATGCGCGCGCAGCCACGCGTCCCAGGCATCCGGATCGATCCAGTCGTAGCCGTAGATCATCTGATCCGTCACGACGGTCGCCCGGTACTTCCACTCCGCCGCCCGGCCGTAGTCGGCGACCGTGGGTGCGTCGGGGCGCAGCAGGGCGCGGAGCTCGGCGTTGGGGAAGCCCGCGCTCCCCTCGGAGCGGATGTCGATCCGCTTCTGCAGCGCGTCCAGCACGCCGTAGCTGTAGACGTGGAACTGCGCGGCGCCGATGCCCTCGGGCACGCGGTGCATCGCGAGGTGGGGCGGCTTGCCGTAGCTCGCGGTGACCAGGAGATCCGGATGCCGCGACAGCAGCCACGACACCTGCTCGATGCCGCCGTCCGCGAGGGCGGGCAGGATCGAGAAGTCGATCTCGTTGTGGAGCTCGACGAGGGCGATGCGCTCGCGGTGCCCGTTCGTGGTCAGGAAAGCGATCATGCGGTCCCACGCGGCGGCCAGCACCCGGTAGCGCTCGGCGAGGGGGACGGCGTCGATCGCGTCGAACCACGCCGGTGACGCGGCGAACGCGGGGGACTGCTGATACTCCCAGCTCGCGAGGATGACGACCAGACCGTGGCGCTCGCACGCGGCGAACAGGGCGAGCAGGTGGGAGCGGAGGTCGAGCGTGTACCCGCCCGGGGCGTCGTACCAGCGGGTGCGTTGGCCGTAGAACCCGCCTCCGGGCGCCGCGCCGAGTCCTTCGATCTCGAGCGCCCGCGCGTGCGTGTCCAGTCCGAGGTCCCCGAAGAGGAGCAGCGGCGCCGCGCAGATCCGCAGCGCGTTGTAACCGAGCGCAGCGGCGTCGGCGACCGCCGCGTCGAGGTCGGCGTAGGGGTCGCCTCTCCCGGCGCGGGTGTACCAGGAGAAGTCCCACAGGCTGATCGTCAGACGCTCGGGGAGGTGCGCGGGCATGGTGCCGGTGAGGCCCTCGCGGGTCTCGGGGACGGTGCCGGAGCCCAGGTAGCGGTCGCTCATGCGGGGGTCCTCTCGGCGGTGGCGGCATCCGAGAGGGCGCGCCCCGCGGCGGCTCCCGCGCGCAGGCGGGCGGCCGTCGCCGCACGAGCGGCGGCCGTGTCGACGTCGAAGACCACGAGCTCGGGGAGGGATGTGGCGAAGTAGTCGACGGTGTCGCGCGCGCGGTCGAGCTCGTCGGCGCGCGCGTCGAGGGCGTCCCAGACGGCGCGCGCGCGGTCGCGATCCCCGAGGCGGGTGTGGGCGATGCCGACCCACACGTCCGCCTCACCCGGGGGGTGCTCGCCGACGGCGTACGGGCTGTCGGCGCACGTCGCCTCCCACGCCCGCTGCGCCGCGCAGCCATCGCCGGCCGCGGCGTGGGCGTCCCCCAGAAGCACGAGGCGCTCGGTCGGACGCTCGGCCGGATGCCGCCCCTCGCCGAGGTGGGGAGGAACGACGATGCCCTCCTCCAGCAGCGCGATCGCGGCATCCGTCTCGCCGCCGTCGAGGAGGCGCCGCGCGAGGAGACACGCGGCGCGGTCGTACGCGGCGATGACCCGACCCTCGCCACCCTCGAAGGGGCGGAATATGCGCGTCGTGAGGATGCGCCAGGCCTCGTCGATGCGGTCCGTGTCGAGCAGCAGACTCACGTGCGCGAGGGCGAGATCGTCGCGGGTCGCCAGGGCATCGGGGTGGGTCTCCAGCCGTGCGAGGCGTTCGGCGGCCGTGCGGCCCGCGATCGCCGCCAGGAGGTCGCGCTCGAACAGCAGGCGCCCGTCGGGGCGAAGCGCAATCGCCGCGGCGAAAGCCCGGTCGGCGTCGTCGAGCGAACCGCCCGTGCGCACGATCGCGAGCGCTCGGTTGCGCCACGCGACGGGGTCGTCGAGTCCGTCATCCGTCGCTGCGGTGAGGTCGGAGAGCGCGTCCGCATCGCGTCCGGCGTCGAGCAGCCACATGCCGCGGAGGGCGCGGGCGACGGTCCGCGTTGCGGAAGGGGCGGAATCGGATGCCGCGAGCCGGGTCAGGGCGTCGTAGACGTCGAGGCCGGCGGGGAAGGCCAGCGCGAGCGGCGTATCGGCGAGTGCCGTGCGCTCCGCGTCGGCGAGCGCGGCGTCGCCCGCGGCATCCGCCCACGCGGCCCGGAGCACGTGTCGGAGGGGTTCGACGTTCCCCAGAGCGGACGGCGTGTCGGATGCCCCGAAGCCGGCGATCATCGGCGACGCCGTCGCCGCGAGGGCCTCGGCGTACGCGCCGGCTCGCGCGAACTCGCCCGCGATGTCGAGCACCGCGCGGGGATCGGCGGGAGCCTGCGGAACGGTGACGGATGACGTGAGCTGCAGCGCGCGAGCGAGGAGCGCATTGCCCACGTCCAGGGGATCGTCCGCCACGAGTTGGCGCGCGCGCGCTTCGGCATCGGCGCGCCTGTCGAGACGGACGAGCGCGAGCACGGCGAGCCGACGCGCCTCGGGGATGTCCCCGGCCTCGGTTGCGAGCCGCAGCGCCTCGACCTGCCGCCCGGCGCGCAACGCGAGCCGGGCGCGCGCGAGCGCTGCGGGTGCCGTCCACGCCGCGTTCCAGGACGCGCGCGCGAAGCGCCGGTCCGCGATGTCCAGGTCGCCCCGCCGCTCCGCAACGAGACCCGCCAGGTACAGCGTCTCGCCGTCGCGGGGGTTGAGGTTCCGGCGGGTCTGGTGCGCCAGCGCGCTCTCCCCGTGCGTCGAGGCCGCGTCGTACTCGCCGCGACGGAGGTACCAGGCGGCCAGTGCGGTCGCGGCACGGACGTCTCCCGCGTCGCGCGCGAGCGCCTCCCGCAGGTACGGAACGGCATCGCGTGTCGGATGTCGGTACTGCTCGAGGTGCGTCGCGGTGACGAGCAGCTCATCGGTCGAGGCGATTTCCTCCGGCTGTGGGGGAGCGGTCGCCACCCAGGGTTCGCGCGTGGGCGCGGGCCGCTCCCGCCACGCGACCAGCTGCGCGCCGGTGTCGGCATCCTCCACGGTCACGCGCGAGAGCGCCCCGGCGTCGCCGCCGCGTTCGCGCATGTGCCGGAGCGGCGTGTCCGGGCCGACGGTCGCGGTGTGCGTGCGCGCGTTCCCTTCGCGGTCGTGGATCGACACCACGACGGACCGGGTGCGGGTGGTCATGACGCCGACGCGTCCTTCGCCGTCGACGGAGATCGCGGCATCCGTCGTCGCCTGGCGGGCCGCGCCGATGGCGTGGATCGGGTACCAGAACTGGCTGAAACGCTTGGTCTCGCCCGGCAACAGCCACGCGAAGTCGGGCTGATTGTCGGTGTAGACACCCGCCATGAGTTCGACGTAGGAACCGTCGTCGTCGGTCAGCTGCGCGTCCCACGCCCGTCCGATCTCACCCGTGCCCCAGGTCCACATCTTCTTGCCGGGCGAGAGAGCGGGATCGGCCCAGTGCACGAAGCCCGCGTCCGCCGCGTGGTCGTAGCCTCCGAAGAACGCATCGTCGGTGTCGGTGATCATGTACGACGTCGGGACGGGGATGTTGCTGTAGACGTCGATGCGGTCGGCGTCGGGGGTGGCGGCGGCGAGCGCGGGATAGTCGACGCCGTAGTAGGGCCGATCGGCGCGCGGGAAGGCCGTGACCGCGCGTCGGGCGTGGTCGGCGACGAAGGCCACGTCGTCGGGGAAGAACGACTGGTATCGCTCGTGGGCGCGTGCGGCGACGTTCGCCCACCACAGGAAGGTCTGGGTGGTGTCGGTGCGGTTGTGGAGCGCGACCTCCGCCTCGATGAGCGAGGATCCGGGGCGGAGACGGATGCCGTGCGTACCGCGCATCCGCTGAAGCGGGTCGAGGTCGCTGTGCCAGACCACGACGGCCCCGTCGGACTCGCGCTCGATCCGGGTGTCGACGGGGAGGAAGGTCGCGGGCCGGTGGTGCTGGGGCCAGTTGAACTCCACGCCGCCCGAGATCCACGGGCCCCCGAGCCCCACGAGCGCGGGCTTGATGACGTTGTTGCGGTAGAAGAAGTCGTATCCGGCGACCTTGTCGTAGCCGATGTGGATGCGGCCGCCGAGCTCGGGAAGAAGCACAAGGCGGACATAGGCGTTCTCGAGGTGGATGGCCTGCCACGACCGCGGGTGTTTGTCGTGCGACACCTCGTCGATCATCGGCATCGGATACACCCGCCCGCTCGACCCCTGGTACACGCGGCGGTCGAGGAACAGCGGGTACGGATCGGGGGCGCCGGCCTCGTACGTGTCGATCGTCAGCGGCTCGCTCCAGCAGGCGACGCCGCCGGCGTCGAGGATCGCCCGCTGATCGGCGGGGGCGGCGGGGAGCTCGATGCGGCTCGGGGCGTCGTCGTCGGGAGTCACGGGTCGACTGTACGGAGACGTCGCGCGCGGGACCATGGGTGATCGTGCCCCAGGCCTGGACGATCCGCTGATCGTGAGAGGGCTCCGGAGGGTGTGGACGCGCTGTCGCCGCGTGGGAGGATGCCGCCATGGAACGCGCCGACGGCTTCGACCATCAACGGCTCGTCGTCGTGCCGCGGCCGCTCGTCGATGCGGCGCTCGCGCGCGGGGTGACGCGGCGGATCCTCGTCACCGACGCCGGGTACTTCCCCCAGGCGGATCAGCACGGGCGGCGTCGTGAAACAGGCGCGGCCGAGACCATCATCATCGTGTGCGTCGGCGGCGCGGGGTGGCTGGAGATCGGGGGATCCCGCGTGCGGGTCGGGCCGGGCGGCGCGATCGTCCTCCCCGCCGGAACTCCTCATGCGTATGGAGCGAGCGCGGACGATCCCTGGACGATCTGGTGGGCGCATGTGCGAGGACGCGATGTCGACGAGCTGGTGGAGACCTGCGGCATCCGTCCCGATGCGCCCCTGTTGTCGCTGCGGTCGCTCGACCGCGTCACGGCTCTCCTCGATGAGATCGTCACGTCGTTCGAGCGCGACATGACCCCCGCGCGGCTCGTCGCGACGAGCGGAATGGCGTGGCGCCTGATGACCCAGCTCGCCGTCGACCGGCTGCTGCCCGAGGACGGCACGCCGGTCGAGCGCGCGATGCGGTATCTCGAGGAGCGCGTCGACGGGCACGTGCAGGTCGGCGAACTCGCCGCGCTCGTGGGCGTGTCGCCGTCGCACCTCGCGGCGCTGTTCCGGCAGGCGACGGGTGGGGGCGTCGTCGCTCACCACCTGTCGCTGAAGATGGCGCGCGCCCGGCGACTGCTCGACACGACGGATCTGACCGTCGCCGAGGTCGCGCGGCAGGTGGGCATGGACGACCCGTTCTACTTCTCCCGCCAGTTCCGCAAGATCCACGGGACGAGCCCGACCGCCTACCGCGCCCACCGCAAGGGCTGAGCCCCCGCCCGCCCGCCCACCAGGCGCCACCGAGCAAGACCGCCGTTCGCTTGTCGCGTGTTGCGGGTCGCAGGGCGCGACACCCGCGAGAGGCGACAAGTCAGAGAGGGTGGCGCGCGATTCAGTGGCGCCTTTGCGCGGGTGCCGCCCGCGCGAACCCGCGCGACGGCGCCACCGAACGCGCGACCCGAGTGAACGGGAAGGGGTCAGGGGGTCCGGAGGTGCGGGGCGACGGCGGAGCCGAAGGATGCCGCGGTCTCGCGCGCGATGGTCGCGGCGGGACGCGACCAGATGTCGGCGTTGAAGATCTCGACCTCGACGTCGCGGTCGTACCCGGTGTCCTCGACCGCGCTGGTGAGGGACGCGAAGTCGATCACTCCGTCGCCCGGGTAGTGGCGGCTGAGGAGCACGTCCGCGGGCAGCGGCGTCTTCCAGTCGCACACCTGGTACGTGGCGATCCGGCCCTCGCGGCCCGCGCGCGCGATCTGCGGGAGGACGTCCGGATCCCACCAGATGTGGAACGTGTCGACCGTCACGCCGACGACCGACGGTTCGAAGTCCGCGGCGATGTCGAGCGCCTGGCCGAGCGTCGAGACGACGCACCGGTCGGACGCATACATCGGGTGCAGCGGCTCGATCGCGAGCTGCACCCCGGCCTCGGCGGCGTACGGGGCGAGCTCGCCGATCGCGTCGCGCACCCGGGCGCGCGCTCCGATGAGGTCGCGCGACCCGTCCGGCAGCGCCCCGGCGACGAGCACGAGCACCGCGACGGAGCCGTCGGCCCCCGCGGCGGCGAGGGTCGCGGCCTCCTCGATCGCGCGGCGGTTGTCGTCAATGGCGGCGCGGCGCGCGGGACCCTCGGGCATCGTGAAGAAGCCCGAGCGGCAGTGGGTCGACACCCGCAGCCCCGAGTCGGCGACCATCGACGCGGCGACGTCGAGCCCGACCTCCTGCACCGGCTCGCGCCACAGCCCGATCGCCGGCACCCCGGCATCCGTCGTCGCCCGCAGCGCTTCGGCGAGGGAGGCGTGCTTGATCGTCCCCTGATTGATCGACAGGCGCGAAGTCCCCGAAACTCCGGCGACGGATGCCGCGCTCACGCGTCGACCCCGTTCACGCGCAGCATCCCGTGCCAGCGGTCCGCCGCGAGCTCGGGGTCCTCCAGGGCGCCGCAGCCGGCGGCGAGCTCCACGATGCGGGAGAGGTGCGGAAGGCTCCGCGCGGAGTGCAGGCCCCCGACCATCTGGAACGCGACCTGATGTCCGTTCAGCCACGACAGGAACGCGACCCCGGTCTTGTAGTAGAAGGTCGGCGCGGCGAAGATCTGCCGGCTGAGCTCCTCCGTTGGCCCGAGGATTGCGAGGTAGCGGTCGGGGTCGTCGGCGTCGAGCGCCTGGATCGCGGCGGAGGCGGAGGGAGCGAGCGCCGCGAACGCGCCGAGCAGCGCGTCGGAGTGCTGGTGCCGCGCCCCCGCGTCGCGGGGCGGTTGTGCCGCGTCCGGCACCGAGGCTCCGCCGATGAGGCCGACGTAGTTGAAGTCGTCACCGGTGAACATGCGCACACCCTCGGGCAGGCGCTCGCGCACCGACACCTCGGACGCGGCATCGAGGAGGCTCATCTTCACCCCGGCGACCTTGTCGACATTCTCCTCGATGATCTCGAGCAGGACAGCGGATGCCGCACGCCAGTCGCTGGAGCCGAAGTACCCCTCGAGGGTCGGGTCGAAGGCGGTGCCGAGCCAGTGCAGCACGACCGGACCGGATGCCGCCTGCAGTACCTCGCGGTAGACGCGACGGTAGTCCTCGGCGGACTCCGCCGCACGCGCGAGGTGGCGCGATGCCATGAGGACCGGCCCCGCCCCCTGCTCCTCGGTGAAGGCCAGCTGGGAGAGGAAGGCGTCGGTCACGGCGCGGAGCGAGATGCGCTCCTCCTCGACGTGGTCGGTGTTGACCCCGACGACGACCCGGCCGCCGCTCTCGCGGGCGACCTCGGCCGACCGGGCGATGAGCTCGCGCGTCGCGGCGGCGTCGAGACCCATGTTCCGCTGGGCGGTGTCCATCGCGTCCGCGACGCCGAGACCCCACCCGTACACCGCACGGCGGAAGTCGAGCGTGGCGTCCCAGTCGATGTCGGCGGGCTGGCCCGGGGTGTTGTCGCCCGCGACCCGCGGCACCACGTGCGCGGCGGCGTAGGCCACGCGCGAGCGGAGCGGCGCCGTCGGCCGGGTGTAGGCCGGCGCGTCGGGCAGGGCGACGCGCGAGAGCGCGCCGTCGGGGGCGAGGAGGGTGAGGCCGCCCACGGGTCAGTCCAGGCTCAGTGCGGTCAGCTCGACCTTGCGGCCCTCGCGGCTCGAGCGGAGTCCCGCCTCGGCCAGCAGCACGCCGCGCGCGCCGGAGAGGAGATCGAACTCGTACTCGGTGCCGAGGGCGTACGAGAGGAGGAACTCCTCCCACTGCTGCTTGAACCCGTTCTGGAAGACGTCGTTGGTGGGCACCTCGGCCCAATCGGCGTCGTAGTCGTGGTCGTCGGCGAGGTCGGGGTTCCACACCGGCTTCGGGGTGGCGTTCCGGTGCTGGATCTTCGCGCCGAAGAGTCCGACCACGGCCGAGCCGTGCGTGCCGTCGACGTGGAACTCCACGAGCTCGTCGCGGTTGACGCGCACCGTCCAGGAGGAGTTGATCTGCGCGACGATGGGCTCGCCCGCCGCGTTGCCGTCGATCTCGAAGATCCCGTAGGCGGCATCCTCTGCGGTGGCGGTGTAGTGCTCGCCGTTCTCGTCCCAGCGGTCGGCGATGTGCACGGATGCCTGGGCATAGACGCTCTTGACCTCACCGAAGAGGTTCTCCAGCACGTAGTTCCAGTGCGGGAACATGTCGACGATGATCCCGCCGCCGTCTTCGGCGCGGTAGTTCCAGCTCGGGCGCTGCGCGGGCTGCCAGTCGCCCTCGAACACCCAGTATCCGAACTCGCCGCGGACCGACAGGATGCGGCCGAAGAATCCGGAATCGATGAGCCGCTTCAGCTTCTGCAGGCCGGGGAGGTAGAGCTTGTCGTGGACGACGCCGGTCTTCACGCCGGCGGCGGCGGCGAGCTTCGCGAGCTCCAGCGCCTCGTCGGCGGTCTCGGCGGTCGGCTTCTCGGTGTAGATCGTCTTGCCCGCGGCGATTGCCTTGCGGAGGGCCGACGAGCGGGCCTTCGTCACGAGGAAGTCGGCGTAGATCTCCCAGCGCGGGTCGGCGAGGGCGGCGTCGAGGTCGGTGGTGTAGTCCTCGATGCCGTGCCGGGCGGCGAGCTCGGCGAGCTTGGCCTCGCTGCGTCCCACCAGGAGCGGCTTCACGGTCAGACGCGTGCCGTCGGGCAGCAGGATGCCGCCGGCGTCGCGGATCGCGAGGATCGAGCGGACCAGGTGCTGGCGGTACCCCATTCGGCCCGAGACGCCGTTCATGATGATGCCGACCTCGCGGACGGCGGGGCGGTCGACGGATGCCGGGGTGACGGCGGGGGCGAGGGCGGTGTCGCTCACGGTGGCCTTCTTTCTGCGGGTGTGACCCGCCGAGGCGGGGAACCGATCCGAGAGGAGCGGTAAACGCTTTCCAACTTATTCCAGTGTGCCACGGCGGATCCTCGATCCGCAAGCGCTTTCCCGGTGGGCGGGAGTGTCAGCGCCCTCCGGCGGCGTCCTTTTCGACCCCGCGCCCGGGAGTGGCGACGCGGGCTCCGTCCAGCGCGCACAGCGCGGACCCTCCGTCATCCGCCGCGCTCGCGAGTCGCTGCGCCGCCGCGGCGGGGAGGTGGATGCCGGCATCCGTCCGCAGCGGCAGGATCCACAGCTGCAGGTCGATGTCGGGACTGATGCGGAGGTCGTCGAGGTCGACGACGAACGGCGAGGCGTCCCAGAACCGGTCCGCGACGATGCGCCCGTCGGCGCGGAGCTGGGCGACGTCTCCCGCCCAGTCGATCCGCAGGGTCGCGTCTCGTCCGACGGTGGCGGGGAGGTGCAGGCGATGCACCGCGGCGTGGGCATTGATGACCGTGCGGTCGGGGGCGGTGTGCCGCCCGTCGCGGGCGCCGTAGCCCCCGGCATCCGGCGTCATCCCCGCGCGGATCTGCTCCGAGATCACCGTCGCCGTGCATCCGCTCACCGGGGTCTCCCACGTCCGGCGACGCCAGCGGCGGCCCTCGGGCAGGTACTCGAGGACGTCAGGCGTCGGCGCCTCGGTCCGCACCGACACGGTGCCGGCAGGATCCCAGGTCAGTTCGTCGCGCGAGAGGAGAAGGCGTCGTCGTCCCGTCGCGGCGTCGACCACCCACAGATCGGCGGCGAGGCGCGCGGGCACGACCAGGATGTCGAGCGCCCCCTCGGTGCCGGCCACGCGCACCGGGTCGAGGCCCGGACGCAGGGTCCGGACGGTGCCGTCGATCTCGGCCCGAACCTCGATCCCCGCGTCCTCGCGGAGCACGAGCGTGGGCACGGCGCGCATACCCGCGTCTTCTTCGGCCACGCCGTCGAGGACGGTGACGAGCGACGCGGACGCCCACGCGACCTCCACCCCGCCGAGCGCCAGCCCGAGCGGCCAGCACGCGAGGGTGCCGGCCGGAATGGTCACCGCACGGTCGGGTACCTCCCACGTCCGCTCGTCGGTCTCGACGCGGAAACGGATGCCGGGGAGGTCGTCGAGGGGCTCGTACGGCTGCTGCCACCCGACGAAGAGGAACCCGCGGGTCCCGTCGCTGCGGATCGCCCATCGAGGCGTCGTGCGGTCGCGCACGCCCGCGGGTGCGACGTCCGGGAACGTCGTCGGCATCGTCGCGAGGTCGGAGCCGAACGCCTCGATCACGGCGTGCTGGAGGCGCAGCGCCGCGTGCGACGGCGCGACGCGGCCGGCCTCGCCGATCGGGGCGTGGAAGTCGTAGCTCAGATCCGGCAGGTCGTTGGGGTACCCGGTCGCCTGGCTCTCTGCCGTCCCGAGGACCGGATTGGCGCCGCCGGCGTACATGTACAGCCCCTGCCAGGCCGATCCGCTGCCGAGCTTCGCGTGCGCGACGGCGGCGATGTCGGGCGCCGCCGGGCGCGGGCGGCGGTGGTAGGCGGTCGCCATGCCGCCGCCGACCTCGCACGTGGCACGGGGGAAGAGCTCGGATGCCGAGGAGGCGGCGGCGACCTCGGCGGCGCGCAGGTCCGCGCCGATCCCGGGATCGTCCCAGCGGTCGGAGAAGAAGAAATGCGCGCGGAAGGTGTCGTCCCACGGCTGGTCGGGGTCCACCCAGAAGCCGTCTCCGTACCCGCCCCACAGCGGCACGACCTCACCCTCCGGTAGCTGCGCCGACCCCCATGCGGTCGCCGTCCACAGGGGCGCCGAGAGCCCGGCATCCCGGGCCAGGCGCTTGAGCGTGACGAGATGGTCGGGTTGATCGTAGAGCTCGTTGTCGAGCTGGATGCCGAGGACGTTCTCGGGGTGCGCGCGTCCGTCGAGCGCCGCCCCCAGCGCGCCGAACCACTCCCGCACCACCGCGAGATAGGCGGGGTCGTCGGTGCGGTGCCGGACGGGGAGGGCCTGGACCCAGTCGGGGAACCCGCCGTTGCGGAGCTCGCCGTGCGCCCAGGGGCCGATCCGCAGGACGAGCTCGAGGCCCTCGGCGCGGACGGTGTCGACGAACGCCGCGATGTCGAGCTCGCCATGGAAGTCGGCCGGTCCCGGCTCGGGCTGATGGTGGATCCACGGGACGTAGGTCGACACGACGTCGATGCCGCCCGCCCGCATGAGGCGGATCCGTTCGGTCCAGCGTGCCCGGGGCACCCGTGTGTAGTGCAGCTCGCCCGACACGGGGAGCCACGGCCGACCGTCGCGGAGGAGGGCGGCACTCGTGACCTCGAGTCCCGGCCGGATGTCGATGTCGTTCCCCATCGCGGGGCGCCGCACGGGCGCGGTGTCGCGGCGCACCCGCGCCCGTGCGGCGGCGTTCACGCCGAGCCCAGCCGGATCGCCGCCCACGACACCGGCGGCAGCGCGACGGTGAGTTCGGCATCCGTCACCCGGGCGTCCGCCCGCCGGATGCCGACGCGATCGGTGTCCTCGAGCGTGTTGGCCGCGGCCAGGTCGTCCTCGTGGAGGAGGTGCGCCTCGACGACGGCGAGACCGGCGGCGCCGAGCGGGGACAGATCCACCCGCACAGTCGCGGCGTCGCTCACGGAGCGGTTCACGAGGAACAGCGTCGCGCCGTCGTTGTCGATCGTCGCGACGGCGTTGACCGCCGCGACGTCGCCGAATCGGGCGCTCGGCACGGTACCGGCGGTGACCGGCACGCGCACCGCGCGTCCCTGCGCCAGGCGCGACGTGAGCGAGAACGGGAAGAAGGTCGTCTGCCGCCAAGTCGGGCCGCCCGGCTCGGTCATGATCGGCGCGATCACGTTGACCAGCTGCGCGAGGGATGCCGAGCGCACGCGGTCGGCGTGCTGGAGGAGGGTGATCATGAGGTCGCCGAACACGACGGCATCCAGAGCGCTGTAGGAGTCCTCGAGCTGGCGCGGCGCGATCGGCCATTCGTCGGCACCGTACTGCTTCTGCTGAGCCTCCCAGCGATCGAGATACCAGACGTTCCACTCGTCGAACGAGATCATGATCCGCTTGTCGCTGCCGCGCTCGGCGGCGACGTGGTCGGCGGTCGCGACGACCGAGGCGATGAAGCGGGCCATGTCCTCGCCGGAGGTCAGGAACTCCTGCGCGTCGCCGTCGCGCTCCTGGTAGTAGGCGTGGCACGAGATGAAGTCGACGTCGTCGAAGGTGTGCTGCAGCACCTCGCGCTCCCACGAGCCGAAGGTCGGCATCGTCCGCCCGGACGACCCGCACGCGACGAGTTCGATCGACGGATCGAGCTGGCGCATCGCCTTGGCGGTCCGCGAGGCGAGCTTGCCGTAATCCTCTGCGTTCCGGTGCCCGAGCTGCCAGGGTCCGTCCATCTCGTTGCCGAGGCACCACATCTTCACCGCGAAGGGCTCGGGGTGGCCGTTGGCCGCGCGACGCTCGGTCCACGCGGTCGGGACGATGGTGTTGGCGTACTCGAGGAGGTCGAGGGCCTCGGCGGTGCCGCGCGTGCCGAGGTTCACCGCGAGCATCAGGTCGCTGCCGACCGCGTCGAGCCACTGCTGGAACTCGTGCAGTCCGATCCGGTTGGTCTCGGTGGCGTGCCAGGCGAGGTCCAGGCGCCGCGGCCGTTCGTCGACCGGACCGATGCCGTCTTCCCAGCGGTACCCCGAGACGAAGTTCCCGCCGGGGTAGCGGATGGTGCTGACGCCGAGCTCGCGGACGAGGTCGATGACGTCCTGGCGGAACCCGTTCTCGTCGGCGGTGGGGTGGCCGGGCTCGAAGATGCCGTCGTAGATGTGGCGTCCGAGATGCTCGACGAACCCGCCGAAGATGCGGCGATCGATCGGGGCGATCTCCAGGTAGGGGTCCAGGCGCGCGGTGGTGTCAGACATGTCACTGCCTCTCTGCGGTGTGCGGGGGGATTATGTTGCGGAAATCGCGTTATCCGCCACCCTCAGGCTACGGGTACCGCGAGCCCTTCCGCAGGTGCGATCGCCTGCTCCGTCTCAGGGCGGGTGACCGCGACACGAATGAAGGCCACCTGCTGCGGGTCCAGCTCCAGGTGATCGACGGCCGCGCCGGTTTCGGCGTCGGTGCCTTCGATGTCGACCGACACGGGGGCGTCGGTGTGGTTGATGACGGTCACGAGGTCGCCGCGGCGGGCGGCCTCCACCCCGGCGGGGAGATTCTCCACGACCGGACGGATACCGGCTCCCGCCACGACCGCGGCGACGATCGCGTCGATGCCCGCAGCGTCCGGGTGGGTCGCGACGTACCAGGCCTCACCCGCGCCGTGCCGGTGCCGGGTGAGGGCGGGGCCACCCTCGGCGAGCCCGTCGGCGAAGCGCGCGAGCACGTCGGCGCCGCGCGCGTGGATGTGCTCGGCGACGAGACCCCCGTCGAAGACGACGTCGCCGTAGCGGACGCCGACGCGGGCGGCATCCGTCGCCGTATCCGGCGCGATCGTCGTGAGGGCACCGACGCCCATGCCGCCGACGCCGCGAGCGGGGAGGGCGCCGAAGTCCTCGAAGCGGATGCCGAACACGTCGCCGAGCCGGGTGAGGAACCCGCCGGGGAGGAATTGGTCGTGGGCGTCGACGATGTCGGTGAAGGGACCGCCGAGGAGCGTTCCGCCGGTCTCGACGAAGCGCACCAGAGCCGCGGCGCCCTCGTCGCGGAGGAGGTAGAGCGCCGGGGCGAGGACGAGGTCGACGCGCTCGCCGGCCGCCTCCTCGGGCGCGATGATGTCGACCTGGATACCGCGCGCGTGGAGCGCGCCGTACCAGTCGAGGCACATCGCGAGGTAGTCCAGCAGCACCGGGTGGTCGCGTTCTTCGACCGCCCACCAGTTCTCCCAGTCGAAAACGAGACCGACGCGCGCATCGGTACCGGGTGCAGGCGCGGGGAGGATCGGGAGGGCGGCGAGGCGCGCGCCGAGCTCCGTGACGGCGTCCCACGTGCGGGTCTCGGTCCCGGCATGGGGCAGCATCGCGGAGTGGAACTTCTCGCTCCCCGCGCGGGACTGGCGCCACTGGAAGAACATGATCCCGTCGGCTCCGCGCCCGACCGACTGCGCGGTCTCGGCCATGAGCATGCCGGGTGACTTCCCGGGGTTGGCGGGGCGCCAGTTGACGGCATCCGTCGCCTGCTCCCACAGCAGCCACGGCACGTCGGGCTTGAGGGAGCGGACCAGGTCGCGTTGGAACGCGGCGTCGCGCACACGGTGAGGGTTCGCCGGGTCCGGGTAGCAGTCGTCGGCGATGACGTCCATGTGCGGTGCCCACCGGCGGTAGTCCGCGGGCTTGAACGGGCCCATGAAGTTCGTCGTGATCGGCTGCGTGGCCCCGGCCTCCTGCAGGATGCGGCGCTCGGCGAGGTAGCACTCCAGCAGCATGTCGCTGGTGAACCGTCGCCAGTCGAGCGTCGACGACGGGTTATGGCTGTAGGGCGCGAGGCGCGGCGGGAAGATCTCGTCGAACGATCCGTAGCGCTGCGACCAGAAGCTCGTGCCCCACGCCTCGTTGAGCGCGGCGATGCTCGTGTACTTCTCGCGCAGCCAGACGCGGTAGGCGTCGCGGGCGGCATCCGAGAAGTCCATCGGCAGGTGGCATCCGAACTCGTTGCCGACGTGCCACATCACCACCGCGGGGTGGTGGACGTAGCGCTCCGCGAGGCGGCGAACGAGCTCCCCCGCCAGACGGCGGTAGACGGGGGAGGACGGGGCGAAGTGCTGACGGCTCCCGGGCCAGTAAGACGCGCCGCTCTGATCGGCGGGAAGGGTCTCGGGGTAGGTCGCACTCACCCACGGCGGCGGCGAGGCGGTGGCAGTGGCGAGGTTCACCCGGATGCCGCCGGCGTGCAGGGTGTCGATGACGGTGTCGAGCCAACCGAAGTCCCACACGTCCTCGGCGGGTTGGATGCGCGACCACGCGAAGATGCCGAGGCTGACGATGTTGACCCCCGCCTCCTGCATGAGACGGACGTCTTCGGCCCACACCTCCTCGGGCCACTGATCCGGGTTGTAGTCGGCGCCGTAGAACACGTCGGGGACTCCTGTCGTGGGAAGAAGGAAGCGGAGGGGTGGAGCGGGCGCGCGACGCGTCAGCCGCGTCGGCGCGGGCGCACGGGGACGGCCATCGCCGCCAGTGCGGTGCACCCGAGGGCGGCGATGAGCAGCGGGAGAAGCACCCACGTGACGACGACCGCGAAGACGACGGTCGCGAGCAGGTAAGCGGTGCCCGCGGGGTCGGCGGCCAGGGCGCGGGGGGTCGCGCGGATCGCCGCGCGCCAGCCGGTCTCCGGCGTCCACAGCATCGCCGACGTCAGGACGACGAGGGCCGTTGCGGCCAGACCCGCCCAGCCGACGGCCTCGATGACGGGGCCGCCGGGAAGGAAGCCGCTCCGGGCGAGGTCGATGTCGAGCAGCAGCACGAGGGTCGCCACCACCGCGATCAGCCCGACGACGAGCCCGCCGGGGAGGGCACGGCGGAGGTCGCGGAAGAACGTCCGCACGTGCGACTCCTCCGCGGCGGCGAACCGCCGGAGATGACGGATGCCTGCCGCCAGCGCCGCGGGCAGCGTCACGAGCGGCAGCGAGACCACGGTGATGAGGAGCCCGACGATCAGCACCTCGCCGAAGAGGGCGAACCGCGCCCCGGCGCCGGGGTTCCGTGCGATCTCGTGCCCTTCGGGCGTGGGGCCGGCGCCGGAGAGCGCCTCGCGCTTCGCCGCGCGCTCCTCGGCGCGGACCGACATCCGGGGGCGGGCCACGATCAGCCCTTCAGGCCCTGGGTCGCGACGCCGTCGACGAGGAAGCGCTGGAAGACGATGAAGAACAGCAGCACCGGGACGAGGGCGATGAAGCTCGCGGTCACGGTCGCGCCGTAATCGCTCGTCGACGTCTGGTCGTTCCACAGGCGCAGCGCGATCGGCAGCGGGTAGTTGTCGGGGCTCGTCAGGTAGATGAGCGGGCCGAGGAAGTCGTTCCAGCTCCAGATGAACGCGAAGATCGCGCACGTGATGAGGGCGGGGCGGATGAGCGGCACGATGATGGCCCAGAAGATCCGGATGTGCCCGGCCCCGTCGATGCGGGCCGCCTCGTCCATGTCGCGCGGCATCTGGCGCATGAACTGCACCAGGAGGAAGACGAAGAACGCCTCCGTCGCGAGGAACTTCGGCAAGACGAGCGGCCAGAAGGTGTCGATCATCCCGAGCGAATTGAACAGCAGGTACTGCGGGATGATCACGACGTGGAACGGCAGGAGCAGCGTGCCGATCATCGCGGCGAAGAGGATGCCGAGACCCTTGAACTGGATACGGGCGAACGCGTACGCGGCGAGCGCAGAGGACAGGACCGTCCCGATGACCGCGAGGACGGCGAGGATCAGGGAGTTCAGGAAGAACCGCGACATCGGGATGCCGGCGATGCCCTGCATCACCGTGAGGTAGTTCTGCACCGTCGGGTTATCGGGCAGGAGCCCCGGGTTCTGCCCGAACTCGGCGTTCGGCTTGAACGTCGCGAAGAGCAGCCAGACGAGCGGATAGAGCACGACCGCGGTGATCACACCGAGGACGATGAACCACACCACCGTCTGCCACGTCTTGCGCTTCACGCGGCGACGGGCGGGGGGCGGCGTGACGGAGGTGTTCTCGAGGTCCTGCTGCTCGAGGACCTGGACGGCGGGTTCGCCGAAGGATGCGGAGCTCATCGGTTGTCTCCCGAGTAGTGGACCCAATTCTTCTGGGTGCGGAACAGGATGAAGGCGATG
Source organism: Microbacterium aurantiacum (assembly GCF_031625015.1). NCBI lineage: Bacteria > Bacillati > Actinomycetota > Actinomycetes > Micrococcales > Microbacteriaceae > Microbacterium > Microbacterium aurantiacum. The sequence goes on from NZ_JAHWXH010000001.1 coordinate 1,407,747, forward strand.
ATCGCGACGACCACCAGCAATGCCCACGCGATGGCGGCGGCGTAGCCGTACTGGCCGTCCGAGAATCCGCGCTTGTACAGGTAGAGGGTGATGAAGTTCGTCATGCCGGCGGGGCCGCCGGTGCCGTTGGAGATGATGTACGCCGACGCGAAGACCTGGAAGGCACCGATGAGGCCGAGCAGCAGGTTGAAGAAGATGACGGGCGAGAGCATCGGCAGGGTCACTGCGCGGAAGCGGTGCCAGGGGCCGGCGCCATCCATCTCAGCGGCTTCGTAGAGCTCCTTCGGCACCTGCTTGAGGCCGGCGAGGAAGATGACCATCGTGGCGCCGAACTGCCAGACCGCCAGGATGATCATGGCGGGGAGGACGAGGGAGGGGTTGCCGATCCACGACCCGAGATTGATGCCGAAGAAGCTCAGGAAGCCGTCGACCGGGCCGTCTCCCGAGAACATCGCCCGCCACACGATCGCGACCGAGACAGAAGCGCCGATGAGCGACGGGGCGTAGAACGCCGAGCGGAAGAACGCCGCTCCCCGGTCGCGATAGTTCAGGAGCATGGCGACCGCGAGGGCCGCGACGAGCATGATCGGGGTGCCGACAAGCACGTAGACCAGGGTGATCCATGCGGACTGGATGAACTGTGGGTCGTTGGTGAAGAGGCGGACGTAGTTGTCCAGCCCGATCCAGCTCGGCGGCTGGAAGATCGTGTACCGCGTGAACGACAGGTACAGCGAGTAGATCATCGGGACGATCGTCAGCCCGAAGAAACCCAAGAGCCATGGCACGAGGAAGCCGTACCCGGCGAGCGTCTCCTTGCGCTGGCGGCTGCGTTGGCCCGGCCGCACGGCGGGGCCCTCCGGTCGCTGTCGGGGGCTCAGCGACCGTCGCGAGGTCTTCCCGGTGACGATGACCCTCGTCGTTGTCGTACTCACGGATGCTCCTGGTCTGAAGGGGGCGGAAGCGTGCGGGGGCCCGGACGGTGTGCCCGGGCCCCCGCCCTGCTCACGAGTTGTCGCTGAGGGTGACGTTCATCTCGGTGAAGAAGCGGTCGACCGCGTCCTCGACGGAGATGGTGCCGAAGCCGAGCTCCTGTCCGAGAAGGCGGAACTCCTCCTCGAGCGTGCCGTAGCCGACGATCGGCACCGGCGGGGCGTCGCCCAGGCGGTCCTGGATAGATGCCTCGTAGTCCGCGATCTGCTGGCTGAGCGGGTCGAGCTCGGCTGCTGCCAGTGCCGTCTCCGACGCAGGCAGTCCGCGGTTGGTGCCGAAGATCTCGCCCGACTGCGGCGAGTTCACCAGGAAGTTCACCAGCGTCGCGGCTGCCTCCGGGTGGTCGGTGTTGGCCGAGATCGAGTGCAGCATCGAGGGCTTCAGGTACAGGTCCTGGGCCCCCTCGACGGTGATGGGCGGAGCCACCAGACCGAGCTCGGGGTAGCCCTCACCCAGTTCGCCGAGGTATCCGGCACCGAAGTTGTCCCACGTGAGCTCGCTGGCGGTCAGGGCCGCGCCGAAGCCCGACGTCGGGAACAGCTCTTCCAGGCGCTGAGCCGGAATCACGGCGCCCGAGGCGATGACCTCCTGGCCGTCTTCCCAGAATTCGGCCAGGCGCGCCTCGTCGAAGCCGGGCTCGCCGTCTTCGGTGAAGAGCGCGCTGCCTTCGGCGCGCAGCTGGATCTCGAAGTTCTGAATGCGGCCGGCGTAGTCCGAGCCGCCCCAGACCTCGCCACCGCTGGCTTCGGTGACCTCGCCCATCCAAGCCGCGTAGTCGTCCCACGTGCCACCGGCGAACTCCTCGACGCCGACCTCGGCGAGAAGGGTCGGGTTGGTGTACATGCCCCAGGCGTTCGTCGAGGTGGCGATGCCGTAGGTCGTGCCGCCGACGACCCCGATGTCGAGGATGTTCTGCGGGAGCGGATCGGTCTCGATGACGTTGCCGAGGTAGGGGTCGAGGTCGAGCAGCAGTCCGTTCTCGGAGTACTGCCGCAGGTACGAGTAGTCGAATTGCATGACGTCGGGGAGGTTCCCGCCGGCGGCCTCGGTCTGACGACGCTCCCAGAAGGAGGGGAAGTCGAGGAAGGTGGAGTTCACCGTGATGTTCGGGTACTCCTCCTCGAACGCGGCGATCGCCTCGTTGTACATCTCGGCACGCACGTCGTTGCCCCAGAAGGCGAGCGTCAGCGTCACCTCCTCGTCGGGGTCGAGGGTTCCCGCCGGCTCGCTGCCGCCGGCGCAGCCGGCCAGGGCCAGGGCGGCACCGGTCGCGACGGCGATCCCGGTGATGGCCCGCTTCTTGCTGAACATCCTTGTCCTCTCTTGACGTCTGCGTCCGATTCTCGCGCTCGCGACGTCCGTGTCCGATGGTGCGGTGTGAGCGTCTCCGGTGCTTCAGGGTGCTGGAAAGCGCTTGCCCGTTACGCTACCCCGCGCAAAAACGTTTCGCAAGAGTCTTCTCACAAATCTTGTAACGATTCACGAACGCCGGCAGGTGAGAACGCCGTCCGTGCCCACGCTCAGCGTCGCCGTGTGGACGGCGCTCCGTCGTGCCGCGTCCGGCGCGGCATCCGCGATCTCGGCGCCGTCCCACCAGGGGTGCGTGAAGTAGTAGAGCCGGGCGGTGTCGGTCTCGGTATCGACGACCACCATCCCGTGGCGCCCCACCTGCACGCCGAGGTCCGCAGGGCCGTGCTCGCCGAGGATCACGGCATCCGCCCCGCCCTGTCGCGTCCAGGTGATCGCGTCGTCGGAGCTGTACACCGCCATACCGCGCCACTCGTCGGTGAGGAGGAACCATCGGCCGGCGAGCGCGAAGACGTAGGGGCCCTCGTGGGGTCGACCGGCGATCGCGGTCCCCTCGCTCCGCCACGATTCCAGATCGGCGGATGCGGCGACCTTCGTCATCGAGTCCGCGGCCTCGTCCTTGTACCAGAGCCGCCACAGCCCGTCCGGGCAGCGGGCGACGGCGGCGTCGATGACCCGATCGCTGTCGAGGGCGAGCGGGCCCCGACGCTCCCACGTCGCAAGATCGTCGGAGACGTACGCGACGATGTGCCGCGCATGGCCCGGCCATGCGTCCGGGATGCCGTCGATCTCGGTGAGGAACATCCACCAGCGCCGGTCGTCGTGGATCACCTCCGGCGCCCAGTGGGTCTCGGCGACCGTGACCGGCGGACCGTCGGGGTCGAGGGCGAGCCCGGTGGGCGTCGGCTCCAGCGTGCCGGCGTAGTCCCAGCGGAGGCCGTCGTCGGAGTGCGCGACGCCGATACGGCTCCCATGCACCCACGCGACGCCGGGCCCGGGGGCGGGATGGCTCGCCCGGCGCTGGGTGTAGAACATCCACCACGTGCCGTCGTCCGCGCGCACCACCGTCGGGTCGGTCGCCCCGTCGTAGACCGGATCGCGGTAGATCTCGCCCGGCGCGGGGGCATCGGCGTCCGGCGCCGGCGCCGCCTCAGCCACGCAGGTCGCGCACGGGGCTCGCGAAGCCGCGGCGGTGCGTGGGATGGGTGGCGAGATCGTCCGGGGTGACCGGGCGTCCGTCGGCGGCGGCGGAGGCGTAGACCGCGGCGACGAGCTCGAACGAGCGCGCGGGTGCGTCGGCGGTCGGCGGCAGTGGGGCGCCGGTCCGGAGGGCCGCGAACACATCGCGCATCAGGGGATCGTGCCCACTGGGTTCCTCGACGGCGGGAAGCGCCCATGCGGCGGCCTCGTCCTCGAAGCCGGGTGCCGCGGTGATCCTCCAGTTGTCGTGCCCGTGGCCGTAGAGATGGTCCACCGTGATCGTGGCGCGCTGGGTGTCGATGCGGATCGTGCTGATCTCGCGCGGCGACACCGCGCTCGTGATCATCTGCGCCACGGTCCCCTGCGCGAAGCGGATCGTGGCGGTCGACACGTCCTCCGTCGCGGTCTCGCGGTCCAGGCGCCACAGGCGCGCCTCCACCTCCGCCCAGTCGCCGAGGAGGAACGCGAGGAGATCCAGCTGATGGATGCCGTGGCCGAGGGTCGTGCCGCCGCCCTCGGTCTCCCACTTCCCGCGCCACGGCACCGCGAAGTACTCCGCGTCTCGGAACCAGAGGGTCTGGCACAGGGCGACGAGGGGCCGCCCCAGCGCGCCGGAATCGAGGAGGTGCTTCACGTGCGCGGCGGCGGAGCCGGTGCGCTGCTGGAAGACGACCGCCAGCTGCCGGTCTGCGGCGGTCGCGGCGGCGCGCATCGCATCCAGCTCGTCGAGACTCGGTGCCGGGGGCTTTTCCACGACGACGTGGGCGCCCGATTCGAGGGCGGCGATCGCCTGCGCGGGGTGGGCTCCGGGCGGCGTGCACACGTGGACGACGTCGGGCGCGGCATCCTGCAGCAGCGTGTCGAGGTCGTCGTACACGACGACGCCCTCGCGACCGGCCGCGAAGGCCTCCGCGGAGGGCCGCGAGAGGTCGGTCACGGCGACGAGGGTCGCACCGGGGTCGACGTCGATGGCGTGGCGGTGGGCGTGGGCGATCGCGCCCGTGCCGACGATGGCGCAGCGCAGCGGTTCGGTCATGCGGCGGTCCTTTCGGGAGAGGTGTCGGGGTGGATCACGGGGTGATCCCCGCCTGGGTCGCGTGCAGGTGCGCGTATCGTCCGGCGCGCGCGAGGAGGTCGTCGTGGGCGCCCTCCTCGACGATCTCGCCGTGCTCCAGCACGATGATGCGGTCGGCTTGGCGGATCGTGGAGAGCCGGTGGGCGACCACGAGGGTCGTTCGACCGCGCATGAGTCTTGTCAGAGCGCTCTTGACCAACTCCTCCGATTCGGGATCGAGGGCGCTGGTGGCTTCGTCGAGCAGGAGGATCCGGGGGTCGCGGACGAGGGCGCGAGCGATCGCGAGGCGCTGGCGCTGACCTCCGGACAGGCGCGCGCCGCGCTCGCCGACGACGGTGTTCCAGCCGTCCGGAAGCCGGTCGACGAACTCCGCGGCGTTCGCGTCGACGAGCGCGGCGCGGATGCGGTCTTCGACGTCGTCGCGGCCGTACGCGATGTTCTCGCGGATCGTGCCCTCGAAGAGAACCGACTCCTGCGGGACGACCGAGACGTGACGCCGGGCGGTGCGCAGATCCAGCTCCTGCATGTCCGCGCCGTCGAGGAGGATGCGCCCGGATGTGGGGCGGACGAAGCCGAGCACGAGGTTGAGCATCGTGGACTTGCCCGACCCGGACGACCCGACGAAGGCGACGGTCTCGCCCGCGGCGATCGACAGCGACACGTCGTGGACGGCATCCCGATCCGCGTCGGGGTAGCGGTGACTCACCCGCTCGAGGTCGAGGCGGCCCGAGACCTCGGGGACGGCGCGCTTGCCCTCGTTCTGCTCGAGGTCCGGCTCCTGCAGCACCTCGGCGATGGAGCGCATGGACTCCAGGCCCCGGGCGCCGACCGGGATGAGCATGAGCAGCGCCGTCAGCCCCTGTGTCAGCAGCGTGAAGTAGGTCGAGAGCAGGACGACTTCGCCGGGGGTGATCGGAAGAATGCCGGAGAGCGAGAAGACGGCGGCGAGGACGAGGCATCCGAGTCCGAGCAGCTGCATGCTCACCCACGACAGCGACGCGACGTGCCCGTTGAGCATGTCGAGGTGCAGGCCCGCCCGACGGACCCCGTCCGCTCCCGTCGCCACGCGCGAGACCGCGGTGCGCTCGAGGCCGTGGGCGCGGGTGACCGGGATGAGCGAGGCCATCTCGCCGACGCGCGCGGCGAAGCCCTCGACCTCGCGCCGGAAGACCTCGTTGCGCACGCGAGACCGCCGCCCCAGCACCCACCGCAGGCCGAGGGCGATCGGAACAGCGAGGGCGTAGACGGGGAGGAACTCCGGCACCGCGATCGCGGTCATCGCCAGAGCTCCGCAGAGCACCATGATCGACGACAGCAGGGGGTGCGTCACCTGCTGCAGCATGAGCTCGACGTTCTCCACGTCGCGCACGACCTTGGTCTGCACGATCGACGAGCTGACGCGCGTGTGGTACCCGATCGACAGGCTCTGCAGGCGCGCCGCAAGGGAGTTGCGGAGGTCGGCGCCGGTGTCGCGGACGACGGTCATGAAGTTCCGTGTGTAGACGATGTGCATCGGATAGTTCTGCAGGAGCAGGACGCCGGCGATCGCGAACCAGCCGAGCACGGTCCGCACATCGCCCCCGGTGGCGACGATGTCGATGATCTCGGCGGTGACCACCGGGAGGAACCACAGCGGGATCTCCTTCATCGTGAACGCCAGGATCGCGCCCGTCATGCGCGCGGGTCGACGCGCGAGCAGACGCAGCACCGACCGCGCCGGCCGCTGGCCGTCGACGACGCGAACGGCGTCGGTAAGCGCTTTCTGGCTCATGCGGCCATGCTACGCCGAGAGGCGGGTCCGGTGTCACCCCGACCCGGTGGAGGCGCGTGCGATGAGCTCCGGCGCGTAGACGACCGCGGGGTCGGAGGGCGGCGCCTCGCCCGCGATCGCGGCGAGGAGGAGCTCGGCCGCACGCCGACCCATCTCCCGCGCCGGCTGACGGATGCTGGTGAGGGGGACGGTCGCGATGGCGGCGAACTCGATGTCGTCGTAGCCGACGACGGCGATGTCCTCGGGGACGCGGACGCCGTGCGACAGGAGGCCGTGGACGAGTCCGATGGCGAGGTGATCGTTCGAGGTGACGATGCCGTCGGGCCGGGATGCGGCATCCCGCGCGGCGATCTCGGCGCCGAACGCGATCCCGGTCTCGGAGGTGGTGCGGCGGGTCCAGATCGGTTCCACGGTGGCGCCGGCCACCTGCGCCACGGCGGCGCGGGTGCCCGCGAGGCGCTCGCGCACCTGCCGCACCTCCTCGCGGGCCCCGACGAAGGCGAGGCGGCGGCGGCCGCACGCGAGGAGATGCTCAGCGGCGAGGCGTCCTCCGGCGACGTCGTCGAACGAGACGGACGGGAGGATGCCGGCATCGTCGACGGCGTCGACCATCACGACCGGGACGCCGCGGGCGCGCAGGCGCGCGATCCCTGGTGACGGGTCGCCGAACGGACTCACCAGGGCGCCCTCGACCTGCACCCGGTCGAAGAGCTCGAGGTGGTGGCTCTCGCGGGCGGCGTCGTCGCTGGCGTTGCCGACGAGGATGCTCAGCCCGGCCGCCGCCGCGGCGTCCTCCGCTCCGGCGACAAGCTCGGCGAAGAAAGGGTTGGCGATGTTGATCACCGTCATGCCGAGCAGGCCGCTGCGACCGGCGCGGAGCTGGCGTGCGGCGTGCAGCGGAACGTAGCCGAGGTCGTCGGCGATGGTGCGGATGCGGGCGCCGAGGGCGGCGCTCACCTGCTCGGGGCGGTTCAGCGCGTTGCTGACCGTGCTGATCGACACGCCGGCGCGGGCGGCGACGTCACGGATGCCCACGCGCTTCATCACGGCCGCCTCGATCTCGGTCCCTCGCGCATCGCCGCGGGAGGAAAAACGTTTCGGGGCCGAGGCTAGCCCAGCCGTGCGCCGCGGCCAAACCGCCGCGCGGACGCGTTCGTGTGGCGCTCGTCGCCCCCTCGCGCCCGCCGAGGCGGCGACGACTGCCACCTCAACGCGCCGAAAGAGCCTCCGCGCGGGGCCAGACGCGCAGGCGTCCGCACATCCCGAAGCGCTCGCCCGGTTCCGCGTCGGCGCGGGCGACACGCGCATCGCCCAGGATGCCGGCATCCGCCGTCGCGAGCGCGTCGAGCTGTGCGCGCGTGCGCTCCGTCTCGCGGGCGGCCGTGGCCTCCCACAGGGCGGACCACTCCGCGACCCTCGGGTGGACGAGCCGCGCGGCGCGCGCGTGGAGCGCCGCGAGCGCCATGGCCGGGCCGTCGCTCTCGACGGCGGCGAGGAGCTCCGCGTAGCCGGCGAGGGCGAGGTCGCGGCGGGCGCGGGCGGCGGTGGCGAGGGTCTTCTCGTCGCCGGTGTCCGGCAGGGCCGCCGCGGCGCGATAGGCGGCGGCGTCGTCCAGGATGTCGGAGGGGAAGGTGAGCACGGCGTCGCCCGCCTCGGGGAGGCCCGCGTTCTGCATGACCACGAGGAGTTCGAGTCGATCGTGGTTCACGAGGCGGTGCACGGTGCCCGGGGAGAACCACACCGTCACCCCGTCCGCGAGCGGGGTCACGGCGAGGCCGTCGGGGGTGAGCGTGTGCACCTCGCCGGAACCGCTGAGGACGATGTACCCCTCGCTCGACGCGGTGTGCAGGTGCGGCGAGCCGCCCGGCACTCCGTCCGCATCCGGCCAGTCATAGACGCGGAGCCGGCTCGCGGCCACGCCGCCCGGGAAGAGCGGGGTGGTCACAGGGCGAACTCCGCCGCGATGACGCGGGTCTCGTCCGGCGTCCAGACGCGGTCGCCGATCACCCAGCGGTGCGCGAGCGCGAGCTCGGCATCCGGGTCGAGAGTGATCGCCTCCGCGAACGCGGGGGAGGGCGCGAGGATCGGGAAGGGCTCGCTCCGCACGAACCACCGGATCGCGGGATCGGCGGTCGAGCTCCCCGCGAACGCGAGCACGGTGCCGCCCCCGTCGACCTCGTCGTGTTCGCCGGAGAGCGCGATCCACTCCGCCGTCGATCCCATCACCGCGGCGGGGTCGGCCGCATCCGCCTCGGGCGCGGCCGAGCTGAGGACGCGTCCCCCGGTCCACGCGCGCGCGAGCCGCAGCGCGACCCCGGTGTAGCCGGCGTTCGGGCGCCCCTGCGTCGTGGGGCTGCCGAGTTCGAGCGGGCGGCTACTGATGTTGCGCAGCGTCGTGGTGACGTCCAGTGACCACAGTCCTCGGGCGCGATCGAGGCCGTGGAAGCGGTGCCGCCGCTCCTCCGCGATCCACGCGTCGCCCGCGCGCGTGATCCAGGTCAGACTCTCGGTGAACGACACCTCCTCCCCGGCATCCTCGGTCGCCGTGAAGGCATCGTGGCGGATGGTCCCGACATTGTCCCGGGCGACGTAGCCGAGCCCGTCGACGTAGGTCGGTCCGCCCCAGAAGTTCTCGCCGGACACATGAGTCCAGGTCACCTGCAGGCCCTTGTGCCACCGGTGATCCCACGGGCGGTAGGCCGAGACGACGGCGCCGTCGAGCGCCCGCACGGGGTGGAGATACGGCTTTTCGCCGCCCTCGGCCTCGGGCACGGGGTCGAAGACGTAGTGGGCGATCTCGATTGCGGATGCCGCGACCGAGGCGGCGGCATCCGTGAGCTCCAGGGTGAAGTCGGCCATGGGCCCATTCTCGCCCAGATCGACGGAAAGCGCTTGCCTTTGCCCGGCGCCGCCGAATCCGCGTCAGGCCATCGACTCGTGCAGGTCGCGCGCCTTCGTCACGCGATAGGGTGAGACCGGGTTCGTCGCGAGCACGATCTTGCCCCGCGCGTGCAGCTGCGACAGGTCTCGGTACGCCTCGGCGATGTCGCTCAGCGGGTACAGTCCCGACACGAGCAGGCGGAAGGCGCCCTCGGCGTACAGGGTCGCCACGCGACGCAGCAGGTCGGTGCCGTGCGCGACCGATACCGGGTCATCCTGCAGCAGGCGCAGCTCGACGTCGCGGCGATCGGCGCTCGAGCGGTACCGCTCGGCAGGCACGCCGAGGTCGGCGGCGACGTCGCGGCCGTCCTTGCCGAAGTTGTCGATGTAGGCGGTGACCTGTCCGCGGGAAACGTGCCGGATCCGGTCGGCGAGGCCGTCGCCGTACCGCACCGGGATGATCCCGAGCTGGCGCAGGTAGTCGAAGTTGCGCTCGCCGCAGGTGCCGATCACACGCGCGCCGCGGCGCTTGGCGAGCTGCACCTCGAGGCTCCCCACCCCTCCCGCGGCAGCCGAGACCACGACGACGTCGGATGCCCCGATCCTCAGGTCGTCGAGCATCTCCAGCGCCGTCGCGCCGGCGAGGTACAGGCCCCCGGCGATCTCCCACGACATCGTGCGGGGCTTGGCCACAATCGCGCCCGCCGACACCGTGACGAACGTCGCGTGCGCCCCGGAGCGGACGTGGCCGATGACCTCGTCGCCGGGCCGGAACCCGCTCACATGGCTGCCGACGGCGCGCGCGATCCCGGCGAAGTCGCTCCCCGAGAAGCGCGGCCACGGGTCGTCGTGGAAGACGTGCTCGTGTCCCTCGCGGATGAAGCTGTCGATGTGGCTGATCCCCGCCGAGACGACCTCGACGACGACCTCTCCCGAGCCCGGTCCGTCGAGCGGATGCCGGTCCTCCTTCAGCACGTCCGCACCGCCGTGCTCCTCGTACCGATAGCGCGTGGCTTCCGCCGGCATCCTCTTCATCGAAGGCCTCCTCGGCTCGAACGGGGCGGCATCGTCGCCGTCACAGAGGTATTCGGCGCCGATGCCCGAATCGGATGCACTCCGCTTGCGACTTTCTCGCGCGCTCATGTGACAGGTGTGGCCCCCTCACCGCGCGTGAGGGGGCCACAACCGACACTCGAACGAGCGGAAACCGTCGAGGTCAGCCGCCGAGGGCGGCGGAGACGACCGCGCGGGCCTCGGCCTGCACCTCAGCGAGGTGCTCGGGTCCGCGCAGGCTCTCGGCGTAGAGCTTGTAGACGTCTTCGGTGCCCGAGGGGCGCGCAGCGAACCACGCCGACTCCGTCTGCACCTTGAGGCCCCCGATCGCCGCGCCGTTGCCGGGGGCGTGCGAGAGCTTCGCCGTGATCGGCTCGCCGGCGAGCGTCGTCGCCGACACCGCGTCGCCCGACAGTTTCGACAGCGTCGCCTTCTGCTCCGGGGTCGCCGGGGCGTCCACGCGCTGGTAGGCCGACGCGCCGAACTCGGCCTCGAGCTCCGCGTAGCGCTGGGAGGGGGTCTTGCCGGTCACGGCGAGGATCTCGGCGGCCAGCAGGCACAGCAGGATGCCGTCCTTGTCGGTCGTCCACACGGTGCCGTCGAAGCGCAGGAACGACGCGCCCGCCGACTCCTCCCCGCCGAAGGCGACGGATCCGTCGAGGAGGCCCGGCACGAACCACTTGAACCCGACCGGAACCTCCAGCAGGTCCCGCCCGAGCGAGGCGGCGACGCGGTCGATGATCATCGACGAGACCAGCGTCTTCCCGATCGCGGCATCCTTCGGCCAGTCCGGGCGGTGCCCGTACAGGTAGTCGATGGCGACGGCGAGGTAGTGGTTCGGGTTCATCAGCCCCGCGTCGGGGGTGACGATGCCGTGGCGGTCGGCGTCGGCGTCGTTCCCGGTGAGGATGTCGTAGTCGTGGCGCTTGGCGACGAGCGACGCCATCGCAGAGGGGGAGGAGGGATCCATGCGGATCTTCTCGTCCCAGTCGAGCGTCATGAAGCGCCACGTCGGGTCGACGTCGGGGTTCACGACGGTGAGGTCGAGGTCGTGCACCTCGGCGATGAGCGCCCAGTAGTCCACGGATGCCCCGCCCAGCGGGTCGGCGCCGATGCGGACGCCCGCGCGGCGGATGGCGTCGAGGTCGATGATGTCGGCGAGATCGCGCACGTACACGTCGCGGAAGTCGTAGGAGCCGAGCGCGTCGGCGTCGATGTCGGCGAACGGGGTGCGCCGGACCTCCTCGAGGCCGCCCTCGATGATCGCGTTCGCGCGGTCGGCGATCCACCCGGTCGCGTCCGTGTCGGCGGGACCGCCGTGCGGCGGGTTGTACTTGAAGCCGCCGTCGCGGGGCGGGTTGTGGCTCGGGGTCACGACGATGCCGTCCGCGCGGTCGGGATCGTCGGCATCCCGACCCTTGTTCCACGTCAGGATCGCGTGGCTGAGCGCCGGGGTGGGCACCCACGCGTCGCGGGAGTCGACACGCACGTCGACGCCGTTCGCGACGAGCACCTCGATGGCGCTGCGCTCGGCAGGCAGCGACAGTCCGTGCGTGTCGCGTCCGAGGAAGAGTGGGCCGGCGATGCCCTGGCGCTGGCGGTAGTCGGCGATCGCCTGCGTCGTGGCGAGGATGTGCGCCTCGTTGAAGCTCGCCGAGAGCGACGAGCCGCGGTGTCCGCTGGTGCCGAACGCCACGCGCTGGGAGGGCACGGCGGGATCGGGGGCGATGTCGTAGTAGGCGTTGATCAGCTCATCGATGTCGATGAGGTCGGACGGTTCGGCGGGCTGTCCTGCGCGACTCATACTCCCCAGTCTGCCTGCTGCGCGGGGTCGCCGCACGCATCTAGGCTGACACGCGTGACTTCCGCGCCCCCACAGCCGCCGGCACCGCCGGCCCGCCGTGCGTACAGCTACCTCGGACCCGCGGGCACGTTCACTGAGGCGGCGCTGGCGCAGGTCCCCGAAGCCCGCGGCGGTGTGTGGAAGTCGGTCCGCAACGTCGCCGAGGCTCTGGAGGACGTCGTCGAGGGCCGGTCGGATGCCGCGATGATCGCGATCGAGAACTCCGTCGACGGCGGGGTCTCGACCGCGCAGGACGCGCTGGCGACCATGCCGGGCGTGCGGATCGTGGGGGAGTACCTCGTCCCCGTGCGGTTCGTCCTGGTCGGTCGCCCCGGCGCAACGCTCGACGACGTCTCGCTCGTCGCCGCGCACCCGGTCGCGTACGCCCAGTGCCTGCGCTGGCTCGGGCGCGCCCTGCCCGCCCACGCGCACCTCCCGGCGGCGAGCAACGTCGCCAGTGCCCTCGAGCTCCTCGACGGCACGAGCGGAGCGGATGCCGCCATCTCGCCTCCCGGCATCCTGGAGCATCACGATCTCGAGCTCCTCGCCGAGGACATCGGCGACAACCCGAACGCCGTGACGCGGTTCGTCCTCGTGGCCCGGACGATCGCTCCGCAGCCGCCGACCGGTGCCGACAAGACCTCGCTCATCGTCGAACTGCCCGACGACCACCCCGGGGCGCTGCTGGAGATGCTCGAGCAGTTCGCCACCCGGGGGATCAACCTCTCCCTCCTCGCGTCGCGCCCGATCGGCGACGCCCTCGGCCGCTACCGCTTCGTCATCGATGCCGACGGACACATCCAGGACGAGCGGATGGCGGATGCCCTCCTCGGGCTCCGCCGCTTCAGCCCGCGGGTGATCTTCCTCGGGTCGTATCCCCGCGCCGATCGTGCGGTGGTCCGCTATCCGGAGCGCTACTCGGACGACATCTTCGTCGAGGCGCGCGACTGGCTCCGCGGCCTCATCACGGGCGAGCCCGGCGTCCGCTGACCCGCGGGGCCCGTGCGGAGACCGTTGCGTGGTGGGTCAGGCGGCGACGGGTTCGGGCTGCGCGAGCAGCTCCAGGGTCCGCAGACGCGCGTCGGGGCGGTCCATCGGCTCATCGCGGTCGGAACCCGCCACCGGCGAGATCATGACCTCGTCCACGCCCCAGCGCTCGGCGAAGGCGGCGAGGTCGGCCGTGACCTCCGCGGCGGTGCCGACGAACCACTTCGCGCGGAGCGCGTCCCAGATCGGCGCGGCGAGGCGGTCGGTCTTCTCCGCCTCGGCGGCCTCTTCGACGCTTTCGAGGGCCGTGAGGGGGCGGCCGGTGCGGAGGCGTGCCATCATGCGGGCCTGCGGGAGGGCGCGAGCGTCCGCCTCCTCCACGGTGTCGGCCACCACGGCGTTGGCGGTGAGGAAGGTCCGCGGGGCGGGGTTCTCCTCGTTCGGGACGAAACCGGTGCGGTAGAGGTCGAGAGCGCGCTCGAGCCCCTCGCCGGAGAAGTGGTTGGCGAAGACATAGGGGAGGCCGAGCGCCGCGGCCAGCTGCGCCGAGTAGTCGCTCGAGCCGAGGAGCCAGACCTCGGGGACCGAGGATGCCGCCGGCGTCGCGGTGACCTCGTACGTGCCGCCACTGGTGAAGCGGAGGCTCGCGCCGTCCCGGGAGACGAGCGAGCGGATATCGCGCACGTGGTCGGGGAACCGGTCGACGTCGCTCGTGGTGCCCGACTGGCGGAGCAGCTGGGTGATCACCGGGTCGCTGCCGGGGGCGCGGCCGAGGCCGAGGTCGACCCGGCCGGGCGCGAGCGCCTCGAGGGCGGCGAACTGCTCGGCGACGACCAGCGGCGCATGGTTGGGCAGCATCACGCCGCCCGAGCCGACGCGGATGCGGCTCGTTCGGGCCGCCGCGGCGGCGATCAGCACGGGCGGCGTCGTCGAGGCGACGGCCGGCATGTTGTGGTGCTCGGCGAACCAGTAGCGCCGCATCCCGAGCTCGTCCGCGCGGGCGGCGAGCGTCAGGGAGGACGCCACCGCCTCCGCACTCGTCTGTCCCGTGCGCACCGGCACGAGGTCCAGGATCGACAGGGCCGGCATCCGCTGCTGTGTGTTCGACTCGCTCACCCCGATGCCAACCGGTCGTCCCGGCGCCGCATTCCCCGTCGCGACGTCGTGTCGGCTCAGCGCGGCGTGCGCTTGACCTTCTCGTACGCGTCGAGCGCGGCGTTCCGCGAGGCCTTGAGGTCGACGATCGGCTCGGGAGCGCCGCCGTCGAGGTGCTCGGGGGCCCACCGGCGGACGTACTCGTCGTGCTTGTCGAACTTCTCGCGCTGCAGCTCGGGATTGAACACCCGGAAGTACGGGGCGGCATCTGCGCCTGATCCGGCGACCCACTGCCAGCTGAACGGGTTGGAGGCCTCGTCGGCGTCGACGAGGCAGTCCCAGAACCACTGCTCGCCGCGGCGCCAGTCGATCATGAGGTTCTTGATGAGGAGGGAAGCCGTGACCATCCGCACGCGGTTGTGCATGATGCCGGAGTGCCAGAGCTCCTTCATACCGGCATCCACGAGCGCGACGCCGGTCTCCCCGCGCTGCCACGCTTCGAGGTGGGTCGGCTCCAGCCGCGGCCAGGGGAAGGCGTCGAACTCGGGGCGGAGGTTCTTCGTCGCGAGATCCGGGAAGTGGTACAGCGTGTGCCACGCGAACTCGCGCCAGCCCACCTCGGAGAGGAACTTCGCCCCGCCGCCGGTCTCGACGGTCTCGTGCCACACCGTGTAGGGGCTGATCTCGCCCCAGCGCAGGCGCGGGGACAGACGCGAGGTGACGTCGCGGGCGGGTTCGTCGCGGCCCCGGGCGTAGTCGTCCAGGTCGCTGCGGAGGAACTCCCGTAGGCGTGCCCGAGCCGCCGGCTCTCCCGGCTCCCATGTCTCGCGCAGGCCTCCCGCCCAGTCGGGGCGCGTCGGGAGCAGTGCCCAGTCGTCCAGATCGTCCGACGCGACGCGCCGGCCGGGACCGGCGAGCTCGCGCGGCTCGGGAAGGGGCGCGCGCGGCGACGGCAGGGCCTGGCAGGCCTTCCAGAACGGGGTGAAGACCGAGAAATGGGTTCCCGACCCGGTCGTCACGGTCCACGGCTCGAAGAGGACGGATGCCGCGAACGACGCGACCTCGACACCGTCGTCGCGGAGCGAGGCCTTGAGGTCGGCGTCCACCGTGCGTCCGGGCCCTCCATACCGACGGTTCCAGAACACCGCACCGGCACCGGTGTCGGTCACGAGCTGCGGCACGACGTCGGCGGCCGCGCCTCGGCGGAGGATGAGCTGGCCGCCGCGCTCCGCGATGCGCTCGCCGAGCGAGACGAGGGAGTGATGCAGCCACCAGCGTGCGGCACCGCCGAGCGGGCGCATGTCCGGGCTCTCCTCGTCGAGGAGGTACAGAGCGATGATCGGCTCGTCCCGATCGATCGCCGCACGCAGGGCCGGGTTGTCGGCGAGGCGCAGGTCGTCGCGGAACCACACGATGCTGGGGCTGCTCATGCGACCATCCTGGCGCGGCAGGGACGCCTCGGGGCGGTCTCGGCGAACCGCGCCGCGATGCGTATACTTCCCGCCGCTTGGCGCGCCTCCGCCGGCGAGCGGACTCAGAGGGTGCGCGTGTCGTGCCCGCGGGGGACGGCGACGAGGAGTCCGCCGGCGTCCACGCGCGTGGCGATGTCGATGACCTCGCCGAACTCGTCGCCGTCGAGCTGCACGGGGTGCGGCTCGGCCATCCCGACCTCGGCGCCGGTGCCACGGGCGTAGCGGACGGCGTTGTCCTTCGTGCGGAGGGCCAGGACCCGGCGGCCGGCGCGGAAGCGGCGGAGGAAGCTGTTGTCCCACGCGACGCGTCGCCATACGAAGATCCAGCCGAGCGCTCCCTTCGGCTGGAACATCACGACGTCGAGCTGCCCGTCGGTGAGGGAGGCCTCCGGGATGAGCTCGAGACCCGCCGGCAGCGACCCGCAGTTGGCGAAGAGCACGCTGTGCACGCGCGCCGAGTGCAGGCGGTGGCCGGTGATCTCGTACATGACGCGGAACGGCTTGGCGTTCGCGAGCGACCGGGCCGCGCCGTCGACGTAGGCGACCCATCCGACGCTCTTCTTCAGCGCGGGATTGGTGTTGGCGATCATCGCGGCGTCGAGTCCCACCCCGCCCATCACCACGAAGGCGTGGTCGGCGCGCGTGCCGTCGGGGCGCGTGAGCGTCGCCCAGCCGATGTCCATCGCCAGGCGGTCACCCTCGAAGGTCGCGCGGATCATGCGATCGCGATCGTCCAGGGGCAGGCGGAGATTCCGGGCGAGGAGGTTGCCCGTCCCGCTCGGGACGATCGTGAGGGGGACCCCGGTCCCGCCCATGGCCTCCGCGACGGCGCGGACCGTGCCGTCGCCCCCGGCCACGAGGACGGCATCCGCCCCCTTCTGGAGGGCCTGGCGGGTGACGTCGTCGCCGAGATCGTCGACCGTCGTCTCGTAGAAGAGCGGTTCGGCCCACCCGGCGTCTCGCGCGGCCGTCTCGACGGCGCGGCGGAGGCCGTCCGCCTCGACCTTCGTCGGGTTGTAGACGAGCGCCGCGACCTTGCCGGCCCGGTCGCCGCCGGACATCTCCGCGGTGCGCCCCTCGGCATCCACCCGGCGCGCTTCGCCGTCGGCATCGCCCGTCGTGTCGGGGGCGACATCCTCGGGTTCGCGGATGACGTCGTCGGGAGCCGCGGCGTCCTCCGGGTCCGGCGCACCCGGGCGATCGGGGGTCATGCGTACACAATAGGCCCGCCCTCAGGGCTGCCCCGACGCGGGCGGTGACTAAGCTCGGAGGGGTGATCGATCTCACCCTCCTCCGCGACAACCCCGACCAGGTCAAGCGTTCGCAGGAGAAGCGCGGACTCTCTCCGGACACCGTGGATGCCGCGCTCGCCGCCGACCATGACCGTCGCCGCGCGATCACCACGTTCGAAGAGCTCCGCGCCGAGCAGAACGCGCACGGCAAGCTCGTGGCGCGGGCCCCTAAGGACGAGAAGGCGGCGCTCGTGGCCCAGGCCAAGGAGCTGAGCGACCGCGTGAAGGCCGCGCAGCACGCCGTGGGCGAGGCCGAACAGGCCGCGGAAGCGGCGCTCGCCGCGATCGAGAACCTCGTCATCGACGACGTGCCCGCCGGCGGTGAAGCCGACTTCGTCACCCTCCGCACGCACGGAGAGCCGGCATCCTTCGACTTCGAGCCGCGCGACCACCTCGCCCTCGGCGAGATGCTCGGCGCCATCGACATGGAGCGCGGCACCAAGGTCTCGGGCAGCCGCTTCTACTTCCTCACCGGGGTCGGCGCGCGCCTCGAGTACGCCCTGATGTCGCTGGCGATGCAGCGGGCGCTGGATGCCGGGTTCATCCCGATGATCCCGCCGACCCTCGTGCGTCCCGAGGTGATGCGGGGCACCGGGTTCCTCGGACAGCACGCCGCGGAGATCTACCACCTCCCCGAAGACGACCTCTACCTCGTCGGGACCAGCGAGGTGCCCCTCGCCGGGTACCACATGGGCGAGATCCTCGACCTCGCCGCCGGCGCCAAGCGCTACGCCGGCTGGTCGACCTGTTACCGCCGTGAGGCGGGTTCGTACGGCAAGGACACCCGCGGCATCATCCGCGTGCACCAGTTCAACAAGCTCGAGATGTTCGTCTACACGACCCCGGAGGATGCCGAAGCCGAGCACCTCCGGCTCGTGGCCCTCCAAGAGCAGATGCTGCAGGACCTCGGGCTCGGCTACCGCGTCATCGACGTCGCCGCCGGCGACCTCGGCTCCAGCGCCGCGCGAAAGTACGACATCGAGGCGTGGGTGCCCACTCAGGGCGCGTATCGCGAGCTCACCTCGACCTCCAACTGCACCACCTACCAGGCGCGTCGGCTCGACATCCGTCACCGCCCCGCCGCGGAGGACGGCGGCACCGGGCGCACCCAGCACGTCGCGACCCTCAACGGCACCCTCGCGACCACCCGCTGGATCGTGGCGATCCTCGAGACCCATCAGCGCGAGGACGGGTCGGTCGTCGTGCCGGAGGTGCTCCGCCCGTACCTCGGCGGCCTCGAGGTGCTGGAGCCGATCGCATGAGCGAGGCGCACCTGCCGCCCACGGGCGAGGTGAAGGTCGTCAAGCCCAAGAAGGCCGCGAAGCTCGTCGAGCGGGTCGCCCGCGAGACCGAGGACCCCGCGGTGCCCACCGAGCGGCTGCTCATCGCCCTCGACATCGATGGCACGCTGATCCTCGAGGACGAGTCGCTGAGCCCGGGCGTCGTGGATGCGGTGGCCCACGCCGACCGCGCCGGCCACGAGGTCATGATCGCGACGGGACGGAGCTGGGAGGCCACGCGCGGCATCCTGCGTGTCCTCGGACTCGCCCCCGAATACGTCGTCTGCTCGAACGGCGCCGTGGTGCTCCGTCGAGAGGATGCCGACGATCTCCTCTACGAGCGCTGGCACGTCGAGACATTCGACCCCCGCGAGGTGCTCGCCGATCTCCGTGTCCACCTGCCGGACGCGCGGTACCTCGTCGAGCTGCCCAACGGCGACCGTCTGTACACCGAGTACCTCGACGACTGGAACCTCATCGAGGCGCGCCGCGTCGCGTTCGAGGAGCTCGGCGAACAGCCGGTGTGCCGCGTCGTGGTCGTCTCACCGGAACAGCAGGAAGAGGACTTCGTCGACCTCGTCTCGCGCATCGGCCTGAGCCAGGTGTCGTACTCGGTCGGCTGGACGGCGTGGCTCGACATCGCCCCCCAGGGCGTCGACAAGAGCACCGCGCTCGAGCTCGTCCGCACCGAGCTCGGCATCGATCCGCCGCACGTGCTCGTCATCGGCGACGGGCGCAACGACGTCGGGATGATGCGCTGGGCCGTCGAGAACGGGGGCCGCGCCGTCGCGATGAAGCAGGGGCCGCCCGAGGTGCACGAGGCGGCGGGGGAGATCACCCTCTCCGTCCACGAGGGCGGTGTCGCCGCCGTCCTGCACCGGCTCTGAGCACGAGCGCGCGGCCCTGGTGCCGCGGGGTGTCTCAGCCCGTCCTCAGGCGCGCACTGGAACAATGAGGCGACCGAGCGGTCGGCTAGACTCGACGCCGTTCGACAGGACGCCGAGACCCGGCATCCGGTCGGGAGGGTTGTCCGAGCGGCCGATGGACCTGGTCTTGAAAACCAGTGGGCAGCAATGTCCCGTGGGTTCGAATCCCACACCCTCCGCAGAAGGTGCCGGTTGATCCCGGGGCGGAGTACGACGAGATCCACCCGAGAGGACCCGAGTGAGCGAGAAGTCCCAGCCCTCGTCTCGGCGTCCGGCGTCGGGGCGTCGCACCGTCGCCCGGCACGGAGAGCTGCGCTCGCCGCATCCGTTCGCCTCGCTCATGAAGATCGTCGGCATCATGCTGGCCGTCGTCCTCGTCTCGGGTGCGGGCATCGCCGCGTACGCCGTCACCGACATCGCCACCGGCTTCGCCGATGAGGCCGTCGAACTCGAGGGTCAGGACACCGTGCCGCCCGACATCGGCGCGATCGAGGGCGGCGTGAACATGTTCCTCGCCGGAACCGATGCCTGCGAACCCGAGTACGCGCAGTTCTTCGGCGATCGCTGCTCCGGGGCGGATTCCGAGGGCGAGCTCAACGACGTCAACATGCTCGTCCACATCTCCGATGAGCCGCGTCGGGTCACCGTCGTCTCGTTCCCGCGCGACCTCATGGTCGAGATCCCGTCGTGCACCCGCGAGGACGGGAGCGAGTCCTCGCCCCAGAGTTACGCGCCGATCAACTCCGCGTTCTCGGTCGGGGGACTCTCGTGCGTCGTGAAGACGGTCTCGCAGCTGAGCGGACAGAACATCCCGTTCGCGGCGAAGGTCACCTGGGGCGGCGTGATCGAGATCACCGACGCCGTCGGCGGCGTCGAGGTGTGCCTGGCCTCCGGTATCCGCGACTTCAACACGGGCATCGACTGGCCGGCCGGCAACCGCACGATCCAGGGCCTGGAAGCTCTGCAGTTCCTCCGCACCCGCTACGGTGTCGGTGACGGCTCCGACCTCGGGCGCATCTCGAACCAGCAGCAGTACATGTCGCGGCTCGCGCGGAAGCTCATCAGCGGCGAGGTCCTCTCCGATCCCGCGACGCTCTACCGTCTCGCGACGACCACCGTCGACAACGTCACTCCCAGCCAGAGCCTCACGAACCCGCTGACGCTCGTGCAGATCGCGCTCGCCGTCCGCGACGTGCCCTTCGACGAGATCGTCTTCGTGCAGTACCCCGTCCTCACCGACCCGTACGACGAGAACAAGGTCGTGCCCGATGAGGCGTCCGCATCGGTCCTGTGGGACGCGATCGCCGCCAACCAGCCGCTGACCCTCACCGGCGAGGCCGGCGCGAACGAGGGCGTCGTCGTCGTCGAGGACGGTGAGCCCGCACCGGAGGACGGGGGTGAGCCCGCACCGGAGGACGGTGGCGAGGTGGCCCCCGAAGAGGGCGGCGAGGCCGTGGAGCCGACTCCGGCGCCGACGGAGACCACCGTCGCACTCCCGTCGACCATCCCCGGTTCCACGGCGGCGCAGGAGACCTGCTCCAACGGCAACCTGCGCGGGTTCGGGTGACCGGCGCGCATCAGCCGGCGCCCCGCGCGGGGCGCGAGACCGTCGCACGGCATGCCCGTGAGACGCGGCATCCGCTCATCCGTGCCCTGTCGGTGGTGGGCGTCGTGGTCGCCGTGCTCGCCACGAGCATCGCCGGCGTCGCCGCGTACACCGTGTGGGACACCGTCTCCGCCCTCGAGGACTCGTCCGTCGAGCTCGTCGGGAACGAGGTGCTCCCGCCGTCGATCGGCGAGATCGAGGGTGGGGTCAACGTCCTCCTGGTCGGATCGGATTCGTGCGAGGGGCAGGACATCTCGCTCTTCCCGCGCTGCGCGAACAACGACGCCGAGGGTGAGCGCAACGACGTCACGATGCTGGTGCACATCTCCGACGAGCCGCGGCGGGTGACCGTCGTGTCGTTCCCGCGCGACATGATCGTGCCGATCCCCTCCTGCCCGAACGGCGAGGGTGGGCAGTACTCGGCGATGTCGGCGCAGCCGCTGAACGCCTCGTACATGTACGGCGGTCTTCCGTGCACGGCGCTGATGATCGAGGAGCTCACCGGCGAGGAGATCCACTTCGCCGCCGCGATCCGCTGGACGGGCGTCATCGACATGTCCGACGCGATCGGCGGCGTCGACGTGTGCGTGGCCGGCGACATCTCCGACGTCCACACCGGCCTGTCGCTCACCGAGGGTGAGCACACACTGCAGGGCGTGGAGGCGCTGCAGTTCCTTCGCATCCGTCATGGCATCGGTGACGGGTCCGATCTCGGCCGCATCTCGAACCAGCAGCAGTTCATGTCGTCGATGGTGCGCAAGCTCAAGTCGGATGCCGTCCTCGGCGACCCGCAGACGCTGCTCCGCTTCGCCACCACCGCCGTCGGCCTGACGCGGCAGGACCCGCCGCAGCTGGTGCTGAGCTCGGACCTCGCGAACCCCATGCGCATGGTGCAGATCGCGATGGCGGCCAAAGACGTGCCGTTCGAAGACATCGTCTTCGTGCAGTATCCCACCGAGTACGACGCCGACTTCGTCCACGTGCTGCCGGTACGCGACGCGGCGGACGTGCTGTTCGCCGCGCTGCGCGATAACCAGGCCGTCACGCTGACCGGTGAGGCGAGCCAGGGGTACGGCGTCGAGGTGCGCGGCGAGGCCGAGGGAGGTGAGGCCGCGGAGCCTGCGCCCGAGGGTGAGGGCGATACCGGAACCGGCGAGACGGATGCCGCACCGGAGACGGCGGGGGAGGGGGAGGTGGAGGCGGCGGCGCCGACCGAACGCGTCGAGCTCCCGTCTCAGATCGCCGGCACCACCGCCGCCGAGGTCACCTGCACGCGCCCGGAGTCCTGATCCGCGCGGTTCGGCGGATGCGCCTTGTGCGGCTATGATTGCCAGGCGCGCTCGTTGGTTTTCCGCCGGGCGCCTGGAGACGTCGCATAGTCAGGCCTAGTGCACCACCCTGCTAAGGTGGAGTCCCCTCACGGGGACCGAGGGTTCAAATCCCTCCGTCTCCGCAAAAGAATGCCTGATCAGTCGTTGATTTCCGCGACTCGCACTCTTCGTCTTATGCCCCTGGCGTGAGGCGTTTTTCGCGTTCAAGGGTCCCCGCGGGGGACCCGTCGGGGACCCATATTGAGGGCATGCTCCTGCTCCTCATGCACGATTGGCGCGTGATTCCGCGCCGCGGCCCACCGGCGCCCTCCGGGGGACACCACCCCTCGCGGGTGGAGTCCTCAGGGCTCTTGAAGAGCAATTTCGGCGCAGTTCGCTGATATATGCCGGGGCTCGGCGAGATCGGCGGTAGGTGACCGGCTGGCCGCCACCGCATGCTCAAGCGGTCGCGACGCTGCCCAGTGCGCGCGCGATGCGATCAAGTTCGCGGCCGAGCGCGGTGAGATCGAGCCGAGAATGCGGGTCCTGCGGAACGTGCAAAGTAATCGCTGCGAGTCCGTCGCCCCCGGGAATCGGGCAGGCGAGCTGCTGCAAGCCTGTACGCGAGCGCCACCACGCGACGTGATCGGATGACTCGAGCGAGCGGACCGCGTCGCCTTCGTCGGCCGAGAGTCCGAGCGTCGGGCCGTGCAGTGCGAGTTGCGCGTCCAGGGTGTCGCGGTCGAGCGCCGAAACGATCGCGATCCCCGCGGCGCACTCGGTGACGCGGTCGCGGTGGCCGGGCCTCGGGGTGACCGTCAACGGCTGCTGGCCGAGTCGTACGTCGATCGTGACGACCTCGCCGCCTTCGAGCGCGCCCAGTGACAGCGTGTGGTCGTCGATACCGGAATCGCCGATGGTGAGAGCGGCGAAGGCGTCGACGAGCCGCGGTGAGGAGACCGAGCGTCGGATCAGGGCACCCATGCGGGGCCCCAGGGCGAACGAGCCGTCGGAAGCGCGCTCGGCGAACCCGACTTCGACCAGTGCACGGCAGAGATCCGACACGGAACTCTTCGCCAGGCCCGTGTGGTCCACGAGCTCGGCGAGGGTCCTCCTCTCACCGAGAGCGAGGACGTCGAGGAGGTCACCCGCGCGCGTCACTGCAGGTGAGAGCGCGGCGCCGGCTTCGCTCACCACGGCGCATAATCCGTCGCGTCGGAAGCCGTGATCAGGCGAGTCGGAAGTAGCACCGTGCGGTGGCGGGGACGGGCGCCGCCGAGCAGTTGCAGCCCGAAGCTCACGCCGGTGCGTCCGAGTGCGGCAGGGTCTTGCGTCGCGGTGGCGACGATCGGCCCGCCATCGAGGATCTCGCCGACAGCGGCCGAGGACCCGTCCACGCCGATGATCGGCGCGGACGCGCCAGCCTCGCGGCAGGCGCGCGATACTCCGGAAGCGGTCGGGTCGTTGATCGTGAAGAACGCATCGATGTCGGGATGTCGAGTCAGGATGTCGGTCGCCAGGCGGTAGCCCTGGGTCGACGAGTTGTCGCCGACGGCGTGGGCAACGATCTCGAATCCGCCTCTCTCGCTCAGGGCCCGGCGGAGCCCGTCGATCCGGTCGGCGATGGCTGTGACCGGTGTGCCGTCGATCACGGCGATCCTCGCGCCCGCCGGAAATCTCCGCGCGAGGTACTCGCCCGCGAGAATGCCTGCGCGGGTGTTGTCTGTGGTGACCGCCCCATCAAAGTTCGTCGCGGCGCCGTTGATGGCCACGATGGTCGTTCCCTGCGAGCGCGCGTAGTCCGCCGCGTCGACGAGCGCCTGCGAGTCGACGGGGTCGGCGAGGACGAGGCGCGCGCCGGCGTCGACGAACTCGCGGATCTGATGTGCTTGCACCCGGCTGTCTCTTGCGGCCTGCGCGGAGACCAGGCGCGCACCCGCGCGTTGCGCCTCCTCCGCCGCGGCGGCGATCTCCGCCGCGAAGAAGGGGTTGTCGTCGTTCTGCACGCTGATGCCGATCAGTGGCCCCGATTGCTCGCCATGCGCCGCAAGGGAGCCGAGTTCGTACACCCGTGGGCCGAGCCGGAACGTCCCGTCGACTCCGCGTAGCAGCATCCGTTCGTCGACGAGCGAAGCGCACAGGTTGTGGACACTGCTCTTCGGCATGCCCAGTTGCCTTGCGAGCTCGGACACGCCTGGTGCGGGGCGAGTCGCCGCGACGGCCTCAAGCAGCCGCGCGGCGCGCTCGAGGGCAGGAACGCGGGAGCGATCGTCAGCCACTGCGCCTCCCTTCCTCGCGATTCACCGTATCGACCAATCCTCGGGGCGCGGCCCGTTGCGGTCGCTTGACACGAACACAACTCGCCTCTAAGTTCATGTTCAGCACCTCGGATACTAGTTCGAAATACTGAACAATGCAACTCGGAACAACGACGTTCGAAAGGAACATCATGAAGCGCGCACGCATCGCCACAGCCGCCGTCGCCGTCACGGCCCTCGCCGCCCTCACCGCCTGCAGCTCGCAGGGCGCCGGTGGCTCGGCCGGATCGGACGGGGAGTACGTGACCGTCGTGAAACTGCAGGGCATCAGCTGGTTCGACCGCATGGGCCAGGGACTCGACGAAGCGGCTGACGATCTCGGGCTGCAGTCCTCGATGGTCGGCCCCGACGACGCGAGCCCCGAGAAGCAGGTCAAGATCATTCAGGACCTCATCGCGCGACAGCCCGCCGCGATCGCCGTCGTGCCGCTTTCGCCGCAGTCGATCGAGGGAGTGCTCGGTCAGGCCAAGGCCGCCGGCATCAAGGTCGTCACGCACGAGGCGCCGGGGCAGGCGAACGCGGATGTCGACATCGAGGCGTTCGACAACGCCGCGTACGGCGAGCACATGATGCAGAACCTGGCCGACTGCATGGGCGGCGAGGGGCAGTACGTCACGTTCGTCGGTTCGCTGACCGCGGCCAGCCACATGGAGTGGGCGCAGGCCGAGCTCGACTATGCCGCCGAGAACTACCCGGGCATCACACGCGTGGCCGATCCGATCGAGACCACAGAAGATCTCACGACCACCTACGACCGCGCGAAGGAGATCCTCGCCAAGTACCCCGACATCAAGGGATTCCTCGGCTCCGCCGCATCCGACGTCGCCGGCATCGGTCGCGCGATCGAAGAAGCGGGCCTGGAAGACGACGTGTGCGTCATGGGAACGAGCATCCCCTCCACCGCGGGCAAGTACCTCGAGTCGGGCGCCGTCGACAAGTTCTTCTTCTGGGACCCCGCTATCACCGGACGCGTGCTGCTCACAGTCTCGGAGATGCTGGTGAACGGCGAGGAGATCACGGTCGGAACCGATCTCGGCATCGAGGGCTACGAAGACCTGCAGGCCGTGGAAGGCGCCGAGAACTCGTTCCACGGCAACGCGTGGATCGACGTCGACTCGACGAACGTCGCGGACTACGACTTCTGATGAGCGGTTCCAGCACGGCGGGCACCGAACCGCTCCTGGTCGCCCGCGACATCCGCAAGCAGTACGGCGGCGTGATCGCCCTCGACGGCGTCAGCCTGACCCTGCACGCCGGCGAGGTGCACTGCCTCGCGGGAGAGAACGGCTCTGGCAAGAGCACGCTCATCAAGATCATGAGCGGCGTCGAGGTGCAGTCGGCCGGCACCATCACGGTCGACGGCCGACCCCGCGCGGCGCAGAACCCCCGCGACGCGATGCAGGAGGGAATCGACGTCATCTTCCAGGATCTCGCCCTCTTCCCTAACCTCACGGTCGCCGAGAACATCGCGATCACGAGCGTGCTCGCGCGACGCAAGCGCACCGTGTCGTTGTCGGCCATGCGCACACGGGCCGCGGCGATCGTGTCGGAACTCGGGATCGATCTCGACATCGACGCGTATGTCGAAGACCTCACGATCGCCGACCGCCAGCTCACCGCGATCTGCCGGTCGCTCGCCAAGCGCGCACGCGTGATCTTCATGGACGAGCCGACGACCGCGCTCACCCGGCGCGAGGTCGACAACCTGCTCGTCGTCGTCGAGCGCCTGCGCGCCGGCGGCGCCGCGATCGTCTTCGTCAGCCACAAGCTCGACGAGGTGCTCGCAGTGTCGCAGCGCGTCACTGTGCTGCGCAACGGATCGCTCGTCGCCGAGGGAGACGCGGCGGATTTCACCCCGGAATCCATCTCGCGGGCGATGACCGGGCGCGACCTCGCCGAGCTGACCCCCACCGACACGGTGCGCAGCGAGGGTCGTCCGGCGCTGAGCGTGCAGGCGCTCACCCTCGGCGGCGCATTCGAGGCAATCGACCTGGACGTGCACCCGGGTGAGATCCTCGGCCTCACCGGTCTGCTCGGCTCGGGGCGCACCGAGATCGCGGAAGCGATCATGGGCCTCGCCCCCGCCGACTCGGGGACCGTCACCGTCGGTGCGCGGACCCAGGCGGTGCGCAGCATCCGCGACGCCCTCGATCTCGGCCTCGGCTATGTGCCGGGCGACCGGCTGTCGCAGGGCCTGTTCATCGAGCGCTCGATCAGCGACAACATGATCGTCGGCACGATCGCCGAGCAGACCAAGGCGGGCTTCATCAGCCGCCAGAAGGTAGACCGCGAGGTCTCCGAGGGCATCGCCGGACTCACCATCAAAGCCGCATCCGCCCAGGCTCCCGTCTCCAGCCTGTCGGGCGGTAACCAGCAGCGCGTCGTGCTCGCCCGCGAGCTCGCCCGCCGTCCCGTCGTGCTGCTGCTGAACAGCCCGACTGTCGGGGTCGACGTGGGATCGAAGGAGGGCATCCTCGAGGCGTTGCAGGCGCGAGCGGCCGAGGGCATGGCGATCGTCATCATCTCCGACGACGTATCGGAGCTCGTGTCGGTGTGCCATCGGGTCGTGTTCATCAAGCGCGGCCGTGTCGGCAGATCCCTCACCGGGTCGGCCATCACCGTCGACGACATCACGAAGGAGCTGGCGGCATGACGCACGCGACCCTGGCGCCTCCCCGGCGCTCCACCGGACCGCTCGATCGCCTGCGCCGCCTGCGCGGGGCGAACAACGAGGGGGTACTGGGCATCGTCATCGTCGTGCTCGCCCTCGTCGTGGGCTTCATCGCCCCCTCGTTCTGGTCGGCGACGACGTTCGTCAACCTCGCCGGCACGACAATGGGCACCTTGCTGTTCGCCCTGGGGGTGCTTCTCGTCCTGATCTCGGGCGGGATCGACGTCTCGTTCTTGGCGATCGGCATCTTCGCGGCCTACTCCACGATGCAGGCGGTGACGGCGACCGGCCTCGGCTCCGCCCCCGTTATCGTGCCGTTCGTCGTCGCCGGCGCGATCGGCCTCGGACTCGGCCTGCTCAACGCGCTCGCCGTGGTGGGGCTGCGCATCCCGACGCTCATCGCCACGCTCGGCACCCAAGGCATCATCCGCGGCGTGCTCATCACCTACGTCGGATCGCGCGTCCTGAGCGAGCTCCCCGCGACCACCGGCGATCTGTCGACGAGCTACCTCCTCGTCGTGGGCGGCTCGAGCAACACCCCGCTCAGTGCGCTGTTCGTGCCCGTCGTCGTCATCGCCGCGCTCATCGCCGTGGTGCTGCGGTACACGACCTTCGGTCGCGGGATCTACGCGATCGGCGGGCACGCGGAGTTCGCCCGGCGGGCCGGCTACCCCGTCGCTCGCATCCAGGTCGGCGTCTACGCGCTCGCCGGAGTGCTCGCGGGCGTCGGCGGTCTGGTGCACATCATCCTGGTGCGCGAGGCCGACCCCTACGCCCTCGTCGGCGGCGAACTCGACGTCATCGCCGCCGTCGTCCTCGGCGGCGCCTCGATCTTCGGCGGACGCGGGTCGGTGCTGGGCACCGTGCTCGGCGTTGTGCTGGTGTCGCTCATCAACAACTCGCTCGTACTGCTGGGAGTGCCGAGCTTCTGGCAGCGTGCCGCCGTCGGCGCGATGCTCCTCATCGGCGTCACGGCTCAGGCCTGGCGGGGCCGCCGCGCCAGGCGCCCGCTCGACGCACCCGAACCCGCGACGGCCGGAGGTGCCGCATGACGACGACCACTCTCGCCCAGGCGAACGCACGCCCCGTGCGCCGGCGCTTCGGAGACCGGGGGCTCATCGGGCTCATCGCCTTCGCCGTGGCGGTCGCGCTGCTCTTCTCGATGCTCACACCGCGGTTCGCGGGCATCGTGAACGTGCAGTCGATGGCCTTCCAAGTCGCCGAGATCGGGCTCTTCAGCCTCGTCATCGCGATCTCGATGTACACCGCGGGCATCGACCTGTCGATCGTGTCGGTGGGCAACCTCTCGGCGCTCGTGACCGCCCAGCTGTTCGTGGCGACCGGTGCCGCGAACGCCGATGCGGCCTCGGCGGCGGGGCTCACGGTCGTGTGCGCCGCGGCGGGGCTGCTCACGGGAGCGGTCTGCGGTGCGATCAACGGCCTCATCATCACGAAGCTCCGGGTCAGTCCGATCCTCGCCACGCTCGGCACGATGACCTTGTTCAACGGCCTGGCCGTCGGGTGGACGAGCGGCGAATCGGTCTACGGGATGCCGGCGTCGTTCCTCGCGCTGGGCACCCAGTATCTCCTCGGCATCCCGCTGCCGTTCGTCGTCTTCGTCGTGGTCGCCGTGGTGATCGCGGTGGTCATGGCGCTGCGCCCGCTCGGATTCCGCATCTACGTGCTGGGATCCAACGCCGAGGCCGCACGGTTCGCGGGGGTACCCACAGATCGCGTGCTGCTGGCCACCTACACCCTGTGCGGCGTGATCTCCGCGATCGCCGGTCTCGTGATCGCCGCGCGGTCGGCGAGCGCGAGTCCCGACTACGGATCGTCGTACCTGCTGCTCGCGATCGTGATCGCGGTGCTCGGCGGCACCAACCCGAACGGCGGACACGGCACGATCGTCGGTGTCGTCGTCGCGGCGATCACCCTCCAGATGGTGTCGAGCGGTTTCAACCTGCTCGGCCTTAGCCAGTTCACCTACCAGATCGTGCAGGGCGTGATCCTCATCGCGGTCATGGGCCTCGGCTTCTTCCTTCGCGGATGGGATCTGCGCCGCCTGCTCGATCGTCCGAGGCGCGCCTCCGCGCAGTCCTCGACCACCTCTCAGAAGGAGACCACCCATGGTTGACCAACCTGTCCGATGGGGCGTGCTCGGCGTCGCCGGCATCAACGAGGCCACGCTCCCCGGCATCCTGCGTGCCCCCGGGGCGGAGCTGCTCGGCATCGCGAGCCGTCGCGCCGGCGTGGCCGAGCAGGACGCGGCGCGCTGGGGTGCACCCCGCTCGTACGCCTCGTACGACGCCATCCTTGCCGACCCCGACATCGAGGCCGTCTACATCCCGCTTCCCAACTCGGCGCACGCGGAGTGGACGATCAAGGCGCTGCGGGCGGGCAAGCACGTGCTGTGCGAGAAACCGATCGCGCTGAGTTCGTCCGATGTGGCCGAGATCCAGAAGGCGGCGGATGACGCGGGCCGCCTGGTCATGGAGGCCTTCATGTACCGTTTCGCGCCGCGCTGGAACCGTGCGATCGATCTCGTGCGCGAGGGTGCCGTGGGCGAACCTCGCGTGGCACGCGTCGGACTCGGCTTCAAGCAGTTCTACGACGGGTACAACATCCGCTTCGACCCGAAGGTCGGCGGCGGCGTCGTCTGGGACATGGGCTGCTACGCCATTGACATGAGTCGCGAGTTGTTCGGCGAGGAGCCGGTGCGCATCGTCGGTACGGGATGGAAGCGGCCCGGTGAGCATGTCGAGACCTCGGCGGAGGCGCTGCTCTCTTTCTCCGGCGGACGCACCGCGGCGCTGCACGTGTCGTTCGACTATGTGAACCCCATGAGCCAGGTCGAGCTCGTCGGCACCGACGGCTGGATCTCTCTGCCGGGCACCGGGATGCGCGGTGAGCCGTACACGCGCCTGCTGTCGCACCGCTTCGGCGACGAGATCTTCCTCGACGACGTCGAGCCGCAGGTCGAGACCTTCGAATACGCGGACACGTACGCCGGGGAGATCCAGAACCTCAGCGAAGCGATTCGCACGGGCGTCCCGCTCAGGCGCAGCCTGAGCGACTCGCACGCCACCACGCGCGTCGTGGAGGCGTGGCTCGCCTCCATCGAGACCGGCGCCCCCGTCGAACTCGACTGACCGACAAAACCCATCTTGCAGAGAGGCACATCATGAGGAACTACAAGCAGATCGCGCTCGTCGTCAAAGACGTCTACAAGGCGATGGACGAATGGTCGGCGCTGCTCGGCATCGGCCCCTGGGACGTGCGTCACTTCACGCAGGAGACCGTCCGCGACTTCCGCTACATGGGCGAGCCGGTCACCGAGCCGTTCGACTTCATCTGCGCCGTGTGCTGGAGCGGGCCGATGGAGTTCGAGCTCATCCAGCCCATCGCCGGACCGAACATCTACTGGAAACACCTCGAGGAATACGGCGAGGGACTGCACCACATCAAGGACGTGATGCCCGACGAAGACATTCCGGCCGTGGTCAAGCACTTCGAAGACGCCGGGTACCCCGTCGTACAGACGGGTTGGATCGATCAGGACGTGCACTACTACTTCGACACGAAAGACGCGCTCGGCCTCGTGTACGAGATCGGCAACGGCGGGCCCATCGCTCCGGCGCGCGAGGTGTACGGCGACGTGAGCCGCCACGTTGCTCCCGCGACGGCGGAGTCCACGTCCGAGTGAGCATCCTCGTCATAGGGGAGGCGCTGATCGATCTCACCATCGACGAGCGCTCGGCGCCTCCCCGGCGCGACAGCCATGTCGGAGGGTCTCCCGCGAACGTCGCGCTGGGACTCGGACGCCTCGGCGACGCGGTTGAACTGCTCACGGCGCTGGCCGAGGATGACGGAGGCCGGCGCATCGCCGCGCACCTCGCATCGGCGGGCGTCATCGTCCGACCCGAATCGTGGGCCCTCGACGCGACGGCGACGGCGCGGGCCCGCCTGAACGCCGACGGGAGCGCCGACTACGACTTCGACATCCGGTGGGTGCTGCCGCCGGATGCCGCACTCGGCTCGCCCTCGCTGGTGCACACCGGATCGATCGCCACGTATCTCGAGCCCGGCTGCGAAACCTCGCTCGCGTTGATACGAGCGGCCCGTCGACGCGGCGCGCTCGTGACATTCGACCCGAACGTCCGGCCGGGACTCATCGACGATGCCGACGCGGCGCGCGCCCGCATTCTGGCCGTCGCTGCCCAGTGCGATGTGCTCAAGCTGTCGGACGAGGACGCGCAATGGCTCTTCCCCGGTGGCGACGCCATCGAGCGGCTGCTCGCCGCAGGGCCGTGGCTCGTCGTGGTCACCGCCGGTTCGCGGGGTTCGACGCTCGCGATCGCCGAGGAGCGGATCGCGGTGCCGGCGGCCGCTGCCGACGTGGCCGACACGATCGGCGCCGGCGATTCATACATGGCGATGCTCGTGCACGAGCTCGCGCGGCTCGCCGGACCGGCGGCCGCCCGCGCGCACCTGCGATCTTCGCGCGCGCTCCAAGCGCTCGGATCGCGGTGCGCCGCCGCCGCCGCGATCACCGTCTCGCGCCACGGCGCGAATCCTCCCACCCTCGCCGAGATCGATGACCGCTGACTATGCGTCGACGGCGGTCAAAGCCTCGAGCCAGGCGTGAGGGTCGGTCGCACTCGTCAGCGCTGTCCCGCTGACGATCCAGTTCGCGCCGTGCGACTGAGCGGTCCGGCCGCGCGCGAGGTCGGCGCTCCCGTCGATCCCGCGAAGCGGGTGTCGCGCGACTTCCTCGAGGAGCGGAAGACGGTCTTCGAGGAAGCCCGTTCCCGCGTTTCCGGGTGCGACCGTCATGACCAGCACGGCGAGGTCACCTGCGAGTTCGTCCGGCACGGCGCTACCTGGCGAGACGGCCACCCCGGCGCGCGCACCGGACGCGCGGATACGGTCGACGGCCTCGCGCCAGTGCGGGCTCTCGACATGAACGACCACGAGTTCGGCGAAGGCCGTCCAAGCGTCGAGCTCGTCGCGGGGATCGATGAGCATGAGGTGCGCTTCCGAACGGATGCCGGTGGCCTCCGCGATCTCGCGCGCGGTCTCGGCGGAGAAACCGCCCGCGGGGCCCAGAGTTCCGTCGGCACGGTCCCAATGCCAGACGGTGAGACCGGCTTCGGCGAGGCGGGCGGCCTCGCTGCGCACGGTCTCGGTCGGAACAGACCAGAGCGAGCCCGCGAGGCGCAACGTCATGCGCCGGCCCTCCGCCGCGCCGGCGGGCCGGCAAGGGCGGCCTCGGCGAGGGAATGATCGGTCACGAGGCCCGTGATGAGCCCGGCCCGGGCGACGGCCGCGACGGCTCCCGCCTTGCGGGCTCCGGCCGCGACGGCGAGAACGCGCGGAATCGCGCGCAACTGTGCGGAGGTGACGGCGATCGTCCGGTCGGCGAAATCGTCGGCGACCGCGGTGCCGTCGGCCGATAGCAGCGTCGCCGACACCTCCGCGGCCACACCGCGTTGCACCAGATCATCGCGCTCGGCAGAAGGGAGGAACTCGTAGAGCTGCGAGTCGGGCGGGTTCCATGACCCGACCGAGACCAGCGCGGTCGTCACGTCGGTGAACATCGCGATCGCGCGGGCGATGTCGGGTTGCTGGCGCAGTGAACGGGCGGTCTCGGCGGTCTCGACCACGAGAGGCGCGAAGATCGGATGCGCCGAACCGCCCGAGTTCTGCGCGATCAGGCGCACGAGCTCGACCGGAGACTGCCCGAGGTCGGATCCGGCCGCGCCGGTGAGCTGCACGATCGACATGCGGGGGAGGCGGGGGAGCGCCGTCGTCAGCGCGCTGAGTGTGCGGCCCCACGCCATGCCGAGCACTTCGCCGTCGCGCAGTGTCGAGCTGAGGAATTCGGCGCCGGCTGTCGCGACGCGGTGGCGCACCTGCGCGTCGTCGCCGTTCGCGTGCACGACGACCACCTCGGAGAGCCCCAGGTGCTCGGCGAGCTGCTGGGAGAGGTCCCAATCCAGAGCGCCGTCGTCGTTGAGGGTGATGGTGACCAGCCCTTGAGCGCGTGCGAGCTCGATCATGCGGGCGACCTTGAACCGCGAAATGTCGAGTTCTGCGGCGATCTCGATCTTGCTGCGGTCTTCGAGGTAGAAGCGGCGGGCGACCGCGAGGAGGCGACTGCGTTCCTCGACGGTCAGATCGTCGGACGGGTTCGATCGTGCGCGTGCCAACGGCGGCACCCTTCTTCACTCGGTTGCGGATTTCGCAATGCCAACCTAGTATTGCACATATGGGCGCCATACGTGCTCATATGAGCACAAGAAGCCAATGCCGGTGAGCGGCTGCAAGGAGGCAGAGAACGATGCGACGTCGAGTACCTAATGAGGTGGGAATCGCTGCCGTGCTGGTGCTGGTCGTGCTCGCGTTCAGCCTCCTCTCGCCGAACTTCCGCACGATCGAGAATGCGCAGGTGCTGCTGCTCAACGGCGCAGTGATCGCGTTCCTCGCCCTCGGCCAGACCTTTGTGCTGCTGACCGGTGGCATCGACCTGTCGACGGGATCGAACGTCGCCCTCACCGGGATGGTCGCCGCTCTGTCGATGCAGGCGGGCCTTCCCTGGTGGTCGGCCGTGCTGATCGCCATCGCGATCGGACTGATCGTCGGCGCACTCAACGGTGCGTTCATCTACTACCTGAAGCTGCCGCCGTTCATCGTCACGTTCGCGACGTTCGGCGTCGCCGCCAGCATCCCGCTCATTCTCACCGGCGCAAGCTCGGTCAACGTGGCCGACCCCTTCTTCGCGATCATCGGCCGCGGCTCGATCTTCGGCATTCCGATGCCGGTCATCCTCGTGGCCGTCGCCGCGATCATCTTCGGCTTCGTACTGCGCTTCACCGCGACCGGCGTGCACATCTACGCCGTCGGCGGAAACGCCGAGACCAGCCGTCTCGCCGGTGTGAACAGCGGCCGGGTCATCCTGCTCGCCTATGCGCTGAGTGGTCTGTGCGCGGCGATGGGTGGACTCATCGTGACCAGCCGCCTCATGGTCGGATACCCCAGCGCGGGCTCGGGCAACGAACTGTTCTACTCGATCGCGGCCGCCGTCGTCGGCGGTGTCAGCCTCTTCGGCGGCATCGGCTCGATCGGCGGAGCTCTGCTGGGTGCGGTGCTCATCGCGACCGTGTCGAACGGCATGAACGTGGTCGGCGTGCAGAGTTACTGGCAGCCCCTCGTTATCGGCCTGATCATCCTCGGCGGCGTCATCATCGACACCCACCGCCGCCAGCTCTCGTTCGCCGCTCTCCTCGGCCGGCTGCGGCGCTCGCCGGGACAGGACTCGGGTCCGGCCGGCGGTGCTCCGGCTCTCGCGACGCCATCCGGTACCGCGCCGAGTGCAGCCGCGCAGCCCACGCGTTCAACTCACTGACCGTCTGCGGCGGGGCAGGGCCGACCCGCCGCATCCATCAGAGGCTCATTCGTCATCACCCACCAAGGAGCAATCATGCGACGACGCATCACACTGACCGCCGCGGCAGCCGGCATCCTGCTGCTGCTCACCGGATGTGCCGGTGCCATTGACACCGGTACGGGCACCGCGCCCACCGCCGACGACGGTTCGATCCCCCGCCCCGCCGCGTGCGACGAGGAGACCCCCTACATCGCGGTCGCCCTGCCCAACCTCACCAACCCCTACTACGTCGCCATGAAGCAGGGCTTCGAGCAGCAGGGCGAGGAACAGGGCTTCGAGGTCGAGGTGCAGGTCGCCAACGATGACGACGCCGCGCAGCTGTCGCAGGTGCAGTCGATGCTGCAGAAGCAGCCGTGCGCGCTGGCGCTCAACGCTGTGAAGTCCGAACCGGCGGCGGCGATCGTAAAGGCGGCCAACGACGCCGGCGTGCCGGTGTTCACCGTCAACGTCACGGTCTCGCCCGATGCCCTCGAAGCGCAGGGCGCATCGATCGTGCAGTACCTCGGCGCCGACAACGCCGCGGGCGGTCAGCAGATGGCCGAGCAGGTGCTCGCCGACCTGGGCGCCGACGCCGAACTGAACATCGGCTTCGTCACCGAGCCCGACGAAGTGCCTACCGTCCAGCGCGACGAGGGCTTCGAGGAGGGCATCTCCTCCGATGCCAACGCCACGGTCGTCGCCAAGGTCGACGGCAACGTGAAGCCGGATGACAGCCTCGCCGCGACCACCGAAATGCTCAGCGGCAACCCCGACATCAACGTCATCTTCGCCAGCACCGGCCCCGGTACCTACGGCGCCCTGCAGGGTCTCGAAGGACACCCCGACGTGCAGCTCTACGGCTTCTGCGCCTCGGAGGAGCCGCTCGAAGGACAGTACAAGGGCTGCGTCGCCCAGGAGCCCGAGTCGTACGGTCAGCAGGTCATCGACCAGATCCGTGGCTTCGTCGACGGCGACACTCCTGAAGCGGAGATCCTCCTCCCGCTGAAGCTGTTCGTCACCGGCGAGACCCCCGCACCGGGCGAGGTCGGCTGACATGGCGGCGATGGATGCGGCGACCGGCGCCGCGATGGACGGAGCGGCCGGATCAGGCCTCGAAGTCCGCGATGTCGTCATGAGCTACTCGGGCGTGACGGTGCTGAAAGGCGTGTCCATCGCCGTCCGCCCCGGCGAGGTGATCGGACTGGTCGGCCACAACGGTGCCGGCAAGTCCACCCTCATGCGGGTCATCTCGGGAGCAATCAAGCCCGTCTCGGGTGCCGTGCTCCTCGACGGTGAGCCGAAGACCCTCGGCTCGCCCGTCGACGCGCTGCACGCCGGGATCGCGACGGTCTACCAGGAGCTCTCGCTCCTGCCGAACCTTACCGTCGCGCAGAACGCGTTCCTCGGGCACGAACGCACCAAGGCGGGACTGCTCAGCAAGGACGAGATGCGTGAGCGCACCCGTGCGCTCACCACCGAGTTCGGTCTCGACGTCGACCCCGACGCGAAGGTCGGCAGCTACCCCGTCGCGACCCGCCAACTCCTGGAAATCGCGATCGCCACGCACCGCAACGCCCGGTTCCTCCTGCTCGACGAGCCGACGACGAGCCTCGAAGGAGCCCAGGTCGACCGCTTCCTCGACATCGTGAAATCGCTGTCGAACCGCGGCATCGGCATCATCCTCGTCGACCACAAACTCGAAGAGCTGTACGCCGTCGCCTCCCGTGTCGTCGCCCTCGTCGATGGACACGTGCGCATCGACGCGAAGGTGAGCGAGGTCTCGCGCCAAGAGGTCATCACCGCGATCGCAGGCGAGGAGGCCGCCGAGCTCGTCGACCGCCACGCGCGTCCTCCCCGCGAAGCGACCGAATCCACGCGCCCCGTCACCGTGGCCGTCGACGGGCTCCGCACCGGCGCGCTCACCGACGTGACACTGCGCGCCCATTCCGGACGTGTGCTCGGGATCTACGGCCTCGTCGGATCGGGCCGCACCGAGCTCTTGCGCACCCTCGTCGGCCTCGACCCCGTCAAGGGCGGCAAGATCACCCTGTTCGACAAGCCGTTCACCCCACGCGGACCGCACGACGCCATGAAGGCCGGCGTCGTCTACGTCACCGAGGAGCGCAAGACCGACGGCATCGTGCCGCAGCTCGACTCTTCGCTCAACGCCATGCTGCCGGTGCTGCGCCGCGCGTACCGGTGGGGTCGGCTCGACCGTGCCCGGCTCAAAGGCATCGCGACCGAGTACATGGATCAGCTCAAGGTGAAGGGCGACCGCACCGGCCCGATCGAGCGACTCTCCGGCGGCAACCAGCAGAAAGTGCTGCTCGCCCGCGCCCTCGCTCAGAACCCGAAGGTGCTCCTGCTGGATGAGCCCACCAAGGGCGTCGACCTCGGCGTCAAGGCCGACATCCACCAGATGGTGCGACGCCTCGCCCATGAAGAAGGCCTCACCGTCATCGTCGTCTCCA
Organism: Microbacterium aurantiacum; assembly: GCF_031625015.1. Taxonomy (NCBI): domain Bacteria; kingdom Bacillati; phylum Actinomycetota; class Actinomycetes; order Micrococcales; family Microbacteriaceae; genus Microbacterium; species Microbacterium aurantiacum. The sequence goes on from NZ_JAHWXH010000001.1 coordinate 1,444,721, forward strand.
GCGAGGAGGAAGAGATCTGCGAGGTCTCCGACGACGTCATCGTGATGAGCAACGGCACCGCCGACGGCACCGTACTCGACCCCGACTCCCTGACCCCCGCGTCCCTGCGCCACGCCGCGTGGGACCTCGCCTGAGCGAAAGAACCCCTCATGACCACTGACTCCTCCCTCCTCGACGCCGCCCGCCTCGTCGTCACCAACGAAGGCGCCGCCGTCCTCGCCGTCGCCGATCAGATCGACGACACGTTCACCGAGGTCGTCGAACTGCTCGAGAACTGCCAGGGCAAGGTGTTCGTCACCGGGTCAGGCACCTCCGGCGCCGTCGCCCGCCGCATGGCGCATTTGCTCGCCGTCTGCGGAACGCCGTCCACCTTCATCCACCCCATGGACGCATTGCACGGCACGATGGGCGCGCTCGCCCCCGGCGACGTGCTCATCTCGATCTCGCGCGGTGGCGAGTCGGCCGAGATCAACGACTTCTCCACCCGAGCGCAGCGCCGCTCGGTCAAGGTCGTCGCACTCACCGCCGAGCCGGATTCCGCTCTCGGACGCCTCGCCGACATCACCGTCGTGCTCACCACCGCCGGCGAGGGCGACCCGGGCGGCGTGATCGCGATGGGTAGCACGCTCGTCACCGCCGTGTGGGGCGACGCTCTCGCGAACATCCTCATGCGCCGCCGCGGCTACGGCTGGGACCAGGTCCTCGAGACCCACCCTGCGGGCGCCGTCGGACTCATCACCGATCTGCCCGCACCGCTGGACGGCATCGAATCGCCCGCCTCCGCCTGACACCACGCAGGATAAGAAGATGAGCATCGTCGCGGGCGTGGACAGTTCCACGCAGTCCTGCACTGTGGAGCTCCGCGATGCCGACACTGGCGCACTTCGCGGAACGGGGCGGTCGCCGCACCCCGCCACCTTCCCGCCGCTGAGCGAACAGCACCCGGAAGCCTGGTGGGACGCGTTCGAGATCGCCCTCGGTCGTGCCATCGCCGACGCGCAGATCGGGGCCGCCGACATCGCCGCGATCAGCGTCGCCGCACAATGCCACGGCCTCGTGATGCTCGGCGACGACGACCGTCCCCTCCGCGCGGCGAAGCTCTGGAACGACACCGACTCCGCGCCGCAGGCCGCGCACATGGTGGGCGCCCTGGGCATGGGGGAGTGGGCGAGTGCGGTTGGCTCGGTCCCGACGGCGGCGTTCACGATCAGCAAGCTCGCGTGGGTCGCTGACCACGAGCCGCACCTGCTCGAACGCATGCGCCGCATCCTGGTGCCGCACGACTATCTCACGTACCGGCTGACCGGTCGCGCCGTCACCGACCGATCGGATGCCTCGGGCACCGGCTACTTCGCCGCGCACGAGGGTCGATGGCGCACCGATCTCCTCGACGATTTCGTCGCGCGCGGGCCCGACTGGTCTGCTCTCCTCCCAGAGGTGCTCGGCCCTGACGAGTCTGCGGGCCGCATCCGCGCCTCCGTCGCCGCCGCTCTGGGGCTGCGACCGGACGTCGTCGTCGGACCCGGCGCCGGCGACCAGCATGCCGGCGCACTCGGCGTCGGCATGCGCGAGGGCGACGTGGTCTACAGCCTCGGCACCTCAGGCGTCGTGCTCACCGAATCGGCCCTGCCGGTCTTCGACCCGCGCGGCGACGTCGACGGCGTCGCCGATGCGGCCGGCGGATACCTGCCGCTGGCGTGCACGCTGAACTCCACGAAGGTCACAGATGCCGCCGCCGGTTGGCTCGGGGTGTCGCTCGACGAACTCGCAGCCCTCGCGCTCGCCGCCCCCGATCGCTACGACCGCCCGATCATGCTCGCCTACCTCGACGGGGAACGCACCCCGAACCGGCCCTCAGCGACCGGCGTCCTGGGCGGGCTCACGACCGCGACAACGCGCGGCGACATCGCCCGCGCGGCGTTCGAGGGCGTGCTGTTCGGTCTCGTCGCGGGGCACGACGCGATCCGCGCCGCGGGCGCTCGCGCCGACGGCTCCGTGACGGTCGTCGGCGGCGGCGCGAAGTCGCCCGCGTATCGGCAGTTCCTCGCCGACATCCTGCAGACCCCGGTGCTGACAAAAGACCTCGCCGAGGCAACCGCCCGGGGTGCGTGCATCCAGGCGGCCGCCGTGCTCGCTGGCGGCGTCGTAACCGAGGTGCGCGACGCCTGGGCGCCCGCCACAGCGACCTCGACGTCTCCACGAGGCGACGCTTACGGCGTCGCACGCGAGCGATACCGCAGCCTCGTCGACGGGCCGGGTGTGCCGCGCCCGTCGGCCGAGACGTCCCTCACCGAGCAGAAGGAGCCTCGTGAAGCTGTACGCCGATAGCGCCGACGTCGATTCGGTCACCCGCATCCTCGAAGACGGGCTCATCTCCGGGGTCACGACCAACCCGACGATCCTGCACAAGAGCGGGTACGGCACGCGCGACATCCCCGAATTGCATCGCAGGTTCCTCGCTGCCGGTGCCGAGGAGATCTTCTTCCAGGCAACCGGCGCGACGCGTGAAGAGATGCGAGCCGCGGCGGCCGCGATCCGCAACCTCGGCTCCGAGGTCGTCGTGAAGATCCCGGCGACCGCGATCGGATTCCGCGTCGCCGCGGAGTGCGCGAGGGACGGCATCCCGGTGCTGATGACGGCGGTCTACAGCGTCGCGCAGGCCGTTGCGTCAGCGGCGATCGGTGCGCGCTACATCGCTCCATACTTCGGACGGTTGGGCGATTCCGGCGTGGACGCTCTCGACCTCATCGCGCGCATGCACCGTGCCCTCGAGGGGTCGGACACCCATGCGCTCGTCGCGAGTGTGCGCACACCGGAGGTCGCGTCCGATCTCGCGCTCGCGGGCGTGCGGCACATCACAGCGCACCCCTCGGTTCTCGAGGCGATGCTCGTCGACCCCACAAGCGACGCTGCCGCAGCCGAATTCGAGACCGTCGCGACGACGTCGTAATTGGATGGGGAAGTCCACCATCTCTACGGTCGCTTCGGCGCGCACCGCGCGACGTTACGTAAAGCGATGTCCGAGGTTGGTGGTCTACTGTGAAACTCATCGAGCACAGGAGGATGCCATGGCACCCGTAATCGACGTCTCTCGTGATGAGTTGCTCGCTCGCCGCGTCGAGATCCTGCGACGTATTGACTTGGATGAGAGCGGGTTCGAGTTGGCTCACACTACGCGTAGTCTCTCGACCGAAGAATGGGAAGCGAAGGAAGAGCTCGACGAGATCGAGTTCCTCCTCGGTGCGGACGACTGACCGCCACATGATCGATCTGCATTCCCGCGCGGCCACATTTGCCCAGGAGATGCAGGACACGATTGCGGGAGTGTTGCCCGGAGAGTTTCAGATCGTCTCCGTCGCGCACGGCGGGCGTTACGTCGTGAGACCTGCGGGCGACGAACCGGCCCATCAGCGCGTCCCCCTCTTTGTCGACGGAGAACAACTGGCCACACTCGGCGTGCAGGTATATCTGGGACTCGACAGCTCCGGAAAGTACCTGAAAGCTTGGCGATCGAAGATCGCCGTGCACTCCACGCTTGATCGCACCCCGCTTGTGCGCCAAGAGTTTGACGCAGCGGTGTCTGAATCCGCTCCGCTGTCGCACTGGCACGTACACGCAGACCGGGGCTCGCTGTCTCATCTATTGGGGCGCGCACACGCCGTCAGGGCCGACGTGGTGCGCAAGCCGCACGACATGTCATCACTGCATTTCCCGGTCGGCGGTGAACGGTTTCGCCCATGTATGGAGGATGTTCTCGAGTTCTTGGTGCGTGAATTCGGCATCGACCACAACTCAGGATGGGAGACGGCCGTGCGTGCCGGCCGAGCGAAGTGGCGGCGTATGCAGTTTCGCTCGACCGTCCGCGACCTCCAAGACGAGGCAGCAGAGGTGCTGCGGGGGCATGGATGGACGGTCGAGGCGCCGAGTGGAGACCGCGAGGAAGGCCCTGGCGTCCTTTACCGCTGGTAGTCCTCCGTCGCGAACAATTCACGGTCGCTGATGTGAGGCATCAACCTCGTCTTGTTCTAGACAAGCCAGTGGTTCCGGGAAATCTCATCCCACCGCAGACGGTCGGAGTACGGCGGTCGCGGGACGGCGAACTGAGGGTCCCCCACGGGTCCCCGAGCGTCTCGCGGATGTTGTGTGAGGAGTGTCCTACCACGGCGATTGAGTGTGGCGAGCGACGTCGTTCCGGGGAGAAAAGTCCAGGCTGAGCGCCTGAACCAACACATGAACAGGAACTGCGCAGCGTTCACGCCACCACCGGCGACCATCGCATCTTCACCCTGCTAAGGTGGAGTCCCCTCACGGGGACCGAGGGTTCAAATCCCTCCGTCTCCGCCGGAAATTCCTGGACAGCTGCCCCTCAGCCCAAGCCCACGCTGCCGTCGACCTATGGTCGGTCGCGCCACGCGCTCAGAGCGTCGGTCACTCGATCGGCGACGAGGATGAAGGCGTCCGCGCCCCGCTGATCCTCCGTGCGCCTGTGGGGTGCCCTCCCGGGGAGGAAACTGCGCATGTCCTCAGCGGCCAACCGGGCTCTGATGCGCCCGAGGGCGTGCAGCAATGCGGCGCCGCTGTCGCCTCCGACCGCTCCCCTCATCGTGGACATTCCGTCGGCTTCGTCGGTCATCCGTGCGAGCTCGCGGGGGTGGCCGGAGGCGCCGGCGCCTCCGTCGTCGATTCGGATGAGCTGGTTGCGCGCCGTGGGTCCGGCGAGGAGGCGAGGGCCACGCGGTGCGACATCCGCGCGGGAGTGACCCGATCGTCCCGAAGGCTCACTTCGGCGCGAGGAACTCCAGCCGATCCCCGCTTCTTCCGGGGGAGGAATCCCTCCTCGACGCCCAGATGCTTCCGGCCCGAGCCGCCGTCCGCCCGCCCCCGGACCCGTCGGCGAATCGAAGAAGGTCTTGACGTCGATCCCTGGCGTGACGCATACTCGTCGCACGCAGGATAAATCGATTTATCACGAGGAGGTGAGAACGATGACGCGACCCAGGATCTCCGATGTCGCCGCAGCTGCGGGGGTGTCCGTCACTACGGTCTCCCTCGTCTTGAACGACGTCGAATCCCGGATCTCCGCCGACACCCGCCTTCGGGTGCGGGAGGCTGCGCGGGCCGTCGGCTACACGCCGAGCTCGGTCGCACGGGGCCTGCGCACGCAGCAGACACGGACGGTCGGACTCATCTCGGATCACATCGCGACGACGCCCTTCGCGGGAAGGATGCTGGCGGGGGCGCAGGATGCCGCGCGCGCCGTCGGACACCTGGTCTTCCTCATCGACACGGGCGGGGATGCGCAGATCGAGCACGAGGCCATCGCCGCGCTCTCCGCGCAGCGGGTCGACGCGATGATCTACGCGAGCATGTGGCATCAGATCCTCGAGGCACCTGCCGGTCTCCCGGCCGGCACGGTGTTCCTGGACTGCCGCCCCGCCGGCGGGGGGTTCCGCAGCGTCGTCCCCGATGATCGCGCGGGAGGCGCGGCCGCGGTGCGCGAGCTCGTGCGCGCCGGACACCGTCGCATCGCCTACCTCGACACCAGCGACACCCCCATCGCCTCGGGGCTTCGCCACGAGGGGTATCTCTCCGTGCTCGCCGAAGCCGGCATCCGCGTCGATCCCGCGCTGCACGTCAGCGGTGAGACCTCCGCTCACGGAGGGCGCGGTGCCGCCGAGCATCTCCTCGACCTTCCGGAAGAGCAACGGCCGACCGCGATCTTCTGCTTCAACGACCGCATGGCGGGTGGCGTCTACACCGCCGCTCACCATCGCGGGCTCGAGATTCCGCGCGACCTGTCGATCGTCGGCTACGACGACCAGCAGCTGATCGCGGCGGAGCAAGATCCTCCACTCACCACTGTCGCCCTGCCCCACTACGAAATGGGGCGCTGGGCGATGGAGGTCGCGCTCGGCGTCCGCGCGGAAGGGGACCAGGACGCCGCACACCAGATGGAGTGTCCCGTCATCCGACGAGACTCCGTGGGCCCGCCGCCGGCGCAAGTCGCCAAACCGAACCGGCGACGGGCTTCGCACACCGACCGGCTGCCGGAAGCAGCCATCGATCGATGACCCACGCGGGCGCGGGTCACCAAGAGAAGGAAACCACAATTATGCGTAGAAGGACGCCGATCTTCGTGTCGGCCGGACTGGTCGGCGCGCTCGCGCTGACCGGCTGCGGCCAGGCGGGACAGGGCGGGTCGACCACCGCAGACGGTCGCACGCAGCTCACCATGTGGACGCACTCCGCGGGCAATGAAGCGGAGCTCGCCGTCTACGAGCAGATCATCTCCGACTTCAACGACTCGCAGGAGCAGTATGAGGTCGTGCACGAGTCGTTCCCGCAGGGCGCGTACAACGACGCGATCGTGGCGGCCGCCGCCTCCGGCGATCTCCCCTGCCTCCTCGACCTCGACGGTCCGATCATGCCGAACTGGGCGTGGGCGGGCTATCTGCAGCCGCTCGGCCTCCCGACGGAGATCACCGACTCGCTCCTTCCCACAGCCGTGGGCGTCTGGGACGACGAGATCTACTCCGCCGGCTACTGGGACGCCGCCCTCGCGATCTTCGCGCGGGAGTCGGTGCTCACCGAGAACGGCATCCGCATCCCCACCGTTGACGAGCCTTGGACTCAGGACGAGTTCGGCGAGGCACTGGCGGCCCTCAAGGCGGCGGGCTACGAGACGCCCATCGACATCGGCGCCGAGGACACGGGGGAGTGGTGGCCCTACGCCTACTCGCCGTTCCTGCAGAGCTTCGGCGGCGACCTCATCGACCGCTCCACCATGCTCACCGCCGACGGCGCGCTCAACGGAACGGATGCCGTCGCCTGGGGTGAGTGGTTCGCGAGCCTCTTCGCCGATGGCTATGCCGACGCCGGCGGCACGATCGGCAACCAGGAGTTCGTGGACGACGAGGTGGCGCTCAGCTACACGGGCGTCTGGAACGCTGTGGCGGCGCTCGACGCCGTGGGCGACGACCTCCTCATCCTGCCTCCGCCGGACCTCGGCCAGGGCCCCAAGATCGGTGGCGGTTCGTGGCAGTGGGCGATCTCGTCCGCGTGCAACGACGCCGACGGGGCGCGCGAGTACCTCGAGTTCAGCTTCCAGGACAAGTACCTGACCGAGTTCGCCGACAAGCAGATCGTCATCCCCGCCACGGAGGGCGCTGCCGCAGCCTCGGAGTACTTCTCCGAGGACGGCGCCCTGCGTCCCTTCGTGGAGTTCTCGCAGCAGTACGCGGTGCTGCGCCCCGAGACGCCCGCGTACGCCGTCATCTCGACGACGTTCGAGACGGCCGCGAAAGACATCATGAACGGCGCCGATGTCACCGAGACGCTCAATCGCGCCGTGACCGAGATCGACGCCAACATCGCGTCGAACGACGGCTACGGCTTCTAGAGATCCACGGGGCCGGCGAGGTTCCGCGAGCCTCGCCGGCGCCTTCTCAGAGAGATCTGCACATGACTGTCACTCCACCGACGGTCGCCGCCGAACACCCTCGGCGCGCCACCCGTCGCATCCGCTCCATCAAGAACCGCGAGACCTGGGCAGGGCTCGGGATGGTGGCCCCCGCGGGGCTGCTCCTCCTGCTGTTCCTCGTCGTTCCCGTCGTCCTCGCGTTCACGCTCTCCTTCACCAACGCGCGCCTGATCTCGCCGAATCCGCCGCGCTTCGTGGGATTCGACAACTTCATCCGCGCCTTCGCCGCCGACCCGGTGTTCGTGCAGTCGATCGGCAACACGGCTCTGTTCGCCCTCGTCGTCGTCCCCGTCCAAGCGGGACTCGGACTGCTCCTCGCCGTCCTGGTGAACCGCCGGATGCGCGGCGTCACCGCCTTCCGCGTGATCTTCTTCATCCCGGTGGTCACCTCGATCGTCGTGGTGTCGATCCTGTGGAAGTTCATGTATCAGAGGGACGGCCTGATCAACTCGTTGATCGACGCGGTCACCTTCGGGCTGTGGTCGGGCACCGACTGGCTCAACAACCCCGACACCGCCCTCGGCGCGATCATCGTGCTGTCCATCTGGCAGGCCGTCGGCTTCCACATGATCATCTGGCTCTCGGGGCTGCAGACCATCCCCGAGGAGCTTTACGAAGCCGCCAAGATGGACGGCGCGAGCCCATGGCGTCAGTTCACCAACGTCACGTGGCCGGGCCTGCGCCCCACCATGGTGTTCGTCCTCGTAACGATCACGATCGCAGCTCTCGGACTGTTCGTGCAGATCGATGTCATGACTCAGGGCGGCCCGGTGAACTCCACCTCCACCATCGTCTTCCACGCGGTGCGCAAGGGCTACGAGCAGCAGGAGATCGGCTACGCCGCCGCGATCTCGCTGATCTTCTTCGTCGCCGTGCTCATCATCGCGCTCATCCAGCGTCGCCTGACGCGAGAGAAGGACTGAGCCATGTCGGCCACCCAGACCCGCACCACCCACGACACGGGGCGTGCCTCGATGCGCACGGACAAGAGCGAGAAGACGCACCGCGTCCGCGGCAAGGTCCTGCTCTACGTCACGATGTCCTTGTTCGGCATCCTGTTCCTGTTCCCGCTCGTGTTCATGTTCGTCTCGAGCCTCAAGCCGGACGCGCAGATCCTGCAGGACATCGACTCGCCGATGGCCTTCCTGCCCGTCGGCGACATCAGCCTCGACAACTACTTCGGGGTGTTCGACCGCGTCCCGGTCGCGCAGTTCATGTTCAACTCGATCCTCGTCACGGTCCTGACCGTCGGACTCGGACTCATCGTGAATTCGATGGCCGGTTTCGCGCTCTCGCGCCTGGCGTGGAAGGGACGGCTTGTGGTGCTGGCCGTCATCATCGCCACGCTCATCGTGCCGTTCGAGACGATCGCCGTGCCGATGGTCTACTGGGTCGCGCAGCTGCCCACGCTTGTCTTCGAGGGCGGCGTGCTGAAGTACGATTTCGGCTGGCTGAACACCTACGAGGTGCAGATCGTGCCGTTCATCGCGAACGCGTTCTCGATCTTCCTGTTCACGCAGTACTTCTCCACGATCCCGAAGTCGCTCGATGAGGCGGCCCGCATCGACGGTGCGAGCTGGTTCACGATCTACCGGCGCATCATCGTGCCGCTGTCCGGCCCCGCTTTCGCAACCGTGGCGATCCTGACGTTCCTCCCGGCGTGGAACCAGTACCTCTGGCCCCTCATGGTCGTGCAGAGGGAGGAACTGCGCCCGGTCATGGTCGGCATGCAGTACTTCTTCCAGCTCAACACCGCGTGGGGTGAGGTGATGGCTTACACCTCACTCATCACGCTCCCCGTGCTGATCGTGTTCCTCATCTTCCAGCGCGCGTTCGTGAGCAGCATCGCCGCGAGCGGCGTGAAGGGCTAGGCGCGCCCCCGTGCGCGGCCGCGGTCTGCCGCGCACGCTCCTCGCTTCACCACCGACCCCGGCGCGTCTGTGCCGACGACAGAAGGATTCCCCAGTGTTCGATCTCCCCGGCTCCTGGGTGTGGGACTACTGGTTCGCCGACGACGGCGAGAAGTACCACCTCTTCTTCCTCTACGCCTCGCGGGCCCTGAAGGACCCCGACGCCCGTCATTACCGCGCATCGATCGGCCATGCCGTCTCGGACGACCTCGTCGAATGGACGCAGGTCGCCGACGCCCTCGTGCGCAGCGACGCTCCCGCCTTCGATGACCTGGCCACCTGGACGGGGTCGGTCGTTCGCCACCCCGACGGCACCTGGTACCTCTTCTATACGGGCGCCTCGCTGGCCGCGAACGGAAAGAACGTCCAGCGCGTGGGCTATGCGACGTCGGCGGATCTTCTCACCTGGACCAAGGCCTCCGGGCCAGTCCTCGAGGCCCGCGGACCCTGGTACGAGACGCTCGACAGCGATGAGTGGCAGGACGAGGCCTTCCGCGACCCATGGGTCTTCGCAGACCCGGGCGGTGACGGATGGCACATGCTCGTGACCGCGCGTGCTCCGCAGGGTCCGATCCGCGGGCGCGGCGTCGTCGGGCACGCGTGGTCGGCCGACCTGCGGAACTGGGAGCTTCGGCCACCGCTGTCGGTGCCGAGCGCCGACGGCTTCGGGCAGCTCGAGGTGCTGCAGGTCGAAATGGTGGACGGGCGCCCCGTCCTGCTGTTCTCCTGTCTCGAAGAGCACGCGATGCCGACGCGCGCAGGGTCGCGCGGCGGGACGTGGGTCGTACCGGCTCCGAGCATCCTCGGCCCCTTCGGCATCGACGACGCGTACCCCGTGACAGACGAAGGCCTGTACGTCGGCCGCCTGCTCCGGCGCCGCAGCGACGGGCAGTGGCTGCTGTTCGCGTTCCGCAACACCGGAGACGACGGCCGCTTCGTGGGCGGAGTCAGCGATCCGATGCCGGTCGCCTGGCGCGAAGGGCGCCTTGTGCGGCAGGAGGTCGCCACGGCCGACGCATAGGAGCAGACAGGAACGGTGACGGAGCCGGCCCGACGACGAGCCGGCGGGAAACGAGGATGACGACGATGTCACACACCCACACACGCACGGTCCGAGCACTCATCGGCGCGTTCGCCGTGCTCGGCCTGACCGCCGCACCGGCCGTCGCGGATGCCGGCCCCCCGGCATCCGCCGCGGCCGCCGCGCAGCCGGAGCGCGACGAGTACCGGGCTCAGTACCACTTCACGGTGCCTGACCGCTGGAAGAACGATCCGCAGCGACCGGTCTTCATCGACGGAAAGTTCCACTACTACTACCTCTACAACGCCGACTACGACGCCGACCCGTCGGCGAACTTCGGAACGGCGTGGCGGCTGGCGACCACCTATGACGGCGTCGTCTTCGCCGACCAGGGTGTCGCAGCACCTAAAGGCACGAACGCGAACTACGACCTCTGGTCGGGATCGGCCGTGGTCGATCATGACGACACGGCGGGCTTCGGGGAGGGGGCCGTCGTCATGCTCGTCACGCAGATGGACCACCCCACCCCCGCTCAGAAGCGGAACGCCTCCGGGCAGCAGGCGCAGTTCCTCTGGTACTCCACAGACGGCGGGCGCAACTTCCAGCCCGCCGGCGATCAGCCGGTGATCCCTGGCGAGGGACGCCGGGACTTCCGCGACCCGAAGGTGGTCTGGGATCCTGAACGCGGTCGATGGGTCGCCCTCATCGCCGAGCGCGACCGGGTGAGCTTCTACACCTCGGATGATCTGCGCACGTGGACGCGGACGTGGGAGTACGTCAATCCGGGGATCGGGACGATCGAATGTCCCGATCTCTTCCCCCTCCGGGCGGACGACGGCACGATCAAGTGGGTGTTCGGGGTCAGCGCCAATGGGTTCGCGACCAACGAGCCCGCCACCTTCGCCTATTGGACGGGCTCGTACGACGGGACGGCCTTCACGTTCGACGAGCAGGCACCGCAGTGGCTCGATCACGGCTTCGACTGGTACGGCGCGGTGACGTGGGAGGACCCGGCTGCGCCGCTGGATCGTCGGTATGCGATCGCCTGGATGAACAATTGGGACTACGCCCACTCCACGCCGACGTGGACCGAGGAGGGCTTCAACGGCACCGACTCGATCACCCGCGAGATCGCCCTACGCCGCGACGGAGCGCACTATCGGCTCGTCTCGCAGCCCGTCGCGGCCCTGCAGTCGATCGCGACGAACCACACCCGCCTCGGTGACGTCGTCGTCGACGGCTTCCTCCCCCTGGACTACCGCGGTGACGCGTACCAGATCGAGACGGTCATCACCCGGCAGGAGGCGACGAACATCGGGCTGCAGTTACGCCGCTCGGACGACGGCACGCGGCACGCCGACGTCGGAGTCACGTCCACTTACGCCTACCTCAACCGCGGCCAGACGGGATACCCCGCGGGGACGTGGAAGACCGAGAGTCGCACCCCGGTCGAGGCTGCCGCAGAGACCGTCCGCCTCCGCATCCTCGTCGACCGGACGACGATCGAGCTGTTCGTGGACGACGGACGCTTCGTGCAGTCGAGCCAGGTGTTCGCTCCTCCCGGTGACGAGGGCATCGCGCTGTACGCATCCGACGGCCCGGCCGTGTTCGGCGACCTCACGATCACCGAGTTCGGCAGTGTCGTGCAGCGTCCGATGCGTCTCATCGGAGATTTCGAGGGCGCGGACTGGGGCCCGGGCTGGACCGCCACAGGCGACTTCGCCACGGCGGGGCCCACGACGTCATCTCTGCGCGGTCAGGTGGGTGCGCGGGTCGCCGACACATACGCGGGCGGCGGCGACGCGGCGATCGGCACCATCACCTCGCCCCCCTTCGTGCTGGACCGCAACTTCGTGCGTTTCGCTCTCGGGGGCGGGAACCATCCGCTCGGGGTGCGCCCCGCGACGTCGGTGCAGCTGCTCATCGACGGCGAGCCGGTGCTCACGGCGACTGGGGAGGATTCCGCCGAGCTGCGTCGCGTCGAGTGGGACGTGCGCGAGTGGGCAGGGCGCGTCGCCCACTTCCAGATCCTCGATGATGCGACGGGCGCGTGGGGCCATCTCATGGTCGATCAGGTGACGCTGGCCGACTGAGGTCCGACGGGCGGGTGGGATAGCCTCGAAGACGGATGCCGGGCCTCGGCCCGTCCGCGCTGTCCCGCCCGATCCCGGAAGCCCGATGTCACGACCCAAGCTGCAGGATGTCGCCGCCCGCGCGGGTGTGTCCGTCACGACCGTGTCGCGCGTGCTCAATGATCGCGGCTACCTCAGTGCCGACATCCGTCGACGTGTCGCGGAGGCCGTCGCCGAGCTCGGCTATCGCCCGAACGAGATCGCGCGCTCGCTCATCGGGCAGAAATCGCGCCTCGTCGGGCTCATCGTGCCGACGGTGGCGGATCCGTTCTTCGGCGAGCTCGCCTCGCGCATCGAAGGGGAGCTCGCCGCGCAGGGGTACAAGATGCTCCTCTGCGACTGCCTTGAGAACGCCGAGCGCGAGGCGGAGTATCTCGAGATGCTCCAGGCGAACCGCGTGGACGGCATCATCACCTCGACCCACAACCGGGATGTCGAGGGCTACGACCGTGCAGACGCGCCCATCGTCGCGGTCGACCGTCGTCTGGGTCCCGACATCCCCATGATCCGCAGCGACAACCGCACGGGCGGGCGCCTCGCGACCGGACACCTCATCGCGCGGGGGAGTCGGTCCGCTGTGTTCATCACGGCCACGGACCATCCCGGCAACGACCGTGCCTCGGCGTATCGCGAGACGATGCGCGAGCACGGGCTCGAGCCCCGCGTGCTCGCCTACGGCTACGCGACCCCTATGCGGGAGCGTCGCGCCCTCATCGAGACGTGGCTGATGGACAACGACGCGGACGGGGTCTTCGCCAGCGACGATCTGACCGCGCTCATGGTGCTCGAATGGGCCCGCAAGACAGGGCGGCCCGTGCCGGACGCCCTGCGCATCGTCGGCTACGACGGATCCCGGGCCGCGCTCCTGGCTATGCCCGGACTGACGACGGTGCGCCAGCCGATCGACGGTCTCGGTGCGCGTGCGGTGCAGGCGCTGATCCGGCGCATCGAGGCGCCCGACGATGCCGACCGGGAGCGTCGGTTCTCGGCGGAGGCGCCTCTCCCGGTCGAACTGCACCAGGGCTGGACGAGCTAGAAGAGCCCGTCCTTCTGAGCGACGGCGATCGGCGCCAGCCGGATGTCGCGCAGCGTCACCGGCGCGTCTCCCACCGCCTCGACACTGATCCGCGCGGATTCCGCGGGGTAGACCGCGGTAGTCAGCGACGCGCGCCCGTCGCCGACGAAGACTTCGACGGACGAGTGGTCGACGAGGATGTCCAGAGCGAGGGTGTCACCCGAGTCGAGCGGCGCGGTCGTGCGGATCTCGCGATAGGCCTCGGGCATCTCGGCGGCGGCCGCGTCCCGTTCGCGGTTGACGAACACCACATCCCGGTCGGCGTCGTACCCCACCGTCACCGCGGTCGCACCCGTGTCGAACAGGCGGAGGCGCACCTCCCCGCTGTCGGGGACCTCGAGGGTCGTCTGCAGGCGGTAGGCGGCGTCGTCCGGCTGCAGCGCGAGGTCGGAGACGGTCCCCGGCTCGACGGTGATCGTCTCCGCCGTGCGCGCCTCACCCATGTAGTCGACGAACGCGTCAACGGGCTGCGACCGCAGAACGAGTCGGCCGGCCTCCTCGACCAGGGTGAGTTGACGCGTCACCGACAGCGCCCCGCCCTGCCAGTCCTCCGGCGGCAGGTCCCGCGCGTAGGCCCAGTTGTTGATCCAGCCGAGTGCGAAGCGACTCTGCAGGCGCTCCGCCTCAGAATGCCGAGGGTCGTCCCACGTCACGGCGGCGTAGAAGTCCGCACCGTCGTCGAGCCACAGCGGGTCGTCGACATCAGCGGTGAACGTCGATCCGTCCCACGAGCCGGTCCAGTAGGCCAACCCCGTCGTGCGGTCGGACTTCGCCCCGTCGGCGCTCGCCGCGAGGATCCAGGTGCGACGGCCCGAGGCATCCGTCATCTCGAACAGGTCAGCGCACTCCAAGAGGCCCAGATCGTTGCGGGCGAAGTCCGAGACGTAACGCCATGAACGCAGATCGGGCGAGACGTAGAAGCCCAGACGCTCGCCTTCGGCGAGGACCATCACCCACTGCGCGTTCGCCTCGTCCCACACGACCTTCGGGTCCCGCCAGTCGACGACGCCGGGATTGTCCATCACCGGATTGCCGTCGTAGCCCTGGAAGCTGTAGCCGTTGTCGGTGGAGTAGAACAGCGACTGGCGCTGGACGCCGTCGTCCTGCTGCGTGACGAGAGCGATCACGGCCCCGCGACCGAAGCCGGCGGTTCCTTCCGTGTCGACGACGGCGCTCCCCGTGAGGATGTCGCCGAGACCGTTGCGGTACTTCTCGATGGCCACGCCCTCGTTCTGCCACGACACGAGGTCGTCCGAGGTCGCGTGGTACCACTCCGTGCCGTTCCCGTCGGGATAGTCGGCATTGTAGAGGTAGTACAGGTGCCACTCCCCGCCGGCGAAGAACGGGCGCTGGGGGTCGTTGATCCAATGCTCGCCCGGGGTCAGATGGAAGCTCGGCCGATAGGGCGACCAGTCCTCCGGGCGCTCGAATGACAATGCTTCCGCGCTCGACGAGGCAGAGGGGGTGGGCTGCGGCTCCGTCGTGTTGGGGCGGGTCGCGATCATGACCGCCGCCACGATGAGGGCGAGGGCGGCCGCGCCGGCCGCCGCCACGATGATCCATCGTGTGCGGCGACCGGCCGACGTCGATACGGTGCCCATCAGGCGCGGCCCCGTGCACGCACTCCTCGGCCGGCCGAGATGCACGCGATGCCCAGGACGACCGCCATCGTGGCGAGGAGCCCGAACGTCGAGGGGTCTCCCGGCACACCGGTGACCGCCAGCTCGGGCGGCAGGGGCGGGTGGGACCCCTGCGGCTCGTCCGGCTCCGGCGGGGTCGGGGGAGGCGTCGCCTCCACGGGCGGCTCAGGTGCCGGTGGTTCAGGCGTGGGCGGTATCTGGCGCAACAGGTGCTCCAGCGTCGTGACGCCCCCGGTAAGGGTCTCGGGCGCGAGCGACCCAGTGACGGACACCGAGTTCGATAGGACGGATGCCGGGGCGTCCGGCACGGCGATGAAGGAGACCTCGACGATCTCACCCGTCGTCACGGCTGAGACTGTCACCGTCAGGGCATTCTCCGTGCACTCGACGACGATCCGGGACGGCTCGACCGGGGCGAGGTTCACGAGGTACCCCGTCTCCGGATCGGTCTCCGTGGTGGAGCGCACCCGGACGACGTCCGCAGCGCGGGCGTCGCACATCAGCCGTTGGCCCGGCTCGAGAGTGTCGACGACCGTCAGTGTCTCCCACGGGCCCCGCGGCGCCTCGATCGTCCAGCGGACCGCGGTCTCGTCGACATCGACCCACTGGCCGTACTTCACGGTTCCGTCGCGGTCGGCGATCCCGAAGAACTCGCCGGGCAGGTGGCCCGGTTCGAGCGTCGCGGTCGCCGACGTCGTGGTCCGCGGCGTGGTGGTCTCGGTGGTCGTGGTGGTGGTGACGAGGGAGCGACCTGCGCGGTTCTCCGGCTGATCCGCGGCCTCGGTCAGCGAGATCCGGATGACACCGTCCGCGTCGACCGAGGCGGTGCCGATCACGGCGCCGGTCTCCGCGATCCAGACGCCGTCGGTCAGGGTGCCACCGGCGTGCGCGCGCAGCGCCAGCACGACGACGTCACCGGATGCGGCGTCTGCGGGAAGCGTCCACGCGATGTCGCTGACGACGCTCGCCCCCTCCTGCGTGGTTGCGACGGTCGACTCGAGGGCGAGCTCCTCGGCCGCGCTCGCCGGCGCCACGGAGGCGCCGGCGAGCAGACCGCCCAGCATCAGCGTGATGCCGATGCAGACGGGAGACAGAAGGCGAGGACGAGTCATCGATCGCCGTCCGTGCGGGCCGCGCGGCGTCGCAGGCCTGCGACGACCGCCCCGGCACCGATGGCCACGGCAGCCCCCGCCGCGAGCAGGAAGCCGATGGGATCGGTGTCGGACCCGGTGACGGCCAGATCGTCGGGGCCGCTCCCCGAGGCGTTCGAGGATGCAGGCGCCCCCGCGCCGGTGCCGGCCCCGACATCAGCGCCGGAGTCGGCGCCGGCGCCCCCGCCGGTGCCGACTCCGGCGCCACCGTCCGTGTCGGTGCCTCCACCGGTGCCGCCGTCCGTGCCGCCGCCGGGCGTGGTCGGCGCCGGCGTCGAGGTGATGCCACCCGCGCCGAGAAGCAGCGTCGTGTCGAGGTGCCCGTCCTCCGTGTCGGCGACGGCCGCGGTGATGACCGTCTCCGCTCCCGGTGTCACGGTCGAGGTGCACTCGAGCGCCGTGGAGAACCCGTTCATCTCGGTGTCATGGGTTGTGAGGGGGCCGTCGGCGTCGTGGTTGGCGACGAACAGGTCGGGCGTCGCCTCGGCGTTGACCGTCGACGTGCTCGCCGGGGCTTCCCCGACAAGGGAGCACAGCTCACCGTCGACGAAGATCCCGAGCGCATCCGCATACCCCTGGGCCGACCAATCGGCATACTCTTCGCTGCCAAACTGATAAACGATAGTCAGAGTATCGCCCTCCGGGACGACAGTCAGTGCGAGCTCGGCTGCATCGTACGTGGTGACGCCGAATGCGTCGGTGAGCGTTGTGGAGCCCGCGCCGCCGAGGTCGCCCGTCGTGGTGAGTTTGGTGTTCGGTCCCGCGAGCGCCGATGCGGTGAAGTCGACGTCGGACGTCGCCGCGGGATCTGCCGCACGGAGCGAGCCGGTCGACAGGGCGACGCCGCTCGGTACGGCTGGGTCGAGAGCCAGGCCGGAAAAGGTTCCGGCCTGCACGTCGCGACCGACGGAGAGCTCCGCGGAGACGAGTGTGATGTTGCTTCCGACCAGTGATTCTGCGGCAGCGGCCACAGCCTGTCCCTCGAATGTGTCGATGGTCGTCGCCGCGTGGGCCGCGGGAGCGGCGGCGAAGAGTGCCAGGGTCGCGGCGCCGGCGACACCGTAGCCGACGATGTGGCGCGCGCGTGGACGCGCCGAACGGGAGGGGTGCATGGGGACTCCTTGATGAGGGGTCGCGGCACAGGTGGAGACCCGCGGGCATGCCGCCGATCTCCCGCCGCGACGGAGGTGAGATGCGGGCGAAGCTGCCCAGTGAGAGAGGAGGACCACGGAGCGGACGATGACGACCCGCTCGGGGGTCAGCGTTGCACAGAACTCTCAGCAAACGCAAATTATGCCAATCGGTTGACACATGGCGTGCGTCGACGTAGCCTGACCCCGAGAGAATCGGGCCACGTCTTCGCCTCGTATCGAAAGCAGACAGACGTGACCACCACAACCCCACCCCGCCGTCACACGCGGGCGCTCGCCGTCCTGGCCGCGCTCGGGACGGCCGCCGCGCTCCTCACGAGCGTGCCTGCTCACGCCGTCGACACCGAGGATGCCGTCCCCGGCTTCCCCGCGCCGACCGTCCACACACAGGAGGCCTACGACCCGGCCGCCGACTTCACCGCGAAGTGGACGCGGGCCGACGCCCGTCAGATCGCCGCCATGTCCGACAAGGATGCGGCTCCACGCGCGAACTCCCTTCCGGAGGAGTTCACGATGCCGACTGTTCCCCAGGACTTCCCCGACATGAGCAATGAGGAAGTCTGGGTTTGGGATAGCTGGACGCTGACGGACGAGAACGCCGACCAGCCGAGTTTCAAGGGCTGGGACGTCGTGTTCTCCCTCGTGGCCGACCGCAGCCTCGGCTTCGATGACCGTCACACCTCTGCGCGACTCGGTTACTTCTTCCGCAAGAGCGATGTCGCCGATCGCCCCGCGGACGGAGGATGGACCTACGGCGGGCTCGTCTTCCCGGACGGTGCGTCGGGTGCCATCTTCGAGGACCAGTCGTTCAGCCACCAGACGGAATGGTCGGGCTCGACGCGCATCTTCGACGGCAACAAGCTGCGCATCTTCTACACGGGCGTGGCCTTCTACCGCAACGCCGACGGCACGGATCGGAAGCCGTACGACCCGCGCATCGTCCAGAGCGAGGGACGGATCTTCGCCGACGAGAACGGTGTCTGGATGACAGGATTCCGTGATCAGCACGACATGCTCCAGGCAGACGGCACCTACTACCAGGACGGCGCGCAGAACCCGTTCTTCAACTTCCGCGACCCGTTCACGTTCGAGGATCCCGCTCACCCGGGCAAGACCTACATGGTGTTCGAGGGCAACACGGCCGCCGTCCGGGGCGAGCGCATCTGCACGGAGGAGGACCTGGGCTACGCCGAAGGTGACCCGCACGCGGAGACGCCCGACGAGGTGATGGATGCCGGAGCGCACTTCCAGATCGCCAACGTCGGCCTCGCCGTCGCCGACAACGCCGCCCTCACCGAATGGACGTTCCTTCCGCCCATCCTGTCGGCGAACTGCGTCAACGATCAGACCGAGCGTCCGCAGATCTTCATTAAGGACGGGAAGTACTACCTCTTCACGATCACGCACCGCGGCACCTACGCGGCAGGAATCGACGGTCCGGAAGGTGTGTACGGGTTCGTCGGCGACGGTATCCGCAGCGACTTCCAGCCGGTCAACCGCGGTTCGGGTCTCGCGCTGGCGAGCCCCTCCAACCTGAACTACCCGGCGGGCACGCCGTTCGCGCCGAACGTCGATCAGCACCCCGGTCAGTTCCAGGCGTACTCGCACTACGTGATGCCCGACGGCCTGGTGCAGTCGTTCATCGACACGATCGGTACGAGCGACGACTTCGTCCGGGGCGGAACGCTCGCCCCCACGGTGCGCGTCGACATCGACGGAGACAGCGTCACCGTCGACCGGAATTACGGAGTGAACGGGCTCGGGGAATGGGCGGACATCCCCACGAACTACGCACACTCGATTCCCGCGGGTGCGGATCCGCGACCGCTCCCGTAACCGGAGCGAGATGAGGGTGGGGTCTTCCCGGTTCGCCGGGAGGACCCCATTCTCTTGCCCGTGGGTATGCTGGTCGCCACCGATCCGGACACGAGAGCGCCGCCATATCCGAGACATCGTACGATCTGCTGTCAGCACTCGGGGGCGCGCGCAACGTCGAGCACCTGAGCGTCTGCGCGACACGTGTCCGCGTCGTCACCGTCGACGAGGCTGAGGTCGATCGTCGGGCCCTTGAGAGCGTCCCGCACGTCGTCGCGGTCGCTGCCGCCGGTGACCAGTTGCAGATCGTGCTCGGGCCGGGCCGTGCACAGCGCGTATATGACGAGCTCGTGGAGCAGGTCGCCTCCGCACGATCACAGGTCTCCCGCTCCCAGGTCTCCCGACGCCGAGGCAACCCACTGGTGCGCGGCATCCGCATCCTGGTCGACATCTTCACGCCGCTCCTGCCTGTCTTCGTGGCCGGTGGCCTCCTCACCGCGCTGAACAACCTCCTCGCCAGCCCTGGCGTGTTCTCCGAGAACTCCCTCGTTCAGATGGCGCCTTGGCTCACCGGATTCGCGGCGCTCGCCGGGCTCCTGGGGGCGGCCGTCTTCGCTCTCCTTCCCGTCCTCCTCGGCTTCTCGGCCGCGGGGCGCTTCGGTGGGAGCCCATATCTCGGGGCGGCGATCGGGGCGGCGCTCGTCGCGGCACCCCTCATCGAGCGAGCCGACGCCTCCTCCGGCGTGCGCGTCGACGATGCGGGGAGCTGGCAGATCTGGGGCATGGATGTCCTCGGCATCGACTACCTCGGCACCGTCGTCCCCATCATCGCGATCGCCTCGTTGCTGGCGATCATCGAACGCCTTCTCCGCCGGAAGATCCGGGGTGCGGCAGCCTTCCTCTTCACCCCGATGCTCGTCCTCCTCCTCTCCGGCATGCTCGCCTTCCTCGTCGTCGGTCCCCTGATGCGCTTCGTGGGAGACGCGCTCGCCCACGGGGTCCAATGGCTCTACGAGAGCACCGGGGCGGTCGGGGGGATGCTCTTCGGTGGCGTGTACTCACCGCTGGTCGCCTCGGGTCTTCATCAGGGATTGGTCCCCGTCGAGCTCGGGCTGATGGCGGACGGCGGCTCGTTCATCTTCCCCATCGCCGCGGCGGCGAACGTCGCCCAGGCCGGGGCGTGTCTGGCCGTGGCCGTGGCCGCGAGCCGGGGCTCGCGCCTGCGCGCTCTGGCCGTGGGGTCCAGCGCACCCGCCGCGCTCGGGATCGCAGAGCCGGCGATCTTCGGCGTGAATCTGCGACTCCGGTTCCCCTTCGTCGTCGCCGCGGCGGCAACGGCGATCGCCGGGGGATTCGTTGCCCTGTTGGACGTGACCGCGGTCACCCTCGGTGCGGCGGGCATCCTCGGTTTCCTCTCCATCTCGCCGCGCTCGATCACCTCCTTCCTGATCTGCGTGCTGATCGCCGCGGTCCTCTCCTTCGCGGGCACATTCGCGTGGGCACGATGGAGGATCGCGCGCGGTCGACCTCTCGAGAAGCCACTCGAGGGGACGGGCCCTGCGGCTGCGTCGTCGGCGCCGCGGATCGTCGAGGTCGTGGCCCCCGTCGAGGGTGCCACCGTCCCGCTGTCGTCTCTCTCCGACCCGGTCTTCGCGTCGTCAGGTCTCGGGCCGAGCGTGGCCATCTCCCCCGGGAAGGATCTCATCCGGTCGCCGCTCGACGGGACGGTAACGGCGGTGGCGAGCACGGGGCACGCCTTTGGGGTGACCTCACCCGAAGGCGTCGAGGTCCTTGTCCACATTGGAATCGACACCGTCACACTGGGCGGTCTGCACTTCTCCCCGATGATCCGGCAGGGCGATACCGTCTCGGCCGGCGACACGCTGGGGACGGTCGACCGCGCGGCGGTCGTCGCTGCAGAGCTCGATCCGGTGACGATCGTCATTGTGACAAACGCTGATTCGTTCCCCGTCCTGTGGCTCAGCGCCGGCGCGGACTTCCGTCTCGGCGATCCACTGGCGCGCGTCTCGATCGATGGGGCCCCTCCCGGGGGAGACGGCTGAGGGGAGTTTCCGACGGTGTGGCTGCCCCTTTTCACAGACGCGTGCGATCCGTCAACACCCTCCGCTTTCGACCGCAGCGCGCCATAGTGAGCTGTCGAACACGGCCTCAACGACCTCGCCCGGGGAGGAACCATGACCGAGCAGATGACCGCGCGCAGCGCATCGACCGTCAGACCGAACTGGCCCGTCCTGATCGGGTCCTCCGTGCTCATCGTCGGCATCGCGGTGTGGGCGATCATCCTTCCGGATCAGGCCGGGGGCGTCATCGGCTCGGCCGTCGGGTGGGTGGCCACCAACCTCGGCTGGTACTACATCCTCACGGCCACGCTCGTCCTCGGTTTCGTGATCTATCTCGCGCTGTCCCCCATGGGGAAGACGAAGCTCGGACCGGACCACTCGAAGCCGCAGTTCCGGCTGTTCACCTGGATGTCGATGCTCTTCGCCGCGGGCATCGGCATCGACCTCCTCTTCTTCTCCGTCGCCGAGCCGGTCGCGCAGTACTACGAACCGCCCACCGGCGCCTCTGAGAACATCGAGGCCGCGCGGCAGGCGGTCGTCTGGACGCTGTTCCACTACGGGCCCGTCGGCTGGGCGATGTACGCCCTCATGGGCGGCGCCTTCGCGTACTTCGCCTACCGCCGCAACCTGCCGCTCAGCATCCGTTCGCTGTTGACGCCGATCCTCGGCAACCGTCTGCGCGGGTGGGCGGGTCACACGGTCGACATCGCCGCCGTCCTCGGCACGGTGTTCGGCATCGCGACCTCGCTCGGTATCGGCGTGGTGCAGCTCAACTACGGCCTCTACCTCCTCTTCGGCATCCCGCAGGGGGTGGCGGCGCAGGTCGGACTCATCGTCCTTGCCGTCGTCATGGCGACGATCTCCACTGTCTCCGGTGTCGAGAAGGGCATCCGACGGCTGTCGGAGCTGAACGTGATCCTGGCGATCCTCCTGCTGTTCTTCCTCGCGATCACCGGGAACACCCGGCGGCTCCTCGACGGCATCGTGATGAACGTCGGCGACTTCGTCTCCACGTTCCCGAGCATGGTGATGAACACCTTCGCGTGGGTGCAGCCGGACAGCTGGATGAGCGCGTGGACCCTGTTCTTCTGGGCGTGGTGGATCGCGTGGGCGCCGTTCGTCGGCCTGTTCCTGGCGCGGATCTCGCGAGGGCGCACGCTCCGTCAATTCATCACCGGCGTCCTCGTCGTCCCGTTCGTCTTCATCGCGGTGTTCATCTCCGTGCTCGGAAACTCCGCGCTCGAGCTGATCGTCGGCGGCGACGATGCCTTCGGACAGACGGCGCTCGCCTCGCCCGAGCAGGGCTTCTACGACCTGCTCGCGGCCTACCCGGCGGCTCCGCTGGTGATCGCGCTGGCCACGCTGACGGGCCTGCTGTTCTACGTCACCTCCGCAGACTCCGGCGCGCTCGTGCTGGCGAACTTCACCTCGATCATCGAGGATCCGCGCGAAGACGGCGGCAGCCGGATGCGGGTCTACTGGGCGGTCGTCACGGGCGTGCTGACGATGTCGATGCTGCTCATCGGCGGCATCCCGACCCTGCAGAACGCGACGCTCATCGTCGGTGTGCCGTTCTCGATCGTGCTGTACCTCGTGATGATCTCGCTCTTCCGGGCGCTGCGGACCGAGCAGCATCAGGCGGAGGGGTTCCGGGCGACGGTGACCGCGCGGATCGCGACGGTCGAGACGCCGTGGCGGCGACGCCTGCGTCGTGTGGCAGAGTTCCCCGATCGTGACAAGGCCCTGCAGTACCTCGAGAAGACGGTGGAACCGGCGCTCCGGGACGTCGAGACCGAACTCGCCGCGGTCGGTGTGGACGTGTCGTGCGTGCGCTCCGATGTCCCCGATGCCGACCTGCCGACGGTCGTGCTGTCCGCCCGTTTCCCTGACCACGCCGACTTCGTCTACCAGGTCTACCCGGTCGTCGAAGAGCTGCCGACCTACGCGCGCCGCGCGCCCCGTCGGAGCGATCTCTACTACCGGCTCGAGGTGTTCACCGCGACCGGTTCCCGCGGCTACGACGTCTACGGCTACACCACCGAGCAGCTGATCGCCGACGCCGTCGCGCACTACGAATCCCACATGGAATTCCTGCGCGTCGCCCCCGACGGCCAGGACGCCTCCATCGTCGAGGACGCCCCCGTCCCGGACTGGCAGTCCGACTTCCCCACCCACCAGAGCTGACCCGCCTGTTCAACGCCCCACACAGCAGTCAGAGCAAGCCCGAGCAGAAGGAGCCCCCCATGCCCGAAACACTGTTCATCGACGGACGCTGGGTGTCCGCCGCAGCCGGCGGAACCCGCGAGATCCATTGCCCGGCCGACGGGACCCTCGTCGCGGTGGTCGACGAGGCGGACGAGACGGACACCGTTCGCGCGATCGCCGCGGCCCGCGCCGCCTTCGACCGCGGGGAGTGGGCGGACACGCCCATGCCCGAGCGCGGTGCGTTCCTGCTCCGCGTGGCTGAAACGCTTCGCGAGCGCAAAGAGGAGTTCGCCGAGGCCGAGTCGCGTGACACCGGCAAGCGCATCGTCGAGTCGCGCATCGACATGGACGACATCGCCGCGTGCTTCGAGTACTACGGGCGCCTGGCGGGGAACGAGGCGGGCCGTGTCGTCGACGCCGGCTCCGCCGACGTGCTGAGCCGCGTCGTCTACGAACCGGTCGGTGTCTGCGCCCTCATCACGCCGTGGAACTACCCGCTCCTGCAGGCGGCATGGAAGATCGCGCCGTCGCTCGCCGCCGGAAACTCCATCGTGCTCAAGCCCGCGGAGTTGACCCCGCACACCGCCATCCTCATGATGCGGGTGCTGGAGGACGCCGGCCTGCCGCGCGGCGTCGCGAACCTCATCCTCGGCTCCGGCGCGTCGGCGGGCGGACCGCTCTCCACCCACGACGACGTCGACATGGTCTCCTTCACCGGAGGGCTCGTGACGGGCCGGATCATCGCCGCGAACGCCGCGGCCACCGTGAAGAAGGTCGCTCTGGAGCTCGGCGGCAAGAATCCGAACGTCATCTTCGCGGATGCCGACTTCGACGCAGCCGTCGACAACGCGCTGAATGCCGCGTTCGTGCATTCGGGGCAGGTGTGCTCGGCGGGAGCGCGACTCATCGTCGAGGCATCCATCGCCGAGCGCTTCGTCGACGAACTCGTCCGGCGCGCCGAGGGCATCCGTCTCGGCGGACCGTTCGACGACGCGGCGGAGACCGGTCCGCTCATCTCGGCTGCGCACCGCGACAAGGTGACCGCCTACGTCGAGAAGGGCGTCGAGGAGGGCGCGCGCGTGCGGTGCGGTGGTCGCTGGGGCGACGGCGACCTCGCCGACGGCTTCTACTACCTCCCCACGGTCCTCGACCGGGTCACGCGGGGGATGTCGGTCGTCCGCGACGAGGCCTTCGGCCCGGTCGTGACGGTGGAGACCTTCGAGACCGAGGACGAGGCCGTCGCGACGGCGAACGACACCGTCTACGGTCTCGCCGGTGCTGTCTGGTCGCAGGATGCCGGCCGGGTGCAGCGCATCGCCGGGCGCCTCCGCCACGGCACGATCTGGATCAACGACTACCACCCCTACCTGCCGCAGGCGGAGTGGGGCGGATTCAAGCAGTCCGGCTTCGGACGCGAGCTCGGCCCCACGGGCCTCGCCGAGTACCAGGAAGCCAAGCACATCTACCAGAACCTCCGTCCGGCCGTCACCGGCTGGTTCGCGAACCGCTGACGAAAGGATCCCGTCATGGAGACCACGCACACCTTCGATTACGTCGTCGTCGGCGGCGGCTCTGCCGGCGCCGCCGTCGCGGCCCGCCTGAGCGAAGACCCGACCGTGACGGTCGGACTGCTCGAGGCCGGTCCGACGGATGTCGACACGGATGTCGTCCTCACGCTCTCGCGGTGGATGGAGCTGCTCGAGTCCGGCTACGACTGGGACTACCCCGTCGAGCCGCAGGAGAACGGCAACTCCTTCATGCGTCACGCCCGCGCCAAGGTGCTGGGCGGATGCTCGTCGCACAACTCGTGCATCGCGTTCTGGGCGCCGCGCGAGGACCTCGACGAGTGGGCGCAGAAGCACGGCGCCGAGGGCTGGGACGCCGACAGCACCTTCCCCCTCTTCCAGCGCCTCGAGACCAACGAGGACGACGGCGACCACCACGGCCACGACGGACCGGTGCACCTGATGACCGCCCCCTCGACCGACCCGTCGGGTGCGGCCCTCCTCGCCGCGTGCGAGCAGGCGGGCATCCCGAACGTCCGGTTCAACACCGGGGAGACAGTGGTCAACGGGGCCGGGGTCTTCCAGGTGAACCGTCAGCCCGACGGCACGCGCGCGTCGTCGTCGGTGTCGTACCTGCACCCGATCCTCGATCGGGAGAACCTCACGATCCTCACTGATGCGCACGTGCGGGAGCTGGAATTCGACGGCGACCGCTGCGTCGGCGTGCAATACGTCGACAACGCCTTCGGCCGCCCGAACCGTATCGCCGCCACGCGTGAGGTTATCGTCTCGGCCGGGGCGATCAACACCCCGCAGCTCCTGATGCTCTCGGGCATCGGCCCGCGCGAGCATCTCGAAGAGCACGGCATCGAGGTGCGGGTGGACGCGCCCGGCGTCGGCGCGAACCTGCAGGACCACCCCGAGGGGGTCGTGCAGTGGGAGGCGAAGAAGCCGATGCCGCGCGAGTCGGTGCAGTGGTGGGAGATCGGTGTCTTCACCCCGACCGAGGAGGGCCTCGATCGCCCCGACCTGATGATGCACTACGGCTCGGTCCCGTTCGACATGCACACCTACCGTGCGGGATACCCGACCGCGGAGGAGGTGTTCTGCCTCACGCCGAACGTCACCCACGCCCGGTCGCGCGGGACGGTGCGGCTGCGTTCGCGCGACTACCGCGACAAGCCGGTGGTCGACCCGCGGTACTTCACCGACCCCGACGGACACGATATGCGCGTCATGATCGCCGGTATCCGAAAGGCGCGCGAGATCGTCGCCCAGCCGGCGATGGCGGAGTGGGTCGAGCGCGAGCTCGCTCCGGGAGCGGATGCCGTCACCGACGAGCAGCTCGCCGACTATATCCGACGCACGCACAACACCGTCTACCACCCGGTGGGGACGGCGCGAATGGGCGCGATCGACGACGCGATGTCGCCGGTCGATCCGCAGCTGCGGGTGAAGGGCGTGACCGGCCTCCGGGTCGCCGACGCCTCGGTGATGCCGGAGATCACGACGGTGAACCCCAACATCACCGTGATGATGATCGGCGAGAAGTGCGCCGACCTCATCCGCGGCGCGTGACCGGTTAGCATTCCCGCATGACGACCCCGACACCGATCACCGACGTCTCGATCGGCGGAGACGGCATCCGCCTCGGTCAGTTCCTCAAGTTCGCGGGCCTGCTCGACTCGGGCGGCGACGTGAAAGAGGCGATCATCGACGGTTACGTCACCGTCAACGGTGAGATCGATCGTCGCCGGGGCCGGCAGTTGCAGCTCGGCGACGTCGTGGAGTTCGAGGCTCGCCGCGTCCGCGTCTGCGCCTGAGGGGTCACGTCGACCCGGTGCACGTTCCCGCCTTCACCGTCGTGGCGGCGGGAACATCGTGCGTCACCGCCGGGTTGTGCTCGCGGGACCACGACCCGCGAAGGACCACGCATGAGCACCATCTCCCTGACGCACCGGGATGTCGACCTCCTCGACAACCCGAGCTGGCACGCGTTGACCGGCCCGCACGCCCCGTTCGCGATCGGCGACGATCTCGTCCGCCGCTATCCGCCTGAGGTGGCACCCTTCGTCGCGGTGCGGAGCTGGGACGACCCACGCGTGTGGGACGCGCTGGCAGAACTCGTCGGACCGGATGCCGAGGTCGGCCTGTCCGGCACCGACGACCCGCCGCCCCCGGGGTGGGAGATCCTCGGTCACGGCGCGGGCGTGCAGATGGTGGAGACGGACGTTCTGGCGACGCGGCCCTTCGAGGAGGCGATCGAGCTCGGAGCGGATGATGTCCCCGAGATGCTCGCCCTCGTCGAGCGCAACCAGCCCGGACCCTTCCGCCCGCGCACGCACGAGCTCGGCCGCTACATCGGCATCCGTCGGGAGGGGACGCTGATCGCGATGGCCGGCGAGCGCCTGCACCCCGAGGGGTGGACCGAGATCAGCGCCGTCGCGACGGATCCCGAGTACCGCGGGCAGGGGCTCGCGTCCCGTCTCGTGCTCGACGTGGCGTTCCACATCCGTCAGCGCGGCGACCGCGCGCTCCTCCACGCGGCCGCGTCGAATACGGGCGCGATCGCCGTCTACGAGCGGCTCGGCTTCGTTCTGCGTCGCCACACCACGTTCTCGGCAGTCCGCACGCCCGCGATCTGAGCCGGAACCGCGCTCAGTCCTCCCGGTCGTCGTCCTCGAGCTCGTCGTCCTCGTAGACGGCGAGGACGTTGCCGGCCGGGTCGCGGAACCACGCGATGTCGGGTCCGCGGTCCGTGGCCCGGACGATCCCGCGGCTGTCCGAGGGGAACTCGTCGTCGCCGTAGATCTTCGTGACGACTCCTCGCGCGTTGAGGTCGTCGACGGCGGCGTCGATGTCGCGGACCGGAAAGTTCAGGATCGTGTAGCTCGCGGGTGTGTGGTTCGGCTTGGCGTACACGAGCATGTCGGCACCCGAGTCCAGATGGAGCTCGAGAAAGCCCATGACGTTGTCCGAGACGTCGAGGCCGAGCACGTCGCCGTAGAAGTGACGCGCCGCCTCGATGTCATCGACGGAGAACCCCGCGAACGCGCGGTCGGTGGTGAACATGACTCCTCCTTCGAGCGGGCGAGTGTCGGAGATCAGCATCCTCCTGCCGGGATGCCGAGTCCACCCCTTCGTCTCGCGTGCCGGCGCTCAGCGGTCGCGGATGGGCTGATCGGGGGCGCGGGGTGCCTGCCGCGGCGGGCGGGATCCGCTCGCGAAAGCCAGGCGGATCACGCGGTAGCGGTGCGGCCGGTACGGCTCCAGGAGCGCGAGCATGCGGGCGTCGTCGCCGCGCGATTCGCGTGCCAGCATCCACGAGACCATCGAGGGGATGCCGGAGTCCGCCGTGATGACGGTGTCGGCGTCGCCCCACGTGGCGGTGGCGAGGCAGCTGAGGGTCCACGGGCCGATCCCGCGCACCGCCCCGAGCGCCCCCTCGACCCGCGCACGATCCGCGAGGGCCTCCGCGGACAGCCGGGACATCGTCCGCGCCGTCGCGATGAGCACCTCGGCGCGACGCCGCTCGAGACCGAACCGGTGGAGCGCGTCGTAGGGGAGGCGGGCGAGGGCGTCGGGTTCCGGTGGTGCGGGCAGGGCGCTCCCCGGAACGGGCGTCCCGAGCGAAGACACGAGCTGCCGCCACGACTGCGCCGCGCTCTCGCGGGTCACGCGCTGCTGGACGATGAAGAAGGCGAGGTCATGCCACGGCGATCGTTCCCGGACCCTCCGGGGTGAGGGTCGACCGCACGAAGCGGCCCGAGGCGAGACGGGCCGTGGGATCGCCCGGGAGCATCGCGAGCGGGGCGAGCACGAGCCCGAGGTCCACCTCCCCGGTCTCGAGCGACGTCTCTCGCATACGCGGAACTGTAGACCGGCGGCGCGCCTGACCGGTCATCGAGTCCGCGTCAGTCCAGCCCTCGACGTTCGGGGATCAGGTCGATCGAGGCGATCGCGGAGAGGACGCGGGCCATCGCGCGCGCAGGCTCGGTGAAGAGCGCGTCGTGGACGCGGGCGGTCGTCAGCCGCATCGCTTCGTCGGGGGTGAGCCCGAACCAGTCGCTGACGATCCGGTTCCCGTGCGGAGTGACCCGCCACAGTTTGTCGGCGTCTTTCACCACGGCGTCCGACGCGCTCTCCGCAGTGAGTCGGGAATCGTGCCCGTCGATGATCGCGACCACGCTCCCGATGATGTCGGAGTCTCGCCCGAGCGCGGTCAGGACCTCCGTCGCGATCCGCGCTCCCTCGACCTCGTGCTGACGTACGAGGTCCGGCCGGCCGCCGCCGGGGGCGATCGCTTCGAGAATCAGCGCGTCCGGCACCGTCGACCACCCGGTGTCGTGCAGGAGGATCGCCGGCAGCACCACCTCGGGTTCGGCATCCGGGACGAGCGGAAGCAGCGCCCGTGCGATCCCGTACGCGTAAAGGGTGTGGCTGTCGTTGTTGCGGACAGCGAGGTGCGGCGCTGCGAGCGCCCAGACCTCGGCGTCCGCGTCGCGCAGTGCGACGACGCCGGGTACGTCGGATGCCGGAGGGATGTGCGCGCGGATGTCGCGGCCCAGGCGTGTCGAGGTCGGCGAGCTCATGGCGACACCCTCGCAGGCGCTCGCCGCGTAAGACAACTACGCTTCCACTCATCGGAAGCGACGCGGCTTCCGGCGGAGGAGGCGTCATGGCCGGCGGAGTGAGCACTCCGGGAGAAACGGTGGCAGGCAGGACTCTGGCGATCCTGGCGGTGTTCGAGAAGAGCCTCGCGCCCCGAAGCCTGACGGAGATCAGCGAGGAGACCGGGATTCCGCTGAGCACGACCCATCGCCTCCTCGCCGAACTCGAGGCGTGGGGCGCGCTGCAGCGCGATGACAACGGGCGCTACCAGATCGGCCTGCGCCTGTGGGAGCTGGGCCAGCACGCGGGCCGGCAGGTCCGCGACATCGCCCGACCTCTCCTGCAGGACCTGTACAGCCTGACGCAGGAGACCGTGCACATCGCCGTGCGCGAGCACACCGATGCGCTCTACATCGACCGGGTCTACGGCACTCGGCGTGTGCCGCAGGCCTCGCGGGTGGGTGGGCGTCTGCCGTTGCACGCGACGGCGGTCGGGAAGGTGCTCCTCGCGCACGAGGAATCATGGGTGCGCGAGGCCGTCCTCGCGCAGCCGCTGGAGAGCCGGACGCCGAAGACCCACGTCGACCCGGATGCGCTCCGGATCGAGCTGGATGTCATCCGAGCGCGCGGCTACGCGCTGACCGTCGATGAGGTGCGGCTCGGGTCCGCATCGATCGCGGTGCCCGTCTTCCAGTACGACGGCAGCATCGGGGCCGCGCTCGGGCTCGTGACCTCCGCTGAGACCGCCGCCGGTCTCGAGCGGCATCTCCCGGCGCTCCGGGGTATCGCCCATCGCATCCAGAACAGTGTCGGGCCGTTCCCGCTCCGGACTCTCGTGCCGTCCCGCTCGTCGCGCTCCGCGGAAGTCGCTTCCGCTCAGCGGAAGGACGCTATCGCGCCCGACACCCGCGGACGTTGAATGTCACTGCCGCGTCCGACGTGGCGCCCCAGCCCGGACAACGAAGGAGTCGTCATGGTGGCCCAACCCACCGATCTGCATGATGCAGACACTCAGGATGCCGCCGCCGCAGCTGCCTGCCCGGTGGACCACACCGCCTTCACGGGTGCCGGCACCGGCGACTCCGCGCACCACGGGTACGAGCCGTTCGACATGACCGATCCGTTCCCCGCCTACGAGCGCCTCCGCAGCGAGGAGCCCGTGATGTACGACGAGCGCATCGGCTACTGGGTCGTGACGCGCTGGGCCGATGTCCGCGCGGTCTTCGACGACTGGGAGACGTTCTCGAGTGAGAACGCGCAGGCGCCCGTCCGCGAACGCGGCGCCGAGGCGACCCGCATCATGAAGGAGGGCGGGTTCACGGCGTACTCCGGTCTCTCGGCACGCATCCCCCCGGACCACACCCGCATCCGCGCGATCGCCCAGCGCGCCTTCACGCCGCGGCGCTTCAAGGCTCTCGAGCCGACGATCCGCGAGAACACGCGCGCCGCGCTGCAGCGCATGCTCGAGAGCCCGGATCGGCAGGGTGACGTCCTTCATGACATCGCCTTCGACATCCCCACGATCACGATCCTCACGCTGCTCGGTGTCGACCCGGCGATGGTGCCGACCTACAAGCGGTGGTCGGACTCGCGCGGAGCGATGACGTGGGGCGACCTCAGCGACGAGCAGCAGGTTCCGCACGCGCACAACCTCGTCGAGTACTGGCAGGAGTGCCAGCGCCTCGTCGTCGAGGCCCACCAGCGCGGCGGCGACAGCCTCATCGCCGATCTCGTCGAAGCGCAGGGCGCGGGCGCAGAGATCACCGATCACGAGATCGCCTCGCTCTGCTACAGCCTTCTGTTCGCGGGCCACGAGACCACGACGACACTGATCGCGAACTCGATCCGCGTCCTCCTGTCGCATCGCGAGGCGTGGGAGGCGATCGTCGCCGATCCGTCCCGCATCCCGTCGGCGATCGACGAGGTGCTCCGCTACAGCGGCTCGATCGTGGCGTGGCGCCGCAAGGCCCTCCGCGATGCCGAGATCGGGGGAGTGAAGATCCCCGAGGGCGCCGGCATCCTGCTCGTGATGGGGTCGGCCAACCGCGACGAGGAGGTGTTCGCGCACCCCGAGGTGTTCGACATCGCCCGCACCGACGCGCGCAACCACATGTCGTTCGGCTACGGCATCCACTACTGCCTCGGCAACATGCTTGCCAAGCTCCAAGACCGCATCGTCCTGGAGGAGACCGCGGCGGCCGTGCCGAGCCTGCGCCTGACCGGCGAGCCGATCGCCTTCGGCGAAAACCTCTCCTTCCGCGCACCCACTTCCGTCCCCGTCACCTGGGAGGCCTGAGATGTCCGACGCCACGCCCTCTGCCCGCCTGTTCATCCGATTCTTCGAGGAGACCGGTCCCGCGCCGATCGAGCTCCTCGGCGGCAAGTGCGCCTCGCTCGTCGCGCTCACCACTGCGGGGATGCCGGTCCCTCCCGGTTTCGCGATCACGACCGACGCCTACACCGCCTTCATCGAGCACTCCGGGATCGCCGATGACATCCACGCCCTCCTCGGGTCGATCGACCCCGATGACGTCGCGTCCATCGACCGGGTGTCGGCGCAGATCCGAGAAGAGATCCTGAAGCGACCCGTCCCGCAGGAGATCCACGACGAGTTCTCCGAGGCGTACGCCGCGCTGCAGTCGCGCTTCGCGAGCGAGACGCCGGTCGCCGTGCGTTCGTCAGCGACCGCCGAGGATCTGCCCGATGCGAGTTTCGCCGGGCAGCAGGACACCTACCTCTGGCTCACCGGCCGCGACGACGTCGCCGAGCACGTCCGCCGCTGCTGGGCATCGCTGTACACCTCCCGCGCCATCGTCTACCGGCTGCGCGCCGGCATCCCGAACGAGGGACTGTCGATGGCCGTCGCCGTGCAGAAGATGGTCGACGCCAAGGCCGCCGGTGTCGCGATGACCGTGGACCCCTCGAACGGCGATCGCTCCACGATCGTGATCGATGCGGCCTGGGGCTTGGGAGAGCTCGTCGTGTCGGGGCTGGTGACCCCCGACAACCTGCACGTCGACAAGGTCATGCTGACGGTGTCGGCCGAGCACATCGGCGACAAGCACGTCGAGCTGGTTCCGGATGCCGATGCCCGCGGCATCCGCGAGCGTGAGGTCGAGCCCGAGCGTCGCACGATGCGATGCCTGACCGACGCCGAGGTGACGGCGGTCGCGGCGATGGCCAAGCGTGCGGAGAAGCACTTCGGCTCGCCGCAGGACATCGAATGGGCGATCGACCGGGGCCTCCCCGAGGGCGAGAACCTGCTCCTCCTGCAGTCGCGGCCCGAAACGGTCTGGGCGTCGAAGACGAGCGAGACGGCACCGACGACCTCCGGGTTCGGTATCGCCAGCATCACCCAGTCGCTCATGGCCCAGATCGGCCGCTGACGTCGCGTCGTCCGTTTCGACGCCCTCCTCTTCCCACCCGAAACCTCCCCGAGCACACACCCGAACGCACGCTGAAAGGACCCGACATGTCACAGGCGACCGCTGTCATCGCCCCCGCGAAGAACGCCTTCCCGAGCCCGTATGAGCAGCCGGCCCCGGCCGGCGCCGAGGGATGGAGGGATCTCTACGCCTACAACCTCGTCTTCCAGGAGAACCGGCGCGAGGCCGAGGAGGCGAAGTTCTGGTTCTGCGACAGCCAGCACTGGCCCACCGTGACCAAGCCCTTCGAGACGATCGGCTTCGAGTTCGCCGTCGGATGTCTCGGTCAGTACAACTCGCGTCAGCTCCTCATCCCGACGGCGAACGGCATCGAGTACCGCATCCACAACGGCTACGTCTTCATGTCCCCGGTCGCGGTCGACCCCGCGGACATCGAGGCCCGTGTGCCGCAGTTCATGGAGCGCGCCGGCCACTACTTCCAGAACTGGGAGAGCCTGCTGGCGAACTGGCACACCAAGCTCAAGGCCACGATCGACGAGCTCGAGTCGATCGAGTTCACGGCGCTCCCCGACGCGATCGCCCTCGAGGACGTGCTCGCGGGGAAGGGCACCGGCCCCGCGACCGAGCTCCTCGCCGACTATGACCGCCTCATCGCGCTGGCCTACCGCGCGTGGCAGTACCACTTCGAGTTCCTGAACCTCGGGTACGTGGCCTACCTCGACCTGTTCATGTTCTGCAAGCAGGTCTTCCCGCGCATCCCCGACCAGGCGATCGCGACGATGGTGCAGGGCGTCGACATGGAGCTGTTCCGCCCCGACGACGAGCTGAAGAACCTCGCGAAGATCGCGGTGCGCGACGGACTCGTGTCCCACTTCGCAGACACATCGGATGCGGCCGTCCTGCTCGCCGCGATCGCCGCCGACCCCGCCGGCGGCGCCTGGACGCAAGCGTGGCAGGGCGCGCAGGATCCGTGGTTCAACTTCACGACCGGCAACGGCTTCTACGCGCACGACGAGTACTGGCGCGATGTTCCCGAGACCCCGCTCGCGTTCATCAAGGGCTACATCGAGCGACTGCAGAACGGCGCCGACATCGACCGGCACGTCGACGAGCTCGTCGCCGAGCGCGACCGCATCACAGGCGAGTACGCCGAGCTGCTGGACGGCGACGCGCTCGACACGTTCCGCGGCAAGCTGGGCTTGGCCCGCACGGTCTACCCGTACGTCGAGAACCACAACTTCCACATCGAGCATTGGACGATGGGCGTGTTCTGGCGGAAGGCCCGGCAGCTGTCGGCCGTGCTGCACGCGCAGGGCTTCTGGCCGCGGGCGAACGACATGTTCTACCTCCGTCGCGACGAGGTGCGCGAGGCGCTGTTCGACTACGTGAACGCGTGGATGGTCGGCGCACCTGCGATCGGACCGGACTACTGGCCCGACGAGGTCGAGCGCCGCCGCGGGATCGTGGACGCGCTGTCGACCGCCCGTCCGCAGCCGGCACTGAACACCCCGCCCGCCGTGATCACCGAGCCCTTCACCCTCATGCTCTGGGGCATCACCGACGACCAGATCCAGAACTGGCTCGGCAAGGGCGACGTGCCCGAGGGGACCCTCAAGGGCATGGCGGCATCTCCCGGCATCGCCGAGGGCCTCGCCCGCGTGATCTCCAGCGCCGATCAGCTCTCCGACGTGCAGGACGGCGAGATCCTCGTCGCTCCCGTGACGGCGCCCAGCTGGGGACCGATCTTCGGCAAGATCCGGGCGACCGTCACCGATATCGGCGGCATGATGAGCCACGCCGCGATCGTCTGTCGCGAATACGGGATGCCGGCGGTCACGGGCACCGGAACCGCGTCGACCGAGATCCGCACCGGGCAGATGCTGCGCGTCGACGGCAATTCCGGCACCGTCACCGTCCTGGACTGAGGCGCGACGATGACCGATACCACGACATCGCCGGGCGGCGCGCCTGCGCGCACGGCGCCGCGCACCGTGATCGTCACGGGCGCGGCGGGAGGGCTTGGCCGCGCGTTCGCCGAGGCCTTCGCGCGCCGAGGCGATGTCGTGGTGATCGCCGACATCGACGGAGCCGGCGCGGAGCGCGCGGCCGCCGAGCTCTCCGCCGACGGACTCGCGGTCGTCGGGACGCGCGTGGACGTGACGGATGCCGACTCGTCGGCCTCGCTCGCGGCCCTGGCCGCGGCATCCGGTCCCGGAGGGATCGACGTCGTCGTCAACAACGCGGCGATCTATGCGACCCTCACCCGGTCGGCTTTCGAAGACATCGACGAGGGCGAGTGGGACCGGGTGATGGCCGTGAACCTCAAGGGTCCGTGGCAGGTCGCGCGGGCGTGCTCGCCGCACCTCAACGAGGACGGCCGCATCGTGAACGTGTCCTCCGCCACGGTCATGAGCGGGTCCGCCCAGTGGGCCCACTACGTCGCCTCGAAGGCCGGCGTCATCGGCCTCACCCGCGTGCTCGCGAAAGAGCTGGGCGCGCGGGGGATCACCGTCAACGCGGTGGCCCCGGGCTTCACGCTCACCGAGGCGAGCCACGCGCTCATCGAGGATGCCGGCTCCTACGGCATCGAGCGTGGGGCGATCAAGCGGCCGATCCAGCCCGACGACATCGTCGGCGCGGTCCTCTTCCTCGCCGGCCCCGACGCCGCGTTCGTCACGGGACAGACGCTCGTCGTCGACGGCGGCCGGCAGTTCATCTAGACCTTCCAAGGAGCAGCAATGAGCACAGTCGTCTACACCGCCGACGACGGCAGCGTCACGACGATCGAGGGGCGCCCCGGTGACTCCGTCATGGAGACGGCGGTGCGCAACGGCGTCCCCGGCATCGTCGGCGAATGCGGCGGGAGCCTGTCGTGCGCCACGTGCCACGTCTTCGTCGCGCCCGAGACCCTGGACCTCGTCGGAGGCCCCGGCGATCTGGAGGACGAGATGCTCGACGGCACCGCGGTGGATCGCCGCGACAACTCGCGGCTGTCGTGCCAGGTCACGCTCGCCGACGGGTGCGAGTACCACGTCACGACTCCGAGCGGGCAGCTCTGATGGAGACCACGCTCATCGTCGGCGCGTGCCAGGCGGGCGTGCAGCTCGCCGCCACGCTGCGCGATCTCGGCGACACCGACCCGATCATCATGATCGGTGAGGAGGCTCACCGCCCGTACCAGCGCCCGCCGCTGTCGAAGGGCTGGCTCAAGGGCGAGCTCGAGCCTGACGACGTCGTCCTGCGCACCCGGCAGTGGTTCGCCGACCGCGAGATCGCGCTGATCGCGGGGGACCGGGTCGTCACGATCCATCGGGAGTCGAACGGCACCGGGATCGCCCAGACGCTCGGCGGCCGGCAGATCGCGTTCACCCGCCTGGCCCTCACGACCGGTGCCGCCGTGCGGCGCCTCGCCCTTCCGGGCACCGATTACCGGGGCGTGCACTACCTGCGGGACGCGGATGACGCGATCGCGCTCGGCCCGGCGCTCGCCGAGCCCGGTGCCGAGCGCGTCGTCGTGATCGGCGGGGGCTTCATCGGGCTCGAGGCGGCATCGGCCGCCCGTCAGCTCGGCAAGCACGTGACGATCGTCGAGGGGACCGGTCGACTAATCGGTCGTGCCGTCGCCGAGCCGACGAGCGACTTCTACCTCGCCGCCCACCGCCGCCGCGGGACCGAGGTGCTCCTCGGCGCGCGACTCGCGCGCATCCTCGGGGAGGACGCCTCCGCCGCAGGTCGCCGTGGTTCGGTCACCGGGGTCGAACTCGAGGACGGACGTGTGATCCCCGCCGACCTCGTCGTGATCGGGATCGGGGTGCTTCCGCGCGTCGAGCTCGCGGTGCAGCTCGGACTCGAGGTCGCCGGCGGCGTCGTCGTCGACGAGGCGTGCCGCACCTCGGACGGGCGCACCGTCGCGGCCGGCGACTGCGCGATCATGCCGAACCCGTACCCCGCCGGGGTCGGCGGCATGGTCCGCATCGAAAGTGTCAACAACGCGCTCGAGCAGGCGAAGGTCGCCGCGGCCACCCTGCTCGGACGCGATGCCGCGTATGTGAGCGTGCCGTGGTTCTGGTCCGATCAGGCCGACCTCAAGCTGCAGATCGCCGGCCTCTCCACGGGCTACGACGACGTCGTGGTCCGTGGGGATCCGGATGCCGAGAAGTTCGCCGTCCTGTACTACCGCGACGGGCGTCTGATCGCCGCCGACTGCGTCAACCAGCCCGCCGAGTTCCTCGCGATCAAACAGGCGCTCGCCAAGGGCAAGACCATCCCCCCGCTCGCCGCCGTCGACACCGGCGTGCCGCTCAAGCAATCCGTCGTCGACGCCCCCGTGGCGCTCGCATCCTGAGGTGAGACCATGACCGTCCAGACCACGCATCCCGTCGACATCTCGCCGATCCACGCCGACGAGCGGGACCGCGACCTCGATCCCATCTGGCGCGCGATCGTCGCGGAGTCCCGCACGCGCGCGAACGACATCCATCTGCCGATCTCGTTCGCGTTCGCCGAGCGGCTGTGCGACGCGTACCCGGATGCCGACGCCCTCGTCGTCCGCGTCGCGATCCTCCTGCACGACACCGGGTGGGCCCGGGTCGACGAGTCGCGCATCCTGAGCGAGGGATTCACCGGCGACTGGCGGAAGGCCGACGTGCGGTACGAGCACGAGCGACACGGGTGCGACATCGCGCGCGAGGTGCTTCCTCCCCTCGGCTACGACGAGGGGTTCGTGACGCGCGTGACCGACATCATCGACGGGCACGACACCCGACCCGAGTCGCATTCGCTCGAAGACAGCCTCGTCCGCGATGCGGATCGCCTGTGGCGGTTCACCCCCGCGGGCATCGCGCTCGCGTCGGGCTGGTTCGGCCTGACCCCGGCGGAGTACTGCCGGCGCCTCCGCTCGGAGATCGTGCCGGAGCTCCTCACCGAGGCCGCCGTGCAGATGGCCGAGGCCGAGCTCGCGCGCTCCGAGGTGCTGCTCAAGACGGAGCAGCTGTCGTGAGCACGGTGGTGGATGTCGAAGGCGCCGTCGGCGCGATGCGGGAACGGCACCGCGCCGCGGCGGCCGACGTCCCGTACACCGACGTCCGCACCCTTCGGATCGGCAGAGACGAGGTCACGTCGACCGGCCCCGCTTCACCCGTGATCGATCCGGCGACAGGGGAGCAGTGGGGGTCGGTGCCCGAGGCGACCGCCGACGAAGTGGATTCCGCCGTCCGCGCCGCACGCGCGGCCTTTCCTGCGTGGGCGGCGCTCGCGCCGACCGCCCGCGCCGACGCGCTTCGGCGCATGGCGGACGCGATCGAGCGCCGGGCCGAGCCCCTCGCGCTCACCAACACGCTCGAGAACGGCTCGCCGATCGCCGAGACCTCCGGTGCGGCCGGGAATGCGGCATCCATTTTGCGGGTGTTCGCGGGGATGGCCGGGTTCCTCGAAGAACCCGACATCCGACCCTTCCCCGGCGGGGCCAACGAGACCCTCGTGGCGCGTGACCCGATCGGAGTGTGCGCGCTCATCGCACCATGGAACTTTCCGATCAACCTCGTCGTGATCAAGCTCGCGCCCGCGCTTCTCGCCGGGTGCGCTGTGGTGATCAAGCCCGCGTCGCCCACGCCGCTGTCGGTGCGCTTCCTGCTGGAAGCCGCCGACGAGGCCGGCATCCCGCCCGGCGTGATCAATCTCGTGACCGGGGGTGCCGCGACCGGCGACGCGCTCGTGCGGCATCCCGACGTCGACAAGGTGGCCTTCACCGGGTCGACGCCCGTGGGCCGGAAGATCGCCGCCGCGTGCGGCGAGCTGCTGCGCCCGGTCACGCTCGAGCTCGGCGGCAAGTCGGCGGCGATCGTGCTGCCGGATGCCGACCTCGACGCGATGTCGGCGGTGCTGCTGCGCAGCTG
The DNA here is from genome assembly GCF_031625015.1 of Microbacterium aurantiacum. Taxonomy (NCBI): domain Bacteria; kingdom Bacillati; phylum Actinomycetota; class Actinomycetes; order Micrococcales; family Microbacteriaceae; genus Microbacterium; species Microbacterium aurantiacum. The sequence continues at coordinate 1,483,778 of NZ_JAHWXH010000001.1, forward strand.
CATCCGCAACACGGGCCAGACCTGTTACATCTCGACGCGCCTCATCGCGACGCCCGAGCGCTACGACGACCTCGTCGAGATGGTGACCGGGGTCGTGGGCGGGGCGGTGCTCGGCGATCCGCTCGACCCCGCGACGGTGTTCGGCCCGGTCGCGACCGCCGCGCAGCGCGACGGCGTGCGGTCGCTCATCCGCGCGGGCGTCGCCGAGGGTGCGCGCGTCACGGTCGGCGGCGACGTTGCGCCGCCGTTGCCGGGCGGCTCGTTCGTCGCGCCGACGGTGTTCGCGGACGTGCGACCCGACATGCGCATCGCGCAGGAGGAGATCTTCGGACCGGTCGTGACGATCCTGCGCGCCGGCGACGTCGACGACGCGGTCGCGGTCGCCAACAGCACGCGGTTCGGGCTCGGCGGCATCGTGTTCGGCGCCGACGAGGAGGCCGCGCTGCGGGTCGCGCGGCGCGTGGACACCGGGTCGATCGGCATCAACTTCTTCGCCTCGAACCATCACGCGCCGTTCGGCGGCCGACACGACTCCGGGCTCGGGCTCGAGTACGGCATCGAGGGACTCTCGGCCTACCTGACTCCGCAGTCGGTGCACCGTCGGCGTCGGCCGCTCGCGTAGGGTGTGGAGCCCGGCCGGGAACGACCTCGGCTCCGAACGAACGCTCCGGGGTGGTCGACGTTGGGTGGCTCTGAGTCCGAACAGCAGGACGGGCGGTGGATCGGCGACGACGCCGTCTTCCACGGCGAGGGGGCGTTCTGGGATGGGGCGACCGAGACGCTCCGACACGTCGACATGCTCGCCGGCGACCTCATCACGATCGCGGACGCGGAGCGCGCGGCATCCGTGGTCCGGACGCCTGTCTCCGACGTCCTCGCCCTCATCCGGCGCCGTCGGCAGGGCGGTTTCATCGTCGCGGTGGAGCGCGGATTCGCCCTGATCGACGACCACCTCCGTGTTGAACATGAGATTCCCGTGTTCGATGACCCCGGGGTGCGGATGAACGAGGGCGCGTGCGACGCTACGGGGCGCCTGTTCTGCGGATCCATGGCCTACGACGCGCGGGAGGGCGGCGGGCGGCTGTACCGGCTCGACCCCGACCTCAGCGTCCACGTCGCGCTCGAGGGCGTCTCGATTCCGAACGGTCTGGTGTGGACGGATGCCGGTCGCACCGCGCTGCACGCCGACACGCTCGCCGGCGAGGTCCGCGCCTACGACTACGACCCCAGTAACGGCAGGTTCGGGGCGTCCCGCGTCTTCGTCCGCATCGACGAGGAGTCCGGCGCGCCGGACGGTATGGCGCTGGATGCCGAGGGTGGGTTGTGGGTGGCTCTGTGGGGCGGAGGCGCCGTTCACCGTTACGACGTGCGCGGGCGCCTCGATCGGGTCGTGCCGGTGCCCGTGACGAACCCGACTTCCTGTGCCTTCGGCGGCGACGGCGGTGACACGCTGTTCGTCACGACCTCCCGCCAGGGGATTGACGACGGCGAGGAACCGTTCGCCGGTCGCGTCCTCACGATTCGCGCGGGCGTGCGGGGCGCTCCCGTGCACGCGTTCGCGGGCTGACCGCGGTTCGCGGAGGACGGCGCGCGCGCTCGCGCGATCAGACGCGGCCCGTGAGGATCAGGTTCCAGTAGACCCAGGGGAGGATGTGCCGGTCGGCGATCCATGACAGCCGGCTCTCGCGGTACATCCCGCGGAAGAACGGGATCGTGGGCTTCTGCGCACCGTGGTCGTCGAACTCCGCCCACACGACACTCGATCGCGACACCGTGAACGGGCACACGCCGTAGCCGTCGTAGCGAGCGGATGCCTGACGGCCCGCGAGGACGGCGGCGACGTTCTCCGCGACCGCCCAGGTCTGCTTGCGCAGGGCGCCGCCGCACTTGGAGTTCGAGCTCGCCGCTGCGTCGCCGATCGCCCAGATGTCGGGGAAGCGCGGATGCCGGAGCGTCTCGGGGTCGACCTCGACGAAGCCGCCGTCGTCGCCCTCCGCCGGCAGCGCGGAGGCTTTCAGCCAGTCGGGAGCGGACTGCGGAGGCTCGACGTTGAGGACGTCGAAGGCGAGCTCCTCGCGACCACCGGGGCCCTCGAGGGTCACCGTCTGCGTTTCGCCGTCGACCGCGGCGAGCGTGGTCGAGGTGCGCAGCTCGATGCCGTACTCGGCGATCTTGCGCTCGAGCTCGGCGTCGAAGGGGGCGAGGAAGACCGAGCGCGTCGGCACGACGAGGACCACGCGGATGGCGTCGAGCACACCGCGGGCGCGCCAGTAATCGCAGGCCTGGTACATCGGCTTCTGGCCGGCGCCGGCGCACGACGCGGGTCCATCGGGCTGGACGAAGACCACCGTGCCGGAGGTGACGTCGCGCAGGAGACGGGAGGTCTTCTTCGCGAGGTCGAAGCGGTAGTGCGACGACACCGCGGGGGTGTCGAGGGCGGCGGTGAGACCGGGGATGCGATCCCAGTCCAGCTGGATGCCGGGGGAGACGATGAGCTGGTCGTACTCCACGCGCGTGCCGTCGCTGAGGCTCACGGCGTGGTCCTCGGGGTGGACCTCGGCGACGGCATCCCGGATCCAGCGGACGCCCGGAGGAATGACGGAGCGCTGCGACCGCACCGTCTCGCTGGCGCGCGCGGTGCCGCCGGCGACATGGGAGAACAGGGGCTTGTAGTGGTGGGCCCCGCGCGGCTCGACGATCGCGATGTCGGTCACCCCGCGTCGTCGCAGACGCGCGGCGACGGACACGCCGCCGTTGCCGCCGCCGATCACCACCACGCGATGGCGGATCGGCGTGACGGGGGCGACCGCGTCGCTCACGACGTGGGTTCCGAGTCGGAGAACTCGCCGTCGGCGATCGCGTCGGCGTATTTGCGGATGTCCGGGCCGGGCTCGTAATCGATGAAGCGATCCTTCAGCAGGCCGTTCAGCTCGGCGAAAGCATCGTCCGACGACAGCCCGGGCTTCTCGGCGACGGCCTGAACGGCCTCCTGCAGGACGCGATCGGCGTCGTCGAGGATCTTCTTGCGAGCGGGCTCGTTCCAGGTGACGTCTGAGATGTCCATGGGCACACGCTAGGGCGGCGCACCTGAGGGGAGCGGGGGCTTGCGTCCGCGCGCGGGAGGGCGCATGATGCCAGGCCCGTCGGCAGGGAGATATCCGACCCTACTCGCGCCGCGGATGCGACCACATCCTGTGTTGACATATCTATCGACGAGCGGATGGCTAGATGTATCGCTCGAATGTCGTAGGTGTGTTCTAGTGTTCGGGTATGGATGGTTCAGGCCTCGAGGGCATCGCGGAAGCGATGGGGGCGGTGGTCGCGGCGGGTGGGGGCCGGCCGGTGGGTGCGTTGTCGCCGGGGGAGTTGCTGGGCCTGGTGGAGGCGCTCGGGGCGTTGAAGCGTCATGTGGATGCGGGGCTCGCGCCGGTGGCCGCGGAGGTCGCCCGGCAGTCCCGTCGGGAGCTGGGGTCGGATTCCCTGGCGCGGAAGGCGGGGTTCTCCTCCGCCCCGGCGCTGGTGGCTACCACGGTCGGAACCACGGTGGGGGAGGCGGTGCGGTGGATCCAGGTCGGGGAAGCGACCGCACCCCGCATCGCCCTGACCGGGGAGGAGCTTCCCGCGTCGCATCCGCATGTGGCCCGCGCGGTTGCGGACGGTGTCCTCGGGATGACGGGGGCGGCGGCGATCACCGCCCTGTTGGATCGTGTCGCCGTCCGGGTGGATCCGGAACGGTTGGTGCGGGCGGAGGAGGAGCTGGTGGGGTTGGTGCCGGGTCTTCGCCCGGATCAGGTCGCGAAGCTCCTCGCGCGTGCGGAAGCGCACCTGGACCCCGACGGTGTCGCCCCCCGCCACGAGGACTGTGTCGCCCACCGGTCGTTCACCCTCCAGGAACGCGACGGGATGCTGCACCTCACGGGGAAGCTGGATGCCGAAACCGGGGCACCGGTGAAAGCGGCGATCGAAGCGATCGTGGGTGGGGTGCTGCGCCGCAACGAACACGCCGACACGGACGGCGGAGAACGAGACCCCCGGTCCGTGAAACAGATCCAAGCGGACGCCCTGGCGGACCTGTGTCGTCACGCGATCGGATGCACCGAGGTCCCCACCGGTCCGCAGGCCACCATCGTGGTCAGGGTCGATCTCGCCGACCTCGAAGCCGGCACCGGGATGGCCACCATCGACGGGCTCACCGCCCCGATCCCCGCCGGGGCCGCCCGGCGTCTCGCCGCCGACGCGCAGGTGATCCCCTGTGTCCTCGGCGGTGACAGCGAGATCCTGGACTGGGGACGAACGAAACGCCTGTTCACGAATGCGCAGAAGCTTGCGCTGGTCGAACGGGACGGGGGATGCGTGTCCTGCGGGGCACCCCCGGCGTGGTGCCACGTCCACCACGTCAACTGGTGGAAACGCGACACCGGCACCACCGACCTGGGCAACGGGGTGCTGCTGTGCACCGGCTGCCATCACCGCCTCCACGCCGACGGATGGGACATCCACATCGACGGAACCGGCATCCACGCCAGCGTGTGGCTGATCCCGCCACCCTGGATCGACCCCCACCGCACCCCACGCCCCACCGGCACCCGCAGATACACCCTCACCGCCTGACGCGCGGCAGGGGCGGCTGAGCGCGCCTCGGACGTCAGGCCAGGTACGCGTCGACCAGCAACGGTCCACGGATGCCGCGGAGTGTGTCGATCAGCCGCGTCAGCGTCACCCGGTTCCACGACGAGACCTGCAGGTCGTGGGGCCCGAGGAGGTCGAGCTTCCCGGTGCGGATGCGCACGACCTCCCACTTCGCCGCGCGGAGCGCCCGGTCCTTCCGGCGGTCGGCATCGGCGCGCCTGCCGACGTGCTCGAGTCCATGCCGACCGGTGCTGTCGTACTCGATCGCGACCCGCAGCTCGGTGAGCACGATGTCGGGCCACACCTCGACGTGGTCGAAGAACGGCCGGGCAACCCGCACCGCGTTCAGTCCGGGAGTCAGGGCCAGCGCGCCGAAGAGATCGGCTCGCAGCTGCGCTTCGATCGCGGACGCCGGACGGGGTGCGCACGCGGACACGAAGGGTGTGCCCACGGGCAGCGTCGGGGTTTTCGCGCAGATTCGCTGCGGCGCCTTCGGCTTCCGTGCTCGGAGCACGGCGCGCTGTGCTGTGGCATCCGGCGCGCCGCGGACCCCCGCAACGCCGGGCGAACCCGAACTCGGCACCGTCACCGTCGCCCGCATCGGCAGCGCCGGCGCGGGCCGTGCACCCCGCGTGCACTCCGGGCACCACGCCGACCGCCGCCGCTCGCGGCCCGGACGGTGGCGCTGCTCATCGGGCGTCGCGGCGAACGCGTGGCCCGCCTCGCACTGCCACAGCAGGAGCACGTCCGCCGCCGGCGGCACCTGACTCAGGACGATGCCCGCGTTGAGCTCGGGGTGGTACTGGCGGATCAGCGCAGGGAAAGCGGCCCAGGCCTCGCGATAGGTGCCCACCGGATACGGCACCTCGGCACCCTTGGAGAACTGCCGGCGCGCCCACCACAGCTCGACCCGCTCCGCCATGGAGGAAGAGTAGGACCGGCATCCGACATCACTCGTGCTCGGGAAGCACCGGCGTCGACCACCCGGGGTCGCGTCCGAGCTGGTTCGCCCGCGCGACGGAGGACGCGCCGAAGCGATCGCGCACCGCATCGAGGAGCGTGTCGAGCCGCGCGCCGTCCTCCCAGTCGAGGGGGAGCTCGGGGGGAACGGCGTCGGCGCGCTCCAACTGCGAGAATGACACGCCGATCAGGGTGATGCCCCGGTCCGCGATCTCGGGCAGCGCCGACTCCATCAGCCCGCGCGCGACGTCGAGCAGGACCCACGTGCGGTCGGTCGGTGAGCGGAGGCTGCGCGAACGGGTCGCCTTCGCGAAGTCGCCGAATCGCAGCCGCAGCACGACGGTGCGGCTGGCGCGGTTGTGCTCGCGCAGCCTGCGGCCGAGCCGGTCGATGATCTGGGTGAGGATGAGGTCGAGCTCCTCGGGCGTGCGCGGGCGCGCGCCGAGGGCCCGCTGCGAACCGATCGACCCGCGACGCTTCGTCGCGTCGACCGGACGCGGATCGCGCAGCCGCGCCAGCGCATGCAGGTGTGCGCCCGCCGCCCTGCCGAGGAGCCGTTCCGCGGTCGCGGCTTCCAGATCGGCCAGTTCGCCGACGGTGTGGATGCCGAGACCGTGAAGTTTCGCAGCCGTCGCCTTCCCGACGCCCCACAGCCGCTCGACCGGCAGGGGCAGAAGGAACTCCTCCTCGCGATCCGGCTCGACCACGAGGAGACCGTCGGGCTTGCTGACGGCGCTGGCGACCTTCGCGAGGAACTTCGTGCGGGCTACGCCCACCGAGATGGGAAGTCCCGCCTCCGATCGCACCCGCTCGCGCAGCCGCGCGGCGATCTGCGCGGGCGTGCCGGCGATGCGACGGAGCCCGCCGACCTCGAGGAACGCTTCGTCGATCGACAGTCCCTCCACGAGCGGGGTCGTGTCGTGGAAGATCGCGAACACCGCTCGGCTCGCCGCCGAGTACGCCTCCATCCGGGGCGGCACGACCACGGCATCGGGACAGAGCTCCCGCGCCTGCCTCCCGCCCATCGCCGTCCGCACCCCGCGCGCCTTCGCTTCGTAGCTCGCGGCCAGCACCACGCCGCCGCCCACGATGACCGGCCTTCCGCGGAGCGCAGGTGCGTCGCGCTGCTCGACCGAGGCGTAGAACGCGTCGAGATCAGCGTGCAGCACCGTCGCCTCGCCCTGCATCCGCTCTCCCTCTCCGTGCCCGGATCGTCCCACGTGCCGGCGACATCGGAACCCGCGGGCCGCGCCCGATGACATCGACCATCGTTCTCAATTGCATGAATATATAGCGATTTGTTTATGCGTCGGGCATGATCGACGAGTGATCACAGAACCGGGGCTCGCCGAGGCCGCCCAGCTGTTCAAGGTTCTGGGCAGCGAGTCACGGCTCGGTCTTCTGCGCCTGATCGGCGCGGAGCCGCGGACGGTCGGGGTGCTGGTGGAGGCGACGGGAATGTCGCAGCCGCTGGTGTCCCAGCATCTGCGGACGCTCCGTCAGGTCGGACTGGTGACCACCAGCCGCACCGGCAGAGAGGTCACCTACGCCCTGGCCGACCGTCACGTCGCCCACGTGATCGAGGACGCGCTCGCGCACGTCCAAGAACCCCATCCCACCGATCAGCCCACGAGGAGCACACCATGAGCACGACAGAGACCCACGCCGAGCACACCGTCGCCGAGCACGCCCACGGTGCGGCCTGCGGGCACGAGACCGTCGCCCACGACGATCACGTCGACTACGTGCACGACGGCCACAAGCACGCGCCGCACGGCGACCACTACGACGAGCACTGAGCTCGGGTCACCCGCGCAGCACCTCGGCGAGGTCTCCGGCGGGGAGGGCGATCCATCCCTCCACCGCGGCGACCTCGCCGAGGTGTTCCGGCACGGGATGCGTCCGTCCACGACGGTGCGCGACCGTGGCGAGCGCGGCGATGAACGCGTCGAACGCGTCCGCGGACCGCGTCATCAGCTCCCGCTGGGGAGCGGTCGTCACGATCGGCGCCGCCGCCGCGAGGACGCGTTCCAGGGCCACGGCCCGCACGCCCGTGTCGACCTTGTACCGCGGCTCGAGCAGGCCCCACACCCGGAGCGACGCCGCCGGGTACACCTCGACGAAGCGTCCCGATCCGGCGCGGTCGACGTCCTCCCCGGCGCGCGCGAACCGGTCCAGCAGCACCGCGCACCGCATCGCCGTCAGGCCCAGGCGGTCGGTCGCGACGCTGAGCGGCCACCGCCCGGTCCTCCGGTGCACCTCCGCATCGGTCCGGCGGTAGGCGAGGGCGCGACGCCCGTCCTTCCCGACCGGCGCCACCGCCGGCATCCGCCCGTCCGCGTGGGCGCTGACGAACTCCACGAAGGCCACCGGCCAGCCGAAGGCGCAGTCGATCCCGACCCCGTCGGCACCGTCCGCGGCGGCGACGATCGCGTCGTCGTCCGCGCCGACCCGCAGGTCGACGAGTCGCAGGGTGCTCGGGCCGACCTCGAGCCGGGCGACGGCCGTCGCGGCGGGCTCGGCCGCGAGGTCGACACCCACGCAGATCACCCGCTCACCCTACGACGTACCCACGGGCGACGTCTCCGGCCCGCACACACGGGATCGTCAGTCAACACGCAGACGGTGCTCGACTGCGCTCGCTAACCTCTGTCCATGTCTGCGTCCTCGGCGTCCTTCGACGGCCCTTTCGAGAGGGAGATCCGCGACGACATCGCCCATGCGGAACGCAGCGGCAACGTCTGGAGCCGCTCCATGCGCCGGAGCCGCGCGTTCATCGCCCGGCATCCGCTCCTCCAGGTCGCGTACCGCATCGCGATCGGCGTCGTCGGCACCGCCGTCGCCGTCCTCGGGCTCATCCTCGTGCCTCTTCCCGGGCCCGGCTGGCTGGTCGTCTTCCTCGGGCTCGCGATCCTCGGCACCGAGTTCCACTGGGCCCGCCGCATCTCGCTCTGGGGCAAGCGCATGCTCGAGCGCTTCTGGACGTGGTGGCGGGCGCGCCGCGCCGCACGTCAGGCGCGCTCGACCGGCTGAGGGTTCCGGATGCCGAGGAGCGACGTGATCGCTCCCGCGAAGAACAGGGCCGCGGTGGCGATCGCCGCCCGGTGGAACCCGGTCGCATCCAGTGCGCCGCCGACGATCGCCGCCAGCACCGCGACCGCCATCAGTCCCGCGATCCGCGCGACGGCGTTGTTGACGGCGGAGGCGATCCCGGAGCGCTCGGTCGACACGGCGCCGAGGACGGCCGCGGTCAGCGGCGCGACGGTCGCCGACAACCCGAGCCCCATGAGCAGCATGCTCGGCAGCATCTGCCACGGGTACGAGAACGGCTCGCCGACGGTCAGCAGCAGCAGCGCCCCGATCCCCATGACGGCGGGGCCGAGCGTCATGAACCACCGCGGTCCGACCCGACCGCTCCACGCACCGAAGCGGGAGCTCAGCAGGATCATCAGCACCGTCACCGGGAGGCTCGCCAGCCCTGCGAGCGTGGCCGGGAAACCCACCTCCTGCTGCAGGTAGACCACCACGACGAACCCGTTGAGCGACAGTGCCGCGTAGACGAAGAAGGTCGCGACGTTCCCCGCGGTGAAGATGCGCGCGCGGAAAAGGTCCAGTGGAAGGATCGGCGCGCGCACGCGCCGCTGACGCAGCACGAAGGCGGTGAACAGCACCACTCCGAGCCCGCCGGGGATCCAGATCGCGGGTGAGGCGGCGCCGAGGTTCGGCTGCTCGATGAGCGCGAAGACGATCCCGGCGAGGCCGAGCGTGCACAGCACCGCCCCGAGGACGTCGATCGCGGCATCCGGTGCCCGGGTGTCGCGGAAATCGCCGCGCGCGAGGAGGACCAGGGTGACCGCGATCGGGACGACGTTGATGAGGAACGCCCACCGCCACGACGCGGTGTCGACGAAGACGCCCCCGATGACGGGGCCGGCGATCATCGCCGTGGTCGTCATGGCCGTCCACAGGCCGATCGCGCGGGCCTGCGCGGGCCCGCGGAAGTGTGCGGTGATCAGGGCGAGCGAGCTCGGGACGAGGAACGCGCCGGCCGCGCCCTGCACGGCCCGCGCGATGATCAGCACCTCCGAGGTCGGGGCCGCGGCGATCGCGATCGACGCGATGCCGAAGCCCCACAGGCCGATGCGGAGCACGAGCGTGCGTCCGAACGCGTCGCTGACCGATCCGGCGACGAGGATGAGCGCGCCGAGGGTGATGAGATACGCGTCGACCACCCACTGCTGGGTGGTGAGCCCGCCGCCGAGCTCGTCGCTGATGGCGGGGAGCGCGACGGTGGCGACGGTGGAGTCCAGGAACGCCACGAACGAGCCGAGCACCGCCACGGCGAGCACCGTCCGCTGCGTTCCGGTCATGCGGGCGGCGGAGTCTGTCACGCGCTCACGTTACGCCTCGACACCGTCGGCGTCCCGCGTCAACCCCCGATCCGCGTCGGCCCGGATCGCTATCGTCCCGAACATGAGTGCTTCGAAGGATGCCGCGCGCAAGGCCCAGGACTCCACCGCGTTCCGCGTCGCCGCCCGGGTCGGCTACGTGGTCCTCGGACTCCTCCACCTCGTCATCGGGGCGATCGCCATCTCGATCGCCACGGGAGCCGGTGGCGGCGAGGCCGATCAGAGCGGCGCGATGCAGCAGATCCGGGAGGCCCCCGCCGGGGTCTTCGCCCTGTGGGCGGTGGTCGTGGGGCTCGCGGCGCTCGCTGCCTGGCAGATCGCCGAGGCGCTGCTGGAGCGCGACCCCGACACGAAGAAGGCCTGGGCGCACCGGGTGAAGTACCTCGGCACCGCGGTGACCTACCTCGCGATCGGCTTCACCGCGGCCGTCTTCGCCGCCGGCGGCAGCTCCGACTCGGAGGACTCGGCATCCTCGTTCAGCCAGACGCTCATGGCGGCGCCGGCGGGGGTGTTCCTCGTGGGACTCGTGGGTCTCGTGATCCTCGGTATCGGCGTCGCGTTCGTCTTCCGCGGCGTGACGCGGAAGTTCGAGGAGAACCTCTCCCTCCCCGGGGGAGCCGCGCGAAAGGGCATCGTCGCCTTCGGCGTCGCCGGGTATGTGGCCAAGGGCATCGCGATCGGCGTCGCCGGCATCCTGTTCCTCGCCGCGGCGGTCACCCACGACCCGGAAGCCGCCGGCGGCCTGGACGCCGCGCTCAAGGCGCTGGTCGAGCTGCCGTTCGGCCCCGCGGTGCTGTGGGTCGTGGGAGTGGGACTGATCCTCTACGGCCTGTTCTCGATCGCCCGCGCCCGCTACGCGCGCATGTGAGCGACCGCCTACTCGGTGCCGCCCCCGCGGTCAAGGGCGGCGCGAGGGAGGCTACCTGGCCTAATCTGAGCGACGTGCAGACATGGCCTGGATCGAGCTACCCCCTGGGAGCGACCTTCGACGGGAACGGGACGAACTTCGCCCTGTTCAGTGAGGGCGCCGACAAAGTGGAATTGTGCCTCTTCGACGATGACGGGACGGAGACGCGCATCGAGCTGATCGACGTCGACGCATACGTCTGGCACGCCTACCTCCCCGAGGTGCGGCCGGGTCAGGTGTACGGATATCGCGTGCACGGTCCGTACGACCCGGAGAACGGGATGCGGTTCAACCCGAACAAGGTGCTGCTCGACCCGTACGCGAAGGCCGTGAACGGTCAGGTGGCGTGGGGGCAGTCTGTCTTCGGCTACAACTTCGGCGAGCCGGACTCGCGCAACGACGAGGACTCGGCCGCCGCCGCGATGAAGGGCGTGGTCGTGAACCCGTTCTTCGACTGGAGCGGCGACCGCCTGCCGAAGACCCCGTACGCCGAGTCCTTCATCTACGAGGCGCACGTCAAGGGCCTCACCGAGCTCCACCCCCTCGTGCCGGAAGAGCTCCGCGGCTCCTACAGCGGCATCGCCCACCCTGCCGTGATCGAGCACCTCCAGAAGCTCGGCGTCACCGCCATCGAGCTGATGCCCGTGCACCAGTTCGTCGACGACTCCACCCTTCAGGAGAAGGGGCTGTCCAACTACTGGGGCTACAACACGATCGCGTTCTTCGCCCCGCAGAACACCTACGCCTCCAGCGGTCAGCGCGGCGAGCAGGTGCAGGAGTTCAAGGCGATGGTGCGCGCGCTCCACGCCGCGGGCATCGAGGTCATCCTCGACGTCGTCTACAACCACACCGCGGAGGGCAACCACCTCGGTCCCACCCTGTCGATGCGCGGCATCGACAACGTCGCCTATTACAAGCTCGAGGACGACGACAAGCGGTACTACACCGACTACACGGGCACCGGCAACAGCCTCAACGCAGGCAACCCGCACGCCCTGCAGCTGATCATGGACTCGCTGCGGTACTGGGTGCTGGAGATGCACGTCGACGGCTTCCGGTTCGACCTCGCCTCGGTTCTGGCCCGCGAGTTCTACGACGTGGACCGCCTCGCGACCTTCTTCGAGCTCGTGCAGCAGGATCCGGTGGTCTCCCAGGTCAAGCTCATCGCGGAGCCGTGGGACGTCGGTCCCGGCGGCTACCAGGTGGGCAACTTCCCGCCGCAGTGGACGGAGTGGAACGGAAAGTACCGCGACACCGTCCGCGACTTCTGGCGAGGCGAGCCCTCGACCCTCGGTGAGTTCGCCTCGCGCCTGACCGGGTCCAGCGACCTGTACGCCCACTCCGGACGCTGGCCGGTCGCCTCGATCAACTTCGTCACCGCGCACGACGGCTTCACGCTGCGCGACCTGGTGTCGTACAACGAGAAGCACAACGACGCCAACGGCGAGGACGGACGCGACGGCGAGTCGCACAACCGTTCGTACAACTTCGGCGTCGAGGGCCCCACGGACGACCCCGACATCCTGGCGCTGCGCTCCCGGCAGCAGCGGAACTTCCTCAGCACGCTGCTCCTCAGCCAGGGGGTGCCGATGCTGTTGCACGGAGACGAGCTCGGCCGCACGCAGGGCGGCAACAACAACGGGTATGCGCAGGACAACGAGATCACCTGGGTGGATTGGGAGTCCGCCGACACCTCGCTGATCGATTTCACCGCGGCCCTCTCGCGCCTCCGCCGCCAGCATCCGACGTTCCGCCGCAGTCGCTTCTTCAACGGCGGCCCGGTCCGCTCGGAAGAGGGCGCCCCCGTCCCCGACGTGGTGTGGCTCCGTCCCGACGGGACCGTCATGCAGCCGGAGGACTGGGACTCCGGGTTCGGCCGCGCGGTCGGTGTGTACCTCAACGGCCACGGCATCCGCGAGCGCGACCGTCGTGGCGAGCCCATCACGGACGATCACTTCATCCTCTTCTTCAACGCCGGTGACGAGCCCGTCTCCGTCCGGCTGCCGAACGCGGACTACGGCGCGAGCTGGGACATCCTGGTCGACACCGCGGCGCGTCTGGCCGACGGCGGACCGGTGAAGCCGGAGGGCGAGATCGAGGTCGCCGAACGGTCGATGGTCGTCCTCCGCGAACACGCGGACTCCGACACCACCGTCGACCACGCCCTCTCGTCCGCGTTGAGCGCGGAGACGGCCACCTCGGCGATCCAGATCGTGCCGACGCCCGCACCCGCACCGAAACCGGAGCTGTGACATGAGGCGCGAGCCTGTCTCCACGTACCGACTGCAGATCCGCGCCTCTTTCGACCTGGATGCCGCGGCGCGCCGTGCGCGGTACCTCAGCGACCTCGGTGCGTCGTGGGCGTATCTGTCCCCGCTGCTGGCGGCGACGGACGGATCCGACCACGGCTACGACGTCGTCGACACCACGGCGATCGACCCGGCCCGCGGTGGAGCGGCGGGTCTGGACCGGTTCGCCGCCGCGGCGCGGGAGGCCGGGCTCGGCATCCTGATCGACATCGTCCCGAACCACATGGGGGTCTCCGCCCCGCGCGAGAACGCGTGGTGGTGGGATGTGCTCCGCCGCGGCGCGGAGTCGCCGCACGCGGCCGCCTTCGACGTGGACCCGCGCCTGAGCGGCGGGCGCGTGCGCCTGCCCGCCCTCGGCGGCCCCCTCGACGAGGTCCTCGCCGCAGGGGAGCTCACGCTCGATCGGACCCCCGCGGAGGACGCGCCCGACGGACTCCTGCGCTACTTCGAGAACGTCTTCCCGCTCGCGCCCGGTTCGCTGGACGCGGTGGAGGACTCCGATCTGACGGATGCCGACACCATCCGCGCGGTGCTCGCCCGGCAGCACTACGAGCTGATGTTCTGGCGTCGGGAGGCGGCAGAGCTCAACTACCGGCGCTTCTTCGCGGTGACCTCGCTCGCCGGCGTCCGGATCGAAGACCCTGCGGTGTTCGACGCGACCCACACCGAGATCCTGCGCTGGACGCGCGAGGGGCTCGCGGACGGTCTGCGGGTGGACCACCCGGACGGCCTCGCCGACCCGGGCGCCTACCTCGATCGCCTCGCCGGCGCGACCGGGGACGCGTACGTGCTCGTGGAGAAGATCCTCGAGCACGGCGAGACCCTGCCCGCATGGTGGGCCACTGACGGGACGACCGGATACGACGCGCTCGCCGAGATCGGACGGGTCCTGATCGACCCGGCGGGGGAAGCGGGCCTGGACGCGCTCGATGCGCGCCTGCGCGCCGACAGCGGCCTCCCCGCCCCGCTCGCCTGGCACGACCTCATCCACGACACCAAGCGGATGATCGCGGACACGATCCAGGTCGCCGAGATCCGCCGCCTCATCCGGCTCCTCCCCGACGACGTGCGTGCGGGGGCGGAGGAGCCGGTGCAGGACGCGCTCGCCGAGCTCCTGGCCTGCTTCCCGGTGTACCGCTCCTACCTCCCCGCCGGCCGCGAGCACCTCGACGCGGCCGCCGCGGAGAGCCGCGCACGCCGCCCCGACCTCGCGGCCGCCGTCGACGCCCTCGTACCCCTCTTGTCCGATCCGGCGAACGAGGTCGCGCGGCGCTTCCAGCAGACCACGGGCCCCGTCATGGCCAAGGGCGTCGAAGACACCGCGTTCTACCGGCACACCCGGCTCGGCCCGCTCACCGAGGTGGGCGGCGACCCGTCGCAGTTCTCGCTGTCGGTCGCGGAGTTCCACACCGCCCAGGCGGCGCGGCTCGCCGCGTGGCCGCACGCGATGACGACGCTGTCGACCCACGACACCAAACGGGGCGAGGACGTGCGCGCGCGTCTGAGCGTCCTCGCCGAGATGCCCGACCGCTGGGCGGATCAGCTCGCCGCATTCCAGCGCATCGGTTCGACGGGGCACGGGCCCTTCGACGCCCTGCTCTGGCAGGCGATCATCGGCGCGTGGCCGGCCTCCGCCGAGCGCCTCCACGCCTACGCCGAGAAGGCGGCGCGCGAGGCCGCCGAAGCCACCGGGTGGTGGGATCCGGATGCCGACTTCGAGAAGCGGATGCACGCCGTCATCGACGCCGCGACGGGGCCGGGTGCCTCCGAGGTGCAGGCATTCGTCGACGAGATCGCCGCCCCCGGCTGGGTGAACAGCCTCTCGCAGAAGGTGCTGCAGCTCGCCGGTCCCGGCGTCCCGGACGTGTACCAGGGGTCGGAGCTGTGGGAGACCTCTCTCGTCGACCCCGACAACCGTCGCCCGGTCGACTTCGATCTGCGCGCACGGATGCTCGCCGACCTCGACGCCGCGCCCGCGGAGCAGGTGCCGCCGATCGACGAGACGGGAGCTGCCAAGCTCCTCGTCACGTCCCGGACGCTGCGACTGCGTCGCGACCGCCCGGAGCTGTTCGACCACTACACGCCGATGACCGCGGTCGGGGCCGCGGCCGATCACCTCGTCGCGGCAGACCGCGGCGGGGCCGTCGTCGCCGCGACCCGCCTGCCCGTGGGTCTGGCCGCGCGCGGCGGGTGGGGCGACACCGTGCTGCTCCGCCGCCCGGTTCCGGCCGTCGACGCGTTCACCGGCCGCCGGTTCACCGCGGGCGAGATCGCCGTGGCGGACCTCTTCGCGCACTACCCCGTGGCTCTGCTCATCCGAGAGGACGATGACCGATGACCGTTGACCTGTGGGCTCCGCGTGCCTCCCGGGTGCGCCTGCGCCGGATCGGAACGGACGGCGCCCCCGGCGTCGACCTCGAGCTGGACGCCGCCACCGACGGATGGTGGCGGGCGGACGTCGAGCTCGCCGACGGGGAACGCTACGGCTTCGTGCTCGGCGACGGCGACGACCTCCGCCCCGACCCCCGCTCGCGTCGTCAGCCCGACGGCGTGCGCGCGGCATCCGCTCATGTGGATCTCGCGCAGCACACCTGGACGGATGCCGCCTGGACCGGGCGCCAGCTCGCGGGCGGACTCATCTACGAGCTGCACATCGGCACCTTCACGCCCGAGGGGACCCTGGACGCGGCGATCGCGAAGTTCCCGCACCTGCGCGACATCGGCGTCACCCACATCGAGCTCCTGCCCGTCAACGCCGTCAACGGCGTGCACAACTGGGGGTACGACGGGGTGCTCTGGTACGCCGTCCACGAGCCGTACGGCGGACCCGCCGCGTATCAGCGATTCGTCGACGCGGCGCACGCGGCAGGATTCGCGGTGATCCAGGACGTCGTCTACAACCACCTCGGCCCGAGCGGGAACTACCTGCCCGAGTTCGGTCCCTACCTCCGCGAGGGCAGCCGCAACACGTGGGGGGACTCGGTCAACCTCGACGAGGACGCCGTGCGGGCGTACATCGTCGAGAACGCGCTGATGTGGATGCGCGACATGCACGTCGACGGGCTGCGGCTGGATGCCGTCCACGCCCTCCTCGACGAGCGCGACGAGCACATCCTCGCCGAACTGGCGCGCCGCACCGACGCCCTGTCGGCGCACCTGGGGCGACCGCTGACGCTCATCGCCGAGTCCGACATGAACGACCCCACGCTGATCCTCCCGCGGGAGGCCGGCGGGTACGGCCTCACCGCGCAGTGGAGCGACGATTGGCACCACGCCGTCCACGTCGCCGTCAGCGGTGAGACCGTGGGCTACTACGAGGACTTCGCCGACCCCGAGGCGCTGCCGAAGGTCTGGAGTCGCGGCTTCTACCACGACGGCACGTACTCGTCCTTCCGAGGGCGCGATCACGGCAAGCCGATCCCCGCCGAGGTGCCGGCGTGGCGTCTGGTGACCTTCGCGCAGGATCACGACCAGATCGGCAACCGCGCGACGGGCGACCGTCTGTCGCAGAACCTCGACGACGACCGCCTGGCGATCGCCGCGGTGCTGACGCTCACCGCGCCGGGGACGCCGATGCTGTTCCAGGGCGAGGAGTGGGCGGCATCCACGCCGTGGCAGTTCTTCACCTCCCACCCCGAGCCCGAGCTCGGGGAGGCCACCGCGAAGGGCCGGATCGCCGAGTTCGCCGAGATGGGCTGGGACGAATCCGTCGTTCCGGATCCGCAGGATCCCGAGACGTTCACACGATCGAAGCTGAACTGGGACGAGGTGACCACCGGACGGCACGTGCGCCTGCTGTCGCTCTACCGCGAGCTCGCACGCCTCCGCCGCGAGGTGCCCGAGCTGACCGACCCGGCGTGGCCGGACGCCGGGCAGCGCGAGGTCGCGGGCGGCCGCGTGTACCGCCTCGACCGCGGCGCCGTCACAGTGTGGGTCAACGTGTCGGAGGCCGACGTGACGGTGGAGACGGATGCCGCGTCCGAGGTCCTCCTCGCCACCGACCCCGCGACCGCGGTGATTCCGGCGGGGCTCCGCCTCCCGGCCGTCTCGGCGACCATCGTGCGGGCGGCGGGCGAGGGCGCGCGATGAGCCGCTCCTGGTCCGACGGGACGTGGACGCACGAGCCGGCGGCGGTGGAGGAGGTCGGGGGAGACCTCGTCGTCACCGCGGTGGAGGGGAGCGACGCCTGGCGGCACACCTCCTACGGGTTCGTGCACGACACCGAGCACGCGCTCCTCGCCCCGTTCGCGATCGACACGGCGGTCGAGGTCGAGTTCACCGCGGCGTTCTCCGGGGAGTTCGACCAGGCGGGGATCTTCGTCCGCGCCGGGGACGAGCACTGGATCAAGGCGGGCGTGGAGTTCGCCGACGGTGTGCCCGGCGTCGGCGCCGTGGTCACCGACATCCGCTCGGACTGGTCGATCGCACCCGTTCCGGACTGGACGGACCGGCGGATCACCGTGCGGGTGAGCTGGACGGGCGACGCCCTCACCGTCCGCGCGGCACCGACGGGCGAGCCGTTGCGCCTCGTGCGGGTGCTGCCCTTTCTTCCCGCCGACCCCGGCGCGGTGGGAGCGGGGCCGATGGTGTGCGGTCCGACGCGCGCGGGCCTGCGCGTGCCGTTCCACGCCTGGCGGGTGACGGACGCCGACGCGTCCCTGCACTGATCCACCAGGAGTGAGCGCGGTCCTCAGGCGGATTCGCGCCAGACGACGGGGCAGTCGAGCATGATCGGGGTCTCGATGCGCTCGCCGCGCAGCTGGGCCAGCACGGCCTTCGCCGCGGCGCGCCCCAGCTCCCCGGCGGGCTGGTGGATCGTCGACAGCGGCGGATCGCACCGCAGAGCCCACGAGCTGTCGTCGAATCCGACGATCCCGACGTCCTCCGGCACGCGGCGCCCGGCCTCCCGGAGCGCCTCGAGGGCACCCGCGGCGACCGCGTCGCTCGAGGCGAAGACCCCGTCGATGTCCGGCATCCGCTCGAGGAGTCGACGCATGCCCTCCCGCCCGTCGGCGACGGAGTAGAACGGCACGCTCTCCACGCGCTGAGGGTCGAAGTCCGCGCCCAGGGCGTCGACGAATCCCGCGAGGCGGTCGGCCCCCGAATCGCGGTCGAGCGCGGCGGCGATCATCCCGATCTTCGTGCGCCCGGTGTCGGCGAGCCGGCGGGTGATCTCGCGGGCGGCACCCCGGTTGTCGATCGCGACGTAGGGCGCGTCCCCGATGTCGCGGGGGTGGCCGACGAATGCGGCGGGCAGGCCCAGATCGCGCACGGCGCGGGTGATCGGGCCGCCGACACGCGCCGAGACGATGATGACCCCGTCGATGAGGCCGCCGCTGAGGTAGCGGGCGAGGCGCTCGACGTCGCGGGGCGTGTCGGCGATGAGGAACGACAGCTGGTAGTCCTCCTCCGACAGCGCCGCCTCGATCGCCTCGCGGGCCTCGTCGGACACGTACGGCTGGCCGTTGAGCACCCGGCTCACGGTGCCGCGCGAGACCCCCGCCTCGAGGGCGACGTCTTTGACGGTGGCTCGACGGCGCCGCTCCGTGGTGGTCTCCATGACACCCCGGCGTCGAGATCGAGTCGTGCGCATCGGGAGGCGCCCGCATCGACCTCGGCATCCTGCGCCGCACCGACCGCTTCTGGACGAGCGACACCAACGACCCGCTGGAGCGGCAGCGGATACAGCGCTGGACCGGCATCCTGATCCCGCCGGAGCTCCTCGGCTCGCACGTCGGCGACGAACGCGCGCACACGACCGGGCGGACCGCGACGATGGCGTTCCGCCTGGCGACCGCGCTGTTCCTGCACGCCGGGATCGAGTCGGACATCTCCCGGCTCGCGGATGCTGATCTCGATGCGCTGACGGCATGGACCGAGGTGTACCGCCGCCACCGCGCGCTGCTGCACGGGGGGCGCGTCATCCGCGTCGACGACGTCGATGACGCTGTCCTCCAGCACGGCGTCATCGCCCCGGACGCTCGGGAGGCGCTGTTCTCCTACGCGCTGCTCGGATCGACGGATGCCGCGCTGCCGCCGCCCGCCCGGATGCCGGGGCTCGAGCCGGAGACGAGGTACCGCGTCGAGGTGCTCGATCTCGGCGCGGCTCCCCGCGTGCTGCAGGACGCTCCGCCGCCCTGGCTCGCCGACGGCGTCGTCCTCCGCGGCGCGATGCTCGCGGACGGCGTCCTGCCGATGCCGCTGCTCGCCCCGGGCAACGCCGTCATCCTTCACGCCCGCGCCGTCTGACGGGAACCCGTCGCGGCGGGAGCATGGGAACCGGATGCGGCCGGGACGGCTCGGGCGTGCTAGCCTGGGCCGACCCCGGCTCTCGGGGTTCCATCGTCGCCGAACCCTCTGCGCTCACGGCGGAGCTGCGGAGTCTGGGCCGCATCACGCGGCATCACCGCCGTCCTCATCCGGATCACGTCGCTCGCTCGACGGTCTCGGATCCCACCTCGTCCGTCCCGATCCGTCGGAACGGCGTCCATGGTCGCATACGCGGCTTGCACAAAAAGAAAAAGGAAAGACACGATGGCCACTGGCACCGTGAAATGGTTCAACTCCGAAAAGGGCTACGGCTTCATCGCTCCCGATGACGGCTCCGCCGACCTGTTCGCGCACTACAGCGCGATCACCACGTCCGGCTTCAAGGAGCTGCGCGAAGACCAGAAGGTCGAGTTCGACGCGGAGCGCGGGCCCAAGGGCATGCAGGCCGCGAACATCCGGCCTCTCTGATCCTCCCCGCCGACCGGATGACCTCCGGTCGGCGGTCCACTGTATGCCGGGTCGCGTATAGCACCCGGCATACAGTGGGCCACACAGCGATCGGCACCCGCCTTTGGCTTCCGGCCCCCGGGTCCCGATCGAAAGAGCAGGTGCTCTCATCGTCGCCACCGTCCTCGAGCCCAAGCTCGGACCTGTTCGTCAGACGTACTCCCGCACCGAAGACTTCCCGCAGCTGACCCGCGCGTTCACCGACGTGTCGCAGGTCGTGCGCGAAAGCGGCCTCCTGCGCCGCACCCCCTGGTTCTACGCCCTCACCGGCAGCCTCGTCGCCCTCGGCTTCGCCGCCTGCGTCGCCGGTCTCCTCCTCCTCGGGGACAGCTGGTTCACGCTGCTCATCGCCGCCGCGCTCGGCATCCTGTACACGCAGGTGGCGTTCCTCTCGCACGAAGCCGCGCACAAGCAGATCCTCTCTTCCGGGCCCGCGAACGACCGACTCGCCCGTCTCCTCGGCAACGGCATCGTCGGCATGAGCTACTCGTGGTGGACCACGAAGCACACGCGCCACCACGCCAACCCGAACCGCGTCGGCAAAGACCCCGACATCGAGATCGACACGATCTCCTTCCTCGACGAGGATGCCGCGTCCGCGCGGGGTCTCCGCCGGGCGATCACCCGCCGCCAGGGATGGCTGTTCTTCCCCCTCCTGACGCTCGAGGGCCTGAACCTCCACGCCATCGCGTTCGGCCACGTCTTCGGGCGCGGACCGGTCAAGAACCGCGCGGCCGAGATCAGCCTCCTCCTCCTGCGCTTCGCCGTCTTCGTGGTGCCGATCTTCTTCCTCCTCCCGCTCGGCATGGCCTTCGCCTTCCTGGGCGTGCAGCTCGCGGTCTTCGGCGTGTACATGGGAGCCTCCTTCGCTCCGAACCACAAGGGCATGGCCGTGATCGCCCCCGACGCGAAGCTCGACTTCTTCTCCAAGCAGGTGCGCACCTCCCGGAACATCGCCGGCGGCTGGTGGGCCACATGGCTCATGGGCGGACTCAACTACCAGATCGAGCACCACCTGTTCCCGAACATGCCGCGCCCGCACCTCTCCAAGGCCCGCGAGATCGTCATCGAGCAGTGCCGCACCCTCGACGTGCCGTACACCGAGACGACGCTGCTGCGCTCGTACGCGATCGTGATCGACTACCTCAACCGCGTCGGCCTCGCCGCCCGCGACCCCTTCGACTGCCCGGTGGTCGCCGTCCACCGTCGCGCCTAGGCGGCCCGGGCTCGCCCGGACCGTGGACGACGCGCGGATAGACCCCTCCTTCCACGGCGTCGCCACGGCGCGCGCACTCGATGTGCGCAAGCGGCCGGTCCGCTGGCTCCTCGGCCATGTGCCCAGCCGGGTGCCGCCGGCTCTCGCGCGGACGGTGTCGGTCCGTGCGGTGCGCGAGGCCGGCGTGCAGTACCGGCTCTACCGTCCGCACACGCGGCGGTCGTCCGCGGCCCTCGTGTGGATCCACGGGGGCGGGCTCGTCACCGGGTCGCCCCGCCAGGACGACCGGTTCTGCGCGCTCGTCGCGGCGACCCTGCGGATCACCGTCGTCTCGGCCGGCTACCGGCTCGCCCCCCGGCATCCGTTCCCCGCCGCGCTCGATGACGTGCACGCGGTCTGGATGCGCACCGTCGCCACGGCACGGGCCCGCGACCTCGACCCGTCGCGCATCGCCCTCGGTGGCGTGAGCGCGGGCGGCGGGCTCGCCGCGGCCCTCACGCAGCGACTCCGCGACGAAGGCGGGATCGCGCCGGCCGCACAGCTGCTGATCGCACCCATGCTGGACGCGCGGACGGCCGCAGACCGCACCCTCGACGCCGTCGCCCACCCCGTCTGGAACAACACCTCCAACCGGTTCGGCTGGGGGTCCTACCTCGGCGAGGCCCTCGCGTGCCCCCCGCCGTACGCCGTCCCCGCCCAGCGCGGAGACCTCGCGGAACTCCCTCCGGCGTGGATCGGCGTCGGCGACATCGACCTCTTCCACGACGAGGACGCCGCCTACGCCCGGCGCCTGCGCGCCGCAGGGGTGGATGCTCAGCTCCGCGTCGTGCCCGGGGCTCCGCACGGGTTCGACACGCTCTTCCCCGAGGCCCCGGCATCCGTCGCGTTCCGTCGCGAAGCCCTCACGTGGCTCGGCGGTGCGCTGGGAGTCCTAGACCTCGTCGCGCCATGAGTGCTGCGGAGCGTAGCCCAGCAGGCGACGCGCCTTGTCGATCGAGAGCAGGGTCTCGTTCGTCCCCACCTCGCCCCGGCGCGGGACGCCGGGGAAGACCTCGTCCAGCAGCTCGCCGTTCGGGCGGGTCATGACGGTGTCCGCCGCCGCGATGATGAACGTGTCGAAGCCCACCGGCGCCGACGTGAGCGCCCGCTCGACCGCCTGTGCGCCGTCGCGCGCGTCGATGTAGCCCCAGAGGTTCCACTTCCGGATGCCGGCATCCGCGTCGAAGGACGGGAAGGCGGCGTAGTCCTCGGGGACCATGACGTTCGAGAAGCGCAGGGCCGTGATGGACAGGTCGGGGTGCCAGCGGACGAGCTCGTCGGCCATCCGCTCCTCGAGCGTCTTCACGAGCGAGTAGACGCTCTCCGGCCGCGGCGCGTACTCCTCGTCCACTGGGACGTAGGGCGGGGGGACGTCGAAGGGCAGGCCGAGGACCGTCTCGCTCGACGCGTACACGATGCGACGGATGCCGAGCCGCACCGCAGCCCAGAACACGTTGAACGTGGCGGTCATGTTGTTGTGGAACGTCGCGACCTCGCTCCGCAGGCCCGGCGCGGGGATCGCCCCGAGGTGGACGACCGCGTCCACGCCGTCCCCACGATCGCCGAGCCCGGCGAACGCGTCGACGACCTGGCCGTAGTCGGTGAGGTCGACCTGGAGGAAGCCGGGGGCGCGGGTCCCCGCGACATCCATCCCGATGACATCGTGGCCCGCGGCGCGCAGCTCGCGAGCGACGACGGTGCCGAGTTTTCCGCTGGATCCGGTGAGGGCGATACGCATGGGATCAGCCTCGCATGTCCGCCGCCCGGGGGGATCCACCGCGTCGATGTGAGCCCCTGCGCGTCGTTCGTGTCATAATCAGGCGCGCGCGGGCACGGGGGTGATCCGGCGCAGACAGGACTGGGGGACGGTCACGTGGGGGATCGGCGCGCGATGGACGCGCGCGAACAAGGGCGTCGTGCGCGCCCGAGGGCGCGTGGACGGGCACGGAATGCCGTGGTGGCGGTTCTGACGATCGCCGCGGTGGTCGGGCTCAGCAGTGCGGGCGGCGCGGCACTCGCCGGGTTCCTGGTGACCTCGACCGACCGTCTCGGTGTGAGCACCTCCGCCGGGGCGTCCGGCGTGTCCGGTACCCCGACGGCCTCGTCGCCGCCGGAGACGCCGTCGCCGGCGGCCACGCTCCCCGTTCCCGACACCACTGAGACCCCCGTCGCCGAGCCCGTCGCACCCGAGCCGGAGCCGGCCCCGCCGCCCGTCTCGCCCGCCGACACCCCGTGCGACACGGGCGTGACGATGTCGGTGTGGGCGCACTACGACGACGATCTGCTGTTCATGAATCCGCGTCTCCTCGAGGCGTTCGACGCCGGGCGGTGCGTGCGGACCGTGTTCCTCACCGGGTCGGATGCCGGGCGCGGCGAGCACTACGCCAAGGGCCGTGAGCTCGGCATCCTGCGCGCGTACAACACCATGCGGGGCGCGCAGGGGTTCTGGGCCGAGCACCGCGTGACGCTGAACTCGGGCGTCGAGATCAGTCAGTGGTCGCCGGAGGATGATCCGGACATCACCGTGGTGTTCCTGCGCCTCCCCGACGGAGCGCTGAACGGCGGCGGATTCCGCGCGACCGGGTTCGTCACGCTGCCGGCCCTGGTCTCGGGGGCGCTCGCGTCGCTCGCGCCCATCGACGGCGGGACCCCGCTGACCCTCGACGCGCTGACCTCGTCGCTGTCGGAGCTGATCGTCGCCTACCGCGTCGATCAGCTGTACACCCATGTGCCGCAGGGCACCGAGTGGGCCGGCGGCGACCACCCCGACCACTCGGCGACCGGCACGGTCACCCGCGCCGCGTGGCAGGCGATCGGCTTCCCCGCCGACCGTGTCAGCTACGCGGTCGGCTACCGCACCCAGGACCTGCCGGCGAACCTCTCCGGCGACCTGCTGGCGCGCAAGGTGGACGCGTTCCGGGTGTACGCGGCGCAGGATTCGGTCGTCTCGTGCGCGTCGGCGCAGGCGTGCCTGGCCAAGCCGAAGTTCGGTGTGTGGCTGCAGCGGCAGTACGCCAAGACCGAGGCCGAGCTCTTCCCCGCCGGCTGACCCGCCTCCCGCGCCGCTGGCGCTGCGTACCGAACTCCTCGATCCCGGCCGGAAACGGCCGAATCCGGGCCCGCAGGGGCCAACCGGGGCCGCATCAGAGGAGTTCGGCCCGCGGCGAAATCCGGCGGAACTGCATCCGACCCCCTGCGCGCGCCGGAATAATCAGCGAGACGACCGGCTTGCACTCCCGCATCGCGGTCGCACGAACGCCGCATCGCGGTCACCGAACGAGGGAGCCCCCATGTCACAGGCCCGCCCCGCCGATGTCCACCCGGCCGAGATCACCCCGCTGACCGAGGCGCAGGTGCGCACTGCGGTGACCATCCCGCTGCGGTTCTCCGACGGGTACACCGCTCCCGCGCGGGTGCTCACCTTCACCGGCTTGGTCGACGGCGCCGAGCACCTCCTCCTCGCCTTCGGCGACGCGGTGAATGACGACGGCGAGGTGACCCCCGGCGCGGACGTCCTCATCCGCATGCACAGCGAGTGCCTCACCGGAGACGTCTTCGGCTCGGAGCGGTGCGACTGCGGACCTCAGCTGCGCGAGGCCGCCGAGCGCCTGAACGACGCGGGCGGCCTGCTCCTCTACCTCCGCCAGGAGGGCCGCGGGATCGGCCTGTACGCGAAGCTCGACGCCTACGCGCTGCAGGATGCCGGCCTCGACACCTACGACGCGAACACCGCGCTCGGCCACGGCGAAGACGAACGCGACTACACCGCCGCCGCCCAGATGCTGCGCGCGGTCGGGGTCGACGGCATCCGTCTCCTGACGAACAACCCCGACAAGGCCGCGCAGCTCTCGGCGCTCGGGATCGACGTGGTCGATGTCGTCCGCACCGGCGTCCACGTCACCGCGTCCAACGCCCGGTACCTGGAGGCCAAGCGCGACCGGACCGGGCACCTGCTGGAGCTCCCCGCGGCGTGAAGGACGCTCCACCCGGGCCATGATGGAGCGGTGACCCCCGTCGCCGCGACGCTCGAACGCCACCAGGTGGCGCTGTGCCTCGCGGCGATCGCCGGGGGAGCCGCCGTCGGCATCCTCGCCCCGGCGACCGCTCCCGTCGTCGCACCGGCGATCACCCCGGTCATCGCCCTCCTCCTCTTCGCCACGTTCCTCGGCGTGCCGTTCCGGACGCTCGGGACGGCGCTGCGCGACACGCGCTTCGCCGCCACGGTGCTCGCCGTCAACTTCCTCGTGGTGCCGCTGGTCGTCTTCGCCCTCAGCCGCGTGGTCGCCGCCGAGGAGGCGGTGCTCGTCGGGGTCCTGCTGGTGCTGCTGACGCCGTGCGTCGACTACGTCATCGTCTTCGCCGGTCTCGCCGGCGGTGCGCGCGACAAGCTCCTCGCGGCGACGCCGCTGCTGATGGTGGTGCAGATCCTCCTCCTGCCGCTGTATCTGCTCCTCATGGCGGGCCCCACGATCGTCGGCGCGTTCGATCTCCGACCGTTCGTCGAGGCCTTCCTCCTGCTCATCGCCCTGCCCCTGGGGGCGGCGGTCCTCGTGCAGCTGGGTGCCCGTCGCGTCCGCGTCATCGCGAGGATCCAGGATGCCGCAATCACCGCGATGGTCCCGCTGATGATGCTGACCCTCGCGGTGGTGGTGGCCTCGCAGATCGCCGATGTGGCCGGTCGGGCCGGTGCGCTCCTCGCCGTCGTCCCGGTGTACCTCGCGTTCACGGCGGTGATGGTTCCGCTCGGCATCGTCGCCGCCCGCGTCGCGGGCCTCGCCGTCCCCGAGCGGCGGGCGGTGGTCTTCAGCGGGGTGACGCGGAACTCCCTCGTCGTCCTGCCGCTCGCGCTCGCGCTCCCGGCCGGCTTCGCGCTGACGCCGCTCGTGGTGGTCACCCAGACGCTCGTCGAGCTCGTCGCGATGGTCGTCCTCGTCGCCGTCGTCCCGCGCCTGGTGCGGCATCCGTCGCCGTCTGCCTAGCCGAAGCGCAGACCGGCCGCAAGCCTCCGCCGCTCGGGCGTTCGGGCGCGAGGGTGGGGGAATGGATGTCATCGGCTATCACGCCTCGCACGAGCAGTTCCCGCCGAGCGCCCTCCTCGAGTGGGTCGCCCTCGCGGAGCAGGCCGGTTTCGACGCCGCGATGTGCTCGGACCACCTCGCCCCGTGGGGCGTGCGCCAGGGTGAGTCCGGGTTCTCGTGGAGCTGGCTGGGGGCGGCACTCGCGCGCACCTCGTTCTCGATCGGGTCGGTCTCGTCGCCCGTGCAGCGCATGCACCCGGTCGTCTCGGCGCAGGCGATCGCGACGCTGGAGGAGATGTTCCCGGGGCGGTTCTGGACGGCGCTCGGCAGCGGTGAGGCGCTCAACGAGCACGTGACCGGCGACGGATGGCCGGAGAAGCCCGAACGCGACCGGCGCCTGGACGAAGCGCAGTCCGTCATCGCCCGACTCCTCGCCGGCGAGAAGGTGACGCACGACGGCCGTGTGCGCGTGCACGAAGCGCGCCTGTGGACGCTCCCGGAGACACCCCCGCCGCTGTTCGCCGCCGCGGTCAGCGTCGAAACCGCCGTCCGCGTGGCCCCCTGGGCGGACGGCCTCGCCACCGTCGCCCAGCCGCGGGAGACGCTCGAGCGGGTGCTTACCGGCTACCGGGATGCCGGGGGCCGCGGTCCCGCCGCCCTCCAGGTGCACGTCTGCCTGACCGATGATCTCGACGCTGGCATGCGTACCGTGCGCGATCAGTGGCGTCACGGCGCCCTTCCGCCGACGCGGCTGTGGGACATCTCCACTCCGGAGGAGTTCGATGCCGCGGCCTCGGACGTCACCGACGAGGAACTCCGCGAGAGCGTCCTGATCTCTGACGACGCCGACGAGCTCGCCGCCCGGATCGCCGATCTCGTCTCGGTCGGCTTCGACCGCGTCTACCTCCACGAGGTCGGCCCGGACCAGCGCTCGTTCATCGAGCGCGCCGGCCGCGAGCTCCTCCCGGCCCTGCGAGCGATCGCATGAAGCCCGCGGACACCGCCGACCTCTGGTGGAAGTCGGCGATCTACTACTGCCTCGACGTCGAGACCTACCTCGACGCCAACGGCGACGGCATCGGCGACCTCGAGGGCCTCGCGGAACGCATCGACTACCTCGCCGACCTCGGCATCTCGTGCCTGTGGCTGATGCCGATCTACCCGACACCCGACCGCGACGACGGGTACGACGTCAGCGACTTCTACGGCATCGACCCTCGGCTGGGCACCCACGGCGACCTCGTGGAGGTCATCCGGATGGCGCGGGATCGCGGCATCCGAGTGATCGTCGACCTCGTGGTCAACCACACGTCCGACCGACATCCGTGGTTCGTCTCGGCCCGGCGCAGCCGCACCTCGCCCTACCGCGACTTCTACGTCTGGACCGATGAGGCTCCCGCCGATGCACCGAACATGATCTTCCCGGGCGAGGAAGATTCGATCTGGGAGTACGACGAGAAGACCGAGCAGTACTTCCTGCACACGTTCTACCGGCACCAGCCCGATTTGAACATCGCCAACCCGAAGGTCCGCGACGAGATCGCGAAGGTCATCGGCTTCTGGGTGAAGCTGGGCATCTCGGGTTTCCGCGTGGATGCCGTGCCCTTCCTCATCGAACCGCCCGAGGGTGAGGACATGGGCGACCCGCACGCGTTCCTCCGCGACCTGAAGCGCTTCCTCCGGCGGCGCAGCAGCGAGTCGATGCTGCTGGGCGAGGTCAACCTGCCCTACGACGAGCAGCTGGAGTACTTCGGCGGTCCTGAGGGTGGCGAGCTCGACCTGCAGTTCGACTTCGTGGGGATGCAGGCCCTCTACCTCTCGCTCGCCCGGCGCGACACGACGCCGCTCCGCACGGCGCTCGAGGCGCGGCCGGATCTGCCGATCGAGGCGGGCTGGGCGAACTTCGTCCGCAACCACGACGAGCTCACCCTCGACAAGCTCAGCGACGAGGAGCGGGAGGAGGTCTTCGCCGCGTTCGCGCCCGACGAGAGCCAGCGCATCTACGACCGCGGGATCGTCAAGCGTCTGCCGACGATGCTCGACGGCGACCCGCGTCGCATCCGGATGGTCTACAGCCTCATGTTCTCCTTGCCCGGAGCCCCCGTGCTCTTCTACGGCGAGGAGATCGGGATGGCCGAAGACGCGCGCGTCACGGATCGCCTCGCCGTCCGCACCCCCATGCAGTGGACCGCGGAGACGAAGGGCGGCTTCTCCACCGCGGCGCCCTCGAAGTGGCCGGGCCAGTTCCCCGAGGACGGCTACGCGCCGCGTTTCGTCAACGCCGCCGCCCAGCGGAACGACCCCGACTCGCTGCTGCAGTTCGTGCGTCACCTCACCTCGCGCTACCGCACGAGCCCCGAGATCGGGTGGGGCGAGCTGCGCATCCTCGCGCAGGAGAACGACGCCCTCCTCGTCCACGGGGTGCGCAGCGACCTCGGCCACCTCATCGCGGTCCACAACTTCGACGACGTGCCGTGCGTGGCGCGCATCGACGTCGGCGACGAGCCGGAGGGCACGGTCCTCAGCGACCTCTTCGGCGCGGGCGTGCATCGCGCGGACGACGCCGTGGTCGAGATCGATGTGGCCCCGTTCGGCTGGCACTGGTTCCGCGTGCATCGGCCGGGGGAGGAGATCCTCGTCTGATCCGTTCCTCGTCCGGTGGGCGTGGGACGAAGGGCCTTGAACGGACGGCCCCACCGGCGTTGACTGGATCTCCGGACGTTCATAGGAGGTCGGTATGCACGCGCCATCACCCGAAATGGAAGTGCTCGAGGTCGCCGAGTGCTGGCGTCTGTTGCGCATCGGCCATCTGGGCCGGATCGCCGTCGTCGAGCCCGACGGCTCGCCCGACCTCTTCCCGGTCAACTACGTCGCCGGCGCCGACGCGCTGTTCCTCCGCACCGCGCCGGGCGCGAAGCTCGATGCGTTCGCCGCGGGGCGGCCGGTCGCCTTCGAGATCGATCGGGAGAATCACGGAGACGTGTGGAGCGTGGTCGTCCGGGGTCGCGCGCGCATCCTCGACACGGATGCCGAGGTCGAGGCATCCGGAGTCCGGGGTCTGCGCTCGGCGGGGTCGTGGGTGAAGAACGAGGTGGTCCGGGTCGATCCTGACCGCGTGAGCGGGCGCCGCTTCCTCCGTGCGTCCCGGAGCGCGGCGTCCGGGTCGGCGGGGGTGGGGGTGTCCGCACCCGCGTCCGCCGCGCTCGCAGGCCACGCCGGCCACGACGGCAAACCCAAGCCGATCCCGCACCTGCCGCCGCGCCCCGGGGGCTCCGCGGTGTGATCGAATGAACGGGTGTCCACGCTTGCGGATCTGACCGAGGACGGGCGACGTTTCGTCTCCGACCGCCACCTGGCCACCCTGTCGACCATCGGCCCGACCGCACTCATCCACGCGGTCGCCGTCGGGTTCACGGTGGCCGACGGGGTCGTGCGGATCATCACCGGCGACGGGACGCAGAAGGTCCGCAACGTCGAGCGCGACGGCCGGGCGACGGTCGCGCAGGTGTCGGGGCCGCAGTGGCTGAGCATCGCCGGACGCGCGGTGATCGAGCGCGATCCCGCTGCCGTGCGGCGCGCCGAGGAGCTCTACACCGAGCGCTACCGGCCGCCGCGGGTGAATCCGAAGCGGGTCGTGATCCGCATCGACCCCGAGCGTGTGATGGGGTCGTCGGGGCTGTTCGACGCCTCCTGACCCGCGCCCCCGGGAGGAGTCAGCCGGGGTCCGCCGCCAGCCAGCGCAGGATCCGGTCGCGGTCGGCGTCGCGCTCCGGGGGAGCTTTCGAGTAGTCGAGGTCGCCGCTCGACCAGCGGATCGGATGCCGGACGGTGGGGACGCCGCTCTCCGCCGGGCCCGCGGTGACCACCGGGTCGAGCCCGAGCTCATCGGCCATCCGGATGCCTCCGGCGATGTCGTTGAGCGGTCCGCAGGGCACGCCTGCATCCCGCAGTCGGGCCGACCACTCCGCCGCGGGTCGCGCCCGCAGCGCCTCGGTGAGGAGGGTGTGCAGGATCTCGCGGTGCGCGTTGCGCGCGGGCATCGTCGCGAACCGGGCATCCTCGACGAGATCGGGGGTCTCCAGCGCCTCGCACAGCTGCGCGAACTGCCGATCGTTGCCCACCGCGATGACGAGGGTGCCGTCCGCCGTGGCGAAGGGCTCGTAGGGTGCAAGGCTCGGGTGCGCGTTGCCGAGCGGGCCGGGGCTCGCGCCCGCGGCGAGCACCGCCGACGCCTGGTTCACCAGGCCCGACAACGCGGAGGTCAGCAGGTCCACCTCGACGCGCTGGCCTTCTCCCTCGCGCTCCCGTGCGTGCAGGGCGCCGAGTATGCCGACAGCGGCATGGAGGCCGGCGAGCACGTCGACGACGGCGACACCGACCTTCGTCGGCGGTCCGTCCGGATCTCCGGTGACGCTCATGAGACCCGACGCCGCCTGGGCGAGGAGGTCGTAGCCGGGGAGGGCGGCACCGGCGCCGGAGCCGAACCCGGTGAGCGAGGCGACGATCAGCGACGGATGCCGCGCCCGCACGCTCGCGGCGTCCAGGCCGAACCGTGCGAGCGCGCCAGGACGGAAGTTCTCGACCATCACATCGGCGCGCGCGACGATCCGATGGGCGATCGCGAGGTCGCCGGCATCCGCGAAGTCCAGGCTGAGGGCGAACTTGTTGCGGTTGACCGAGAGGAAGTACGTGCTCTCGTCGCCCCGGACCGGAGGTCGCCACCGGCGGGTGTCGTCGCCGCCGGGCGACTCGACCTTCACCACCAGCGCCCCCATGTCGGCCAGCAGCATGGTCGCGTAGGGGCCCGCGAGGACGCGGCTGAAGTCCGCCACGACGACGCCCGCGAGCGGACCGTGCGTCGGTCGGTCGAACGCGCGGGCGAGCTCGGCGGGATCGATCATGGGATCCATCTTGCTCGCCCGTCTGCGGGCGTGGTGGTGCACACTCGAAGCGGAGGCGCGACATGACCGACACATCCGCGGCGGACCTCCGCCGTGCCCTGGACCTCATGGACATCGAGTCGGAGTTCACCGACGAGGAGCGGGCGGGCAGGGACCGCGTGCGGGACTTCGTCGACCGCCGCATCCGCCCGCATATCGCGGACTGGTACGACCGGGCGCACTTCCCCCGCGAGCTGATCCCCGAGATGGCCGAGCTCGGGCTCCTCGGGATGCACCTGCACGGCTACGGCTGCGCGGGGCGCTCGGCGGTGGAGTACGGCCTGGCGATGGCCGAGCTCGAGGCCGGGGACTCCGGCATCCGCACCTTCGTGTCGGTCCAGGGGTCGCTGGCGATGTCGGCCATCGCGAAGCACGGCACCGAGGCGCAGAAGCAGCGGTGGCTTCCCGGCATGGCGGCGGGGGAGATCATCGGATGCTTCGGTCTCACCGAACCGGACGCCGGGTCCGACCCGGGCGGGATGGCCACGACCGCGCGTCGCGACGGCGACGGCTGGGTCATCGACGGCTCCAAGCGCTGGATCGGGCTCGCGTCCATCGCCGACGTCGCCGTCGTCTGGGCGCGGGCGGAGGACGGCGTGCGCGGATTCCTCGTCCCGACGGACACCCCCGGCTTCACGGCCGTCCCCATTCCGGCGAAGCTGTCGATGCGCGCGTCCATCCAGTGCGACGTCACGCTCGAGGGGGTGCGGGTCCCCGCCGATGCGATGCTCGAGGTACGCGGGCTCCGCGGCCCTTTCTCGTGCCTCAACGAGGCACGGTACGGCATCGCGTGGGGGGCGGTCGGTGCGGCGCGGGATTCCGCCGAGCAGGCGCTCGCCTACGCCCTCGCGCGCCGCCAGTTCGATCGCCCGATCGCGTCGTTCCAGCTCACGCAGCGGAAGATCGTCGAGTGGGCTCTGGAGATCCAGAAGGCGCAGCTCCTCGCCCTCCGGCTCGGACGACTGAAGGATGCCGGGCGGCTGGAGCACCACATGATCTCGGTGGCGAAGCTCAACAACACCCGCGCGGCGATCGAGATCGCCCGCGACGCGCGCACGGTCCTCGGCGGGAACGGCGTCACCCTGGAGTATTCGCCGCTGCGCCACGCGAACAACCTCGAGTCCGTCCGCACGTACGAGGGCACCGACGAGGTCCACACGCTGATCCTGGGGGAGCGGATCACGGGAATCCCGGCCTTCCGCGGCTGAGGGCGATCTTCATTCCCATTAGATGGGAATGCCTCCATCGTGCGCGCGGTCCCGCCGCACGATGGAGTGCCCGATCGTCATGTCGAGGGAGACATCCATGACCGAGACCCCGTCCGCGGCCGCGCCGGAGACGCTGCTGGCGTCGCCGGACCAGGTGAGCCAGGCTGCCATCACGCAGGAGATCATCGACGCGCACGCCGCGGCGGAGCGCCGGGTGGCGGCGGGGGAGGACGTCCCCGCCACCCTCTACGACTTCCCGCCGTACCGGTCCAGCATCCTGCGGCATCCGACGAAGAACCCGAAGCTGGTCGACCCCGAGACGATCGAGCTGTTCTCGCCGGCGTTCGGGCAGCGCGACGTCGCCGCGATCGAGTCCGACCTCACCCTGCAGCACACCGGCGAGCCGCAGGGAGAGCGCATCACCGTCAGCGGCACGGTGCGCGACTCGTGGGGACGCCCGGTGCGCAACCAGCTCGTGGAGATCTGGCAGGCCAACGCCGCCGGACGCTACATCCACCAGCGCGACCAGCACCCCGCGCCGCTGGACCCGAACTTCACCGGTGCCGGACGCATCGTCACCGACGACGCCGGCGCGTACCACTTCACCACGATCAAGCCCGGCGCCTACCCGTGGAAGAACCACGTCAACGCGTGGCGGCCCGCCCACATCCACTTCTCGGTGTTCGGATCGGCGTTCACGCAGCGGATCGTCACCCAGATGTACTTCCCCGGCGACCCCCTGTTCGCGCTCGACCCGATCTACAACACCATCCGCACCCAGAAGGACCGCGATCGCCTGGTGGGCGTCTACGACCACGACCTCACCGTCCCGGAGTTCTCCATGGGGTTCCGGTTCGACATCGTCGTGGACGGTCCCGACGCGACGTGGTTCGAGAACGAGGGAGACCACTGATGAGCGAGCAGCCCGAGACCCGCGAACGCCTCGCCCCGACCCCCGGGCAGACCGTCGGGCCCTTCTTCGCCTACGGCGTGGAGTACCCGAAGATGAACCAGGTCGTCTTCCCGCACTCCCCGGGGTCGATCGTGCTGCGCGGCACCGTCACCGACGGGAACGGCCAGGCGATCCCCGACGCGTTCATCGAGATCTTCTCCGCCGACACCGACGGCTCCGTGCCGCGGGCGCGGGGGGCGTTCCGGCGCGACGACCACACCTTCACCGGCTTCGGGCGCACCTTCACCACCGACGACGGGCACTGGGAGTTCTGGACGCGGAACCCCGGCGCCCAGGAGGGCAAGGCCCCCTTCATCGCCGCGATCGTCTACGCGCGGGGCCTGCCGAACAAGCTGCACACGCGCATCTACCTCCCGGACTCGCCCGAGCTCCTCGCCGCCGACCCGTTCCTGTCCTCGTTGACCCCAGAGGAGCGCGATAGTCTCATCGCAACGCGCACGCCCGACGGCGGACTCCACTTCGACATCCGGCTGCAGGGCGAGAAGGAGACCGTCTTCCTTGCCTTCTGACGTCCCCGGATTCGATCTGGGACTGCTCTCGCCGGTCACCGCCGGCCACGACGACCTCGTCTCCGACCGGCTCTTCCTCGATGCACTCGTCTCCGCCGAGGTGGCGCTCGTCGAGGCGTACGGCACGATCGGTCTCGCGCCCGCCGAGGCCGTCGCTGCGATCCGGGAGGAGTTCCGCGCGGATCGCGGCATCCGTCCGTCCTCGGGCATCGACGCGGCGGCACTCGCCACGGATGCCGTGGCCGGAGGCAATCCGGTCATTCCGCTGGTCGGGGTGATGAAGGCGCGTGTGCCCGCGGACGCGCGGGAGTGGGTCCACCGGGGCGCGACGAGTCAGGACATCTGGGACTCGGCGATCATGATCGTCGCCAAGCGCGCCGTCGAGCAGGTGTCGCGTTCCGTCCGCAACGCGCAGGAGTGGCTGCTGCAGCTCGCCGAGCGACACCGCGATGACGTCGTCGTCGCGCGCACGCTCACGCAGCACGCCGTCCCCACGACCTTCGCCCTGCGGGCGGTGAACTGGCAGCGGGGTCTGCGCCGCGCGGCCGCTCGGCTGGACGCCCTGGAGTTCCCCGCGCAGCTCTCCGGCGCCGGCGGGACCCTCGCCTCCTTCGTGGAGGTCGCCGGTTCGCCGGCACAGGCGGAGCAACTCGTCGCATCGTTCGCGGAGCATGCCGGGCTGGATGCCCCCGACGGGCCCTGGCACGTGCTGCGTCATCCCGTGACCGAGATCGGCGACGTGCTCGTCCAGGCCGTCGATGCGCTCGGCAAGCTCGCCGCGGATGTCGCGACCCTCAGCCGCACCGAGATCGGCGAGGTCGCCGAGGGCATCGCCGGCGGGTCCTCCGCGATGCCGCAGAAGCAGAATCCCGCCGAGGCCGTGCTCATCCGCTCCGCCGCCCTGCGCGCGCCGCAGCTCGGCGCGACGCTCCACCTCGCCTCCGCGCTCGCGGTGGACGAGCGGCCCGACGGTGCGTGGCACGCCGAGTGGCCGACGCTCCGGGAGCTCCTGCGACTCGCGCTCGGTGCCGCATGGCACGCCGCCTCCCTCACCGCCCATCTCCGGGTCGACGCGGTGGCCGCGGCGGCGCACCTGGACGACACCGGGGGGCTCGTGCTCGCCGAACGTCTCTCCCTGGTCCTCGGCCCGCGCGTCGGACGCGAGGAAGTCGCCGAGCTGGTCGCCCGCGCAGGCGCGGGGGAGGACCTCGCCGATCTGGTCCGAGGGCTCATCGTCCGGCACGATCTCGACCTCGACGCCGGCACCCTGCTCGACCCGGCGGGCTACACCGGACTCGCCGATGCCCTGGTGGACCGCGCCCTGCACGCCGACCGCCGCATCGCCGCTCCCCGCGAGGAGGACGCATGACCGTCCCGACCCTGTCGTTGACCGCCCCCGTGGGCCCCGCCGGGGCGCCGCTGGTCGTTCTCGGACCCTCGCTCGGCACCTCCACGATCCTCTGGGAGGACGTCGTCCCCGCGCTCGCCGCGCGGAACCGCGTCGTGGCGTGGGACCTTCCCGGACACGGCGCCTCCGCGCCGGCCGACGCGCCCTTCTCCGTCGCCGACCTCGCCGACGCCGTCGCCGAGGGAGTGCGGGCGCTCGCCGACGGCCCCGTCTCCTACGCCGGAGTGTCGCTCGGGGGTGCGGTGGGCCTCGAGCTCGGCCTCCGGCATCCGGAGCTCGTCGACCGGCTCGCGATCGTCGCCTCGGGCGCACAGCTCGGCGATCCCGAGGCCTGGCACGAGCGCGCAGCGACCGTCCGCGCGCAGTCGACGTCGGTCCTCATCGTCCCGTCGGCGCAGCGCTGGTTCGCGCCGGGATCGATCGAGCGCCGCCCCGAGCTCTCCGGGCGCCTCCTGCATGCGCTCCGCGACGCCGACGCCGAGAGTTACGCGCGGTGCTGCGAGGCGCTCGCCGACTTCGATGTGCGCGCGCGCCTGTCGGATCTCCGGATGCCGGTCCTGGCGCTGTGGGGCGAGCACGACGCCGTCGCCCCCGAGGCGAAGGCGCGCGAGATCGGCGACGGGGTCGCCCACGGACGCATCTCGCGCCTCGCGGGGGTCGCGCACCTCCCGCCCGCGGAGGATCCCGGTGCGACGGCGGCGGCGTTGGCGGAGTTCTTCGGGCCGACCTCCGCTTCCGGCGGTCGTGACCGCGGCCGCGACGACCACGGGCGAGACGAGGAGCAGCGATGACCGGGACGACGCGACCGGGCGGCGACGGCCTCACCGACGCACAGCGCCACGCGCAGGGCATGGGGGTGCGTCGCGAGGTGCTCTCCGACGCCCACGTCGACCGCGCGATCGCGGCCACCACGCCCCTCACCGCCGACTTCCAGGACCTCATCACCCGGTACGCCTGGGGTGACATCTGGTCGCGCCCGGGACTGGACCGCCGCGCGCGGTCGGTCGCGGTGCTCACCGCGCTCATCGCCCTCGGGCACCATGAAGAGCTCGCGATGCACCTGCGCGCAGCGCGGCGGAACGGGCTGAGCATGGAGGAGATCCAGGAGGTCATCCTCCAGTCCGCGATCTACTGCGGCGTCCCGGCGGCGAACACCGCCTTCCGCATCGCCTCGGAGGTCTTCGCCGCCGGCGAGTGACCCGCTCCCCGTCTCCTCCGCTCTGGCGCGGAGGTGCTGTGCGGCGTACACTGATCGTCATGCGCACACATGTGCGCAATGCGAACACTTCTCGAGGAGGCGACGTGATCGACAAGACCGTGACGGATGCCGCGGCCGCAGTGGCCGGCATCCCCGACGGCGCGACCGTCATGATCGGCGGGTTCGGCCGGGCAGGGCAGCCCGTCGAGCTCATCGATGCGCTCATCGCCCAGGGGGCCGACGACCTCACGATCGTCAACAACAACGCGGGCAACGGCGACACCGGCCTCGCCGCGCTCCTCGCCACCGGTCGGGTCCGCAAGATCATCTGCTCCTTCCCGCGCCAGCACGATTCATGGGTCTTCGACGACCTCTACCGGGCGGGTCGCATCGAGCTCGAGCTCGTTCCGCAGGGCAACCTCGCCGAGCGCATGCGGGCCGCGGGCGCCGGGATCGGGGCCTTCTTCTCACCGACCGGTGTCGGCACGCAGCTCGCCGAGGGCAAGGAGGTGCGCTCCATCGACGGCCGGGACTACGTCCTCGAGTACCCGATCCGCGCAGACTACGCCCTGATCTCCGCGCTCGCCGGCGACCGCTGGGGCAACCTCGTCTACCGCAAGACCGCACGTAACTTCGGTCCCGTCATGGCCACGGCCGCGACCACCACAGTCGCCCAGGTCGACCGGATCGTCGACCTCGGCGCCCTCGACCCGGAGGCGATCGTGACCCCCGGCATCTTCGTCGACCGGCTGGTCGCCGTCGGCGAGCGCCGGTGGCTGGAGGGCGGACAGTTCCGAGGCGGCGTCGACATCGAAGGCCGCCCGACCGAAGGAGAAGCACGATGACCGCGAGCCGGATCTCCCGTGACGACCTCGCGCGCCTGATCGCCGCCGACATCCCGGAGGGGGCCGTGGTCAACCTCGGCATCGGTGCACCGACGCTCGTCGCCGACTACCTCCCCGAGGGGCGCGAGATCATCCTGCACACCGAGAACGGGATGCTGGGCATGGGTCCGGCGCCCGCTCCGGATGCGATCGACCCGGACCTCATCAACGCGGGGAAGCAGCCCGTGACCGAGCGCCCCGGCACCGCCTACTTCCACCACGCCGACTCGTTCGCGATGATGCGCGGCGGGCACCTCGACGTGTGCGTACTCGGTGCGTTCCAGGTCTCCGAGAACGGCGACCTCGCCAACTGGTCGACGGGCGCCCCGGGGGCGATCCCCGCCGTCGGAGGCGCGATGGACCTCGCCATCGGTGCGAGGGACGTCTTCGTGATGACCGACCTGCTGACGAAGCAAGGCGGCGCGAAGCTCGTCGCGGCGTGCACCTACCCGCTCACGGGCGTGGGCTGCGTCAGCCGCGTCTACACCGACCACGCCGTCTTCGACGTCACCCCCGACGGGTTCCGGGTGCGACAGCTGTTCGGCGAGAACACGGTCGAGCTCCTGGAGGAGCTGACGGGACTGCGGCTGCAGCATCCGATCGAGAAGGAAGAGGACGTTCCCGCATGAGCACCTACATCCACGACGCCGTCCGGACCCCGTTCGGTCGCGCCGCCGGCGCCCTCTCGGGCGTGCGGCCCGACGACCTGGCCGCGGTGGCGCTGAAGGCGATCGTCGAGCGCTCCGGTCTCGACCCCGCCCGCATCGACGACGTGATCCTCGGGGATGCGAACCAGGCGGGGGAGGACAACCGCAACGTCGCCCGCATGAGCGCGCTCCTCGCCGGGTATCCCACCTCGGTCCCGGGTGTGACGGTCAACCGCCTGTGCGGCTCGAGCGTCGAGAGCGTCATCCAGGGCTCGCGCGCCATCGAGGCCGGCGACGCCCGTGTGATCGTCGCCGGCGGCGTCGAGTCGATGAGCCGCGCCCCGTTCGTGGTCGAGAAGTCCCCCCGCCCGTGGCCGGCGGTGGGGAACCAGACCCTGTGGAACACCGCGATCGGCTGGCGCATGACCAACCGGGCCCTCGGGACGGAGTGGACGATCTCCAACGGGGAGTCGGCGGAGAAGCTCGCGCGAATCCACGGCATCTCCCGCGAGGCCCAGGACGCCTTCGCCCTCCGCAGTCACCGCCTGGCCGCGGCCGCATGGGAGTCCGGCGCGTACGACGCCGAGATCGTCCAGGTTCCCGGACACGAGCTCGCCCGGGACGAGGGCATCCGCTCCGACACGACGCTCGAGCGCCTCGCGGGACTGAAGGCCCTCTTCGCCGCGGACGGCAGCGTGACCGCCGGGAACTCCTCCTCGATCAACGACGGGGCCTCGGCGCTGCTCCTCGCGGGCGAGGGAGAGCTCGACGGCGAGCCGCTCGCCCGCATCGCCGGTCGCGCGGCCTTCGGGAACGACCCGGACGTGTTCGGCGTCGCGCCGGTGGAAGCCGCCAACCGGGCCCTCGCCCGCGCGGGCAAGACGTGGGCCGACGTGGACCTCGTCGAGCTCAACGAGGCCTTCGCGTCGCAGAGCCTGGCGTGTCTGCAGCTGTGGGACGAGCTCGATCCCGAGATCGTCAACATCCACGGTGGCGCGATCGCCATCGGGCACCCGCTCGGCGCCTCGGGCGGGCGCATCATCGGGCACGCCGCCCACGAGCTCGCCCGTCGCGGCGGGGGTGTCGCGGTCGCGGCCCTGTGCATCGGCGTCGGCCAGGGGCTCGCGGTCGTCCTCGAGCGGTGAGTGCGGCGGCGGGTCCGCTCCCCGGTACCGTGGGGGGCGTGCGGGAATCAGCGGACTTCGTGCAGTCCCTCGCGCGGGGCCTCGGCGTCATCCGCGCGTTCGACCGCGACCATCCCTCCCTGCGCCTCAGTGACGTCGCGCGTCGCGCGGACCTCACCCGGGCTGCGGCCCGGCGGTTCCTGCTCACGCTGGAGGAGCTCGGCTACGTCCGCTCCGACGACGGGGTGTTCTCGCTGACGCCGCGGGTGCTCGAGCTCGGATTCAGCTACCTCTCCGCCGCCCGGCTCCCCGCCCTCGTGCAACCTCACCTGGTCGACCTCGCCGAGCGGATCGACGAGAGCGCGTCGGCGGCGGTGCGCGACGACACCGACATCGTCTACGTCGGTCGTGTCGCCCCGCGCCGCATTATGAGCGTCGGCATCACCGTCGGCACACGCTTCCCCGCCGCCTCGACGAGCATGGGGCGCGTGCTGCTCGCGGCGCTCGACGACGACGCGGTGCGCGCGATCCTGGAGCGCTCGACGCTCGAGGCGCACACCGCCGCCACGCTGACGGATCCCGACGACCTCCTCCGCGCGGTGGCGCTCGTGCGGGCGCAGGGGTGGGCGCTCGTGGACGGTGAGCTCGAGACCGGCCTCCTCTCCGTCGCCGCTCCCGTCCACGATGCCCGCGGGCGGGTCATCGCCGCGGTCAATGTCGCCCTCCCCTCGGCGCGGATCGGCGCCGACCGGGCGCGGAGCGACATCCTCCCCGCGCTCGTGGAGACGGCTCGCCGCATCGACGAGGACCTCCGGCTCCAGCACCCGGGGTGATCCTCGCGCCGCGCGCTAGGACTGCGCGCGGGCGAGCTCGGTGATCCGCCGCTGACGCATCGCCAGGAAGAGCGGGAAGGTGAAGGCGAACGCCGTGAGCGCGGAGCCCACGACGTAGAGCCAGCCGAAGCGCATCCGCAACCTGCGTGCTTCCACGAGGATGAAGACGCTCCCGGCGACCGCGACGACGAGGAGGTCGACGGTGATCGACGACACCGCGGGGCCGCTCGTGACGAGGTCCGTGACGAAGTCGTTCATCTGCACGATCGCGAGCGCGTTGAACCACCACGTCCCCACGAGGCCGACGACGGCGATGACGAGATAGGCGATCGCGAGCGGCGTGAGGTGGCGGGTCATGGGCGCATTCTCGCGCGGATGCCGGGGCCCGCGGCATCCGCCACGCCTTTCGTGTGGCGCTCGTGGCCCCTTCGACGCGCGCGAGGGGGCCGCACACGCCACTTGAGCGTCTGCGGCTGCGGGGTCAGCGCGGGGTCAGCGACGGACGAGGGCTGAGGCGATCCCGGCGCCGAGGACGACCGCGGCCGCGACGATCGGCGCGATCAGGGCGAAGGAGGCCCCGCCCGCTTCGGCGACCAGCCCCGTCACCGCCGCACCCGCGGACTGGCCGACGACGACACCCGAACCGAGCATCGTCATCACCGTCGAGGACCGGCCGCGCGGGCTGTGCCGGGCGGCGAGGCTGTACTGCGTCACGAGGGTCGGGCCGATGCCGATGCCGATGAGCAGCAGGCACAGGGCCATGCCGACGACGTCCTGGGCGAGGGGCAGCGTGAGGGTGCCGGCGAACAGGATCGACCCGAACACGAGCCACCGCGCGGTGAGGGTGAAGCGCGCCGGGAACAGGGCGACGCCGAGCGCGAGGGCGGCGGAGCCGATTCCCATCGCGCCGTAGACGAGGCCCGCCTGCTCGGGAACGCCGCGCTCGTCCATGAACGCCGTGAGGGAGGTGAGCATCGTCCCGAAGAACAGGCCCATGCCGAGCGCTCCGAGGACGGTGGTCACGAGGGCCGGTGCGGCGAGCTCGCGCGCGGGCGCCTGGACGATGTCGGTGACCGCGGTGATGGCCTGACCGCCGTCCGTGCGGACGGGCGCGGGACCGGCGGATGCCGGGTGCGCCGTCGCGGTGCGTCCGGTGGGGTGCAGGGCGAAGGCCGTGACGAAGACGAGGGCGAGCACCGCGGCACCGACGACGGGAGCCACCGGGTTCAGGGTCGTGGCGAGGAGTCCGACGATGACGGGACCGAAGACGAAGACGATCTCGTCGGCCGCGGACTCGTATGCCATCGTGCCGTTCAGCACCTTCTCGCGGCGATCGCGGGCGAAGGCGCGTCCGATGATGCCGACCAGGCGGCTGCGGGAGAGGGGCGCGACCTGCGGCATCGACGCGCCGATCGCGAACGCGACGGCCAGGAGCACGGCATCCGGAGCGGGCGAGAAGGCCAGCCACGACAGGGCGAGCAGGAGGAGGGCGTTGGCGGTCCCCGCGACGAGG
Organism: Microbacterium aurantiacum; assembly: GCF_031625015.1. NCBI lineage: Bacteria > Bacillati > Actinomycetota > Actinomycetes > Micrococcales > Microbacteriaceae > Microbacterium > Microbacterium aurantiacum. Next base: position 1,525,279 of record NZ_JAHWXH010000001.1, read on the forward strand.
AGCACCGGGCGCTGGCCGAACCGGTCGGCGGCGGCCCCGAGGAGCGGGCCGATGAGGGCGGTGCCGAGGCCGGTGGCGGCGGAGGTGAGCCCGCCGAGGGCCAGCGACCCGCGCGCGGCGACGATGAGCGTCAGGATCCCGACGACCAGCATCGCGAACGGCAGGCGCGCGATGAGGGCGATGGGGAAGTAGGCGACCCCCGCTTCGCGGAGGAGGGACGTGCGTGGTGGTGCGGCGATCGTCTTGTACATCTGCTTCCTGTGTCTCGCGCCGCGGGTCGCCGCGGCTTGTCGTGCCGCCTTCGTCCCGCGTCGGGCCAGGTAGATGCACCCCGGATCAACCTTCGATGCTAGAGGGTGCACATGGGAGAGTGCTGGGCGGGGGCCCGCCCCCGGCATCCGCGGGTCAGGATGCCGGTTCGACCCCGAGGCGCCGCAGGCGCCGCCGCGCGAAGTCCTGGGCGCGCGGCCCCTCCCCGAGGGCGCGCGCCGACACCGCCAGGACGACGCGGGTGAGCGTGATCGCGGGCCACCACACGCGCCGGAGGCCCAGGATCCTTCGGTACTCGCGGGGGAGGCTCGCGACGGCGGCGGCGAAGAGGATGCGATACGCCACACGCATCGCGCCGGGGAAGCGGATGCCGCGGAGGAAGCGCACCACGTCGTCGACCCGCTCGTCGCGACGGAGCTCGCCGCGGTCCAGGAACCCCCGCAGCCGTGTACGCAGCTCCGCCTCGGTCCGGGGCGGATCGGTGAGTCCCATGAGCTCGCCGGCTCGGCTCCACTCGGCCACGTACGCATCGGCACCGCCGGGAATCGGTCCGCCCCAGCGCTGGTGGCTGCCGAGGAAGGCGTCCGTGAAGGCGATGTGGACCCACTCGACGAGGTCGGCGTCGCCGGCGGAGTACTCCCGCGGCCCGTCGGCGGCGTCGTAGGTGCCGCGCACCCGCTCGTGCAATCGCGCGACGCGTCCGGTCTCGCGGTCGGCCTGCGCCGTCGAGCCGTAGGTCACGCAGAGGATCCAGCGCACCGTTCCGACCAGGCGGCCCGCCGGGTCCTCGCGGTAGCGCGAGAACTCGTGGACGCCCGCGAGCGCCCCGGGATGGAGGGCTTGGAGGAGCAGGGCACGGATACCGGCGACGAGGGTTCCGAGCCCCGCGTGCACCGTCCACACCGCGCCGCCGTCGCGGAAGTAGCCCGCGTCGTCGCCCTCGGCGAGGGCTCGCACCCACGGCGGCTGGCCGGCGGGGTCGCCCGACAGCGTCGTCAGCAGGCGCGCGCGGAGGGGCTCGCGAGGGGTGGTTCGAGGGGCGGAAGGCACCCTCCCAGCGTGCCACGCACATCGGACCCGGGGTCCGGAAAAGGGTGGTGTCCCCGCTTGGTTACCGCTAACGTGAGCGATAACAGCCGCGCTGACGCGGACCGCCGGTCGGTTCATCCCGGCCGCAGAGAACTCGATGGAGAGTCCGATGCCCACACCTCCGCGTGCGCGTTCCGTCGTCGTGGCGGCGGCGGTCGCCGCCCTGATCGCCGGCCTCGGAGTGACCGCCCCGGCGGCCGCCGACATCCCGTCCGACGGGCTCGTCGCCTCATACGACTTCGGGCAGAGCACCGGCGCGAGCGTCCCCAACGCCGTCGTCGACGCGGGAGTGGGCGTGGGCGCCGCGACCGTCCGCAACCTGCAGCCCTCCGACTGGACCGGCTCATCGCTCACGCTCCGCGGCGGGGCGAAGACGTCGTCCGGCAACTGGGTGGAGCTGCCGGACGATCTGCTGGCCGACGCGACCTCGGCGACGGTGGTCGCGGAGGTGCGGGCGTCACAGGCGATGCTCGGCGGCTTCCACTTCCTGTGGAACATCGGCAACGAATCCGCCGCGACCGAGTACTTCTTCGCCTCCCTCAACTGCGGCTCGGGCCGATCCCCTCTCGTCGGGCTGAAGACGGCGGGCGTGGAGCGACTCGTCTCGAGCGGATCCTGCGGCGTCGCCGCGGACGAGTGGGTGAACGTCGCTTCGGTGATCGACGGCGACGCCGGCCGCGCGGCGCTGTACCTCGACGGCATCCGTGTCGCCGAGGGTGCGATGGCCGGCACCCCCGCGGACGTGGCGGATCAGTCGCTCAACACCATCGGGCGTGCGCCGTGGCCGGACCCCCTGTTCCAGGGGGCGATCTCGTCGTTCCACGTCTACGAGCGTGCACTGGAGGCGTCCGAGATCGCCGAGCTCTCCCTCGCGGATGCCGGACCCCACGTCGACCATCTCCGTGCCCGCGCGCAGCAGCTGCTCGACGGACTCCCGGTGTCGGACCTCACGACGAGCACCGACATCGACCTGCCCACGGCGAGCGGACGCGTCACGTGGGTCTCGAGCGCCCCGGAGGTGGTCGCGCCCGACGGCGCGGTCACCGCCCCGCTGATCGGCGCGGAACCCGTGGAGGTCATCCTGACGGCGACGGCGACCGTCCGCGGCCAGGAGGCGACGACGTCGATCACGGTGACCGTGGAGCCTTCGACCGAGACGGCCCAGGAGCGCGTGGACCGCCTCGCAGGGCTGTTCGTCATCCCGGCCCAGGTGGCCGCGGGCGACACCCTTCCCGCCGCTCCGCCCGGCATGACCGTCGACGTCGTCGACGACCCGGACGCGGTGCTGGAGGGGGATGTCTTCGCGGCGGACGAGACCACCGACGCGGCCGTCGAGGTGCGCGTCACCGATTCCGCGACCGGTGCGATCAGCGAGCGCCGCTTCGCCGTCCGCGTCCTGGCCGCGAGCGAGGCCACCCGCGTCCTCGCCTATCACCGCACTCCCACGAGCGCCGCGGTCGCCAACAACGCCGATGTCGCGCTCAGCATGCACCTCGCGCTCGCCGACGGCGACGGGTGGACGCCGCTGAACGAGAACTACGGCATCTTCTTCCCGAGGACCTCGGCCGAGATCCCCGCGGCGGGTCCGCGCGACGCCCTCATCCGGAGCCTTCGCGACCCGCACGTGTTCCATCTCGCCGACGGCGGCTTCGGTGTCGTCGCCACGCGGACGGCCCGCGGGGGCGCGGACGACGGAACGCGCGCATCGAGCGTGCTCTTCGCGCGGAGCGACGACCTGCGCACCTACGACGAGGTCGGCATGATCGACCTCGGGGTCACGGGCGGGGTCAACCGGCCGGCCGCCGTCTTCGACAGCGCGTCGGACCGCTACCTCCTGACCTGGACGAGCGACGCCGGGGTGTCGGTGTACACGTCTTTCGCGGATCTCACCGATCCGCAGTCGCAAGGCGAGGTGCGTCGCGGTGCCGTGTCCGCGATCACCGTCGAGGACGACGCGGATGTCGAGGACTACGCGGTCGGCAACGCCGTCGTCGTCGATCGCGCGCTCGCCCGCGCCCTGGAGGTGCGATTCGGGCGCGTGTCCAACACCACCGTTCAGGCGTTCGACCCCGTCGAACTCGTCGCCGGCGACGCGCTCGAGGCGGCCGCGCTCCCGGCACGCGCCGAACTCGCCTACACCGACGGCTCGACCGCCTCGCGCAGCATCGCCTGGGATGCGGCGTCCCTCGCCGCGGTCGACACCGACGTCCCCGGGACCTACACGGTCAGCGGCGAGCTGGAGGTGCCGCAATACGCGACCCCGTTCGCCGATGAACGCGCCGATCCGTCGATCTTCCGGTACGACCTCAACGGCGAGCAGAAGTTCCTGATGATCGCCACCGAGGACCTGTACGGCGCGAACATCGACCCGCAGGGTGGGGCGCACATGCCCATCCGGATCGCCGACCGCATCGAGGACCTCTCGGACGAGGCGTTGCGCGCCGGCCGCAACGTCGAGGTCGACCTTCTCCGTCGCGGCGACACCGACGCGGAGGGGCGGGTGATGACGGGGTGCTTCTGGGCCCCCGAGTACCACGTGATCGGCGGACGCCTGTCGATCCTGTTCATGCCCTGCTACGACGGCTCGAACGGTCGACCGGACATGTTCACCGGCCGCGCGAGCATCATGCAGCTGCAGCAGGACGCCCAGGGGAACGACCTCGATCCGGCCGTTCCCGGCAACTGGAGCAAGCCCCGCGAGGTGCGGACCGCCGAAGGCACGATTCTCAACCCCATCCAGGGCATCTCGCTCGACATGACCTTCTTCGAGGATTCGGGGACGTCGTACTACGCGTGGCAGATGCTCGGGTCGCTCTTCATCGCCGAGATGGATCCGACGGATCCCACCCGGCTGACCTCGCCTGCCGTGCGGCTGACGCCGCCGGAGTACGCGTGGGACAACCTCATCGCGGAGGGACCGAACGTCCACGCGCAGGACGGCACGCTCTTCATGATCTATTCGGGGTCCCTCGTGGGGGACTCCTACACCACCGGTCTGCTGACCGCGCCGGCCGGAGCGGGAGCCGACCTCACCGACCCCTCTCTGTGGACGAAGCTCGGCCATCCCGTTCAGAAATCCGGCCTCTTCAACGGGGAATGGCAGCTGGGGACGGGGCACGGGATGTGGTCGCGGGATGAGAACGACAATCTGCTCTACGTCTTCCACGCCCGGACCGACAACAACGGTCTGAGCGGCCGCGACACGTTCGTGCGGCGCGTGCACTTCGCCGCCGACGGGCTGCCGATCTTCGACATGGAGGCCGACGAGGAGGTCGCACCGGCCAATCGCGAGGTGCAGATCGAGATCGTCGTGCGTCCCGCCGCGGAGCCGGAACTGGAGGTCACCGCCGCGTTGTCGACACGCTGCCTGGCCGGCACGGTGCTACAGGGAGTGACCGTCGCGAACGATGACGACGTGCCCGCCGCCGTCACCATCCGGGGGCCGTATGGTTCGAAAACAATCGCGGCTCTGGCGCCGGGGAAGAAGGCGTCGTACAGCTTCACGACGCGCCAGAGCGCCGTCCCCGCGGCGGTGGTGACTGTGACCGCCTCGGCGACCGTCGAGGGCGTTCCGACGACGGTGGGCTTCGATCTCGCACACCCGGCGACCCTCTGCGGCGCGCGCTGAACACCGTGAAGGAATCCCAGACGGAAAGCACTTTCCGTCCACTCGTTCCGCGCTAGAGGCGGGCGTGCGCCCGTCGAGGGGACGCAGCCGAGGAGGAGGTGGCTGCGCTCCCTCATCGGCATGCCCGGACGCGGGCGGCGTACGCGTTTCGCGAGGGGAATGGACGGGGGAAAGTTTCGCGTAGGGGGTTGTGCCTTTCGCACTGTTAACGGTAACACTTAAGGGCGTTCACAGACTCGAGCTGCGGTCCCACATCGCGCAGCCCGCCATCCGCGTGACGACAGATACGAAGGAGTATCCGAATGGTCCCCGCTTCCCCCCATCGGCTCCGGCGCTCGACGCGTCAGGCCGAACTCCCCGCCGGAGAGGTCACCGTGACGGCATCGACGCCCTTCTCGCCCGTCACCGAGGAGTCGTCGGCGACGTACGACCACGCCGCGTTGTCCTGCGCCCGGTGAGTGCTGCGGGGGCGGAGTCGTCTCTCCGCCCCCGCGGGACCCCCACCTTGCCCCTGTACCCCCGCATTCCCCGCAAGAACCCCGCAGTCGGTTCCGACTGCGCCCGGCGAAGGAGCCACCGATGTCCCCATCCCTGTCCACACTGTCTCGCGGAGCGGTCTCCGCGCTCACGGCGGGCGCGCTGTTCGGAGCGCTGCTGATGCCGGTCCCCGCCGCCGCGGCGGCGGAGCCGTGGAACCCCGACTCCGCCTACACCTCGACCGACAACGGCGACGGCACCTACCGCGTGCCGTTGATGAACGCCGATGTGCCGGACGTGTCGGTGGAGCGGATCCCGGCGTCGGAGAACGACGAGGGACGCGACATCTACTACATGATCAGCACGACCATGCACCTGAGCCCGGGGGCGCCGGTGATGAAGTCGTACGACCTCGTCAATTGGGAGATTGTCAACTACGTCTTCAACCGCGCCGACATCGGCGACGACTTCTCGCTCCGCAACGGCCAGACCTCCTACGGTCAGGGCCAGTGGGCCTCGTCGATCCGGTACCACGACGGCACCTGGTACGTGGCCTTCAACACCAACAACCTCGGGGGGTCGTACCTCTACACGACCGATGACATCGACGACGGGGTCTGGGAGCGCACGAAACTGCCCGGGTCCTACCACGACCCGTCCCTGTTCTTCGATGTCGACGGAACGCCGTACATCTTCTACGGCTCGGGCTCCACGAGCGCGGTGCGTCTGAGCGCGGACTTCACGCAGGTGCTGCAGACCTACAACCAGATCATCCGCCCCGCCGACTATCCGGGGGCGCCGGTGGGCGGCCTCTTCGAGGGCGCGCAGGTCACCTACATCGACGGCAAGTACTACATCGTCATCATCACCTGGCCTTCCGGCCAGGGGCGCCAGGTGGTGCTGTTCCGCTCCGATCACCTCCTCGGCCGCTATGCCACCGAGGACGGTTCGAACCCGTACGAGGCGAAGGGGGTCCTCAACTCCAACGGCTTCGCGCAGGGGAGCCTCGTGCCGATCGAGGACGAGAGCGGCGCCCTGAACTACTGGGGCATGTTCTTCCGCGACACCTTCCCCACCGGTCGCATCCCCGCCCTCATCCCGGCGACGTGGGGCGAGGACGGCTGGCCGGTCTTCGGGAACAACGGCAGCGTCCCGGTGAACGGCTCGTTCGCCAAGCCCATCGAGTTGAGCCCGGCGGAGGAGACGCTCGAACGCCAGAAGAGCATCGTCACCTCCGACGACTTCGACAACGACGCACCGCACCGCGCCTACATGGACGAGATGTGGGACATCCCGTCCTCGCCGGAATACGACGACACGCTCCTCGGCGTCGATCTCATCCAGAACGGCGGCTTCGAGAACGGCACGACGGGCTGGTTCGCCAACGACACCGCGACCCTCTCGGCGTCGACGGATGCCGCCACCGGCGCCGGATCGATCGCGGTGACCGGTCGCCAGACGACGGGCTCCGGCCCCGCGCAGGACCTGTCCGGCAAGATCCAGGCGGGCATCACCTACGACGTCACGGCGAAGGTCAAGTACACCGACACCGCGAGCCCGGCGACGAAGCAGTTCTTCGTGACGGCGCGGTACGGCGCCGGCACGTTCACGAACCTCGCCACCGTCACCGCGCAGCGCGGGCAGTGGGCGACGATCACCGGATCGTTCACCGTTCCGGCGTCGCAGAACGTCGACGCCGTGAGGCTGTTCGTCGAGACGCCGTGGACGCAGAACCCGCAGTCCGCGCCGGCCACACACCTCATGGACTTCCAGGTGGACGACGTCACGCTCACCGGACGGCCGATCACGCGGGAGACCCCGCATCCGGATGAGATCGCGCCGACGGATTCGCGACTGGACATCCAGTGGCAGTGGAATCACGCGCCCGACAACCGCTACTGGTCGCTCACCGACCGCGACGGCTGGCTGCGCCTGACCAACGGCAAGACGGTCACCGGCGACTTCCGCCACGTCAAGCTCGCGAACGACGATCAGGTCACGTGGCTGGAGGAGACGCGAAACACCCTGTCGCAGCGTACGTTCGCGCCGAGCCAGTCGGTGGAGACGAAGTTCGACATCTCCGCGATGAAGGACGGTGACGTCGCGGGGCTCGCCGCCTACGCGCGGAACTTCTCCTACGTCGCCGTCAAACGGGTCGACGGAGTCAACACGATCGGTGTCGTCAATCGAACGACCCCCTTCACTGCGACGATCGACCACGCCGCCATCGAGAGCTTCGTGCCCGGCACCACCGCCGCGCTCGGTGACGCCACCGAGGTGCACCTGAAGGCCGACCTCGACTTCGCCAACCCGACCGGGCAGCTGTGGACGACGTTCCTCTACAGCCTCGACGGGGTCACGTGGACGCAGCTGGGCAACCGGGTGGGGCCGCAGAACCTCGACGGAGCCCTGACCCACTTCATGGGGCACCGTGTCGGTCTCTTCGCCTACGCGACCGAGGAAGCGGGCGGATGGGTCGACGTCGACCACTTCCTGCTGAGCGACGTCCGTTCGGCGCAGAACCTCCCGCTCGACACCACCGCGTTGGATGCCGCGATCGCGCATGCCGATGAACTGGACGCCGCGGACTACCCGGCAGATGCGTGGTCGGCGATGGAGCGGACGCTCGACAAGGCGGTCGCCGCACGCGCGGGGACGCTCGGGACCCAGAACCAGATCGACGCTCCCGAGCGCGCCCTGAGCCTGGAGCTCGCCCGCTTGGGAGTCCTGGTCGACGAGGCGCCGAAGCTCGACGTCACCCTGGTCGCGTCGACGCGCTGCCTCGCCGGCTCGGTGCTCGTCTCCGCGACCGTGCGCAACGACGAGGACGCCCCCGTGTCGGTGGAGATCGTGACCCCGTACGGCACGAAGAAAATCGCGTCCCTTGCGCCCGGGAAGGCCAGTTCGTACGCCTTCACGTCGCGTCAGGCCGTGATCCCCGCGGGGGAGGTGCGGGTGACAGCCACCTCCGGCGAGATCTCGACCGACCTCACCGAGAGCTTCACGGCGCGCAGCTGCACGTCGTGAGACACCACAACTGAATAGGGACACCTTGTACACACAGAGGAGAAATCTCTTGCACGAGCATGGCCTCACGCGATCCCGATTCCGGATCGCAGCGATGGCCGCGGCCGGTGTGCTGTTGGCAGCGAGCCTCGCTGTCACCGCACCCGTCTACGCGGCCGAGGAGGAACTCATCGTCAACGGTGGGTTCGAAAGCGGCACACAGGGGTGGTTCGCGAACAACGGCAACTCCACCGACGGCGCCACCCTGACCCTGACCGACGACGCCTTCAGCGGCACGAGCGCTCTGCGCGTGAGTGCCCGGCAGACGACCGGCTCCGGTCCGATGCAGGATCTGTCCGGCAAGCTGCAGGCGGGCCAGACCTACACGGTGAAGGCGCGGGTGAAGTACGACAACCCCAACAGCCCTGCCACGAAGCAGTTCTTCGCGACGATGCACTACGGCGGGTTCACGTACACCAACCTCGGAAGCGTGACCCCCGCACGGGGTGAGTGGGGGTACATCAACTCCACCTTCACGATCCCCGAGGGGCAGAACGTCACCACGACGCGCCTGTTCATCGAGACGCCGTTCAACGCCAACCCCTCGACGGCGCCGGACACGCACCTGATGGACTTCGTCGTGGACGACATCTCGCTCGTGGGCGCCCCGCCGCCCCCGCCGCCGGCTGCGCCGTCGAAGACCATCGAGGTCGCCGGGAAGCTTCCGGGCGAGCACAACCCCCTGATCGGCCACAAGTTCGGCGCCGACGGCTACGGGTTCGTGCACGAGGGTCGCGTGTACATGTACATGACCAACGACACCCAGGGCTACGCCCCGAACCCGTCGACCGGTGTCTCGCCGCAGATCAACTACGGCAACATCAACCAGCTGACGCTCATCTCGACCACCGACATGGTCAACTGGGTCGACCACGGTGAGATCCAGGTCGCCGGCCAGAACGGCATCGCCCCGTTCACGAACAACTCGTGGGCTCCCGGCATCGAGAAGAAGGTCGTCAACGGCGAGGAGAAGTTCTTCCTCTACTACGCCAACGGCGGCGGATCCAGCAACGTCATCACCGGCGACTCGCCTCTCGGCCCCTGGTCGAGCCAGCGCACCTCGACGCTGATCAACAGCAGCACCCCGGGTTCCCAGGGCGTGTCGTGGCTGTTCGACCCGGCGCCGTTCGTCGACGACGACGGTCAGGCCTACCTGTACTTCGGTGGCGGTCCCGCCTCGACGAGCTTCCCCGCGGCGGAGCGCTTCAACAACCCGAAGAACCTGCGCGTGATCGAGCTCGGTGACGACATGGTCTCCACGCAGGGCACCGCGGCCGTCGTCGACGCGCCCGTCGCCTTCGAAGCGGCGCAGGTGTTCAAGCGCGGCGAGAAGTACTACCTGTCCTACTCGTCGCACTTCGGCGGCAACGACTTCGGCGGCAACCAGACCCGCGTTCCCGGCTACCCGGGCGGCGGTGAGATCGGCTACATGATCTCCGACGACCCGATGTCGTTCCCCAAGGAGGCCTACGCGGGCGTCATGTTCCCGAACCAGTCGCAGTTCTTCGGTGCGGGGACCGGTGGCAACAACCACCAGTCGGTGTTCGAGTACGAGGGCAAGTACTACTTCACCTACCACGCCCCCACCCTCAACAAGCGCATCAACGGCGACACCACGCAGGGCTACCGGAGCCCCCACATCCAGGAGCTGACCTTCAAGGAGGACGGCACCGTCAACCAGGTCGTCGGCGACTACGCCGGGGTCGAGCAGGTGCGCGACTTCGATCCGTTCCGGACGTTCGAAGCCGAGACCCTGGGCTGGAGCAAGGGCATCGCCACGGCGAAGATCGACGGCGGCTCGGCGGAGTTCGGCGGCACGTCGCCGAACCTGGCCGTGACCGACATCGACAACGGCGACTACACCGCCCTGTCCTCCGTCGCCTTCGGTGACGACGGCGCGGCGTCCGTCTCGGTGAAGGTCAAGCCGCTCCAGGAGGGTGGCGAGATCCAGGTCCGTCAGGGCAGCGCCACCGGCACCGTCCTCGGCACCATCCCGGTGGCGGGCGAGGTCGGCCAGTGGACCGAGCTCTCGGCCGAGCTCACGGGGGCGACGGGCACGCAGGACGTGTTCTTCACCTTCGCGGGACCGACCGGCGACCTGTTCGAGCTCGACACGTGGTCGTTCACGGCTGCGGACGCCGCCCCGTCCCTCGACGTGACGGCTGCGGTGACGACCCGGTGCCTCGCCGGCAAGGTCGTGACCTCGGTGTCGGTCGCGAACCAGGATGAGGTTCCGGTCCGCGCCACGATCGTGACGGACTTCGGCACGAAGACGTACGCCTCCATCGAGCCCGGGAAGACCGCCTCGACGGCGTTCAACACGCGCTCGACGAGCGTCGTCGCCGGCTCCGCCACCGTGACGGCCACGGCCGTCGTCGACGGCGAGACCGTCGAGGTCGAGCTCGACGCGTCGTACGGCGCGCGCAGCTGCGGCTGACCCGAGAAACCCCGGGGGCGGACCGCGTGTCCGCCCCCGGGAAATCCCCTCCGGAAAGACTTGTCCCCTCGATTTGTTCTCGGTAACATGAACGAGTCGCGAGACAGGGATACCCCGGGCCTGACGAGCGACGACCGGAAAGTCCGGTGGTCTTTGCACGCTCGATCGACGTGGTCGTCGGTCGAAGAAACGGAGTAAGCAATGAAGTTTTCTCGTGGGCTTTCGGCCCGTATCGCCGTGGCCGCCGCCGGCAGCCTCGTGCTCGCCGGTGCGGCCGGCACCGCCTTCGCCGAGGAGTTCGGCAACGAGGATGTCGACGTCAACGTCGAGATCGCGCCGCTCGAAGAGCCGGGCACGCTGAGCCTCAGCGTCGACGGAACCTCGTCGCCGCTGTCCGAGGTCGCTTCGGGCGACGCGGAGATCCGTCAGTTCGACGGCACTCTCCCCGTAGTCACGGTCACCGACACGCGCACGCCTGAGGAGGTCCCCGAGGGGGCGTTCTGGTACGTGCTCGGGCAGGCGTCCGAGTTCGTCGGAGACGCCGGACAGGACCCCCTCGCTCCCGGTCATCTCGGCTGGGTGCCCGAGCTCGTCGGCGACGACGGCGACGGCATCGTCCAGGCGGGCCAGGAGATCGAGACGATCCTCGACGAGGGCGTGGCCAACCCGGCGGTCGGCCTCGTCGAGGGCGAGATCCTGTACCTCGCCGACACGGCTCCGGCACGGGACGGCGGGACCAGCTCCTGGTCCGCGACCGCTGGTCTGACGCTCAAGACCCCGCTCGACGTCGCCCCCGGTTCATACAGCTCCACTCTGACGCTCTCACTCTTCGAGGAGTGAGCGTCCCCGCGCGGTAGCGCTCCGCAGTCGTGACGGCGTGCGTGAGGACCGGGGTCGGTGTTCGGCCCCGGTTCTCACCCGTCAGCGTGCGTCAGGATGGATATCCATGCGAACAATCCCCACCCGCGTCTCGATCGCGGCGGCCTGGGCGACGGCTCTGGCCCTCGCCCTCGGCACGTCCGTCGTCGGAGCCGTGCCGGCGCACGCGCAGGATGACGACGACCGGATCACATGGTCCGTCACTCCCGCCGATGCGTCCGGTCCGGATCAGCGCGGCGTGATCGAGCAGGAACTCGATCCCGGCCAGACGGCAGAGGACTTCTTCGCGGTCCGCAACTCCAGTCGGGTCGCCGTCACGTTCCAGCTCAACGCGGCGGACGGCTACTACAACGAGAACGGCCGGTTCAACATGCTCCCCTCCGATCGGGAGTCCGTCGATGCGGGGACCTGGATCGACCTTCCGGAGTCGGTGACCGTCGAGCCGAACGCCACGGTCGTGGTGCCGTTCACGACGACCGTGCCCGAGGACGCCGTCCCGGGCGACCACGTGGCGGGCATCGCCGCTTCGGTGCTGTCCACCGGCACCGACGACACCGGATCGCAGGTGGGGGTGGAGAGCCGCGTCGGCTTCCGTATCCTCACCCGCGTCACCGGCGACATCGTCGCCTCGGCGGAGATCGGGGGAGTGGTCACCGAGTACACGCTCGCGTGGAACCCGATCCGGCCGGGTGCCATGACGGCATCCTTCGACGTCACCAACACCGGCAACGCCAACGTGACCGTCGCCGGTCAGGTCGGCGCGGGCACCGGAGTCGTCGCCATCGGCGAGGACGACGGCGCGCGGCAGACGCTGCTTCCCGGCGAGACGCGCCGTGTCGAGGTCGTCGTGCCGGGGGTGTGGCCGACGTTCTACGTGCCGGTGGAGATCACCCTCGTCCCCGAAGGCTTCGACCTCGGCGGGGATGCCGTCCCCGTCGAGCCCATCACCGCGTCGGCGACGGCGTGGGCCATCCCCGTTCCCCAACTCCTCATCCTCTTCGGTCTCGTGCTCGTCATCGGCGCGCTCTTCTGGGGGCGCCGACGCTCGCGGAACCGCATGGCGGCGGCTCTCGCCGCGGCCCGAGAGGAAGGCCGCGCCGCGGCCGCCCAGAACCACCCATCCGACGACGTCCTACTCCCCAGCGGCGGCTCGTCCCCACTCCAGTGAGGCCTGCCTTGAACATCTTCTCCACCGAGACGGACCAGAGCGACGGCGTCAGCGTCGACGTCGAAATCACACCTCTGCCCACCCCGACCCCCACCCCGACGCCGACCGAGACGGTGATCCCCTCGCCGACGCCGGTCCCCACCGACACCCCCCTCCCGTCCCCGAGCCCCACCGGCGTTCCCTCGGTGCCGGACTGGCTCGCGGGCACCGGCATCGACCCCACCTGGCTCATCATCGGCGCGGTCGCATTGGTCGGGGCCGGGGTCATCGCGTACGCTCTGCGTCGCAGGGGGGCACGCGCCGGTAGCGACTGAGCGCTCGGCACCCCATGCTGGAAATGAACAAAGGGGGGACGCCGATGAGCGATCAGAATCGCGCGTGGCAGCGTCCGAGCATCTACGACGTGGCCGCCCACGCCGGAGTCTCGCACATGACCGTATCCCGGGTGCTCAACGGGCATCCCAACATCCGGGACTCGACCCGCGAGCGGGTGATGCAGGCGATCGACGAGATGAACTACACGCGGAGCTCGATCGCCCGGGCACTCGCGACGCGTAAGGCCATGCGGATCGGGGTGATGGTCGACGGACCGGTCGAGTACGGCCCGAACAGTACGCTGCGCGCCCTCGAGCGCGCCGCGCGCGACAGCGGCTACTCGGTGAGCGCCTTCTCGATCTCGGACGACCCCGATCTGGGGGTGGATGTCGGCGTGGCCGACCTGATGTCGCAGGGCGTCGACGCCCTGTGCGTCATCGCCCCCCGCTCCTCGTCGCTCGACACGCTGCGCGAGCAGCCCACCCGTGTGCCGGTGCTCGTGGTCAAAGCAGACCCCGACCCGGAGATGATGACCGTCGCGGTCGACCAGCGCGCGGGTGCGCACGCGGCCGTGGCGCACCTCGTCGATCTCGGACACCGCGAGATCCTGCACATCTCGGGCCCGCTCGACTGGCTCGACGCCCGCGCCCGTCACACGGCGTGGGAGGAGGATCTCGCCGATCGGGGGCTCACGATCCGCGACGCGCTGGTCGGCGACTGGACCTCGGATGCCGGCTTCGCGATCGGCCGCGACGCGCCCGCCATCGACGACGTCACCGCGGTGTTCGCATCGAACGACCAGATGGCCCTCGGTCTCATCCACGGACTCACGAAGCGCGGGTTGCGCGTTCCCGAGGACATCAGCGTCGTCGGCTTCGACGATCTGCCCGACGCGCGTCACTTCCTGCCTCCGCTCACGACGGTGCGACAGGACTTCGCCGAGCTCGGACGCCTGGGCCTGGAGCTGCTCGTCAGCCGCATCGCGGGCGAGGAGCCGGCGGACAGCGCGATGATCCTGCCCGAGCTCATCGTGCGCGAATCCACGGCGCCGCCGCGCGCCTGATCGCCGTCCCCGGGCGGGCGTAACGACTCCGTAACGGAAACTTGCAACTCTTGCTTGCAATTCTTGTTAGCGCGCACAATACTGATGCACGCGGCTGCGACAGGCAGCTGCACCAGAGTGATCCGACCCGACTCCACGATGGAGCGTCGATCTCAAGGAGGAGACACATGTCACAGAAGAAGCGCCTGCTCGGCGTCATCGGTTTCGTCGGCGCTGGGGCGCTGGCACTGGGCCTCGCCGGCTGTGCATCGGGCGGCGACAACGGCGGCAGCGCCGGTGGCGACACCGGTGGCGACGGCGAGCTCATCACTGTCGGCTTCGTCGCGGTCGGCCCCGAGGGCGGCTGGCGCAACGCGAACGAGCAGGCTGTCAAGGACGCCTTCACGGAGGAGGCCGGCTACGAGCTCAAGTACGCTCCGGCCGCCAGCCCGAGCGACCAGAAGTCGCAGCTCGACGCGTTCTCGACCTTCGTCAACGACGAGGTCGACGTCATCCTCCTCACCGCGACCGAGGCGTCCGGCTGGGAGGACTCGCTCGAGCTCGCTCAGGAGGCCGAGATCCCCGTCATCCTGCTCGACCGCGGTGTCGACGCCAGCGAGGACCTCTACGTCACCCGTATCGCCCCCGACAACTTCCAGGTCGCGGCCTCCGTCGGCGCATGGGCCGTGGAGACCTTCCCGGAGGGTGCGAACTACTACGTGCTCGAGGGCGTCCCGGGTCTCTCGGTCGTCAACGAGCGCAACGAGGGCTTCGACTCCGAGGTCGAGGGTACCGAGGGCTTCACCAAGGTCGGCGCGCAGACCGCCAACTGGAAGACCGACGAGGGCAAGTCCGTCACCGAGACGGTGCTCCGCGCCAACAACAACGACATCCAGTTCATCTTCGCCCAGAACGACGAGATGGGTATCGGCGCCGCGCAGGCCGTCGAGGCTGCCGGTCTCGTCCCCGGTGAGGACGTCAAGATCGCCACGATCGACGGCACCACCGGTGCCCTCGAGGCGCTCGCCGCGGGCCAGCTGAGCTTCGTCGCTCAGTACAACCCGTTCTTCGGCGACATCGCCGTCGACGTCGTCGAGAAGGCGCTCGCCGGTGAGACCGTCGAGTCGACCATCATCGTCGACAGCGCGACGTTCGACTCGCCGGAGGCCGGCGAGACGGCGCTCGCCGACGGCCAGGGCTTCTGAGCTCGGATCGTCTGACCAGCACCACCACCTGACGGAGCGGGGATCGCCGCACAAGGCGATCCCCGTTCCTGTCGGCTCACACCCGAAACCAGCACTACACGAGGAAGTTCGTCAGAGATGACCGAATCCCCCCCGATCGTCGAAGTCCGCGGCGCATCGATCACGTTCCCCGGCGTCAAGGCACTCGACGAGGTCGACTTCCGGCTCCTCCCCGGCGAGGTCCACACCCTCATGGGTGAGAACGGCGCGGGGAAGTCGACCCTGATCAAGGCGCTGACCGGCGTCTATCAGATCGACTCGGGCGACATCCTCGTCTTCGGCGAGAAGCGCCACCTCACGGGAACGGCGTCCGCGCAGGCCGCCGGCATCTCCACGGTGTACCAGGAGGTCAACCTCTGCACGAACCTCACCATCGGTGAGAACGTGATGCTCGGGCACGAGGTCCGCGGCCCCCTCGGCATCAACTGGCGGAAGACCCACGCGCAGGCCGAGGACGCCCTCTCTCGCATGGGGCTCGGCCACCTCGACACCCGCGCACCCCTCTCGTCCATCTCGATCGCGCTCCAGCAGCTCGTCGCGATCAGCCGCGCGATGGTCACCGACTCCAAGGTCCTCATCCTCGACGAGCCGACCTCGAGCCTGGACGCCGCCGAGGTCGAGGTCCTCTTCACCGTGATGCGACGTCTTCGCGACCAGGGTGTCGCCATCCTCTTCGTCTCGCACTTCCTCGACCAGGTCTACGCCATCAGCGACCGCATCACGGTCCTGCGCAACGGTCAATTCGTCGGGGAGTACCTCAAGCGGGACCTCGATCGCAGCGCACTCATCTCCAAGATGATCGGCAAGGACTTCGAGACGCTCCGTGCGCTCGGCTCGAACCGCCAGGTCGACGTGCGCGACCGCACCGAGACGCCGGTTTACGCCGCTGAGGACCTCGGCCGCAAGGGCGCACTGGCCCCGACCGACATCGAGATCCACCGCGGCGAGGTCGTCGGGTTCGCCGGTCTCCTCGGCGCCGGCCGGACCGAGCTCGCCCGCCTCATCTTCGGCGCCGACCGTGCCGACTCCGGCGCCGTCCGCGTCAAGGGCAAGAAGGCGTCCATCACGTCGCCGGTCAACGGTCTCGCCCAGCACATCGCGTATTCGACCGAGAACCGCCGCGACGACGGCATCATCGGCGACCTCAGCGTCCGCGAGAACATCATGCTTGCCGTCCAGGCGAAGCGCGGATGGCTGCGCCGCGTCCCCGCGCGCGAGGTCGACCAGCTCGTGAAGACCTACATGGAGCGCTTCAGCGTGCGCCCCAACGACCCGGACCGTCCGATCCGGCTCCTCTCCGGCGGCAACCAGCAGAAGGTCCTCCTCGGCCGCTGGCTGGCCACCGAGCCCGACCTGCTCCTCCTCGACGAGCCGACCCGCGGCATCGACGTCGGCGCCAAGGCCGACATCCAGGAAGCGGTCGCGGAGCTCGCCGAAGGCGGCATGAGCGTCGTCTTCATCTCGTCCGAGCTGGAGGAGGTCGTGCGGCTGTCCGAGCGGATCGTGATCCTGAAGGACCACCAGAAGGTCGGCGAGGTCGTCAACGGCCCCGACGTGACTGCGGAGAGCATCGTGTCGATCATCGCCGCCGACGGCAGCGCGGACCGATCAGAAGAGCAGGGCGAGAAGATCGCCGAAGGAGAGATCTGACATGGCGATCGTCAAGACGCTCATCCGCACCCCGTGGTTCTGGGGCCTGGTGGGCATCGCGCTCCTCCTGACCGTGAACACGCTCAAGGATCCGACCTACCTCGCGATCGGCATCAACTCCACGACCGGCCTCCTCGCCGGAAACGTCCTGGACATCCTCCGTGTGTCGGCGCCGATCATCATGATCGCCCTCGGCATGACGTTCGTCATCGCCACGAAGGGCATCGACCTCTCGGTCGGCTCGATCATGGCGGTCGGTGGAGCGGCGGCGATGGAGACGCTCCGCGCCGTGGACGGCCAGAGCCCGTTCGGAGCGATGTTCATCGCGATCGCCGTGGCGCTCCTTATCGGTGCACTCCTCGGTGTGATCAACGGACTGCTCGTCGCAGTCGTGGGTCTCCAGCCCTTCATCAGCACCCTGGTGATGATGCTCGCCGCGCGAGGCATCGCCCGAGTGATCACCGGCGGTCAGAACACCAACGCCACGAACGCTCCTTTCCGCGAGATCTCGAACGGCCAGATCCTGGGACTCCCGACGAGCTTCGTCCTCGCGATCGCGATCGTCGTGGTGGTGTCGCTCATCATGCGCCGGACGGCTCTCGGCCTCATGATCGAGTCGATCGGGGTGAACCCCGCGGCCAGCCGCCTCGCCG
The DNA here is from genome assembly GCF_031625015.1 of Microbacterium aurantiacum. NCBI lineage: Bacteria > Bacillati > Actinomycetota > Actinomycetes > Micrococcales > Microbacteriaceae > Microbacterium > Microbacterium aurantiacum. The sequence goes on from NZ_JAHWXH010000001.1 coordinate 1,543,197, forward strand.
GCATCCGACCCCGCCCGATCCTCATCACCGTCTACGTCCTCTCCGCCGTCCTCGCGGCCACCGGTGGTCTGTTCACGGTGTCGGAGGTGATGACGGTCGACGTGTCGGGAACCGGGTACCAGATGGAGCTCGACGCGATTCTCGCGGTCGTGATCGGCGGCACCTCCCTCGCGGGCGGCAAGTTCTCGATCCTCGGCTCCACGATCGGTGCACTCCTCATCGCGACGCTGAACAAGACCGTCCTGTTCCTGGGCGTCTCGGCGGCGGCGACGCCCGCCTTCAAGGCGATCGTCATCGTCCTCCTCGTCCTGCTGCAATCCGAACGCGTGCGGAACTACGTCCTCCGACTCGGACGCCGTCGCTCCCGTAAGGAGGTCGTCGCGTGAGCGCGCCCGTCACGTCCCCCGCCCTCGGTGCCGAGAGCGCCGCCCAGACCGCCCTCCAGCGCGTCTGGGGTCGAAGCCAGTCGATCATCCCGACCCTCGCGGCCGTCGTCCTGCTGATCGCCATGCTGGTGTACGCCGAGATCGCCTACGGGCGCGTCTTCCACGCCGGAACGATGTCGAGCCTCCTGGTCAGTTTCGCGCCGACGATCATCCTCGCCGTCGGGATGACGATCGTCATCCTCTCCGGGGGGATCGACCTCTCGGTCGGGGCGGTGGTGGCCTTCACCTCGGTCGCCGGTGTCATGCTCATGAACATCGGGATCAACGGCTGGCTGTCGATCCTCCTCATGATCGGGTTCGGTGCGCTCTTCGGCCTGGTCTCGGGCGTCCTGATCCAGTACTTCAACGTGCAGCCCTTCATCGCCACCCTGGCGATGATGTTCCTCGCCCGCGGTCTCGCCTCCATCCTGTCCACGGTTCCGGTCCAGGCCCCCGAGAACGCCCCGATCCTGCTGATCGGGACCGACTTCAAGATCATCGACGGTCCGAAGGTCAACGACCTCGTGCTCACCCCCGGATTCTTCATCGCGATCCTGGTGATCATCGGCGCCTACGTCTTCCTCCACCGCACGCGGATGGGGCGCACGGTCTACGGCATCGGCGGCGCGGAGTCCTCGGCGCAGCTCATGGGTCTGCCCGTTGCGCGTACGCGCGTCTGGATCTACGTGGTCAGCGGCGCGCTCGCGGGGCTCGCTGCCGTCGTGTACACCGCCGAGGTCGGCGGCAAGGCGCAGAACGTGACCGGCATCGGCTGGGAGCTGGACGCGATCGCCGCGGTCGTCATCGGCGGCACGCTCCTCACCGGTGGTGCCGGATACGTCCTCGGCTCGGTGGTGGGTTCGCTCGTGCTGGCGTCGCTCTGGATGATCATCACCAAGGACGGCACGATCCGGCCCGAGTACCTGACGATCATCACCGGCGGCATCCTGCTCGTGTTCGTGCTCCTGCAGCGCGTCCTCACCGCTCGTCGTCGACGATGAGCGCCGCCCCCACCCCCGAGGCCCCGAAGGAGACGTCCATGGCTGTGGAAGCCCCCCGATTCGCCCCCGAGGTGCAGGCGTCCATCGAGGCGGTCCGCGCCGACGTCGCGGCGTTGCACGGTGAGCTCGTCCGCTACAACCTGATCGTGTGGACCGGCGGGAACGTCTCCGGTCGGGTGCCGGGCGCGGACCTGTTCGTGATCAAGCCGTCCGGGGTCTCGTACGATGACCTCGCGCCGGAGAACATGATCCTGTGCGATCTGGACGGCAACGTCGTTCCGGGGACGCCGGGGAGCGAGCGGAGCCCGTCGAGCGACACCGCGGCGCACGCGTACGTGTATCGGAACATGCCGGATGTCGGGGGTGTGGTGCACACGCATTCCACGTTCGCGGTGGCGTGGGCGGCGCGGGGTGAGGAGATCCCGTGTGTGATCACGGCGATGGCGGATGAGTTCGGTGGTCCGATCCCGATCGGTCCGTTCGCGATCATCGGTGATGACTCGATCGGTCGCGGGATCGTGGAGACGCTGTCGGGGCACCGTTCGCGGGCGGTGCTGATGCAGAACCACGGTCCGTTCACGATCGGGGTGTCGGCGAAGGATGCCGTGAAGGCGGCGGTCATGGTCGAGGACGTCGCGCGCACGGTGCATTACGCGCGGGAGGCGGGACCTCTCATCCCGATTCCGCAGGAGGCGATCGACAGCCTCTACAACCGCTACCAGAACGTCTACGGGCAGGCGGGGGACGAGCGCCGATGAGTGATCACGACGCCGCGGCGGCGATCCGCGAGGGCCGGGCGGTGCTCGGCATCGAGCTCGGTTCGACGCGCATCAAGGCCTGCCTCGTCCTCGCGGACGATCCGTCCACGGTCCTCGCCGTCGGATCCCACGCCTGGGAGAACCGCTTCGTCGATCGGGTGTGGACGTACACCCTGGCCGACGTCTGGGCGGGCGTCCAGGGCGCCTACGCCGACCTCGCCGCCGACGTCGCTCGACGGTACGGCGTCCCGCTGGAGAACCTCGCCGCCATCGGCGTCTCGGCCATGATGCACGGTTACCTCGCCCTCGACGAGCGCGGAGATCTGCTGGCCGAGTTCCGTACGTGGCGCAACACCAACACCGACCGTGCGGCATCCGTGCTGACGGAGCTGTTCGGAGTGAACATCCCGCTGCGGTGGTCGATCGCCCACCTCTACCAGGCGGTTCTCGACGAGGAGCCCCACGTCCCGGACGTCCGCCTCATCACGACGCTCGCCGGGTACGTCCACTGGAAGCTCACGGGGCGCTCGGCGCTCGGCATCGGCGACGCCTCCGGCATGTTCCCGATCGATCCGGCGCGTCGGGACTACGACCGCGGGCTGATGAAGAAGTTCGACCGGCTCGTCTCGGAGCGCGCCTTCGGGCTCCGCATCGCCGATGTGCTGCCCGAGGTGCTCGTCGCCGGGCAGGATGCCGGTGCCCTCACCCCCGAGGGGGCGGCCCTGCTCGATGTCTCGGGAGCGCTCCGCCCGGGCATTCCGCTCTGCCCGCCGGAAGGCGATGCCGGCACCGGAATGGTCGCGACGTGCTCCGTCGCGCCGCGCACGGGGAACGTCTCCGCCGGCACGAGTATCTTCGCGATGGTCGTCCTGGAGAAGCCGCTCGCGACCGCGCACGCCGAGCTCGACGTCGTCACCACGCCCGTCGGAGACCCCGTGGCGATGGTGCACTGCAACAACGGCGCGAGCGAGCTCGCCGCGTGGGTCGGCCTGTTCGGCCGGTTCGCGACCGTGGGTGGGGGAGACCTCGACCCCGATGAGGTGTTCGAGGTGCTCTTCCGCGAGGCCCTCGACGGCGATCCGGATGCCGGAGGCATCCTGGCGTACAACCACCTCGCCGGCGAGCCGATCGCCGGGCTCTCCGAGGGGCGCCCGCTCGTGGTCCGCACGCCCGACAGCCGCTTCACGCTCGCGAACTTCATGCGCGCCCAGCTCTACGGTGCCTTCGGCACCCTCGCGCTCGGGATGCGCGTGCTCGAGAACGAGGGCGTGGCCCTGGACCGCATGTTCGCGCACGGGGGCATCTTCCGCACCGCCGGGGTCGCACAGCGCTTCCTGGCCGGGGCGCTCGACGCGCCGGTCGTGGTCGCCGAGACCGCCTCCGAAGGCGGGGCATGGGGGATCGCGGTCCTCGCCGCGTACCTCTCGGCCCCCGCGGACATGAGCCTGGACACCTACCTGCGCGAGCGCGTGTTCGCCGACGCCAGCTTCCGCACGCTCGAGCCTGATCCCGAGGACGTCCCCGGCTTCGCCGCGTACCTGACCCGGTACCGTGCGGGGCTGGCCGTCGAAGCGGCAGCCGTCGCGGCTCTCTGACCTCTCTCCCTCTCTACCTCGAAGGATTCCTCGCATGACCCGTACTCCGCTTTCCACTTCCCTCGACGGCTACGAGGTGTGGTTCGTCACCGGTAGCCAGAACCTCTACGGCGAGGAGACGCTGCGGCAGGTGGCGGAGCAGTCCCAGGCCGTGGCCGACGGCCTCGCCGGGTTGCCGGTGCGCGTGGTGTGGAAGCCGGTGCTGAAGGATGCCGACAGCATCCGTCGCCTCGCTCTGGAGGTGAACGGGCGGGATGACGTGATCGGTGTGATCGCGTGGATGCACACCTTCAGCCCGGCGAAGATGTGGATCGCGGGTCTGGACGCCCTCCGAAAGCCTCTGCTGCACCTGCACACGCAGGCGAACGTGGAGCTGCCGTGGGGTGAGATCGACTTCGACTTCATGAACCTGAACCAGGCCGCCCACGGTGACCGCGAGTTCGGGTACATCCAGACGCGTCTGGGGATCACGCGGAAGACCGTCGTGGGGCATGTGTCGAACCCGGCGGTTCGTCAGCAGGTCGAGGACTGGCAGCGGGCGGCAGCGGGGTGGACCGCGGCGCGGACGCTGAAGCTCGCCCGTTTCGGTGACAACATGCGCTACGTCGCTGTCACGGAGGGCGACAAGACCGAGGCCGAGCTGCGCTTGGGCGTGCAGGTCAACACGTGGGGTGTGAACGAGCTGGCCGACGCGGTGGCCGCGGCATCCGCGTCCGAGATCGACGCGCTCGTCGTGGAGTACGAAGAGCTCTACGACGTCGCGGACGAACTGCGCGTGGGCGGAGAGCGCCACCAGTCCCTCCGCGACGGCGCGGCGATCGAGATCGGTCTGCGGTCGTTCCTCGAAGAGGGCGGGTTCGGGGCGTTCACCACGTCGTTCGAAGACCTCGGTGCGTTGACGCAGCTGCCGGGCCTTGCGGTCCAGCGTCTGATGGCAGACGGATACGGCTTCGGTGCGGAGGGCGACTGGAAGACCGCGATCCTCGTGCGGGTCGCCAACGTCATGGGCGCCGGGCTCCCCGGAGGGGCGAGCCTCATGGAGGACTACACGTACGACCTGGTTCCCGGGGATGAGAAGATCCTCGGCGCGCACATGCTCGAGGTGTCTCCGTCGCTGTCGTCGCAGAAGGCGCGGCTGGAGATCCATCCCCTGGGCATCGGCGGCAAGGACGACCCGGTGCGTCTGGTCTTCACCGCCGACCCCGGGCCCGCGCTCGTGGTGGCGATGAGCGACATGCGCGACCGATTCCGCCTGGTCGCGAACGTGGTGGAGAACATCACCGCCCCCGACCTTCCGAACCTTCCCGTCGGTCGTGCGGTCTGGCGTCCCGCGCCGGACTTCGCCACCTCCGCGGCGTGCTGGCTGACCGCCGGCGCCGCCCACCACACGGTGATGACCACCGCCGTGGGGATCGACGTTTTCCGCGACTTCGCCGACATGGCCGGCACCGAACTCCTCGTCATCGACGAGGACACCACCCTGCGTCGGTTCCAGCACGAAGTGCGCTGGAACCAGGCCTACTACCGCCTCGCCCAGGGCCTCTGAACCCGCAACTCTCCCTGAGCGCTCGCCCTGCGAGCGTGGCCCCCCACCCGAACAAGAGAGGAAGGTCTCACTGATGAGACGATCCACCATCCAGCCGCAGCGTCGGCGTTCCGCGTTCCGGCGCGGACTCGCCGGCACCGTGGCCGGCGTTATGGCGCTGACCGGCGTGGGCCTGGCCCCGGCGGTCGCGACGGCCGCCGAGTTGCCGGCGCCCACGGCGCACTACGACATGTCGCACAGCGGTTCGCAGCTGCTCGACGTGTCGGGCAACGCCCGTCACGCGACACTGACGGGACTCACCTCGGCATCCTTCGCGGATGCCGGAGGCGACGACGTCCTGCGCTTCCGTGCGGACGGATACGCTTCGCTACCCAAGGGTCTCGTGACGGGGACCGACAACAACTTCACGGTGGAGTTCACCGTGGCGACCCAGACCGCCGGGAACAACTTCGGCTGGGTCATCGGCGACGGTGTCGGCCCCTGGAACACCACGCAGCTCGGAAACCACATCTTCCTGAGCCCTCGATCCGCCCAGGGCGGCTACACGAACCAGGTGCTGGCCGCGATCCGCGTCAAGACCGACGGAAACAACGGCGAAACCCGGATGCCTGCGGGCGGAGGCCTCAACCCGGGCTTCACGACCCTCACGATGGTCGGTTCGGGCAACACCCTCACCCTCTACCGCGACGGCGCGGTGATCTCGACGCTCACGCACAACCGCTCGATGAGCTCGATCATCCCGGCCGGAAACACCCTCGGCTACATCGGTCGCTCGCTCTACCAGGGCGACGCGCTGCTGCGCGCGGACGTCTCCGACATGAAGTTCTGGGACGTCGCCCTCACCGCCGACGAGGTGACGGCGAGCATGCCCGACGCCGAGGAGAAGACCGCGGCGACCGCGGCGCTCCTCCGCGGCGAGGTGCTCGCGAACATGCTGGGTGCCAACCCGTCGCTCGACAGCGTCACCTCGAACCTCACGCTCGGAGCGAGCGTGAACGGGGTGAACCTCACCTGGGCGTCGTCGAACCCCGCCGTGATCTCGACCACCGGTGTCGTGTCGCGGGCGATCACCGAGAACACCCCGGTCACGCTCACCGCGACGACCTCGCTCGGGTCGACCCTGACCTTCGACGCGACCGTCATCGCCCCGACCGTCGGCGCCGACCTCGACGCCATCGTGCTGGAGGAGCGGACCACGGAGAACCTGCCCCTCGCGGTGAAGGGCTCCGTCAACGGCGCCGAGATCACGTGGGAGTCCTCCGACCCGGCGCTCGTCTCCGCCACCGACCCGGACTACGTCGCGCCCTCCGTGGGTGCGGCCGACCCGTTCGAGGGCGGCGGTCTGGTCACGCGTCCCGCGTACGGTGAGGGCGACCGCGAGGTCACGCTCACCGCGACGGCGACCCTCAACGGTCAGACGGCGACGCGCACGTTCACGCTGGACGTCGCTGAGAAGGCCCGCACGGCTCCGGACGAGGGCTACGTCGCGGCGTACTTCAAGTCCGACTCCGACGAGCGGATCTACCAGGCGGCCACCTCCGGCAACGACTTCTTCAGCTTCGCGCCGGTCAACGGCGGGCAGCCCACGGTCGAGAACACCGCTGACACCACGGGCCTCCGCGACCCGTATATCCTCCGCTCGGCCGAGGGCGACAAGTACTACATGATCGCGACCGACCTCTGCATCGGATGCGGCACCGGTTGGGGTCCCGCGCAGTCCGACGGCAGCCTGAAGGTGCACATCTGGGAATCGACCGACCTGGTCAACTGGGAGCGCACCAACGACGAGAACTCCGGCATCACCGTCAACCAGCCCGCCGCGGGCATGACGTGGGCGCCGGAAGCCTACTGGGATGACGAGCTGCAGTCGTACGTGCTGTTCTTCGCGTCGCGTCTGTACTCCGACGCCAGCAAGAGCAACAGCGACAACCTGTACGCCCGGATGTTCTACGTGCTGACGCGCGACTTCCGCACCTTCACCTACCCGCCGCAGAGCTGGCAGGACACCGGATACGCGCGCATCGACTCGACCGTCATCAAGATCGACGACTTCTACTACCGCTTCACCAAGAACGAAGAGGGTGGCGCAGCCGACGGTCTCGAGGCGGGCAAGGACATCTTCCTGGAGAAGTCGCAGGTCCTCACCGCTCCGACCACCCGGTCGAACTGGTCGGCCGATCCCTCGCAGACGTGGCAGCTCACCGACACGCGGATGACCACGCTGGAGACGAACCAGGCGGGCGAGGGTCCGCAGGTGATCAAGCTCAACGAAGGCGACCCGAACAACACCGGCGACGGCTACGTCTTCCTCGTGGACAACTACGGCGACGGCGGCTACCGGGCGTTCGTGACGACGGGCGACGAGATCGCCTCGAGCTCGCAGGCCGATCGTCTCTCGCAGCGGAGCTCGTGGGTCGTGCGTCAGCGCGGCGGGCTCCCCGCCAGCCCGCGTCACGGCTCGTTCGTGAACGTCTCGGGTCAGGTCCTCGATGCGGTCAACAGCTGGAGCGACATCGAGGCGGTCGCCTCGACCACGGCGCTCGACGCCGACGGCCGTGAGCTCACGGCATCCGTCACCGCGGAGGACGAGGGCGATGTCGTCGGCACCGTCACCTTCGCCGGCGGCGAGTGGTCGGAGACCGTCGCGCTCGTCGACGGAACCGCGACGGCGACCGCGCCGGCCGGCGTGACCACCGTCACGGCGACCTACGACGGCTACCGCGACGGTCTGGTCGCGACCTCGGTCTCGGATGAGGTCGAGATCGCCGGTCTCGCCGTCACCGCGACGGCGATCACGCGCTGCCTCGCGGGCAAGGTGCTGGAGTCGGTGACGATCGCCAACGACGCGGATGCCGCGGCGACGGTGGTCATCCAGAGCCGCTACGGGTCGAAGACCTTCGTGTTGGCCCCCGGTAAGAAGGCGACGCACACCTTCACCACCCGCACGGCGGCCTACACCGCCGGCGTGATCGAGGTCTCCGCCTCGACCGCCGACGGACGCTCCGTCCAGACGGAGGTGTCGCTGGCAGCGCGCAGCTGCAACTGAACACGGACACGGTGGGGGTCGGCGGTGCATCCGTCGGCCCCCACCGTCTGCCGCGATACTGAAACGTCAGATACATCCCCCTTCACCCGACCCGAGGATCACCCACTCATGGCCCGTACGCCCCTGTCCGGCATCCAGCACTCCCTCCGCTCCGGCGACTACGAGGCGATCATCTCCAGCGTCGGGGCGACCCTGCGCTCGCTGACCCTCGCCGGGCGCGACCTGGTCGTGCCCTTCGACGCGGACGAGGTGCGCCCGTCCTACCGGGGTGCGACGCTGGCACCCTGGCCCAACCGCGTCGTCGACGGAACGTACACCTTCGGCGGGGAGGAGCGTCGTCTCGCCCTCACCGAGCCGGCTCGCGGACACGCCCTGCACGGCCTCGCCGCGTGGCTGGACTACGAAGCCATCGACAAGGGATCCGACCACGTCACTCTGGCCCAGGTGATCCCGGCCCAGACGGGCTACCCGTGGCGGATCGTCGTCACGACGACGTTCGTGCTCGGGCCCGACGGGCTCACCCAGACGGTCACGGCGCGCAACGACGGCGACGAGGCCGCCCCGTGGGGGACCGGACCTCACCCGTACCTGGTGGCGGGCGCGGGGACGGTCGATGACTGGACCCTCGAGCTCCCGGCCGCTCAGGTGCTCGCCGTGACCGAGGACCGTCTCATCCCGACATCGCTCGAGAGCGTCGACGTCGATGCCGACCGGTTCGACTTCCGCCGGAAGCGCACGATCGGCACGGTCGAGATCGACCACGCCTACACCGCTCTGACGCGTGACGACGACGGGATCGCCGCCGTGCGGCTCACGGATGCCGCCGGACACGGTGTGCAGATGAGCTGGGACGCCGCGTGCCCATGGGTGCAGATCCACACGGCCGACAAGCCGCGTCCGGAGGACTCGCGGCTCGGTCTCGCGGTCGAACCGATGACGTGTGCACCCGACGCCTTCAACGCCGATCGCTACGACTTCGACGCCGGCCTCATCGTCATCGAGCCCGGTGCCGAGGTCTCGGCATCCTGGACCATCGCCGCCATCGCCTGAGGCCCCGGCCGCGGTCCGAAGACGACTCGGGCCCGCCCCGCGGAGGAGGGTCGGCGGACATCCTCCCCAGACGATGTCCCGCCGTCCCCGCCTCCTCCGCTGATGGGCGAGCCCGAGCGTTGCCGCACCCCAGGCGGCTGAGCACCGTCCGTCCACCTCGCCCCAGGCGGGGAGGGAGAGGGCGCGCTCCTTCTCTGTTCGGAGCCGTCGGGGGATCGGATGGGAGGAACATAGAAGGCCCCGGAGTATTCTCCGAGGCCCCCCGATTGAGTCGTCGCGGGGTCGCCGCGACAGGTCCGCGTGTCAGTCGCGGAGTTCTTCCCGGATCTCGTTGCGCGTGTGCACCGAGTCCCGTTCTGCTTCAGCCTTGTCGACCTCCGCTTCAGCCTTCCTCACTTCGGCGTCGGCCTTCATCTCGTCGGCCTTGTCGCTGAGTCGGTCCGTGGTCTTGTCCCAGTCGTCCGAGATCTTCTCACCGACGGCCTCGGCCGTCTTCTTGGCGTCTTCCATGAATCCCATGAACCGCTCCTCTCGAAGGATTGTGTCTTCGACGCTAACCGCGGAGGTGGTCGATTCCGGGGGGTTGCACGGATGTCGGCGGCTTGATACGCACAGTCTGAGCGGGCGGCCGTCGAGCCCGGCTCTCGGATAGCCTTCTCTAGACGGAGGAGGCGCGAGGTCGCATGGGCAAGACAGCGGACGCGATCGCGGAAGGCGTCGCCATCGCGACGGCCGCCGCCCGGCTGACGGTGCGCAACCACATCCTCGTCGAGACGATCGCGCACGGTGCGCCGTTCGATCCGGCCGCCTTCGCGCCGTTCGCCCACGACACGCTGATCGCCCTCGCCGACGAGCAGCAACAGGCGGGTGACCTCGCGCGGCGTCAGGCGAAGAAGGCGTGGGGTCGGTTCAGCGATCCGGACGGCACGCACGACTACCGCGACCGCGACACCCGCAATCTGCGGAAGCGCCGACGGCAGTACGTCGGCGTCGCCAAGGAGCTCCGGCGCCGCGCTGAGGACCCGGAGGCCGTCCGCGAGCTCGTCGAGCATGCGCGGGATGCGGCCTGGGGAGACGTCGAAGCGAACCTGCAGCGACGGCTCACCGTCGAGGGCATGCGACCGGACCTCGACCCCGACTACGAGCGCATGCGCGCGGCGCGGATGCAGTCCCTCCGCCTCGTGGATCTGCCGCGACTCGCCGCTCATCGCCGACACGTCACGGCAGCCGCGGCGGAGGCCGCCGGCGACGCGCCCGACTGAACGGCGTCGATTCGCGAGGGCGGCGGGGGTCATGTATTCTGGTCGCTGGCCCGCGGGAGATCGAGGGCCGGGCGCCCGTAGCTCAATGGATAGAGCATCTGACTACGGATCAGAAGGTTAGGGGTTCGAGTCCCTTCGGGCGCACACTGTGTTGAGACAGTGAGAAAGCCCCGCCGGTTCGCCGGTGGGGCTTCTTTCTTTCCCGCCCGGCTCTTCCGGTCAGCGGACGCGGCGTGCCCGCGAAGGCTCAGGGGTGTGCGCCCGATACGCGGTGAGGATCCGCTCGAGGTACTCGGTGATGATCCGCTGCTCGTCCTCGTCGAAGTGGTCGAGCTCGGCATCCAGCCCGCGCACCATCGGCATGAGGATCGACATCGCCTTGGCTCGGGACGAGTCCGTCGGGACCACGCGCACGGCGCGGCGATCCGACGGGTGAGGCTCCCGGGTGACGTGTCCGAGGTCGACCAGGCGATCGACCGCGGTGGTCATCGCCGCGGTGGTGATCCCGAGCCGGCGGGCGAGCTCGCTCGGGCCGAGCGGTCCCTCCTGCAGGAGGTGCTCCATCGCGTCGAGGTCGGTGGCGTTGACGGAGAGCTCTTCGCCGAAGGCGGCCTCGAAGTCGGCCGAGGTCTGGATCAGTTCGCGCAGAAGGACGGTCGGACGCCGCGGCATCATGCCCGCGGCTGCGCCCGCGGGGGGAAGGGGGGCATCCATGCGGAAATCGTACCCGCATGTATGATCGCTCGGCTAGTATCTAGGCAATCTAACTACTTTGTGATCTGATCAGCTCGACGCCCGCACCCGCACCCCCCTTCATTCCCTCCCGAGGAGTCGTCATGGCCGCTCTGCTCCGCTTCATCACCTCCGCCCGAACATCTTGGATCGTCCTGATCCTCGCCGTCGCCGCGGCCGGGGGGATCTTCGCCCTGGGCTCCGGCTCGGACGGCGACACCGCGCCGCCGGTCGGTCTGCCCGACACAGCCGAGTCCCGTCAGGTCGACGCGCTCCTGGAGGAGCTGCCGAGCGCCGACACCACCTCGGCGCTCCTGGTCTTCTCCGGCGGCGGGGAGGAGCTGACGGAGGAGCAGCTCGGCCAGATCACCCAGAACGCGATGGGAGAGCTGGCGGAGTTCACCCCGGAGGGGTTCGTCCCGCCGGCGCAGGTGTCCGATGACGGCACGGTCGCCCTCGTCGTGGTGCCGCTGGAGCCCCTCCCGACCGTCGGCGAGCAGTCCGAGCGGGCCGCCGAGATCCGGGCCGCGGCCGCGACGGACCTCGACGGGGTCACGGTGTACTTCACCGGCGCCGAGGGCTTCGAGGTCGACATCGCCGCGGTCTTCGAAGGCGCCGACTTCACCCTGATCCTCACGACCGTCATCGTCGTGGCGATCCTCCTGCTCGTGACCTACCGGAGCCCCACGCTGTGGATCGTCCCGCTGATCGTCGTGGGTGTCTCGGACGTCCTGGCGGGCATCGTCGCCGCCCGGGTGGCGTCCGCGGTCGGAATCCAGCTGGATGCCTCCACCACCGGGATCCTGTCGGTGCTCGTCTTCGGTGCGGGCACGAACTACGCCCTGCTGCTCATCGCCCGATACCGCGACGAGCTGCGCAGCTACGCCGACCGGCGCGCCGCGATGCGCAGGGCGCTCCGCGGTGCCGGTCCCGCGATCATCGCGAGCGGCTCGACGGTGGCACTGGCCCTTGCGACCCTCCTGTTCGGTGAGCTGTCGGGCAACCGGGCGCTGGGTCTCGCGTGCGCCGTCGGGATCGTGGTCGCGATGATCTTCGCGCTCTTCGTTCTGCCGGCCGCGCTCGTCCTCTTCGGGCGCTGGATCTTCTGGCCCTACATCCCGCGCTTCGGTTCGGCCGACGCGCTGTCACGCAGCCCGTGGGGCAAGCTCGGCCGCGCGGTCGCCCGTCGCCCCGTCGTCGTGGCAACGAGCGGGTTCGTCCTGCTCGGCATCCTCGCCAGCGGTGTCTTCTTCGTGCAGACCGGCTTGTCGCAGAACGACCGGTTCCTCCAGAAGCCCGAGGCCGTCGTCGGTCAGGAGGTGCTCGCCGAGGCGTTCTCGGCCGGGTCCACGTCGCCCTCGGTGGTGGTGGTGCCCGTCGACGAGGCCGACGAGGCCGCCGCGGCGCTCGCCGACATCGACGGAGTCGACAGTGCCACGGTCGGCGAGCAGAACGACGACATCGCGCGCATCGACGTGACCCTGTCGTCTTCGGCGGAGACCGAGGAGGCGCTGGCGACCGTGGAGCGGATGCGGGCGGCGCTGGACGACGTCGGCTCCGGCGAGGGGCTCGTCGGCGGTCTCGACGCCCGCGCCCTCGACGTCGCCGACGCCCAGGCCCGCGACCAGGCGCTGGTGATTCCGCTGATCCTGGTGCTGGTGTTCATCGTGCTGGTGATCCTGCTCCGCGGGTTCGTCGCGCCGATCCTCCTGCTGCTGGCCGTGGTGGCGAGCTTCTTCTCGGCCGTCGGTGCCAGCTGGTGGCTGTTCCAGACGCCGCTGTTCGGCTTCCCCGCGATCGACACCAACGTGCTGCTGTTCAGCTTCCTGTTCCTCGTGGCGCTCGGGGTGGACTACAGCATCTTCCTCGTCACGCGCGCTCAGGAGGAGGCGCGCACGCGGGGGACGACCCAGGGCATGATCCGCGCGCTCGCCGCCACCGGTGCGGTGATCACGAGCGCCGGCATCCTGCTCGCGGCGGTCTTCGCCGTGCTCGGCGTGCTGCCGCTGATCACCCTCACCCAGATCGGCATCATCGTCTGCATCGGCGTGCTCATCGACACCCTCCTCGTGCGGACGGTGATCGTGCCGGCGCTGGCGTTCCGGACGGGCGACAAGTTCTGGTGGCCGCGTCGTCCGGAGGTGACGGATGCCGCCGCCGCCGAGGCCGGTATCGACGCCTTCACCGCCCTGGAGGTGGAGGAGGAGGAGACCCGCACGTCACGCCGGAAGAAGACCGTCGCGGTCTGACCCTCACGGCTGCTCGCGGCCGGTGATCCCCGTCCCGCTCAGGCGTGGGCGGGGATCACCCGCAGCCACACGAAGCCGTGCGGCGGGAGGGCGAGACCCTGCGTGAGGTCGCGCATCTCCAGACCGATCAGGTCCCACGCCTCCGGCAGGAACCCGCTCAACGTCAGCGGGTCGACGAGGACGAGGTCGTCGCCGACATTGGCGAGCACCAGGACGACCGACGCACCCTCCTCCTCGCCGCGGCGCTGGAATCCCAGCACCGAGGGAAGATGCGCGTCGAAGCCCACCAGGGCGTTGCCGGCCAGTTCCGGCGTGGCCGCGCGCACCCGCACCAGCTCGGCCATCCGCGCGAACACCTTGCCCGCGGTCGTGGTCGGGTCCGCGCTCTCGGCGTAGCGGTCGGCCGGGTAGGCCGGACGGTTCACCCACCGGCTGTCGTCGGCGGTCGCGGGGTCGTCGCGGAACCCGTAGTCGTTGAGCTGGGCGACCTCGTCGCCGAGGTACAGCAGCGGGATCCCACCCGTCGACATCGCGATCGCGTGCGCGAGGATGACGCGGTCGATCCCGCCGGCGTCCCCGGCCTCGATCCCGGCGAGGGAAGCGGTGGTGCCGGTCACGCGCGCGTCACCGGTCTTGGGGTTCTCCTGGAACGGCACGCCCCGCGCGAACGTGCCCGGGAAGCGGCCGACGTAGAAGTCGTTGAGGAACCGGCGGTGGCCGAACCCGTCGATGCCGAGCTCGGCGGCATCCTCGTCGGCGAAGGTCCAGCCGATGTCGTCGTGATTGCGGACGTAGTTGACCCACGCGGTGCCGTCGGGCAGGGCATGACGCCGCTCCAGCGCCTGCTGCAGGAGGCGGGCGTCCCGGGTCGCCAGGGCCTCCCACGTGAGCGCCATCTGCAGCGGGTTGTACGAGATCTGGCATTCGCCGGGGGAGATGTACTGGATCACCTCGTCCGGGTGGACGATCGCCTCGGACTTGAACAGCAGGCTCGGAGCCGCCATCCGGAGCACCTCGTTGAACGCCTGGAGGAGCAAGTGCGCCTCGGGGAGCGACTCGCACGTGGTGCCGAGCTGCTTCCAGATGAAGGCGACGGCGTCCATCCGCAGGATCTCGACGCCGCGGTTGGCGAGGAAGAGCATCTCGCCCGCCATCGCACGGAAGACGGCGGGATTGGCGTAGTTCAGATCCCACTGGAAGTGGTAGAACGTCGCCCAGATCCACCGGCCGTCCTCCAGCTGCACGAAAGCGCCGGGGTGGTCGTCGGGGAAGATCTCGCGGACGGTCTGCTCGTACGCGTCCGGCATCTCGCGGTCGGGGAAGATCAGGTAGAAGTCTTCGTACCCGGGTTCGCCGGCGATCGCCTTCCGTGCCCACTCGTGCTCGTTCGAGGTGTGGTTGAAGATGAAATCCACCACGAGGGAGATTCCGGCGAGCCGCAGTTCGGCGGCGAGCTCGGTGAGCTCCTCCATCGTGCCGAGGGCCGGGTTCACGCGCCGGTAGCTCGACACCGCGTAGCCGCCGTCGCTGTTGCCCTCGGGGCTGTCGAAGAGCGGCATCAGGTGCAAGTAGGTCAGCCCCAGCTCCTGGAAGTAGGGGATCTTCTCGCGGATGCCGGCGAGCGACCCCGCGTACCGGTCGACGTAGCAGACGCCGCCGAGCATGCGTTCGGACTGGAACCACTCCGGATCCTCTTCGCGTCGCTCATCCAGCGCCTTCAGCTCGAGCGGGCGCGCGCCCCAGGACGCGGCCGCCTCCGCGACCACGGCGCTCAGCTGCTCCTGCGCGTCGGGGCGCTCGCCGTACAGGCGGCGGAAGAGTCCGTGCAGGGTCGGGAAGTGCGCGTCGAAGCGTCGACGGAACGCGGGATCCAGAGTGCCGGCGAGGTCTTCCGCCGCGGCGAGGGCGGCGGTGCGGTCGACGTCGACGTCGGTGGCGAGGTGGGTCATGGTTCTCCTGTCGCCGCGATGCTAGCGCGACGGTGCGGTCAGGGGGGTGGAGGCGAAGGCGAGCAGGTGGGTGCGGGCGGACTCCGTGGCCGCGGCGACCGCGCCGGCGGCCACCACGTCCGCGCCGAGCGGGGAGGCGACGAGGTCCGGTGCGGGGAGGTGCATCTCGCTCTGGATCATCGTCCGCGCGGGCACGAGTGCGGACTCGATGCTCTCGGCGACGGCGCCGCAGAAGATGATGCGCTCGGGATCGAAGAAGCCGCCGAACACGGACGCGATCCGCGTGATGACCCGCGCCGAGCGGGCGATGATGTCGAGGGCGTCCGGGTCGCCCTCCCGCGCCGCGGCGAACACGGCGGGTGCGGTGAGCTCCGAGGGCGGCAGCCCGGCGAGGCGGCTGCGCGAACCGATGCGCCCCTGCTCCGCGGCCTGGCGGGCCCACGTAGCCACGTGGACGCCGATCCCGTCGACGCTGCCGACGCCCGTGACGTGATCGAAGGGGATGAGCTCGCCCGCACCGCCGTGGGCGCCGCGGAGGAGGTGGCCGTCGATCACGACGCCGGATCCGAGGCGGTCGCCGGCGAGGATCGCCACGAAGTTCCGGCATCCGACCGCCGCGCCGTGGACACTCTCGGCGACGGCGGCGAGGGAGGCGTCGTTCTCCACGCGTACGAGCGGTGCCCACGGCGCCGCGGTGTCGGCGAGATCGGGATTCATCCGGTACCAGAAGTCGTTGTGCCGCGCGGGCGAACGTCCGTCGGCGTCGACGGGTGCGGGCACGCCCACGCACACCGCCACGACGTGCTCGCGGGCGATCCCGGCGTCGGCCAGAGCCTCGTCGATGACGGCGGCCACGACGTCCTGGCGCCGGACGGGATCGTCGAGGTCGGTGGTGAGCTCCCGCGACACGCGGGTGAGTGGGCGCCCGCGCAGGTCGGCCACGGTGGCGATGACGTGCGTCCTGCCGGCATCCACGCCGACGACGGATGCCGCGTCCGGTCGGAACGCGAACCGACGCGCCGGGCGTCCCTTGCGGTAGTCGCCGCCGACGCGGGCGTTGGGGAGCTCTTCGACCACGCCGTAGCGGATGAGTTCGTCGATGGCCTCGATCGTCGTCGATCGGGTGAGCCCGACGCGGGGCATCACGTCGTTGCTGGTGAAGGTCTCGTCGTCCCACACGGCGGTGAGGACGGTCTCGACGGAGGCGCGAGCCGCGCGAGGGACCCCTGTCGCATCGATGTCGGACATGCCCTTGACCTCCCCGTCCTTCTCCTGCATTATTGTCCACGTCACATTGATTCGGAGAAAAAATATAATACCCGCATCAAAACGGCCCTCGGAAGGACAACGACGTGCTCGACCGATCCCACCCACCCCAGCGCACCCGGATGCGGCGCACCGCGGCATCCGTGCTCGCGACCGCGATCGCCGGTGCGCTGCTCGCCGGCTGCGCCGGAGCCTCCGGCCCCGAGGTTGTGCGGTTCCACCTCAGCAAGCCCGAGGCGATTCCGTACTTCCGCGACCTCATCCGCGAGTACAACGCCTCCCAGGACGACGTCGAGGTGATCCTCGACAGCTCCAGTAACCTGCAGGCCGGCTTCCTCCGCGGCAACCCGCCGGACCTCGGGCTGCTGAACTACAACATGGAGATGGCGCGCTTCATGGAGCGCGGTGCGCTCAGCGACCTCTCCGACATGCCGGAGGCCGAGCGCATCCGGCCCGAGGTGCAGGACCTCGTCGACCAGTACGCGACCTATCCCGGGCGCACCAGCGTCCTGCCGTACTCGGTGATGGCGGCATCCGTCATCTACAACAAGGAGATCTTCGCCGAGCAGGGCCTGGAGGTCCCGCAGACGTGGGACGAGTTCATCGCCGTGTGCGACGCCCTCACCGAGGCCGGGATCACCCCGATATACGGCACCTTCAAAGACCCGTGGACGGTCGCGCAGGGATCCTTCGACTACACCGTCGGCGGTGCCGTCGACGTCGCGGAGTTCTACGACGCGCTGAACGCCGAGGGTACGGACGTCGGTCCCGACTCGGAGGTGTCGTTCCAGAAGACCCTCCTCGATCCCGTCGAGCGGATGACCCTCCTCGCGGACGAGTACACCAATGCGGATGCCGCCAGCCGGGGCTACGGCGACGGGAACCTCGCATTCGCGCAGGGCCAGGCGGCGATGTACTTCCAGGGCCCGTGGGCCTTCGGCGAGATCGCCAAGACCTCGCCGGACCTGGAGCTCGGGACCTTCCCGCTCCCGATGACCGACGACCCCGACGACCTCGAGGTGCGCGTCAACATCGACCTCGCGGCGTGGATCCCGGAAGCCTCGCGCAACCAGGAGGGAGCACGGGAGTTCCTCGCCTACCTCTTCCGGCCCGAGGTGATGGACGCCTACAACGCCGCGCAACTCGGGTACGGCACGACCGTGGACGCCGCGCCCGTGACCGATCCCCGCATCCTCGGCATGAAGGAGTACTTCGACGAGGCGCGGTTCTACCAGGGCGCCTCGAAGGCGATCCCGCTCACGATCCCCGCCGAGAACTACCTCCAGGGCATCGTCCTCGGCGCGAATCCCGAATCCACGCTCGCGACCATGGACGCCGACTGGGCGCGCCTGGCCCTCCGGCAATAGACGGCCTCACCAGACGAAGGAGTCGACACCTCATGGCCACCACCACCGCCACCGTCACGGCGCCACCCGCGGGCCGCGCCGCGGCCGTCCCCCGCCGATCCCGGCGCCGGGTCGAGCCGATCTACTACCTGTTCCTGCTGCCGAGCCTGATCATCTTCACGCTTGCCATCACCCTGCCGGCGATCATCGGGATCTTCTTCAGCTTCACCAACTCCATCGGGTTCGGGGAGTGGGAGTTCATCGGCCTGATCAACTACATCGCCCTCTTCTCCGACCCCGCTGTGCTGCAGAGCTACCTGTTCACGTTCGGGTTCGCCGCGGTGACCGTGCTCGTGGTCAACGTCGTCGCTTTCCTCCTCGCGGTGGGGCTCACCTCGAAGATCCGCCTGAAGACCGGGCTCCGTACGGTATTCGTCATTCCGATGGTGGTCTCGGGCATCATCATCGCCTACGTCTTCAACTTCCTCTTCTCGACCTCCGTGCCCTCCGCCGGCCAGGCGCTCGGCATCCCGTGGCTGAGCGAGAGCATCCTCGCCAACGCCGACCTGGCCTGGCTGGCGATCGTGCTCGTCACCGCGTGGCAGGCGATCCCCGGAACGCTGCTGATCTACATCGCCGGGCTCCTCTCCATCCCCGGCGACGTCTACGAAGCCGCCGACATCGACGGAGCCTCCAAGCGTCAGCAGCTCCTGCGGATCACGCTGCCGCTCGTGGCCGGGTACGTCGTCATCAACGTCATCCTCGGCTTCAAGAACTTCCTCAACGCCTACGACATCATCGTGGGCCTCACCAACGGCGGACCGGGCACGGCGACCCGTTCGATCGCCATGACGATCGTCACCGGATTCACCGGCGGCGACTATGCCTACCAGATGGCCAACGCGGCCTTCTTCTTCGTCATCATCATCGTCATCTCCCTGGTGCAGCTGCGCATCGCCCGTGGAAGGAACGCCCTCTGATGTCCGTCATGCAACCCGCCCTCGTCGTCGAAGACGTCGACGCCACCCGGGTCCTCGAGGGCGGCAGCCCCCGCCGGCCCCGCCGGAGCGGAGGTCGCGACCGCGGCAGCTGGCCGCTCACGATCGTCCTGATCCTCTGCGCCATCACCGTCATCATCCCGCTCTACGTCACCGTCTCGATGGCGTTCAAGACGCAGGGGCAGGCCGTGGACGGCAACGCCTTCGCGCTGCCCGCACCGTTCAGCCTGGACGGGTTCGTCACCGCCTGGACGCTGACGAACTTTCCCGCGGCCTTCACCGTCTCGGTGCTCATCACCGCCTTCACCGTGGCCGGAACGATCATCCTCGCCGCGTGGGCCTCCTTCGCCATCTCGCGCAACTGGGACAAGCGCCTGTTCCGGTGGTCGTTCTTCTACCTGCTCGCGGCGATGTTCATCCCGTTCCCGGTGCTGGCGCTCCCGCAGATCCAGCTGACGGGGCTCGCGGGGCTCGACAACCCGGTGGGGGTCACGATCCTCCACATCATGTTCCAGCTGAGCTTCAGCATCCTGCTGTTCACGGCGTTCCTGCGGTCGATCCCGGCCGAGCTCGAGGAGGCCGCCCGCATCGACGGCGCCTCGACGTGGCAGACGTTCTGGCGCCTGACCTTCCCGCTGCTCGCGCCGATGAGCGCGACGGTCGGCATCTTCGCCTTCCTCGCCTCCTGGAACGACTTCATGATGCCGTCGCTGATCATCTCGGACCCGGCGATCCAGACGCTGCCGGTGGTCCAGAGCATCTTCCAGACCCAGTTCAGCAACAACTACAACGTCTCGTTCGCCTCGTACCTGATGGCGATGGCGCCCGCGATCATCGTCTACCTCTTCACCCAGCGCTGGGTGATGGAGGGCGTCACCCAGGGGGCGGTCAAGGGCTGACCGGCCCGCCCCGCACTCTCCGTCCGAACCGTCCACACCCCTCGCTCGAAAGAAAGGCATTCTCCCCTCGTGAACACGCTCGCCCCCGCGCACCCCCGCATCGCCGCCGACGAGACCGAGACCTGGTGGCGCCAGGCCGTGGTCTACCAGGTCTACCCGCGCAGCTTCGCCGACGCGGACGGCGACGGCATCGGCGACCTGCCGGGACTGATCTCCCGCGCCGACCACCTGGCCGAGCTCGGCATCGATGCGGTGTGGCTGAGCCCGTTCTACCCCTCAGCACTCGCCGACGGCGGGTACGACGTCGCCGACTACCGCGACGTGGACCCGCGCCTGGGCACCCTCGAGGACTTCGATGCCCTGGTCGACGCGCTCCACGCCCGCGGCATCCGGGTCATCGTCGACATCGTGCCGAACCACAGCTCTGACCAGCACGTGTGGTTCCAGGAGGCGCTCGCCGCCGGGCGCGGGTCGGCCGCCCGTGAGCGCTACATCTTCCGCGAAGGGACGGGGCCGGACGGCGCGGAGCCCCCGACCGACTGGGAATCGGTGTTCGGCGGGCCGGCGTGGCACCGCGTCGCCGACGGCCAGTGGTACTTCCACAACTTCGCGCCCGAGCAGCCCGACTTCAACTGGGACCACCCCGAGGTGCGCGAGGACTTCCTGCGCACCCTGCGGTTCTGGTCGGATCGGGGTGTCGACGGCTTCCGCGTGGATGTCGCGCACATGCTGACGAAGGACCTCAGCGAGCCGCTCCCCACGCGCGCCGAGCTGGAGGTGCTGCCCTTCGACGGGCACCACCCCCTCATCGACCGCGACGACGTGCAGGAGATCTACGCCGAGTGGCGCGCGGTCTTCAACGAGTACGACCCGCCGCGCACCGCCGTCGCCGAGGCGTGGGTGGATGCCGCGCGCGTGCCGCGCTACGCCAACCCGCAGAGCCTCGGCCAGGCGTTCAACTTCCAGCTGCTGCAGGCCGACTTCGACGCGGGCGAGTTCCGCCGCGTCGTCACGCACAACCTCGAGCTCGCCGCGGCCTCCGGATCGTCCAGCACGTGGGTGCTGTCGAACCACGACGTGGTCCGCCACGCCACGCGCTACGGGCTCCCGCCGCTCGGCGAGGAGCACCGCGGGCGCGGCGCCGAGAAGCACGGGTCGGCGTGGCTGCGGCGCGGTGCCGATGAGGCCGAGCTCGACCGGATCGGCGGCCTCCGGCGTGCGACGGCGGCGACGCTGTTCATGCTGGGGCTGCCCGGTTCGGCCTACCTGTACCAGGGCGAGGAGCTGGGTCTCCACGAGGTCGGCGACATCCCGGCAGCCGACCGCCAGGACCCCACGTTCTTCCGGACCCAGGGTGAGGAGATCGGTCGCGACGGATGCCGCGTCCCCCTGCCGTGGTCGGCCGAGGGGTCGTCCTACGGATTCGGCGACGGGCAAGCGCACCTGCCGCAGCCGGCGTGGTTCGCCGAGGTGGCGGCGGATCGCCAGGTAGAGGACGAGGGCTCCACCCTCGCCCTCTACCGCCGGGCGCTGCGCCTGCGGCGTGAGCTCCAGGATGCCGAGGACCTGACCTGGATTGACACCGGTCGCGACGACGTGCTGCGCGTCGCGCGCCCGGGCGGATGGGAGATCGTCACGGTCTTCGGCTTGGAGCCGTACGACCTCGGCGACGCCGGACGCATCGTGCTCGCAAGCGTCGCGCCCGAGGGACGCCGCGCCGCGGGGGAGAGCACCGTCTGGCTCGTCGCCGACTGAGGACGGCTGTGCGGGGTCCCGCCCGCTGGGGGGCGCGGATTCGCGGGACCCCGCATAGCCTGGAGCGATGAGCGCCTACATCTCGGCGTTCGAGCTGTTCTCCATCGGTGTAGGACCCTCGAGCTCCCATACGGTCGGTCCGTTGCGGGCGGCCGGCGACTTCGTCTCCCGGCTCGACGACGCCGGGGTGCTCGACCGCGTCGACCACGTCACGTGCGAGCTCTACGGCTCCCTCGGGGCGACCGGCATCGGCCACGGCACCCCCGACGCGGTCGTGGCGGGCTTGCAGGGGCACGTGCCCGAGACCGTCGATCCCGCGCTCGTGCGCGGAGCGTGGACCACGTGGCCGGACGACGCGGAGCTGTCGCTCGGCGGGCGGCGCGGCATCCGCTTCTCCAAGGACGACGTCGTCCTCTCTCCGCGCACCCGCCTGCCGGGGCACCCCAACGCCATGACGTTGCGGGCGACGGATGCCGGCGGCGCGGTCGTCGGCGACGAGACGTACTACTCCGTCGGGGGCGGGTTCATCCGCCGCGACGGGGAGCCGCCCGCGGTGCGCGCGGCGGAGTTCCCCCTCGACTTCGCCAGCGCCGAGGAGCTGCTGGCGGTGTGCGACGAGCGCGGGATCAGCATCGCGGAGGCGGCACGGCTCAACGAGCAGGCACTGCGCGGCGAGGAGGAGCTCGCTGAAGGCCTCGACGCGATCTGGGCCGCGATGTCGTCGTGCGTCGAGGCGGGGCTCCGCGCCGACGGGGTGCTCCCGGGGATGCTCCGGGTCCGCCGGCGGGCGGCGGCGATCCGCGCGCAGCTGGAGGATGCCGAAGCCGGCGGACACCGGGAGCTGCCGGGGGAGTGGCTCGGTGCGTTCGCGCTCGCCGTGAACGAGGAGAACGCGGCCGGTGGGCGGGTCGTGACGGCGCCGACCAACGGGGCCGCCGGGATCCTTCCCGCGGTGGCGATGTACTGGTGGCGCTTCCTCGCCGACTCGGGGCTCGGGGCGGGGAACGCGGTGACGCCCTACGGCGAGCTCGTCGGCAGCGCGCTCCTCGGGTTCGGTGCGCACGACGGTGGCCGGTCGGGGGAGGGAGAGCTCGCGGACGAGGACGCCGTGGCCGACGCGAACCGGCGGCGCGGCATCCGTCGGTTCCTGCTGACCGCGACGGCGCTCGGATCGCTCTTCAAGGCGAACGCGTCCATCTCGGGCGCCGAGGGCGGGTGCCAGGCCGAGGTCGGGTCGGCGTGCGCGATGGCGGCAGGCGGGCTGACGGCGGTCATGGGCGGGACGAACCGCCAGATCGAGAATGCGGCCGAGATCGCCATGGAGCACCACCTCGGGCTCACGTGCGATCCGGTCGGCGGGCTGGTGCAGATCCCGTGCATCGAGCGGAACGCCATCGCGGCCTCGACGGCGGTGACCGCCGCGCGGCTGGCGCTCCGCGGCGACGGGAGTCACTACGTCTCGCTGGACGCGGTCGTGGAGACCATGCGTCAGACCGGTATCGACATGTCGACGAAGTACAAGGAGACGAGCGAGGGCGGTCTCGCCGTCAACGTCATCGAGTGCTGACGCGCGGGCGCCGGAGTTCGGCGTGCGCGTTCATGTGGCAGTCGTCGCCCCCTCCCCGTTCGCGAGGCGGCGAGAACTGCCACTTGAACGTACGTCATCGCGGGCGCGTGCCATCCCACCCTCGGCGTCGGAGCACATCGTCGACGATCGCAACCGCGGTGCGCCGGTGGCGGACGTGCCGCGCGGTGAGGCGGACCACCTCCCATCCGAGCGCCGAGTATGCGGCGTACTTCTCGATGTCGCGGTCCCACTGCGCGCGGTCCACGCGGTGATGGTCTCCCTCGATCTCGACGATCGTGCGGTAGGTGGGGTAGACGAACTCGCTGATTCCGACGAGGCGTCCCTGACGATCGCAAACCTCGACGTCGAGATCGGCATCAGGAAGGCCCGCCGCAGCAGCATCGAGGCGGTAGTCGGTCTCGAGCGGTGAGGCGCTGCCCTCGCGGATGAGTTCGAGCGCCGTGCGGAGCTTTCGCGCGCCGATGCGGCGGCCGGCAGTGAGGGAGGCGCGGAGGTCGTCGATCGTCGCGAGGCGCGCGTGCGGCATTTGTGATCCGACTGAGTCGCGTGGGACGCGCACGAAGGCATCGCCGAGGATGACGAGCTCCCGGACGTCGAGTTCGGCGCCGAGCATCGACCACGTCGAGGGCGGGTCTGTCACGGGCAGGTCATCGACCGTCGCGATGCGAGCGAGGTCGCGAGAGACCTTCACACCGCGGATGCCGCGCCGACGCGGCGCGCGCACCGGGTCGGGGACCGCGACCACGAGGTCGGCGCCCGGATCGACGGGTCCGCCGAGGAGGACGGCTGCGGTCCGCCCGGCGAACACCGCGTGCGCGGGCATGATCTGGGCGTAAGCAACCGCGAGGCGGCGGGTGCGCTCGCGGATCGTGCGCTGCCGCCAGAGGGGATCGATGACGGATGCCGGCGGCTCGGCATCCGTCACGGCTCGTACTCCGCGGAAGGGTGCGGAGAGATCCCGCGCGCGAAGGCGCCGAGGTGTGACACCGGCGGCCTGCGCCTCGGCGCACGAGAAGGCGGGACCGAGGCCGTCGGGCAGGGGGCGTGGTGCGACGGGCATCGGCCCACCCTTCCGCGTGTACCCCGGTCTCGCGGGTCCGTGCGCCCGTGTCTGTGTGCGGTGCGCCCCCACCGCATCGATGCCGCTCGCTGGGGAGGAGGGGCGCCGTTGTCCCTTCGCTCGCCTCGAGTGGCAGCCATGGTCGCCTCGGCGCGTATGAGGCGGCGAGAACTGCCACTCGAACGGGCGCCGGCGCGGAGCCCTGTTCGCCGAGGGCGAACGCGAGCGAGAGGGCGAAAATCTGGCACTCGACACCCGAGAGTGCTAATCTCATCGTAGTTGAGTCGAGTGGACTCAACTCTGGACCATTCGAGAGGAGAACACCATGGCCACGTACGACCCCTTCCGTGACCTCGACCGCCTCGCCACGAGCCTCTTCGACACGCGCCGCGGCCCGCGCCGCATGCCGATGGACCTCTACCGCGACGGCGACCACTACGTCCTGACCGCCGACCTCCCCGGCATCGACCCCGGTTCGGTCGACGTCGACGTCGACGGCCAGCTGCTCACGATCCGTGCCGAGCGCACGCTGCCCTCCGGCGACGGCGTGAAGTGGATCACGCGCGAGCGCGAGGCGGCGAGCTTCCTGCGCCAGCTCAACCTCGGCCAGGGCATCGACACCGAGCGCATCTCGGCGAACTACAGCAACGGCGTCCTGAGCGTCACGATCCCCGTGAGCGAGAAGGCCAAGCCCCGGAAGATCGAGGTGATGGCCGACGGCACGAGCCCCGTCATCCAGGCGCACGAGAGCGCTGACGGTCCGCAGCCCGTCGAGCAGTGATCGCTTCGCCGACTCCGTGAGAGGAGCCCGTCCGCACCCTGCGGGCGGGCTCCTTCGGTGTTCGGGGGCGTCAGGCCGACGCGGGCCGGCGACGGAGCTTCGCCGTGAGGTCGCGCAGCTGGGCGAGCTCGGCGTCGTCGAGAGGGGACATCCGTTCCGCGATCGCCTTGCCGTGCGCGGAGGCGACGCGTCGGAAGACGGCGGCTCCGGCATCCGTCGCGGTGACGAGCGAGCCGCGTCGGTCATCGGGATCGGCGCATTTCGTCAGCAGTCCGCGCGAGACCATGCGGTCGACGAGTCGCGAGACGCTCGGCTGGCTGATGAGCATGTTGGCTGTCACGTCGCGGAGGCGCGCGGTCATCTCCGGCCCACGGGTGACGGTGAGGAGCACGTCGTACTCGGCCTGGCCGAGCTCGTCGTCGAAGTCGCTGCTGATCTCGTGGAACACCTCGTGCTGCGCCCGGAAGAGGCTTTCCCAGGCGTCGATGGCGAGGCGGCGATCAGTCATGCAGACCAGGGTACGGCCGAGAGGGCCTCGCCGTAGGCTGGCCGCATGGCGACGCGCAGACTTCGGTCACTTTTCGGTGCTCGAGCGGCGGGGGTGGTCGCGATCGCCGCGGCCCTCACCGCGACGACGGGGATGATCGGTGCGGGTGCGGCATCCGCCGAACCGGTGAGCACGGTGTCGACGGATGTCGACGACTTCACGTTCGACAGCATGGATGTCGACTACTCCATCGGCCGCGGTGAGGACGGCGCGAGCGCCCTGACCGTGGCGGAGACCTTCGTGGCCCGCTTCCCCGAGTACGACCAGAATCGCGGCATGCGGCGGATCGTTCCGGACTCCTATCTCGGCGCCCCGCTGAATCCTCGGCTGATCTCGATCACGGATGCAGAGGGGAACCCCCGCGCGAGCGAGACCGACAGCGACGACGGCGCCTACGCGATGACCTCTCGCGCCGACGACTACGTGCGCGGCGAGCAGTCCTACGTGTTCACCTACACGCTCGACAACGTGGTGCGCTTCTTCGACGACACCGGAGTCCAGGAGTTCTACTGGGACGTCAACGGTGTCGACTGGCCGCAGCCCTTCGGCGAGGTCAACGCGACTCTCCGGGTGCCCGCGGAGCTCGCCGACGCCCTCACCGGCGATCAGGCCTGCTACGTCGGAACGCAGGGATCGACGCAGACGTGCGACATCTCGGTGCAGCCGGGGCAACTGGGCGCGGTGCTCATCGAAGCCTCCGCGAGCGATCTCGCGCCGTACGAGACGATGACCATCGCCGTCGGCTTCGCACCCGACACCTTCACGCCGTTCGACGGCAACTACGCCGCCTCGCCGCTCGGATGGCTGCAGGCGATGTTCGGCGCGCTGGGCCTCGGTGCGCTGGGATGGGCGATCGCCGTGCGCCGTCGCCATCTCCGGGATGCGCCGGGGCGTCCGACGATCATCGCCGAGTACGCCCCGCCCGCCAATATCGACGCGCTCGAGAGTGCGGTGCTGCTCGGCAAGACCGCCAAGGCGATCCCGGCGGAGGTGCTCGAGCAGGCGGTCGTCGGCAGCATCCGCATCGAGGAAGCCGGTAAGAAGATGTTCAGCGGGGTGAAGCTGAAGGCGGTGCTGATCGATCCGTCTCGCGCGGACGGCGACGGGCGGATGCTGCTCGACGGCCTCTTCCCGCAGCTGGTGCCCGGCGCGGAGTACGAGTTCGGCTCGTCGGACACGCGGTTCTCCACGGCGGCGCGGAAGATCCTCAGCCTCGCCGACAAAGAGCTCACGACGCGGGGTCTTCGCCGACCGGTCCCCGCCGGGAAGCGGGCGTGGCCGATGGTCCTGTCGATCATCGCGGCGATCGGCGCGACCCTCTTCGGGGTGCTGGCCCTGGAGGCGTTCCTCTCGCCGGCCGTGACGGTGCCCATCCTCATCGGGTCGTTCATTCTGGTCTTCATCGTCGCGGGGCTCGTCTCGCGTCGACCTCTGACATCCGTCGGCGCCGAGACGAGGGATCACCTGGCGGGACTCAAGACCTTCATCGAGTGGGCCGAGGCGGATCGGATCCGCATGCTGCAGTCGCCCCGGGGGGCGGAGCGTCGCGCGGTGGATGCCAAGGGGCGCCAGATCGATCCCGACAACCCCGGTCAGATGCTCGTGCTGTACGAGAAGCTTCTTCCCTACGCGGTGGTGTTCGGTCAGGAGAAGGAATGGGCGGACCGTCTTGCTGTCCTCTATGACCGCACCGGTACGCCCGGGTGGTATGTCGGGACCACCGGCTTCAACGCGGCCGCGTTCTCGTCAGGGATCTCGAGTCTGTCGACGACCGCGAGCGCGTCGACGTCCGGTGGATCCAGTGGCGGTGGCTCAGCAGGTGGGGGTGGCGGCGGTGGAGGTGGCGGCGGCGTCTGACGCCGAAATCGCGCCCGGTCGGTGAGGGCAAGAGTAAGGGCCGGTCGGAGAGGCGTCCGACCGGCCCTTGTCCCTGCACCAAGAGTGTCCTGCAATCACATGTCGGTAGCTGCCACAGCAAAACAACTACCGTGCAAGCACTCTATAACGGTGAGGTAACGGTGGCAAGGGGTCTCGTTATCTTTCTGTGACTTTCATCGCACCACGACGGTCACGGACCTGCTCGCCGTCGTGCCGGCCGCGTTGACGAACTCCACGCGGTACGTGTGCCGCCCGCGCGGGGCGTCGACGACGTCTAGCCGGGCGACCTGTGCCGCGGGCGTCCGTGCCTCGAGCAAGCCCTCGGCGACGAGGACGTCGTCCTCGAAGAACCGGTAGGAGGTGGCATTCGTCCCCCACCAGAGGTTCGCGGACACCGTGTACCCGCCGTCCCGGTCGTGGTTGTCGTGACTGAGGGCGGGGACGCCGGGCGCGGCATCCTTCACCGTGACGGTGGTCCCGCCGACGGCGGTGGCGCCGCGGGAGTTCACGATCTCGCCGGTGTACCGGTACGTGCCGTTCTTCCGCCCCTCGACGGGGACACGCGCGCTCTGCGCGGCGGAGCCGGCGTAGGTGAGGGGCACCGATTCCAGCAGCACGCCGTTCTCGTAGAGCCGGAAGGTCGAGCCGTTCTCGCCCCACCACAGGTTCATCCGCACGGTGTAGTCGCCATCCAGCAGACCCGTGTCCCAGCCGTTGTCGTGCGAGAGTGTTCCGCGCGCAGGGACGGATGCCGCGGCATCCGCGTCGCCGACACGCACAAGCTCGACGTCATCGATGGTTCCCCACGCGCCCGCGGGGACGTCGATGCGGACGGTGACGGTCGCCGCCTCGCCGTCGTAGACGGTGACCGCTTCGGTGGTCGGTGTCGACCAGTTCCGCCATCCGTCCATCGTGAACGCCGCCGTCACCTCCCGCTCGTCGGGGTGCGACATGACCGCGAGCGCCATGACGCTCTCGGCGTCTTCGCCGTCGCCCTGGAGCGAGGCCGAGGCCCGGTACGTGCCCGCGGGAAGCCCGTCCACCCGCTGCGAGAGCGTGAAGGACGATCCGGTCGCCGACCAGAAGTGCACGGAGCGCTCACCCGATCGGGGATCGTCCCAGGCACGGAGCGTCGCACCTGTTCCCTCCAGGCGCCACATGCCGGTGTCCGCCGACTCGAACCCCGGGTTCTGCAGCAGGTTCGGCGCGTGCACCACGATCGTCGCGATCACCTCGCCGACACCCTCGACCACGCCTGGTACGGAGTACTCACCAGGACCGGCGGCCCACTCGCGGGGATCGGTCCAGGTCGCCGGGAGATCTTCGACGGACCCGTCGTTGTACGACACGGACACGGTGCCGGGAAGCACCGCCTCGTCCCCCGCGACGATCTCGACGCGCACCGTCTCCACGTCCGAGACCGCGCGGGGCGCGACGGCGCCGGTCCGGGCGTAGTCGAAGATGCGCAGCGACTCGAGTGCCGTGCCGTCGACGGCGAACAGTGCCTGGTTGTCCCAGGCGGACCCGCCGAAGTACTCTCCTGCATCGCGAGGTTCATACGAGCCCGCGAAGCTCGTCGCCCAGCCGGATCCGTCGCGTTCCCACAGGATCTTGTTCTGCTCGAGTTCGGTGGAAGGGCCCACCGGTAGCCACGCGGGCTCCCAGTAGTAGACGCCGATCCCCGCGTCGCCGACGTCGACGACGGCGTCGATCACGTCGCGCACCGCCGTCGCCTGTCCTTGCACGCTGACGGGGTAGGCCGCGGCCTCCTCGGGAAGATCGATGACGTTGCCGTGCCCGTCACCGTCCTCGAGCGTGTGCGCCCAGGAGGTTTCGGCGACCATGACCTTCTTGCCGTGGGTGTCGGCGACGTCCCGCAGCGCCGCGGTGAGGTCGGTGAGAGACCCGTGCCAGAACGGGTAGTAGGACGACGCGAACACGTCGTAGTCGACGCCGCGCGTCGCCAGCTCGCGCGCGTAGCCCGCGTACCGACCCGGCGTCTGCGGATCGGTGAAGTGGACGGCGATGAGGGCGTCGGGGAGGACGCTGCGCACCGCGGCCGAGCCGGCGGAGAAGATCTCGACCATGCCCGCCCAGCCGCTGACGCCGGCGACCATGCCGTTGGTCTCGTTGCCGATCTGCACCATTCGGACGTCGACGCCCGCCGCGACGAACCGCTGGAGGGCCTCCGTGGTGAACGTACCGACAGCGGCGGCCTTCTCGGACACTCCGAGTCCCGCCCACGCCTTCGGCGACTGCTGCTTGGCCGGGTCCGCCCAGAAGTCCGAGTAGTGGAAGTCGACCAGCAGGCGGAGACCCGCCGCCGTCGCGCGCTCGCCGATCTCGACGGCGCGCGCGACATCGACGTTCCCGCCGCCGTATCCGCGTCCTTCCGCGTCGAAGGGGTCGTTCCACACCCGGACGCGGATGTCGCTGACCCCGTTCTCCGCGAGGATCTCGAACAGATCGCCCGGGGTTCCATCGGCGCGCCGGAACACCACGCCGGAGGCCTCGAGCGACAGGACGGAGGAGACGTCCATGCCGGTGATGAAGTCGTCGGGCATCCTCTCGACCTTCTCGACGGTGATGCCCGCCGGGACGGGCGGGCCGTCGGTCGGTTCGGCGGCGGATGCGGGAGCGGCGAGGCTCCCGACCAGGGTGAGTGCCGCGAGGACGGCGATCACCCCGCGGGTGCGTGCGTGGAACATGCGTTGTCTCCGATCTTCTTCGATGCGAGAGGGGTGAGCGCGGCGGCTCGGTGGGATCAGCCCTTGACGGCACCCTGGGTGAGGCCGCCGACGATGAATCGCTGCAGGGACAGGAACAGGGCGAGGACGGGAAGGGCCGCGATCACCGTTCCCGCGGCGAACAGTCCCCATCGCGACGTCAGCTGATTCGACACCCACTGGTACATGCCGACCGCGAGCGTCCAGTTGTCCTCGGACGTCAGGACGATGCGGGCGAGGATGAAGTCGCCGAACGCGGCGATGAAGGCGAGGAGGCCCACGACCGCCAGGACGGGGGTCACCAGCGGCATGATGAGGCGCCAGAAGATCTGCGCGTGGGTCGCGCCGTCGATCTTGGCGGATTCGTCGATCTCGAGCGGGATGGAGTTGAAGAACCCGTACATGAGGAAGGTGTTCGCGCCCAGCGCTCCGCCCAGGTACACGCAGATGAGGGCCAGCTTGGAGTTGATCCCGAGGGCGGGGACGACCTCTCCGAGAGCGAGGAGCAGAAGGAAGATGGCGATGAAGGCGACCGTCTGCGGGAACATCTGGATGATGAGGAGCCCGGTCAGGCTCGCCCGGCGTCCGCGGAACCGGAAGCGCGAGAACGCGTAGGCGGCGGCGGCTCCCATCACCACGGCGCCGACGGATGCCGCGCTCCCGATGAGCAGCGTGTTGCCCACCCACGTCCAGTAGCTCGTCTCGCCCAGCGCGGCGAAGTTGTCGAGGCTGAAGGCGGTGAACAGGGCGCTGCTGCCGGCGAGGCTGCCGCGGGGATTGAACGCCGCCGAGAGGACGTAGATGAGGGGGAACGCGGCGTAGAACACGATGACCACGGCGACGGGATACTTCCACCCGACCTCGACCCACCACCGGCTGCGCTTGGTGGGGGTGCGGCGAACGGTGCCCGTGGGGGCGGCGGATGCGGACATCACTGGATCTCCTCGAGCTTGCGCGTCTGGCGGAAGGCCACGGCGGAGACGACGCCGATGACGATGAACACGATGATCGACAGGGCGCTGGCCAGCCCGTAGTCGGCGGCGCCTCCGGAGACCCCCGAGATCTTGTAGATCGCGGTGATCAGCAGGTCCGTCGCACCGAGTCGGGATGCCGCGCCGGGGATGGCCGGCCCGCCCTCGGTGAGCATGTAGATGATCGTGAAGTTGTTGAAGTTGAAGGCGAACGACGCGATCGCCAGGGGAGCCGTGGACACCAGCAGCAGCGGGAGGATGATCGAGCGGAAGCGGCGCCAAGCGCCGGCGCCGTCGATCGTGGCCGCCTCCATCGTGTCGCCGGACAGCGACTGGAGCGCACCGGTGCACACGAGGAACCAGTACGGGTAGCTGAGCCACAGGTTGACCCAGAGCACGGCGAACCGGGCGAGCCACGGGTCGCCGAGCCAGTTGATGTCGGCACCGAAGAAGAACAGGTCGTTGATGACGCCGAACTCCGAGTTCAGCATCCCCCGCCACAGGAGCGCCGTCATGAACGCGGGGAAGGCGTACGGGAGGATGATCAGCATCCGCAGGAATTTGCGCGCGCGCACGCGCGGATCGTTGAAGATCAGCGCGAACAGCAGGCCGAGCCCGAAGCTGGACACGACGGTGAGGATCGCGAACGCGAAGGTCCACGCCATGACCTGGATGAGCGGGGTGCCCAGCGACGGGTCGGTGAAACCGCGGACGAAGTTCTCGAACCCGACGTTGACGTACCAGCCGGCGGGGAGGGCCGTTCCGTCGGCGGCGACGAAGGATCCGCGGTCGGTCGCCTCGTAGATGGTGCCGGTGGAGGTGTCGGTGATCGTCTGGGCGTCGGCATCCCACACGAGGGTGGAGGTGTAGACGGAGCCGCTCGTGCCGTCCCGGGTGCGGATCGAGCCGTCGTTGGGGTCGTCGCTGACCGGGACGCGGAGGGCGGCGATGACCTGCTGGAGCTCCGCATCGGTCAGGACGTCGGCGCGCGGGACGACCGTCCAGCCGGGGACGTCGGTCGGCGCGCCCGCGGCGCCGGCCGTGGCGCCGGGGACTTCGGCGAGGGGCTCCGTCTCGGTGCCGACCAGCACCTCGCCGTCGTCGGTGAGGGCGAAGCCGTACTCGCCCAGGCGTTCGACCACCGCGAGGGGATAGGTGGGTGCGCCGTCCACGCGACGCTCACCCTGGATGAGGGCGGCCTGCACCGCCTGCTCCTGCGAGCCGGCGTGACCGGTGCCGTAGTTCGTGAAGGCGATGTAGGCGGTGTAGCCGAAGATGAAGATCTGGAAGACGAACAGGAACACCAGGCCCGGCAGCAGGTACTTCATCGGCAGGGCGCGCTTGGTGAGGTAGACCACGTCGGCGATCACGACGAGGGCGACCGAGCCGCCGAGGATCAGCCAGGACTCGGCCGCGAATGCGGCCAGCGCGATCGACAAGCCGAGGGCGTTGACGAGCGCGAGCAGGGCGATCTTGACGAAGAAGCCCCAAGGGATGCGGCGGCGTGCGGGGAACGCGGCGCCGGCTGCGCCGGGGGCGCGGCGCACGGGTGTGCGCTCGGCCGTGCGTTCTTCGGTGGTCATGACATGTGCTCCTGTCCGGCGTGCGGCGCTCGAGGGGTGGGGCGGGTGCGCGGTGGTCACCCGCCCCACGGGGCGGATCAACCGGCGAGGGCGGCCTCGAGGTCGGCGATCATCGTGTTCCAGGTGCCGGCGGGGTCGGCGCCGTTGATGATCTGCACCTGTGCGGCGTTCCAGAGGTCCCACACGGAACCCATCTCGGGGATGCTGGGCATCGGCACGCCGCCCTGCGCCGAGGCGACGAAGCCGGCGACGATCGGGTCGGAGGAGACCTCTTCGGCCAGCGTCGACCAGGCGGGGATGCGGGGGTCGGCCTCGTAGAGGGTGCGCTGGGCGTCCTCGGTGCCGAGGTAGTTGACCAGGAAGTCCTGGGCGAGCAGCGCATTCTCGCTCTGCGAGCTCAGGTAGAAGCCCTGAACGCCCACGAAGGGCGCCGCAGTCTCGCCGCCGGCGGACGGGATCGGGTTCACCGCGACCTCCACATCGGTGAAGCTGGGGATCGCCCAGGGGCCCTGGATCGTGTAGGGCGCGGCGCCGGAGTTGAACAGCTCGTTGTTGATGTCGTAGTCCACCGTGGTGGCGATGTAACCTGTGCCGTTCGCGCCGTTGGCGCCGAGCCAGCCGGCGAACGCCTCGCCGGCGGCGCCGCCCATGCCCACCTCGTTCGTGTACGAGCCGGACGCATCCTGCACGAACACCGGAGCCCCGAAGGAGGTCTGGAACCCGTACATCGTGTAGCCGTCGCCGGTCTCGCCCGCGGTGTTGATGACGAAGGGGCGCTCGGTGCCCGCGGCCAGGCCGTTCGCGATCATCTCGTCCCAGGTCGCCGGGGCTTCCTCGCCGACGAGCTCGACGTTCTGGATGAGTGCGATCGTCTCGAGCGAGTAGGGGAGGGCGTAGAGCTGACCGTCGTAGGTCATCGCGTCGAGCGCGACCTGCTCGAACTCCTGCGCCTTCTCGCCGAGGTCGATGGTGTCCACGACGCCCGCCGCGACGAGGGCGCCCAGCCAGTCGTGGGCACCGACGGTGATGTCGGGGCCTTCGCCGGTGGGGACCTGCGCGATGAAGTCGTTGCGGAGGTCTTCGAAGTTCTTCTGCACGAGCGTGACAGTCGCGCCCGTCTCGGCCTCGAAGGCTTCCGCGGCGACCGCGAGGGCCTCCTCGCGCTCGGCGTCGGTCCAGACGACGAGCTCCGCACCGCCCTCGGCGGCGTCGTCGCCCGCGGTGTCGGTGGTGCCGCCGGTGCAGCCGGCGAGCACGAGAACGGATGCCGCGGCGAGAGCGCCGAATCCAATCTGCTTGCGCATGACTTTCCTTTCAGATGTGTCGCGACGGTGCGTCTCTGCTGAGGTCGCGCCGCTGCGACAGGGGGTGTGCCGGGTCTGTCCGGCGGTGTGTCGGGTCGGGTCAGGGAAGGAAGGGGACGGGCCGCGTCAGAGATCGCCTCCTCGGAGCGGTGAGGTGCGGATGATGGCGACGCCGCCCCCGACGACGGTCAGACCCGCGTCGAGGTCGTCTCCCGTGAGCAGGTCCGTGCCCTGCACCGCGAGATGGGCGGGTTCGTCGCGGTGGTTGACGGCGATGACGTAGTCGGCGGTGTCACCGCGTCGCGTGACCACCTCGAGCCCGTCGGCGGCGGCGGACGGCTCGAGGCCGGCGTCCGCGTACACCTCGCGCATCACCGTCTGCATCCCCTCGGCATCCAGGCGCGTGCTGATGTACCAGCCGACGCCGTCGCCGAGGGTGTTGCGCGTGATGGCGGCGCCACCCGCGCCGGGACCGTCGGTGTACGTTGCGACGACCTCGGCGCCGCGGACCGCGAGGTCCTCCTGCCACAGGCTCGAGCGGAGGGTCTGCGTGCGTCCCCGCCAGGAGAGGTCGTGCGCCGCCGACTCCCGGAGGGGGAGGAACTCGTCCACGACGATCCCGAGGGCCTCCGCGAGGGGTGCGCCGTAGCCGCCGGCGTGCACCGCGTCGTTCTCGTCGACGATCGCCGAGAAGAAGGAGACCAGGAGCGTGCCGCCGTCCGCGACGTAGCGGGTCAGGTTCGCGGCATCCGACGTGCTCAGCATGTACTGGGCGGGCGCGATCACGAGGCGGTACCGCGACAGGTCTTGGCCGGGCAGGGCGAAGTCGACGGTGATGTTGTCCCGCCACAGGCGCTCGTAGAAGGCCCGGATCCGGTCGGGGTGGGTCACGTCCACGGACGGACGCCACTCCAGATCCTCCGCCCAGAAGGACTCGAAGTCCCACAGGATGGCGACATCGGCGACGACGCGCGATCCGCGCACCTCTTCGAGCGCGCCGAGCGTGGCGCCGAGCTGCTCGACCTCCCGGAAGACGCGGGAGTCCGTGCCGGCGTGGGGAACCATGGCCGAGTGGAACTTCTCGGCGCCGAAGCGCGATGCGCGCCATTGGAAGAAGAGGATCGCGTCGGCGCCGCGCGCGAGGTGCGTCAGCGAGTTGCGCGCCATCTCGCCCGCGCGCTTGGCGACGTTCCGCGGTTGCCAGTTGACCGCCGAGGTCGAGTGCTCCATGAGGATCCAGGGCGCTCCGCCCCCGACCGACCGTGTGAGGTCTGCCGCGATCGCCAGGCCGATCTCGCCTTCGGGGTCGGCGGCCCAGAGGTAGTGGTCATCCGAGACGATGTCGACTTCGCGCGCCCAGGCCCACAGGTCGGTGGTCCAGCTCTGGTTGGCCATGAAGTTGGTGGTGATCGGCTGCGTGGCGTGCGCCCGGATCGCGTCGCGCTCGGCGATGAAGCATGCGCGCAGCTGGTGGTCTGTGAAACGCGCGAAGTCCAGGCGCTGCGTCTGATTCACGACGGAGGGCGCGGCCGCGGGGGCGCCGATGTGCTCCCAGTCGCCGTAGCTCTGCCCCCAGAAGGCGGTCCCCCACGCGGCGTTCAGTGCATCGAGGGTTCCGTACTTCTCGCGGAGCCAATCGCGGAACGCGCGGACGGACTGCTCGGAGTAGTCCTCGCCGACCGGCACGCCGTACTCATTGTGGACGTGCCAGAGGACGACCGCGGGGTGCCGGGCGTACCGCTCCGCCAGGGCGGAGGCGATGCGCACGATCGCCTCGCGATACGCGGGGGAGGAGTGCGAGGCCATGCCGCGTGCACCGAATCCCATGACGGTGCCGTTCCGGTCGGTGACCCGCGCGTCCGGGTGGGCGGCGAAGAACCACGCGGGCGGCGAGGCGGTCGGGGTGCCGAGATCGACCGCGATGCCGTTCTCGTGCATGAGGTCGAGCAGCTCGTCGAGCCAGTCGAAGTCGAAGACCCCCTCGGCGGTCTCGAGGAGCGCCCAGGCGAAGATGCCGACGCTCACCAGGTTGACCCCGGCGCGCTTCATGAGCTCGACGTCCTCGTGCCAGACCTCGCGAGGCCACTGTTCCGGCGTGTAGTCGCCACCGTAGGCGATTCCGCGCACGTGCGGCCAGACGTTCTCGGGGGACATGACGCTCCATCGTGTTCTGCTCCGGCTGCGATGCCGGTGTGATCCTGTAACCGGTCACAGAGTAGGCAGACGGTCAACGAAGTGTCATCCCGCGTCCCGTTTCCGTTACCGAACTGTGACCGGTTACAGGTCGGAGCGTCGGTGTCGGCGTCAGGCGAGTAGAGTCGCGGCGTGGAACGCACGACGAGCAGGCGCAAGCCGACCATCCGCGACGTCGCGGAAGCGGCCGGTGTGTCGTACGGCACGGTGTCGCGCGTGCTCAACGGCGGACGCTGGGTGTCTCCGCAGGCCCGCGAGGCCGTCGAGTCGGCGATCGTGGCTACGGGGTATCGGACCAATCACGCCGCGCGGAGCCTCGCGACCGGTCGTGCGAACTCGCTCGCGTTCCTGCTCACAGAGGAGCAGCACTTGCTGTTCGCCGACCCGACGTTCGCCCTCCTGCTGCGCGGCGCGGCCGAGGCCCTGTCGCAGCGGGCGATGACCCTGGTCCTCCTCGTGGCCGGCACCCCCCGGGAGCGCGAGAGCGTGGAGCACTACGTCTCGGCGGGTCACGTCGACGGGGTGATGCTCATCTCTTCGCATGAGTCCGACCCGCTCCTCGATCGCCTGCTGGCTGCCGGCATCCCGACGGTCTCGTGTGGAGCCCCGCTCGGCCACCAGGGGGAGCTGTCGTCCGTGTCGGTCGATGAGACCGCATCCGCGAAGCAGATGACGAGGCACCTCCGCGATCGTGGGTATCGCAGGATCGCGATGATCGCGGGTCCCTCGGACACCCCGGGCGGTCGCTTCCGCCTCGTCGGGTTCCGCGAGGAGATGGGTTCCGACTACGACGACTCGATGGTCGAGGTCGGAGATTACGGCATGGAATCCGGAGCCGCGGCGATGTCGAAGCTGCTCGCGCGGCATCCGGACATCGATGCGGTGTTCGCCGCCTCCGACCTGATGGCCGCCGGTGCGGTGCAGGCTCTGCGCCGGGCCCGCAGGAGGGTGCCGCAGGATGTCGCGGTGGCCGGCTTCGACGACTCGGGTCTGGCGGAGAGCCACGAACCGCCGCTGACCACGATGCGCCAGCCGTGGGATCGCATCAGCGAGGAGATGGTGGCGCTTCTCCTGGAGGTGATCGCCGGCGCACCGCCGCGGGCGATCGTTCTGCCGACGACACTGGTCGTGCGCGACAGCGCCTGACGCCGGACGAGGGCGGACCGGTCGTTGGGCCCACCCTCGTCGTGGCGCATCAGTGGGTCGGCATGCCGCCCGTGACGGCGATGGTCTCGCCGATGACGTAGCTGGATTCCTGCGAGGCGAGGAAGACGAACGCCGGGGCGAGTTCCACCGGCTGTCCGGCGCGACCGATCGGGGTCTGAGAGCCGAATTCCTCGATCTTCTCGTTCGGCACGAACGCGGGCTGCAGCGGCGTCCAGATGGGGCCGGGGGCGACGCCGTTCACCCGGATGCCGCGCTCGATGAGCTGCTGCGCCATGGCGCGGGTCCAGTTGGCGATGCCGGCTTTCGACACCGCGTACTCGGCGAGCGAGGGGGAGGGGACGAAGCCCTGGATGCTCGAGGTCGTGATGATGGACGCGCCCGGCTTCAGGTGGGGCGAGGCCGCCTTGGTGAGCCAGAACAGCGGGTAGATGTTGGCCTGGACGACGTGGTCCAGCGTCTTCGTCTCGAAGTCGTCGATGCTGTCGACGGTCGGCATGGTGCCGGCATTGATGACGAGGATGTCGAGGCCTCCGAGACCTTCGACGGCCTTGGCGACGACCTCGCTGTTGGTCGACTCTTTCTGGAGGTCGCCGGGGAGCAGGACGGCGACGCGGCCTTCCTTCTCGATGAGGGCGGCGACCTCTTCGGCCTGTCCCTGCTCTTCGGGGAGGTAGCTGAGGGCGACGTCGGCGCCTTCGCGCGCGTACGCGATCGCCACGGCGCGGCCGATGCCGGAGTCGGCGCCGGTGACGAGCGCCTTGCGACCCGGGAGGCGGCCGAAGCCGACGTAGGAGGTCTCGCCGTGGTCGGGGGCCGGATCCATCTTGTGGATGTCGCCCGGGCCCTTCTGCTGCTGCGGCGGGAAGGGCGGACGCGGGAACTGGGTCGTGGGGTCCTGGGGCGTGTACATGTTCGGCATGCCGGCCACGCTAAGCCCGGGAGCGGATGCCGCCACCCCGGGTTGCGCGGAGCGCCGGCGCGCGCTACACGCGTGATCGGGTGTCCAGACTTCTGGGCGTCGGTGCGAAGCTTCGGGAGTTCGAAGCTCGATGTCAGAAGGGTGCGGGGTCGGGCGGCGACGCGCCGCCCCTCGCATCCGGCGGTGGTGCCCCACCTCCGGACGGCATGAATCTCACCAAGGGTGCCGGTGGATGGTCGATGTAGATCCGCCCGGTCGGTGAGGTCCATTCCAGGACTCCGCCGCCGAGTTGTCGGACGCCCCAGGACGTGAATTGCTTCATCGAGTGGTGTCGTTGACATAGGTGGCAGAGGTTCCGGATGTCGGTGGGGCCGCCGAGGGCGTAGTCGAGGGTGTGGTCGAGTTCGCAGCGGATCGCGGGCCGTCGGCATCCGGGGAATCGGCAATGCCGGTCCCGTGCCCGCAGCAGTCTGGCCATGGAGGCGGTGCGCCGGTAGGAGTCGGTGCACAGCACCTGTCCCGACACGGGGTGGACGACGAGGCGTTCCCACGTGGCGACGGCGCCGGCCAAAGCCCGGGCGGTCGCGGGGTCGATCGGTGCGGATCCGACGAGGTCGGCGGTGGTGGTGTCGTTCGCCGGATCGTCATCCCGGCCGAGCAGAATCTGATCGCGGGTGCGACCGTCGGGGTCGGCGTCGATGATCGTCGAGGCTTGTTCGTTCAGCCGGTCATCGATCGCTGCGGCGAGGACCTCGGGGACGCGGGCGATGAGATCCGACATCCCGTCCCCGACGGACTGTCGACCGACCCGCCGTTCCCCTCGGCGGCCTGGGCATCGAACTCCGCCCGCGCATCCCGCGGAAGCACCGTCCCGCACCGCAGCACCGCGGTCGCGTGTCCACGCGTAATGCGCCCCGCTTCCCACGCCGCCAAGGTGTCGGGGTAGCACTCGACCCACTCCACCGCCTGGGTGATCTGAGCCTGCATCGACCGGTCGGTCGTGAACGTCACCCCGGCAAGTTCCGCCGCGACGGAGCGGTACACCATCTCCTGCGACCGCACTGACGCCGCCTGGCGCCGCGACACCCGCTCCGCAATCGCCCCCGCCCGGGCCTGATTGCGGACGTTCTCGACCTCCATCGCGCCGAGCGCGGGGGTGATTCGCTCGGCGGCGTGCGCGACCTCGTCGAGTTCGGCGAGGTCTTCGTCGCTGAACTCGATCAACCGGCTCGTATTCATATTCGAAGACTAGCGACAGCGTCCGACATTTAAGACGAAGATTGAACCGATGTGTGATACCCGAACGGATCCCCCAGGCGCTCGTACCCCTCCCCGTCGCCCTGCGCAAGCCACCCCTCGCCCTCCTCGGGATGCCTAGCCTGAGCACGTGGCTCCTGTATCCCCTTCCCACGACGACCTCCGCGACTACGCACCGATCGGCGACGGCCGGACGATCGCGTTGATCGGTCGCCGTGGCCAGATCGACTGGCTTCCGCTGCCCAACCTGGATTCGGCGCCCGTGTTCGCGCGCATCCTCGACGAGGCCACCGGGGGCTGTATCGAGCTCGAACCCGTCGGTGAGTACACCGTCCGCCGCCGCTACATCTCGCGCACGAACGTGCTCCAGACGACGTTCACGACGCCGACCGGGCGGGCGCGCGTGGTCGACGCGATGGTGACCGGCGTCGCCGGGCGCCTCCCCTGGGCGGAGCTGGCGCGCCGGATCGAGGGCATCGAGGGCACGGTCGAATTCCAGTGGGTGGTGCAGCCCGGGTCTCGCCTCCAGACCGCCGCTCCGTGGATCGAGCAGCACGCCGGGGCCGCCATCCTCCGCGTCGGCGGGGTCTCCCTCGCCGTCGTCGGCAGCGACCACGGACCCGATGCGCCCGACCCGGACGGCCCCCGCGGCCCGCTCCTGCGCGGCCGCTTCACGACATCCGCCGACTCCCGTCATCTGCTCGTCGTCGTCGCCACCGACGGGGAGCCCCTCCACCTCCCCGACCCGGCGAACGTCGATCGGAGCGTGGACCGGACGATCGACGGCTGGCGCGCGTGGTCGAGGGAGTTCTCCTACGAAGGCCCCTGGGCGGATGCCGTGCAGCGCAGCGCTCTGGCACTGAAGCTTCTCGTCTACTCGCCCACCGGGGCGATCGCCGCCGCGGCGACGACGTCCCTCCCCGAGAATCCGCGCGGGGGGAAGAATTGGGACTACCGCTTCGCGTGGGTGCGGGATCTCGCCTACACCGCCCACGCGCTGGTCCGCTTCGGGCTCCGGGAAGAGACCCACGCCGCGATCTCGTGGCTGCTGCGGACGATCCGCGAGAACGGGCCCGAGCTGCACGTCCTCTATTCGCTGCGCGGTGAGGTCACCGTCGGCGTCGAGAAGTTCGACGTCGACGGATGGAAGGGCATCGGCCCGGTCGTGTCCGGAAATCCCGCGCGCGACCAGCTGCAGCTCGGCGTGTACGGCGACCTCTTCGCCATCTGCCGCACCTATGTCGACGCGGGCAACATCCTCGACGTCGCCACCGGCCGCATGCTCGCCGACATGGCCGACCGCACGTGCGATCTGTGGCGCAACCCCGATTCCGGGATGTGGGAGCTCCCCGAGATCCGCCATTACACCTCGTCGAAGATGGGGTGCTGGCAGGCGCTCAACGACGCCGCGTGGCTCGCCGATGAGGGCGCGATCCCCGGCAACGCCGACCGGTGGCGCGCCGAGCGCGAGCGCATCGCCCAGTGGGTGCACGAGTTCGGCTGGTCGGAGGATGCCGGCAGCTACGTGATGTATCCCGGCTCGTCCGATCTCGACACCTCGGTGCTCCTCCACGCCGAGAGCGGTTTCGACCGCGGAGAACGGATGTCGGCCACCATCGACGCCCTCACGCGCGAGCTCGGCGCCGGCGACGGGCTTCTCTACCGCTACACCGGAATGGATGCCGAGGAGCACACGTTCGTGGCGTCCGCCTTCTGGTGCGCGGGAGCGCTCGCGTGCGTCGGCCGGCACGACGAGGCGATCGCCGCGATGGACGCGCTGGTGGCCACGGCGAACGACGTCGGCATCTACGCCGAGATGATCTCCGCCGACGACGGCGCGTTCTGGGGCAACACCCCGCAGGCGCTCAGCCATCTCGCTCTGGTGAGCGCGGCCCTGACGATCCGTGAGCTGGTCCCCGAGAAGACCCTCGGCACCCGCTGACCGCTCAGGCCGCCCGAGAGGCCAGCATCCGGTCCGCCGTCCGCAGTGACAGCGCCATCTGTGCGAGGCACGGGTTCGCCGACAGGGCGCTCGGGAAGGTGGAGTTGTCGCACACCCACAGGTTCGGGATGTCGTGGCTCCGGCCTTCCGCGTCGACGACGCCGTCCGCGGGGTCGTCGCTCATGCGACACGTCCCGAGAGTGTGGGCGGTGCGGGCGAGTACGTGCGTCTCTTTCGCCCCGGCTGCTTCGAGGATGCCGGTGAGGGTCCGTGCCGCGTGGCGGTCCAGCGCCTCCTCATTCGCACCCGGAGTGAAGGTGATCTCCGCGCGGGGGACGCCGTATTCGTCGACTTCGTCGGTCAGAACGAGGCGGTTCCGGTCGGACGGCAGGCACTCGCCGTTGATCCCGACGCCGACGGAGTACTGCCACGCGTCGAGGGCGTCCATGAACTCCTGTCCCCACAGGCCGCCTCCGCGGACGAGGGTGGTGGCGTAGGTCACGGGCATGACGCCGAGACTTTGGATCAGGTAGCCGCCGGCGAAATCGACGCCTGCGGGACGGACGAAGTCCTCGCTGATGAGCGACGACGGGTAGCCGCGGTAGCCGCGGATATGCGCGTCGAAGCGTCCCCACACCTGCAGCGCGCCGTGTGCGAGGAAGTTCCGCCCCACCGCGCCGCTGGAGTTCGCAAGCCCGGTGTGCAGAAGCAGGCGCGGAGTCTCCACACCCCCTGCCGCGAGGACGAGACTCGCGCAGCGCTGCCGCACCTCCTGACCGTCGCGCGTGTAGACGACGGCC
Organism: Microbacterium aurantiacum; assembly: GCF_031625015.1. Classification (NCBI taxonomy): domain Bacteria; kingdom Bacillati; phylum Actinomycetota; class Actinomycetes; order Micrococcales; family Microbacteriaceae; genus Microbacterium; species Microbacterium aurantiacum. Next base: position 1,585,790 of record NZ_JAHWXH010000001.1, read on the forward strand.
GACACGCGTCCGCGGGCATCGAGCTCGATCCCGTGCACGGTGCTGTCGGGGCGGATCTCGGCGCCGGCGGCGACCGCGGCAGGCAGATAGGTGTTCGCCGTGGTGGCTTTTGCGTCGCTCCGATCCCCCTGGTGGATGCTGCCGAAGTTCAGGTTCCTCGATCGGTGCCCGTAGTGCGGCTGGTCGTGGTCGCGGGTGAGGATCGCGGCGGGAGCCGTCGCCGTGCGGATGCCCTCGCGCGCGCATCCGTCCGCGACGACGTCCGCGGGGGCGTTCCGCGCGACCGCCGGCCAGTGATACTCCCGGGTGTCGTCCCAGGGATAGGGCGTCGGGCCGGATACGCCCACGGTGCGTTCCACCTTTTCGATGTAACGGGTGAGCTCCTCGGGATCGACGGGCCAGTCGGCGCCGACGCCGAACTCCGACCGCAGTCGCAGGTCGCGCGCGTCGGGCCGCGGCGCGAACGCCCCCCAATGCAGGGTGCCGCCGCCGACCCCGCGCCCGCTGTTGTTCGGGCCGAAGGCGGTCGGGGCTTCGCCACCGCTGATCCGCTCCGACATCCAGTTGACACGCGTGCCCGCGACCTCGTCGGGGACGAAGTCGGTGGCGTCGAAGTTCGGCCCCGCCTCGAGCGCGACGACCCGCAGGCCCGCCTCGGCGAGCCGCGCGAGCAGGGGGCCGCCGCCGGCGCCCGTGCCGACCACCACGACGTCGACGACCTCGTCGGTCGGGTAGGTGCGCATGCCGGAGAGGTTCATGAGGGGTCTTCCGTGGACGAGAGGATGCCGAGGGAGGGGGGTTCCCACGCGTCGCGGCGATCGGCGCGCAGCTCCGAGAATCCGGGATCCGACGTGCCGACACCCGTGACGAATCCGTCGAAGGCGATCCGCGCCGAGGACGCGGGGTGCGAGACCCACGCCTGTGCGAGGTCGACGCGGACGTCCTCGAACCAGCGGCGCGTGGTGTCGGCATCCCACGGGGATCCGTCGAACCCGTCGCCAGCGATGATCTGCGCGATGAGGGCGTCCTGTGCGGCGGTGCCGTCCGGCCACACCGCGGCCAGGGCGTCGAGTCCGGCGCGGGCGGCGTCGGCATCCGTCGGCAGCCCCGGAGGGCGCCAGCCGTCTCCGCGGCCCTCGGCGAGGTCGCGGTCGAGGCGGAGCGCGAGATCGAAGCGGTCATCGGCGGCGCGCGGGACGAGCCGCGCGGCCAGCGCGCGCAGCATGGTCAGCTGGAGCGGCGTGAGAGCCTGCGGGCCCGCGTCGACGTCGTCGGCGAGAGCCCGGCGGGAGAGGATGCCGCGGGTCTCGGGATCGGTCCGCTCCGACGCGATGATCCGACCCCAGTCCGAGGGAACAGGCGCGGACGCCGCGAGGATGCGCTCCCACAGTCGCGCGATCGCGGCGGCGACCTCGCGCGGTCGCTCGTAGGGGAGCAGATGCCCGGTGTCGGAGAGTGCGATCACCTCGGCGCGGGGGAGGAGGTCCGTGATCAGACCCGGCTGGGCGTCGGCCCCGAGGTCGTCGTCCGCGTCGCCGGCGAGGACCACGGCCGGAAGATCGGCGATGTCGAGACCGTCCCGGACATCCTGGCGGCTTCCGGTCTCGAGCCATCGGCGCCAGGCGAGGGGCGACATCCGCTGCACCTGGGCGATCGCGGTCGTCTCGGTGTCGGGGTCGAGTGGCGCGGCGACGTTCTCCGAGACGAAGTCGTGGGCGTGCTGTGCCGAGATCGGCCCGTCCGCCACCCACGCGAGCATGCGCTCGCGACGTTCCTCGTCCATCGGTTCGCGCGTGGTCGGTGACGGGGCGAGGAGGACGAGTCCGGCGAGCCCGAACAGCGGGGCGTCCCCGCGGAGAACGCGATCGGCGACGACGGCGGCGATCTTGCCACCCATGCTGTGGCCGCAGAGGATCCACGGTCCGCCCGTCGCGCGCGCGGCGATCGCGGCGACGACGGCGTCGGCGACGGCGGCGACACCGGCGTCGGCGGCATCCGGTGCGTCGCCGTGTCCGGGAAGGTCGATGCCGACGACGGCGAAGCGCTCGGGCAGGTGCGCGGCGATCGGTGCGGCCGCCTCGCCCGCGAAGCCGAGGCCCGGGAGCACGTAGACCGTGCAGACGGGTGTCACGGGGTGATCATCCCGCCGTTGACGTTGAGCGTCGCGCCCGAGACGTAACTCGACTCCGACGAGGCGAGGAAGACGTACGCCGGCGCCAGCTCGGCCGGCTGGCCGGAGCGCTGGTAGGTGTTCTCGTCGTCGAAGGCCTGCATCTGCTCGTCCGAGACGCCGTCCGAAACCTGCAGGGCCGTCCACACCGGGCCGGGGGCGACCACGTTCACACGGATGCCGCGATCGGCGAGCTGCACGGCGAGACCCTTGGAGAGGTTGTTGATCGCCGCCTTCGTCGCGGCGTAGTCGAGACGGTCCGGAGCGGGCTTGTACGCCTCGAGGGATGCGGTGTTGATGATGCTGGAACCGGCGGGAAGGTGGGCGAGGGCGGCCTTGGTGAGCCAGAACGGCGCGAAGAGGTTCGTGCGGAAGGTGAGTTCGAACTGCTCGTCGCTGAGGTCCTCCACGCGGTCCACCGCGATCTGGCGGCCGGCATTGTTGACGAGGATGTCGAGGCCGCCGAGCAGTGCCACGGCCTCTTCGATGATCTCGCGGCACCGGGCCGCATCGGCGATGTCGGCGATGATCGCGTGACCCTGGGCTCCGGCATCCGCGATGAGTTCGAGGATGTGCGCGGCGTCCTCGGTCTCGTCGGGCAGGTGCACGATCACCACATCGGCGCCCTCGCGCGCGAACGCGATCGCGGTGGCGCCGCCGATTCCCGAGTCGCCGCCGGTGATGAGCGCCTTGCGGCCCGCCAGCCGACCCGTGCCGCGGTAGGTTTTCTCGCCGAGATCGGGGACCGGCTGCATCCGCGCCTGCACGCCCGGTTCGGGCTGGTGCTGAAGCGGCGGCTCGACCCGCGCGTAGCGACGTACCGGGTCGTCGAACGTGTACTGGTCCGATGTGCTCATGCCGTCACGATAGGTCGGCCGCCGCATTCGGCCTCGGGGTTGCGGAAACCTCGCCGATGCGCAATCGGGTTGGCGGGCGGCCGTCGGGTCAGCGGCTCATCCGCTGCCGACCTCGTCGTCGTGTCGCGCATCGCGCAGCGGCGAGACGACGATGATGACCGCGGCGACGGCGAACACGACCGCGCCGACCACGAGCGTCGACGCGAAGCCGAACGCCGTCATCAGCAGCCCGGCGGCGAGGGCACGACATCCGTCTCCGCGGTCAGTGGCGCGAACCCCAGCACCAGCCACGGGACGACGACCAGGGTGCGGCCGCACAGGATTGCACGCCCGGCTCCCCAGCGGGCACCGAGCGACGGTGCGATGAGGGCCCCGGCGAAACCGCCGATCCCGGCGGCCGTCAGGGCGACGCCGAAGGCCCACGCCGGCAGCGCGAGTTCGCGCAACACGTACACCGCGAACACCGTCATCACGATGCTGTTGCCGAGGAACCAGACGTGCACAGACAGTGCGAGAGGGCGGAGAGTCGGATGCCGGTAGGTGAAACGCATGCCGTCGACGATGTCGTGACCGACGTGCCGACCGGCGGCGCGCCGGGGAGCCGGCGGCTCGACGACGCGGGACGATTTGGGGGAGGAGGGGCTGGGCGGCGGAGTCGGCGAAGAGCGTCAGCACACCGAGCGTCAGGATGACGGCCGCGAGAGTGCCGAAGGTCAGCGTGTCGGTGAGGATCAGCACCGGGACCGCGGCGAGCACGAGGGCGCGTCCGACGCTGGTGATCACGAGGGTGCGCTGGCGACGCCACCGGTCCATCAGCGCGCCGACGAGGAATCCGAGCACGAGGTAGGGGGCGACGCTCAGCGCGCTGAGCACGCTGATCTGCACCGGGGTGGCGTTCAACACCGTCACGATCAGGATCTGGAAGGCGACTCCCGCGATCGCGCCGCCGAACGCGCGCAGGGTCGTCGCGCTCCAGAAGAACGCGAAGGCGGTAAGACGGAGGATCTCCCGCGGCGGGGGCGGCGGCACCCGCTCGCCCTCGGGGTCTTTCGCGTCGTCGCGCACCCGGCCCAGGCTGCTCATTCGGGGCGGCCGGCCCGGGGAACGCGGGCGTGGGGGAGGATGAGGGCATGTTCACCGTGGCCGAGACGATCCTGATCGAGCGCGACCCCGCCGCGGTGTTCGCGTACCTGACCGACCCGGCGAACCGCTCGCGCTGGGACACGTCGGTGATCTCTGAGGAGATCACCTCGGCCCCGCCGGTGCGCCCCGGAACGACCCTCCGCACGCGCATGCGGGTCATCGGCCGTGAGGTCGAGTACGACTGGCGCGTGACGCACTTCGAGCCGCCGGTCGTGATGGCGGCGCGCAGCAGCGCAGGGATCATGCCGACGACCCTGCGGTTCGACTTCTCCGAGCGCGGAGAGGCCTGCCACGTCCGCGCCGAGATCGAGGCGAGCCCCGGCGGGATGCTGCGCTTCGTCGAACCGGTCGTCGCCGACACGGTCCGCTCGACCCTCGCGCAGGGGCTCGCCCGCGCGAAGGCGCAGCTCGAGGCGTAGCCCGCGCGCGTTGGGGTGCGTTCGCGTGGCAGGTGTCGCCGCCTCCCGCGCGCGGAGGCGGCGCCGAGCGCCACTTGAACCACCGCTACTCGCGCGCGCCGACGGAGATCTGCGCCTCCGAGATCTCCCACACGCGCCGAGCGTCGTCCATCGAGCGCAACGGCTCCCACAGGTCCACCCGCGTCGGCGGACCGGCGACGACGCGCTTGGGTCCGTAGAACTCGTCGCCCGCGGCATCCGTCGCCGTCGCCGCCCGCAACGCCGGGAGCGCCGCCGACTGCGGCGTGCCGGTCACACCGATGCGGGAGAGCGCCCCGATGATCCGGCGCTCGGGGGTCACGCGGGCGCGGCCCATTCCGGGCTGAGCGGCGAGAAGGTTCGTCGGCGAGACGCCCGGGTGCGACAGGTTGCTCGAAATACCCCAGTTGCCCGCGCGGCTGCGAGCGTCGAGCTCACGCGCGAACAGCCCGACCGCGATCTTCGACGCCGAGTACGCCCGCATCGCGTCGTACTCCCGCTCGCCATCGATGTCGTCCCAGGGGATCGATCCCGACCGGGCGGCGATACTCGTCTGATGCGTGACGCGGGCGCGTCCGGCGCGCAGCAGCGGCAACAGGCCGAGGGTCAGGGCGACGTGGCCCAGATGATTGGTGCCCCACTGCAGCTCGAATCCGTCGGTGGTCTCCGTCCGCTGCGGCGGGCGCATGACGCCGGCGTTGTTCATCAGGATGCCGATCGGGCGCCCGTCGGACGACAGGTGCGCAACGATCCCGCGGACCGAGGCCAGGGACGACAGGTCCAGCGTCGGGACGCTCACGCGCGCATCCGGCGCGGCCTCGCGGATCCGGGCGACGGCGCGCTCGCCCTTCTCGGCTGACCGCGCGGGCAGAATCAGGTCGGCGCCGGCGGCGGCGAGGCGGGTGGCGATGATGAGCCCGATACCGTCGGTCGCGCCGGTGACGACAGCGAGGGTTCCGGTCTGGTCGGGGATGTCGAGAGCGCGAGTCATGGGATCCTCCTCGGTCGCGGGCCGTCGTTCGGTCCGCGTGTGTCCATGCTCCGTGCGGGGCCGAGGCCCATCCAGGGCCTGTCGATCCACGGCTGCGCAGTCCGCGTTGCGCGCGGCTGCGGCATCCTCAGCGCTGCAGATCCGCCCCGACGACGGCGAGGAGGCGAAGCTTCTCGTCGCTCTCGCTGCCGGGGACCGCGGTGTACACCAGCAGACGATGCGACTCCGCGACTTCCTCGCGGCGGAGCCTGCCGGTGCGCCGTCGCGGTCCGCGCGGGAGGCCCACGTCCTCGGGTTGGAGCGCTTCGCGGCGATGCCGGAGGAACGCCGCCAGGGCGGGTCGATGTGCGGGACGGTTTCAGGTGGCAGGTGTGGCCGCGTCGAGCGCGCGGAGGCGGCGACACCTGCCACCTGAGGGCGCCCGCGGCGATGTCCGCGGCCCCGGAGACCAGAGCACCCCCGCGCCGACGGAGTGACGTCCGCGGCGCGGGGGTGGTGGGTTCGCCCTCGTGGCGGAGGCCCGGAGCCGCCGCGAGAGCTGCTCGCTAGCTCAGACCGGCCCGCGAGCGTCGGATGCCGCGGACGACGAACGCGCCACCCGCAGCCAGAAGGGCTCCGCCCGCGAGGAGCGGCAGGAGGAACGACCCGGCGAGACCGGTGACCGCGAGTGCGCCGTCTCCGTCGTTCCCGCCCGTTCCACCGGATGCCGCGTCATCGTCGTCGGATCCGCCGTCACCGGGGACCGGTGCCGGGGTCGTCGGCTCGGGGTCGGGCGTCGGCTCCGGGTCGGGCGTCGGCTCGGGGGTCGGCGCCACGTCTCCCTCGTCGACCGCGAGCTGGATGACACCCCACCGGGAGGTGTTGTTCCAGCTCGATCCCGTCGGGTCGGCCCAGTTGCGCACGCCCACGCGGGCGCCGTCGCGAGCGTCGTTGACCTGCACGTCGAAGCCGTGCAGGGACTCCGCTCCGCCGGCATCCAACAGGCTGATCGCGGCCTCGACCACGTATCCGCCGTCCACGACCTGGACCGCAGACGTCACGCGCGCCTGCTGAGCCGCGGCGTCACCCGAGCCGAAGCTCAGCTCGCCTGCGGCGTTGATGCGCAGCTGCATGTCGGTTGCCAGGTAGGTGCCGTTCTTGCGGTTGCCGAGGTCGAGGAAGACCTCGATCGAGTCCCGCTCGTGCGCGGCGCCGGCGGAGGTGTCGATGACGTCGTCCTGCACCTCGGCAAGGAGGAACAGTGTGTCACCGTCGCCGTTCCAGGCGAGGCGGACATCGGCGGATGCCGAGTCCGTGCCGTCGATCTGCTTGCCGGTGGCGATTCCGACCGCGTCGGCCCACGCCGCATCGATGTCGCCGTCGATCGTCGGAGCGTTCGCGATCTCAGTGATCGCGGCGAACGACAGGGGCTCGCGGAGGGTGACCTCGCCGAGCACTCCGGCGTCGTTCCACCCGAGCACGGCGTCGCCGTCATCGACCGCGACGTCGAAGCGCACGATGTCGCCCTCGACGAGGCCCGCGGCAGGCACGTGGGCGACGAGACGCCAGCCGTCCGTCGTCTCGCCGACGACGGCGTCGATGTCACCGCCGCCGTCGCGTCCGACGGTGTAGGTGTCGCCGCCGAGGGTGAAGGTGACGGCATCCGTCGCGTCGGCGTCGGTGTCGGCGATCTCGACGAGCGCGGTGACGTGCTCCGGCGACCAGCGCAGACCGAAGGCGTGCCGATCGGCGATCGGGGTGGGGGCGAGCTGATCCCATGCGACGTCGGTGACGGCGTCCTCGGTGAGTTCGACGGTACCGCCGAAGGCGTTCATCGCACGAGGTTCGGCCGGGATCGAGAGCCCTGCGGCACCGCGGTAGGCCCACTTGCCGTTGAAGTAGTCGTCGAACAGCAGCGGGGCGCCGTCGTAGTACCGCCACGAGCCCATGTCGCGGAGGCCCCACACGGTGACCGAGTACATGGTCTCGGGGCCGGCGTGGAACTCCTTGAAGATGTCGAACGCCTGAGCGGTGATGTGGCCCTGGCGGATGAGGTTCCGCTCGGTGACCGTGCCGATCGCGATGTCGAACTCGGTGACGGCGTGCACGAGGCCGAGGCCCGCGAACTTCTCCAGCGCCGCTTCCATGTTCGCCAGGTTCAGCGACGCCATGGTGGTGTGGAACTGGTGGCCGACGCCGGTGATCGGCACGTCGCGCTCGAGCAGGCGCACCACGAGGTCGTAGTAGCGCTGCAGCTTCGACGTCGCGCTCGCGCCGCCCTCGGTGCCGTACTCGTTGATGAAGAGCTCGACGGGGTGATCCACACCCTCCGCGGCGTAGGTCTCGTTGAAGCTCTCGTCGGCCGCGTGGAACGCGATGTCGATGAACTCCTCGCCGAGGATCTGGAAGAAGCGCGAGTTGCGCAGCTGCGGGTTCTGTCCGTCGTTGATGACCTCGTTGACGACTTCCCAGGCCTTCATCGGGTTGCCGGCGCTTCCGTAGGGGCCGTAACGGTCGGCGAAATACTCCGCGACGTTGTCGATGTGCGTGCGGATGCGCTCGGTGAGGATCGCCTTGTCGGCGTCCGAGTTCGTCAGCTCGCGCGAGGTGTTGTCGCCCGCGGTCTCGCGGAAGAACCACGCGGGGATCTGGCTGTGCCAGAGCAGGACGTGACCGAACACCCGGCCGTCGTTCTCGACGGCCCAATCGGCGAGCGAGTCCGCTTGAGGGTTGGTGGAGACGAACGACCCGTCGGCGTTGTACCAGGCCTCGGGCTTCATGTGGTTCTCCGCCGAGACGGAGTTGAAATGGGTGGAGAGCGTCGGCTCGCCGGAGCCCGCGGCGATGCGGGAGTCGCCCGCCGCGCCGATCGGGAAGGGCAGCGTCGACTTCAACGGAGTCGAGTCGTCGATGACGACCGTGCGCGGGGCGTATCCCGTGAGCAGGGTGTCGTCGACCCAGAACCCGGCATCCGCAGCGTCGGCGGTGATGAGGAGGCGGCCGAGCTCGGCGCCGGCGGCGGGCGTGTAGTCGCCGACGATCTCGATCCAGCCGTCGGCGGTCGCAGCGCCCGAGGCCACCGGGACGACGGTGCCGCCCTGCTCGACCCCGACCCGGACGGTTGTGGCGGGGGTCCCCGGGTGCAGGCGCGTCCACACCGAGATCGTGGACCGCTCACCGGCGGTGAGGTAATCGGCCAGGGGGAGGGCGGCGCCCTCGCCGGTGGCGGAGCGCCCGGCGACCCGCATCGAGGTTGCGTGGCTGAGGCCGATACTTTCGGGAATGGTCTGGCGTTCCATCGTGACGGAGCCGCCGCTCGGTGCCCACGGCGCCAGGCGCCCGGACTCGAAGTTGTTGAACCAGATGGTGTACGGACTCAGGTCTTCCTCCGCGGCGGATGCGGCGGAGGGGGCCGCGGCGCCGACGAGGAGGGCGACCGTGGCGAGGACGGCGCCGAGGCGCTTCCCGCCTCTCGGGCGCAGGCCGGACGTTCGCATAATGCTCCTTTGCACTTCACTGACGCGCCACCCGACGACGGGGGCGCGCGCGCCCGGGGGATCTCCATGCGATGACGGATGCAGGCGCGGCGACGGCCACGCTTCCACAGAATGATGCCGCTAACAACAAATTTCGAAAGGTTTCCGCCGGCGGGCGTTCGCGCGCGTGTTGGCGCCGCTGTCAGGACGTGCACGGTCGGGGCGTCCTACGCTGAACGGGTGACGAACAGCGACGCTCCGGCATCCGAATCCCCCCTCAGCGACCGCCCGTGGCTCTCGGCCTACGCCGAGGGCGTGCCGCACGAGATCGAACCCGTGCGCGACACCCTCGTGGAGATGCTGGAGGGCGCGGTCGCGCGCTTCGGTGATCACGTCGCGCTGGAGTTCTTCGGCGCAGAGACCACCTACGCCGAGCTCGAGGACGAGGTGCTCCGTGCGGCGATGGCGCTGCGCAAGCTCGGCGTGAAGGCGGGGGACCGGGTCGCGCTCATCCTGCCGAACTGCCCCCAGCACGTCGTGGCGTTCTACGCCGCCCTCCGCATCGGAGCCATCGTCGTCGAGCACAACCCGCTGTATACGGCGCGCGAGCTCCGCCACCAGTTCGAGGTGCACGAGGCCGTGGTCGCGATCGTCTGGGACAAGGTCGCCGACATCGTCGCCGACTTCCCGAGCGATATCGCGCCGCGCGCGATCGTCGCCGTCCGGCTTCCGGATGCCCTGCCGCTGCTCAAGCGGGTGGCACTGCGTCTGCCGGTGCCGGCGGCGCGGGCGTCGCGCGAGGCCATGACCGCGAAGCCGTCGGCGCGCGGCATCCGTTCGTGGAAGACCTGGGTGAAGGAGCGGAGGCTGCCGAAGAAGTGGCCGGCCCCCGGGCTCGACGACACGGCGCTTCTCCAGCTGACCAGCGGCACGACCGGAACCCCCAAAGCGGCGATCCTGTCACACCGGAACCTCCGCTCGAACGCCGCGCAGGGGCGGGCGTGGGTGCCGGGCCTGAAGGAGGGGGAGGAGACCTTCTACGCGGTGCTCCCGATGTTCCACGCGTACGGACTGACCCTCTGTCTGACGTTCGCGATCTCGATCGGCGCCCGGGTGGTGCTCTTCCCGAAGTTCGACGTCGACATGGTCGTCGCCGCGGCGAAGTCTTCGCCCCCGACGTTTCTCCCCGGCGTCCCCCCGATCTACGACGCCCTCGCCCGTGCGACGTCGCGGAAGGGCGTCGACCTGTCGACGATCCGCTTCGCCATCTCGGGGGCGATGAGCCTCCCCGTGGCGACCGTCGCCCGCTGGGAGGAGGCGACCGGCGGGCTGCTCGTCGAGGGCTACGGCATGACCGAGACCTCCCCTGTCGCGCTCGGCAACCCGATCGGTCACACCCGGCGGCCCGGCACCGTCGGCGTGCCGTTCCCCAGCACCGAGATCCGCGTCGTCGACCCCGAGGATCCCGCAAGCGATCGGGCGATCGGCGAGGCCGGCGAGCTGCTCATCCGCGGGCCTCAGGTCTTCGGCGGATACTGGCGGCGCCCCGATGAGACGGCCGCGGTCATGCTCGAGGGCGGGTGGCTGCGCACCGGCGACATCGTCGCCGTCTCCGAGGACGGCTTCGTCACCGTCATCGACCGGGTCAAGGAGCTCATCATCACGGGCGGCTTCAACGTCAGCCCCAGCGAGGTCGAGCAGGTGCTCATCCAGCATCCGGATGTCGCGGATGCCGCGGTCGTCGGGCTTCCGCGTCCTTCCGGTGGGGAGGACGTCGTCGCCGCGGTGGTGGTGGCCGCCGGTGCGGCGTTCGACGCGAATGCGCTGCGCGATTTCTGCCGGTCGCATCTCACCGCGTACAAGGTGCCCCGCCGAGTGGTGCAGGTGGACGACCTGCCGCGCTCACAGATCGGCAAGGTCCTGCGCCGCCGCGTCCGCGAGGAGCTTCTCGCCGACTGAGCCGCGCAGGACCTGCGCTCTCACGCCCGGGCGGCGGCGACCTCGGCGCGCAGCGCGTCGACGAGAGGCGTCGTCGGGCGGCCGATGAGGCGTGAGAGCGTGCCGTCGGACTCAGCCAGTACGCCGCCGGCGATTCCCTCGTCGATGCTCGCGACGAAGGCCGCGACCTCCGCGGGCAGGCCGAAGCCCTCCAGGGTCGCGGTCCGCTCGGCGGGGGTCTGGGCGGCGAAGCGCACCTCCCGGCCGAGGATCTCGCCCGCGGTGGCGGCGAGCTCGTCGTAGGTCCAGGCGGCGTCGCCGCCGAGCTCGTAGATCCGACCGGTGTGCCCCTCCTCGGTCAGTACGGCGGCGGCGGCCTCCGCGTAGTCCCTCCGGCTCGCGCTCGCCACGCGGGCGTCGCCCGTCGCCGCCGCGATGACGCCGGACTCGGCCGCACCCAGGACGTCCTGGGTCTGGTTCTCGTGGTACCAGTTGTTGCGGAGCACGACCGCCGGAACCCCGGAGGCGGCGATGATCTCCTCGGTGATGCGGTGGCTCTCTCCCAGCGGCCATGCGAACGAGGTGGCGCGTGCGACGCTCGTGTACACCAGGAGCTCGACGCCGGCCGCGGCTGCCGCCTCGATGACCGTGCGGTGGCCGTCGACGCGGTTCGCGACGTCCGGGCCGGAGATGAGGAGCACGCGGCTGACTCCCGCGAGAGCGGCGGTCACGGTCGCGGGGTCGTTGACGTCCAGCGGCACGACCGTGACGCCGAGCTCGCGGAGCGGGGCGCCCTTCTCGGCAGTGAAGACGCCCGCGACGATGTCGGCGGGAGCAACGCCGCGGGCGAGGAGGGAGTCGACGACGTGGCGACCGAGGTGACCGGATGCGCCGGTGACGAGAATGCTCATGGAGGGTCCTTTCGCGTGTGCGGGCGTGTGCGCGCCCTCTCGCCAACGGGTCGCATCCGAATCGCATTCCGATTCGTGGGTACCCACCTTTTGGTAAGTTACCCACGTGAAGGTGAGTTTCTCAGATCTGCGGGAGCAGCACGACGGCGTCTTCCGTGAGAACTGCCCCACCCGGACGGTGCTCGACCACGTCATGTCGAAGTGGGGAGTCCTCGTCCTGTTCGCCCTCACCGACGGCACGATCCGCTGGGGTGACCTGCGCCGCAGGATCGACGGCATCAGCGAGAAGATGCTCTCGAGCACCCTTCGCACGCTCGAGGCCGACGGTCTCGTCTCTCGGAGGTCGTACCCCGAGGTTCCGCCCCGTGTGGAGTATGCCCTGACGGATCTCGGGGGCGAGCTGATGGAGAAGCTCGGCCCGCTCATGGAGTGGGTCGCCGCGCACGCGGACGACATCGTCGCCGCGCCCGACGCGCGCCGGGCGGAGAGCCGCGTCGGGCGGGAAGCGGATCAGACGACCTGAGGAGGGCGGAGCATCGCCATGGGGCGTGCGCCGTCGAGGCCGTCGATCGCATCGAGTTCGACGAAGCCGAGCCGCGCGTAGAGGCGACGGTTGATCGGGGTCGAGGACTCCAAGTAGGCCGCCTGCCGCATCCGATCGAGCGCCGCGAGGTGGGTCGCCAGAAGTCGGCCGCCGACGCCGAGACCGCGCGCCTCGGGGGCGACGCCGATCTCGGCGAGGTACCAGTGCGGTTCGAGCGGGCGGCGGGCGTCGAAGATCGACGAGACCCGAGCGGCCCGCACGAGGCCGGCGGGCCCCAGCGCGCGAAGGAGGGCGGGGAGCTGGCCGAGGTAGCGACGGATGCCGCCGCGCCGCGCGGTCGGTCCTTCCCACGCGGCGACACCGAGGATGCGCCCGGACTCGTCGCGCGCGAGGTCGACCGTGCCGGTGGGGAACGGGCCCGCGGCGAGGGTCGCACGGAAGAGGCGGGTGAGGCGGGTCGACCGACCGGGTCCGTCGGCGACGACGGCGCGGAGAGCGGGATCCTCCGCGAAGGCGTCGGCGAGGACGGCGGCGGCGGCGTCGAGGTCCTCTGCGCGGGCGGGGGTGATGGTGAGGGTGGTCATCGCCGAATCTCCTTTTGGTCCACATGGATAAAAGTAGGATGACGAACATGACTTGGAGATGCCTGTGAGTGACCGAAGCGCCCGGCCCTATCTGTCGGTGGCGGAGCGCCGCGAGGTTCTTCTGGATGCTGCTGTCGCGGTGCTGCGTAACAGCGGGGTGGAAGCCCTGTCTCTCCGCACGGTCGGCGAACGTGCCGGCGTCGCCCACCGTGTCGTGTCGTACGCCTTCGGCTCCAAAGCCGAGCTCGTCAAGGCCCTGCTCGTGCGAGAGACGTCCTCCGCGGTGGATGCCTCGTGGCGTGCCCCACTGGCGGACCCGGGGTTCGGGGCCTCGGTCGAGGTGGCGCTGACGGCTTACGCGGCGGTGATCCGCGAGGATCCGCGCCTGACCGAGAGCCTCGCCGCGCTCACGGCCTCCGCGCGGATGTCGCCGGATCTGAGTGGGGCGGTCCGAAGCGAGGCAGAGCTCGCGCGTGACCGTATCGGCGCTCTCGTGACGGGCTGGGCGGCGGCTCACCCCGACGCAGGGATCGACGTCGATCAGGCGGTCACCGGCATCCATGCCGCGGCCGAGGGCATCGCCGCCTGGTGGCTCGCGACGCGCGACGATGACCGGCTCCCCGACGTGGTGCGCACCTTCTCCGCCGGCATCGCGGCCTCCGCGACACGGTGAAGGCCGGTCGGAGAGGCATCCGACCGGCCCGCAACCCTTGCACCGAGAGTAATCACATGTCCGGTTCCCGCCACAGCAAACGGTTACCGTGCGAGCACTCTATAACGGTGGGATAACGAAAGGGAAGACCCTTTCGGCGCGGACTTCCGGTCAGTCCGCAGACCCGCGCGCTTCTGGTGTCCGATGACAGTGATTCTGTCGTCCGCGCCATTGATCTTGTGTCTGTGTGGTGACGGGAGCGGACGTGGGCGGATCTCAGCAGATGGCGTGGCCGGAGTCGATCCGTGCGGAGGTCGAGTGGGCCATCGGAGGGAAGCATGACCGCCGCGACGTGCTGGACGCGGAGGATGTTCCGTTCGAGTCGGTGGACGCCCTCAACACATGCTTGGCGGCAATGGATATCCCCGCGTGGATACTGGCCGGTCTCTCCATCGTCTGCGGCGTCGCTTGTGTAGCCTCCTTCAGCGACCGTAGGCACGCCAGCGCTTCACCCGATCGCCTAGCTCGCGAGAAGCTGGGCGATCGGGCGCTGGGCTGAAACGGGTTGACGCCACCTTGCACTCAACCGAGTGCGGAGTCCATTGCACGCGTGGCAAAGGGGCTCATCCCAATCGGGGGTGTAGGAGTTGGGGTCTGAAGCCGTCGGTCTCGAGCAGGCTTCGGGCGATGTAGTTGGTCAGGTTGCGGAACCCGAGTGCGGAGCCGCGCAGGTGTTCGAGCCGTCCGTTGAGCGCCTCGGTCGGCCCGTTGCTGGTGCCGGGTCGTTCGAAGTAGGCGAGCACGTCAGCGGCTCGCTGAGGTCGGTGATCAGCTTCTCCATGAGCTCGCGGCCACGTTGCCGGTCCTCGTGGCGATAGGCGGCGATCATGCGCTGGTAGACACCCCAGGTCGCCTCGACCTCGACGTGAGCGTCATCAACGAACAGCGCGCGTAGCCTGTCGCTCTGCTTGTCGGTGAGCAGGTCCGCGCCGGTGTGCAGCGTGCGCCGCGACTTGTAGAGCGGGTCGTCCCTGAACCCACGGTGCCCGTGGATCGCGAGTTGGACCCGGCGCCGGCACCTGTCGAGGGCGTCACCGGCCAGGCGCACGACGTGGAAGGGATCCATCACCGTGACCGCGTCCGGGATCTCCTCTGCAGCGGCGATCTTGAACCCGGTGAAGCCGTCCATCGCGACCACCTCGACCGCGTCACGGAAGGCGTCGTCGCGGTCGGCGAGCCAGGTCTTGAACGCCGCCTTCGACCGGCCCTCGACCATGTCCAGCAGCCTTGCTGGGCCGGCGCCATCGCGGACCGGGGTGAGGTCGATGATCACGGTGACGTACTTGTCGCCACGCCTGGTGTGGCGCCAGACGTGCTCATCGACGCCAATGACCTTCACGCCCTCGAACCGCGTGGGGTCGTTGATCAGCAGCCGCTTGCCTTCAGCCAGGACCGCGTTGTTGGCGGTGTCCCACGCGACCCCGAGTCCCTCGGCGACACGTGCGACGGTGAGGTGTGCGACCACGATCCCTTCCAGCGCCCACCGCAGCCCGGTGCGCGAGAGCTTCGCGCGTGGCTCCGCCGCGGCGCTGGTGTCTTGGCGCCACACGTGTCCGCAGTCGGCACAGCGGTAGCGGCGCACTACAACTTCCAGCACGGTCGGTCGCCAGCCCAGCGGCTTGTGGGCCAACCGCCGGATCACGGTGTCACGAGCAGCGCCTTCGCTGCCGCACCGTCGGCACCACTGATCTGGTTCCACCACGCGGCACGCGAGGACCGCACGATCCGGTTCAAGTCGTTGTCCGGTCACGCTCAGACCGAGGCCGTCGAGTCGAGCGAAGGCGGTCAGGTCAGGGCGGCCGAAGCCGGCCGGCGGGGTAGCGTCGGACACGTCGAGGTCTTTCGGATGGATGGCGTAGGAACCTCCGTCGTCGGGAGACCTCGACGTCTATCTGCGGACCGACGCGCCCGGCCGACCTACACCGTCATCTGAGAAGACCCCTGAAACGTCTTCGCCGACGACGGGGCCGGCGAGGAGGAGGGCGCGGTGAGCAAAAAGAATGGAGCTTGCTCGGCTTCGACGCCGCCGCAAGCTCCGGTGAAACGGTCGGTCGTCGTCGGTCACCACCGGATGGCGGCGTCCTCCACGCTCGGCGTTTGCGCAGGTCAGCGGCTCGTTCGCCCAGTGGGCGCATCAAGCGATAGACGCAAAGCCGACGTGATTAGGTCGTCCGTTCGATTCCGACAGGCGGCTCCGGCGAACCGTTCTGGTGGTCGCGCGATGCGCTGGCCTCACGGCTCTGCCCGACACCGACGTCGCTCTCCTCTGCGACGGACCCCTCGCCGGCTGAGCGCTCGCGGCCGGCATCCTGTCCGTGTGCCGATAGGCCTCGCACCGCTCGGCAACGCAGCGTGGCGTTGCGTCGCGACCTGGCGACGGCTCGGCGGGGCGCGATCGTCTCGTGCGTTGGCGGACTACGGGAGCTTGGACGCGAGGACGTCGGCCGCCAGGATCTCGGGTGCTGCGCCGAGGAGGTGCTGGTTGGCCATCAGGGCTGCGACGATGGCGCCGTTGGCGTGGGCGTCGCGAGCGGCTTCGTCGGGGAATGCATCGAAGATCCAGAAGGTGTCGGCGTGGGTCCTGACCGCGAACCAGACAATCGTTCCTACTTCTTCGTTGGCGAGTGCGACAGCGCCGGCGAGCAGATCGGCGACCGCGTCGTGCTGTCCATCGGCCGCGACGATCTTGGCGACGAAGGCATACGGAAGTGATGCGGGTGTGGACATGAGGGACTCTCCTTGACGTCGGGGTTCTTCGTGGGACGAGTTCAGCGTATGACGAGCGAGGGCCGGTGGGGAGTGGCGTATACGGCAGTATTGCTATTGTTTACGTCATGCGTATCGGACTGATCGCGATCGACGGCTGCTTCGGTTCGGCTATCGCGTCGATCATCGACATCGTGCGGGTGGCCGACGGAGCCCGCGGCGATGTCGACCCGCTGATCGACCCGATCGAACTCGCCATCCTCGGACCGAAACGGCGAGTGACCACGACAGCATCGATGACCCTGTCGGTGGACCACCCGCTGTCGGAGTCCGGAGAGTTCGACGTGGTCGTCGTCCCTGCGCTTGGAACCCTTACGGCCGCCGCTACCAACGACGTCCTCCAGAGCCGAGATGCTCGTTCGGTCATCGCCTCGCTCGGGCGCCTCGACGAGGCGACCACCCGGATCGCCGCGGCGTGCACCGGCGTGTTCGCTGTCGCCGAGACCGGACGGATGCATCATCGGAGGGCGACGACCAGCTGGTTCCTGGGGCCGGAGTTCCTGAAGCGCTATCCGACCGTCGCCCTCGATCTCGACACCATGGTCGTGGTCGACGGGAACCTCGTCACCGCCGGCGCCGCGTTCGCCCACATCGACCTCGCGCTCTCACTCGTGCGATCGATCAGCCCCGACCTGGCCCAACATGTCGCCAAGCTCCTCATCATCGACGAGCGTCCGTCGCAGGCGGCCTTCGTCGCCTACGAACATCTCCGGCACGAGGACCCGATCGTCGTCGAGTTCGAACGCTTCGTGCGCGCCCGCCTGGACGAACCGTTCAACGTCGCCTTCGTCGCGCAGTCGCTCGGCACCAGCCGGCGCACCCTCGAACGACGAGTCCGTGCGGCGCTCAACCTCACTCCGCTCGGCTTCGTCCAACGGCTTCGCATCGAACGAGCTCGGCACCTCTCAGCAACCACGGACTTCACCTCCGCCGAGATCGCGCTACGGGTCGGCTACGCGAACGCCGAGACTCTGCGCTCCCTCCTGCGCAGGGAGCGACGCCGTTCCTGACCTATCGCCATGCCTGTAGCCGGTGTCCTAGCGCTCGACTGGAACCACCTCTCAGCACGTCGCGTCGACGCTCCTGCGTCGCCCCTGGACGACCCACTCGACACGCCCGCAGCACAGGTCATGTGACGTGTCCCGGCTTCCCGGACGGCCGAAGCCGGCCGGCGGGGTAGCGTCGGTCACGTCGAGGTCTTTCGGATGGATGGCGTAGGAACCTCCGTCGTCGGGAGACCTCGACGTCTATCTGCGGACCGACGCTCCCGGCCGACCTACACCCTCATCTGGGAAGAGCCGGCAAAGGACTTCACACTCGAAGCTTGCGTATCCGGACGCCGCATGCCTGGGGCCAGCGTTTCAGAGGGCGCTCCGGCGGACTACATGATCTATGTCATCGGGCATCGCCAGTCTCGCGGCGTGCGGTTTCCGGAGCAGCGAATTCGCACCAACGCTCACCACAACATCACTGGCGAAAACTACAGAATCTCTGTCATTGGACATCCTGGCAGGAAATTGTCGCGTCGTGCCCGATGAACGACGGCGCAGGGGGCGTCGCACGGCGATAGTGAAGTGTGCAGATCTCCGACTTCCCCGTTCCCGAGACCCCCGCGGCGCGGGGTGCCCTCGAGATGGCCCAGACCTATCAGTCCGCCGCCATCACCGCGCACGCGTTGCGATCCTGGCTCTGGGCGGAAGCCTTCGCGCGCGTCGACGGCATCGACGACGTCGACCACGAACTGCTGTACGTCGCCGCCGTTCTGCACGACATCGGGACGGTGGCCGAGTACGACAACCACACGCTCTCGTACGAGCACGCCGGCGGCCACGTCGCCGTCGCACTCACCGCGGGCGTGGGCTGGCCGGCACCCCGGCGTGCGCGCGTGCTCGAGGTCATCGTGCGGCACAACTGGCCGTCCGTGGATCGGGCGATGGATGCGGAGGGCTACCTGCTCGAGATCGCCACCGGCCTCGACATCTCCGGCGCACGGCCGGAGGATCTTCCCGAGTCCTACCGTCGCGAGGTTCTCGCCGCCCATCCGCGAGGAGCGCTCGCGGCCGAGTTCAGCGCCTGCATCGCCGATCAGGCCGCCCGAAAGCCCGACACCGCGGCGCGGCGCCTGCACGAGGCCGGAATCGCCCGGAATCTCGCCGAGAATCCGCTCGCCCGGCTCGGCTGAGTCGACGTCGGAACCCGCCGCTATCGTCCCCTCGTGGCGATCGTCGGAGGGATACCGGGGCCGTGCGCCCTGTGCGGTAGTGACGCCGGCCTCCGTGCGGCGGACGGGTGGCGGTGCGCCGACTGCGGGTGGCGCGTCGGTGACGCTCCCGATCACGACCTGCCGATGCCCACCGTCGAGGTCGTCTACTACCTGCGATTCGCCGAGCGCATCAAGATCGGCACCTCGCGGCATCCGCGCCGGAGGGTGTCGGCGATCTGGCACGACGAACTGCTCGGGTTCGAGCGGGGCGGACGCGCGCTCGAGCAGCGACGCCACCGGGAGTTCGCGACCCTGCGCGAGGGTGGGGAGTGGTTTCGCGACACCCCGGAGCTGCGGGCGCACATCGACGCCGTCACCGGTGGCGTTCCGCCGTGGCAGGCCTACGCGCGCTGGGTGGCGGAGGCGCTCGCCGGCTGAAGGACCTGTCAGCCGAGATGTACCGTGCCGTCGTCGGAGACGCTCCAGCCGGGGTTGTGCGCGATCTCCCACACCACGCCGTTGGGATCGGCGACGTGTCCGTGGAAGATGCCGCCGAACGCGCCTTCCTGCGCGGGCTTCACGATGCGCCCGCCGGCGGCCTCCCATTGCGTGAGGGTGGCCGCGACGTCCTCCCGTGTCTCCACGTTGTACGACAGGGTGAGCCCCTGGGCGCCGGTCGTCGCGCGGTCACGACGCAGATCCTGGTCGAACTTCTCGGCGTCGAACAGGCCCAGCACGAGGCCCGGTGCGATCTGGAAGAACAGGATTTCGTTGGGGTCGTCGTAGAGGGGCGTCCAGCCGAGTCCGTCGCGGTAGAACCGCCCGGCGGCGCCGAGATCGGGCGTGGCGAGGGTGAGGAAATGCGCGCGCTGCGTCATCGCCCGAGTCTGTCAGCCCCCGCCGACCACCGAGAGAAGGGACGCCTCATGGGCCTCGACGACAAGATCAAGAACGCCGCGTTCTCGCGCGGGTGCTCAGCGCTCGGCGGCGGCGAGCTTTTCGCGCAGCTGGTCGGCCGTCAGACGGATGCCGTATCCCGGCTGGTCGCGCTCGATCCGCCAGCTCTCGGAGACCTCCAGCGCGACGGTGTCGAAGCCGAGCTCGTCGTACAGCGCCGTGAGGAATGCGACGGCCTCGGGGTGATCGCCCGCGGCGACGAGGGCGCGGCGGTCCGGGTCGCCGGGTTCCGCGGCATCCGTGAGGATCTCTGCGGACGGGATGTGGTTGAAGCCCTTGACGACCTTGGCCTCGGCGAAGTGATCCTGCACCATCCGCGTCGTGGTCGTCTGCTTCTGCTCGAGGGCGTCGATGCGGCCGTCGCGCTCCCAGTAGTAGTTGTTCGTGTCCACGACGATCTTCCCCGCGAGCGGTGTCGTGGGGATGTCGGTGACGTTCTTCAGCGGCACCGTGACGACGACCCACTCGCCGGCCTCCGCCGCCCCGTCCACCGTGGCGGCGCGCACGCGGTCGCCGAGGCGCTCCACGAGCGGGGCGAGCGTCTCCGGGCCGCGCGAGTTGCTGATCACCACGTCGTAGCCGTGGGTGGAGAGCGCCTCCGCGAGGGTGCTGCCGATGTGTCCTGCTCCGATGATTCCTACCGTGGTCATGTGGGGCCCAACGCAGCGCGGCCGGGTGGGAATTCCCATCCGGCCGCGCTGAGGTGTCGGGGCTCAGTCCCGGTGCGTGCGGTAGTACTCCAGCAGCGCCTGCGTCGAGGCATCCTGTGCGGCGATCGCGTCCTCGTCGCCCTCGATGGCCGGCGCGATCTGCAGCGCGAGCTGCTTGCCGAGCTCCACGCCCCACTGGTCGAACGAGTTGATGCCCCACACCGTGCCCTGCGTGAAGGTGATGTGCTCGTACAGGGCGATGAGCTCGCCGAGCACGCGGGGGGTCAGCGCCGGAGCGAAGATCGACGTCGTCGGACGGTTGCCGGCGAACGTGCGCGCGGCGACGAGTGCCCCGGTGGTGCCCTCGGCCTCGACCTCCTGGGCGGTCTTGCCGAACGCCAGCGCCTTGGTCTGGGCGAGGAAGTTCGAAAGGAACAGTCCGTGCACGTCGCGGCCGTCGTCCTTGAGGGGGTAGGCGGGGTTCACGAACGCGATGAAGTCGGCCGGGATCAGGCGGGTGCCCTGGTGGATGAGCTGATAGAACGCGTGCTGCCCGTTCGTCCCCGGCTCGCCCCAGAAGACCTCACCGGTGTCGGTGGTGACGGGGGAGCCGTCCCAGCGCACCGACTTGCCGTTGGACTCCATCGTCAGCTGCTGGAGGTAGGCGGGGAAGCGGCTCAGCTGCTGGGCGTAGGGGAGGACGGCGTGCGACTGCGCGCCGAGGAAGTTCACGTACCAGACGTTCAGCAGACCCATGAGGACCGGGACGTTCTCGGCGAGCGGCGTGGAGCCGACGTGCTCGTCGACGGCGTGGAAGCCGGCGAGGAGATCGCGGAAGACCTTCGGTCCGAACTCGATCACGAGCGACAGGCCGATCGCCGAGTCCACTGAGTAGCGCCCGCCGACCCAATCCCAGAAGCCGAAGGCGTTCACCGGATCGATGCCGAACTCGGCGACCTTCTCCAGCGCCGTCGAGACGGCGACGAAGTGGTGGGCCACGGCATCCGTCCGGGCATCCTCCGTGTCGTCGATCGCTCCGGCGGCGGCGAGTCCCGCCCACAGCCAGTCGCGGGCGAGGCGGGCGTTGGTGAGCGTCTCCAGCGTCGTGAAGGTCTTCGACGCGACGATGAACAGCGTCGTCTCGGGGTCGAGGTCGGCGGTCTTCTGCGCGAGGTCGGTCGGGTCGATGTTCGACACGAACCGGGCCTGGATGCCGGCATCCGCGTAGGGCTGGAGGGCGGTGGAGATCATCACCGGACCGAGGTCGGAACCGCCGATGCCGATGTTGACGACGTGCGTGACCTTCTTGCCGGTCACACCCTGCCACTCGCCCGAGCGCACGCGCTCGGCGAACGCCGACATCGCCTCGAGCACCGACTGCACGTCGGCGTCGACGTCCTGCCCGTCCACGACGAGCGCCGGCTCCGCCCCCGCGGGGCGGCGGAGGGCGGTGTGCAGAACGGCACGGTCTTCCGTGGTGTTGATGTGCGCGCCCGCGCGCATGGCGGCGTAGCGCTCGGCGACGCCGGTCTGTTCGGCCAGGCGCACGAGGGCGGCGACGATCTCGGCGTCGACGAGGTTCTTCGACAGATCGACGCGGAGGTCGTCCAGGTCGAACGTCAGTGCGCTCACGCGGTCGGGATCAGCCGCGAACCAGGCGCGCAGATCGGGGGTGAAGCCGTCGCGGAGCCGCGCGAGCTCCGCCCAGGCGGACGTGCCGGTGGGGTCGATGGGTGCAGTCACACCGCTACCGTAGCGGCACCGCCCGCGGGCGGCATCCGTGCGGTGTGCGACGCTGGAAGGCGTGACTTCTGCCGAGGACCTGCGCCTGATCGCCGTCGACATGGACGGCACGCTGCTGGATGCCGAGGGCCGGGTGCCGGATGCGCTGTGGCCGCTCCTGGAGGAGCTGCGGGAGCGCGACATCCACTTCGCCCCCGCCAGCGGTCGCCAGCTCGCCACCCTGCAGGAGGCGTTCCCCGATCACCGCGACGAGCTCGTCTTCATCGCCGAGAACGGCGGCTACGTCGTGCGGGCGGGCGAGGAGGTCAGCTCCGTGGCGATGGACCGGGACGTCGTCGACGCCGTGCTCGCGAGCCTGGCCGACCTCGCCGCCAGCGAGGATCTCGGCGTGGTGCTGTGCGGCAAGGCCTCCGCCTACATCGAGCGGACGGATGCCGCCTTCGCCGACGAAGCCGCGAAATACTACGCGCGGCTGTCCCACGTCTCCGCGCTCGCCGAGGTGGACGACCAGATCCTCAAGGTCGCCGTCTACGCATTCTCGGACGGCGAACGGGTCGCGGGCGCGCTCGCCGACGTGCGCGAGACCCATCAGGTCGTGGTCTCGGGTGCCCACTGGGTCGACGTGATGAATCCCGGCGTGAACAAGGGTGTCGCTCTCACCGCGCTGCAGCGCGCCCTCGGGGTGGGGCCGGAGAACACCGCCGCGTTCGGGGACTACCTCAACGACCTCGAGATGCTGGATGCCGCGCACCTGTCGTTCGCGATGGCCGGCGCGCACCCCGACGTGGTCGACCGCGCCCGCTTCCGCGCGCCGTCGCACACCGAGGAGGGGGTCATCACGATCATCCGCGGATTGCTGGAGGCGAAGGATCCGGCATCCTTCGTGTGAGCGGCCGGTACCCGCGTCGCGCGCGAGTCTGACAGGCTGGAGGATGCCCGCCGGCCCGCGGACTCGCGTGAGCCCGGCGTCGAGCGGCTCGGAGAGGAGGCGCGACATGCGCACCACCATCGAGCGGATCCGTGCGATGCGCGACGCGGGGGAGCGGTTCGCCATGGTGACCGCGTACGACTACACCTCCGCGCGCCTGGTCGAACGCAGCGCCGTCGAAACGATCCTCGTCGGCGACTCGGTCGGAATGGTCGTGCAGGGGCACGACAGCACCCTGCCGGTGACCCTCGACGACATGATCTACCACACGCGGATGGTCGCCCGCGGGGCCTCGCGCCCCCTTATCGTCGCCGACCTTCCCTTCGGCACCTACGCGATCGAGGACGACGCCGTCCGCGCCGCCACCCGCCTCATGGCGGAGGGCGGATGCCAGTCGGTCAAACTCGAGGGCGGTGTCGCGCAGGCGTCGACGATCCGTCGCCTCGTCGAGATCGGCATCCCCGTCCTCGCCCACATCGGCTTCACACCGCAGTCGGTCCACGCCCTCGGCGTGCGCGTCCAGGGGCGCGGGCGCGATCAGGCGCGGCGCGTGCTGCGCGACGCGCTCGCGGTGCAGGCCGCCGGAGCGTGGGGCGTCGTGCTCGAGCTCGTGCCAGCCCAGCTCGCCGCGGCGATCACGGCGCGGCTCGACATCCCCACCGTCGGCATCGGCGCGGGCGCCGGCTGCGACGGACAGGTCCAGGTGTGGCACGACCTCCTCGGCCTCTACGAGGACTTCGTTCCGCGCCACGCGCGCCGGTTCCGCTCGCTCGGCGGCGAGACGGTCGCGGCCCTCGACGAGTACGCCGCGGCCGTCCGTGACGGCTCGTTCCCGGCCGCGTCGAATGCGTCGTCGTGGGACGCGGCGGAGGTCGCTGCAGCGCTCGAGGGCGTCGACGACCTCGGCGGGGTCGACGGCTCCGAGGGTCTCGGGTGAGCATCCCCGTCGACGACGGCGCGGTCCGCCCGCGGAGCCTCGCCG
Organism: Microbacterium aurantiacum; assembly: GCF_031625015.1. Classification (NCBI taxonomy): domain Bacteria; kingdom Bacillati; phylum Actinomycetota; class Actinomycetes; order Micrococcales; family Microbacteriaceae; genus Microbacterium; species Microbacterium aurantiacum. The sequence goes on from NZ_JAHWXH010000001.1 coordinate 1,609,761, forward strand.
GTCGCACGGCGCTGGTCACCGGCGGCCGCGTGGGGATCGGCCGTGCCATCGTGGATGCGCTCGCCGACCGTGGGGCCCGGGTCCTCGTCGGCGGGCGGGACTCCGTGACCCTCGCCCCGCGGATCGCGGAGTTGCGGGCCGAAGGAGTCGACGCGCACGGGTTCGCCGCGGACGTCACCGATCCCGGTGAGCTGGACGCCGCGTTCGCCGCGGCGGCGCAGGTGGGCCTCGTGCCCGACATCCTGGTGAACAACGTCGGCCTGCGTGACCGTCGCGGGGTGCGCGACCTCGACACGGCGGCCTTCTCGGCGCTCATGGGAGCGGACCTCGTCGCGGTCTACGACGTGATCCGTCGGTGCCTGGCCGGGGCCGAGGCCGCCGGCGGCGTGCTCCGCTCGATCGTCACGGTGTCGTCGGTGGCAGCCCTTCGCGGGCGCGCGGGCGACCCCGGGTATGCCGCGGCGAAGGCGGGCCTCGACGGGCTCACACGGTCCCTCGCGTCCGAACTGGGACCGCTCGGATGCCGCGTCAACTCCGTCGCACCCGGGACGATCGTCACCGACTCCAACGCCGACCTGCTCGTCGACGCGCGGATCGCCGACGTCGTCGCGACCCGCACCGCTCTCGGCCGGTGGGGGACCCCCGCCGAGGTCGGGGCGCTGGTGGCGTTTCTCGCGTCGGACGAGGCGTCCTACCTCACCGGTCAGACGGTGGTGGTCGACGGCGGGCTCTCCACGCTCTTCTGATCCGCGACGGGCGTCAGGGGCTCAGCAGCTCATTGTCGATGAGCCGCACGCCGCCGACCGGGGCGGCGACGATCGCGAGCGACTCTGTCTCGATCCGGGTGAGCGGGGCGAACGAGTCCGGGTCGACGATCGCCCAGTACTCGGGCTCTATCCCCGCCGCGCGGAGCGCCTCGTGCGCCCGGGCCGTGAGGAGAGCGGCGTCCGTCTCGCCGTCCGCGACGGCGGCGCCGGCCGCGGAGAGCGAGCGGGGGATCGCGAGGGCCTGCGCCCGTGCCTCGTCGGTCAGCCGGACGTTGCGGCTCGACAGCGCGAGCCCGTCGGCGTCGCGGACGGTCGGGACGGCGTGGATCTCGATCGGGATGTTCAGATCGCGCACGAGCCGACGGACCACGGCGACCTGCTGCGCGTCCTTCCGCCCGAACCATGCGGCGTCGGCACCGACCATCAGGAAGAGCTTGGTGACCACCAGCGCCACCCCGTCGAAGTGGGCCGCGCCGCGCGCCGCGCCCTCCCACGGCTCGCTCACCCCTCCGACGCGGATGCCGGTGGAGAAGCCCGCGGGGTACACCTCGTCGGGGCTCGGGGTGAAGACCACCGTCGCGCCGGCGGCGGCGGCCATCGCGGCATCCGTCTCGGGATCGCGCGGGTAGGCGGCGAGGTCTGCGGCATCGGTGAACTGGGTCGGGTTGACGAAGACCGACACGACGACCTCGTCCGAGACCCGTGCGGCCTCGCGGATGAGCGTCAGGTGCCCCTCGTGGAGGGCGCCCATCGTGGGGACGAGGCCGATCCGACCCCCGCGGCGACGGACGGGGTCGAGGGCGGCCCGCAGCTGCGCCACGGAATCGATCACGCGCATCCGCCGAGCGTACTTCGTCGGGGCCGTCGAGGTGGCGGCCGACCGCACCCGCGCCGCGGCTTTCGGGCATCATGGGGGGATGCTGACGATTCCTGCGGTCACCCTCAACGACGGTCACTCCTTCGCCGAACTCGGGCTCGGGACCTACAACCTGAGGGGCGAGGAGGGGATCGAGGCGATCGTGTCCGCGATCGCCTCCGGCTACCGACTGCTCGACACCGCCGTGAACTACGAGAACGAGCGCGAGGTGGGCGAGGCGATCCGCCGGGCGGACGTCGACCGCGACGCGCTCATCGTCACCTCCAAGATCCCCGGTCGCCAGCACGGCCGCACCGAGGCCGTCGACAGCATCCGCGGATCGCTCGACCGGCTGGGTCTCGAGCGCCTCGATCTCCAGCTGATCCACTGGCCGAACCCGAGCGTCGGGAAGTACCTCGACACGTGGCGCGGCATGATCGATGCGCGCGAGGAGGGGCTCGTCCGCTCGATCGGCGTCTCGAACTTCACCGAGGCGATGCTCACCGAGCTGATCGAGGAGACCGGTGTCGTCCCGGCGGTGAACCAGGTCGAGCTGCACCCCTACTTCCCCCAGGGCGCGCTCCGTGCCTTCCACGCGGAGCACGGCATCCGCACCGAAAGCTGGAGCCCGCTCGCCCGCCGCAGCGATCTGCTCGCCGAGCAGCTCATCACCGACCTCGCCGCGGTCCACGACGCGACCCCGACACAGGTCGTGCTGCGCTGGCACACCCAGCTGCAGAGCACCCCCATTCCGAAGTCCGCCGACGCCGACCGGCAGCGCGAGAACGCCGACGTGTTCGGTTTCACCCTCACCGACGACCAGGTCGCGGCGATCTCCGGACTCGAGCGTGGTCGGCTGTGGGACGGCGACCCCGAGACGCACGAAGAGATGTGAGCGGTCAGATCTGCAGGACCGCGCGGGCGATCAAGAAGTAGATGACGAGCCCTGTCGCGTCGACGAACGTCGTGATGAACGGGTTCGAGAAGACCGCGGGGTCGACCCGGATCGCGCGGGCGAGGAGCGGCATGACACCGCCGACGGATGCCGCGACCGTGCAGATCGACAGCAGGGTGAGTCCGATCACCAGTCCCACCTGCAAGTCGAACACGACGCTGGTGATCGCGAACCCGAGGACGCCGAGCAGCAGCCCGAGGAGCGCGCCGACGCGGACCTCGCGCGACAGCACCCGCCACACGTCCCGCGTGCGGACCTCGCTCAGCGCCAGGGCACGGGTCACGGTGGTCGCTGCCTGATTGCCGGTGTTCCCGCCCGTTCCGATGAGCAGCGGCACGAACAGCGCCAGCACGGTGAGCTGCGCCAGGGTGTCTTCGAACACCGACAGCACCTGCACCGTGAGGGTCGCACCGACCGCCAGCACGAACAGCCACACCACGCGCGAGCGGACGATACGGAGGATCGGCGTCGACAGGTACGGGCGACGGAGCGGCTCGGCACCACCCTGGCGTGCGGCATCCTCGCTCTCCTCCTGCTCGAGGATGCGGACGGCGTCGTCGATGGTGAGGATGCCGACGAGGCGTCCCTCGCTGTCGACGACGGGAAGCGCGAGCACGCCGAGGTCGGCGCACAGGCGCGCGGCGTCCTCGGCGTCGTCGGTGGCGGTCGCGGTGTGGGGCTCGCTCATGAGCGCGCCCACGGTGTCGTCGTCGGCGCCGCCGAGCAGGTCGCGCAGGCTGATGACTCCGACGACCGTGCGCGCGTCGTCGATGACCGGGATCGTGTACACCGTCTCGGCGTCGCGGACGCGGGAACGCACCCGGGCGAGCGCGTCGGAGACCCGGACCGACGGGCGGAGCGTGACGTATTCGGGACTCATGCGGCGCCCGATCGAATCCTGCGGGTAGCCCAGCACCGCCGCGGTGAGCGTGCGCTCGTCGACGGGGAGGCCGCGGAGGAGCCGCGGGGCGACGGATGCCGGGAGCTCGTCGAGGAGGCGCACCCGGTCGTCCGGGTCGAGGTCGGCGAACACGGCGGCGACCTCGGAGTCCTGCAGCGCGTCGACGAGATCGCCCTGGAGCGACGCGGGGAGGTCCTCGAAGACCTCGAGGGCGCGCTGCTTCGGCAGCAGGCGGTAGACCACCGCCCGCCGGCGGGCGTCCAGCCGTTCGATCACGGCCACCACCTCGTGGGTGGGGGCGTCGGCGATCAGCGACGACGTCGCGGGCAGATCGTCGGCGCTGAGGGCCTGTTCGATCGCCAGCACACGGTCATCGAGGGCACGGGTCTGCTCGGGGGTCATGACGGATCTCACTCCTGTCGCGCACGAACGGCTCGCACGAGGGCGAACGGATGCCGGATGCCGACGGGAGCGGCATCCGGATGATCGCCGGACGCGCGGGTGTCGCGCTCAGGAAACGAGATCGCGAGGGTGCGCGGCGTCCGGCCGAGGACTGCAACTGTCACTGGGCATCAGGATCACCTCGCTCTCGCGGTTCGGGGGCGGGCGCAGAGCGCCCCCGGTTACCGTAGTCGGCCGCATCGATCCGCGGCAAGGCGACTCAGGGGTTGTTCAGCCGGCGTTCACTGCGTGCGGGGTCACCGCGCCGCGCGGGTCTCCTCGACCCATTCGGCGAAGGTCTGCTCGCCGAGGGTCGCATCCGGACCCGGGAGGGCGGAACCGTCGCGTTGCCATCGGCCGAACGCGCCCGGGAGCGAGACGGCGGGCACACGCCAGCGCGTCGCCGGACGCCCGATCGCCCGGCCGTAGGCGCGGACCATGGCCACGAGGCTCTCTTCGTGCGGACCCGCGAGGTCGCGGGCGCGTCCGCGCGGGCGGCCCTCGGCGAGGTCGACGAGGTGCGACGCGACCTCGCGCGCCGCGATCGGCTGCGTCCGCATCCGGGGCGCCAGGTGGACGGGGCCGACGGAAGCGACCTCCCAGATCTGCCCCGCGAACTCGTGGAACTGCGTGGCGCGGAGCAGCGTCCACGGGACCGGTCCCGCCTGCACCGCCGCCTCCTGAGCGAGCTTGCCGGCGTAGTACCCGGAGCTCTGGCCGTCGATGCCGACGATCGACAGGGCGATATGGTGTCGGACGCCCGCCCGGACCTCCGCATCGAACAGAGTGGTCGTGACCGCGGTGAAGAAGTCCACCGACCGGCGAGTGCTCCGGGTCTCGTGATGGGTCACGTCGATGACGACGTCGACGCCCCCGAGGGCGGCATCCGCTCCGGCGCCGGTGACGAGGTCGACGCCGTCGGAGCGGGTCAGGGCGACGACGTCGTGTCCACGGGCGCGGGCGATCTCGACGGCCGGGACGCCGACGCGTCCCGTGGCACCCGCGATCGCGATCCGCATCGTCCAGGCCTCCGGTGCTCGCCGCTGCCGCTAGAGCTGCGCGCCGTCGTCGTCGCGGTTCTCCAGCCCCACGTTGCGTCCGCGCCAGGATTCGTACGCGATCAGCCAGCCGATCGAGACCGCCGCGGCGATCACGATGCCCAGCAGCAGGTTCTCCCAGATGAGTCCGAACATGATGCCGAGCGCGAACATCAGGGCGGTGCCGAGCGCCCAGCCGGAGCGGCCGCGCGTCCAGCGCGAGCGGGGGGTAGTCATGCGCTCAGCCTAGGGGGCGGCATCCGTTCTCGTCGGGCGTTCCGGTGCGCGCGAGGCCCAGGTCATCGCCTTGTCCTTCGCGGAGGTCCGGAAGATCTGCAGCTCGCAGGGGAACAGGAAGGCGATCGCGTGGATGATCTCGGCCACGGCGGTGTGGTCGGTGATCAGGGCGATGCGGCCCCACGAGCTCGCCGGCTTGCTCTCCAGACGCGCGTCCTGCCACAGCGCGCCGAAGGAATAGCCGTCGAAGTCGTCGCCGAAGACGAGGGCGAGATTGACGGTGCCGCCGTCGGCGATCACGCGGTCGATCGCCGGATCGAGCACCGTGCGGTAGTCGTCGGCGTGGACGGAACCCACGGCGCGGAACGCGAGCACGTTCGCGGGCGCATCGGGCAACGTGGCGAGCATTCGGGTACTCCTCCGGGGATCGCGACTCCGCGGTCCATTGCGCGCCCAGGATATCGCGCCCCCGCCCCGGACGGCAGGGTTTCGCGGTGACCTACTTCACGCGTCGCGTGAGGTGAACGGTGACGGTGTCGCCGATGTCTTTGCCGAGCTTCCGGCGGACGGCGGCGTTCAGCGAGACCATGTGACCGCCCGTGCCGGTGACCATCATGCCGACATCCGTCAGCGGCACCTCATCGACCGTGAGGTCGACGCGCACCGAGCGGCCGGTGCCGAAGAACTCGGCGGAACCGGGCATCTCAACACAGGCCCAGACCTCCCCTTTGACGTCGACGCCGATCGGGGCAGTGAAGGTGTGGTCGAGGGGGACGGGGTCGAACGGCATCGGTGCTCCTGGTCGCTTCAGTGGTCGTGGTCAGCGGTCGCGGTGGTCCTCGGGGTGGAGGCGTGGCGCCTTGCGCGGCTCGCGCACGCCACCGGCCGCGAGGAGTCGGATGACGCGCTGCCGTTGCCCGCTCCACGGTTCGAGGAGCGCCAGCATCCCGTCGTCGTCAGTGCGCGCTCCGGCGAGGGCGTAGCCGACCTCGTGGGCGAGGTGGAAGTCGCCCACGCTCACGGCGTCGGGGTCGCCGAGGGCGCGGATGCGCGTCTCGGCCGACGTCCACGGGCCGATCCCGGGTTGCGAGACGAGGACCCGGTCGACCGCTTCGCCGTCGCCCGCGGCCTCGACGGCGCGGACGATCGAGCGGCCCCTCCGTGCGGCGCGCACGACGGTCTTGGACTGCGGGGGTTCGAGACCTGCACGGTGCCACGCCCACGAGGGGATGTCCCGCCAGCCGTCGATGTCAGGGGGCGCCGCCATCGGGCGCGGCGTCGGGCCCGGCGCCGTCTCGCCGAACGCGGAGACGATCCGCCGCCACGCGGCGAAGGCCTGCATCCCCGTGACCTTCTGCTCGAAGATCGCGCAGGCGAGGGCGTCGAACACCCCGTCGGTGCGCCCGAGGCGGAGCCCCGGCATCCGGCGGAAGAGCTCCGCGACCAGCGGATGTCGCTCGGCGGCGAATCCGGTGGCATCGTCGCGCGCGCCGCAGAGGTCGGGGACGTGGGCGATCGCCCACTCGCGCCCCTGCCCCCAGGCCGCCGCGCGGACGACGCCTGATCCGGCATCCGTCAGAGCGAGCGTCGCGACGCCCTCGGGAGTGCGGCTGGCACGCCAGATGACCGCGCCCGCCATCGTCATCGTGGGGTCGTTCGCGCCGCGGCGCTGGAACATCACCGTGCGGCGGAGGTCGAGCGGATGCCGCGGTCGGTACTCGGTCTGCAGCGGCGCTTCGGGTCGTGCCGGCGCCTGGGGGTGAGGTGGCGCCTGGGTGTGCGGCGGGCTCGCCGGACGCGCGCGGACCTGCTCGCGCGTGCGCTCGACGATCGTCATGCCCTCGACCCTACGTCGCACCGCCGACGTCGCCCGCCGCGAGCGCGTTCGTGTGGCGGTCGTGGCCGCCTCACAGAGCCCGAGGGGGCCACATGCGCCACACGAACCGACGACGGATGCCGTGCGAGACGGGCGCGGCGGTCAGAAGCGGTCGGGCGACGGCGTGCCGTGGCCGTAGTGGATCACGACGTCGGCGTGCCGATCGAAGCGGTATCCGACGCCCCGGACGGTGCGCACGATGTCTTCGTACCGGCCGAGCTTGGCGCGCAGACGCCGCACGTGCACGTCGATCGTCCGCTCGCCGGGCGCCTCTTCGTCGCTGGCGGCCTGCCAGAGCGACGTGACCAGCTCGGTGCGCTCGATCGTGCGGCCCTCGCGCAGCACCAGGTACTGCAGGAGCTCGAACTCCTTGAACGTGAAGGCTGCCGATTCGCCGTCGATCAGCACGCGCTTGCGGGAGATGTCGACCACGACGCCGCCGGCGACGGCGTCCTCCTCGAGCGGCTCATCCTGCTTCGTGCGGGCGACCGCGGACGGCTCGTGGAGCGCGAGCCGCACGACGTCGACGTCACGTCCGCCGGCGCCGACGGGCGCGAGGGCGACGGTGGCGTAGGTCTCGGCCGAGGGGGCGAGGTCGGCGAGCGTGCGGCGCAGCGCGTCGACGAGGACGCCGAGGTTCACCCCGGCTGCGGAGGCCTTGGCCTCGTCGATGCCGACGTACAGCGCGAAGCCGCGCGGTGCGGTGCCGGGCGGGAGGCTGCGCGCGGCGGCGCTGCCGGCGCTGCCGGATGCGCCGGTGTCGCCGGACGCGGCGGGAGTCGGGGCCGACGCGGTCTCGGCGGACGCCTCTGCGGGCACGGTCGGGCGGTTCACGGGGCGGAGGCGACGGATGGGGGCGGCGGGACGCTCGAGGAGTGCGGTGTTCGACATGATGATGGTCCTTGAAGGAGGTGAACCCCGGGAGGTCGTCGGCGTGGGTGGCCGGGAGAGGGTTCTGCGTTTCGATCGCTCTGAGGCGACGGATGCCCGGACGGGGCGGTGTGCGAGGACTCCGACGGCGCGTGATCGACGCGTCCGCGCGGCGCCTCGGGGGATCCGATGCGCGTCGAAGGCTCGCTCCAACGGGCGGATCCGGCGGGGATCACCGTGCTAGTGGCACATTCGACAACACAGCGCCACGCGGCCGGCCATCATCATGCCGGCAGTCCCGTTCGCCTCCCAGGCGGACAGAGAGCGTGCGTTGTCAGTCATGCGGCTGATTATGACCGAGTGTTTCCGTGACGGTCAAATTGCGGAAAAGGTGCCCCGCGACGTGTGACGAAATGTGACAGATCGCCCATGCCGACGCCGGTGGGGTTCGCAATCGGAGAGGCGCGCGACCTTTGTGTAGCACTTCGTCGGGAGGCCCGACCTGGTGGCAGCACCCCGGGTGGGAGCGGTACCATCGAGCGTCGGATCGCGACGCCCGACGGTCGCACCGCCTCCTTCACCATCGATCGCACGGGAGTGACCGAATGACCACGACCACGACCACGACCACGACGACCGGCCGCGCCGACTACCGCGACAGCGGACTCGTCTTCCCCGCGGGCTTCACCTTCGGGTCGGCGACCGCCGCCTATCAGGTGGAGGGCGCGTTCGACGAAGGCGGCCGCGGGCCGTCGATCTGGGACACGTTCTCGAAGACCCCCGGGAAGGTGTGGAACGGCGACACGGGCGACGTCGCCTGCGATCACTACCACCGGGTGGAGGCCGACCTCGACCTCATGGCCGACCTCGGCCTCGGGGCGTATCGCTTCTCGATCGCGTGGCCCCGCATCATGCCCACCGGGACCGGCGAGGTCAACCAGGCGGGCATCGACTTCTACTCGCGGCTGGTCGACGGGCTGCTCGAGCGCGGCATCCGTCCCGTGGCGACGCTGTACCACTGGGATCTCCCGCAGGCGTTGGAGGATGCCGGCGGCTGGCCCGTCCGCGCGACCGCCGACGCGTTCGAGCGCTACGCGGAGGTCATGGGCGCGGCGCTCGGCGACCGCGTGCACACCTGGACCACGCTCAACGAGCCGTGGTGCTCGGCCTACCTCGGCTACGGACAGGGCGGGCACGCGCCGGGACGGCACGAGCCGGATGCCGCGCTCGCCGCCGTCCACCACCTGAACCTCGCCCATGGGCGGGCCGTCCAGACGCTCCGGGCGACCTCGACCGGAGACCCCGAGTACTCGGTGACCCTCAACTTCCACGTGCTGCGGGGCGAGGGAGACGGTGCGGCGGAGGCGATGCGTCGCATCGACGCCCTGGCGAACCGGGCGTTCACGGGTCCGATGCTGCACGGCGCGTATCCGGACGATCTCCTCGCCGACACCCGTGAGGTCTCCGACTGGTCGTTCGTCCGTGACGGCGACCTCGCCGACATCCGTCAGCCGATCGACGTGCTGGGCGTCAACTACTACTCCACGGCCACCGTGCGGATGTGGGACGGCGTTTCGCCGAAGCAGACGAACGACGGGCACAAGGGCGTCCCCGGGGCGACGGCGTGGCCTGGCAGCGACACGGTCGTGGAGTTCCTCGAACAGCCCGGACCGTACACGGCGATGGGGTGGAACATCGCCCCCGAAGGCCTCGAGGAGCTCCTCGTGGCGCTGGGGGAGGAGTTCCCCGACCAGCCGCTGATGGTCACCGAGAACGGTGTCGCCTTCGACGACGTCGTCGCCGATGACGGCTCGGTCCCCGATCCGGAGCGTCTGGACTACCTGCGCCGTCACTTCACCGCCGCGCACCGCGCGATGGAGCGCGGGGTCGACCTGCGCGGCTACTTCGTCTGGTCGCTGCTCGACAACTTCGAGTGGGGCTACGGCTACGCCAAGCGCTTCGGGATCGTCCGCGTCGACTTCGACACCCTCGAGCGCACGGTGAAGGACTCCGGACGCTGGTACGGGGAGCTCGCGCGCACCGGCGTCACGCCCTGACGCCCGTGAAGTCGCCGCGACCGGGGTGCGAGCGGCGGCTGGCCGGGCGCCGCAGGCGTAGCCTGTCGTTGTGACCGATCTGCGTTTCTCCCATGAACCCGACGCGTCGCGCTACACCCTCCACGACGGTGGCGACCTCGTCAGTGTCCTGGACTACCGCGACGATGGCCGTACCGTCGCCCTGACGCGCGCGTACACCGTTCCGACCTTCCGCGGCCACGGATACGCCGCCGAGGTCGTCGAGCGTGCCGTCGCCGACATCGAGGGGCTGGGCGACCGACGGGTCTCCCCGGTGTGCTGGTACGTCGCCGACTGGTTCGCCGACCACCCCGAGCGTGCCGCGATCCTCGCCGATCGGCGTTCGGTCTGACGCCTCCCGCACCCTATGCTGGCGGCGTGAACCTGGAAGAGGTCTTCGTCGCCGTCGCGATCGCGTTCGAACTGATCGGCGCGACGGCCATGGTGATCGGATTCGTCGTCGCCGTGGTGCTCGGCATCCGTTCTCTCGCCCGCGGCGACGGAGGGCAGGCCGCGTTCACGACGCTCCGCACGACGCTCGGAGGAGCGATCCTCCTGGGCCTCGAGGTGCTCGTCGCCGCCGACCTCATCCGCACGATCACGTCAAAGCCGTCGATGGAAGACGCCCTGATCCTCGGCATCATCGTCCTCATCCGGACGGTGCTGTCGATGTCGATTCAGATCGAGATCGAAGGCACCCTGCCCTGGCGGCGGGCGCTGCTGACCTCGGGGGCGGCGGTCGTCGGCCGCGAGATCGCGCGCGACCGCGACCAGGCCGCGGCCGCGCGTACGGAGCCGAAGCGCACCTGAGGGGTGTTGTCAAGGCCGTGGATCGGCGGCGTCGCGGTGTGAGGCTGGTGCACGGACGAGAGGAGTGCGCCATGAGCACGACAGGCGAGAACACCGGCGACAACGGCGTGAGCCACGAGGCAGTCGGCACCGGTGTGGTCGGCAGCGCCGACCACCACGGTCAGGACGCCGATCGCGACACCCTCACCGTCGGTGAGGCGCAGCGGAAGAACGGCCTCGGGGATGCCGCCGAGCAGCGACTTCCCGCGATGTCGCAGAACAACGCCGATGACGTCGCGAAGGTCGCCGGCATCGTCGCGCAGACCCGATCGGATGTCGGCACCCGAACGTTCGACGAGATTCGCCACGTGCTCGCGCAGCGTCTCGAGCAGACCGGCATCGCGCTCCCCGACGACGAGATCGATGAACTCGTGCGTCAGATCTCTACGGGCGACGCCGCAGCTCCCGATCGCCCCTGACGCCTTCCGCCGCGCCCGCTCATCTCGCCACGAACGGGAGGATGCGGGCGACGGCGGGTGCGGCATCCCGGATCATCGTCTCGTGACCGTGATGCGGGATCTCGGTCAGCTTCGCGGCGGGGATGAGCTCGGTGATGCGGGTGCACCAGCGGCGCGGGGCGACGAGGTCGTGCTCGCCACGGACGACGAGGGTGGGTGCGGTCACGCGCGGCATCGCCCGCTCCGGGCGGTGCGCCATCATCGCGCGGAACTTCGTCAGCAGGCGGGGCCCCGCCCGCATGTACTCGCGGGCGCCGATGGTGATGACGCGGGGGCTCTCGTCGATGAGGTCGCGTGCGAGCCGCCAGATCTGCCGCAGCGCCGATCGTGCCTCGGGATCGATCGTCGGACCGACGAGGACGACGTGCGACACCAGTGACGGATGCCGGGCCGCGAGCTCCACGACGATCTGAGACCCCATCGAGTGGCCGATCGCCACGACGGGGACCCGGATGTGATGCTCGAGGAACGCCGCGAGCAGGTCGGCGGTGCGCTCCATCGTCAGGACCCGGACGGGCGGTGGCGCTTCGCCGTATCCCGGCAGGTCGACGGCGACGACGGGGGCCGCATCGTCGAGGTGCGAGATGAGGTCCGTGAACACGCTCCGGCCCATGCCGATCCCATGGATGAGGAGGAACGGACCGGGGCCGATGCCGGTTCCTTCGTTGCGCAGTTCGGCGACGAGCGTCGCGCCGGCGTGCGTGTAGGACAGGATCGAGGCCACGGGCGAGGGTACCGCGGACTCAGGCGGCACCGCGTGCGCCGTAGAGCCCTACGCGGTCCGGGATGTCGAAGTGCACCGCCGGAAGCCACGACGCCGGGTCCGGCCACGGGCGAGACGCCGGGAGGCTCCGGAGTCGCTGGCGGAGGGCGGTGGCCGACCCCTCGATCGGGAGCACGCGCGCCGGGGCGTGATGGGCGAGGGCTCCGAACCACCAGTGCCGCCACTCGCCCTCGACCGCGCCGGGGGAGGCGACGACGTAGTAGTCGGGCATGAACGCCGCGCCGGACGCGAACAGCGCCAGAAGCGCCTCCACCTCGACCTCGAGCGTGCCGAGGGTGGCGCGCTCTTGGAAGAGCTCCACCCACGCGGCGGCGACGTGTTCGAGCGGGTCGGCGTCATGCACGACGTAGGGCTGCGGACGCGTCGCGATCGCGAGCGCCGCGTCGGTCGGATCCTGGCCGCGCAGAGACAGGGCGGCGACGGCGGGGAGGTCGGAGATCCCCTCGAGGAGCTCGTCGCTGTCGCATCCGACGAGGGCGACGACGGTGGACCGGGCTGCGGAATCGGAAGAAGGCGCCATGGTCCACGATAGGACGCCGGGTGTTACGCCCGGGTATCGACTCGGCGACGATTCGCGAGCTGCCCCGGGCGGGCTTTTGGGGCGTTGCGGAGGGCCTCGAATTTCATCGTTTCTGACTGATTCGGTTAGAGTCTCACGGCGAGTTGCCGCAGTGGCTCTCCGAAACTCATTCGGTGGTGGGGACTTTCAGCGGACCTCGGTGACTATCTCGTCGCAGACATCTGGGCCACGCCCGGGCGTCGCTACTCGTCGTCGGTGCATTCACGGTCGGCAGCCCGGTCGAAGTCGGGAACGGGCCGGTTCTGCGCGTCCTCGGGTGTCGTGGCGAGTCCGTTGCGTTCAATATCGTCGATCAGCCAGTCCATTTCTAGGATCTCTCGCCGCTGAGCTTCGCTGATCCCGACGGCGAGCTCGCAGACCCGGATGTCCTGAATCTGCGCTCGTTCAGATCTGGTGATCGCAAGGGAGTGGTGGGGAATCATGGCCCGCATGTATGCGGTGTCGTCGACGGTGATCTGGCTACGGTCGAGCGCGACGCCGCCTCCGAGCAGGAGGACGCTGACGATGACGACGGCGATGTTCGCTTCGGTGTTCTTGTACATGTTCAGCATCCAGGCGAGCATAACGAGGCCCATGGCGCCGCCCATGGTGAGAGCCATGAATATGCGGCTCTCGCTGAAGCGGATGTGTCCCCATTCCCACACTCCGGCGAACATCGTCCAGTACATCACGACCATGCCGGTGAGGATCATCGCCGCGAAACGCAGGTACATCTTCAGCGAGCCGTGCTTCTTGTCCTTTGCTTGTCGTTCGCTTCCTTCATGGGCATCCTGTGACATGTGATTCACCTGTTCGTCTGGATTGGTTGCGCGTCGCGCGGTTGACGAGCGTCCGGTTCAGAGGGTTGCGAGGAGCGTGGCGCACGCGTCTTCGCATCGCCGGCAGGCCGCGGCACACACGGTGCAGTGTTCGTGCATGGTGTGCTTCTCGCACTCGTCGGCGCAGCTCGCGCACGCGGTGCGGCACGCTTCCAGGGCTGCCCGGGTGAGGTTGGTGTCGTAGCCGGTGTGTCGGGACAGGATGCGCGCGGTGGTGTCGCAGAGGTCGGCGCAGTCCAGGTTCGTGCGGATGCACTTCGTGAGCTCTGAGACCATCTCCTCGCTCAGGCACGCATCCGCGCATGCGGTGCACGATTGGGCGCAGTCCATGCAGGCCTCGATACAGTCCACGAGCGCCTTCTGGTCGACCTGTCCGAGGTCCTTCGGATAGGAGCGGAGCATTTCTGCCACGACAGTCATGATCGAATCCTCTCGTCGTCCTGGAACTCTCAAACTACGATCACGGTGTCGCCTGCGGCACCCCGTTGAATACCCCGGGAGGGCATGGTAACCCCAGCCGTGATGCGGCCTCAACGCTCAGGGCGCAGTGTCTCGCTGATCCGTTCCCCCAGGCGGGGGATCCCGCAGGATCAATGCCACGGCAGCCATGACGATGATCAGCGCGATGTCGTAGCTGGCGACTGTGTAGGTCCACCAGGCGGCATCGGTCGATTGCGTGTCGCTCAGCAAGTGCGCGAGTGCGAGGACCGGGCCCGTGGCCAGGAGCACGTACCCGAGGCGAACGAGGCGTCGATGCGTTCGCACAGGATCGAGCGGGTGGGTTCCGGCGCGGGTCATTGGAAGATCGCTCCGATCGTGAGGAAACTGGCGATGGCGAGGAGGGCGACGGCGATCGTCGCGGCTGTGATGAAGAACGTGAGATTCCGCAGTGGGTTCTTGGGCTTGTTCATGAGAAGTCTTGGAGCGCGGGGCTTTGTCGGTATCCGCCCCCCTATTGGGCGGGGCTGAGGACGGTCGTGCCGTTTGTGGAGATCTCGACGATGCCACGGTCGTCAACGAGGATGATGCGCTCGTCGATGACGGAGAGGGCTTGCACGGCGCCGCGCAGCGATTCCAGCTGCTGCCAGGCACCGCTTTCGTCCTGTGACCACAGGACGCCGTCCGTACCAGCACCAAGAAGGGTGCCGTCCGTGCGCGCCTCCAGGGCGTACAGGACAGGGGCCGCATCGACGGGCGTGAAGGTGTTGCCGCCGTCGGTGCTGAGGAGGAGGCCTTCTTCGGCGGCGGCGTACACGCCGGATTCGGTGGCGGCGAGATCAGCGGCGCCGAGGGGTGCACGCTCTGTCCAGGTGCTTCCCTCGTCGGTGCTGGTGAGTAGGTTCACCTGACTGGAAGGGATGCCGTACAGGACGCCGTCGGGTCCTGCGGTCAGGACGTGGAAGTCGGTGGTCCCGTTGAGGGCGATCGGGGACCAGGAGTTCCCGTAGTCGTCGCTGCGGATGATGCCGAGGTTCGGGGCTCCCAGTTCAGGCGGGGTGTCTTCCCCGGGGTGTCCGGACGCGAACAGCGTGTCTTTCCAGGCGGTGAATCCCATGGCGTCGAAATCGTGTCCGCCGATCGGGCCGGAGATCTTCCCGCCGGGGTCGAGGGTGAAGATGCCGTTGTGCGTGGCGATGAGCAGGTCATCGCCACGTGGGTCTTCGGCGATGCCGTGGATGTGGTCGATGCGGGGTGCCGAGTCGGGGTTTCCGAGCGGTGTTGCGGTGCAGCCGGTGGCGATGACGGCGAGGGCGGTCACCGTGGCAGTGGCGAGAAGGAGTGAGCGTTTCATGATGGCTTCCGGTGGCGGCCGCGGGACGGCCTGGCTTCGCGGCGCGCGGCAGGAGCGCACCGACATGTAATGGATGTCGAGGGCGTGGCAAAGAGGTGGCCGGTGAGGGCGGGCCGAACGTTTCTGGGCCCGCCCGAGTCGGGTCCTAGAGCTGTTCCAGGAGTTCCTGCATTGTGGCGATCTCTGCGGTCTGATCGTCGATCACTTGCTGGGCGAGGTCGAGGACGTCCGGGCTCTGCGCGTCGTCAAGGGCAGTTTGCGCCATGTCGACGGCACCTTCGTGGTGCACGATCATCTGTTCGAGGAACAGACGGCTGGCCTCGGCGGCGTCTGCGTTCTCCAGCAGGGTCATGTCTTCTTCGGACATCATGCTGTCGTCACCGCCCATTGACCCATGGTCCATGCCGCCCATGGAGTCAGGGTCGTAGTCCACGCCCCAGTCTTCGAGCCATCCGAGCATCTTGTCGATTTCGGGACCCTGCGCTGCTTTGATCTGTTCGGCGAGCTCGACCACGCGTGGGTCTGCCCCGTCCTTGGCGAGCAGGATGTCGGCCATCTCGATGGCTTGCTGGTGATGCGGGATCATCATCGTGACGAACATCTCATCCGCCTCAGTCGCCTGTGAGGTCGACGACGACTGCGACGGGGAGGTGGTCTCGCTGGACGGCGCGGTGCCGCTGTCCGCGCAGCCGCTGAGCGCCAGCGCGAGTGTCAGAATGCCGGTGCTGACAGCGAGGGCGATCTTCTTGTTCATGATTGTTCCTTCGATAAGTCGTATGAGGGTTCGCAAATAGCGGCGCCAGGCGGCGCCACGAAACCGACCGCTCGGGTCGGCGGCGACTACTCAGGTGCGACTTATCGAAAGGAACGTGAGCGAGGGAGCCCGCGGAAAAACACCGGTCGCACCCCATCTCACCAGGCTCATCGCTCGGTGAAGGGGCAGGCCGCGACCGTGGATCAGCGTCGGAGGAAGCAGCAGCAGGAGGCCGGCGAGTAGCGCGAGCACGCAGGCCGTCAGCATGTCGTTGTGGCCCTGGTCGGGCCCGGTGCTTACGTGACAGGGCCCATCGCAGGCGGTGCCCATCACGTCAGGGGCGTGCTCATCGCCGGCTGCGGATGTTGAGTGGGTGAGCCCGGGCGATCCGTGCCCGGCTGGTTCGGCGGTGAAGGTGTGCATGGCCAACAGCCCGACGATGACCATGAGCGTGGCCGCGCCGAGCATCAACAGCGCGCGCAGCGACAGCTGCGGGCGTGCGCTGCGAAACGCGACATGCATGCGGGGACCCTCCACTCTGCTCAGGATGCTAACACCGCAGACTATGCGCCTCTGATTCCCGGCTACGTGCCCGTCACCGCGTCCGGGCGCAGATCCAGTCGGCGCAGCAGCTGTGCATTGAGGGCGACCACGATGGTCGACAGAGACATCAGCAGCGCACCCACTGACATGGGCAACACGAACCCGATCGGGGCGAGCACGCCGGCCGCGAGGGGGACGGAGAGCAGGTTGTAGCCGGCGGCCCACCAGAGGTTCTGTTTCATCTTCCGGTAGCTGGCCCGCGACAGCTCGATCACCGACAGCACCGAACGGGGGTCGTCGCTGGCGAGGATGACGCCCGCGGACGCGATCGCGACATCCGTTCCCGCGCCGATGGCGATACCGACGTCGGCCTGCGCGAGCGCGGGGGCATCGTTGACACCGTCTCCAACCATCGCGACCTTGCGGCCTTCGCCCTGAAGCTCTTTCACCTTCGAGGCCTTGTCCTCCGGTCGGACCCCGGCGAAGTAGCGGTCGATGCTGAGTTCGCTCGCGACCGAGGCGGCAACCGCGTCGGCGTCACCGGTGATCATGACCACCTGCACGCCGCGCTCATGGAGGGCGTCGACGGCGTGACGCGACTCCGAGCGGATCTCATCCGCCAAACGCAGCGCTCCGGCGACCTGGCCGTCGACGAGCACGTGGAGGATGATCGCCCCCTCATCGCGCCATTCGTCGGCGACCGGCAGCTCGGAGGCGTGCTCCTGCTCGAGCATGTACGGGCCACCGACCTGCACGATGCGTCGATCGACACGTGCACGCACCCCAACCGCCGGGGAAGATTCGAAGTCGGAGGAGGAATAGACCGTGAGAGTCTTCTCCTTCGCCGCGTTCACGATCGCGCGAGCGAGCGGGTGCTCGGAGTCTGCTTCCGCGGCCGCCGCCCACGCCAGCAACTGATCAGGGTCGGTTCCGGAGACGGGGTCGATCGCGGTCACAGCGGGAGTGCCCTTGGTGAGCGTGCCGGTCTTGTCGAACAGGACGGTATCGACGGTGCGCATGCTCTCCAGCGCGAGACGATCCTTGATCAGAACGCCTCCACGCGCGGCCCTCTCGGTCGCGATCGACACGACGAGCGGAATCGCCAGGCCCAGAGCGTGCGGGCAGGCGATTACCAGCACGGTGATCGTGCGGATCACTGCGGCGTCGGGCAGGCCGACGACCGTCCAGACGATCGCGGTGATGGCGGCAGCGCCGAGTGCGAACCAGAACAGCCACCCTGCCGCCTTGTCTGCGAGTCGCTGCGCTCGTGAGGATGAGTTCTGCGCCTCGGTCACCAGTTTCTGGATCCCGGCGAGAGCAGTGTCTTCACCGATTGCGGTGATCTCGACCCGGACCCCGGAATCGGTGGCGACGGTGCCGGCGATGACTTGGTCGCCGTCGCTGCGACGTACCGGGCGCGATTCGCCGGTGATCATCGACTCGTCCATGCTGGCCGAGCCCTGCACGATCCTCCCGTCCGCGGGCACCCGCCCACCCGGGCGCACCACCACGATGTCACCCACCTGCAGATCAGACGGGGCGACCGTCACGGTCGTATCTCCCTCGATCTTCTCCGCCTCGTCGGGCAGCAACGCAGCCAGGGAATCCAACGCTGAGGTCGTCTGTGCGAGCGAACGCATTTCTATCCAGTGACCGAGCAGCATGATCACGATTAGCAGCGCCAGCTCCCACCAGAAGTCCAGCTCGTGATGCAGCAGCCCGAGGCTCGCACCCCAGGATGCGAGGAACGCCACAGTGATCGCCAGGGCGATCAGCAGCATCATGCCGGGCTTACGGGCACGCAGCTCACTCACCGCGCCGGTGAGGAACGGGGCACCACCCCACACGTACATGACCGTCCCGAGAACCGGGGATACCCACCCGATCCACGCGGCCTCCGGCAGCGGGTACCCGAGCAGCATCGAGAACATCATCGAGAACCCGACAACAGGGACCGCGAGGATCAGCATGATCCAGAACAATCGCCGGAACTGGCCCACGTGATCGCCGTGGCCGGCGTGGCGGGCGTGGCCCTCGTGACCGCTGTGACCGGCGTGTTCTTGAGGAGCGCCGTGATCGTGGCTCATCGCCGCGTGGTCATGCTGCGCTGTCGGCGCACCGCCGTGATTCTCGTGTCCAGTGTGATGGGTGTGTTCGTCGTGCTGGCTCATCGGAAACCCTTGCTCGGATGCGCCCGGGGATGACCCGGGCGCGGACGGATAGTGGGTCAGGCGTGACCGGTCGCGAGGCTGTAGCCGGCCTCTTCGACCGCAGCCCTCACGGCAGCGGGATCGACAGGGGATGCGCTGTGGATCGTCACTCGGGACGGGCCGCCAGTGTTCAGGTCGACGGTGACGGACGCGACACCGTCCAGGGCGCTCAGTTCCTCACTGACGCTCGACACACAGTGTGAGCACGTCATCCCGGTGACCAGGACATCCTCCGAGACCGGGGTCGTGACAGGAGTGGATGCTTCGGTGTTCGATGGAGCGGCGCAGCACGCGCAACCAGCGTTCGCGTCCTTCAGTCCAAGTTCGATGCGGTCAGTCATGGTGAGTTCCTCCCAAGTAGTTTGACGAGTGGTTATGAACGGACCAGGCGAGCGATGGCATCGTTTGCTTCGCGAACCTTCTCCGCGGCAACCTCGCCACCCTCAGCGCTTGCCTGGGCGACGCAATGACTCAGATGGTCGCTGAGAAGCGACAACGCCACAGTTTCAAGCGCCTTCGTGGCCGCAGCGACCTGCGTCAGGATGTCGATGCAGTACTTGTCCTCATCGACCATCCGAGAGATACCCCGCACCTGACCCTCAACCCGACTCAATCGCTTACGCAGATCCGCCTTGTTGTCGGTGTAACCGTTCATGCTCACAAGATACCCCCTAGGGGTATCCAACTCAACGGGTGCCGGTCTATTCCCGAAAGGCAGCCTTGATACCCGGGTCGTCTTTGGCGCCGCCGGCCAGGCGTCGACGATGCCGGAAGTGATGCCCGCCCAGGCGAGCGTCTCGAACCGGTGGAAGCCGTTTGAGGATGCATGAAGACGGCGGTAAACTATACATCGCACAATGTATAGTCATCGTATGCTGACTATTTCAGATCGACTTGACGTGATGAACCGGCTCGGGCGGGCGATGGCTGACCCTACTCGTTCGCGCATCCTGCTGACCCTTCTTGACGGACCGAGCTACCCGGCGGTGTTGTCTCGGGAGCTGGGGCTGTCTCGTTCCAACGTCTCGAATCACCTGACGTGTTTGCGCGGGTGCGGGATCGTGGTGGCTGAGCCCGAGGGGCGGCAGACTCGCTACGAGGTCGCAGACCCACACCTTGCCCGCGCCTTGACGGCGCTGGTTGACGTGACGCTCGCGGTCGATGAGAGTGTGCCGTGCATGGACCCGGACTGTGGGGTCGAAGGATGCGTGGCGGGGGAGTTGCGGGCGTGAGCTCGGTCACGGGTTCGCACGTCGAGCATGTCGACCTCGACGACGATGATGACGATGACCGGCCGTGGTACCGGAGCCCGGGCGTTCTGATCCCGATTTTCTCCGGCGTGGTGTTCGCCGCCGGCCTGGTGTGCGAGTGGACCGGCGCAGAGGCCGCGGGCCTGGTGCTGTTCTGGGTGGCTCTGTTGTTGGGTGCGTCGACTTTCGTTCCGGGTGCGCTGCGCAAGCTGTTCGCGAAGCGAAAGCTCGGGATCGGACTGTTGATGACGATCAGCGCTACCGGTGCAGTCATCCTCGGCTACGTCGAGGAAGCCGCGGCGTTGGCGTTCCTGTACTCCATCGCGGAAGCGCTGGAGGACAGGGCCATGGACCGTGCACGCGCGGGCTTGCGGGCGTTGTTGAAGCTCGTACCCGAAACCGCACTCGTCAAGAGAGGCGACGCGACGTCCGAAGTGGAGGCGAAGGATCTGCGCGTGGGAGACGTGCTCGTGGTGCGCCCGGGTGAACGGGTAGCCACAGACGGCATTGTGCGGACTGGGCGGAGCAGCCTGGATACCTCAGCGATCACGGGCGAGTCGATCCCGGTCGACGTCGATCCCGGCAACGAAGTCCCTGCCGGGTCGATCAACACCACAGGCGTTCTCGAAATCGAGGCGACCGCTGCTGGCACCGACAACTCGCTGACGACGATCGTCGAGCTGGTCGAGCAGGCGCAAGCTGAGAAGGGCGACCGGGCGCGACTGGCTGACCGGATCGCCCGTCCTCTCGTTCCCGGAGTGATGATCCTCGCGGTTCTGGTCGGTGTGCTCGGTTCGCTCCTGACTGGCGATCCTGAGCTGTGGATCACCCGCGCCTTGGTCGTGCTGGTCGCCGCGTCCCCGTGCGCCCTGGCGATCGCTGTTCCGCTCACCGTCGTAGCCGCGATCGGTGCAGCATCGAAGTTTGGTGTGGTGGTGAAGTCCGGGGCCGCGTTCGAGAGGTTTGGTGGGATCCGCCATCTCGCTGTCGACAAGACCGGCACCCTGACCCGCAATGAGCCCACCGTGGCCCGCGTCGTCACCGTCGCGGGGACGACCGAGGACGATGTGCTCGCGTGGGCGGCGAGCTTGGAGGGTCACAGTACGCACCCCCTGGCTGCTGCGATCACCACCGCCGTTTCCGAGGCCCGAACCGCGGAGGCCGTCAGTGAGACTGCCGGACACGGCATCTCTGGCACGCTCGACGGTGCCCGTATCGCGGTTGGTAGCCCGCGCTGGCTGGACGCCGGTTCGCTGGACGGCGAGGTGCAGGCAATGGAATCCGAGGGGATGACTGTGGTTATCGTGCACCGCAACGACCAGCCTGTTGGCGCGGTAGGAGTGCGTGATGAGCTGCGCCCTGAAGTTCCCGATGTCATCGCAACCCTCACCCGACGTGGAATCGCGGTGACAATGCTCACCGGCGACAACGCTCGCACCGCCGCAGCTCTGGCCGCACAGGCCGGGATCAGCGATGTGCGCGCCGAGCTACGCCCCGAGGATAAAGCTGCCGCTGTCGCAGCACTGTCGAAGTCGCAACCCACGGCCATGATCGGGGACGGCATCAACGACGCCCCCGCGCTGGCTTCCGCGGACTTGGGAATCGCGATGGGAGCGAAGGGCGCGGATGCCGCGATCGAGTCGGCCGATGTTGCGTTCACTGGACATGACCTGCGCCTTATCCCGCAGGCACTGGAACACGCACGCCGTGGCCGCAACATCATCAATCAGAACGTTGTGCTGTCCATCGCGATCATCGCGGTGCTGTTGCCCTTGGCGATTACCGGATACCTAGGTCTGGCAGCCGTCGTCCTTGTTCACGAGGTCGCAGAGGTTGTCGTTATCCTCAACGGGCTCCGAGCGGCGCGACGGAGAAAGGCATGACCCGGCCCGATGACGGAATCACTCTCGGCAGAGCCACTCGTGGGGACGCGACGAGTTCGCCCGACCGAGCGTCCGCGCGAAGCCGATTGCTGCGGTTCCTACTCGCAGTAGGTGTCGCAGCGGTCGCCGTCTGGGTCGACCAAGGCATGAAGGCACTCGCCCTTGCACGGCTCAGCGAGGCCGACCGAGTCCCCATCCTCGGAGACTGGCTCGGGCTGCAGCTCGCGTTCAACCCTGGCACCGTGATGTCTCTCGGCGCCGACGCGACCTGGCTCCTGACCGTCTTGGCCGCTGCCGCATCCATCGCGCTGCTCATCGCCGCGACGCGCGCCCGAACGGCTGGGTGGGCGATCGCGATCGGACTCCTGTGGGGAGGCGCGGTTGGCAACCTGCTGGACCGCTTGCTCGCTCCGCCCGGATTCGGTCGCGGTCACGTCACCGACTTCCTGGCCTACGGCAACCTCTTCATCGGCAACCTTGCCGACGTCATCCTCGGCGTCGGCGTGGGACTTGGCTTGTTGCTCTATCTCCGGAAAGCGAACACATGATTCTCTCTGTCCTCCAAGCGATCGGTCTGTTCCTAGCCACGAACATCGACGACATCATCGTGTTGTCCCTATTCTTCGCCCGCGGCGCGGGGCAACGCGGCACGACAACTCGAATCCTGGCGGGTCAGTACCTGGGATTCGTCGGCATTCTCGGCGCTGCCGTACTCGTTTCCCTCGGCGCCGGAGCCTTCCTTCCGCCCGAGGTCATTCCATACTTCGGCCTCATCCCGCTGGCGTTAGGACTATGGGCAGCTTGGCAAGCATGGCGCCGCCGGCACGACGATGACGACGATGAGGCGAAGATCGAAGGCAAGAAGGTTGCTGTCTGGGCCGTAGCTGGGGTCACCTTCGCTAACGGCGGTGACAACATCGGCGTCTACGTCCCCGTTTTCCTCAACGTCGGACCCGCGGCGGTGGTCGCATACTGCGTCGTGTTCCTCGCGCTCGTTGCTGTGCTCGTCATCGTGGCCAAGTTCATCGCCACGCGACGTCCGATCGCCGAGATCTTGGAACGTTGGGAACACGTCCTGTTCCCCCTCGTCCTCATCGGGCTCGGTGTATTCATCCTGATCAGCGGAGGAGCATTCGGGCTCTGAGACCGGCGCAACAACGTCAAACAGGCTGACTGCCCCCTGCCGTAAACGATCGCTTCAGAACCTCTTTCCACGTCGTTGAGATATCCGCTTTGAATGTCGGAGGCTATCGCTAGTATTCGAACATGAATACGAGCTGCCTGATCGAGTTCCGCGAGGAAGACCTCGCCGAGCTGGACGAGGTCGCGCGCTACGCCGAGGCGATGACGCCGGCGTTGGGGGCGATGGAAGTCGGCAACGTTCGCAACCAGGCCCGTGCGGGGGCGGTCGCGGAGCGGGTGGCGCGTCGTCAGCCGGCGTCAGTACGGTCGCAGGAGATGGTCTACCGCTCCGTCGCCGCGGAACTTGCCGGGGTGACGTTCACCACCGACCGGTCGATGCAAGCGCAGATCAACCAGGCGATGGAATGGGTCGAGTGCTACCCCGCCACCTTGACCGCGTGGGAAGCAGGGCGCATCACCCGGGCGCACGCGACCGCGGTGTTGCGGTGCGGGACGGTGCTGCCCCGCGATGCGCGGGCGGAGTTCGACGCTCGGGCCGCGGAGCTGTGTGTGGGTCAAGCCGTCGGGCGTGTGAAGGACCGCCTCGACCACCTCGCGCAGGAGTTGCACCCGCGGACGCTCGCGGAGCGGCACGCGAAGGCTCGCGAGGAACGTCGGGTGAGTGTCACGCCGTTGCCGGATGGGATGTCGGAACTCGTCGCGACCCTCCCGACCCTGCTTGCGGAAGGAATCAGCGACCGCCTCAACGAGCAGGCCTCCTCGATCATCGACGCCCGCAACACACCCGGCGACGGCGGGGCGGACGCCGACGCGGACACCGACGCGACGCCGGACTGTCGGACGCGGGACCAGATCCGTGCGGACATCTTCTGCGACATGCTCCTCACAGGCTCACCCCTGGCAGACCCCACCATCGACGGCGACGGAAACGGCACCCTCGGGATGATCCGCGCGAAAGTCCAGGTCGTCGTCCCCGCCCTCGCTCTTCTGGGGAAAGACGATGACCCCGCGAACGACACCACCACCGTCGACCTCGTCGGCTCGTCCCCGATCGACCCCGCCACCGCGCGCGCTCTCGCCGGGGCTGTTGCCTCGTGGGAGCGGATGGTCGTGCACCCCGTGTCGGGGCAGGTGCTGTTCACCGACTCGTACCGGCGCACCGCCTCGATGGCGCGATTTTTGAAGGCCCGCGACAGACACTGCCGGTTCCCCGGATGCCGACGCCCCGCGATCCGCTGCGAGCTGGACCACACCCTCGATTTCGCCCTCGGCGGCCCCACCGACATCCGAAACCTCTGCCACTTATGTCAACGACACCACTCGATGAAGCAATTCACCTCCTGGGGCGTCCGGCAACTCGGCGACGGAGTCCTCGAATGGACCTCACCGACGGGGAGGGTCTACATCGACCACCCACCGGCACCGCTGGTGAGATTCATGCCGTCGGGAGGTGGGGCACCACCCCCGGAGGGGAGCGGCGGCGCACCGCCGCCCGACCCTGCACCCTTATGACGCAAAGCTTCAATCTCTCAAGGCCTCGCGCCGACGACCCGACGACCAGAGCCGATCACGGACGTCGGTCGCGCCGCCGATCGGAGACATCGAGATCAACGGCGAGTGCCAGCGATCCGAATCCCGATAAGGACGGGCGCTGCGCCGGCGGCGACCGTCGGGCATGCTCGTCGATGAGGGCGGCATCCGATCCCCTCCCCGGCGATCGGGTCTAGGTTGGACCCGATGTCCACGTCCGCTTCCACCGCCCCCTCGACCCTGTCGATTCCGCTGACGAACCCCCAGCGATGGCGGGCATTCTGGGTGTGCGTCTCCGTCGCTGCCATCACGATCCTCGACCTGACGAAGGTCAACGTCGCCGTCCCCTCGATCGAGGCCTCCCTCGGCGCATCTCCGACGGCTCTGCAACTGGTGGTCTCGGGCTACGTGCTGACCTTCGGTCTGGCGCTCGTGCCGTTCGGCCGCATGGGCGACCAGTGGTCGCGTCGCGGCCTGTTCATCATCGGCCTGGCCCTCTTCACGCTCGCAAGCGCGATGTGCGCCCTCGCGCCCGATCCGACGACGCTCATGATCGGGCGACTGGTGCAGGGCATCGCCGCGGGCATCCAGATGCCGCAGGTCATCGGCACGATCCAGCAGCTGTTCCAGGGCAAAGAGCGCGGGCGGGCATTCGGCCTCTTCGGCGCGACGATCGGCATCTCCACGGCGTTCGGCCCGACGCTCGGTGGGCTCCTGATCGCCCTCGGCGGCCCCGAAGACGGCTGGCGCTGGATCTTCTGGATGAACGTGCCGCTGTGCCTCGCCGCGGTCGGACTGGCGATCTGGGTGCTCCCCAGCGTCCGCAAACGTGACGGCACCCGCATCGAACTCGACCCGATGGGCGTCTTCCTCTTCGCCATCGTCGTGATCGCGCTGATGTGGCCGTTCCTCTTCACGACCGGCTCGCCCGACGACAACCCGGCGCGATGGTGGGCACTCGCGCTCTTCGCCGTCTTCGGGGTGCTCTTCTTCCTGTGGGAGCGCCGGTACGCCGCAAGCGGTCGCGCGCCGCTCGTGCCCTTCGGGCTCTTCCGCATCGCGTCCTATCGCAACGGCACCCTCATTGCCGCGTCGTACTTCACCGCCGCGCCGGCGCTGTTCCTCCTCACCACTCTGTTCCTCCAGCTCGGCCTCGGCCTCGAACCCGTCTTCGCCGGCATGGTCGGCATCGGATTCGCCGTCATCAGCGCGGTCGGATCCTGGGTCGGCGGCAATCTCGTGAACCGATTCGGGCGCCCGCTCGTCGTCATCGGTCTGGCGATCATCCTCGTGGCGGTGATCGCGCTCTCCGCGGTGGCGTTCTTCCTGCCTCCCGAGATCGCGCCGTACGCGATGGCGGGGGTCATGGCCGTCGGCGGTCTCGGCGGCGGCCTCGTCATCGCCCCGAATCAGACACTCGCCCTCGCCGACATCCCCGTCCGCGACGGCGGTCTCGCCGGATCCGTCGGCCAGCTCGGCCAGCGGATCGGATCCGCGATCGGCACCGCCGTCGGGCTGTCGCTGTTCTATTCGACGATCTACCGCGAAGTCGGCGACGGCACCCCGACGCTGTCGACCTATCACGACGCGTACGCGTTCGGCATGGGGGCGGTCGTGCTGTTCCTGCTCATCGCCCTCGTGCTCGGCATCCTCGACATCTTCTCCCGCCGCCGCGAAACGGATGCCGAGCCCGCCGCCTCCTGATCACCTTCACGGGTCGGCTGCGGCCTGCCGGACGGATGATGTCGGAGGGCGCGTCTACCGTGGAAGCATGCGCATCCTGCACACCTCCGACTGGCACATCGGGCGCTCGTTCCACGGGCACTCGACGCTGGAGGCGCTGCGCGGGGTGCTCGAGCGTCTCGTCGCGCAGGTGCGCGAGAACGACGTCGACCTCGTGCTGGTCGCCGGTGACGTCTTCGACTCCGCCGCGCCGTCCGCGGCCTGCTACCCGGTCCTGAGCGACACCCTCCTCGCCCTCCGCGAGACGGGCGCGACGGTCGTCGTCACGAGCGGCAATCACGACTCCGCGGCGCGGCTCGGCTTCCAGTCGGCACTGTTGCGCGACGGCATCCTCGTCCTCACCGACCCGGCCGCGGTCGGCACCCCGGTCACGATCGACGACGCGGCCGGACCCGTGCATGTTTACGGCATCCCGTACCTCGAGCCGGCGCTGGTGCGTCACGTGTGGCCCGGGGTGCCGATGCGCTCCCAGCACGACGCGCTTACCCACGCGATGTCACTGATCCGCGCCGACCACACCGCGCGCGGCGGCCGCGCGGTCGTGATGTCGCACTGCTTCGCCGCCGGCGTCGAGGCGACCCCCGGAGTCGAGCGCGAGATCCGCCAGGGCAGCCTCGACGTGGTGCCGGTGTCGGTCTTCGACGACCTCGACTACGTCGCCCTCGGCCACATCCACGGCCGCCAGACGCTTGCCGAGCGCGTGCGGTACGCGGGTGCGCCGCTCCACTACAGCTTCGGCGAGCAGGACAAGCCGCGCGGCTCCTGGCTCGTCGACCTCGACGAGAACGGGTTCGAGAAGGCGGAGTGGCTCGAGCTGCCGGTCCCTCGCCGCCTCGTGACGGTGCGCGGGGCCCTTGACGACCTCCTCACCGATGAGCGGTTCGCGGATGCCGAAGACGCGTGGGTCTGCGCGCAGTACACCGACACCACTCCTCAGATCGACCCGATGCGGCGTCTGCAGCAGCGCTTCCCCCACTGCGCGACGGTCATGCACACCCCCGACGCCCCGCGGGTCAGTGACGAGCGCTCCTACGCCCAGCGCGTCCGTCATGCCCGGTCGGATGCCGAGCTCATCGACGCTTTCCTGGTTCACGTCCGCGAGGGCGAGGGGGCCGACGAGCGCGAGCGGGAGCTCATCCGCGACGTCCTCGACAACCACGCCCTGACCGAGGCTCGCTCGTGAAGCTGCATCGGCTCGAGCTGACCGGCTTCGGTCCGTTCCGCAACACCCAGATCGTCGACTTCGACGCCTTCGAGACCGACGGGATCTTCCTCATCGCCGGTCGCACCGGCGCGGGCAAGTCGAGCGTGCTCGACGGTGTGTGTTTCGGGCTCTACGGCGGTGTCCCGCGGTACGAGGGTTCCGAGCGGCGGTTGCGGAGCGACCACTGCGACCCCGCCGACCCCACTCGGGTGGTCGTGGAGTTCACCGCCGGTGACACCCGCTGGCGCGTGACCCGCTCTCCGGAGTACGACCGGCCCAAGCAGCGCGGCACCGGGATGACCACGGAACCCCACCGCGCCCAGCTCGACGAGTGGATCGACGGCGAGTGGGTCGGTCGCGCCGCACGTCCGGTCGACGTCGCGCGCGATCTCGACGAGATCCTCGGCCTCAACCAGCAGCAGTTCCTCCAGGTCATCCTCCTCGCGCAGAACCGCTTCGCGGAGTTCCTCCTCGCCAAGAACGACGACCGCCAGCGCCTCCTGCGTCGCCTGTTCGGCACGCGCACCTACGAGGGCTACCAGACCGCGCTCGACGAACGGCGTCGTGCCGCCGAGGCGCACGTCACGACCGCCGGCGAGGGTGTGCAGATGCTCCTCGCCGAAGCCGAGGCCATGCTCGCGGCCGACGGACTCGAAGGAATCGATGCGGAGGCGACCGACCCCGGGGCGGCAGCCGTCGACGCGGAAGCGGGAACGTCGCTCGAGGATCGCATCGCCGCGGTCGCCCGCGGAGTCCAGCGCGCCGCCTACCGGGCCGACAGCCTCCGGCGCGAGAGCGACGAGGCCGAGGCGACCCATCGGGCCGCCGACCGCGCCCACACCGACCTCGTCGCCCTGCGCGACGCGCAGACCGAACGCGCCCGCGCGCGTGACGCGCTCGCCGCGCGCGAAGCGGAGCAGCCCGCCATCGACGCCGACCGCAGCATCCTCGACGCCGCGCGCGAAGCGGAAGAACTCCGACCGGCGCTCGAGGCGGAGGCGGCCGCGGAGATCGCGCTGTCGAGCGCGCTGGCGACGGAAGAGCACGCCCTCGCGCAGTGGCAGACCGTCGTCGTCGCGATCGAGGCCGACCACCCGCACGAGCCGGACGCCGACGACCTCACCGCGATCATCGACGCCGCCGCAGCGACGGCCGCTGTCGCCGAAGCCGCCCGCGATGCCGAGCGCGACCTCGAGCGGTGGCGGGGCGAACTCGAGGGCACCCTGGCGCGCATCGCGGCGTCCGAGGCCGCGCAGGCCGACCTCGAGGCGCAGGCTGCGGCCCTGCCGCTCGAACTCGCCGCCCTCGATCACGACCTGGCGGTCGCTCGCGACGCCGCCGGAGGACGAGACGCCGTCCACCGGCGGGTGACCGACCTCGAGTCGCGCCGTACCGCCGCGCAGGAGGTCATCCGCGAGGAGGCGGTGCTCCGTGAGGCCGAAGCGCTGTACCTCGCGCGCACGGCGGAGCACGACCGCGCGCGCACCGAGGTCACCGACCTGCTGCGCCGTCGACTTGCCGGCTACGCGGGGGAGCTCGCCGCCGCGCTCGCCCCCGGGGAGCCCTGCGACGTGTGCGGCTCGACCGAACACCCCGCGCCCGCGCGTCACGACGGCGAGCCGGTCACCGACGACGAGATGAACGCGGCCGAGCGCGTGCGGGATGCCGCGGCGACCGCCGAACAGGAGGCGGCGCGACGCGCGACCGAGGCTCGAGACCGCGTGGCCGCAGTGCGCGAGCGTTCCGGCGGCGAGTCCGAGGCGGCCCTGACGGCGGCACTCACCGAGGCTCGCGCCACCGCAGCGGACGCGGACGCCGCCGCCGCCCGTCGCGACGAACTCGTCTTCCGACGCTCCCGGTTGGCCGAGACCGCGACCGAGGTCGCCGCGGAGCGCGACCAGGTGCGACTGCGGCTGTCGGCGGAACGAGAGCGGGCGGCATCCCTCCGCGCGGAGATCGGTGCGGCCGAGCAGACCGTCGACCGTGCCCGCGGCGACTACGCAACCGTCGCCGCCTGCCAGGAGGCCGCCGAGACGCGGCGTGCGGCGGCTGAGGCGCTCCGGCGTGCGCGCGATGAGAGCGCCCGTGCGCGCACGGCGCGGGACCAAGCGGCGGCGCTCACGGCCGCAGCCCTGGAACCGACACGTTTCGTCGACGCGATCGACGCGGCTGCCGCTCTTCGCGACCGTGCAGCGCGTGCGCACCTCGAGTCCCGAATCACCGACCACGAGGTGGCTCTCCGGGCCGAGCGCGACCGCGTCCGCGAGTGGGAACTGAAGCTCGCCGGCGTCGCCGACGAGCCGGTCGACGTCGACGCAGCCGCGGCCACGGCCGCCGCCGCGCGAGACGCGTGGAGCGCGGCGCTGGATGCCGCCGCCCGAGCCGCGCAGCGCGCCGCGCATCTTCGCGAACTCGCTGAACGCGCTGAGGATGCGCAGCGGAAGATCGGCGACCTCGCGGCCGAAGCCGCCGCCGTCACGCGCCTCGCCCACACCGTCGCGGGGCGCGCGCCGAACACGCACCGGATGACGCTGGAGTCCTTCGTCCTCGCCGCCGAGCTCGAAGAGATCGTCGCCGCAGCCAACCTCCGCCTCGACGAGATGTCCGCAGGCCGGTATCGCCTCCAGCACAGCGACGCCCTCGCGGCGCGCGGCGCGGCATCCGGTCTCGGGCTCCAGATCCTCGACGCGCACACGGGGCGACCGCGACCGGCATCCTCGCTGTCGGGCGGCGAGACGTTCCTCGCGTCCCTCGCGCTCGCCCTCGGGCTCGCCGAGGTCGTCACCGCCCGCGCCGGCGGTGTCCGGCTCGACACCCTCTTCATCGACGAAGGCTTCGGATCACTCGACGACGAGACCCTCGACCTCGCGATGCGCACCCTCGACGAGCTGCGTCAGGGCGGCCGCACCGTCGGGCTCATCAGCCACGTCGCCGCGATGAAGGAGCAGATCCCCGCGCAGCTGATGGTCGAAGCCTCGGCGCAGGGCCCCAGCGTCATCCGCCAGGATGTCGCGATTCCCGCCCCCGGCTAAGCTCGAACGCATGAACAAGAGCACGCTGTGGACGATCCTCGGGGTCATCGTGGCCGTCATCATCGCCTGGGTGCTCGTGGACGTGCTCTTCTCGGTGCTGTGGTTCATCGGCAAGCTCGTGATCGTCGCCATCGTCGCGGCGATCGTCTTTTTCGTCATCCGCGGG
Organism: Microbacterium aurantiacum; assembly: GCF_031625015.1. Lineage (NCBI taxonomy): Bacteria > Bacillati > Actinomycetota > Actinomycetes > Micrococcales > Microbacteriaceae > Microbacterium > Microbacterium aurantiacum. The sequence goes on from NZ_JAHWXH010000001.1 coordinate 1,640,515, forward strand.
GTCTTCTCCCGTCGCGAGTGACCTTCAGGTCATGCGGTAGCCGACGCCGCGCACCGTCTCGATGGCGTCGCTGCCGAGCTTCTGGCGGAGATATCCGACGTACACGTCGGCGACGTTCGAGCCCGGGTCGAAGTCGTAGCCCCACACGCGACTGAGCAGCTGCTCGCGGCTGAGCACCTGACCGGCATGCCGTACGAACTCCTCCGCGAGGGCGAACTCGCGCGCCGACAACTCCACCGACTGCCCCGCCACATGTGCGCGGCGGGTGCGGATGTCGAGAGCGATGTCGCCGTGAACGAGCTCGTCCTTCGGCGCAGCGTCATCGCGCCGCATTCGCAGGCGGATCCGAGCGACCAGCTCGTCGAAACGGAAGGGCTTGCCGAGGTAGTCGTCCGCGCCGCCCTCGAGGCCCGCAACGGTGTCCTCGAGCTCGACGCGGGCGGTCAGCATGATCACCGGCATCCGTGATCCCGACCCGCGGAGGTGCTCCAGTACGGCGAAGCCGTCCATGCCGGGGAGATTCACGTCGAGGACGAGGAGGTCGAACTCTCCCGTCAGGGCCAGGTCGAGCGCGTCCGTCCCGGTCGCTGCGACGCGGGTGGCGAAGCCAGCGGAGCGCAGGCCCTTGTCGATGAAGCCCGAGATCCGGGCCTCGTCTTCGGCGATGAGGATCGATGCCATGGGTGCTCTTTCAGGGCGCCGCGGGGGCGGGGGCGGACGGGGTCGAGGACGGCGGCGAGGGGAGGTCCGGTCGCGGCGGGATGACGAGCCCTTCGGGCACGCGCAGGCGGCTCGTCGTCAGCGGGAGTGAGAGGGTGAACACCGCACCGCCCCCGAGCGCATCCGTCACCCGTGCCGCGCCGCCGTGGGCGCGCGCGATGACCTGGACGATGTTCAGTCCGAGACCGCTGCCCGCGGCATCCGTGTCGGACCCGCGGTGGAAGCGGTCGAACACGCGCTCCTTCGCCGGATCGGGGACACCCGGTCCGAAATCGCGCACCGACAGCTCCCAGCGGTCGTCGACGACCGCGCTGGAGATGACCAGGCGACCCCCGCCGTGGGTGACGGCGTTCTGTGCGAGCTGCAGCGCCGCCTGGGTGACGCGGGCGGGATCGAGCGCGGTGACGACCTCGGCGATCGGCCCGGTCTCGACGTCGGCGCCGGTGATCCCCTCGCTCTTGCGGATGATCTGGCGCACGAGATCGGCGGCGTCCACCTCCTCGGGCTTCACGGGGGCGGGGCCGTGAAGTGCGGCGGAGGCCGCGAGATCCTGCACGAGCCGCTCCATGCGCTCGACCTCGTCGACGACCAGCGCCCGGGTCTCGCGCACGTCGCGCGGGTCGTCGGGGTCGAGCACCTCGAGGTTGCCGCGGACGATCGTCAGCGGGGTCTTCAATTCGTGGCCGACGTCGCTGAGGAGACGTCGCTGCGACTCGAGGGCGTCGTCGATGCGGTCGAGCATGTCGTTCATCGTTGCGGCGAGGCCGGAGACATCGTCGCGGCCCTGGATCGGGATGCGTTCGGTCACCGACTGCCCCGACACCCGCTCGGCGGTGTCGCGCATCTGGCGGATGGGGCGGAGGAGGCGCGTGGTCACGAGCGCGGCGGCCCCGGCGATGACGGCGATGGTGATGGCCGACGCGATCACCCAGACCTGTGCCGACTGGTCGAGCTCGGCGAGCTCGGCGTTCAGGTCATAGGCGAGGACGAATGTTCCGTCGTCTCCGTCGCCGACGGAGATCGGCGTCGCGAGGTACCGCCACACGACGCCGTTCTCGGCGTAGGTGCCGATGACGGGGTCTCCGCCCGCCGTCGCATCCTCCACGTGCAGGATGAACCCCGGCTGCGTGAGCAGATCGACGTCGAGTGCCACCCCCGGAACGAGCCGCGGCGCGCCGTTGAGCAGTCCGACGGTGCCGGTGTTGTCATCAGGCGCGGTCCGCTGCACGACGGCGGCGAGCGCCTCGGACGTCGACGTCCAGGTACCCGCGCGGGGGTCGCCCTGCTCGACGAGGAACCGCGCCGTGTCGAGGCCGCCCTGAAGGAGGGCGTCGACTTGCTGCAGGGTGCGCGAGCGCTCCTGCAGGAACACCGCGAACCCGACGGCGATCATCCCGAGGGCGGCGACGATCGTGATGACGGCGATGAGGCGCGTGCGTACGGAGAACGCCGGTAGGCCCCGGCGGCGTGCGGTCTTGGTGCGCGTCACGCGTTTCAGTATGAAGCCGCCCGCCCGCCCGCCGCGCAAGCCTAAGAGAGGTCTCATCCCATCGCGCCGCCGCGCGTGCTGGAATCGAGGGGTGCCCGCTCTTCTTCCCGACGAGGTGCTCCTGCGCGAGGCCCTCGAGATTCCGGATGCCGCGCCCGTGGTCCTCCGCACCCGTGAGCCGCTGGGTGCGGGCACCGTGACCGGTTTCGAGGTGATCGGCGCCGACGGGCACACCGCGACCTACTTCGTCGACACCTCGGGGCGCCGCGTGGCCCAGGAGACGGGACTCGCCACCGGAACACCGGATGCCCCGGGGGAGCGGATCTGGTTGCACCCACAGGATCCGCACCTGCCGGCACTCGCCCCGGTCGCGTTCGGCGATGCGGCGCGCACACTGCTGCACCGCATCGGGCGCGAGGTCGTCGAGGCTCCCGAGCTCGTCGCGTATCGCGCCGGTCGCCGCGCGGTGTTCCGGGTCGTCTGCCGTGACGGCATCCGGTGGGTCAAGGTGATCCGGCCCGAGCGCGTGGAACGGATCGTGGGGCTGCACGCCCTCCTCGCGGATGCCGCGCTGCACGTCCCGCAGATCGAGGCGTGGGCCGACGCCGGGCTCTTGGTGCTCCCGCAGGCGTCGGGACGCCCGGCCGTCGACGTGGCCCCACCGGCATCCGTGTTCCTCGACGACGTCGACCGGTGGCGGGCGGCGATGGCGGACGCACCGCTGGAGAACCGTGCCCGGTCGGGGTTGCCCGAACGCGCCGAGTGGTACACCGCGCGCCTCGTGCCGCGCCTCGCCCCGGAAGCGGCGGAGCGACTGCGGGCGCACGCGGCACGGGTGGCGGCGGTCGTCGGCGACGACGGAGTGCTCACCGTCATCCACGGTGACCTGCATTTCGGTCAGCTCTTCCTCGACGACGCGGGGCGGATGTCGGGCGTCATCGACGTCGACACCGCCGGCCTCGGAACCGCCGCTGACGACAGCGCCGCGTTCATCTCGCACGCCCTGGCCAGCGCCGCTCTCGCGCCGGGAGCCCGTGGAGGGTGGGCGCGGGAGATCGGCGTGGCGGCGCTCGAGCGCTGGGACGACCCCGCCGCGCACGTGCGCGAGCGCGTCGCGGTGCACCTGTGGGGTCACGCCCTGGGGGCGGATGACCTCGGCGACGCCGCGCGACGCGATGTGCTGCTGGCGACCGCGGATGCCCTGCTCGCGGATGAGGACGTACCTAAGGACGGTCTCATGGACGGCTTCGGTACGCCTTAGCGAAGACCCTCAGAGTGGTATCACCGCCGGTTCCCCCCGGACTGCGGCAGAGAGAGGACAGCATCATGAACACCAAGAAGAAGTGGATCGCCTACGGCGTCGCCGGCGCCCTGGGACTCACGATCGCCGGCGGTGCGGCCGCCGCCACCGCCGCCAACATGACCATGCGCACCACCGACGGAACCGTGGTTCCGGGCGGCTCGATCCAGGGCGACTCCGGTCAGCTCGGAGACACCGTGCAGATCCGGGCGACCCTCACGTCGGCCTCCATCCAGTCGTCGCCCTCGCCGACCCCGTCGCCGACCATGAGCGCGCCGTCGGTGCAGAGCTCGCCGTCGCCGGTGACCCCGCCGAGCGTTCCGTCGCCCGTGACGCCTCCGTCGCCGGTGACCCCGCCCTCGCCCGTGACGCCCCCGTCGCCGGCATCCGTGCCGTCGCCGGCATCCGCGCCGTCGGCTGCGTCGAACTGACGCACCCCTGACCCCCACCGGCAACCCCGGAGCCCCCGAAGGCTCCGGGGTTCTCGGTTGTCCGGGGAGGCCGTTGTCCGGGAGGCGCGGGTCAGTGCGGGTGCGTCTCGCTGAGGTGCGAATACAGCTGGGCGCTGCACGCGGTCACGGCGGTGCGCCAGTCGGTGATCGCGTCGTCCTGCGCGCGGTCCGAGACGGCCTTGAAGACGCGAATCGGCACGTCGAAGTGGCTCGCGACCCAGATGTAGGCGTAGGTCTCCATGTCGACCAGACCCGCGCCGAGTGGCCGGATCACCCGGACCGCCTCGACATCGTCGACAAAGTGGTCACCGGTCGCGATCACCGCATCGCCGCCCGCGGTCTCCAGGCGTGTGGGGAGCGAGACATGCTGGCCAACGATCCCGTCGATGTCGGTGACATCGTGCTGGACGGCGGCGGAGATCTCGTACACGCCGTAGTCGATGCGCGGATCGATCGCGCCGGCCGTTCCTACGACGACGACCTCGTCGTAGTCGCCGGCATCCAGCGCGCGGGTGAGCGCGTACGTGGCCTGCAGCTTGCCGGGGCCGGTCACGAGCCGGTCGAAGCCGGGGATCTCGTCGGGGAAGGCGGACAGTTCGGCATCAAGGGCGGCAACGAGTAACTTCACCCTCCCATTGTCCTCTGCGGGTCCGGGGTTCTGGGGCAGGATGGGTTCGCGAGGAGGAACGCCCATGTCATCAATCGCCCTCGATGCCCCCGCGGGGATCGATGCCCGCCTCGGGTGGGACCCGAAGGTCACCGCCCACGATCGCAAGCGTGCGCTCGCGCGTGAGCTGGTCGCTGAGCGCCTGGGGGTGAGCGAGAAGGACGTTCTCATCGTCCGCGAGGCGCCGGGATCGTTCGGTTTCCACACCCAGCTCGTCGCCGAGATCGACGGCGACGTCGTGCCCCTCACCATCCGCAACATCAGCTTCCGCGCGGCGACGGTGGTGGCGATCGGTGAGCCGGGGCTCGCGTTCGGGCTCGACCTTCGCGACGCCCAACCCGACCCCGACACGTTGGCGGACATGCGTCGGCACTCGCACATCTTCAACGAGGACGACACTGCGGCGCTCGTGCACCACTGGACGCGGGTGCAGGCCGTGCGCGACGCCGATGGGCGCGGCACGCGGGTCGCCGCCGAGCACGTCCGGCTGGATGCCGGGGGCCGGCGCGGGTGGATCCCCGACCGTCGTGCGCGCTATGACGTGGTCGACCTGTCGCGGGACGGGTGGGTCATCACCCTCGCCGTCGCTCGTCCGTCATCCGACGAGGACTGAGTCCCGCGGCGCGGCTCAGGCTCCGCTCCGGTCGCTGCTCAGTCGTCGACGAGGTCGGGGAGCGCCGAGCGGAGCTCCTCGAGCCACGCGCGCGCGTTGCCGTCCGACGGTGCGCGCCAGTCTCCGCGCGGGGAGAGCGACCCGGCGGGGGAGACCTTGGGACCGTTCGGGATCGCCGAGCGCTTGAACTGCGCGAACGCGAAGTAGCGACGCAGGAACACCTGCAGCCAGCGGACGATCTCGGGCAGGTCGTACGCGTAGCGGTCGGCGTCGGGGAAGCCGGGGGGCCAGGCTCCGGCATCCGCATCACGCCAGGCGTGCCACGCGACGAATGCGATCTTCGAGGGGCGGAACCCGAAGCGCAGCACGTGGAAGAGCGTCAGATCGTGCAGCGCGTAGGGTCCGATGCGGTCCTCGGTGGACTGGATCTTGCCGTCCTGGCCCGCCGGCACGAGCTCGGGCGAGATCTCGGTGTCGAGGACGGACTGCAGCACCTCGCGGGCGCGGTCGCTGAGCTCGGCGGCTCCGTCGCTGCCGCCCCGATGCGCGATCACCCAGCGGATGAGGTGCTGGATCAGGGTCTTCGGCACACCGGGGTTCACCGCGTAGTGGCTCATCTGGTCGCCGACGCCGTACGTCGCCCAGCCGAGGGCGAGCTCGGAGAGGTCGGACGTGCCGATCACGATGCCGTTCTTCTGGTTCGCCAGCCGGAACAGGAAATCGGTGCGGATGCCGGCCTGCACGTTCTCGAACGTCACGTCGTACACCGGCTCGCCGCCCGCGAACGGGTGGTCGATGCCGCGGAGGATCTCGGTCGCAGCCGGACGGATGTCGATCGTCTCGATCGAGGCGCCGATTGCCTCGGCGAGGGCGATGGCGTTGGACTTCGTGTGGTCGCTCGTGGCGAAGCCCGGCATCGTGTACGCGAGGATGTCGTGGCGCGGCCGCCCGAGGCGGTCCATCGCGCGCGCGACGACGAGGAGGGCGTGCGTGGAGTCGAGCCCGCCGCTGACGCCGATCACCGGGCGCGGGTTGCCGATCGCCTGCAGGCGCTGGACGAGCCCCGAAACCTGGATGTTGAAGGCCTCGTAGCAGTCCTGTGCGAGACGCGCGGGGTCGTCGGGGACGAACGGGAAGCGGTCGAGCGGACGCCGGAGGCCGATGTCGGCCGCGGGCGGGTCGAGGGTGAAGGGGATCGAGCGGTGGGGTGCGGCATCCGTTATCGTCCGCCGGTTGTCGTCGAACGTGCCCTGCCGCAGGCGGTCCTGGCGGAGTCGGTCGAGGTCGACGTCGGCGATCGAGATCCGCGGTCCGTCGGGGAAGCGCTCGGTTTCGGCGAGGAGCGTTCCCGCCTCGTAGATCATCGTCTGGCCGTCCCACGACACGTCGTTCGTGGACTCTCCCTGGCCCGCTGCGGCGTACGCGTAGGCGGCGAGGCATCGCAGTGACTGCGACTGACAGAGGTCTTTCCGGTCGTCCGCGCGGGCGATGGTGATGGGGCTGCCGGAGAGATTCACCAGCACGCTCGCCCCGGCGAGAGCGGCGAGCGAGGACGGCGGAACCGGGACCCAGACGTCCTCGCACACCTCGGCGTGCACGACGAGACCCGGCACGTCGGATGCCTCGAAGAGGAGGTCGGGGCCGAAGGGTGCCTCGAGCCCGCCGACGCGGATCTGCTGGCCTCGCTGGTCGTCGCCGGGCGCGTACCAGCGACGCTCGTAGAACTCGCGGTAGGTCGGCAGGTACGACTTCGGGGCGACCCCGAGGAGGCGTCCGCGGTGAATGACCACCGCACAGTTGTAGAGGCGGTTGCGGTGGCGGAGCGGCGCTCCGACGACGAGTATCGGCAGGAGGTCCGCGGATGCCGCAACGAGACGTTCGACCGCGGCGACCACGGCGTCGAGGAGGGCGTCCTGCATCACGAGGTCTTCGATCGCGTACCCCGTGAGGCAGAGCTCCGGGAACACGGCGACCGCGACGGACGCGTCGTGGCAGCGGCGGGCGGCGTCGAGGACGGCGTCGGCGTTGGTCGCAGGGTCGGCGATCGCCACGGGCAGCGTGCAGGCGGCGATGCGGGCGAACCCGTGCCGGTAGGCGCTCTCGAACGGCAGGCTCATGGGTCCCAGTCTGTCAGGGAGGGTCCGCCGGGCGCGCGTCTGTCGCGGCGATGCGCAGCTCAGTCGCTGCGGGTGAGGCCGGCTTGGATCGCCTGGCGGATTCGCCAGATCGGGAAGCCGCTGAGTTCTTCGATGAGGTCGACGTCGAATCCGTGCACGAAGTACGCCTCGCGTATCGCGCGGATGCGGGTCGGGGTGTCTCCGAGGGCGAGGGCGAACTCGGTCGCGTAGCGCTCCCAGACGCCGGCCTCGAACTGCGGTGTGGTCACGGCGCAGTCACCTCCTCTCGGTGGACAGGAATCGGTTCGGGAAGCTCAGAATAGAGCCGCCTGAACGGATGGTATTCCTCTGGCGTTACAACAAAGCGACGTGGAGATTCCGATGCCCTTTCGGCGCCGGGCGCCTCGCAGGTCATCGATAGGGTCGAACGATGCGACAGCGGCGCCGGACCTACATGATCGGCGGCAGGGGGCTCGTCCTGTGCGGCGTGCTCGGCATGCTGCAATACGCCGCACCCGGCCTTGGCCCGGTCGTCGGAATCCTCGTCGATCTGGTCTTCGCGGCCGCGGTCCTGCTGTTCGCGATCGGGTCGTCTCGCGCGGCCAGTGTCGTGGCACGCAGACCGCTCGGTGCGACGAGCGCGCTCACCGTAACCATCCATCCACGCACGTTCGGCTCCATCGCTCGAGCGTAATGCGCGGCCTCGGGCACGACCCGACCGCCGGTGCTAGCGTGGGCGCAACCGGAGGAAGGAGCCGCGCCATGGTCGATGCCGTGATGTCCTTCTTCTCCGTGCTCCTGTCCCTGTCGGGGGCGATCGCGCTGAGTCCGTCCGACTCCGCGGCGGTCTGGGCGCTGGTGGCGGCATCCGTCCTCCTCGTCGCCCTGCTGCTGACGACCGCGTCGCTCCCGCCGCGCGGTGCCTCGCGGCAGGGGGCCGAGCGCGCCATCGACGTCTCCGTCGTGGTGGCGCAGAGCGATCCGGATGCCGCGGGGCACCCCCGTTCGCGTGCTCCGGGTGTCGCGGCTTCGGCCGCCTAGCACTCGACGCCCTCCACCCGTCTGCGGGTGATCTCTGTCGTCGTCGATGTCTGTCGTGGCCGTTTCGCGACCCCTCCTCATCGACGAACGGACATCACTGTGGACCTCCTCTCCTTCCCTCCCCTCGCGGCCATCCTCGACGCGGCGTACGCGCTGCTCATGGGCCTCGCCGACCTTCTCCACCCGCTCGCCGGCTCGGCATCCGCCGCACTCGCCGTCATCGTGCTGACGCTGCTGGTGCGCACGATCCTCATCCCCGCCGGTATCGCCCAGGCCAAGGCCGAGCAGACGCGCGCCCGGCTCGCCCCGAAGCTGCAGGCGTTGCAGCGCCGCTACAAGAACGACCGCGAACGGATGTCGCGCGAGACGATGAAGCTCTACGCCGACGAGAAGACCTCGCCGCTGGCGGGCTGCGCACCGGTGCTGATCCAGGCGCCGATCGTCGGCGTCGTCTACGCGCTGTTCCTGTATCCCGTGATCGCGGGGCACCCGAACGCGCTGCTCACCGATCAGCTGCTAAGGGTGCCGCTCGGCGCGAGTCTCGTCGGCACCATGGCGGGCGGAACGGCGACTGGTGCGACGGCGCTCGTGTTCGGCATCCTGCTGCTGGTGATCGTCGTCGTCGCCGAGGTGACGCGTCGCGTGTTCCGACCCGTCGTCGGTGCATCCGACGCGGCGCCGGGTGTCGAGGCCGTGGCGCGGATGGCGGGGTTCCTCCAGTTCGGAACAGCCGTCGTCGCGATCTTCGTGCCCCTCGCCGCGGCGCTCTACCTGGTGGTCACGGTGACGTGGACGCTCGTGCAACGGGTCGTACTGCGGCGTCGGTTCCCGCTGGGACCGGTGGCTGGATGAGGGTCAGACGTCGGTCGGGAGCTCCGCGGCGTACGCGGTCGCGGCGCGGCCGTACGCCGGCAGGTGCGGAGCGAGCGCCGTCAGGGCCACTCGCAGCGCCTCATTCGGGCGACCCGCGCTGTGCAGCGCGAGAGCGAGGAACGCCGCGGGCGCATCCCCGAGCTCGGGTGCATCAAGGTGCTCGAGCAACGCGATCGCCTCATCGATGTGGCCGAGATTCCGCAGCGTGCTCGCGAGCTGGAGCGTGACCCGATGCTGCTCCTCCGTGTCGAGGCCGGCGGCCAGAGCACGGCGATACGGACCCACCGCGTCGGCACCGAGATCGAGCGCGTCGTGGACGCCGCCCCACTCGGCCAGCGCTCGTGCGTCCCCCTCGGGTCGCTCGTCGACGAGCGCCCTCATCGCAGCCAGCATCTCCTGCGGCCTGGCGTCGTCGAACGACTTCCAGAATGCCTCGATCCGGGAGTTCCACTCGGCATCCGCGTTCATGTGTGAACCCCCTCCAGCCTGCCGTGCATGGACGCGGTCAGATCGAGTACCGCTGCACGCGTTCGGGGGTGATCACGAGGCGGACCAGATCGGCGTCGCGCCACTCGTCCAGCACAGCGAGCTTCTCCGGCTCGCCCGCGTAGTAGAGCCGCGCCAGCCGGTCGGCCAGCTCGAAGGCGCCGTCGTCATGCACCGTGACGGAGCCCTCGATCGAGACCCACTGCTCGGGCTCGCCCACAGGCGCCGTCACGACGATCGAGGCCCGCGGAGTTTCGCGCACCCGCGCCACCCGCGGCGTCGCGGCGAACGAGAAGAGCTGGATCTCGTCGGCATCCGTCAGTTCGAACCACACCGGCCGCGGTGCAGGCCACCGATCACCCTTCGGTGCGACGGTGATCATCGCCTGCAGGGGTCGCGAGAGGAGTTCTCGATCGGATGCCGTGAAGTGGGTCACCGCGACAGTCTCGCACTTCCCGGCAGCCGAGGATCGACCCCGGAGTGCCTCGGCGATGAGGGGCGCCACATCGTCCTCGGTCAAGCCTCGCGGGAGTTCGACGATCCCGTACTTACTTCGGGGCTCGCCGTGGACGCGCACGCACAACCGTGGTGATGATGATCGCCACGATGACGGCGGCCCACAGCCAGAGGCTGGTTTCGACTCCGACGAGTGAGGTCGCGGAGGAGCCGCACGTGGATGTGCCGGTCTAATCACCGGACGGCCCACGGCGGAAGGCTCGGGGTGGGTACCCTTTCCGGGTGGCAGGCTTCGACTTCACGGTTCCCCGCGACGTTGTCATCCAGTGGACGCGCGACCGATTCAACGAGGGCGAGGAAGCCGACGAGCGAGTGGAGAAGCAGCCGTGGGGGTTCACGGTCTCCACGCAGTCGCGCGCGTTCCTCGATACCGGCGATGAGCTGACCATGCTGGTGGGAGGCGGTCCGTACATCGTCGATGGCCAATCGGGAGAAGTCTGGGCGACGAGTTCGTCGCCGGTCGCCTACTACGGCACCGACGAGGCCCCTGGGTGGAGTGTGCTCGACGACGTCGAGACGTTCGAGCGTTGGCGGACACACCGAAGCGCCGGTGAGGCCAACGTATTCGACGTGGTCGACCCCACCGGCGCCGGCGGCCGGCTTCTGCAGCGTCACGCGCGGTCGCAGGGGTTGCTGCTTCCGTTCACCCAGGAGGGCGCCATCGGTTGGTCGGACATGGAGGTCGGCTATCTCGTCGAGCCGCGCGGCGAGGAATGGGTGTTTCGGTGGTGGAATCGCGGAACCTTTCGCGACGAGGCGCTCTTCAGTCACGAGGATGACGCGCGGAAGATGCTCCTCATTCAGCTCGTGCGGCGCCCGTACCTCGGCGCGTACGAGCCGCGGGATCCGCTGAGCGACGTGGAGTCGTGCGAGTTCGATGGTCATCCCGCCCTCCGCTGGGACGGTCGCGATGCGGTTTTCCTGCGGCGCGGAGATCGCGAGCGGTTCCTGCCGTTCGTTCGCGCCTCCCTCGCCGACATCGACGCGTCGTTCTCGTCGCCCGCGGGGACGCCTCTCATCAGGTACGACGCCCTGCGCTGAGGCGAGGGCCGATTCAAAAGAGCGCGCCGGTACCTGAACCCGCTCGCGGCCTGGCGACGTCGCGCGTCAGTCGAAGCGCGACGTGGCCAGGCGGTGCATCGCGAGCGCGAGCGAGAGGCGCACCCGCCCCCGCGGAGAACGGATGTCGAATCCGAGGGCGTCGGAGTACTGCTCCGCGCGCGCCTGCACGGTGGAATGGTGCAGCCCCGCCTCCACGCCCGCGGCGCGCAGACTGTCGGTCGCGGTGATCGCATCCAGCAGCGCCTCGCCGCCCGGGTGAGTCGCGACGAGGTCGGACAGCGCCGCGACGTCCGGCATTCCGAGCGTCGACGCGTCGGCCGCGATCGCGAGCGGCAGCAGGGCGCCGAGGTCGGCGGCGTCGACGACCGGCTCCCGCGCGGAGGCCAGTCGCAACGCGATGACCGCGGACGCCCACGACTCCGGCATCGACGGCGGAGTGCATCGGATGCCGATCCCCGCGTGTCGCCACGTCGACGTCTCGTCCGCCAGCACCGCGCGGACCGGGCCGTGCGCCGTCCCGACCACGACGCTGGGCATCCGTCCCGCGGACGTCGTCGGAGCGGCATCCGTCGTCGCGATGATGCGGTAGCGGGTATGCGGATCGAGGTGGAGGCGCTTTGCGGCATCCGATCGGGCCTCGGCGGATGCCTGGTCGTCGATGAGGGTCTCGAGGGCGCGACGCGATGCGGCGGCGGGGGAGGTGCGTTCGTGCGCGATGCCGGCGGCGATCGCGAGACGTTCGAGGATCATCTCGTCGTTCGCGTGCGCGGGTCCGGACCGTTCGATCCAGACGACGCCGCCGTCCTCGAACGATCGCGACGGCCACACGCCCGGGGGAGCGGCCGCACGGACGCCCGACGCGTCGACACGCATCGTCTTGCCGCCGACCGTCTGCCCCGCCGCGCACCCGCTCAGGATCCCCGCGCCGCGCAGCAGTACCTCGGTGGTGGCGTGACCGTGGATGAGCGCGTCGAAGTACGCGATGACCTTGAGTGTTTCGGTGGCCTCGGCGTCAACCGCCGTGAGGCGCCCTACGAGTTCCTGCATCTTCGCCGCCGCCTCGAGTGGACTTCTGCCCCACCCTAGCCCGCGCCGGCCGGGCAGGGTGGGGCAGCCGGGGTGCTTACGCGCCGAGCAGGCGTCGCAGCCAGTCGAGCCGTGCGGCGCGCGCCCGGAGCGACAGTGCCGCCTGGGGTGCCATCGCGTCGAACCCGTGGAAGCCGCCCGGCCAGACATGCAGCTCAGCGACGCCGCCCTGCTCCCAGATCCTCGTGGCGTACGCGACGTCCTCGTCGCGGAACACCTCGGCGCTCGCGACGTCGATGAACGCGGGCGGCAGATTCGTGAGGTCGGTCGCGCGGGCGGGGGCGGCGTAGATCGACACGGCATCGGTCTTCCGACGGTCGCCGAGCAGGGCGTCCCAGCCCGTGTCGTTGCTGCCGCGGTCCCACACCCCGAACCCGTCGACCTGGTGGCTCGACACCGTCTGGTTGCGGTCGTCCAGCATCGGGTAGATGAGCAGCTGTCCGGCGAGCGCCGGACCGCCGAGATCGCGGGCCTTGAGGGTGACGCCCGCCGCGAGCCCGCCACCGGCGCTGGCTCCACCGATGACGAGTCGGGCCGGGTCGATGCCGAGCTCCTCGGCGTGCGCGGCCGTCCACACGAGACCCGCGTAGCAGTCGTCGACCGGGGCGGGGTCGGGGTTCTCCGGCGCGAGCCGGTAATCGAGCGACACGACGACGGCATCCAGATCCATGACCCAGTTCAGGTACTCCTCGGCCCCGGTGAAGCGGTCGCCGATGATCATCCCGCCGCCGTGGGTGTGGAAGATGCCCGGGCCGCCGGGGGAGTGGTCGGTGCGCGAGAAGATCGACACCGTCATGTCGGGCGCGCCCTCCGGCCCGGGGATGCTGCGCTCCTCGTGGCGGATCGGGCGATCGCTGATGAGCTCGTCGATCGGTGTCGCAAGCAGGGTGCCCTGGCGCATGGGGCCGATCATCTCGGGCGTGAGCGTCGGCGGGAGCATCTCGCCGACCGCGGCCAGGACCGCGGCGAGCTCGACGTCGAACGGGGGTGCGGGGTGGGTGTTCGTCACGGCGACCTCCATTGGTCTCGGGTTCGGGCACGGCACTGTGACCCGATCCCATGATCGAGGAGTGCCGGGTCGGGATGAACCGCCATCGGGGCGCGGATCGGGGATGTGTCACCGCCATATGGCGGCATCCGCCGGACGCGCAAGAGGATGGCCGCACAGAACGGCTCGTGTCATGATCACGTCGTGCCTGAAACCCGCGCCCCCCGCGTGCGAGGCGCCGTGACCTACGCCGCGCGCCTCGCTGCGCAACCACGGCTGCTGCTCGCCGTGAAGACTGCTGTCGCGGCGGTGCTCGCCTGGTACCTGGCGCCGATGATCCCGTTCGCCGAAGACCAGTACTCCTACTACGGGGCCCTCGGCGCCCTCGTGACGATGCACCCGACTGTGGCGCGGTCGGCGCGCGTCGGCGGCGAGGTGCTCATGGGACTCGCGCTCGGCATCGCGCTCAGCCTGTGCGGCGTGGCAGCGCTCCGTGCGGGCGTTCCCGGAGGGCTCGTGCTCGGCGTGGTGATCGGCGTCGCGGTGCTCCTCGGCGGTTGGCGTTTCCTGGGGGTGGGTGGCGACTGGGTCGCCCTCGCCGGGCTGTTCGTGCTGCTCGCGGCGGGCGGTGATCCCGAAGGCTTCTCCGTCTCGTATCTCGGAACCGTCGCGTTCGGCATCGTCATTGGGATCGCGGTGAATCTGCTCGTGGTCCCGCCGCTGTACATCCGGCGCGCCGGCGAGAAGCTGTCACTCCTGCGGGATGAGTTGACGACACTTCTCGATGAGGCCGCCGACGCGCTGGCGCGCGGCGACGTGGACCGTGACGGGCTCGCCCCGGCATTGGCCCGGGTCGACGAGGTCAGCACCACCGTCAGGGAGGAGGTCAGGGAAGCGGAGGAGAGCGCCCGCGCCAATCCGCGCCGGCGGCGCCACATCGACGAGCGCGACGAGAACACGAGGCGGATGGAGGCGATGGAGCGGCTGGGGTACCTCGCGCACGAGCTGGTCGACCTCCTCGTGGACGTGCAGGATCCCGATCCGGCACTCGGTCCCGACGGCAGGCAGGCCCTCGCGCGGGCGATCGCCGAGGTGTCCGACCTCGTGGCGGCGCCGGTGGGGGACCCGGACGCGCCGTCCCGCCTCGGGGCGGCCACGCGGGCCCTCGACGCCTACGAGGCCGGCATCGTCTCGCCCGACTCGGGCCTGCGTCGCGAGACGGCCGCGGCAGCCGCGATAGATCTGTGTCTCCGGCGCATCATCGACGCGTCGCGACCCTTCGTATGACCGCCGCCGGGCCGGTCAGGGTTTTACCGCGGGGCGCGCGCGGCGGAGGATGAGCGCCGCGACCGCGCCTCCGATCGCGCCGAAGAGGTGCGCCTGCCACGAGATGCCATCCGCGGCGCGGAAGATCCCGGCCAGCATGCTGCCGCCGTACACGGCGACCACCGCAACGGCGATCAGCGCGTAAAGGATGCCGTGGCCGAGGGACCGGGCGACGAACGCGCGGGCGAAGATGTAGCCGAAGTAGCCGAAGACCAGACCCGAAGCCCCCACCGTGACGGTGCCGGGCGTGTTGAAGACCCAGGTGCCGATACCCGCGATCACCCCGGCGATACCGGTCACCGCCCAGAACCGGCCGATGCCGTCGAGAGCGACGATCACCCCGAGCACGAGGAAGGGATCGTGTTGGCGAGCAGGTGCGGCCATCCGGTGTGCAGGCCGTGCGAGAGCAGGATGCCGTCGAGCCCCTCGACGACCCACGACTGGATACCGAAGGCAGTGACCCAGCTGCCCGGAAGCACCGCGTCCAGAACTCTGACGACCCACATCGCCGCAAGGAGGATCAGCGGCTGGAGGACGCGCATGCCCCAGTCACCCCGCGATCGCGGCGGGGCCGAGGTCGGGTGCATGGTCTCATCGTCGCATCTGTGCGGCCCCGGCCGGGCGACGTCGGCGCCCCCGGTTAGGGTCGTGGGGACGGTCCGAGCGGCGGGCGGTCGGGAAGGGTGCGTTGCGGTACATCGAGGACGAGGGGCGGATCGTCTGGAGCGCGAGCGACCTGAAGGCAGCTGCCGAATGCGAGTTCGCGTGGCTGCGGGCGATCGACGCCAAGCTCGGTCGCGTCGCCCCCGTCGACGAGCCCGACGACCCGACGCTGCGCCGTGCGGGGGAGCTCGGCGGTGAGCACGAGCTCCGCGTGCTCGCCCGCTACCGCGAGCAGTTCGGCGCTGGGGTCGTCGAGATCCCCGAAACGCGCTCCTCCGACGCCGTGGCGCTCGCCGAGGCGGTGCGGTTGACCGACGCGGCGCTGACCTCCGACGCGGACGTCATCTACCAGGCGAGCTTCGCGACGCACGACTTCGTCGGGTTCGCCGACTTCCTCGTCCGCGACGACGCCGGCGCATGGGTCGTGCAAGACACGAAGCTCGCCCGCCACGCGCGCGTCACCGCCTTGATGCAGCTCGCGGCATACGTCGTCCAGCTCGACCGGCTCGGCATCCCGCGCTCCGACCGCGTCGAGCTGCTCCTCGGCGACGGCACCACCAGCACCCATGAGGTCGACGACCTCCTGCCGGTCTTCCAGCTGCGCCGCGACCGCCTGCAGGCCCTCATCGCCGACCGCCGACTCGATCTCGGTGCCACCGGCGCCCCCCTCGCGTGGGGCGACCCGCGCGGCGACCTCGGCGTCGTCGCCTGCGGACGTTGCGCCACCTGCGACCTCGAGGTCGTCGCCGCCGGCGACCTCCTCCTCGTCGCCGGGATGCGGCCTGTCCAGCGCGAGCGCCTCCGTGCCGCCGGCGTCGAGACCATCGACGACCTCGCCCGACTCGACACGGCGCCCGCGGGGATGAACCCCGACACCGTCGCGCTGCTGCGCACCCAGGCGACGCTGCAGCTGAGCTCGCCGCCCGACATCCCGAAGTACGAAGTCGTCCAGCCGCAGGCGCTCGGAGCCCTCCCGCGTCCGAGCCAGGGCGACATCTTCTTCGACTTCGAAGGCGACCCGCTCTACACCGAAGGCGAAGGCACCATCTGGGGCATCGACTACCTCTTCGGCTGGATCGACCTGAACGAGCAGTACTCGGCGCTGTGGGCGCACTCCTTCGCCGAAGAGAAGGAGGCGCTCGAACGCTTCCTCGACATGGTCGCCCTGCGCCGTCAGACCCACCCCGATCTGCACATCTACCACTACGCCCCCTACGAGCCCACGCACCTGCTCGCCATGGCCGCCCGCTACGGCGTGCGCGAAGCCGACGTCGACCAGCTTCTGCGCGACGGCGTCTTCGTCGACCTCTACCCGATCGTCCGGCGTGCCCTGCGCGTGGGCTCCCGCTCCTACTCGATCAAGAAGCTCGAGCCCCTTTACATGGGCGACGACGTGCGCACCAGCGACGTCCAGAAGGGCGACGACTCGATCGTCAGGTACGTCCAGGCGCGCGCCCTTCAACAAGACGGACCGGATGCCGCCGCCGAGGCCGCTCGCATCCTCGACGACCTCGCCGACTACAACCGATACGACTGCGTCTCGACACTGCGCCTGCGCGACTGGCTCGTTGATCGCGCCCGCGACGCACAGCTCCGCCCCACCCCTAATCCCGATCCTGACGAGAACGGGTACACGCCCTCGGAGCGGGCTGACCGACTGGGCGCCCTCGCCGCCCGGCGCGACCCCGACTCCGCTGAGGCGAGGGCGCTCCGCCTCGGCGCCGCCGCGATCGACTACTACCCGCGCGAAGCGAAGTCGTTCTGGGCCACCCACTTCCTGCGCCTGCGCGAACCCGCGTCGCTGTGGGAGGAGACGCGCGACGTCGTCACGCTCGATTCCTCCCGCTGCCGCGTCGTCGCCGACTGGCATCAGGAGGAGGGCAAGCGCACCCTCCGTCGCCGCCTCGAGCTGCGCGGTGAACTCGCCCCCGGCACCCGCATCAGCGAAGGCAACGAGCCTTTCGCGCTCTACGAGCTGCCCGTGTCGTTCCGGTTCGCCGACAAGCCCCGCTGGATCCACGCCGACCACCGCGTCACCGTGATCGAAACCCTCGACGACGGCGCGATCGTCGAAGAGGCCGCCATCGACGGCGAGACCTGGGCGGAGCTCCCGATCGCCCTGACTCCGGCCGCTCCACCGCGGGCGATGAACCAGCAGACCGCGATCGATGCGTGGGCAGACGGCCTCGTCGCCGCCTCGCCGAAGCTGCCGTACGACCCGGCGACCGACATCCTGCTCCGTCGCCCGCCGCGCACCCGGTCGGGCGGGCTCCCGCCGCAGACCGGAGACGACGTCGCCGACATCGCCGCCGCGCTCCTCGACCTAGACCGCAGCTATCTCGCCGTGCAGGGCCCCCCGGGGACGGGTAAGACCTTCGTCGGCTCGCACGTCGTCGCCCGCCTCGTCGCCGACCACGGCTACAAGGTCGGCGTCGTCGCCCAGTCGCACGCCGTCGTCGAGCACATGCTCGACCGCATCGTCGCGGCGGGAGTTCCGCCGCAGCAGGTCGGCAAAGCGCTCAAGAAGCCGGAGGATGCCGACCGTGTGCGCTTCACGCCCATCCCGAAGAACGGCGTCGCCGCATTCGCGGGCGAGCACGCGGCATCCGGATTCGTCGTCGGCGGCACCGCGTGGGACTTCGCCCACGAAGGCCGCATCCCGCGGGGGAGCCTCGACCTGCTCGTCATCGACGAGGCCGGACAGTTCTCGCTGGCCTCCACCATCGCCGTCTCGCTCGCGTCGTCGCGCCTGCTGCTTCTCGGCGACCCGCAGCAGCTGCCGCAGGTGAGCCAGGGCACCCATCCCGAACCCGTCGACACCTCCGCTCTCGGCTGGGTCATGGACGGCGCCGACGTCATCCCGCCCGCCTTCGGCTTCTTCCTCGCCCGGTCGTGGCGCATGCACCCCGCCGTCGCCCGATCGGTGTCGGAGCTGTCGTATCGGGGTGAGCTCGCCGCGCAGCCCGCCACGGCGATGCGGGCACTCGACGGCGTCGCACCCGGGCTCCATCCGGTGGCTCTCCGTCACACCGGAAACGCGACCCGGTCGCCCGAAGAGGCCGCGCGGGTTGTCGAGATCGTCCGCGACCTCATCGGCCGCGCATGGACCGGGATCGACATCGACGAGTTCGGCGGGGCGACCCCCACAGCGCCGCGCGCCCTCGCGGCCGAGGACATCATCGTCGTCACCCCCTACAACGCCCAGCAGGTGCTCGTCGAAGAGGCGCTCACCGCCGCCGGATTCGGCGACATCCCCGTCGGCACCGTCGACAAGTTCCAGGGGCAGGAGGCGGCGGTCGCGATCGTGTCGCTCGCGGCATCCTCCGGGAGAGACGCGCCGCGTGGACTGGAGTTCCTCCTTCTCCGCAACCGTCTCAACGTCGCCATCTCGCGCGCGATGCACACCGCCTACCTCGTGTACTCGCCGGGACTGCTCGACGACCTCCCGCGCACCCCCGAGGGTGTCGCCCGTCTCAGCGGATTCGCGCGACTGGTCGGGCGCGCATGACCCCCGCGTAGACTCGCGCCAACGACACCGAGGGGGCGGCATGGCGGACGACGCACCGAAGCAGTTCGAGATCGATCTGCCGCAGGACCTGATCGGCGGAGCCTTCGCTGACTTCGCCAACGTCTGGCACACCCCCAACGTCTTCGTGATGGACTTCCTCACCCTCGCGCAGCCCCCGCGCGACGAGATTCATCCCGATACGGGCGAGGCGATGACGGTCGTTCCGGCGCGGGTGGTCAGCCGTATCCGCATCCCTCCGGAGCAGGTGTTCGAACTCGCGAAAGCCCTCACCCAGCAGCTGGAGTTCTGGGAACGCGAAACCGGACGACGGATGCCGCCGTCCGGCGATCTCCCCACCGCGTGAACGGTATCGGCTAGCTCTCCGACCGACTCCGTGTCAACCCCGTTCTGCGCGTCGGGGGCCCTGCGTACGCTGACGAAGCGTCTTCACGGCGCAAGTGCGGCATCCGTTCGGCGAGGGGCGGATGCCGCACGTCGTGTATCCGGCGGGTGCGCGCGTTCGGGTGGCGGTTGTCGCCGCCTCGGCGCGCGTGAGGGGGCCGCGAGTGACACCTGAAGGCAGGCGCCGACAGCGCAGCCCGCCTCAGACGGTGCCGTAGAGGCGGTCGCCGGCGTCGCCGAGACCGGGGACGATGTAGCCGTTCTCGTCCAGACGCTCATCCATCGCGCCGAGCACGAGGGTCACGTCGCGTCCGTCGACCTGCTTCTCGATCGCGGCGACGCCCTCGGGCGCGCCGAGAAGGCAGATCGCGGTGATGTCCTTCGCGCCGCGCTGGAAGAGGAAGTCGATCGCCGCGCCGAGCGAGCCGCCGGTGGCGAGCATCGGGTCGAGCACGAAGCACTGGCGGTCGCTGAGGTCGTCCGGAAGACGCTCGGCGTAGGTCGAGGGCTCGAGGGTCTCTTCGTTGCGCACCATCCCGAGGAAGCCGACCTCGGCGGTCGGGATGAGCTTCACCATGCCCTCGAGCATGCCGAGACCGGCACGCAGGATCGGCACGACGAGCGGACGCGGGTCGTCGATCTTGACGCCGACCGTTGTGGTCACCGGGGTCTGGATCTCGAGCGGCGCGACGCGGACGTTGCGGGTCGCCTCGTAGGCGAGGAGCGTCACGAGCTCCTCGGTCAGCTGGCGGAAGACCGGCGACGGGGTCGCGGCATCCCGCAGGACCGTGAGCTTGTGGGTGATGAGCGGGTGGTCCGCGACGTGCAGGCGCATAGTCCCCAGGGTAATGCGTCATGCGCTCCCGCCGAGGCTCGATCCGTCGCGGTGCCCGCCGCCGCGTATCCTCGGGGCATGATCGTCGCCGAGACCGACCGCGCAGCCATGCGCCGGGCGCGAGAGCTCGCCGCCGAGGCCGCCGGACACGACGACGTGCCCGTCGGGGCGGTGGTGACGGATGCCGCAGGCACGGTGATCGGCGAGGGGCGCAACCTTCGCGAGGCGACGGCCGATCCGACCGCCCACGCCGAGGTCGTCGCGCTTCGCGCTGCGGCCCAGGCGATCGGATCATGGAACCTCAATGGGTGCACGCTGGTCGTGACCCTCGAGCCGTGCCTCATGTGCGCGGGGGCGATCCTTCAGGCCCGCGTCTCTCGGGTCGTCTACGGTGCGTGGGATGACAAGGCGGGAGCCGCCGGCTCGGTCTACGACGTGCTCCGCGACCGCCGCCTCCCGCACCGGGTCGAGGTCGTCGCCGGCGTCGAGGCCGACGAGGCCGCCGCGCAGCTCCGCGCCTTCTTCGACGCCCAGCGCTGAGCGAGGTCCGCATCGCCGGCCTGCCCGCAGCCTCAACGCGGCAGGTGGGGGAGCACCTCACCGCCGAGGTAGTGGACGTGATCGACGTCCTGGAGATCCAGCAGCTGGAAGTACACCCGCTCGATCCCGAACGACCGGTACACCTCGATCCGCTCGGCGATCTCGTCGGGTCCGCCGACGATGTTCACGCCGTCGCGCACCTGCTCCAGCGTTCGGTCGATTCGCGCCGCGCGCCGGGTGACGGTCGCGTCGTCGGGACCCGCGATCGTCGACATCGCGATGGACAGCGTCACGGTTCCGGGATCGCGCCCGGCCCGCTCGCACGCCGCGTGCAGATTCGCGATGCGTGGGGCGATCTCGTGGTCCTCCGGGAAGCCGAGATTGTATTCCGAGGCGTAGCGCGCGACGAGGTCGGGCGTGCGGCGGGGCCCGCCGCCGCCGACGATGATCGGCACGGCATCCTGCACCGGCTTCGGCAATGCCGGGGCATCGACCAACCGGTACTCCTCGCCCTCGAAACCGTACGACTCGCCCACGGGGGTGCGCCACAGACCGGTCACGATCTCCAGCTGCTCCTCGAGCAGGTCGAACCGGCGGGACGGGAACGGGATGCCGTAGGCCTCGTGCTCGCGGGCGAACCAGCCGGCACCCAGCCCGAGCTCGACGCGGCCGCCCGACATCCGGTCCACCTGCGCGACCTGGATCGCGAGCGGTCCCGGGAGTCGGAAGGTCACCGGCGACACCAGCGTGCCCAGCCGGATCGTCGACGTTTCGCGCGCGAGCCCGGCGAGCGTGATCCACGCGTCCGTCGGCCCCGGCATCCCGTCGCGGCCGCCGCCCGTGAGGTAGTGGTCCGATCGGAAGTACCCGGTGAACCCGTGCTCCTCCGCGGCACGCGCGTACGCGAGCTGGTCGTCGTAGGTGGCGCCGAGGTGGGGCTCGGTGAAGACGCAGTAGTCCATGCGTCTACTCTGCCCGCTCGCGGCGACCGGCCCGGACGCCTCAGTCGGCGGAGCGGATGATGATCGCCTCGGTCGGCGGGGCGGGGTCGGCCGCCGCGCCGACGTAGCCGATGATCTCGAGCAGCGCGTGGCGGAACACCGCGGGACGCTCCAGGTGCGCGGAGTGGCCCGCGCCCTCGACGGCGACCTCGGTGACCGTTCCGCCGCCCGCGGCGTAGCGGCCGAGGACATCGCGGGTCTGCGACACCATCTCCTGTGCGGGCGCGACGTCTTCGCCGGGCCAGCCGGGGACGATGCCCAGCTGGCCGAGGTAGTTGAGGTCGTAGAACGACGCGTCGGAGACGATCGCGTCCGCGGTGCCGTGGATCCACAGGATCGGAGGCTTCTCGGCCAGGTCGACGATCCCCGACACATCGAAGTACTGCGGGGCCATGGTGTTCAGCACGCCGTGGCGGCCGGCGGCGAAGCCCGGCCAGTTGTCGCTCGGCACCGCATCGCCGGGGTAGTTTCCGTCGGCGGTGGACGTGGTGAGCATCGATTCGACCCACACGTCCTCGTGGTCGGTGGTGTAGTCCGAGGCGACGTAGCCGGCGCGGAAGACGCTCCGGGGCGAGGTCTGCGCATCGTCGGAGGTGTCGTGGTCGATGAGGCGCTGGATGAAGTCGGGGTTCGCACCGCCGCCACCGCAGCCGGCATCGTCGTCGGTGAGGCGTGAGCCGTCACGGCGGGTGCCGCCGAAACCGTAGGGCGACACCGGCGACTGCAGGGTCAGGCTCAGCACCGGGTGGTCGAGGGCATACTGCATGACGACGCCGCCGCCCATCGACCAGCCGACCAGATGCGCGACCGGGATGTCGAGCGCCTCGAGGGTCGCGTGCAGATCGTCGCTGAAGTCGCGGACGCCGCCGGTGGCGTCGACCGGCGCGTGCTCCGAGCCGCCGAAGCCGCGCAGGTCGACCGCGATGGCGCGCAGGTCGCTCGGCAGGTCCTGCATGATCTCCTGCCAGAACAGCGCGGAGGACACATTCCCGTGGACGAACACGACCGTGCGGTCGGGCGGGGTCTGCGGGTCGTCGCCCGCGCGCTCCAGGATGTTCACGGTCAGGCGGTCGGTGTCGACGATGCGAGACGTGATGCCGTCGAACAGGGTCATGCGAACCTCCGGTCTGCCGCGCCGGGCGTCGACGCCGCGGCGTTTTCGACTATAACCCTCGGTGCCTGTGCCCGCAGTGCGCGCCCCGCGGTGCGACCGTGCTGCGGCGTACCGGCCCTCCTACGATGAGGGGATGGCTCATTCCCTTCCCTCGATCGCGATCCTCGGTGCCGGCTCGATGGGGGGTGCGATCCTCCAGGGCCTGCTCGCCTCGGGGCGGGCGTCCCGTGTGACCGTCACCAACCGCACCCGCGCGAAAGCCGAGGCGCTGACGGATGCCGCAGCCTCCGCATCCGCGGAGCTGGAGAGCATCGCGCTCGAGGTCGAGCCCGAGGGCAACGCCCGCGCCGCGGCATCCGCCGGCATCGTCCTCATCGGAGTGAAGCCGGGGATGGTGCCCGACCTCCTGGATGAGATCGCCCCGCACCTCCGCCCTGGCGCACGCGTCGTGAGCCTCGCCGCCGGCGTCACGATCGCGACGTTCGAGGCGCATCTTCCGGCCGGTGCGATCGTGCTGCGGTCGATGCCGAACACCCCTGCCGTCGTCGGCAAGGCCGTGACCGGACTCGCGCCCGGATCCGCGGCGGCCCCGGATGACGTCGCGACCGTGCGGGCGGTGTTCGAGACGTGCGGCGCGGTCATCGAGGTCGGCGAAGAGCAGATCGACGCGCTGTCGACCATCTCGGGTTCGGGTCCCGCCTACGTCTTCCTGCTCGTCGAGGAGCTGACGAAGGCCGCGGTGGCGAAGGGCTTCGGCGAGGCCGACGCGCGGCTCATGGCCGAGCAGACCTTCATCGGTGCCGCCGCTCTCCTCGACGCCACGGGGGAGGACCCCGCCGAACTCCGTCGCCGCGTGACGAGTCCGAAGGGCACGACCGAGCGCGCCGTGGCGGTGTTGCAGGATGCCGACCTCGCCGGCGTCTTCGGACGGGCGACGGACGCCGCTCTCGTCCGCGCGAAAGAGCTCGCCGCCGGCGCCTGAAGTCCCGTCGACACCGCGAACAGCGGAACGGCCGCCGACGCGAGTGCGTCGACGGCCGTTCCGCTGTGTGGGGGGATCAGTCGGGTGTCAGCCCGCGATCAGCGGCAGGAGCGCGCTCCGACGCTCACCTCCTCGGTCGCGCTGACATCGTCACCGTCGGTCGCGGTCACCGTCACCGTGGTCGGCTCGACGTTCGCCATGCGGGTGGTGAATGCGTGCGCCGACGCCTTCCCTGCCGCGAGGGTCAGTGTCTTCGAACCGAACGCGGTCTGGATCCGCACCGCGACGGGCTCGGTCTCGGCACTCGTCACCTTGACGGACACGACGACCTTGCCGGCCAGGCACCGGGTGGTCACCTCGGTGTCCACCTCGGGGCCGGCCGGGGCGACCGGCGGCACCGTCTGCGGGTCGACGCTCTCGAGGGTCGGGATGACCTTCTTCATCAGCCCGTCCTCGCCGAACTCGAGCTTGTCGATCGTCGTCTCGCGGTTGTTGCCGTTGCCGCCGGGCATCGCGAACCGGTGGTAGGCGATGTACCAGTCGTCCGTGCCCGGGACATTGATGATCGAGCTGTGGCCCGGTCCCTTGATGCCGAGGGACAGGTCCTTCTCGAGGATCACGCCGCGGTAGGTCCACGGGCCGTTCATGCTCGTGGCGGTGGCGTAGCCGACGCGGTAGTTCTCAGACCCGGTGTCATCGATCGCGTAGGTCAGGTGGTAAAGACCGTTGCGGTAGTTGAAGAACACCCCTTCGCGGAAGTCGGTCAGACCGTTGATCCGCTGATATGTGCCGGGCTTGATCGACACCATGTCGTCGTTCAGCTCGGCGAGAACCGGGCTGCCGTTGCCCCAGCCGAGGTACCACTTTCCCGTCACCGGGTCGTGGAATGCCGCCGGGTCGATGGCCTGACCCGAGGTGACGGCCTCGTTGTTGACGATCATCGGCAGCGGCTGGGCGACGAACGGACCCTCCGGGCTGTCAGCGACGGCGACACCGAGCGTCTTGCGGTTGTAGGTCGGGTTGTGACCGGAGAAGTAGAAGTAGTACTTCCCGTCCCGCTCGATGATCGTCGGCGCCCATGCGTTGCCGGTTGCCCACGGCACGTTGCCGTTCTCCCCGTCGAGGGTGAGGAACGGCTCTTCCGAGCGCTCCCAGTCCACGAGGTTCTTCGACTTCCAGACGTAGAACTCCTTGCCGCCCCAGCCGGGGAAGCCGTCGGAGGTCGCGTAGATGTAGTACGTGTCTCCGAACACCGCGATGTTCGGGTCGGCGTAGAGGCCCGGAAGGATCGGGCTCTTCATCTCGCGGGCCTCGATCGTCCACGTCACCGTCTCGCCGTCTCCGGTGGTGAGGGTGTACGTGACGGGCGAGGAGAGGTCCACCGTCGTTCCGCTGGCGGGCGAGACCGTCACACCCTCCACCGTGGTGAAGGTCGGCGCGAGCGCGGTGAGGTCCGTACCCCGGTTCACGGGGAGGACGACCGAGCGCGTCGTGCTGTTGGCGATCGGGGCGATCTTCAGCGCGGACGGGTCACTCAGCGACACGTCGATGAGCTGGTCGTCGACCCCGGCGTTGCCGAGGATCTCGGTTGCCGACAGTGCTCGGTTGTACACCCGGATGTTGTCGTACCAGCCCTGGAAGAACGCATCGCCCTCGTAGAAGGACCGGCCGAGGTATCCGAGCAGGTCGTCGCCGAGTCCATCCACCGTCGTGCTCAGCGAGGCGTTCTCGCCGACCTTCACGCCGTCGATGTAGAGGGTCATCTTGTTGCCCTCGAACACGACGTCGTAGCGGTGCCACTGGCCGGATGCCGTGGAGCCGGTGACGGCGGATTCGTTCTGCCACGAGTTGCCGGTGATGGCGCTTCGCACGTCACCTCCGCGGACGCGGAGGAAGTAGTAGTCGATGTTGTCCTTACCGAAGGCGAACGTGAAGAAGTTCCCGCTCGTCCGCTCGGAACGGATGTCCATCGACACCGTCATGGTGCTCCGACCGTCGAAGAACCCGGTCGGGAACGCGGCGTAGCCGTTGGCTGCGCCGGTCAGACGCAGCGCGCTGCCCTTCGTGGCCTCGGTGCCCACTGCCGCCGTGCCGAACGCCGTCAGGTCGGCATCCCCGACGGAGTCCGCCAGCGTGCCGTCGTCGAAGTTCCACTCCGCGATCGGGGCCTGCTGCGGTTCTTCGGGCTCTTCCGGGTCGACCGGGGCGTCACCGTAGGCCTCGAGGAGGCGCTCCTCCTCCGCTGCCGAGAGGCGCAGCACCGAGCCGTGGCGGAAGCGCTGATCGAACGAGTACTGGTCGGGGCCGGTGCCCACGCTCAGCTGGCGGAAATCCAGGCTCTCCAGCGTGTCGGCGATGTGACCGTAGTAGCCGCCGTCGTCGCCCATGATCGCCCAGCGCCCGTCGGGCAGCTGGTAGACCGTGTGGCCCTCCATGCGGGTGCGAAGGCCGAAGTCTCCGGCCTCATCGCGGGCGACCACCGTGGTCCACGGGCCG
Organism: Microbacterium aurantiacum; assembly: GCF_031625015.1. Taxonomy (NCBI): domain Bacteria; kingdom Bacillati; phylum Actinomycetota; class Actinomycetes; order Micrococcales; family Microbacteriaceae; genus Microbacterium; species Microbacterium aurantiacum. The sequence continues at coordinate 1,666,792 of NZ_JAHWXH010000001.1, forward strand.
TCGAGGCTCGGAGCGGTGTCGATGACCGTCCACCAGTCGGATGTGGAGAAGCGGTAGTAGGTGTCGCCTTCCTTCGCGATGGACGAGTCGATGATGTTCGGGCCGGTCTGTCCGTCGCCCTGCGCGTTGAGGGATGCCCAGACCTCGGGCTCGGTGAAGGTGACGAAGTCGCGCGTCTTGGTCAGGTAGACCCGCAGGGCCCAGTCCGGAGTGTTGTTCTCGCGACGGTCGCGGGCCGACCAGTACACGTAGTACTCGCCGGTCTCCTCGTTGTAGATCGCCTCGGGCGCCCACACGTTTCCGGCGTGCTCGAAGCCCGCGAAGACGATGCGCTGGTCGCTCCAGTTCACCAGGTCCGTGGACTCCCACACGACGAGGTTCTTGCTGGCGTTCAGCTGGTCCCATCCGGAGCCGCCGGGGCCACCGCCCTCGGCGTGGAGGTCGGTGCCGATGATCCAGTACTTGTCACCCTCGGGGGAGCGGATGAGGTGCGGGTCGCGCACGCCGAGGTCACCGCCGAGGTTCGCCAGGATCGGCTCGTTGTCGTTGAGCTTCGACCACTGCAGGCCGTCTTCGCTGTGACCGAAGAAGATCTTCTCGTAGCCGCCTTCGGCCGCGAAGTGCGTCCACAGGTATCCGGCCGTGTAGTCGGTGTCGAGACCCTCGGGGGCGGCGACGACGGTGATCGGGATCTGGCGCGTGGCGTTGGTGTTCGCCACGGTCGCGGTGAGGGTCACCGTGGTGTCCTCGGCCCGGCGCGTCACGACACCGGCGGCCTTGCCGTCCTGGGCGGCGGTGGTCACCACGCCCGACGGGGAGGCCGACCACGTGATCGACGTGCCGTTGACCGAACCGGCCGCGGGGAGCGTGATGTTCCCGCGGATGTCGTCGGCGTTCGGGATCTCGATCGCATCGAGGTCCTCCTGCGCGAGCACGTCGTCACCCGGCATGGCGCGGACGGTCACCTCGAAGGTGCGCGTCTCGGTGGCGCCGCCGCGGGTGAGCGTGGCGGTGAGGGTCGCCGTGGCGTTCGGCTGACCGCTCGCGGGTCGGGTGACCACGCCGGTGGCGCTGATCACGGCGGCGTCGCTCGTGGCCCACGCGATACTCGCGCCGTTCACGCCCGTGGTGGGCAGTGTGAGGTTCGCGGTGAGGCCGGAGACGTCGCCGAGGGAGATCGCCGCGGCATCCCGCGCCAGCTTGGTGGCGTCGTCGGGATGGAGGGCGGCGACATCCGTGGCGCTGAACGCGCTGTCGTAGATGCGGAAGTCGCGGACGCTGCCGGCGAGGCGCCGGTCGGCGTCGTAGTTCGAGCGGCCGATGTAGTTGGCGGTCGTCACACCGCCGCCGAGGGAGCCGGGAGTGATCGTGACGTTGGTGTTCTGGGCCACCTGGACGCCGTCGAGATACAGGCGTGCGGTGTTGCTGGCGTCGTCAAGGGTGTAGGTGAGGGTCTTCCAGACGCCGCGCTGCAGGTTCTGACCGCTCGTGGTGTTCTGCTCGCCCTGCCAGTTGTTCGGGGAGATGGTGCCGCGGTAGGCGTTGCCCGTGGTGAACAGGTAGCCGTTGCCGGAGTTCGAGGTGGCCGGCGTGCCGAGGCCCCAGATGAAGTACGGCGTCGCCTGGTCCTGACGGATCAGGACCTCGGCGCTGACCGTGATGGAGTTCAGGCCCGCGAGGATGTTGTCGGGCAGCTTCACGTGGTCGTCGCTGCCGTCGAGCCGGACGCCCTCGGCGCCGGTGAGAGTGGGGCCGCCGACGTACGTGCCGTCGTTGCCGTTCCCCGAGGCGTCCACCGCGGTCGTCCCCGCGGCGTCGTTCAAGGCGTAGTGCAGCACCAGTCCGTCGTCGGGGGCAGCCGCGGCGGGCTGCGCCGCCACCACCGCTCCGGTCAGGCTGAGTGCGATCGCGGTGATCCCCGCGAACGTTCTTCTCCAGCGTGGTTGCGTCATCGCATGTCCTTCCGCATCCGACCCCCGGGCGGGCGTCAGCGGCCGTCGTTGGCCGGTCCGGTGTGATGTTATCGCTCACAGTTTGGTCATCGCAAGGGTTGTTACCGCGCACGCGACCGGCGCGGACATTGCCTCTTGCGCGCGGCGCAAACAGGCGTAGTCTTCTCGATCGTGCTTCCTCGCGTCGTCGCCGGCACGCGCCGGCGGCGCGTTCTCCGACTGCATCCCGCTCAGGCCGTCGTCCTCGGCTTCGCCTCCGCCGTCCTCGTCGGGACCGCGCTCCTCGCCCTCCCGATCTCCGCCGCCGACCGCCGCCCGACCGATCTCGTCGACGCGCTGTTCACCGCCGTCTCGGCCGTCTGCGTCACCGGCCTGGTCACCCTCGACACCGCCACGCACTGGAGCGGCTTCGGCCTCGCCGTCATCCTCGTCCTCATCCAGCTCGGCGGCCTCGGGATCATGGTGTTCGCCACCCTCATCGGTCTCGTGCTCGTGCGGAGGCTCAGTGTCCGATCCCGACTGAACGCGGCGGCGGAGACGGATGCCGTCGGCTCGGCCGATGTCCGCCGCGTCGTGCGCGGCATCCTGAGCTGTGGAGTCGATCGCTGGATGGCGGCATTCTGTGATCGCTTAGCGGCGGTTCGCCGCGCGTAAGCCGATCCTCAGATCGGTGCAGGTGAAGGTGCAGCGTTGCCGCATCAGGGGAGACCGGCACGACCGGTGTTGTACCGCTAGCCGCGGAGAGGGCCACAGTGTCCGCAACGAATGAAGCTCAATCTCGTGTATCGCCCCTGCGCTACACCGTGGGGGCGTGAGGAACGAACTGGTGACAGTTTCGGTTTAGGCCGCGAGTGTGAGCGGCTCGGCTAGCTTCGCTTCGAACTCGATGGGCGTCAAGCCGCCGAGGGTGTCCTGTGCTCGTTGGGGATGGCAGGCCTAGTTCTGCCGGCGCTTTTTGGGACTGCCGGTTTTGCTGGCCGCACCGCTCGCCGCTGTCGCTGGGCTATTGCTGTACGTGTCGACGCCACCGACGGCCCACCGCTTCCAGCCCAGCGAGGTTCGTAGCGCTTCGTTGACTCCACGTGAGCCCGGAGCGTACCTGTCGCCGCGGCTGACGCTCCCACCCCTTGTAGCACTGGCTGTGCTCGTGGTTTTCGTGATCTTCGCCGGTGTCACGGCGAGCACCGATGACCTCGGGTTTTCTCGGTCGATCGCCTTCTCGGCGGAGGATCGTGCTTCGTCCTCGAGTCCATACGCAGGGTGGTTCTACGGCACTCCTCTTCTTGGCGCGTGCGCGGCCCTAGTTGCGGTGGCGATCCTGACGCTGCGCCGGATCAGCGCCGCGCCTGCGCTACCCGGTCCCGCACTTCACAATCTCGATGGGATCTGGCGACGTGAGTCGATGCGCATCGTCTCGGCGATCACCGTGTTTGCCGTCACCCTGCCTCTCGGCGGAGCAGCCGCCATTTCCGGGCGAGCGATGCTGAATGCCGTGTTCCCCGGTGTTGACAGCACCTGGACGGTGCTTGGGATCGGCCTGCTGATAGGCGGCGCCACTTGCCTGGTACTGGCCGCCCTGAGTATCAGCCTGGCCACACGCCGTGCGTTCGTTCTGCCTCGATCAAGCATTTTGGCGGCCGGGATGCAGGCGATCGCCCCTGAGGTTGCAGGGACCCACTCGTGATTACCGTCAACCCGGGCGGCGCCGTCCCGTCCTACGAGCAGATCAGATCGCAGATCGCAGATCTCATCGGGTCCGGACAGCTCGCCGCCGACCAGCGACTGCCTCCGGTCCGGCAGCTAGCCGCCGATCTCGGCGTGGCGCCGGGAACAGTGGCGAAGGCCTACTCGCTTCTCGAATCCGAGGGCCACATCACCGCCAGCAAATCTGGTGGCACGCATGTCGCCTCAGGGCGGCGACACCCTGAAAATGTGCAGACTGCTGCGAACCAATACGTCAAAGCCGTGGCGGGCACCGATCTCGAGCAGGCGATCAGTGCCGTGCGCTCGGCATGGAACTTGCAATATGCATCCGCCTGACCAACGTCGCCGACCGTTCCAGGCGTCTGGCAGTGAAATCCTTCAGCGGTGAAGAGGACGCAGCTGTTCATCGGTGATCGGAAACGAAATCGAGTACTGCAACTGAGTGTCTCTCATGTCACCCCAGTCGTCCTTCTTCACACGAATCGCGTCAGGAGAGACCTCAGCTATTCGGACTCGAAGCCACGATCCGTCGTGCAATCGCAGTTCATGCGGGTCGGCCAGATAGCTGAGACCGATCCCGTCGAGTGTTTCTTCGGCGATCAGCCAGTCGACGACATGAGTCCGTCGCCGCCCAAGAAGGTCGATCGCGATGAATCCGTCTTCCGCGGGCTTCATCCATCCCAGTCGCTCGCCGTCGTCAGAGCGTCGATGCTCGATCCAGTCAGCTTCCATGAAGTCGAGGTTACCGACTCGCCCCGGGGCGCCCGGTAGGGGACGGCTCACCGGACGGCCGAGCGCTCTTTGAAGAGGAGCGCAAGCACCAACACGCCAATTGCGAGGAGCGTCGCGACCGCTGCGGAGCCTGACCCGCTTTTCCGGACACCTGAGTTGAGGCGATGATCGTCTCGGAAGGAGTCCGTGAGATGCCTGCTGCCCACCCGCCGGAGTTCCGACGTCGAGCCCTGGATCTGGTCGCCCAGGGAAGGGTGACGTCCCGCTGTGTGGTGGATTTTCTCAACACCGTGCGGGTCAGCTGTTGTGATTATGCCGCGGTCAGTTCTGGGATCGCCACCTCCTCCTCGGTGGTGTCGAGGAGTTTCATGGAGTGCTCGCTGAAGTATCGGCGGTCGGCGCCGTCCCATTCGTCGTGTTGCTCGATGAGGACGTGTCCGGCCAGGCGCAGCAGTGCGGCCGGGTTCGGGAAGGTCCCGACGACGTCGGTGCGGCGCTTGATCTCCTTGTTCACTCGTTCCAGCGGGTTCGTGGACCAGATCTGACGCCAGTGCTGGAACGGGAATTGGCAGAACGCCAGCAGGTCGTCCTGGGCGTCGTTGAGCATGTCCGCGACCTTCGGGTGTGACCTGCCGAGCATGCGAGAGACCTCGTGGAACTGGGCGAACACGTGCTCGGTGTCGGGTTGGGCGAAGATCGTGCGGATGATCGACGCGACCATCGGCCCGGCGGTTTTCGGGACGTTCGCGAGGACGTTGCGCATGAAGTGAACCCGACAGCGCTGCCAGGACGAGCCGTGGAAGACCGTCTCGATCGCGGCGATCAGGCCTGTGTGAGCGTCGGAGATCACCAGCTTCACCCCGCCCAGACCGCGTGCTTTCAACGAGCGCAGGAACGCGGTCCAAAACGGTTGCGATTCGGTGTCTCCGACCTCGAATCCCAAGACTTCTCGCCGCCCGTCGGCGGCGACGCCGACCGCGACGACCACCGCTTGGGACACCACCCGCCGGCCGACGCGGGCTTTGCAGTAGGTCGCGTCGAGGAACACATACGGGTAGGTGGTGTCCGCGAGCGGGCGGTCCCGGAACGCCGCGACGTCCTCGTCCAGACCCGCGCAGATCCGTGACACTTCGGACTTGGAGATCCCGGTGTCTGCGCCAAGCGCCTTCACGAGGTCGTCGACTTTCCGGGTGGAAACACCGTGTACGTAGGCCTCCATCACGACCGCGAACAGTGCCTGATCGACCCGACGGCGGCGTTCCAACAGCGACGGGAAGAACGACCCCTGCCGCAGCTTCGGGATCCGCAACTCCAAATCCCCGACCCTTCATCCTCATCACCGAGCTCCGCGGCGAGGGTGCCGTGAACATCTTCGGCAAGCGCCTGTCGCGCGCCGTGCACCGCCAGGCGATCGCCGTCGTGCTCATGGCGATGGGAGCCGTCATCGTCGCCACGATCGCGCTCATGCTCGTCACCGGCTACCCCTTCGACCGGGTGCTCTTCGAAGCGGTGTCGGCGTTCGGCACCGTGGGACTTTCGACCGGCATCACCTACGAGTTGCCGCCGGCCGCCGAGGTCATCCTCGCCGCGCTCATGTTCCTCGGTCGGATCGGCCCGCTGTTCTCCGAGAAGTCCCGGCGCATCGCCGAGGCCGACTCGGTCGCCGTGATCGGCCTCGGCCGGTTCGGCAGCGCACTGGCCGAGGAGCTCATGGCCTCCGGCACGGAGGTCCTCGGCATCGACGTGAGCGAAGAGATCGTCCAATCCTTCAACGGTGTCCTGACCCAGGTCGTCCGTGCAGACTCGACGAAGGAGGAGGTGCTGCGCCAGCTCGCCGTCGATCAGTTCGACCGCGTCGTCGTGGCGATCGGCGACGATGTCCAGGCGTCGACCCTCACCGCGTCGGTCCTGCTGCACCTGAACGTCCCGGTCATCTGGGCGAAGGCCATCGGCGAGCAGCACGGGCGCATCCTCGAGCAGCTGGGTGTGCACCACGTGATCTTCCCGGAGAAGGACATGGGGCGCCGCGTGGCGCATCTCGTCCGCGGCGCCGCGATGGATTACCTGGAGGTCGAGCGCGGCTACGCGATGGCGAAGATCTCGCCCCCGCAGGTCATCCGCGGCATCCCGCTCGGACAGACCGGCATCCGGAAGTCCCACGGCATCACCGTCACGGCGTACAAGACCCTTGCGGAGCAGTGGCGAAACGCCGACAACCAGACCGTCGTGAACGAGGGAGACACGATTCTCATCGTCGGCCCCACCGCGCAGGTGGAGGCGTTCGCGCAGCTGCGCTGAGCGCGCGGCGCGGCGTCCGGGTCAGCGGTCGAGGGCGGCGAACCGCTCGATGTCGGAGTTCGTGCCCGACACGATGATGAGGTCGTGGTTGGTGACCACCGTGTTCGCCTCGGCGTAGCGGAACGGCCGCCCCGGGCTCTTCACCCCGACGACGGTGACGTGGTACTTCGTGCGGACGCCGGACTCGTTCAGCCCCACGCCCCGGATGAACTTCGGCGGATACATCTTGGCCAGCACGAAGTCGTCGTCGAAGCGGATGAAGTCCAGCATCCGTCCGCTCACGAGGTGCGCGACGCGCTCGCCCGCCTCGCGCTCGGGATAGATGACGTGGTTCGCGCCGACGCGGGCGAGGATCTTGCCGTGCGACTGCGAGACCGCCTTCGCCCAGATCTGCGGGACCTTGAGGTCGACGAGGTTGGCGGTGATGAGGACGGACGCCTCGATGAGGGATCCGACGGCGACCACCGCGACCTGGAAGTCCTGCGCGCCGATCTGCTTCAGCGCGTCGATGTTGCGTGCGTCGGCCTGGACGGTGTGGGTGACCCGGTCCGACCACTTCTGCACGAGTTCGAGGCTCTCGTCGATCGCGAGGACCTCGCGCTCGAGTCGATCGAGCTCGCCGGCGCACGCGGCGCCGAAGCGCCCCAGTCCGATCACGAGGACGGGGGCGTCGCTTCTGATCCGCTCAACCAACGATGGGCCTCTCCACGGGCAGCGAATACAGCTGCGAACGGCTGGTCGCGGCCACCGCCGCGGCGAGTGTCACTGTACCAATGCGACCCATGAAGATGGTCGCTGCCAGGACGTATTGCGCGGCCTCGGGCGCCGACGCGGTCAGACCCGTCGACAGGCCCACGGTGCCGAAGGCGGAGATGACGTCGAACAGCACATCCGAGACCGGCTCCTGACTGATCTGCGCCACGGTGATCGTCGACAGCGCCACGATCGTGGCGCCCCATGCGACGACGGAGAGGGCGACGCGCTGGACGTCGCTCGGGATGCGGCGGCCGAAGGCCTGCACCGAGGGGCGGCCCTTCGCCTCCGACAGCACCGCGAGGGCGAGGACGGCGAGGGTCGTCACCTTGATGCCGCCGGCGGTGGAGGCCGATCCGCCGCCGACGAACATCAGCATGCTGCCGACGATCAACGACGACCCGTAGAGATCGCCGATCTCGACGACGGAGAATCCGCCGGAACGTGTCATGGCGGAGAGGAAGAATGCCTGGAACGTGGTGTCCCCGGCGTTCATCGAGCCGAAGGTGGCGGGGTTGTTGTACTCGAGGACGAGGAAGGCTGCCGCGCCGGCGAAGAACAGCGCGACGGTCGTGATGAGGGTGAGCTTCGTGTGCAGCGGCCACAGACGGATGTGCCAGACGTTCTTCCACAGGGCGTAGATGACCGGGAAGCCGATGCTGCCGAGGAAGACCCCGGCCATGAGCACCGTGAGGAGGAAGTAGTCGTCGGCGAAGGGGACGAGGCCGCCGGGGTTGGGGGTGAAGCCGGTGTTGGTGAACGCCATCGCCGCGTAGAACGGCGCCTCCCACAGCGCGTCCAAGGGGGCGATTCCGGCGAAGATCAGTGACGGGTAGAGGAGGATCGCGAGGATCAGCTCGATGAGGAGCGTCGACAGCGCGACGGTGCGCAGGAGCTGACCCACCTCGCCCAGGCGCACCGTCTGCCCCTCGTTGACAGGTCCGCCGTGGGTGCGCAGCGGGTTGCTGTCGCTCGCGGCGATGAGCTTCGCGCGGAGTCCGAGACGCTTCGAGATCACGAGGCCGAGGATCGAGGCGAGGGTCAGCACGCCCATGCCGCCGATGTTCACGCCGATGAAGATGAACACCTTCCCCAGGGGGGAGAAGAAGGTCGCGACGTCGACGGTGGTGAGGCCGGTGACGCAGATCGTGGAGACGGCCATGAAGACGGCGTCGACGAGCGGAGCGGACTGACCGGAGGTCGTCGCGGCCGGAAGCGACAGCAGGCCCGTGAAGAGGAGGACCAGCGAGGCGAAGACGAGGACGGCGAAGCGCGAGGGCGACGAGGTCGTGAGATGGCGAAAGTCGTCCCACAGGCCCCGGAGGGTCCGCGGACTCCGGGTGCTGCCGAAGCCCGAGGGATCCTTCGCCATCCACCGCCCCTTCCGACGTTCGGCCGTGCGTCATGGTACTCCGCCCCGGGGCGCGACTACGCTGGTCTCATGGCGGACATCTTCGACGTGATCGCGGACGGCACGCGTCGCGACATCCTGCAGATTCTGCTCGATCGCTCGACCGCGGGTGAGCGCGGGACGAGTGTGTCGCAGATCGTGCACGAGCTCGGCGCGAGCCAGCCGACCGTCTCCAAGCACCTCAAGGTCCTGCGCGAGGCGCACCTCGTCTCGGTTCGCGAAGAGGGGCAGCACCGCTTCTACAGCCTGTCCGCCGGTCCGCTGGACGAGGTCGACGAGTGGCTCGTGCCGTTCCTGGACGACGTCGCCGCCGCCGACGAAGAGACCGTCGCCGGACTCCCGGACTCGGCCGCGCACGCCGCCGACGTGGTCGGTCGGGCAGCGGCATCCGCCAAGCACGCGTGGGAGAACGCGTGGTGGAAGCGGAACGGTCGCTGAGCGACGCTCGCTCTCGCGTCACACGGGTCACGCGTGTTTACACGTGTCCCACCCAGCCCCTAGAGTGTGGTGAACAATCCTGGGGAAAGGGAATCGGTGATGGCGGACATGCCCGACGTGCGCTTCCTCACCGTCGCCGAAGTCGCGGACATCATGCGCGTATCGAAGATGACGGTGTATCGACTCGTCCACTCGGGCGAGTTGCCCGCCGTGCGCTTCGGACGCTCGTACCGCGTGCCCGAGGCTGCGGTCACAGAGGCCTTGCAGCGGCCGATCGCCGACGTCGGCTAGACTGATCCGAGGCATTTTTCCATCTGCCCGTTCCCGGACGTGATCGACACACGTCCAGACCCCTGACTTAGTGAGGTTTCCCGTGGGTTCAGTCATCAAGAAGCGCCGTAAGCGCATGGCGAAGAAGAAGCACCGCAAGCTGCTTCGGAAGACTCGCCACCAGCGTCGCAACAAGAAGTAAGCGGCATCGCACCAAGCGCCCCCGATCGGCATCCGCCATCAGTGGGGCGCTTCGTGTCTGTCGCCTCAGCCTGTTCCTGTCGCCCACGTCCTCTGTCTCTCCGGGAGCACACGATGAAGTCCATCACCGTCCAGCAGCTTCGTGAGCGGGTCGACACCCCGCTCATCGACGTCCGCGAGACCGACGAGTACGCCGCAGGTCATGTCCCCGGCGCGGTCAACCTGCCGATGTCGACGATCGGAGAGCACCTCGACGAACTGCCCGAGGGGCCCTTCGACGTCATCTGCGCGATGGGAGGACGCTCTGCACGCGTCGTCGAGGCGCTCGAAGCGCGGGGGCACGATGTGACCAATGTCGACGGCGGCACCAACGGGTGGGCCGCGGAGGGCTACCCCCTCGACCGCCCGTGACCACGCTCACCCTCATCGGCAAGCCCGACTGCCACCTCTGCGACGTGGCGCGGGAGGTCGTCGAGACCGTCGTGTCCGACCTCGACGAGAACGACATCGAGATCGTCGAGCTCTCGATCCACGACGATCCCGCGCTCTACGCGCAGTGGTGGGAGAAGATCCCCGTCGTGCTCATCGACGACCGCCTCCACGCGCACTGGCGCGTCTCACCGGACCGGCTGCGCGCCGCCCTCGACGTCGCCGACTGACCGGCATCCGCCCGGCGCGGCATCGGTCTCCTCGCGGACGCAGGCGATCCGCCGAAAACAGGACGATCCCCGTCGGAACGTCCTGTTCCGGGGGGATCGCCTGTTCTCGTTCAGCAGCGCGTGTCAGGGAGCGAGGCGCGTCGGCCCGCGGAAGAGGTAGGTGACCTCGCGGATCGAGTCCTGGCCGAGCAGCAGCATCAGCACGCGGGCGAGGCCCATGCCGAATCCACCGTGCGGCGGGGCGCCGTAGCGGAAGAAGTCGAGGTAGAAGTCCAGGTGCTCGGGGTCGAGTCCCTTTTCCTTGGCCTGCTCGATGAGGACGTCCACGCGGTGCTCGCGCTGCGCACCGGTGGTGATCTCGACGCCGTTGAACAGCAGGTCGTACGACTTCGTCAGCCCGGTCTCCTCGTCGCGCATGTGATAGAACGCGCGGATCTCGGGGTGGTAGTCGGTGATGAAGACGAACTGGTGACCGAAGGTTTCCTGGACGTGGGCGGCGATCTGACGCTCGCCTTCGGGGTCGAGGTCGCCGTCGGTACGCGGGATGTCGTATCCGCGAGCCGCGACGATCTCGCGCGCCTCGGCGAGGGGGATGCGGGGGAAGGGGACCTCGGGGACGACGATCTCGAGCCCGAAGAGCTCCTGGATCTCGTCGCCGTGCTTGTCCTTCACCGCGCGGATGGCGGTCTGCAGGAGCTCCTCCTGCATGCGCGCGACGTCCTCGTGGGACTCGACCCAGCTGATCTCGGCGTCGATGGAGGTGAACTCCGTCGCGTGACGCGAGGTGAACGAGGGATCGGCGCGGAAGGCGGGGGCGATCTCGAAGATCTTCCCGAAGCCGGCGACCTGCGCCATCTGCTTGAAGAACTGCGGGCTCTGCGCGAGGTAGGCCGTCTTCTCCTCGAAGTAGGGCACCTCGAACAGCTCGGCGTTGGACTCCGACGGGCTCGCCATGAGCTTGGGGGAGTGCACCTCGATGTAGTCGCGCTCGATCCAGTAGGTGCGCATGGCGTGCTCGAGCGTCGTCTGCACGCGGAAGATGAGGTTGTTGCGGCGCTGGCGCAGGTCGAGGAAGCGCCAGTCCATGCGCTTGTCGAGGCCCGAGTCCGCGGCGATCGGGGTCTCGGGGAGCGCTGCCGCGGCGATGTCGAGCCCGCCGATCTTGATCTCGACGCCGCCGAGCTTCACGCGCTCGTCGTGCTTGAGTTCGCCCTGCACCGTGAGGAAGGTGCCCGTGGCGAGGTTCGAGATGGTGTCGGTGAGGGCCAAAGCCGCGGCATCCTGCTCCGTGCCGTCCTCGGCCGGACGCGTCGCCGGATTGACCAGCTGCACGGCGCCCGTCTCATCGCGCAGGATGACGAACTGCACCTTCTTCTGGTCGCGGACGGTCTCGACCCATCCCGACACGGACACCGGGCCGTCGGCCCGCGACTGCAGCTGCTTGACCAGAACGCGTTCACTCACGAGGCCACAGTCTACGCGGGGGATGCCGCGCGCCGGGTCCGTGCGGATCCAGGCCGTACTCTGGACGCATGACGACGCCTGCCGCGACGCCGCCTCGGACCTCCCCTTCCTTCCTGGTCGCCCTCCCCACTGTTCTGCTGAACGCCCTCCGTGGTGCGCTCATCGGGATGGCGGAGCTGATCCCGGGGATCTCCGGCGGAACCGTCGCCCTCATCACCGGCGTCTACGAGCGCCTCATCGACGCCGCCGCGCACGTCGTGTCGGCGGTGAAGCGCCTGATCTTCGGACCCGACCGGCGCGCGGGATTCCTCGCCGGGATCCGCGCGGTCGACCTGTGGCTCATCATCCCTGTCGTGGGCGGCATGGCGGCGATGGTGCTCACCCTCGCCGGATTCGTCGAAGCCTTCGTCTCCGGCAACGCCGAGCTCTCGCGCGGCCTCTTCTTCGGCCTCGTCGCGGCAAGTATCGTCGTGCCGCTGCAGCTGATCCCGCGCGTCCGGCGCACGCTCGCTTCGCACGCACGCGGCGTCATCGTGTTCGTCGGCGCCGCGTTTCTCGCCTACGCCTCGATCGACTTCGCCGGCGGTTCGCTCATGGTCGACCCCCCGGTCTGGCTGGTGTTCATCGCCGCCGCGATCGCCGTGTGCGCGCTCGTCGTGCCCGGTGTCTCGGGATCCTTCTTCCTCCTCGCGATCGGGCTGTACTCGCCGACGCTCCGCGCTGTCGCCGACCGTGACTGGGGATATCTCGCCGTCTTCGCGCTCGGCGCGATCGTGGGCCTCGTCACGATCGTCCGCGTCATGAAGTGGATGCTGGAGAACTACCGCCGCTTCACGCTGCTCGCGATGGCCGGCCTCATGCTCGGCTCGCTCCGCGCCCTCTGGCCCTGGCAGGCGCTCCCGCCGGGCGAGGACCACGGCGTCGGCGAGCTGGTCGCCCCCTACGATCCGGTCGCCGGTCCCATCCTCCTCGCGCTGGTCGGTGCGGCGGCGGTCGTCGCACTCCTCTTCGTCGAGCGGGGCCTCCAGAAGCGCACGGATGCCGTCCGCTCAGGCGACCCCCAGAACACGCCGACGTAGACTGGACCCGTGCCCGCCGAACGCCTCCATCTCGTACGCCACGGGGAGGTCTTCAATCCCGGGCGAGTGCTCTACGGCCGCCTTCCCGGATTCGGCCTGAGCGAGGACGGACGCCGCATGGCGGCGGATGCCGCGGCCTGGGTGAAGGAACTCGATCGCCCCGTGACGACGCTGGTGTGCTCGCCGCTCCAGCGCACCCGCGAGTCGGCGGAGCCGTTCACCGCGACCTTCGGAATCGACCCGCGCATCGACGAGCGCGTGATCGAGCCGACCAACGTCTTCGAGGGCCGCCGTATGAAGCGGGCGATGATGAACCCGCTGAACTGGCGGCACCTCAGCCGTCCCGCCCTGCCGTCGTGGGGCGAGCCGTACGCGCAGGTCATCTCCCGCATGGACGCGGCGATGACGGATGCCTGGAACGACGCCGACGGCGGCGACGTGGTGATCGTCTCCCACCAGCTGCCGATCTGGATCACCCACCTGTGGGTCGAGGGCGAGCCGCTCCGGCACGATCCGCGGCGGCGTCGCTGCGCGCTGTCGAGCGTGACGAGTTTGGAAGGCGGCCCCGGGCAGTGGGCCGAGGTGTCGTACGCCGAGCCCGCGTCCACCGCGGGCGCGGTCGATGTGGGAGCGGTGTGATGACGACGAACCGGTGGCGGCGGGCGGCGGCATCCGTCCTCGCCCTGACGCTTGCGGCGGGACTCGCCGCGTGCACGAGCGATCCCCTGGCCGAGCAGTACCGCGAGGGTGACAACAAGGGCTTCATCGCCGCCGACGGCTTCCGCGTCGTCGAGATCCCCGAGGCCGAACGGACCAACCCGATCGAGTTCGAGGCGGTGCTCGACAACGGCGAGACCGCGACGAGTGCCGACTACGCGGGCGACGTGCTGGTCGTGAACTTCTGGTACGCCGCCTGCGCGCCGTGCCGGGTCGAGGCCCCCGAGCTCGCCGAGGTGCACGAGAGCTTCCGCGACGACGGCGTCGACTTCCTCGGCGTGAACCTCTACGACGGCGCCGAGGCGTCCCAGGCTTTCGCCGAGACCTACGGCATCGAGTACCCGAGCGCGCTCACCACCGTCGACGGCTCGATCAAGCTCGCATTTGCGGGCGAGACGCCGTTGAACGCGGTTCCGGTCACGCTCGTCCTCGATCGCGACGGTCGGGTCGCTGCGCGCCTCATCGGACAGATCAGCGACGCGTCGATCCTCGAGACCCTCGTCCGCGACACCCGGGACGAAGCGTGAACATCGCCGCAATCGTCGCCGACGGCACGCTGCTGCTCGCGATCCCGATCGCCGTCCTCGCCGGGCTCGTCTCCTTCCTGTCGCCCTGCGTCCTCCCGCTCGTGCCCGGATACCTCGGCTTCCTGGGGGGAGCCGTCGCTCCGCGCCCGCCGGCCCGGGTCGCCGTCGGTGCGGGCCCCGGAGCGACGGATGCCGCGCCCGATGCCGAAGCGGCGGGATCGCCCGGCACGGTCACCCCCGAGCCCGACGGCTCACGCGGGCGGCTCCTGTGGGGCGTGGTGCTCTTCATCGCCGGATTCACGCTGGTCTTCGTCAGCATCGCGATGCTCGGCGGCACGCTCGGACGCTTCCTCATCGAGTACCAGGACGTCACCACCCGCATCCTCGGCGTCGTCATCATCGGTCTCGGCCTCGTCTTCATCGGCGTCTTCGGGATGGCGCAGCGCACACTGCGTCCGCAGGTGCGCGGGGGCGTCGGACTCGCGGGCGCGCCGCTCCTCGGGATCGCGCTCGGCATCGGGTGGACGCCCTGCATCGGGCCGACCCTCGCGGTGATCCTCGGGATGTCATTCGACTCCGGCTCGGTCGCGCGCGGCGCGGTGCTCGGCCTCGCCTACTCGCTCGGCCTCGGTATCCCGTTCGTGCTCCTCGCGCTCGGCTTCGGATGGGCGACGCGCTCGGTGTCGTTCCTCCGCCGCCACATCCGCACCGTGAACCTCCTCGGGGGCGGCCTGCTCATCGTCCTCGGCCTGCTCATGGTGACCGGGGTCTGGACCGCGCTCATGGCGCAGCTACAGGGGGTGTTCCTCAGTGTCCCGCTCCCGATCTGACCTCGACGGGGTCCGCGCCGACGCCGACGCCGATGGTCGTCGCGAGACGCTCGAGGGTCGCCCGTCCGACCACGCCGACAGCGCGGCATCCGACGGCGACGACATCACCCAGCCGCGCCTCGGCGTCATCGGGTGGCTCCGCTGGGGCTGGCGTCAGCTCACGTCGATGCGGACGGCCCTGCTGCTCCTCCTCCTCCTCGCCATCGCCGCGGTCCCGGGTTCGCTCGTCCCGCAGCGCGGGGCCGACCCGAACGGCGTCACGCAGTACTTCGCCGACAACCCGGACCTCGCGCCGATCCTCGACGACCTGAGCCTGTTCGACGTCTACACGTCGCCGTGGTTCTCGGCGATCTACATCCTGCTGTTCATCTCGCTCATCGGCTGCGTCATCCCGCGGACGAAGCACCACTGGAAGGCCCTCCGCTCTCGCCCACCGCGCACGCCCGCGCGCCTGGAGCGTCTGGCGGCGTTCCGGTCCGAGACCATCGAGGTGCCCGAGGGAACGGATGCCGCCGCCCGCGCCGAGGCGGCCGTCGACAGCGCCACGCGCCAGCTGCGGCGCGCGGGCTACCGCGTCGAGCGGTACGACGCGCGGGGGAGTGTGTCGGTCTCGGCCGAGCGCGGCTACCTGCGCGAGACCGGGAACCTCGTGTTCCACGGCGCGCTCGTGTGTGTGCTGATCGCGGTCGGCCTCGGCGGGGGCTTCACCTACACCGGGCAGACGGTGATCATCGAGGGGCGTTCGTTCGTCAACACCCTCCTCGACTACACCTCGTTCAACCCGGGGCGCTTCGTCGATGAGGAGGCGCTCGCCCCCTACGCGCTGACGCTCGACCGCTTCGACGTCACCTACCAGCCGGTCGGCGAGCCGGGGGCCGGCCAGGCCGGCGACTTCGTCGCGAACCTCACCACGGAGCGTCAGGGCGAGGCCGCGCAGCCCGCGGAGGTGCGCGTCAACGAGCCACTCGACATCGACGGCGATCGGATCTACCTCATGGGCAACGGCTATGCGCCGACCATCACGATCCGCGACGGCGAGGGCGATGTCGTCTTCTCCGAGCCGGTGCCGTTCCTGCCGCAGGACAGCTTCATGACCTCGCTCGGGGTCATCAAGGTGCCCGACGGGATGCCGGAGCAGCTCGGCATGGTCGGCTTCTTCTATCCCACCCAGGGTCAGCTGGCCTCGGGGGCCTTCACCTCGATCTACCCGGCGCTGATCAATCCGGTCGTGACGCTCGAGGTGTACGAGGGCGACCTCGGCATCGATGACGGGACCCCTCGCTCGGTCTACACCCTCGACCCATCCGACATGACCCCCATCGCGGGCCGCGACGCCGAGGCGGAGGCGCCGACCCTCGAGCTCGCGCCGGGGCAGACCGCTGAGCTCCCGGGCGGTCGGGGATCGGTCACGTTCGAGTCCGAGGCGCCCGAGGACGCGGTGGGGTACGAGGAGTCCGTCAAGCGGTACGTGTCGCTCTCGATCCACCGGGATGCTGCGGCGACGTGGGTGCTGATCTTCGCGATGCTCGCCACCGGTGGGCTCCTCGCCGCCCTCTTCGTCCCGCGCCGGCGCATGTGGGTGAAGGCGACCGCCGAGGGCGACCGCGTCATCGTGCAGTACGCCGGTCTCGCCCGCGGTGAGGACCCCGGTCTGAACCAGGCCGTGGACCAGTTCGCCGAATCCCACGGGCAGTCCCTCTCCGCCGGAGAGGGTGCTCCGCCCCGCACGTAGACTGGGAACCATGCCCGACGCCCTCGCTCTCGACTCGATCTCGGTGCTCCTCGTGTGGACGGCGATCGCCGTCTACGCCCTGGCCTTCATCGCGTACGCGATCGACCTCGCGCGCCGCTCGGCCGTCGCGATCGAGATGCAGGACGCTCGCGTCCGCGAGAGCGAACGCGAGCGTGAGCTCGTCGGCGCCGGTGTGGCCTCTGCTTCGGCGGGTGCGGCATCCGGTGGCGAGACCCTCGCGCAGGTGCGGGAGAGCCAGCAGGCGGCCGAGAAGGCGCTGAACGCTCCCGTCTCCGCGCGGACCAAGCAGCTCTGGGCGCGTCTCGGGACCGTGCTCACCGTCATCGGCTTCCTCTTCCACCTCGCCGCCACGATCGGGCGCGGGGTGGCGGCGGAGCGCGTGCCGTGGTCGAACATGTACGAGTTCGCCCTCACCGGTACCCTCCTCATCGTTGCGGTGTACCTCACGGTGCTCTTCCGTTTCGACTTGCGCTTCCTCGGTTCCCTCATCACCGGGATGACGGTGCTGCTCCTCGGCGGCGCGACGCTGTCGTTCTACGTCGAGGTCGTGCCTCTCGCCGATCCGCTGAAGAGCGTGTGGCTCGTCATCCACGTCTTCGTCGCCACCCTCGCAACCGCCCTGTTCGCGCTCGCCTTCGGGCTGTCGGTGCTGCAGCTCATGCAGGGTCGGCGCGAGCGTCGCGCGATCGCAGCCGTGGGTGCCGTGGGCTCGGACGGAGCCGTGTCGACCGGGCCCCGCTTCCTCCGGACGCTCCCGAGCGCGGACGCGCTGGAGTCCCTCGCCTACCGGTTCGCGATCGTCGGGTTCATCTTCTGGACCTTTACGCTCATCGCCGGGTCCATCTGGGCGAACGACGCGTGGGGCCGCTACTGGGGCTTCGACACGAAGGAAGTCTGGACCTTCGTCATCTGGGTCCTCTACGCCGGCTACATCCACGCTCGTGCGACCCGCGGCTGGCGCGGCTCGCGGTCGGCGTGGCTGTCGATCATCGGCTTCACCGCGGTGCTGTTCAACTTCACGATCGTGAACATGTTCTTCAAGGGCCTGCACGCGTACTCCGGCCTCAGCTGACCCGCTTCCGCGCCAGCACAACCGCCTGACTGTGCGCCTCGGTCGCCCGTGGGGAGCGGACGAGGCTCGCCTGTATGACGAGGTCGGCAGCCTCCAGGGCCGATGCGACATCCGACGGCGTGTGGAGGTAGGCGGTCAGGTTCACGTCGCGACCGTAGGCCCGTCGCACGGTCCGTTCGCCTGACCCCACCTGGAACGCGACGAGGACGGGCGCGCCCGACGTCGACACCCGTGCGATCTCGCGGAAGACCTCGCTGAGATCCTCCGCGGGGGTGTGGATCACCGAGTACCAGGCCATCACCGCATCGAAGCGGGCATCCGCGAACGGCAGGGCCGCAAGATCTGCGCCCACGAGCTCGACATCCGAGGCGACCCGGGAGGCCTGCTCGAGCATCCCCTCCGAGAGATCGACGCCGACGAGGTGGAGCGACGGGCGCTCGGCGCGGAGGTGGGCCAGAAGTCGGCCCGTGCCGCAGCCGGCGTCGAGCACCGACGCCCCCTCCGGGAGCTCCCGGACGACCTCGGCGATCATGGCGCGATCGAGCGGCGCCTCGTAGGCCAGATCGGGCAGAGCCGCTGCGTACGCCGCCGCGACGGTGTCGTAGGCGATGCGGGTGGCCTCGCGGCGTTCGTCCATCATCGGAGCCTACGGGCGAAACCAAGAGGGGCCCCGGGCATCGCGCCCGGGGCCCCTCTTCGCCTGCGCGCGGGTCAGGCCTCCGCGAGGACCGCGCGGGCGGAGGTGGTGCGCTTTCGGACCACCGCGAGGGTGCTGGCGATGAAGGCGAGGATCGCCCAGATCACCAGACCCGCGATCCCGGCACCGAGGCCCTCGGCGGGGGTGAGGGCCGACAGCATCGCCGCATAGGCGGGAGCCGTCGGGAGGAGGCTCGCGACATCCGCCAGCACGCCGGGGATCGTCGAGACGATTCCGGTGGCGACCGCCAGCACGCCGACGAGCGCGGCGACCCAGCGGCCGGCGCCCCCGAAGACGGCGACGAGGGCCTGATTCACGGCGGCGAAGGCGATGCCGGCGACCACGCAGACGCCCGCGAACACCGCCCACTCGCCCCACGTGTACGATGCGGCGGTCTGCACGACGGCGGCGACCAGGAAGCCCTGCACCGCACCGATCCCCGCGGCGGGGAGGAACTGGCGTCCGGCGAGGACCGCCGACGGTGCGCGGGAGGTCAGCGCGCGGCGCGACACCGCCTGCAGGGCGATGAACGTGCCGACGCCGCCGAACCACAGGGCGAGGGTCGCCAGGAGCGGCACCGCGGCGGCGCCGAAGAGCGACGTGCCCGTCCCCTCGGCGCTGACCGGATCCGCGACCACGGAGGCCAGGTCGGTCGCCTCGCTGTCGGTGTAGCTCGGCAGGGCGTCCGCGGCCTCGGCGAGGCCCGACGCGAGCGTGTCGGTACCGTCGGCGAGCTGACCGATGCCGTCGCCGAGGTCTCGAGCACCTGTCGCGGCGGTTCCCGCGCCCGCGGCCCACGTCTGCGTGCCCGCGGCCCACTCGTTCGCGCCGGAGGCGAAGGTGTTCGCCCCCGAGGCGAGCGCGCCGGCGCCGGACGACAGCTCGTTCGCGCCGCCGGAGAGCTGTCGGAGTCCGCCCGCGGCGTCGTTCGCGCCGGCGGCGAGGTCGTTGATGCCGCCGGTGATCGCCCCGTATCCGCCGGCGATCTGCTGCAGGCTCGCCCCGACCTGGGGGAGGGCGGCGATCCCTTCGACGCCGGCGGCGATCTGATCGGACTGTCCGAGGATCGCGATCGCTTCGGGGAGGGCTTCCTGCGCGCGGAGGGACGCCTGGTCCAGTGCCGCGCAGATCTCCGGTGCGGTTCCGGATGCCGCGCAGTCGGCTGCGGCCTGCTCCAGCTCCGCGACGCTCGCTTCGAGTGTCTGCTGGATGGCGGCGCTGTTCGCGGCGAGCGCGTTGGCGGCGTCGACGACCTCCGACGGCAGCTGCGGAGACGCGGCGATCCCGTCGGCGATCTGCGTCAGACCGTTGTTGAGCGGGACCATCCCGGCGGCGAGATCGCTCGCGCCGGTCGAGAGCTCCTGCAGACCGGATGCCGAGAGCGCGGCACCGTCCGCGAGCTGTCCGGCGCCGTCGGCGAGGCCGCCCGCGCCGGTCGCGATCTCGGAGGCCCCGCCACCGATCTGGTTCGCCGCCCCGGCCAGCTGGCCGGCGCCGCTCGCGAGCTCGGCGATGCCGTCGGCGAGGGAGATCGCGCCGTCGGCGGCCTCGCCCGCACCGTCGGCGAGTTCACCGGCGCCGTCAGCGGCGTCGCCCAGCTGGTCGCCGAGTGTGGTGAAGCCGAGGAAGACGTTCTCGAGGTAGATCTCCGACAGCTGCTGGCCGGTCGCCGCGGCGGCAGCCTGGGCGACCTGCGCGGTGATCGCGTCGTCGACGAGACGGCTGTCCGGCGGCGTCTGCACCTCGATCACCGCGCGCTCCGGCGTCTCGCCCGGCTGGGTGGAGGTGGCGGCGGCGGAGAAGTTCTCCGGGATCGTGATGACCGCGGCGTATGCGCCGTCGGCGAGGCCGGTCACGGCATCCTCGTCGTTGGTGATGACCCAGGTGAGGTTGCTGCCGAGCTCATCGGAGCCCTCGACGAGCCCCGACGTGAGCTGGCGACCGAGCGGGACGAGCTGGTCGTCGATGGTCACCGGCTCGTCGTCGTTGACGACGGCGGCGGTGATGGCGTCGAGCCGTTCGGTGGGGTTGTAGAGCGCGGCGACGAGGATGCCGCCGATCACGACCGGCAGCAGCATGACGCCGATGACGGTCAGCCAGGTGACGGGCCTGCGGGAGCGGGAGCGTTCGAGGGGCAGGGTCATGCGAGGACTCCGTTCAGGTCACGCGGCGCCGTGCGGGCGGCGGAGCCGGCGGACGAGAGGTCGAGGATCGTGGCTCCGCGGCGACCGGCGTCGTCGAGGAGCGCCGTGGCGAAGCGGGTGTCGCGCGCGGAGATCACGAAGGAGGTGCCGGCGGCGTCGCGCAGCAGCGCGGCGACCCGGTCGAGGTGCGGGCCCGGGGGCAGGGAATCGAGACCGTCGATGACGACCACGGAGGTGCGTCCCCGCAGGGCTCGGGCGATCTCGCCCACCGGATCGTCGGCGTCGCGGAGCAGGGCGACGCCGACGTGGGCGCGGACCCATGCCGCCCGCTCGGGGAGCAGGTGGCCGGCGACCCGGAGGCGCCCGTCGGTGGGGGCGAGGCGTCCGGCGACGGTCAAGAGCAGTGCCCGCGCGGTGATCGGAGCCTCCGCGGTCACGACGAGGTCCTCGCCGGGCTCGAGGCGGAAGCTCGCGCCGGCGTACACGGGGCGCCCGTCGTCCGCGACGCCGAGGTCGTCGGCGACCACCGTAGCCGTCGTGTCGCGCTCCGGCCAGTCGGTGAGCGAGAGCTCGCGCTCGACGGCCTCGCCCTCGATGTCGAAGTGCGGGAGGATCCTGTCGAGCCAGCGCGGCATCCACCACGCCTTGTCGCCGAGCAGGGTCATGAGCGCCGGGATCAGCGTCATGCGCACCACGAACGCATCGAGGGCGATGCCGGCGGCCAGCCCCAGCGCGATCGGCTTGATCGACGAGTCGCCCTCGGGCACGAACGCGGCGAAGACGGCGAACATGATGAGCGCTGCGGCGGTCACCACGCGCGCGGAGGCGGTGAAGCCGGAGCGCACCGCGCCGATCGCGGTCTCGCGGGGAGCGCGGCCGCGGCGGGCGCGGAGGGCGTGGACGTAGTCCTCCCGCATCCGGGAGACGAGGAAGACCTGGTAGTCCATGGCGAGCCCGAAGAGCACGCCCATGAGGATGATCGGCATGAAGCTGATGACCGGACCCACCCGTCCGACGTGGAGGAGGTCGGCGAACCAGCCCCACTCGAAGACCGCGGCGACGATGCCGAACGCCGCGACGACCGACAGCAGGTAGCCGAGGGCGGCCGTCAGCGGCACCGCGATGGAGCGGAACACGATCATCAGCAGGATGAACGACAGCCCGACCACGAAGATCCCGAAGGGGAGGAGTGCAGCCCCGAGGCGGTCGGAGATGTCGATCGCGACCGCGGTGAAGCCGGTGACGACGAGGTCGACGCCGTATTCGTCGGCGAGTTCCGGCGCGAGGTCGCGGAGAGCGCGCACAAGTTCGGCGGTCTCGGGGTCGTCGGGGGCGGTGGTGGGGACGATCTGGATGATGCCCGTGTCGGCGGTCGCGTTCGGGGTGGCGAGGGCGACCTCCTTCACGCCGGGCACCTTCTCGACTTCGGCGGCGAGATCCTCCATCAGCCCGAGCGGGTCGGTGGAGGTGACGATCGTGCCCGTCATGATGAGCGGGCCATTGAAGCCGGGACCGAACTCCTCCGCCGCGAGGTCGTAGCTCTCGCGGACGGCGGTGCCCTCCGGCTGCACGCCACCGTTCGGGAGCGCGAGCGCGAGGCTCGTCGACGGGATGGCGAGGATCCCGAGACCCAGGACCACCGCGATCGTCGTGATGAGCGGGTGGCGGGTGACGGTCATCACCCACCGGTTGGTCTTGTGCACGCGACGCGTGCGGCGCGGCGTCCGTCGCTTCCAGCCGACGACCCGCCCGCGGACGAAGCCGAGGAGGGCGGGGGTGAGGGTGATGGCGACCGCGACGGCGATGGCGACGGCGACGGATGCCGCGATGCCCATCGTCGTCAGGAACGGGATGTTGGCGAACGACAGGCCGATGAGGGCGATGAGCACCGTGACGCCGGCGAAGACGACCGCCGACCCCGCGGTCCCCGTGGCGCGGGCGACGGACTCCTCCGGGTCCATGCCGGAGCGGACTTGGTCCTGGTGCCGGGCGACGATGAACAGGGCGTAGTCGATGCCCACCGCGAGACCCAGCATGAGGGCGAGGAGCGGGGTGGTCGACGACACGGTCGCGACGAGGGTCGCGAGGAGGATCAGGGCCATCGAGATGCCGACGCCGATGATCGCGGTCGCAAGGGGGAGGCCCGCGACGAGGAACGAGCGGAAGGTCACCATCAGCACGAGGAGGGCGATGATGACGCCGACGACCTCGGTGATGGTGAGTCCGGGGACGGAGGTGGCGAAGAGGTCGCCGCCGAGGGCGACCTGCGAGCCGTCCGGAAGCGCTGCGGCGAGGTCGTCGGAGATCTGCTCGAGGGCCTCGGTCGATTCCGCCGAGACCTCGGTGGCCTGGCCCTCGAACTGGAGGCGGATGATCGCGGCGGTCTCGTCCTCGTTCACGAGCCCGGTGACGAGCTCGTCGAACGGGTCGGTGACGCCGAGGACGCCGTCGAGGTCGCCGAGGTCGGCCACGGCATCCTCGATCGCCCCGCGGTAGGGCTCCTCGGTCACGGTCTCTCCGTCGGCGGACACCACCACGATCTGCGCGCTCGTGCCGCTCACCTCCGGGAAGGTGCGGTTCAGCTGCTCGAGACCGGCCTCGGCCTCGGTGCCCGGAATCGAGAAGGAGTTGTCGGTGCCCTGGTTGAACAGCACCGCACCCCCACCGCTCAGGACCAGGATCAGCAGCCAGCTCGCCAGGACGCGCCAGGGGTGACGATAGGACCAGCGCCCGAGGGCATACAGAACGGTGGACACAGCGCCTCCGGCTCAGGGATCGGTGTTCGGGTCGGGATGAGAAAGCAGGATGTCGATACAGCGCTGTATCGGATACATGAGTGTATCGTAGGGCGCTGCACCCGAGGTCAACCTGAGTGCGTCGTGTGAGGATCGAGACCGGAGGAACCATGACGGATGTCGCCACCACGTCGCCCCGCCGTGAGGCGACCAGGCAGAAGCTCCGCGATGCCGCCGCGCAGACGTTCGCCGAGGTGGGCCTGGACGCGGCATCCGTCGAGGCGATCTGCGAACGCGCCGGCTTCACGCGCGGCGCGTTCTACTCCAACTACGAGACGAAGGAGGGCCTCTTCCTCGACCTCGCCGGAGAAGTGGCACGCGAACGCGTCGGCATGGTGCGCGAGCGCGTCGCCGAGCTGCAGCGCGAGGGGGCGCTCGCGGAGGTCGCCGGACGCGCGCTCGAGGTGGTCGGGCAGATCGTCGACACGTCCAACGAGGATCGCGCCGGGGTGCTGCTCATGAGCGAGATCCGCATCCACGCGCTGCGCTCGCCGGAACTCGCCGCGGCCTACCTCGCGCAGGAGGACGAGATGGTCGCCGGCGTCGCGCAGATCATCGCCGAGATCGCCGACGGCGATGCGCTCCGCTTCCGTCTGGAACCGGAGCACGCCGCACGGATGCTGATCACCACGTGGGAGAGCGCGTCCGTGCGCGCGGTGATGGCCGGAGCCGACCAGGACGAGCTCTGCCGCCGCTCCAACGAAGAGGTCGCACGCGTGGCGCAGCTGCTCCTCGAGGCGGGGCCGACGGTCTGAGGCGGCTCAGGCCTCGTGAGGCTGGGACGTCTGCGCGAGGACGGCGTGGCAGCGGCTGAGGCGCGCACGCCACCACGCGGCGCGCTCGGGGGAGGCGGCGTGACGCACGAGCAGTGCGGGATCCGCGGCCACCCGCGCCGCGGGGATCACGCCGCCGCGGGGGCGCAGGGGCACGGCCGCGACATCGGCGGTGAGGAGTGAGGCGGTGCCGAGTCCGCAGTCGAAGTCGAGCGCCGGCAGGGCGGCGGCCAGCGCCGCGCCCATCGACAGCCCGACGGAGGTGTCGAGCGCGCTCGAGACGACGGCGGGAAGGCCCGCCTGCTCGATCACCGCGAGCGCGCGTCGGATGCCGCCGAGGGGCTGGGCCTTCACCACGAGGATGTCGGCGGCGCCCGCCCGCGCGACCGCGATCGGATCCTGGGCCTTGCGGACGCTCTCGTCGGCGGCGATCGGGATGCCCATGTAGCGGATGCGGCGCCGCAGCTCCGCGAGCTCGTCGACGCTCGCGCACGGCTGCTCGACGTACTCCAGGTCGAACTCGGCGAGCGCATGCACGGCGTGCTCGGCCTCGTCGACGTTCCAGCCGGCGTTCGCGTCCACGCGGATCCGGCCCTCCGGTCCGACGGCTTCGCGGACGGCCCGCACCCGCGCGACGTCGTCGCCCAGGCGCTGACCGGCCTCGGCGACCTTGACCTTGGCGGTGCGGCATCCGTCGAAGCGGGAGAGGACCTCGGCGACCCGCTCAGCGGGGACGGCGGGGACCGTGGCGTTCACGGGGATGTCGGCGCGGAGGGCACGGGGCGCCGGCATCCACCCGAAATCGATCGCGCCGGCGAGCCAGTGCGCCGACTCGGCGTCGTCGTACTCGACGAACGGGGAGAACTCCGTCCAGCCCTCGGGGCCTTCGAGGAGCATCGCCTCGCGCACCTCGATGCCGCGGAAGCGCGTCGCGAGCGGCAGCGCCACGACGTGGGCGGAGGCGAGGAGGTCGGCGAGGGGAGGGAGGGCCGTCACGTCGTCATCCTGACACAGGGTGGCCGGACATCCATGGACCCTCGACAATATTGTGTGTCACACGGTATCGTGCATGACGTGGAAGAGACAGCGGCCCTCGAGACCCACGTGCAGGAGCTGCGGCGCGGCACCATCGTCCTCGCATGCCTCCGCCTCCTGCGCACCGACGGGTACGGGTACGGCCTGCTCGAAGACCTGCAGACCCGGGGATTCGACACCGATGCGAACACCCTCTACCCGCTCCTTCGCCGACTCGAGAAGCAGGGGCACCTGACGAGCGTCTGGAACACCGACGAGGCGCGACCGCGGAAGTTCTACCGCACCACCGCGAGTGGTGAGTGGCTGGCCGCCGCACTCACGAGAGATTTCGCGGCGATCGCATCGTCGATCGCCGCCCTACCCGAGGAGGACTGAGATGACCGAGGTCACTCTCACCGACAGGTACATCGGCGCCACCGTCCGGAGCGTGCCCGAGCGGCAGCGGGCGGACCTCGCCGCAGAGCTGCGGAGCTCGATCGCCGACCAGATCGAGGCGCGCGTCGAGGGCGGGGCCGATCCGGCCGAGGCGGAGCGCGCCGTCCTCACCGCCCTCGGCGACCCCGACCGCCTCGCGGCGGAGTACGCCGACCGCCCCGCATTCCTCATCGGGCCGCGGTACTTCTTCTCGTGGTGGCGGCTGCTGAAGCTCCTGCTCGCGATCGTGCTGCCGTGCACCGCCCTCGGTGTCGCCGTCGCGCAGACCCTGAGTGGGGCGAGCTTCGGCGAGCTCGTGGGTTCTGTCGTGGCGACCCTCCTCCAGGTTGCGGTCAACCTCGGATTCTGGACGGTGCTGGTCTTCGCACTCTTCGAGCGCACCGTTCCCCGACCCTCCGATGCCGGGTTCGGCGAATGGACCCTCGACCGCCTGCCCGAACCCCACCAGCGCGGAACGGGCTTCGGCGACATGGTGGGACAGCTGATCTTCCTCGTGCTGGGGGTCGGGTTGGTGCTGTGGGACCTCACGATCGGATTCGTGCCTTCCGAGCGGGGGCTCTCGTTCTTCGACCCCGGTCTCTGGCCCGCGTGGTTCATCGGGCTCGTGGTCCTCGCCCTCGCCGAGGCTGCGCTCACGATGGTCGTCTACCTGGTCGGACGCTGGACCGCCGCCCTCGCCGTGGCGAACCTGGTCCTCAACGCGGTGTTCGTCGCCTCGACGGTGTGGCTCCTCTCCGAGGGGAGGCTGCTGAACGCCGCGTTCTTCCCCGAGGTCATCGGGGACGGCGGGGGTGATGTCGCCGGCATCCTTTCGGTGATCTTCGGATTCGGGATCGTCGCCGTCGCGGCGTGGGACACCGTCGACACCTTCCTCAAGGCCCGCCGTGGACGGGGCGGGGCGCTGCTTGCGCGCTGATCCGACCGGGATTCCGAACACCGGGTCCGGCCCTTCGGCCCGCGCTCTAGGCTTGCGACATGCCTCAGCTCGACACTCCCGTGCGCCTCGGCGTGCAGCTCCAGCCCCAGCACGTCACCTACTCGCAGCTGCGCGACGCCGTGGCGCGGCTGGAGGAGATGGGCGTCGACATCCTGTTCAACTGGGACCACTTCTTCCCGCTGTTCGGCGAACCCGACGGTGCGCACTTCGAGTCGTGGACGATGCTCGCCGCGTGGGCCGAGCAGACCGAGCGGGTCGAGTTCGGGGCGCTCGTGAACTGCAACTCGTACCGCAACCCCGACCTGCAAGCCGACATGGCCCGCACGATCGATCACATTTCCGCGCGCGGGACCGGCACGGGACGGTTCATCTTCGGTACGGGGTCGGGCTGGTTCGCGCGCGACTACGAGGAGTACGGGTACGAGTTCGGCACCGCCGGCTCGAGACTCGACGACCTCGCCGACGGACTCGCACGGATCGAGAGGCGGTGGGCTGCGCTCAACCCCGCTCCGACGCGGGAGATTCCGGTGATGATCGGCGGGAAGGGCGAGCAGAAGACGCTCCGGCTCGTCGCCCGCCACGCCGACATCTGGCACAGCTTCGTCGCACCCGACGAGGTCGCGCACAAGCTCGACGTGATCGCCCGGTGGTCCGAGAAGGAGGAGCGCGACACCTCCGGCCTCATCGTCTCGAACGAGCTGCGCGACCGGAGCGAGGCGGACGCCGACGCTCTGTACGCCGCGGGGACCCGGTTGTTCACGCTCGGCTTCTCGGGTCCGGAGTGGGACTACGATGTCGTGCGCTCGTGGCTCCGCTGGCGCGACGCGAAGAACGCCTGACCCGGGCGCGCCGCGCTGCGCGCCGCGTGAAAAACGCGGGAGATATCGTCCAGAACGGGCCCCGCGAGCCCCGACACGCCGGATATCTCCCCGGGGTTTGACGAGGTGTCCGGCATCCCCCCGGTTCGCTTGTCGCCTCTTGCGGGTCGGACGGCGCCGCATCCGCAACACTCGTCGAGTGAACGGTCAGACGAGGCGGGCGAAGGCCAGGGCGGGGATCCAGGCGGAGGTGAAGAGGGCGTAGCCCGCGGTCACCGAGGTGAGCACGAGGCCGATGCGGGCGATGGTGCGGGCCGCACGCGGGCGCGCACGCGCCACGACCAGCGCCAGCGCGACCGGGACGATCGCGCCGATTGCGACCAGGGCCGTGCCGACCTGCGCGGCGGAGACACGGTCGCTCGGGAAGCAGTTCCTCGGGCCGGGCATGCTCAGTGCGCAGGCCTCGGGGCCGGTCGGCACCACCACCAGCCACAGGATGCCGAGCCCGACCGCGGCGGTCACGATGACCGCGGCGACCACCGCATGCAGCCGGCGGTCTGTCTCGGGCGCGACCCGCAAGGTCGGGGAGCTCATGGAGCCGACTGTAGCGGCGCAGTTGCGCGGGCTCCCGGTGAAAGACGCGGGAGAAATCGGCCCGAAGGGGCCCCGAGAGGGCCGACACGCCGCAGATCTCCCCAGGGTTTCACGAGGTCGCGCGCGGCGACCCGGCGAACTCAGACGCGGGGCTCGTGCCGGAGGGGCAGGAGATGCGGCGGCACAGGGCCGGCCGGCATCCACTCGCTCGTGAAGCTGCCGCGATAGCCGAACAGGGAGCCGAATCGGTCGTTGTGCACCTCGAGGTCGATGTGGAACCGGCCGTCGGCGTCGTCGAACCGCTCGCGCAACGTCGCGCGCCCGCTGAGCGACATCGGAAACCGGAACGACACCGGCCCCTCGTGGAACCGCTGCGCCCCCGACCGGAGGAGCAGCGAACCGTCGTCCTGCACGCTCAGGTCCAGATCGACGGCCAGGTGCTGGTGCGTCCCGAGGTAGTCGACGACCCGCCCGTCGCTGAGGATCATGGTCGCGTCGAACCGGCGGCGCTTCCCGCCGATCACGTACTCGCGGACGAAGGTCACCGTCTCCCGCCCGAACGGGTCAAGGTAGGGGCGGTTGTCGATCCGGAACGGCACGTTCTCACCGACATCCGGAATGAGGATGTTCCGCATCCGTCCGATCTGCAGGAACGGCACGGTCCACGACGGGCCGCGCCGGATCTGCGTCATCACCCCGGTGCCGACGCAGGCCTCACCGCCGAGCCGCACGTCGAAACGCCGTTGCAGCATGGGATGCAGTCGGCTGAACGCGTCCTCGCCGAGCGCCGCGCGGAACACCGAAGTCACCGGCTGTGCCTCCCGCCCTCGGGCGCGCGACGGCACCGCGCGGCGCGCGGGCGTTCCGGTCGCCAGAACCACAGGACACTCCGCAGCGGCCATCGCTCGGGCTCCTCGCCGCGCTCGAGCCAGATGCGCAGCCGGTCGAAACTCCATGCCGTCGCCCACCCGATCACCGGCCGCACGACGAGGTCGAGCACGCCCCAGCCCGGCGCGTAGTCGTAGCCCGTGAGGAAACGGATGCCGCATCCCGCGGGCACGTAGCGCCAGTACCCGCGTCCGGACTGCAGCGGCGACAGTCGATCGGCGGTGTCGAACCGCAGTGCCGACGTGCGCGTGCCATCCGGTCGGTCGCGCTCGCCGAGGCTCACCCCGGTGCCGCGGATGACCCGGACCGGCGTCGCCCGCTCGTAGTCGAACGTCGTCGCGCCGTCCGTCGTCGTCCCGGTCGGGACGATCCGCGAGAACCGCAGGTCCCAGCGCGCGTGGGCGACCGGATTCTGCGTCGCCGTCCAGACGGCATTCATGTCCGCGGAGATGACCGTCTCCACATAGATCTGCCGCGCACCCACCCGTCGACCGTAGCGAGTCCGGGACGATGCCCGGGTACCCGCGCGGGCGGATCGTCGCTTACCGTGGAAGGTGCGCTCGCCCCCGGGAGCGCAGAGCGGAAGGCACTCATGAAGATCGTCGCATCGGCCGATTGGCGGGACGGACTCGAGTACGACATCCCGGTCCTCGTCTCCGACGTCATCCCCGGCGAGCCGACCAAATGCTTCGCGTGCGGCACCGAATCGCCGCTGCGCGAGCGGGATGAGCTGTGGGCGGTCAAGCACCGGCATCCGAAGAATCACGACGGGTTCGTGCGGTTCTACTGCATCCGGCACGTCCCGCCGTTGCCGGTCGCCCCCGCGGCCCCGGCTCCGGCACCTGCCCGTGCGCGCCGCGCTCCGGCCGCGCCGCGCGCGGAGCGCACCGTCGCCCCGCGCCGCACGCAGGACTTCGACCGCGTGCGCGCGATGTGCCCGAACTGCTTCGTGGAGGTCTCTGCGGCCGGCGAGTGCGGCATGTGCGGCTGGTCGGCGGCGTGAGCCGACGCCGGCGCACCCTGACGCGAGGCTGACCGCGTGAGCGACGTCGAGCTCGCCCGCATCCCCGCCGGAGTGATCGACCTCGCCGCCGCGCGCGGCCGACCCCGGCGTCGCGTCGCCCTCGACGCCTTCGAGCTGGGGGTGTATCCCGTCACCGAGGAGCAGCTCGCGGAGGTCATCGGCGAGTCCGCGGTGCACCCGCGTCGTCCCGCCGTGGGGGTGAGCTGGCTGCGTGCGATCCGCTTCTGCAACGCCCTGTCCGAGTGGGAAGGGCTCGACGCGGCCTACACGTTCGACGGCGAAGACGTCACGTGGCACGTCGATTCCGACGGCTACCGGCTCCCCACCGAGGCCGAGTGGGAGTACGCCTGCCGCGCCGGATCCACCGGTGCCCACTACGGACCGCTCCGCGAGATCGCGTGGACGGCGGCCGACGGGGTCAGCGCACCGCAAGAGGTCGGGGCGCGGCATCCGAATCTGTTCGGTCTCTTCGACACGCTCGGGAACGTCTGGGAGTGGTGCTGGGATCTCTTCGACCCGGCGCAGCATCGGGCGGTGCGGGTGCTCCGCGGCGGCTCGTTCGCCGACGACGCTGGCAGCGCGCGTGCGGCGACCCGACGGGGCGACGCCCCGCGCGAGGGGTACCCCGACGTCGGCTTCCGCGTAGCCCGGGGCGGGTTCGACGCGGTCGACGCGGCGCAAGGCTGGTCGGCCCGAGAAGACCGCGACCGTGCGCTGGAGTGATCGCCCGACCGCGCGCATCGGCGCGCGCGTAGTCTGGGCGGGTGAGCGTATCGGACCTGTTCGACGAGAGTTCCTGGATGCCGGCCCCCGGCGCCCCCGACGGCGGATACACCGACATCACGTCGCACGTGTCGCTCGACGGCCGCATCGCGCGCATCGCGTTCGACCGTCCTGAGGTGCGGAACGCCTTCCGCCCGCACACGGTCGACGAGCTGTTCCGGGCCCTCGACATCGCACGTCAGGATCCGAGGATCGGGGTGGTCCTCCTCACCGGCAACGGTCCGAGCCCGAAGGACGGCGGCTGGGCGTTCTGCTCGGGCGGCGATCAGCGCATCCGCGGCCGCGACGGCTACACCTACGCCGCCGATGACGCGGTGGCGCCGGATGCCGCGCGCGCGGGCCGCCTCCACATCCTCGAGGTGCAGCGGCTCATCCGGTTCATGCCGAAGGTCGTCATCGCCGTCATCCCGGGCTGGGCCGCCGGGGGAGGGCACTCGCTGCATGTCGTGTGCGACATGTCGATCGCGAGCGCCGAGCACGGGCGCTTCAAGCAGACGGATGCCGATGTCGGCTCGTTCGACGCCGGATACGGGTCCGCGTACTTCGCCCGCCAGATCGGGCAGAAGTTCGCCCGCGAGGTCTTCTTCCTCGCCGAGGAGTACTCCGCCGAGCGCGCGTACGAGATGGGCGCCGTCAACCGGGTGGTGCCGCACGCCGAGCTCGAGCGGGAGGCGATCGCGATGGCGCGGACGATCCTGACGAAGTCGCCGACCGCGATCCGGATGCTGAAGTTCGCCTTCAACGCCGTCGACGACGGGATGGTCGGGCAGCAGGTGTTCGCCGGAGAGGCGACGCGCCTGGCCTACGGCACAGACGAGGCCGTCGAGGGGCGCGACTCCTTCCTCGAAAAGCGCGACCCGGACTGGTCGCCGTACCCCTGGCACTACTGATGCACGCCGGATGCCGGCCGGGCGCGGCGGGCCGAACTCCTCCGATCCGGGGGCGTGAGGGCGGCGCGCGCGGCGTGTCGGCCGGTTTCGGGGCGGGGTTGAGGAGTTCGGTACAGGCGGGCGGGGTGACGACGCCCTCGCCCGCGGGGCCGACGAACCGCGGGGCGGGCCGGCCGTGAGGCTCGAGGCGGCGGTGGGGGACGACCCGCGCGACATCCTCCGGGCGCTGAAGGCCGCGATCCACGGCCCGGGGCCGGCCCTCGGGGTGGGTCTCGTCGGCGAGTCGCCCGATGACGTTCCGGCGGGGACGGCGGTGGTCGTCACCACCTCCGGGTCGACGGGGGTTCCGAAGAGCGTCGTCCTCGGACGGGACGCCCTCATCTCCTCGGCCCTTGCGACCGCCGACCGTATCGGCGAGGGGGCGTGGCTGCTCGCGCTTCCGGCAACCTACGTCGCCGGCATCCAGGTGCTCGTGCGTTCGATCGTCGCCGGGCGCGAACCCGCCGTGATCTCGGGTTCCTTCTCGCCGCAGGCGTTCGCCGCGGCAGCGCTGATGATGGCGTCGTCCGAGAACGGCGTCCGCACCCCGACCTTCACCTCGCTGGTCCCGGCCCAGCTGCAGCGCCTCCTCGACGCCGCGGTCGACGATCACGCGGTCGCGGCGGCCCTCGGGTCCTTCGAGCGCATCCTCATCGGCGGCCAGGCGCTCCCCGCCGCCCTCCGCGAACGCGCCGAGGACGCCGGGGTCCGCATCGTCCGCACGTACGGCTCGACCGAGACCAGCGGTGGCTGCGTGTACGACGGCCGTCCCCTTCGCGGGGTCGCGATGCGCATCGAGGACGGCGAGGTCCAGCTCAGCGGGCCGGTGCTCGCGTCCGGCTATCTCGGCGAGCCCGATCGCACGCGCGCGGTCTTCGCCACCGATCCGGACGGCACCCGGTGGTACCGCACGGGGGACGCCGGCATCATCGAGGACGGCGCCCTGCGCGTACAGGGCCGGATCGACAACGTCATCGTCTCGGGCGGGGTCAACATCTCGCTCGACCGCGTCGAGCACGCCGTGCGGTCCGTGGCAGGGCTGCAGGATGCCGTCGTGGTGGGTGTCCCGGATGACCGCTGGGGCGAAGCGTCGGTCATCGTGGTGCCGCGTGGCGAGGCGCTGCGGCGGAGCGAAGCGGATCAGCTCCGTCGCGCTCGCGAGGTCGTGGCCGCGGAGGTCGGGCGCCACGCGCGTCCGGCGCGCCTGGTGCTGGTGGACGAGATCGCCGAGCTCCCGTCGGGGAAGCCCGACCGCGAGGCGATCCGCCGCGCCGTGCTCGCCCTCCGCTGAGCCCGCGTCGGAGCCACAGCGCCCCACCCGCGCCCCACCCGCGCCCCGCTCCTCGTAAGATGTCCCCTCGTGGCACGCACCTCCGGCAAGAAGCGCTCGCACCCGTCCAAGAACCGGCGGGGATCCCGCGGCAACCCGCAGAAGGTCGCGCCGGTCGTCCGCGAACCGGTGACTCCGGCAGGTCCCCGCGACTGGATCGGCGCGGCGCGCCTGCGCACCCTGCCCCTGGCTGTCGCCCCCGTCCTCATCGGCACAGGCGCGGCGATGCTCGTCCTCGACTCGCTCCGCTGGGTCATCGCACTCCTGTGCCTCGTCGTGGCCGTCGCGCTGCAGATCGGCGTGAACTACGCCAACGACTACAGCGACGGCATCCGCGGAACCGACGACGTCCGCGTGGGTCCTGCCCGCCTCACCGGCGCCGGGAAGGCGAAGCCGCGCACCGTCCTCACCGTCGCCCTCGTCTTCTTCGGCATCGCCGCCGTGGCGGGGCTCGCGATCACCATCCGCACCGAGCAGTGGTGGCTGCTCGCGGTCGGTGCCGCGGCGATCGCCGCCGCATGGTTCTACACCGGCGGGAAGCGCCCCTACGGATACGCCGGGCTCGGCGAGCTGTTCGTCTTCGTCTTCTTCGGACTCGTCGCGACCCTCGGCACGACCTGGGTGCAGGCCCTCGCCCTGCCTCAGGAGGCCTGGTTCGGAGCGATCGCGGCCGGCTTCCTCGCCTGCGCGGTGCTGCTGGCGAACAACCTGCGCGATCTCGACCAGGACCGCGCCGCGGGCAAGCGCACCCTGTCGGTCCGCATCGGCCGTACCGCCACGCGCTGGCTCTTCACGATCTTCGTGCTGATCCCGTTCGTGATCGCGGTCTTCCTCGCGCTGTTCTACCCGATCGCGTGGCTGACGCTGCTGGTGCTGCTGGCTGCGCTCCCGGCGATCCTCATCGTCTGGACGTACCGCAACCCGCGCGAGCTCATCGTCGCGCTGGGCCTGTGCTCACTGACCTCGATCGCGTACGCCGGGTTCCTCTTCTGGGCCTTCGTCGGCTGACGCCGGAGCGGATGCCGAGGCCGAGGCCGCGGCATCCTCCGCCTCCTCGTCGCTGACGCGGTCGCGCGCGCGGGATCGCCGCTCGGCGAGGCCGGCGGTGACCTCCTCGAGCGGACGACGCAGGAACAGCATCGAGAGGCTGAGGCCGATGAGGGCGGCGAAGATCGCAGCGAGCAGGTAGTACTCCCGCATGATCGGGAGGAGCATGAGGATGCCGAACGGCACCAGGAACGCCGCCAGCCGCAGCACCGTGTAGAGGATCACAGAGCGCGCTTTCACCCTGCCATCCTACGGTTCGGTCACGACGCCGCCCCCGTGTCCGGCGAGACGCCTAGGATGGAGGGATGACGAGGGTACTCCTCATCGGAGCGCTGGTGGCCACGCTGTTCTGGGTGTACAGCATCGTCGATTGCGCCCTCCAGCCGCCCACCCGCCATCGCGGGGTGAGCAAGCCGATGTGGATCCTGATCGTCGTGATCATCCCCGTCCTCGGCGGTATCCTGTGGTTCGTCGTCGGCCGTACACGGCCGTCGGCCGTGCGGCCCTCTCGCGCCCCGGACGACGACCCCGACTTCCTCGGCAAGATCGGCACCGTCAGCGATCAGGACGAGCGCATCCGCCGACTCGAGGAAGAGCTCGCGCAGCTCGACGCGGAGGACGACGATCCTCGCTGGCAGCGCCCGGGAACGGATGCCGGCACGACCGGCGCCACGGGGACCACGGGCACCACCGGTGCGGGAACCCCCGATGTGCCGCCCGCCGCGGACGGCGACGACGACGCGCGCGGCCAGCGCGGCGCCCGCGGCTGACGTGAGCGGCGATTCCCGGGAGTCCGCCTCCCCGGCCACCGACGCGGCCGCCGCGCTCCTTCTGCGCGCCGTCGAGCGGGGTGTAACCCACGTCGTACTGAGCCCCGGGTCGCGCTCGCAGGCTCTCGCCCTCGTGGCGGCCGACCTCGAACGGGCCGGACGGATTGCGCTCCATGTCCGGATCGACGAGCGGGTCGCCGGGTTCACCGCGCTCGGTATCGGACGCGAGACCGGGATCCCCGCCGCCGTCATCTGCACCTCCGGCACCGCCGTCGCGAACCTCCTCCCGGCCGCCCTCGAGGCGCACCATGCCGGCATCCCGATGCTGCTGCTCACGGCCGATCGCCCTCCGGAGCTGCGGGGGGTCGGCGCGAACCAGACCACCCGGCAGCCGGGGATGTTCGCCCCGAGCGTGCGCCTCGAGACCGACGTCCCGACGCCGGACGAGACGGATCCGACCGGCGACGGCCCGCAGACGCTCATGCTCCGCAGGCTCGCCGACGAAGCGATGGACGCCGCCCTCGGCGTGGGGCTCCGGTCCGCCGGACCCGTCCACCTGAACCTGCCGTACCGCGAGCCCCTCGCCGGGACCCTTCCCGCCTGGATCGGGCCTTCCGATGTGCCGCCGGCCGGTACCGACACCGGCGAATCGACCGCGCCCGACGAGGACGACCCCGACGGCCCCGACGGCTCGGGTGCGCTGTACCAGGGGGGCGGGGGCATCGGCGTGTCCGACCTCCCCGGCGACCCGGACGACGCGCCCTGCGTGCTCGAGCGCGGCCCGCGGACCGTCGTGATCGCCGGCGCCGACGCCGGAGCGGATGCCGAGCACCTCGCGCACCTCGGCGGGTGGCCGCTGGTCGCGGAGATCGTCAGCGGCGCGCGGTTCGGACGCAATCTCGCGCACGGGTATCGCGCGCTGCTGTCGGATCCCGAACTCGGCGGTCGCGTCGAGCGCGCGGTCGTCCTCGGGCACCCGACCCTCAGCCGCGAGGTCGCCCGGCTCCTCGCCGATCCCGACATCGAGGTCGTCGCCCTCCGCGGTCCGGGGGAGCCGCTGAACCTCAACGGTGCGACGGTCGCGGCGGATGCCGTCGCCGTGGCCGCCGGAGAGATCGACCGCGAGTGGCTCGGGGCGTGGATCCGCGCCTCCCGCGACGCCGCCGTCGATCTCGCGCCCCCAGCCCCGGACGCGGATGCGCTCGCCTCGGCCGTCCCGTCCGAGCGCCTCGGCGCGCTGTCGGCCGAGCTCGCCGTCGCCCGCCACCGCGTGGACCGCGAGATCCTCGTCGACGCCGTCTGGCGCGCGTCGTGGCCGCACGATCGCCTCGTGTTCGGCTCGTCGCGCCTCGTGCGCGTGGCCGACGCCGTCCTCGGGGGCAAGAAGGTCGTCGTCCACGCCAACCGCGGCCTCGCCGGGATCGACGGCACGATCGCCACGGCCTTCGGCGTGGCCGCCGCCAGCCAACGTGGCGGTGCGCCCGGCGTCACCCGGCTTCTGCTCGGGGACCTCGCCGCCCTCCACGACGTCGGCGCCCTCCTCCTCCCGCCCGCGGAGGACGAGCCGCGCCTGCAGGTGATCGTCGGGAACGACGCCGGGGGGACGATCTTCGACTCGCTCGAGGTGGCCGCCCTCGCCGACGCCGATGCGATGGACCGCGTGCTGTACACCCCGCACACGGTCCGCTTCGAGCAGCTCGCCCTCGCGTACGGGTGGGAGTACCGGCGGGTGACGACGCGCGCCGAGCTCGACCAGGTGCTCACCTCGCCGGTGGGCGGTCGGCAGATCATCGAGGTTCCGCTCGAGCGCTGAACCGGACAGGATGGGGCGATGACGGCGAAGAGTCAGACACACAGCGACGGCGACCTCGGCGATCTCCTCCGGGTGCGGGACGGGTTCGTCCTCGCGGGCGTCGACACCCGCTCGACCCCCGGTTACGGCCAGACGAAATCCGACGCCCAAAACGACCTCGCCGCCGGCGCGGAGGAGTTCGACGAGCTGCAGGAGCGGCTGTACGCCCAGAGCCGAGAGAACCCGGATTCGCCCGCGGTGCTGCTGGTCCTGCAGGCGATGGACACGGCGGGCAAGGGCGGGATCGTCCGCCACGTCATCGGCGCGACCGACCCCCAGGGCATCCACCTGAAGGCGTTCAAGAAGCCCACCCCCGAGGAGCTCGAGCACGATTTCCTGTGGCGGATCGAGCGCGAAGTGCCTCGCGCCGGCTACATCGGGGTCTTCGACCGCTCGCACTACGAGGACGTCCTCATCGGCCGGGTCCGGAGCCTCGCGACGCCCGACGAGATCGAGCGGCGCTACGACGCGATCAACGATTTCGAGCGGCGCATCACCGACGCCGGCGTCCACCTCGTGAAGGTGATGCTCCACATCTCGAAGGACGAGCAGCGCGAGCGTCTCGCCGAACGCCTCGAGCGGCCGGACAAGCACTGGAAGTTCAACCCGGGCGACATCGACGAGCGGCAGCTGTGGGACGACTACATGGGCGCGTACCAGGTCGTCCTCGACCGCACCTCCACCCCGCACGCGCCCTGGCACGTCGTGCCCGCGGATCGGAAGTGGTACGCCCGGTTGGCCGTGCAGGCACTCCTCCTCGACGTGCTCGAGCGCATCGATCCGCAGTGGCCGGTGGCGTCCTTCGACGTCGAGGCCGAGAAGGAGCGGCTCGCGGCGAGCTGACCCGCACCCGGCCTCACGGCAGACGGCTCGTAGGCTGAGGCGGTGCCCCAGCCCCACCAGCCCCATCCCGCGGATCCGGTCCATCGGATCGCCGACGACTACGTCGCCGAGCTCGCCCGCCACGAACCGGATGCCGCGCAGGCGCTCGGCCGGGAGGACGGCCCCGCGCTTCCCGACCTCTCACCCGAATGGCTGCAGCGCCGCTACGCCCTGCAGGGCGAGACCGTGCGGCGACTCGACGCCCTCCCGACGGATGCCGGAGACCCGGCGCTCCGCGCCGCGTTGCGCGAGCGTCTCGAACGCGAGCGCCTCCTCTTCGACACCGGCTTCACCCCGCGCCTCGTGGCCGGGCTCGCGACGCCGGTGCACCTCGTCCGCTACGCCGTCGAGGGGCTCACGCTGACACCGGATGCCGCGGGTCAGGCCCTGCTCGCGCGCCTGGAGGCCGCGGCCGTCGCCGTCCGGCAGTACCTCGCCGCCCTCCGCTGGGCACGCGACGAGGCCGACCGCTTCACCGGCAGCGGCGTCGCGCCGATCCGCCAGCTGGACACCCTCGCCGGCCAGCTCGACCGCTGGATCGACGCGGACTGGTTCGGCGGCGTGCCGATCGCGCCGGGCGTCGACGACGCCACCCGGGCGCGCGTCCGCGCCGCCGCCGACGACACGAACGGCGCGCTCGCCGATCTCGTGTCCGCCCTCCGCGGCGACCTCCGCGCCGCCGCGCCGGAGCAGGACGGGGTGGGGGAGGAGGTCTACCCCGATCTCGCTGCCGCGATGCTCGGCGCCCGGATCGACCTCGCCGACACGTACGCGTACGGCTGGGCCGAGCTCGCGCGTCTGACGGACGAGGCCCGCACGCTCGCCCGCGCCCTCGGCGGCGACGGCGACGATCCGGTGCGCGCGGCCGCCGCGCTGCTCGACGCCGACCCGCGCTACCGGCTCGAGGGGGTGGACGCCATCCGCGACTGGCTCACCCGTCGGGTCGATGAGACGACGGCGGCGCTGGCGGACGCCTTCGCCCTGCCCGCCGGCATCCGTCGCGTGGAGTGCGTCGTCGCCGAGGCGACGGACGGCGTGGTCTACTACACGCCCGCGCCGCCGGACGGTTCGGCGCCGAGCCGCATCGTCTGGACGATCCCGAGCGGGGTGCCGGTGGCCGCGTCGTGGCAGGAGGTCACGAGCGTCCACCACGAGGGGCTGCCGGGGCACCACCTCCAGTTCGTCGTCACCGCCTCCGACCCCGACCTGCACCCGTGGCAGCGGCACCTCTGCCACATCCACGGATACGCCGAGGGATGGGCGCACTACGCCGAGCAGCTCTCCGACGAGCTCGGCCTCGTCCGCGACCCGGCGGAACGCCTCGGGCTCGTGCTCGGGCAGATCTGGCGGTCGGTGCGGATCGTCGCCGACATCGGCCTGCACACCGGTTGGGCGGTCCCGGACGGGGCGGTCGTCCCGCCGCAGTCGTGGACCCCGGACCTCGCCCGACGGATGCTGGTCGACCTCGCTCTGGTCGAACCGCACCTGGCCGGGTTCGAAGTGGACCGCTACCTCGGCTGGCCGGGACAGGCCCTGGCGTTCAAGGTCGGCGCGCGGCTGTGGGTGCAGGCCCGCGCCGCGCGCGAGGCGGCGGACGGTGCGGGCTTCTCGCTCCGCGCCTTCCATCGCGATGCGCTCGGCCTCGGTCCCATGGGACTCGAGCCGCTCCGCGAGCGTCTCCTGGGCTGACGCCGCCGTCGACCGGAGGGGCCGGCGCCCTCAGTCGCGGAGGCGCGGGAGCACCTCGCGCCCGAGGAGGACGATGCCCTCGGCGGGGACGCGCGCGTGCGGCGTTCCGAACTCGATCCGGTCGACCCCGGCATCCACGAGGAGCCGCGCCTGAGCCGCGATGTCATCGGGCGTCCCCGAGAACGCGAAGAGATCGAGCACGTCGCGGGGGATGAGCCGCCCCGCCCCCTCCTCGTCGCCGTCCGCGAGCCGGGAACGGATGCCGGGCAGCAGGTCGTCGGGAAGGTCGACCGTCGGATCGAGCGCGGCGATCACGTCGAGGTACATCGCCACTTCGCGCCGGGCGAGGGCGCGCGCGGCATCCCCGTCGCGATCGATGACGGTCACCGCGCCCACGACGACTCCGACGGCCCCGTCCGGGCGACCGGCCCGCTTCAGGCCGCGACCCAGGCGCCCGCGGACGATGCCGACCATCGCGGGGTTCGCGGTGCCGCCGATCTTGATCTCGTCGGCGATCTCTCCCGCGAGCGCCATGCCCTGCGGTCCCCACGATCCGATCAGTATCGGTGCGCGCTCGCGGACGATGGGGTAGCGCAGCCGCACGCCGGGCTCCAGCCGGAAGACGTCGCCGGCGTATCCTTCGCCCGAACCCGACAGCAGCGCCTGGATCATGCCGGTTGCGTCGCGCAGCGCCGCGATCGGACGCCCGGCCTCCACCCCGATCGCCTCCAGCCACGACCCACGTGCGAGTCCGAGGTAGGCCCGGCCTGCGGACGCGGCATCCACCGCGGCGAACTGACCGGCGATCTCGTAGGGGTGCAGGGTGAACGGGTTCCAACACGCGCACCCGAGCCGGATGCGCGTGGTCGCGTGCGCCATCTCGAGGAGGGCCGCGATCGGCGGCTGATAGAGGAGGTCGGAGAAGACGCTCACGCCGTCGAACCCGAGGTCCTCGGCGAGGCGGGCGAGCGCGGCGTAGTCGCCGGGCGCCTTGTCGGTCTGCAGCCCGAGGGAGAACCGGACGGGCTCGCGCCGGTCGTCGGCGCTCACGTGAGGTCCTCGGTGGGGATCGACCGGATGCCGGTGCGCTCGATCCGCATGATGAGGCGTTCCTCCGGGTCTGGGCACGCGACGAGGTCGTCGCGCTCCAGCCAATCGCCCGGCGGGAGGCGCCGCTGCTTGGCCGGGAGCAGAGGGAGGACGGCCTGCAGGGCGTAGAGGCAGAAGTGGCCGCCGTCCGGGAGGCACAGGCGGCTGCTCTCGACCAGGTCGATGTGATCGCCGACCTTCATGCCGCACACCGAACGGCCCTCGATGCGGTCCACGACGACGCGCAGATCGTACAGCTCCGTGCGTGCGGCGGTGCCGTCGGAGCTGCCGGCTGCGGGAGTCCGGTCGTCGTCTTCCGCGCTCATCGGGTGCGCCCCGCGTCGTCGCGGACGATCACGCCGCCGCGCATCACCAGGTCGATCCCGCGGAGCGCCGAGATGTCGGCCGTCGGGTCGTCGGGCATGGCCACGAGGTCGGCCCACGCGCCGGGAGCGAGGATGCCGAGGTCGTCGGCGCCGAGCCAGCGCGCGGGAGCGGAGGTGGCGGCGCGGACGACGTCCGGGGCGGGAAGGCCGCCGGCCTGCATGTGCTCGAGTTCGCGGACGACGGCGCTCGTGCCCTCGAAGTCCCAGAACGGCGGCATGTCGCTGCCGAGGAGCACGTCGACGCCGGCGTCGAGGGCGTACCGGTACGAGTCCAGATGGCGGGGGCCAGCCTCGAGCGAGCGCTGCTGCATCCACTCCGGCACACCGAGGTCGTCGAAGAACGCCTTCGCCCGCGTGACAACGAGCGTCGGCACGAGCGCCGTGCCGTGCGCGGCCATGAGGGCGGCGACCTCCGGGGTCAGCTCGTAGCCGTGCTCCACGCAATCGAGCCCCAGCTCCACCGCCTCGGCGATGATCGCCGCGGGACCGGCGTGCGCGGTGACCTTGCGTCCCCACGCGTGGGCCGTCGAGATCGCCGCCGACATCTCGTCCCGCGTGAGCTGCGGCGTCGTGATCTGCTCGTTCTCCCCGGCGATGCCGCCCGAGATCATCAGCTTGACGAGGTCGGCGCCGGCGGCGATCTGGCTCCGGACGCCGCGGGTGACGGCATCCGCTCCGTCGCACTCGAGGGTGTCGTCGGTGTCGTGCCCGTGTCCTCCGGTGCAGCACAGACCCCGCCCGGCGGTGAAGATGCGCGGGCCCGCGACGTGGCCGGCCTCGATCGCGCGGCGAAGGGCGAAGTCGGCCCCGCCCTTCTCGGACACGCACCGGACGGTCGTGACGCCCGAGAGGAGGGTGCGCCGCGCACCGTCGGCCATGTACAGCGCCAGTTCGTGCGGGTCGAGCGCGCTCACCGCGTCCCCGCCCGGCCCGGGAAGCGACAGCGAGAAGTGGGTGTGCATGTTGATCAGACCCGGCATCACCACCGCGCCGCCGAGGTCGTACACCGCGGTTCCGGCATCCATCATCGACAGCGTGTCGGGCTCGATGCGCGCGATGCGACCCGCCTCGATCACGATTGCGAGCCCGTCCTGCGGTGTCGGGCGGATGCCGTCGACCACTCGCAGGTTCGTCAGCACCGCGTCGCCGCGGGTGGCGAGGGAGGGGACCGGCCCGCTCATGCCAGGGCGTCCACGATGGGGCGGAACTTCACGCGCGTCTCGAGCATTTCGGTCTCGGGGTCGCTGCCCGCCACGATCCCCGCGCCGGCGTGGGCGGTCACCGGCATCGTGTCGCTGTACTCCGCGAACCGGCGCGCGGGCTCGGATCCGATCTGCGCGCAGCGGAGGGCGATCGCCCACTCACCGTCGCCGTTGCCGTCGACCCACCCGACAGGACCGGCGTAGCGACCGCGGTCGGAGGGCTCCAGGCGTCGGATCAGGTCGACCGCGGCATCCGTCGGGGTCCCGGCGACGGCGGCGGTCGGGTGCAGCGCCGCGACGAGATCGAGGGCGGATGCCGACCCGCGGACCGCGCCGGAGATGTCGGTGGCGAGGTGCCACACGTTCGGCAGCTCCAGGGTGAAGGGCCCGGCGCCCGCGTCGACCTCCTGCGTGAAGGGATCGACGGCGGTCAGCACGCTCTGCACCGCGAACCGGTGCTCCTCGAGGTCCTTCGTGCTCGCCGCGAGGGCGGCCACCGCCCGCGCGTCGGCGGCGGCATCCGCTCCACGCGCGGCGGTGCCGGCCAGCACGCGCGCCGTCATGCGGCCGCGGGAGACGGTGACGAGGGTCTCGGGGCTGGCGCCGACGAGCCCGTCGACGGCGAAGGCCCACGTGTCGGGATAGCTGCCGGCCAGGGCCCGGACGAGCCGGCGGAGGTCGGCGCCGGCGGGGACGGTGCCGACGAGGTCGCGCGCGAGGACGACCTTCTCGACGGTGCCCGCGTCGATCGCGGCGAGGGCTGCGCGCACCGCCTCCTGATAGGCGACCGGGTTCATCGCGCCCGGGCCGAGCGTCGCCGACCAGTACGGGCCGTAGGGGCGGGACACGGGGAAGGGGGTGTCGTCGACGGGATCGGTCCGGGCGTTCCGGATGCGGGTGATCCAGGCGCGACCGTCCCGGCGTCCCACGACCGCCCGCGGCACGATGAGGCGGCTTGTCGAGGTCGACCGCGGGTCGAACGCCAGCGCTCCGAAGGCCACGAGTCCGGTGCCGGGGATGCCGAGCGGATCGTCGATCTCGCTGCGGGCGACGATGTCGCGCCAGGCCTCGGCGGG
This sequence comes from Microbacterium aurantiacum, assembly GCF_031625015.1. NCBI lineage: Bacteria > Bacillati > Actinomycetota > Actinomycetes > Micrococcales > Microbacteriaceae > Microbacterium > Microbacterium aurantiacum. The sequence continues at coordinate 1,709,827 of NZ_JAHWXH010000001.1, forward strand.
TGCGGGACGATCGGTCGGTTCGGGCCTGCCGAAGGGAGTGCCCGCGCCGGCGCCGGTCTCGTATCCGGCGACCATCCCGCCGACGCCGACGATGCCGTCACCGCGGCGGAGCCACGCGAGAGGGGACGCCGGATCGGCGAAGAGGAGGGGATCGTCGATCGGGTCGATCTCCTGCGTCTGCGCCACGAACCACGGCGCACCGGAGGTTTCGATCACCCATCCAGCCTATGGCCCGCCGCGCCCCGCGGATCCGCGTCGGGAGCCCGCGGCTTAAACTCTGCGGGTGACCGAGAACACCCTGCCGGACCGGCCCCCCGTGGGGTCGCGCATCCTCTTCCGCTGGCGCAAGTGGGACGGCAGCGAGCACTGGGTGCACGACTGCGTGTATCTGGGCAGCGACCGCTGGGGTGACTGGGTCGGGCAGCGCGCCGGCTGGCGCAGCTTCCGTCCGGGGCGCGACAACCGCACCGAGTTCGACAACGTGACGCTGCTGCCCCCGACCGGGGACTACGCCTTCACCCGCAACGCCCGACCGGACCGCACCCACACCTACATCGACCTCGGGTGGGATGTGACGTTCCGCGGCGGCGAGCCGACCGGCATCGACATGGACCTCGACGTCGTCGACCGCGCCGTGGGCGGGATCTACATCGACGACCGCGACGAGTGGGACGAGCACCGCGTCCACTACGGATACCCCGCCGACATCGTCGCGCACCTCGAGGCGCTGGCGGTCGACCTCGAGCGGAAGGTGCGCGCGGCCGAAGCCCCCTTCGACGAGGCCACGGCGGACGCCTGGCTCGAGCGCCTCGCCGCGCTGGGCGCCGCCTAGACTCGACGGGTGACCGACACCCCCGCGAACCAGCCCCGCCGCGCCGATCTGGGCAAGGATCCGGCGAGCGTCAGCGGCATGTTCGACGGCGTCGCGCGCGGCTACGACCGCACCAACACGGTGCTCAGCATGGGCAACGACCGGCTGTGGCGTGTCGCCACCACCCGCGCGGTGTCGCCGCGCCCGGGGGAGCGGATCCTCGACCTCGCCGCCGGCACCGGAGCCTCCTCGGTCTCCATCGCCCGGAGCGGTGCGGAGGTCGTCGCGGCGGACTTCTCGCCCGGGATGATCGCCGAGGGGCGACGCCGGCACGGACCGGACGCGCCGGGGGGCGGCATCCGGAATCTGTCCTTCGTCCACGCCGACGCCACCGACCTGCCGTTCGCCGACGAGGAGTTCGACGCGGTCACGATGTCGTTCGGTCTGCGCAACGTCAACGACCCGAAGAAGGCGCTCGCCGAACTCCTGCGGGTCACCAAGCCCGGCGGGCGGATCGTGGTGTGCGAGTTCTCGCACCCGCCGTCGCGGGCGTTCGCCGGTCTCTACCGGTTCTACAACGACCGCATCCTGCCGGTCGTGGCGAAGACGGTGAGTTCGAACGCCGACGCGTACGACTATCTCAACGAGTCGATCCGCGACTGGCCCGACCAGCCGACGCTCGCGGCGTGGATGCGTGCCGCGGGATGGGTGGACGTCGCCTACCGCAACCTGTCCTTCGGGATCGTCGCGCTCCACCGCGGCGGCAAGCCCGTCCGCCCGCGCGCCTCCGGCCCCGCCGCCGAGGGCACCCCCGCACCCCGGTAGGCTGATCAGGTGACCCCCTCCGCGTCCGATTCGCGTCTCGGCAAGCTGGGCCTCACCGACCGCATCTTCGCCGGCGCCCGTTCGCGTCGGCTCCTCGCCACGGTCGATGAGGGCATGCTCCGCGTCGACGCCGCCCTCGGCGACGAGCTGCGCATGGCGCAGCCGGTCGTCGACGCCGTCAGCCGCTACCTCTACGAGGCCGGCGGTAAACGCGTGCGGCCGATGCTGGCGCTTCTCACCGCCCAGCTCGGTGACGGAACGACGGATGCCGTCGTCGAAGGCGCGGCCGCGCTCGAGCTCACCCACCTCGGCTCGCTCTACCACGACGACGTCATGGACGACGCGGACAAGCGCCGCGGCATCCCGGCCGCGCACGAGGTGTGGGGCAACAGCGTCGCGATCCTCGCCGGCGATCTGCTCTTCGCCCGGGCGAGCCAGATCATGGCCCGGTACGGCGAGCGCGCGATCCGGATCCAGGCCGACACGTTCGAGCGTCTCGTCCTCGGTCAGATGCGCGAGACCGTCGGGCCCGCCGAGGGCGACGATCCGGTGCAGTTCTCGCTCGACGTCCTGGCCGACAAGACGGGATCGCTCATCGCGGCATCCGCTCAGGTGGGAAACATCTTCGCCAACGGCCCGGAGGAGTTCGAGCAGCCGCTGGCGGTCTTCGGCGAGAAGGCGGGGGTCGCCTTCCAGCTGCTCGACGACGTGATCGACCTCGCCGCCGACCCCGCCGAGACCGGCAAGGTCCCCGGCACCGACCTGCGCGCGGGGGTCCCCACGATGCCGTACCTCGTGCTCACCCGCCGCACCGACGCGGACTCGGTCGGGTTGCGCGAAGAGATCGACGACGGCGTCGCCCGGATCGCCGCCGGCGCCGATCCCGCGATCCTCGATCACGCCCTCGCCCGTCTCCGCGATCACGAAGCCACCCAGGCCACCCGCGACCTCGCGGGCTCGTACTCGCAGGAGGCCATCGACGCCCTCGAACCGCTGCCGGACGGCGCGGTCCGCGAGGCTCTCACCCGGTTCGCGCGCGCCGTCGCCGACCGCTCCCGCTGATTCCAGGAGGACATTCTTGACCAAGCTCAGGCTGGCCATCGTCGGGGCGGGCCCCGCAGGCATCTACGCCGCCGACATCATCCTGAAGGCCGAGCGCACGTTCGACGTGTCGATCGACCTGTTCGACCAGCTCCCCGCGCCGTATGGACTGGTCCGGTACGGGGTCGCCCCCGACCACCCGCGCATCAAGGGCATCATCACAGCCCTGCGGGAAGTGCTCGACCGCGGCGACATCCGCATCTTCGGCAACGTGCGCTTCGGTGAGGACCTGACCCTCGACGACCTGAAGAAGCACTACAACGCCGTGATCTTCGCCACCGGCGCGATCCGAGACGCCGATCTCGACATCCCCGGCATCGACGCGAAGGGCTCCTACGGCGCCGCCGACTTCGTCAGCTGGTTCGACGGTCACCCAGACGTCCCACGCGAATGGCCGCTGGACGCGCAGTCCGTCGCCGTCATCGGCAACGGCAACGTCGCGCTCGACGTCTCGCGCATGCTCGCCAAGCACGCCGACGACCTCCTGCCCACCGAGATCCCCGAGAACGTCTACGAGGGTCTGAAGGCCAGCCCCGTGACGGACGTGCACGTGTTCGGCCGGCGCGGACCCGCCCAGGTGAAGTTCACGCCGCTGGAGCTGCGCGAGCTCGGTGAGCTCCGCGACGTCGACATGGTCGTCTACGACGAGGACTTCGACTACGACGACGCGTCCAAGGTCGCCATCGCCAGCAACAAGCAGGTCATGGTGATCGACCGGGTGCTGCAGCAGTGGCGGCAGCGCGACTCGGCCAACAACGCCGGAGGCACGGCGTCCCGTCGCCTGCACCTGCACTTCTGGGCCAAGCCCGTTGAAGTGAAGACGGATGCCGAGGGCCGTGCGACCGCCTTCGTGTATGAGCGCACGCGCCCCGACGGCGAGGGCGGCGTGGTCGGCACGGGGGAGCTGCGCGAGGTCCCGATCCAGGCGATCTACCGCGCGGTGGGCTACTTCGGGTCGCCCCTGCCGGGCGTGCCCTTCGACAAGCGCCACGGCGTGATCCCGAACCACGAGGGCCAGGTCCTGCACAAGGACTCCAACGAGCGTGTGCCCGGTGTCTACGCGACCGGATGGATCAAGCGCGGGCCGGTGGGTCTCATCGGGCATACGAAGTCCGACGCGATGGAGACCGTCCGCCACATCATCAACGACCAGGCGTCGTGGTGGCAGCCCGTCGACCCGTCGGATGAGGCGATCCCCGCCCTCCTCGCCGAGCGGGGTGTGGCCTGGACCGACCTCGACGGCTGGCACCGTCTCGACCAGCACGAGATCGCCCTGGGCGCACCGCACGGGCGCGCTCGCATCAAGGTGGTCCCGCGCGACGAGATGGTGACCGTCTCGCGCGGCGAGTAGCCTTCGGCGATGACCGCTGAATGGAAGCCCGACGTCCTCGGGCCTCCGTTCGCGCAGCGGACGCTTCCCCTCGGGACGGATTCCGACGGTGAGGTCGTTGCGACGCTGGTGCGTCGGGAGCCCTCGGCGTGGGACTCGCTGGTCGGGGCGCTCCGCGATGTCGACGTCCTGTACGTCCACGGGTGGTCGGACTGCTTCTTCCAGGTCGAGCTCGCACGCTTCTGGTGCGACCTCGGCGCCCGTTTCCATGCCCTGGACCTCCGCGCGTACGGGCGGAGCCTCCGCGAGGGGCAGATCCCCGGGTATGTCACCGACCTCACCGTCTACGACGAGGACATCACGGCGGCGTTGACGGCGATCGGACACGACCCGGCGTCGGATGCCCCGCGCCGGCGTCGGCTGGTCCTCCTCGGTCATTCCACCGGAGGTCTGACCCTCACCCTCTGGGCCGCCCGGCATCCGGGATTCGCCGACGCCCTCGTGCTGAACAGTCCGTGGCTGGAGCTGCAGACGGGACCGTTCGCGCGCCAGGCTCTGCTGCCGCTCATCGAAGCGCGTGCGCGGTGGGATCCGTTGGGCGCGCACCCGGAGGTCGACCTCGGCTTCTACACGCGCGCGCAACGGGAAACCGGCGCGCTCCCCGGGGAGGCGATCCCCGCCGCGTGGCGGCCCGAGCGCGGCTTCCCGACGCACCCCGGGTGGCTCCGGGCGGTCGTGCGCGGGCACGCCACCGTCGCCGCGGGGATCGAGACGGGCTGCCCCACCCTCGTCCTCCTCTCGGCGCGCTCGAGTTCGCCCCTGTCGTGGTCCGAGCAGGCGTTGACATCCGACTCGGTGCTCGTGGTCGACGAGATCGCCCGCGCCGCGACCCGTGTGGGCAGCGACGTCACGCTGCGACGCGTGGACGGCGCCCTCCATGACGTCTTCCTCTCGGCGGAACCCGCCCGCGCCGATGCCTACCGGGGTCTACGGGAGTGGCTCGTCGACGGCGCCGTGCGCCGCCGGGCTCCGCGGGGGACGCTCGCCCCGCCGCACTAGGCTGGCCGCGTGGATGAGTGGGACGAGATGGCGCAGTGGCTGGAGAAGGCCACGAAGGATCCGATGGCCGATGCCGTGCGCGGCCGCGTGACCGTCGTCTCGGTATCCGAGCCCGAGGGGCGGGCGCGCTACCAGGAATGCCGCGTCGAGCTCCGCGCCGAAGCGGCCGGCGTCGCGCCGCGCACGGTCTCCACGGAGGCGGTGTTCCCGAAGAGCCGGTGGCCGAAGCCGGGCGACGTGCACGCCGCGCGCATTTCGCCCTCCCACGAGGACGCGATCGAGGTCGACTGGGACACCACCGCACGCTGACCACGGGAGTCATCGCTCGCCGCGCATGCCGACGGCGGTAGAGTCTTCGGATGCCGCGCTCTGCGGCGTCCTTCCCCTTCATCTCCGACCGCGCTCGCGGTCCCGACGCATCGTCGCGTCCTTCCCCGATCGCCGTCGCGATCCCGCCACTCACGCTGGAGCGCCCATGACCCGTGTCGTCCCCGTCCCCGACCCGCCGAGCCGCTATCGCATCGAACCCACGGTGATGCAGGCGCTGCGGAGCCCGCGCCTGCTCACCCGCGAGGCACTCGCCGGTCTCGTCGTGGCGATCGCCCTCATCCCCGAGGCGATCGCGTTCTCGATCATCGCCGGCGTCGACCCGCGTCTCGGCCTGTTCTCGTCGTTCGTGATGGCCGTCGCCATCTCGTTCCTCGGCGGACGCCCCGCCATGATCACCGCCGCCACCGGCGCCATCGCGCTCGTGATCGCCCCGGTCGCGCGCGAGTACGGGGTGGACTACCTCATCGCCACCGTGATCCTCGGCGGGCTCATCCAGGTCGTGATGGCCGCGCTCGGCATCGCGAAGCTCATGCGCTTCATTCCGCGCAGCGTCATGGTCGGCTTCGTCAACGCGCTCGCGATCCTCATCTTCACCTCGCAGTTCCCGCAGCTCATCGGCGTCCCGTGGCTGGTGTACCCGATGGTCGTGGCGGGCCTGCTCATCATGTATCTGATGCCGCGCTGGACGAAGGTCGTCCCCGCACCGCTCGTGGCGATCGTGCTGCTCACCGCTGCTGCTGTGGTCTTCACGATGAACATCCCGACGGTCGGCGACCAGGGGGACCTGCCCGAGAGCCTGCCGTTCCTCTTCATCCCGAACGTCCCGCTGACGTTGGAGACGCTGCAGATCATCGCTCCGTACGCGCTCGCCGTGGCCGTCGTCGGGCTCCTCGAGTCGCTCATGACCGCCAAGCTCGTCGACGACATCACCGACACCCACTCGCGGAAGACCCGGGAGGCCTTCGGTCAGGGCGGTGCGAACATCCTCTCCGGCCTCTTCGGCGGTATGGGAGGGTGCGCGATGATCGGCCAGACGATGATCAACGTGAAGGCATCCGGCGCACGCACGCGCATCTCGACGTTCCTCGCCGGCGTCTTCCTGCTGATCCTCGTGCTCGTCCTCGGTGACATCGTGGCGGTCATCCCGATGGCCGCCCTCGTGGCCGTCATGATCGTCGTCTCGGTCGCGACGTTCGACTGGCACAGCGTCCGCCTGTCGACGCTGCGACGGATGCCGAAGAGCGAGACCGCGGTGATGGTCATCACCGTCGTGTTCACGGTGTGGACGCACAACCTCGCCATCGGCGTGGGCGTCGGCGTCCTCGCGGCGATGGTCCTCTTCGCCCGTCGCGTGGCCCACTTCGTCCGCGTGCAGCGGACGGTGAACGATTCCGCGGGTGAGACGATCGTGCGGTACGAGGTCGAGGGCGAGCTCTTCTTCGCCTCCAGCAACGACCTGACGACGCTGTTCGACTACGCGGGAGACCCCGACAAGATCGTCATCGACATGTCACGCTCGCACGTGTGGGACGCCTCCACGGTCGCGGCGCTCGACGCCGTGGTGACGAAGTACCGCCAGCGCGGCAAGGAGGTCGTCCTCGAGGGGATGAACGACGCCACGACCCAGCTGCACACGCGGCTGTCCGGAGGGCTCGGCGCCGGTCACTGACCCCCGAGGAGCGGGAACGTCACCCACACGGCGGCGCCGCCCGTGGGGGAGGCATCGATCCCGAGACGCCCGCCGTGCTCCTGGGCGATGCGGCGGCACACCGAGAGACCGAGCCCGAGGCCTTCTATCCCGTGGGCGTCGGCGCCGCGTTCCATGAGCCCGACGACCCGCCCGCGATCGGCTTCGGGGATGCCCGGCCCGTTGTCTTCCACCCGGATCACCAGGGCCCCATCGGTGCGGGTCGTGCTCACCTCGATCATGGGCGGGATTCCGGCGGCGGCGGTGAACTTCACCGAGTTGGCGATGAGGTTCTGCAGGACGAGCCGGATGAGGGTCGCGTCGCCGAACACGATGCCGTCCACGTCGAGGCTCACCCGGGCTCCGCGCTCGCGCAGCGCGGCATCCAGGTCGTCCACCGCGGCCACGGCGGCCTCGCGGACGGACACCGGGCCGAAGTGGCGCGCGGCGCCGCCGATGCGGGCGTACGAGAGCAGGTCCCCGACGAGGTCGGTCATGCGGTTCGCCGCCGCCTCGGCGCGGGCCAGCGAGACCGTCGCCTGCTGCGCCTCATCGACTTCGAGGCTGTCGCTGGCGAGCTCGAGATAGCCCACGAGTGCCGTGAGCGGATTGCGCAGGTCGTGGCTGACCTGGCCGGCGAACGTGCTCAGCCGATCGTTCGAGGAGCGCAGCTCGCGGCCCGCGCGACGCAGTTCGAGGACGTCGACGACCTGCCCGGCGAGGATGTCCATCGTCGACCGCTGAGCGGCATCCAGTTCGGCTACGTCGTCGTCGAAGACGCAGAGGGTGCCGATGATGACGCCGTCGGGGGTGCGCAACGGGCTCGACGCGTAGAAGCGCACCCGACCGAGTTCGCCGGTGACGAAGGGGTTGTCGGTGAAGCGTTCATCGTCTCGTGCGTCCGGAAGGACCACCTGCTGGCCGGAGAGGTAGACCGCCGCGCACATCGAGTCCTCGCGGGCGCACACCGCGGCGTCGAAGCCTAAGGCGGCTATCTGGTGCTGGAAGCGATCGTCGATGATGTTGACGACCGCCTTCTCGACCCGGCAGACACTGGCGGCGATACGCAGCAGGCCTTCGAGGCTCGACGCCGGGGCCTCGCCGATCACGCCGTAGTCCGCGATCGCCTCGCGCCGGATCGCGTCATCCACTGCGGTCATGGGCCCTCCGCCCTCGTGCCGGCGACGTCGAGCGGGCGGGTCGCGCTCGATGTCGTCCGGATCTTTCTCACAGTGGCCGCCGCGCCGAAGAGAGAAAGCCGTAATCGAAGTCGTCGTTCTCGGTCGTTGTCGGGAAACACCGCGCTTCTACCTTCGTAGCACGAGAACCTTCCCCGCGCATTCGTCCCCGAAGGAGAACCGATGTCCTACGTCAAACCCGCAGACCTGATCGGCACGGTCATCGACGCCGGCGCCTCGAAAGTGATGTACTCCACGCAAGACACGATGGTGCGGTCGATCATGGGTGGCGCGTTGCTGTCGCTCGCCGCAGCCTTCGCGGTGACGGTCGCCACGACCACCGGGATCCCGCTGTTGGGTGCGGTGCTCTTCCCCGTCGGCTTCATCATGCTGTACCTCCTCGGGTTCGATCTGCTCACCGGGGTGTTCGTCCTCACCCCTCTGGCCTGGCTGGACAAGCGTCCCGGAGTGACGCTCGGGGGCATCCTGCGCAACTGGGGTCTGGTGTTCCTCGGGAACTTCATCGGTGCCTTCGCGGTGGCGCTGCTGATGGCGATCGTGGTGACGTACGGCTTCTCGACGCCGCCGAACGCGGTCGGTGAGGCCATCGGACACATCGGTGAGGGGCGCACGCTCGGGTACGCCGAACACGGCGCGGCCGGGATGCTGACCCTCTTCATCCGCGGCGTCCTCTGCAACTGGATGGTCGCCACCGGCGTCGTCCTCGCCATGATCTCCACGAGCGTGCCGGGCAAGATCATGGCGATGTGGATGCCGATCATGCTCTTCTTCTTCATGGGCTTCGAGCACTCGATCGTGAACATGTTCCTCTTTCCGTCGGGCCTGCTCCTCGGAGGTGACTTCACCGTCATGGACTACCTGATCTGGAACGAGATCCCCACGGTACTCGGCAACCTCGTCGGTGGACTGGTGTTCGTCGGCATCCCGCTGTACGTCACCTACGGGCGCCCGTCGTCGCCGCGCCGCCGGGTCTCCTCGCGGCGTGCGCGTAACGCAGCGCAGCACCCGGCATCTGATTCCGCGGCACAGGTCGCCGTGGCGCAGGCGGACCGCGCGACCGCCCACTCCCCGGTTGGTTGAGATGACCGCCGCGGAAAAGAAGATGAAACACACCCCTGACGGCGGGGAAACCTCGTCGGCGTACGGTGCGGGGATGAGCTGCACCCGGTCCACCTCGCGCGTCGTGGTGGTCGGAGCGGGGATGGTCGCCCACCGCTTCGTCGAGAGTCTGCTCAGTGACGGAGGCGACTGGGCCGTCACCGTCATCGGCGAGGAGGAGCAACACCCCTATGACCGGGTGGGGCTGACATCGTATTTCGCCGGCGCGTCGACGACGGATCTCGAACTGGATCCCGAGCCGATGCGCGACAGTCGCGTGCGCTTCATCCGTGGTCGCGCGGTGCGCCGGGTCGACCGCGACTCCTCCCAGGTCGTCACGGCGGACGGTGAGCGCGTCGGATACGACCGACTCGTTCTGGCCACCGGGTCCTACGCCGCGCGCCTCGCCGTCGAGGGTTACGACCACGAAGGCTGCTTCGTCTATCGGACCCTCGACGATGTCGTCGGCCTCGAGCAGTTCGTGCAGCGCCGGGCCGCCGAGCTGGGACGTCCGCTCGTGGGGGCCGTCATCGGCGGGGGCCTCCTGGGCCTCGAGGCCGCGGGGGCGCTCCAGGGATTGGGCGTCGCCCCGACCGTCGTCCAGTCCTCCGATCGTCTGATGTCGGCGCAGCTCGACCTGCCCGCCGGTGATGCGCTCCGTCGCCTGATCGAGGCCCGCGGCATCGCGGTGCGGACGGACACCATCACGACGCGGATCGACGCCGACCACTGCGGGCGGGTGCGGGGGCTGGAGTTCCGCCAGGGGGAGTGGGCGCACGCGGACGTTGTCGTGTTCACCGTCGGGGTCCGGCCCCGGGACGAACTCGCCCGCAGTGCGGGACTGCGGGTGCATCCCCGGGGAGGGGTCGTCATCGACGCCGCGTGCGCGACGTCGGACCCGCGCATCCTCGCCATCGGGGAGGTGGCCAACTACGACGGGCAATGCGTCGGACTCGTCGCGCCCGGCTACGCCATGGCGGAAGTGGCCGCGACACGGCTCAGTGGCGGCGACGGCGTCTTCGCGGGTTTCGATGTCTCGACGAAGCTAAAGCTCTCGGGAGTGGATGTCGCAAGCTTCGGCGACGCGTTCGCGCAGACGCCCGGGGCGCTCGATGTCGTTTACGCAGACCCGGTAGCCGGGGTGTACAAGAAGCTCGTCCTCTCGGACGACGCGAAGACCCTCCTCGGTGGCATCCTCGTCGGAGACGCGTCGGCGTACGGCGCCCTGCGCCCCCTGCTGGGTGGCGCGCTCGGCGGCGATCCGGCCGCGTATCTCATGCCCGAGGGTGCCGCGGCGGCCCCGACCGGAGACCTGCCGGACACGGCGCTGCTGTGCTCGTGCAACAGCGTCACCGCCGGTGCCATCCGCGCGGCCGTGCACGACCAGGGGTGCGCGGACGTCGCGGGCGTGAAGGCGTGCACGAAGGCCGGGGCGGCGTGCGGCTCGTGCGTGATGATGATCAAGAAGATCGTCGGCACCGAGCTGGCCGCTTCCGGGAAGACTCTCAGCACGGCGCTGTGCGAGCACTTCCCGATGTCCCGGCGGCAACTCTTCGATGCCGTACGGGTCTCCGGCCTCACCACCTTCAGCTCGGTGGTGGACCGGTTCGGTTCGGGGCGCGGCTGCGACATCTGCAAGCCCGTGCTGGCCAGCATCCTGTCGACGCTCACCGGAACGCACGTCCTGGACGGCGAGAACGCCACGCTCCAGGACACGAACGATCATGTGATGGCGAACCTCCAGAAGGACGGCAGCTACTCAGTGGTCCCGCGCATCCCCGGGGGAGAGATCACGCCCGAGGGTCTGGTCGTCATCGGCGAGGTCGCGCGGGACTTCGGTCTCTACACGAAGATCACCGGCGGCCAGCGCATCGACATGTTCGGTGCCCGGCTCGAGCAGCTCCCGGACATCTGGCGCCGTCTGGTCGATGCCGGATTCGAGTCCGGTCACGCATACGGGAAGTCGCTTCGCACGGTGAAATCGTGCGTCGGGTCGACGTGGTGCCGCTATGGAGTCCAGGATGCTGTGGGCATGGCCGTCCGTCTCGAGCTGCGCTATCGCGGGCTGCGCTCGCCGCACAAGATCAAGCTCGGCGTCTCCGGCTGTGCGCGCGAGTGCGCCGAGGCGCGGGGGAAGGACGTCGGCGTCATCGCGACCGAAGCGGGCTGGAACATGTACGTGGGAGGCAACGGCGGCTTCACGCCCCGCCACGCCGAGCTGCTCGCCGAAGGGCTCAGCGACGATGACCTGCTCACGGCCATCGACCGGTTCCTGATGTACTACGTCTTCACCGCCGACCGTCTGCAGCGCACCGCGCCGTGGTTTGCCGACCTCGACGGGGGGATCGAGGGGTTGCGGGACGTGATCTTCGAGGATTCCCTCGGCATCTGCGGCGACCTGGATGCCGCGATGGCCCGGCACGTGGACGGGTACGAGGACGAGTGGAGGGCGACGCTCGACGACCCCGAGAAGCTACGACGTTTCGCGTCGTTCGTGAATGCGCCGACGACCCCCGACCCGGGACTGGCGTACACCGCCGAGCGTGGGCAGGGGCGTCCCGCCACGGACGCGGAGCGCGCCGACCCTGCGGTCTTCATCGCGGGTACGGTTCTGGAGGTACGACGGTGAGCCTGACGGTCGAGTACGCCGCCCCGGCGCGGGCGGACGAGTGGATCTATGTCTGTCGACTCGCCGATCTGGAAATCGAGCGGGGCCGGGCTGCGTTGCTCGGCGATGTGCAGATCGCCCTGTTCCTCGTGCACACCGGCCGTGTGTACGCGGTGTCGAACCGGGATCCCTACTGCGGCGCGCACGTCATCTCCCGCGGGATCGTGGGGACCCGCGGCGATGCGCCGACGGTGGCCTCTCCAATGTACAAGCACGTGTTCGACCTCCGCACCGGGGTGTGTCTCGACCCGCAGGGGCGGGCACCGGCCACTCTTGCGGTGTGGGCGGTCGCCGTGGACGGCGATGCCGTATTCGTACGGCCAGGAGGATCGCGATGACCACGATGCTGGGGGTATCGCTCACGGGGCGACGCGTGGTCCTCGTCGGGGGTGGGGCGGTCGCCGCACGGCGTGTCGGCCGGTTCCTCGAGGACGGCGCCCGGGTCGTCGTCGTCGCGCCGGCGGTGTCCTCGGCGATGAAGTCGACCATCGCCGAGCACGACCTCGAATGGATCGCGCGTCCCATCCGCGAAGGCGACGTCATCGGGGCATGGCTCGTGCACACCGCGACCGGCGACCGGCGCGTCGACGCCGATGTCGCCGCGTGGTGCGAGGAGAGCCGGGTGCTGTGCATCAACGCCTCCGACGGGTCTCACGGGTCCGCGCGCCTCGCCGCCGAGACACGGTCGGGCGATGTGATCGTGGGCGTGGTGTCCGACGCCGGGGTCGACCCTCGGCGCGCGGGACGCCTCCGCGACGCCGTGGGCGCGCTGCTGCGGGAGGGGTCGCTTCCGCTCCGGCAGCAGCGGCGTCGGGGGATCGGGCGCGTCGACCTCGTCGGCGGCGGCCCGGGCCCGGTCGACCTCATGACCGTCCGGGGACGTCGGCTCCTGGCCGAAGCCGACGTCGTCGTGGCGGACCGGCTCGGGCCCACCGGTGTCCTGCTCGAGTTGGAGGCGGATGTCGAGGTCATCGACGTCGGGAAGAGCCCCGGTGCTCACCCCGTTCCGCAGGTGCAGATCAACGAGCTCCTGGTCTCGCTCGCCCGCGCGGGCAAGCGCGTCGTGCGACTCAAGGGCGGCGACCCGTTCGTGTACGGACGTGGCGGCGAAGAGGTCGCGGCGTGTCTGGCCGCCGGGGTTCCGGTGGACGTCGTCCCCGGGCTGACGAGTGTCGTCTCTGTGCCGCAGGCGGCGGGTATCCCCGTGACGCATCGCGGGGTGTCCGCGGGGATCCACGTGGTCAATGGTCAGGCGGAGCCCTCGTCCTCGACCCTCGCCGCGCTCGCCGACGAGCACATCACCACCGTCGTGCTCATGGGCGTCGCCGGCCTTCCCCGGCTGGTCGACGCCGCGCGACGCCACGGGGCACCCGGTGACCGGCCCGTGGCGATCGTCGAGTGCGGTCACACGCCGGCCCAGCGGACGACACGTTCCACGCTCGCGGATGTCGTGACGGATGCCGCGGCTGCCGGTGTCGCCAATCCGGCGGTGATCGTGGTCGGCGATGTGGCCCGTGCCGACCTCCTCCTCGCCGACCCCGCCCTGGTGGGTGATGCGCGCCGGTGATCGCCCCGCCCCGCCCCGCCCTCTCCGCTGCGCTCGCCGGCACGACCATCGTGATCGCGGTCGACCGGCGTGCTTCGGAGCTGACGGCCGCGCTCGAGCGACACGGCGCGCAGGTGCGGCGGGCCCCGGCGCTGACGATTGTGCCGCACATCGATGATGCCGCCCTCATCGAGGCCACCCGTGCACTGATCGACGAGCCCCCCGACATTGTGGTGGTCACGACCGGCGTGGGATTTCGTGGATGGATGGAGACCGCCGAAGAAACGGGCATGCTCGATGAGCTCCACCCCGCGCTCGAGCGGGCGCAGATCGTCGCCCGAGGGCCGAAGGCGCGCGGGGCGATCCAGCAGGCCGGCCTCACCGCCGACTGGGTCGCCGAGTCGGAGACCTCCGAGGAGCTGGGAGAGTTCCTCCTCGCCGAGGGTCTCGCGGGCCGCCGGATCGCCGTCCAGCATCACGGCTCCGGAGCAGACGGACTCGATGAGCTCTTCGCCGATGTCGGTGCGGACGTGGTGAGTCTCACCGTGTACCGCTGGGGGCCACCCCCCGACGCAGCCGTGGTGGCGAGGTCGGTCGCGGCGGCCGCGCGGGGGGACGTGGACGCCGTCCTGTTCACCTCGGCGCCCGGTGCCGCCGAGTGGTTGGCCTCCGCCGAGCGCGAAGGGGCGCTGGCCGACGTCGTCGCGCTGTCGCGCTCGGGTCGAATCCTCCTCGCGGCGGTCGGACCGATCACCGCCAAGCCTCTCGCAGAGGCAGAGGCGGAGGTTCTGATCGCCGAGCGCGGGCGGCTCGGCTCGTTGGTCCGGGCGGTCGTGACGCACTTCGGGGGTGGGCACGCGCCCGCGGTTCAGACGACCGCGGGGCGGCTCGAGCTGCGCAGCGGCGGCGCGGTGCTCGACGGGCGGCTGGTCCCGCTGTCGCCCACCGGCATCAGCGTGCTGCGGGTGCTTTTCGCCGCCGGGGGCGATGTCGTGTCCCGGACCGCGTTGCAGGGAGCGCTCGCGCACTCCGGTGCCGGAGCTCACGCCGTCGATGTGGCGATCGCTCGGCTGCGGGAGGCATTCGGGGGTTCGTGCCCGGTCCGCACCGTCGTCAAGCGGGGCTATCGCCTCGATGTTCCAGACGGGGAGGAAGAGGGATCATGACACCGACGCTCATCGCCTGTTCGCACGGCACCTCGTCGGAGGCCGGTCGCGCCGCCATCTCCCGGCTCGTGACCCGCGTGCGCGTCCTCTTGCCCGACGTCCCCGTGGAAGAGGCGTTCGTCGACGTGCAGCAGCCGGAGGTCGGCGAGGTCGTCGATCGTGCGGTCGATCGAGGCCCCGTCATCGTCGTGCCGCTGCTTCTTTCGGCCGGGTTCCACACCCGCGTGGACATCGCTCGCGCGGTCGCACGGCACCCGGGCGCCGCGGTCGCCGCACCCGCGCTCGGTCCACATCCGCTGGTGACCGCGGTCCTCGCCGATCGCGTAGCGGCGACGGGGCTCGGCGCCGATGACGCGGTCGTCCTCGCCGCGGCCGGATCGACCGACCCAGCCGCGGCAGTGGACGTCGCCGCGACCGCGCGCGACCTCTCCGCCGTCTTGGGACGGCCCGTCCGCGTCGGCGTGGCGGCGGGGACCGGGGAACGGATCAGCGCGGTGGTCTCCGGCATCCGTCTGCAACGCTCGGGTCGCGTCGTGGCGGCGAGCTACGTCCTCGCCCCGGGATTCTTCGCGGATGTCGTCGCGCGTGCGGGCGCGGACGCGACGACCGACCCGCTCGCGCTCGATCCGCGCATGGCGCAGCTCGTGGCCGAGCGCTACCTCGACGCGCGAAGGGCCTTGCACAGCGGGAGTGCGGCTCAGCGGTAGTTGAGGAACTGCAGGTCGACGTCGAGGTCCGCGGCCTTGAGGAGGCGGATGACCTCCTGCAGGTCGTCGCGGCTCTTGGACTGCACGCGGAGCTCGTCGCCCTGGATCTGGGACTTGACCGACTTGGGTCCCTCGTCGCGGATGATCTTGCCGATCTTCTTGGCGTTCTCCTGCGAGATGCCTTCCTTCAGGGTCGACACGATGCGGTACTCGCGGCCGCTCGCGACGGGCTCACCCGACTCGAGGCTCTTCAAGGAGATGCCGCGCTTGATGAGCTTGGTCTGGAAGACGTCGAGAACCGCCTGCGCCCGCTCTTCGCTGTTGGCCTTGATGAGGATCGACTCGCCGCTCCACGCGATCGAGGCGTCCGTGCCCTTGAAGTCGTAGCGCTGCTCGACCTCCTTGCGCGCCTGGTTCAGGGCGTTGTCCGCCTCCTGCCGGTCCACTTTGGAGACGATGTCGAACGAGGAATCAGCCATGCCGGGGAGTCTACCGGGGGAGGCCACGCCAACGCCGGAGACGCGGCATCGTGCGGAAGTGAGCGCGCACAACTGACACCGCGTGTCATCTGTAAGCGGTTCCAGTCCACCCCGCAGATCACGGCGAGATATCGATCCGAAATCCGCGGTTGCGGGATCGAGGGTGGCGGGTAAGAATGTAAGCGCTTGCATCACGGCGAGCAGAAGAACGGTCTTCTCGGTGCTCAGCGCCGGCAGAAGCCGGTTCTCCACGAATCAGCACTTCAAGAGAGGCACACCGATGAAGGTGAACAGGAAGAGCGTGCTCGCACTCGGCGCGCTGGTGGCGAGCAGCGCGCTCGTGCTCAGCGGCTGCGCGAGCGGCGGCGGCGACACGGCCGACGGCGGCGACACCGGTGAAGGCAGCGGCGACGCGAACGCCATCACCGTCTGGGTCGACATCGAGCGCAAGCCCGCACTGGAGGGCGTCGCGGCATCCTTCACCGAGGACACCGGCATCGAGGTCGAGCTGGTGACCAAGGACTTCGCCACCGTCGACCAGGACTTCATCTCGCAGGTTCCCACCGGCAAGGGCCCCGACGTCATCGTCAGCCCCCACGACAAGCTGGGCGCCTACGTGGCCGCCGGTGTCGTGGCCCCGCTCGAGCTCGGCGACGTCGCCTCGGGCTTCGCGGAGTCCGCCATTCAGGCCATGACCTACGACGGCAACGTCTACGGCGTCCCGTACTCGATCGAGAACGTCGCGCTCGTCCGCAACGCGGACCTCGTCGCCGAGCCGAGCACGACCTTCGACGAGGTCATCGCGAAGGGTCGCGAGGCCGGCACCACCTACCCGTTCCTCGTGGGCCTGTCGCCCGAGCAGGGTGACCCGTACCACCTGTACCCGCTGCAGACCTCGTTCGGTTCGCAGGTGTTCGCCCAGAACGCCGACGGCAGCTACGACTCCTCCAACCTCGTCCTCGGTGACGAGGCCGGTGTCGAGTTCGCCACCGCGCTGAAGCAGTGGGGTGCCGAGGGCATCCTCAACGCCAACATCGACGGAGACCGCGCCCGCGAGTTCTTCCTCGCCGGCGAATCGCCCTACTACCTGACCGGGCCGTGGAACACCCCCGCGATCGCCGAGGCCGGCATCAACTACGTCATCGACCCGCTGCCCAGCGCCGGTGGCGAAGAGGCCCGTCCGTTCATCGGCGTCAACGGCTTCTTCCTCTCGAGCAAGTCCGCCAACGCGCTGGCCGCGACGAACTTCATCGTCAACTACCTCAGCACCGAAGAGGCGCAGCTCGCACTGTTCGAGGTCGGCGGCCGTCCGCCGGCACTGACCGCCGCGTACGAGAGTGCCGCGGCATCCGACCCCGACGTCGCCGCCTTCGGCGCCATCGGCCAGACCGGTGCTCCGATGCCCGCGATCCCCGAGATGGGTGCCGTGTGGTCGGACTGGGGCAACGCCGAGCTCCAGCTCATCAAGGGCGAGGGTGACCCGCAGGAGGTCTGGGAGACCGCTGCGACGAACATCCAGACCAAGATCGACGGCTGAGTCCTGCCGTCACAGGGCGGGTGGGGTTCTGCTCGAACCCCACCCGCCCCTACTCTGTAGCCCGACACTGCGATGAAGGAGCGTCCATCGATGGTCGACGCCAAGCCCGCCACGACCGCCGGCCGGTCCGGCACCCCGTCCTCCGGACTGTGGGGTGACAATCCGTTCCACACCCCGTCGCGACGACTCACCTCCGGCGGCATCCTCGCCCTCGTGGTGAAGGTCGTCCTCCTCGGCGTCATCGACGCCCTCACCGTCTTCGCCGTGTGGGTCCTCATCGCCACGGGCGACTGGGTGGCCGCGGGCATCCTGACGCTCGTCGTCATCGCGGTGAACGTCATCTACCTGCGTCCTGGGCTCCTTCCCGGCAAGTACCTCACGCCGGGCCTCGCGTTCCTCGCGATCTTCCAGGTCTTCGTGATCTTCTACACCGGCTACATCGCCTTCACCAACGCCGGTGACCAGCACAACAGCACCAAA
This sequence comes from Microbacterium aurantiacum, assembly GCF_031625015.1. Lineage (NCBI taxonomy): Bacteria > Bacillati > Actinomycetota > Actinomycetes > Micrococcales > Microbacteriaceae > Microbacterium > Microbacterium aurantiacum. Next base: position 1,727,850 of record NZ_JAHWXH010000001.1, read on the forward strand.
GACGATGCGGTCGCCCAGATCATCAGCACCTCGCAGGCGCGTGTGCCCGACTCGCCTGAGTACACCGTCCAGGTGCTCCGCCAGGCCGACCAGTTCGGTCTCCTCGTGGCCGAGCCCGGCGGGACGCTCGCCTTCGGCACGAACGAGCAGCCGCTGGAAGACGTCACCGCCGCCCCCTCCGGCTGGGACGAGCTGAACCTCAACCAGGTGATCCGCTTCCAGGACGAGGTTCTCGCCCTGAACGTCCCGGTCTCGGACGACATCAACGACGGGACGCTGCGCACCTCCGACGGTCAGCGCGCGTTCATCTTCACCTCGAACCTCGAGTACGACGAGGTCGCCGACACGTTCACGAACACCGACTCGGGGCTCGTCTACGTCGACGACGGCGAGGGCAACTTCCGCGCCGAAGACGGTTCGATCCTCACCCCCGGCTGGCGGGTCGTCATCGGCTGGGACAACTTCGCCTACGCCTTCACCAACGATCAGATCCGCGATCCGCTGCTGCGCGTGACGATCTGGACGTTCGTCTTCGCCGCGGGCTCGACGTTCCTCTGCTTCGCGCTCGGCCTCTTCCTCGCCGTCGCGCTGAACCACCCGACCCTCAAGGGCAAGAAGTACTACCGCATCCTCGTGATCCTGCCGTACGCCTTCCCCGCGTACCTGACGGGTCTCGTCTGGGCGGGCATGCTCAACCAGGAGTTCGGGTTCATCAACCAGATCCTCCTCGGCGGCGCCTCGATACCCTGGCTGGCCGATCCGTGGCTCGCGAGACTCAGCGTGCTCGTGGTGAACATGTGGCTCGGCTACGGGTACATGTTCCTCGTGAGCACGGGCGCCCTGCAGTCGCTGCCGGAAGACATCGTCGAGGCCGGGAAGATGGACGGCGCCGGCGCGTGGCGGATCTTCCGCTCTGTGAAGCTTCCGCTCCTGTTCGTCGCCGTCGCGCCGTTGCTGATCGCCACCTTCGCGTACAACTTCAACAACTTCGGCGTGATCTACATGCTCACGCGAGGAAACCCCCGCTTCACCGACACCACGCTGGACATCGGTGCGACGGACATCATGATCACGATGGTCTACAAGGTCGCCTTCGGCGGCGGCGGAGGCCGCGACCTCGGTCTCGCGTCGGCGCTGTCGATCCTGATCTTCGTCATCGTCACCGTCGTCGCCGTGATCAGCTTCCGGCAGACCAAGGCACTGGAGGACCTGAACTGATGAGCGAGCGCATCGACCAGTCCGTTCCCGACGCCGCCCGCGTCGGGGTCGTCAGCCGCATCGGCGGCGTCGCGGGCCTCCCCGCCGACGACCAGCCGCCGATCCCGACGCACCGGCGCCAGTCGTTCCGCCGTTGGTTCGCCGACAAGGGGTGGCGTCACGTCGTGGCGTGGATCGCGATCGCCTTCGCGCTCTTCCCGCTGCTGTACATCATCTCGGCATCCCTCAACCCGATCGGGACCCTGACCGGCTCGAATCAGCTGTTCTCGGCCATCTCGCCGCGCAACTACGAGCGCCTCTTCACCGATCCGGCGATCCCGTACGGCACCTGGTACGTCAACTCGCTGATCATCGCGATCGTCACGAGCGTCGTCACGGTGCTCCTGTGCGCGCTCGGTGCATACGCGTTCTCGCGCATGCGCTTCCGCGGGCGGCGGTTCGGACTGATGACGCTGCTTGTGCTGCAGATGTTCCCGCAGCTCCTGGCGATCACCGCGATCTTCCTCCTGATGATCCAGATCAGCGACGTCTTCCCGGCGATCGGTCTCGGCACCCACGCAGGCCTCATCATGGTGTACCTCGGCGGCGCGCTGGGTGTGAACACGTTCCTCATGTACGGGTTCTTCAACACCGTCCCGTCGGCGATCGACGAGGCGGCGAAGATCGACGGTGCCGGCCACGCGCGGGTGTTCTTCACGATCATGCTGCCGCTGGTCACGCCGATCCTCATCGTCGTGGGGCTGCTGACCTTCATCGGCATCATCGGCGAGTTCGCCATCGCGAGCGTCATCCTCACCGATCCGGCCACGCAGACCGTCGCGATCGGGCTGTTCCAGCTCGTGTCGGGCTTCCAGTCGCAGAACTGGGGTGTGTTCTCGGCGGGCGCGATCCTCGCGGCCCTCCCCGTGATGGTGCTCTTCCTGCTGTCGCAGCGCTACATCGCGGGCGGGCTCGTCTCCGGCAGCGTCAAGTGACGGATGCCGCATCGCGGCTGATCCCGCACCACGACGGGTCGCCGCTACACGTGTCGACCCTCGCGCCCGCGCTCGGCGAGACCGTGCGGGTACGGGTGCGGATCCCGCACGCGTGGGGACAGGCCGCGATCGTACGGGCCCGGTCGAACCCGGACCACGAGCCGGCGTGGACGGATGCCGTCCTCCTCGGCGCCGACGGCGGATGGGACTGGTGGGAGGCGGAGGTCGTCGTGGCCAACCCGCGCCACGGCTACCGCTTCATGATCCGTCGGGACGACGGTCGCGTGTTCTGGTTGAACCAGGCCGGTCTCCACGAGATCGAGACGCTCGATGCCGAGGACTTCGCCCTCGTAGCGTATCCCGCGCCTCCGGAGTGGATGTACGACGCGGTGATGTACCAGGTCTTCCCCGACCGCTTCGCCCGGTCGTCCGAGGCCGATACCCACCCGACCCCGGAGTGGGCGACCCCGGCATCCTGGGACGACCCGGTGGACGTCCTCGCGCCCGGGCGGTCGCAGCAGCTTTACGGCGGCGATCTTCCCGGCGTCATCGAGAAGCTCGACCACCTCGTCGGCCTGGGCGTGAACCTGCTGTACCTGACCCCCGTCTTCCCCGCCGCCTCGAACCACCGCTACGACGCGTCGAGCTTCCTGACCGTCGACCCCCTCCTCGGCGGGGACGACGCGTACGTCCGTCTCATCGAGGAGGCCCACGCCCGCGGCATCCGGGTCATCGGAGATCTGACCAGCAACCATTCCGGAGACCGGCACGAGTGGTTCCTCTCGGCCTACGGCACGCCGGCAGCGCCCGCCGAGGAGTTCTACTACTTCACCGACGAGGGCAACACCGAGTACGTCTCCTGGCTCGGGTATCCGACGCTGCCGAAGTTCAACTGGGCCTCGGAGAAGCTCCGCGAGCGGTTCATCTCGGGTCCCGACTCGGTCGTGGCGATGTGGTTGAAGCCGCCCTACAACGCCGACGGATGGCGGATCGACGTCGCGAACATGACCGGGCGGCTCGGCGACATCGATCTCAACGCCGAGGTGCGGCAGCTCCTGCGCGAGACGATGATCGCCATCAACCCCGACACCCTCCTCCTGGGGGAGTCGACGAACGACGCCGTGAGCGACCTGCAGGGGGACGGGTGGCACGGCGCGATGACCTATCCCTCGTTCACTCGACCGCTGTGGGCGTGGCTGAGCGATCCGCAGTCGACGGTGTACCGGAACGCCGAGGGCGATGAGGTCACCGAGCCGTGGTTCTTCGGGCAGCCGATCGACGGGATCCCGCGCTACACGGCGACCCAGTTCGTCGAGTCCGTCACGCGGTTCGCGGCCGGCGTCCCCTGGCGGGTGCGGCTCGGCACCATGCAGCCCCTCGACACCCATGACACCGCCCGCTTCGCCACGCACGCGGGGGAGGGGACGATCCCGGTCGCGGTCGGGCTGTCGATGACGCTCCCGGGTCTCCCGGTCGTCTACGCGGGCGACGAGTTCGGCGCCGTCGGGGTCGACGGCGAGGCCAGCCGGACGCCGATGCCGTGGGGCACCGAGGAAGAGCCCGAGGTCGCCGTGCGCATCGCGCTGTACCGCGACCTCGTGCACCTCCGCCGCGCGCATCCCGCGCTTGCCGGCGGCGGGCTGCGGTGGGTGCACGTGGACGAGGATGCGGTGCTCTTCGTCCGGGAGGCCGCCGAGGAGAGCATTCTCGTCCTCGCCGCCCGCGGCGACGTGGAGATGACCGTGCCGGCGGACGCGGTCCCCGGGGCCGAGGGCGCCCAGGCGCTGTACGGGACGGTCGCGGTGGACGCGGCATCCGACGTCGTGACGATCTCGGCCCGCGGCCCGGTCTTCGCCGCGTGGGCTCTGCCCGGGGTGCGCACGCCGTGAGCACGGATGCCTTCGACGCGCTCAGCGCCGCCCTGACCGCGGGGGTGCGAGCGGACGACCGCCTGCTCGGGCTCGCGCTGCTCGGGTCGGCCTCCGAGTCAGGACGGGCGCGTCGCGATGAGTGGTCGGATCACGACTTCTTCGCGCTCGCTCACCGCGGACGCGGGGCCGAGGCCCGGCAGAGCCTGGAGTGGCTTCCGGATCCCGCCTCCCGCGTCCTGGTCGCGCGGGAGGGCGAGATCGGCTTCACGGTGCTCTACGCGGACGGTCATCTGCTCGAGTTCGCCCTGGCCGAGGTCGACGAGCTGTCCGGCGCTCTCGCCGGAGACGCCTCCGTCGTCGTCGACGACGAGGCCGGTTCGGTGGCTGCACTCATCGAGGACGCGCGGCGCCGGGCGGAGGCATCCGACCGCTTCGACCCGGCGAACGACACCGCCCTCTTCCTGGTGAAGCTGATGGTCGGCGTCGGACGTGTCCGGCGCGGTGAGCGTCTGAACGGCGGGCAGTTCATCCGTCAGTGGGCGGTGCAGCACCTGATCCGAGCCGTGCGGGGACGCTTCGCGACAGTATCGACCTCCCGGCGCGACATCATCGACCCGGTGCGGCGATTCGAGGAGGACTTCCCGGCGGAGGGCGCGCGCATCGCGGAGATCCTCGACCGCCCTGTGGAGGAGTGCGCGCGAGGGCTGTTCGACCTGGCCCGCGACGTGCTCGAACCGGGCTGGGGGGAGTTTCCGACGCCCGCCGCGGACGCTGTCGCCGCGCGCCTCGGGTGGGGTGCGGACGCCGCGGCGCGGGGAGGTTCGTAGACTGGGTCGGGCGAGGAGGTGCCATGCGCCCACTGACCGAAGACGATGTGCGTTCCCATTTCGTCAACGCCACCCCCGACGAGTTGCGGATCGTCGCCCTGCCGACCGATTTCGTGCTGCTGGACTGGTTCCACCTGGACTTCTTGGCGTGGCGTGATCCGCGCACGCGCGGCCGCGGATACCTCTTCGTCGAGATCGACGACGAGCCGCGCGGAATCGTCCTCCGGGCTGCCGAGGGGAGTTCGCACGCGCGCTCGGCGATGTGCAACCTCTGCCACACGATGCAGCCGGCCGATCAGGTGGTGATGTTCTCCGCGCGGCGCGCCGGCGCTGCCGGCGAACGCGGCGACAGTGTGGGAACGTACATGTGCGCCGATCTGTCGTGTCACGAGAACGTGCGGCTGGCCGCGCCGCTCGCGCCGAGCGAGATGCGGGCGAGCGTGGACATGCGCATCGACGGAACGCGTCGGCGCACCGAGACCTTCGTCGGACGAGTGCTGGAGAGTGTGGGGAGCAGGGCATGACGGAACGGATCGTCGTCGTCGGAGACGCGCTGATCGATGAGCTGCGCGACGACACGGGTGTGCGCGAGTTCGTGGGAGGCGCCGCGCTGAACGTCGCCGTCGGACTCGCGCGACTCGGCGTGCCCACCACCCTCGTCGCGATGGTCGGAGACGACGAACCCGGTTCGCGGGTGCGCGCGTACCTCGCCGACCACGGCGTCGACCTCCTCGCGACGCCCTCGCCGCTCGGCACCGCCCGCGCGGTGAGCACCCGCTCCGGCGGCGGCGAGCCGACCTACGTCTTCAACGAGGCGTCCCGGAAGCGCCGCATCCGATTCGGTGATGCGGAACGCGCCGCGATGGCGGATGCCGCCCTCGTGGCCGTCAGTTGCTTCGCGTTCGACGACACGGAGCAGACCCGGGAGTTCGCGGAGGCGGTCGCGGCATCCGGCACTCCGCTGGCGATCGATCCGAATCCGCGCGAGGGCATGATGCACGACCGCGCCGAGTTCGTACGCGGCTTCGAGGCGCTCGCCGCCGACGCCGCGCTCGTGAAGGTCGGCGAGGACGACGCGACGCTGCTGTACGGAGAGCCGCTGGACGCCCTGCGGGCCCGACTCCTGGAGCTCGGGACGCACGCGGTGCTGGCGACCCAGGGCGCCGCCGGAGCGTCGGTCGAGGCGGCGGGTGTCACCGCGACGCGACCGATCTCGAGCCTCCCGGGTCCGATCGTCGACACGATGGGCGCGGGTGACGCCGCGTTCGCGTCGACCCTCGCGTCGCTCGCGCAGGGGCAGCCGCAGGCCGAGGAGGAATGGGGCGACGTGCTCGAGAAGGCGATGGATGCCGCCGCGGCGACCTGCCGATTCGAGGGGGCTCTCCTGCGTCTGCCGTCCGCGCTGGAGGACACCGACCTCGACGCCATCGGCACCTGATCCTCGCACCGCATCCGATTTCCCGAGAGCGGCCTCGGGAGAGTAGGATCGGTGATCGCGCCTCCGGTCGACTGTACAAGCCGGGCGGGTGCGCACCCGGCGAGTTACCCAAGCGGCCAAAGGGATCTGACTGTAAATCAGACTGCTCAGCATTCGGGGGTTCGAATCCCTCACTCGCCACCATCACGAAGGGCTCCGCACCGCGGGGCCCTTCGTCGTTCCACCCTCGTGAACGGGCTTCAGTGGCGCCGTGACGCGGGGGTGCGGGCCGACGACCCGCGTGAAGGCGCCACCGAATCCGGATCAGGGGGTGGGGGTCTCGCGGCGGCCGCGGCGGAGGCCCACCTCGTAGGCCGTCACGGCGATGAGGGTGACCGCGAGGAGCGGGAGCACGAAGAAGAGCATCACGATCGAGAAGCCGCGCAGGGCATCGTGCGCCACCGCGGCGAGGATCAGGTACACCGTGTACGCGACGTAGAGGCCGACGAACACCGCGCCCTCCCACCGCGCGATGGTGAACCCCGTGAACGCGATCGGCACGAGCGCGACCGCGGCGGCGATCATCAGCGGGATGTCGAGCGAGATCGCGGCATCCGGCACCGGGATCCCCGCCGGGAAGAAGATCGCGGGGAGGCCCAGCACGACCCCGATGTTGAAGATGTTGCTGCCGACGATGTTGCCGACGGCAAGGTCGCGCTCGCCGCGTCGGACGGCCGCGATCGAGGTCGCGAGCTCCGGGAGGGAGGTGCCGATCGCGACGACGGTGAGGCCGATCACCAGGCTCGAGACGCCGAAACCGGTCGCGATCGCCACGGCTCCGGTGACGAGCAGGTCGGCGCCGAACACGAGCAGACCGATGCCGGCGAGGATGAGGACGACCGGGATCAGGTACGACAGGACTCCGGATGCCGGGGCCCGCCGTGTCCGCACCGGACCGGTCTGCGAGGGATCGGTGGCTGCCGCGGCATCGTCGGGCACGGCATCCGGATCCTTCCTGCTCAGCGTGAAGCTCAGGACGACGTGGGCGACGGCCGCCGCGAAGAGGATCACCCCGTCGATCTGCGTGATCTCGCCGTCCAGGGCGAGCACGAGCAACAGGATGCTGATGCCGACCATCACCGGGAGGTCGAACTTCACGAGGCGGCGCTTGACCGCCAGTGGCAGGAACAAGGCCGAGAGGCCGAGGATCAGCAGGACGTTGACGATGTTGCTGCCGACGACGTTGCCGACGGCGAGGCTCGGTTCCTCGTCGATGACGGCGCCGATCGTCACCGCCAGCTCGGGCGCGCTCGTGGCGGCCGAGACGATCACGAGCCCCACCACGAGAGGGGGGATGCCGAGCTTGGTCGCGAGCGCCGACGCGCCGCGCACGAGCACCTCGCCGCCGCCGATGAGCAGGACCAATCCGAGCAGGACGCGGCCGATGTCGAGGAGCTCCACGTCGCGATTCTAGGGGCGCGAGAACCGGGTCGCCGCCGAGAACCGCGCATGTCAGGATGGGACGGCGGGTCCATCCCGCGGACGAGAGGACGGACCATGTCGCAGCCCGATCAGCAGGCGCTCGAGCCCTCGCGCGCCGACGCCCAGACCTCCCCGCTGCTGCGTGCGGCGATCTGGGTCGCCATCGGCGCTCTCATCGCCGCGGCGCTCGTCTGCGTCGTGTGGGTCCTCATCGGCGAGCAGAACGGCATCGTCGGTCGCGCGTTCCTGACGATCCTGCTGCTGGCGGGCTTCGCGGGCGTCGCGATCCTCGACGCGCACCTCGCCCCCCGCCGTCCCGCATGGTTCGCGCTGGCGAGCATGGCCACCTGGATCGTCACCCTCCTCATCGGTGCGGTGATGATCTGGATGCCGGAGCGCTACTCGTGGAGCGGCTTCGGCCGCTTCCTGCAGTTCCTCTTCATCGTGCTGATCCTGCAGCTCGCCCTCCTCCACGTGCGCCTGTACATGAAGGCGCTCGAGCGGTACGTGACGCGGTTCACGCAGATCGTGGCGTTCACGACCATCGGTCTCGTCACGCTCCTGGCGGTCCTGCTGATCATCCCGCTCATGCTCTCGGAGTGGGTCGACTTCGCCGACATCTACTGGCGCATCGTGGTGGCCACCGCAATCCTCGCCGCCGTGGGCACCGCTCTTCTCCCGCTCGTGAACGCCCTGTTCGCGCCGCGCAAGGCGAGGACCGTCGCCGCCGCGCCGGCGCCCGGCTACCCCGGCGGTCCGGCGTACGGCGCCGGGTTCGGGGCGTCGGCCGGGTACGCAGCCTCCGCCGGGTACGGAGCGTCGGGCGGCTACGGTCCCGCCGGTGGGTACGGTGCGCCCGCGACTCCCGCGGCCTACCCCGGTGCGCAGTCCGCACCCGCCGCTCCGCCGTTCTCGGCGCAGCTTCCGGCGGCCCCGGAGCCCTACCGTGGACCGGCGGGTGCCACCCCGATCGATCCGGCCGCGGGAACGGATGCCGCGGCGCCGGCGCCCCAGGGAGAGCAGCCGCATCCGGCCCGCTCCGTCGTGACCCACGCCGCGGTCCAGCAGGCGCAGGCCGAGGCCGCGCAGGCGGCGGGGGAGCAGCCCGCACCCGACGCGGGACCCTCGCCCGAGCCGGCCCCGGCCGCGGCTCCCGCGGCATCCGCTGAGCCGGAACTGCTGCCGTGGCCGATGTTCGCCGACGGGGTCACGCCGCTGCCGATGATGCCCGACGGCTCGCCCGATTTCGCGGCCTACCAGACCGGCTTCCCGAGCCCGGGCGCGCACGTGTTCGCGCCCGTGTCACCTCCGCCCGCACAGGAGGCCCCCGAACAGCCCGCGCCGCCGGCACCCGGATACGACGGCTTCCCGCCGCCGCCTCCGCTACCGCCGCGCGGCTGACGCGCCCCGGGGACGAGCCCCCGGGTCAGCGGCCCGCGAGGATCTCGAGGGCCGCGTGCGCCGCACTGTGGCCGCCGAGGCCGCTGACGGCGCCGCCGCGGCGCGACGCCGAGCCGCAGACGAGGATCCGCTCGTGCGCGGTGGCGACCCCCCACCGTTCCGCCGGGGTGTCGAGCGCCTCGTCGTCTTCGGCCCACGGCCACGAGAGGTCGCCGTGGAAGATGTCGCCGCCGGTCATCCCGAGGCCCGCCTCCAGGTCGGCGGTGGTCTTCGCCTCGACGCACGGCGTCCCGTCCGGAGCCTCGTGGACACAGTCCGAGATGGGCTCCGCCAGCACTGCGTCCAGCGAACGCTCCGCCGCGGCCAGCAGTTCGCGTCGCACGGTGTCGCGATCGCGTCCGGCCACGAGCCGATGCGGCACGTGCAGGCCGAACAGGGTCAGCGTCTGCGCCCCCGATGCGCGCAGCTCCGGTCCGAGGATCGACGGATCGGTGAGCGAATGGCAGTAGATCTCCGCCGGCAGCGGATCGGGGATCTCTCCGCCGGACGCCCGCGCGTGCGCGGCGTCGAGCTGGCTCAGCGTCTCATTGATGTGGAACGTCCCCGCGAACGCGGCCTCGGGGGCGACCGTGGCGTCCCGCAGACGCGGGAGGCGCCGCAACAGCATGTTGACCTTGACCTGTGCGCCCTCCGGGGACGGCGCCGAGGCGGCATCCGTCGTCGGCGCCCCGCCCGCGCGGAGGAGCGCCGCGAGGACGCTCGGGCCGACCCCGCTGAGCACGAGCCGCCCGCGGAGGGTTCCCGGGTGCTCCCCGGCGACCTCGACCTCGCCCTCGGGGGTGACGGAGACCACCTCGGCGCGCGTGCGGATCTCCGCGCCGACCGCCCGGGCCGCCCGCTCCAGCGCATCGGTGACCTGCCCCATGCCGCCGACGGGGACGTCCCAATCCCCGGTGCCGCCGCCGATCACGTGGTAGAGGAAGCACCGGTTCTGCCGGAGGCCGGGATCATCGGATGCCGCGAACGTGCCGATCAGCCCGTCCGTCAGGGCGATCCCGCGCGCGATGTCGCTGTCGTAGGACGCCCGCAGGAGCTCGCCGAGCGGTCGCTCCACGATCCCCTCCCACAGCGCGGCATCCGTCACGCGGGCCGCGATCTCGGAACGTCGCCGGAGCGGCTCGGTCATCGTCGGGAAGACGGATGCCGCGAGCGGGCCGAGCCGCGCCCCGAACCGTGCGTGCCGGTCGGCCTCCGCGGCGGACCCCGTGACGCGCGCGAACGAGGACGCGGTGGCAGCGGCATCCTGCGTGTCGATGAGGATTCCGCGTGCGGGATCGCCCGGGTCCGGGGTGTAGGACGAGTAGCGCCGTCGCTTCAGTGTCAGGGCGAGGTCCAGGTCGTCGATGATCCGCCGGGGGAGGAGGCTCACGAGGTAGGAGTAGCGCGACAGTCGCGCGTCCACCCCCGCCCAGGGCTGCTCGGAGACCGCGGCGCCGCCGGCGTGCGCGAGCCGTTCGAGGACCACCACGCTGTGCCCCGCGCGGGCGAGGTAGGCCGCGGCGGTCAGTGCGTTGTGTCCGCCGCCGATGATGACGACGTCGTGGGTGCGGCCGAATCCGCCTGTCATGGATCCACGCTAGCGCCGGGGTCCCCCGCGCGCCCGCAGTAGCGTGGAGGCATGGCATCCGATCGCGACCTGCACGACCTCGCCCTCGACATCGCGCGGGAGGCGGGCGCGCTTGCGCTCCGACGCCGCACCGAGGGTGTGGCGATCGCCGCGACCAAGTCCGCGCTCGCCGACATCGTCACCGAGGCCGACCGCGAGGTCGAGGCGCTCGTCCGCGCCCGGCTGGCCGCCGAGGCATCCCGGGACGGCTTCCTGGGGGAGGAGACCGGTGCAGAGGTCGGCGAGAGCGGTCTGACCTGGGTCGTCGATCCCATCGACGGCACCGTCAATTACGCGTACGGCATGCCGCAGTACGCGGTGAGCATCGCCGTCGTCGCGGGAGACCCCGACCCCGACCGATGGGAGGCCGTGGCCGCCGCGGTGTACGCACCCGCGGTCGATGAGATGTTCCACGCCGTCCGGCAGGAAGGTGCGTATCTCGACGGTGCGCGCCTGCGGGTGGCCGAGCTGACGGATGCCGGCGGCCTCATCGCCACCGGCTTCGGCTACGACCCGTCCACCCACGCCGGCGACCTCGCCGCGGTGGGACGTGTGCTGCCCCTCGCGCGGGACCTCCGGCGTGCGGGCGCGGCATCCCTCGATCTGTCGTACGTCGCCGCCGGGCGCCTCGACGGCTACTTCGAACGCGGGCTCCAGCCGTGGGACCACGCGGCGGGCGCCCTGATCGTCCGGGAGGCCGGGGGCCGCTTCGGCCGCGGTGACGCGGACGCGGCGGGGCGTGTCCTGAACGTCGCGGCGGCACCGGAGCTCTACGACCGCCTGTTCGCCGCCGCGCTGCAGCCGTGAGCTGCCGGGCGATCGGGCGTGTGTACATCGCATTCTCAGGTCGCCGGGGGTAGTGTTTACCCGTTCGTTATCTTCCGTGCCCGTGCGGAACGAAGCGACATCCCCCCATCTGAGATGACCTCCGTCGCGCGTGCGACACGACTGAGAGCCCTTTCGTTTGCCCCTCGATTCATCCCAGGCTGAGCCCGCGCCCACGCGGCGCTCCCGCCGACTCCCCGCGGCCCCGGCATCCGTCGACGTCCCGGCTCCGGCCCCCTCTCGTGCGGAGCGACGCCGTGCCGTCGCCGTCGAGTCGACGGCCTCCGTCACCCTCCCGGGCGACGCCGTGCTCATCGAGCTCGACCTCGCCGCGCCCGGTGAGGAGACCCGCGACTCTGCGGACCCCGTCGATACCGTGACCCCGGAGCCCGTCGCGGCCGAGGACGAGCCCGCCCTGACCCGCCGCGCGCGCCGCGCCCGCCGGGCATCCGTGCCGGCGGTGGAGCACCTCGTCGTCGACGAGATCCCCGCCCCCGCCGCCGAGGCCACCGCGCACGACCCTGCCGCCGTCGACCCCGAGCTTCTCGAGAGCGTCGTGGATTCCCCCGCGGCGGAGTCCCTCGTCGATGCGGATGCCGACGACGCCCCGGCCGACGCCGACGAGGACGAGTTCGAACGCGCCGCACGTCTCTTCTGCTTCACCGGCGAGACCCCGGTCGCCGCCGCCCCGTCGGAGCCGGCTTCCTCCGCGCCGCTCACGATCACGGGGGCCCACGTCGTCCCCCCGCGCGGTCGACGTTCCGGACGCTCCGCCGTCACGCGTGTGGCGACGGCATCCTTCTCCGTCGGCGTGTTCGGCATCGTCGGACTCATGGCCGTCGGCATGACCACTCCCGCCGAGGCCGTCGCCGCAGCATCGGTGCCCACGTCCGCGGTGGCTCCCGCGAACATGACCGTGGCCTCGAGCGCGATCGACCGCGACGAGATCCAGGCGTACGTGGCCCCGTCGGATGCGCAGAACGACACGCTGCAGCGCACGGAGAGCTACTCGACGCAGACGATCGCGGAGCTCGCGTCCGAGTCCGGCATCCAGAACTTCTCCAACTTCTTCTACAATGACCCCAACGGCGAGATCCAGTGGCCGTTCCCGGTGGGTGTGCCCATCAGCTATGGCTACGGGATGCGCTCGGGGAACCTGCACGAAGGGCTCGACTTCGTCCCCGGTGACGGTGCGCCGATCCAGGCGATCACCGATGGCGTGGTGCGGGTCGCCACCAGTGCGGGCGGCGCCTACGGCGTGCACGTCATCATCGACCACGAGATCGACGGTCAGCTCGTCTCGAGCCACTACGCGCACATGCAGTACGACTCGCTCCAGGTCGAGGTCGGCGACACCGTCACGGCCGGAACGATCATCGGGCTGACGGGCAACACCGGACGTTCGTTCGGTGCGCACCTGCACTTCGAGATCCTCATGAACGGCACGACCGCGATCGATCCGCTTCCCTGGTTGCGCGAGCACGCGGGAGGCTGAGCCGATTCAGCAGGATGCCGTGATTCTGGTATCCTCGTTGAGTTGCCTGCACGCAGGTGGCACGCCCCGATAGCTCAGTGGCAGAGCACTTCCATGGTAAGGAAGGGGTCGTCAGTTCAATCCTGACTCGGGGCTCGCAGCATCTCGTCCGACCGACGGAATGCGTCGCGGCGGGGTAGCTCAGTTGGTGAGAGCGCACGACTCATAATCGTGAGGTCGCGGGTTCAAGCCCCGCTCCCGCTACAGGAAAAGCGCCCCCTCGTGGGGGCGCTTCTTTCGTTTCCGGGCCGGTGGTCGGCGCCTGCGCGTACCGAACTCCTCCGATTCGCGCGCCGGAGGCGGGTTCCGGGGCCCGGGGAGGCGTCGGGCAGGGTTTCTGAGGAGTTCGGCCCGCGGTTCCGGTGAGCTCGGGGTCGGGTCGGGCCTCCTGCCGTCGAACCCATGGGCCGGACCCTGGGCGGTCGGTCGCGTACCGAACTCCTCCGATTCGCGCGCAGTCGGCCGGGTTTCGGTGCCCAGGGCGGGTCCGGGACCGGTTTTGAGGAGTTCGGCTCAGGGTCGCGGCCGGCGCGGGACGACGGGTCTCGAGTGGGCGGGTGCGAGGCGTGCGAGCCCGGCTACGCGAACATGTGACGGAGGACGTCGAGTCTCTCGAGCTCCAGCGCGCGGGCGATGACGTTCGCGTGGTCCGGGTTCGGGAACAGGTCCGCGAGGTCGTTCTCGAAGATGGTCCGCATCGCGTCGAGGTCGCCGGCCTGCGCGGCCGCGCTCATCGCTTCCACCGCATTCTGATAAGGGATCTGCTGATATCCCGCGGGGGCGTCGGGCGGGCTGAAATACGGAATCCACGGCAGTGACTTGTTCGGACGCAGGAGGAGGACGTCACCCGGCTGGATCATCCTCGTATGGTTCAGCGTGTCGATGCTGTGCGGGTTCGCGATGCAGAATCGGTCGCTGATGGCGTAGAGCGCGTCGCCGGGCGCGACGGTGTACGTCACGACGCGCCCCTCCTCGTCCAGCCCTGCTTCACCAGCGGCGAACTCCCGGACGCCCTGGTCGGGGATGTCGCCGTGGAGCCAGGCGTTCATCTCGCCCATGTGGATCCAGGCGGCTTCCTCGCAGTCGCCCGGGCCGCCCGAAGGGATCGCGGTGCCGTTTCCCACGTTCACGTACCCCTCCGGCAGGCCCGTGAGCGCCGCGTCGTCCTCACCGGGCGATTCGGTCGCGGCAGAAGGAGACGCTGTCGGCTCGGCAGCGGCCGGCGCGAGTCGCGCTGCGGCCCACCCTGCGGCGTCGAGCACGGGCGGAGCGGCGAGCACCACGAGGCCTGCGACCACCATCGTCGAGACGGCGATCGTGATCTTCTGCGCCCGGTTCATCGGACCGAGCCTCCCACGGATGCCGTTTTCCCGCGAGGGCTGATCAGCCGACGGCCGGCTGCTGCTGGGTGATGCAGTGGATGCCGCCGCCGCGGTCGAAAAGCGGACGCGCGTCGACGGTCACGACGCGGCGACCGGGGTAGGCGGCGGCGAGGATGTCGCGCGCACGGGCGTCGGCGGCGTCCTCCCCGAATCCGCACGCGATCACGCCGCCGTTGACGGCGAGGTGGTTCACGTAGCTCCAATCCACCCATCCCGTGTCGTCCCGCAGGGTGTCCGGGGCGGGGAGCCCGGTGATGGTGACGTCCCGACCCCGGGCGGCGAACGCCGCCTCCAGCTCGCCGCGGATCTGCTGCGACACCGCGAAGTCGGGGTGGTCGGGGTTCTGCTGGTCGTGGAGCAGCACGTGCTCCGGCGAGGTGAAGGTGGCGACGATGTCGACGTGGCCGTTCGTGCCCATGTCGTCGTAGTCCCGGGTGAGTCCCCGCGACAGCCAGATCGCGTCGGTCGCCCCGATCGTCCGGGCCATCTCGGACTCGACTCGTGCCTTGTCGGCGAAGGGGTTCCGGCGCGGGTCGAGCTGCACCGTGTCGGTCAGGAGCACGGTGCCGGTCCCATCGACGTGCAGGCCGCCCCCCTCGTTCACCAGGAGTGAGTCGATGACCTCGATGCCGAGGTGCTCGCCGACGAATCGGCCGATGAGGGCTGACTTCCGCCACTCGGCCCAATCCGGTGCCCCCCAGCCGTTGAAGACCCAGTCGACGGCGGCGAGGGTTCCGGGGCGCGCATCGTCGACGACGAACGTCGGGCCCATGTCGCGCATCCAGAACTCGTCGATCGGCGCTTCGACGATCTCGACGTCGCTGCTCAGCATCCGTCGGGCACGGTTCATCTCGGTCGGGTCGACCACCATCGTCACCGGTTCGAACTCGACGATCGCGTGCGCGACGGCCGTCCACGCGGCGTAGCCCTCCTCGCGCTCCTGCCCGCCCTCGCCGAGCGTGAACCCTTCTCGGGGGAAGGCCATCCACGTCCGCTCGTGCCGATCGGTCTCGGCCGGCATCCGCCAGCGGGGGGTGTCGAGAGAGCGCGAGCTCACCATCCGGTCTCCAATGTTCGGGCCAGCGCGTCGGCGAAGTAGTCGACGGATTCCTTCGTCACGCACAGCGGGGGTTTGATCTTCAGGACGTTCTGGTGGTCGCCGGTGGGCTGCATGATCACGCCCAGCTCGAGCAGCCGGTCGCAGATGGCGGCGGTCTCGGCTGTGGCGGGTTCCCGCGTCTCGCGGTCCCGCACGAACTCGACGCCGAGATACAGGCCGGATCCGTGGACGCGACCGATGATCGGATGCCGTGTCCCCAGGTCTTCCAGGCGTGCGGCGAGGTGCGCGCCCACGTCGCGGGCGTTGTCCTGCAGTCCCTCCTGCTGGATGACGTCGAGCACGGCACTGCCGATCGCGGCGGAGACCGGAGAGCCCCCCGTGGAGGAGAAGAAATAGCCCTGCGTGCGATAGCGGTCGGCGATCTCACGGCGGGTGATCACCGCCCCGAGCGGATGCCCGGCACCGATCGACTTCGCCACGGCGACGATGTCGGGGACCACCCCCTGCTCCTGGAAGCCCCAGAACCAGCGTCCCAGCCGCCCGAAGCCGACCTGGACCTCGTCGGCGATCGCGAGGCCGCCGTGCCGACGCACCGCGGCGTACACCTCCTGCAGGTAACCGGCGGGCAGGGCGACGCCGCCGGCGTTGCCGAAGTACGTCTCGCAGACGAACCCGGCGGGGAGGGCGCCGCCCGCCACGATCCGATCGATGTCGGCGACGGCCTCCGGCGCGTACCGCGCGGCATCCGCATCCCGGTGCGCGCCGCGGTAGGAGTTGGCGGCAGCCACCGTGTGCACCCAGTCGGGCCGCGTCTCGAGCGCGAACGGGTTGTCGGCGATCGAGGTCGAGACGGCATCGCTCGCGAACGTCCAGCCGTGGTACGCCTCGCGCATGGCGACGATGTCGCGGCGGCCGGTCGCGGCCATCGCGAGGCGCAGCGCGAGGTCCACCGCCTCGGAGCCCGAGTTGACGAAGAAGACGGTGTCGAGCTCATCGGGCAGAGTCGCGGCGATCTTCTCGCCGTACTCGGTGATGCCGCCGTAGTGGAACCGCGAGTTGGTGTTCAGCAGGTGCATCTGCCGCGTCGCCGCCTCGACCACCCGGGGGTGGGCGTGCCCCACAGAGGCGACGTTGTTCACCATGTCGAGGTAGACCCGGCCGTCGACGTCCATGAGGTACTCGCGCCAGCCTCGTTCGATCTGCGGGGGCGCGGTGTAGTAGTGCTCCTGCACATCGGCGACGACGCGGTACCGGCGCTCGAGCAGATCGTCGGACGGATGCCGCGGCCCGGGGCTCGCGGGAAGCCCCAGCGCGGGCCCGACCTCGCCGACGACCGTCCGCCAGGCGAGCGCGAGGGCCGGGACGACCCGCGCCGGCGGCTGCGGGCCGTCGGAAGGGAATCGCCGGGCGAACAGGCGCGTCCGCGCGGGGAGTTCCGCCGCCGTCGCGTCGGCGGGGAGGCCGGTGATCGTCACCGTCTCCCGCCCGTCGGTCCAGGTGAGCGCGCCGTCGGCGACGGTCGCGCCGGCCGCAGCCGCGGAGGCGAGCGGCGTCGGCTCGGCCAGCCAGATCGTCGCCCCGGTCGGCACGGTGGCGGGGGCTGCGGGGGTCCGCCGGGGTACGCCGGTCAGCACGGGCTCCCACGCCGGGATCACACTGCATGCGGCCCCCCGGTCGAGTGCCGCCGCCGCGGCGCGGTCGAGCGCACCGTCGTCGAGCCACGCGCCCTCGTCGTTCAGCTCCGACACGGTCCCCGCGTCAAGGACCGCGATCTCCCCGGTGAGGGCCACCAGCGGCGCACCGTGCCAGCCGCGATCAGCGTCGCCCTCATCGGGCACATCCTCGAGGGCGGTCCGGATCGCCGCGGTCATGACGGGGATCGGCACCGCCGTCGCGGTCTCGAAGATCCGGTACTCGCGGTCGAGGGCGCTCGCCGCATAGTCGTTGGCCTCGTCGATGCGCACCTGCGCCCGTCCGCTCAGCACGAGGACGACACCGCGGAGCACGGCGAGCGGCCACACCGCGGCGATCTCGTCAGAGGTGAGCGGCCGACGCGCGTGGAAGGCCCGGAGGGCCGGGAGGGTCGACAGCGCATCGGCGCCGTCGTGGTGGAGGACCGACGAGACGGTGGTGGCGATCTCGCCGACCCGCCACGATGCGGTGACGTCGCCGAAGTCGATGACGGCATCCGGAAGCGACCCCGGCGCGGCGCGCAGGACGTTGTCGTCCGTGATGTCGAAGTGTCCAGCCTGCACCGGGAGACGTTCGGCGAGGGGGGTCAGCGCCGCCGCGGCATCCGCCGTCGCCGTCCACAGGGCGTCCCGCACCGCCTCATCGGTCTCGCCGGGGAGGAGCGCGTCGATGACGCGGAGTGCGTGCCGCGCGTCCCACTGCAGCACCCGGGCCGTGGCGGGGTGGGTGAACCCGTCGAGGGCGACGCTCACCCGCGCGGCCAGGTCGCCCAGGCGGGCGACGACGGCCGGGGAGAGGTAGCCCGAGCCCATCAGGGTCGAGCCGGAGATGTTCTCGAGCACCCGCGCGTGGACGCGGCCGCTCGAGGAGTCCCACCACGCGCTCATCGGTCCGCGGGGTCCGGCGACGAGCCGGGGCACGCGGAGCGTCGGGTCGTGGTCGGCGACGCGCGCCGCGGCACGATCCTGCAGGTCGATCTCGGCCTCGCTGAAGGCGGGGTTGCTGATCTTGAGCACGCCGAGCGGCTCGTCGGACCCGCGTGCGAAGACCCGGAAGTTCTGGTCCTGCTGGCTTCCGAGGGAACGCAGGTCGATCTCGACGCCGAAGGTCTGGGCGAACAGGCGTCGCACCTCGTCGTCGCCGAGCGAGGGTGTCGGCAGCTCGACGTGGGCGAAGTAGTCGAACGGCGCGGCGGATGTCGGGGTGGTGTCGGTCACAGCGGTGCGCCTTCCGTCGATCCGAACGCCCCCGCAACGGCACCGTCGGTGTCGCGGGCGACGAGGACGACGAGCGGTCCGAAGGGAGGCAGCCATTCGCTGAACGTGACGGTATGCGCGTCGGAGTCGAGGGGATGCGAACCCGTGACGCGCTTGCCGTCCACGGACACCGCCGCCCGGACGCCGTCGACGTACGCGACCACGTCCGCGGCGGCACCGCCGCTCAGGGTGCCCGAGAAGGACACCACCGTGTGATCGGCGTCGCCCTCGAGCCGGACCGAATCGAGACGGATGTCGAGTCCGCCCGTGGCGACGGGAATCGCGGAGGGGAACACCGCTTCGTCCGGGAGCGCCGGAGTGCGCGGCGGTGAGGTGCGACGTGCCCCGAGCGCCGCGACGGCCGCGGCGAGCTGCATCAGGCGCGCGTCGGCGTAGGCGGGGCCGGCGAGGGTGACACCGACCGGCATCCCGGTGTCCGTCATCGTCCCCATCGGCACGGTGACCGTCGGGATGCCCAGGTGGCGCGGGACGAGGTTGCCGTTGGAGACCCAGACGCCGTTCCGCCACGCGATGTCGGCGGAGGTCTCCTCCACGTCGGCGTCGGCGGGACCGACGTCGGACTGGGTCGGGAAGATCACCGCGTCGAACCCCTCCGCGGCCATCCACTCCTCGAGGTCGACCGCGCGCGTGTGCTCCAGGCCGCGGAGCCCCTGCTCGACGCTCGGGATCTCGGTGGGGGTGCGCACCCCGGACCGCGCGGCGTCGACGTATTCGGCCAGGTCGTAGGCGATGTCGAAGGGGAAGATCCCGTAGCGATCCGGGAGGGCGCCGGTGGGGTGGGGGAAGATCTTCGCCGCGTCGACGTCGGCGAGCCGGTGCAGGCGCGGGTCCCCGTTCAGTCGGAGGAAGGCGTCGAACGCCCATACGGAGAGGTCACCGACCTCGTCGGCGAGGAATTCCCGCGGCACGAAGCCCCGGTCGACCATGTCGCGGCTGTCGGCGCGGAGCTTCTCGTAGTTGTCCACCGCGGGGAGATCGATCTCGACCACCTCCGCGCCGGCGTCCTCGAGTTCGGCGCGCAGGCGCTCCCAGAGGGCCATCACCGAGGGGCGGGTGTCGATCGGGAGCGCGGTGTCGGGGTCGGCGTTCACATAGATGCGGGGGACGGCGAGACGGATGCCGGTGAGGTCGGTGGCGGGGAGGTCGGCGAAGGAAGGCGGACGGACCTCCGACGGCGCCGGCAGCGGGATCCACGGCTGCGACCGCCACAGGTCGCCGTCGGTGATCGGGTCGTCCACGACCACGGCGTCGAGGATGTGCGCGAGGTCCTCGATCGTGCGGGCGTGGGGGACGACCACGTCCATCGTGGGCACGAGCGGCCAGTTGCCGCGCACCGAGATCATGCCGCGGGACGGCGTGTATGCCGTCAGCGCGTTGTGCGAGGCGGGGGCGCGGCCGGACGACCAGGTCTCCTCTCCGAGCCCGAAGGCCGCGAAGCTCGCGGCGGTCGCCGTACCCGACCCGTTCGACGACCCCGAGCCGAAGGCGGAGGTGAGGTACGCGGCGTTGTACGGCGATTCCGCGCGACCGTAGAGTCCCCGCTGCATCCCGCCCGCGGCCATCGGAGGCATGTTCGTCAGGCCCAGGAACACGGCGCCGGCCTCGCGGAGGCGCGCGACCGCGAACGCGTCGTCCTGGGCGATGAGGTCGGCGAAGGCGGGGGAGCCGGAGGCGACCGGGAGGCCCGCCACGCAGTAGCTGTCTTTCGCGGTGAAGGGGATGCCGTCCAGGATGCCGCGGGATTCGCCGTGCGCGCGGCGCTCGTCGGCTGCCCGCGCCTCGGCGAAGGCCCCGGGGTTCAGCACGATGACGGAGGTCAGCGCGATCCCTGATCGGTCGTAGAACGCGATCCGGTTGAGGTAGCGGGCGACGAGTTCGACGCTCGTGACCGCGCCGCCCCGGAGGGCGGCGCTCAGCTCGGCGAGGGACGCCTCGACGACCGTCGGCAGAGGTGCGATCATGGGGGTAAACATACACCGTATGTTTTCCGCGCCGCCACACCATTTCGGGACGCCGCGTAAGCTCGGCCGCGACCTCGAGGAGTCCGTCATCGCCAGACCGCCCCGCCCGCTGCTCAGCCGCGAGCTGATCGCGCAGACGGCGCTCGCCCTCGTGGACCGTCACGGCGTCGAGGGAGCGAGCATCCGCCGCGTGGCGACGAAGCTCGGCGTGAATCCCACCTCTCTCTACAACCACGTTCCGAACCTCGCCGCCATGATCGAGGACGTCCGCTCCCTGGTGTCGGCGCGCATCGACTCGCGACCGCTGCGCGAGATGGCGTGGGAGGACGGACTCCGGGAGTGGGCGCGTTCCTACCGACGCGCGTTCGCGGGGCATCCGCGCGTGGTGCCGCTCCTGATGACCAACGCGGTGAAGGCGCCCGTGCTGTTGGCGGAGTACGAGGACTTCGCCGTCGCGGCGCGTACCGTCGGGTGGTCCGATCGCGACATCCTCCCGCTCCTCACGGCGTTCGAGTCGTTCATCCTCGGGAGCGTGCTGGACATGTCCGGCCCCGCGATCGTGTTCGATCCGCGCGGACAGGAAGCCGACCTCCCCGCCTTCTCCGCCGCCTTCGCGACGCTCGCCGACGAAGATCCCACCGACCCGATCGCCACGCGCGCGTTCGAGATGGGGCTCCGGATGCTGATCGCCTCGGCGCGACCGGAGGAGCACCCCGGCAGCTGACCGCGCGCGCTCGCCGCGAGTGGCAGACTGGGGGATGCGTCCGTCCCGAGCGTCCCGCGTCTCTCGCGGGCTGCTCGCCGCCGGAGTCGCGACCTTCGTCGCCCTCCTCTCGCACGTCGCCGCGGGCGGTGCGATGCCCGGGTGGCTCGGCATCATCCTCCCGCTGGTCCTCGCGGCCGCCGCCAGCACGCTCCTCGTCGGCCGCCGTCTGTCGGTCTGGCGTCTGAGCCTCGCCGTAATGCTGAGCCAGGCCCTGTTCCACGTGCTCTTCGTGCTCGGTGCGGCCCCGGTCGCCGGTGCCGGTGCGGATGCGGCGCTCCACGCGAGCGGGCACGATCACGGCGGCATGACCGCGACGCTGTCGGCCGCCGAGCCCGCCGTCACCGGGGCGATGCTGCACGGCGACGCGATCATGTGGGCGCTGCACGCGCTGGCGGCCGTCGTCACCATCGCCGCACTCCACCGCGGCGAGCGCGCGTGCGCGATCCTCCGCCAGACCGCGACGGATGTCGCCCGGTGGGCGCGTCGCCTCGTCCTCGTCGCCCTGGTCTTCGTGCCCGTCGCCCCGACGCCCCCTGATCGGGGTCACCCTGGCGGCGTTCGTCGTGATCGACGTGGCGATCGGCGCGGTGCGGTCTCGACGCGCCCGCGCGGCTGCGGCGGCTACGTCGCCAGACGCGACAGCATCCCGTCCATGAGGACGTCGGGGAGCAGGCGCCGCAGCCCGACGATGACCTTCGCCGAGGCGGGGGTGGCGTAGCGCGAGCGCGGATAGCGCACGGTGACGGCCTTCACGATCGTGCGGGCGACGCCCTCGGCGGTGCCGGCCAGCGGGGACGAATCGACGTTCTCGTAGTTCGACACGAGGGCCGCGGCCTGCGCGGCGTAGGGGCCGTCGCCGGAGCGCTCGAGCGCACTCTCGCGCGAGATCGCGTTCCACTCGGTGCGGATGGGCCCGGGTTGGATGATGACGACATCGATGCCGTGCGGTGCGAGCTCGAGGCGCAGCGAGTCGGACAGCCCTTCCACGGCGAACTTGGTCGCGTGGTACCAGCTGCCGATCGGCTCGTAGATGCGGCCGCCGACGGAGGAGATGTTCACGATGCGTCCGCGACCGAGCGCGCGCATCGTCGGGAGCACCAGCTGCGTCAGACGCGCCAGGCCGAACACGTTCACCTCGAACTGGCGACGCGCCTCCTCGATCGGGACGTCCTCGAGGGCACCGTAGGAGCCGTATCCGGCGTTGTTGACGAGCACGTCGATGCGTCCCTGCTGGTGCACGATCCGATCGACGCCCGCCTGCATCGAGGCGTCGTCGGTGACGTCCATCTCGAGCACCTCGCACCCGGACGCCGCGAGGTGCGCCATCCGGTCCACCCGACGCGCAGCGGCGTAGACCACCCAGCCGCGCGCGATCAGCGCGAGGGCGGTTGCGTAGCCGATTCCGGAGGACGCGCCGGTGATGAGGACGACGGGGCGGGTCTTGTCTGACATCGCCCCAGTTCATCACGGATTCTCCGGGGCGGGACCGGGTGGGGGCGAGGGCGGCTGAGGGATAGGGTTGCCAGCATGACTGCGACCCCTCCCGGCTGGTATGACGACGGACACGGCGCGCTGCGCTGGTGGGACGGCACGCAGTGGACCACCCACGTCGCGGCACCCGACGCCGAGGGGGCGCCCGACGGCGCCACGCCGCCCGCGCCCGATGACGCCACGCCCGCCGCGGCCGATGCGACCGACGCGTCGCTGCAGACGGTGGGCTTCGACCCGCAGCCCGTCGACGGGGCCGCGCCCCCGGAGGGCTATAACGGCGAGGGTGGCGGGTTCTCCGCGGCCACGCAGCCGAAGTCGAAGCTCTGGATCCTGTGGCTCGTTCTCGGCGTGGTGATGCTCGGCGTGGTCATCGCCGCAGCCGTCCTCATCCCGCTGCTGCTCGTCAACGCTGCGACGTCGAGCGGTTCCGGAGGCTCCGGCGGAGGCGGGGCGCCGGCCGGCGATGACGAGCAGGCCGCCGTCGAGGTCGTCATGGACTACGACGACGCATGGCAGAACGCGGACTGCGATCTGTTCCTCGCGAGCACCACCGAGTCGTTCCGCACCGCCGGCGGTCTGGTCGACTGCGAGACCTTCGAGGCGACCGCGAGCGAGTTCTCGGCATCCGTCGAGGACTACCGCATCGAGGTCACCTCCATCGAGGGCGACGCGGAGCAGATCCTGGTCACCACCACCGAGACCTTCGAGAGCTTCTTCGATGAAGAAGGTAATCCCCTCGACGAGGCGGTCACCTACGACAACGTCTTCCTTTACACGCTCGTCCCCGCCGACGGCGGCTGGGCGATCGACTTCCTCGAGTAACCGGTGGCGGAAGAGGTGACGCGCGCCCGCGGGGCGCGCTACGTGATCACGTGCATCGGGGTCGGGCTCCTCGCCGGTCTCATGTCCGGCCTGTTCGGCGTCGGCGGGGGCACGGTCATCGTGCCGCTGCTGGTCCTCGTCCTCGGATTCGATCAGCGACTGGCTGCGGGCACGTCCCTCGGTGCGATCGTGCCCACGGCATCGGTGGGGGTGATCTCCTACGCGCTCAACGACTCGGTCGCATGGATCCCCGCGCTGATCCTCGCCGGCGGCGCGGTGATCGGCGCGCAGATCGGAACCGCCCTCCTCGCCCGTCTTTCGCAGACCGTCCTGCGCTGGGGCTTCGTGGGCTTCCTGGGCGTCGTCATCGTGATGCTGTTCATCGTCATCCCCTCGCGGGATGCCGTTCTCGAGCTCACCTGGTGGACGGGCCTCGGGCTCATCGCCCTCGGGCTCGTGACCGGAGTGCTCGCGGGACTCCTCGGTGTGGGTGGCGGCATCATCGTCGTGCCGGCGCTGATCTTCCTCTTCGGCACGAGCGACCTCGTCGCCAAGGGGACGTCCCTGCTCATGATGATCCCGACCGCCCTCTCCGGCACGATCGGCAACATCCGCCGACACAACATCGATCTCGTCGCCGCCGGGATCGTCGGTCTCGCCGCGATCACCACGACCGCCCTCGGTGCGTGGATCGCTGTCCGGGTCGACCCTCAGATCGGCAACATCCTCTTCGCCGCCTTCCTGGTCTTCATCGCCGTGCAGATGGCGATCAAGGCGATCCGGGGTCGGAAGAGCGCCCGCTGACCCCGTCGATAGGATGAACGGGTGCCAGTGAACCCCGAGCTCGTCGGTCGCGACTTCCCCGCGACCGCTCCCTACCTGGTCGGTCGAGAGAAGGTGCGCGAGTTCGCCCGCGCGGTGTTCTCCGACGCCGCACCGCACCACGACCCCGACGCCGCGCGCGCCCTCGGCTACGCCGACGTCGTCGCGCCCCCGACGTTCGCGATGGTCCTCCAGGACCTGACGCTGCAGCAGCTTCTCGCCGAGCCCGACTCGGGGATCGAGCTCTCGCGCGTCCTGCACGCCGAGCAGCGTTTCCGCTACACCCGTCCGATCGTGGCGGGCGACGAGCTCGTCGCGCGGCTGTCGGTGACCGGCCTCCGGGCGATGGGGCCGGCGACGATGGTGACCAGCGAGGCCGAGATCACCGAGCTCGAGGGCGCGCACGTCGTCACGGCGACTTCCGTGCTGGTCGTGGGGGAGGGGCAGTCATGAGCGAGGCCGTGAACGTGGGCGCCGTCGTGGCCGAGCGGACCGTCCACCTCGACCGCGCGGCGCTCGTGCGCTACGCCGGCGCCTCGGGCGACTTCAACCCCATCCACTACCGCGACGACGTGGCTGCCGCCGTGGGACTCCCCGGCGTCCTCGCGCACGGCATGCTCACGATGGGCCTGGCCGTGCAGACGATCGAGGAGTGGGTCGGAGACCCCGGCCGCATCCTCGAGTACGGCGTGCGCTTCACCCGCCCGGTCGTGGTCGACCCCGACACCGGCGCCGACGTCACGGTGCGCGCGGTGATCGGGCAGATCGCCGACGACGTCGCGCGGGTCGACCTCACCGTCACCTTCGACGGCGCGACCGTCCTCGGCAAAGCCCAGGTCCGGGTCCGGATCGTCTGATCGGATGCCGGAGATCACCCCGATTCCCCTCGCGCAGCTGACGACGCTGCGCACCGGCGGCGTCCCGGAGCGGATGATCGACGCACCCACGACGGTCGAGCTCGTCGAGGCGCTTCGCGACGTGTGGGCGACGGGCGACGAGTGGTTCGTCCTGGGCGGCGGATCGAACCTGTTCGTCGGAGACGACCCCTTCGAGGGCACCGTCGTGCGCATCCTCACGCGCGGGATCGAACGCCTTCCGTCGCCCCGGCCCGGTTTCGTGCGCCTGCGCGTGGCCGCGGGCCACGACTGGGACGACCTCGTCGCGGTCTCGGTCTCCGAGGGGCTCGCGGGTCTCGAGGCGATGTCCGGCATCCCCGGAACCGTCGGGGCCGCGCCCGTGCAGAACATCGGCGCGTACGGGCAGGAGACCGTCCAGACCCTCGTCGAGGTGGAGCTGATCGACGAGGCCACCGGCGAGGTCGAAACCGTCCCCGCCGCCGACCTCGGACTCGGATTCCGCACCTCGGTGCTCAAGCGCCACTACGGTTCCGTCCCCGCGCGCCGGGCGGTCATCCTCTCGGCGACGTTCGAACTCGCGGATGTCGGGCACGGTGAGCGCCGGATCGCCGGCGCGCAGCTTCGCGGAGCCCTCGGGCTCACCGAGGACGACACCGTGAGTCTGGCGTGGGTGCGCGAGCACGTTCTCGCCACGCGGGCGCGGAAGGGGATGGTGCTCGATGACGCCGACCCCGACACCCACAGCGCCGGCTCGTTCTTCCAGAACGCCGTGGTGTCGGCCTCTTTCGCCCGGACACTTCCCGACGCGTGCCCGCGGTGGCCCGTCGCACCGGACCTCGATCCGGTCGTGGTGATCCCGCTCTCCGCGTACGACGGTCTGGTTCCGGCGCCCACGAGTCGGGAATCCGACGTGAAGATCAGCGCCGGATGGCTGATCGAGAACGCGGGGCTCCGGAAGGGCTTCCGCTTCCCGCGTTCGCGGGCGGGGCTCTCGACCAAACACGCCCTCGCCCTGACCAACCGCGGCAACGCCACAGCGGCCGAGATCGCCGAGCTCGCCCGCTACATCCAGAGCCGAGTGGCAGCGGAGTTCGGACTCGTCCTGCAGCCCGAGCCGGTCCTCGTCGGCGTCGAGCTGTAGGACGGGTCCGCCATCCGGCCTCAGTCCGCGGCGGCGAAGAGCTCCTGCAGACGGGTGACGCCCTCGAGGAGCGCATCGTCGCCGAGGGCGTAGGAAAGGCGGAGGTAGCCGGAGGGTCCGAACGCCTCACCGGGGACGACGGCGACCTCGGCCCGCTCGAGGATCAGATCGGCCAGTTCGAGCGAGGTCTGCGGGGTGACGCCACCCCACGTGCGACCGAGCAGGCCGCGCACATCGGGGTAGACGTAGAACGCGCCGAGCGGGTTGGGGACGACGACACCGTCGATCTTCGACAGCTCTTCGACGATGAGACGCCGGCGGCGGTCGAACGCGACGCGGAAGGACTCCGCCTCGTCCTGCGGACCCGAGAGTGCGGAGAGCGCCGCGCGCTGGGCGATGTTGTTGACGTTCGAGCTGAGGTGCGACTGCAGATTGCCGGCGACCTTGATCGCGTCGGCGGGGCCGACCATCCAGCCCACGCGCCAGCCGGTCATCGCGTAGGTCTTGGCGACCCCGTTGACGAGGATCGTCTGTCCGGCGACCTCCGGCACGGCTTCGACGATCGACACCGCGCGCGTGCCCTCGTAGACGAGGTTCTGGTAGATCTCGTCGGAGATGATCCAGATCCCGTGCTCGAGCGCCCACTCGCCGATCGCTCGGGTCTCCTCGGCGGTGTAGACGGCGCCGGTCGGATTCGACGGCGAGACGAACACGAGCACGGTCGTGCGCTCGGTGCGGGCGGCCTCGAGCTGGTCGACGGTGACCTTGTACTCCTGGTCGGCGCCGGCGAAGACCTCGACCGGCACGCCGTCGGCGAGGGCGATCGCCTCCGGGTAGGTCGTCCAGTAGGGCGCGGGGAGGAGCACCTCGTCGCCGGGGTTCACCACGGCCTGGAAGGCCTGGTAGACCGCCTGCTTGCCGCCGTTGGTGACGATCACCTGGGAGGGGGCGACATCCAGACCGGAGTCGCGCGCGGTCTTCGCGGCGATCGCCTCGCGGAGCACCGGCAAGCCCGCGGCGGGGGTGTATCGGAAGTTCGCGGGGTCGCGCAGGGCCTCGGCGGCGGCCTCGACGATGAACGCCGGCGTGGCGAAGTCGGGCTCGCCGGCGGCGTAGCTGATCACGGGCCGGCCGGCGGCCTGCAGGGCCTTGGCCTTGGCGTCGACCTTGAGCGTGGCCGACTCGGCGATGGCGGAGAGCTTGCGGGAGAGCGGGGCGCGATGTGTCACGGGGCCAGCGTAGTCGCCCGGGCGTGTCCGTCGGGAGCCGCGTGCGGCCCCGTGCGGATCAGAGGTCCAGCGGCCACGCCGGACGGAGCTCGATGATGCCCGCCGTCGCCATCGGATGCCGCCCTGCCAGCGCGATCGCCTCCTCCATGTCAGCGCACTCGAGGATGTCGAACCCGGCGATCTCGACGTGCGCCGGGGTGGCCGGTCCGTCGGTGACGCGGACCTCTCCGTCGCGGCGACGGATCGTCCTGGCCTCAGCGGAGGGTCGGAGCCGATCGCCGTCTGTGGCCTTGCCCGAACCGTAGGCCTCCTCGACCCACTGCTCGATCGGCACCGGCGGCTCCTCGTCGGACGAACGCGCGGGGTCGGAGAAGACGAGCATCAAGAACTTCATCGGTCTTCCTTTCGCCGGGCCGGCGAGAGCGGTGCGGGCCGAGGATCGCTCCTGGCGGCCCGCACCGCGTCCGCGTCAGCCGAATTGGTTCATCGTATTGTGCGCGCCTCCGGCCTTCAGGGCGGCATCCCCGGCGAAGTACTCCTTGTGGTTGTCGCCGATGTCGCTGCCGGCCATGTTCTGATGCTTCACCGTCGCGATCCCCTCGCGGATCTCGCGGCGCTGCACCCCTCGGACGTAGGCGAGCATGCCCTCGTCGCCGAAGTAGCCCTTGGCGAGGTCATCGGTCGACAGGGCCGCCGTGTGGTAGGTCGGAAGGGTGATCAGGTGGTGGAAGATCCCGGCGCGAGCCGAGCCGTCCTTCTGGAACGAGCGGATCTTCTCGTCTGCGAGGCGACCGAGCTCGGTGTCGTCGTAGTCGGGGCTCATCAGCTCGGCCCGGTCGTACGCGGAGACATCGGCACCCTGCTCCGCGAGCAGGTCGTAGGCCTGCTGGCGGAAGTTCAGCGTCCAGTTGAACGAGGGGCTGTTGTTGTAGACGAGCTTCGCGTTCGGGATCGCGGCGCGAATCCGGTCCATCATCCCCGCGATCTGCTCGACGTGCGGCTTCTCGGTCTCGATCCAGAGCAGGTCGGCGCCGTTTCGGAGCGACGTGATGCAATCGAGCACGCAGCGTTCCTCACCGGTTCCGGGGCGGAACTGGTACAGGTTGCTCGCCAGTCGCTTCGGGCGGACGAGCCGGCCGTCGCGGGAGAGCACGACGTCACCGCTGCCGAGGCCCGCTTCGGAGATCTCCTCGACGTCGAGGAACGCGTTGTACTGATCCCCGAGGTCTCCCGGCCGATGCGACACCGCGAGCTTCTGCGTGAGCCCTGCGCCGAGCGAGTCGGTGCGGGCGACGATCACGCCGTCGTCGACGCCGAGCTCGAGGAACGCGTACCGCACGGCGTTGAGCTTGGCGATGAAGTCCTCGTGCGGGACGGTGACCTTGCCGTCCTGGTGGCCGCACTGCTTCTCGTCCGAGACCTGGTTCTCGATCTGGATCGCGCAGGCTCCCGCCTCGATCATCTTCTTGGCCAGCAGGTACGTCGCTTCGGGATTGCCGAAGCCGGCGTCGATGTCGGCGATGATCGGCACCACGTGGGTCTCGTACGCGTCGATCTGCGACTGGAGGAATTCCGCCGCCGTGTCGTCCCCGGCCGCGCGGGCGGCATCCAGCCGGGTGAACAGGAGGTCGAGCTCGCGTGCGTCGGCCTGACGGAGGAAGGTGTAGAGCTCCTCGATGAGCGCCGGGACCGCGGTCTTCTCGTGCATCGACTGGTCGGGGAGCGGCCCGAACTCCGAGCGGAGCGCGGCGATCATCCATCCGGACAGGTAGAGGTAGCGCTTGTTCGTGGTCTTCAGGTGCTTCTTGATCGAGATGAGCTTCTGCTGTCCGATGAAGCCGTGCCACACCCCGAGCGACTGCGTGAACACCGACGAGTCGGCGTCGTACTCGGCCATGTCGCGGCGCATGATGCCGGCGGTGTAGCGGGCGATGTCCAAGCCCGTGCGGAAGCGGTTCTGCGCGCGCATCCGGGCGACCGACTCGGGGTCGATGGCGTCCCAGGCGGAGCCGTGGCGCTCCTTCAGGGTGCGGATGGCGGCGATGTCGTCCTGGTAGAGGGTCATGTCGTGTCCTTCGCGGGAGAGGGGTGGATCACGCGGTCTCGTCGATGTCGACGAGGAACTTCGCGTAGGCGGGCAGGGTGAGGAAGGCCGGGAACTCGCGGCCCAGGGCGACGTCGCGGAAGATCGTGGCGGCGTCGTCGAAGCGGTCGTCGTCGCGGCGCGGGGTCTCGTCGAGCACCCGCGTGATGAGGCCCTCGACGTAGTCGCGCGTGATGAGGTCGCCCTCGGCGGTCGCCCGGTCCTGGTGGATCCACTGCCACACCTGAGACCGCGAGATCTCCGCGGTCGCGGCATCCTCCATCAGGTTGTCGATCGCCACCGCGCCCAGGCCCCGGAGCCATGCCTCGATGTAGCGGATCGCGACCGAGACGTTCGCGTGCACGCCCTCGGCGGTCACCGGCCGACCGATATGCACGTCGAGGAGGTCGGATGCCGTCACCTCCACGTCCTCGCGCTGACGGTCGACCTGGTTCGGCCGGTCGCCGAGCACCGCGTCGAACTCGGCCATCGCGGTCGGGATCAGGTCGGGGTGGGCGACCCACGTCCCGTCGAAGCCGTCGCCGGCCTCGCGCTTCTTGTCGGCGGCCACCTTCTCGAACGCACGAGCGGTCACCTCGCGGTCGCGGCGGTTCGGGATGAAGGCGCTCATGCCGCCGATCGCGAAGGCGCCGCGCTTGTGGCACGTCTTCACCAGCAGCTCGGTGTAAGCCCGCATGAACGGCACGGTCATCGTGACCTCGCTGCGGTCGGGGAGCACGAAGCGGGCCCCGCGCCCGCGGTAGTTCTTGATGATCGAGAAGATGTAGTCCCAGCGCCCCGCGTTCAGGCCCGCGCAGTGGTCGCGCAGCTCGAAGAGGATCTCCTCCATCTCGAACGCCGCCGGCAGCGTCTCGATCAGCACCGTCGCCCGGATCGTGCCGTGCGGGATTCCGATGTACTGCTCGCTGAAGGTGAAGACGTCGTCCCAGAGCTTCGCCTCCTCGCTCGACTCCAGCTTGGCGATGTAGAAGTACGGGCCGCGGCCGCTGTCGATGAGGCGCTGGGCGTTGTGGAAGAAGTACAGCCCGAAGTCCACCAGCGAACCGGAGGCGGCCATCTCGCGCCCCGCGCGGTCGGTGAACCGCAGGTGGGCCTCGCTCAGGTGCCAGCCCCGCGGCCGCATCACGATCGTGGGCGTGCGCTCGGCGGTGACCTCGTAGGTCTTGCCGGCGTCGTTCGTGAAGGTCAGCTCGCCGCGGATGGCGTCGCGCAGCGACAGCTGGCCCTCGATGACGTTCTTCCAGGTGGGGCTGGTGGCGTCCTCCTGGTCGGCCAGCCACACCCGCGCGCCGGAGTTCAGCGCGTTGATCGTCATCTTCGGATCGGTGGGGCCGGTGATCTCCACCCGGCGGTCCTCCAGGCCCGGGCCCGCGCCGGCGACCCGCCACTCGGCGTCCTCGCGAATGTGCGCGGTGTCGTCGCGGAACCGGGGGTCGTGGCCGTTGCCGATCTCGAAGCGGCGCCGCATCCGATCGGCGAGGCGATCGTGCCGGCGTCCGCCGAAGCGCTGGTGGAGCTCGGCGACGAAGGCCAGCGCCTCGGGCGTGAGGATCTCGTCGTAGCGAGGGCCCATCCGGCCGAGGACCTGGACGGCCGGCGCCGGCGCCGTGGTGGGGGCGGTCAGTGTGGCGGTTGCAGGTGTCATGTCCGTGTCCTCCTGTGAGCGGATCCGCGGTGGTGATTCCGCGGGGTGGTTCCACTGTGGGGTGAATATCCAGCCCGAAACCGACGAATCCAGGTGTGAACTTTCCCGAATATTCGTCATTCGTGACAGAATCCCGACATGTCGATCGCACAGAGCCGGGATGCCGGGGCGGGGGCCCCCGACGATGAAGAGGTGGACTCCCTCACCATCGGCCGCCGCATCCGTCAGCTGCGGTCTGCACGCGGTATGACGCTGGACGACCTCGCCGCCGCGGTCGAGCGCGTGCCCAGCCAGCTCTCGATGATCGAGAACGGCCGGCGCGAGCCGAAGCTGACGCTGCTGCGCCAGATCGCCCGCGCCCTCGGGACGAGCCTGGACGCGCTCCTCGAGTCCGAGCCCCTCGACGAGCGCGCGACGATGGAGATCGCCCTCGAACGCGCGATGAAGGGGCAGACGTTCCAGGCGCTGGGCATCGAGCCGTTCCGCATCGGCAAGACCGTCCCCGACGACGCCCTCCGCGCGATGCTCGCGTTGCAGGGCGAGATCGAGAGGCTGCGCGATGAGAGGGCCGCCACCCCCGAGGAGGCCCGACGCGCGAACGTCGCGCTCCGCCGTCTCATGCGCACGCAGAACAACCACTTCCCGGATCTGGAGAAGCAGGCGCTGGCGATCCTCGCCGCCGTCGGGCACCCCGGGGGTCCGCTCACCCAGCGGACGGCATCCGACATCGCCGCGCACCTCGGGTTCACGCTGCACTACGTGCCGGATCTGCCGCAGACCACCCGCAGCGTCGCCGACATCAAGAACGGCCGGCTCTACCTCTCGAGCAGGCTGGCGTCGAAGGGGGACCCGCGGACGGCGGTGCTGCAGGCCCTCTCCAGCCGGATCCTCGGCCACACCGAACCCACGAGCTACGCGGAGTTCCTCCGTCAGCGGGTCGAGACGAACTACCTCACCGGCGCCCTGCTGATCCCCGAGGACCACGCCGTGCCGTTCCTCCTCGAGGCGAAGGGGCGTCGGGCGGTGTCGATCGAGGATCTCCGCGACGCGTACTCGGTGTCGTACGAGACCGCCGCGCATCGGTTCACGAACCTCGCGACCGTCCACCTCGGCATCCCCGTGCACTTCTTGAAGGTGCACGAGTCGGGGACGATCACGAAGGCGTACGAGAACGACGACGTGAACTTTCCGACCGATCGGCTGGGATCGATCGAGGGGCAGATGTGCTGCCGGAAGTGGACTTCACGCGTCGTCTTCGACGAGGACGACCACTTCAACCCGTACTACCAGTACACCGACACCGGCAACGGGACGTACTGGTGCACCGCCCGTGTCGAGCTCTCCAGCGAGGGCGCGCATTCGGTCTCGGTGGGGGTGCGCTTCGACGACACCAAATGGTTCCTCGGCCGCGACACTCCGCACCGCGGGGTGTCCAAGCACTCGGTGGAGGTGTGCTGCCGCCGGGCGCCGGCGGATCTCGAGGCGTCGTGGCGCGAGTATGCGTGGCCGAACGTCCGCACCCCGCGGACGCTGCTGGCCACCCTCCCCACCGGCGCCTTCCCCGGGGTGGACACCACCGACGTCTACGAGTTCCTCGAAGCCCACGCCCCGCGCGGGTGAGCGCCTTGTTTCCGGATGTCGGAGGTCAGCGCCCGGCGATGAGGTCGGCGACGCGCGCCGGCCACGCCGTGCGGGAGGAGCCTCCGGCCTCCATCCGATCCGCGCTCCGGTAGGCGGCGTAGATCGCGTGGACGGCGAGGAACCGCAGCGGCTCGAGCTCCCAGCGGCGCGCGCGATGCCCGACCCAGGGCAGGTGCGTGAGATCGGTGTCGCGGCCCAGGACGAGGTCGGCGAGCGTGCGACCGGCGAGGTTCGTGGCGGTGACGCCGGTGCCGACGTAGCCGCCCGCCCAGCCGAGGCCGGTGCGCGCGTCGTGGCCGACGGTCGCCGCCCAGTCGCGGGGGACGCCCAGCACGCCCGACCATGCGTGCGCGACGGGCACGTCCGCCGCGACGGGGAAGAAGTCGTGCAGCAGGGCGGCGAGCGAGGCGATCGTGCGCGCCTGCGTCGACCCGTCGGTGTCCACGCGCGATCCGAACCGGTACGGGACCCCTCGGCCGCCGAAGGCGATGCGATCGTCGGCGGTGCGCTGGGCGTACATGTAGACGTGTGCGAAGTCGCCGAGCGTCTCCCGCCCCTCCCAGCCGATCTCCGCCCAGGCCGAGGCGGGCAGGGGATCGGTGACGATCATCGAGGAGTTCATCGGCAGCCAGGTCCGGTGCTCGCCGCGGAGGTCCGCCGTGAACCCCTCCGTGGCACGTAAGACGTGCGCGGCGCGCACCGTCCCGCGGTCGGTGACCGCACGACCGCGGGAGATCTCGCGGACGCGCGTGTCCTCGTAGATCGGCACGCCGAGGCGCTCGACGGTCGCCGCGAGTCCGCGGACGAGCTTGACCGGATGCACGCGCGCGCAGTGCGGGTGCCGGATCGCCCCGAGCGTCCCGGCCACACCGATCCGGGCGGCGGCGGACGCGGCATCCAGCTCCTCCACATCGGTGTCGGGCCAGTCCTGCTCGGCACGCGCGGCGGCGCGGAGACGGGCGAGCTGCGCGGGGGTGCGCGCGACCTCGAACTCGCCCCCGCGCACGATGTCGGCGTCGATCCCCTCCCGCTCGGCGACGGTGATCACCTCGTCCACCGCGGCGTTCAATGCACGCTGCTGCGCGGTGCCGGGTCCTCGTCCGTACCGCGCGCGTCCGCCGGTGACGCTGTTGGTGAGCCATCCGCCGTTGCGGCCCGACGCGCCGAAGCCGGCGAAGCGCTGCTCCAGGACCGCGACCCGGAGGCCCGGCTGAAGGGTCTTCAGGTAGTACGCCGCCCAGAGACCGGTGTACCCGGCGCCGACCACGGCGACATCCACGTCGATGTCCCCCGGCAGGGCGGGTCTCGGCGCGGGGACTCCGCCGACCGAGCGCCACCACCACGACACGTCGCCGTTCGGAACGTCGCCGATCTCCGTCGCGCTGCTCATGCGGTCATCATGTCCTCAGCCCTCCGCCGCGCGCAACGCTGCGTAGAGCTCCGCCCGCACGGGGAACGATCCGAGATCGAGTCCGAGCACGCGCTCGATGTGCGCGAGACGAGTCCGCACCGTGTGGCGGTGCACGCCGAGGGCCCGGGCGCACGCCTCGTGCGAGCAGTCCGCATCGAGCCAGGCGCGGAGGGTCGCCAGCAGAGCCGTGCCCTGCGTCCGGTCGTTGTCGACGAGGGGCCGCAGCTGAGCGTCGGCGAGGGCCCGCGCATCCGCGGAGAGCGCGGAGAGCACGCCCGCCCGGCCGATGTCGGCGAACGCGGTGACGGATGCCGTGCCCCGGTCCCGCGCGGCCCGCGCCTGGTCGAGGGCCGCGCGGATGCCGTCGTAGCCGGCCGGTTCGGAGACGCCCACCCGGATCTCGAACCGCTCGGCGATCTCGTCGATCACCGCGCGTTCACCGGTGCGGACGATCAGGACGAGCGCGCCCTCGACGCGGCCGAAGAACAGCGTGCCGCGTCGTTCGTCGCCGCGCAGCTCGAGGAGCTCGGTGATCGCGTCCAGGCGGGCGCGGGCGCTCGCCGTCGTCCGCGTACCCTCGCCCGCCAGGGCCTCGGTGACGGCGACGTCGACGGGCGCCGCGGGGAGCGCCCCCCACATCTCGCGCGCGATCCTCCGGGCAAGAGAGGGGTCGCCGGAGAGGAGGGACTGGATGAGGCCCGCACGCAGGGCGTTCCGCGCGCGACTGAGGCCCTGCTGCTGTTCCAGGGCGAGGCCGGCCATTGCGATGACGGCGGTCACGACGCCCCGCCCCTCCTGGTCGAGGTCGCCCGCGGCGATCGCGATGACGCCGCGGAGGTGTCCGCCGCGGCCGAGGGTCTGCAGTGAGAACGGCCCGTCGCCGATCCGGAGGGCGGAGCCCGCGCGCGCCCCGCGGCGGAGCACCCCGCCGACCTCGTCGTGCAGGGCGGCGGCGGTCGCGGCATCCAGCCCTCCGGCCGGATGCTCGCGGACGAGCTCGCCGGCGGCGTCGAACATGCCCACCCACGTGTCCAGCTGCCGGGCGAGCTCGGCGACGGTCGCCCCCAGGCCGTCGGGGCGGAGGGCCGCGAGGGCGATCGCGCGTTGCGCGGCGAGGGCCCAGCTGCGGCGGGCGTAGGCCTGCGCCGCGATGGCCTCGGCGTTGGCGCGGGCCACGGCGATGAACGGGGTGCGGTACGGCACCTCGAACAGCGGCATCCCCGCGGCCGCGCACGCCTCCTCGAGCGCGGGAGGGATGCCGTGCCGGACGACCTCCGTGCCGAAGCCGAGGCCCACCACGCCGCGCGCCGACAGCCGCTGGACGTAGTCGCGGTACGGTCCGCGCTCCTCGCCCGCACCGTCGAACTGGGTGCCGGTGGTCAGCAGCACGAGGCCCTCGGAGAGGAAGGGGGTCGGATCCGCAAGGTCGGAGCTGTGGACCCACCGGACAGGCCGGTCCAGGGCGTCGTCGCGGGCATCGCCGGCGAGACGCAGCTGGAGGTCGGGTCGACTCAGCAGGGCGCGGAGGGTCGGGACGTCGGCATCCGTGGTCATGATCCTCCGCGAGTCACGTTGGGGTGTACGGGTTGTACATCGGGTTGGGAAAAATGTACAGCCGGTCAGGTGTGCGCCGTGCGCCCGCCCCCGTACGCTCGCCGACATGACCGCGATCGACACCGTTGCCGCCCCGGTGGGCGGGCCCACTCTGCCCCAGGAACGCCGCCTCGTCACTGAGATCCCCGGCCCCCGCTCGCAGGAACTCCTCGCGCGGAAGGCGGCCGCCGTCGCGGCCGGCGTCGGCCACACCGCGCCGATCGAGGCCGTCGCCGCCGGCGGCGGAGTCGTCGTCGATGCCGACGGCAACTCCCTCATCGACCTCGGCTCGGGCATCGCCGTCACCACCGTCGGCAACGCGCACCCCCGCGTCGTCGAGGCCGTCACCGCGCAGGTGGCGCAGTTCACGCACACGTGCTTCATGGTCTCGCCGTACGAGTCGTACGTCTCCGTCGCCGAGGCCCTCAACCGCGTCACCCCGGGCGACCACGACAAGAAGTCGGCGCTGTTCAACTCCGGCGCCGAAGCGGTCGAGAACGCGATCAAAATCGCGCGCAAATTCACCAAGAAGCAGGCCGTCGTCGCGTTCGACCACGGCTACCACGGGCGCACGAACCTCACGATGGCCCTGACGGCGAAGTCGATGCCCTACAAGAGCGGCTTCGGCCCGTTCGCCTCCGAGGTCTACCGCGCGCCGATGTCGTACCCGTTCCGCGACGGCGGACTCAGCGGCGCGGATGCCGCGCGCAAGGCCATCTCGGTCATCGAGAAGCAGGTCGGCGCCGAGAACCTCGCCGCCGTCATCATCGAGCCCATCCAGGGCGAGGGCGGGTTCATCGTCCCCGCCGACGGATTCCTGGAGCACCTCCTGCGCTGGTGCCGCAGCAACGACGTCGTCTTCATCGCCGACGAGATCCAGACCGGCTTCGGTCGCACCGGCGCG
The DNA here is from genome assembly GCF_031625015.1 of Microbacterium aurantiacum. Lineage (NCBI taxonomy): Bacteria > Bacillati > Actinomycetota > Actinomycetes > Micrococcales > Microbacteriaceae > Microbacterium > Microbacterium aurantiacum. The sequence goes on from NZ_JAHWXH010000001.1 coordinate 1,764,863, forward strand.
ATGTTCGCCTCCGAGTTGTTCGGCATCGTCCCCGACCTGATCACGACCGCGAAGGGCATCGCCGCGGGCCTCCCGCTCGCGGCCGTCACCGGTCGCGCGGACATCATGGATGCCGCGCACGCCGGCGGCCTCGGCGGCACCTACGGCGGGAACCCCATCGCCTGCGCCGCGGCGCTCGCCGCCATCGAGGTGTTCGAGAGCGAGGACCTGCCCTCCCGCGCGCGGGAGATCGAGACCCTCCTGACCGGACGCCTGCGCGACCTGCAGGCCTCGGACCCGCGCATCGGCGACATCCGCGGACGCGGTGCCATGATCGCGGTCGAGTTCGTCGTGCCCTCGACTGGAGATCCCGACGGCACCCTCACCTCCGCGATCGCGAAGGCCTGCATCGCGCAGGGCGTGATCGTGCTCACCTGCGGCACCTACGGCAACGTGATCCGTTTCCTCCCGCCGCTGAGCATCTCCGACGACCTGCTCCACGAGGGCCTGGACGTCATCGCCGCCGCCCTCGCCGCCCACTGAGCGGCGCCTTCCCTTCACCACCCACTGCCCCCGCATCGTGGCGAGAGCATCCGTCTCCGCACGATCGACCCCCGCACCCGCGGGAGAGCTGAGGAGACGCACATGAACGAGGTGACGCGCGACGTCGTGATCGTCGGCGCCGGAGCCGCCGGCCTCACCGCCGCCCACGAACTGCGCAAAGCAGGGCTGTCGGTGGCGGTGCTGGAGGCCCGCGAGCGGGTCGGCGGGCGGCTGTGGACCGACGTCATCGACGGCGCCATGCTCGAGATCGGCGGCCAATGGGTCTCGCCCGACCAGGAGGTGCTGAAGGAGACGATCGCGGAGCTCGGACTCGAGACCTACTCCCGCTACCGCGAGGGCGAGTCGGTCTACATCAACGCCGCCGGGGAGCGGACGCTGTTCACCGGGGAGATCTTCCCGGTCAAGCCCGAGACCGAGAAGGAGCTCGTCCGCCTGATCGACAAGCTCGACGCGATGGTCGCCGAGACCGATCCGGACCGTCCGTGGGACCGCCCGGATGCCGAGGAGCTCGACCGCATCTCGTTCGAGGCGTGGCTGGAGCAGGAGACCGACGACCAGGAGGCGCGCGACAACATCGCCCTCTTCATCGCGGGGGCCATGCTCACCAAGCCCGCCTACGCCTTCTCGGCCCTGCAGGCCCTGCTGATGGCCGCGAGCGCGGGGAGCTTCTCGCACCTCGTCGACGCCGACTACATCCTCGACGAGCGCGTGGTGGGCGGACTCCAGCAGGTGCCGCTCCTCCTCGCCGAGCGCCTCGGCGATGACGTCTTCCTCGAGCAGCCGGTCACCGAGGTCAAGACCGCCGGCGACGGCGTCACGATCGTGACCGACAACGGCATGGTCGTCCGCGCGCGGTACGTCATCCTCGCCCACGCGCCGATCCTGTACCCGTGGATCGAGTTCGATCCGCCTCTGCCGCGCCTCAAGCAGCAGCTGCACCAGCACATCTCGATGGGCTTCGTCATCAAGGTCCACGCCGTCTACGACCGTCCGTTCTGGCGCGACAAGGGCCTGTCGGGCACCGCGTTCAGCCCGTACGAGCTGTCGCACGAGGCGTACGACAACACCAACCACGGCGACGAGCGCGGCACCCTCGTGGGATTCGTCTCCGACCGCAACGCCGACGACCTCTTCCGCGTGTCCGCCGAAGAGCGCAAGGAGCGCATCCTCGCGTCGTTGGCGAACTACTTCGGCCCCGAGGCGAAGGACCCGCTCGTCTACTACGAGAGCGACTGGGGTGCGGAGGAGTGGACCCGCGGCGCGTACGCGGCCAGCTTCGACCTCGGCGGTCTCACCCGGTACGGCGCGGACCTGCGCACCCCCGTGGGCCCGATCCACTTCGCCTGCAGCGACATGGCAGGCGCCGGGTATCAGCACGTCGACGGGGCGATCCGCATGGGACGCCTGGTCGCGCAGAACATCCTCGACGAGGCCCGCCGGTGACCGGGCGGCTGCGCCTGGTCGTCGGCTACACCGCGACCAAGGCCGGGAAGGATGCCGTCGCCTTCGCGTCGCGGTTCGCCGCGGCATCCGGCGCCGACCTCCACCTCGTGCAGATCCTGCCGGCGGAGGGGCGGAGCGTCATCACCCCGCCGAACGCCGCGTACGACCGGTACCTCGAGGGCCAGGCGCGGGAGTGGCTGGCCGAGGCGGCATCCGCGGTCCCGGACACAGTGGAGCACGCCGAGCACGTCCGCTACGCCGAGTCCTTCGGCGAAGGGCTCCTGGAGACCGCGGAGGAGCTGTCGGCCACGCACATCGTCGTCGGCGCCGCCGACGGCGGACGCCGCGGACGGCACCGCCTCGGCACGACGACGAACGAGTTGCTGCACGTCTCCGACATCCCCGTCATCCTCGTGCCGAAGGGCGCGCGCAAGGCCCCGGCGGATGCCGGGCTCCCGCGTCTGACGGTCGCGATCGGCACCCGTCCGGGGGCCGATGCGCTCATCGACGAAGCGGCGACCCTCGCCGCCGCCACCGGCGCATCGGTGCGACTCCTCTCGCTCGTGACCGTCGACCTTCCGGCATCCGTCGACACGGGCGTCATCCGCATCGCCGGCGCCGCCCATGCCGATCAGGTCCTCCAGACCGCGCAGGCGGCCCTCAGCGCCGACAGCGCGAGCGAGGTCGTCGTCGCGCGCGGGGAGAGCATCGAGGACGCCGTCTCCCACCTCGAGTGGGAGCCGGGCGAGATCGTCCTGGTCGGCTCGAGCCGGCTCGCACAGCCCAAGCGCCTGTTCCTCGGGTCGACCGCGGCGAAGATGCTCCATGAACTCCCCGTCCCCATGATGGTCGTGCCCCGCACGCGCAAGGAAGAGGGCCAGAAGTGAGCGCACCCGAAAAGCCGCTGGCGGGCGAGGCCGCCCCGGCCGGCGGACTGTCGAGCAAGGGCCTCGGCGCCGGCACCGTCGGCCTCATCGGCGCCGTCGTCATCGGCATCTCCTGCATCGCCCCGGCCTACACCCTCACCGCGGCGCTCGGCCCCACGGTCTCGGCCGTCGGCGTGCAGGTCCCCGGCATCATCCTGCTCGGGTTCATCCCGATGCTCCTGGTCGCCTTCGGCTACCGAGAGCTCAACCGCGCCATGCCGGATGCCGGCACGTCGTTCACCTGGGGCGCACGCGCCTTCGGTCCGTGGGTCGGCTGGATGGCCGGCTGGGGCCTCATCGCCGCGACGATCCTCGTGCTGTCGAACCTCGCCGGCATCGCGGTGGAGTTCCTCTTCCTCCTCATCGCCCAGATCACGGGGCAACCGGGGATCGCCGAGCTGGCCTTCAACCCGTTCATCAACGTCGCCGTCTGCCTCCTCTTCGTCCTCGGTGCGACGCTGGTGTCGTACCGCGACATGCAGACCACGCAGAAGCTGCAGTACTTCCTGGTCGGCTTCCAGGTGCTGGTGCTCCTCGTCTTCGCGATCGCCGCGATCGTGGAGATGCTCACCGGCAACGCCTTCGACGCCACGCCCTTCGACTTCTCGTGGTTCAACCCCTTCGCCGTCGGCGACTTCTCGGCGATCGTGGCGGGGCTCTCGCTGTCGATCTTCATCTTCTGGGGCTGGGACGTCACCCTCACGATGAACGAGGAGACGAAGGACCCGGAGAAGACCCCGGGGCGCGCGGCGACCCTCACCGTCCTCATCATCGTCTCGCTCTACCTGCTGCTCGCCGTCTCGCTCATCATGTTCGCCGGCGTCGGGACGGGCGAGTACGGGCTCGGGAACGAAGACATCCAGAGCAACGTCTTCTTCGCGCTCTCCGGACAGGTGCTCGGGCCGCTGGCGTTCCTGGTGTCGCTCGCGGTGCTGACGTCCTCGGCGTCGTCGCTGCAGTCCACCTTCGTCTCGCCCGCGCGGACCCTCCTGTCGATGGGGCACTACGGCGCCCTCCCGGCATCCTTCGCCCGGGTCAGCCCCCGCTTCTTCACGCCCGGCTACGCGACCATCGTCTCGGCGATCGTCGCCTCCGGGTTCTACGCCGTGATGCGCTTCATCAGCGAGAACGTGCTGTGGGACACCATCACCGCGCTCGGCATGATGATCTGCTTCTACTACGGCATCACCGCGTTCGCGTGCGTCTGGTATTTCCGCAAGCAGTGGTTCGACTCGGTGCGCGGGTTCTTCTTCACGATGCTTCTGCCGCTCGTGGGCGGCGTCATCCTGCTGGTGCTGTTCGTGCAGACCCTCGTCGACTCGATGGACCCCGACTACGGCAGCGGATCGAACATCGCCGGTGTCGGCCTGGTGTTCATCCTCGGCGTCACCGTGATCCTGCTCGGCGTGGTCATCATGATCTGGCAGTCGATCAAGCGCCCGGCGTTCTTCCGCGGCGAGACCCTGTCGATGGACGCCCCCGCGAGCCTGCGCCGGTGACGGCAGACTGTACCCAAACGATCGGAGAGAACAACATGAGTGACTACGCCGTCGTCAACCCCGCCACGGGCGAGACCCTGGCCACCTATCCGACCATCGGCGACGCCGAGCTGGAGACGGCGATCGCGACCGCCGACAGCGCGTACCGGCAGTGGCGCGACGTCCCCGTCGCCGAGCGCGCCGAGCGCCTCCGCCGCGTCGCCGAGCTCCACCGCGAGCGCCGCGACGAGCTCTCCGCCATCATCGTGCGCGAGATGGGCAAGCCGCTGGCCGCCGCGGAGGGCGAGGTCGACTTCGCCGCCGACATCACCGAGTACTACGCCGACCAGGCGGAGAAGATCACCGGCGACCAGCCGCTCGAGATCGAGGGCGAGGGCCCGGCGTTCATCCGGCGGTCGCCGCTCGGGGTGCTGCTCGGCATCATGCCGTGGAACTTCCCGTACTACCAGGTCGCCCGCTTCGCCGCGCCGAACATCATGATCGGCAACACGATCCTGCTCAAGCACGCGCCGCAGTGCCCGGAGTCCTCCGCCGCGATCCAGAAGATCTACGAGGATGCCGGTCTCGAGGGCGTCTACATCAACCTCTACGCCACCAACGAGCAGGCCGCGTCCGTCATCGCCGACCGTCGCGTCCAGGGCGTCTCCGTGACCGGCTCCGAGCGGGCGGGGTCGGCGGTCGCCGAGATCGCCGGGCGGAACCTGAAGAAGGTGGCGCTGGAGCTCGGCGGATCCGACCCCTTCATCCTCCTGTCCACCGACGACCTCGACGCCACGGTGCAGGCGGCCGTGGACGCGCGCCTGGACAACAACGGTCAGTCCTGCAACGCCGCCAAGCGCTTCATCGTCATCGACGAGCTGTACGAGGCGTTCCTCGAGAAGTTCACCGCGGCGATGTCCGGCGCGCAGGTGGGCGACCCGTTCGCCGAAGACACGGTGCTCGGGCCGCTCTCCTCGCTCGCCGCCGCCGAGCGCCTCGCCGAGCAGGTCGACCGCGCCGTGGCGCAGGGTGCGCGGCTCGTGACCGGCGGCACCCGCGACCAGGCGTACTACCCGGGGACCGTCCTCACCGACGTCACCCCCGACATGGACGTGTACCGCGAGGAGCTCTTCGGCCCCGTGGGCGTCGTCTACCGTGTGTCCTCGGAGGAGGAGGCGGTGCAGATCGCCAACGACACCAGCTACGGTCTCGGCTCCTATGTGTTCACGACTGATGCCGACCAGGCCTCGCGCATCGCCGACCGGATCGACGCGGGCATGGTCTACATCAACCTCGTCCTCGCCGACGAGCCGGCGCTGCCCTTCGGCGGCGTCAAGCGCTCCGGCACCTCGCGGGAGATGGGACTCCTCGCCGCCGACGAGTTCGTCAACAAGAAGCTCATCCGCGCGGCGAGCTGACGGATCGGCCCGGCTCGCGACATCCGTCCGAGTCGGGCCCTAGGTCCCTGGTGGTTTGTTCGGCGAGCCGGGAGGATGGGGTCATGGAAGGCGTATACAGCCCCGTGACCGTCCTCGACGACGAGGCCTGCTGGCAGCGGCTGCGCACGGAGGAGCTCGGGCGGCTCGTCACGCGCGTGGGGGAGGTGCTGGACATCTTCCCCGTCAACTACGTCGTCGACGGCGAAAGCATCCTCTTCCGCACCGCGCAGGGCTCGAAGCTGTTCGAGCTCACCGTCAACGACGAGGTCCTGTTCGAGGTGGACCATCACACGGACGAGCACGCGTGGAGCGTCGTGGTGCGCGGACACGCGCGGGCCCTCGATGACAGTGCGTCCGTCGAGCGCGCGGACGGGATGGGGCTGAAGCCCTGGATCCCGACGCTGAAGTACACCTACGTCCGCGTCGAGCCGACGGTGGTGACCGGGCGCGCGTTCGACCGTGGACCCGAACCCGACCGCTACGGCATCCAGCAGTACTGAACGGCGCCGGACGGAACGGGCGTCGACCGCCGGTTCGTCGGGCGCGGAGGCATGCCGTACACTGGTGCGTGCAGTAGAAGTCTGCAATCTTCGCCGTGCCCGCCGCGGTTTCGGAGGGGATGAAGACTTCGTCCGAGGCCCGTGGGTCTCTAGGGCGGTAGCTCAATTGGCAGAGCAGCGGTCTCCAAAACCGCAGGTTGCAGGTTCGATTCCTGTCCGCCCTGCGCGTCAGCGGAAGCTGACACACGGAAGGTAATCAGGTGGCATCGATGGTTCAGGACGACCCGAACGGCGAGCTCGTCCCCGCGGGCGGCAGCACTTCCCAGGGGAAGAAGCTGAACGTGTTCGCGCGGATCGCGCTGTTCATCCGTCAGGTCTTCGCCGAGCTCCGCAAGGTGGTCACGCCCACCCGCAAGGAGCTGGTGAAGTACACCGGAGTCGTCCTCGGCTTCGTCGTGGTGATGATGGCCATCGTCTACGGCCTCGACGTGCTGTTCGTGATGATCACGCAGTACGTGTTCGGGATCCCCGGCGGCGCCTGAGCCCACGCACACGCCCGCGATCTCGCGGGCCTCGACGCGAGGGGCGGCGACGCCCGCGCGGACGGATGGAGATGGAACGCACGTGACGGAACGATATGTCGACGACGCCGACTGGGCGACCGCGGCCGAGCAGTCCTCCGAGGACGACGAGGCGCAGGAGGGCAACCAGCTGGCCGCCGAGGAGCTCGCGGTGACCCCCGCCGAGCACGTCGCCATCCACATCGTCGAGGACCAGCCCGAAGAGGACACGACCGACCTCGACGACATCGAGATCGCCGACCCGGAGGCCGACGCCATCGTGAACGACGCCCTGCACATCGACGAGGCCGCCGAGGCCGAGGCCGCGGCCGAGGTCCTCAACGACTCGATCGCCGAAGAGGCGGAGGAGTACGCCGCCGAGCACGCCGACGACGTCACCCCGTACGACGGGCCCGACGTGAACGGCGACGACGAGGACGAGGCATCCGACGAGGACGAGGACCCCTACGAGGCGTTCCGCACCGAGCTGCGCAGCCTCCCGGGCAAGTGGTACGTCATCCACTCCTACGCCGGCTTCGAGCGCAAGGTGAAGGCCAACATCGAGCAGCGCAAGTCCACGCTCGAGGTCGAGGAAGACATCTACCAGATCGAGGTCCCCATGGAGGACGTCGTCGAGATCAAGAACGGACAGCGCAAGATGGTCACGCGCGTCCGGATCCCCGGCTACGTGCTCGTGCGCATGGAGCTGAACGAGGACACCTGGTCGGTCGTGCGTCACACGCCCGGCGTGACCGGCTTCGTCGGCAACGCCCACAACCCGACCCCCCTCCGCTTCGAGGAGGCCTTCACGATGCTGAAGTCCCTCGTCGAGGTCAAGGATGTCGCTCCCGCCAAGGGCGCCGCGACCAAGCCGGGTCAGCAGGCCGCGTCCCGCGTCCTTCCCGCCGAGGTCGACTTCGAGGTCGGCGAGACGATCACCATCAAGGAGGGCTCGTTCGCGGGTCTTCCCGGCACGATCAGCGAGATCAAGCCCGAGAGCGGCAAGCTCACGGTCCTCGTCTCCCTGTTCGAGCGCGAGACCCCCGTCGAGCTGTCGTTCGACCAGGTCACGAAGCTGTAAGAGCACCCCTCTCGCGAAAGCGCCTCGTCTCCCGACGGGGCGCTTTCGCTGTGCCGCGGCATCCGTTCCGCACTCTTGCGCGCATCCGCGCCTCCTCCCCAGGGGCGGATGCGCCGGGTGCTGTCCCCAGAACGGGGGCGACGCGGTTGCGGGGCGCCCTCGTCGGGGAGGCTCGCGGGGATGGATGAGCTGACGGATGCCGTATCCCAGGCCGGTGGTGTCGTGCGCGTGTCCGCGCTCCGGTCCCGCGGGTGGTCGCGTCGCGCGATCGAGCGACGGCTCGCCACGCACATGCTGACGCGTCCGCGCGACGGGTGGGTCGCGCTGCCGGGTGCCGACCCGCTGCTCGTCGCCGCGGCGCGGGCGGGCGTCGTGCTCTCCTGCCTCACGCAGGCCGAGCGTCTCGGGCTCTGGGTGCAGGGCGACGGTTGCGTTCACGTGGCGGCGCCGCCGAAGCGGCACATCGGGGAGGTGAGCGACGCGACCCGGGTGCACTGGGCGCGCCCCCTCGTGCCGCGGCATCCGGACGTCCTCGTCGACCCCGTCGAGAACGTCCTCGCGGTCATCGCGCGCTGTCGACCGCACGAGCAGGCCCTCGCCGTCTGGGAGTCGGCGCTCCGGCAGGGGCTCGTCGTGCGGGAGTCGCTTCGGCTTCTGCCGTTGGCGCCGCTCGCCCGCGTCCTGCTCGAGGAATGCTCGCTGCACTCCGACTCGGGCCTGGAGACCGTCATCCCCGTGCGCCTGCGGTTCCTCCGCCTGCCCATCCGCCAGCAGGTGTGGCTCGCGGGGCACGCGGTCGACTTCGTCATCGGCGATCGCCTCGTCCTCCAGGTCGACGGCGGCCACCACGTCGGTGCGCAGCGGCGGAGCGACATCGCGCACGACGCGCGGCTGAAGCTCCTGGGGTACCACGTCATCCGCATCGACTTCGTGCAGATCATGACCCGCTGGAGTGAGGTGCACGACGTGATCGTCCGCGCCGTCGCGCAGGGACTCCACCGCGCACGATGACGGACATGCGCACGATCACGGACCACTCGGGGCCGCGGCATCCGTCATCATGCGCATGTCCGTCATCGTGCCCGGGGAGGGCGGGTTCGGGTGAGGGCGACGGATGCGGTATTCTTGGGTGGTTTGCGCCCTGCGCGCAACGCACCGCGCTCGGGAACGGCCCGAGAGGCGGGAGAACCGGATGCCGCGGCACCCGGTTCGAGGAAAGGAAAAGGATATGGCACCCAAGAAGAAGGTGACCGGCCTGATCAAGCTCCAGATCAAGGCCGGCGCTGCCAACCCGGCGCCGCCGATCGGCCCCGCGCTCGGTCAGCACGGCGTGAACATCATGGAGTTCTGCAAGGCGTACAACGCCGCGACCGAGTCGCAGCGCGGCAACGTCATCCCCGTGGAGATCACCGTCTACGAGGACCGCAGCTTCACGTTCATCCTGAAGACGCCCCCGGCCGCCGAGCTCATCAAGAAGGCCGCCGGCCTCCAGAAGGGCTCCTCCACGCCGCACACCGTCAAGGTCGGCAAGCTCACCAAGGACCAGGTCCGCGAGATCGCCGAGGCCAAGCAGCCCGACCTGAACGCGAACGACATCGACGCTGCCTCGAAGATCATCGCCGGAACCGCCCGCTCCATGGGCATCACGGTCGAGGACTGAGGGGGATAGGAAACATGGCTACCAAGTCCAAGGCCTTCCAGGCCGCTGCCGCCAAGATCGAGGCGGACAAGTTCTACACCCCGACCGAGGCCGTCGCCCTCGCGAAGGAGACCGGTTCGGCGAAGTTCGACTCCACCGTCGAGGTCGCCCTCAAGCTCTCGGTCGACCCCCGCAAGGCGGACCAGATGGTGCGCGGCACCGTCATCCTGCCCCACGGCACCGGTAAGACCGCTCGCGTCATCGTCTTCGCCACCGGCCCCGCGGCCGAGGCCGCCATCGCGGCCGGAGCGGACGAGGTCGGCGGCGCCGAGCTCATCGAGAAGGTCGCCGGCGGGTACACCTCGTTCGACGCCGCCGTCTCCACCCCGGAGCTCATGGGCCAGGTCGGTCGCCTGGGCAAGGTGCTGGGTCCCCGTGGCCTCATGCCCAACCCCAAGACCGGCACCGTGACTCCGAACCCGGCCAAGGCCGTCGAGGAGATCAAGGGCGGAAAGATCGAGTTCCGCGTCGACAAGCACGCCAACGTCCACTTCGTCGTGGGCAAGGCGTCCTTCTCCGCCGAGCAGCTGGACGAGAACCTCTCGGCCGCGCTCGAGGAGATCGTGCGTCTGAAGCCGTCGAGCTCGAAGGGCCGCTACATCCAGAAGGGTGCGGTGTCGACCACGTTCGGCCCCGGCATCCCGCTGGACGTCAACGCCATCTGATCTCGCGTACGCGTCACGAGGGCCTCATCCGAAAGGGTGGGGCCCTCGTCGTCCGTCCTGGGGGCCGACGCTCACGCGAGCGGCAGCACCAGGCTGACCGCGAGGGCGATCATGACCACACCGATGGCGAGATCGAGGATCCGCCAGGCCCGCGGCGTCGCGAGCCACCGCCCGAGGTAGCGTGCGCCGAAGCCCAGGGCGAAGAACCACACCACGCTCGCCGCCATCGCGCCGGCGGCGAACGTCCACCGAGACTCGCCGTGGGTGGCGGCGACCGAGCCCAGCAGGAAGACGGTGTCGAGGTACACGTGGGGATTCAGCCACGTCAGGGCGAGGCAGGTGCCGAGCACAGGCGCGAGGCGCGCCCGCGCGGAGACCCCGACGGCGACGGATGCCGTCCCTCCGCGGTCGTGCGGAGCGTCTTCCTCGACGCGCAGCACCGCGGCCGGGCGCCACGCCCGTCGGAGCGCGAGGATGCCGTAGACGGTGAGGAATGCCGCCCCCGCCCACCGGACCACGTCGATCAACCCCGGGAGAGCGGTCAGCGCGAGGCCCGCGCCGGACACGCCGAGGGCGATGAGCGTCGCATCCGACACGGCGCACACGGTCGCCACCGCGAGCACGTGTTCGCGACGGAGCCCCTGCCGCAGCACGAAGAGGTTCTGCGCGCCGATGGCGATGATGAGGGAGAGGCCGAGGCCGAAACCGGCGAGGAGGACGGGAAGCACCCTCTCACGTTAGACATGGCGTCGAGATAAGCCCAGTTCAGGAAACTGCATCTGCGTAAGCTCTGCTTATGCGAATCCCCTTCGATCTCGCCGAGACCGTGGCGCTCGTGGTTGCGGAGGGGACCTTCGACGCCGCCGCCGCGCGACTGCACATCACCCCGTCCGCCGTCAGCCAGCGCGTGCGCACGCTCGAAGACCTCGTGGGGCAGGTCCTCCTCGTCCGGTCCAAGCCCGTGCGGGCGACCGCGGCAGGCGAGGCGATCGTGCGCCTGGCGCGACAGGCCGTACAGCTCGAGACCGACGCGCGTGCGGCGCTCGGCATCGGCGCCGGCGAGACGGCATCCGTGGCCCTCGCCGTCAATGCCGACTCGCTGGCGACGTGGTTCCTGCCGCCCCTCGCACGGCTGACCGAACGACACGGCGTGGTGTTCGAGGTCCATCGGGACGACCAGGACTTCACGGCGGGTCTGCTGGAGACCGGTGCGGTCCTGGGCGCGGTGACCTCTCAGCGGCGCCCGGTCGCCGGGTGCCGGGTCACCGCGCTCGGTTCCATGCGCTACCGGGCCGTCGCGGCACCGTCCTACGCGGCGCGATGGATGCCGGACGGAGCGGATGCCGGGGCCCTCGAGAGCGCACCGGCCGTGGACTTCGATCGGCGCGATGAACTGCAGCGGACGTGGCTGCGCTCCCGCGGCGTGGTCACGGTGCCACCGCGCCACCTCGTGCCCGCGTCGCACGACTTCGCCACCGCGGTCCTGCTCGGGCTCGGGTGGGCTCTCCTCCCGACCTTCCAGGCCGACGACGCCCTCGCTCGGGGCGACCTGGTCGCGCTCGGCGGCGAGGATGTCGAGGTGCCGCTGTACTGGCAGCAGTGGAACCTTCGTTCGCCGCTGCTCGACGCGGTGGCGGAGGAGATCATCGGCGAGGCGCGTCGGGCGCTGGATCGACCGTCACCGGATGTGGTCAGTCGTCGCTGACGCGCAGCACCACTTTGCCGCGGGTGTGGCCCTCCTCGATCAGGGCGTGCGCGCGGGCGGCGTCGTCGAGTTCGATGACCTGGTCGATGTAGACCTGGATCGAGCCGGAGTCGAGCAGGCGTCCGATCGTCGCGAGTGCGCCGCCGTCGGGGATGACCTTGTAGGACGTCGAGCGCACGCCCGCGGATGCCGCGGCCTCCGCGAATCCGGGCCAGGACCCCGTCGGCACGAGGACGTAGAGACCGCCGGGTCGCAGGACCGAGAGCGAACGCGTGCCCGTGTCGTCGTGCACGTTCCCGATGAGGTCGATGACGACATCCACCTCGGCGACGACCTCTTCGAAGCGCGTCGTGGTGTAGTCCACGACCGTGGCCGCGCCGAGTTCGCGCAGCCACGCGGCGTTGCGTCCCGAGCTGGTCGCCGTCACGTGGGCGCCGAAGTACGCCGCCAGCTGGACGGCGAAGTGACCCACCCCGCCGCTCCCCGCGTGGACGAGGATCCGCTGGCCTTCGTGCGCATGCGCGGTCTCCACGACCAGCCCCCACGCCGTGAGGGCCGCCAGCGGCACGCCCGCCGCCTCGACGTGCGACAGTGATGCGGGCTTGCGCGCGACCGAGAGGGTGGGGGCGACGACGTACTCGGCGTAGGAGCCGCCCGTGCGGGGGAAGGACGCCATTCCGTAGACGGGCGTCCCCGGAGGAAAGGGGTGGGCCTCATATGGGGCGCGGACGACGATGCCGCTGAAGTCGAAGCCGAGGACGCTCGGGAACTCGTCGATCGCCCCCGACACCCCCGCGCCGCGCCGGGTCTTCGCGTCGATGGGGTTCACGCCGGCCGCGACCACGCGGACGAGCACCTCGCTGAGGACCGGGCTCGGTGTGGGCATGTCGACGGTGCGGAGGGTGGACGGTTCTCCCGCGGCCGTCATGGCCGTCGCGCGCATGCTCGAGGGGACCTCGGCCGACGGCTCGGACGAAGGGGCGGGGTGTGCGATCGGGGTGGAGCCTGAGCGCAGCGGCCGGAATCTCATCGGTCGCTCCTTCCGGTGTCTGTCGTCGTCGGCAGCACGCGTGTCGAGGGGTGTGTGGAGGACCCAGTCAACCGTCCGATTGTCTCGCCCGTGTTACGTCGGTGCTACCGCGTGGAGAAGGGTCTGCGCCCGGCGTGTTGCCGGTGGTCAGGGCGTGCAGCAAGCGGGCGAGCGAACGGATGTCGTCGACCGACCATTCCGCCAGCGCGTCGACCAGGAGACCTTCCTGCGGCGCCCGCGCGGCGGCGAGGCGTTCGAGTCCTTCAGGGGTCGGGGAGAGGAGGTGCGACCGGCCGTCGTTCGGATCGGGCGTCCGCTGGATCAGCGCGAGGGATTCGAGCTCCCGCACGGTGCGACTGATCTGCCCCTTGTCCGCCAGAAGGATCTCCGCCAGCGCGGAGAGCGTCAGCGGGCCTCGACGCACGATCGTGGTGAAGACCTTGTACGGTCCCGGGAGAAGTCCCGGCGAGACCCGGTCGGCGTTCTCCGCGATGATCCGACGGAAGCGCCCGATCAGCTCGCCGAACTCCGCCTCGAGCGCCCGGACGGCGTCGGCCCGGTCGGCGGCGGTGTCGTGGTCGCTCATCGCGTTCGACCCTACTCGGCGGTCCGTCCGCCCGCGCGCGGTGCCGCGGGGACGACGCCCGTGTCGACGCTGACCGTGGCCAGGTCCGCTTCGAGCGCGTGCGCCCGCTCACGGGTGGTCATGCGGTTCAGCGGCACGTTCGGCAGGAACGCGATCGCGAAGACGGCTAGGACCGCGACCGGGACGGCCAGCAGGAACGAGTGCGAGATCGCCTGGGCGTAGACGTCTTCGATGATCACGCGGACGCTCTCGGGGAGCGCGGAGACCTGGGGGATGGTGCCGGAATGCAGCTGCGCCGCCACCTCCGCGCCGCGCGCGCCGAGCCCTTCGATCGCGCTCGCGAGGTCCGACCGGCGGTCGGCGAGCAGGCCCGTCGCCGAGCTCGCGAGCGCGGCGCCCATCACGGAGACCCCGACGGTCCCGCCGAGGCTCCGGAAGAAGGTGACGCCGGAGCTGGCGACCCCCATGCGCCGCGGGTCGGCGGTGTTCTGGACGATGAGGACGAGGTTCTGCATCGTCATGCCGACGCCGGCGCCGAGCAGCACCATGTACAGCGACACGAGGGCGAAGTTCGTGTCGTACTCGATGGTCGACAGGGCGAAGCTCCCGACCGTGAGGAGGAGCGAGCCGGCGACCAGGTACGGCTTCCACTGCCCGAACCGGCTGATGAGCGCGCCGACGACGACCGAGGCGACCAGGAGTCCGGCGATCATGGGGATGGTCATGAGTCCCGCCTCCGTGGGGGTGGCCCCGCGCGCCATCTGCATGTACTGGCTGAGGAACACCGAGGTGCCGAACATCGCGATGCCGGTCGAGATCGAGGCGACGGTCGCGAGGGTGAAGGTGCGGTCGCGGAAGAGGTCCAGCGGGACGAGCGGCTCGCGGGCCCGCAGTTCGACCAGGACGAAGAGGATGCCGGCCACGACGGCGCCTCCCGCCATCAGCAGCGTCTCGATGCTCCACCAGTCGAACGTGGAGCCGGCGCCGGTGATCCACACGAGAAGGAGGGAGACGGCCGTGGAGAGCAGGACGATGCCGAGGTAGTCGATGCGGACGCGCCGGGCGGGCTGACTCGGAAGGTGGAGGGTGCGCTGCTGGATGACGAGGGCCGCCAGGGCGAAGGGGAGGGCCACGAAGAAGTTCCACCGCCACCCGAGCGTGTCCGTGATGACGCCGCCGAGGAGGGGGCCGCCGACGGTGGCGACGGCCATCACGGCGCCGAAGAGCCCCATGTAGCGCCCGCGCTCGCGCGGGCTGATGATGTCGGCCATGATCACCTGGCTGAGGGCGGCGAGGCCGCCCGCGCCGATCCCCTGCACGGCGCGGAACGCGATGAGCATCTCCGGGGTCTGCGAGAAGCCCGCCGCGGCCGTGGCGAGGACGAAGATCACGATGGCGATCTGGATGAGGAGCTTCCGAGGGAACAGGTCGGCGAGCTTTCCCCAGATCGGCGTCGAGATCGCCGTGGTCAGGAGCGTCGCGGTGACCACCCAGGTGAAGGCCGACTGATCGCCGTCCAGATCGTGGAGGATCACCGGGAGCGAGGTGGAGACCACCGTCGAGGCGAGCATCGACACGAACATGCCCAGCAGAAGGCCGGACAGCGGCCGGAGGACGGACGAGGTGGTGGGGGCGGGAGAGGTGGTCACGGCATCCTTCGTTGATCTGGGTCAACTGTTGATCTGAGTCAACAATAAGGAAATGCTTGATGCACGTCAACTATTCCCGGGTGGGTCAGTCGGCGAGGGCGAGGGCGCGGTACGGCTCGCGCGCGACGCGTCGGCGCTCCGCGACGGCGGCGTTCGCCGCGACGGCGCTCCGGCCGTGCGTCGTCCGGTGGTAGAGCTCGTCGATGAGGGCGGTGGCCAGGCGCACGAGCCCGGCGATCTCCGCGTCGTCGCGGTCGACCCATGCGCATCGGGGTTCGTCGTCGATGGGGACGAACCCGTCGTGCTGCTCCCACGCGACGAGCGTCCGCTCGGCGCCGAGCACGTGCTGCTGCCACCACACCTGGCGGAGGTACGTCCGGGGGATGGACCGCCAGGACTTGTTGGTCGTCTTGATCTCGGCGAGGACCACGCGTCCGCGGGCGTCGAGCCCGACGCCGTCCGGCGTGGCGAGGTGACGCTTCTCGACGACGGCGTGGAACAGCGCCGAGGAGGGCTGGATGCCGTGCGTCGCCGCCACCCACGCGGCGATCTCGGGCTCGCGCGCCCGGCCGTGCGCGGTATAGGCGTTGCCCGAGAAGCCGGAGCCGAGGAGCTTGGCGTCGGCGGCGCGCGCGATCGACCGCTCGGAGGTGAGGGCGGCGACATCCGTCGCGGTGATCCCGCGCGAGCGCGCGCGCACCCACGCGACCCGATCGCGGGAGTCCGCGACGATACGGGCGGCGAGTTCCGGAGTCACCGTTCGAGGCTAACCCGGACCCCGCGCACGGACCGCACGCGACACCCGATCCGACCGGCTGTGCTGCTCACTCGGGTGGGAGGGGGGCCGCAGCTCCCCGCACCGAGACGGCGGCCCGCTCGCCCGGCGCGACATCGATGTCGGGACCCACGCGGACGGTGAGATCCGTGCCGGCATCCAGTCGCAGGTCGACCAGTGCGTCGTGGCCGAAGTAGCGGATGCGGGTCACCTCGCCCGAGCCGGCGTGGCCGTCGGCGGCGTGCAGTCGGATCTGCTCGGGGCGTAGGACGATGGACACGGCGCCCCGGGCGGGTGCCGACAGGGCGATGTCCCCGAGTCCGCACGTCGCGCGGTCGCCGTGGGCGTGGGCTGGGAGGATGAGGGCTTCGCCGAGGAAGCGGGCGGTCCAGGCATCCGCCGGTGCCGTGTAGACGTCCCGCGGCGTGCCCACCTGCACGATCCGGCCCGCCCGGAGCACGGCGACCCGGTCGCCGAGGGAGAGGGCCTCCTCCTGGTCGTGGGTGATCAGTGCCACCCCCACCCCGCGGTCGCGCAGGATCTGGGCCACGTCGTCGCGGACCTGCTGCCGAAGACCGGCGTCGAGGGCGCTGAAGGGCTCGTCCATGAGCACCAGGCGCGGTTCGTGTGCGAGGGCGCGGGCGACGGCCACGCGCTGGCGCTGTCCCCCGGAGAGCTCGTGCGGTCGACGCCGGACGAGGTCGCCGAGGCCGACGACGTCCGCGAGGTCCCGGACGCGGGCGTCGCGGTGCGCGCTGTGCAGGCGGAGCCCACGGATGCCGTAGCCGATGTTCGCGGCGACGTCGAGGTGCGGGAACAGCGCCCCCTCCTGCGGGACGAGGCCGATGCCGCGCGACTCGGGGGCGCGGCGTGTGACGTCCTCGCCGTCGATCACGACGCGTCCCGAGCGGAGGGGGTGGAGGCCGGCGATCACACGCAGGAGCGTGGACTTCCCGCTCCCGGACGGGCCGAGGACGCTGACGCGCTCACCGGCGCCGATCTCGAGGTCGACGTCGTGCAGGACGTCGTGATCCGCGTACGCGGCGCGGGCCTTCTCGACTCGGGTGGTCACGGTGCCATTCTCCCGGACGTCGTCCGGCGCCGCTCCAGTCCGCGCGCGAGGAGGAGGGCGGGTGCGATGCCGGCGAGGATCAGGAGCACCCCGATGGGGGCTGCCGCGCCGTACGCGCCGAGCGAGGTCTTGCTCCACAGCTCGGTGGCGAGCGTGTCGAACCCGATGGGGCGGAGCATGAGAGTGGCGGGCAGCTCCTTGGCGACGGCGGTGGCCACGAGCACCCATCCCGCGAGGATGCCGGGCAGCGCGCCGGGGAGCGTGACGCGCAGCCACGTGCGCACCGGACCGCGGCCGAGGGTGCGTGAGGTCTCCTCGAGCTCTTCCGGGACCTGCGCGATCGCTGCGCGGGAGGCGCCGATCGACTTCGGCAGGAACAGGATGCCGTAGGCGGCGAGGAGTACGAGGGCGCTCTGGTAGGCGCCGGGGAAGAACTGCAGGGAGAGCGTCACCAGCGCCAGGGCGACCACCACGCCGGGGAGGGCGTGGCCGAGGTAGGACACCGACTCCAGGCCCGTCACGAGCGGGCCACGGTAGCGCGCGGCGAGGATGCTGACCGGCAGGGCGACGGCGACCGCCACGGTCGCTGCGAGCGCCGAGATGCCGACGGTCGTCCCCAGGGCCCCCGCGAGGTCGACCGGCGTGGAGGCGTAGCGGTCGCTGCGGAGCATCCGGATGCCGAGCGCGACGACCGGGAAGAGCACGCTCGCCGCGGTGACGACGGCGAGGGCCGTCATGGTCGCGGCGGTGCCCGCGCGGCCGAGTTCCACCGCGGGGCGGGCGGATGCGGTGGTCCGGGTGCGCACGGTCCGCGGGCGGATGAGCCGTTCGCCGGCGACGCACACGACGGCCACGGCGGCGAGCAGCAGGGCCGTGGTGGCGGCCAGCGTCCGGTCGAATCCACTGCTGAACTGCGCGTAGACGCCCGTCGTGAGCGTCTCGACGCGGAGGATCGCGGGTGCGCCGAAATCCGACAGTGCGTACAGCGCCACCAGGAGGGCGCCGGCGGCCGCGGCCGGGAGGACGTGGGGGAGCACCACTGTGACGTAGACCCGCACCCGCCCGCGGCCGAGGGTGCGGGCGACGTCGACCAGCCCGTCGTCGAGGGTGGACAGGGCCGCCATCGCCGGCAGCGTCACGTACGGCACGGTGCACAGGGTCAGCACGATCACCAGCGGCCAGAAACCGTCGACCGTCGGCCAGGTCGCCGTCCACGCGAAGGCGCCGACGTAGCTCGGCACCGCGAGCGGAAGGCACAGGGCGATCCACCACAGCCGGCGGCCGGGAAGGCGCACCCGGACGGCAGCGGTCGCGAGGGCGATGCCGAGCGCCAGCGCGAGGGCGCTGACCGTCGCCGTCAAGGCGAGCGTGTCGACGAGGAGGCCCGCGGTCCGCGGACGCAGCAGCGCGGATGCCGCGGCCTCGGTGCCGCCGCCGGCCACCCGTGTCAGCAGCTGGACCAGCGGCGCGGCCGCGGCTGCGGCGACCAGGGCCGCCGCGAGCACCAGCAGCGCGGGAGCGCGCCGAGAGGGCGCGCTCCCGCGCTCGACGGAGCGTCGCGGGGACGAGAGGGCGGTGGTCAGAGCAGTCCCGCCGCGGTGATCATCGCCACGGTCTCCTCCAGCGAGGACAGGTCGGAGAGGTCGATGTCGGGGCCGCCCAGCTCGTCGCGGGCCGGCACGCCCTCGGGGCCGGGGAGGTCGCCCACGAGCGGGTACTCGAACGTCTCCTCGAGGAAGTAGGTCTGGGCGTCCTCGGAGACGAGGAACTCGACGAACTCGGCCGCTTCGGGGGAGTCGGCGGCGCCGGTGAGGATCCCGGCTCCCGTGACGTTGACGAGGGCGGAGATCGAGTCGGGGTCGCCGAACTTCAGCTGCGCGCGCAGCGTCGTGGGGTCCTGCTCGGAGCGGGCCCAGTAGTAGTGGTTGATGAGGCCGAGGTCGACGGCGCCGGCGTTGACCGCTTCGAGCAGCTCGCCGTTGCGCGCGTAGACCGGGGAGTCGTTCGCCACGAGACCCTCCAGCCACGCCTCGGCGACCTCGTCGCCCTCGCTGACGCGGAGGGCCGTCACGAACGCCTGGAAGGAGGCGTTGCTCGGAACGATCCCGACTTTCCCCGCCCATTCCGGCTCTGTCAGCTCGAGGACGTCGCCGGGGACCTCGTCGGCGGTGTACTTCTCGCTGTCGTAGGCGATGACGCGGGCCCGGCCGGTCAGGCCCACCCAGGAGTCGTCGGTGGAGGTGTACTCGGCGGGCACGAGCTCGGTGATCTCGTCCGGCAGGGTCGTGAACATCCCGGCCTCCGCGACGGCGCCGAGGGCTCCGGCATCCTGGGAGAGGAAGACCTGTGCGGGCGTGCGCTCGCCCTCTTCGAGCAGCTGTGCGGCGAGCTCGGTGGTCCCGGCGTAGCGGACCTCGACGGTGATGCCGGACTGCTCCTCGAACATCTCGATGAGGGGGTCGACGAGTTCGGCATCGCGGCCCGAGTAGACCGTCAGGGTGCGCGGACCCTCGGCGGTCTCGTCCGCCGTCTCGGCCGGGGCGTCCGCGCCGGCGCAGGCGGTGAGGGTCAGTGCGGCGACGCCGAGCAGGGCGAGGGGCAGCAGGCGGGAGCGGCGAGAGGGCATGGCGGATCGTCCTTCGTCAGGGGAGGGGGCGCGACGCGCGGGCGTCCTTGTTAGGTTAGCCTAACCATGTGCCGGTCACGCACGATTTGGCGGACTTCCCGCGCTGTCGTAGGCTGTGTCCAACCGAAGACCGCCGGTCATCGTCGTGCGTGAAAGCGTGAGGCGATCGAAGCTCTGGAAACAGGGGCCCGCGCAGGTGTCACGAACCGGACTTCCGTCCTTCAGCTCCGTGCGCTTGCGCCGGAGCTTTTTCGTTTTCCTTGCTGGGAAACACCGGATGCCGTCGGCCGGCGCTTCGCCATCGCGAAGTGTCTCGCATACACAAGGAGTGGCCATGGCGCAGAAGGAAGCATCGGTCGCCGAGCTCACGAAGAACTTCGAGGGCTCGACTGCTGTTCTGCTGACCGAGTACCGCGGCTTGACGGTTGCCGAGCTCAAAGAGCTCCGCAACAGCATTCGTCAGGACGCGGAATACGCCGTGGTGAAGAACACGCTGACCAAGATCGCCGCGAACAACGCGGGGATCACGTCGCTGGACGACGACCTCAAGGGTCCGTCGGCCGTCGCGTTCGTGCACGGTGACCCGGTCGCCGTCGCGAAGGGTCTGCGCGCCTTCGCCAAGGCACACCCTCTTCTGGTCATCAAGGGCGGCTTCTTCGACGGAAACCCCCTGACCGCTGAAGAGGTCAACAAGCTCGCCGATCTCGAGACCCGTGACGTCCTGCTGGCGAAGCTCGCCGGTGCGATGAAGGCCTCGCTGACCAAGGCGGCCTACGTCTTCAACGCACTGCCGTCGAAGGCCGTTCGCACGGTCGACGCACTGCGCGAGAAGCAGGAGTCCGCGGCCTGAGACAGGCCCGGCTGACAAACCCACCCAACAAGGAGAATCATCATGGCAAAGCTCAGCACTGAGGAGCTGCTCGACGCGTTCAAGGAGCTCACGCTCATCGAGCTCAGCGAGTTCGTCAAGGCGTTCGAGGAGACCTTCGACGTCACCGCCGCCGCCCCCGTCGCGGTTGCCGCCGCCGGCGCCGGCGCGGGCGCGCCCGTCGAAGAGGTCGAGGAGAAGGATTCCTTCGACGTCGTCCTCGAGGCCGCCGGAGACAAGAAGATCCAGGTCATCAAGGTCGTCCGCGAGCTCACCTCGCTCGGCCTCGGCGAGGCCAAGGCCGTCGTCGACGGCGCCCCCAAGGCTGTCCTCGAAGGCGCCACCAAGGAGGCCGCCGAGAAGGCCAAGGCTTCCCTCGAAGAGGCCGGCGCGACCGTCACCCTCAAGTGAGCCGAGGCGGATCAATGCTGCGCAGCAGCGTTGATGCGCCGAACATTCACTGACGGAAGCCCCGGATGCTCAGGCATCCGGGGCTTCTGTCATGCCCGGGCGTCGGTGACGGCCGCGGAACGGTCGGGGGCGAGGGGCGCCGTCGAGCTGCGCACGACCATCGTCGCCCGCTGCCGCAGGATCGAGTGCGGCCGGTGGGGGTCCTGCAGGTGGGCGAGGACCAGATCGACGGCGGCGCGTCCCTGCGCGCGCGGATCCTGCTTCAGGGTGGTGAGGGAGAACATCTCGGCGTACTCGTGGTCGTCGATGCCGATGACAGAGAGGGCGCTGGGGACCTGCACGCCCAGGCGTCGTGCGGCGATGATGGCGCCGATGGCGACCTCGTCGCACGTGGCCACGATGGCCGTCGGGCGCTCGCGGAGATCGCCCAGGACGTTCACGGCTGCGGCGTACCCGCCGGGGAGCGTCACGTCGGAGTGGATGTGGCGGATGCCGGCACCGAGGCCCGCGTCCTCCATGGCCGAGGTGTACCCGCCGAGTCGGCGACGGTCCACCTGGGCCCAGTGCTGATCGGGGCGCCCGCCGAGGAAGGCGATCCGCTCGTGTCCGAGAGCGAGCAGGTGCTCGGTGGCCCGACGCGCGGCATCCTCCTCGTCGATGGCGACGAGGGTCGTGGTCTCACCGGAGCCGACGACGCTGACGATGGGGCGCCCGATGGCGACGAGCCGCTCCAGTTCGCGGTGGTCGGGCTCGAGTCCGACGGCGATGAGTCCGTCGAACCGCTTCCGGGCGAGGTAGTCGTCGAAGATCCGCGCCCGGCCCTCGCTGCCCGGACTGGCGTCGTACAGCGTGAGGTCGAGCCCGTGCTCGAGCAGGGCCTCCTGGATGCCCTCCAGGACCTCGGCGAAGAACCAGCGGTTCAGGTACGGCATCACCACGCCGATGTTCTTGGTGCGCCCGGTGGCGAGACTGACGGCGCTGGTGGACGGAACGTAGCCGAGCTCGGCGGCGGCGCGCGCGACGCGCTCCCGGGTGTCGTCGGAGACGTAACCGGTGCTGCCGAGCGCGCGGCTGGCGGTCGATTTCGACACACCCGCGCGCCGTGCGACTTCCGAGATACCGCTCACCGTCGAGTCCGTCCTTTCCGACGCCACTGTGCGTCCGTTCCGGGACAGCATAGCGAAGGCGGGCGCAAAGTGGGAGCGGTTCCCGACCGATCTCCGTCTGTACAGCCGCGGAATTCCGGGCCTTTACCGTTTCGTGATCCTTCATGGTTGTGCGGGCATCCTTGTTTCGTCTACCGTGTGTGGGAACGGTTCCCGACACGGGGCCGTTGCGCAGAACGTGACTCGAGGAGGAGCATCACATGGGAATGTCACAGCACCGGCGGATCCTGGTGCCGGTCGTCGGCTTGGGGGTCGTCGGCATGGCTCTGGCCGCCTGTTCGGGTGGCGGCGGAGGCGACAACGGGGGCGGCGGCGACAGCCAGACCGTGTCCATCATGGGCGCCTTCACCGATGCCCAGGCCGCCGCTTTCCAGGCCGACCTGGACGCATGGTCGGAGACCAGCGGCATCACCGTCACCTACGACGGAAACACCGACTTCCAGACCGCGGTGGTCGCCCGTGCGACCGCCGGCAACCCGCCGGACATCGCCATCTACCCGCAGCCGGGCGTGCTGAAGAGCCAGACCAACACCCTCTACCCGCTGGAGGAGCTGGGGCTCGACGTGGAGGCGATCACCGCCGACCAGGCCAACGGCCTCGGTCAGATCGCCCAGGTCGACGGCCAGACCTACGGTCTGCCTTACTCGATCAACGTCAAGTCGCTCGTCTGGTACAACCCGGCGGCCTTCGAGGCGGCGGGACTGGAAGTCCCGACCACCGATGAAGAGCTGACCGCGCTGCAGCAGCAGATCATCGACGAGGGCCTCGGCTACCCGTGGTGCGTGGGCCTCGAATCGGGCGCGGGGACCGGGTGGCCCGCCACGGACTGGCTCGAGGAGTACGTCCTCCGCTACGGCGGCCTCGACGAGTACAACGCCTGGATCGCCGGCGACGTGCTCTTCGACAGCCCGCTGGTCAACGAAGCCGGAGACAAGGTCGCGACCGAGCTGCTCGAGCCCGGCAAGATCAACGGCGGCGGACCCGCCGCGGCGACGACGTCCTTCCAGACCGCCGGCAACCAGCTGTTCGTCGAGGGCGTCGACAACGGTCAGTGCTTCATGATGCGTCAGGGCTCGTTCATCGCGGACTTCTTCCCCGAGGACATCAAGGCGCAGATCGCCGACGGCGACCTGTCGAACATCGACTTCTTCCAGCTGCCGTCGCCCGACGGCACCCCGACGGCGATGCTCGGCGGTGGCGACCTGGTCGGCGCCTTCACCAACAACGAGGCCACCGCCGCGGTGGTCGAGTACATCACCAGTGCCGAGTTCGGGACGAACGGATACGCCAGCCAGGCGATCTTCCTCTCGCCCCACAACGACTTCGACACGTCGTTCTACACCACGGAGTTCCAGGTCAAGGCCCAGGAGCTGCTCGCCGCATCGGAGCTGTTCGGCTTCGACGCGTCGGACCAGATGCCCGGTGAAGTCGGCGCGGGTACCGAGTGGACCGAGCTCACCAGCTGGTTCGCCGGTCAGCAGTCCATGGAGCAGGCGTTCCAGAACATCGACGCCTCCTGGCCCCGGTAATCCGTCGCACCACCTCACCGAGTGATTCAGCGGGGAGCGGTGCCGGCTCTCGTCAACCGGCACCGCTCCCCGCTAGCATCTCCCTCACCCTCACAATGACGTCAGGCGGTATCGATGGCCATTCTCAGTGCTCTACTCTCCGTCGTCCTCGGACTGGCGGTGTCGTTCCTGATCTTCTTCAGCCTCAACTGGCTCGTCGAACGCACGAATGACAAATGGAAGGCGCGGCTCCTGCCGTACGTCTTCCTGTTCCCCGTGATCATCCTCGTCTCGGTGTTCCTGCTCTACCCGGCGATCCGCACCTTCGTGGAGAGCTTCATGGAGCAGAGCCAGCGACGCGGCGAAGGTGCCACGTTCGTCGGACTCGACAACTACATCGACCTGTTCACGAGCTCCAGCTTCATCGGCATCCTGCTGAACAACCTGCTGTGGGTGCTCGTGGTGCCGGCAGGGGCCGTGCTCATCGGTCTGCTGGTGGCGGTGCTCACCGACAAGCTCGGCAAGAAGCGCGAGACCACCTTCAAGGCGATGATCTTCCTGCCGATGGCGATCTCGGGTGTCGCCGCCGCGGTCACATGGCGGTTCATCTACTTCTACGCCCCTCCCGGCAACCCGCAGATCTACCTTCTGAACGCGATCTGGACCTCGGTGACCGGTCAGGACCCGGTGCCGTGGCTCACCCTCGACGCGGGGCGGCTGAACAGCTTCCTCATCATGTTCATCGCGATCTGGTTGCAGGTCGGCTTCGCGATGGTCCTGCTCTCGGCGGCGATCAAGGGCGTGCCGGAGGAGACGATCGAAGCGGGTCGCCTGGACGGTGCGGGGGAGCGGAAGCTCTTCTTCAGCGTCATCGTCCCGCAGATCCGCGGCACGATCCTGGCGGTGTTCGTCACGATCACGATCTTCGTGATGAAGATCTTCGACATCATCTACGCGATGACGGGCGGCCAGTACAACACCAGCGTCCTGGCGGTGGACTTCTACAACCAGCTGTTCAGCTTCCAGAACCCGGGTAAGGCCGCGGCTGTCGTCGTGGTCCTGATGATTGCGGTCGTGCCCCTGATCGTCTACCAAGTCCGCAGCTACAAGTCGCAGGAGGAACTCCGATGAGCGCCGCCATCCCGACCCCGGTCGTCGACGACGACGGCCGTCGCGAGGTCGTCAACGTCGAGAAGGCGTCGCGCAAGCGCGAGCGCACGGGCGACAAGAAGAAGCCGCACGTCCTGATCACGATCATCATGGGCGTCATCGCCCTCGCCTGGCTGTTCCCGCTGGTGGGCCTGGCCGTCACGAGCCTCCGCCCGCGGGCGGAGGTCGAGGCGACGGGCTGGTGGACGGCGCTGCTGAACCCGTTCCAGACGCAGTGGACGTTCGAGCCGTTCGCCCAGGCGTGGGAGTCGCTGAACGTCAGCCAGACGTTCTGGAACTCCGTCGCCGTCACCATCCCCGCCACCGTTCTGCCGATCATGGTCGCGGCGATGGCGGCGTACGGCTTCACCTTCTTCCAGTTCAAGTTCAAGGAGGTGTACTTCGCCATCGTGCTCGGCCTCATGGTCGTGCCGATCCAGCTGGCGATCATCCCGATCCTGCAGCTGTTCGTGTGGTTCGGGAACACCACCGGCATCCAGATCATCGGGCAGTATCCGGCGGCGTGGATCGTGCACTCGACCTTCGCGCTGCCGTTGGCGATCTACATCCTGCGCAACTACATGCAGACCCTCCCGGTCTCGCTGATCGAGGCGGCGCGCGTGGACGGGGCGACGCACTTCCAGATCTTCTGGCGGCTGATCGTGCCGATGTCGGTGCCGGCGCTCGCGTCGTTCGCGATCTTCCAGTTCCTGTGGGTGTGGAACGACTTCCTCGTGGCGTACATCTTCATCCAGTCCGGGCCCAACCAGGTCCTGACCCAGGGGCTGTACACGCTCCTCGGTCAGTACGGCCAGGGCTGGCAGCGCGTGGCGGCGGGTTCGTTCATCACGCTCATCGTCCCGCTGGTGATCTTCTTCGCCCTGCAGCGCTACTTCGTCCGGGGCCTCACCGCGGGCTCGGTGAAGTAACCGGCCTGCACAGAAGAGGAGGGGCCCGGCATCCATGTGGATGCCGGGCCCCTCCTCTTCGCGTCTGCGTCAGTCGACCGCGTCCACGCGGTAGAGGACGACCTGGTCGGGGTGCACGCGTGGCGAGGCGACGCCGACGGTGTGCAGGACCTGGCCGCGGAAGACGGCCCCCGGGAAGGTGACGTCCACGCGCGGCGAGTGGTCCCAGTACTCCTGGGCCGCGTGGGCCGCGGCGTCGCTCGCCTCGCCCCACCACGCCGGGGCGATGAGTCCCGAGGGGAGCGTCCCGAGCAGGACCGGGGTGACCCGGTACCGACGCTTCGGGTCGAGGCCGCGCAGCCGCAGGCGCGCCGGCGGGTCGGGGTGGACGGTGTCGAGCACCGCTGCGGAGAAGATCGCGCGCGAGCGATCGGGCGCCACGACTCCCCGGACGACGATCCGCGGGTCGGGGGTATCCACCCGCACGACGTCGCCGGCGAGGAGCAGTCCTCGGTGCGCGGTGTAGAAGTCGATCCACCCGCGGACGGCGGCGAGATCGGCATCCGTCGCCTCGGCGAGGTTCCACTCGATGCCGAAGTGCCCGAAGACGGCGGTCCCGCCGCGGAAGGCGAGGTCCATGTCGCGACCGGTGGTGTGAGAGCGGGGCGAGGCGATGTGTGCGCCGAGGAACTCCGGCGGGGCCAGCTGCAGCGTCCACTGCAGCATGCCCTGGCGGTCGTGGGGGTCGCTGTTGTCGGACACCCAGATCCGATCGGTGTGCTCGAGGACGCCGAGGTCGACGCGGCCGCCGCCGGACGAGCACGTCTCGATCTCGAGCGACGGATGGGCCCGACGGAGGTCGCCGAGCAGCCGGTAGAACGCTTGGGTCTGTGCGTGCACTGCCGCGTGTCCGCCGCGCGTCCGGTCGCCCGCCTCGATCAGATCGCGGTTGTGATCCCACTTGATGTAATCGATCCGGTACTCGTCGAGGATCGCGAGCATCTGGTCGCGCACGTGCGCGTACGCGCCGGGGATCCCGAGGTTCAGCACGTGCTGGAATCGGGACTCGACCGGCAGGTCGTCCCGGGCGGCCATGATCCACTCCGGATGCCGGCGGGCGAGGTCGCTGTCGAGGTTGACCATCTCGGGCTCGAACCACAGGCCGAACTGCATCCCGAGCGCGTGCACCCGGTCGATGAGCGGGTGGAGACCGTCGGGCCAGACGTCGGCGGAGACGGTCCAGTCGCCGAGCCCCGCCCGGTCGTGCCGCCGGTCGCCGAACCAGCCGTCGTCGAGGACGAAGCGCTCGACGCCGAGGTCGGCGGCCCGCTCGGCGAGGGCGATGAGCTCGTCGGCGTCGTGCCGGAAGTACACCGCCTCCCACACGTTCAGCGTGACCGGTCGGCGGCTGTCCGGGGCGTCCTCGCGCGCCCGCAGGTGCGCGTGGAAGCGGCGCGCGACGGCATCGAGGCCGGCGCCGAAGGCGAAGTACACCCAGGGGGAGCGGTAGGACTCCTCCGCGGCCAGGGTGACCTCCCCGGGGAGCAGTACCTCGCCGCCGCCGAGGACCTTCTCGCCGGAGAAGACCCGCTCGGCGTAGTGGCGGTGGTTGCCGCTCCACGCGGTGTGAACGGCCCAGACGGAGCCGGTGGCGAAATCGAAGCCGGGGGTGCCGGCGTGGAGGAGGAAGGCGCTGTCGGCGGCGGTCCGGCCGCGACGGTTCTCGCGCAGGTGGACCCCGTCGACGAAGGCGGAGCGCTGCGGCATCCGCTCGCCGTTGTGCTGACCCGTGAAGTCGAGGATCTCGCTCGCCTCCGCGGGGATCGGGAGGGCCACGGAGAGGTCGTCGAGGCGGTACGGGGCGTCGTGGCGATTCGCGATCTCCGCGCGGGTGCGGACGAGGCCCTGCGGGGTCAGTTCGATCTCCAGACGGAGGGCGAGGCGTCCGCTGTCGTCGACGGCATCCACCACGACGGTGCCCGCGTCCGCCGTCCGGTCGCCGCCGACCGGTGCGCCGTCGAGAGTGAGCGCGGTCGTGGCGAAGCGGGGAGACCAGCCCGGTCCGTCGAAGGAGCCGGAGACCCCCGGGCGACCCGACCAGCCCGCGTGGTGTTCGGGGAGAACCGCCAGCCGCAGCGGCGTCTCCGGCGTGTTCGACCCGATGACGGGCTCCACGGCGTCGGCGAGGACGGCGAGGTCGTCGCCGTCCAGGTCGACGAGCGCCGGCCCCCAGTGGATCACCGAGGGGAGCGCGCCGTGGCGGGCGTCCAGCACGAGCGAGACGCCGGCGGTGCGGAGGTGGAGCAGGGCGTGGGGGGTGTGCGGCGAAGAGGTCACGACGATCAATTCTCCGGCATCCTCGATTCGGATGCGAGCGCATCGCCATACTGTGATGCATGGATGCCGCTCCCCCCGATGCCGTGGTCCCCGCCCGCGAACGGGCGGAGGTCGATCCCGCCGTGGGGCTCGTGGCCGCGGACGTCGCGGAGCGGATCGCGGACGGACGGACGAACGCCTTCGCCGCCGACACCAGCAGGAGCGTGGCGAACATCGTCCGCGCGAACGTGTTCACGCTGTTCAACGGCATCATCTTCGCGTGCTTCTTCGTGCTGTTCGTGCTCGGACGCTGGCAGGACGCGCTGTTCGGCCTCGCCGCGTTCGCGAACTCGATCATCGGCTGCTGGCAGGAGTTCCGCGCGAAGGCGGCGCTGGACCGGCTGGCGCTGCTGAACGCCCCGCGCGCCCGCGTCCGTCGCGACGGGCAGGACGTCGAGATCGTGCCCGCGGAGGTCGTGCAGGACGACATCCTGATCCTGCGCGCCGGCGACCAGATCCCGGCGGACGCGGTGATCGTCCACGCGCGCGCCCTCCAGGTCGACGAGTCGATGCTGACGGGGGAGTCGGATGCCGTGGACAAGCGCCCGGGCGATGACGCGCTGTCCGGGTCGATCGTCGTGTCGGGTGAGGGCCTTGCCCAGGCGACGCGCGTCGGCGCGGATTCCTACGCCAACACCTTCGCCTCGGAGGCCAAGCGCTTCTCGCTCGTCGCCTCCGAGGTCCGCTCGTCGATCAACCGGGTTCTGAAGTGGATGAGCTGGATCATCGGCCCGGTGGGTCTGCTCGTCGTCAACGCGCAGATGGTCGCCCTCGGCGGTTGGGCATCGGCGTGGGAATCCGGCGAGTGGGTGCAGGCCGTGGTCAACGCGATCGCCGCGATCACCGCGATGATCCCGCTCGGACTCGTGCTCATCTCCTCGATCACGTTCGCCGTCGGTGCGGCGAAGCTCGCCAACCGACAGGTCCTCGTCAACGAGCTCCCGGCGGTCGAGGGTCTCGCACGCGTCGACATGATCTGCCTGGACAAGACCGGCACCATCACCGCGGGCGACATCGCCTTCGACGATGGGCACGTCCTCTCCGCCGTCGACGGGTACGAGGACGCCCTGGCCTGGTACGGCGCCGCGCCCGACGCCAACGCCACCGCGCGGTGCCTCGCCGACGCCTACCCGGTCCGGCGTGGAGTCGCCCCGGACGCGGTCATCCCGTTCTCTTCCGCGCGGAAGTGGAGCGCGGCGTCCGTCGCGGATGGCCCCGTGGGGACGTGGGTGCTCGGAGCCCCCGAGATGGTGTTCGGTGACGAGGCCAGCGATCCCGGGACCGCGCTCGGGCAGAGCGTCGTCTCGCTCGCCTCGACCGGCCGGCGGACGCTCGTGCTCGCCCACTCCGCGCTCCTCCTCGACGACGCCGATGTCGAGGCCGAGCGTCTCGTCGGCGAACTGACCGCGGTGGCGGTGCTCACTTTCCGCGAGCAGGTGCGACCGGATGCCGCGCAGACGCTGTCCTACTTCGCCGCCCAGGGGGTCGGCATCCGGGTGATCTCGGGGGACAACCCGCGGACCGTGGCCGCGATCGCGCGCGAGGTGGGGCTGGAGGTCACGGAGGGGTTCGATGCGCGTCATCTCCCCGAAGACGATGCGGCGCTGTCGGGCGTCCTCGAGACGCACCAGGTCTTCGGACGGGTGACGCCCGAGCAGAAGAAGCGGATGGTCGTGGCCCTCCAGGGCCGCGGACACGTGGTCGCGATGACCGGCGACGGCGTGAACGACGCGCTGGCGATCAAGACCGCCGACATCGGCATCGCGATGAACTCGGGGTCGGCGGCGACGAAGGCGGTGGCGCGACTCGTGCTGCTCGACGGGCGGTTCTCCCACCTCCCCGATGTCGTCGCCGAGGGGCGCCAGGTGATCGCCAACATCGAGCGGGTGTCGATGCTGTTCCTCACCAAGACCGCCTACGCCACGGCCCTCGCTCTGGCGTTCGGGATCATGATGCTGGAGTTCCCGTTCCTGCCACGGCAGCTTTCCATCACGGACGGCCTGACGATCGGCATCCCGGCGTTTTTCCTCGCGCTCCTGCCGAACACGCAGCGCTACGTTCCCGGCTTCCTCAAACGCTCGCTGAGTTTCGCCATCCCCTCGGGACTGATCATCGCCGCCGCCCTCGTGGGCTACACCCTCGGCGCCATGGCCCTCGGCGTCCCCGAACCCGAGCTGCGCACGGGGACGACGATCATCCTCGCCGTCGTCGGAATCTGGGTGCTCACCGTGCTCTCCCGCCCCGTCACGCGGTTCAAGGCGCTCGTGATCGGCGCGATGTTCGTCGCACTGCTGATCATCTTCACCGTGCCGCTGCTGACCGCGTTCTTCCAGCTCGTGGATCCGGGCGAGGAGGCGGCGTGGCTCCTGGTCGCCGTGACGATCGCGGCGATCGGGGGGATCGAAGTGGTCCGCTTCTTCCACCGCCGGTACGTGGAGCGGGTGATCCGCGCGGCGTCAGGCGGCGTCGATCCGCGCGAAGTGGCGTGAGCCCGGCGGCGTCCAGACGAGAAGAAGCGCCGCGACCTGAAGGGCGAGCTGGATCATCGAGGACCAGTCCCACCCGTCGGTCGTGATGATGCTCAGCACGTGCAGGACGATGAGCGCTCCGAAGGAGAGGGTGATCCCGATCCGGGCCAGTCGGCTTCCGCGGGCGAGGCCCGATGCGAGACCCAGTGTGAGCAGGCCGAGGAGGATGATCGCCGCCCCGAGGAGCGACACCCACAGCACCTCGGCGCTCTCGACCTGGTAGCGGCTGAGCATGACCAGGATGCCGAGCCCGACGCCCAGGAACGCGGCGACGTAGACGATCACGACCGCGGCCGTCACGGTCGCGGGGCGCTTTCGCACGGGGGCCTGGGTCGTCACGCCCCCACAGTAGCGGCGGAGAGGTCGCGGGGCGAGGGCGGGCGTCGGGTCAGCCGCAGCCGAGGCGCTGCTGGATCGAGGCCATGGCGTCGAGCTCCGCGCTCTGCCCGCTGCGGATCGTGGCGGCCAGCTGGAGGGCACGCGGGTCGGAGCCGAGCTCGAGGAGCGCGTCGGCCATCGGGAGCGCGCCCTCGTGGTGGCGGATCATGAGGTCGAGGAAGAGGCAGTCAGCCTCCTGCCCTTCTGCGGCGCGGAGCTGCTCCAACTGGGCGCCCGACGCCATCCCCATGAGCTCCATCGCCTCGTTCTGTCCGAGCGGCGCCGACCCTGCGGGGACGCCGTGGTCGTGTCCGGCATCCGACGCCGACATCCACGCCATCATGTCGCCCCCGCCCTGCGGTACGCCCCACTGGACCAGCCAGTCGAACATCTCGCCGCGCTGCGCGGATTGGCCGGTGGCGATGTCGTAGGAGAGGACGCGGACTTCGGGGTCCTCCGTCTTGCGGTAGATCTCCATCGCCATCTCGACGGCCTGGGCGTGATGAACCTGCATGTCGCGCGAGAAGCCGACTTCCGCGGAGGTCTCCCCCGGAGGGAGAGGGCCGCTGTTCCCGAACATCGAGAAGCGGCCGATCGCGAAGGCGAGTCCCGCCACGCCGAGGAGCGCGAGGGCTATGACCCACCAGGGTCGTCGTGTCGCGGTGTCGGCGGGGGTGTCGGCGGTCGAGATGTCGGAGGTCACAGGCGGATCAGGACTGCTTTCCCGGGGCGTCCAGCGCGCCCGAGCACAGGGCGTTCGGCTCGGGGGCGGTCGTGCTGCGCCAGTACGAGGCGAGGAACTCGCCGATGCGCTCGTCGTCGACGCCGTCCACCGCGAGCTGGGCATCCCATGCGCTCAGGACGACGGGGGAGTCCAGGCCCTCGTAGGGGGAGAGGATCGTGTACGTCGAGGGGAGCTGCGCGCGGAGGGCGTCGACGTCCTCGGACGACAGGGCCGCGGGGTCGTAGGTGACCCACACCGCGCCGTGCTCGAGGGAGTGCACCGCGTTCTCGTTCGGCACCGGCTCGGAGTACACGCCGCAGTTCAGCCACACCGCGTTGTGGTCGCCACCCGCGGGCGGGCTCTGCGGGTACTCGACGGTGCCCTCGACATGGTTGGCGGTGTTGGAGAACGTCTCGACGCCCGAGATGGCGCTGCCGTCGCCGTCGCCGCGGGCGAGGGTGGGAGCGGGCGCGGGGGAGAAGACGATCGAGGCCACGATGCCGGCGATGACCGCGACGGCGGCCACCGAGCCGACGGTCCACCAGACGACCTTGCCGCGGCGACGCTTGGCGAGGTCCTTCTGGTACTGCGCGAGCTTCTCCTGGCGCTTCTGCTCGCGCTGCTGCTTGACGGTGAGGTTGATCTCGGCCTGCTTGGCGGGGTTGCCGCTCTTGCGCGGCTCGGACGGGGATGTCGGGGTCATGTGCTGATCTCGGCTCGGCGCCCGGGCGGGCTGGCGGACAGGAAACGCTCCGCACATCCTATTCGAGCGCATGGGCCGCGGGCCTGGGAGGGGCCCGACAGTGGGCTGATGCCCTGTTTCGGGAGGAATCGCGTTTCCGGTATCGTTGGTTCTCGAATCGATTCGATGCGCCGCTCGATGCGTCACGTGCAGCTCCGCATCCGATTCCTTCCCCCTGAGCGCCTGAGCCGGTACGCCGGCGTCGACGCCTCCGCCTCGTCGCCGAAACGATTGCCGTGCCCCACACCCCTTCCGTTCCCACCGCGCCGCAGACCGGCTCGCACCCCACCGCCGCCCACCGGACCGGGGAGGACCGCTCCACCGGCGCCATCCGCACGCTCGGGTCGAACCCCGCCACGGCGCCGATCATGCTGCACCCGGGGGACTCCATCCCCCCGCGCCGCCGAGTGCTGTACATCATCCTGCTCGGTGCGCTGACGGCGCTCGGCCCGTTCACGATCGACCTGTACCTCCCCGCGTTCCCCGTGCTGGAGGCCGACTTCCAGACCACGGCGGCAGCGATCCAGCTGACGCTCACGGGCACGATGCTCGGCTTCGCCCTCGGTCAGCTCATCGTCGGCCCGTTGAGCGACAAGGTCGGGCGACGCGTCCCGCTCCTCGCGGTGACGGCTCTGCACGTCGTCGCGAGCGTCGCGGCGGCGATCGCACCGACGCTCGAGCTGCTGTCGATCACCCGCGTCTTCCAGGGCGCCGGCGCGGCGGCCGGCGGCGTCGTCGCCGCGGCGATCGTGCGCGACCTGTTCGGTGGACGTCGCCTCGTGGTGATGCTGTCGCGCCTGGCGCTCGTCTCGGGAGCCGCGCCGGTCGTCGCGCCGCTGATCGGCTCGGTCCTGCTCCTGGTCATGCCGTGGCGCGGCATCTTCCTCGTCCTGGCGATCTACGGCGCGGTCATGCTCCTCTCCGCGTTCTTCTTCATCCCCGAGACGCTGCCGCCGGCCCGCCGCCACGCGCAGGGCACCACGACCATCTGGCAGCGGTACCGTTCCGTCTTCAGCGACCGCGTCTTCATCGGCGTCCTCATCATCGGGGCGATGGCGTTCAGCGGCCTGTTCTCCTACCTCTCCGCCTCGCCGTTCCTCTTCCAGGGCGAGTACGCCTTCACCCCGCAGCAGTACGGCATCCTGTTCGCCGTCAACTCGGTCGGCCTCGTCGTCGGCGTCCAGATCGCATCGCGCCTGGCCGCCCGGTACGGACCGCAGTGGGTCCTGGCCTGGTCGACCGGGGCCCTCGCGGTCTCGGCGGTCCTCATCATCGTCGGCGACCAGCTCGGGCTCGGCATGTGGGGCACGATCATCCCGCTGTTCCTCTTCATGACCTCGTGCGGGTTCACGTTCCCGTGCGCGCAGGTGCTCGCCCTCGACCGGCACGGCAAGGCCGCGGGCACCGCGCAGTCGATCATCGGCGCGGCGAACTTCGGCGTCGCCGGTGTGGTCTCCCCACTCGTGGGTGCGCTCGCCGTCGGCACCGGGATCACCGCCACGACGATGGCCACGGTCATGGTCGGGTGCGCGGTCATCGGGGTCATCGCGCTCTGGGCGATCGTCCAGCCCCGCCGTGTCGAACAGCTCACTCCCTGATGGAAGGCAGAATGGGCCGATGAGCAACAGCCCGGAGGACAGCGACGTCAACGTCGAAGCGGAACGCGTCGCAGCGCGGGCGCGTGTGAGCTGGATCATCCTCGGGGTGGTGATGATCGCGGCGGCGGTCGGGCTCGGTGCGTGGACCTTCGCGCGCGGGAACACGCCCTTCGCCATCGACCTGTGGTGGAACGACCTCCTCGTCGCCCTCGCCTCTCCGGTCTTCGTCGCGGTGTCCCAGGCGATGGACTTCCTCGGCGGCGGCTGGTTCGGCGTCTTCGTCGTCCCCATCGGCGGCACGGTGGCCCTGTGGTTCTTCGGGCGGCGGTGGGGCGCGGTGTTCTTCCTCGCGGCCTCGATCCTCTCCGCCGGCGCCGTGCAGCTGCTCAAGCAGAGCTTCGGACGCGAGCGTCCCGAGCAGATCCTCGTCGTGGCCGACTTCGGATCGTTCCCCTCCGGGCACGTCGCCAACGCCGCGACGATCGCCGCCGTCGCGCTCGTGCTCTTCCCCCGCCTGTGGGTCATCCTCGTGGGCGCCGCGTGGGTGCTGCTCATGGCGTTCAGCCGTACGGCCGTCCACGCCCACTGGCTGTCGGACACCCTCGCGGGAATCCTCGTCGGTGTCGGTGTCGTGCTGGTCCTCGCGGGTGCGATGGCCCGACCGCTGGCCCGGGAGATCCCGGAGGATGAGCCGGATGCCGATGCGGGCGCCGGATCGGGTGGTGCGACGGAGCGCGCTCGCTAGGCTGAGCGCCATGACCGCGCCCGACCCGTCCGACGCCGCCCTCGCCGAGGCCGAACTCGCGCGGCTCCGGGCCGAGGCGGAGGCCGCGGAGGCGGCGGCGAAGGCGGCTGCGGCGAAGGCCGCCCTGGCGGCCGCCGAGGTCGAGGCCGCACGGGCGCGAGCGGGCGTGGCGTCGGCGGAACAGGTCGCCCCGACGGCGGTGGCGACGCCCGATGCGCCTGCCGCGCCCGATGCGCCCGATGCAGCTGCCGCGCCCGATGTGGCCGGTCCCGTCACCACCGACGAGGCGGGCCCCCTCACGGGCGACGAGGTCGCCGCGATCGTCCGCGGATACGCCTTCGAGGGACCGACGATCGCCGTCGGCGCCCTCGTGAACGGCGATCCCGTGCCCGAGGCGCAGGTGCGCATCCCGCTGGCCATGATGAACCGGCACGGCCTGGTCGCGGGGGCGACCGGCACCGGCAAGACCCGGACGCTGCAGGGCCTGGCCGAGCAGCTCGCCGCCCACGGGGTCCCGGTCTTCGCCGCCGACATCAAGGGCGACCTCTCCGGGG
This sequence comes from Microbacterium aurantiacum, assembly GCF_031625015.1. Lineage (NCBI taxonomy): Bacteria > Bacillati > Actinomycetota > Actinomycetes > Micrococcales > Microbacteriaceae > Microbacterium > Microbacterium aurantiacum. The sequence continues at coordinate 1,800,295 of NZ_JAHWXH010000001.1, forward strand.
TCGCGACCCCGGGAGAGGCGAGCGAGAAGCTGCTCGCCCGCACGCGGGGCATCGGCCAGGACTGGCAGCCGGCGGCATCCGCCACGGAGTACTTCGCCCTCGGCGGCATCGGGCACGGAATCCCGGTCCGCGCGACCGTGTCAGGGTTCGGGCCGCTCCTTCTGAGCAAGGTCCTGGGGCTCAACGCCACGCAGGAATCCAGCCTCGGGCTCGTCTTCCACTACGCCGACCGCGAAGGGCTCGCGCTCGTCGACCTCTCCGACCTCCGGGCGGTGCTCACCTTCCTCACCGGCGACGAGGGCAAGGGCGAGCTGAAGGCCCTCGGCGGGCTCTCGGCCGCGACGGCGGGGGTCATCCTTCGCCAGCTGATCACCTTCGCCGACCAGGGGGCGGACGTCTTCTTCGGCGAACCCGAGCTGGACGTGCGCGAGTTCCTGCGCACCGCCCCGGACGGCCGCGGCATCATCAGCCTGCTCGAGGTGCCCGGCGTCATCGACAAGCCGGCGCTGTTCTCGACGTTCCTGATGTACCTGCTCGCCGAGCTGTTCGAGGTGCTGCCCGAGGTCGGCGACATCGACAAGCCGAAGCTGGTGTTCTTCTTCGACGAGGCGCACCTGCTCTTCCGCGACGCGTCGAAGGACTTCCTCGCCGCCATCGTCCAGACCGTGCGCCTGATCCGCTCGAAGGGCGTCGGGGTGTTCTTCGTCACGCAGACGCCGAAGGACGTCCCCGCCGACGTCCTGGCGCAGCTCGGTTCGCGCGTGCAGCACGCGCTGCGCGCGTTCACCCCGGACGACGCCAAGGCGCTGCGCGCGACCGTCGGCACCTACCCCACGTCGGGCTACGACCTCGAGCGGGTGCTGCAGGAGCTCGGCACCGGCGAGGCGATCGTCACCGTCATGAACGAGAAGGGTGCGCCGTCGCCGGTCGCCTGGACGAGGCTGCAGGCCCCGCGGGGTCTGATGTCACCGACGCCGGAGGCGCAGATCGTCGCCGCCGTCGCCGCATCCCCGCTCCTGCCCGCCTACGGAACGGCGGTGGACCGCGAGTCGGCGCGGGAGATCCTGGCGGCGAAGATGCAGGCCGCCGACGCCCGCGCCGCGGCGGACGAGGCGGCGCGCGAGCAGGCGAAGACGGATGCGGAGCTCGCCCGCCAGCGCGCCGCGATGGAGAAGGCGGAGGCGGCCGAGCGGAAGAAGGCCGAGGATGCCGAGAAGAAGGCGCAGCGCGAGTACGAGCGTCTGCTGAAGAAGACCGCCGGGACCTCGCGGACACGCCGCACGACCCGGTCGTCCTCACCGCTCGAGGAGATCCTCGGGTCGCCCGCGACGGGGAAGATCCTCGACGGCGTCATCCGCGGGGTCTTCGGCATCGGTCGCCGCTGAGCCCTCGCCGCTCTGGTCAGGCGTTCTCCGCCAGGGGGCGGGGGAGCGCGCGGAGGCGACTCTCGTCCATCGCATCGGCGAGATCGAGGGCGCGGGGGCCGAGGACGAACCCCGACACGTCGTCGGGACGCATCAGGTAGCCGTCGCGGGCGAGGGCGTTGACCACGCGGTACACCGTGGCGCGGGCGGCTCGCACGTGCCGGGCGATCTCCGCCGCGCTGAGACCGCCGTCGCTGCGGGCGACCTGCTCGAGGATGTCCAGCGCCAACCCGAGTCCTCGCTCGGGGAGACGTTCGACGGCTGCTGCGCTCATCGCGTCCTCCAATTGCGCGCCGTCGGGGGCCGGCGCGAACACGCGTGACGTTACCGGTACCGGATTGCCCCGGGCCTTCTCCTGTGTTTCGAATCTGTGACGACGCGTGAGACGCACCGCACGCGACGGCGCGACCCGGGCGGCTAGCCTGGGGCGATGGCGACGAAGGCACCGCGGGAGAACATCGACGAGTCCGAGCTCACCGTCGGCGCTCCGAAGACCGTGGCCGTCGGGGTGCCCGCCGTCGTTCACGCGCTGCAGATCGCGCAGGAGCAGATGGGCGTGGCACGCACCGCCCGGACGCTGCTGCGTGTCAACCAGAAGGACGGCTTCGACTGCCCCGGGTGCGCCTGGCCGGAGGAGGACAAGCGGCACGTCGCCGAGTTCTGCGAGAACGGCGCCAAGGCCGTCGCCGAGGAGGCGACGCTGCGCCGCGTGGGTCCGGACTTCTTCGCCCGGCACAGCATCGCCGACCTCGCCGCGCACGACGACTGGTGGCTCGGGCAGCAGGGGCGCCTCACCCACCCGGTGATCCTCGACGAGGGCGCCTCGCACTATCGTCCGATCACCTGGGACGACGCGCTCCGGGAGATCGCCGGAGCGCTGTCCGCCCTCGACGATCCGGACGAGGCGGTGTTCTACACCTCGGGGCGCACCTCCAACGAGGCGGCGTTCCTCTATCAGCTGCTGGTGCGGGGGCTCGGGACCAACAACCTCCCCGACTGCTCCAACATGTGCCACGAATCCAGCGGCGCGGCCCTGTCAGAGACGATCGGGATCGGCAAGGGCACGGTGTCGATCGAGGACATCCACGCCGCGGATCTGCTCATCGTCGCCGGGCAGAACCCCGGGACGAACCACCCCCGCATGCTCTCGGCGCTCGAGAAGGCGAAGCAGCGCGGGGCGCGGATCATCGCGGTCAACCCGCTGCCGGAGGCCGGGCTCCTCCGCTTCGAGAACCCGCAGACGCCCCGCGGCATCGCCCTCGGCGGCACCGCGCTCGCCGACGACTTCGTCCAGATCCGTCTCGGCGGCGACCAGGCGCTCTTCCAGGGCATCGGCAAGCACCTCCTCGAACGGGCCGAGACGGATGCCGCGATCCTCGACACCGCGTTCATCGAGACCTTCACCAGTGGGTTCGCCGCCTACCGCGACGCGCTCTTGGCGCTCGCCTGGGACGACCTCGTCACCGCGACCGGGCTCAGCGTGGACCGCATCCGCGCGCTCGGCGACGTCGTGGCCGAATCGTCGGCCACGATCGTCTGCTGGGCGATGGGACTGACCCAGCACAAGCACTCCGTGCCCACCCTCCGCGAGGTCGTGAACGTGCTGCTGCTCCGCGGCGACATCGGCCGTCCGGGGGCGGGCGTCTGCCCCGTGCGCGGTCACTCGAACGTCCAGGGCGACCGCACCGTGGGGATCTACGAGAAGCCGTCGACGGCGTTCCTCGATGCTTTGGCGGCGGAGTTCTCCTTCGAGCCACCGCGGGAGCACGGGTTCGACACCGTGCAGGCGATCCGCGCCATGCGCGACGGAGCGGTGCGGGTGTTCTTCGGGATGGGTGGCAACTTCGTGTCGGCGACCCCCGACACCGCGGTCGTGGAAGCGGCCATGGCGCGGGTCGACCTGAGCGTGCAGGTGTCGACCAAGCTCAATCGCTCGCACGTCGTCACCGGTCAGCGGGCGATCATCCTCCCGACCCTCGGACGGACCGACCGCGATCGGCGGGGCGGAGCCGAGCAGCGCGTGACGGTCGAGGATTCGATGGGGGCCGTCCACGCCTCGCGGGGGCGCCTGGCGCCGCCGGAGGATGGACTCCTCAGCGAGGTGGCGATCGTCGCGCGGCTGTGCGCGCTGCTGTTCGACGGCGAGACCGGCCCGCGCGCGGACTGGACCTCGCTCGAGGGCGACTATGCCGGCATCCGCGCGCACATCTCCCGGGTGGTGCCGGGGTTCGAAGACTACGAGCAGCGCATCGCGAAGGGGCGCACGTTCTTCCTGCCCAATCCACCGCGCGACGAGCGCCGCTTCGACACCGTCGACGGGCGGGCGCGGTTCACCGTCAATCCGCTGGAGTACCCGAGGATCCCGGAGGGGCGTCTGCTGCTGCAGACCCTCCGGTCGCACGATCAGTACAACACCACGATCTACGGCAAGGACGATCGTTACCGGGGTATCCACGGGGGCCGTCGCGTCGTCCTCGCCCACATCGACGACATCCGCGAGCAGGGCTTCGCAGACGGCGACCTGGTCGATCTCGTGTCGGAGTGGCAGGGGCCCGCCGGGCTCCAAGAGCGGCGTGCTCCGTCGTTCCGCCTCGTCGCGTACGACACCCCGCGCCGGAACGCCGCGGCCTACTATCCGGAGACGAACGTGCTGGTGCCGCTGGACTCGGTCGCCGACGTCTCGGGCACCCCGACATCGAAGTCGGTCGTGATCCGGCTCGAACCGGCGCGCAGCCCGGCCGCGACCGGCGCCCGCTGAGCGGATGCCGGCAGCACGGGCGGCGCTCGCGGGGTGGACGTTCTCCGGAGACCTCCGCCACTATCAGGCGGACGTCCTGGATCGGGTGTCGGTGCAGACGGAGGATCCGCTCCACATCGTCGCGCCGCCGGGGTCGGGCAAGACGCTGCTGGGGCTCCTGCTCGCCGTCGAGCGCGGCGCGCGCACCCTCGTCCTCGCCCCGACGCTCACCGTGCGCCGGCAGTGGGCCGAGGCGGCGATCGCGCTCAGCCCTGATCCCGCGCAGGTCTCCGAGGACCCCGACGATCCCCGGGCCCTGACGGCCCTCACTTACCAGGTCCTGAGCGTCCTCGACGCGGTGAACCCGCTGGCCGGGCTCGCCCACACCCGCTGGTGCGAGGAGCTCGAGGCCGACGGTCGGTCGGCGGAGTCGGCCGCGGCGGGGGTGGCCGACCTCGCCCGGACCAATCCGGATGCCTACCGCTCGGGCATCGCGCGGCGTTCCCGGCGGCTGCGCCGACGACTCGCCCGCGAGGACGCCGATTTCCTCGTCGCCGCCCTCCACCCGCGTGCGCGCGATCTGCTGGACCGCCTGGTCGCCCACGGGATCGACACGATCGTCCTCGACGAATGCCATCACCTGCTCGATCACTGGGCGCTGGTGGTCGCGGCCCTCGTCGCCCGCTTGCGCGACGCCGGTCGGCGGCCGCTGGTCATCGGGCTGACGGCGACCCTGCCCTCGCCCGATGACGCCGACGAGTACGACAACTACACCTCGCTCCTCGGCGACGTCGACTACGAGGTGCCCGTGCCCGCTGTCGTCCGCGAGGGCAATCTCGCCCCGTTCCGCGACCTCGTCCGGTTCGTCGAGCCGACGGCACAGGAGATGGCGTTCCTGGGTGCCCACGCCGAGGGACTCGACGTGCTCCTGCGGTCGACGTTCTCGCGGGATGCAGGCCTCGCGCACCTCGTGGAGGCTCTGCAGCCCGCGGATGTCGACGGTGATGCGGATGCCCGTCTGGCGGCCGCCTTCGGGGCGGACTTCGGCGGCGCGGAGGCCGCCGCCGCGATGCTCTACACCGTCGCGCCGCACCATCCTCTGGTGGATCTGCTGCCGCACGCCGCACGGCGGCCGCCCACCTCGGAGGAGGCGCTGCGGCTGCTCGGCCGCTACGCGGTGGAGCGTATCCTCCCCGACCCCGCCCGCTCCGAGCAGTGGGAGCGGATCCGTCGGGCGCTCGCGGACTTCGGCTACAGCCTCACCGATCGCGGCGTGCGACGCTCGCGCGATCCGGTCGACACGCTGCTGGCGTCGTCGCTCGCGAAGGACCACGCGGTGTGCGACATCCTGCGGATCGAACGTCGGGAGATCGGCGACGATCGGCTCCGGGCGCTGGTGGTCGCCGATTTCGAACGCCACGGCAACCGTCTCGGCGGGCTCGTCTCGGCGGCGGGCGCGCTGCGGACCTTCGACGTCGTGGCCGCCGACGTCGCCGCCCGCGGCCTGTATCCGGTGCTCGTCACCGGGTCCCGCACCCACATCGCCACGCGCGACGAGGACGTGCTCCTCCCCGCCCTCGAGCGGGAGCTCGGGGTGCCGGTGGCGGCGGCCCCGCTCGAGGGCGGCGTCGTGTCGCGGGTGCACGCGCCGGGTGTCGGCGCGGCGGGGATGGTGCGCGCGGTCTCCGCCCTGCTCTCCGACGGCCCCGTCGGGGTCGTCGTCGGCACGCGGGGGCTGTTCGGCGAGGGGTGGGACTGCCCAGCGGTGAACACGCTCATCGATCTGACCGCGGTGGCCACGGCATCCGCGGTGCAGCAGTTGCGCGGCCGGACCCTGCGGTGCGATCCGGCGTGGCCCGGGAAGGTCGCGCACAACTGGTCGGTCACCGCGGTCCTCCCCGCGGGCGTGCCCCTGCGCGCGGCGCCGGATGTGGATCGGCTGCGGCGCAAGCACGCTCGGCTGTGGGGGCTCGACCGCGACGACCGGTCCCGCGTGGTGCGAGGGCTCGCCGCCGCGGCGTCGGCGCGGCAGCGCACCCTGCTCACCGACCTCGTGGAGCACCGGCGGGACGTTCCGGTGGCCGCGCTCAACGCCGCGTCCGACCTGGGCGGACGTGCCGCCACGCGGGCGGAATGGCGCGTCGGCGAGCCGTACGTCGATCGCGAGGCGGCCGGCGCTCTCGTCGCCCGTCGTCCGGGCACGCCCGTGTTCCGCGCCCGGCGACGGACATCGCGCGTGCTCGGTGGGGCGATCGGCGGCATCGCGACGCTGGTCGCGGCAGGGATCGCGGCGGCGGCGACGGCCGGACCGCTCGCGGCGATCGTGGGCGCGGTCGTCCTCGGCGGCGCGGGCCTGTGGGCGCTGCCGCCCCTCGTGTCGGCCTGGCGGGCGAGTCGAGGCGACGGTGTCGAGCTGTACGCGCGGATCGCCGCGGTCGTCGGCGCGAGCCTGGAGTCCGCGGGCCGCACCCGGGGTGCCGTCGGCGCACCGTCGGTGACCGAGGACCGCGGATCCCCGGACCACATCGACGTGTGGATCGGCTTCCCCCACGCGGCCCTCGCGGACCAGCGGCTCCTCGCCGAGGCGCTCGCGGAGCTCTTCGGCGCGGTCCGCACGCCCCGGTACGTGATGGAGGTGGGTCGCGGCGGGCGGGCATGGATCGTCCGACGCCTGCTCGGGGGTGCCGGCGCGGAGGAGGACGCCCGCTATCTGCCGGTGCCGGCGCTCATCGGTCGGCGCCGCGCGGATGCCGAGGCCTTCGCAGCCCTGTGGGACCGGCGGATCGGGCCGTCGGCGCTGCACGCCCTCGATCGCCCGGAGGCTCTCGCCCTCGCCGCGCGTGCCCGCCGCGCGTCGGCCGGATCCGCGGATGCCGGGACGATCGATTCGTGGTCGTGATCGCCCCGCTCCGACCGGTGGGGACGGCGCAGGCCTAGGCTGAGGGGATGATCCGCGCAGCCGTCCTGACGGTGTCCGACCGATCCGCCGCCGGAACGCGCGAGGACCGCAGCGGACCCGTCGCCGTCGCGGCGCTCCGTGACGCGGGCTTCTCCTGCGACGAGGCGCTGATCATCCCGGACGGCGCCGACAGCGTCGAGCGGGCGATCACCGCGCAGGTCCTCGCGGGCGTGCGCCTGATCGTCACGACGGGGGGCACCGGTCTCGGCCCGCGGGATGAGACCCCCGAGGGGACCTCGCGCGTCCTCACGCGCCCGATCCCCGGGATCGCTGAGGAGCTCCGGCGCATCGGCACCGCGCAGATGCCCACCGGCATGATCTCGCGCGCCGTGGCGGGTGTCGTCGACCCGCACGGGGCCCTCGTCGTCAACCTCCCGGGGTCGCCCGGCGGTGTCCGGGACGGCATGCCGGTCATCGTCTCGATCGCCGCCCACGTCATCGAGCAGGTCGCCGGCGGCGACCACTGATGGCCGTCGTCGTCCGCGCCGACATCAGCGACGCGCCGCTCGATCTCTCCGCACACCTGGACGCCGTGGCCGACCCGGCGATGGGCGCCGAGACGACCTTCGTCGGGCGGGTGCGCGATCACGACCCGGATGCCGCGCGGGAGGTCGCCGCGCTCGAGTACTCCGCGCATCCGGACGCCGCCGCCGCGCTCGGACGCATCGCGGCCGCGGCCGCGGGGGAGACCGAGGCGCGCGTTGCCGTGAGTCACCGGGTGGGGACGCTCGGGGTCGGGGACATCGCGGTCGTCATCGCCGTGGCGAGCCCGCACCGCGCGACGGCGTTCGAGGTCTGCCGCACGCTCATCGAGGCGATCAAGACCGACCTCCCGGTGTGGAAGAAGCAGGTCGAGGTCGACGGCACCGCCACCTGGCTCGGGCTCGGCGGCTGACCGCCTCCCGCCCGCGTCACCCGCCCGCGAAGGGCGGCAGCACGTCGACGGTCTGCGCATCGGTGAGCGGGGTGTCATCGCCCACGCGCGCGCCGTCGACGAGCACCGCGCAGCGCGGCAGGATGCCGGCGAGGGCGGGGTACGCGGCGGTGAGCTCGGCGCGCAGAGCGCCGAGGGTCGCGACGTCGTAGTCCGCGGCGTCGGTGCCGGCCGCCTCCTGCGCTGCGGCGAAGAACCGGACGCGGGTCACGGCGTCCCTCCCGCGGTGTCCTGGGCGTGCGCGCGGGCGAGCCCGGTGATCGCCGCGACGGCGGCGGCGATGTCGTCGGCGGATCCGCCGGCGCGCCCGGCGACGAGGCCGGCCACGAAGGCGCTGAGGGGGGCCGCGGGGCGGGCCACGTCGTGAGCGACGTCGCGCGCGAGGTCGAGCACCAGCGCGATCGGGATGTCGTCGGGCACGAGTCCGAAGTGATCGCGGAGGATCGTCGCCCACGCGTCCAGCGCCTCGGGGGGAAGGGTGCGTTCGGTCATCGCGGGGCCTCCTCGGCGGTGGACGGGGCGGAGGCGAAACGGCGCCGCGCCCGCTGAAGATCCTCCCACGTGTCCACGTCGTCGGTCACGTGCGCCGGGGCGCGGAGGACGGCGACGGCGAGATCGTCCAGGAGGGCGCGGACGGCGGCGTCGCGACCTCGCTCGGGGAGAGCGGATGCCGCCTCCCGCAGCGCCCGGGTGCGGTACACCCCGGTGAGCCACTGCGGCCGTCCCGACGCGTCGGCGAGGCACACGCCGTCGGTGTCGGCGGGGAAGAGGTCCAGGTCGGCCACGAGCAGGCGCGCAGCCTCCTCCGCGTGCGGGAGGTCGCCGGCGAGGACGAGCGTCCACTCGGGCGCACCCGCCGCGGACGTCGCGGCGAGGGCGGCGACGATCGCGGCGGCGGGTCCGCCGAAGGGCGGTTCCTCGCGCACCCAGCGGGTCGGGATCTCCACACCCGAGAGAGCCGACTCGGGACCGACGATCGTGAGCGCGACGGCGCCGACGGTGGCCGCGGCATCCGCCGCCCGATCGAGGAGCGAGCGACCGCCGACGTCCAGCAGCGGTTTGTCGGCTCCGTCCAGGCGCGTGGCCCGGCCGCCGGCGAGCACGATGGCGCCGAGACGCGGCCTGCCGCTCACGATCCCTCGGATCGGACCCAGTCGCCGCTCTTCCCGCCCGTCTTGCGGGTGATGCGCACCGATTCGAGGGACGTGCCCTTGTCGAGCGCCTTCACCATGTCGATCACGGCGAGCCCGGCGACGGTCACCGCGGTGAGGGCCTCCATCTCGACGCCCGTCCGATCGGCGGTGCGGACCGTGGCCTCGATCTCGACACCGGCGTCCGTGATCACCAGGTCCACCGTCGCGCCGTGGACGCCGATGACGTGCGCGAGCGGGAGCAGCTCCGGCGTGCGCTTGGCGGCCTGGATGCCCGAGATGCGGGCGACGGCGAGGACGTCGCCCTTGGGGACGGTGCCGTCCCGGAGCGCGGCGACGACCTCGGGGGCGCACCGCACGAGACCCCGTGCGGTGGCGGAGCGGGCGGTGGGGACCTTCTCGGTGACATCGACCATGCGCGCGTGGCCGGCGGCATCCAGGTGGGTGAAACTCATGGGATCAGCATGACATCGACGAGATCGCCCTCCTCGACCGCGGCCACCTCGGCGGGCACCATCGCGTACGCCTCCGCGCGGGCGAGCCCGCCCGCCAGGTGCGACCCGCCGCTCGTGGCCGGGACGGCCCGCCACTGCGCCGGATCGGCACGGTCGATCCGCACGGGGAGGAACTGCGCGCGTTTCGGCGGCGTCCGCCACCCGCGCGCGGCGGGGAGGGCGACGACCGGACGGGCGAGGTCGCTCCGCCCCTGCATCGCGAGGAGCGCCGGGCGCACGAACACCTCGAACGACACCGCGGCGCTGACGGGATTCCCCGGAAGACCGAACAGCAGCGTCCCGGCGGGGGAGACCCCGAACCCCTGCGGCTTGCCGGGCTGCATCCGCACCTTCGAGAAGGTCATCCACGCGCCGAGGGTCGACTTGACCACTTCGTAGGCGCCCGCGCTGACGCCGCCTGAGAAGATTACGAGGTCCGCGTCCGACTCCTCGGCGCGCGCGATCGCCCCGAGGGGGCCGCCGACGGTGTCGTCGACGACCTCGCGGGCGACGATCTCGGCGCCGGCCTCGCGCGCGAGCATCTCCAGCAGGATGCCGTTGGACTCGGGGATCTCGCCGCGGCGGAGCGGTGCCCCCGGCGCGACCAGCTCGGTGCCGGTGGAGACCACCGCGACCCGCGGACGGCGGGCGACCGTCACCGCGGGCACCCCGGCCGCCGCGGCGGAGGCCAGCTGGAGCGGACCGAGCGCGGTTCCCGCGGCGAGGATCTCGGCTCCGGCGACGCAGTCCTCGCCCCGGCGACGCACGTGGACTCCCGGTGCGGGCGCGGCGACCACCAGCACCTCACCGAGCGAATCGGCGAGCCCGCCGGCGGTGCTCTCGAACGGGACGATCGTGTCGGCCCCGCTCGGCATCGGCGCCCCGGTCATGATGCGGGCCGCCTCGCCCGGGCCGAGCGGCGGGTCCTCGCCCGACCCGGCGGGGATGTCGGCGACGACGCGCAGCCGGGCGGGGCGGTCTTCGTTCACCCCGGTGACGTCCTCGCCGCGGACGGCGAAGCCGTCCATCGCGGAGTTGTCGAAGACGGGGAGGTCGACGGCCGCGTGCACCGGCTCCCGGAGGGTGCGTCCGAGGGTGGCCGCGAGCGGCAGGACCTCGGAGGCGAGGAGGGGCGCGGCGGCGAGCACGGTCGCGCGGTGGGCGTCGAGGTCGATCAGGTCATCGGTCACGCGGAAGACTCCTCGGCGATCGTGCTCGGCGCTGGCGAAAGGTCTGTCGCGTGCGGCCACGCCGAGAGCCCGCCCGTGAGCACCGCGGCATCGACGCCGCGGGAGCGGAGCACCTCGGCGGCGCGGCGGGCGCGACCGCCGGCGTGACAGATCACCACGACGGATGATGCCGTCACTCGGTCCGGTTCGGCGAGCAGCTCGGCGAGCGGGATGGTCACGGACCCCGGGATCGTCCCGGTGGCGGTTTCGGCCGGCTCGCGGACGTCGAGGAGCAACGCGCCCGCGCGGGATGCCGACAGCGCCGCCTGCAGGTCGACGTCGGGCACCGGGGTCGGGGCGGGTGCGGGTGCGTTCGCCGGCGAGACGGCCGGAACAGGCATCCGGCTCGGCCGCAGCGGCACCTCGGACGTGCGCCCGCGGAGCGCGTCCACCACCAGGACGCGGCCGAGGAGGGGCTCCCCGATCCCCGTGAGCAGCTTGACGGTCTCGGTGGCGAGGATGCCGCCGACCTGGATGCAGAGCGATCCGAGCACTCCCACCGCGGCGCACGTGGGGACATCGCCCTCGCTGCCCTCCGGGTAGAGGTCGGCGAGGCGGACGGCCGGGAGCGCGGCATCCGTCGGCGTCCAGAAGATCGTCACCTGGGCGTGAAACTCCTGCACCACGCCCCAGACGAGGGGGATGCCGAGGCTCTCGCAGGCGTCCGCGACCGCGCGACGCGTTGCGAAGGTGTCGCTGCCGTCGATCACGACGTCGGCGTCCGCGAGGAGCGCGGCGGCGTTGCCGGGTGCGATCCGCTCGGTCACGGCGTCGACGCGGGTGCCGGGGGAGAGATCGGCCGCCGCCCGGATCGCCGACGCCGTTTTCGGGCGGCCGGCGTCGCGGTGGCGGTGCAGCACCTGGCGCTGCAGGTTGGAGACCTCCACGACGTCGTCGTCGATGACGGTGAGGCGGCCGACACCGGCTGCGGCGAGGGCGAGGATCACGGGCGACCCCAGACCGCCCGCTCCGATCACCGCGACGTGGGCGGCGGCGAGGCGGCGCTGACCGATCTCGCCGAATCCCGCAAGGACCGCGTGGCGGGCGGTGCGGGAGGCCTCGGCGGGATCGAGGGCGTCCACGGGCGCGACCAGCGGGGGAAGGGGCACCCCCTCAGGCTACGACGCGAGCACCGGTCGGATGCCGGGATCCGCAGGTGCGGAGAATTCACCGCCTTTCCACCGCATTCACGGTGATATCGTGACGCGATGACCGCCTACAAGATCGCGGACGCTGCGCGTCTCCTAGGCGTGAGCGACGACACCGTGCGGCGGTGGGTGGATGCCGGAACCCTCCCGACGACCGGCGCGAGCCCCGCGGAGATTCCCGGGGCGGCCCTCGCCGAGCGCGCAGTCGCCCTCGCGGCGCGGCCGGACGACCCGACCGACGTCCTCTCCAGCGCGCGCAACCGCTTCACGGGGCTCGTGACCCGCATCGTGCGGGACACGGTGATGGCGCAGGTCGACATCCAGTCCGGCCCGCACCGCGTGGTGTCGCTGATGTCCACCGAGGCGGTGGATGCGCTCGGCCTCGAAGTCGGGTCGCTCGCCGTCGCCGTCGTCAAGGCCACCACCGTCATCGTCGAGACCCCGAAGGACTGACGTGCCGCGCTCCCGCTCGCTTCCTCTCCTTTCCGCGCTTGCCGCGTGCGTGCTTCTGCTCGGCGGGTGCGCCTCGTCTCCGACGGAGGATCCGCAGGCGGGGGAGACGCCCGGCGGCGGTGCCGACGCGCTGACCGGAGAGGTCACGATCTTCGCCGCGGCGTCCCTCGCCGTCGCCTTCGATGAGATCGCCGCACAGTTCGAGCAGGCCTACCCGGGCGTGGACGTCCGCCCGATCTCCTACGACGGATCGAGCACGCTCGCCACCCAGATCGTCGAGGGCGCACCCGCCGACGTCTTCGCCTCGGCCGACGAGGAGACCATGGCGAGCGTCGTCGAGGCGGGCCTCGCCGCGGAACCGGCGCTGTTCGCCACCAACACCCTCGTCATCGCGGTGCCGACGGGGAACCCCGCAGAGATCGAGGGTCTCGCCGATCTCTCCGATCCCGCGGCGCGCGTCGTGCTGTGCGCGCCCGAGGTGCCGTGCGGTGCGGCGTCGCAGGTCCTGCTCGCCGATCGGGGCCTCCGCGTCATCCCGGCCAGCTCCGAGCAGAACGTCACCGCGGTGCTGACGAAGGTCGCGGCGGGCGAGGCCGACGCCGGACTCGTCTACGCCACCGACGTCGCCGGGCGCGACGATGTCGAGGTGATCGTCCCGGAGGGTGCCGCGGATGTCGTCAACCGCTACCCGATCGTCGCGCTCGAGGACGCCGCCGATCCCGAGGTCGCCGCGGCGTTCGTGGCCTTCGTCCTCGGCGAGGGCGGCCGGTCGGTCCTCGCCGAGGACGGGTTCGGATCGCCGTGAGCCTACGTCGGCCCGGATCCCGACAGGCTGCAGGCTTCGTCCCGCGCATCCTCGTCCTCCCGGCTGTCGTGGCGCTCGCGCTCCTCCTCGTCCCGCTCGTCGCGCTCGTCGCCCGGGTGCAGTGGTCGTCGCTCGTCGCCGACGTCACCTCCCCGCAGGCGCTGTCCGCACTGGGGCTGTCGCTCTCGACCGGGATCGTCGCCACCGGGGTGTGCACGATCCTCGGCATCCCGCTCGCGATCGTGATCGCGCGGAGCTCCGCACGCACCGCGGGACTCCTCCGCGCGCTCGTCACGGTGCCGCTCGTCCTGCCCCCGATGGTGGGCGGCGTTGCGCTCCTGTACCTGTTCGGCAGAACGGGGTGGCTCGGCGGCGTTCTCGCCGACCTCGGCATCCGCCTGCCGTTCTCCACGCCCGCGGTCGTGATCGCGCAGACCTTCGTCGCGCTGCCCTTCCTCGTCCTCGCCGTCGAGGGATCCCTCCGCGCGACCGGGGTCGGCTACGAGCAGGCTGCCGCCGGACTCGGCGCCGGCCGCTGGACCATCCTCCGGCGCATCACCCTTCCCCTCGCCGCTCCCGGGATCGTGGCAGGTGTCGTCCTCTGCTTCGCACGGGCCATCGGCGAGTTCGGGGCCACCGCCCTGTTCGCCGGAAACGCACCGGGCGTCACCCAGACCATGCCGCTGGCGATCTACACCGCTTTCAACGGGGCGGGCGTCACACAGGGGACGGCGATCGCCCTGTCGCTGCTGCTGCTGTTCACCGCGGTCGGGGTGCTCCTCCTCGTGCGGGCCTGGCGTCCGACCGGACAGGGGGTGCCGTCATGACGGCGGCGGCGCTGGACGCGCACGTCGTCGTCGCGCGGAGTCGATTCACCGTGGACGTGGAACTCGAGGTGCCCGCGGGCGGCACCCTGGCCGTCATGGGGCCGAGCGGGGCCGGCAAGTCCACGCTCCTCCAGGCCCTCGCCGGACTCGTCCGACTCGATGCCGGAGCGATCCGGCTCGGCGGCGACCTCCTCGCCGGCGGGCCGTCGGGGGTGCACCTCGATCCCGCCGCGCGCGGGATCTCCCTTCTCGGGCAGGATCCCCGCCTCTTCCCGCACCTGAGCGTGCGGGAGAACATCGCCTTCGGTCCGCGGGCCCGCGGGGTGGCCGCGCGCGCGGCCCGCGCGGACGCCGAGGTCTGGCTCGAGCGCGTGGGGCTTGCGGGCACCGGCGAGCTCGCCCCCGACGCCCTGTCGGGCGGACAGCAGCAGCGGGTCGCGCTCGCGCGGGCGCTCGCCGTCGAACCGCGGCTGCTGCTCCTCGACGAGCCGCTCACCTCTCTGGACGTCGCGACCGCCGCCGAGATCCGCGTGCTCCTGCGGGCACAGCTCGCCACGACCGGGGTGACCTCGGTCGTCGTCTCGCACGATGCGGCGGACGCGGTCGGGATCGCCGAGCGCCTCGTGATCGTCGAGGACGGTGCCCTCGTGCAGGAGGGCGCCGTCGCCGAGGTGCTCGCCGCCCCGCGCTCCCGCTTCGCCGCCGCGGTCGCCGCCGCTCACCGGTTCGACGGCGAGGCGGATTCGGGTCAAACGGGTCCGCAGGACCGACCGCGCGCGTAGCCTTCCGTCATGGACGATCTCTCCACACCGACCGGACGAGAAGCGGCCCTGGTGGCCGTCCCCGCCGAGGACGGCACGCCCCCGCGTGTCCTCGTGCTCGGCGCCACCGGCTACATCGGCGGTCGCCTCGTCCCCCGCCTCCTCGCCGCGGGCTACCGCGTGCGGGTCCTCGCGCGCGACACATCGCGGCTCGGCGCGTTCACGTGGGGAGCCGACGTCGAGTCCGTGCAGGGCGACGCCACCGATGCCGAGGCGATGGCGGAGGCGACCGCGGACGTCGACGTCCTCTACTACCTCGTGCACTCGATGTCCGCGGGCGCGGCGTTCGAGGACGCCGACCGCCGTGCCGCGCGCACCGTCGCCGACGCGGCGGCGGGCGCCGGAGTGTCGCGCATCGTCTATCTCGGCGGTCTCCACCCCGAGGACGCGCCCCTGTCGGCGCACCTGCGCTCGCGCGTGGAGGTCGGGGAGGTCTTCCTCGCCTCGGGCGTGCCGACCCTCGTCCTGCAGGCGGGCGTCGTCATCGGGTCGGGCTCGGCATCCTTCGAGATGGTCCGCCATCTCACCGAGGTGCTGCCCTACATGCCGGCCCCGCGCTGGGTCCGCAACCACATTCAGCCGATCGCGGTCCGCGACGTCCTGCACTACTTGCTCGGAGCGGCGAAGATCGCCCCCGACGTGAACCGCGCCGTCGACATCGGCGGGCCCGACGTCCTCCGCTACGGCCAGATGATGAACGGCTACGCCGTCGTGGCGGGTCTGCCGCAGCGCGCGATCGCGGCGCTTCCCGTCCTCACGCCGCGGCTCGCCTCGCACTGGGTGAACCTCGTCACGCCCATTCCCCGCTCGATCGCGCGGCCGCTCGTGGAGTCGCTGCAGAACGAATGCGTGATGAAGGACCACGACATCGACGACCTGATCCCGCCGCCCGAGGACGGTCTCACCAGCTATCGGCACGCCGTCCGCCTCGCGCTCGGCCGCGAGCAGGAGGACCGCGTGGAGACGAGCTGGTTGGATGCCGAAGTGCTCGGCGTCCCGAGCGATCCGCTGCCGAGCGACCCCGACTGGGCCGGGCGCACCGTGTTCGTCGACGCCCGATCGGCGCACACCTCGGCGCCGCAGGAGGCCCTCTGGCGCGTCATCGAGGGGATCGGCGGCGCCAACGGGTGGTACTCCTCACCCATCCTGTGGGCGATCCGCGGCTGGATGGACCGTCTCGTCGGCGGCATCGGTCTGGCGCGCGGTCGCCGAAGCCGCGAGCGTCTCCAGGTCGGCGACGCGCTGGACTTCTGGCGCGTGGAGGCCCTTGAGCCGGGTTCATTCCTGCGGCTCCGGGCCGAGATGAAAGTGCCGGGGCTCGCGTGGCTCGAGCTCCGCGCCGTGGCGGAGGAGAACGGCTCCCGCTACGAGCAGCGCGCGGTGTTCTTCCCGCTGGGGCTTGCCGGCCGCCTCTACTGGCTGGCGGTGCTGCCTTTCCACGGCTTCATCTTCTCGGGGATGGCGAGTCGCATCGCCGCCACCGCCGAGATGGATGTCGAGGCGTCGGCGCAGCCGGTGACCGTCACGCGCTGACGAGCGTGCCCGCACGCACGTGCACGGTGCGGTCGATGAGGCCCTCCGGTACGGTCACGTGAGAGATGAGCACCACCGCCTGATCATCGCCGACCGCCTCCAGTAGATCGCGGAGCAGCGCGTCGGAGGCCGCGGGATCCACTCCCGCGGTCGGTTCGTCGAGGACCAGGACGGGGAACCCGCGGAGCAGCGCCCGCGCAAGGGCGAGCCGCTGCGCCTGTCCGCCCGAGACGAGGGCACCGCGCTCGCCGACACGCGCATCCAGGCCGCCGCGCTCGCGGAGCCAGGGTCCGAGACCGACGCGTTCGAGGGCGGCCTCGAGATCGGCATCCGTGGCGGTGTCGCGCGCGAACAGGAGATTCTGCCGAATGTTCTCGTCGAACAGCATCGGGTTCTGTTCGCACAGCCCGACGGTGCGACGGACGTCGTCGGTGGAGAGTCCCGCGACCGGCACGCCCCCGATCGTGTAGTCGCCGGTGACGTCGAGGAAGCGCACGAGCACGTGGGCGAGCGTCGATTTGCCCGCGCCGCTGGAGCCGACGACGAGCAGCCGCTCGCCCGGCGCGATGTCGAGGTCGACGTCGTGCAGCGCGGGAGCGGCGGCTTCGGGCCAGCGGGCTGAGACTCCGCGAAGGCGGATGCCGTCGCCGAGCGCGGGGCCGAGGCCGGTGGGCTCGGGGTCGTCGGTGACGAGACCGTCGGGCACGTCGGCGGGGACCGCTTCGGCCACACGCTCGGCGCTCGCGCGCACCTGACGCCACGCGGCCGCGGCGAGCGGGACGGCGGTGAACACCTCGAAGACGGCCATCGGGACGAGGATCACCACGGCCAGGGCGGGCGCCGAGACGGTGCCGGCGGCGACGGGGCCCGCCGTCACGAGCACCGCGGCGAGACTCGCCGCGCCGGCGAGGAGGGACACGACCGCGGCGGTCCCGGCCTGCGCGCTCGCGCGGCGGAGGATCGCGCGACGGAGCGCCCGATCCGCGCGGGCGATACGGTCGCGCCCGGCCGCTTCCGCACCGTAGGCCGAGAGGACGTCGAGGCTTCCGAGCTGGTCGAGGACGGCATCCGACAGCTCTGCGCGCAACGGCGCGATCGCGCGCTCTGCCCGCGCGCCGGAGGCCCATCCCCAGGCGGTGGCGGCGAACCCGGCGGCGAGGAGGCAGGCCAGCAGCGTGAGGCCCGCGGGCCACCACACGATGCTCACGAGGATCACCGCGCCGAGGGCGACGGTGGCGGAGGCGGCGAGCGGCTGGATGACGCGCAAGGGGAGGTTCTGGAGCTCGTCGACGTCGTCGACGAGCGCCCCGAGCATCGACCCGCGACGCGAGCGGGTGAGCCCGTCGGGGGCGAGCGGCACGAGGCGTCGGACGAGCGCGGAGCGGGTCGCTGCGAGCTGCCGGAGCGCGGCGTCGTGGCCGGTGAGGCGCTCGAGGTAGCGGAAGACCGCGCGCGAGATCGCGAAGAGGCGGACGCCCACGACGGCGGCGGTGAGGAAGAGCACCGGGGGCTGCTCGCTGGCCCGGACGATCAGCCAGGCGCTCACGGCGAGGAGCGCCACCGCCGAAGCCTCGGAGGCGAACCCGGAGGCGAGGGCGGGCACCAGGCGCGGGGCGGGCGGGACGGCGCCGCGGAGGACACCGGCGGGGGTGTTCGTCGGCGCGGCGATGCGGGAGCGCGCGGTCATGCGGTCACCTCTCGCGCGGCGGCGGCGGTGGCGTCGTCGTCGGCGTGCAGGCGGACGACCTGATCGGCGATCGCGTGGGCGCTGGTGCGGTGGGAGATGAGCAGAACGCACGCGCCGTCATCGGCGAGCGCGCGGACGGCGGACCAGAGGCGCGCCTCCGTCTCGGCATCCAGCGCCGCGCTCGGTTCATCCAGTGCCAGCACGCGTGCGCGCCCGCGGAGGAGCCGGTACACGGCCCGGGCGACGGCGACGCGCTGCGCTTGGCCGCCGGAGAGTCCCGCCCCCTGCACCCCCAGCATCCGCTCGGGGGAGATGTCCTCGGCGCACGCGAGCGCGAGGGCCCGTGCGACGGCGGCGATGTCGGGATCGTCGTCGCCGAGCGCGACGTTCTCGGCGACGGTGCCGCCGATGAGTCCGGGCTGCTGACCGGCCCACGCGAGCCACCGGGCGGGGGCGAGGGCGCGGAGGTCGGTGTCACCGAGGCGCGCGGACCCGTCGAAGACGACCGCTCCGCGCAGGGCCGCGAAAACGCTGGACTTGCCGACGCCGCTGGGCCCCGCCAGCACCGTCACGGTGCGGGGGGTGGCGCGCAGGCTCACCGGGGGCAGCACGCGCTCGCCGTAGTGGACGGCGACGTCGTCGAGCACCAGGTCGCCCACGGATGCGGTCTCCGTCGGGCCGCCCGTCGCGGCGCCCTCCGTCAGGTCGGCGGGAAGCGCGCGGGCGGCGTCGAGCACGGCGAAGACGTCGTCGGTCGCGGCGACGCCCTCGGCGGCGGCGTGGAACTGCACGCCGACCTGGCGCACGGGGAGGTAGGCCTCGGGGGCGAGCAGGAGCACGAAGAGTCCGACCGACAACAGGAGTGAGCCGTCGATGAGGCGGAAGCCGATCGTGACGGCGATGACGGCGACCGAGAGGGAGGCGAGGAACTCGAGGGCGAAGCCCGAGAGGAAAGACACGCGCAGCACCCGCATCGTCTCGCGCCGGTAGTCCTCGGTGACCCGCTCGATGGAGGATGCCGCGCGGTGCTGACGTCCGAACACCTTCAGTGTCGACAACCCCTGCACGGTGTCGGAGAAGCGGGCGGCGAGACGGCCGAGGGTCGCCCACTGCTTCCGCTGGACGCTGCGCGTCGCGAGACCGATCAGCACCATGAAGAGCGGGATCAGGGGCAGGGTGAGGATGACGGTGAGACCCGAGATCCAGTCCTGCCACCACATCACCGCGATGATGAGCGGCGTCGCGACGACGGTCTGCACGAGCTGGGGCAGGTAGCGCCCGAAGTACGCCTCGAGGGCGTCGAGGCCGCGCCCTGCGGTCACCGCGAGCGCCGCCGAGTTGCGGCTCGCGAGCCACCCCGGTCCGAGGCGGCCGACCGCGGCGAGGAGGCCCTCGCGCAGCTGCGACTGCACGCGTGCGGCGGCGTGGGCCGCGACCCGCTCGCGGACGGCGAGAAGCGTCGCGCGCACGGCGATCACCGCGGCGAGGAGCACCAGGGTCTGCGTGAGGTCCGCGACGGGTACGCCGTCGATGACGCCGACGACCGCGCGCGAGAGGAGCCACGCGAACGCCACGATGACCGAGGTCTGGGCGAGGGAGAGGAGGCCGAGGGCGACGAAGAAGCCCCGCGAGGCGGTCGCGTAACGCAGGAGCCGCGGATCCACGGGTGGCCCTCCCGCGCGGGTGGGGCCCTCGGCATCCGATTCGTTCATACCGCTGTCGACACTAGCCGCCCGCGCCGCGTCCGCTGCGCGCTCAGTGCACCTCCGCGGCGGCGCGCTCGATCGTCGCGCGCGTGACCCGCTTGCGGAACACCCAGTATGTCCAGCCCTGGTAGAGCACGATCATCGGCAGGAAGATCAGCGCCGCCCACGACATGATCGTCAGCGTGTAGTCGGTGCTGGATGCGTTGTCGATGGTCAGGCTGTACGCCGGGTCGGTCGACGAGGGCATGACGTAGGGGAACAGGGCGAAGAAGAGGGTCAGCACCGCGGTGACGATCGTCGCGGCGCCGAAGCCGAACGCCCAGCCCTCGCGATCGCGGGCGTTGAAGAACACCGACATGATCAGGCACACCGCGGCGGTCGCGGCGGCGGCGATGACGAAGACCATCAGCGGCGCCTCGCGTCCGGCGGCGATGAAGATCGTCCAGACGAGGAACGCGGCGGCGACGACGATCGTCAGCATCCCGGCGCGGCCGGCGAGGCGGCGCGCGTCGCCGCGGACCGGATCGTCGGTCTTGAGCGCGATGAAGTACAGCCCGTGCGTGAAGAAGAGCAGGAGGGTGGTGAGTCCCCCGAGCAGTCCGTAGGGGTTCAGGAGGGTGAGGAGGGTTCCCGTGAACTCCATGTCGGCGTCGATCGGCACGCCCTGGACGATGTTCGCGAAGGCCACACCCCACAGCAGCGACGGCACCGCGGAACCGACCACGATCATCGTGTCGAAGCGGCGCTTCCACTGCAGCGAGTCGCGCTGGTGGCGGTACTCGAACGAGACGCCGCGGACGATGAGTGCCAGGAGGATCAGCAGAAGCGGCAGATAGAAGCCGCTGAACAGGGTGGCGTACCAGTTCGGGAAGGCCGCGAACAGGACGGCGCCCGCGACGATGACCCACGTCTCGTTGAGGTCCCACACCGGGCCGATGGTGTTGATGATCTGGCGGCGGGAGACGTCGTTCTTCCCGAGGAAGGGGAGCGACATCCCGACGCCGAAGTCGAAGCCGTCCAGGACGAAGTAGCCGATGAAGAAGATGCCGACGATCCAGAACCAGAGGTAAGCGAGATCCATGATGTGCTCCGGGTGCTCAGTAGACCGTGGTCGGGGTGTCTTCGACCGCGCGGTCGCGCGGGTCGGGGTCGTCGGGGCCCGGCAGCGGATCCGGACCCTTCTGGGCGGCCTTGACGATGAGGCCGAACTCCACCACCGCGAGGATCGCGTAGATCGCGGTGAACGACAGGAGCGAGATCAGTACCGTCCATCCGGGGACGCTGGGCGAAACGCCGTCCTCGGTCAGCATGAGGCCGAAGACGATCCACGGCTGCCGGCCCATCTCGGTGAAGACCCAGCCGACGAGGCTGCCGAGGAGCGGGAGCGGAGCCGACCAGATCGCGATCTTCCACATCCAGCCGGCGACCGGGCGCGTGGCCTTCTTGCGCGTGACCCACAGACCCGCGATCGCGATGAGCGCCGCGGCGCCGCCGAGGGCGATCATCCAGCGGAACGACCAGTAGGTGACCCAGACGATGGGCATGTAGTCCACGCCGGCGCCGAACTGCTCGGTGTACTGGGCCTGGAGGTCGTTGAGGCCTTCGACGCAGCCGTCGAGGCTGTGCGTGGACAGCAGTGACAGCAGGTACGGCACGCGCAGCGACCAGATCTCCTCGGAGCCGTCGGGCGTGCCGAGCGAGAACAGCGAGAACGAGGCATCCGCTCCGCACGCGGTGTCCCACATGGCTTCCGCGGCCGCCATCTTCATCGGCTGGGTCGCCACCATGACCAGGCTGAGCTGATCGCCGGAGATCGCGACGCCGACGAAGGAGATGACGACGGCCCAGAGCCCGAAGCGGAGCGAGGTGCGCATCGTGTCGATGTGCTGGTTGCGCGAGAGGTGCCACGCCGAGACGGCGACGACGACCGTCGCGGCGAACATCCACGCGGCGAAGATCGTGTGCGGGAACGCCGCGAGGACGACGGGGTTGGTGAGGACGGCGAAGAAGTCGATCAGCTCGGCGCGGCTGCCGTCGGCGGCCATCTGGTAGCCGACCGGGTTCTGCATGAACGCGTTGGCGGCGAGGATGAAGTACGCCGACAGGGTCGAGCCGAACACGACCATCCACGCGGAGAAGAGGTGGAGGGCGCGGGGGAGCCGGTTCCAGCCGAAGATCCACAGCCCGATGAAGGTGGCCTCGAAGAAGAAGGCCATGAGGCCCTCGAAGGCGAGCGGGGCGCCGAACACGTCGCCGACGAACCGCGAGTACGCCGACCAGTTCATCCCGAACTGGAACTCCTGGACGATGCCGGTGACGACGCCCATGGCGAAGTTGATGAGGAAGATCTTCCCGAACAGGCGCGTCAGGTGCAGGTACTTCACCTGGCCGGTGCGGTGCCAGACGGTCTGGAAGATCGCCACGACGAGGGCCATGCCGAGCGTCAAGGGGACGAAGAGGTAGTGGTACAGCGTCGTGAGACCGAACTGCCAGCGTGCCAGCAGCAGGGGGTCCAGGAATTCCACGATGCGCTCTCCGATCGTCTGGGTCGGCTTGAGTGGTCTGACCACAGAGTAGCATGTGGTCTGACCATACGGGGAGGGAGATCTCCCCCCTCCGTCGAGATCAGGATGCTCCCGATCGGGTGCCCGCCGTCGGTGCGCGAGCCGTGAATATCCGTCGCCGCCCGCCCTCTCGCGCACGCGGCGTCTAGGCTCGGACAATGGCCACGCCGGTGATGATCGGGATGCCGCGGCTCGCGGCATCCGGCGCAGCGGATCACGAAAGCGATCCGCGCGCGCCGCTCGTGGACCGGTTCGGGCGCGTGCACCGCGACCTCCGGATCTCCCTCACCGATCGCTGCTCGCTCCGCTGCACGTACTGCATGCCCGAGCAGGGCAACGAGTGGCTGGCCAAGACGAGCATCCTCACCCTCGACGAGATCGAGCGGGTCGCCCGCGTGGCCGCTGACGCGGGGGTGTCCACCTTCCGTCTCACCGGCGGCGAGCCGCTCCTCCGTCCCGACATCGTCGAGGTCGTGCGGCGCCTGGCCGCGATCCGCCGCCCGGACGGGAGCGGCGTGGAGCTCGCGATGACGACGAACGGCATCCGCCTCGACGAGGTCCTTCCGGATCTCATCGCCGCGGGTCTGTCGCGCCTGAACATCTCCATCGACACGATCCGTCGCGATCGCTTCCACGCCCTGACGCGCCGCGACCGGCTGCCCGACGTCCTCCGCGGCATCGCCGCCGCCGCGGCATCCCCCCTCCGTCCTCTCAAGCTCAACGCCGTCGCGATGCGCGGCGTCAACGACGACGAGCTGGTCGAGTTGGTCGCCTTCGCCCGCGAGCAGGGCGCGCAGATGCGCTTCATCGAACAGATGCCGCTGGATGCCGGTCACACGTGGGATCGCGCGCAGATGGTGACGCGCGAGGAGATCCTCGCCGCGCTGTCGGCGCGGTGGACGCTCGACCCGATCCCCGGGCGCGGCGGGGCGCCCGCCGAACGGTGGTCGATCGACGGCACCGCCGACACCGTGGGGATCATCGCGTCGGTGACCGCACCCTTCTGCGGCGACTGCGACCGCCTCCGCCTGACCGCGGACGGACAGCTGCGCAACTGCCTGTTCTCCACGTCCGAGTACGACCTCCTCCCCGTGCTGCGCGCCGGGGGCGAGGACGACGCCGCCACGATCGGCGGCGTGCTCCGCGCCTGCGTCACAGGGAAGCTCCCCGGCCACGCCATCGACGACCCGTCGTTCCTGCAACCGGTGCGCGGCATGAACGCCATCGGCGGCTGAGGGGGACGACGGACATGGGACGGCTCACGGCGCGGCGACCCGTGCTGACGGTGACCTTGGAGTCGGATGCCGCCCGGACGCGGCGCCGCCCCGACACCCTCGCGGTGGAGGAGCCGCTGGAGATCCGCGTGGGCGGCGAGCCGCTCGCGGTGACGATGCGCACGCCCGGACACGACGTGGAGCTGGCGGCGGGATTCCTCGTCTCCGAGGCGATCATCGCCCACGGCGGGCAGTTCCGCTCGGCGATCCACTGCGGCGGCCCGGGCACGGGCGCGGGCGCGGCCGGTACGACCGAGAACACCTACAACGTGCTCGACGTGGCACTCGCGGCGGGCGTGGCGCTGCCCGCCGCCGACGCCGCGCGCCGGTTCTACACGACGAGCTCGTGCGGCGTGTGCGGCAAGGCCTCCATCGACGCGGTCGAGACGGTGTCGGCCCACGACGTCGCGGGCGATCCGCTCGAGGTCGACGCTGCCTTCCTCTTCTCCCTCCCCGATCGGCTGCGCGATGAGCAGGCGGTCTTCACCAAGACCGGGGGGC
This sequence comes from Microbacterium aurantiacum, assembly GCF_031625015.1. Lineage (NCBI taxonomy): Bacteria > Bacillati > Actinomycetota > Actinomycetes > Micrococcales > Microbacteriaceae > Microbacterium > Microbacterium aurantiacum. The sequence continues at coordinate 1,824,542 of NZ_JAHWXH010000001.1, forward strand.
TCCACGCCGCAGCCCTCTTCGACGGCGCGAGCGGTGAGCTGCTCGTCGCGCGGGAGGATGTCGGTCGCCACAACGCCGTCGACAAGGTCGTCGGCTGGGCGGTGCTGGCCGATCGCCTGCCGCTGTCCGGAACGGTGCTGCAGGTCTCGGGTCGCGCGAGCTTCGAACTCGTCCAGAAGGCGGCGATGGCGGGGATCCCCGTCCTCTCGGCGGTGTCGGCTCCCTCCTCGCTCGCCGTCGAGCTCGCCGAGGCGCGCGGACTCACGCTCGCGGGCTTCGTCCGCGGATCCTCGTTGAACGTCTACACCGGTGCGCAGAGGGTGCGGGTTCCCGGCGAGGACTGAAACGCCGACACCGCGGATGCCGCGTCGTCGGTGCGGAGCCGGATGACGCACCGGTCGCCGCATCCGTGCTCCTGGGTGATCCCGTCATCGGCGACGGTGAGGGGGCCGCCCGCCTGGGCGAGGAGGTTCCGCAGGAGTCCCAGATGCACGCGGCAGACGGCGGCGTTCTCGGCGCGATCCTCCGCGGTGCCGATCGGAAGCCGTCGCGGGCAGGGGCCGAGGTCGAGCGTGAGGTCGCGCTCGTCGACGACGGGGTCGAAGCCGGCATCCGCGAGATCCTCGACGATCGCGTCGAGCTGATGGACCGCGTCGGTGCCGAGACCGGACGGCGCGGGCACGGCGTACAGCCGGCGGAGGAGATCACCGCGCCGAGCGGCCTCGTCGGCACGGCGCCGGGTGACGGGGTGCACCGCGGGGACATCCGCGGCGGCGGAGTAGAGCACGCGCGGACGGCCTCGCCGGGTCCGGTGCTCGGTGCGCTCGACGACGTAGCCGGCGGCGACCAACCGCTGCAGGTGCTCCCGTACGGTGTTGGGGTGCTTCCGCGTGGCGGCGACGAGATCCGAGATCGGCCGATCGGGATGGTCCTGCAGAAGCCGGAGGATCTCCACCCGGCTGTCGCTGGAGACCGCGGAGAACGTGGAGAGGGCGCCGGGGACGAACGTCATGCTCCCAGTGAACGCGAGGGGGAGTGCGCGGGCGGAGGTCGAAGGTCCCATCGCCTCCGAACATGCGAAAGGCCCGGGACGCGATGCGCGTCCCGGGCCTTTCGATGAAGAATTACTCGCCGGTCACGGCGTCCTTGACGTCCTGACCGACCTTTTTGGCGTCAGCCTTGGTCTTGTCGGCCTTGCCTTCGGCAACCATCTCGTCGTTGCCGGTGGCCTTGCCGAGGCCTTCCTTGGCCGAACCCTTGGCGCTCTCAGCGTTGTGCTTGATGTCGTCTCCGAGTCCCATGAGGGTTTCCTTCCGTCGTTCGCCGGTGGTGATGGGTCCCACGCTACGGATTGGGTGTCCACGGCGCCGGGGCTTGACAGTCGCGCCGGGGGTGTCTACGCGGGCGCCCGTGCGGGAGGATCGACGCATGTACATGCCCCCTCCCGCCGGCGCCGAGTCCGAGATCGGCGGCCCCGACGGCTTCTCGTACGGCGCCGTCCTGCTGCTGACGGATGCCGCGCCCTCGGCGCAGGTCGAGGAGGCGCTCGCGGCGATGCGGTTCAGCGGCTGGATCGCTCCGGCGGAGGACGGCGTGACCGTCATCGTGGGGGACCCTGGCGACGGCGTCGTCGCGGCGGGGCACCGCGGGATCGTCGAGGTGGGCCGCGAGCTCGCCGCTGCGACCGGAGCGCGGGCGCTGGCCGCGCGGGTGCGGCGCGACCGTCAGCTCGGACTCGTCGCCTTCTCCGGCGCCGACGAAGTCGCCCGCTACGACAGCGACCCCTCCCGCGAACCGGATGCCGACCGCGAGGTGATCCCCGAGCCGGTGGGTGCCGAGCAGGCGCCCGCGATCGCGGAGCTGTTCGGTCGTGAGGAGGCTGCGGACCGCCTCGAGGAGATCCTCGACGACGAGCTCGACCCGGACAGCACCTTCGAATCCGAGCGCCTGCGGGACGTGCTCCGGGTGCTCGGACTGCCGGAGTGGGTGGTGGGGGCGGCGCACCTCCCCAAGGTCGTCCCGACCGGGCCGTCGGTGGCGAGCCTCGTCCGCCTGCGCGCGGGGCGCCGGGGCGCGCTCGCGGCGGTGACGGCGTGGCCGGTCCGGCGCCTCCGCGCCCGCTGGAACCCCGCCCCGATCCTCGCCGAGCCGCCCCGAGGGTCATCCGGCGACGAGTGGATGTTCCTGTGACGGCGGCGCGACCGTGGGATGCGACAGCGGTGCCTGCGGGGGATCAGTCGGCGAACGGCTGAAGCAGCGGCTCCATGTCGAGCGACAGATCGATGAGCTCGCGCAGGAGAGCGCCCATCGAGGTCGACTGGAGGAGGGTGAAGCGGTCGAACTCGCCGAGTGGTGCGATGGCGGCGAGCTGCCACGCCGCCTCGACCGGATCGTCGGAGATCTCGGTGTCGGCATCCCACGCCGTCGGACCGACCTGCGCGGCCCGACCGAGGACACGGCGCACGATCCGGTCGGCTTCGGTCAGGAGGGGCGTCAGGGCGTCGTCCCAGGTGAGGCGGGGGAGGACGCTGATCCGTGCGGCCGGGTGCGGGTCGTCCTCGAGCCACTCCTCGACCACGACGCGATCGCCGCCGACGGCGACGATCTGGATGTCCTCGGCGCCCGCCTGCACCTGCATCAGGCGCGCCATCGTGCCGACACCGCTGCGCTGGTCGCCGCCTCCGGCTTCGTGTCCGCGCTCGATGAGGACGACCCCGAACTGGGGGTCCTCCTCGTCGAGGAGTCGTCCGACCATCGTCAGGTAGCGCGGCTCGAAGACGCGCAGCACGAGGGGCGTGTGCGGGAAGAGCACCGACCCCAGAGGGAACATCGCCACGTCGGCCATGTTCCTCAGTCAACCAGCGTTCGCCGGTCGCGGGGTCGGTGCTCGCGAATCCCTGCGCGGGTCAGGCGCCCGCGGTGGCGGAGACGCGATCCAGCTCGGTGAGCTCCTCCGCGGAGAGCTCGAGGCGTCCGCCTTCGAGGAGCGACGCGACCTGGTCGAGGCGCGATGCGCTGGCGATCGGGGCGGCGACGGTCGGCTGCATCCGCAGCCAGGCGAGTGCCGTCGAGGCGATGGAGGCACCGTGGGCGTCGCCGATGCGCGCGAGGGTGTCGATGACGGCGAGGCCGGCGTCGGTGGCGTACTCCGCCGCGGCAGCGGCACGCGGGGTGTCGTGGGCGGCGGCGTCCATCGACCGGTACTTGCCGGTGAGGAAACCCTTGGCGAGGGCGAAGTACGGCACGAGGCTGAGGTTCTCACGCTCGGCGAGGGGGACGAGGTCGGCCTCGATCTCGCTCCGGTGCATCAGGTTGTAGTGCGGCTGGATCGCGACGGGACGCGCGACGCCCAGGTCGTCGGCGATCCGGAGCCACTCCGCGACGCGGGCGGGGGTGTAGTTCGACACCGCCACGTGGCGGACGAGGCCGTCGGTGACGAGCGCGCCGAAGGCCTGGACGGTCTCTTCGAGCGGGGTGTCGGCGTCGTCGAAGTGTGCGTAGTAGAGGTCGATGGTGTCCGCGCCCAGGCGCTGGAGGGAGGCCTCGGCCGCCCCGCGCACGGTGGTCGCCGAGAGGCCGCGGAAGTCGGGGTGCTGACTCACCTTGGTGGCCACGACGATGTTCCGGTGTCCGCGCGCCGCGAGCCACTCGCCGATGAGGCGCTCGCTCTCGCCGCCGGTGTGACCGGGAACCCATGCGCTGTAGGAGTCGGCGGTGTCGATGAAGTCTCCGCCGCCGTCGACGAAGGCGTCGAGGATCGCGAACGAGGCGTCGCGGTCGGCCGTCCAGCCGAAGACGTTGCCGCCGAGGGCGAGGGGGAACACGGACAGATCGCTGGTACCGAGTGTGGTCATGCCTCGGTCCAAGCCCCGGTGGGTGATGTCTATTCCGGGTGCCGCGTCCGCGCTCGGCGGGTGACAAGGGTGACGAGGGTGGCGAGGGCGCGCCAGCCGATGAGCAGCAGGCCGAGGGTGAGGGTGGCCACGATGACGAACGCAAGGGCCGTCCCCTGCCCTGAGGCGGCGCGGAGCAGCATCCCGAGCGCGACGGTGATGACCCAGATCGGGATGCCGGTGCGGATCGGCGCGAGAGGGCGACGCCACGCGAGGGCGGCCAGCCAGCCGACGGCGAGAGCCACGAGGAACGGCCACGCGGTGATCGCGAGGCCCGCGAGGACCGCTTCGCCGTGGCTGGCGCGGCCGGTGGCGGCGAAGGCGATGACGGCGACGCCGTCGACGAGCGCGGCGACGGCGATGGTGCGGGGGTTCACGCGAGGAGGCACCGTGGCATTCTCGCAGGGACGGCGATGCCGGCCGCGCCGGGGAGAATGGTCGGGTGAGCAGTTCTTCCCCCTCTTCGTCGTCCGCTTCCTCCGATCGCTACGTCGTCGCCACGGACGGTGCCTGCAAGGGCAACCCGGGGCCGGCGGGTTGGGCATGGGTCGGGGAGGACGGGCATTGGGCGGCGGGTTCGATTCCCCAGGGGACGAACAACATCGGCGAGCTGCTCGGGCTCCTGTACGCGATCACCGATCACGCGGATGTGCGGGAACTCGTGGTGCAGGCCGACTCGAAGTACGCCATCGACACGTACGCGTCGTGGATGGACGGGCATCGCCGACGCGGGTGGGTGACGAGCGCGAAGAAGCCGGTCGCCAATCGCGACATCCTCGAGCGTCTCATCGAGGCGCGGGACGCGCGGCGGGCTGCCGGGCTTCCCGACGTGATCCTCGAGCACGTGCGCGGTCACAGCGGGCACGTGCTCAACTCATGGGCGGATGAGCGCGCGGTCCGCGCGTCGATGCACGCGGCGAAGGGCGAAGAGCTCATCTGGACATCGCTCCGGGGCCTGGAGCGCCTCGAGGTCGGTGCGGCGCCCCCGCGATCGGCGGGCGACAAGGTCCGTCGCTAGCGCGTGCGGTTCAGGCGGGGCAGGTCGGGATGCCGGGGTCCTCGCCCTTGGGTACGGGCGCGGTGACGGCGGCGACGACCTGGACGGCGCGGTCCCAGTAGCGCGCGTAATGATTCGGGTCGTCGTTGACCTGGACGCGATGGGCGACAGCGGTGGGGGTGAGCTCTTCGCGGTCGGGTGCGTGCTCGGAGAGGGCCGCGTAGAAGAGGGTGGCGGCCGTGTACGGGTCGAGGCGCTGGTCGCGGGTGCCCCAGCCGTCCTGCTGCTGGAAGAGGCCGATGGAGGTCGTGGGTGTGCCGTCGGGATTGCGGACGCCGTTCGTTTCCCAATCGCCGTAGGGCAGGTTCCGCAGGGACGATTCACCCATCGCGGTCATGACGGCGATGGTCTGGTCGCGCTCGCCGAAGCCGAGGTCGCGTCCCGCGCCGATGATGGTGCACGCGTTCGTGAGCTGTTCGGCGCCGTAGCCGGCGACGCGGCGGTCGTCGTCGCGCGGGGCGAAAGCGTCGATCGCCGCGGCGGCGAGGAAAAGGCATCCGCTGAGGAGGGCCACCGGGACGAGGACGAGGGCGAGGATGCCGGCGATCCGGCGGCCGCGGTGACGGCCGCGTCGGCGCCGTTTCGACGAACGGCTCTTCGCCCCGCTCGTCGAGCGGCTCGTCGGGGTGCGGCCCATGGTGTCGTCCTCCTCTCCTGTGCGTCGATGCCTCGCCCAGCGTAGGCGGCAGATGTGCCGGTCGGCGGTGGATGCGGCGGATCTGTGGAGGGCCTGCGGCGGATTCACGGCCCGTAGGCTTCGGACCATGCGTCGTGTGATCGGTCCTGTGGTCCTGGCTGCCCTCTGCGCGGGTGTTCTGGCCGCGTGCGCGCCTCCCGAGGTCGACTGGGTGGACGCCGAGGCGCGGGCGGCGTCGTTTCAGGAGGAGCGTGCCGCGGATGCGCCGCTCGGCGTGGCGACCGTGAATATCGGATCGGCGGAGTCCGGTCCGGAGGACGAGTCGGTCGTGCGGTTGGAGTTCGCCGAGCCGAGCCGCGTCGACGGATTCACGGTCGCCTGTTTCGGGGATCCGGCGTCGGTCGTGTTCTTCGGGTACACCGTGCGCCAGGGGTCGTCGTGGGTGGGCGGCGAGGCGGCGGAGGTGAACTGCGACGGCGAGGAGACGCGCGTGGCACCGGCGACGCCGTCCGAGGGTGTGGATGCCGTGAGTGTGACCGGCCAGCGGACCGCCGGCGGCGGTGGTGTGCTCGTCGTGCTCATCGACGGCGAGGAGGCCGGCGGCGAGTAGGTCGCCGGGGAGTGTCAGAAGGGTGCGGGTTCGGGCGGCGGTGCGCCGCCCCTCGCATCCGGCGGTGGTGCCCCACCTCCGGACGGCATGAATCTCACCAAGGGTGCCGGTGGATGGTCGATGTAGATCCGCCCGGTCGGTGAGGTCCATTCGAGGACTCCGTCGCCGAGTTGTCGGACGCCCCAGGAGGTGAATTGCTTCATCGAGTGGTGTCGTTGACATAGGTGGCAGAGGTTCCGGATGTCGGTGGGGCCGCCGAGGGCGTAGTCGAGGGTGTGGTCGAGTTCGCAGCGGATCGCGGGCCGTCGGCATCCGGGGAATCGGCAATGCCGGTCCCGTGCCCGCAGCAGTCTGGCCATGGAGGCGGTGCGCCGGTAGGAGTCGGTGCACAGCACCTGTCCCGACACGGGGTGGACGACGAGGCGTTCCCACGTGGCGACGGCGCCGGCCAAAGCCCGGGCGGTCGCGGGGTCGATCGGTGCGGATCCGACGAGGTCGGCGGTGGTGGTGTCGTTCGCCGGATCGTCATCTCGACCCAGCAGTGCCAACGCGGGGACGACGACCTGCACTTTCGCGCGGATCATCCCCAGCGTCCCGTTGCCGTCTCCGTCGATGGTGGGGTCGGCGAGGGGGGATCCGGTGAGGAGCATGTCGCAGAGGATGTCCGCACGAATCTGGTCCCGTGTGCGGCAGTCCGGCTCTGCGTCGGTGTCATCCGCGTCGGGATCCGTCTCGCCAGGAGCGGGTGTGTTGCGGGCGTCGATGATCGAGGCGGCCTGTTCGTTGAGGCGGTCGCTGATCCCTTCCGCCAACAGGGTCGGGAGGGTCGCGACGAGTTCGGACATCCCATCCCGCAACGGCGTGACACTCACCCGCCGTTCCTCGCGGGCTTTCGCGTGCCGCTCCGCCAAAGTGCGGGGGTGCAGCTCCTGCGCGAGATGTTCGAGGCGGTCCTTCACCCGCCCGACCGATTGACCCACGCAAAGCTCCGCGGCGGCCGCGTCGAACTCCGCCCGCCCATCGCGGGGCAGCGCCGTCCCGCACCGGAGCACGGCGGTGGCATGACCACGGGTGATCCGCCCCGCTTCCCACGCCGCGAGAGTCGCGGGGTAGCATTCCACCCACTCCACCGCCTGGGTGATCTGCGCCTGCATCGACCGGTCGGTCGTGAACGTCACCCCGGCAAGTTCCGCCGCGACGGAGCGGTAGACCATCTCCTGCGACCGCACTGACGCCGCCTGGCGCCGCGACACCCGCTCCGCAATCGCCCCCGCCCGGGCCTGATTGCGGACGTTGCCGACCTCCATGGCACCCAGCGCCGGTGTCATGGTCTCCGCATACTGCGCGACCTCGTCGAGTTCGGCGAGGTCTTCTTCGCTGAACTCGATCAACCGGCTCGTATTCATATTCGAAGACTAGCGACAGCCTCCGACATTCACCTAGTAGTTTTCATCGAGACTGCATCCTCCCGTCAAGACTGCGTACTCGACAGCCGGTCGGCGCGTTGATCGTCACTGCTCATGAATGAATTCTCCGTCGAGTTGACGATCAGAATACCCCTGGGGGTATAGTTGGTGCCCAGGTTTCAGAATACCCCCTTGGGTATCGATGGAAAGGGAGAGAAGATGTGTCGAGCCACGAAGTGCCGAACCTGCGGGAAGACGACCTGGGCGGGCTGCGGCCAGCACGTGTCCTCCGTACGCGCGTCCGTGCCCGCGTCACAGTGGTGCAACGGCAACCACACACGCGGTGAAATTCAGGCGGCGCAGACGACGCAGAGCGGGTTCTTCTCGCGTCTGTTCGGGCGGTGATCGACGATGACGACCATTGATCTCTCGCGCGAGACCTTCGGCGCGACAGTCCAGGGAGACGGGATCGTCCTCGTGGACTTCTGGGCGGCCTGGTGCGGTCCGTGTCGATCGTTCGCCCCGGTTTTCGAGGCTGCGTCGGACACGCATTCCGACATCGTGTTCGCGAAGGTGGACACCGAAGCCGAAGCCGAGCTGTCCTCGGCTCACCGCATCGCCTCGATCCCGACGCTGATGGTGATCCGCGATGGCGTTCTGGTCTACAAGCAGCCCGGCGCTCTGCCCGCCCCGCAGCTCGAACTGTTGATCACCAAGGCGCGCGAGCTGGACATGGATGATGTCCGCCGCCAGATCGTCGCCGCCGAGGCGGAAGCCTGAAAGCAAGAGACCCCCGAGCGCGGGGGTGGTCCGCTCGACGGTGCACGCGACCTCATCGAGTTCCGCGAGTTCTTCCTCACTGAACTCGATCGGCCGACTCGTGTTCTTTTCGGAGATCAGCGGTGACCTACAGCACTCACGTAGAACTCTTCATCGAGGCTACATCTCCCCATGAGACTGCATTCTCCACACAGCTGGTCAGGTTGGGTGCGTGAATGAGACCGGCGTGCCGGTGGCGTGAGCGTACGCGATTTCGTCGCGAGTGGAGGCGCCGACGTATCCGCCGGGATTGACGACGAGAACCCGATCGGCGAGGTCGATCTTGTGCTTGTGGAGTGAGTCGAGGGCAGCCTTCTGCTCGTCCGGCACCGCTCCCGTGGCCTCGCCCGGTGCGAGCACGATGACGCCGGCAAAAGTCAGATCGCGGTTCGCCGCGCGTATCTCGTCGGCGAACCGAGCTGACCCGCATACGCAGACGACCTCGGGACGGTCCATCGTTGCGCGCTCGCGCCGGTCACCAACGGTGCCCGCCGGGTCCCAGCGAACCGGGGTCGTCTCGCCCGACTCCCAGTCGCGGCGCAGCACGCTGCAGGCCACGGAGGCGACCGGGGCTCCGCCCTCGACCGGCCATCCCTCGCGGTAGTAGGCCTCCTGCACCCATCCCGCGCGGCGGAACGCCCGCCGCATCGCGACGTTGTCCTCCCGGGTCTGGCCTTCGAACCGGCGGACCTCCGGCATGGTGGAGAACACGTGCTCCGCGCCCAGCGCCAGGATCGCCGCGGCGAGCCCCTTCCCGCGCGCTCCATCGGCCAGCCGGAGGTCGAACAGAGGCGCCTGGTCGGTCAGATCTTCGAAGCGCAGGAATCCGATCCGACCCTGCTCGGCGTGGTCGATCCAGTAGGAGTCGTTGTCGTCGTCGCGGAACCGCCCCGCCGCGATCGCCTCGTCCACCCGCTCGGGCGTCGGTCGCGGATCGACGTGGAACGGGAACCGGTTCGAGATGAAGAAGTCGACGAGCGCGTCGCGATCGGCGCCCGTCGGATCGATGCGGGTAAGGGAAAGAGCCATCGAGCGAGCCTACCGACGCGACTCTGCAGCCGACCGTCAGGGCCCACGTAGGCTCGACGGATGATCACCGCCGACGATGACACGATCGCCGACTTCTGGGGCGAGTGCCGCGCGGTCGTCGACGGGCTGCCGGATGCCGCACCGGAGGTGTGGGCGTTCGGTGCGACGCCCGAGCATGCGGATCAGCTCCTCGCGCTCGTCCTCTCGGGAACCAAGACGGCGACCTCGTCGGCGCTCTGGGATTTCGAAGCGGACGGGGAAGAGGTCCCGGAGGTCGGGAGCTGGAACATCATCCTCGACGGAAGCGGGCGGCCGACGGCCCTCGTGCAGACCGTCGGCATCACGATCGTGCCGTTCGACGAGGTCACCGCCGCCCACGCATACGCCGAAGGAGAGGACGACCGCTCGCTCGCTTCATGGCGCGACGAACACGAGAAGTACTGGCGCCGATACTCCACCAGCACGCGCGGGTTCGACCGACGGATGCCGATCGTGTGCGAGGACCTTCGACTGGTCCACGCGCGAGGCGCTTAGGCCTGCGCTCCCGCCCGCGTGCCGACCCAGCCGAGCGCCGGCGCGACGTACTTCGCGAACGACTCGACGATCCGCAGGTTGAACTCCACGCCCAGCTGGCTGGGGATGGTGATCATCAGCGTGTCGGCAGCAGCGATCGCGGCATCCTGCAGCAGCTGCTCGACGAGCACGTCGGGCTCGGCAGCGTAGGACTTCCCGAACGTCGAGGTCATCCCGTCGATCATGCCGATCTGGTCGCCGTCCTGGCGGCCGCCGAAGTACATGTGCTCCTCGGCGGTCGTGATCGGGATGATCGAGCGGCTCACAGACACGCGCGGCTCGCCCGCGTGGCCGGCCTCGCGCCACGCGGCGCGGAACGCGTCGATCTGCTCGGCCTGCAGGATGTCGAACGGTCGGCCGTCGGCAGAAGTCAGCAGCGTCGACGACATGAGGTTCACGCCGGTGCGGCCCGCCCATTCGGCGGAGTCGCGGTTGCCGGCACCCCACCACACGCGGGAGCGGAGACCGGGGGAGTGCGGCTCGATGCGCTGCATCCCGGTCGCACCGCGGCTGAACGGGCTCGCGGGGTCGCGCTCGGCGAGACCCTCGCCGTCGATCGCGCGGAGGAAGAGGTCCATGTGCTCGCGGGCGAGGTCGGCGCCGCGGGGGTCGGCCGATCCGGTGTAGCCGAAGGTCTCGTACCCGCGGACGACCGTCTCGGGTGACCCGCGGCTCACGCCGAGGGCGAGGCGCCCGCCGGAGATCAGGTCGACGGCTGCCGCCTCTTCCGCGAGGTAGAGGGGGTTCTCGTACCGCATGTCGATGACGCCGGTGCCGACCTCGATGCGCTCGGTGCGAGCGGCGATCGCCGAGAGGAGCGGCATGGGTGCGGCCTGCTGCCGGGCGAAGTGGTGGACGCGGAAGTACGCGCCGTCGACCCCGAGGTCATCCATCCCCTGGGCGAGGTCGATGGCCTGGAGCATGGAGTCCCCGGCGGTGAGGATGCGTCCGCCGCCGAGCGGGCCGTAGTGGCCGAACGAGAGGGTGCCGAATCGCTGCATGCTCGTCCGAACGTCACAGTCGCGGCATCCATTCCCGTGAATGGGAAGTGTCCGCACATCACACGGGACTGCGTACCATCGGCGGGTGGCTCACCGAACGCACCCCCGCCCCACCGCGATCACGCTCCGCCCCGTGGCCCTGGCGTACCGGCTGGTCGCACTCGGCCTCATCGCAACCGGCGTCATCCGCCTGCTCGATCTGTTCACCGCCGACCCGAGCTGGAAGACCCTGCTGTACTTCACGGCGCTGAGCAACGTCGCCGCGACGGTCTGGATGCTGTTCCTCGTCGTCGCGACCGTCCGCGACCTGACCCGCCACGGGGCGCGCGGCACGACCGAGCCGCTCCCGCGGATCCAGGGCGCGGTGATGATGGCGCTCGTGGTGACGATGCTCGTCTACACGGTCGTGCTCGTGCCGAGCCTCACCCAGGACCCCGCCTACGAGGCCTACACGCTCACCGACTCGCTCGTGCACGTCATCTCGCCGCTGCTCATCGTCGGCGAGTGGCTGCTGCTGCGCACCAAGGGACGGATGCGGTGGCTCGATCCGCTGGCGTGGGCGCTGTTTCCCCTGGCCTACCTCGCGTTCGCCTTCATCTACGGCGCTCTCGGCGGCGAGTTCGAGCCCGGGGTGAACCATCCCTATCCGTTCATGGACGTCGGCGCGCTCGGCGTCGGGGGCGTCGCCCTGTGGATCCTCGCCCTCGTGGTCGTGCTCGAGGCCTTCGGGTTCCTCCTGGTGGCCATCGACCGGGGTCTCGGTACCCTCGCCGCGAAGCGTGCGCAAGAGGTCGCCCCGGTGCGCGCACGGGTCTAGCGTGTGCGCATGGACACCTCCTCGTACGACCTGATCGTCATCGGCGCCGGACCCGTCGGGGAGAACGTCGCCGACCGCGCCGTCGCCGGGGGCCTCACTGCCGTCATCGTCGAGTCCGAACTCGTCGGCGGCGAGTGCTCGTACTGGGCCTGCACGCCATCGAAGGCGCTGCTGCGTCCGATCGCCGCCCTCCGCGGGGCGCGCGACGTCGACGGTGCGAAGCAGGCGGTCACCGGCGGGCTCGACGTTGCGGCCGTGCTCCGTCGCCGCGACCACGCGGTCCACGACTTCGACGACAGCGGGCAGGTCGAGTGGCTGCAGGGCGCCGGCATCGATCTCGTGCGCGGACACGGTCGTCTCACCGGCGACAAGCAGGTCGAGGTGACGGATGCCGCGGGCGAGGTCGTCGCGACCCTCCACGCCCGGCATGCCGTCGCCGTCTGCACCGGCACCTCGGCGGCGATCCCCGATATCCCGGGTCTCGCGGAGGCCGCCCCGTGGACGTCGCGCGAGGCCACCGCCGCGCAGGAGGTCCCCGACTCCCTCGTCGTCATCGGCGGAGGGGTGGTGGCGTGCGAGATGGCGACGGTCTTCGCCGCGCTCGGCAGCACGGTGACGGTGCTCTCGCGCTCGCGGTTGCTCGGAAAGGTCGAACCCTTCGCCTCGGATGCCGTCGCGGAGGGCCTGCGCGACGCCGGCGTCGACGTCCGCCTGGGCGCGACCCCCGTGCGCGTCTCACGCGCGGACGGCGGAGACGTCACCGTGACCCTCGAGGGCGGCGACGACGTGCGGGCGGCGGAAGTCCTCGTGGCGACCGGCCGCACGCCGAACACCCGAGACCTCGGGCTCGAGTCCGTCGGCCTTGCCCCGGGCGAATGGATCGAGGTCGACGACACCCTCCGCGTCCCCGGATCCGAGTGGCTCTACGCCGTCGGCGACGTCAACCACCGCGCGCTCCTCACCCACCAGGGGAAGTACCAGGCGCGAGCCGCGGGCGACGTCATCGCCGCGCGCGCGAACGGCACCCCGGTCGACGACGCGTCGTGGGGCGCGCACGTCGCCACCGCCGACCATGCCGCGGTCCCGCAGGTGACCTTCACCGAACCCGAGGTCGCCTCCGTCGGCCTCACCGAGGAGGCCGCCCGCGACGCCGGTCTCGACATCCGCGTCCTCGATTACGACCTCTCGTGGGTCGCCGGGGCCTCGGCGCACTCGGACGCCTACTCGGGCGCGGCGCGCGCGATCGTCGACACTGCGCGCGGGGTGCTCGTGGGGGCGACGTTCGTGGGTCCCGATGTCGCCGAGCTTCTTCAGGCCGCGACCATCGCGGTGGTCGGCGAGGTGCCGATCGACCGCCTCTGGCACGCGGTGCCGGCGTACCCGACCGTCAGCGAGGTCTGGCTGCGCCTCCTCGAGCAATTCGGTCGCCCCGGGGCCTGACCCGGTCGAGGCGTTCTAGCCTCGATACATGAGCAGGCATCCGGTTCCCGATCCCGTCGGCCCCGGCGAGGAGTCCGTCTGGGACTACCCCCGTCCTCCCCGCCTCGAGCGGGTCGACGGGCGCATCACCATCGAGCTCGGCGGCGAGGTGATCCTCGCGACCGACGACGTGGTGCGCGTGCTGGAGACGAGCCACCCGCCGACCTACTACGTGCCCGAGGCCGACTTCGTGCCGGGAGCGCTGACGGCCGCCGCGGGATCGTCCTTCTGCGAGTTCAAGGGTGCGGCCCGCTACTTCGACGTGCACGGCGGCGGGGGTGTCACGCGCGAGCGCGTCGCGTGGTGCTATCCCGACCCGACCCCCGGATTCCGCGAGCTCCTCGGCCGCGTCGCGGTCTACGCCGGCCCGATGGACCGGTGCACCCTGAACGGCGTCGAGGTCGAGCCGCAGCCCGGCGGCTTCTACGGCGGGTGGGTCACCCCCGGCATCCGCGGTCCGTTCAAAGGGGGACCCGGCAGCCTCGGATGGTGAGGATGCCGGGTCGGCGGTTCTGCTGCTGACGCGCGAGCGTCAGGCGGTGGAAGTCAGGCCGTGGCCTCCGAGCGCTTCGGAAGGACCCATCCGGCGCGCGGGAAGTGGCACGTGTACCCGTTCGAGTAGGTGATCAGGTAGTCCTGGTGCTCGGGCTCGGCCTCCCAGAACGGGCCCGCCTGCTCGATCGTGGTGACGGCCTTCCCGGGCCACAGGCCCGACGCGTCGACGTCGGCGATCGTCTCGCGCGCGACGCGCTCCTGCTCGGCGTCCAGCGGGAAGATCGCGGAGCGGTAGCTCGATCCGATGTCGTTGCCCTGACGGTTCAGGGTCGACGGGTCGTGGATCTGGAAGAAGAACGCGAGGATGTCGCGATACGTCGTCTTCGTGGGGTCGAACACGATCTCCACGGCCTCGGCGTGACCGGGGTGGCGTCGGTAGGTGGCGTGGTCGTTCTCGCCACCCGTGTAGCCGACGCGGGTGTCGAGGACGCCGGGCTGGCGGCGGATGAGGTCTTCCATGCCCCAGAAGCAGCCTCCGGCGAGGACTGCCGTCTCGGTGCCGGGGGTGCGGGTGATCTCTCCGGTGTCGGTGGGTCCGCTGGTCATCGGATTCTCCTTCTTGTCTCTCGGTCGATTCTCTCGCGTGCCACGGTCGGTGGGCGCTGTCAGGGTCAACGACGGATGCCGGCCATTTGGTCCCGCGAAGCTGGACGTGCGGTGTGAGTTCGGATGCTGGAGACTCGCGCGCCGGTCGGGTAGCGTGCGAGGACACGGGCTGGGGGAGCACGTGCGGAGCGAGATCTGGGGGCACTTCGAGGATGACGGCGCAGAACACCCGCACCGCGGCAGATCCGGCCGCGGCGGCGAAACGCAGGAGGCGGCAGGCGCTGCGGAACGTCGCCGTCGCGACGGGGTCGACGGTGCTCGTCGCGGGCTTCCTCGTCGGCGTCTTCTTCGCCTTCGGCGAGGCCGGCGACGTCATCGCCGCGACCCCCGAGGCCACGGCATCCGCCGAGATCGGCGATGCGTCGGTGGTCGTGGAGGTCAGCGGCGACCGCATCCGCGTCGGCGCTCCCGAGGCCGCCACCACCATGGCCATCTGGGAGGACTTCGCGTGCGGACACTGCCGCGAGTACGAGACCCAGATCGGACCCACGGTGCAGGAGCTCGTGGCCGGAGGCTCGCTCGCGGTGGAGTATCACCTGCTGGACTTCATCTCGGATTACAGCGCGGTCGCCGGAAGCGCCGCGGCGTGCGTCGCGACCGAGCAGCCTGACGTGTTCTTCACCGTCCACGCGACCCTCTTCGCCATCCGCGAGAACGCCGAGGACGAGTACTCGGCCGAGCAGCTGGAGTCGTACCTCGAGACCGCGGGGGTCACCGACGAGGGGGCCCTCGAGTGCATCGGGCAGGCCCGCTACGGCGATTGGGTCGCGCAGAACGCCGGCGCGGCCCGCGACGCCGGCATCACGTCCACACCGACGGTGCGGATCAACGGCGAAGACGTCGGCCGTGTGGACGCGGCGCAGCTGAGAGACCTCGTCGCCCAGAACGCCGGCTGAGCGTTCCCTCCGAGTCGCGCGGAACCGCCCTCGCGGCATCTCAGCGATATATCGTTATATGTCGTCGGGGTGTCGTTCGGCATCCGTCTCACGCCAGGAGGTCGTCATGAGTGATTCGTTCATGGGTGCAGGATTCGGCGGTTCGCGCGGATTCGGTCCGATGCAGCCCGGAGGTCAGCTCTGGGAGGCGATGGACCAGCTCCGCTCGGCGTTCGAGCAGCGTGTCGGCGGCGGTTCGTCGCGCATGGGTCGCGGCGATGTCCGCGCGGCGGTGCTCGCCTTGCTCGCCGAGGCCCCGATGCACGGTTACCAGATCATCCGCGAGATCGAGGAGCGCAGCCACGGGTCGTGGAAGCCGAGCGCCGGGTCGGTCTACCCGACCCTGCAGCTCCTTACCGACGAAGGACTCGTCGTCGCCGAGGAGTCCGGCGGGCGCAAGACCTACGCGCTGACGGATGCCGGGCGCCTCGAGGCCGAATCGGCCGACCGCTCCGCGCCGTGGGAGTCGGGTTCGCGTGAGCGCAAGGACCTCACCGCCCTCCCCAAGGCCGGGCTCGAGCTCGCCCAGGCGGCCGCCCAGGTGGGCCGATCGGGCACCGCCGCCCAGCAGGCGGAAGCCGTCGCCGTCCTCGAGGACGCGCGCCGTAAGCTCTACTCGATCCTCGCTCAGGACTGAGCCGGGTGCCGCCGGCGCCCGGGCGCCCGCGTCGGGATCAGGGAGGCCTGATGCCCGACGCCGCCGACATGCGCGCCCGCTACCGCCGTATCCTGCGGTTCGCGCTGCGCTACATGGTGCAGTCGTGGTGGTACGAGCTGTTCCTGCCGCGCTTCGGTCTTTCCGCGATCGCCACGCGCACCCGCGCGCGGCGCATGCAGCGGATCGCGCGCCGTTTCCACGGCCTCGCCGTCGACCTCGGCGGGCTCATGATCAAGGTCGGGCAGTTCATGTCCTCGCGACTGGACGTGCTCCCGCCGGAGATCACCAAAGAGCTCGAGGGGCTGCAGGACGAGGTGCCCCCGGTGCCGTTCGCGCAGATCCGCGCGCTCGCCGAAGCTGAGCTCGGAGTCAGCCTCGAGCGCGCCTACGCCGCGTTCGACCCGAACCCCGTGGCCGCGGCATCCCTCGGTCAGGCGTATCGGGCGCGGCTCGCGCCGGAGGATACGGCCCAGACCGGACTCGACGCCGTCGTGGTGAAGGTCCAGCGTCCCGGGATCGAGCAGATCGTCGCGGTCGATCTCGCGGCGCTCCGGAAGGTCGCCGGCTGGCTCGACCGCGTCCGGTTCGTGTCCGACCACGTCGACCTGCCCACGATCGTCGAGGAGTTCGCCGTCACGAGCGAGGAGGAGATCGACTACCTCCACGAGGCGCAGAACGGGGAGCGTTTCGCCGAGATCTTCGCCGACGACCCCCGCGTGGGCCTTCCCGAGGTCGCGTGGGAGCGCTCGACGCGGCGGGTCCTGACGCTCCAGGACGTCACGGCGATCAAGATCAACGACCTCGACGGGCTCCGCGCCGCCGGCATCGACCCGACCGAGGTCGCGGAGCGCTTCGCCGCGGTGATGTTCGACCAGCTCTTCGGCAACGGGTTCTTCCATGCCGACCCGCACCCCGGCAACATCTTCGTCACCCCGCTCCCCGACGGCGAATGGGAACTCACCTTCATCGACTTCGGGATGATGGGCCAGGTGCCCCCGACGCTGCGGCGCGGGCTCCGACGCCTCCTGATCGCGGTGGCCTCGCGCGACGGGCGCGGTCTGGTCGACAGCATCCGCGATGTGGGTGTGCTGCTGCCGTCGGCCGAGACCGCCGAGCTCGAGCGGGCCATGAGTGCCCTGTTCGCGCGCTTCGGCGGAATGGGCGTCTCCGAGCTCGCCGAGGTCGACGAGCGGGAGCTCCGTCGCTTCGCGATCGAGTTCGGCGAGGTCGTGCGGTCGCTGCCGTTCCAGCTCCCGGAGAACTTCCTCCTCATCATTCGGGCACTCTCGCTCGTATCGGGGATGTGCAGTGCGCTGGACCCCGACTTCAACATCTGGGACTCCGTCGAGCCGTACGCGGCGCAGTTACTGCGCGAAGAGCGCGGCAACGTCGTGCAGGGCTTCGCGCAGGATGCGGTGACCTCGGTGCGGATCGCCGCGCGACTGCCGCGGCGCATCGACGACCTCGTGGACCGTGCGCAGGAGGGGCGGCTGTCCTTCGAGACACCGAGGCTGGACCGCCGCGTCGGCGCCGTCGAGCGGGCCGTCCGCCGGGTGGTGTCGGCCGTCGTCTTCGTGGGGCTGTTCATCGGGGGCCTCGTCCTCCGCGCCGACGACGTGGTGTGGGGAACGATCATCGTGCTCGCCTCGGTGCCGCCGCTCCTGCACGCGACGTTCGCGGGGCTCGCGGCGCGCAGCCGCGGGCTCGACTGAGCGGGGCGCGGCGGCCGGCATGAGTGTCGCGGCGTACGCTGAGCGGATGCCGTTCGTGTCGCCGTCGCCCGCGCGGGCCGAGCTGGCGGCGCTGGCCGCCGGTGCCCGCGACGGGTCGCTCGACGCGGCGCTGATCGACCTTCCTTCGGTGCCGAATCCGCGACCGGCATCCGTGCTCATGCTCTTCGGTGTGCTCGACGCCGTGCTGAGCGACCATGCGGCGGCCGATGGTGCGGTCTCGCGCGACCTCGATGTGCTGCTGCTGTCGCGCGCCGAGACGCTGCGCTCGCACCCGGGGCAGATCGCCTTCCCCGGCGGACGACAGGATGCCGGGGACGACGGCCCGGTCGCCGCGGCCCTTCGCGAGGCGCGCGAGGAGACCGGTCTCGACGTCTCCGGCGTCGAGGTGCTGGGGGCTCTGCCCGCGGTGCCGCTCGCCTATTCGCGGCACGTCGTGACGCCGGTGCTGGCGTGGTGGCGGCATCCGTCGCCCGTGCGGGTGATGGACGAGGCGGAGTCGGCGGAGGTCTTCCGTGCGCCCGTGGCCGACCTGCTCGACCCGGCGCACCGCGGGGTGACCGTGATCCGACGCGACGGCCAGGAATGGCGCGGGCCCGCGTTCCTGCTGCCCGGCGCGGAACGCGAGCGTTTGGTGTGGGGATTCACCGGGATGCTGCTCGACGCCCTCTTCGACCGGCTGGGGTGGACCGAGCCGTGGGATCACGAGCGCGAGCTGCCGCTGGTGCTGCCGCCCGACGCGTCCGACTGAACGCGGTCGCCAAGAGGCGGTTGACGTGCGACGAGATCAGTTCTCGCGCAACGTCCACGCGGGCCACCACCCGCGATCGAGTCCGCGGAGTGTGTCGACGGCGTGTTCGAGCTCGCTCGCGCTGAGGTGAGGATCGGGTGGGCCGCCGCTCGAGCCGGCCCCTTCGCGCCTCAGCAATTGGACGTGCTGCCAGCGTCGCCGCCCGACCGGGAACACCTCTCTGAGCCCGCCGGCCGGGATCGCCAGAACGACCTCTTCGAGATGGTCGGCGGCCGTGTCTGCGGATTCATCACACGCGTCGCAGGCGCATTCCGGGGCACTCGCCCGGAAAAGTGCACCAGCTCGGACCTGCACGCTCTCCTTCGTCGCCGTGATCGTCATCGTCGCGCCGGAGGACGGCCGCAACGTGAACCGCACCTCGCCGTCGGCGGACTGTCGATCGACCTCCACGACGTACGACGCCTGCAGGTACGCGACCAGAGACTCGGCATCCATCATCAAAGGGGCGAACCGCTCCGGGTGGGAGAGGCGCGAGTACGTCTCCTCAGGTGGTTGGCCGCCCTCCCACCGATTCCCGTAGTCGATGATGCGCCCACCGGAATCGCGGTACTCCTGGTCGGGGAACGCCGGACGCTCGAACGCAACGAGCGGGAAGCGAAGAGTCGGTGCGTGTGTGTCGCGGCTGAGAGCGGCCATCTCCCGATCGTCTTCGTCAGCCTGTGGCCAGGACGCCATCATCTCCAGGAACGGTTGCCGATGTTCGGGATGCTCCACCATGATCCGCACCAGCCCTGCCACCGGAACGGACCGTGTGGAGGTCCCGACCTCGAGTTCGGGTGTCACGCGCCACGTTGCCGCCGGATGCGCCACGGCGAGGACGTTGCCCGCGAAGCGCGCGGCCGATGCCCACAACGCGGGCGTCTCGACCACCTCCGTGCGACCGGTCAGGAACTCCCAGAGCCGCGCGATGTCTGCCGACAGACCCGCGGGGTCCTCTCCCTCGCGTCGTGCGTAGGCCACGAACTCTTCGAACCCCTCCACGAAACGGACAGGAACAGGAGCTGAGCCCGGCCAGCTGAACGACGCGGCGGAGACGGCGTCGGGCAATGACCGTACCGTGCCGGGGAAAAGCTCGGCTGGCTCGGCCATCAGGGGATCGGGATGGCGGTGCCGGAGACGACGATCCCCCCGGATGCGGGGATGTCGACGGTCAGGAGGCCGGGGCGGCCGACGTGTGCGCCCTGGTGCACCTCGACCTGGCAGGGAACGGGCACCGCGTCGAGCTCGCGCAGGTAGCCGCCCAGCGCCGCGGCGGCAGAGCCCGTGGCGGGGTCCTCGGTGATGCGGCCGACCGGGAAGATGTTCCGCGCGGCGAACGCGCTGTCGCCGAGGCGGTGCACGACGGTGATCGTCGCCGGCCACCCGCGGGCGTCCATCAGGGTGCGCGCTGCGATCGGGTCGAACGTGAACCGGTCGAAGACCTCCAGATCGGCGATCACGAGAAGCGGATGCGGGTTCCCGGCGTCGGCGATGCGGGGCGGGAGTGCGGGATCCAGGTCATCGGCGGCGAGGCCGACGAGGCCCAGGATCGCGTCGAGATCTTCGCCCGGAAGGGGCGTGATCACCGGCGGCCTGCTCGTGAACGCCGCCCGCACGCCGTCGGGCTCGCGCGTCACCGTGATCGGGATATCCCCGACCGGGGTCGCGAACCGGATCGTCGTCGGCAGAGGGCCGAGCGCGTCGCCATCTTCGGCGAGCGCGATGGCCGTGGCGATCGTCGCGTGGCCGCAGAAGGGCACCTCCGCGATCGGCGAGAAGTAGCGGATGGTGCGGGCCCCGGCATCCGTCGTCCCGGTGAGGAACGCGGTCTCGGCATAGTCGACCTCGGCGGCGATGCGCTGCATCGTCTCGGCGGAGAGCCCTCGTGCGTCGAGGACGACCCCGGCGGGGTTCCCGCCGTCGGGGGACGACGCGAACGCGGCGTAGCGGAGGACTCGGGGCTCGCTCATCCGGCC
The DNA here is from genome assembly GCF_031625015.1 of Microbacterium aurantiacum. Classification (NCBI taxonomy): domain Bacteria; kingdom Bacillati; phylum Actinomycetota; class Actinomycetes; order Micrococcales; family Microbacteriaceae; genus Microbacterium; species Microbacterium aurantiacum. The sequence goes on from NZ_JAHWXH010000001.1 coordinate 1,845,113, forward strand.
AGCGTAGGCCGGGCCGCGGACGCGCGCACAGCCAGGCGCGTGCCCCAGAGGAGCAGCCAGGCGATGACGACACCGAACCACAGCCAGGCGACGATGCCGCCGATCATCCCCGTGAGGAACAGCCCGGTCGCGATCGAGACGACGAGGCTCACCCCGCCGAGCACGACGACGCCGAGCACGAGCAGCAGCGCACGCCACGGATGCCGTCGCACGACGCCGAAGCCCGTGAGCGCCCCCGCACGCCCGGCCGCAGCCGCAGGCAGGACGAAGGTCGCGGCGATCCCGGCGAGCAGCCCCGCCGGAGCGAACAGCGCCGAGAGCACCGCGCCGATGAGGACGAGCACCGCGGCCCATGCGAGGGCGAGTCCGGCGTGCGCGGGGGCGTCCGGGGCGACGATCCGCCGCGCCGCCCACGCGGTCGCCGCGAGCTGCAGCGCGAGCGCCAGAGCGGATACCGCGGCGACGGCCAGAAAGGCCGGCAACGGCATCCGCCCGAGGCCGGGTGCTGCGCTGAGGCCCTGCGCGATCGCTCCGAGAACGACGGCGGCACCGAAGACCACCCCGCCGAGGGACCGCGCGCTCATCCGCTCGACCCCCGATCGAGCACCGCGAGAAGCGACCCGTCGTAGAGAGTGCGGTCGCCGACCGTGACGAGGACGTCGTCCTGGGCGTCGGCGGTGGACTCCACGCGGATGGGCTCGCCGTCCATCGTCTCACCCTCGCAGGTCACTGCGATCTCGTCCGGACTCGTGCAGACCGGCGCCGTGAGGATCTCGATGCCCTCCTCGAGCAGCACGTCGTTCCCGGTGTAGCCGGTAGCTGCCCTTCTGCACGCCGCCGTACAGGATCGTCTGCTGGAGCGTCGAGGGGATGTCGGCGATGCCCGTCGGGGCGGACGCGAGCACCCGGGAGAGGTCGTCGACGTCGACGCCGAGGGCGGCGGCGAGGACGGCGGCACGGGTGAGGAACTGACGTCGCGAGAGTGAACCCATCGGCGCCTTTCGGGCAGGCGAAGCGGGATGTCACACATCATGGCAGACCGGGCCGCCGGCGAGGGCGAGAGTCAGCCGGCGGCGCGGCGGACGAGGTCGCGGAGGGTCTGCGCGACCTCGTCGGTGACCTCCAGGACGGCGAAGGACGTCGGCCAGAAGACGCCGTCATCGAGCAGCGCATCCTCGTTGAACCCGATCGACCCGTACCGCGTGTCGAACTTCGACGCCGGCTGGTAGAACACCACGACCTTGCCGTCGCGGGCATACGACGGGAAGCCGTACCAGGTCTTCGGGTCGAGGTGCGGGGCCTCCTCGCGCACGATCTCGTGCAGCCGCTCGGCGATGCCGCGGTCGCGGTCGGGGAGTTCCGCGATGGCGTCGACGCACGCCTGCGCTTCGCGCTTCTTCTTCGCCGACCCGGTGCCGCCCGCCCGCGCCTCGCGCAGCTCCGCCGCGCGCTGGGCCATCGCGGCGCGCTCGGCGTCGCTCCACGTCCCGTCCGCGTTCTTCTCGTCCGCGTTCTCGCCCATCGCCGTCCTCCTCGTCGTGATCGTCCCGGCCGCGCCGCCGCGCGCCCCGGTTCACCTGTCTTCTCTTGCGGGTGCGGCATCCGCTCACCCGCATCACGAGACAAGTGAACCGGGTTCGTCGGTCGGAGGACACCCCCGGGGCGTGTCAAAGTGGTCCCATGCCGCAGTTCCCGACCGGCCGGCGCACCGCCGCGCGCCTCGCCGCCGAGCGTCGCGCGACTGCACGGCGCGCCCTCTCGAACGGATGTCGCGCATGAGCCTCCTGCGCGAGTACGCCGCGGCGCAGGCGCAGCCGACCCTCGCCTTCGGCGCCGACACCGGCCCGAGCGTCCGGTTCGACGAGGTCGTCGCGCCCGACGGCACCCTCCGCGCGGCGTGGAAAGGCATGGCCGCCGCCGCCGACCTCACCGCCCTCGACCTCGCACGCGTCGACGCCGAGATCGCCACCCTCCTCGCCGACGACGGCGTCGGGTACGAGCACTCCGTCCGCGGCTCGGTCCCGTGGCGACTGGATCCCCTGCCCCTGGTGATGGATGCCGCCACCTGGGCCCGGCTCGACGTCGGCCTCGCGCAGCGCGCCGAGCTCCTGGGCGCTCTCCTCGGCGATCTGTACGGCGCGCAGCGGACCCTCGCCGAGGGGCTCATCCCGGCCGAGACGGTCTTCGCGCACGCGGGGTTCACCCGCCCCCTCGCGCGCACCTCCGCGGCCGAGGCCCACCCCCTGATCCTCACCGGCACCGATCTCGGACGCGACGCGACGGGCGAGTGGCACGTCCTCGCCGACCGCGTCCAGGCCCCCGCGGGTCTCGGCTACGCGCTGGAGAACCGGCGCGTCCTCTCCAGCGTCCTCCCCGAGCTCTACCAGGGCGCGGGGCTGCACCGGCTCGAGCCCTACTTCGGCAGCGTCCGCGCGGCCCTCCTCCAGGCGGCCCCCGCCGGCGTCACCGACCCCCGCATCGTGGTCCTGACCCCTGGAACCTATTCCGAAACCGCCTTCGACCAGGCCTTCCTCGCCAACCTCCTCGGTTTCCCGCTCGTGCAGGGGGAGGACCTCGTCGTGCGCGGCGGCGCGGTGTGGATGAAGCCCGCGGGGTTCCCGACCAACGCCCCGCACGAGCGAGTGGACGTGATCCTCCGCCGCGTCGACGCCGACTGGTGCGATCCGCTGGAGCTGCGCGCCGGCAGCCGCCTCGGGATCGCCGGCCTCACCGAGGCGGTCCGCCGCGGCACCGTGCGCCTGGTCAACGGCCTCGGTGCCGGGGTGCTCGAGAACCCGGGCCTCATGCCCTTCCTCCCCGCCCTGTGCGAACGGCTCCTCGGTGAGCAGCTGCGCCTGCCGTCGGTGCCGACGTGGTGGTGCGGCGATCCGGAGGGCCGGGACGCCGTCCTCACCGCCCTCGACGAGGATCCCGACTCCGTCATCGTCCGCACCATCGATGGGCGCGCGAGCGAGTTCGACGGCGCCGATCCCGCCGACCTCCGCCGCCGCATCCTCGAGACCCCGTACCGCTACGTCGGCCAGCAGCGTCTGCCCCTCTCACACGCGCCAGGCTGGGCACCGGACGAGAGCGGTGCCATCGAGACCGCGATCGGGGCGCTCCCGGTGACCCTCCGCGCGTTCACCGTGCGCGACGGCGGCGCCTACCGCGCGCTCGTCGGCGGGCTCGCCACCCACGTCGGCGGCGACCCGACCCAGGCGCCGGTGACGAAGGACGTCTGGGTGCTGAAGGCCGCCGAGGACGATCCCGACCAGGGTGTGGCCGCCCCCTCGTTCCTCCCCGTCGGGCGGGCTGCGCCGATGCTCTCGCCCCGCGCGGTCGAGGACATGTACTGGGCCGGTCGCTACTCCGAGCGCGCCGAGGATCTGGTGCGTCTGGTCCTCACCGCCCGGAGCTACGCCGAGCAGCTCGACTTCGGGTCGTCGCGGGACGGGGCGGCGACGCTCTCCGCCCTCATCGCGGCGCTCCAGCGTCTGTGCGGACACCGCCACGACGACCCGACCGCCGAGCTTCGCTCGCTGCTGACGGATGCCGATCGCCCGGGGAGTGCCGCCCACTCGCTCGGTCATCTCCGCGAGGCCCTCGAGGGCGTCCGCGACCAGCTCTCCGGTGACACGTGGCGCGCGTTCGCCGTGACCGACCGCGCCGCGGCGAGCCTGCGCGCCACGCCGCGGGCACGGCAGATCGCGGAGTCGGCGGGGCGCATGCTCACCGGCATCCTGTCGCTCCAGGGAGTGACGGCGAGCATGATCCGCGACGATGGCTGGCACGCGATCGAGGCCGGCCGCTACCTCGAGCGCGCGGTGCAGCTGTGCGTGCTGCTGGATGCCACGGTGACCACGACCGCGGCACGCCGGGGTGTGGACCGCGCCGTCATGGGCGGGGTCCTCCTCGCCGCAGAGAGCGCGGTGACCCACCGGCGTCGCTACCGCGGCGACCTCGCCGAGGCGGGTGTGCTCGAGCTCCTCATCGCGGATGGGGAGAACCCGCGCTCGCTCGCCTTCGCCTTCGCGCGGGTGCGCGAGCACATCGGCAGCCTCTCGGCCTCGACCGGCTCGACGCGTCCAGAGCGGATGATCGAGGAGCTGGAGCAGACCCTGGCCACCACCGACGTCGTCGCGCTCGCCCGCGCGGAAGGCGACCGCCGCGAGGAGCTGGACCGCTTCCTCTCCGACACCCGCGCGCAGCTGCACCAGATCAGCGAGGCGATCGCGTTGCTGCACTTCTCCGCAGGCCCGCAGCCGCAGGCCCTGTCGGCCCTGTCGACGACCGAGCTCGTGGGGGTGGGGCCGTGAGATACCGCGTGATCCACCGGACGTCCTACGAGTACGACGCCGACGTCAGCGACAGTTTCGGCATCGCCCACGTCGTCCCCCGCGAGCTGCCCTGGCAGCAGGTCCACTCGCGCGGGGTGGAGATCGAGCCCGTGCCCGCCGACACCACCGACGACGTCGACGGCTACGGCAATCTCTCGACCTACTATCACGTGACCGAGGCGCACCGTCGGCTACGCGTGAACGCCGAGAGCGAGGTCACGGTCCTCGCGCCGGCCTACGATCCCGCCGCCCTCGCGCAGCCCTGGGAGGCGGCGCGCCCGCTGGTGCACCGCGACCTCCCCGATGCGTGGGCGGCGGCGGAGTTCGTCGTCGAGTCGCCGAAGGCGCAGCACGCGGCGGCGGCGCGGGAGTACGCCGCGGCATCCTTCCTCCCCGGGCGCGCGATCGGCGACGCCGTGGTCGACCTCACCCACCGGATCTTCCGCGACTTCCGCTACGACGGGAAGGCCACGACCGTCACGAGCACGGTCGGTGACGTGCTCGCCGCCCGCGCGGGCGTGTGCCAGGACTTCGCGCATCTCGCCTTGGCGTGCCTGCGCAGCCACGGCCTGGCGGCCCGCTACGTCAGCGGCTACCTCGCCACCCAGCCCCCGCCCGGTAAGGAACGCGTCTTCGGCGCGGACGCCTCGCACGCATGGCTCGCGGTCTGGCTGCCGCTGTCCGGGGAGTGGCTCGCGGTCGACCCCACGAACGACCAGGTGGTCGGCGACCGCCACGTCACGACCGCGTGGGGTCGGGACTACGGCGACGTCGCGCCGGTGAAGGGCGTCATCTTCACCGAGGCGAAGCGCTCGACCCTCCGCGTCGCCGTCGACGTCGCCCCGCTGGAGGGTGCGGTCGTCTGACGCGAGGCCCGAACGACGTGCCGCGCGTCCTTAGCCGAGGATGCCGCGCGCGGCCCGGACGCCGGACGTCAGCGCCCCCTGGATCGAGGGGGTGTCGCGGTGGTCGCCGGCGACATGCAGTCCGGTGCCGATGCGCGAGGGGGCCGCGCGTCGCATCGGCGGATGCAGGGCCGGCAACGCGGTGGCGATGTCGTCGCGGCGGAGGAGGTCCCACCCCTCGGCCACCGGTCCCCAGATGTGCCGCAGCTGCGCGCGCACCTCGCCCTCGGAAGCCGCGGGACGCGCGCCGTACAGATTCGTCGCGGCGATCAGGTGCCGGCCCGGGGGAGCGTACGAGGGGGCGGTCCGCGACATCACGACGGTGTTCACGAGGGGGCCCGACCGGGTGCCGTCGACCGACAGGAGAGCGGATGCCGGGGCCTCGGTGCCGGCGAACCACCACGTCTGCAGTCCCCGCACCGCGGGCGCGGGGAGTCCCGTGAACGCCTCGACGGCTCCGGGATCGACCGCGACGACGACCTCCTGCGCGCGGACGACGTCGGCGCCGGCGACCTTCAGCTCCCATACGCCGCGGCGGTGACGGAGTCGCCGCACCGCGTGCGAGAGCCGGATGTCGGCGCCGGCGCGCCGGGCGGTGTCGGCGATCTGCGCGGGAAGGGCCGCGATGCCGCCCGCGGGGAGCCCCGGTCGCCCGAGCGCGAAGAGGCGGAGGAGAAGCCGGACGTAGTTCTGGCTCGTGCGTCCGTCGTCGTCGGCGATGACCCCGGCGAGGAACGGCTCGAGCACCTCCCGGCGGAGCGGGCCGCGCACCCCCGCGGCATCCCATCCCGCGAAGAGCTCGTCGTCGGCGGCGTCCGCGAAGGCGCGCGCCGTCCGCGCCGGGGCGAGCCAGCGCACCAGCGCGGTGATCTCCGACACCGAGAGCAGTCCGCTGGAGAGGGTCGCCGCGAGATGCTGCGGATGCCGCAGCGGGTGCGCGAGGGTCGCGACGCCGTCCGCGCGGCGCACGCGTGCGCCCACCGGGAACGAACGCATCTCGAGGTCGTCGAGCTCGACCACGCCGCGGAGGGCCGGGTACGCGGGATTGAGCACCTGGAATCCGCGGTCGAGGAGGAATCCGTCGACCACGTCGGTACGCTGTCGCCCGCCGACCCGGTCGGCCGCCTCGAGGACGACCACCTCGCGCCCGGCGCGAGCGAGCTCGAGCGCGCAGCGCAGTCCGGCGAGCCCCGCCCCGATGACCACCACGTCGTGTGCGCGCATGATGCGAGCATAGGAGCCCTGGCTCATTCGTCGATCGAAAGCTGCGCGTTATGAGCGCGGGGTCGTCGGGACCTTTGCCTCTCGTGGTCCCGACGGTCCGCGGGGTTCAATCCTCGTGTGGACAGGGAAAATGGGGGGTAGGACCCGGCGTTTTCTCGTGCGAACGACGATGGTGCATGTCGTCACGTATCTGGTTGTCGGGGTCGTCGCATCGATCGTGCTCGACTACGCGTCACTGTTCTCCCGGCCCGTCATCAGCGATTACATGGTCGAGTTCGGGTCGGTGTCTCTGTTCGTCGGCCCCCTCATCCAGGTGCTGCGTGGCCTCATCATCGCGGCCGTGTTGCTGCCGTTTCGAGGTGTCTTCGCACAGCGACGCGGCTGGCTCTGGCTGTGGCTGCTGCTCGTCGGCATCGGGATACTGTCCACCTCGGCAGCGGCGCCGTCCTCCCTCGAAGGGATCGTCTACACGCAGCTGCCCCTCTGGTATCACGCCATCGGTCTGCCGGAGATGCTCGTACAGACACTCGCGTTCAGCGTGCTTGTCGCCCTTTACGAGCGTCACCCGGAGGGCCTGCTCGCGGTTCTTCCGCCCGTCTTCGAACGCCTTGTGCGCGCGCTGGTCTCCGCGTCGCTCGCTTTCGTCGGCTACGCCGTGATATCGGTCGCATTCGCCCTCTTGGCCGGCGCCTCTATCGACGCCGAACAGTCACTGAGCGTGCAGGTCCAGGGATTGTTCGTTGGACCGTTCCTCATCAACTTCGTGCTCGCGTTCCTCGCGGCCGGCGGGCTCACGCTCACCAGACGAATTCTGGTCGGGTTGGGGTCGTACGTTCTCAGCACGGCAGCAATCCTGACCTACCAGGTGATCGTTCTCGGCAGTCCTGACATCGCCTATGCGGCAATCGCACCGCTCCTCCCTGCCATCGCGGTCTGGTTGCTCGTCCCGAAGCGGGACGCCGCCAAGACCAATCAGCCAGAAGCCAAGGAAACTCGGCACACTCTTTGATGAAGCGCCCGTGGCATGAGGGGCGCTCGCGCTCTTTGGGCACCAGCTGAGTGCAATCGGCTTGGACATCGTAGAACCCCGGCTCGAACTCGGCGGGGGATGTCGCCGAGTTGCCGAACTCGGCCCTCGCCGCGCGCAGCGTCGGTACGCTACCGGCACGGGTCGCCCCGACCCCACCGAACCCGATCGAGCGGAGAACGCCGTGGACACGACCGCACCCGCCTCGCCCTCACCCGCACCGGAGCCCGACGCCCCCGTCACCGCGGTCGCGACCGTCGTCGTGTCGGATGCCGTTACCAAGGTGGACGCCCTCCAGATCCTGTCGGTGCTCACCGGCGCCCGGATCGTGGGGGAGCGGACCGCTTCTCCCCGCGTGCCGCTGGCCGACGGTGCGTGGGCCGAGATCGAGATCCCCAAGTTCGGCGAGGCCCCGCCGCTTGCGATCGACGTCCACGCCGCCAATGAGTCCGTCGCCCGCGCGCAGGCGCGAGCCGTCATCGCCCTGCTCCGCGACGGCGCGGGCTGGTCGGTGCACGGGATGTTCCCCGGCGCCTGACCCGGCGCCTGAGCCCCGCGACACCCGCGCGACGCGCCCGGGATGCGTCACCGGTTTGCCTACCGCAAGAACGGTTAGGTTAGCCTTACCTTCATGAACGTCCGCCTTTCTCCCCGCCCTCGTCTGCTCCTCCCCGCCGCGTCGCTCGCCGCCCTCGCGCTGGTCGTCACCGGATGCGCCTCGCCATCCGCTGACGCCGCCCCCGAGGCATCCGCCGACGCCGCCACGATCGTCGTGGAGGACGCCCGACCCACGCTCATGCAGCTCGAGGAAGGCGGCGAGACGTACTTCGAAGAGGACACCGAGATCCCCCGCGAGGCGGTGGAGGTCGCCGCGGCCCCCGACGCGGTCGTGACCTTCGACATCGCGACGCTGGACACCCTCGACGCCATCGGCGCCGGGGACGCCGTCGTCGGCATCCCCGACATCGCCCTGCCGGACTACCTCTCGGAGTACGCCGATCTGCCGAAGGTGGGGACGCTCTTCGAGCCGGACTTCGAAGCCGTCGCGGGGCTGGAGCCCGACCTCATCGTCACGGCGGCGCGCAGCACGGGCCAGTATGACGCGCTCGCCGAGATCGCCACGACGATCGACCTCACCGGAACCTACGGGGGCACCTTCGACCCCGCCGCTGGCCTGCGCCGTGCCGCGCAGCTCGGCGAGATCTTCGGCGCCGAGGAGACGGTCGAGGCGGCTACCGCGCGCATCGAGGAGCTCGAGTCGGCCATCGAGGACCGGGTCGATGCGACCGCGCTCGTCCTGTCGGTCTCGGGTGGCGAGTACGGCGCCTTCGGCGAGGGCTCTCGCTTCGGGTACTTCTTCGACACCCTCGGCTTCACGCCCGCCGTCCCCGCCCTCGAGCTTCCGGGCGCGGAGGCCTCGCCGCATGGCGACACCGTCACGAACGAGTTCCTCCTCGAGGCGAACCCCGACTGGATCATCGCGTTCGATCGCGGCGCGGCCACCGGCGAGGGCTCCAGCGCAGCCGAGACGCTCGACAACGAGCTCGTCCAGCGCACCACCGCCGGAGCCGAGGACCACGTCATCCTCCTGCCGGCGAGCGAGCTCTACATCGTCATCAACGGCCTCACCGCCATCGAGAACGTCCTGACCACGATCGACACCGCGCTCGCCGCGTGATCCGCGGGAGCGCCGAGTCCTGAAACGCCTCTCTCCCACCGCGCTCATCGTCGCGGGGGTGGTGATCGTCACCGCCCTCGCGACGGTGTCGCTGTTCATCGGGGTCGCCCGTCTCGACGGCTTCGTCCTCTTCGCCAGTCGCCTCCCGCGCACCGTCGCGCTGGTCCTCGCCGGTGCCGCGTTCGCGATCACCGGGCTGATCATGCAGCTGCTCACGCGCAACCGCTTCGTCGAGCCGGGAACGACGGGAGCTACGGATGCCGCGAGCCTCGCCCTCCTGATCGTCCTCCTGATGACCCCCGGCCTGCCACTGTGGCTGAAGGCGGTCGCAGCGACCCTCGGAGCCCTCGCGGGTGTCTTCGGCTTCCTCGCGCTCGTCCGCCGCATCCCGTCGCGCTCGAGCGTGCTCGTGCCGATCGTCGGCATCCTCTACGGCGGGGTGATCGGCGCGGTGACGACCTTCTTCGCCTATCGTGCCGACGCGCTCCAGGAGCTGCTGGGCTGGGGGATCGGCGACTTCTCCGGCATTCTCCGCGGGCGCTACGAGATGCTCTACCTCGCCGCGGCGGCGGCGCTGGTGGCCTGGATCGCCGCCGACCGGTTCACCGTCGCTGGCCTCGGCGACGACGCCGCGCGCGGACTCGGTCTCGACACCCGGGGCGTCCGGACGCTCGGGGTGGGCATCATCGCGGTCGTCACGGGCGTGATGATGGTGGTCACCGGCGCGATCCCCTTCCTCGGCCTCATCGCCCCGAACGTCGTCAGCCGCCTCATCGGCGACAACATGCGCCGGGCGGTGCCGCTCGTCGCTCTCCTCGGCGCCGCGCTGGTGCTCCTCAGCGACATCATCGGCCGCGTCGTGCGCTTCCCGTTCGAGCTGCCGATCTCGGTCGTGATGGGGGTGATCGGCGGGGTGGTCTTCCTCTGGATCCTCCTGCGCACCTCGCGTCCCACCGACGCCGTCCGTCGGCCGACCGCGCGGCAGCGCAGAGCGCGGGTGGACGCATGAGCGCCCTCCTCTCGCGGGCTCCCGTCCGTGCGACGCTGCGCTCGCCGCGGCTCCGTCTGACCCTCCTCGCGCTCCTCACGCTGACCGCGGTGGCCCTGTACCTCCTCGTCGATCTGCCCGCGGCGTGGGAGTACGTCGTGGGTCTCCGCTCCCGCACCGTGATCGGCATGATCCTCGCCGCGGCGGCGGTCGGGGTCTCGACCGTGCTGTTCCAGACGATCACCGCCAACCGCATCCTCACCCCGGGCATCATGGGCTTCGACGCGGTCTACATGGCCATCCAGGTCGTGACGGCGTTCGCGATCGGGCCGGCGCTGCTCGTCGCGGCCCCGCCGCTGGCGTCCTGGAGCGTCCAGCTCGTGCTCATGGCGGGGGCGGTGACCGCGCTGTATCTGTGGCTGTTCGTCCGCCTGCGGCTCGACCTGCACGTGATCGTCCTCGCGGGGCTCGTCCTCGGCGTCCTCTTCCGATCGGTGACGGCGTTCCTCCAGCGACTGCTCGACCCCGACACTTTCGCGATCGTGCAGAACCTGCTCTTCGCGAGCTTCACCTCGATCGACCGCGAGCTCCTCCTCCCCGCCGGCATCGTCATCGCCGTGGCGATCGCGTCGCTCTGGCCGATCCGCCGCGCGCTCGACGTGATGAGCCTCGGCGAGACGCGGGCGATCTCCCTCGGCGTCGATCACCGGGCGACCTCGGTGCACGTGATCCTCGTCGTCTCCGCGCTGGTCGCCGCCTCCACGGCGCTCGTCGGTCCCGTCGCCTTCCTCGGACTCCTCGTGGCGAACCTCGCGTACAGCCTCGTCGGGCACCGACACGTCCTCAGCATCCCCGCCGCCGTCCTGATCGGAGTGCTCACCCTCGTCGGAGGGCAGCTGCTGCTCCAGCACGTCCTCGGCTTCGCCACCGAGCTCCCCGTGGTGATCGAATTCGCCGGCGGGCTGTTCTTCCTCCTCCTCGTCCTCACCGGAAGGGCCCGCTGACATGATCACGATCGATGCCGTCACCAAGACCCACGGCGCGCTCGTCGCCGTCGACGACGTCACCCTCGACATCCGTCCGGGGGTGACGGCCATCATCGGCCCGAACGGCGCGGGCAAGTCCACCCTGCTCGCCGCGGTCGGGCGCCTGGTGGGAACGGATGCCGGGGCGATCGCCGTCGACGGGCGGGACGTCGCGCGCACCCGCACGCGCGAGATCGCCCGGCTCCTGGCGATCCTCCGGCAGGACAACCACCTGGCGATCCGGCTGAGCGTCGAGGACCTCGTCGCCTACGGCCGGTTCCCCCACGGCGGGTCGGGTCGGACCCCGGAGGACCGCGCGCACGTCGAGCGCGCGATCGCCCTCCTCGACCTCGAGGCGGTGCGCACGAGATTCCTCGACGAGCTGTCCGGCGGACAGCGGCAGCGGGCGTTCGTGGCGATGGCCATCGCGCAGGACACTGCGCATCTGCTGCTCGATGAGCCGCTGAACAACCTCGACCCCCGGCACGCTGTCGGCCTCCTCCGCCTCGTTCGGGAGCTCGCCGCGGAGCGGGGACTCACCGTCGTGGTCGTGCTCCACGACATCAACGTCGCGGCGCAGTTCGCCGACGACGTCATCGCCATGCGCGACGGCCGGGTCGTCCACCACGGGCCCGTCACCGAGGTGGTGACGGCGGAGAAGCTCTCGGCGCTCTACGAGACGCCCGCGCGGGTCGTCGAGGTCGAGGGGCGGCGCGTGGTCTTGTGGGAATGACTCACACGCGCTCGGCGAAGACGACGCGGTTGTCGGTGTAGGACGCCGCGGCGGAGTCGAAGATCCCGCCGCACGTGATGAGTCGCAGGGTGTCGGTCGCGGTGGCGCCGAAGACCTCGGCCGTGGGAAACGCGTTCTTCGCGACGTCGAGGACCTCGGTCACGACGTACGCGTGGGTCGTGCCGTCGGCCGCGGTCACGGTCACCGCGTCACCCGGGACGAGCTCGTGCAGGCGGAGGAAGACCGCGGGGCCGGTCGGCGAATCCACGTGTCCGGCGATGACGACGGGTCCGCGTCCGCCCGGACGGCCGCCGGGGGTGTACCAGCCGACGTCGTCGAAGTCGACGGGCACCTCCATCGACCCGTCCGCCTGGAGCCCCAGGTCGATGAGCGGCTCGTCGAGATCGATCGCGGGTATCGTCACCTGCGTCGGCGGAGCCTGCTCGACGCTCGGGGACGGCGCGGGCGCCGGGCCGGTGGGCTGCGCCGGGGCGGGGGAGGCGGACGCCGTCGCGGGCGGGGCGGGCGCGGCATCCGTCGTGTCCCCGGTCGTGCACGAGGTCAGGATGATCGGCAGAAGCACCGCCGCCGCGAGAGCGGCGCCGTGGGCACGACCGCGCCGGGACGCCCCGCGCGTGTGCGCGGAGCGCCCCGGCGATACGGGGGATGCGGTCACGAGGTGGTGGTGCGGCGACGCCACACGACGACACCCGCGGCGGCGGCGAAGACGAGTCCGCCCACGGCGACGCCGGTGACGAGGCCCGTCGACGACGAGGCCGCAGCGGTGCCGCCCGCGCCGGTGTCGACGCCGCCGACGGGGATCGCCGTCAGCTGGCCGCGGACGACACCCGCGGCGAAGTCGGCCGTGTGCGAGTCGGCGGAGAAGCCGGCGGGGTTGGCCTCGATCTCGGCGAGCGAGAAGCCCTCGCCGGTGTCGACCCCGTCGTTCTCGATGCCGGTGGTGAAGGGTCCCTGCAGGCAGCCGGACGCGGTGCGGGGTCCGTCACCGACGGGCTCGGGGTTCGGGAAAGCGATGCGCGGGGGTCCGGGCTGGCCGGCGTCGGCCTGGTGGATGTGGGTCGCGGTGCGCGCCGGGCTCTCGTAGTCACCCGAGACACCCTCGAGCCGGATGTCGTAGCAGATGATCTCCTCGTCGGAGTTGATGCGGAAGGTGAACGTGCCCGTCGCGCCCTCCTCGCCGGGAGCGGCGACACCGTCGTTGTTGACGACGTTGCCGGGGGTGGCCATCACGGTGAAGGCGCTCGTGAACGACGAGGGCTCGTCGACCTCGGTGTCGGCGTGGGCGGCGGGACCGGTGAGGAGCAGACCCGCAGCAGCGGCGACTCCGATCGTGACGGCCAGCGGCGATGTCTTCTTCAGCATGTCCTGAACCTTTCGACGGGATGCCGGATGCATCCGTTGCGAGGACATACGCCGGGGATGCGGCATCCGTTCACCGTGTGCCTACGAATTTCTCGATGAACGCTTCGCCGGGAACGGACGTATCCCCCGGGGAGCGGATCGAGAGGAGCACCGCATGCACGCTGCGCGACGACGGACGCCGTCGACCCGCGCGGTCGACGGCGCGGTCGACGGCGGTTCCGGGCGCACGCGCGCCGACGCCTCGTTCGATACCGCCGCCGCGTTCGACGCGCACGCCGGCGCGCTCCTCGGGTTCGCGGTGAACGCCGTCCGCGACCGCAGCGTCGCGGAGGACTGCGTGCAGGAGGTGTTCCTGCGGGCGTGGCGGGCGCGCGAGCGGTTCGACGCCGACCGGGCCACCGAGCGCACCTGGCTCTTCGCCATCGCGCGGAACGTCATCGCCGACGCCCTGCGTCAGCGCGCTCGCATGCCGCGGATCGGCTCGGATGCCGAGCTCGAGGAGATCGCCGGGAACGAGGCCGACCCGCTGGAGCGGCTGGCGCTCGTCGAGGCGCTCGCGCGGCTGTCGGATGCGCACCGGGAAGCGGTCGTCGCCGTTCACCTCCACGGACGCACCTACCGCGAGCTGGCCGAGGCGACCGGCGTCCCGATCGCGACGTGGCGGACCCGCGCGTACCATGCGCTGCGAGCGCTCAGAGGACACCTGGAGCAGACGGAGGAACACGATGCGCGCGCGTGACGAACGGATCGAAGAACTCATCATCGCCGCGGTGGCGGACGAGCTCACCCCGCTCGAACGGGTAGAGCTCGACGAGCTGCGTGCGGTGCATCCGTGGATCGACGACGAGATCGCGTCGCTGCGGAGCGTCGCCGAGCGCGTGTCGATCGAGGGAGACGGCTGGCGGGAGCTGCCGGTGAGCGCCGCCCTGCGCGAGCGTGTCCTCGGGGCGTCCGGCGTCGCGTCCTCCGCCGCTTCCGCTGCTCCCTCCGCCCCGCGCCGCGGGTTCGCGCCGCTCCTCGCCGCCGCCTGCCTCGTGATCGGCGTCGTCACCGGGGCGGGGATCGCCTCGCTCGCGGCATCCGATCCTGGTCCGTCGGTCGCCGAGCCTGCGCCGACCGGTCCGGTGGGGACTCTCGGAGCGATCGAGCCCGTCACCATGCGCGCCGACCCGGGCATCGACGTCGACGCCGACGTGATCGCCCACACGTGGGGCACGGAGGCGCTGCTCGAGATCGAGGGTCTCGCGGTGGGCGAGACCTACGCCGTGGTCTTCGTGGGCGCCGACGGTGCTGAATACTCGGCGGGGGAGATGCTCGGGTCGGAGGTGCCGATCGTCTGCCGGCTGAATGCCGCGCTCCTCCGTGAAGACGCGGTGCGCGTGGAGATCCGGGATGCCGGCTCCGACGTCGTCGCCGGGGCGGAGCTGCCCGCCGCCTGAGCGGGTCCGGGCGCGGGCGCAGTCCGGGCGCGGATGCCCCCTCGCCCGGGGGAGCGATCTCCGACGTGCGGGGGAGGTGCGGGCACCGGCGGCGCGACAGGCTGGAGGTATGTCCACTCCCCGGCATCCGTCTCGTCGTCCTGTCCGCTTCGTCATCGGGGCCGCGCTCGCCGCGGCCGCCCTCGCGCTCGGAGCCTGTTCACCGGCGGGAGGGGGCGGCGACCCGACCCCGACCGCGGTGACGATTCCCGACACCCCGGTCGGCACCCAGGCGCAGTGGGTGCTCGACGAGATCAACGCGGGCGAGCCGAGCAGCGCCGGCGAGATCGAAGCCCGCTTCGACGAGACGGCGCTCGCGGAGCTGTCGGCCGACGACCTGCTGGCGGTGTTCGCCGAGCTCCGGACGCTCGGGCCGTGGACGGTGAGCTCCTACGAGGGCGATGACGCGCAGGCCGTAGCGGGCATCGCGGCCGAATCGACGGCGTTCGACATGTCGGTCGCGGTCAGCGCCGCCGGGCGGATGACCGGACTCCTCTTCGCCGAGCCCGCCCCCGACCGGACCCCCGCGGCGGACCTCGACGCGCTGCGTGCTGAGGTCGAGGAGACAGGCGTCGTCTCGCTCACGGTGACCGAGCTCGGCGCCGACGAACCCGTGCTCGAGATCGGACCGGGAGGTGCGCATCCGATCGGATCGGTGTTCAAGCTGTGGGTGCTCCTGGCGGTGGTCGACGCCGTCGAGGCCGGCACGCTCGCGTGGGACGACACCGTGACGATCGACCCCGAGGTGCGGAGCCTCCCGAGCGGGGAGCTGCAGAACCTCCCGGACGGCGCCGAGGTCACCGTGCAGGAGGCGGCGGAGAAGATGATCTCGATCAGCGACAACACCGCCACGGATGCCCTCATGCGCGCGGTCGGCACGGATGCCGTCACCGCCGCCCTCGCCGAGACCGGGTATTCGCGGCTCGACACCGACGTGCCCTTCCCGTCCACGCGCGCGCTCTTCTGGCTCGGATGGGGAGACGACGCCCTCGCCGAGCGCTGGAGTGCGGCATCCGATCCCGCCGCGCGGGAGGTTGTGCTGGCGGACCTTCCCGCCGGGGTGCCGCCGGTGTCGGCCATCGACCCGGCGCAGGCGGTCTGGACCGGCGGTGCCGACTGGTTCGCGACGCACGCCGATGTCGTCGCGGTCCACACGGCGCTGGAGGCCGCGGCCGAGACCGAGGCGGGTGCTCCCGTGCGCGGCATCCTGTCGGCGAATCCCGGCGTCGCGTTCGACGAGGCCTGGGACGTCGCCGCCTACAAGGGCGGGAGCTCGGTCGGCGTGCTCGCGGGGTCGTGGGTGCTGGAAGCCCCCGGGCGGCCGGCGACGGTCGTGGTCGTGACGGCCGCCGCGGAGGATCCCGTGGACATGCCGGCGCTCGCGACGGTGTTCGGTTTCGCGCAGGATGCCGCGGCGCTCCTCGCTGACGGGGGCGCGGCGGGCTAGGCCCTCGCGGCGGGCTAGGCCCTCGCGGCGGGCTAGGCCCTCGCGGCGGGTCAGGCGGCGCGGCGGGTCAGTCCCTCGCGGCAATCTTCCGCAGGCCCGCGCGTTGATGGGCGGCCTTCTTGCCGGACTTCTCCGACTCCACGATGTACGCCGGTTCCTTCTCGGTGGCGATGAAGTCCTGATCGGCGAACGTGAAGTCCGACGTGCGGCGCTCGACGATGCGGCCCTGAGTCCGCCCCTGCGGCGTGTTCCAGCTGACGCGGTCGCCCTTCTGGAGGGGCTTCGGGGCGCTCACGGCTCGACCTCTTCGACGTCGTCGCCCTCGTCGACCATGGCGGGAGCGTCTTCGGGGTCGAGGTCGTCGTCGACGTGCACCGACTGGGCGGCGGTGGAGGTGTCCGGTTCGGGACCGGGGGTGCGAGGCGGGATCGAAGCATCGGTCATGGCGGTAGTCCACCAAATTCGAGCGCCGGCCGGAGGGGGTTGACGGGCGAACCCTTCCCTCGGTATCGCGTCGTCTTTCGCGCGGCGCGGATGCCGGCTCAGCGCCGGCGGAGAAGCAGGACGCCGTCGCGGAGGATCACCGCCTCGCCGTCGGGTGAGGTCGCGGGGCGCGCGCGGAGGTCCTCGATCTCGACCTCCCACTCCGCCGGGTCGAGGGCGAGCGCCGCGCGATCCTCGCTGGGCGTGGACATCGGCGCGTGCCGGCCGTGGTGGCCCGCCCACGGCGGCGGCTCGGCGTGACCGATCACGAGAAGACGGCCCCCGGTGACGACGGCGGCCGCGGCGCGACGGAGGATAGCCGTGCGCGGGAGGTCGACCGTGGAGTGCAGGAAGCTCGCCATCACCAGGTCGGCGGGCTCGAACGCGGAAACCTCGGCGAGGTCGGTCGCGACGAACCGTGTCGGCTCGCCCACTCCGGCGTCATCCGCGGCGCGGCGGGCACGCTCGACCGCCGTCGGAGAGATGTCGAGACCCGTGACCTGCCAGCCCGCGCGGGCCAGCCACACCGCGTCTCCGCCCTCCCCGCACCCGAGGTCGAGCGCGCGACCCGGGGGAAGGGAGGCCACCACGTCGGCGAGGGCGGCGTTGACCCGGCCCGACCAGATGGTGGGCCGCTCGGCGTAGCGTGCCTCCCAGTGGGCCGCCGGATCGGCCGGAGGCGCGGCATCCGTGGCGAGCGCCGTCCGGATGTCGTCCTCGACGAGGACCATGTTCACCCCGGCGCCCGCCATCGATCCCTGCCCGAGCGACAGCGGAACGTTGGCGTACGGCTGGGCGATGTTGCCCGCGATCCACACCCGCGGGTGCGCGGTGCGGCCCTGCGGGTCGGTCGCGATCGGGCGACCCGGTACGTTCTCGTCGCGGGGAAGGTCGAGGGCATCGAGGTACGCGTCGCGCGGGCGCGGGACGGCCGCGACGAAGAGCGCGTCGAGCGGGACGGTCGTGCCGTCCGCGAGGGTGGCGCCGGTGAGGGCTCCGTCCGCGCTCGTGAGGGCCGTCACGGGCGCGGCGACGATGCGGGTGCCGCGCGCTTCGATGCGGCGTCGCGCGTCGTCGTCGAGCGCGAGGCCCTGCGTGAACACGGTGAGATCGGCGCTCCACTGCCGGACGAGGTCGGCCTGATGGAGACCGAAGAGCGACATCAGCAGCACGCCGAGCCTGCGGTCCCGCACCTCCCAGCCGTGGCAGTACGGGCAGTGCAGCACGTGCGTCCCCCAGTGCTCCGCGAGGCCAGGGATCGCCGGGAGCTCGTCGACGACGCCGCTCGCGGCGATCACGACGCGCGCCGTCAGGGTGTCGCCGCCGGTGACCGTCACACGGAGCCCTGCATCCTGCCCCGGCGTCGTGTCCGCGACGCCCGTGACGCGGGCGCTCCGGAAGACGACCCCGTAGCCCTCGGCCTCCGCGCGACCGCGGGCGGCGAGGTCTTCCGGCGGCACACCGTCGAACCCGACGACGCCGTGCATATGGGCGGCGAAGCGGTTGCGCGGCAGGTCGTCGTCCACGACCAGCACGCGGCGGCGCGCGCGGCCGAGCATGAGAGCCGCGGCAAGGCCCGCGGGTCCGGAACCGACGATGAGGGCATCCCAGGTGTGCATGTGCCCATCGTGCGAGCAGGAGTGCAATGATGGCAAGCCAGTATGCGAAATCAGCAAGAGGGGGATGTCGTGAGCGAACTCGACCGACTCGGACCGCGCCTGCGCGAAGCCCGGCGCGCCCGCGAGTGGACGCTCGACGACCTGTCGCGCGCAGCCGGGATCTCGCCCAGCACCCTGTCGCGGCTGGAGTCCGGGAAGCGCCAGGCGAGCCTCGAGCTCCTGCTCCCGGTGACGCGGGCACTCGGCATCCGCATCGACGATCTCCTCGTCGAACCCGCGCGGGATCCGCGGGTGCGCCGCCCCGCACGCCGCGCGGAGGGGATGACGATCGCGCCGCTCACCGTCGAGCAATCGCCCGTGCAGGCCTTCAAGATCGTCTACGAGCCGCGGAGCGAGGCGCCCGAGCCGCGCGTGCACGACGGCTGGGAGTGGCTCTACGTCCTCTCGGGGCGTCTGCGGCTGCGTCTCGGCGACGAGGAGCTCGATCTCGGACGCGGGGAGGCGGCGCAGTTCGACACCCGCGAGCCGCACGCGATGTGGGCGCCCGGGCCGCGTCGCGCCGAGGTGCTGAGCATCTTCAACGCCGAGGGAGAGCGGCTGCACACCCGGACGTCGGACGGCTGACGCGGGGCGCGCGCGGGCGTTCAGGCGATCGGGGCGCGGAGCTCGCGGCCGATCTCGACCCACGCGCGCAGGAACGCCGGCTCGTTGAGGCGTCGGCGCCGCATCCACCCGGTCACCTCCGCGTTGCACTTCGACGCGTTGCACGAGCGGCACGCCGGGACGACGTTCTCGAGCGTGTAGCGGCCCCCGCGCGAGATGGGCAGCACGCAGTCCCGCTGCAGGGCGACGCCGTCGACGCCGCAGTAGGCGCAGCGACGCCACGCGTCGAGGATCCTCTGCCACTCGGCATCCGTCAGATCGCTCCCGGATGCCGCGACCCGGCGAGTGCGTCGACGCGCCGCTCGCGCGCGACGGGATCCGGGGGCGGCCATGCGTCCCACGCTACGCCCGGCTGCCGCCCGGAAACGAAAACGGCGCCGGGAAACGCCGACTCGCGGCGTCCCCCGGCGCCGTTCACGGTGCGCGGAGAGTGCGTGGGATCAGTACCAGCCGACCGACTGAGAGTGCTGCCACGCGCCGCACGGCGAGCCGTAGCGACCGGCGATGTAGCCGAGGCCCCACGAGATCTGGGTGGCGGCGTTGGTCTCCCAGTCGGCGCCGGCCGAAGCCATCTTGCTGCCCGGGAGGGCCTGCGGGATGCCGTACGCGCCGCTGGAGGCGTTGTAGGCCTGCGAGTTCCAGCCGGACTCCTTGTTCCACAGCTCCACGAGGCAGCCGAACTGGTCATCGCCCCAGCCGTAGCCGCCGAGCATGCCGTAGGCGATCGACTGTGCGTCGCCGGCCGGCGTGTAGACGCCCGCGGGGCGGGAGGGGGCAGCGGATGCCGAGGACGAACCGGTCGACGTCGCAGCCTCAGCGGCCTCTGCCTCGGCGGCGGCGGCAGCAGCGGCCTCCTCCTCGGCGATGCGCTGGGCCTCCGCCTCGGCGGCGAGGCGCTCGGCCTCGGCCTTCTGCGCCGCTTCGAGGTCGGTCCGCACCGCATCCACGCGCTTCTTGACCGCCGAGACGGCGTCAGAGACCTGCTCGGCGATGCCGGGGAGGAGCGGGGCGGGGAGGTCGAGCGACGCGGTGAGGCGCTCGGCGGCATCCTCCAGCGCATCGGTGTCGATGTCGGTCTCGGCGTCGCCGAGGTCGAGACCCGACGCCTCCACCTGCGAGGACACCTCGACGGATGCTTCGAGCGCGGCATCCGCGTCGGCGAGGGCCGTCCGCACCGCCGTGGAGATCTCGTCGGTGCCGGAGAGGCTCACCACGGGGGTCGGCTCGACGGTGGTGGAGAAGGAAGCGAGGGTGATGTCGCCGAAGGACGAGGTCGAGGCCTCGGCCTCGGAGGTCGGGAGCGCCGTCACGCCGGCGACGGCGATGAGGCTGAACGCCGCGGCGGCGGCGACGATTCCGACGCGGCGCTGAGCGCGGCGGTGGGCCCGGCGGGAGCGGCGAGTGAGGGCATCTGCAGACGTGGAGCGCATAGAAAACAACCGAATCCGTGGGAATGTCCGCGCCGCGAAATCCGGCGCACGGTGCCCTCGGGCGGGCACAAGTCCCCGAGTCTGCCCACCCCGTCTGGGCGCTTCCCGTGTGTTTGCTGGACGCGACACTCAGAAAGGGGGCCCCTAGGATGGCGCTCGTGCACCGGATCTTCAGCGACAGCGTCGCCTCCGTGTATCCCCTCTACGTCGCCAAACTCGCGCGCAAGGGGCGGACGCAGGCCGAGCTCGACGCCGTCATCACGTGGCTCACCGGGTACGACTCCGACGATCTCGCGCGCATCCTCGACGAGGGCGTGACCTTCCGGGACTTCTTCGCCGACGCCCGGATCAACCCGAACGTCTCGCTGATCACCGGGGTGGTGTGCGGCATCCGTGTGGAGGACATCGACGACCCCCTCATGCAGCAGATCCGCTATCTCGACAAGCTCGTCGACGAGCTCGCGCGCGGCAAGGCCCTGGAGAAGGTGCTGCGCCGGTGACCACGATCGCGTCGTTCCCCTACCTCGGCATCGGGTTCGCGCTGCTGTCCGCGGCGCTGCTCACCGTCGGCAATCACCTGCAGTCCCTCGGGGTGGCGGCGCGGGTGCGCGCGAATCCTGGTGCGGGTGCGGCGGCGCTGTGGACTCTCGCCCGCCAGCCGTCGTGGCTGGTCGGCTCGGTGCTGTTCGGACTCGCCATCCTCGCGCAGCTCGCCGCGCTCGCCTTCGCGCCGCTGATGGTCGTGCAGCCGGTGGGTGTCGCGGCTCTGGTGTTCTCCTCCCTCTTGACGGCCGTGATCACCCGTACGCCGCCGCGCCTCGGCGAGATCGGCGCGATCGCGCTCAGCGTCGTGAGCCTCGGCGTGTTCGTGTCGGTCGCGGCGGCGGTGAGCACGCAGGCGACGATCACCGACGCGCAGCTGATCGCCGTGCTCGCGGTGCTCGGCGTCGTGCTCGCCGCGACCGGCGCGGCGTTCGCCGTGCGCCGCGGACGGGGGCTGCGGGCGGGCGGGTACGTGATCCTCGGAGGGCTGTTCTCCGGATTCGTCGCCACGCTCGGGAAGACGGTGATCCTCCGCGTGCAGACGGCCGTCGCCGGTGCGGATTACCGCCTGGACGAGAACAACCTCCTGACCCTCGCATGCCTCCTGGCCATCGTGGTCGCCGGCGCCCTCTCGATCACCTTCGTGCAGGTCGCGCACACGGTCGCCTCGCCGCAGCTTGTGGTGGCCGGTTTGACGGTGGTCGACCCGTTCGTCGCGGTGGTCATGGGCATCACCGTCCTCGGCGAGGCCGCCGGTGCGCCCGCGTGGAGCTTCGCGGTGTTCGTCCTCGCGGGCGCCGGGGCACTGGCTGGGGTCTGGCTTCTCGCGCGCTCGGGCGGCACGACGGACGCCGC
Source organism: Microbacterium aurantiacum (assembly GCF_031625015.1). Classification (NCBI taxonomy): domain Bacteria; kingdom Bacillati; phylum Actinomycetota; class Actinomycetes; order Micrococcales; family Microbacteriaceae; genus Microbacterium; species Microbacterium aurantiacum. Next base: position 1,866,931 of record NZ_JAHWXH010000001.1, read on the forward strand.
CGTCGACGCCGCATCCGCCCGCGTGACCTGACCCGCCCCGGGCCGTACCGATTTCCTCAGAAACGTCGGCGGGAGGCCCGCGCGGGGCCGGTTTCGGTCCCGTAGGCCGCGGATCGGAGGAGTTCGGTACGCGGCCGGGGCCGTAGGCCCGTGGGCGGTGTGCCACGGGATGGGGCGGGCGGGTGCGGGGCCGGGGCAGGCCGAACTCCTCCAGAACGGGGGCGGAGGTCGTGTTCGAGGCTGGTTTGGGGCCTTTGAGCCGCGGATCGGAGGAGTTCGGTACGGGGCCGGGGCCGTAGGCCCGTGGGCGGTGTGCCACGGATCGGAGGAGTTCGGTACGCGGGCGGGGCCGTAGGCCCGTGGGCGGTGTGCCACGGGATGGGGCGGGTGGGTGCGGGGCCGGGGCGGGCCGAACTCCTCAAAGACGGGGCCCGGGGGTGGGTGCGGGGCCGGTTTCGGGCCCAAGTGCCGCGGATCGGAGGAGTTCGGTACGCGGCCGGGGCGGGCGGGGCCCCGGGGGGCGGGGTCAGAGGGTGGTGCCGGTGACGGCCTCGAAGGCGCGGTGTGCGCCGGGCGCGCGGCGCTGACCCTCCGCGATCGCAGCGAGAGGCGCTCGCCCGGCGAAGTCATCCGCACACAGCGTCTCGAGGGCCGCGCGGAGCTCATCGGGACCCGCCGCGTTCGGGTCGGCGGCGACACCCAGGCCGGTCCGTTCGAGAGCGGCCGCCCCGGCGAACTGATCCGTCGACATCGGAAGCACCAGGAGCGGCACCCCCTGTCCCACGGCCTCGGTCACCGAATTGTTCCCGCCGTGCGTCACGGCCGCCCGGGCCCGCGAGAGCAGACGCACCTGCGGGAGGTACTCGCGGACGAGCCAGCTCTCCGGGATCGGTCCGAGCCGCTCCATCGGCGTGCTCCCCGACGCGATGGCGGCGCGTATGCCGGTCGCGGAATGCAGGGCCCGCAACGCCTCGGCCAGACGGGCGAGCACATCGTCGCGCACGGAGAGGAAGCTGCCGAGACTGACGTAGACGAACGGCTCGTCCACGGCCAGCCACGACTCCACCTCGCCGTCACGGGGCTCGACGCGCTGCGCCGACCCGAGGAAGACGTGCGGCGGCAGGACCCGGCCGTCACCCTTCGCGAGCTCGGCCGGATAGTTGTAGAGGACGGTCTCGCCGTGCAGGCGGAACGCGTCCGCCACGGGCGTCGCGTCGGGATCGAGCTCGGCGGCCGCCGTGTTCCACTGCGCGGTGAAGCGCGAGGACACCTCGTCGCAGATCGCGCGGAGCGCCTCGAGGCTTCCGGCGTCGGCGGAGAGGGTGGAGGGCCACGACGGCGGGTATCCGTAGACCTCGTCACCCACGGGCAGGGCGGTGGGGTGACCGAGCACCACATCGGCGTAGGGAATGCCGGCCGTGTGCAGCGCGAGGCGCGCACCGAAGGCGAGGTGGTCGACGAGGATCGCGCTCGGCGCCACCTGCTCCACCACTCGCAGGGTCGCCTGCGCACGGCCCACCGGGTCCCACATGAGGTCGGTGAGACGCTCGCGCGCCTGATAGGTCAGGGTCTCGACCATTCCGCGCCTCGTGGCGGCGAAGAACCCGGCGAGGGAATCGGCCTCTTCGGCGACCTGATCCTCGGCGCGGATCACCCCCGCGTTCGCCCCGCGTCCGAGCGGCAGGTCGACCCGCCGGAAGCCGAAGCGATGGACCAGCGGTTCTGTGGCGGGTCCGGTGGCGACCACGACATTCTCCGCGGCATCCGTCCACGCCGTGGCGAGCGTCGCCAGGGGCAGGAGGTGGGAGGCGTAGTCCGGGCTGATGACCAGCAGGGTCATGCGGGGATTCCGGTCGCTGCGCGCACGATCTCCTCTTCCGCCGCCGCGACGCCGCGGTAGACGGGGGCGAGGGCTCGCGCCATGGCCTGGATGGTGAAGCGGTCGGCGACGATGCGGCGAGCACGGCGGGCGAGGTCTCCGTCGGAGTCCGCGGCGGCTTCGGCGGCCCGATCGAGCGCTGCATCCACGGCCTCCTCCAGGCGCGCGGAATCCCACGTCGCGGTGAGGAAGCCGGTGTCGCCGTCGAGCACGTAGGTGGCGGGCCCGCCGCCGTCGGGGGCGACCACGACGAGTCCCGCTGCCATCGCCTCGAGCAGCGCGAGACCGAACTCCTCCTTCATGCTCGCGCAGACGTATGCACCACCCGGCGCGGCGCGTCCCGGCATTCCCAGGCGTGCGGCGGCGAGCCAGCGCGCGGTGACGTCATTCGGGCGGTGCCCGGCGATGAGCAGGCCCCGCGCGGACCACGCGTCCTCGGGCACGGCCTGCGCGATGAGGTCCAGCTGCTCGCGCTCATCGGGGGAGGGGCTGTCGAGATCACCGCCGACGATGAGCAGATTGGCCCGCTCCGAGAGGGCGGAACCCGCCCACGTGGCAACCAGCGTCGCCATTCCCTTGACCTTGTGGAGGCGCCCGACGGACAGAAGCAGCGGCAGGCGCCGGCGCTCGGCCGGAAGGGCGTCCAGCATCTCGGCCAGATCCGGGCTCGCTCCCGGGTACGCCGCCGCGGCGACGGCCCGGTCGATCACCTCGAGGTCGACGCCCTCGGCGACGACGGTGCGCCGATCCGGGTGCTCGTCGAGCTCGATGCCGACGAGCTCGCGCATGTCACGGGCGAGCTCGGGACGGGGGAAGAACACGGTGTGGGATGCCGATGCGGCGAGTCCCTGCACCAGCCGCGTGCGGAACCAGAAGTGCTCGCGCTGGTCCACCGCGCCGAATCCGGAGCGGGTCAGTGCGCCCGAGCGGTCCATCGAGGCGATGACGCTGTGCGGGTCTGGAGCGACGGTGAAGACGGTGGGGATGCCGAGTTCGCGCGCGACGTCGGCGGCGGCGAGCGACCCGACGTCGGCCATGCGCAGGTGCAGGACGTCGACGCGCCCCGCCGCACGCAGGAGACGACGGATGCCGCGACGCGCGGCCACGCGCAACGGCCATGCCGCAGCCGATCCGGTCGAGGCGGTGCCGAGCGGCACGCGGCCGTACACGTGGCCGGAGGCCGTCCCGGCGACGGTGAGGAGGTCGCCGCCGGCCGCCTGCACGGACCCGCGGGAGAGGGTGAGGACCCGGGTGACCCCGGCCCCGTAGAGGTCATCGAGGCCGGCGGGGGCGTCGTCGGCCGACAGCAGGGCATCGCCCAGCCGCACGAGGAGGGTCGCGATCCCGCCGTTGTCGCCCGCGCCGGCGGACGAGAGGCTGGGGTCGATGTCGGCGTGGAGGAACAGCTGCGCCACGGTGAGGCCCTCGCGCGGGGCGGCGGCCGGTGGCGGATCGAGGTCGATCAGGGCGAGTCGCGCCACGTCGCCGAGCCGCCCGCCGGCGTCGACGAGGGCGTCGAGCTGTCGTTCGAGCTCGCTCTGCCCGTGAGCGTCGGCGCGCTGGCCGAGGGCGGCTATCGCGGCTTCGCGGACCCCGTCGCTCTCGGCGGTGTCGAAGGCGAACCGCCGCAGCGGCGCGTCGGCGGACGGATGCCGCACCAGGCCCAGCGTCTCCACGAGTCGGGTGCGCGCGGCGACATCCCACCCGCCGAGGAGCGCGGCTTCGAGCGCGACGACGAGGGTCTCCCCGGCCGGCGACGACCACTTCTCCAGCGTCTGCTGGGCGAGCATCCCGGTGAATCCGCCGTCGGAGACGAGTCGGATGAGGGAGGCGATCGCGTGCGTCTGCGGCATCGACTGGCCGAGAGCCCACGCGGCGTGCTCGCGCACCCAGGGGCGTGGATCGCGCAGCAGCTCGCAGAGGAGTGCCCCGGCATCCGCGTCCTGCATCTCGGCGAGGGCGTGGACCGCCGCGAGCACGATGATGTCGTCGTCGCCGGCGAGGGCTGCCGTGAGGAGACGGAGCGTCCGGACGCCGGGGTCGCGGCCGGCTTCCACGGCGAGCTCTTCCGCGGCGCGCAGAGCCGAGACGATGGTCGGCGCCTGGGCGATGCGATCGATCGCCATCTGGGTTCCCATGGCGCGAGCGTATCCACTGCCGGAGGGGGTGAGGGTCGCTTGACAACAATGCGTCCCCGTGCTCGCCGCGGGTGTCAGGATGGCCTGGTGAAGGCGGCACTGATCCTCGGAACGCAGCAGTTCGCCGCCCATCCCGCCTTCGATGACGACGACATCGACGTCTTCTTCTTCGTGGAGTCGCCGGCGGTGTTCGAGCGGCGTCCGCATCACGCGCACAAGATGGTGCTGATCCTCTCGGCGATGCGCCACACCGCCGCGGCCCTCGAGGCGGCGGGACATCGGGTCGAGCGGATGCCGCTGGCGGAGGGCCGGGGGTTCGCCGACGGTGTGCGGCAGCTTGTCCGCACCCACGGCATCGACGGTCTCGCCTGGATGAGCGCGACCGATCGCGGGGTCGACGCGCGGCTGCGGCGCCTGTGCGAGGAGGAGAGCCTCCGTTCGCGGGTGTACCCCGACGCGCTGTTCCTCACCCCCGTCGCCGAACTCGACGACTGGTTCGCCGGGCATCCGAGCGCGCGCATGGAGGACTTCTACCGCTGGCAGCGCCGCCGCACCGGCGTCCTCATGGACGGAGCGAAGCCCGCCGCCGGGCGCTGGAACTTCGACGCCGACAATCGCGAGCCGCTCCCGAAGGGCGGAATCGACATCCCGCCGCTGCCGCCGCTGGAGCACGACGACATCACCCGGGGGGTGATCTCCGAGATCGCCGAGCGGTTTCCCGACCACCCGGGGGACCCCGCGCGGTTCTGGCTTCCCGTGACGCCAGACGAAGCGCGCGGCTGGCTCGCCGACTTCGTTGCGCGCCGCCTCGCGCAGTTCGGTCCGTACGAGGACGCGATGGCGGCGGACGAGCCGTTCCTCTTCCACTCGATCCTCAGCCCCGCCCTGAACATCGGGCTGCTGACGGTCGACGAGGTGATCGAGGCGGCGACGGATGCCGAGGGCGTGCCGCTGAACTCCCTCGAGGGTTTCGTGCGGCAGGTGATCGGCTGGCGCGAGTACATGCGCGGCGCCTACCGCGCGTGGCCCCACCTGCGGGATGTCAACCACTTCGCGCTCCGCCGGGAGCTGGAGCCCTGGTGGTACGACGGGGTGGGTATTCCGGACGACCTGCCGGTGCCGGTGCGCACCGTCTTGGAACGCGTGCTGGCCACCGGCTACGCCCACCACATCGAGCGCCTCATGGTGCTCGGCAACTGGTTCCTGCTGCAGGGGTACGCCCCGCGCGCGGTGTTCGAGTGGTTCAGCGCCCTCTTCGTCGACGCCTACGAGTGGGTCATGGTCCCCAATGTCCAGGGGATGAGCCAGTACGCCGATGGCGGGGGAGTGGCCACGAAGCCGTACATCTCCGGTGGGGCCTACCTGCAGCGGATGGGCTCGTGGTGGCCCACCCAGAAGGCGGCGCGCGAGTCGACCTTCACCACCGCGTACTGGGACTTCCTCGAAGCGCACGAGGAGCGTCTGCGGGAGAACCACCGCATGGCCGTGCCGCTCGCGCAGATGCGCAAGCGGCACGGGGAGTGAGGCCGGGAGGTCTCAGCGCTTCGGCGTGCGGTTCTCCGCGCTGACCATCCAGGACAGCTGCTCGAGGCGGCCGAGGATCTCGTGCAGGAGATCGGCGCTCGTGGGGTCTTCCTCGTCGATGCCGTCGTGCACCTCGCGGCACGTCGTGCAGACGGCATCCAGGCGCTCGGTGATGAGGTCCACGACCTCGGTCGTGTCGATCTCGCCCTGCGGGAACTCCGGGAGCGTGGTGGTCTCGGCGACGACGTCGCTGCGGCCGTCCGGAAGGGCGTGCAGCGAGCGCATGCGCTCGGCGATGGTGTCGGCGAACTCGCGCGCGGCGTCGATGATCTCATCGAGCTGAAGGTGCGTGTCGCGGAAGTTGCGGCCGACGACGTTCCAGTGGGCCTGCTTGCCCTGCAGCGACAGCTCGATGAGGTCCACGAGGACCTTCTGCATGCTCTCGCTCAGCTGCTCGGAGGCCTGGAACCCCTGCTCGGCGTTCTGCTCGGCGGTCAGTTCGGCGCCCCGGCGCGCGGGGCGGCGCTTGTTGGTCTTCGTCGTGTTCGTGGTCACGAGGTCGACGGTAGACCCGAACCCGGCGGTCGTGCCGGGGATTGTGAGAGCTCCGGTGACGTGCTAGCCGTCGGTCGTCCGGCGCCGATTCACGGGGTGAGGCGGTAGAGCACCTCGGGCCGCCCGCGCGCGCCGAAGCGGTGCGACACGGTGGCACCACCGGTCGAGGCGAGGTGATCGAGATACCGGCGGACGGTCGCGCGGGAGGCGCCGAGCTCGTCGGCGAGGCTCCGCGCGCTCACCGGCACGGTGGTGTCGAGCGCCGCGACGACGCGGGCGAGCGTCGACGCCGACAGTCCTTTCGGGAGGGGAAGCGACAGGGGATCGGATGCCGCGGCGGCGGGTACCGCGCCCGGCGGCGTCACGAGCCCGTCGATCTGCCCCTGTCCGAGGCCCACGGCCGTCTCGCTCGGGCGGGCGGGCCGTCGATCGGCATACTCGCTCAGCCGCGCCGCGAACGCTTCCTTCGTGAAGGGCTTCACGAGGTACCCCGCCACGTGCGCGGCGAGTGCCTGGCGGACGGTGAAGGTGTCGCGCGCGGAGCTGATGACGATCACGTCGACATCCCACTCCCGGACGAGGCGGAGCCGGTGCAGCACCTCGATGCCGCTGAAATCGGGAAGGTTCATGTCCAGCAGCACGAGGTCGACGGCGCGGTCGGCGGCGAGCCGAGCGGCGGCGGCGCCCGTCCGCGCGGTGCCGATGAGGCGGAAGCGCGGCAGCTCGGCGAGGTATGCGGTGTGCAGACGCACCACGGCGGGGTCGTCGTCGACGATGAGGGTGCGGATCGGCGGCGGAGCGGTCGCCTGATCCCCGCTCGCCGCTCGTCCTCCGGTCATCGCCGGACCCCCGCCGGGGCGGCGGGCATGTCGACGGTGAAGCGTGCGCCGCTCCACGCGGACCGTCCGACCTCGATCGTCCCGGCGCGGGCCGCGATCTCGCGGCGGACGATGTCGAGCCCCACACCGCGGTCCGGCGCGGCCGTCGTGCCCTCGGGCGTCTTCGTCGTCATGCCGCGCTCGAAGATGCGCAGGCGCGCGGCATCAGGGATGCCGGGGCCGTCGTCGTCGACGACGATGTGCACGGCGTGCGCGTCCGCGACCACCAGCAGCCGCACGCGTCCCGCGGCGGCGGGGTGCGCGCTCGCCGCCTCGATCGCGTTGCGGCAGAGGTTCGCGATGACGACGCGATCGGCATCCGTCATCACCGCGGGCGTGACGGTCGTGAGCGGATCGAGCTCGAGCGCCACGCCGGCGCCGGCGGCGTCGTCGGCGAGGCCGGTGACGAGCGCACGGAGGGCGGGTTCGGCGACGTCCGGCGCGTCCCGGCCGGGGGTCGAGACCGGGGCGATGCCGTCGACGTACTGGAGCGCCGCGTCGGCGTCCCCCTCGGCGACGAGGCCGCGGATGACATGCAGGCGCGTAGGGAATTCGTGTGTGGCGTCCCGGAGGGCGCCCGCGATGCGTCGCTGCGTCTCGGCCTCCCGCGCGCGGTCCTCGAGCCGCCGGACCCGTCCGCGCAGCGCGACCACGAGCGCCGCGCTGATCGCGCAGCCGGCCACGACCGATCCGAGAACCCACGGCAGCAGGGCGGCGGTCGCCTGATCGAAATCGGCCGCGATCTCGCTCTCCAGGATGCCGACCGACGCCGTCCCGACGACCACGCCGTCCGCGGTCACGGGAACCTTCGCGCGGAGCGTCGGTCCGAGCGTCCCCGTCTCGGTGCCGACGAAGGTCTCGCCCGCGAGGACGTCGGCAGGGTCGGTGGAGACCTCGAGCCCGCGCTGAGACGCGGTGGGGTGCGTGAGACGGATGCCGTCGGCATCCGTGATGACGACGTAGTCGACGCCGGCGGCCTGTTCGATGAGGTCGGCGAGGGGCTGCAGCTCCGCCATCGCAGCGGCGCGGTCGTCGGTCACCGCAGTCCGCACCTGGTCGAGCGCGGCGAGGCTCCGGGAGACGTCGAGCACCCGTTCGGTCGTGACCTGACGCAGCGTCCGCTCTTGCACAGAGGTCGCGACGAGGGTCGTGATCGCCACGCACGCGAGGACCACCAGGCACTGCACCACGAGCATCGGCAGCAGACGCAGGCGACGGATGCCGGTCGAGGTCGTCATCGGCTCCTCCGTCGCGTGCTGCTCGCGCCGTCCCGGACGTCGTCACCGTGAGCATCAATGAGCGAAAGTCGTCTCGTCTCCCCGCCGGGGGGCGCGCGGTGCGAGTCTACCTCCCACATTCGCGGCCACGACGGCGTCCGCGAGGGAGGCGAAGATGCGTCGGAGAATCACCGGAACGATCGTGGGAGTGCTCGCGGGAGCGCTCTTCCTCACCGCGGCGGTCCACGCCGCCGGAACCGGGGGTGCGGCCAGTCCCCGCACGAAGGTGACCCTCGTGGCCCCCGCGGCCCCGGGCGGCGGATGGGATGCGTTCGCCCGCGAGGCGCAGCAGGTCATGCGCGCCGACAACATCGCCCAGGGCGTGCAGGTCGTGAACGTCCCGGGGGCCTCCGGCACGATCGGACTCGCGCAGGTCGCAGAGATGGGCGACCGGCACGATCTGATGATGGTCACCGGCGGTGTCATGGTCGGCGGCATCCTCATCAACGATTCGCAGGTGACCCTCGAGGACGTCGTCCCGGTGGCGCGCCTCGCGGACGACTTCAACGTCCTCGTCGTCCCCGCCGACTCGCCCTACGAGACGCTCGCCGACTTCGCCGCGGACCTCGCCGCGAACCCCGGCGGCACGGCGATCGCAGGCGGCTCCCTCGGCGGCATCGACCACCTCCTCGCCGGACTCCTGGCGAAGGAGGCCGGGGCGGATCCCGCCGCGGTCAACTACCTCGCCTACCCGGGCGGCGGTGAGGTCGTGACCTCGCTCCTGTCCAAGACCGCCAAGGCGGGCCTCTCGGGCTACAACGAATTCCGCGACCAGATCGCCTCCGGCAACCTCCGCGCACTCGGGATGTCGGCGGAGGAGCCGGTGCCCGGCATCGACGTCCCCACCTTCCGCGAGGAGGGGATCGATGTGGCCATGTCGAACTGGCGCGGCTACGTCGCCCCGCCGGGGGTCTCCGACGAGGTCCGCGACGAGCTGGTGGCGATGCTCACCGAGCTCCGCGAGACCGAAGCGTGGGCCGAGGTGCTCGAGCGCAACGGCTGGGTGGACAGCTTCATGGTGGGCGAGGAGTTCGCCGCCTTCATCTCGGAGGAAAGCCGCCGCACGGCGCAGATCATCGAGGAGCTCGGACTGTGAGCGCAGGAATCGACCTCGGGCCGGGGAACGACCCGGCCCCGCCCACCACGGGAACCCTTCGGGTGCAGCGGATGCCGCGCTGGTACACCGGCCGGAGCGAGCTGATCATCGTCGCCGGCGTGATCGCTTTGGCGGTGGCCCTCACCGCCGGCATCGTCACGATGGAGATCCCGGAGGGCACCGCGTTCCCCGGTCCCACCTTCTTCCCGATCATCGTCGCGGTGTTCCTCTACGTCGTGGGGGTCGCCCTCGCGATCGACGTCTTCCGCGCACCGCAGCGTCCGCACGTCGCGGACGACCCCGTGGAGATCTCGGACGAGATGCTGCGCGACCTGGGCGGGATCGACGCCACGAGCGAGATCCGCGTGGTCTCTCCCGAAGACTCCGGCGCCGCTGCAGGCGTCGGCGGCTCCGGCCGCGGCTCCATCGACGTCAAGACCGTCGTGATCACGATCGGCGCGCTCGCCGGCTTCATCCTCGTCCTGCCGTTCGCCGGCTGGCTGCTGTCGGCGGCGGCGCTCTTCTGGGTGATCGCCTGGGCGTTCGGCAGTCGCCGCCCGCTCATGGACATCGCCATCGGCGTGATCATGTCGGCATCCGTGCAGTTGGCGTTCGGCGCCGGACTCGGGCTCTCCCTGCCCGCCGGCTTCCTGGAAGGAATCCTCTGATGGATCAGCTCGGAAACCTCATGGAGGGGTTCGCGGTCGCCTTCACCCCGCAGAACCTCCTCTTCCTCGTCATCGGCGCGATCCTCGGCACCGCCGTCGGTGTGCTCCCCGGCCTCGGCTCGGCGATGGCCGTCGCGCTCCTGTTGCCGGTCACGTTCAGCCTCGATCCGACCGGCGCGTTCATCATGTTCGCCAGCATCTACTTCGGCGGGCTCTTCGGCGATTCCACGTCCGGCATCCTGCTGAACACACCCGGCAATTCCTCCGCGATCGCCACAACCTTCGAGGGCCATCGCATGGCGAAGGACGGCCGGGCCGCGAAGGCGCTCGGGACCTCGGCGATCGGCGCCTTCATCGGCGGCACGATCGCGTGCGTCCTGGTCGTCTTCTTCTCCCCGTACATCGTGCAGCTCGCCACCGTCTTCGGCCCCGCCGAGTACTTCGCCCTCGCGGTGTTCGCCTTCGTGGCGATCTCGGCCGTGGTCGCCGACTCGATCGTCCGCGGCCTCGTCGCCCTGGGGCTCGGCTTCGCCCTCGCGCTGGTCGGCATCGACGGCATGAGCGGCACCGAGCGCTTCACCCTCGGAAGCCCCGTCCTCTTCGACGGCATCTCGATCATCGTGGTCACCGTCGGACTCCTCGCCCTCGGCGAGGTGATCCACGTCGCCTCCCACATCCGTCGCGGCGACGGCCCGGCGCGCCTGGTGAAGCCGACCGGCTCCCCGCTGCTGTCGTGGCGCGAGTGGAAGATGGTGCTGCCGGCATTCCTCCGCGGCACCGCGTACGGCGTCCCGTTCGGCGCGATCCCCGTGGGCGGCTCCGAGGTTCCCACCTTCCTCGCCTACGGCACGGAGAAGCGGCTCGCCCGTCGCCGCGGCGACACCGACTTCGGCACGCGCGGCGCGATCCAGGGCGTCGCCGCCCCGGAGGCCGCCGGCAACGCCACCGCCGGCTCGGCCATGGGCGCGCTCCTCGGACTGGGGCTTCCGACCTCCGCCACCGCGGCGATGATGATCGCGGCCTTCCAGCAGTACGGCATGCAGCCCGGACCCCTCCTGTTCGAGCGGAGCGGCGACCTCGTGTGGCCGCTCCTGGCGAGCCTCTTCCTCGGGCTCATCATCCTGCTGATCATCAACCTGCCGTTCGCGGCGGTGTGGGCCAAGCTCCTCCTCATCCCCCGTCACTACCTCTACGCCGGGATCACGGTGGTGGCGATGCTCGGCATCTACGCCATCGCCTCGCGGCCGGTCGACCTGTGGATGGCGCTCGGCATCGGCGTCGTCGGATTCGCCATGCGGCACTTCTCGATCCCGCTGGCCCCGGTGCTGATCGCCGCGATCCTCGGACCCCTCGCCGAGACGCAGCTGCGTCGGGCGCTGGCGGTGTCCGAAGGCGACCCGACCGTCCTGGTCTCCTCGCCGATCACGATCGTGCTGTACGCCCTCCTCGCGGTGACGGTGGCGCTCAGCGTCATCCAGCACTCCCGCCACGCCGCACGGGCGCGGGCGACGGCGAAAACGGAGCGGGTCCCGGTCAGCCGGTGAAGCCGAGGAGCCCTTCGATGTGAAGGGCTCCGAGGCCGAGCACGGCGGCGGCGACGAGGATGAACAGCGCCAGCCACAGCCCGCGGACGGCGGCGGCGCTGCGCACCTGCCGGCGGAGGGCGGCGAAGGCGACGACGTCCGGCGGGCGGGTGAGGTCGGTCTCGGTCTTCGCGGCGCCTCGGCCGCTCAGCACAAGCGGAGCGGACGCCGCGGCGGCGAGGCGATCGACGACGATGGCGCGCGCGACTCCCTCCAAGATCCGGGGGCGGCGGCGGAGCCACCGGGTGAGCGCCCGGTCGCGCAGGACGACGACGTCGCGCGGGGGATCGACCAGCTCCACGCGACGCGCCCCGACGACCACGATGAGCGGCGTGACGGCCACCGCCGGAGCCGGCGGGGCGGGGTGTCCGGATCGCGGCAGCGGTGGTGGTGCCGACAGCACCGAGCGGACGCGGGCAGCTTCCTCCCGCGCGGCCCGCACGTACGGCATCCGCGTCCCGTCGACGAGGAGACGGAGGCTTCCGACCCGCACACGGGCATCCTGCAAGAACTTCGTGGTCACCGTATAGACCCCGCCCGGGCCGACGAGGACGAGCTCGACGGGCGGAGCGTGCGCGTCGAGGCGGACGCCCGCGGCGGAGACCCAGTCCGGCCCGAGTCGGTGCAGGCGCGCGGCGACCTCGCGCTCGGCGACCGCGCCGACGTACCACGGCAGGGCGTCCTCGCACACGGGGCTGCGCCCGACGAGGCGTGCCCACGCCGACCGGGGGCGGGCGCGCTCCTGCACCGCGAGGCACTGCGCCATCGCGGACGCGCCTGGTTCGCGCAACGTGCCGGGGGAGTGCGCGGTGTCGGGGGACATGGCCCGACGATAGCGAGCGCCGACCCCCGGGGGCAGGGGGAGGAACCCCGGCCTCGCGCGCCGCGCGCCCGGGGTCGCTCGCGGAACGTCCCGGGGAACGGCCGTCGTAACACGGCGACGCGGGAAGTTGGGGTGTGCCCGCGGGCGGCCCCAAGATGCTCTGACGGAGCGCGCGAGCGGAAACGCGCCGCCGGGGAGGGACGGAACGATGGCGCACGCGGGATTCACGACGCGACAGGTGCACGGTGCGCGGGCGCGCGCGGCCGAGCCCCGCGCCACACCCATCTACCTCACGGCGGGGTTCCGCTTCGAGAGCTTCGACGACGCCGCCGCGCTCTTCGGCGGCGCCGACGGCTTCGCATACACCCGGGTCGGGAACCCCACCGTCGACCAGGTCGAACGCACGCTCGCCGATCTCGAGGGCGGAACGCGCGCGCTGCTCGTCGCCTCCGGGCAGGCGGCGACGACGATCGCCCTTCTCAGCCTCGTCTCGGCGGGTGGCCACATCCTCGCCTCGACCCACATCTACGAGGGAACGCGGGGACTCCTGCGCGACAACCTCGAGCGGTTCGGCATCGAGGTCGACTTCGTCGACGACATCGACGACCCCCGCGCGTGGGAGGCGGGCATCCGTCCCCACACCCGTGCGCTTTTCGCCGAGTCGATCTCCAACGCCGCCGGCCGCGTCCTCGACATCGCCGCGGTCGCCGCTGTCGGGCGCCGCCACGGCATCGCGCTCGTCGTGGACAGCACCTTCGCCACGCCCTATCTGCTCCGCCCGATCGAGCACGGTGCGGATGTCGTCGTGCACTCGGCGAGCAAGTTCCTCGCCGGCCACGGCAGCGTGCTCGGCGGCGTGATCGTCGACAGCGGTCGGTTCGACCCCGTGTCGGCGGCTGGACGCTACCCGCACCTGGTCACCCGCGGCAGGGACGGGCGACCGAGCGCGGTCGAACGTGCCGGAGGCGACGCGCGGATCGCCTACGCCCGCGACGACCTCGCGCCCCGCTTCGGCCCCACCCCATCGCCGCTGAACGCGTTCCTCATCGGCCAAGGGCTCGAGACGCTCAGCCTGCGCGTCGAGCGACAGAGCGCCACCGCCCTCCGCGTCGCACGCTGGCTCGCCGCGCAGCCGGGGGTGGAGCGCGTGGATCACCCGGGGCTGCCGGAGCACCCCTCGCATCACCTCGCCCGCCGATACCTGCCGGACGGGACGGGATCCGTCTTTACGGTGACCCTCGCGGGCGACGCGGAGAACGGCCTCGTGGCGGCGCGACGGTTCATCGAGGGCCTCGCGCTCATCACCCACATGACCCACCTCGGCGACGTGCGCTCGCTCGCCCTGCATCCCGCCTCCACCAGCCACGCCCACCTGACCGACGCCGAGCGTGCCGCCGTCGGGGTGCATCCCGGCACCGTGCGCCTGTCGATCGGGATCGAGGACGTCGACGATCTGATCGCCGATCTCGCGGGTGCGCTGTCGGCCGAGGAGACCGGACGGGTGGATGCCGGGCAGGTGGCCGCGGGGCGGGCGGCGGCGGAACCGGTGCCGGCGTGAGTCGCCTCCAGCACTTCGGGTGGTTCCTCGCGCGCGGGTTCGGTCCGCACGGCTGGGGCCACCCGTACCTGGACTGGGACTGGCGCTGGACCGCTCCCGAGCTCTACCGGCAGTCCGCGCGCGAACTCGAACGGGCGGGGTTCGACTTCCTCCTGATCGAGGATGCCCCGTCCCTGGGGTCGGCCGACACGATCGACCTGCGCGTCCGACACGCCTTCGGCGGGCCCAAGCACGATCCGCTGCTCCTCGCCCCCTACCTCTTCCAGGCGACGCAGCATCTCGGAGTGATCCCGACGGTGAACCCCGCCGGGACGCTCCCGTATACCGCGGCGCGGCAGTTCGCGACGCTCCAGCACCTCAGCGATCACCGCCTGGGTCTCAACGTCGTCACCGACACCGGCAGCGCCCGGCACTTCGGTGACGCGCCGCCGCTCGGGCACGACGCCGCCTACGACCGCGCCGAGGAGTGGCTCGGGGCGCTGCGCGCGCTGTGGCGCAGCTGGCAGGACGGTGCGCTCGTCGCCGACCCGGGATCGGGCGTCTACGCCGACGGCCGCAGGCTCGACGCCGTCCGCCATCGCGGGGAGTACTACGCCTTCGACGGACCCCTCAACGCGCTGCCCTTCGAGCGGGGCGAGCCGGTCATCGCCTCACCCGGCGGATCCGGGCGCGGCCTGGCGTTCGCGGGCGCGAACTCCGACATCCAGCTCGCCCTCGCCCCGCTCACGGAGGCGAGCATCAGGGATTACCGTGCGCGCATCCACGCCGCCGCGGCCGAGCGCGGTCGGGCGGCATCCGACATCCGCATCCTCTTCGCGATCCAGCCGGTGCTGGTGGCGAGCGCGGAGGAGGCGGACCGGATCGTCGCGGCCTCCGGGCACCCCGACGACGCCGCGCTCCGCGAGATCGCCCGGCGCCAGTCCAGCGATCTCGAGACCGACCTGACGGCCCTCGACCTGGAGGCTCCCCTGCCCGCCGAGGTCTTCGGTGAGAACGTGTCGCAGGGCAGCATCCGTCGTCTCGTCGGCGATCGCGACGTCGCCACCGCACCGCTGCGCGCGCACCTGACCGCGCTGTCGACCCTGGGGCGCATCTCCGACCGGTCCGGGTTCGTCGGCACCGCCGACGAGTTCGCCGACCTCATCGAGGAGCTCGGTGAGTGGGGCAACGACGGGGTCCTCCTGTGGGGGGATCTGCACCCGGTCACCGTGCATCGGATGCTGGACGAGCTCGTGCCGATCCTCCGGCGTCGCGGCATCCTGCGGCGTGACTTCGTCCCGGGCGGGCTGCACGCGAACCTCCGCGCCTTCTGAGGTCGACGCGCCCGGGCAAGGGGAGGATGCCGAACGCCCCCGGTGCGCCGTGGGCGGGCCGGGGGCGTTCGGTTCGTTCGGACGAGACCGATCGTCAGACGAGACCGTTCTCCGACAGCCACGCCGCGGCGATGTCGGGCGTGGACTCCTGGTCCTCGGTGCTCTGGACGTTCAGGGCGACGAGACCCTCGGGGGTCAGCGCGGCGCTGACCTCGTTGAGGATCTCGGCGGCGCCCTCGGGCAGCTCACCGCTCACGACCGGGACGACGTTCGAGGCCAGGAACAGGCCTTCGGGGTCTTCCAGCACGACGAGGTCGCCGGTCTGGATGCGCGGGTCGGCGGTGAAGATGTTGGCGACCTGGATCGTGTTCGCCTCGAGCGCCTCGAAGGTGGTGTCGGCGGTGGGGGAGAACTCCACCGTCACTCCGTAGACCTCCTCCAGGCCCGTGGGGCCGTACGGACGCTCGGCGAGCTCGGGCGGGCCGCCCAGGGTGATCGGGCCCGCGGCGTCGGCGAGGTCGCCGATCTCGACGAGACCGTTCTCCTCCGCGAATGCGGCGGTCACGGTGTAGGAGTCCTGGTCCGTCGCGGTCGACTGATCCAGGACGCTCAGGCCCTCGGGCAGCGCGTCGGGGAGCGCGGCGTAGACCTCGTCCGCGGTGCGCGCCTCGGTCTCGGGGTCGAAGTACTGCAGGAGATTGCCCGAGTACTCCGGGAACAGGGTGATCTCACCCGATTCGAGGGCCGGGATGTACGCGTCGCGCTGACCGGAGTTGAAGGCGTCGCGCGACACGTCGAATCCGCCGGCCTCGAGCGCCTGGGCGTAGATCTCGGCGATGATCTCGTTGGAATAGTAGGCCTGCGATCCGATGACGATCGTCTCGCTGGTCTCGCCGCCCGCGGCGGGCGCCTCGGTCTCGGGGGCCAGCGGGTCGCTCGAGGCGCACCCGGCGGCCACGAGCGACACACCGGTCAGGAGCGCCGCCGCGAGGGCCAGGCGGGACTTCTTTGCTGTGAACATGTGATTTTCCTCTGTTGTGTGATGGTGCGGGGAAGGGACGATCAGGCGGTCGCGGCGCGACGGGCCGAGCGCGCGGGACCGGAATGGTGGCGGGTGGCGGCACGGATGCCGGCGGGTGTCGCCCCGCGCTGCCACAGGGCGAAGAGCCCGTCGAGCACGAGCGCGAGAGCGGCGACGAGGATGGCGCCGCCGAGCACGATGTCGAAGCGGCGGAGTGGGATGCCGGCGATGATGTACTGCCCGAGCCCGCCGAGGTTGACGTACGCGGCGATGGTGACGGTCGCCACGACCTGCAGGGTCGCCGCCCGGAGGCCCGCGACGAGGAGGGGGAGGCCGAGCGGCACTTCCACCCGCCACAGCACCTGCCACGGGGTCATCCCCATCGCCCGAGCGGCGTCGATGACCTTGCGGTCGATCGCCTCGAACCCGGCGTAGGCGCCGGCGAGGATCGAGGGGATCGCGAGCAGGACGAACGTGATGATCGCCGCCTCCGCGCTCCGCAGCACGCCGAGGAGGAGCACGAGGAGGATCAGCAGGCCGAAGGACGGGACTGCGCGAGCGGCGCCCGAGATCGCCACGGCGATGTCGCGCCCCTTGCCGGTGTGGCCGATCGCCCACCCCGCCGGAACGGCGATCAACGCGGCGATGAGCACCGAGATCACGGTGAACCACACGTGCTCGCCGAGGGCGATGGGAATCGGGGCGAGCCCGCGGCCGGGGTCGCCGGAGAAGATCCAGGCGAAGGCGTCGAGGATGAGGTTCACGCGACGCTCACCTCCAGCGGCACGGCGCCGCGTCGGGCCCGACGGCGCTGCGCGCGCGTCCACGGCATCGCGATGCGTCCGGCCGCGACGAGCACGAGGTCGATGATCACCGCGATGAGGACGACGGCGATGATCCCGGCGACGACTTCCGCGATGATCCGGCGCTGCAGGCCGTTGGTGAAGAGGTACCCGAGGTTGGTGATGCCCACGAGCGCACCGACGGTCGCGACGGCGATCGTGCTGACCGCCGTGACGCGCAGGCCCGCGAGGATGACCGGCCCGGCGAGCGGGAAGTCGACCGCGAAGAACCGTCGCACCGTGCCGTAGCCCATCGCCGTGGCTGAGAGGCGCACGGCCGGATCCACGGCGTCGAGTCCGTCGGCGACGGAGCGCACCATGAGGGCGACGGCGTAGATGGTCAGCGCGAAGATCAGGTTCAGCTCCGAGCGGTAGAGCGTCCCCAGAACCACCGGCAGGATCGGCAACAGTGCGAGGGAGGGGATCGTGTAGAGCAGGCCGGTGACGGTCAGGATGCTCCCGCGCAGCCGGGTGAAGCGCCACGCGACCCAGCCGATCGGCACCGCCACGAGGAACCCGAGGATGATCGCGATCACCGACTGACGGAGGTGCACCACCGTCAGCTCCCAGATGAGGTCGAGGTTGTTCAGGACCCAGGTCACGGAGCGTCTCCCACGATCGCCCCCTGCGTGCGTCCGGCGCTGTCGACCACCACCGTTCCGCGATCGGTCTTCTTCAGGGTCAGGGCGCGCGATCCGCGGTCGACGCCGATGAAGCTCGCGACGAAGTCGGTGGCCGGGTTCTCGATGATCTCGCTCGGGGAGCCGACCTGGGCGATCTTCGCGCCCTTCTCGAGGATCACGACCTGGTCACCGAGGAGGAACGCCTCGTCGATGTCGTGCGTGACGAACACCACGGTCTTTCCCAGTTCGCTCTGCAGGCGGATGAGCTCCTGCTGCAGGTCGGTCCGCACGATCGGGTCGACCGCGCCGAACGGCTCGTCCATCAGGAGGATGTTCGGGTCGGCGGCGAGCCCGCGCGCCACACCGACACGCTGCTGCTGCCCGCCGGAGAGCTGGCTCGGGTATCGGTCGGCGAGCGCTCGGTCGAGGCCCACGGTGTCCATGAGGTCGAGGGCGCGCTCGCGCGCCTTCTTCCGCGGCGTCCCCTCGAGCACCGGGACGGTGGAGATGTTCTCCACGACGGTGAAGTGCGGCATGAGTCCGGAGTTCTGCATCACGTACCCGATGCTGCGACGAAGCCGCACGGCATCCTTGTCGAGCACACTCTCTCCGTCGATGGCGATATCCCCGTGGGAGGGGTCGACCATGCGGTTGATCATGCGCAGAAGTGTGGTCTTGCCGCACCCCGACGATCCGACGAAGACCGTGGTTTTGTGGGCGGGGATCACGAGGTCGAAAGCGTCGACCGCGACGGTGCCATCGGGGAATCTCTTCGTGACGGAGCGGAACTCGATCGACATACGGGCCCTTTCCGGAGCGTGGAGAAAGCAAACCACACTGCACCGACACCCCGCCCCTCTTGACACAACACGGCGTCATACGCCAGGCCCGATTCGCGCGGATACGCCGCGGCTAGGCTCGGAGCACCCTCGGAAGGAGCCCTCATGTCTCGCGTCCTGCTCATCGGCGGCCACGGAAAGATCGCCCTGCTGCTCGAACCTCTCCTCGTCGACCGCGGCGACACCGTCACCGCCGTCATCCGCAATCCCGATCACGACGCGGAAGTCGCCGCGACCGGTGCCGCTCCGCTCGTCGCCGACGTGCAGTCGTTCGACGTCGACCAGCTGACCAACCTGGTGAGCGGCAACGACGCGGTCGTGTGGGCCGCCGGCGCCGGTGGCGGTGACCCCGAGCGCACCCGCGCGGTGGACCGCGATGCCGCGATCCGCTCGATCGACGCGGCGGTCGCCGCCGGGGTCCGCCGCTACGTGATGGTGTCGTACTTCGGTGCGGGCCCCGACCACGGCGTCCCCGAGGACAACGACTTCTATGCCTACGCCGAGGCCAAGGCCGCCGCCGACACCCACCTGCGCGAGAGCGGGCTGGACTACACGATCGTCGCGCCGAGCTCCCTCACGCTCGAGGAGCCGACCGGGCGCATCGACGTCCGCGCGGAGGAGTCCGGTTCCGTCGCACGTGCCGACGTCGCCGCGGTGATCGCCGCCGTCCTCGCGGACGACCGGACGATCGGCCGCACCATCTCGTTCAACACGGGCGGCCAGCCGATTGCGGACGCGGTCGCCGACGCCGCGTCGTGACCGGGCGGATCCTCGCGGACGGCGCGATCCTCCGTGCCGCCGCGTCCGATGACGCGCCCGGCATCCTGTCGTGCATCCAGGCGCTCGCCGTCTACGAACGCGAGCCGGATGCCGTCGAGAACACCGTCGAGGCGCTCACCGAGACGCTCTTCGGCGCCGAGCCGCGCGCGTTCGCGCACGTGGTGGAGCGCGACGGGGAGGTGAAGGCCATCGCCGTGTGGTTCCTCACCTACTCGACCTGGACGGGCCGTCACGGCATCTGGCTCGAGGACCTCTTCGTCCACGAGTCGGAGCGCGGTCGCGGATACGGGAAGAGCCTCCTGTCGGCCCTCGCGGGCATCTGCGCCGAGCGCGGTTATCCGCGACTGGAATGGACGGTGCTGGACTGGAATACTCCGGCCGTGGAGTTCTATCGCGCGATCGGCGCCGAACCGATGAGCGAGTGGACGACGCAGCGGATGACGGGGGACCGGCTCGCCGCCCTCGCGGCGCTGAACGGACCCCGAGACTGAGAGGAAGCGATCGCATGGTGCAGGTCCGCGTGGCGGGGGTGGCCCTCGACGCCGCCCAGCAGCACGTCATCCTTTTGAAGCCCCTCGAGGACCTCCCTGGGGAGGGGCGCCTCCTGCCCATCTGGATCGGCGCACAGGAGGCGACGTCGATTCTCGTCGCCGTCGAGGGTGCTCCCGTGCCGCGTCCCCTCGCACACGACCTCATGCGCGAGATCCTCGACACCCTCGGCGCGACCGTCGACCGCGTCGAGGTGACGCGTATCGACGAGGGCACGTACTACGCCGACGTCGTGCTGGACACCCCCGTCGGTTCTCGCGTGGTCGATGCCCGGCCGTCGGATGCCGTGGCGCTGGCTTCGCGGACCGGAGCGTCGATCTTCGTCGCCGACGAGGTGCTGGCCGAGGCGGGCGTGATCGACACCGTCACCGGGGAGGACGAGGACGGCGTCCCGGTGGATGCGGAGGAGAGCGTGGACGAGTTCAAGCGCTTCCTGGAGGATGTCGATCCCGACGACTTCCGCGGCTGAGCGCAGAGATCAGTCGCGGCGGCGGCGCTCGATGAGGATCGTGTCGCGCCACTGCCCGGCCCACGGGCCGAAGGTCATCAGGGCGATGCGTTCACGCCTGCCGACCTCGCGGAAGCCCGCACGGCGGTGAGGCGAGAGGCTGGCGGGGTTCTCCGGGAAGACACTCGCCTGGACCGTCCAGATCCCGGCGCGGTCGGCCGCATCGAGGAACGCGGCGAGGAGATCGGACCCGACCCCTCGTCCCCGGGCCGACGTCGCCACGTACACGGAGTGCTCCAGGACGCCGCGGTACACGTCGCGGGACGAGACCGGGGAGGCGGCCACCCATCCGAGGACGACGTCCTCTCGGACGGCGACGAGCCGTGCGATCGACGCCCGGGTCGCGTCGAAGGCCTCCCATGTCGGGGGATCCGGATCGAAAGTCGCGTTCCCCGCCCGGATCCCCTCACGGTAGATCTCCTCGACCGCCGGCCAGTCGGCCTCGACGAGGGGGCGGATCCGCACCCCGCTCACGCGCGGAGGAAGCCGGCGGCGCGGGCGAGGGCGGCCGGCTCCACGCGGTAGTAGGCCCAGCGGCCGCGCTGTTCGCGAGAGGCGAGCCCGGCTTCGACGAGGAGACGCATGTGGTGCGACACGGTCGGCTGCGCGAGCCCCACGGGGGCGGTGAGGTCGCAGATGCACGCCTCGCCTCCCTCGGAGGAAGCGATCAGCGACATCAATCGGACGCGGGTGGGGTCGCCGAGCGCCTTGAAGATCCGGGCGATCGGCTCCGCGTCGGCGGGCGACAGGGCGATTGCGTCCGCCGGTGTCGCGCACGCTGCACCGTCCACGCGGACGAGGGGGAGAGCGGCGGCCATACCCGATGGTGACACATCCATTGACAATTGTCGATGCATCGATGATCCTCGATGCATGGACGCCGCTCAGACCGCCGCACCTCCGTCTCCCGACCTCCCGGTCATCGTGATCGGCGCCGGCCCTCAGGGGCTCGCCGCCGCCGCCCATCTCGCCGAGAGAGGCCTGCCGTTCCTCGTGCTCGAAGCCGGTGCGGGCCCGGCATCCGCCGTCGCCGAGTGGGATCACGTGCGACTCTTCTCCGAATGGCCGGAGGTCATCGACGCCGCTGCGGCGCGGTTGCTGAGGTCCCGGGGCTGGACTGCCCCGACGTCCGGCTACCCCACGGGTGCGCAGTGGATCTCGGGGTACCTCGTCCCGCTCGCGGATGCGGTGGGCGACCGTGTCCGCTACGACGCGCGCGTCACCGGGGTGTCCCGTGTCGGCCGCGACCGCCTCGTCGACGCGGGGCGCGGGGACCAGCCCTTCGTCGTCCACGTGCAGTCCGCGGACGGCGCGGAGGAGCGCCTCCTCGGCCGGGCTGTCGTGGACGCATCGGGCACGTGGGGATCGCCGAACCCCGCCGGGGCCGACGGGCTGCCGGCGATCGGCGAACGGGCGGCGACCGACCTGCTGTCCTATCGGATCCCCGACTTCCGGGACCGCGCGGGTTTCGAGGGCCGGCACACCGTCGTCATCGGGTCCGGCCACTCCGCGATCACCGCCGTCCTCGCCCTGGCCCGGATGGCCCGACGGGACCCGGAGACGCGTGTGACGTGGGCGCTGCGGCGCGCTGACGCCGGCGGCGCTTACGGTGGCGGTGCGGGCGACGAGCTCCCCGCCCGCGGCGCGCTCGGTCGGCGTGCGCGCGAGGCCGTCGACGCGGGCCTGGTCGAGCTCGTCATCGCGTTCCGCGTCGAACGCGTCGAACGCGACGAGGCCCGGGTCTCGCTGGTCGCCGAAGACGGTCGCAGGCTGATGGCCGATCGCGCCGTCGTCCTCACCGGATTCCGCCCCGACCTGTCGTTCCTCAGTGAGGTGCGCCTGGACCTCGATCCGACGCTGCAGGCGCCCCGCCGCATCGCGGCGGAGATCGATCCGAACGTCCACTCCTGCGGATCGGTGGCGGCCACCGGTGCGGTCGACCTCGCTCAGCCGGAGCCGGGGTTCTACCTCGTCGGGGCGAAGTCGTACGGTCGCGCACCGACGTTCTTGGCCCTCACCGGCTACGAGCAGGTCCGCAGTGTCGTGGCCGAACTCGCCGGCGACCGGGAGGCGGCGCGGCGCGTGGAGCTTGTTCTCCCCGACACCGGGGTGTGCGGCGGTGCGGGACTCTTCGACGCCCCGGCCGCGACGTCCGACGGGGGTGGCGGATGCTGCGCGGTGCCGTCTGTGCCGGCATCCGGAGTGTTGCAGATCGGTCGCGCC
Source organism: Microbacterium aurantiacum (assembly GCF_031625015.1). Lineage (NCBI taxonomy): Bacteria > Bacillati > Actinomycetota > Actinomycetes > Micrococcales > Microbacteriaceae > Microbacterium > Microbacterium aurantiacum. The sequence goes on from NZ_JAHWXH010000001.1 coordinate 1,889,608, forward strand.
CCCGCGGGAGTCTGACGGGCGGTGCGATCAGCCGAGGAGCTCGCCGGCGATCCGGGCCCGAACGGCGTCCCGGAGCGGCCGCACCGCCTCGGCATCCCAGGACTCGGGGTTCGGGAAGCTCCATTCGAGCAGTTCTCCGCGCACGGGGGCGGGTAGCCGGAGTCCCGGCTTCATGAGAACCACCAGGTCGGCATCGTCCAGGTCCGCCGCGGTGACCGCGCGCGGCGTCCGAGCGGTGATGTCGACATCCAGCTCGCGGAGGCTGGCGGCCACGGCGGGATTCACCTCGTCCGCGGGGGAGAGCCCTGCGGAGGCGGCGGTGAAGCGCTTGCCGCCGTCGAGCTCGAGCAGCGCGGCGCCGAGCTGAGAGCGGCCGGCGTTGTGCTGGCAGATGAACAGGACGACGGGCGTGGGCGTCATGACCGGGTGGCTCTCGTGTCGGCGGAGGATATAGTCGCGGGATCCGGCGCGGCGACCGGGAAGAGCAGGCGGACCACCAGCAGTCCGATCGCGGCGCCGACCAGCTGCGCGCCGACGAACGCCGGGGCGGATGCCGGGGCGATCCCTGCGAACGTGTCGCTGAACATGCGACCGATCGTGATGGCGGGGTTGGCGAAGCTCGTCGACGACGTGAAGAAGTACGCACCGCCGATGTAGGCGCCGACCGCCGGTGCCGCCCACGCGGAGCGCCCGGTGCGGACGAGCGCGAAGATGACGGTGATGAGCCCGGCGGTGGCGACGACCTCCGAGAGCAGGAGGTTGACCGCTGACCGGTCGGTCATGCTCCAGGCGATCGCCGGAGCGTCGAACATGAGGTTCGCGAGCACCGCGCCGGTGATGCAGCCGGCGATCTGGGCGGGAAGATAGCTCGCCGCCGTCGCCCACGAGCGGCGATGGAGGAGGATGTCGACGACGGTGACGACCGGGTTGAAGTGCGCCCCCGAGACGGGCGCGAAGACGAGGATGAGGACTGTCAGGCCGAAGGCCGTCGCAAGGGCGTTCTCCAGCAGTTGCAGGCCGGTGTCGCCGGGCGAGAGGCTCTGCGCGGCGATTCCGGAGCCGATGACGACGACGGCGAGTCCGGCGCTGCCGAGGAACTCGCCGGCCAGGGCGCGCGTGGAGGGGTTCATGCGAGGGGACCGTTCGGGCACGCATAGACCATAGTCGATGTTTCCGGCGCGGATAGACTGCCGTCTATGGATTCCGTCGAGCAGATGCGCGTTCTCGGCGACCCGACGCGCGTGCGCATCCTCGCCCTGATCCGAACCGCGCCCGACGGGCGTGCGCTCGTCGGCGATCTCGCCCGCGCGCTCGACCTCCGGCAGCCGACCGTGAGTCACCACATGAAGGCGCTCGCCCACGCCGGCATCGTCCATCGCGACCCCGATGGCCGCCGCGTCTGGTACTCCATCGCCCCCGACGTCGCCGAGCGCGTGGAAGCGGTCCTGGGTGCCGGCGATGCGGTCGACGGCCCCGCGCCGGACCTCGATCGCATCGCGTCCGACCTCGACATCCGGTTCCGCGGGGTGTTCGCCCGCGAGACGGTCCGCGCCGTCGTCGGTGAGAGCTACGACCTCCTCGCAGCCGCGGGGCCGCGCCCCCTGCTCACGAGCAGATCGGCCTCCTTCGCGGCATCCCGACTGGAAGCGCTCGCGCGCGCCGGTGACGCGGAGGCGCGAGTGTCGGATGCCGTCCCCACCGTGCTGTTCGTCTGCGTCCAGAACGCCGGACGCTCGCAGATGGCCGGGGCGATTCTCCGGCGTCTCGCGGGGGATGCCGTTCGCGTCCGGACCGCCGGCTCTCGTCCCGCCGCCGAGGTCCGTTCGGCGATCGCGGCGTCGTTGGACGAGATCGGGGCGGCTCTCGACGGCGAGTTCCCCAAGCCCCTCACCGACGACGCGGTGCGCGCCGCGGACGTTGTGGTCACGATGGGCTGCGGCGACGCATGCCCCGTCTACCCGGGTCGCCGGTACCTGGATTGGGATCTCGAAGATCCCGTCGGAGCGTCGCCCGAGCGGATCCGCGCGATCCGCGATGACATCGAACGACGGGTGCGCGCGCTCTTGGGTGAACTCCTCTCGGATCGTTCGCTCGCCGTTCACCCAATCGATAGATGAAGGTCTATGCTTTCCCGTGAGAGAAAGCGAGACCCCATGACCGCCACCCCCACCGTCCTCTTCGTCTGCGTCCACAACGCCGGACGCTCCCAGATGGCCGCCGGCTACCTGCGCGAACTCGGGCGGGGTGAGATCGAGGTCCTGTCCGCGGGCTCCGCGCCCAAGGATTCGATCAACCCCGTCGCCGTCGAGGCGATGGCCGAAGAGGGCATCGACATCGCGGCGAACACGCCCAAGGTGCTGACGGTGGAAGCCGTCAAGGAGTCCGACGTCGTGATCACGATGGGATGCGGCGACGCGTGCCCGATCTTCCCCGGTAAGCGCTACGAGGACTGGGAGCTCGACGATCCGGCCGGTCAGGGCATCGAGGCCGTCCGCCCGATCCGTGACGACATCCGTCGCCGCGTCGAGACCCTCGTCGCCGACCTCCTCCCCGCCCGGACCGCCTGATGGGCGCGGGGCGCGGACAGGCGCCTCTCCTGTCGCCGGATGCCGTCCTCCACCGCGCGGCCGAGCGCCTGGCCCTCCAGTTCACCGGCATGGTGAGCGAGGAGACCGTCGAGCGCGTGGTCTACGAGTCCTACACCGCGCTCGGGCGCACGGCGCGGGTCTCGACCCACCTCGCCTCCCTCGCGGAGAAGTTCGCAAGGGACCGGCTCACCGCTCTCGCCCAGTCCCGCGGGTTGATCGTCAAGACGGTTCCCGAGGTGCTGTACGTCTGCGTGCAGAACTCGGGCCGCTCGCAGATGGCCGCAGCCCTCACGCGCCACCTCGCGGGCGACCGGGTCCACGTCCGCTCCGCAGGTTCGCAGCCCGGTGAGGGGATCCTCCCGACCGTCGTCGAGGCGCTCGCCGAGATCGGAATCGACGTGTCGGAGGAGTTCCCGAAGCCCCTCACCGACGACGTGGTCCGCGCCGCGGACGCGGTCATCACGATGGGCTGCGGAGACGCCTGCCCGATCTATCCGGGCAAGCGCTACCTCGACTGGGAGCTGACCGATCCCGCCGACCTGTCGCTCGCCGACGTGCGGGTGATCCGCGACGACATCCGCGCGCGGATCGCGGACCTCCTCGACGAGCTGGGCGCGACCGAGGGGCTCGCGGCGGGCGTCTGAGCGGAGCCGATCTCCGACCGGCTCCGGTAGGATGGCGCGGTGCGATTCCTGCGTGAGACGATGACCCCGGCCCCCGCGCCGGCGTTCTCCGTCCCGCTGCACACCGGCACCAACGGCTACATCTCCCGCTGGGGTGCGAACCTGTCCGGCAGTGCGCCGGCATCCGCTCTTCGGTAAGCGCCGAATCGGGGTCATCGCACGCGTGGCGAGGTGACCGCGTCCCGACCGGTGAAGCTGTGACGGATGAGGTACGCGGATGCTGTGGGCATCTCTGATTCTTGTCGGCGCCACGTGCGCCGTCGCCGCACCGGTCGCGCGCGCCGCGGGCCGGGCCGCCGGATGGTGGCTCGCGCTTCCCCTGGTCGTGGCCGCCGGAATGCTGGCGGCACTCGGGTCCGGATCGGTGTGGGTGCCGTGGATGCCGACCCTCGGGGTGGGCTTCGGCCTCCGCCTCGACGGGCTCTCGCTGCTGTTCTCGCTGATCGTCCTGGTGATCGGTGCGCTGGTGCTGATCTACTCGGCGCGGTACCTGCCGAGGGGCCCGAACGCGTCCTTCTTCGTGTTGATGACCGGCTTCGCCGCGGCGATGCTGCTCCTCGTCCTCGCCGACGACCTCGTGCTGATGTTCGTGGCCTGGGAGGCGACGACCCTCTGCTCGTTCTTCCTCATCGCGCGGTCCGGCAAGGATGCGCGTGAGCCGGCGATCCGCACCCTCCTCGTCACCGCCGCGGGCGGCCTGAGCCTCCTCGCCGCGGTCGTGGTCATGTGGGTGGGAACCGGGACGACCCGCATCACCGACGTCCTCATGTCCGACGCCTGGGCCCAGCCCGGATTCGCGATCCCGGTGGCGCTGCTCCTCGCCGGAGCGGTGTTCACCAAGTCGGCCCAGTTCCCGTTCCAGGCGTGGCTCCCCGACTCGATGGTCGCCATCACCCCGGTCTCGGCGTACCTGCACGCCGCCGCGATGGTCAAGGCCGGCATCTACCTGGCCCTGTTGTTCTCCCCGGCCCTCGCCGGTGAGCTCGTCTGGTCGAGCCTGCTCATCACCTCCGGTCTCATCACGGCCGTCTTCGGCGCCGTCACCGCCCTCCGCCAGACCGACCTGAAGGCGCTCCTGGCCTACTCCACGATCAGCCAGCTCGGGCTCCTCGTCGCCATGATCGGCGTCGGCACCCCCGAGGCCCTCACCGCCGCCGTCGTCCACACCGTCGCCCATGCCCTGTTCAAGGCGGCTCTGTTCATGCTCATCGGCGTCATCGATCACGAAGCCGGCACCCGCGACATCCGCGAGCTCGCGAAGCTCCGGATCCGGATGCCGATCACCATCGGCGCACTCGCCCTCGCCGCGGCGTCCATGGCCGGCATCCCGCCGCTTCTCGGATTCGTCAGCAAGGAATCGATGTTCGCGGCCTTCGTCGAGGCGCCCGGGCCCGTGTGGTTCCCGGTGGTGCTCACGGTCGTCGGAGCCCTCACCGCGGTGTTCACGTTCGCGTACTCGGGACGCATCGTCCTCGGCGCCCTCGGCGGGCGGACCGCGTCCCGGACCGTGACGGAGGCGCCGGTCCTCTTCTGGGGAGCGCCCGGGCTCCTTGCTGCGGCGGGGCTCGTCCTGGGAGTCCTGCCCTTCCTGCTCGACGGCCTCGTCGCCGGAGCCGCGACCTCGTCTGTCGGCGCTCCCGTCGACGCGTATCTCGAGCTCTGGCACGGGTTCAACCTTCCGCTCGCCGTGTCGGCGACCGTGATCGCGCTCGGAACGGCGATGGTCGTCGGCCGCGCGCGCGTGGGGCGCGTGACCGATCTGCTGCGCTCGCCCGTCTCGGGACTGGCGGTCGTGGACGCCACGCGGGCGGGCATCGTCCGCCTCGGCGGGCTGGTCGGACGCGCAGCCGGCACGACGAAGCCCGCGCGGCACCTCGCCATCCCCGTCGCCGTCCTGATCGTCATCGCAGCCGTCGGCGTCTTCACCGTCCCGCGGCTGCCCGAGGTGGTCGGTGACCCGACCCAACCGATCGACTGGCTGCTCCTCGCCCTCGTCGCGGCGGGGACGATCGCCGCGGTCCGTGCCCGGACGCGCATCGCCGCGATCGTCGTGACCGGTGTGGTCGGCGCGAGCATGACGGTGTGGTTCTTCGTCCTCGGGGCCGCCGACGTCGCGATGACGCAGCTCCTCGTCGAGATCCTCACCGTGTGCGTCATGGTGCTGTTGCTGCGCCGCCTGCCGCGAGAGTTCTCGCCCCCGCGGGCGAAGCGCCGCCGCATCCTGCCCGCTGTCCTCGCTCTCGGCGCGGGAGCAGCCACGACCCTCGGCGTCTGGGCGCTCACCGGACGCCGCGAGATGTCGCCGGCGGCGGAGTTCTACCTCAGCGAGGGTGAGACCCTCACCGGCGGGGCGAACATCGTCAACACGATCCTCGTGGACTTCCGCGCCTTCGACACGCTCGGCGAGCTCACCGTTCTCGGGGTCGCGGGGATCGCCATCGCCGCCCTCCTGTACTCGCGGCGGCCGTCGCCGGTGCGCTCGGCCCGGCTCCTCCGCGGCACACCCCTGTCGGATGCCGCGGCCAACAGCGTCTTCGTCCGCACCGTCGCGCGGGTGCTCGTGCCCGTCATCGTCCTCCTGTCCGCGATCCTCCTGCTGCGGGGCCACCAGGAGCCGGGTGGCGGCTTCATCGCCGCGCTGATCGGCGGCGCCGGCTTCGCGCTGCTCTACCTCGCCGCTCCCAGCGAGTCGGCGGCGCGCATCCGCTGGCCGTTCCTCGCTCTCATCGGCTCGGGCATCGTCGTCGGCGCGGGGACGGGCCTCCTGGGGTACTTCGGTGGATCGTTCCTCCGGCCGCTCAGCATCGAGATCCTCGGCACCAAGCTCACCACGGCGCTCGTGTTCGACGTGGGCGTCTACCTCGCCGTCGTCGGCGTCGTGCTGACCGCCCTCAACCTCCTCGGGCGGCAGCACCACACCGAACGGGAGGAGGGCGGGCCCGACCCTGATCCGAAACCCGACCGGACTCCGACCCCCACCCGTGCCTCGAGAAAGGTGGCCTCGCGATGACCGTCGCCCTCACCGCCGGCATCCTCGTCGCCGGCGCCGTCTACCTCTTCCTGCAGCGCGAGATGCTGCGCGTGATCCTCGGTTTCATCCTGCTCGGCAACGCCGCGAATCTCGTTCTGCTCGCCGCGGGCGGCACCGCGCGTCGCGGCGAGCCGTTCGGCACCCCGGCGGACCCGAGCACGATCGCCGATCCGCTGCCGCAGGCGTTCGTGCTGACGGCGATCGTCATCGCGTTCTCGCTGACGATCTTCATGCTCGTCCTCGCCGTGACCGGCGACAACGATGACGACACCTCCGACGGCACCGAGCCGGAGGACGACGACGAGACGGTGGAGGACGTCGGCGTGCACCCGGACGAGGTCCTCGCGGCCGAGAGGGGGATCACCTCGTGAGCGCCGCCCTCCTTCCCCTCTTCGTGGGCCTGCCGATGATCTTCGCCGGCATCCTCGCGGTCACCCCGACCCGCCGCCACATCCACGTCATCGTGATGATGGCCGTCATCGCCGCATCGACGGCGGGCGGCATCCTGCTGATCCTCGACTTCCTCGACGGCGGCGCGATCGCCCACGGCGTCGGGGGATGGGTCGCGGGAATCGCGATCCCCTTCGCCGCGGACATGTTCACCGCCCTGATGCTCGCCGTCACCGGCATCCTCACGCTGACGTGCGCATGGTTCGCCGTGGCCTCCGGCCGGGCGCAGTCGCGCTTCTTCGCGCCGATGCTGCTGGTGCTGCTCGCCGGCGTCAACGGCGCGCTGCTGACGGCGGACCTGTTCAACCTCTTCGTCTTCATCGAGGTCATGCTCCTGCCCTCGTACGGACTGTTCCTCCTCGCCGCCCCCGACCGTGCGCCGATCCGTCGGATCGCGGGCGTGCGCCTGTACGTGACGCTCAACCTGCTCACCTCCACGGTGTTCCTCGTCGGCGTCGGGTTCCTCTACGGCACCGCCGGAACGGTGAACATCGCCGAGCTGTCGGGGCTGGCCGCATCCGATGAGACCGTCGCGATCGCCACGGCCGTGTGTCTGTTCGCGCTCGGGATCAAGGCCGCCGTGGTGCCGGTGCACGGCTGGCTCGCCCGGGCCTACCCGACGACCTCGCCCGCGATCACGGCCCTCTTCTCCGGGCTCCACACCAAGATCGCGATCTTCGCGATCTACCGGATCTACGCCGTCGTCTTCGACGGAGACCCGCGCTTCCTCTGGATCGGGATCGCCGTGTTCACCGTGACCATGATCGTCGGCGCGCTCGGAGCGGCGGGGGAGAACAGCAGCCGGTCGATGCTGGCGTTCAACATGGTCAGCGGGATCGGCTACATCCTCCTCGGCGTCGCGCTGTTCACCCCGCTCGGACTCGTCGCGGGCATCTTCTACCTCATCCACCACATGATCGTGAAGGCGTCGCTGTTCCTCTCGACCGGCGCCGTGGAGGTCCGGTACGGCACCGACAAGCTCGGTGCCTTCCGCGGGGTGGCCAAGACCGAACCGCTCATCGCCGCGGCCTTCTTCGTCGCGGCACTGTCGCTCGCCGGGCTTCCCCCCTTCTCGGGCTTCGTCGCGAAGCTCTCGCTGATCCTCGCGGCGCAGGACGCCGGTGAGATCGTGGCGGTCGTCGTCATGATCCTCGTGAGCCTGGTGACCCTGCTGGCGATGCTCCGGATCTGGTCGGGGATGTTCTGGGGATCGCGGTCCTCGGAGGCCGCGTCGTCGCTCGATGCGGAGTCGGCGGATGAGGAGTCGGCGGATGCGGCATCCGTCGCCGGCTCCGGAACGGGGACCGCCGGGGCGACCGACACGCTCACGCGCACCCGCCCCCGCATCGGCGCATCGCTCGCCGCTCCGGCGATCGTGCTCGCGGTGATCACGCTCGGTCTCGGCCTCGGGGCGGAACTGCTCCTCGGACTCGCGCAGATCGCCGCGGACGGCTTGCTCGACACCTCCGCATACGTCGAGGCGGTGCTCGGATCATGACGCAGCTCACCGGTTGGCTCACGTGGCCCTTCCGTCTGATCGGATTCGTGGCATGGTTCGCGACGGAGGTGATCGTCGCGAACTTCTCCGTCCTCCGCGACAACCTCACCCCCGGGCAGAACTCGACGCCCGGGATCGCGCGGGTTCCCACGCGATGCGAGACGGATGCGGAGATCACCGCGCTGGCGGCGCTGGTGACCCTCACCCCGGGCACCCTCACCCTCGGCACGACGATCGAGTCCCGCACGCACGCGCGGGTGCTCTTCGTGCACGGGATGTACTCCGACGGGCCGGATGCGCTCCGCGCGGAGGTCGCTCGGATCGAGGACCGTCTGCTCCCCGCCCTGCGCCGAAAGGGGGACGCCCGATGATCGGCCTCGACATCGCCATCGGCATCCTGGCCCTGTCCATGCTCGTGACGACCTACCGCATGCTGACCGGACCCGACGACGCCGACCGCGTCGTCGCCGCCGACCTGCTCCTGTTCGGCGCGGTCGGGCTCATCGCGGTCATCGGGGTGCGGGTCGCCGCGACCTTCGCGTTCGACATTGTGCTCGTGGCGACGGTGGTCAGCTTCCTCGCCGCCCTGTCGCTTGCCCGGGCGCTGACGAGGGGGAAGCGATGAGTGACATCTTCGCCATTCTCGGAAACGTCTTCGTGGTCCTCGGTGCGCTCGTGTTCGCCACGGCCGCGCTCGGGGTGATCCGCTTCCCGGACGCGTTCACGCGCGTCTCCGCAGTGGGCACCGCCGGAGGACTCGGCATCGCCCTGGTGCTGGGCGGGGCCTTCCTCGTGCAGCCGACGGTGCCCGACCTCGTGAAGGTCGTCCTCGCGATCGCCATGCAGCTCACCACGTCCGCGGTGGGGAGCATCGCCATCGCGCGGGCGGCGTACCTCTCGCGTTCGCCTCGCAGGCGGCTCGGCTACGACGAGCTCACGCCGGACGAGGACGCGACCGACGGGAGCGGCGAGCGGACATGATCGCGGTGCGGGAGGCCGCGCGACAAGCCCGTGCACTTCTGGTGGGACGACACCGCTGGGGCTACGCCACCTCGCGCTTTTCCCGCTACGGCACGCACACGGTGGCGGTGCACATCTACCCGCCGGAGACCCCGCCGCTCGTGCGAGGGTTCCTGCACGTGGCCCGGCATTGGATTCCGTTCGGGCTGGTGGCGGCGGCACTGACGGGCCTCGTCACGGCATCCGTGGTGCCGATGTCCTGGCCCGAGGTGTTCGCGATCAAGCTGGTCGCCGTCGTGGTGGCCGCCGTGACGCTGCAGGCGATCACCGCCGACGTGCGGGCGCGGACCAAGACGCTGTCGGGCACGCGTCGGCCGCGCGACGTCGACCCCGATCCGCGATACACCGCCACCCTGGAGTGCTGGGTGCGCCTGCGCGAGGGGGAGGAGCGGCTCGACATCGGCGCGATCTCACCACGTCAGTTCGCCGCCCGCTGGGCCGCCGAGTACGCCTGACTCCGCCGCGCTTCGACCCCGCGCCCCGGGCCGTGCCTAACTCCTCAGATTTGGGCGTCGGCGGCGCCCCGGGGGCCCCGGGACCGCTCCCGCACGGCGTTTCTGAGGAGTTCGGCCCGCGCGCCCGGGGGCCCGGCCCGGTGTCCCGGCGTCCGAGGTGCGGGTGCCGGGCCGTGCCGAACTCCTCAGATTCGGGCGTCGGCGGCGCCCCGGGGGCCCCGGGACCGCTCCCGCACGGCGTTTCTGAGGAGTTCGGCCCGCGCAGCGCGCACTGAGTGGTGCGAGCGGGCGCGGGCGATGCGAGGAAAATGGCGGAGGATAGGGGATTCGAACCCCTGAGGGCTTGCACCCAACACGCTTTCCAAGCGTGCGCCATAGGCCACTAGGCGAATCCTCCAGGGCCCCGGAGGGCCGTCGTCCATCCTACCGTGCCGCGAGGGGGTCCTTCGACCGCGCGGTGGCGTAGGCGCTTCCCGGGCGCACCACGAGCGAGCGCGGCACGAGCGCGGCGAGCACCCGCCGCGCCGGTGAGGCCGCCGCCCGCACCGCACGCCGGACGTCCTCCGCCGCCGCCAGGGCCACCTCTCCCGATCCGGGATCGAGCGACCCGGGCGGTGCGTAGCTGGCCCCCTCCATCTCGGTGGCGAGCGTCGCCGCGGCTCCCCCCGGTGCGCCGTGCCGATCGCTCAGACGCGTGGCGAACGCCCGCGGACTCTCACTCGGCGGGATGCCGATGCCGACGTCGATCGCGGCATCCTGCACCATCGCCCAGGCGGCCGACACGTCTCCGCCCTCGGCGCGGGCGCGCTGACGGTCGAGCCGCATGCGGTGCACGAGCGCCGGAAGGACGAGGATGCCGAGCACCAGCAGGACGGCGCCGATCGTGGGAAGCGGATTCTGCCCGTCCGCTCCGCCGACGGTGCCGGGAGAGAGCGCGTCGGACTCGGCCGGGTCGTCGACGTCGACCGGGGCGCCCGGCGTCGCCTCGGGGGCCTGCGGGTCGGTCTCGGCCTGGTTCTCCGTGACGGATCCGGGGATGCCGGTACCCGAGGAGAAGCCCGTGGGGACGCCGAGGCTCGCGGTCGGCTCGAAGGGGATCCAGCCGATCCCCTCGAAGTGGACCTCGGGCCATGCGTGCAGCTGGTTGCTCGTGACGGAGTACACCGTCTGCGCGTCGATGACGTCGCCGTTCGCCGTGCCCGGGAGGTAGCCGATGACGATGCGGCTCGGCATGTCCATCGTCCGCGCCATGAGGGCGAATGCCGAGGCGAAGTGCACGCAGTAGCCCTCGCGCTGCTCGAGGAACTCCGCGACCGCCTCGGCCCCGCTGCCGTCGAATCCCTCCTCCACGGGCGCATCGAGGGAGTACGCGAAGTCGCCGCTGCGGAACCAGCGCTGCAAAGCGATGAGGCGGTCGTAGTCGGTGGCGGCCTCGGCGGTGACCTCCTGCGCGAGCGTCGTGATGATCTCCGGGATGTCGGCGGGCAGGGCGCGGAGGTCGTCGTCCTCCGTGCCGGCCGAGGGGAGTGCCCGCACCTGCTCGAGGGTGGGGCGCGGCACGTCGGCGCGCACCGTGTACTCCTGCCCCTGCGACCCTCCGGACTGCGCGATGACGGTGCGGTTCGCGGGCGCGGCACCCCAGTCGCCGTCGAGGCCGTCGACGCCGACCGCGGGCCAGGGCACCGGCAGCCAGATCGAGTTCAGGTTCACGACGTCCACGGTGGTCGCCGTGGAGGCGAGCGTGATGTCCTCGGCCACGGACACCGCGCCGAGCGCCCCCTCCTCCTCCAGCGGAACGGTCCGCACACGGTCCGGCTCCCATTCGTCGCCTTCGAAGGTGGAGAGCGTCGTGGCGCGGAGGTAGGGCGGGATCGAGGCGTCGCTGCGCACCTGCAGGACCTCGACGTCGGCAGGTCGGCGGAGGTCGTCCCCCAGGGCGAGGGTCGCGTCGATGCCGGGCCCGAACCCGCTCCCGGTGGCGACGGCCGCCCTCGGCTGGGGGAGGAGCGGGGTCACCGCCACGGCGACGACGAGCCCGATCGCGGCGATGCCGAGCGCGGTGGCGGGGACCCCCGCACGCCGCTCGGAGGCGCGGACGAGGGGCAGCTCGCGGGCGCGGGTCTCGGCCCGGAGGAGGAACAGGATCATCGCGGCGAGCACGACGAACGCCGTGACGTCGATGCGGCCCGGGACGGCGATGGCCGGGATGAGCGAGACCGCGACGATCCCGATCGAGGCGAGGAGCGGCATCCGTGCGGTCAGCACGACGTGATCGGTGATGAGGGCGAGCAGCCCCATCGCGCCGACGATCACGAACGAGAGGGCGAATGTGGCGTTCAGCGGCGCGGAGCCGCGGACGATCTCGTCCATCGCCGCGGGGATGACGAGCGCGGCCGCATCGACGGTCGCGGGCGTCGGGATCACCCACAGCAGTGCGGTGTCGCCGAGGAAGACACCCGTCAGGAACAGCACCCACACCACCGCCCCGACGAGGCTGGCCCACGCGGGGGCGATCCCGGTGCGACGCACGAGGACACCCGCGCCGAGGATGCCGGTGGCGAGCGTCGCGGCGCCGAGGAACCACGCCCCCATCTCCACGACGCGGAGAACGGGGATGAGCGCCGCGATGAGCGTGCCGAGCGCGGCGAGGCCCAGCGTGATCAGGCCCGGGCGTCGCCCCCGTCTCTCCGCGACCCGTTCGCTCCGCGCCTCCGACGCCGTCTCAGCGCGCGACATGCCGCGCCCCTCTCCGCGCGGCGTCCGCCCAGGCCGCGGCGACGTCGCCGTCCCGCCCGAGGACACCGACACGCCAGCCGGCGAATGCCGCGTGCTCGACCGCGTCGCCCAGGGGATCGGTGCACAGCAACAGGGGCAGAGCGCTGTGCGGGGCGAGCGGCGCGAGCGCGGCGGCGTCGCCGGTGTCGAAGCGCCCCGTGACGACCACCACCGGCCCCGTCGAGGCGTTCGCGAACTGCCGGGTCAGTGCGGCGAGCCCGGTGTCGCGGTGCGCGGTGATCAGGGCGAGGCGCGTGCGCAGCTCCTCCACCTCGGCGGTGTCGCCGCTCTCGATCCGCTCGGCGAGGATGCCGCCCTCCTCGTCGACGACCTCGACGGCGTACCCGTCGCGCACCAGGCGCGCGGTGGCCGAGATGCAGGCCGACACCGCGGCGTCGAACGCGGCATCCTCTCCGGAGAGGTCCTGCGCCTCGACGCTCCACCGCAGCGCACCGCGGTCGAGGACCACCGAGGCTTCCGGCGTCGACTCGCTCTCCTCCTGACGCACCATGAGCTGATCGCGGTGGGCGGTCGCGCGCCAGTGGATGCGCCGCATCGAGTCGCCCGGCGCGTAGGGCCGCGCGACGAGGTTGTCCGCCCCCTGGCCGAGACGATCGGTGGTGGCGTGCAGGGTGCCGCCGGACTCGCCCGGGGCGTCGGTGAGGCCGGTGAGGTCCACGATCGCGGGCGCGACGGTGACGGCGGTGCGTGAGGGGAAGCGCACCCGTCGCCGGACGAGTCCGAACGGATCGGTCAGGGTCACCGCGAGCGGTCCGAGCTCGTGGACGCCACGCCGGCTCCCCGTGACGGTGTAGACGAAGTCGATCGCCCGCTCGTCCGGTGTGCCGCCCCGCAGGCCCGACGCGAACGCGGGGAGGATGCCGGCCGCCGTCCCGTCGAGCCCGTCGCCGAGGTCGTCTCGCCACGTTCCGGGCGGGACGGGCAGGACGCTCCGCAGCCCCACGCGCACGCGCACGCGGCTCGGACGCCCGACGGTGACGGTCTCGGGGTCGATGACCCGCCGCGCGGGCTCGGTGCGTCGCACGAGGAGGAGGGAGAAGAAGCCCAGCGCCGGCATCGCGGCGAGGAGGATTCCGAAGTAGAGCAGTTCGACGATGCCCGACTCGTGCGCGAGCACGACGGAGACGCCGGCGAGGACGACCGCGCCGGTTCCGCGGACGGTCAACGGCCACGCGCCGCGTGCGCGGGCCGGGACGGATGCCGCGGGAAGCGTCATCAGACGCGGGCGGCGATCGGCACGCGCACGCTCGCCGCGATCCGGTCGAGGATGGCCGCCACCGCATCGGCGGCGCCCGTGCCGCGTGCCCCTCCCGCCGCTCGGGTGGGGAGGAGCCGGTGGGCGAAGACGGGACCGAGGAGCGCGGTGATGTCGTCCGGGATCACGAAGTCGCGCCCGTCGAGGGCCGCCCACACCTTCGCGGCGCGGACGAGCTGGAGGGTCGCCCGCGGGCTCGCGCCCAGGCGCAGATCGCCGTGGGTGCGCGTGGCCTGCGCCAGGGCGACGGCGTAGTCCTCGAGCGCCGGGGCGACGTGCACGGCGCGGGCCGCGGCGATGAGGTCCTCCACCTGTCGGGAGGTCACCACCGGACTCAGGGCATCGAGCGGATTGGTCGTCTCGCGCTGGCGGAGCATGAGCGCCTCCGCTCGGGCATCCGGATATCCCATCGAGATGCGCATCATGAACCGGTCGCGCTGGGCCTCGGGAAGGGCGTAGGTGCCTTCCATCTCGAGGGGGTTCTGCGTCGCGACGACGAGGAAGGGGGAGGGGAGGCGGTGGGTGCGTCCGTCGACGGTCACCTGCTGCTCCTCCATGGCCTCGAGGAGAGCCGACTGCGTCTTGGGCGAGGAGCGGTTGATCTCGTCGGCGATGACGATGTTGGCGAAGATCGCGCCCGACTTGAACTCGAACTCCCGCTCGACCGGATTGAACACGCTCACACCGGTGACGTCGCCGGGGAGGAGATCGGGGGTGAACTGGATGCGTCGGACGCTCGCGTCCACGGAGGCGCCGAGCGCCCGGGCGAGCATCGTCTTGCCGACGCCGGGGACGTCTTCGATCAGGAGGTGCCCCTCGGCGAGGAGGCACACCAGGGCGCTGCGGATCGCTTCGGGCTTGCCGTCGATGACCGAGCCGATGGAGGCCAGGACGGCGGAGGTGAGGGCGGCGAAGTCGGTGGGACCCTCTCCGCGGCGCCGCGTGGGAGCGGGGGCGATGTCGGTCACGGAGGGCCTCCTAGCGCGCCGTTCGGGCGGCGGATCGGGCGGACGCGGGCGTCCTCACCCACTCCTCGATGGTAACAACCGGATCACGGTGCGGGGCCTGGGAGATGCCTGCATCGACTGCCGGGCTTCGACGCGCGTTCGGCGCGACGGCGTGAGCGGGGTAGACTGTCCGAAGCTCTCCGCGAGGCGGCATCCAGGCCAACTCCCCCAGGACGGAAACGTAGCAAGGGTAACCAGGCTCTGCCGGGTTCGCGGAGAGTCTTACTTTTCCCGGCCTTCTCAGGAACCGCTCCCCGTCCGCCGCATAGGCTGGAGGACGTGGCGCAGAGCATCTACATCACGTCCGCAGAAGGTCATTCCGGCAAGTCCACGGTCGCCCTCGGCGTCCTCGACGCCCTGAGCCGCGCGACCTCCCGTGTCGGGGTCTTCCGCGCGATCGCGCGATCGACTCGCGAGCGCGACTACGTGCTGGAGATGCTGCTCGATCACGACGGGGTCGACCTCCCGTACGAGGAGTGCGTCGGGGTGACCTACGACGACGTGCGCGAGGACCCGGATGCCGCGCTCTCGACGATAGTGGAGCGGTACAAGGCCGTGGAGGCCCAGTGCGACGCCGTCGTCATCGTCGGCAGCGACTACACCGACGTCGGCAGCCCCGCGGAGCTGGCGTACAACGCCCGGATCGCCGCGAACCTCGGCGCTCCCGTCCTCCTCGTCCTCGGCGGACGGGCGGCGCAGGGGCAGGCCGAGCAGCTCGGCGCGACGCTCCCGCGCACGCCGGCGGAGATGGGGCAGATCGCCGATCTCGCCCTCGCCGAGCTCGTCCACGGCCGCGCGCAGCTGTTCGCGGTGATCGCCAACCGCGTCGAGGAGGACGAACGGGACGAGGTCATCGCCGCCGTCCGCCGCTCGCTCACGTCCGAACGGAGCCTGGATGCCGCGAACGTGCCGGTCTGGGCGATCCCCGAGGACCGCTTCCTCGTCGCGCCGTCGATGCGCGGCATCCTGCGCGCCGTCGACGGCGAGCTGATCGCGGGGGATCCGGAGCTGCTCACCCGCGAGGCCCTCGGAGTCGTCGTGGCGGCGATGTCGATGGTCAACGTGCTGCCGCGCCTCCTCGAGGGTGCGGTGGTGGTGATCCCCGCCGACCGGTCGGAGGTGCTGTTGGCCGCGCTCCTGGCGAACGCCTCCGGCACCTTCCCGTCGATCTCGGGCATCGTCCTCAACGGCGGGTTCGATCTGCCCGAGCCCGTCCGCCGTCTCATCGACGGCCTCGGCTCGAACGTCCCGATCATCTCGACCGAGCTCGGCACCTACGACACGGCCGTGCGCGTCATGAACACGCGCGGGCGCCTCGCCGCCGACTCCCAGCGGCGCTACGACACGGCGCTGTCGCTGTTCGAGACGAGCGTGGACACGGAGGAGCTGCTGCGCGCCTTCGGCATGGCGCGGGCGACCGTCGTGACGCCCCTCATGTTCGAGTTCCAGCTGATCGACCGCGCCCGCGCGTCGCGCAAGCGCATCGTCCTCCCCGAGGGAGACGACGACCGGGTGCTGCGCGCCGCCGCGACGGTGCTCAAGCGCGGCATCGCCGACCTGGTGATCCTCGGCGAGCCCTTCGAGGTGCGCGCGCGGGCCATCGAGCTCGGCATCGACATCCAGGACGCCGAGGTGCTCTCGCCGTTCGACGCGGTACACGTCAGCCGCTTCGCCGAGGAGTACGCGCGCCTGCGCGCCCACAAGGGCGTCACCGCCGCACAGGCCGCCGACACGGTCACGGACGTGTCCTACTTCGGCACGATGATGGTGCACACCGGGCTCGCGGACGGCATGGTGTCGGGGGCCGCCCACACGACCGCACACACGATCCGGCCGGCCTTCGAGATCATCAAGACCAAGCCGGGGGTCTCGGTGGTCTCCAGCGTCTTCCTCATGGCGCTCGCCGACCGCGTCCTCGTCTACGGCGACTGCGCGGTCATCCCCGACCCGACGGCCCCGCAGCTCGCCGACATCGCGGTGTCCTCCGCCGCGACCGCGGCGCAGTTCGGCATCGAGCCGCGGGTGGCGATGCTCTCCTACTCGACGGGGGAGTCCGGGTCCGGAGCCGACGTGGAGAAGGTCCGCGAGGCGACCGCGCTGGTGCGCGAGCGTGCGCCCGAGCTCCTGGTCGAAGGTCCGATCCAATACGACGCGGCGGCCGATGCGGCCGTCGCCGCGGCGAAGATGCCCGGCTCGCAGGTCGCGGGACGGGCGACGGTGTTCGTCTTCCCCGACCTCAACACCGGCAACAACACCTACAAGGCGGTGCAGCGCTCGGCGGGGGCGGTGGCGATCGGCCCGGTCCTGCAGGGGCTCAACAAGCCGATCAACGACCTCTCGCGGGGAGCGCTGGTCGAGGACATCGTCAACACCATCGCCATCACCGCGATCCAGGCCCAGGCCCAGGACGCCGACACCGAACAGGGAGAAGCACGATGAGCGTGGTCCTCGTCGTCAACAGCGGTTCGTCGTCGTTCAAGTACCAGCTCCTGGATGCGGATGCCGAGCGCGTGCTCGCCGCGGGACTGGTCGAACGCATCGGCGCCGACGTCGGCCAGGCGCGGCACACCGTCTACGCCGCGCGCACCGACGGCCCCGCCACGACGATGCGGAGCGCCACCTCCACCCGTGAGCTGCCGATCCCCGATCACACCGCGGGCTTCCAGGTGATGCTCGACGCGTTCGCCGCGGACGGCCCGTCACTGGCCGAGAACCCGCCGGTCGCGGTGGGCCACCGCGTCGTCCACGGCGGCGCGCGCTTCTTCGCGCCCACCCTCGTCACCGCGCAGGTCCGCGCCGACATCGAGGATCTCGCGGTGCTCGCGCCGTTGCACAACCCGGCCAACCTCGCGGGCATCGTCGCCGCTCAGAGCGCCTTCGTCGACGTTCCGCACGTGGCCGTGTTCGACACCGCGTTCCACCAGACGCTGTCCCCGGCGGCCTACACCTACGCCATCGACCGGGACCTCGCCGCGAAGCACCGCATCCGTCGGTACGGATTCCACGGGACCTCGCACAAGTTCGTCTCGGAGGAGGCCGCGCGCTACCTCGGTCGGCCCCTCGCAGACCTCCGCCAGATCGTCTTCCACCTCGGCAACGGCGCTTCGGTGACCGCGATCGACGGGGGACGCTCCGTGGAGACCTCGATGGGCTTCACCCCCCTCGAGGGTCTCGTGATGGGCACGCGCTCGGGCGATCTCGACCCGGCGGTGCTGTTCCAGCTCGCCCGGCGCGAGGGGATGTCGGTGGACGACCTGGACGACCTCCTGAACAAGCGCAGCGGCATGCTGGGCCTCGCCGGCGCATCCGACCAGCGCGACATCAAGGACGCCATGGAGCGGGGTGACGAGGCGGCGATCCTCGCCTTCGAGGTGTACGTCCACCGCCTCCGCGCCTACGCCGGGGCGTACCTCGCCCAGCTGGGCGGCGCCGACGTGATCTCCTTCACCGCCGGCGTCGGCGAGAACGCGCCGCTCGTGCGGGCGCGGGCACTCGAGACGCTCGGCTTCGCGGGCGTCGAGATCGACCCGGAGCGCAACACCGCACCCGCGCGCGGCATCCGTCGTATCTCCACGGATGCCTCACGGGTTGCCGTCCTCGTCGTCCCCACCGACGAGGAGCTCGAGATCGCCCGCCAGACCCTGTCGGTCGCGCGCGCCTGAGAACTCCCGCTGTCGCCCCGACAGCGTGGGCATTACGCTGAATCGTCGGCCTGATGAGGCGCCGCTCGCTGTTGTCCCGTCCCCTCGCCCGAAGGTGTCGCCGTGCCCCCCCACGACCTGCCCGATCTGTTCTCCTACGATGCCGTCCTGTTCGACCTGGACGGCGTGCTGACCCCCACCGCCGAGGTGCACATGCACGCCTGGCAGACGATGTTCGAAGAGCTCTTCGCGGCGTGGGACATCACCCCCGCCTACACCGAGCGGGACTACTTCGACCACCTCGACGGCAAGAAGCGCTACGACGGCGTCGCCGCGCTCCTCCGCTCGCGCGACATCGAAGTGCCGTGGGGTGACCCGTCAGACCCGCCGAGCAGCGACACCGTCTGCGGCATCGGCAACCGCAAGAACGCCGTGTTCGAGCGCGTGTTGCGCGCCGACGGCATCGCGCCCTACCCCGGGTCCCTCCGTCTTCTGGATCGACTCGTCGAGAAGCGGATGCCGGTGGCCGTGGTCTCCAGCTCGAAGAATGCCGAGGAGGTGCTGGCTGCGGCCGGCATCCGCGATCGGTTCGAGGTGGTGATGGACGGCGTCATCGCCGAGCGCGACCACCTGGCGTCCAAGCCCGCACCGGACGTCTTCGTCGTGGCCGCCCGGATGCTGGGCGTCGATCCCGCGCGGAGCGTCGCCGTGGAGGATGCCATCAGCGGCGTCCGCTCGGCCGCCGCCGGCGGGTTCGCGCTCGTGGTGGGTGTGGACCGCGGGGTGGGCGCGGACGACCTGCGCGCGACCGGTGCGCACGTCGTGGTGACCGACCTCGAGGAGTTCGTCGCATGATCGACCGCGATCGTTTCCCCGTCGACCCGTGGCGGCTGGTCGAGACCTCCTTCCGCCTCGATGACGTCGGAGTCACCGAGACCCTCTTCGCTCTCGGCAACGGCTACCTCGGCATGCGGGGCAACCACCCCGAGGGACGCTTCGCGCAGGAGCACGGGACGTTCATCAACGGGTTTCACGAGACCTTCCCCATCCGTCACGCCGAGCAGGCGTACGGCTTCGCCGAGGTCGGCCAGACGATCATCAACGCCCCCGACGCCAAGGTGCTGCGGGTGTACGTCGACGACGAGCCGCTCTCGCTGGATGTGGCCGACGTGCGTGAGTACGAGCGCGTCCTCGACATGCGCACCGGCATCCTGACGCGTCGCATCCGGTGGATGACGCCCTCCGGCAAGGACGTCCTGATCGATTTCGAACGTCTCATCTCGTTCGACGAGAAGCACCTCGCCCTCATGAGCGTGGAGGTCACCGTCCTCAACGCCGATGCGCCGGTGACCGTCAGCAGCCAGCTCATCAACCGTCAGGACGGCGAGGACGTGTACGGAGGCACTCCGTCGGCGCCGAAGAAGGCCGGGTTCGATCCGCGGAAGGCTGAGCGCATCAGCGAACGCGTCCTGCAGCCGCAGGAGTACTGGCAGGACGGCGACCGCTCCGCGCTGGCGTACGAGGCGACCGAGTCGGGCATGTCGATCTCCGTCGTCGCCGATCACGTCGTGGAGACCGAGAACGAGGTCGAGGCGCGCCGGCTCATCGAACCGGACATCGCCAAGAACGTCTTCCGGGTCGACGCGAAGGCCGGAGTCCCCACGCGGGTCACCAAACTCGTGGCGTACCACACCTCCCGCGGCGTGCCGGCGCGCGAGCTCGTCGACCGGGGGCGCCGCACCATCGACCGGGCGCTGCGGGTCGGGATCGACGTCATCGTCGCCGAGCAGCGCGCCTGGATGGCGGCGTTCTGGGAGCGATCCGACGTGCGCATCGGCGGTCACGACGACCTGCAGCAGGCCACGCGCTGGTGCCTGTTCCAGCTCGCGCAGGCCTCCGCACGGGCGGACGGACAGGGCGTGCCCGCCAAGGGGATGACCGGGTCCGGGTACTCGGGGCACTACTTCTGGGACACCGAGATCTACGTCCTCCCGTTCCTGGCGTACACGACGCCGCAGTGGGCGCGGAACGCGCTCCGGATGCGTTACCTGATGCTCCCGGCGGCACGCAAGCGCGCGTACCAGCTGAACGAGGCGGGAGCCCTCTTCCCGTGGCGGACCATCAACGGCGAGGAGGCCTCCGCCTACTACGCCGCCGGCACCGCGCAGTACCACATCAACGCCGACGTCAGCTTCGCCCTGGCGAAGTACGTGCGCGCGACCGGCGATGAGGAGTTCCTGCACCGCGAGGGCGTGGACATCGCGGTGGAGACCGCGCGGCTGTGGACGACGCTCGGCTTCTGGCGCCGCGACGACACGGGCGAGGAGAGCTTCCACATCCACGGCGTCACCGGTCCCGACGAGTACACGACGGTCGTCAACGACAACCTGTTCACGAACGTCATGGCGCGCTTCAACCTCCGTTTCGCCGCGCGCACGGTGCGCGAGATGGCCGAGCGCGACGGGGAGGTCTACCGCGTGATGGTCGAGCGTCTCGGGCTCGAACCGGGGGAGGAGGACGACTGGGAACGCGCGGCCGAGGCCATGCACATCCCCTTCAGCCCGGCCCTCGGCATCCATCCGCAGGACCATGTGTTCCTCGAGCGCGAGATCTGGGATCTGGAGAACACCCCACCCGAGAAGCGACCGCTCCTGCTGCACTTCCACCCGCTCGTGATCTACCGCTACCAGGTCCTCAAGCAGGCCGACGTGGTGCTCGCGCTGTTCCTCCAGGGCAACCACTTCTCGCCCGAGGACAAGCTCGCCGACTTCGAGTACTACGATCCGCTGACCACGGGCGACTCGACGCTGTCGGCGGTGGTGCAGTCGATCCTCGCCGCCGAGGTCGGCTATCAGGACCTCGCGCTGGAGTACTTCCGTCAGTCGATCTTCGTCGACCTCGCCGACCTCCACCACAACGCCGCGGACGGGGTGCACGTCGCCTCGGCGGGCGGCGTGTGGACGGCTCTCGTGTCCGGGTTCGGCGGCATGCGCGATCACTTCGGCGAGCTGTCCTTCGATCCGCGTCTGCCCGCCGATTGGCCTGAACTCGCCTTCACCCTGCACTGGCACGGGACGCGGCTGGAGGTCACCGTCACGCGCGACGCGCTGCGCCTGCGCGCCGGCGACGGCGACCCGCTCGGGTTCACCGTGCGCGGCGTCGGCTACGTCATCGGCCCGAACGACGAGGTCGTGGTGCCGCTGGCGGACCAGGGGCCGGTCATCCCGGGGCGGCCGTCGTTGAAGGAGCTGGCCGACGCGCGGCGCGAGGACGGCAGCATCCTCTCGGCGTCCGTTCCCACGGTGACCACCACCATCCCGGTCGTCGATGCGGCGGGTGAGGTCGCCGTCGGGCTGGACACGTGACCCCGGTGGCGATGTCGCAGGCACGCCGTAGGCTGTGGGGGTGACCACCGCCCTCTACCGTCGCTACCGCCCCGAAGCGTTCGGCGAGATGATCGGGCAGTCCCAGGTGACCGATCCGCTCATGACCGCGCTGCGCGGCGATCGCGTCGGGCACGCGTATCTCTTCTCGGGTCCGCGCGGGTGCGGCAAGACCACGTCGGCGCGGATCCTCGCACGCTGCCTGAACTGCGCCGAAGGACCGACCGACACCCCGTGCGGCCGATGCGACAGCTGTGTGGAGCTCGGTCGCGGCGGCGGCGGGTCCCTCGACGTCGTCGAGATCGACGCGGCCTCCCACAACGGTGTCGACGACGCGCGCGACCTGCGCGAGCGCGCGGTGTTCGCACCCGCCCGCGACCGGTTCAAGATCTTCATCCTCGACGAGGCGCACATGGTGACCCCGCAGGGGTTCAACGCGCTGCTGAAGCTGGTCGAAGAGCCGCCCGATCACGTGAAGTTCATCTTCGCCACGACCGAGCCCGAGAAGGTCATCGGCACGATCCGCTCCCGGACGCACCATTACCCGTTCCGGCTCGTCCCGCCGGCGGCGATGCTCGCCTACGTCGAAGAGCTCTGCACCCAAGAGGGTGTGCGGGTCGACCCGGGAGTGCTCCCGCTGGTCGTTCGCGCCGGCGGCGGGTCGCCGCGCGACACCCTCTCGCTTCTGGACCAGCTGATCGCGGGGTCCGATGCCGAGCATGTCGCCTACGCGCGGGCGGTGGCCCTCCTCGGCTACACCCACGCGGAACTCCTCGACGAGGTGGTCGACGCGTTCGCGGTGCAGGACGCCGCCGCGGCGTTCGCCGCGATCGACCGCGTCGTCCAGACCGGCCAGGACCCGCGGCGCTTCGTCGACGACCTCCTCGAGCGACTGCGCGACCTCATCGTGGTCTCCGCCACAGGCGACGGCGCCGCGGCGGTGCTGCGCGGAGTGTCCGAAGACGACCTGGCCCGCATGACGAAGCAGGCGGGGTCCTTCGGGACGGCCCGCCTCTCGGCGGTCGCCGACCTCGTGATCGCGACGCTCGACGACATGACCGGTGCCACCTCGCCGCGCCTGCAGCTCGAGCTCATGGTCGCCCGCGTCCTCGCCCGCGGCGGCGGGGCCGTCGCACCCGCGGGGACCGCGGCCGCGGTGCCGGCATCCGCGCCCGCCGCACCGCGGGCCGAGGCCCCGCGCCCGCCGGGCGCCTCCGCCCCCGTTCCCCCGGCGGTCGAGGCGGTCTCCGCGTCGCCGTCGGCATCGCCCGCGTCGGCACCGGCGGTCGCGCCGTCCGCCGCGGTCACGGGCCCTGCGCCCGAGCCGGAGCCGGCTCCGCCCGCAGGGCCCGTGACCGTGGAGCGCGTCCGTGCGGCGTGGCCCGACATCCTCGGTCGTCTCGAGAAGATCAGCCGTTCGTCCTGGCTGCTCGCCGCGGGTGCGACCGTGCTGGCGTACGCGGATGAGGTGCTCAGCCTGTCGTTCACCAGCGCGGGCGATGTGGCGAAGTTCAAACAGCTGCAGGCGGGCAAGGGCCCGAGCGAAGACCTCCGCCAGGCCATCCTCGCCGTCCTCGGTGTCCGGGTGAAGTACCTCGCCCGCCACGACGCCGCGGTCTCCGACGCGCCGCAGCACGGACCGGACGGAACGACCGCGCCCACCGGCGGCCCGGACGCCCGACGCGATGCGGACCGCCCGGCGCGCGGGGGAGGGGCCCGGGCGAACACGACGCCCGCACCGGCATCCGCCGCGCCGGTGACCGATTGGGCGGTGGCGCCGATCCCCTCCGACGACGACGCTCCGCCGCCCGACCCGGGGCCGAGCGCCTCGATCCCGCCGGCGCAGTTCCCCGTCGACGAGGAGCCCGAAGACATCGCTGCGACCCGCGCTCCGGCCCGCGTGGCCACCCTCGCCCCCGCGGGGGAGGTGCCCGCGGACACCGACCCGGTGGTCGCCGAGACCGCCCGCGAGGAAGAGGACGACCTCGACGCGCCCGCCGACGTCGACGTGCCCCCGGTGGTCGTTCCGCCCGCCCCGACCGTGACCCACCGGGCCGCGCCGCGCTCCGACGGTGTAGAGCGGTACGGAGAAGCCGTGGTCCGCCAGGTGCTCGGCGCGACGTTCGTGCGCGAAGAGCCCTACGAGCCGCCGACGAGGTTCAGCTGATCATGTACGAGGGCATCGTCCAGGACCTCATCGACGAATTCGGCCGGCTTCCCGGGATCGGGCCGAAGTCGGCGCAGCGCATTGCCTTCCACATCCTCCAGACGCCGCAGTTCGACGTCTCCCATCTCGCGCAGCTCCTCGTGGACGTACGCGAACGCGTGCGCTTCTGCGACATCTGCGGCAACGTCTCGGAGCAGCCGCGCTGCGCGATCTGCCGCGATCCGCGGCGCAATCAGACCCTCATCTGCGTGGTCGAGGACGCCAAGGACGTCGCGGCGATCGAGCGCACGCGCGAGTTCCGCGGGCTGTACCACGTCCTCGGCGGAGCGATCAGCCCGATCGCGGGCATCGGCCCCGACGATCTGCGCATCGCCCCCCTGATGCAGCGCCTCGCCGACGGGACCGTGCAGGAAGTGATCCTCGCGACCAACCCCAACCTGGAGGGGGAGGCGACGGCGACCTATCTGTCGCGGCTGCTGCACACGCTGGAGATCCGGGTGACCCGGCTGGCCTCCGGTCTCCCCGTCGGCGGCGACCTCGAGTACGCCGACGAGGTCACGCTCGGGCGGGCCTTCGAGGGCCGCCGCTCGGTCTAGTCCGGCTTCCGCCACCGACGCACGTGCGCGCGCGCCCGGGCGACGCTCGACAGCGATTCCCGGACGGGCTGGCCGATGTAGATGCCGAGCGACGCGCCCACGGCCAGGCTGATGCCGACGGTCGCGGCGACAGCGAGGGTGCTGAACCCCTGGAGCAGCAGCTCGGCGGAGCCGCCCGACTCGACGATGCTGAGCAGGCCCCGGAAGACCGCCGCTCCCGGGACCATGGGGAGGATGGCGGCCGTGGTGATGGCGACCGACGGAACGTGGAGGCGGTACGCGAGCACGATGCCGACGAAGCTCCCCACGAACGCGCCGATCCCGCTCGCCGCGGCGACGTCGAGGCCCGTCGACGAGGCGACCAGATAGCCGAGCCAGGCCACGAGGCTCAGGAGGGCGCTGACGACGATGATGCGGGCCCCGGCGCCGTTGTAGACCGCCACGGCCACGGCGATCAGTGCCGCCCCGAAGAACTGCAGGGGGATCGGGCCGAACGGCAGCACGTCATCGGGCGGGTCGACCCCGAGTCCGAGTACGCGGGCGGTCTCGAGGCCCGCGAGGATGCCGACCACGACGCCGAGGGTCTGGATCGTGAGCTCCAGGATCCGACCGGTGGCGGTGAGTGCGAAGCCGTCGATCGCGTCCTGAGCCGCGCCCACCACGGTGAGGCCGGCGAGCATGAGCACCACGCCCGAGGCGACGATCACCGACGGACGCACGCCCTGGGCCGCATCCCACCCGGTCATCTCGAGCAGCGGGGACAGCGCTGCCACGAGGGTGAGCACGAACGCCCCCGCGATCTGACTGAAGAAGAAGGGCACGCTGGCCTTGGTGAGGAGGTGCTGCGTGAGAGCCGCGAGCGCCGCTGCGAAGAACGCCAGGGCGATGGCGAGCCATGAGACGCCGAACATCACCGCCACCCCGACCGCCAGCAGTGCCTGGGCGCCGATGACGATGAGAGGGCGGTAGGCGAACGGTGCGCGGCGGATGTCTCGGAACCGCGCGACGGCGGTATCGAGGTCGAGCCCCGACCGCACCTCGGTGACCAGCGCCTGGAGGCGCTGCAGCTTCTCGTGGTCAGGGACGGCGCCGCGCACGACCCGCAGGATCGTGATGGGGCGGGGGGCGCCGCTGCGGTGGTACGCCGCCGTGATCGAGTTGTAGGTGACGTCCACGTGCACCGGATCGAGTCCGTACGTCCTCCCGACGCGCACGATCGTGAGGGTGACGTCGCTGGCCGTGGCCCCGGTGACCAGCATCGTCTCGCCGATGCGCACCGCGAGGTCGAGGATCCGCACTGCGAGCGCGTCGTCGATGACCGGGATGGTCTCGGTGAGATCGGAGGCCGATCCCGTCGACCGCACGAGGTTTCCGAGTGAGGGCAGCACCCTCCGCCGACGTCGTTCCATCGCCTCCACACTTCCTGAGGCCGACCACGCCCGGCGGGCCTCCTCGATCGTAGTCATGGACGCGGACGGGAACCGGCGGGCCGCCGTCACATGCCGGGTCGCGCATCCGCGGGGTCCGTAAGATGGACCGTCGGGCGCGGCATCCGTCTGCGCCCGCCCCGCACCCGTGCCGCTTCGCGGCGTTCCCAGGAGTTACACCGTGGCCTTGATCGTGCAGAAGTACGGCGGTTCCTCCGTCGCCGACGCGGAGAGCATCAAGCGGGTCGCCAAGCGCATCGTCGACGCCCGCCGCGCCGGTCACGACGTCGTCGTGGCGGTCAGCGCGATGGGCGACACCACCGACGAGCTGCTCGAACTGGCCGCGGAGGTCGCGCCGATCCCCGCGCCGCGGGAGCTCGACATGCTGCTCTCCAGTGGCGAGCGCATCTCGATGGCGCTCCTGGCGATGGCGATCCACTCGATGGGCTTCGAGGCGCGGTCCTTCACCGGCTCGCAGGCCGGCATGATCACGACCGCCGACCACGGGTCCGCACGGATCGTCGACGTCACACCGATCCGCCTGCGCGAGGCGCTCGACGAGGGCGCCGTCGTCATCGTCGCCGGCTTCCAGGGATTCAACCGCGACACCCGCGACATCACCACGCTCGGTCGTGGCGGCTCGGACACCACCGCGGTGGCACTCGCCGCCGCGCTCGACGCGGACGTGTGCGAGATCTACAGCGACGTCGACGGCATCTTCACCGCGGATCCGCGCGTCGTGCCGAAGGCACGGAAGCTGCCGATCGTCTCGGCGGAGGAGATGCTGGAGCTCGCCGCGAACGGCGCGAAGGTGCTCTACATCCGCGCCGTGGAGTACGCGCGCCGTCACGGCGTGCTCATCCACGCGCGATCGACGTTCAGCTCCAGCACCGGAACCTATGTGCTGGGCGCGGGGATGAGCATCCCCGACGGGGAAGAGGGAGAGAAGATGGAAGAGCCGATCGTCGCCGGGGTCGCCACCGACCTGAGTCAGGCCAAGATCACCGTCATCGGGGTCCCCGACGTCCCCGGAAAGGCCGCGGAGATCTTCAAGGTCGTCGCGCGCTCGGGCGCGAACGTCGACATGATCGTCCAGAACGTCTCCGCCGCGGCGACCGGACGCACCGACATCTCCTTCACCCTCCCGAAGTCGGATTCGGCGGCGGCGCTGAAGGCGCTCGACGCGGTCCGATCCGAGATCGGGTTCGACAGCCTCGTGCACGACGACCAGATCGGCAAGCTCTCCGTCGTCGGCGCCGGCATGCGCACCCACTCCGGTGTGTCGGCGACGCTCTTCGAGGCGCTCAGTGTCTCGGGCGTCAACATCGAGATGATCTCGACGTCCGAGATCCGCATCTCCGTCGTCGTGCGCGGCGACGACCTCGCCGAGGCGGCGCGCGTCGTGCACACCGCCTACGGTCTGGACGGCGACGTCGACGCCACCGTGTACGCCGGCTCCGGCCGCTGACCCTCCCTCCTTCACCCACCCGCAGCCGCCGATAGGCTGTGGGCTCCGCTCCGAGAACACCCGAGGTATCCGTCATGACCCGCATCGCAGACTCAGGACTCTCCGTCGCCGTCGTCGGCGCCACCGGCCAGGTCGGCACCGTCATGCGCGAGATCCTCGTCGAGCGCGACTTCCCTCTGGGTGAGCTGCGTCTGTTCGCCACGGCACGCTCCGCCGGCACGTCCGTGGACTTCCGCGGTCACGCCATCGTGATCGAGGACGTCGCCACCGCGGATCCCGCGGGCATCGACATCGCCCTCTTCTCCGCCGGGGCCACCGGCAGCCGGGCGCACGCGCCGCGGTTCGCGGAGGCGGGCGCGGTCGTCATCGACAACTCCAGCGCCTGGCGCATGGACCCGGACGTCCCCCTGGTGGTCAGCGAGGTCAACCCCCACGCGATCGACGAGGCGCGCAAGGGCATCATCGCCAACCCGAACTGCACCACCATGGCCGCGATGCCGGTGCTGAAGGTCCTCGACGCGGAGGCGGGCCTCGAGCGCCTCGTCGTCTCCACCTACCAGGCGGTGTCGGGCTCGGGTCTCGCCGGGGCGCAGGAGCTCCTCGGCCAGGTCGAGGGCGTGCTGGCCCAGGGTGACACGCTGCGCCTGGTCCACGACGGCTCCGCGGTCGATTTCCCCCAGCCGGAGAAGTACGTCGCCCCGATCGCGTTCGACGTCATCCCGCTCGCCGGGTCGATCGTCGACGACGGGTGGGAGGAGACCGACGAGGAGAAGAAGCTCCGCAACGAGAGCCGCAAGATCCTCGAGCGTCCCGAGCTGCGCGTGTCGGGCACCTGCGTGCGCGTTCCGGTCTTCACCGGCCACTCGCTGTCGATCAACGCGGAGTTCGCCCGCGAGATCACCCCCGAGCGTGCGCGCGAGATCCTCGCCGACGCCCCGGGGGTCTCCCTGGCCGACGTCCCCACGCCGCTGCACGCCGCGGGCAAGGACCCGAGCTTCGTGGGCCGCATCCGGGCCGACCAGGCTGCTCCCGAGGGGCGGGGCCTGGCGCTGTTCATCTCCAACGACAACCTCCGCAAGGGCGCGGCCCTCAACGCCGTGCAGATCGCCGAGGTCGTCGCGGCGCGGCTCGGCGCGCGCGCCTAGAATCGAACGGTGACCGAAACGCCCTCCGACGCTCTGCCCCACCCCGACGACAGCTCCCTGCCCGCGGGGACGGTCGATGTCCTGCTGATCGGCGGCGGGATCATGAGCGCGACGCTCGGCACGATGCTGGCGCGTCTTCAGCCCACGTGGAAGATCGCGGTGTTCGAGCGTCTGCACGACGTCGCTCTGGAGAGCTCCAACGCGTGGAACAACGCCGGCACCGGCCACGCGGCGCTCTGCGAGCTGAACTACATGCCCGAGGGCGCCGACGGATCCATGGACCCGGCCAAGGCGATCTCGATCAACGAGCAGTTCCAGCAGAGCCGTCAGTTCTGGTCGTCGCTCGTCGACGACGGCGTGCTCGACGCCCCGTCCACCTTCATCAACGCCACTCCCCACATGACCTTCGTCCGCGGGGAGAAGGACGTCGCCTTCCTCCGCAAGCGCTACGAGGTGCTGAAGAAGGAGCCGCTGTTCGCCGGGATCGAGTACTCGGAGGATTCCCGCGTCATCAACCAGTGGGCGCCGCTGCTGATGCACCAGCGCCGCGTCGGCGAGCCGTTCGCCGCGACCCGTGTCCCCGCGGGGACGGATGTCGACTTCGGTGCGCTGACGCGCCAGCTGTTCGCGGCGCTCGCCGAGAACGGCGCCGACGTGCGCACCAACACCGAGGTCCGCAAGCTCAAGCGCCTCAAGGACGGGACCTGGCGTGTCGGGTACCGCCGCGCGGTCGGGCGCACCCCGGGCGAGATCCGCGCGCGCTTCGTCTTCGTCGGTGCCGGTGGATGGGCGCTCAAGCTCCTCCAGCGGTCGGGCATCCCCGAGATCTCCGGCTACGGCGTCTTCCCCATCGGCGGTCAGTGGCTCAAGACCGACAACCCCGACCTCGTCGCGAAGCACAAGGCGAAGGTCTACTCGCAGGCATCCGTCGGTGCGCCGCCGATGTCGGTGCCCCACCTGGACACCCGCGTGGTCGATGGTCAGGCCTCCCTGCTCTTCGGCCCGTTCGCGACGTTCAGCCCGAAGTTCCTGAAGAACGGCTCGATGCTCGACATCGTCACGCAGGTGCGCCCGGGGAACATCCTCCCGATGCTGAAGGTGGCCGTGGACAACCCCGGTCTCATCAAGTACCTCGTCAGCGAGCTGCTGAAGGATCACGGCAAGAAGGTCGACAGCCTCCGCGACTTCATGCCCTCGGCGAAGGACGAGGACTGGGAGCTGCTGGATGCCGGGCAGCGCGCGCAGGTGATGAAGAAGGACCCGAAGAAGATCGGTGTCCTCCAGTTCGGCACCGAGGTCGTCACGGGTGCCGACGGATCGATCGCGGGACTTCTGGGTGCCTCCCCGGGCGCCTCGACCGCCGTCTCGATCATGCTCGGCCTGCTCAAGACCTGCTTCCCGGACCGGATCGCCGAGTGGGAGCCGGAGCTGCGGAACCTGATTCCGAGCTACGGGTCCACGCTCAACTCGCGCCCGGATGCCGCGGCCGACGTCCTCGAGGAGACCGCGCAGACCCTCGCGCTCCGGGCCTGACGCGCGTCTCGGCCCCGACGTCTTGACGGCGCGGTGACCTCTCTGGCAGAGTTTCATCGCCCGATTGTTTCCGCTAACAGCAGTGGAAGCCCAGACGCCCACGTCGCTGCCGACGTGAGGAAGGAAGTCGCGATGACGCGCACGCGTCGGTTGAAGAGGACATCGATGCTGGCGGCCGCCGGCACGCTCCTCGCCGCCCTCGTGGTGCCGGTCTCCGGTGCCCACGCCGATGTCGGATCAGACCCGATCATCCACTACACCTTCGATGCCGCGAGCGGAGGGGTCGTCTCCGACGTCTCCGGCAACGGCAACGACGCGACGCTCCGCCAGAGCGGCGGCGAGGTACGTGACGGCATCCTCAGCCTCCCCGGAGGATCGCGCTCGACGTCCGCGTATCTCGAGATCCCGACCACCGACCTCGTCGGCCAGAAGGACCTCACCATCTCGACCTGGCTCTCGCCCCGTTCCGGTCCCGGAAACGTCGCCGCCGCCTTCATCGGGGCCCCGGTCGCCCAGGGGGCGTCGTTCTCCAGCGGCTACTGGCTGCTGAACCCCAGCAACCCCAACGGCTATGTCAAGTCGGTCATCACCAACGCGGTCAACGCCGGGGCGCCGTGGTCGACGGAGATCGGTGCGGGTTCGACCGCCGCTCCCAGCTCCGGGGTGCGGACCCCGCAGGGCATGAACCTGTACACCACCGTCATCGACAGCACCTCCGGCCAGCTGCGCAGCTACCTCAACGGTCAGCCCGTCGTCACGAGCACGATCGCCCGCGACGTGTCCTCCTTCGGCAGCCAGGTCGTGGCCTACCTCGCCCGCTCGACCTACAACGACCCGCACTGGGCCGGCGACGTCGACGACTTCGCCGTGTACGGCAGCGCCATGAGCGCGACCGACGTCGCCGCGATGTACCAGTCCGAGGCCGTGGACCGCGCCGTCGCGGCGGTGTCGGTTCCGGAGCGTGCCGAGGCGGACTTCACCGTCCCGACCACCTCCTACGGCATCGCCGTGGCGTGGGCGTCGGACGACGCCGCAGTGGCGATCTCCGGCGGAACGGCGACGGTGACCCGTCCCGTCGCCGGGGCATCGGACGCCCAGGTCACCCTGACCGCGACCTTCGGATCCGGACCGGATGCGCCGACCCGCACCTACACGGTGACGGTCCCCGCGGAGCTGTCGGATCAGGAGAAGGTCGACGCCGATCTCGCTGAGCTGTCCATCGCCCAGCCTGACGACATCCGCACCAACTTCTCGGTGTCCACGCGGGGTGCGCTCGGCTCGACGATCTCCTGGAACGTCGCGGAGGGCGACGCGTACGCCGCGCTCCGGACCGGGGTGCGCGACACCGCGACCACCGTCGAGGTCTCACGTCCCGCAGCCGGCTCGGACGCCGCCGAGGTCGTCCTCGTGGCGACCGCCACGTCGGGATCCGCCTCCTCGACGCGCGAGTTCCGCGTCCGCGTGCAGCCGATGCCGGCCGCCGGCGGCGCGAACGAGGCGTACGTGTGGGCCTTCTTCACCGGCGAGGGCGCCGGAGCCGAGCAGATCAGCCTCGCGGCCTCGCGCGGCAACGACGCCCTGGCCTGGAACACCCTCAACGACGGCGAGCCCCTGTTCTCCTCGACGCTGGGAACACAGGGCCTGCGCGACCCGTTCATCATCCGCTCGCCTGAGGGCGACCGCTTCTACATGCTCGCCACCGATCTGAAGATCGACGGGCTGCCCGGCGGGTTCCGCACCGCGCAGATCTCCGGGTCCACCCACATCGAGGTGTGGGAGTCCAACGACCTGGTGAACTGGTCCGAGCAGCGTCACGTGAAGGTGTCGTCCGACTTCGCCGGCAACACCTGGGCGCCCGAGGCGTATTGGGACGAGGATCTGGACACCTACGTGGTGTTCTGGGCCTCGAACATGTACCCGACCGCGAACCCCGCCGACCGTTCCGACGTCACCTACAACCAGATGATGTACGCCACGACCGATGACTTCGTGACGTTCTCGGAGGCCAAGCCCTGGATCAATGTCCGCCGCGGCAACGGCCTCGGCATGATCGACTCCACGGTCGCGCAGATCGGTGACACGTACTACCGCTTCACCAAGGACGAGGCGTCCATGACGATCCGCCTGGAGAAGTCGACGAACCTCACGGCATCCGTCTCCGGCAGCCTCCCCGGCACCACCGGAGCGGCGGACCAGTGGACGCTCATCAAGGAGCGGGTGGCCTCGGGCCTGCCGAACGGCGAGCCCGGCGGAACCTACAACCAGGGCGAGGGACCGAGCATCTTCCCGTCCAACCCGGGAGACGTCAACGGCTTCGACTGGTTCCTCTTCATCGACCAGCCGTCGTACCACGGGGGTCCGAACTACTACATCCCGTTCGGGTCCGACGACCTCGCCGACGGTGACTCCTGGCAGCCGCTGGGTGCGAAGCTGCGGGCGAACCTGCCGCAGAACAGCGACGGCGGCAAGCCCCGGCACGGCACGATCATCCCGGTCACCCGCGCCGAGTACCAGAAGGTCCTCGAGGAGTACGCACCCGACATCGCCGTGGCGTCGGTCGACGCCATCGCGGTGGAGACGGAGGCGGGAACCGCTCCGGTCCTGCCCCAGGCGACGCTGAACAAGGCGGACGGCTCGACCGAGACGGTCGCCGTCGAGTGGGACGGCATCGACGCGGCCGACTACGCCGAGGCGGGCACGTTCACCGTGCGCGGCGTGGCGCAGGACGCCTCGCGGATGCCGATCGAGGCGACGGTCACCGTCACCGCGTCCGCTCCGATCGAGGTCACCGTCGCGACGCGCTGCCTCGCCGGCAAGGTGCTGGTCAGCGCGACGCTGCGCAACGTCTCCGACGCCGCCGCGACCGCCCAGGTGTCCACGGCCTTCGGGTCGCGGACGGTGACGGTCGCTCCCGGCAAGGCGGCGTCGTACGCCTTCACCGCGCGTCAGGCCGCGATCCCCGCAGGCGAGGTCCTCGTCACGGTCGAGGGGAAGACGACCGCGACGTCGTATGCCGCGTTCTCCTGCACGACACCGCGCTGATAGACCCACCCGGCCGCAGGCCCCCGACTCCGCTTCGGCGGGGCGGGGGCCTGCGGCGTGCGGACCATAGACTTCTCCGGTGGCCAAGCTCTACTTCCGCTACGGAGCGATGAACTCCGGCAAGTCGACCTCGCTCCTCCAGGCCGCCTACAACTACGAGGAACGCGGTCAGCACGTGCTCCTCGCGAAGCCGGAGATCGACACCAAGGCGGCCGATCAGATCGCCAGCCGTCTCGGGGTGAGTCGCACGGTGGATTTCCTCATCCGCCCTGAGGACGACCTCCGTGCCCTCTTCCGCGAGCATCGGGCGCGGGTGCGCGCGCGACTCGAGGATGCCCTCATCCCCGAGTCCGCCGCCACCGGCGCCACGCCGGACGTTGCGTGCCTGCTCATCGACGAGGCGCAGTTCCTCACGCGCGAGCAGGTGGACGACCTCCTCCGCATCGTCGTGGAGGACGGAGTGCCGGCGCTGGCCTACGGCATCCGCACCGACTTCCAGACGCAGGCGTTCCCGGGTTCGCGGCGACTGCTCGAGCTCGCGCACACGCTGGAGGAGCTGAAGACCATCTGCCGGTGCGGCAGCAAGGCGCTCTTCAATGCCCGCCTCGTGGGCGGGCGTTTCGTGTTCGACGGCGACCAGGTCGCGATCGACGAGCTCTCCGCCGACCGCGTCACCTACGAGTCGATGTGCGCCGACTGCTATCTGCGGGAGTCCGGAGGGCACCTGGGCTGAGCGCGCGTGATCGCTAGGCTGGAGGTATGCGTGTTCTCCTCGCCGGCGGAGCCGGCTATGTCGGCGCCCACACCGCGGTCGCCCTTCTCGACGCCGGTCACGACGCGGTCCTCCTGGACGATCTCTCCAACACCTCCGCGCTCGCCGCGGACAGGATCGCGCAGATCACCGGCAAGGCGGCTCCGCTCGTCGTCGGCGACGCGTCCGATGACGCGGTCGTGGCGGGCGTGTTCGACGCCCACGGCCCCTTCGACGCGATCGTGCACCTGGCCGCCTACAAGGCGGTGGGGGAGTCCATGCAGAAGCCGCTGGACTACTACGCCAACAACCTCGACACGACCTTCGCGCTCCTGCGCGTCGGCCTCGAGCGCGGCATCCGCTCGTTCCTCTTCTCCAGCACCGGCACGGTGTACTCCGACCCCGCCGACCTGCCGTTCACCGAGGAGTCGACCACGAGCGTCGATCTCTCCAACCCGTACAGCAAGTCCAAGCGCATGAACGAGGTCGTCCTCGAAGACCTCGCCCGCGTGCAGCCGGACCTCGCGGTGACGGTGCTGCGCTACTTCAACCCGGTCGGCGCCCACCCGAGCGGGCTCATCGGCGAGGATCCCGCGGGCATCCCCAACAACCTCATGCCCTACGTCCAGCGGGTGGCGATCGGTGATCTCGATCGCGTCGGGATCTTCGGCGACGACTACGACACCCCGGACGGCACGGGCCTGCGCGATTACATCCACATCGTCGACCTCGCCGCCGGCCACGTCGCGGCCCTCGAGCAGGCGCAGCCGGGCTACGAGGTGTTCAATCTCGGCACCGGCACGCCGGTCAGCGTCTACCAGCTGATCGCGGCGTTCGAGAAGGCCGCCGGTCGCGAGCTTCCCAAGGCGGTGCTCCCGCGTCGCGCGGGAGATGTCGCCGCAACGTACTGCGATCCCGCCAAGGCGCGGACGGTGCTGGGGTGGAAGGCGCAGTACGGCATCGATGACGCCGCGAGGGATGCCTGGCGGTGGCAGTCTCAGAATCCCCGCGGATTCGCCTCGGCCTGACCGGCATCGCACGGCGACACATCATCGCTTCACGGGGTTGCTCTGTGGTCTGACCACCCGGTACTGTGGTCCGACCACAATACGGAGGAGCAAGGATGCCGCCTGCGTCACCCGCACGCGCGTGGCAGGTCGTTCTCGAGTCGATCGAGGCCGACCTGCTGGAGCAGCGCCTGAAGCCCGGAGACCATCTCCCGCCCGAGCGCGAGCTCGCCTCGACCCTCGGCGTCGGTCGCTCGAGCGTGCGCGAAGCGCTCCGGGTGCTCGAAGTCATGGGGCTCATCCGGACCGGGACGGGATCCGGACCAAGTTCGGGCGCGATCATCATCGCCACCCCCCGCGGGGGGATGTCGGCACTTCTCCGCCTGCAGGTGGCGGCGCAGGGGTTCCCTCTCGATGACGTCGTGACCACCCGTCTGGTGCTCGAGACCGCGGTCGTCACCGCGCTCGCCGCGGCTCCCTCGTCCGACACCTCGGCTGCCCACGCCGTCGCCGCCGCGATGGAGGATCCCGCGTTGAGCGTCGAGGAGTTCCTGGCGCTGGATGCCCAGCTCCATCTCGCGATGGCCGAAGCGTCCGGCAATGTCGTCATCACCGCGATGATGGCGGGCCTGCGCACGGCGATCGAGTCCTACGTGCAGGCGGGCGCGACGCGCATCGACGACTGGGACGCCGCTGCGCGGCGGCTGCGCGCCGAGCACCGCGCCATCCTCACCGCGGTCGACGCCGGAGACGCCGACGCCGCCCGCACCCTCATCCACGACCACATCTCCGGGTATTACGCCCAGGCTGCCCTGTCGCGGCCGTCCGCGTGACCCCGCCCCACCCCGACGATCGAAGGAACGACCATGGTTCGCCGCCAACTGCCCCAGCCCGCTGAGCTGCTCGAGCTCATGCAGTTCAAGAAGCCCGAGCTGAACGCCACCAAGCGTCGATTGGATTCGGCGCTCACCATCGCCGACCTGCGCCGCATCGCGCAGCGACGCACCCCCAAGGCCGCGTTCGACTACACCGACGGTGCGGCCGAGGGGGAGCTCTCGCTCGCCCGGGCCCGGCAGGCGTTCCAGGACGTGGAGTTCCACCCCGACATCCTGCGCCCCGCCGCCGTGGTGGACACCTCCACCGAGATCCTCGGGGGGCGCAGCGCCCTGCCGTTCGGCATCGCCCCGACCGGATTCACCCGTCTGATGCAGACGGAGGGCGAGTCCGCCGGTGCGGGGGCCGCGGGTGCCGCCGGCATTCCCTTCACGTTGTCGACGCTCGGGACGACGTCGATCGAAGACGTGAAACGTGCCAATCCCCACGGGCGCAACTGGTTCCAGCTCTACGTCATGCGCGACCGCGACGTCTCCTACGGCCTCGTCCGCCGCGCCGCGGAGGCGGGATTCGACACGCTGCAGTTCACCGTGGACACCCCCATCGCGGGAGCGCGCCTGCGCGACAAGCGCAACGGATTCTCGATTCCGCCGCAGCTGACGGTCGGAACGATCCTCAACGCCCTCCCGCGCCCCTGGTGGTGGATCGACTTCCTCACCACCCCGAAGCTCGAGTTCGCATCGCTGTCGACCACGGGCGGCACCGTCGGCGAACTCCTCAATGCGGCGATGGACCCGACGATCAGCTACGACGACCTCGACGTGATCCGCGAGATGTGGCCGGGGAAGATCGTCGTCAAGGGCGTGCAGAACGTCGAGGATTCCCGGCGGCTCATCGATCGGGGCGTGGACGGCATCGTCCTGTCCAACCACGGTGGGCGCCAGCTCGATCGTGCGCCGATCCCGTTCCATCTGCTCCCGGAGGTCGTCCGCGAGGTCGGGCGGGATGCGACGGTCATGGTCGACACCGGGATCATGAACGGCGCCGACATCGTCGCCTCGATCGCCCTCGGGGCGAAGTTCACCCTGATCGGGCGCGCATACCTCTACGGCCTCATGGCCGGCGGGCGCGCGGGCGTGGACCGCACGATCGAGATCCTGCGCACCGAGATCGAGCGGACGATGACGCTTCTCGGGGTGTCTTCGCTGGAAGAGCTGGAGCCGCGCCACGTGACGCAGCTCACCCGTCTCGTGCCGCGCGGGACGACGGCGGCGGTGGAGGCCTGAGGCCTCGGCTCAGCGGAGGGGCAGCGTCGGGATGAGCTGCTCGAGATAGGCCGCGGTGTCCTGCCACCCGTCGACGGCGTGGCAGGACACACCCATCGCGAGGACCGGATAGTCGTTGCCGGCCGGATCGAGGCGATCGCCGATGAAGAGCATGTCGTCGAGCGGGATGCCGGTCTGCTCGGACAGGCGCGTCATGCCGTACGACTTGTCGATGCCCCGCTCGGTGATGTCGACGGAGGTCGAGCCGCCGGAACGGACTTCCAGGTCGGGGAGGAGCTCGGCGACGGCGGCGCGCAGCGCGTTCTTCTTCTCACCCGTCGGGTCCCAGGCGGCCTTCGCGTCGACCGGGGCCTTCTGGCCGAGCGCCGAGAACGTGATCTGCGATCCGCGATCCTCGAGGATGTCGCCCCACGTGTCGGACTCCCACAGCCCGAGCCGGCGTGCCTGCTCCTCGACGGCGCGGAGCGCGCGCTCCTTCTGGTCGTCGGTGAGTGTGCGCGCGTACACGGTCGTCACGTCACCGTTCAGGAGGCGGTAGTACTGCGTGCCGCAGGTGGGGAGGAGGTGGAGGCGGGTCAGGACGTCGTCCGCGGCGGCGGGGAGACGGTCCACGACCTGCGCGGTGAACTGGGCGAGCTGCCCGCCGGAGATGATCGCGACCTCCACCCGCTCGGCGAGGGCGACCAGAAGGTCGCCGATCCGAGCGTCGATGGCGCTCTTGCTGGGGGCGAGGGTGTCGTCGAGGTCGAACGCGACGAGGCGGGGCGCGAGGGTCATGAGGCTTCCGTCCGGTACGTGATACGCAGTGAGGCTCCGACCCCCTCCGTGTGGAGAAGGGATCGGAGCCTCACTGCTGTCGGAGACAGTGTATGTCGGGGTGACAGGATTTGAACCTGCGGCCTCGTCGTCCCGAACGACGCGCGCTACCAAGCTGCGCCACACCCCGTGGCAACCCCCCTAGCCTACCTGATCGAAACGGCATCTCCGAACCGGCGACGGCGCACCAGGGCTGCTGCGGTGAGGCCCGCGGTCAGGAGGATCACCGAGATCCCCGCGATTCCGCGGAGGCCGCCGGGGTCGCTCCCGGTTTCTGCGAGCTGTGCGGTCGACGGCGGCACGATCGGTTCGACGGGCGTGTCGGGGGCGGCGGGTTCCTCCGTCTCGATCGGCGGCGGGGGACTCTCCACTCGGGTGATCTGCGTCGGCGAGGCGAATGCCTCCGTGTAGACGGCGTCGGTGGCGAGGTGCGCCGCGACCTCCGCCGACTGCGCCTGCCGGGTGATGCTCCACACCGCGACGTACCACCCGGGCGTGTCCATCGTCCAGCTCGAGACCACGCGCGCCGGTCCCTCCCCGAGGGTCTCCAGGCTCAGCTCTCCCGCGAGGACCGCGCCCTCCGGGACATCGGGTGACGGCTCGCCCGGTTCCTCGTCCAGGCGGTAGACCGACGCGTGCGCCCGGACGGGCAGTCGATCGCCCTCCGCGGTGCGCGGCCAGTGGGTGAGGTCGCCCCCGACGGTCACATCGTCGACGAAGCTCTCCCCGGGGACCGCGGCGGCGGCGGCGACGGTGGAGATCGTCGGGAAGAACAGCGGATGCCGCGTCGTGTCGTGTCCGGACACCTCGAACTCGACCGGCCCCGCGGGACCCGCGGTGTCCTGACCGCCCGGCGTGGTGAAGTGGCGGACCGCGGCGACGGTGTCGACGCGGAACCGCCCGTGCGCCGACACGTCGAGAGGACGGCCGGGCGTGGTCTCGGCGGCCGGGGCGACGGTGATCGCGTACTCTTCGCCAGGAACGACGTCGTGGCGTTCGGTGGTGCCGTCGTCGGCGAAGACGGCGCCGGTGAGGGTCAGGGTGCCGCGGGCGTCCGGGGTCGAGGCGTCGACGCGGACGGCGCCGCCGAGGGGGTCGGCGTCGTCACGGAGGAACATCACCGATCCCGAGGCATCCGTCACGCCGACGGCGACCGAGCTGCCTTCCGCGTAGTAGGCGAGCGCGAGCTCCTGCACGCGGGCGTTGTGGGCCGGTGCGAGGCGCGAGAAGGTCCAGTCGATCGCCCCGGCGAGCGAGTCTCCGCGGTAGCCGAACGTGCGCAGGGTCGTCTCCCAGTCGGCGATCGCCTTGACCGCCCAGCCGACCGCCGCCGCCTGCACCGGGTCTTCGGTCTGGCCGTAGCGGGTGACGAGCAGATTGATGCCGGTGAGCTGCTGCGGACTGAGGCCGGCGGCCTCGGTGCGCACGCCGTGGTCGCTCGTCGTGCCGGTGGGGAGCGGGATGCCGGGCAGGATGCAGTAGGTGTGCACGTCGCCGACGCGCATCGACCCGTGCCATCCGTGGGTCGAGGTCGGCTGCCAGGCGCCGAACCCGGCACCCTGGGTCGCGGCGGTGGCCGCCGGGGCGACGGCGAAGACGAGGGCGGCCGCAGCGAGGGCGGCGGCGATGCTCAGGGCGAGCACACGGCGCGCACGGCGGAGCGGAGAGGCGGACATGGGCGGGGCCTTTCGATCGGTTCGTGCTCCGATCGTGGGCTCCGCCGACGTGCGCCGATCGCTCCGAGGGTGCGGCGGGGGATAACCGGGCGCTGCGGCGCCGGTCGCTGCAGGTGGGGAGGAGGGGCGCTCAGCCGCGCGCGGTGAGGGCGAGGAGACTCGCCTCCGGCCGGCATGCGAACCGCACGGGGGCGTAGATCGAGTGTCCGAGTCCGGCACTCACGTTCAGCGGCGCGGCCCGCCCGCCGTGCTCCCAGGCGCTGAGACCGCGCGCCTGGCGTAGCGGAATGTCGCAGTTCGCCACGAGGGCCCCGTACCCCGGAAGGCGCACCTGGCCGCCGTGCGTGTGACCGGCGAAGATCGCGTCCGCTCCGAGGTCGATGAAGCGGTCCAGCACGCGCCGGTACGGCGCGTGCGTCACGCCGACGTGCAGCGCGGCATCCGTGCTGTCCGTCGCGGTGATGGCCGCGGGGAGGGAGTCCAGTCGGTCCCACTGCCGGTGCGCGTCGCTGACGCCGAAGCCCGCGACCCGGATGCCGGCGGCCTCCACGACGCCCGCGGCGTTGTTCAGGTCGGTCCAGCCCAGGTCGTCGACGAGGAAGGAGTCGAGCGCGTCGGCGTCGATGGCCTCCGCCTTAGGCTGGTGCCGCGACGGACCGGTGAAGTACTTCAGCGGATTGCGGGGTGACGGCGCGACGTGGTCGTTCGACCCGTGGACGAAGAAGCCGGGGATCCCGCGGAGCGGTGCGAACGCCCGACGGATGCCGACGAGGCCCTCGGCGTGACCGAGGTTGTCGCCGGTGTTGATCACCAGGTCCGGGTGCAGGTCGACCAGCGCGGCCATCCACTGCTGCTTCCGGTGCTGCCACGGCGCCATGTGGGCGTCCGACACGTGCAGGATCCGCAGGTCGGGGGAGCCCGCGGGAAGGAGGGGCAGGGTGTGCTCGCGGACGGTGAAGAGGTAGCGCTCGACGGCGACGCCCCAGACGGCGGTGGCGACGCCGACGGCCCCCACCGCCCCCAAGGCGGTGAGGGCCGTCCGCGTGACGGTGTGCGTCACTTATCCGTCGCTGTCGGAGTCGGGCGCGGGGCTCTCGCCGCCGCCACCGCCGCAGTTGCGGCTGACGTAGTCGACGCTGATCGCGGTGTTCCTGTTGACGAGGGTGCCCGCGGCCGGGTTCGTACCGGTGGCCTGCTCGCCGCCGCCGGCGCTCTCGTCCTGCTGACAGGATCCGGGGCTGACGTTGCCGAACCCGGCGTTCCGCAGCGCCGAGATGGCGGCGCTCAGCGATCCCGACACGGCAGGAACCGAGATGCCCTGACCGTTGGACGGGTTGATCGTCACCGACGTGCCGCCGGCGACGCGACCGGCGCCGGGGCTCTGGGCCGCGACGATGCCCTCGGGCTCGGACGAGTCGACCGCTCCGCCCACGGTCACGCTGAACCCGGCGCTCCGGAGCGTCGCCGTTGCCTGGTCGATGGACTGACCGACGACGTTCGGGAGGTCGCGGAGCACCTGGCGGGTGAGGTTGTTGTCGGGCGCCGGGAACGGGTTTCCACCGAAGAGCGAGTTCGCCGCTCCCTGGACATCCCGCGCGATGAAGTAGCGGAGGTTGGAGAGCTGGATGCCGTTGTGCCAGTTGCGGAACATGTCTCCGCCGCCCTCGATGTTGCCCGCCCACACGGCGGTCGAGACGTTGGTCGAGGACTCCACGAGCCACGTCTGCAGCTCCTCGTGCGTACCGGTCTTGCCGATGAGCGGCGTGCCGTCGAAGGGGTTCCCCTGCGCGCCTGTTCCGCCGCCGTTCATGACGCCCGCGAGGGCGAACGCGGCGGTCGCCGCAACGCCCGGCTCGAGCACCTGCTCGCACGTGCGCTCGGGGAGCGGGACGTCGTTGCCGTCGGAGTCGGTGACGCTCTCGATGACGCGCGGCTGGCAGTACACACCGTTGTTGGCGACGGTGCCGTAGGCACCGGCCATCGCGATCGGGGAGATGTTGGAGTCGCCGATGACGTTATTGGCGACCTTCATTTCGATCGGAGTGTTGTCGCCGGTGGTGACGCCCATCTTGGTCGCGACGTTGGCGATGTCGCACAGGTCGAGCTCGGCGGCCATCGCGAGGTAGCCGGAGTTGAGCGACGCCGCGGTGAACTGCATCGGGGTGCCGACGTACCCGGGCACGCGGCCGAAGTTGCCGATCGTGGTGTTTTCGGTGTTGACCCAGTCGCCCGAGCACGAGTTCGTCATGCGCGGGAACGGGCGGTTGACCCCGTTCAGCACCTCGCGGACGGACTTCCCCTGCTCCAGCCAGTCGACGAGGGTGAAGAGCTTGAACGTCGATCCCGCCGCGAATCCGCGTGAGCCGCCGTAGGTGCGGTCGCCGGCGAACACGATGGAGCTGAAGTTGTTGTCGCCGGTGATCGTCTCGTCGAAGCGCGTGTTCTGCGACATCGCGAGGATCTTCCCCGTCGTGTTGTCGATGCTCACCGCCGTGGAGCCGAACTTCATCCCCTCGACCGACGTCGGGGCGTAGGTCGACA
Source organism: Microbacterium aurantiacum (assembly GCF_031625015.1). NCBI lineage: Bacteria > Bacillati > Actinomycetota > Actinomycetes > Micrococcales > Microbacteriaceae > Microbacterium > Microbacterium aurantiacum. The sequence continues at coordinate 1,931,704 of NZ_JAHWXH010000001.1, forward strand.
TCGAGGCGTTCGCGGCGTTCTGCAGGCGCCAGTCGATCGTCGTGTAGACGTTCAGGCCGCCGCGACGGAGGGCCTCACGGCGCTCATCGGGCGTCTCGCCGAAGGCGGGATCGTTCTCGATGACGCTGCGGACGTACTGGCAGAAGTACTCGCCGCCCGCCGCCGCCGTGCAGCCGGTGCGCGGGGTGGTGATGTTCGGTTCGATGGGAGCGTCGAAGAGCTCGTCGTACTGCTCCTGGGTGATCTTTCCGTCGTCGAGGAGCCGGCTGAGCACGTACTGCTGACGCTGCTTGGTCAGCGCGTAGCCGTTGTCGGCTCCGTTGCGCTCGTTCCCGGGCTGATCGATCCGGTAGGTGTTCGGGTTCTGCACGATGCCGGCGAGGGTCGCGGCCTGCGCGAGATTCAGCTCGCCCGCCGACACCCCGAAGTAGCGCTTGGCCGCGGCGTCGATGCCGTAGGTCGTGCCGCCGAAGTTGGCGATGTTGAGGTACCCGAGCATGATCTCGTTCTTCGAGTACCGCTGCTCGAGGGCGATGGCGTAGCGCATCTCCTGGAGCTTGCGCTGGATGCCCTCGGTGCCCGCGGCAGTGGTCGCCTCGAACCAGCAGGCCTGCTTCTCCTCCTCGGTCTCCGCCGTGGCTTCGCACCGCTGGACGAGGATGTTCTTGACGTACTGCTGGCTGATCGTCGATCCGCCCTGCGTCTCGCCGCCACCCTGGACGTTCGAGAGCACCGCACGCGTCGTTCCGATGAGGTCGACGCCGCCGTGCTGGTAGTACCGCGGGTCCTCACTGGAGAGCATCGCGTCGTACATGACCGGCGCGATCTCGTCGAACTCGACGGGGGAGCGGTTCTGGTCGTAGAACTGCGTCCACTCCTCCCACTCGCCGGAGTCCTGGTTCTTGGTATACAGCGTCGTCGGCAGCATGAGCTTGTCGATCTCGAGGACGCTGGGGAGGTTGTCGAACATCGTGATGGCGCTGGAGGCCGCGTAACCCGACACCGCGATCGCGGGGGTCACCGTGGCGGTGATGAGAACGCCGGCGACGGCGCTGAGGCCGACCAGTCCTGCGAGGCCCCCGAGCACACCGGTGGCCGTGCGTTTGGTATCAGGCATAGGCTTGATCGTAAGGGAGATACCTGGGCGATCCCTTGACAGGCATGCCCTGCGCGTGATCCCCGTTCTTCCGCTTCTTTCCGCCGAACACGCCAGGAGTCGCGATGACGACGTGGGAGTACCTCACCACGCCCCTGCTGATCCACAACACCGCCGCCATCCTCAACAACTGGGGCAAACAGGGCTGGGAGCTCGTGCAGGTGATCCCCGGTCCCGAGGGCGGCCTCGTCGCCTACTTCAAGCGCCCGGTCGGCGGCGGAGACGCCAACGCCGGACTGGATGCCGCGGCGCAGGCCGCGCGGCAGTTCGAAGGCTGAGCCGGTGAGCGTCTCCGCGCGGCTCGCCGAGCTCGGCATCCGTCTCCCCGATGTCGTGCCCCCCGTCGCCGCGTACATCCCGGCGACCGTGCACGGCGACCTCGTCTACACCTCCGGCCAGCTGCCGATGCGCGAGGGCGCGCTGCCCGCGACCGGCAAGGTCGGCGAGGGCGAGGGCCTCGTCGATCCCGCCGCGGCGAAGGACTACGCCCGGACCTGCGCTCTGAACGCGATCGCCGCCGCCGCGGACGTCGCCGGGGGAGTGGACCGCCTCGCCCGCGTGGTGAAGGTGGTCGGATTCGTCTCGTCCGTTCCGGAGTTCACCGGTCAGCCCGGCGTCATCAACGGCGCGAGCGAGGTGCTCGGCGAGATCTTCGGCGAGGCGGGGCGGCATGCCCGATCCGCCGTCGGAGTCCCCGTCCTGCCGCTCGACTCGCCCGTCGAGGTCGAGGTCGTCTTCGCGCTCGTCTGATCTGCTGCACGTGAGGGCCGGCATCCGATCCGTGTGACGGATGCCGGCCCCCACGCATGCGTCACTTCGTGGTGATCTTCGCCTGGATCGTGCTCATGACCATGGTGTCGGCGAGCGTCGTGGTGTCGCCGACCTCCCGGCCCTCGGCGACGTCGCGCAGCAGCCGCCGCATGATCTTCCCGGATCGGGTCTTGGGCAGTTCCCCGACGATGTAGATGTCGCGCGGCCGGGCGATCGGACCGATCTGCTCGCCGACCCAGGCGCGGAGCGTGGTGGCCAGCCCCTCGGCGGAGTGCCGGTCGAGGTAGCTCTGCTTGAGGATGACGAAGGCCACGACCGCCTGGCCGGTGGTCTCGTCGGAGGCGCCGACGACCGCGGCCTCGGCGGTGGCCTCGTGGGCGACGAGCGCCGATTCGATCTCCGCCGTCGACAGGCGGTGGCCGGAGACGTTCATGACGTCGTCGACGCGGCCGAGGAGCCAGATGTCGCCGTCCTCGTCCAGACGCGCTCCGTCGCCGGCGAAGTAGAACCCGCGATCGGCGAACTTCTCCCAGTAGGTCTCCACGAACCGCTCCGGGTCACCCCAGATGCCGCGGAGCATGCTCGGCCAGGGTTCCGTGACCACCAGGAGACCGCCGTTGCCGGTGCCCACGTGCTCGCCGGCGTCGTCGACGACGTCGATCGCGATTCCGGGGAGGGCGACCTGCGCCGCGCCGGGCTTGGTCTCGGTGACGCCGGGAAGGGCGGAGATCATCATCGCCCCGGTCTCGGTCTGCCACCACGTGTCGACGATGGGTGTGCGCTCGGCCCCGATGATGTCGCGGTACCAGACCCACGCCTCGGGGTTGATCGGTTCACCGACCGAGCCCAGCACCCGCAGTGATGACAGATCGAAACCCTGAGGCACCTGTCGGCCGATCTTCATGAACGACCGGATCGCCGTGGGGGCGGTGTAGAACACCGTCACGCCGTACTTCTGGATGATCTCCCACCAGCGTCCGGGGTGGGGGGCATCCGGCGTCCCCTCGTAGAGCACCTGGGTGGCGCCGTTGGCGAGGGGGCCGTAGGTGACGTAGGTGTGGCCGGTGATCCAGCCGACATCCGCGGTGCACCAGTACACGTCCGTCTCAGGGTGGATGTCGTGGACCACGCGGTTCGTGAAGGCGGCCTGGGTGAGGTAGCCGCCGGAGGTGTGCAGGATGCCTTTGGGCTTCCCCGTCGTCCCCGAGGTGTACAGGATGAACAGGGGCGTCTCCGCGGGGAACGCGCGGGCGGTGTGCGCCGGCGAGGCCGCCGGGACGACGTCGTGCCACCACAGGTCACGACCCTCGACCCAGTCGACGTCGTTCCCGCCGCGGCGGACGACGATCACGTGCTCCACGCTCTCCTGTACGCCCGAGCCGTTGCGGTCGGCGAGGGCCAGGTCCACGGCCGGCTTGAGGGCCGAGACCTTGCCCTTGCGGTAGCCGCCGTCGGCGGTGATGACCACCTTCGCGCCGGCGTCGTCGATGCGCGAGCGCAGGCTGTCGGCCGAGAACCCGCCGAAGACGACGGAGTGGATGGCGCCGATGCGCGCGACCGCGAGCATCGCGGCGACCGCCTCCGGGATCATCGGCAGGTAGATCGCGACACGGTCGCCCTCCCCGACGCCGAGGCCCTCCAGCACGTTGGCGAGCCGGGAGACCTCCGCGGTCAGCTCGGAGTAGGTGATGGCGCGCTCGTCGCCGGGCTCTCCCTCCCACAGGAGCGCGACACGGTCGCCGTGTCCTGCCTCGACGTGACGGTCCAGGCAGTTGTAGGCGACGTTGAGCTCGCCGTCGCCGAACCATCGCGCGAAGGGAGGGGTCGACCAGTCGAGCACCTCGGTGAAGGGCGTGTGCCAGTGGAGTTCACGGGCCTGATCGGCCCAGAACCCCTCGCGGTCCTCGGCGGCGCGCGCATAGAGGTCGGCGGATCCGACGGCCTGCGCGGCGAATCCGTCCGGCGGGCTGAAGCGGCGGGTCTCGTTCAGAAGGTGGTCGATCTGCGTGCTCATCGCGCGCTCCTTTGCGGCCTGAGGTCGGATGCCGGCATCCGGCGAGTCTGTCTCGAAGGCTAGCGAGGGCGCCGGTGCGCGCACTACCTCCGATAGTGGGGAGCCGGATACCGGCGGGGTATCGGTGAGAGGCCGGTGAGAATCATCGGAGCGGCGTTTGGTCGCCTCCGATGCGTCGCATAAGCTGTCATACGGCCGAACATCGATTCTGGCATTGGCGACACCCGACACACCCCCCGAAATGTGGTGTCGCCCGAGGCGGCATCCCATTCCCCCCATGGGATGCCGCCCCTTTTTTCTCCCGCGGGTGCCCCTCCTCCCCAGCGGTGCGACCGGGCCGGTTCTCCACCGAAGGGGCGCGCGCCTCCCGCTCCGCCCGCCCGCGTTCCTAGCGTCGTCGTCATGACCGAGCGCTTCGTGCCACGCAGGCAGGATCCCGTCCGCGACCCTGTGGCCTGGCTGGACGCGTCGGCGCCGCCGGCGACGTGGTGGCAGGTGCCCGCGCCGACGCCGATCGACCACGCCCTCCCGGAGGAGGGCGACGGAACCGGGCCTGCGCCGGAGCCGGATGGGGCGTGGCCGGAGGTGATCCCGCGGATGCCGGACTTCTCCCGACCGATCGGGGAGGTGCCTGCCCCGAGCGAGGACGACACCCCGCTCCCCGTCGTGCGTCACGCCGCCTGGGAAGACCTGTCGCGCCATCTGGGCGACGCCGAGGTCACCGATCTGTTCGTCAACGGCGCGCAGGGGCTGTTCGTCGACCGGGGGCGCGGTGCCGAGCCGGTTCCGGGGTGGTCCTGGGACGAGGACGATGTGCGCGACCTGGCCGTCGCTCTGATCGGGGCGGGCGGACGGCACATCGACGACGCCTCGCCGTGCGTGGACGTCCGCGTCGGCGGGCGGCTCCGTGTGCATGCCGTGCTCCCTCCGGTGTCCGGCGGTGGGACCGCGCTGTCCATCCGCGTCGGCCGACGCACGCGCGCAGACCTCGGCGCGCTGCAGGCGGGCGGGATGTTCGACGCGGCGGGGCGCGAGCGACTCGAGGAGATCGTGCGTCGCCGTGAGAACGTCCTGGTCTCCGGCGCGGCGGGGGCGGGGAAGACCACCCTTCTCGCGGCGATGCTGAGCGCGGCGTCCGAGCGCGAGCGGATCGTCACGATCGAGGATGTCGCAGAGCTCTCCTTCGTCCACCCGCATCACGTGCGCCTCGAGGCGCGCCAGCCGAATCTCGAGGGGGCGGGCGGCATCGGTCTGGCACGCCTCGTGCGGGAGGCGCTGCGGATGCGGCCCGATCGGCTGGTGGTCGGCGAGTGCCGGGGCGAGGAGGTGCGCGAGCTGCTGTCCGCGCTGAACACCGGGCACGACGGTGGCGCCGGCACCGTGCACGCGAACGGACTGTCGGACGTCGCCGCGCGTCTGGAGGCGCTCGGAGCACTCGCCGGGCTCAGCGACCAGGCCCTCGCGCGGCAGGTGTCCAGCGCCCTGCACTGGATCCTCCACGTGGAGAGGGATGCCGCCGGGATCCGTCGCCTGCGGAGTGTCGGGCGTCCGCGCATCGGCTCCGACGGGCGACTGGAGATCGAGGAGGAGCCGTGGCCGCCGCGGTGACGGTCCGGGCGACCGCCGCGGCCGAGACGACCTCGGCGGCGGAGAGCGTCCTGCAGCTCGCCGTCCTGCTGCAGGCGGGCATCTCACCGCACCGCGCGTGGGAGTACCTCGCGGAAACCGGGGATGCCGGCGCCGTCCGCGTCGTGGCGGCGGTATCGGAGGGACGCCCACTGGCGGACGCGATCGGCGACGCCGGCATCCCCGCCGGTGCCGCGGACGGACGCCGGAACCGTCGGCGCGATCGTCGCGACACAGACACGGGGGAGTGGCGCGAGGTGGGCGCCGCCTGGCAGGTGGCGACCGTCGTCGGAGCGCCGCTCGCGGAGAGTCTCCGAGGTCTCGCCGATGCGCTCCGCGATGCGCGTGCCGCGGCCGACGACGTCCGGATCGCGCTGGCGGAACCGGCGGGGACCGCCCGGCTCCTCGCCTGGCTGCCGATCGCCGCCGTCGCCCTCGGAGCCGCCCTCGGCTTCGACACCCTCGGCATCCTGTTCTCCCATCCGCTGGGGATCGTGTGCCTCGTCCTCGGGGGAGTCCTCATCCTGCTCGCGCATCGCTGGAGCCTGCGGCTCGTCCGCGCGGCCAGCGGAGGCGAGGCCATCCCGGGGCACCGCGCGGAGCTCCTCGCCATCGCGCTGAGCGGTGGCGTCTCCATCGACCGCGCGGTCGAGCTCGTCGCGCGGGCGCGTCCCACCCCGCCGGCCGATTCCGGACGCTCCGCGAACCCGCCGCCGCGCGACGACACCGATGCGGTGCTCGCGCTCTCGCGCACAGCCGGAGTGCCCGCGGTCGATCTGCTGCGGGCATGGGCCGTGCTCGCCCGGCATCGCGCGCGCGTCGACGGTCGGCTACGCGCGGCGCGACTCTCCACCCGTCTGCTCCTGCCGCTGGGGGTGTGCACGCTCCCCGCGTTCCTCCTCCTCGGCGTCGGCCCGATGCTCCTCAGCGTCGTCAGCACGATGCCCTTCACCCTGTGACCTCGCTCGTCCCTCACCCGAATAAAGGAGAATCCATGTTCCCGTCGTCCCGTCCGACCCTCCCGCCCCTCACGCGCCGCCGTGCAGAGCGCCTCTACCGTCCCGCGGCGCGCTTGCTCGCCGACGACGACGGCGCCGCCACGGCGGAGTACGCCATCGCCACGATGGCGGCGGTCGCCTTCGCGGGGCTCCTCGTGGTCATCATGCGCAGCGATGAGGTCCGCGGGATCCTCACCGACCTCATCCGCCGCGCGTTGACCGTGGCGTGATGCCCCTCGAGCGGCGGATGCCGCGCGCCCGCCGGTCGCACGCGACCTCCGGGCGGCCGTGGCGGGGTGACGGTGGATCGGTCGTGGCCGAGTTCGCCGTCGCCCTGCCGGCGATCGTCATCGTGCTGGCGCTCGGCATCGGGGCGCTCGGCGCGACGGCTCGTGGCGTGCGGCTCCAGGATGCCGTCAGCGACGCGGCGCGCCTGGCCGCGCGAGGCGAGAGCGCGGACCGTGTCCACGCCGTCGTCGCCGCGGCCGTGGACGACGCGACCGCGACGATCGAGCATCGCGATGACATCGTGTGCATCACCGCGCGCGCGCCGGTCGCGGTCCTCACCCTCACCGCGACCGGCTGCGCGCTGGCGGGAGGCGGCTGATGGCGTCGACCGTCGCCGTCGTCGGCATCCTCGCCGCCTCCGCGACCCTCGTCGCGGGGCTCTCCGCGGTCGGCGCGGCCGCGATCCACTCCCAGCGCCTCGCCGGCGCGGCGGACTCCGCCGCCCTCGCCGCCGCCGACACCGTCACCGGACTCGCGGCCGGGGAACCGTGCGACCGCGCCGCGGATCTCGCCGCCACCGCGGGGGCGGCGGTCGCCGTGTGCGACATCGACGGCTTCGTCGTCACCGTGACCGTCACCGCCCGCTTCGGCGTCTTCCCGACCTCCGCGACCGCCCGCGCGGGTCCGCCTCCCGGGTGAGCGCCGTGGGGGCCGGGGCGCCGACTCACAGCATCCGCCCCACCCCACCCCGTGTATGGTGTGCGACGAAGAAAGGACGCCCCCCTTGGCACAAGGCAAGAAGCTCGTCATCGTCGAGTCTCCGACGAAGATGAGGTCGATCCAGGGGTATCTCGGTGACGATTACGAGGTACTCAGCTCCGTCGGACACATCCGCGATCTCGCGGACAAGAAGAGCATCCCCGCGGACAAGAAGCAGGCGTACGGCAAGTACTCGATCGACATCGACAACGACTTCGACCCCTATTACGTCGAGAGCGATCGCGGGAAGAAGACCGTCACCGAGCTCAAGCGCGCGCTGAAGGGTGCGGACGAGCTCCTGCTCGCCACCGATGAAGACCGTGAAGGCGAAGCCATCGCGTGGCACCTGCTGGAGACCCTGAAGCCGAAGGTCCCCGTGAAGCGGATGGTCTTCCACGAGATCACCAAGGACGCCATCCGCGCGGCCGTCGAGAACACCCGTGAGCTCGACCTCGCGCTCGTCGACGCCCAGGAGACCCGTCGTATCCTCGACCGCCTGTACGGCTGGGATGTCAGCCCCGTGCTGTGGTTCAAGGTGCAGCAGGGCACGTCGGCCGGCCGTGTGCAGTCCGCAGCCACGCGCCTGGTCGTCGATCGCGAGCGCGAGCGCATGGCGTTCGTCTCGGCGTCCTACTGGGACATCGCGACCCTCGCCGCCGCCGACGCCGGCGGCTCCTTCTCGGCACGGCTCGCCCGCGTCGACGGTGCGGCCCTCGCCCGTGGCACCGACTTCGACGACACCGGCTCGCTCCGGAAGGCCGTCGTCGTCCTCGACGAGCAGGCCGCCCGTGAGCTCGCTGCGGCCATCGAGGCCGCCGGGACGGCATCCGTCGCCTCGGTCGAGGCCAAGCCCGGCACCCGGAGCCCCAAGCCCCCCTTCACCACCTCCACGTTGCAGCAGGAGGCGGGACGCAAGCTCTCGATGAGCGCCAAGCACGCCATGAGCGTCGCCCAGCGTCTCTACGAGAAGGGCTTCATCACCTACATGCGCACCGACTCCACGGCGCTGGGCACCCAGGCCGTGCAGGCCGCGCGCGCCCAGGCGGTGCAGATGTACGGCGACGCCGCCGTGCCGGCCAACCCCCGGACCTACCGGAACAATGCCAAGAACGCCCAGGAGGCCCACGAGGCGATCCGCCCGTCCGGCGAGACGTTCCGCACGCCCGCGGAGGTCGGCGGCGAGCTCGACCGTGACGAGCAGCGTCTGTACGACCTGATCTGGAAGCGGACGATGGCCAGCCAGATGTCGGACGCCAAGTACGAGACGACGACCGTCACCCTCGCCGTGGATGCCGGTGGTCGACGGGCGGAGTTCACCGCCTCCGGCACCGTCTACACGTTCAAGGGCTTCCTCGAGGCCTATGAGGAGGGCCGCGACGAGAAGCGCAACGAATCCGACGCGCAGGACGATCAGTCGCTCCCGGCGCTGTCGGTCGGCGACGTCCTCACGCTCTCCGACGTCGAGCCGAAGGGCCACGCCACCAGCCCGAAGCCGCGCTACACCGAGGCGAGTCTGGTCAAGGCGCTCGAAGAGAAGGGCATCGGCCGGCCCTCGACGTTCGCCAGCATCATCGACGTGATCATCAACCGCGGATACGTCGTCAAGCGCGGACAGGCGCTGATCCCCAGCTGGCTGGCGTTCAGCGTGGTGCGGCTGCTCGAACAGCACTTCCCCGACCTGGTCGACTACGACTTCACCGCGGCGCTCGAGGACGACCTCGACGCCATCGCGCGCGGTGAACAGAGCCGGGTCGCGTGGCTGAAGGAGTTCTACTTCGGCTCCGACGCTCACGTGGGGCTGCGCAACATCGTCGACAACCTCGGCGAGATCGATGCCCGTGCCCTGAACTCCACGCCCATCGGGGATGTCGCCGTCCTCCGCTTCGGAAAGTACGGCCCGTACCTCGAGGTCGCCGATCCGGAGAACCCGGAGGGCGAACCCCGGCGCGTCAACATCCCCGAGGACCTGGCCCCCGACGAGCTCACCCCGGCCAAGGCCCAGGAGCTCATCGATGCGCCGGTCGCGGGTGACCGTGTCCTCGGCGAGAACCCCGCCAACGGCAAGCTGATCATCGTCAAGGACGGCCGCTTCGGACCGTACGTGCAGGAGATCGATCCGCCCGCCGAAGAGGAGGTCGACCCCGAGACCGGCGAGGTCCGGGACGCCGTCGTCGAGACGCCCGCACCGAAGAAGCGCGGGACCAAGAAGGTCGCCGCGCCCAAACCGCGCACGGCGTCGCTGTTCAAGTCCATGTCGGTGGACGAGATCGACCTCGACACCGCGCTCCGCCTGCTGGAGCTGCCCCGCGAGGTCGGCATCGACCCCGAGTCCGAGCAGATGATCACCGCCCAGAACGGCCGGTACGGTCCGTACCTGAAGAAGGGGACCGACTCGCGGACCCTCTCCAACGAGCAGCAGATCTTCGACATCACGCTCGAGGAGGCGCTCGCGGTGTACGCCCAGCCGAAGTACGGCGCCCGTGCGGCATCCAGCGCGCTGAAGGAGTTCGACGCCGACCCCACCAGCGGCAAGCCCATCAAGCTGAAGGACGGCCGCTTCGGTCCCTATGTGACCGACGGTGAGGTCAATGCGACCGTTCCGCGGGGCGAGGACGCGATGGAGATCACCTTCGAGCGCGCCGTGCAGCTGCTCGCGGACAAGCGCGCCAAGGGCCCCGCCACCAAGCGCACGACGCGGCGGACGACGACGAAGAAGGCCCCGGCGAAGAAGTGAGCGTTCCCGCGCACGCTGCGGATCGTCCGCACGCGGGACTGTTCGTCACCTTCGAGGGCGGCGACGGGGCGGGTAAGACCACGCAGTCCACCCTCCTGCAGGAGTGGCTGGAACGGTCCGGCCGCACGGTCGTCCGCACCCGTGAGCCCGGCGGGACGGAGGTCGGCGTCCTGGTGCGCGACATCGTCCTGCACCACCGCGGCGACATCGCGCCACGCGCGGAGGCCCTCCTGTACGCGGCCGACCGTGCGCACCACATCGCCACCGTCGTGCGGCCCGCACTCGACCGCGGCGACACCGTGATCCAGGACCGGTACCTCGATTCCTCCGTGGCCTACCAGGGTGCCGGGCGCGTCCTCGGGCGCGACGAGGTGCGCGATCTTTCCCTCTGGGCCACCGAGGGGCTCCTCCCGGACCTCACTGTCCTGCTGGACCTCGACCCGCGGGTCGCCCGCGGCCGGCTGGATGCCGACGACAAGCCCTTCGACCGCCTCGAAGCCGAGCGTGAGGGCTTCCATGTCCGCGTGCGGACGGAGTTCCTCGCGCTGGCCGAGGCCGAGCCCGACCGCTTCCTCGTCCTCGACGCGACGCGCCCCGCGGCGGACCTCGCCGACGCGGTCCGCGCCCGCGTCGCCGGCATGCTCCCCGACGCCCCCTGACGCGTCGGGGACCGCGGTTAGGCTGATGCCCATGGAATCCCCGAGCCTCGACACGGCCCCCGCGCCGTGGAGCGAAGTGTGGGGCCAGCCCGACGCGGTGGCCACCCTCCGCGAGGCCGTCGACGACCCGTCGGCGATGACGCACGCGTGGCTCATCACCGGTCCGCCGGGATCGGGGCGCTCGACGCTCGCCCACGCCTTCGCGGCGGCGCTGATCGCCGAGCCCGGCGACGCGCACGCGCAGCGACAGGTCCTGGCCGGAACGCACCCCGACCTCACGGCGCTGCGCACCGAGGGCGTGATCATCTCGATCAAGGACGCGCGCGCGCTCGTGGAGCGCTCGTACTTCTCCCCGTCGCTCGGCCGCTTCCGCGTGATCATCATGGAAGACGCGGACCGCATGGCCGAGCGCACCTCGAACGTGCTGCTGAAGGCGCTCGAAGAGCCTCCGGAGCGCACCGTGTGGATCCTGTGCGCACCGAGCGACGCCGACCTCCTTCCCACGATCCGCTCGCGCGTGCGCACTCTGCGCCTGCGCGAACCGGATGTCGCCGACGTCGCGCGCCTCATCTCCGCGCGCACCGGAGCCGATCCCGAGATCGCCGAACGATCGGCGCGTCACGCCCAGCGCCACATCGGCATGGCCCAGCGGCTCGCGACCGACGAGGCCGCACGCGACCGCCGCGACCGCACGCTCCGAGCGGTGCTCGCCGTCCGCGGGGTCGGCGACGCCGTGGAGGTGGCGGGACGGATCGTGCAAGCGGCGACCGAGGATGCCACCTCCCTCACCGCCGAACGCGACGAGGCCGAGCGGGCGTCCCTGCTGCGCACGCTCGGCGTGCCGGAAGGGGGCCCGGTGCCGCCGGCGGTGCGCTCGCAGGTGACGGCGTTGCAGGACGAGCAGAAGCGACGCGCCACGCGCAGCCTCCGTGACGGCATCGATCGGGTGCTCACCGATCTCGAATCGATGTTCCGCGACGTCGTCATGCTCCAGTTCGGTCGCGACGACCTCATCAACCGCGAGATGGATGCCGATCTCCGCCATCTCGCCGGCACGTGGTCGCCCGAGCGCACCCTGGTCGTCCTGGACGCGATCGGTCGCACGCGTGAGAACCTGGAGATGAACGCCGCCCCTGCGCTCGCCCTCGAGAGCATGCTGATCACCGTCGCCAGCGGAAGGACCCCGTGAACACCACGTCACCCCGTCGTCGAACGGGCCGCCTCCTCGCCGTCGTGGCGGGTCTCGCCGCGACGACGCTCGCCTTGAGCGGTTGCCTGTACGCGATGATCCCGGAGGAACGGCCCGTCGCGACCTCCAGCGCGACGCCCGACAGCACCGGCGTCCCCGAGGAGCTGCGCCCCTTCTACGAGCAGACCCTGGAGTGGACGTCCTGCGGCGACGCGATGGAGTGCACCACGGTGCGCGCCCCGCTCGACTACGCCGACCCCGGCGCGGGCGAGATCGACCTCTCCGTCATCCGCAACCGCGCCGAGAGCGGCACGGCCATCGGGTCGCTCCTCACCAATCCGGGCGGCCCCGGTGCGAGCGGGGTCGGTTTCATCCGCGATTCCCTCGGGCTCGCGGTCGGGCAGGCGCTGCGCGACAGCTACGACGTGATCGGCTTCGACCCCCGCGGCGTCGGCGAATCCACCGCCGTCCGCTGCTTCGACGCCGCCGACATGGACGCCTACCTCTTCGATGTGCCCCGGAACCCCCGCGGCTCCGCCGAATGGGAGGCGGAGCTGACCGAGCGCAACGCCGCGTTCGCGCAGGCGTGCGAGGCGGGCAGCGACGGCATCCTCCCGTATATCACCACCGAGAACTCCGCGCGCGACATGGACCTTCTCCGCGGGGTGCTCGGCGACGCCGAGCTGAACTACATCGGCTTCTCCTACGGCACCTTCCTCGGGGCCACCTACGCGGAGCTGTTCCCGGAGCGCGCCGGTCGGCTCGTCCTGGACGGCGCCATCGACCCGTCCGTCCCGGTGACGGAGGTCTCCACGACTCAGGGCGTCGGGTTCGAGTCCGCTCTCCGGGCCTACATGGCCGACTGCCTCACGCAGGATGCGTGCCCTTTCCGCGGCTCGGTCGACGACGCGATGGCCGACCTCGCGACACTCCTGGCGACGGTGGACGCCGCGCCGCTCGAGAACGTCGACGGTCGCGTCCTCGGTGCCGATTCGCTCATGACCGGGATCGTGGCCGCGCTCTACTCGCAGGACAGCTGGGGCTTCCTCACGCAGGCTCTGACCGGGGTCCTCGCCGGCGATCCCGAGGTCGCGTTCATCCTGGCGGACTTCTACTACAACCGCGTGGGCGGGGAGTATCTCGACAACTCGACCGAGGCCTTCCGCGCCTACAACTGTATGGACTACCCCGCGGGTGTGACGGCGGCGGAGGAGGAGGCCGCGGCGGACGAGCTTGCGGAGCGCGCGCCGACGGTCGCCCCGTACTGGTCCGGTCCCGATTCGTGCGCCGATTGGCCCTACCCGCCCACGGGGACGCGCGCGGCCATCGCCGCCGAGGGGGCGCCCCCGATCGTCGTGGTCGGCACCACCAACGATCCGGCGACGCCCTACGAGTGGTCCGAAGCCCTGGCCGCTCAGCTGGCGTCGGGGGTTCTCGTGACCCGCGTGGGCGAGGGTCACACGGGGTACAACAAGGGCAACGCGTGCGTGGACGCCGCTGTGGAGGGGTTCCTCCTTGACGGCGTCGTGCCCGAGAACGGCCTCCGCTGCGAGTGAGGACGGCACGGGCCTGCGGCGCGTTCGCGGACGCATCGCAGACCCTGTAAGATCGGTGATCGTGCATCGCGCGAGCGACGTGCGCCACCTTAGCTCAGACGGCAGAGCGATTCACTCGTAATGAATAGGTCAAGGGTTCGATTCCCTTAGGTGGCTCCATATGGATCAGACGGTCGAGGCGATCTTCGAGATCTTCTCGTGGGTGGGCATCGGGCTCGGCGCGCTTCTGCTCGGTGTCGCCCTGATCGTCTACGTCGCCGACGGGACATGGCTTCCGGTGCGCGCCGTGATCGACGACACCGACACCGGGCGGGTGGCGCGCTGGCACGACGAGGTCGACGGCGTCAACGAAGCCGTCCTCACCCCCGATCAGGATGCCGAGATCGGTGATGCTGACATGGCGGACGTGTTCTACCGGCGCGGTGTGCGAGGTCGGATCCGTATGACGCAGGGCTCGCCCGCTGTCCGCGGTGTCGTCCGCTTGGGTGCGGGGCTGCTCGCCCTCGGCGTCGTCGCGATGGTCGCCTCGCTCGTCCTGCTCTTCACGCGCGGCTGAGGGCCGGGGCGCTTCGGCGTACCCTCGGACCATGACCAAGGCGCTGTTCATCGTGGATGTCCAGAACGACTTCACCGAGGGCGGGGCCCTCGCCGTCTCGGGCGGTGACGAGGTCGCCCGCAGGATCACGGCGTATCTGCGCGCCCGCGCGGGCGATTACGGCGTCATCGTGGCGTCGCGCGACTGGCACGACGCGGACCACGACAACGGCGGGCATTTCCACCCCGAACCCGATTTCGTCGACTCCTGGCCGGTGCACTGCGTCAGCGGCACCGCCGGAGCCGAGTACGATCCCGAGCTCGACACCGCCGCGGTGACGCACCACGTCAAGAAGGGGCAGGGGATCCCCGCCTACTCGCTCTTCGAGGGGACCACCGACGACGGCGAGCGTGTGCCGGAGCTGCTCGATCGGCACGGCATCCTCGACATCGATGTCGTCGGTCTCGCCACCGACCACTGCGTGCGCGCTTCGGCGCTGGACGCCCTCGCGCACGGGCGGCGGGTGCGGATCCTCACCGACCTCGTCGCGGGCGTCGCCGCGGCGTCGAGTTCCGCGGCGCTCGCAGAGCTGCAGCGCGCCGGCGCCGAGGTGGCGGAGTCCACGCTGTGAGCGGCATCCGTCGTCTCCGCCGCGAAGACCGGGACGTGTGGCTGCCGCTCTGGGACGACTACCTCGAGTTCTACCGCGAGACGCTGGCCCCGGAGCAGACGGCACTCACCTTCGATCGACTCGTCGACGTCGGCTCGGGCTTCCACGGCGCACTCGCACAGGATGCCGAGGGTCAGGCGATCGGATTCGTCCACTGGCTCTCGCACGGGAGCACGTGGAGCCGCGAGGACGTCTGCTACCTCGAGGACCTCTTCGTCCACCCCGCGGCGCGCGGGCACGGCACCGGGCGTGCGCTCATCACGCATGTCGAGGACTGGGCGAGGGAAGCCGGGTGCGCACACGTGTACTGGCTGACGCAGGCCGGCAACGCGGCCGCGCGCGGCCTCTACGACCAGGTCGCCGAGGACAGCGGCTTCGTCCAGTACGTCCTCCGCCCCGACAGCCCCTGACCTGTCGTGCGGCCCGGAGCGGGACACGCCGAAGGGCGCCGCCGGAGCGACGCCCTTCGCTTCTGGTGGGCCCCGTGGGGCTCGAACCCACGACCCGCGGATTAAAAGTCCGATGCTCTACCGACTGAGCTAGAGGCCCGTGGCTTCCAGCCTACTTCGCGTGACGGGGTGCGATGCGCGTCTACGGACCGTCGACGACGGGCGCGTCCACCGGGACGGAGACCCCTCCGGTCATGGAGATGCGGCTGTCCTCGAGACCCCACGATCCGGGTTCGGGGAGGGACGCCGCCCACACCACCGTCA
This sequence comes from Microbacterium aurantiacum, assembly GCF_031625015.1. Taxonomy (NCBI): domain Bacteria; kingdom Bacillati; phylum Actinomycetota; class Actinomycetes; order Micrococcales; family Microbacteriaceae; genus Microbacterium; species Microbacterium aurantiacum. The sequence goes on from NZ_JAHWXH010000001.1 coordinate 1,947,312, forward strand.
CGATCGCGATCAGGAGCGCGGCGAGGCCGGCGATCAGGAGCGACACCAGCCGACCCAGATGTCGCCCGCGGCGCGGTCCGTCCGTCGGGGTGTTTCCGGTGTCGGGAGACGCCGGTGCGGTGCCCGCCGCGGCCGCCGCAGCGGCGCCCACGAGCGACACCGGCATCTGATCGGTGATCGGACGTGCGGGGACGGGGGCGGCGTCGAGCTCGGCCACATCGACGGGTGCGGTGGTTTCGTCGAGAAGGGGCGCGGGCTGGGCCGCCTGGGCGTAGCCGGACGCGATGACGGCGACCTCCAGCGCGCTCGGACGCTCCTCCGGGCGCAACGACGTCATCCGGCGGAGCAGGCGGCGCCACCCGGCATCCAGGGCGCGGGGGATGTCGGGAGCCGCGGTCATGCGGGCCACGACCGCACCGACACCCTCGACGTCGCCGTAGGGACGCACCCCGGTGAGGGCTTCGATGAGGAGCAGCCCGAAGGCGTAGATGTCGGCGGGTGGGGCGGGCGGAGCCCCGCGCGCCTGCTCGGGCGCGATGTAGGCGGCGGTCCCCATGATCGGACCCGCGGCCGTCTCGCCGGCGTCGAGGAGATGGGCGATGCCGAAGTCCGCGAGCTTCGCGCGCCAGTCGCGGCTCGGCACGGGTGAGCGCCAGAGCAGGACGTTCGAGGGTTTGAGATCCCGGTGGACGATCCCGGCCTCGTGTGCCACGTAGAGGGCTTCGGCGAGATCGGTCGCGATCCCGGCCAGGACGATCGGGGCGACCGGCCCGTCGGCGATGAGGTCGCGGAGAGTGATCCCGGAGACGTACTCCATGACGAGATAGCTGATGCCCTCATCGTCGATGTGCGCGTCGAACAGCGTGACGAGGCTGTGGTGATTGAGGGAGGCGAGAGAGGTCGTCTCCGCACGGACGCGATCCGCGGTCACGGCGTCGTGGACCGGGCCCCGCATGATCTTGATCGCCACCGGCCGATCGAGGTACGTGTCGTGCGCTCGGAACACACGTGCCATCCCGCCCTCGCCGATGCGTTCGAGGAGACGGTACCGGCGCGCGACGATATCGCCGGTCACCGGTGTCGTCGACCCGCGCAGATCGGTCATGCCATCCCTCCCCGAGCCGGGACCCTCGCGGGGGAGGGGGAGCGAGGGCCCCGGTGGTAATAGAAATCTAGGACTCGGAGAAGATGTCCGCCGAAGGCTTGACGAACACGGCGCACGTGTGCTGTGTCCGGCGAGCGACACGGCCACGAGAAGCGACGCGGCCGCCGGGACCGTCTCGCACGATCCCGGCGGCCGCGCCGCCCCATTCACCGGCCAGGCACCGGTGAGATCACGATCACTCAGCCGGGGGCATCAGGACCGAGTCGATGAGGTACACCGTGGCGTTGGCGGTCTGCACGCCACCACAGATGACGTTGGCGTCGTTGACCATGAACGAGTCACCGGAGCCGGTCACCTCGACCTCGGCGCCCTGCACGGTGGCGTGGGTGCCGGCGATCTCGTCGGGCGAGATCTGGCCGGGGACGACGTGGTACGTCAGGATGCTGGTCAGGGTCTCGGTGTCCGTCTGGAGCGACTCGATGACGGCCGGGTCGATCGCGGCGAACGCGTCGTCCACGGGAGCGAAGACGGTGAAATCGCCGCCGTTGAGCGTGTCGACGAGGTCGACCTCGGGGTTCAGCTGACCCGAGACCGCGGCGGTGAGGGTCGTGAGAAGCGGGTTGTTGGACGCGGCGGTGGCGACCGGGTCGAGCGCCATGCCCTCGACGGAACCGGCGCCGTCCGGCACGGCCTCGGCGTAGTCGGCGCAGCCGGGGCCGACGAGCATCGCGGCCGGGTCCATCTCCATGGGCTCTTCGGTCTCCATGGGGGCGGTGGTCTCCATCGGCTCCTCGGTGGTGTCGGCAGTGGTGCCGGCTCCCGAGCAGGCCGTCAGTGCGAACGTCGCCGCGACCGCGAGGGCGAAGCCCGACGAGACACGCTTCGTGGTGATGCTGGACATGACTTCCTCCTGTATGTGATCCGTGTGTGGACCGCTGTGTGTGGTGATTGCTCAAACCCCTGGGGAGGGGCTCCGCCGGTTGGCGTACACGGTGTCTTCGGCACCTCGGGGGAATCGGATGGGAAGTTTTTTCACGATTGCTTCACGGATGCCGTGCGAAACCCCGCCGATACCGGGTGAAACCGCGGAATGAGGCATGCTTGGCCCCATGGTCATCGACGGTGTGGAAGTCCCCGAAGACGGCGCACCCGTCGATCACGTCGGCGAGATGCTCGTCCGCGTCGCAGCGGGGGATCAGGGGGCGTTCGCGCGCGTGTACGACATGCTCTCCCCGCGCGTGTTCGGCCTCATCCTCCGTGTCCTCGTCGATCGGTCGCAGAGCGAGGAAGTGCTGCAGGAGGTCTTCCTGGAAGTGTGGCAATCCGCCGCGCGGTTCGCTCCGAACAAAGGCCAAGGGAGAACGTGGGTTCTCACGATCGCCCATCGCCGGGCGGTGGATCGCGTGCGAGCGTCGCAAGCGAGCACCGATCGCGATGTGCGGGTGGGGTTCCGTGATCTCGACGTCGCGTACGACGGCGTGGCCGAACAGGCGCAACTGCGCATCGAAGGCCGCCAGGTCGCCACGGCGTTGAAAACCCTCCCCGACCCGCAGCGCGAAGCCCTCACCCTCGCGTACTACGGGGGATACAGCCAAAGCGAGATCGCGGCACTGGTGGGAGCGCCGCTGGGGACGATCAAGACCAGGATGCGCGACGGATTGACGCGCCTAAGGGCAGAGATGGGGGTGACGGTGTGAACGAGCAGGAGTTCTTCGAGCTCGCGGCGGGCTATGCGCTGAATGCGCTGGAACCCGACGACCGCGCGGCGTTCGAGCACGCGCTGCGGCAGCATCCGGAATGGGCGGAGCGCGTCGACGCCGACATCGCGGCGGCGGCATCCCTCGCCGAGGCCGTGCGCGAGGAACTGCCGCCCCTGACGGCGCGATCGACATTGCTCGCGCGCATCGCAGCCACGCCGCAGACCGGCGTGGACCCGGCGCCCGACGCCGACGTCTTCGGGCATCACGCCTTCGCCGCGGCCGTCCCGCCGCGTCCGCCCCTGCCCGACACGGATGCCGTGCCACCCCGCGTGGACCCGACCCCTTCGACCTCGGTCGTGCAGGCGGTGTCGCGGCGCAACTGGACCCGGGGACTCTTCGCGCTCGCGGCGTCGTTGGTGCTGCTGGTGACCCTGGGATGGGGCGCGGCATCGATCAACGAGTTCGTGAACCGTCCGCCGGCGGTGGCGGCTCTCGCCGAGATCGAGTCGGCTCCGGATGCGCAGTCCATCACCGCGGAGGTGACGGGCGGCGGCATCGCGACCGCGCACTGGTCGGAGTCGCTCGGCAAGGCCGTCCTGGTCTCGAGCAACCTCCCGGGCATCTCCGCCGACGAAGAGTTCGAGATGTGGGTCGTGGACGCCGACGGTGCGGTGTCGGCGGGCACCTTCGCCGCGGGGGACGAGCAGAGCACCGTGCTTCTGGATGCGGCGGTCGCCGAGGGTGATGTCATCGCGCTTACGGTGGAGACGGCGGGCGGGTCGCCGACGGGTCAGCCGACGTCCGACCCGATCGTGGCCATCCCGACCGCCTGAGGAATCCTCGTGGGCCGGGCCGCCGCGGTGGTCCGGGAGTACCCTTGACCGGATGACTGACGACGCGCGAGGGTTCCACAAGCCCGTCCGGCGACCCGCTGAGCTCTTCGACCGCCTTTTCGCGGCGGACGACCCGGCCGAGGTCTCCCGCGTCGCGCACTCGACGGCGCGGGCGCTCGTGGCCCGCGTCCGCGAGGAGCCCGACGCGGCCGTCGTGGAGCGGCTCGTCGCCTTCACCGACCGCAACGGCATCGACGACATCGCCGAGCTGTGGTCCCGGTCGCCGGCGAAGTCCCTCCCCGGAACGCTGTGGCGGCTCTATCTCCTGCAGCTCATGGTGCACGACGACCCGCAGACGGCGGCGATGACCTACGAGCGCGGCCGGATCGAGCTTCGCTCGGCGGACCCGGTCGTCGCGGGGGCGCCGACGCCGGCGGGCCCCGATGAGCTGGTCGGATTGGTCGACATGATCCTCCGGGGAGTGTTCGTCGGCGACTTCGCGGTCGCCCTCGAGCGCGCCGCGGCATTCTGCCGCGTGCAGGCCTCCGGCGCTAGTCATGTCGCCGATGACTACGAGGGCACCGAGTCCGACCGCGCCTCGGCGTTCACGACGCGCGCCCTGCGACTGTCGGACTACGCCGGCGATCTCGCGGCGGCCGCCGCGCTCTGGCGTCGCGACGCGCTCGTCTGAGGGTGTCCGGACACAGAAGTGCCGGGCCGCAGAACGCCTCTCGGCGCGAGGCCGCTCGCAGCGGCAGAAGATGGAGCCCGGGGTTACTGCGGCCCGGCTGTTCCAGTGTAACGCCAGGGCCACCGCCCGGCATTCCCCGCCGCCGGGATCGGCGTCGTACGCTCGAGGGATGGCCCTGCGTCACGCCCTCGCACTCGACCCGATCCTCGTCGACGATCCACGGTCGGACTTCGCCGGCACCATCCGGTCGTTCGACCCGGCGGATCCGATCGTGCGGATCGGCGATCTGAGCGCGCAACGGGGAGACGGTGTCTTCGAGTCCCTGGGAATCGTCGGGCGGCACGCCCAGGAGGTGTCGGCCCATCTTGAGCGCTTGACGCGCTCGGCGGCGCTGTGCGACCTTCCGGAACCGAACCTGGCGCAGTGGCGCGAGGCCATCGCGCGCATCGTCGTCCACGCGCCGGCAGCGGGGGAGAGCGTACTCAAGCTCATCCTCAGCCGTGGGATCGACGGGGAGGAGACCCCGACCGCCTGGCTCACACTCGCCGATGCGCCGGACAGCACCGCCGCCCGCCGCGACGGCATTCGGGTGGTGACGCTCGACCGCGGGTTCGCGTCGGACGTGCCGAGCCGCGCACCCTGGCTCCTCCTCGGCGCCAAGACGCTGTCCTACGCCGTCAACATGGCGGCGATCCGCGAGGCCCGGCGCCGTGGTGCCGACGACGCGGTGTTCGTCTCCGCCGACGGGTACGTCCTGGAGGGGCCCACCGCGTCGGTCATCCTGCGTCAGGGTGGGCGCTACCTCACGCCCGAGCCCGCGGCGGGGATCCTCCACGGCACCACCCAGCGGAGCATCTTCCACCACCTGCGCTCAACGGGGGCCGAAGTCGCGTACGCGTCGATCACGCGGGACGAGCTGCTCGCGGCCGAGGCCGCATGGGTCGTCTCGAGCATCCGTCTCGCGGCGCCGATCGTCGCGATCGACGGCGAAGAGAAGGAGAGGGATGCCGCGGTGACGGCATCCCTCAACAACTATCTGCTCAGCCCGCGGGACTGAGGCCGGAGCTCACCCGAAGCGGCCCGAGACGTAGTCCTCGGTGGCCTGCACCGACGGCGTCGTGAAGATCGTCGTGGTGTCGTCGTACTCGATGAGCTTGCCCGGCTTGCCGGTGCCGGCGATGTTGAAGAACGCCGTCTTGTCGCTCACACGGGAGGCCTGCTGCATGTTGTGCGTGACGATCACGACGGTGTAGTCGTTCTTCAGCTCGCCGATGAGTTCTTCGATCGCGTAGGTCGAGATCGGGTCGAGCGCCGAGCAGGGCTCGTCCATGAGAATGACCTCGGGCGAGACGGCGATCGCCCGTGCGATGCACAGGCGCTGCTGCTGGCCGCCGGACAGTCCCGACCCCGGCTTGTCCAGGCGGTCCTTGACCTCGTTCCAGAGGTTCGCGCCGCGCAGGGAGTTCTCCACGAGCGCATCCGCATCGGACTTGGAGAGCTTCTTGTTGTTGAGCTTCACGCCCGCCAGCACGTTCTCCTTGATCGACATCGTGGGGAACGGGTTCGGGCGCTGGAAGACCATGCCCACCTGGCGGCGCACGAGCACAGGGTCGACCGACGGGCCGTAGAGGTTCATGCCGTCCAGCATCACCTCGCCCTCCACACGGGCACCGGGGATCACCTCGTGCATGCGGTTCAGGGTCCGCAGGAAGGTGGACTTGCCGCAGCCGGACGGGCCGATGAAAGCGGTGACGCTGCGGGGTTCGATGTCGAGCGTGACGCCCTCGACGGCCAGGAAGTCGCCGTAGTAGACGTTCAGGTCGTTGACTTCGATGCTCTTGGACACGTTGTTCCTCTGGGTTCGGGTATTCGGGCCGCGCGGACTCAGCGGCCGAGCTTGGGGGCGAAGATGCGCGCGACGAGCCGCGCGATGAGGTTCAGCGCCATGACGATGACGATGAGGACGAGGGCGGCGCCCCACGCCCGGTCGATGAAGGCCGAGGCGGGGATGCCCTGGTTCATGTACTGCGAGTAGGCGAAGACGGGGAGCGTCGCCATGCGTCCGTCGAAGAGGTTGTAGTTCATGGACGCGGTGATGCCCGCCGTCAGCAGCAGGGGCGCGGTCTCGCCGATGACGCGTGCGACCGAGAGCATGACGCCCGTGGTGATACCGGCGATCGAGGTGGGGATGACCACCTTGACGATCGTGAGCCACTTGGGGACGCCGAGGGCGTAGGCGGCCTCGCGCAGCTCGTTGGGGACGAGACGCAGCATCTCCTCCGTGGCGCGGACGACGACGGGGATCATCAGCACCGCGAGGGCCACCGAGCCCATGATTCCCATACGGATGCCGGGTCCGAGGAAGAGGGCGAACAACGCGTAGGCGAACAGGCCCGCGACGATCGAGGGGATGCCGGTCATGACGTCGACGAGGAACGTGATGCCGCGCGCGAGGCGCTTCCCGGCTCCGTACTCGACGAGGTAGATCGCGGTGAACAGGCCGATCGGAATCGAGATGACGGCCGCGGCGAGGGTGATCAGCAACGTGCCGACGATGGCGTGCAGGATGCCGCCGCCCTCGCCGACGACGTTGCGCATCGAGTTGGTGAAGAACTCCGCAGACAGTGCCGCGACGCCGTTGACGATGACGGTCGTCGCGACCGAGACCAGCGGCAGCATGGCGATGAGGAACGCGATCGTCACGACGCCCGTCACGAGCCGGTCGATGCCCTTGCGGCGACCCTCCACGACGGCGGACACCGTGAAGATGGTCGCGAGGTACAGCAGGGCGCTCACGACGAGCCATCCCGGGACGTTGAAGTCCCCCGAGGCCAGCGAGACGACGAAGAAGATGAGGGCGGCGGCGCCGGCGGCGAGACCCAGGAGCGCCCACGGCGTCCAGGTGGGCAGCTTGCCGCTCGTGATCCGACGGCTGTCCTCGACCGGGGTGGAGCTCGCGGGGTTCGGCGGCGCGATGGTGGTGGCGCTCATGTCAGTTGGCTCCCGAGAACTCTTTGCGCCGGCTGATCACCCAGCGGGCGACGGCGTTGACGGCGAAGGTGACGATGAACAGGATCAGGCCGGTCGCGATCAGCACGTTGATGTTCGTGCCGTAGGCCTCGGGGAACGTGAGGGCGATGTTCGCCGGGATGGTGGAGGGATTCTCGGACGTGAAGAGCTGGAAGGTCACGACACCCGTCGCCGAGAGCACGAGGGCCACGGCCATCGTCTCACCGAGCGCGCGCCCGAGGCCGAGCATCGAGGCGGAGATGATGCCGCTGCGGCCGAACGGGAAGACGGCCATCGTGATCATCTCCCAGCGGGTGGCCCCGAGGGCGAGCGCGGCTTCCTCGTGCAGAACCGGGGTCTGCAGGAAGACTTCACGGCAGATGGCGGTGATGATCGGGACCACCATGACCGCGAGCACGATCGCCGCGGTGAAGATCGTTCGGCCCGTGGCCGAGGCGGTGCCGCTGAAGAGCGGGAACCAGCCCATGTTGGTGGTCAGCCAGACGTAGAGGGGCTGTACGGCGGGCGCGAGGACGAGGATGCCCCACAGGCCGAAGACGACCGACGGGACGGCCGCGAGGAGGTCGATGATGTAGCCGAGCGTCTGCGCGAGCCGGCGGGGCGCGTAGTGCGAGATGAACAGTGCGATGCCCACCGACAGCGGGACGGCCATGAGGAGGGCGAGGAAGGACGCCCACACCGTGCCGAAGACGAGCGGCCAGACGTAGCCCCAGAAGTCGGTGCGGAGGAGCGACGCCGACTCCGGTGTGGCCGTGAGGCCCGGAATCGACTGGATGATGAGGAAGATCGCGACGGCGGCGAGGGTGACGAGGATCATTGATCCCGCGGCCAGCGCGGTGCCCGAGAACCAGCGGTCACCGGGCCGCTGTTTGGCCTTGATGGCCGGGGCTGTCGTGGTCATGGCGTCCTGTTCTCGGGTGGGTGTTCGTGGGAATGGCCGGCCCGTCGCGGTGCGACGGGCCGGCCACACGGTATCAGTCGACGACGATCAGGTCGATCGCGGCGTTGACCTGTTCGCGCAGGGTGTCCGAGATCGGGGCGCTGCCGGCGGAGGCCGCGGCCTCGTCCTGACCCTCGGGGCTGGCGACGTACTGCAGGTAGCCCTTCACCAGCGGGGCTGCGGCGGTGTCGGAGTACTCCTGGCACGCGATCATGTAGCTGATCAGGACGATCGGGTAGACGCCCTCCGCGGTCGAGGTGCGGTCGAGAGCGATCGCGAGGTCGCCCTCGCCGCGACCCTCTTCGAACGGCGAAGCGTCGACGATGGCGGCGGCAGCCTCGGGCGAGTACTCCACGAAGGCGTCGCCGACCTGGACGGCGGCGGTGGACAGACCCTCCTCCGCGGCGCGCGAGGCGTCGGCGTAGCCGATGGTGCCGTTGCCGCCGGCGACGGCCGAGACGACACCCGAGGTGCCCTGCGCGGCCTCGCCGCTGGTGAAGGGCCAGACGCCGTCGGGCTCTTCGGTCCAGACCGAGGGCGCAGCCTCGAACAGGTAGGCGGTGAAGTTCTCGGTGGTGCCCGAGTCGTCGGCGCGGTGAACCGGGGTCACGGCGAGGTCGGGGAGCTCGACGCCCTCGTTCAGCTCGGCGATGGCCGGGTCGTTCCAGTTGGTGATCGTGCCGGCGAAGAGGCCCGCGATCACGTCGGCCGAGAGGTTCAGCGAGTCGACGCCGTCGAGGTTGAAGATGACCGCGATCGGGGAGATGTACGTCGGCAGCTCGATGATCCCGGCGCCCTCGACGCAGCCGTCGAAGGGGCCCTCGGCGATCTCGTCCATGGTGAACGCGCGGTCCGAACCGGCGAACTGGAAGGCGCCCGCCTGGAACGACTCGCGGCCCGCGCCGGAGCCGGCGGGGTCGTAGTTGACGGTGGCGTCGGGGTTGGCGGTCTGGAAGCCGGCGGTCCAGGTCTGGACGGCGACCTCCTGCGAGGAGGCACCACCGCCCGAGAGCGTGCCGGAGAGGCTCGAGCCGGTGTCGGTGCCGGCGTCGGTCGACGTGCCACCCTCGTTCGCGGCGCAGCCGGCGAGGGTGAGAGCGGCGACGGCGGCGAGGGCGCCGACCTGGGCGAAGCGGGAGATCTTCACTGTGTGAATCCTTCACATGTCAGAGAAACGAAACCCGATCGGGTTTCGGGTTGAGGCCCGGTGCAGGGCACGACCTGACGGTAAGCACGGACTCTTAAGAGCGTGCGCTGTGTCGGTGAACGGAAGGTGAACGACCGGCCGCGAACCGCACCGGCCGGCCGCGGCGCAGGCGGTGTCACACCTTCGGCGCGTGCGTCTCGATAGCGACGATGCCCGATCCGGGGTTCTGGACCGATAGGTGCACGACGGAGAAGGCGCCGGGCTCCAGAGCGGACGCGCTGCCGAGGTACGAGCCGCGGAGGGTGCCGGTCGCCAGCGCCAGCTCGGCGAGGATGTCGGGGAGCACCGGACCGTGCGAGCACAGGATCGCTGGCTTGCGGGCCCGCACGCGCGCGCCGATGACCGAGCGTGCGTCGGAGTGCCCCTCCTCCCACGCATCCTGGCTGATGAGCGGGGTGGTCTCGATCTTCTTGCCCGTCGCCGCCGCCAGGGGGACGACGGTCTTGTGACAGCGCACGGCGGGGGAGGAGATGATCTTTCGTGCGCCGAAGGCCAGGAGCGGTCCGACGATCGACCGCGACTGCTTCCTGCCGCGCGGGGCGAGCGGGCGCTGCGCGTCGTCGCCCTCCCATTCCTCCCGGGGGAGCGCTTTGGCATGGCGGAGGGCGATGATGGGGAAGGTCTGGAGGATGCCCTCGTCGATGAGGCGCGCGAAGTTCTCCAGGATCTCCACGTCGACCGGATAGCTCAGGCGGGTGCGCGCCTTCTTCAGGCTCACCCACTCGAGCGCCGCGATCTCCTTGTTCGGAACGAAAGACGACGTGCGGATGGCGGGCTCGGTGGCCTCCGCGGACCAGTAGTGCACGATCTTCGTCCGCTTGCTGGGGAGCCGGTAGCGCGAGACGCCGATCGGCACGCCGAGATGGACGCGGATGCCGGTCTCCTCGTGGATCTCGCGCGCCGCGGTCTCGGCGAGCATCTCGCCGGGGTCGACCTTCCCCTTGGGGAGGGTCACATCGCGGTATTTCGTGCGATGGATCAGCAGCACGCGGAGCTTGCCGTCCACCATCCGCCACACCACGCCGCCGGCCGCGTAGATCGCGGTCTCCGTCATCGCACCGCCCGGGCCCGGCGACGGCGCTGCACCGCCGACATGGAGCGGTCCTGCATGTCGACGAGGAGCTTGCCCTCGGCATCCGTGCTGTGGCGGACCCACTCTCCGTCGGCACCGAGGTGCCAGGAGCTGGTCTTGTCGCTCATCGCCAGGTCGAACAGGGAGGAGAGCTCCTTCACGTGTCCCGGATCGACCACGCGCACGAGGGCCTCCACGCGACGGTCGAGGTTGCGGTGCATCATGTCGGCGCTGCCGATGTAGACGTGCGGGTCGCCGTCGTTGTCGAAGGCGAAGATGCGGGAGTGCTCGAGATACCGTCCGAGGATGCTGCGGACGGTGATGTTCTCGCTCATCCCCGGGACGCCGGGCTTGAGCGAGCAGATGCCCCGCACCCATACCTCGACGGTGACGCCGGCCTGGCTCGCGCGGTACAGCGCATCGATGATCTGCTCATCGACCATGGAGTTGACCTTGATGCGCACGCGCGCGGGCTTGCCCTCCTGGGCGTTGTGTCGTTCCTTGTCGATGAGCCGCAGGAGACCCTTCCGCAGGTGGAGGGGGGCGACCAGCAGCCGCTTGAACTTCTTCTCGATGGCGTACCCGGACAGCTCGTTGAACAGGCGCGTGAGATCCCGCCCGACCTGGTCGTCGACGGTGAACAGGCCGAAGTCTTCGTAGATGCGGCTCGTCTTCGGGTTGTAGTTGCCCGTGCCCACGTGACTGTAGCTGCGCAGCACGCCGTTCTCCTCGCGGATGACCAGGGCCAGCTTGCAGTGGGTCTTCAGGCCGACGAGGCCGTACACGACGTGGACGCCGGCCTTCTCGAGCTTGCGGGCCCACAGGATGTTGTTCGCCTCGTCGAAACGCGCCTTGATCTCCACCAGCGCCAGGACCTGCTTGCCGGCCTCGGCGGCGTCGATGAGGGCCTGCACGATCGGGCTGTCGCCGGAGGTGCGGTAGAGCGTCTGCTTGATCGCGAGGACGTGGGGATCCTTCGCGGCCTGCTCGAGGAAGGCCTGCACGCTCGTCGCGAACGACTCGTACGGGTGGTGGACCAGGACGTCGCCCTTGCGGATGGAGGCGAAGATGTCGGCGCGCTCGTTGTTGTCACCCGGCTGGAAGGCCACCGGGGTCGTCGGCAGATGCGGCTTGTAGTGCAGGTCCGGCCGATCGATGCGCGCGAGATCGAACAGCCCGCGGAGGTCGAGCGGCCCGGGGAGGCGGTAGACCTCCTGCGCGGTGATGTCGAGCTCCTTCAGCAGCAGGTCGAGGGTGAGCTCGTCCATGTCATCGGTGATCTCGAGGCGGATCGGCGGACCGAAGCGGCGGCGGAGGAGCTCGGCCTCGAGAGCCTGGATGAGGTTCTCGGTCTCGTCCTCCTCGATCACGACGTCTTCGTTGCGGGTGAGGCGGAACGCGTGGTGGTCGAGCACCTCCATCCCCGGGAACAGATCGTCGAGGTGGTTGGAGATGAGGTCTTCCAGCGGGAGGTAGCGCACGACGCCGTCCTGCGGCTCGAGCTCCACGAACCGGGGGAGCATCGGCGGAACCTTCAGACGCGCGAACTCCTGGCGTCCCGTCCGCGCGTTGCGGATGCGGATGGCGAGGTTCAGCGAGAGCCCGGAGATGTAGGGGAAGGGGTGCGCCGGGTCGACCGCGAGCGGCATGAGCACGGGGAAGACCCGCGAGTGGAAGTAGTCGTGCATCCGCTCCCGGTCGTCCTCGCCGAGCGTGTCCCACGCGACCACCTGGATGCCGGCGTCCGCGAGGGCGGGCTTGACCGCCGAGGTCCACGCCTCGGCGTGGCGGAGCTGGAGGCGGTGCGCTTCGGCGGAGATATCGGAGAGGACGTCGGCGGCGGAGCGTCCGACGTTCGTGGGGAGGGCGAGCCCGGTGACGATGCGGCGCTTGAGCCCGGCGACGCGGACCATGAAGAACTCGTCGAGGTTGCTGGCGAAGATGGCCAGGAAATTCGCCCGCTCGAGCACGGGGAGGTTCGGATCCTCGGCCAGCTCGAGCACGCGCTGATTGAACGAGAGCCAACTCACCTCGCGGTCGAGGTAGCGATGCTCGGGGAGGAGGGCGTCGGCCTCTTCGGAGACGTCGAAATCGTCGTCATCCGCGTCGATTCCGGGGTCGAGAACCTCTTGTTCGATCACCCCCACATCATGTCAGGGTCGGGTGACGAATGTGTGAACGGATGCCGCCTCAGGCGCCGGTGGTCTCGCGGGCCGCCGGGAGCTGATCCTCTTCGTACACGTTGAAGCGGTAGCCGACGTTGCGGACGGTGCCGATCAGCTGCTCCAGGTCGCCGAGCTTGGCCCGCAGGCGTCGGACGTGGACGTCGACGGTGCGCGTCCCCCCGAAGTAGTCGTAGCCCCACACCTCGCTCAGCAGCTGCTCGCGCGTGAAGACCCGCGACGGGTGCGTGGCGAAGAAGTGGAGGAGCTGGAACTCTTTGTACGTCAGGTCCAGCGGCTTGCCGTGCACCTTGGCGGAGTATGAGGACTCGTCGATGGTGATGCCCGAGGTCTGGATGCGGGTCGACACCTGCTCGGAGTTCTGACGTCCCACGGCCAGTCGGACGCGGGCATCCACCTCCGCGGGGCCGGCGGTGACGAGGATGACGTCGTCCACGCCCCAGTCGGGGGAGACGGCCGTGAGACCGCCCTCGGTGACGATGAGGATGAGCGGTGCGTCGAGACCGGTGGTGTTGAGGATCTTGCACAGCGACTTCGCGCCGACGAGGTCCACGCGCGCGTCGACGAAGATGATGTCGGCGCTGGGTGCGTTCACCAGCTGCGCCGGCTCAGCGGGGATCTGGCGCACCCGATGACTGAGCAGCTCGAGCGCGGGCAGGGCGGGGCCGCCGCCGTGTGCGGAGCTGAGGACGAGCAGCTGGGCCAAAAGTCGCCTTCCGGGCTCTTCGGGGAATGCGTCGTGTGCGATCAGTCTAGGACGTTCGCGCGAACGGTCCTGCGCGGGCGCCCACCGGGGGTGCACACGCGGAGCGTCGTGGGAGACAATAGCGGGATGACCGTGACCGACACCCTTCCGCGTCGTTCGCGCGCCGGCATCCTCTCCGTGTGGATCGCCGCCGCCGTGGCGGGACTCGCGATCGGCCTCTTCGTCCCGTCGGACCTGCGTGCGGCGTGGATGGCTGTCGCCCTCGGCGCGTGCCTCCTGCTCGCCTTCGCGGTCCAGCTCGCCGGCGGTCGCTCGCACGGATTCACGGTGCGGGTCGCGGCGAGCGTCGTCGGCGCCCTCGCCGTGCTCGGGATCGTCAGCCTCGGATTCGGGCTGGCGGCGGTCGTGCCGGGCTAAAGTAGCGTCATGGACCTTCTCGCGCTCGAAATCTTCTTCCTGGGGCTTCTGGGCCTGGCATCGGTGGGGATCGTGTTCGTCTCCGGCGTGGTGGTGAAGAACCTCTACCGCGGCCAGCGCTGAGCAGGGCGTCGTGATCGAGCTCCCGACCGACCTGCCCGCCGACCTCGTCCCCCTCTCCTGGCTCATCGGAGTGTGGGAGGGGAGCGGCGTCATCGACTACGCGGGAGGCGGTCTGTCGGGCGAGTTCACGCACCGCGTGAGCTTCAGCCACGACGGCGGCGACTACCTGAACTACTCGGCCTCCGCATGGATCGACCGCGAGGACGGCGGCCGGACGGCGCTCGTGTCCGAGGTCGGATACTGGCGGCTGTCGCGGAACGCCGGTGACGCGGACCCGGGTCCCGCCCTCCTTCCTCCGACGGCATCCGCGGAGCCCCGGACCGTCGAAGACGTGGAGCGGCTGCGCAACGACGCGGACGGGTTCGACATCGAGGCGGCGATCGTGTACTCCGATGGGATCAGCGAGCTCTACCTCGGCCAGATCCGCGGCCCGCGGATCGACTTGGCCACCGACGCCGTCGTCCGTCCCGCGACGGCCAAGGCCTACGCGGCCGCGACGCGCATGTACGGGCTGGTCGACGGCCATCTGCTGTGGGCGTGGGACATCGCCGCCCTGGGCCACGAACTCGCCTCCCACGCCTCCGCGCGCCTGGCGAAGGTCGCCTGATGGCCCACGCCGCCCCCTTCTCCGCCGTTCCCGGCGCCGTGATCGTCGACGACGTCCTCCAGCACGTCGGGAATCCGATGGCCGAGCAGCGCGCCCTCGCCCGCGGCACCGCGCTGGCGCCGCTGGGTGATCGCGCGGTGATCGCCGTGGACGGCGAGGACCGGCTCACCTGGCTCGACTCCCTGACCTCGCAGGCACTCGCTCGGCTCGCGCCGGGGGAGTCCACCGAACTCCTCGTGCTCGATCCGCAGGGGCGCATCGAGCACGTCGCCGCCGTGGTGGACGACGGAGCGACCGCGTGGCTCATCGTCGATCGCGCCGACGCCGAGGGTCTCCTCGCCTGGCTCACCCGGATGCGGTTCCGTCTGCGCGTCCAGCCGAGATCAGCGGATGCCGAGGTCGCCGTCATCGGCGGTTCCCCCGACGCGATCTCCCGGGTGGCCCCCGCCGCGCCCGCCGGCACGCCTTTGGTCTGGCATGACCCGTGGCCGGCGATCACCCCGGGAGGACACGGATACGCCCCCGTCGATCCGCATCCGGGCTCCGAGCGGCGCTGGGCCGAGGCCCTGGTCGCGATCGAGGAGCTTGATCGGATCGCCGCGGACGCGGCATCCGGTGTCGTCGATCTCGCCGGCGTCGTCGCCGCGGACGCCCTGCGGGTCGCCGCGTGGCGTCCGCGCTGGTCCGGCGAGGTCGACGAGCGCGCCATCCCGCACGAATCCGACTGGATGCGCACCGCGGTGCACCTGTCGAAAGGCTGCTACCGGGGGCAGGAGACGGTGGCCAAGGTGCACAACCTCGGGCACCCGCCCCGCCGGATGGTCGCCCTGCAGCTCGACGGCAGCGATGCCGCCCTTCCCGAGCGTGGTGCAGTCGTCCGTCGCGACGGGGACGAGGTCGGAGTCGTCACATCGGCGGCGCGTCATTTCGAAGAGGGCCCCATCGCCCTTGCGGTGCTCCGACGCGGGGTGCCGGTGGATGCGGCGCTGACCGTCGACGTCGAGGGCGCGCAGATCGCGGCCGCGCAGGAGGTCATCGTCCCGCCGGATGCCGGAGCCACGGCGAACGTGCCGCGGATCACCCGGCTGTCGCGTCGCGCACGGGCGACGTGAGCCCGCGGCGCGGTTCCGGGCGAGGCCCCGGCGCTGCCGATGCCGATCCGCAGGGCCCCGCCCCGGTGACGCTGCCGATCCGCACGGGCTGGCAGGCGCGCCTGGATCCGACGCCGGCGCTCCGGCGCGTGCGGGACTCCGCAATCCCGATCGTGCAGATCGTGGTGGCCGCCACGGCCGCGTACGCGGTCGCCGCCTACGTCTTCGGTCATCCCGCGCCGCTCCTGGCCGCGACCGTGACCGTGTCGAGCCTCGGGCTCGTGCGCGACGCGCGCCCGCGCCGCGTCCTCGAGACCGTGATCGGAATGCTCGTGGGCATCATCGTCGCCGAGCTCCTCCTTCTGGTGGCGGGATCGGGGTGGTGGCAGCTCGCTCTCGCCCTCGGCGTGACCCTCGTCGTCGCCCGCTTCCTCTCTGCGCAGGCCTCGTTCGCGATCGCGGCCGCCATCCAGTCGCTGATCGTGATGATCGTCCCCGCCAACGCGCCTTTCCTGCGGCTCGTGGACGGTCTCATCGGCGGTGTGGCGGCGCTGCTCGCGACCGCGCTCATCCCGCGCGACACGGTGCGCATCGAGGTGCGCGATGCGCGGGCCGTGCTGGGGGCGATCGAGGGGGCCGGGACCGCGCTCGTCCAGGCCCTGCGCCGCGGCGACCGGCGCCGCGCCGAACGCGGTCTCGAGAAGGCCCGGGCGATCCAGCCGATCGCGGACGGGTGGCGGGCGTCGGTCGAGTCGGGCCTCGCGATCGCGCGGATCTCCCCGTTCCTGCGCCGCCAGCGATCGGAGCTCGCGCGCCACGAACGCGTGCGGGAGTCGGTGGAGCTGGCCGGAAGGAACCTGCGCGTCATCGCCCGGCGCGTGGTCTATCTCTGCGACGACGGCACTCCGCGCCCCGTGGCCGCCGACATCCTCGCCGAGACGCTCCGCGCCGTCCGGGTGCTGACCGACGCCCTTGACGACATCTCGCTCGAGCCGGTCGCGCGGTCGCAGCTCGCCGCCGTCGCCGCCCACCTCGACCCCGCCGAGGTGACACCCGGCGCGTCCCTCGGGGATCAGAACCTCATCGCCGCGATCCGGCCCTTCGTGGTCGACCTGCTGGTCGCCACCGGGATGCCGCCGGAGGACGCCCGCGCGGCGGTCCCGCGCATCTGATCCGCAGCGGTCGACCGTCAGCCGGGCGCGACGGCGTCCCACGCGACGGTGATCTCACCGAGTCGAGCGCGGCGGCGCTCGAGCACCGGCCAGTCCTGTGCCGCGACGGCGTCCACGGCCGCGACCCAGCGCTGTCTCGGTCCGAAGGCGCCGAGGCCCGCGGCTCGCTCCCATTCGGCGTCGAGCGCGGCGAGGAAGCGGTGCACGCCTTCGCCCGGCACGTTGCGGTGGATGAGCGCCTTCGGCAGCCGCTCCGCCGCCACGAGGGGCGAACGCAGCTCCTCCAGGCGGAGGGAGAGCGTGAGGGTCCGGGGGAGGGCATCGGGGCCCGCTGCGATCCACGCGCACACGCGCCCGCGCTCGTCGCACGTGCCTTCGACGAGCAGCCCGTCCGGTGCGAGTCGTCCGGCCATCTGCGACCACGCCGCCGCGACATCCGTCTCGTCGTACTGGCGCAGCACGTTCATCGCGCGGATGATCCCGGCCGCCCGGCCGTGGGGAAGCGGCACCTCGAAGCCGCCGCGCGCGAAGTCCACGCGTGCGTCCGGGGCGAACGCCGTCCCGCCCGCCTGTACCTCGGCGAGCTGGCCCCGGGCGCGCTCCACGCGCTCCGGATCGATCTCCAGCCCGAGGACCTCGACGTCAGGCCGGGTGCGGGCCAGACGCGCGTGCAGCTCGAGCGCGGTCACGCCGCTGGCCCCGTAGCCGAGGTCGACCACGAGCGGATCGGCAAGACGGCGCAGCTCCGTGCGCGTGGCGATCCAGCGGTCGACGCGGCGGAGTCGATTGGTGTGGGTGGTCCCGCGCGTGATGCGGCCCACGGGACCGCGAGCGGGAGCCATCCGTCCATCATGACAGCGGGGTGTCGGTGAGACCGTCTCCGGCCGGGAGGCGATGGATGCGCCCGATATCATGGGGCCCATGACTGCGCCTCACACGCTGATCCTCCTCCGCCACGGCCAGAGCGAGTGGAACGAGCTCAACCTCTTCACCGGCTGGGTCGACGTCCGCCTGACCGAGCAGGGCAAGGCCGAGGCCGCTCGCGGCGGCTCGCTGCTCGCCGAGGCGGGTCTCCTCCCCGATATCCTCCACACCTCCCTCCTGAGCCGCGCGATCCAGACCGCGAACATCGCCCTGGACGCCGCCGACCGCCTCTGGATCCCGGTGACCCGCTCGTGGCGTCTGAACGAGCGTCACTACGGCGCCCTGCAGGGCAAGGACAAGGCCCAGACGCTCGAGGAGTTCGGTCAGGAGCAGTTCATGCTCTGGCGCCGTTCGTTCGACGTGCCGCCGCCCGAGCTCGCCGATGACAGCGAGTGGAGCCAGGTGGGCGACCCCCGTTATGCGGGCATCGACGGGGACGTCCCCCGCACCGAGTCGCTCAAGCTCGTGATCGACCGTCTGCTCCCGTACTGGGACGAGGCGATCGCGCCCGACCTGCGCTCCGGGAAGACCGTGCTCGTCACCGCCCACGGCAATTCGCTCCGCGGGCTCGTGAAGCACCTCGAGGGCATCAGCGACGCCGACATCGCCGAGCTCAACATCCCCACCGGCATCCCGCTGGTCTACCGCCTCGACGAGAACCTCGTCCCCCTCGGTCCGGGCGAGTACCTCGACCCCGAGGCCGCGGCGGCGGGAGCTGCGGCCGTCGCCAACCAGGGCAAGAACTGACCTGACGAACGACGGAGCCGGATGCCTCTTCCCGAGGCATCCGGCTCCGTCGTTCGTGCGGGCGGTCAGGCGAGACCGGTCACGGTCTCCGTCGCGACGTCCAGCGCGCCGGTGGGGGCGGTCCAGTCACCGGTGGAGAGGTAGGCGACCTTCTTGGCCACCGACACCGCGTGGTCGGCGAAGCGCTCGTGGTACCGGCTCGCGAGGGTGGCATCCACGGTCGCGGCCGCCTCCCCCTGCCAGCTGTCGCTGAGGACCTTCTCGAAGACCGCGACGTGCAGGTCGTCGAGGTCGTCGTCGGCGTTGCGGATCTCTTCGACGAGGGCGAGCTCCTGCGTGCGCAGCAGCTCGGTGAGGCGGCGGGCGACCTCGACGTCGAGCTCGCCCATCTTCAGGAACGTCGACTTCAGTCCCTTGGGGATGGCCCGCTCCGGGAAGCGCATGCGGGTGAGCTGTGCGATGTGCTCTGCGATGTCGCCCATCCGCTCGAGCGACGCCGACATCCGCAGCGCGCTGACCACGATGCGCAGGTCGCGCGCGACCGGCTGCTGGCGGGCGAGGATCTCGATGGCCATCTCGTCGAGGGCGAGGGCCTTCTCGTCGATGACCGCGTCGGCGTCGATGACCTCTTCGGCCAGGGCGACGTCGCTCGTGCCGAAGGCGCGGGTGGCTTTGTCGATGGCGATGGTGACGAGCTCGGAGATCTCGACGAGGCGGTTCTGCACGTCCTCGAGGGACTGGTGGAAGACTTCGCGCATCCGTGGGACCTTTCTGGATTCCGGGCAGGCGTGCGCCTGGCGGCGCTGGCGATCATCACCGGCGAAGGTTAACGGGCGGTGCCTGCCCGGTGAATAGTACCCGCACCCCCGGACGGTGCTCGGGAGGCCGTCCGCGCGGAGCGCGCCGGCACCCTTACGCTGTGACCATGGATTCGCTGCAGCTCGCGCTGCTCGCCCTCCTCGCCGGCATCGTCATCGGGGGCTCTCTCGCCGCACTCGTGGTGACCTCGCTCCGGGTGCGGGATCGGGCTCGGGCTGAGACGTCCCGCGAGATCCCCGAGGGGGTTCGAGAGGTCCTCCAGGGGATGGATGACGCCGCTCTCGTCGTGGACGCCTCCTTCACGGTGCTCGCCCTGTCGCCGTCGGCCGCCTCGTTCCACTTCGTGCGCGGCGGGTCTCTCGCCAGCGAAGAGCTCCGGGACGCGATCCGGGTGATCCGCGGCGGCCAGTCCTCCTGGTCCGGGTCGCTCCGCCTTCAGCGCGGCGCGCCGCCGGCCGAGCCTCGGCTCGTCGCCGCGCGGGCGACCCGCATCTCCCCGCGGCTCACCCTGCTCGTGCTGCACGACATCACCGAGCGGGAGCGCGTCGAGCAGATGCGCCGGGACTTCGTGGCCAACACCAGCCACGAGCTGAAGACGCCCGTGGGAGCGGTGAGCCTCCTCGCCGAGGCGATCGAGTCCGCCGCGGACGATCCGCCCCAGGTGCGGATCTTCGCCACGCGGCTCTCCGCGGAGGCGTCGCGCCTGGCGCAGCTGACCTCGCGCATCCTGAACCTGTCGCGCCTGCAGGCCTCCGATGAGCTCACGGACGAGCGTGACGTCGCCATCGACGAGGTCGTCGCCTCCGCTGTCGACGCCAACGCGATCCTCGCGGATTCCGCGGGGGTCAGTGTCGTGCGCGGAGGCGAGCGCGGTCTGTACGTGCGCGGCGACGCCCAGGTGCTCGGTGAAGCGGTCGGGAACCTCATCGCCAACGCCATCGCCTATTCGCCGCGCGGATCCAAGGTCGGCGTCGGGATCACCCTGACCGACGCCGTCGTGGAGATCGCGGTCACCGACCGCGGCATCGGCATCGCCGAGGGCGATCAGGAACGCGTCTTCGAACGGTTCTACCGTGCCGATCCGGCTCGTGCCCGGCGCACCGGGGGGACGGGGCTCGGCCTCGCCATCGTCAAGCACGCGGTCCAGCGCCACGGCGGCGAGGTCCGGCTGTGGTCGCGCCCGGGACGCGGCTCGACCTTCACCATCCGACTGCCGGCCGTCGACGCCCCCGTCGACGACCGCCCCGAGCGACCGGACCGCCGCCCCAAGCGCGCGCGCAAGGTCGCCACGACCGTGCCGGCGGCTTCGCCGTCGCGCATCGAGAACGGAGACACCGCATGACCGCCGTCCTGATCGTGGAGGACGAGCCCGACCTCGCCGACCCGTTGGCCTATCTCCTGCGGCGCGAGGGCTACGACGTGGAGATCGCCGAGGACGGACCCGCCGCGCTCGCCGCCTTCCGCGAGCGCGGGGCCGACATCGTGCTGCTGGACCTCATGCTGCCCGGGATGCCGGGGACGGAGGTCTGCCGCCAGATCCGCTCCAGCGCGACCGTCCCGATCGTGATGCTCACCGCCAAGGACTCCGAGGTGGACATCGTGGTGGGTCTGGAGCTCGGTGCCGACGATTACGTCACCAAGCCGTACTCGTCGCGCGAGCTCCTCGCGCGGATGCGTGCCGTCCTGCGGCGCTTCTCCCAGCGGGAAGCCGAGCTCGACGAACGGGTCCTGGAGGGCGGACGCGTCGTCCTCGACATCGACCGGCACACGGTGGCCGTCGACGGACGCGAGATCAACATGCCGCTCAAGGAGTTCGAGCTCCTCGAGGTCCTGATGCGCAACGCCGGCCGGGTCCTCACCCGCGGTCAGCTGATCGACCGCGTGTGGGGCAGCGACTACTTCGGCGACACCAAGACGCTGGACGTCCACATCAAGCGCATCCGCTCGCGGATCGAGGAGAATCCCGGCTCGCCCACGATGCTGGTCACCGTGCGCGGGCTCGGCTACCGCTTCGAGGGCTGACCCGGACCGCTACGACGACGAAGGGGCCGGCATCCGCGTGGATGCCGGCCCCTTCGTGTGCGCGTCAGTCGCGGGGGACGAGGGGCGCGAGGTATTCGAGTTCGCCGTCGAGGACCGGGACGGCCAACAGCATTCCCTCGGCATCGCCGGACTGGAAGTATCCCGGGATGTTCGCACCCGGAGGAGTGTCGAGCCCTTCGACCAGGAGCGGCTCTTCGCCGTCGGCGCCGAGGCTGACGGTCGTGCGCGCCGGTACGCGCAGCTCGAGGTCGATGGTCGACCCCTCGCCCAGCTCGACCACGAGGGTGTGCGCGGTGTCGGTGGGGTTCACGACGGCGGCGACGAAGTTGCCGACCGCGCCGGTCTCATCGGCGACGATGAAGGCGTTGCGCACCTCGAGCGGCCCGGAGTCGAAGACGTTCACGCCCTCGGCAGCCGAATACTGAATGGTCGTGGACTGCGGGGTGAGGAAGGTGCACCCCGTGGCGCCGAGGACCACGGCGGCGCCGAGCGCCGCCGACGCGATCAGGCGCGGGCTCCTGGCGGGGCGTCCTTCGCCGATGCGGCGGCGTGTCGAGATCACGGATCCTCCTGATGTGGGGGTGACGGCTTCCCCATGCATTCTAGGGGCTGGATCCGCGGCGTCGCGTGGCGCGCCCGGGCGGGGGCGGAGAACCTTAGCGTATAAACGCTGTGGTAGTCTGGAGTTTGCCGAAAGGACATAACTCCATGCTTTTTGAGGTTGGCGAGACCGTTGTCTACCCGCACCACGGGGCGGCGACGATCATCGAGGTCAAAGACCGGATCATCCGGGGCGAGACCAAGAAGTACCTGAAGCTCAACGTCACCCAGGGAGACCTCGTCATCGAGGTCCCTGCCGAGAACGTCGATCTGGTCGGCGTCCGCGACGTCATCGGCAAGGAGGGTCTGGACCGCGTCTTCGAGGTCCTGCGCGCCCCCTTCACCGAAGAGCCGACCAACTGGTCGCGTCGGTACAAGGCGAACCTCGAGAAGCTCGCCTCCGGCGACGTCATCAAGGTCAGCGAGGTCGTGCGCGACCTCTGGCGTCGCGATCAGGACCGCGGTCTGTCGGCGGGGGAGAAGCGGATGCTCGCCAAGGCGAAGCAGATCCTGATCTCGGAACTCGCCCTGGCCGAGAAGACCGACGAGGAGCGCGCGAGCGTGATCCTCGACGAGGTCCTCGCGTCCTGACCGTCGCAGTCGTCGCGCCCCGGTAGCGTGACGGGTGTGAGCATCGCACCCGTTCCGCGTCTGGCCGTCATCGTCGTCGCCGCCGGCTCCGGCACCCGCCTCGCCGCGGGCGGACCGAAGGCCTTCGTCGGCATCGACGACCGCTCGATCCTCCACCACGCCCTGCGCGGAGTATTCGACGCTCCGGAGGCGCAAGTGGTGGTCGTCGCGCCGGCGGGCCGCGAAGGGGACGCGCTCACCGAAGTCGCCGCGACCGCGGGCGACCGTCTGGACCGCGTCACGGTGGTCGTCGGCGGGGACACGCGCCAGGCGTCCGTCGCCGCGGGCCTCGATGCGCTCTGGGCCGATGTCGAGGTCGTGCTGGTCCACGACGCGGCGCGCGCGCTGACCCCGCCCGAGGTCTTCTCGCGGGTCGTCGCGGCCATCGACGCGGGGGCCGCCGCCGCCGTCCCCGCCCTGCCCGTCGTCGACACCGTCAAGCGCGTCGCCGACGGACGCGTCGTCGCCTCGGTCGATCGCTCTCATCTCGTCGCCGCCCAGACGCCCCAGGGCTTCCGGCGCGACATCCTCGCATCCGCCTACGCCGCCGCTCAGGCGGACTTCACCGACGACGCGGCGCTCGTCGCCGACCGCGGAGAGACGGTCGTCGTCGTCGCCGGTGACGACCGCGCCTTCAAGATCACCACCCCCGCCGATCTCCTGCGTGCTCGTGCGCTCCTCGAGGGCGCCCCGCTTCCGCGGGTCACCGCGCCGACCCCGCCGGCGTCGGCCGACACCCCGCGGGTCGGATTCGGCAGCGACGTGCACGCGTTCGGGGGCGAGGGCGACCTCTGGCTCGCCGGCCTGCACTGGCCGGGGGAGGGCGCGTTGTCGGGACACTCCGACGGCGACGCCATCGCGCACGCGATCGTCGATGCGCTGCTCTCCGCGGCGGGCCTCGGTGACATCGGGACGCACTTCGGGACCGACAAGCCCGAGTATGCCGGAGCCCACGCCGACGCCTTCCTCGGTCGCGCCCGCGCGCTTCTGGCGGAGGCGGGATGGCGTATCGGGAACGTCTCGGTCCAGGTGCAGGCGCGTCGCCCGCGCTTCGCCGGACGACGCGAGGAAGCCGAGCGGGTTCTGTCGACCGCCCTCGGTGGGGCCCCCGTGTCGGTGTCGGCCACCACGACGGACGGCCTCGGGTTCGCCGGCCGTGGCGACGGGGTCTCGGCCTTCGCCGTGGCCCTGGTGCTGCCGGCCTGAACCGCCTCAGACCGTGGCTGTCCCCTCTGCCAGGCGGCGGGTGAAGTAGGCCGAGAGCGGGTCGGCGACGTAGTCGTCGAAGGGCGCGCACGCGGTGAAACCCTCGCTGGCGTAGAGCGCCCGAGCGGCGGTGAAGTCCGCGCCCGACCCCGTCTCGAGCCACAGGCTCTGCAGTCCACGGGCTCGCGCCTCCGCGAGGATGTGCCGGACGAGCGCGCGTCCGACGCCCCGACCGAGGAACCGCGCCTCCACGCGCATCGACTTCACCTCCCCGCGTGCGGCGTCGAGTGTCTTCAGCGCGCCGACGCCGGCGAGCTCCCCGTCGACGTACGCGGCCCAGACCGTGATGGAGGGGGCCCGCAGAGCCTCGACGTCCAGCACGTGGCAGCTGTCCCCCGGAGTCTGCGCGCGCATCTCCGCCTGGTGGCGGGCGAGGAGGTCCCGCGTCGCGGACGAGCTGAGGTCGTCGACGACGATCGTCGGTGTCGGCATCCGTTCAGCGTCCCACAGCACTGTTTCGCCCGCATGACGTGCGGGCGGCCCTGACGGGCGGATGCGTCAGCCCTCGACGGCGAAGGGTGCGGGATCCCTCGGTGCGCGGGATCCCCACGCGAGGAGCGCGAGCCCGGCGCCGAGTACGGTGAGACCGACGATCGCCAGGACCGACAGCCGCTCGTCGAGGACGACGATGCCGAGGACCGCAGCGGTCAGCGGTTCCCCCAGGGTGAGGGTCGCCGCCGTCGCAGCCGTGAGCCCGCTGAGGCCCCACGTGAACAGCACGTACGCGACCGAGATCGTCGCAAGGCCGAGCCACAGCGCCATCACGAATCCGGCGGGCGTCTGCATCCATGCCAGATCGACGAACGGCACGGCGAGGACGCTCACCGCCGCCGAGCTCGCCCCCATCGCGCCGACGACGGTGAAGGGGTCCCACCCGGCGTCCAGCAGTCGACGCTGGGCGTTCGCGATGACGGCGAAGGACGCCCCCGCCCCGATCGAGCCGAGGAGGCCGAGCCCGTCGGTGCCGCCCGCCCCTCCCGCCGATCCGCCGAAGCCGAGGAGGACGACGCCGGCGGTGGCGAGCGCGGTCGCGGCCATCCACGTCGTGGTCGGCATCCGTCGGGTCAGCGCCCATTCGAGGAGCCCCGCGAGGATCGGCGCCGACCCGAGGGCCACGACGGTGCCGACGGCGACGCCGTTGCGCTCGGTGCCGAGGAAGAACAGCGGCTGGTACAGGGCCAGGCAGAGGCCGGTGAGGACCATGAGCGAAAGCGGACGGATGCCGAGCGGCGGGCGCGGGGCGGGGGAGCGCCGCGCGTGCCGGGCGGCGAGGAGGAAGGCCAGGAGCGCCAGCCCCGTGCCGCCGATCACCATCCGCATGACGCCGATCGACAGCGGAGTGGTCCCAGACGGACCGAGCGCCTGGGATGTTCCGGTGGTTCCGAAGAGCATCGCGGCGGCGAGGATGGCGATGACATGCACCGCTCCTTTCTACTGCCCCCACGGCATCGGCACCGTCGCCGGTAGAGTGGTTCGGTGAACGTCCGACTCCACGACAGCAGCACGCAGAGCGTGCGCGCCTTCGTTCCGGCCGATCCGCGACACGTGACGATGTACGTGTGCGGGCCGACCGTGCAGTCCGGACCCCACATCGGACACCTCCGCGGAGCGCTCGCCTTCGACCTCCTGCGCCGCTGGCTCACCCACCGTTTCGGTCGGGTGACGTATGTCCGCAACGTCACCGACATCGACGACAAGGTCCTCCAGAACGCCACCGCCGACGAGCCCTGGTGGGCGCTGGCCTACCGAGTCGAGCGGGAGTTCACCGCCGCGTACGAGGCCATCGGCATCCTTCCACCGACGTACGAACCGCGCGCCACCGCGTCGATCCCGCAGATGATCGAGCTCATCGAGCGACTCATCGCGCGAGGCCACGCCTACCCCGCCGAGGGTAGCGTGTACTTCGACGTGCGCTCGTGGTCCGAGTACGGCATGCTCACCAATCAGCGTCCCGACGCGATGGACTCCTCACCCGACACCGACGCGGGCAAACGCGACCCGCTCGACTTCGCGCTGTGGAAGGCTGCGAAGCCCGGCGAGCCTGGCGACGCCCGCTGGGACTCGCCGTGGGGAGCGGGCCGACCGGGCTGGCACATCGAGTGCTCCGCCATGTCGCGGCGCTACCTCGGGCCCGAGTTCGACCTCCACGGCGGCGGGCTGGACCTGCGCTTCCCGCACCACGAGAACGAGCGCGCGCAGTCGACGGCTGCCGGCGACGGCTTCGCCCGATACTGGGTGCACAACGGTCTGGTGACCGTCGAGGGGCAGAAGATGTCGAAGTCGATCGGCAACGTCATCCTCGCCGCGGACCTCCTCGCCGAGCGCGACCCGCTGGTCGTGCGCTACGCCCTCGCGGCCGCGCACTACCGGTCGAACCTCGACGTCTCCGCGAAGGGGCTCGACGAGGCGGAGGCCGCCCTCGGGCGCATCCGCGGGTTCGTCGAGCGCGCATCCCGGCTCGCCGCCGGACGGGATGCGGATGCCGCACACCCGCTGCCGGAGGCCTTCATCGCCGCGCTGGATGACGACCTCGGTGTTCCGCAGGCGCTCGCCGTCGTCCACGACACCGTCCGCGCCGGAAACGCGGCCGTCGATGCGGACGAGACGGATGCCGCAGTCGCGGCGCTCGGGCAGGTGAGCGCGATGACGGCGATCCTCGGGCTCGATCCCCGCGACCCGCAGTGGCGGACCGCCGTCACCTCCGTCGAGCAGGAGGCGCTCGACGCGCTCGTGCAGACGATGATCGACCAGCGCGCCCGTGCGCGCGCAGACAAGGACTGGGCGAGTGCCGATCGGATCCGCGATGCCATCGCGGCCGCCGGCATCACCCTCGAAGACGGTCCCGCCGGGACCCATTGGAGTGTAGGACATGGCTAAGCCAGGGCGCCCCGGCGCGAGCAAGGGCAACAAGAAGGGCCCCACGAAGGGCACGGGAGGACTCGGTCGGAAGTCCCTCGAGGGCAAGGGGCCGACGCCGAAGGCCGAAGACCGTGCCTGGCACGTCGCCGGCAAGCGGAAGGCCGCCGCCGAGCGCTACGCCGCGGCCGGAGGAAAGGGCAAGCCCGGCGGCAAGCCGAGCGGGCAGGGTGCGCGCGGGCAGAAGGCCAAGAGCGCCGACGACACCGAAACGGTCACCGGCCGCAACTCGGTGCTCGAGGCGCTCCGCGCCAAGATCCCGGCGACCGCGTTCTACATCGCCCAGCGCGTGGAGATGGACGACCGCGTCAAGGAGATGCTCTCGATCGCCACCCATCGCGGCATCCCGGTGCTCGAGGTCACCCGCCCCGAGCTCGATCGGATGGCGGGCTTCGACGGCGTGCACCAGGGCGTCGCCCTCAAGGTGCCGCCCTACGAGTACGCCCACCCGCAGGATCTTCTCGAGAAGGTCATCCACTCGAACCGCACGCCGCTGTTCGTCGCCCTCGACGGCGTCACCGATCCGCGCAACCTCGGTGCGATCATCCGCTCGACCGGTGCGTTCGGCGGACACGGCATCATCCTGCCGCAGCGCCGCTCGGCGAGCGTGAACAGCGCCGCGTGGAAGACCAGCGCCGGTGCCGCCGCCCGCATCCCCGTCGCGCTGGCGGCCAACCTCACCGCGACGCTGAAGGACTTCAAGAAGCAGGGCGTCTTCGTCCTCGGTCTCGCCGGCGACGGGGACGTCTCGCTGCCGGCCCTGGAGCTCGCCGACCGCCCGGTGGTCATCGTCGTCGGCTCCGAGGGCAAGGGGCTGTCACGACTCGTCGCCGAGACGTGCGATCAGATCGTGTCGATCCCGATCGACGCGGCCACCGAGTCGCTCAACGCCGGCATCGCGGCATCCGTCGCGCTGTATCAGGTGTCGACGCTGCGGGCGGCGCCGCGGGAGAGCTGACGCCGCCCGCGCCGCGTCACTCGCCCTTCTTGTACTGGTAGGGGTTGTAGAGCACCTCGAACTCGGGGATCTCGGGGTGCTGACCTGCGATCCAGTCGTCGCCCACTTCGCGCTCGAGGTAGGACACCGTGTCTTCGAGCTTCGTCTTGACGCCGGCGAGGTCACCCGCGACGAGGCGTGCCTCGCTCTTGACGATCTCGCCTCCCACGAGGACCGTGTGGACGTCTCCGCGCTGGGCCTGGTAGACGATCTGCCCCCACGGGTTGATCAGCGGTGCCCAGGTGGCCGAGTGCTCGTTCTTCAGGAGCACCACGTCGCCGAGCTTGCCCTTCTCGAGCGACCCGATCAGGTGGTCCTTGCCGATCGCCTTTGCGCCTCCGCGGGTGGCCATCTCCACCACCTCCTCGGCGCGGAGCTTCACGTGGGTGACGGTCTCCGCGGGCTCCTTGAGGTGGGCGAGGTAGTGCTCGAGCGCCCGATCGGCGTTGACGGTCGCCCGCATCGCCGAGAACAGGTCGGCGCTGAACCAGACGCTCGTGTCGACCGACAGGGAGGCGGGGATGCCGTACCGACGCAGTTGGTGGACGGGAGGGTAGCCCTGCCCGCACGTGTCCTCCGACTCGGTCGCGAGCGAGACGTTCCCGCCGGTCGCGGCGATCTTCTGGTACGACTCGGCGGAGAGGGATGCCGCGTGGACGTAGGTGTACCCCTCTTTCATCACCCCCGCGGCGTAAGCGTTCTTGATCCCCCAGTCGTTCGTGGCGCCCCAGACCCCGGCATGGGTGGTGACCGGAAGGCCCAGTTCCTCGGCGACGCGGTAGGCGGCGAGTTCGGGGAACTGCTCGTCCTGATTCGGCACGTCGAAGGCGATCTGCGTGCCGAACATGCGCGAGTCGTCGCGGGAGCGGACGAGGAGATCCTGGATCGCCGGGTCGGCGGTCCACTCCCATGGGCTCTGCGCGAGGTTCCCGTAGGCGAGGACGAAGCGTCCCGGGGAGGTGGCGAGGGCCTCGTACGCGGCTTCGCCGTGGTCGAGGGTCCGCAGCCCGTGCGACCAGTCGACGCTCGTGGTCACGCCGGACTCGACCGCATCGAGCGCGGAGATGAGGTTGCCGGCGGCGACGTCCTCGGGGCGGAACTTCGCTCCGTGCTGCAGGTAGTACCAGACGAAGTACTGGGTGAGGGTCCAGTCGGCACCGTAGGCGCGCATGGCGGTCTGCCACATGTGCCGGTGCGTGTCGACCATGCCGGGCATGATGATGCCGCCGGTGGCGTCGATCTCGAACGTGCCGTCGGGCACGGAGAGGTCGACCCCGACGTCGGCGATGGTGCCGTCGACGACCAGGACGTCACCGCGCGGCAGGACGGTGTGCGCATCGTCCATCGTCAGGACGATGCCGCCGCGCAGGACGACGGGCTGACCTCGGGCAGGCAGCGGGGTTTCGGACATGAACGCTCATCCTCCTTGATTCGCGATGGGTGGGGTGTGGGGGTCAGGAATGCTCCGGGGCGAGGGGCAGGTCGCGGCGCGTGACCTCCGCGATGGCCGACCAGTCGAGGTCGGCCAGCTCCGGGTCGGCCAGCGCGGTGTCGAAGACGCGCACCAGGACGGCAAGGGTCGGCGGGTGCACGTCCACTGCGGCCGCGACGGCCGCGGCGAGCTCGAGGTCCTTCCGCCCGAGCGCGATGTGAAATCCGGGCGGGTCGTAGGCGCCGGTGGCGATGATGGACCCGTACCCGGTGTAGACCACGCCGCCGAAGAGGGTCTGCGACAGCAGGGTGGTGAACAGCTCCGGATCCACCCCCCAGCGCTCGGTCATGGCGACGGACTCGCCGATGGCCTGCATCGCATGGATGATGTTGTAATTCACCGCGGCCTTGACCGCGTGCGCGACGGCGGCCCGCTCCGAGAGACGCCAGACCCGCACCCCCAGGATGTCGAGGAGCGGGACGACCGCGTCGACGGCGGCGGCCGGTCCCGCCGTCATGATGTTCAGCTTCCCGGCGGCGGCGGCGGCGGGACGCCCGAGTACGGGTGCGGCGACGTAGGTCCCCCCGGCATCGGCGACGCGCTGGGCGAGGGCGGCGCTCAGGTCGGGGGAGATGGACGCGGTCATGACGAGCGTCCGGCCGCGCGTCGCCGCGAGGTTCGCGTCGTCGATGACGGCATCCACCGCTCGGTCGTCGGCGAGCATGCAGATCGCGACATCCGCGGACAGCGCCTCGGCGGCGCTGCCGGCCGCGCTACCGCCGCGGGCGAGGAGCGGCTCGACAGCGGACGCGGATCGGTTCCACAGGATGACGTCGCGACCGGCATCGATGAGGCGCCCGGCCATCGCCGAGCCCATCGCGCCGAGCCCCAGGAAGCCGACCGTGCTCACTCTTCGCCCCGCCCCCACGTGGTGTTGCGGTGCGACTGCGCGTCCCGGTTGACGTTGAGGGGGCCGTCCACGGTGTAGTAGCGGCGCCCGGCGACGATGAGCTCCTCCGCCGGGAACTTGGTGATGACCTCGCATCCGTCGGCAGTCACGACGACCTCCTCCTCGATGCGCGCCGCGCCCCAGCCGTCGGAGGAGGGCCAGTAGGTCTCGAGGGCGAACACCATCCCCTCTTCGAGGACCTCGGGGTGATCGAAGGAGGTCAGGCGGGAGAAGATGGGCTTCTCCCAGATGGACAGGCCCACGCCGTGGCCGTACTGCAGGGCGAACGCGGCCATCTCGTCCGGGAAGCCGAACTCCTCGGCGCGCGGCCACACTGCGGCGATGTCGGCCGTCGTCGCTCCGGGACGGACGAGGGCGATCGCCCGGTCCATGTACTCGCGGGCGCGGGTGTACGCGTCCCGCTGCGCGGTGCTCGCCGATCCGACCGCGAAGGTCCGGTAGTAGCACGTGCGGTAGCCGTTGAAGCTGTGCAGGATGTCGAAGAACGCCGGGTCTCCGGGGCGGATGAGGCGGTCGCTGAAGACGTGGGGGTGCGGCGAGCAGCGTTCACCGGAGATCGCGTTGACCCCCTCGACGTATTCGGATCCGAGGTCGTAGAGGGTCTTGGCGACGACCCCGACCGCCTCGTTCTCGCGGACGCCGGGGCGCAGGAACCGGTGGAGCTCCTCGTAGGCGGCGTCGACCATGCTCGCCGCCTGGGTGAGCAGCCGGATCTCGTCGCCGGTCTTGATCCGGCGCGCCTCCATGAACACCTGCTGGCCGTCGACGACCTCGATGCCCTCCCGCTGCAGGGCGATGAGCACGGGCATCTCCACGACGTCCACCCCGAGGGGCTCGCCGGCGAGTCCGAACTTCTCGAGTTCGCGTTTGATCTTCCGGGCGACGTCGCCGGCGAGGTCGGCGTCGGGCGGGAAGGCGCCTCGCAGCGTGGAGATCCCCGCGCGCGCCCCGCTCTCCAGACGCGGACGCTTGGCGCCCTCGTGGGGGGAGTGCGGGTCGGCGTCGGCTTCGGCGGTGGTGACGTCGAGCCAGGGGTTGTAGAGAGCGTGGTGCTTGGCGGCCGACCCGAAGTCCCAGACGATCGGGTCGGTCTTGCGCGTGAGGAGGGCGAAGCGGATCAGCTTGTCCATCGCCCACGTGCCGATGTGCGTGCCGCTCATGTAGCGGATGTTGGAGAAGTCGAAGGCGAGCACGGCACCCAGGTGGGACCGGTCGAGCTCCGCGTGCAACCGCGCCAAGCGCTCGTCGCGGAGGCGCTCGAAATCAACGCGCGCTTCCCAATCGACCGCGGTGGTCCCCGTGGTTCCGGTGTTCTTCATCGAATCCTCCTCACGCTCCGGGGGCTTGACGTGTCAGCGCCCGTCGGGTTGACTCCAGTAAAGCTGTACTGGACACTTCTGTCCAGCCCTACTTGTTTCTCGAGGAGGAGAAGTGAGCGCACGCACCATCGTCATCGTCGGCGGGACCTCGGGCATCGGCCTGGAGCTCGCGCGGGACTGCATCGCCCGTGGGGAGCGGGTCGTGCTCACCGGTCGGGATGCCGAGCGCGCCCGCGCGATCGCGGCGGAACTGGGAGAAGCCGCGACCGGTATCGCGCTGGACATCTCCGAACCGCACGGCGTGGCCGCGAGCCTCGCGGAGGTCGGACCCGTGCACGGGCTGGTCCTCGCGGCCATCGAGAGGGACGCGAACACGGTGCGCGACTACGACATCGATCGCGCGGTGCGGCTCGTGACCTTGAAGCTCGTCGGGTACACCGCCGTCATCCGCGCCCTCCTCGACCGGATGGAGGACTCCGTCGACACCGGCATCGTGCTCTTCGGGGGGCGCGCGAAGGATCTGCCGTACCCCGGATCGACGACGGTGTCGACGATCAACGGCGGCGTGACCGGATTGGTGAACACGCTCGCGCTGGAGCTGGCTCCCATCCGCGTGAACGCCGTGCATCCGGGCATCATCGGCGACAGTCCGTTCTGGGCGACCAAGCCCGCGGGGGTGCTCGAGCAGTATGAGCGGCACACCCCCGGCGGTGAACTGGCGACGATGGCGGATGTCGTCGGCGCGACGCAGTTCCTCCTGCGCAACCGCGGCGTCTCGGCGGTGAACCTCCCCGTCGACCGCGGGACCGTGCTGCTGTAGGCGCCGTGCCTCCCGGGGGAGCGTGAAGTGCTGCTCTACAATGACGGGATCCGCGCCGACCGGCCGCGGCGAGAAGGCGAGGCATCGTGAGCGACAGTCTCGGAGCGCGCCTGCGCGAGGTGCGGACGGCGCGCGGGCTGAGCCTGCGTTCGGTGGCGCAGGCTCTCGGGGTGTCCGCATCGCTCCTGTCCCAGGTCGAGATCGGGCGCACGCAGCCTTCTGTCTCCACGCTGTTCGCCCTCGCGGCGCACCTCGGCGTCTCCCTCGACGACCTCGTCGGCCAGGGGGGAGCGGCCGTCGACGCATCGGATGCCGCGTCCCCGCCGCCCGCGTCCCCCCGCCCCGCCGCGACCACCGTGCAGCGCTCGCACGACTACCCCGTCATCGAGATGGAGAACGGCGTCCGGTGGGAGAAGCTCGCCGCGACGGCCGACGGACCGGCGGACGCGCTCCTGGTGACGTATCAGCCCGGCGCGAGCAGTTCGATCGAGGGCAAGCTCATGCGCCACGCCGGCGTGGAGTACGCCTACCTTCTCGAGGGCGAGCTGACCCTGCAGCTGGAGTTCGACACGTTCACCCTCGGCGCCGGCGACTCGCTCAGCTTCGACTCGATGCGCCCGCACATGTTCTCCAACGTCTCCGACCGCCCGGCGAAGGGCGTGTGGTTCGTCTTCGGGCGGCGCGCGCACAACCTCGCCGCGCCGACGGCGCCCGGGATCCTCGTGGAGCCCGCGGTCCCCGCGTCGGCCGTCGACGTCCTCCGGGCGATGGAGCGGATGGACTGACGCCCGGGCGCC
Organism: Microbacterium aurantiacum; assembly: GCF_031625015.1. Taxonomy (NCBI): domain Bacteria; kingdom Bacillati; phylum Actinomycetota; class Actinomycetes; order Micrococcales; family Microbacteriaceae; genus Microbacterium; species Microbacterium aurantiacum. The sequence goes on from NZ_JAHWXH010000001.1 coordinate 1,980,469, forward strand.
GCCGCCGCGTCAGTCCATCGCGGAGCGCGCAGCGGCATCCGTCGCGGGGCCGTGCTCCGCGGGACGACGGACGGACGACCACGGGTCGATGAGGGTCTTGATCTGCGTGCGGCCGCCCTCGAGCAGCGGCCGGAGCGCGCCGTCGACGAGGTCGTCGAGCGGCAGGACGGTCGCGGCGACGTCCGACCAGTCCTCGCGTGCGGCGAGCAGTCGCACCGCCTCGGGGATATCGGTGCCGTAGACGTGGGCGACCGTGCCGACGATCGTGTATTCGCGCAGCGTCCAGGAGCCGAGGGGGAGAGCCGGCTCTCCGCGTTGGATGCCGACCGGGACGATCGTCGATCCGGGGGTGGCGGCATCGAGGATCGACGCGAGGCCGGTGGCTGAGCCGGAGACCTCGAAGAACACCTCCGGGTCGAATCCCCGCTCGGCGAGGACGTCCGCAAGGCGAGCGGATCCCGCCACCATCGCTTCGGCCGCGCCGAGCGCGAGGGCGAGCTCGAGCCGGGCGGGGGTGGTGTCCACGACCAGCACCCGTGCGCCGGTCGCCGCCGCGGCGTGCGCGATGAACGCGCCGATGCCGCCGATGCCCACCACCACGGCATCCTGTCCCGCACGCAGCCCGCTGCGGCGCACGGCGTGCACCGCGATCGCCATGGGCTGCGCGAGGCCGAGGGTGTCGGCGGAGAGCGCAGTCGAGCCGACGTCGAAGACGACGGACGTGGGCGCGACGACGAACTCGGCGAGACCGCCGTCGAGGCCGAAGCCGAGGGTGAGGTATGACCGGCAGAGGTTCGTCCGTCCGGTCCGGCAGGGGCGGCACGTTCCGCACGACACCCCGGCGCCACAGACGACCGGCGTCCCGGGAGTCAGCCCGGAGACGCCGGGCCCGACCTCTTCGACGGTGCCGGAGAACTCGTGTCCGAGGATCACCGGCGGGCGCGCGAGAACCCGTCCGCGTCCGAACTCGGTCGCATCCGAACCGCAGACCCCGCAGACGCCGACCCGGATGAGCACCTCGCCCGTGGACGGCGTCGGCCGGGGGACCTCCTCGACGCGGAGGTCCCCGACATCGTGGAGGACCGCGGCCCTCATGGTGCTCACCGCAGCGTGCCGTCGGTGAGCGGAAGCTGCGCGGCGGCGCGCTCGGTGATCATGTCCGAGAGGTGCGCGGAGTACACCGCGAGGTGGGCGGGGTGGTCGAGGTACGTGTCGAGATCCTCGGGGCGGGCGACGATCGCGGCGACCGCGTAGTCCATGCCGCCGGGGCGCAGGTGCAGATTCGGACCGGCGACATAGGACAGCAGCGCGGGGATGCCGGCGGCCATGTCGTGGAGTGCCGCGGTGAGGCGTTCCACGTCCGCGTCGGTCACGCCTTCGCGGAACCGGAATGAGACGAGATGGAGGATCATGGCGGGCCTGCTCTCTTCGTCGCCATCGACGAAAGTGTCCAGTCACGGTTTACATGCGTCAGCGTAGCTCGCGTATTGTGACGGAATCAAGCGACGCGTGTACATCCTTGCTGTATCGTGCAGGGAGTCGCACACGTTCACCTCGAGGAAGAGGGAGCTCATGTCCCCCCGCATCGCGATCCTCGGCGCCGGAGCGAACGGCGCGTCCCTCGGCGCGGACCTCATCGCCGCAGGACTCGACGTCACTCTCATCGAGCAGTGGCCGGCGCACGTGGAGGCCATGCGCGCGGACGGCCTGCGCGTGGTCTCGCCCGACGGCGACCTGCACGTCCGCCCTCACGTCCTCCACCTGTGCGAGGTCGCCGAGCTCCGCCGGCCGTTCGACGTGGTCCTGATGCTGATGAAGGCGTACGACACGCCCTGGGCGGCGCGCCTGATCGAGCCGTACCTCGCCGGCACCGGCATCCTCGTCGGCGTCCAGAACGGGATGACCGCGCCTGAGATCGCCGACGTCGTGGGCGCCGAGCGCACCCTGGGGTGCGTCATCGAATGCTCGGCGACGATGACCGAGCCCGGCGTCATCCATCGGCACACCGGGGTGAGCCGATCCTGGTTCGCGCTCGGGGCCCTTCGCGGCGGCCCCACCGACCGGGTGGAGGAGGTGCGGCGGATCCTCGCGCACGCCGGCACCGTGGCGGTCACGACGAAGATCGCCGCGGCGAAGTGGATGAAGCTGGTGAGCAACTGCACCCTTCTCGTGCCGTCGGCGCTCCTCGGGCTCCCGATGCTCGATGCCCTCCACGTCCCCGGCTTCCGGCGCGTGATGGTGGCGGCGGGGGAGGAGGCGCTCGCCGTCGGAGAAGCACTCGGACACGAGACGCTGCCGATCTTCGGTCTCGACGAGGACGACCTGCGCGACCCGCGCGGTGTCGTGGAGGTCATGACGGATCGCCTGTTCTCGGGCTTCGTCGTTCCGGGGGCGACGACGACCGTGCTGCAGGACTGGACGAAGGGCCGGCGCAGCGAGGTCGACGACCTCAACGGCGAGGTGGTTACCCACGGCGTGCTGTGCGGCATCCCGACTCCGGTCAATGCCGCCGTCGTGCGCCTCGCCCTGGACGTCGAGCAGGGGCGGCGGATGCCGGCGCCGGACCTCGTCGACGAGATGCTCGCCGCCGTCGATCAGGGCGCGCGCTGATCGACCGCGGCGTCGAAGATCTCCGGGGTCCGCGCGAGATGGCGCCGTGTCCGGCGGATGTGGCCGGCGAGGATCCGCTCCGCCTCGGCGGTGTCGCCGTCGCGCAGTGAGGCGATCATGAGGTGGTGCTCCTCGTGGGCGATGCGGCGCGCATCGGCCGACCAGGATGACACGTACGCCCGCCGGTAGGGGGCGGTGGAGTTCCACAGGCGCCCGACGAGGTCCCCCAGCTGCGCGGTGCGCGCGCCGGCGTAGCTCGCGAGGTGGAACGCGGTGTCCAGGGTGAGGAAGGCGTCGGTGTCCTCGCCCGTCGCCGTGATCTGCTCGGCGAGGGCGTGCAGCTCGTCGATGTCGCCCGGGGCGAGATGCGGCGCCGAGTACCGGAGGAGCAGGGGCTCGAGCCGCTCGCGCATGCGGTAGATCTCCTCGCACTCGGCCAGGGTGAGGCGCACGACCCAGGCCCCGGCGTTGGGGACCACGGTGACGAGACCCTCGTACTCCAGCTGCCGGATCGCCTCCCGCACGGGCACCCGGCTCGCTCCGTACTGCGCGGCGAGGTCCTCCTGGCGGATGCGGGCGCCGGGAGGGTGGATGCCGGAGATGATGCCGGCGCGCACGCCGTCGGCGATCCGGATGCCGGCGTCACCGTCGCGTGTGCGCGTCGCCGCGTCGCTCATTCGGCGGGCCGGGCCGGGTGCCAGAGCAGCGGACCGCCGTCGCGTTCGTACGCCTTGCCGTCGGGGAAGCTGACGAGCTCGAACTGCATGCCCCAGGGGCTGCGGAAGTAGATCCAGCGCTGCCCGGCGGACGCGCCCGTGCTGGTGACCGGCGTGCCCATGATCTCGACGTCGTGCGCGCGCAGGTGCGCCACGGCGGCATCCATGTCGTCGACGTAGAGGGCGAGGTGATGTCCACCGATGTCGCTGTTGCGGGGCGGCGGTGCCTGACCGTCGGCACTGTCGTAGGCGAACAGCTCGACGTTCGTGCCGTGACCGAGGCGGAAGAAGCGGATCTCCCGGATCTCCGTGCGCGGATGGACGCCGAGCTGTACGCGCATCCACTCGTCCTCGGCGCGCTTGGGGCCGAGGGTGTAGATGCGCTCGGCGCCGAGGACGTCCACGAAGAACGCCTCGGCCTCGTCGAGGTCGGGGACCGTGAATCCGATGTGGTCCGCACCTCGCATCCCGGGAATGCCCATCGCGACCTCCGTGTGCTCGATGGCTGAATTGTATCCAGGAGAACCGCGCCGTCGCCAGGTGCTCCGGTGATATCGCGGCCGATGGTTGCGATTGGATGCAATCAGGCGTACCGTTCGATCACACCACCCGCATGCGCATCGATGGAGACGACATGCCCGAGCACCACCCCCTGCACACCGGCGTCCCGTGGACAGAGCTCCGCACCACGCCCGAGGACTGGGCGGCCGCCGATCCGGCGCTGCTTGCGACCATGCTCGGTCAGCTGCATCTCATCCGGGCCTTCGAGGAGTCCGTCCTCGACCTCGCGGCGCAGGGACTCGTCCACGGACCGGCGCACTCGAGCATCGGGCAGGAGGGCGGCGCGGTCGGCTCGATCGTGGGGCTCCGGTCGACCGATGCCGTGAACGGCTCGCATCGCGGGCACCACCAGTTCCTCGCAAAGGCGATCGTCCATGTCTCCGGTGGCGCGCTGGACCTCGATGCCCTGGTGTCACCGACGCTGCAGGCGCTCCTGCAGCGCACGCTCGCCGAGATCCTCGGGCTCGCGCAGGGCTTCTCCGGCGGACGCGGCGGGTCGATGCACCTGCAGTGGCTCGAGGCGGGGGCTCTCGGCACCAACGCAATCGTCGGCGGCGGAGCCCCGATCGCCACGGGGAACGCCTGGGCGCAGAAACACGCGGGCACCACCGACGTGTCGATCAACTACCTCGGCGACGGCGCCGCGCAGATCGGGTCGATCCTGGAATCGATGAACCTCGCCGCAGTGTGGAAGCTGCCGGTGATGTACTTCATCGAGAACAATCTGTACGCGGTGTCCACCCACGCCGACGAGGCGAGCGCCGATCCGCGCTTCTCCGTCCGCGGCCAGGGCTTCGCGATCCCGTCGTGGCGCGTGGACGGGATGGATCCCCTCGCGGTCCACCTCGCCTGCGAGGAGGCCTTCGTCCGCATGCGGGCCGGGGAGGGCCCGGCGATCGTCGAAGCCGAGGTCTACCGGTACTTCCACCAGAACGGCCCCTACCCGGGGAGCGCGTTCGGCTACCGCTCCAAGCAGGAGGAGGCGTCCTGGCGGGCGCGCGACCCGATCGAGCGCGTCGCATCCGAGATGATCCGGCGCGGGCTCCTCACCGAGGACTCCGCGCGGGCGGTGCGGGAGCAGGCCCTGGCGGCGATGGCCGATGCCGTGGCAGCACTCGTGGAGGAGGACCCCGACAACGCCGGACGGAACCGCATCCGTCCCGCCCTCTGGCCCGACCCCGGTCACGTGGATCGGGGGATCCGCGGAGACGGCGCGGAGCTCGACGACCGCGACCTCCGCGAGCCCGACCCGAGCGAGGGCGAGTGGCGCGAGACGAGATTCGTCGACGCGGTCGCGGCGGTCATGGACCGGCGGATGTCCGAGGACCCGCGCATCATCGTGCTGGGGGAGGACGTCCACCGACTCAACGGCGGCACGAACGGAGCGACCAAGGGTCTCGCGAAGGCCTACGGACCCGACCGGGTGATCGGCACGCCGATCAGCGAGAACGCGTTCTTCGGACTCGCCGGCGGCATCGCCCTGGACGGTCGGTTCCGTCCTGTTGTCGAGTTCATGTACCCCGACTTCCTCTGGGTCGCCGCCGACCAGGTGTTCAACCAGGTGGGGAAGGCCCGTCACATGTTCGGCGACAACAACACCCTGCCGCTGGTCCTGCGGACGAAGGTCGCGATGGGATCGGGGTACGGATCGCAGCATCTGATGGACCCGGCGGGGATCTTCGCCACCAGCCCCGGATGGCGGATCGTCGCGGCCTCCTCCGCCGCGGACTACGTCGGCCTGATGAATGCCGCGCTCGCTCTCGAGGACCCGGTCCTGGTCATCGAGCACGTCGATCTGTACGGCACGACCGACCGTGTCCCCGTCGGCGACCTCGACTACGTGATTCCGCCCGGCTCCGCCGCCGTCCGACGATCCGGGGCCGACGTCACAGTGCTGACGTACCTGTCGATGGTCGGGCACGCCCTGGAGGCGGTCGAGCAGACCGGCGTCGATGCCGAGGTGATCGACCTGCGCTGGCTCGACCGTGCATCGCTCGACTGGGACACCGTCGGGGAGAGCATCCGCAAGACCAACAACGTCCTCATCGTCGAGCAGGGGGCCAGGGGCACCTCGTACGGCGCGTGGCTCGCGGACGAGCTCCAGCGACGCTTCTTCGACTGGCTCGACCAGCCGATCGAGCGGGTCACCGGCGGTGAGGCGAGCCCGAGCATCTCGAAAGTCCTCGAACGCGCCGCGATCGCGCGGACCGAGGAGGTCGTGGCCGGGCTCGAACGGGTGCGCGAGGGCTGGGGAGGACGACCGTGAGCATCACCGTGCGGATGCCGGCGCTCGCCGCGGGGGCCACGGAGGCCGCCGTGCAGACCTGGCTCGTCGCCGTGGGGGACACCGTCGACGCCGGGCAGCCGATCGTCGAGATCGAGACGGAGAAGGCGATCGTCGAGTACGAAGCCGAGGAGGCGGGGACCGTCGCCGCGCTCCTGGTCGAACCCGGGGCATCCGTCGCCGTCGGCGATCCGATCGCCGTGCTCGCAGGCAGGGGGGAATCGCCCGAGGCGGCGGCTCCGCCCTCCGCCCAGACCACGTCGGTCGATTCCGCGACGCCGGCCCCGGCGCGTCTGTTCGCGAGCCCGCTGGTGCGGCGTCTCGCGCGGGAACGCGGCGTCGATCTCGGCGCGGTCCGCGGATCGGGTCCGCACGGACGGATAGTGCGGCGCGACCTCGACGCCCTCGGCGCAGCGGCACCGTCGACGGAGCGGGTGCCGTCCTCGCAGGACACCCCGGAGTCCGCGCCGTCGACGCCGGAGGTGGCACCCGCGCCGGATGCGGCGCCCCTGCCGGGGGCGGGCTTCCGGGACGAGGCGCACACGCCGATGCGCCGGGCGATCGCGCGGCGGCTGACGGAGAGCGTCACCACCGTGCCCCACTTCTTCCTCACCGCGGACTGCCGCGTCGACGAGCTGATCGATCTCCGTCGACGCATCAACACCCGCACCGCGGTGAAGGTGTCGGTCAACGACATCGTGCTGAAGGCGGTGGCGGCGGCGATGACGGATGTCGTCGAGGCCAACGCGATCTGGACCACGGACGCGATCCGGCGCTTCGACGCCGTCGACATCGGCGTGGCCGTCTCGATTCCGGGCGGACTCGTCACCCCCGTCCTCCGCGACGTGCAGTCCAAACCGCTCGGTGCGATCGCCGCCGAGGTCCGAGACCTCGCGGAGCGCGCCCGCGCGGGGCGCCTGAAGCAGCAGGAGCTCGAGGGCGGGTCGTTCGCGGTGTCGAACCTCGGCATGTACGGCACGAAGGAGTTCTCGGCGATCATCAACCCCCCGCACGCCGGGATCCTGGCCGTCGGGGCGGCATCCGCGCGTCCGGTCGTGTCGGCGGAGGGGAACCTTGAGGTCGCCACCGTGATGACGGTCACCCTGTCGGCCGACCACCGGGCGATGGACGGCGCCCTCGCCGCGCAGTGGCTCGCGGCGTTCGTCGCGCACGTGGAGAACCCGCTCGGTCTGCTCGTGTGAGGGAATGCCGACCCGAGCGCGGCGGTTTCACGACGCGATCCCTCTGAAGATCCTTCAGGAAAGGACCTCTCCCATGGCACGCATCGCCGTCATCGGTGGCACCGGATACGCCGGGAGCCACATCGTGGCCGAAGCCGTCTCGCGCGGACACACCGTCGTCTCCGTGGCGCGCTCCGTCCCCGCCGAGCGCATCGAGGGGGCCACGTACGTCGAGGGCACCATCCTCGACGTGCCGGGTCTCGTGACGGAGCTGGAGGGTGTCGACGTCGTGGTGTCGACCGTCGCCGCGCGCGGTGACATGCTGGGCAACGTCCGGCAGAACATCGCCGCCCTGGTCGACCGCCTCCCCGGCACCGTCCGGATCGGCGTGATCGGTGGGGCGGGCGGCAGCCTCATCGCCCCCGGCGGCGAGCGGCTCATCGATCAGCCGTCCTTCACCGAGGAGTACAAGCCCGAGGCGCTCGAGGCCATCGGCATCCTCGAGGACCTGCAGGCGGACGACCGCGGCCACGACTGGTTCTACGTCCACCCCGCGGGCGGATTCGGCGCCTGGAATCCTGGCGAGCGCACCGGGAGCTACCGCGACGGCGGTGACGTCCTGGTGACGGATGCCGACGGTGAGTCCTTCATCTCCGGCGCCGACCTCGCCGTGGCCGTCGTCGACGAGATCGAGAACCCGCGCCACTCCCGGGAACGGTTCACGGTCGGGTACTGACGCGCCTCAGCCCAGGCCCGGAGGTCAGACGAGGTCGCGCCAGTCGATGTCGTCGTCCTCGTCGACCACCGGGACGGCGGAGGTGACGACGGGGAGGGACATCGTCTCTGTCGAGGGGCCCATGAGGGTCGCCTCGTCGCGCCGGTGGCGCAGCACGTCGTCGATGTAGCTCGTCAGCACCTCGGCCAGCGGGACGGAGCGCCCGCGGGTCTGGGACATGTACCAGCGATGCTCGAGCACCTGGTGGAAGACCTCGGCGGGCTCGAGCTTGGCGCGCAGATCGAATGGGATCGCCAGCACCACCGGCTCGAACACGCGGGTCAGCCACTCGTGCGCGGCCATCTCCTCGTCGGCGCCGAGGCGCGAGATGCGGGCTCGGAATTCGTCCAGGTCGTTCAGCAGGCGCCGTGCCTGGTTCTCCTCGACGTCGAGGCCCGTCAGGCGCAGCAGGCGCCGTTGGTGGTGTCCGGCGTCGACGACCTTGGGCTGGATCGACACCCGCGTGCCGTCCGGCGTGGTGGTGATCGACATCTCGCCGATGTCGAAGCCGATGGAGTTGAGCTTCTGGACGCGCTCGGTGAGGCGCCACGCCTCGTCCGAGCCGAAGGTCTCGGTGTCGGTGAGGGCGGCCCACAGCGAGTGGTACGACGACATGATGCCGTCGGCGATCGCCACGGCGTCGACGCCGCCCTCGAGCCGCCCACCCGCCTCGAGGTCCATGATCTCGCCGGCGATGTTCGTGCGCGCGACGTCGAGGTCGTGCGCACGCTGGCCGTCGGTCAGACCCGTTTCGTGGAGTTCGCCGGTCTCGGCGTCGACGAGGTAGGCCGCGAAGGCGCCCGCGTCGCGGCGGAAGAGGGTGTTCGACAGGGACACGTCACCCCAGAAGAACCCGACGTTGTGCAGGCGGACGAGGAGGACGGCGAGGGCGTCGACGAGGCGCGTCGCGGTGTCGGGGCGCAGAATCTGGGTGAACAGGGCGCGATAGGGGAGCGAGAACTTCAGGTGCGCCGTCACCAGCGCCGCCGGGAGCGGAGTGCCGTCGGCATCCGTTCGCCCGGCGATCACGGCGACGCGCTCCACGCACGGAGCGTCGAGTCGGGAGAGATTGCCGAGCATGTCGTACTCGCGGCGGGCCATCTCCTCGGTCGTCTCCTTGATCGCCACGACGCGACCGGAGAGATTGGCGAAGCGCACGAGGTGACGCGAGAGGCCCTTGGGGAGGAAGACGATGTGGTGCGAGGGCCAGTCCGCGAGCGGCGTCGACCAGGGGAGGGCGAGCAGACCCGGATCCACGGAGCTCGCGGTGATGCGCAGTGCGTCGGACATCGGACTCCCGGGTGGCGAGGCGGGCGGAAACGGCTGCGGCGCGGAGGGCCGGTGAGACCCTCCGCGCCGCAGTGACGATGTTAGTTGCCCGAGATCACCGGAGCGTCGTTGAGGCGCTCGCCGGTCTCCATGTCGAACGCGTGGACGTGACCGGCGGTCGCCGCGAGGGTGACCGTGTCGCCGGCGTTCGGGTGGCGACGGCCGTCGACGCGCGCGACGATGTCGGTGCGCTTGCCGTTGATGTCGGTGTGGCCGTAGAGGTAGCCGTCCGCGCCGAGTTCCTCGACGAGGTCGACGGTGACCGAGAGGCCCTTGCCGTCGGCGGGGCCGACGACGATGTCCTCGGGGCGGACACCGACGGTGACCTCGCTGCCGTGGGCACGGCCCACGGTGTCGCGGTCGAGCGGCACGACCTCCGAGCCGAACATGACGCCACCATCGGCGAGGCTCGACGGGAACAGGTTCATCGCGGGCGAGCCGATGAAGCCGGCGACGAAGACGTTGTTCGGGCGCTCGTACAGGTCGCGCGGGCTGCCGACCTGCTGCAGGATGCCGTCCTTGAGCACCGCGATGCGGTCGCCCATGGTGAGGGCCTCGGTCTGGTCGTGGGTGACGTAGACGGTGGTGACGCCCAGGCGGCGCTGGAGGGAGGCGATCTGCGTACGCGTCTGGACACGGAGCTTGGCGTCGAGGTTCGACAGCGGCTCGTCCATGAGGAAGACCTGGGGCTGACGCACGATCGCGCGACCCATTGCCACGCGCTGACGCTGACCACCCGAGAGGGCCTTCGGCTTGCGGGTGAGGTACTGCTCGAGGTCGAGGAGCTTGGCGGCCTCGAGGACGCGGGTCGCGCGCTCCTCCTTGTTGACACCGGCGATCTTCAGGGCGAAGCCCATGTTCTCGGCCACGGTCATGTGCGGGTACAGCGCGTAGTTCTGGAAGACCATCGCGATGTCGCGGTCCTTCGGGGGCACGTCGGTGACGTCGCGGTCACCGATGAGGATGCGGCCCGAGTTGACCTCTTCGAGGCCGGCGAGCATGCGCAGCGACGTCGACTTTCCGCAGCCGGAGGGGCCGACCAGGACGAGGAACTCGCCGTCGCCCACCTCGAGGTTGAGCTTGTCGACGGCGGCGCGGGTGCCTCCGGGGTACAGACGGGTTGCGTTGTCGAATGTGACGGACGCCATTGTTCTCTTCTCCTTCACCGGCAGGTACGTGCCGGACGATCCGTAGTGATGGAATGAGCGGGTGTGACCCGCGCGCCCTTCGTCGGACGCTTCGCTCAGTATGCCACGGACCGCTCGAGGGGCGGTACGGCGGACATGGATGGGGTGTCTGGTCATTTCCCAGACTGGATCGTTAGCATCTTCCTCGGCCGCGAAACGCCCCCGTTCGCCGCCTGCCGGATGCCCGGCCACACGTCTTGCGAGAGGTTCCATGTCGAGCGACGAAACCCCGAACGCTCCTGCGCCCCGCGACCGCCGAGATGCGGTGCGCGAGAAGGCCCAGCAGGTGCGGGTCCGCCAATCCCGTGCGCGCATCGCGCGCTCGGTGGCTCTGGCGTCGGTGGTCGTCGCGGTCGTGGCCGCCGGCGCGGTCGGTGTGACGTACGCGGTGTCCTCGTCGGCATCCAAGCCGCTCCTCAGCCCGGAGAACGTCTCCGGAGACGGCTTCACGGTCTCGGCCGTCGCCGGAGTGAGCATGGTGGCCGAGGATGCCGGAGTCGCCGACGCCCTCGCCGGTGAGGCGACCGCATCTCCGACCCCGGAGGCGGAGGAGACCGCCGAGCCGACGCCGGAGCCCACGGCGCGTCCGGCCGTCGACATCCGCGTGTACGTCGACTACCTCTCCACCGGATCGCGCGAGTTCCAGCTCGCCAACGTCCAGCAGCTGTCGCAGTGGGTGGACGAGGGTGCGGCCGAGCTCACCTACTACCCGGTCGCCATGCTCACGGCGAAGTCCAACGGCACCAAGTACTCCCTGCGCGCGGCCGGTGCGGCCGCGTGCGTCGCGACCCACTCGCCCGACGCCCTCTTCGCCTTCAACCACGCGTTGCTGAGCGATCAGCCGAACGTCGACGAGGACGGCTACACCGACACCGAGATCGCCGACATCGCCCAGGCATCCGGGGTCGAGAGCCCCGCGGTGGTCCGCGAGTGCATCGAGGAGCAGGCGTTCGTCTCGTGGGCGAACTCCGCCACCGAGCGCGCGCTGAAGGGCCTGCCCGACACCGACGGCGTCGCGCTGACCGGAACCCCCACGATCCTCGTCAACGGCACGCCCTACGTCGGCGCCCTCACCGACCCGAAGGAGTTCTCGCAGTTCGTTCTCACGGTCGCGAGCGACACCTACTACCGCGAGGCGGCGACGCCGAGCCCCACCCCGACGCCGACGAGCACGCCGACGCCCTGACGCGGACCGCTCCGCGGGCGCCGGTACACTGGGCGTTCTGCCGACGTGGCGCAATTGGTAGCGCACCCGACTTGTAATCGGGCGGTTACGGGTTCAAGTCCCGTCGTCGGCTCGATGACCGCACGGATGCCGGACCCGGCTGTGTCACGGTTCGCCGGCACCCTCGCCCTCGGCGGCGCCGTGCTCGTGGGCGTTCTCACCGCCCTCCAGGCGCGGGTCAACGGACAGCTCGGCGTCCGGTTCGAGGACGGATTCGTCGCCGCCGCAGTGTCGTTCTCCTCCGGACTCGTCCTCGTCGTCGCGGTGTGCCTGCTGCTTCCCGCCGGCCGTGCGGGACTCCGCCGCCTCGGCGCCGCGGTGCGGGCGCACGCGGTCCCGTGGTGGATGTTCGCCGGCGGTGCGGCCGGCGCCTTCTCGGTCGCGACCCAGGGGCTCACCGTCGGCATCATCGGGGTGGCCCTGTACACGGTCGGTTCGGTGGCCGGAGGGACGGTCGCCGGTCTCGTCCTCGACCGCGTCGGCTACGCGCCGGGCGGGGTGATGGCCGTGACGGTGCCGCGCCTGATCGGCGGCGCGCTCGCGGTGGGCGCGGTGGCGCTGGCGCTGACCGGGCCGGCGCTGCGCGGCATCCCCTGGTGGATGCCGGTGCTGCCGTTCTTCGTCGGCGCGGGGATCGCGTGGCAACAGGCGACGAACGGCCGGCTGCGCCAGCGGATCGACTCGGCGCTGGTGGCGACGCTGGTGAACTTCGCCGGGGGCACCCTGCTGCTCCTCGTCGTCGCCGGCGTCCACGTCGCCCTCAGCGGCCCGCCCGCACCGGCGCCGACGGAGGTGTGGGTCTACGTCGGTGGCGCGCTCGGGGTCGCCTACATCTTCCTGTCGGCGGCGATCGTCCAGAGGACGGGGGTCCTGCTGCTGGGCCTCGGCGTCGTGGTCGGCCAGCTCGTGTCGTCGCTGCTGATCGACCTGGTGTGGCCGGCGCCGGGAACCCCGGGAACAGCCGAAGGGGCCGTCATGATCGCGCTCGCGCTCGCCTCGGTGGCGGTGGCGACGGCGCGACCGCGGCGTCGACGTCGGCGCTGACGATCAGCGGGCGCCCGGCATCCGACCGACGAAGGCCGTGGGGTCGATGGTCTTCCGGTGGGACGACCGTGCCTTCTCGGGCTTCCCGCCCACGTACAGCCAACCGAGGAGCACCTCGTTCTTGCGCAGCCCATGGGCCTTGGCCACCTTCTTCGACCGGGTGTGCTCGCCGGTGCGCCAGAAGACGCCCCACCCGGCGTCGTCCAGCAGCAGGCTCAGCAGGTGGGCGACGCCGGACGCGACGGCCTCCTGCTCCCACCGCGGCACCTTGCTCTTGCGGTAGGCGGCGACGACGGCGATCACGAGCGGGGCGCGCATCGCCTTGGACGAGACGCCCTTCTTCCCGTCGGCCTTGTTCAGCGCGCGCCCCAGGATCGCCCGATCCTCGCCGCGCATCTCGACGAGCCGCCACGGGCGGAGGGACGAGTGATCGGCGACCCGTCCCGCGGCGGTGACGAGGTCGAGCAGCTCCGCGGGGTCGGGAGCGGCGTCGGTGACCTTGGAGCAGGAGCGCCGCGCGAGCGCCGCCTCGCGGACTCCGGTCATGCGGAGGGTTCGGGCGTGAAGTTCAGCGAGATCGAGTTCATGCAGTAGCGGTCACCGGTCGGCGTCCCGAATCCGTCGGGGAAGACGTGGCCGAGGTGCGATCCGCACGCGGCGCAGCGGACCTCGGTGCGCACCATCCCGTGGCTGTTGTCCTCGATCAGCTCGACCGCCTCGGGGCGGATCGACTCGTAGAAGCTCGGCCATCCGCAGTGGGAGTCGAACTTGGTGCCGCTCTTGAACAGTTCGGCGTTGCACGCCGCACAGGTGTAGAGCCCGGCGCGGCTCTCATCGAGGAGCTCTCCGGTCCACGGGCGCTCGGTGCCCGCTTCGCGCAGCACGGCGTACTGCTCGGGGGTCAGTTCGGCGCGCCACTGGTCGTCGTTCTTGTCTACGGCGTAGCTCATGGATCCTCCGTGCCTCCTTCGCGGCGCAGGGCGCGGCCGCGATCGTTCCTATTCAACCGTGCCCCGGGGGCGCGTGTTCCCGTGTGACTGGACGTCCGCCGGGAGAATGGGCGCATGGATGCCGAGCCCGTCGACGCTGCGCCCGCGGAGATCGCGGCCGTGCAGGAGCGATACGGGCGGTTCGCCCGCGACGAGGCGCCCGCGCGGTCGGCGCTGTACGCCGCGTGGGCGTCGGGAGTGGCCGAAGACCAGGGCATCGCCGGCATCCTCGCCCGCATCCCCGCCGTCCGTCGGCAGCCGCCCCTCGTGTTCGCGGTCTCCCGGCTTCTCGGTGCTCCGCTCGCGGGCTTCGCCGCGTGGGCGGGGTGGGTCCGAGCCCACACGGACGCCCTCGTCGAGGAGACCGGCCGGAGGACCCTGCAGACCAACGAGCCCCTCCGGTGCGCGGCGCTCCTCCCCGCCCTGGCGCTCATCGGGGGTCCCGTGGCGCTTCTCGAGCTCGGCGCGAGTGCGGGTCTCTGCCTGTATCCCGACCGCTACTCCTACCGGTACGACCGGGACGGTGAGACGATCGCCCTCGACCCCGCCGGGGGTGCCTCGCGCGTCGTCCTGCGCTCGGAGCTGGCAGGAGACCCCAGGCTCCGGATGCCGCGCGTCGGCTGGCGCGGAGGCATCGACCTCGCCCCGCGCGATGCGGCCGACCCGGAGGATCGCCGCTTCCTCGAGACGCTCGTGTGGCCGGGGGAGGAGGGCCGGGCCGCCCGCATCCGTGCGGCGCTGGACATCGCCCGCGACGACCCTCCGACCCTGCTGCGCGGCGACGCGTCGGATCCGGCGGTCCTCGCCCGCGCGGTATCCCTGGTGCCCGAGGAGCTGACGCTCGTGGTGACCACTCCGGGCGTCCTCCCGCACGTGCCGCGCGCCGGACGGGAGCGCATCGTCGAGACCCTCTCGCGCGGCGAGATCGCCGGGCGGCCGCTGCGCTGGATCACGATCGATCCGCGCGAGCTCCACGGCGCGTGGCGAGGGCCGGTGTCGGCCGAGGCGGATGGATTCGTCCTCGCCCTCGACGCGGAACCGCTCGCGACGGTCGATCCGCTCGGCGCACGCGTGGTGTGGCACCGCGGTTCCGGAGCGCCCCGGGGTTAGCGTGAGGGGGTGCCCCTCACCGACACCGACCGCGCCCTGCTCGATTTCGAGTCGCAGTGGCAGCGGCACGGCGGCGCCAAGGAGGAGGCGATCCGCGCGGAGCTCGCCCTGACGCCGGCGCGGTACTACCAGCTCCTCGGTCGCCTCATCGACACGGCGGAGGCGCAGGCCTACGACCCGATGCTCGTCAAGCGCTTGCGTCGCCTCCGCGAGGAGCGGCTGCGCGATCGCGCGGCGCGGGTCCGCCTCGGCTGAACCGGCGCTTCGGGCCTCACGGACCCGGGCCGGTAGCATCGTCTGGTGCCGAAGAACCGATACCCGAAGGATCGCTTCGACGACGTCCCCTCCGCTGGGCGCGTCGGCGCGCACCGCGCTGAGAACCCGCGCATGCGCGCCGGCGCCGTTCTGCTCTGGTCGGCGGTCGCGACGATCATCCTGATCGTCCTCGGCATCTTCGGAAGCCTCCTGCTCTCCGGTCGCATCGAGCTGTTCCCCGCCGAGGCGGAACCGGTGCCGACGGCGACCACCCCCGCGGTGGAGCCCGTCGTCGACACGGCCTACCAGGTGCTGATCCTCAACGCGACGGATGCCGCGGGCCTGGCGACGCAGACGAAGGATGCCGTCGTCGCGGCCGGATGGGCGGCGGACGACGTGCTCGCGAGCGAGGCCGGGTCGACCGACTTCCCCGAGACCACCGTCTACTACGTGGCGCCGGAGGACGAGGCCGCGGCGGCGGGTCTCGCGGACGTCATCGGCGGCGCGCGCACCGAGCAGAGCGACGCGTATCCGTCGGCGGATCCGGAGCGTTCGCAGCTCACGATCGTCCTGGGCGTGGATCGCACCGGTGGCGGGGAACCGGCTCCCGACGCCCCCTGAGCGCGCCCGGTGTTTCAGCCCGGTAAACACTTCGGTTCCGCCGTGTCAACAAGTGCCCTCCGGCCCCGTTTCGCGCCCCTCGGCATGCATACGATGACGCTGTCCCACCAGCAGCAGGAGAGATCAGCATGACCCAGGGCACCGTCAAATGGTTCAACGCCGAGAAGGGCTTCGGCTTCATCACGGTCACGGACGGACAGGACGTCTTCGTCCACTACTCCAACATCGACATGACCGGCTTCCGGGTCTTGGAGGAGGGGCAGACCGTCGAGTTCACGGTCGGTTCCGGCCAGAAGGGCCCGCAGGCGGAGTCGGTACGCGTCGTCGCCTGACCGCGCCCGCTGCTCGGGCCGGTGGCTTGCACTCGTGGGGGTCGAGTGCCAGAATGATTTAGCACTCCGCTTCGTTGAGTGCTAAATCCGTAAGCCACCGTCCTGGGAGGACGAAACCCACATGGCAAAGATCATCGCTTTCGATGAGGAGGCCCGTCGTGGCCTCGAGCGCGGCCTGAACATCCTGGCCGACGCGGTCAAGGTCACCCTGGGCCCCCGCGGCCGCAACGTCGTTCTCGAGAAGAAGTGGGGCGCCCCCACGATCACGAACGACGGCGTCTCGATCGCCAAGGAGATCGAGCTGGACGACCCGTTCGAGAAGATCGGCGCGGAGCTCGTCAAGGAGGTCGCCAAGAAGACCGACGACGTCGCCGGTGACGGAACCACCACCGCGACCGTCCTCGCTCAGGCGCTCGTGCGCGAGGGTCTGCGCAACGTCGCGGCCGGCGCCGACCCCATCAGCCTCAAGCGCGGCATCGAGAAGGCCGTCCAGGCCATCACCGCCGAGCTGCTCAACGGCGCCAAGGAGGTCGAGTCGAAGGAGCAGATCGCCGCGACCGCGTCGATCTCCGCCGCTGACCCCGAGATCGGCCAGCTCATCGCCGAGGCGATCGACAAGGTCGGCAAGGAGGGTGTGGTCACCGTCGAGGAGTCCAACACCTTCGGCACCGAGCTCGAGCTCACCGAGGGCATGCGCTTCGACAAGGGCTACCTGAACCCCTACTTCGTCACCGATCCCGAGCGTCAGGAAGCGGTCTTCGAGGACCCCTACATCCTGATCGCGAACCAGAAGATCTCGAACATCAAGGACCTTCTGCCCATCGTCGACAAGGTGATCCAGGACGGCAAGGAGCTCCTGATCATCGCCGAGGACGTCGAGGGCGAGGCGCTGGCGACCCTGGTGCTCAACAAGATCCGCGGCATCTTCAAGTCGGCCGCCGTCAAGGCCCCCGGCTTCGGCGACCGTCGCAAGGCGCAGCTGCAGGACATCGCGATCCTCACCGGCGGCCAGGTCATCACCGAAGAGGTGGGCCTCAAGCTCGAGAACGCGACGCTGGACCTCCTCGGTCGTGCCCGCAAGGTCATCATCACCAAGGACGAGACGACCATCATCGAGGGCTCCGGCGACGCCGGCCAGATCGAGGGACGTGTCACCCAGATCCGTCGTGAGATCGACAACACCGACAGCGACTACGACCGCGAGAAGCTCCAGGAGCGTCTCGCGAAGCTCGCCGGTGGCGTTGCCGTCATCAAGGCGGGTGCGGCGACCGAGGTCGAGCTCAAGGAGCGCAAGCACCGCATCGAGGACGCCGTCCGCAACGCGAAGGCGGCCGTCGAGGAGGGCATCGTCCCCGGTGGTGGCGTCGCGCTCATCCAGTCGGGCAAGAAGGCGCTGGACAGCCTCGAGCTGACCGGTGATGAGGCGACCGGTGCGAACATCGTCCGCGTGGCCATCGAGGCCCCGCTCAAGCAGATCGCGCTGAACGCCGGTCTCGAGCCCGGTGTCGTCGCCAACAAGGTCGCCGACCTTCCCGCCGGCCACGGCCTGAACGCCGCCTCGGGCGAGTACGGTGACCTGTTCGCACAGGGCATCATCGACCCGGCCAAGGTCACCCGCTCGGCGCTGCAGAACGCCGCGTCGATCGCCGGCCTGTTCCTCACCACCGAGGCCGTCGTCGCCGACAAGCCGGAGAAGGTCGCCGCTCCCGCGGGCGACCCGACCGGTGGGATGGATTTCTGATCCCGAGGATCGGATAGCAGTTCCTGTAAGACAGAAGCGCCCCTCCTTCGGGAGGGGCGCTTCTGCGTGTCAGCGGAAGAGTCCCGCCGTCGCCATCTCGGTCTCGGCGTACTGGCGACCGGCGGCGCCGAGGGCCGCGCTGATGCCCGCGAGGGCCTCCTCGACGTGGCGCTGGGTGACCCGCCACTGCTCGGCGGCGCCGTGGAAGGCGACGGCGGCGGAGCCGGTCCACGTGGACTGCAGGTTCGTGAGCTGCGCCATCATCGCGGTCGACTCCGCCTGGAGGCGTTCGATCGTTCCGCGCACGGCGGCGGACTGGGCGATGACGGCGTCGCTGTCAACGGCGAAGACGGCCATGGAATTCTCCTTCTGTCGTGGGAAGAGCCCTCAGGCTAGGTCCGACGCCCCGGCCCCCGGTGGCGCATCCCGGCGTCTGTGCAGAGGGCCGCGGCATCCGTCATCTGGGGAGAAGGGGCGCGGGTCCGCTCCCGGCGCCGGCGGATACGATCGGCGGCATGGCCTTCGACGGACTGGACCCCGACGCCCCGCGCTTCTATGAGGAGCTCGCCGCAGACAACACCCGCGAATGGTGGATCGCGAACAAAGCGCGCTACGACGCCGTCGTCCGCGGTCCGTTCGAAGCCCTCGCCGCCGAGCTCGAGCCGGAGTTCGGGCAGCTGAAGATCTTCCGGCCGAACCGCGACGTCCGCTTCAGCGCCGACAAATCGCCGTACAAGCTCCACATCGGCATGGTCTCGCTCGCGCCGGTCGCGTTCTACCTGCAGCTCTCGGCGACGGGGATGCTCGTGGGCGGCGGCGCGTACGACGTCCCGCCCGCGGCGCTCGCGCGGTTCCGCGAGCTCGTCGACGACGACCGGCGCGGACCGGAGGTGGAGGGCCTCCTCTCGGCGCTCGCCGAGGACGACCTCGTGCCGATGAGCGAGGACGCCGTCCGCACCGCTCCTCGGGGATATCCGATCGATCATCCCCGGATCGGTCTGCTGCGGCTGAAGCACCTCGCCGTCGGCCGCACCGAGCCGCTCGCGGACTGGATGTGGGCCCCGGAGGTGTTCGACATCGTCAGCGACGCGTGGCGAGGGGTGGGGATGTGGAACGGCTGGCTCGCCGAGAACCTCGGGGACCTTCTGATCCGTCCCGATCGCGAGCGCCCCGGTCAGCGCTGACGATCAGTCGCCGTCGAGGAGGGCCAGGAGCCGCGTCGTGGTGTTCCAGTTCCGGATCGTGAGGCGCTTGTAGATCGGCATCCCGATGATCCGCGTCAGCCGCGAGGACCCCGCGCGGGCTGCCACGCGGCTGAAGTAGAGCACCCCGGGTCCGCTCGCCACGCGATCGACGTCCGGATCCAGCTCCGGGAGCGCCGCGAGGAGGTCCGGTGTCGCTGCGGGTTCCTTCAGGAACAGCACGTCGCTCCGCAGGTCCGGGTCGCCGTGCCCGGGCGGGGCGGCATCGATGACGGCGGCGAGGTCGTCGCGGGAGCGGACGACGGTCATGATCGCGGTGCCGAAACGCTCCTCCAGAACCCGCTCGACATCCGCTTCGAGCGCGGGGCCGGCGACGGCATCCGTGGTGAAGAGCACGTTCCCGCTCTGGATGTACGTGCGCACGTCCGCGTAGCCCGCGTCGCGGAACGCGGACTGCAGTTCCGGCATCCGGATCAGGTTCCTGCCGCCGACGTTGATGCCCCGCAGCAGCACGACCGCGCCGGCCATCAGAGGAGGTTCGGGATCTTCTGCTCCTCGGCGAGGTTCGCCCGACGGAACCACAGGGTGACGAACGTCGACACGATCACGATGAACAGCGAGTACAGCGCCGGCACGATGAGGATCAAGCCGATGTCGGGGCTGTTCGCGAACGTCAGCAGCACGATCGCGATGGCCAGCGGCCCGTTCTGGATGCCGGTCTCCAGGCCGATCGTGCGGGCGTTGCTGGGGTGCAGGCGGATCGCGCGCGCGAGGCCGTAGGCGATCGCGATGCCGAAGAGCCCCAGGCCGATCGCCACGACGTAGGTCTGCCAGGGCGTGGCGGTGAGGAGCGACCAGTTGCGCGGCACCCACGTGGCCATGAGGAACACGATGAAGAACAGCCCGAAGAAGCCGCCGAGGAGTTCGAGCACCGCGCCGATGTTCGCGCTGAACCGGCGCACGAGCATGCCCGCCACGACCGGGATCAGAAGCGTCGCGAGTGTCACGACGATGTTCGTGATCGGGATCTGGAGGTCGGCGCTCTCGGTGAAGATGAACGAGCCGTAGAGGGCGAGCATCAGCGGGGTGAGGATCAGTGCCCACAGCGTCGAGTTCGTCGTCATGATCACGCTCAGGGCGAGGTTGCCCTTGGAGAAGTAGGTGAAGATGTTCGACGTCGTCCCCGCCGGCACGCACCCCATGAGGAGGGCGCCGATCGCCACCGGCACGGCGTACTCGCGGGGGAGCTGGAAGAGCACCGTGATCACGAGGATGTACGACAGCAGCGGCATGATGCCGAACTGCGTCACGAGGCCGATGATCAGTCCGTACGGGCGACGGAGGGCGAGCTTGAAGTCGCGCGGAGTGAGGCCGGCGCCCAGACCGAACATGATCACGAAGACGAGGCCGACCAGCAGCACCTGCTCGAACGGGGTGACGACGTCCTGTTCGTTCACGGCGGGGGGCGTCGTGGAGGCCAGGATCAGCAGCGCGTTCACGACCGGTCCTCCGGCTGGGAGCGGATGGTGGCGGTGACGGAGTCGCGGAGCTCTCGGCGGAGGATCTTCCCGATGGGGCTCTTGGGGAGCTCGTCGACGAAACGCACCGACTTCGGCACCTTGTAGCCCGCGAGCGTCTGCCGACAGTGCGCGATGACCTCGGCATCCGTCGGCGGGGGATTCTCGGCGACGATGTAAGCGCGGACCGCTTCGCCGGTGGTGTCGTCGAGGATGCCGACGACACCGACCTCGGTGACACCCGGCATCGCGGCGATGCACTCCTCGATCTCGTTCGGGTAGACGTTGAAGCCGCTGACGAGGATCATGTCCTTCTTGCGGTCGACGATGGTGAAGTAGCCCTCGTCGTCCATCTGGGCGATGTCGCCCGTGCGGAGCCATCCGTCGGTGAGGGTCGCGGCCGTCTCGTCGGGTTTCCGCCAGTAGCCGAGCATGATCTGCGGGCCTCGCGCGAGCAGCTCGCCGGGTGTGCCGACGGCCGTCTCGACGCCGTTCTCGTCGACGCAGCGGACGTCCGTGGAGGGGACCGGGATGCCGATCGAGCCGTCTTTGCCCTGCCCGCCCAGCGGGTTGAACGTCAGGACGGGCGAGGACTCGGTGAGGCCGTAGCCCTCGACGATCGGGGTGCCCGTCGCCTCCCGCCAGCGGACGGCCACCGATTCGTGCAGGGCCATCCCTCCGGCGGCCGAGGCGCGCAGGTGACGGGGCGGGCTGTCGACGAACCAGCGCTCGTTGAGCAGGGCGTTGAAGAGCGTGTTCACGCCGGTCAGCCACGTGATCTTGTAGTTCTCGAACGCCCGTTTGAGGTTGCTGGGCGGTCGCGGCGAGGGGACGAGGATGTTCCGTGCGCCGAGGTGGTAGAAGCCGAGGAGGTTCACCGTGAAGGCGAACACGTGGTAGAGCGGAAGGGCGGTGAGGACCACCTCGACGCCGGCGCGCATGTGCGTGCCGCACATCGTCACCATCTGCCGCGTGTTGGCGACGAGGTTGCCGTGCGAGAGCATCGCTCCCTTGGCGACCCCCGTCGTCCCGCCGGTGTACTGGAGCGCCGCGAGGGAGTCTGGGCCGACGCCGGTGAGGTAGTCCCCGGCTGCGGTGTCGCTCTTGCGCTTCCGGCCTTCGGCGAGGGCGGCCTGGAGCCCCGTGTGCGGGACGGTGATCGGTGGGAGCGAGCGGTTCCAGACCTTCTGCACCATGCGGATGACCCCCGCGATGATCGGGGGGAAGAACTCCGCGATCTTCACGGTCACGACCGTCGTGATGTCGGTGGCCGGGAGGACCTCGGGGAGGCGATCGGCGAACATGTCGATCACGACGAGGGCCTTCGCGCCCGAGTCGGCGAACTGCTTCGACATCTCGGATGCCGTGTAGAGCGGGTTGGTGTTCACCAGGACGCACCCGGCCTTGAACACCCCGAACGCCACGACCGGATAGCTGAGGCAGTTCGGCATCTGGACGGCGACCCGGTCGCCCTGGGCGAGGCCGACCACCTCGCGGAGGTACGCGGCGAAGTCGTCGGAGAGGGTGTCGACCTGGGCGTAGCTGAGGGAGCCGTTCATGCCGTTGGGCATGCACTGGGTGAACGCGGTGGTCGTGGCGTATTCGGAGGCGGCGTGTCGGATCATCGCCGGGATGTTGTCGAACCCGAGGGCGCCGAGATCGGCCGCGACGCCCTCCGGATAGTGCTCGAGCCAGGGTCGTGAGGTCATCTCTGATCCTTCGGGCGGAGGACGACGGTCGACCTTCGTCGACCACACACCGACGCTGGTGTGTGGGGATCAGCTTAGTCAGACGCCTGCGGCCCGGGGAGGAGTCGTTTCCGGCAGCGGGTCGATCGGCTGGGTGTCGCGGTCGAGCTGTTCGGCGGCATCCCGCGTCTGCGAGAGCGGGAACCCGACGCGGAACGTCGCTCCGCCCCCGGGCGTGTCGCGGACGTCGACGGAACCGTGGAACGCCTCCACGATCGAGGCGACGATCGACAGACCCAGGCCGCTCCCACCGGTCTCGCGGGTGCGGGAGGTGTCGGCGCGCCAGAAGCGCTGGAAGATCTTGTCCTTGATCTGATCCGGGACGCCCTCGCCGTGGTCGATGATCTCGATCCAGCCGAGATCCCGCTCCGCATCCACGCCGAGGCGGAGCTCGATCGGGGAGGTCTCGGGGGTGAAGCGGCGGGCGTTTCCGAGGAGGTTCGTCACGACCTGACGGATCTTGTTCTCGTCGCCCCGGACGACCGGGGCGATCCCGGCCGGCGGGGCCTGGGTGAGCTCTTCCGCGGGGGAGACGGATGCTGCGGCCGAGGGCTTCGGCCGGCGGCGCAGACGCGCCAGGGCGCCCGTGCGGGCCGGGGTCTCGGCGCCGCGCTTCCCGGTGTCGGCGTCCAGCACGGGACGGGTGATGGGCGCGGTCGGCGGCGCCTCCACCGTGGTGTCCAGCACCGCGATCGGTCGCGAAGGGGCGGCGGCACGGACGTCGAGCGCGGCGTCCCGGGCGATGGGGCGGAGGTCCACGTCGGCGATGACGACGTCGCGGCGTTCGTCCAGGCGCGCGAGGGCGAGGAGATCTTCGACGAGGAGTCCCATGCGGATCGCCTCCTTCTCGATCCGCTCCATCGACTGGGCGATCTCCTCGTCGCCGCGGATGGCGCCCATGCGGTAGAGCTCGGCGTACCCGCGGACGGTCACGAGCGGCGTGCGCAGTTCGTGGCTGGCGTCGCCGATGAACCGGCGCATCTGCTGCACCGTCGAGTCGCGTTGGGCCAGAGCGCCGTCCACGCGGCTGAGCATCGCGTTCAGAGCCGCCTTCAGGCGTCCGACCTCGGTCGTGCGCGGTTCGACGTCGGTCATGCGGAGGCTGAGGTCGCCCGCCGCGATCGCGTCGGCGGTCGCCTCGACCTGCCCGAGGCTGCGGAACGTGAGCGTCACGAGGGCCCGGGTGAGGACCGCCCCGCCGATGATGATGAGGAAGGCGAGGATGCTGTAGATGGCCAGGTAGTTGGCAACGACCGCGTTGGTCGGCGCGAGGGGCTGCACGACCATCTGCGTGTAGCTGTCGCGCACACCGCTGATCTCGATGAAGCCGACTCCGGCGAGGTAGGAAGGACCGCCGTCGGTGTTCTTCAGCGTGAACGGCTCGGAGAGGTTCCGGTAGGTGTCGTCGAGGGTGAACTCGCTCGGGAAGTCCGGCTCGACGAGTCCGCCGCCGCCGGCGGTGGACTGCAGCACGCCGTCGGCGTCGTAGATCGCCACGAAGTAGGTCGTCGCCGCCGGGGTCGCGGCGCGTCGCGTGAACGTCGGGACGCCGTCCTCCACCGTGATCTGGAACAGCGGGCTGGTGACGTCGGTGGCCGCCAGCTGTGTCAGCTGGGTCTTCACGCTCGTGACGAGGCTCTCCCGGAGGAAGGCCATCGTGCCGATCCCGGCGGCGAAGAGGCCGACCACGAGCAGGGCGACCGTGACGCCGGTGACCTTCGCGCGCAGGCTCGTGCCGCGCCACCAGCGGGTGACGGCATCCGGGTGGCTGGACAGGAGGTTCCTTCGAGGTGGTGCGGGCGGCGGGCGCGACGGCGGATCAGGCCGTCTTGCCGGCCTTCAGCATGTAGCCGAAGCCGCGCTTGGTCTGGATGAGCGGCTCTGAGGAGTGCGGATCGATCTTGCGACGCAGGTAGGAGATGTAGCTCTCCACGATGCCGGCGTCGCCGTTGAAGTCGTACTCCCACACGTGGTCGAGGATCTGCGCCTTGCTCAGCACGCGGTTGGGGTTGAGCATGAGGTAGCGCAGCAGCTTGAACTCGGTGGGGCTGAGGTCGATGCTCACCTCGCCCACCTGCACGTCGTGGGTGTCCTGATCCATCGTGAGCTCGCCCGCGCGGATGACCGACTCCTCGTCGGCCTGCATCGTGCGGCGGAGGATCGCCTGGATGCGCGCGACGATCTCGTCGAGGCTGAAGGGCTTGGTGACGTAGTCGTCGCCGCCGGCGTTGAGCCCGGTGATCTTGTCCTCGGTTTCGTCCTTGGCGGTGAGGAACAGGATCGGAGCGGTGTATCCGGCGCCGCGGAGGCGCTTGGTCACACTGAACCCGTTCATGTCGGGGAGCATGACGTCCAGCACGATGAGGTCGGGTTCCTCCTCGAGGACGGCCGAGATCGTCTGGGCGCCGTTGCTGACGGCCCTGACCTGGTACCCCGCGAAGCGGAGGCTCTGGATGAGCAGGTCGCGGATGTTCGGCTCGTCGTCCACAACGAGGATGCGCGGTGCGGTCATACGGCCCATTATTGTCAGGCTTTCGCCGCGGCGCCTGGATATCGGCCGGTACGGCGCCTCGCGCATAGCGAACACCGACGATCCGTTCAGGTCCGCCGCGGCATCCGTGGCGTGAGAGGGGAGGCCGGAGTCAGGCCGCGCTGAGGGTCTCGGCGTCGATGATCGTGTAGGCGTAGCCCTGCTCGGCGAGGAAGCGCTGGCGGTTCTGCGCGTAGTCCTGATCGACCGTGTCGCGGGCGATCAGCGTGTAGAAGCTCGCCGTGTGACCGGACTGCTTGGGGCGAAGGAGCCGCCCTAGCCGCTGGGCCTCCTCCTGGCGCGACCCGAACGACCCCGACACCTGGATGGCGACGGATGCCTCGGGGAGGTCGATCGAGAAGTTGGCGACCTTGCTCACCACGAGCACCGTGATCTCGCCCTCGCGGAACGCCTGGTACAGCTCGGAGCGTTCGTCGACGGGGGTCTGTCCGGTGATCTTCGGTGCGTTCAGCGCCTCGGCGAGGACGTCGATCTGATCGAGGTACTGGCCGATGATGAGGATGCGCTCGCCGGCGTGACGGTCGACGAGGCTGCGCACCACGTCGATCTTCGCGGGAGCGGTCGCGGCGAGACGGTAGCGCTCCTCGTCGGCGGATGCGGCGTACTCGAGCCGGTCATCGACGGGGAGGTCCACGCGCACCTCGTAACAGACGGCGGGGGAGATGAAGCCCTGCGCCTCGATCTCCTTCCACGGGGCGTCGAAGCGCTTGGGGCCGATGAGGCTGAACACGTCGCCCTCGCGGCCGTCCTCGCGCACGAGCGTCGCGGTGAGGCCGAGGCGCCGACGCGCCTGGAGGTCGGCGGTGAGCTTGAACACCGGCGCGGGGAGGAGGTGGACCTCGTCGTAGACGATGAGCCCCCAGTCCAGCGCGTCGAGGAGCGCGAGGTGGGCGTACTCGCCCTTCCGCTTCGCCGTGAGGATCTGGTAGGTCGCGATGGTGACCGGCTTGATCTCCTTCGACGCCCCGGAGTACTCGCCGATCTCCTCGGGGGTGAGGCTCGTGCGCTTGAGGAGCTCGTCGCGCCACTGCCGGGCGCTGACGGTGTTGGTGACGAGGATGAGGGTCGTCGTCTTCGTCTCGGCCATGGCTCCCGCGCCCACGAGGGTCTTCCCGGCGCCGCAGGGGAGGACCACGACGCCCGACCCGCCCTCGCGGAAGGTGTCGACGGCGTGCCGCTGGTACGGCCGCAGCTCCCATCCGGTCTCGGCGAGGTCGATGGGGTGCGGGGTGCCCGGGGTGTAGCCGGCGAGGTCTTCGGCGGGCCAGCCGATCTTCAGCAGCTCCTGCTTGATCTGCCCGCGCGCCCACGCGTCCACGAGGAACGAGTCCGGGGTCGGGTGGCCGATCAGCAGCGGCTGGATGCGCTTGTTCTTCGACACTTCGGCGAGCACCGCGGCATCCGTCGAGCGGAGGACGAGGTCGCCGCCCGAGCCGTCGTCTTCCACGGGGGTGCGCTCGATGACGAGTCGGCCGTAGCGGCCGACGGTCTCGCGGATGTCGATCGACACCGACGGCGGAACGGGGAAGCGCGAGAACCGGTCGAGGGTGGCGAGCATGTCGTCGGCCTCGTGGCCGGCCGCGCGGGCGTTCCACAGGCCCAGGCGCGTGATGCGGTAGGTGTGGATGTGCTCGGGGGCGCGCTCGAGCTCGGCGAAGATCGCCAGTTCGTGCCGTGCCGTCTCGGCGTCGGGGTGCGCCACTTCCAGCAGCACGGTGCGATCGCTCTGCACGATGAGGGGTCCGTCAGCCATAACGTGCCAGTCTACCGGCGGTGGGACGGGTGGATGCCGGTCAGCGGCGGCCGGAGGGCACGGCGTCGGTGGGGACGGCGGCGACGATGCTGGAGATCGGGAGTGTCCGCTCGATGTCGGCGGCGCGGTCGAGGCCGCGGAGGCGCCCCCCGCCGAGACCGGAGGCTTCGAGCGTGAAGGTGCGTTCGCTGGCGTCGGGGAGGCGGACGGTGACCAGCAGCGTCGCCTTGGCACGCACCGCCTGGTCGAGTTCGCGCTCGAGCCACGCCCCTTCGCCCGTGTCGGAATGGCGGGCGCGCAGGGTCGCGATGAGCGGCGCATAGGCGGTGTGCGGTGCGACGGTCACCGCCGAGCGGACGGGAGCGGTGCGGCGGTGGAGCGACTCGGGGGAACCCTGCGCGTCGATCGCGACGACCGGGTACCGTGCGTCCGCCAGAGCCCAGAACACCACGCTCCGCTCGGCGCGGGAGCGCAGGGCGCCGCCGTCGGCCACGAGCCCGAGGGGGCGCAGGGCCTGATCGATCGCGATCGCGTCGACGAGCGCCGGGTCGACGCTCTCGACCCGGGTGAGGCCGGCGGCATCCGTCGACACGCGCACGAGTCCGTGCCGATCGGCGGTGGACTGCACCAGGTAGTCCAGCGGCTGCGGGATGCCGGTGAGCGACACCTCGGCGAGGAAGGCGTGGATCGACTCCGCGGTCTCGCCCTCGGTGAGACCGGCGGCGATGCTCTCGGGGGTGAAGCGGTAGGTCGAGGCCTGAGCGCGCGATTCGCGGATGGCGATCCGGCGCAGGCGCATGTCGAGCGCGGGGGCCAGCGGACCGGGGGCGATCGCGGTGAGGTCGGCCTGGAGATAGAGGCGGTCGATCTCGGCCGGCAGGTGCGGCGCGATCGTGTCGGTGGGGATGTCGCCGCCGGCGAGGATCGTCGGGGTCCACTCCGGCATGCCGCCGTCGAGGGAGAGGAGCCCCCAGCGGATGGCGATCCGGCGGCTCTGCTCGGCGCGCGCCGGCCAGTCCCGATCGAGCGGGTAGGCCCCCGCCCAGTGCGCGGGAGGGAGGATGTCGCCGCCCGCGGAGGCGAGCCCGGCGGGCAGCCGGTCGCGCCAGCCCTCGACGACCGTCGTCCAGCGGGCGAGGGTCGGGACTTCGAGCCAGCGCTCGCCCGCGCCGGTGATGGTGAACTCACGCCCGTCGGTGGCGACGAGATCGGCGTGCTCGGCGGCGGCGAGCAGATCGTCGAGCTCCTCGGCGGAATCGACGATGTCGGCCTCGAGCAGTCTCCGTCGATCCAGCGCGCTGACGGGACCTGCGCCCGTGCGCGAGATCGGGGCGCGGCGCGCGGTGACGAGGATCTCGGCGAGGGCGCCGGCGGCGGTGAAGGCGCGTTCGGCGGCCTCGGCCTCGCCGACGCCGGCGACGGGGGCGGCATCCGGAAGCGGGGTGAAGGCCTCCGGCGTCGCCTCTGCCAGGACGGACACGCGGGCGGCGACGGTCGGGAACACGGTGCCGGTGTCGCTGCGGAGGGCGAGCGTGTCGGACACGGCGGGTGCCTCGGGGGCGCCTGCGGGATCGGCGAGGGCCTGGAGGGCGGCGCGCGGCAGCTTCGTCAGCGCACGATCGATCGAGATCGGATCGAGCAGCCCGTCGGCGGCGTCGAAGAAGTCGCGCCAGCCGGCGGCGGGGGAGACGCCGCGTGCGGCGAAGATGACGGCGAGATCGTCGTCACTGCGGGCGGCCAGCCACGTTGCCAGGGCCCGTTCGTCGGAGGCCACTCAGTCGCCCTTGTTGGCCCGGGCTCTCCGCACGAAACTCATGATGAGCACGGCGAGAAGGAGGAGGAAGGCGATCGGCAAGCCGAACAGCGGAACGAAGGCGACGGCCGGCCAGACGCCGGACTGCATGTCGGCGCCGGAGGACGAGCCGATCATGATCGCGAAGAAGCACACGACCGACAGGATCAGGAGTCCCAGCGACATGAACGACAGGAGTCGGTCGATCGGACGGATCGGGACATCGTTCCCGGGTGCGCGCGTGCTCATCGGTTTCACCCTACTCCTGTGGACGCGCGGTCCTGTCGCGCGGCGGGTGGTGCCGTAGGCTGAAGGGTGGGGTCTGCCGACCCCGCTTTCACCGTGTTCTCTTCGTGCCCGTCGATCGGGCACACCGATCCAGCGAGGTCTCGATGCCCACCGGCAAGGTCAGGTTCTACGACGACGAGAAGGGGTTCGGCTTCATCACCACCGATGACGGCCAGGACGTCTTCCTGCACGCCTCGGCCCTTCCCGCCGGTTCCCCGTCACCGAAGCAGGGCACCCGCCTGGAGTTCGGCGTCGCCGACGGCAAGCGCGGACTGCAGGCACTGTCGGTGCGCGTGCTCGAGGCGCCGGTCAGCCTGTCGAAGCGATCGCGCAAGCCCGCGGACGACATGGCGGTCATCGTCGAAGACCTCGTGAAGCTGCTCGACGGCATCGGCGGTGACCTCCGTCGCGGCCGCTACCCCAGTGGTGCCCACGCCAAGAAGATCGCCGCGGTGCTGCGTAAGGTCGCCGATGACTTCGACGCCTGAGATCCCGTTCGACCCGTCGCTCCTGGACGCCCGGGAGCTGGCGCTGTCGGCGCTGGCCGAGATCACGCCGGAGTCGACGATCGGCGAAGCCGCAGGGTACCGCGCCGAGGGCGACGGTGTCGTCTCGCTCCGCTTCGAGAACCGCCTCGCCGGGTACCCCGGTTGGTTCTGGACGGTCACCATCGCCCGGGTCGAGGATGCCGAGCCCACCGTGCTCGAGGTGGAGCTCCTCCCCGGCGACGGCGCGCTCCTCGCGCCGGAGTGGGTGCCGTGGGCCGAGCGTCTGGCGGAGTACCAGGCCGCGCAGGAAGCGGCGGCGCAGGCCGCGGCCGAGGCCGGTGATGATGGTTCGGACGACGACGAGTCGGACGACGACGACGATCTCGACGACGTCGACGATCTCGATGCGGCCGATTTCGACGAAGACGGCTCGCGGATCCTCCATGCGGGGGACGTCGACGGCGTCGACATCGACGAACTCGCCGATGACGATTCTGATGACGACGACGAGGACGACGAAGACGACTCGGACGACGACTCGGACGACGAAGGCGACTCGGACGACGACGACGACTCGGACGACGACGACTCGGACGACGACGAGGACTGACCCCGCCCGTCCGCCGGGTCGGGGCTCAGCCCCGCCCGGTCAGAGGCGCTCGATGGTGTAGTCGATGCAGCGGATGAGCTGACGGACGTCCTCGGGCTCGATCGAGACGAACGTCGCCACGCGCAGCTGGTTGCGACCGAGCTTCCGGTAGGGCTCGGTGTCGACGATGCCGTTCTGGCGGAGGCTCGAGGCGATCGCCGCGGCGTCCACGGTCGGGTCGAAGTCGATGGTGACGACCACGGGCGAACGGTCCGCGGCATCCGTCACGAAGGGGGTCGCAACCGACGAGGCCTCGGCCCACTCGTAGAGAGCCGACGACGACTCGCGGGTGCGCGCGTCGGCCCATTGCAGGCCCCCGTTGTCGAGGATCCACGAGACCTGCTGCTCCAGGAGGAACAGCGTGGTCAGCGCCGGGGTGTTCAGCGTCTGGTTCAGACGCGAGTTGTCCAGGGCGTTCTTCAGGCTCAGGAACTCGGGGATGTAACGGCCGGATGCCGCGATCCGCTCGATCCGCTCGATGGCGGCGGGCGAGACCACCGCCATCCACAGGCCGCCGTCGGAGCCGAGGTTCTTCTGGGGGGCGAAGTAGTAGACGTCCGCCTCGTGCATCGATAGGTCGATGCCGCCCGCGGCGCTCGTCGCGTCGATCACGGTGAGCGCTCCGGTGTCGCCGTGCACGCGCTGCACCGGGGCGCTGACGCCGGTGGAGGTCTCGTTGTGCGGCCACGCGTAGACGTCGACGCCCTCGACGGCCTCGGGGAGGATGCGGGTGCCCGCGTCGGCCTTGCGGACGTCGGGCGCCTCGAGCCACGGGGTCTTCGCCGCGGCGGCGAACTTGCCGCCGAACTCGCCGAAGACGAGGTTCTGGCTGCGCTTCTCGATCAGGCCGAAGGCGGCAGCATCCCAGAACGCGGTGGACCCGCCGTTGCCGAGGATGACCTCGTACCCCTCTGGGGCGCGGAAGAGTTCGCGGAGCCCCGAGCGCACGCGCCCGACGAGGTCCTTCACGGGGGCCTGACGGTGCGAGGTTCCGAGCAGAGCGGCGCCGGGACCGACGAGGGCCTCCAGCTGCGCGCCGCGCACCTTGGCCGGACCGCATCCGAAGCGGCCGTCGGTGGGCAGGATCTCACGGGGGAGCACGACGTGGGGCATGGGTCGATTCTAGGGTGGATAGGCTGTCCTCACCGGCTCGGACGGCGGAGGATGCCCCACATATGACCGATCTCATCGACACCACCGAGATGTACCTGCGCACCATCCTCGAACTCGAAGAGGAGAACATCGTGCCGCTGCGGGCGCGGATCTCCGAGCGCCTCGGGCACTCCGGTCCCACGGTGTCGCAGACCATCGGACGCATGGAGCGCGACGGCCTGGTGGTCGTCACCGACACCCGGAGTCTCGAGCTCACCGACGCCGGCCGTCAGAAGGCCGTCGACGTGATGCGCAAGCACCGTCTCGCCGAGCGCCTCCTCTCGGACGTGATCGGGCTGGACTGGGCGTTCGTGCACGAAGAGGCCTGCCGCTGGGAGCACGTCATGAGCGAGCAGGTCGAGCGTCGGCTCGTGGAGCTCCTCGGGCACCCGACCGAGTCGCCCTACGGAAACCCCATCCCGGGCCTCGACCAGCTGGGCGACCTTCCGGCCAAGACCTTCGAGCAGGGTGTCGTCGGCCTCGTCAAGCGCATGAACGAGGCGGGGGCGCCGATCACCGGCACCGTCCGCCGTCTCGCCGAGCCCGCGCAGGTCGATCCGGAGCTCCTCCAGCAGTTGAAGGGCGCCGGCGTCATGCCCGGCGCGCACGGGTCCTTCCGCTTCAACGAGGGGTATGTGCTGGTCGAGATGGACGGGGTCGACGAGGGCTTGGAGCTGCCCGTCGAGGTCGCTTCGCACATCTTCCTCGTCGCCGAGCCCGCCTGATCTACGACCGAGACGGCGCGGTGTCCCGTCCCTGGGAATCGTCTCGGTCCACCGTCTGAGCGTGACTTATTCGTTACCTTCGGGTAGCCTCGGACCGTCCCCAGGCGACTAGCCCGCCGTAGGACTCCTCGGAAATTGCCTCCCTGGCTCGTCGTTTCCGAGGCCCCCGACCCGCACACTGTGCCCCGAACACCGAGTGCCGACGAGCCAGCGCCCCCGGCGCAGAGGCGCCGGAGGAACTATTGGCTGAAGAGAATTCCTCGCCCGAGGGCGAGAACCCGACCGAGGCGACGCCTCCCACCCGTCGTTCCCGCAGGAGCGAGACTCCTGCCGCCCGTCGCACCGCCGCCGTCGCACAGCGGAAGTCCGCCGTCGCCGAGCGCAAGGCCGCTGTCGCCGCCCGCAAGGCCGCCGCCACCGCGCCCGTCCGTACGACCCCCAAGGCCCCGAGCCGCGTGACCAAGCCGCTGCGCTCGATGGTGATCCTCAGCATGGTGGGCGGCCTCGTCGCCACCGCCGCGATCCCCGCCTTCGCCGCCATGCCGCAGAGCGAGGAGGCGATCACGCAGCACCAGATCGCCGCCGACAACGCCCAGTCGCTGCTCGTCGCCTCCGACGCCAGCGCATCGCAGATCCAGCGCGAGAGCTATTCCGCCACCACGCAGGAGGAGATCGACGAGAAGAAGGCGAAGGAAGCGGCTGAAGCCGCCGCCGTCGCCCGCGCCGAAGCCGCCGCCGCTGCGGCCGCCGCCGCGGCATCCTCGTCGTCGTCCTCCGTGCCGATGAACATCAGCCTCACCTCGCCCGGCACCGGCGAGGTCCGCTGGCCGCTCCTGACCTTCACCAAGGGCCGCGGACTCGGCGACTCCGGCTACCACCAGGGCGTCGACCTCCTCGCTGACGGCGGGACCCCCATCTACGCGGCCGCCGCGGGCGTCGTCCGCGTCTCGAGCGAGAGCCACTACGGCTACGGCGTCGCCGTCACCATCGACCACGTCGTGGGCGGACAGCAGGTCAACACCGTCTACGGCCACATGACCTACGGCAGCCGTCAGGTCCAGGCCGGCCAGTACGTCGAGGCCGGTCAGCTGATCGGGCTCGTCGGCAGCACCGGACGCTCCACCGCCAACCACCTCCACTTCGAGGTGCACATCAACGGGTCGGTCGTCGACCCGTGGGCGTGGCTGCAGGTCAACGCCGGCTGACGGCATCCGTCATCGTCCGACGTTCGTCGACACGCCACGACGCGTTCACCGGCCTCCGCGCCGGCGCGTCGTGGCGTGGGTTACCCTGAAACCCGACGCTCCACGAAGCGGAGGGAAAAGCCGATGGACCGCACACCACGCATCCGCACCATGGATGCGCTCGGACGCCACGTCCTCCGGCATTGCATGAACGGATTCCGCGGCACTGCCGTGGCGCCAAGGCGCTGTCTCTGAGACAGCGCCTTTTTTCATGCCCGTGCGCATCGGGAAACGTCGACAGGTCGAATCACCGGGAAGCCGTCCCGGACGTTCGAGAGGATGACGAATGCGCACACTGGTGCTGAACGCCGGATACGAGCCGCTCGCCGTGGTGTCGTTCAAGAGAGCCCTCGTGCTCGTGATGAACGACAAGGCCACCGTGGTCGAACGCCTGGAGGGTGAACCGGTGTGGGCCGCATCCGGCTCGTGGGAACGCCCGGCGGTGATCATCCTGACCCGGTACGTGCGCGTTCCGGGCAGCACCCACGTGCCCGTCACGCGCCGCGGCGTGCTGCGCCGTGACGCCCAGCGCTGCGGGTACTGCGAGAAGAGCGCCACGACGATCGACCACATCCTGCCGCGCTCACGCGGGGGAGCGGACTCGTGGGAGAACCTCGTCGCCTGCTGCCTGCGCTGCAACAACGTCAAGGGCGACCGGACGCCGCAGGAGATGGGGTGGGAACTGCGGGTCGTGCCGCGCCCGCCGCGCGGACCCCAGTGGATGGTGCGCGGCACCGACCGCTCGGACCCGCGCTGGGAGCCGTACCTGGCCCTCGCCGCCTGAGCTTGGGGCGCGCGTCGGGGGCGGCCGCGTCCGGCCGCGATCCGTGTGCTGACGCGGCGCTCGTGTGGCGCTCGTGGCCGCATCGCACGCAGGGAGGCGGCCACTTCTGCCACCTGAGGGTCGGCGGTGGCGGATGCCGCGGGGGTGGCGTCGCGGGGTGCGCGTTCGTGTGGCGCTTGTGGCCCCCTCGCGCGCGCGGAGGCGGCCACGAACGCCACCTGAAGAAGTCCGTGACGGATGCGGCGTCCGCGGCGGCGATGCTGTGCGCGTTCGGGTGTCGATCGCGGTCGCCTCGCGCGCGTGGAGGCGGCCACTTCTGCCACCTGAAGGGTGCCGACGAGCGCGCGGGGCGGCGATGTCGGAGGGCAGAGATACGTTCGAGATCGACGTAGAGATAGGTAGAACATGCGTTCTACACTGGAGGAATGAGGGCGATCGTGCAGGCTACCGCGATGTCGTCCCGCGACGCCGGCGCCGGTGCGCGGGCGGACGTGGCGGCGCTGCGCGCGCAGATGGAGCGGATGCAGGGGCGCCGCCTCGACGTTCCCGTGCTGCCGGTGCATCCCGCGCTCGCCTCGCTCCTTCCCGGGGGTGGGCTCCGCCCGGGCGCGGCGTATTCGCTCCCGCGATCGATGTCGCTGCTGATGGCGCTGCTGGCCACTCTGTCGAGTTCGGGATCGTGGTGCGCGGCGGTCGGGATGCCGCGCTTCGGCGCCGAGGCCGCCGAGGCTCTCGGGGTCGATCTGTCGAAACTCGTGCTGATTCCCGAGCCCGGTCCGCGGTGGCTCGCGGTCACCGCGACGATCGCCGATGTGCTTCCCGTGGTGGCGGTGCGGCCGGCGGGACGCGTGCCCGACGGCGAGATTTCGCGCCTGGCCGGGCGGCTGCGCGAGCGCGGCGCGGTGTTGCTGGTCCAGGGGCCCTGGCCGCAGGCGGAGGCGTCGATCGAGATCGACCAGCCCGACTGGGAGGGACTCGGCCGCGGTCACGGCTACCTCTCCCGCCGCGAGGTGACGCTGCGCTCATCGAGCAGGCGGTGGCCGAATCAGCGCCGCGCGCGGGTGCTCCTGCCCAACCCGCAGGGCGGGATCTCGTCGGCGCCCGAGCCGCTGGCGGCGCTCGAACCGCAGCGCGAGGGCGCGGCATCCGTTCGC
This sequence comes from Microbacterium aurantiacum, assembly GCF_031625015.1. Lineage (NCBI taxonomy): Bacteria > Bacillati > Actinomycetota > Actinomycetes > Micrococcales > Microbacteriaceae > Microbacterium > Microbacterium aurantiacum. The sequence continues at coordinate 2,015,476 of NZ_JAHWXH010000001.1, forward strand.
GGTGGTGACAGGGGAAGCACCGCTGCGCCCCCGATGCGGGCGGTCGGCTGATGACCGCGCGGGCGCCCGAGCGCAGCATGGTGCTGTGGTTTCCGGACTGGCCGGTCACCGCGCTCCTCCGCGACGGCGAGGGGATGCCGCCGGGAGCGGAGGGACGGCCGATCGCCGTCGTCGAACACAACGCCGTCGTGGCCTGCTCGGCCGACGCCCGCGCCGACGGTGTGCGGCGGGGACAGCGCCGACGCGACGCGCAGTCGCGGTGTCCGGGGCTCGTGATCGTCCCCGCCGACGCGATCCGCGACCACCGCGCGTTCTCGCCGGTCGTCGCGGCCGTCGAGGAGCACGCGCCCGGCGTGCAGGTGCTCCGGGCGGGGCTGTGCGCGCTGCGGGCGAAAGGACCGGCGCGGTACTACGGCGGCGAGGGGGAGGCGGCGCGCGTGCTGCTCGCCGCCCTCGCCGAGCTCGGCCTCACCGACGTGCGCGCGGGGATCGCCGACGGGCCCTTCACCGCCGAGCAGGCCGCGCGCGCGGCGACCACCCGCGCCGAGCCGGTCTTCTCGGTCCCCGCAGGCGGCGCGGCGGGCTTCCTCGCGCCGCTGTCGGTGTCGGTGCTCGCCGACGCGACGCCGGGCGAACCCGCCCGCGCCGCCGACGACCTGCCCGGACTCCTCGCGCGGCTCGGGGTGCAGACCCTGGGCGGGTTCGCGGCGATGACCCCCGACCGGGTGCGCGAGCGGTTCGGCGAGCGCGGCATCCGCCTCCACGCCCTGTCGGCGGGGTGGGATTCGCGGCCGGTCGAGCCCCGTACGCCGCCGCCGGAGCTGCACCGCGAGGTCGCGTTCGAGCCGCCGCTCGAGATCGCCGACCAGGTCGCGTTCGGCATGCGCGTGGCGGCGGAGGAGTTCACCACGCGCCTCGGGGCGATCGACCTGGTGTGCACCGAGCTGCGGGTCGAGCTCTTCGGCGACCGCGGCGAGCACAGTCATCGCGTGTGGCTGCATCCGCGCTCCTTCGACGCCGCCGCGATCGTCGACCGGGTGCGCTGGCAGCTCGCCGAAGATCAGGAGGGGCTCCGCAGCGGGGTGACGCGCGTGCGGATCGAACCGGCGGCGGTGGATGCGGCATCCCACCACGCCCCGGCCCTCTTCGGCGGCGGGCCGGAGGAGCGGGTGCACCACGCGCTCTCGCGCGTGCAGGCGATGCTCGGGCATCGCGGCGTGCTCACCCCCGAGATCGGCGGCGGGCGCTGGCTCGCCGAGCGGCAGGTGCTCGTGCCGTGGGGCGACCGGGTCGGGGCGCAGGCGGCCGTGCGCGCGCGCCCGTGGCCGGGGAGTCTTCCCGAACCGCATCCGGCGACGGTGTTCCTCGAGCCGGTGCCCGCCGACGTGCGCGCACTCGGCGGCGAGGTGATCGACGTCGACGAGCGGGGGAGCGTCTCGGCGGTGCCGGCCTTCCTCGCCGAGAGCGGGCGGAGCCGCGAGATCACCGCGTGGGCGGGGCCGTGGCCCGTCGTCGAACGCGGGTGGGATGCCGCCCGCGCGCGCCGCGCGCACCGCTTCCAGGTCGTCGACGCCGAGGGGGCGGCGTGGCTGCTGGTGTGCGAGGGCGAGAGCTGGTGGGTCGAGGGGGCGTACGACTGATGGGCTTCAACAACCCCGGCGTCCCGTGGTCCGAGATGGAGCGGGTGCTGAGCGGTCGGCGACGTCCCGGCACGCGGCCGCCCGGCGCCGACGGGGGCGACAGCCCCGCGTGGTCGCACAAGCGCGATTCGTACGTCGCGCAGGGCATCGAGCGACCGGCCGAGACCATCCCGTACGCCGAGTTGCACGCGCACTCGTCGTTCTCGTTCCTCGACGGCGCCTCCTCGCCCGAGGAGCTCGCCGAGGAGGCCGAGCGCCTGGGGCTCCACGCGCTCGCCGTCACCGACCACGACGGCTTCTACGGCATCGTCCGCTTCGCCGAGGCCGCCGAGACCCTGCAGCTGAAGACGGTGTTCGGATCCGAGCTGTCGCTCGGCTTCCCCGGCCCTCAGAACGGGCAGCCCGACCCGACCGGGCAGCACCTCCTCGTCCTCGCCCGCGGGGAGGAGGGTTACCACCGGCTGGCGTCGGCGATCACCCATGCGCAGCTGCGCGGCGGCGAGAAGGGGCGCCCGCAGTACGACCTCGACGAGCTGTCCGCGCTCTGCCGGGAGGGCGACGGGGCGCACTTCGCCGTCCTCACCGGATGCCGGAAGGGCACCGTCCGCCACGCGCTCGCCGAGGAGGGCCCGGCCGGCGCCGCCCGCGCCCTCGACGACCTCGTCGCCCTGTTCGGGGCCGACAGCGTCCACGTCGAACTCATCGATCACGGGAACCCCCGCGACTCCCGCGACAACGACGTGCTCGCCGGACTCGCGCGCGAGCGCGGGCTGCCGCTGCTGGCGACCAACAACGTCCACTACGCGGTGCCGCAGCGTCAGCTCCTCGCCGCCGCCGTCGCCGCGGTCCGCGCCAACCGGGGGCTCGACGAGATCGACGGGTGGCTCCCCGCCCACGCCGGCGCGCACCTGCGGTCGGGGCTGGAGATGAGCGAGCGCTTCGTCCGGTACCCCGACGCCGTCGCCCGCACGGTCACCCTCGCCGACGAGCTGGCGTTCCCGCTCCGTCGCGCGAAGCCCGCGCTGCCGAAGCTCCCCGTCCCCGAGGGGCACACGCCGATGTCGTGGCTCCGGCACCTCGTCTGGGAGGCGGTGCCGCGGAAGTACCCCGACCTTCCCGCCGAGGATGCCGCCCGCATCGACCGCGAGCTCGCCGTGATCGAGACGAAGGACTTCCCCGGCTACTTCCTGATCGTCTACGGCATCGTGCAGGAGGCCCGGCGCCGCGGCATCCTGTGCCAGGGGAGGGGATCGGCGGCCAACAGTGCCGTCTGCTACCTGCTCGACATCACCGCTGTCGACGCGATCGCCTACCGACTGCCGTTTGAGCGGTTCCTCTCGAGCCTCCGCGACGAGGAGCCCGACATCGACGTCGACTTCGACTCGGACCGGCGCGAGGAGATCATCCAGTGGGTCTATGCCACCTACGGGCGCGACCGCGCGGCGCAGGTGGCGAACGTCATCCAGTACCGGCCGAAGAACGCCGTGCGCGACATGGCGAAGGCGCTCGGGCACTCGCCGGGGCAGCAGGATGCCTGGTCGAAGCAGGTCGAGCGGTGGGGCGCGTCGCTTGAGTCGACGCAGGGGCACGACATCCCGGATCAGGTCATCGAGTTCGCCGGTGAGCTGCTGAAGGCGCCGCGGCACATGGGGATCCACTCCGGCGGCATGGTGCTCACCGATCGGCCCGTCGGGGAGGTCGTGCCGATCGAGCACGCCCGCATGGAGAACCGCACGGTGATCCAGTGGGACAAGGACGACGCCGCGTGGATGGGACTGGTGAAGTTCGATCTTCTCGGGCTCGGGATGCTCGCGGCGCTGCAGTACTGCTTCGACATGATCCGCGAGTCGACGGGGGAGGTGTGGGAGCTGTCGACGCTGCCGAAGGAGGAGGCGGCGGTGTACGACATGCTGTGCCGTGCCGATTCCATCGGGGTGTTCCAGGTCGAGTCGCGCGCGCAGATGGGACTGCTGCCGCGCCTGCAGCCGCGGCAGTTCTACGACCTCGTCATCGAGATCGCGCTGATCCGCCCGGGGCCCATCCAGGGTGGCGCGGTGCACCCGTTCGTGCGGCGGAAGCTCGGGATGGAAGAGGTGACCTATCCGCACGAGAAGCTGAAGCCGGTGCTCGAGCGCACCCTCGGCATCCCGGTGTTCCAGGAGCAGCTGATGCAGATGGGCATGGCCGTCGGCGGGCTCAGCGGAGAGGATGCCGATCTGCTCCGCCGCGCGATGGGGTCCAAGCGCGGGGTGGAGCGCATCGAGTCGCTCAAGACGAAGCTGTACGAGGGGATGGCGGCGCACAACCTCGTGGGTGATGCGGCGGATGAGATCTACACGAAGATCCAGGCGTTCGCGAACTTCGGGTTCGCCGAATCGCACTCGCTGTCGTTCGGGCTGCTGGTGTACGCGTCGTCGTGGATCAAGCTGCACTACCCGGCGGCGTTCCTCGCCGGGCTCCTGCGCGCCCAGCCGATGGGGTTCTACTCGCCGGCGTCCCTCGTCGCCGATGCCCGCCGCCACGGGGTGGAGGTGCGCCGCCCCGACCTCCACGCGTCCCGGGTGACCGCGGTGCTCGAGCCCGTCGTCGACCCGCCGGCCGTCGCGGTCGCGATGGCGCCCTCGGCGCCCGCCCCGCCCGTCGCCCCGACCGGCCGAGACTCCTGCACCCACCGCCTGCAGCCGCCGGTGGAGATGTTCGATCCGACCGCGCCGGTCGAGGACGAGGCGCACCGGCGCGACGGCAACCTCGCCGTGCGCCTGGGCCTGGCAGGAGTGAAGGGCATCGGTGCCGCCGTCGCCGAGCGGATCGTCGCCGCGCGTGACGCGGAGGGTCCGTTCCGCGATCTCCGCGACGTCGTCCGCCGCACCGGGATCACCGCCGCCCAGGTCGAGGCGCTCGCCACCGCGGGCGCGTTCGAGTGCCTCGGCGTCACCCGGCGCGAGGCGATCTGGATGGCGGGCTCGGCCGCGCAGGACCGCGCCGAATACCTCCCCGATTCGATGGTGTCGGTGCAGCCGCCGCTGTTCGCCGACCAGTCGAGCTACGACATCCTCGCCGCCGACCTGTGGGCGACCGGCATCTCCACCGACGACCATCCGCTCGCGCACTACCGGTCGGCGCTGGATGCCCGCGGGGTGCTCACCTCCCGCGAGATGCGCACCCACGAGACCGGGCGCCGGGTCGAGGTCGCGGGGCTCGTCACGCACCGGCAGCGTCCGGCGACGGCATCCGGTGTCACCTTCCTGAATCTCGAGGACGAGCACGGCGTGGTCAACGTCATCTGCTCGGTCGGGGTCTGGAACCGGCACCGCCGCGTCGCCCGCGATGCACCCGCGCTGATCGTCCGGGGGATACTCGAGCGCTCGCCGGAGGGCGTGACGAACCTCCTCGCCGACCGGTTCGAAGACCTGCGGGTGGGGGTGGTGCACGCCTCGCGCGACTTCCGGTGAGGCTTCGCGCGGTCTCGGCCACAATGGTGTCGAGAGACGCGGGAGGCACATCATGATCGGATACGCCGTGGTGGTGATCGCGCAGACCATCGTTCTGCCGATCGTGTCGGGTGCGGTGGAGCTGGCCGTCGCCGGCGGCGACCCCCTGCTGGTGTTCGCGAAATGGTGGGTGTTCTGGGGTGTCGGCACCCGACTGCTGCTCGCGGGACTCACCCAGGTCTCGGGCAAGGGGGCGACGACCCGAATCCTCGGCGGGACCACCCCGTCGGTCCAGGAGACGCAGCTCACCCGCGAACTCGGGGTCGCCAACATCGCGATGGGGACGGCCGGGCTCCTCGCGCTCGTGCCCGGGTGGGCGCTGCCCGTCGGCATCGCGGGCGCGCTCTTCCTCCTCTTCGCCGGTCTCATGCACGTGACGAAGACGGGGAAGAACCCTCAGGAGCAGGTGGCGACATGGACCGACCTCATTGTCGGGGTCGCCGTGCTCGTGCCCGCGGTCATCGTCCTCATCCGAATTCTTGCCGGGGGTGCGACCTCGTGAGCGCGTCACCGACCGACCCTCGCATCGCCCCGCTCTCCGTCGACATCGATGGCACGACTCTGCGCGGCAGCGTCTTCCGGGCGGATGCCGCACACGCGGGCCCCCGCCCCGTCGCCGTCTTCTTCCACGGGTTCGGCGGAACCCGCGTCGAGGCCTCTCGCATGTTCGTCACGCAGGCGCGGCGGCTCACCGCCGCGGGCATCACCGTCGTCACCTACGACCGCGCGGGGCACGGGGAGAGCGACGGGGAGTTCTTCGACACCACCGCCTCGGGCGACATCCGCACCGCCCATCGGGTGCTCGAGGTCGTCCGCGCCCTCCCCGGCGTCGACGGCAATGACCTGCACCTCCTCGGCATGAGTCTCGGCGCCGTCATCGCGTCGGTCGTCGCGGCCGAGCAGCAGTCGATCCGCCCCGTCCGGTCGCTGACGATGTGGTCGACGGCGGCGGTGTTCGTGGACGAGATCCGCTCCGGCCACCTCCAGGGAATGCCGCTCGACACCCTCGACACGGTCGGCTGGTTCGACTTCCACGGCATGCGGCTGGGACCCGCGATGCGCGCCGACGCGGTCGCGTTCGACCCGTACGGCCGGGCCGCGTCCTACGACGGCCCGGTGCTCCTCCTCCACGGCACCGAGGATTTCGTGCCGCACGCGTACGCCGAGCGCTACGCCGATCCCGCGGTGTTCGGCGACCGTGCCGAGGTCGTCGTCGTCGAGGGCGCCGACCACGGCTGGGAGCAGCTGCCGCAGCGCGACGAGCTCCACGACCGCACCACGGCGTTCATCACCGCCCACGCGGGGTGACCGGCGAGCGCTCTCGAATCACCCCGTGAGCTGGGCGACGATCTCGGCGCGGTCGGTCGTCCCGGCCACCTCGGTGATGCGCCCGCTCTGCACGCGCAAGAAGACGTATTCCGCGACGTTCACATGACGTCGGGTGGCGGCGATGCCGCGAAAGATCCCCGTGTGCGTGCCCGTTCCGCGCAGGTGCACGGCGATCCGGTCGTCTTCGATGACGACCTGTATGCGGCGCCACTGCCAGTCCGGAAACCCATGGAACAGGTCAGCGAGGTCGTCGATGAACGCATCGGCGCCGCCCGGAAGATGCGCCCGCCGCACGCCGGCATCGACGAACCCCCGAACCTCGTCCAGATCGTGCCGGTTGCAGGTGTCGAGGAAGTCGGCGTACCACTCGCGCAGCTCCCACGATTCCATCGGGCCATTATCCCCGCAGGTCAGTCCGCCATCGCCGCGAGCAGCGCGGCCGCCCGTGCGGCCCGATCGCCAGTGATCTCGACGACCCGTGTGGTGCGGGGGACCAGCTCCGCTTCGTCGACCAGATCGAGCAGAGCGGCATCCGTCGCCTCACGCAGTTCGAGGTCTTCGTCCTCTCCCGGACGGATGCCGTCGCCCTCGGCGAGGGGAAGGATCACCAGCAGGTCGACGGCGCGCAGAGCGCTCGCCGTCATCTGCAGCGCACGCTCGATCGCCTCGTCGGATGCTATGCCCCGACCGAGCTTGTCGACGGCGGCGAGATACGCGAGGAAGTCGAGCGGGCCGCGTTCGGCGATGAGGTCGGCGGACGGATCGTCCTCGAGCCGATCGGCGGCGACGCGCAGCTGCTGCAGGAACATCGCCGGGCCCGGCTGGTCGAACCGCTCGTCGAGCAGCTCGAACGGGTCCGGCAGCACCGCGTAGTCGGGAAGAGCCGCAGCCACGTCGGCGATGAGTGTGCTCTTGCCGCTGGCGTGCGTTCCCGAAACCACGATGCGCATGCGGCACAGTAGCGCGAGGCGGCGACACCCGGAGCCCGCTCGAGGTCGCCCGTCAAGACCCCTCCTCGCGGCATCCCGCGGGCGTAGCGTCGCAGCATGACCGAGCAGCAGCCGTACACCGTCGTCCGCGAGGAGCAGGAGTGGGAGCTGCGCAGCTACCCGCCGCACGTCGTCGCCGAGACCACGGTGACCGGGGTGTCGTTCGAGGACGCCGGCAACCGCGCATTCGGCCGACTCGTCGGCTACATCAAGGGCGACAACGTCTCGCGGCAGTCGATCGCGATGACCGCGCCGGTCGTGCAGGGGCGCTCGCCGCAGACGTCCGAGAAGATTGCGATGACGGCGCCGGTGGTCCAGACCGGAGACGACGACGAGGGTTTCGTCGTCGCGTTCGTGCTTCCCGCCGAGATCAAGGAAGCGGATGCCGCGGTCCCGACCGATGCGCGCGTGACGATCCGGACCGTTCCCGAGCGACTCGTCGCCGCCACCACGTTCTCGGGCCGCTGGACCGAGGAGGCGTACGCGAACCACCGCGACGACCTCTTCGCCCACGTCCGCGAGGCGGGCTTCGAACCGGTCGGCGAGCCGCAGTTCGCCCGCTTCAACGCTCCGTTCATCCCGTGGTTCCTCCGCCGCAACGAGGTCCTGATCGACGTGGCCCCGGTCGGCTGAGCCCGCCCTCTCCTCGGCGGCCCGGCGACCCTGATCTTGCACACCCTCGCGCCGGCCTCGTAGGCTCGACGCGTGCATTTGTACTTCCTGTGACGGCTGACTGAGGCCCACTGCGCTCGTTGAGTTATCCGAGCTCGCGGCGGCCGCTCGTCATCGACCCCGTACGGGTCGCCGTCATTCTGCGCGCGCTCGCGCGACCCGCGAAGCGGCGCACATCATCGCCGAGGAATACGAATGCCCACCCTGACCACCCCTCTCCCTGCGCGCCATCGCGCGCAGCTCATCGCCTCCGACATCTCCGTCATCCGCGGAGCCACACCCGTCCTCGCCCACCTCGACCTCACGGTCACGCCTACGTCGCGTGTCGCGATCGTGGGGGAGAACGGGCGCGGCAAGTCCACGCTCCTGCACGTCCTCGCGGGTGCGCTCACGCCCGACGGGGGATCGGTCCAGCAGCTCGGCACGCTCGGTGTCGCCGAGCAGGAGATGCCGGCGGGAGACGACCGCACGGTCGGTGACGCCGTCGCCGAGGCGATCGCCGCGGCGCTCGCGGCACTCGACGCCCTCGATGACGCGGCGACCGCTCTCGCGGCGGAAAACGCCGACGCCGACGACCGTTACGCCGCAGCTCTCGAGCACGCTGAGGCCCTCGACGCGTGGGACGCGGAGCGCCGCGTCCAGATCGCGCTCGAAGCACTGGACGCCGAAACTGACGCGACGGTGCGCCTCGACGATCTCTCCGTCGGCCAGCGCTATCGGGTGCGCCTGGCGTGCCTGCTCGGCGCGGACGACGACTTCCTGCTGCTCGATGAGCCGACGAACCATCTCGACCGGAGCGGGCTGGAGTTCCTGACGGCGAAGCTGCGCTCACGGACCGGAGGTGTGGTCGTCGTCACGCACGACCGCGCCCTCCTGTCCGATGTCGCCGACACCATCGTCGACCTCGACCCGACCCCCGACGGTCGGGCGCGGGTCTACGGCGACGGCTACGTCGGCTACCGCGCGGGTCGACGGGCCGAGCGCGAGCGCTGGGAGCAGGATTACGAGCGGCAGCAAGCCGAGATTGCGCGGCTGCAGGACGACCTCACTGCCGCGCAGAACCGGCTCGTCTCCGGCTGGCGTCCGGATAAGGGCACGAACAAGCACGGTCGCGCTACGCGTGCGGGCGGGCTGGTGCAGAGCGTCCGGCGGCGGCAGGAACAGGTGGATGCGCACCGCATCACGGTTCCCGAACCGCCGTTGCAGCTGCGGTTCCCTCACCTCGCCACGCGCACGGGTGCCGCGCTTCTGACGGTCGAAGCCGTGTCCGTCGCCCACCGTCTGCCGCATCCGGTGAGCTTCGCCCTGTCGCACCGCGGACGCCTCGTGGTCACCGGACCCAACGGCGCGGGAAAGTCCACCCTGCTCGCCGTGGTGGCCGGCGATCTCGCGGCGGATGCCGGGACCGTCCGTCGTCCCGCCGACGTACGCCTCGGGTTCCTCCGGCAGGAGACCGCGCTCGCACCCGACGCCCGCGTCAGCGACCTCTTCACCGACCATGTCGATGCGCTCGTCGCGAGCGGGGTCATTCCGGCGAACGCCGCGCTCGGGCTCTCACAGCTCGGGCTCCTGCACGCCCGCGAGACGGGCAAACGTGTCGGCGAGCTGTCGATGGGGCAGCAGCGCCGTCTCGAGCTGGCGCTTGTCCTCGCCGGCCGGCCGCACGTGCTTCTTCTCGACGAGCCGACGAACCATCTGTCGATCGCGCTCGTCGATGAGCTGACGGATGCCCTTCAGGCGACGGATGCCGCGGTCATCGTCTCGAGCCACGATCGGCAGCTTCTCCGCGACGTCGCCGACTGGCCGGCGCTGCAGCTGGGCGACGTGACATGACCTGCTGGCGGGCGGGGCCGCTCACACCCGCGCGAGCGGCCCCGCCACCCACGCCCGCACCTCGCGGGGACTCCGCAGCCGCACGATCGCGAGGTCGGGCCGCTCTTCGGCGAGCCGCAGCGGCAGTGCGTCATACTTCTTCCGCGTCCGCACCGCCCACCGCACGATGTGGTCGCGTTCGGTGAAGATCGAGCGCAGCGGGGGTTCGACGTTGCCGTTCCACAGCTCCTCGCGCCGCATCCGTCGTCTGATCGTCCGGCCGGTGACGCGGGGGAGTGTCACCGTGAAGAACGGCAGATCTAGCCAGACGAGCAGGTCGGCGTGCGCGGTGAGGGTGGGGCGTGCCGACCGGTACTGCCACTCGGTCACCCACGCCGGGGTCTCAACCAGCGCCCGGACGTCGTCGAGGAACGCCGCCCGTGGTACCCAGTCCGACCCGTGATAGAGACCATCGATCTCGGTGTGCGGCGCGTCGATGACCTCGGCGATCTGTCGGGCGAGGGTCGTCTTGCCCGCCCCGGACACCCCCGCGACCAGCACCCGGCGCGGCCGGAACGGCAGGGGATTGTCGAACGCCAACACGCCCTCGATCCTACGAACCGCCGGCCCACCGCCCGCCGGGCGCGGGTCACAGCTGAGACAGAAGCTCCCGCATCGTCGCGATCTCCTCGGTCTGCGAGGCGATGATGTCGTTCGCGAGGGCGACGGCATCCGCGTTCTGGCCGCCGTCGACCTCGTCCTGCGCCATGTCGATGGCGCCCTCGTGGTGCTCGATCATCTGCTCGAGGAACAGCCGCGCGGCCTCTGTGCCGGTCGCGGCCTCGAGCGCCTCCATGTCGTCTTCGCTCATCATCCCGTCGCCGTGGTGCATGCCGTCCATGCCCGGCATGTCCGCACCCCACGCGTCGAGCCACTCTTCCATCTGCTCGATCTCGGGCTGCTGGGCGGCCTTGATCTGCTCGGCGAGCGCGGTGACCTCCGGGTCGATGTCGCTCTTCGCGAGAAGCGTGTCCGACATCTCGATGGCCTGCTCGTGGTGGGGGATCATCATCTGCGCGAACATGACGTCCGCACTGTTGGCATCCACCGCCTCCGCCGACGAGGACGCGTGGTCGCCGTGATCCATGCCGGGCATGGTCGGGGCATCGCTCGCGCAGCCCGTCAGTGCAAGGGCTGCGGCGAGGGTGACCCCGGCGATCGTCGCAGGGCGCATCGTCTTCATCATGGGAGTCTCCGTTCGGACGAGGTCTTCCGATTCGTGGCCTTCGGGAATACCCTTGGGGGGTATCCATGTTCGAGCATACGCCCATCGCTGAGAGACCGCACCCACGGGGAGTGAATCGATGTCCGATCCGCACGCACACCACCGGAGCTCGTCGCCGTCGGATGCCGCCCTCGGCGATCCCGGGAAGCACGAGGGTCATTCGGCCCACGTTGACCACTCGGCCCACGGCTCGCCGTCCGCGCAGGGCGACCACGCAGGCCATGGCGACCACGCAGGCCACAGCGAGCACGCAGGCCACAGCGGCCATGGCGGCCACGCCGGTCACGGCGACCACGTCGGCCAGTTCCGGCGCCTGTTCTGGATCAACCTGATCATCGGCGTCCCCGTCGTGGCGTTCTCGCCGATGTTCGGGATGCTCCTCGGCTACGACGTCCCCGGATGGGCGATGTGGGTCGCGCCCGCGCTCGGCACCGTGATGTACCTCTGGGGCGGGTGGCCGTTCCTCACCGGCGCGATCAGTGAACTGCGCTCGCGCACGCCCGGGATGATGCTGCTGATCGGCCTGGCGATCAGCGTCGCGTTCTTCGCCTCCTGGGGCGCGACCCTCGGCATCCTTGATCACGAGCTGGAGTTCTGGTGGGAACTCGCGCTCCTCATCGTCATCATGCTGCTCGGTCACTGGATCGAGATGCGCTCGCTCGCGCAGACCAGTTCCGCGCTCGACTCCCTCGCCGCGCTGATCCCCGATGAGGCGGAGCGCGTCGAGGGAGACCAGGTCGTCACCGTCGCTCCCGCCGACCTGCGGGTGGGGGATGTCGTCGTGGTCCGCCCGGGCGGCAGCGTCCCCGCCGACGGGAAGATCGTCGACGGATCCGCCGACATGGACGAATCCATGGTCACCGGCGAGTCCCGCCCCGTCGCCCGCACGGTCGGCGACCTCGTCACGGCCGGCACCGTCGCCACCGACTCGGGTCTGCGCGTCGAAGTGACCGCAACGGGCGATGAGACCACCCTCGCCGGCATCCAGAGGCTGGTCACCGAGGCGCAGAACTCGTCCTCCCGCGCGCAGCGGATCGCCGATCGCGCGGCGGCGCTGCTGTTCTGGTTCGCCCTCGGCGCCGCCGTCCTCACCGCCCTCGTCTGGACGCTCGTCGGCTCTCCCGATGACGCCGTCATTCGTACGATCACCGTCCTGGTCATCGCCTGCCCGCACGCCCTGGGCCTCGCGATCCCGCTGGTCGTCTCCATCGCCACCGAGCGTGCCGCCCGCGGCGGGGTTCTCGTGAAGGACCGTCTCGCGCTCGAGAGCATGCGCACCGTCGACACCGTCCTGTTCGACAAGACCGGCACCCTCACCAAGGGCGAGCCCGTCGTCTCCGCCGTTGACCCGGTCGGGGATCTGGATGCGGATGCCGTGCTCGCGCTCGCTGCAGCCGCCGAGTCCGACAGCGAACACCCGCTGGCGAAGGCGATCGTCCGCGCGGCGAAGGAGAAGGACCTCCGCCTGGCGCAGGCGACCGGGTTCACCTCGTCGCCCGCGGTCGGCGTCACCGCCACCGTCGACGGGGCCGAGATCCGCGTCGGAGGCCCGCGCCTGCTCGACGAGGTCGACGCCGACGAGGTCCCCCAGGCCGACGCGTGGCGGCAGGACGGCGCGATCATCCTCCACGTCGTCCGCGACGGGGCCGTGATCGGCGGGCTGAAGCTCGCCGACGAGATCCGCCCCGAGTCGCGCGACGCAGTCGACGCGCTGCACGCTCTCGGCGTCCAGGTGGTCATGATCACGGGAGACGCGGATGCCGTAGCCGACGCCGTCGGCTCCGAGCTCGGTATCGACCGGGTGTTCGCGCACGTGCGTCCGGAGGACAAGGCCGACAAGGTCGCGGAGCTGCAGAGGGAGGGCCGGAAGGTCGCGATGGTCGGCGACGGCGTGAACGATGCGCCCGCGCTCGCGCAAGCCGACGTCGGTATCGCGATCGGTGCGGGAACCGATGTCGCGATCGCGTCGGCCGGCGTCATCCTCGCGAGTTCCGACCCGCGGTCGGTGTTGTCGGTGATCGAGCTCTCGCGTGCGACGTACCGGAAGATGAAGCAGAACCTGTGGTGGGCCGCGGGTTACAACCTGCTGTCGGTCCCGCTGGCGGCGGGTGTGCTGGCGCCGATCGGGTTCGTGCTGCCGATGTCGGTCGGCGCGATCCTGATGTCGCTGTCGACCGTCGTGGTCGCCCTGAACGCGCAGCTGCTCCGCCGCATCGACCTCACGCCCGAGGCGAGCACGCGCGCGGTGCTCGGGCGCTGAGCCGGGGCGTCGGCATCCGGCATCCGCTTTGACCTCGAAGGGTGTCGAGGTGATCATGGACACTCGTGTCGCTCGTGACGCCCACGATCCGACTTCGCTCCCCGACACCCCCGACAAGGTGCCCGATGCAGACCACCGTCGACACGTTCGCCGTCTCCCCGTCCGAGCGGGTCTTCCGGATCATGGCGTTCTCGACCGTGATCCCGCTCATGGCGTACCTGCTCGGGTTCGTGCTGCCGATCCTCGTGTGGCCGTTCGGGATCGATGTCACCGGCATCGGCGGGTGGACCCTCGCCATCGGCCTTTGGGGGACGGCGCTGCTTCTCGCTGCGACCCTGGTGTGGGTCATCCGCGACAAGGGCATCACGAAGACCTCGCAGCTGTGGACGCTCGTGGTCTTCGCCGCGGTCGTGCCGTTCCTCACGCTGGCGATCAGCTTCCGGTCCCTCACGCAGGCGGCGATCGTCGGCGCCGCCATCATTCCGATCGTCGCCATCGCGCTGGGCGTCGTCCTGTCGCGGCGTGAGAAGAACGACAAGCTCGACTCGCTCGAGCGGATGGTGCGTCGCACCGGTCGCGGTGTGATGGCCGGCGGGAGGACCCCCGCCATCGTCGCCGTCGTCGCGGGGGTGTACTCCGTCGCCGTCTACGTGGCGGTGTCGATCCGGATCATCGCGTTCCCTGAGCAGTGGAGCTCGGTGATTTCCTCCGACTCGGGGGTGTTCACTCCGCGGAGCGGGCAGGTCGGCATGCTTCCCGTCGTCATCGTCGCGTTGGTGCTCGGGGTCGCGCTCACCTGGGGGAGCGCGGCCCTGGCCGTCTCGCGGTATCGCCTACGCCGACGGTTTCTGGACAGCGGTCGCACGCTCGACGATTTCTCGCTCGATCAGGTGAAGGCGGGCTTCGCGGATGTCGCTCAGCACGAGGCACGTCGCGGGAGGTTCCTGCGTGGGACACCGGTGACCCCGCCGCCCATTCCGCAAGCACCCGTTCCGCAGGCACCCGTTCCGCAAGCACCCGTTCCGCAAGCGGGGGCTTCGCAGGCGCCAGCCCCGCAGGATGCCGCTCCTGCACTGGCGCCGCAGGATGCCGCTCCGGCACCCGTCCCGCAGGAGACAACGTCAGCACCCGCGAAGCGTGCCGGCCGCGGCGCGCTCATCACCGGCCTGGCGTTCCTCGGCTGGGCTGCGCTGAACTTCGCCATCGCGTGGAACCTCGGCTCGAACGGGGTCGATGCGGAACTGCGGATGTTCTACCTCGCGCAGTTTTTCATCTCAACGCTGGTGGGCGTGCCCGTTCTCCTGCGGTGCGTGCGCAAGGGCTGGTGGATGGTGATCCTCGGTCTCGTGATCGCCTTCGTGCTGACCGGCGTGGGCGCCGTCGCCGAGGGGCTGAACGCCTTCACCATCGACGACCTCGTGAGCGACTGACACGGCCCGTCCGACCGGGTCGGTGTCGTCCCACGCGCGGACGCGATGGATCGTCGCCGACTTCGGGTACGTCCCGCCGGGCCCGCCGATTTCGAACAGGTCAATGAGCAGGAACATCGGATACTCCGGCGCCTGCGCGATCCGCCGCACCACGACGCCCTCGCAGCCGATGACGGTCTCGCCGTCGCCCCAGATCACGGTCCACGTGTGCGGCTGCGAGGCGTCGAGCGGCACCGTCACCTCCGCCATGTCGGTCACGAGCGACGGATCGTGATGGGCCTTGATGCCCGTCCGTGCCCCGGTCGTCGCACCGACCGCGTGGGCGTCGATCTCGAACAGACAGATCTCGCCCGACTCCTCGGGGCGACGGTGCTCGGTACCCACCAGCCACGCGGCGACCATGGTGCCGGCATCCGTTCCCGCCGAGAGTGTCACCTCGATGCGGCCGTGAGACGGTGCGAACAGCAGTCGCTCGGGGGTCTCGGTACGCACTCGCAGGCCGTCGCGGTGGCGGTGGGTTCCGCGGTCCGAGCCGACGGGCCCCGAGAAGGTGCCGGTCTGGATGTTCGAGACGCGCAGCGGCGCGTCCTCGGGCCGCCAGTCGGGCTGGTCGGCGTCGATCCGCAGCTCCAGGCCCACGTCGACGAGGGCGTATCGCGCCCGTGCGCGCTCAGGCGTGGTCCACTGCGGCAGGTACTCGGCGACCCACAGTTCGGGGTCGAGGCCGTCACGGAAGTCGTCGACGACGTCGGGTGCCCGCGTCGGGTCGGGAAGGCGATCGGATGCCGTCATGATCCGCGATGCTCCCAGGGGGCTCCGACACGTTCGTGGCGCCAGCAGCGGTCACGCGCCGGTGACGTGCCGAGCGTGCTCCTCAATTGAGGCGGCGACCGCTACCGGGTTCTCCCACGCGGTGAAGTGCCCACCCGATTCCAGCCGCTCGAAGGAACGGATGTCGGTGTAGCTCTTGTCGGCGAGCGACCGGGGATAACCGCACTCGTGGGTGTTGATCAGGATGGATGCCGGAACCGTGATGAGCGGATGATCGTCGAGGTCGTCGGGTTCGGCGTAGCTGCGGAAGCTCGTTCCGACCGATCTCGTGTGCCAGTACAGCGAGACGAGATCGAGCACATCGTCGTCGTCGAGATTCGCGAACTCCGTGGTGACGCCGCCGTCGCTCCACGCCGCGATCTTCTCGGCGATCCAGGCGAGCAGGCCCACGGGTGAGTCCTGCAGCGCTACGGCAAGGGTGTCCGGTCGCGTGCCCTGCTGGTGGGCATATCCGCTCTCGGCCGGGTCGCGCGTCGAGACGAGGAAGTCGCCCTCGGCATCCGTCAGGACCACACCGTCGCGCCTCTGCGCGGAGAAGGACGGATGAGTGGCGATGATACCCGCGACGGCATCGGGGTAAAGTCCGGCCATCCAGTCCGCGACCGGCCCGCCCATGTCTTCTCCGTACACCAGGTAGCGCTCGTAGCCGAGATGCTCCGTCATGAGGAGATGGAACGCGCGGGCGATGCGTTCCGCGCTGAACGGCACCGACGCCGCGGGGGAGTGACCGAACCCCGGGAGTGACGGCGCGACGATCGTGCGTGCCTGTCCCACGGCATCCGCGAGGGGGAGGAACTGCGCGTAGGAGTACGGCCATCCGTGGATCACGATCACCGGAAGCGCAGCGTCATCGCCGACGCGGCGCAGGTAGTGAAGCGGGCAGATGTCGCTCGCGAAGACGTCATGCCGTTCGCTCATGAGTCGACGCTCGTATGCGCGCCAGTCGTAGCCGTTGAGCCAGCGATCGCGCAGCCGCTCGAGCACGCGCAGCGGGACCCCGCGCGACCAGTCGTCGCCCGGTGTCTGCGCGGGCAGCCGCGCGGCCACCAGCCTCCGGCGCAGATCATCCAGTTCGGGCGCGGGGACGGGAAAGAAGCTGGGGGCGGATGTCGTCACTGGATCATCCTTCCGGTCACCACCGACACCGCCCCCGGCGGGTGCCCAGCTGCGCTTCCTGCTGGCGCCTCCGCGAATGACGCCCTCAGCGCAGCACTTCCACCAGCGCGACCCACGACACGATCACCGCGCTCACGATCGCGAGCAGCGTGCCGGCCGCGACAATACCCGCACCGACCGCGAGGCCCGCGAGGAGCACGGATCCGCCGACGAGGTACGCGACGGTCGGGAGCCACGCGAGCACGATGTTGACGGCGCGTCGCGCGCTGCCCTGAGCGGCGGGGTTCGTGGCGAGGCGGGCCGTCGCGGCGACGGGGAAGATCGCCGAGATGGCCGCGATGACGATCACCCCGATGCCGAATCCGGGAAGAGAGAGGTCAGGCCAGAGTGCGATAGCGGACGCGGTCAGGCCCATCAGCAAGCTGGCGATTCCAGCAGCGAGGCGAGCGGTCAGCGTCGCGGCTTTGATGATCGCGGTGATGTTGACGCTCGCGGCGACGATGACGAGCCCGGCCAGGGCCGAGGTCGCCCCGACCATCGCGACGTTGAAGTCGCGCCACGCGTCGAGGGTCTCCATCAGCGCCTCCCGGTGTCACGCCAGCCCATGGTCGAGCTCGGAAACGAGATCAGATACGTCGTCATCGGATGCCTCCTCCACACGCAACGCGACCCCGCTCATCCTTGCTGGAGAACAGGGTCGCGTCGAGGGGTGCGTCAGACGATGCGCGAACGGTCGTACGTGTTGCTGGAGTAGCTGAGGATGAAGTAGCCGATGAGGGCGAACAGCCACAGCAGGAAGACCGAGAAGACGGCTCCGTGACCGAAGCCCTTGCCGAGGCGCAGGGCGACGATGATCGCGAAGACGATGTTCACGATCGGGACGAAGTAGAGCAGGGTCCACCAGGCCGAGAGGCCGGCGGCGCGGACGATGAAGAAGGCGGCGACGATCGGGATGAGCGCGGTCCAGCCGGGCTGACCGGCCTTGTTGAGGAAAGGCCACACGGCGGCGACGAACAGGACGTAGCCGATGAAGCCACCGATGAGTCCGCCCGCACCGGCACCGGAGTTGCCGAGGTTGTCGGAAGTCATCAGGGGAAGAAGCTCGAGAGCGATATGCATGCGCGTGAGCCTAGGGGTGAACCTGTGTGCCGCGTGTGAACACCCCGAGAAGACACCGAAATCAGCGTGTTAACGCGGCCACGCGCGTCACGAGGTCACACGCGGCGGCGCGCTCCGACACGGATGCCGACGAGGAACGCCACCCCGACGAGTCCGATGACGAAGAGGGTGAATCCGACCGCGGTGACCGGAGGGATGGCCAGACCGGGAGCGCCGGCCACGTAGGCGTAGTTCGACAGCGGCGCGTACGCGAACCACCCGAACGACGCGCTCGGGGGAGTCGCGATCCCGATGAGGATGAGCACGAACCCGGCGATCAGCGCGACGGCGGAGACGACCCACCCGACGATCTCGCCGCGACGGCGTGCGGTGTTCATCGTTCGACCCTATCCACCCCCCGCAACCCACCCCCATACACGCGACGGCGGGCCCCCGCGTCGAAACGCGAGGGCCCGCACATCCGGCTCGGCCGGAAGACGTCAGATCACGCCTGGGAGCCGAGGGCGAAGCGGACGGATCCGTCCTGCCCGAGCTCGGCATCCAGCACCCGGTCGTCGAGTGCCGTGTTGGCGGCCTCGTCGAGGAAGACACGTGCGCCGTCGGTGACGACGACGGTGTCCTGCGGCTCCGGTGCGGGAGCAACGCTCAGCTCGAAGCCGTTCTGGGCGCCGGTGTCGCGGATGCGGACTCCTCCGTCGCCGGCCTCGGGGACGCGCGAGACGATCGTCTTGACGGCCTCTGCCGCGGTGTCGGTCATGGTGAGCATGGTGGCTCCTTCCGTTCCTGCGGTCATCGAGTCGGCCACGATTCCGAGAATCTGCGCCGCCCGCAACCCATACCGCCGTATGGGTGTCGACTCACACCGGATACGGAGGTTCGTCCTCCGCGAGCGGATCGACCCGGTGCGGAGAGCGGATGCCGAGCAGCGGCCACGTCAGCATCGCCACCGCGCCGACCACGATGAAGCCGCCGAACACCGTGAACGTCAGCAGTCCACCGAACAGGAGCTGAGGTGCTCCGGGGGAGAGGAGGAAGAGCCCGACTCCGAGCCCGACGTATGCCGCGGCGATCGCGCGCCACGCGGCGGCCCAGCGCGATCGCGGAGGGAAGACCCGCAACAGCAGCCCGTGCACGTACCAGCCGATGGCCGCGAAGATGAGCGGAATCCACGCGAACAGGAGCGCGTCGTCGTCGCGGAGGAACACGGCCCACGCCACCGCGGCGCCGGCGACCAGAATGCCCGTGTTCAGCAGCGCGTGGAGGAACGGGCTCCGGCTCACGACCTCGGTCTCGGAGGCGTCGCTCGCCGCATCCTCGCTCACGCGGACCACTCGATGACGGATGCCGGGGGAGTGCGCAGGGCCTCCACCCTCCCACGCGCCCGCAGGTGTCTCGGGTCGCCGCGACCGCGATCCCGCCCCGGAACGCTCGGCTAAACTGGCCGGGCCAGCCTCTGTAGCTCAATGGAAGAGCAGTTGCGTCCTAAGCAAACGGTTGGGGGTTCGAGTCCCTCCAGGGGCACCATAGAACGCTTACTAGAACCAAAGGCCAAGTCCATCGGCCCTAGTAAGTCTTCTACGGTTTCACTGCTATCTGCGTCCGCGCCTTCGAGCGACGGGCGCTTTTTTCTGTCCGAGGCGAGCGCTGCCCACTGGCGCTGAGCGTCGATCAAGAGGCGTGCGGGCTCGGTGAGTTCCGACTCGGCCCGGTCGGCATCGACTACCCAGATATGAGTGAAAATCGCCTGGTTCAGACGCCTGCGCATTTCATCGTTTGCGGTTCGGTACATCTCGTAGGGATCGTTCAGGAGCTTGAGCCATCCGCGGATGTACTCCGCGCCCACGCTGAGGTCGTCCGTGACTTGTGAGAGGCGAGTTGTGATCTCGGCTCGCTCGCGTTCGATTGCTCGGATGCGGTCGCCTGCTTTGGAAGCGGCGAGTCCACCATCGGCGACCTGAATCGGCCTGACTTTCGTTCCGTTCTTCAAGTAAGGATGGAACACGATGAACAGGAAGTATTCGCCGGAGATGCGTGAGCGGGCGTTGCGGATGCTCGCGGAGACGCGTCCGTCGCACC